>NZ_RBIN01000001.1 GCF_003633775.1 Kushneria sinocarnis
CGGCCCGGTCTTCAGCAGAAAGATGGCGATAGCAGTGGTTCATGGCAACACCGTACCTGATGGGTCACGTGTTGCGCTTGGTCATTGAGACCGCCATCCCATGCAGGGAGTGCGGGAAATCAGGCAGAGCGAGGCACATGACCATGGAATGGCTTTCAATGATCGGCGATACCCTTTATACCATTGCCGGCATGTTCTGGAAGATACTCTGGGTCCTGGTACTGGGCTTTGCCCTTTCCGGGGCGGTGCAGGCGTTCGTTCCCAAACGGCGTATGGCGCAGGTAATGGGTGACGATGGGGCCGCATCCATCACCCGGGCCGGCTTCTTTGGCGCCATCAGTTCTTCATGCTCCTATGCCGCGGCAGCGATGTGTCGCAGTGTCTTCCTGCGCGATGCCCACATCACGGCAGCGCTGGCCTTCATGATCGCGGCTACCAATCTGGTCATCGAACTGGGCTTCGTGCTGTGGTCATTGATGGGCTGGCAGTTCGTGGTGGCCGAGTTTCTTGGCGGAATACTGCTGATTTCAATCATGGCGCTGCTGATGAAGACTGTTGGTCCGGTAGCAGCGTTCAATCGCGTACGGGAGGCGGAAAACGCCGAGCAGGATGAGGATGACGCCGGGGTACCGAGTATCTTCAGCCTCGATGGCTGGCGTATGGCAGCCTCGAATTTTGCCATGGACTGGTCGATGATCTGGAAGGACATTGCCATCGGCGTGATCGTGGCCGGTATCATCGTGGTATGGGTGCCCAAGGCATTCTGGCAGGCACTGTTTCTGTCGGGTGGCGATCAGGTCACACTCTGGCAGATGGTTGAAAATGCCCTGATCGGTCCGATCGTTGCCGTGTTCAGCTTCGTCTGCTCGGTGGGCAATGTGCCCATGGCGGCGGCGCTGTTCAATGGTGGTATTTCCTTTGGCGGGGCGCTGGCCTTCATCTCCGGCGATCTGATCGGCTTCAGCCTGGCGCAGCTGGTCTGGGGGCCGATCAGTGACCGCTACGGCCGTCGCCTGCCGGTAGCCATCGGCCTGGTGCTGTTCATCATCGGTTCGGCCGGCTGCGCGCTGGCGGATGCAGCCACCACGCTGATCGGCTGGCGGCTGCTCCAGGCCATCGGCGCCTGTGCCAGCGTGGCGCTGTCGCGCGCCATGGTGCGGGATCTGTTCGAGGGCGAGCGGGCGGCGCAGATGATGTCGACGCTGATGACCGTGATGGCGATCGCCCCCCTGCTGGGGCCGAGCGTCGGTGGTCAGATCGAGGCCCTCGCCGGCTGGCGCGCCATCTTCTGGTGTCTGGGGGCCATCGGCATGGTCGCCCTGCTGGCGCTGATGACCCTGCCCGAGACGCTGGCCGCCGCCCGGCGCAGCGAGGAAGCCCCGGGACGGGCGCTGCGGCGCTACATCGAGCTGATCGGCAACCGCCGGCTGCTGGCCCATATCGGCGTGGGCGGCTTCTTCTACGCCGGCATGTTTGCCTATGTCGCCGGTACGCCGTTTGCCTATATCGACTACTACGGTGTGCCCTCCCGGCTCTACGGCCTGCTGTTCGGCGCCGGCGTCGTCGGCATCATGATCACCAACATGCTCAATGCCCGGCTGGTACGTCGCTTCGGCGTCAATCGCATGCTGCTGGGCGGCGCCGCGGCCACCCTGCTCTGGGGGCTGATGACCGCCCTCAATGCGCAGACCGGCTGGTTCGGCCTGTGGGGCCTGGCCGTGCCGCTGTTCTTGTTCACCGCCATGTCCGGCTTCATCATTGCCAACGCCATCACCGGCGCCCTGCAGGACTTTCCGCACCGTGCCGGCGCGGTCTCGGCGCTGGTCGGGGCGACCCAGTACGGCAGCGGCGTGATCGGCTCGGCGCTGGTCGGCCTCTGGTCGGATGGCACGCCCCGGGCGCTGGGGCTGGTCATTGCCCTCGCCGCGGCCGGCTGTCTGGTCAGCGCCGTGGCGGTATACCGGACCCATCGCCAGAGCTGACCCTGCCGACCCCCGGGGCGGAGGCCAAAAAAAACGGGGTGGGCCCGCAGGCCCACCCCGTCATGCGTGACTTCCGCCGGAGGCGTCAGTCGTCTTCGCCATCCTTCGGCAGGGCGTAGACCACGATCTGGTCGCCGACCTGATCCTTCAGGATGGTGTTGCCACCGGCCACGAAGGCCACGTACTGCCGGCCCTTGTACTCATAGACCGAGGGGTTGGCCACGGCCGGCGCTTCGGCCTGATCCGACCACAGCTCTTCGCCGGTCTTCATCGAGTAGGCCCGCACCTTGGCGTCCATCGAGGCGCCGATGAAGATGACGCCACCGGCAGTCACCGCCGGACCACCGATGGTCGGCGAGCCCCAGCTTTCGGGCATGAAGAAGCCGTACTGCTGCGAGGCCCCCACGGGGTGGCGCCACTTCACGTCACCGGTGTGCATGTCGATCGCCACCATTTCGCCGAACGGCGGCTTCCAGCAGGGCATGCCGAGCCAGTTGCGCGCCACCTTCAGACGCATGCCGTAGGGCGCACCCTTCTGCGGCGAGAAGCCGGTCTCGTTGCCGGAGCCGGAGTCGGCCTGTTCATAGGCCGCCCGCTCGTAGAGCTTGATGTACTGCACGATGTGCGAGGTGTTGACGATCGCGGTCTGGCTTTCGGGATCGAACGCCACGCCACCCCACTGCACGCCACCGGAGCTGTCGGGATAGGCCATCACCCCTTCGCCCTTGGTGGTGGGCGGGGTATACATGCCGTCATACGACAGCTTGTCCCACAGCCGCGAACACTGACCACCGCCCACGGCATCGGCCAGGCCCCAGACCTCGGGCTTCTCGGACTGATCCAGCAGCGGCTTGGGCTTGGTCGGGAAGGGCTGGGTGGGCGCGAGCTGCTCACCCTGGACGGAACCGTCACCCTGGGGCACCGGACGCTCCTCGATCGGCCAGACATCCTCGCCGGTCAGGCGATTGACCACGAACAGGAAGCCCTGCTTGGTGGCCTGGATCAGCGCCGGGATCTCCTCGCCGTCCACCGTGATATTCATCAGCGTCGGTGCGGAGTTGATGTCGTAGTCCCAGACATCATGGTGCACCCACTGACGCGACCAGACCACTTCACCGGTATCGACATCAAGTGCCGTGGTGGACGTGGCCAGCGGGGCCTTCTCGGTGCGGTTGCCGCCCCAGTAGTTCGGCGATGGCGAGGAGACCGGCAGATAGACCAGGCCATGCTCCTCGTCGGCCGACATGTGCGTCCAGATGTTGGCGGTGCCGCTGGTCTGGCGCATGTCTTCCGGCAGCGCGTTGAAGGTCCATTCGCGCTCGCCGGTACGGGCATTGATCGACCAGACGGTGCCGGGCGGCGCCTGTTCATAGACCCAGTCCATGCCGGCCCAGCCGAGGATCAGGTGATCACCGACCACGGTCGGCGGCTGCAGCAGCGAAAGCGGCCACTTGGCGTTGGTGTCGTTCCACTTGTTGACATCCAGCACGCCGTTATCAGCAAAGCCCTTGCAGAGCTTGCCGGTATCGGCATCCACGGCATACAGCTTGGCATCCACCGTGCCCATGTAGACGATCTTCTGACAGGATTCGCCCTCGACCGGATTGTCGGCTTCCCAGTAGGAGACGCCGCGGTTCTTGAGCACCGGCTGGGTGAGTGCCTTCTTCGGCGCCTGGGTATCGAAGCTCCACTTCTCTTCACCCGTCCCCGGATCGAGCGCGATCAGCCGATAGAACGGCGTACCGACATAGATGGTGTCGTTGGCAAAGATCGGTGTGGCGGACCAGACCGTGGCCGGGGTATCCCCGGTGCCATCGGAGACATCGCCGGTATGAAACTCCCAGACCTTCTGCAGATTGCCCACGTTATCGGCGGTGATCTGCTTGAGCGGGCTGTACTTCTGGGCGTTGAGCTGACCGTGGAAACTGTCCCAGGTCGGCTTTTCCGGCACCAGCGGAATCGGCTGGCGGGAGGCAGCTGTCTGACTGTCCTGCTGGTTCTGCTGGTTCTGCTGGTTCTGCTGGTTCTGCTGGGCAGATGGTGCGTCGGCGCTGTCCTGTTCAGTCGGCTGCGGCTGTTCCTGGGCCAGCAGCGGAGCAGGCGCAATGCAGAGCGCGAGCGCCGCGGCCATGCCGAAGCGGCGCGCGGCGGGTACCTTTGTCGCCATGGGGCGGTTCCTCATGAATGTGCAGGGCGGGTGGCGCTGTTGGAGCGGGTCATGTCGAGGATCAGGCCGATCAGGCCCACGACCATGGCGGCACTGATCCACCACTGATGCAGCAGGAGGGACGCAACGAAAGTGCCCCCCAGAGCCAGCAGGATCAGCACGCGCAGCACGATGCGAAGCCCGCGGTTCTTCACTGCTGCCAGCACCAGCGCTGCGACGGCGAGCACTGCGGTGACCAGGATGACGACCTGAGCACCGAGCGTCCCGGTGACGCCGGTCAGTGGGGTGAAATAGGCGTAAAGTGCAACGGCGAGCCCGACGAGGGAGGCCGCAAAGAGCACTATCGCCCCCAATCCTTGCGATCGAGATTGCGACATGACTGAATTTTCTCCTTGTGAGATCGGTTTGAAGCAGATGGTTGCCCAATCGACGCTGAGTCGGCCCGGCAGCGGGTCGGAAAAAACGCAAGCGGACCGGATGACCACGGGGATCTCCGCTCCCGGAACTTTCCGGTGGCGTGATCCCGTCCAGCACAGGGGAAGACCGGTTCGGACCAGCACGCCGGCTGGCAGACCACCGGCGAGATGATCCCTCGAACCATGCCGATACTTCTGACCGTTATGGACTCCGATGCGCACGCCGCCGGCCATCCCGGCGGGAAGCAGATGGCGGTTTCATCGTCGGTATATCGTCACGGGACAGGGGCATCGTGTCGCATCCCGAACCCACGTCAAACCGTCTATCATGCCGGCGCTGAACGCATGCTGACCCTAGGGTCCGGAGATGGTAATGCCGCTGTCAACAGAGACTTTAGGCGACCACTGCGCGGGCCATTGTAATCCATCTGGCCGATTTGTTGATCCCGACATCAGGGAAATCGGCATGATTCGTCAAAAATTCATCCCGTTACCGGAGATCTCACCCCTGCGCTGACCGCGCCGAACGAACTACGCTACCCCCATTGTCCGCTGACTACGGAGCCAACCGGGGGAGGCCGCCATGCAACCCACACTCTACGCCCACCGCCTGTCGCAACCCTCCCGGGCCGTGGAAATCCTGCTGCGCGAACTCGCCTGCGACTACGCCTGGCAGGAGGTCGATTTTGCCGGCGGTGCGACCCGCACGGCCTGGTTCACCGAGCTCAACCCGCTGCAGACCGTGCCGGCGCTCGCGCTGCCCGACGATGCCGCAGCCCGCAACGCGCGGCCGCCGGTGCTGGGCGAAAGCCAGGCGATCATGCGCTATCTCTGCCGCACCGCCGATGAGACCGCCACCGCCGCGCAGTGGTATCCGGGCGATCGCGACCCGCATCGCACTGCCCGGATCGATCAGTGGCTGGCCTGGCATCACGGCGCACTACGCCGCTTCGACATGTTTCACCACATCATGAACCTGCACCTGACGCAGCCGATGCTCAAGCGCGAGATTCAGGCCACGCTGCTCCGACCGCTGCAGGAGGGGCTGAACGCCGGGCTGGCCACCCTGGAGGCGCACTTCGCCCGCCAGCCGGCCGACAGCCCTCTCACCGTGACGGGCGATCCCCGGCCGACGCTGGCCGATCTCGCCCTGGGCTGCGAGCTGTATCAGATCGCGGTGGTGGGATATCGCTTCGACCGCTATCCGCGGGTTGCCCGTTGGCTGGAGGACATGGCGCAGCGGCGCCACTTTCACGAGGTCTCGCGCGAGGTCATCGCGCAGGGGCGCACCATACGCGAACAGAGCGGGCCCTATCTCGAGCTCGACACGGCCTTCGCCGGCACCTGAGAAAACCGTCCCGGCCGAGCCGGTCAGGAATTCTGCAGGCGCTGCACCAGGGCCTCGAGAAAGGCATCCGCCACCTCGGGGTTGTAGCGATAGTAGGTCCACTGGCCGACGCGCCGGGAGCTGACCAGCTCGGCCCGGGAGAGGGTGGAGAGATACAGGGAGATGGTCGGCTGGGAGAGCCCGGTCTTCTCGCGAATATGACTGACACAGATCCCCCCTTCCGGCGCACCGGCCTTCTGCGGCGGAAAGTGCACTGTCGGATCCTTCAGCCAGTAAAGGATGTCCAGGCGCACGGGATTGGCCAGGGCGCTCAGAATGGTATTGATATCCATGGTCACAGCCGGACTCTGAAAACCCGACCATCATACGCCGATGAGAGCCGGGCTGCCGAAATTACCGTGACAGGCTAGCGCACCAGCGAGTCCAGCGCATTCCGGTCGAAATCGGCCAGCGACGTCAGAGCCCCGTCGCGCACCTTGCCGGCCCACTCGGGGTCAGAGAGCAGGGCGCGGCCGACCGCGATCAGATCGAAATCGCCACGCCGGCGCTGCTCTGCCAGCTGGCGGATATCCACCCGGCTTTTCGAGGTCGGGTCCTCGGTACGGGTGAAATGCCCGGTCCGAAAGGTCCTGTCCAGCCCGATGCTGCCCACCGCGATCACCGGACATCCGGTCAGTTCCCGGGTCCAGGCCGCCAGGGTGCGGTCGCTGCCGGCAAAGCCGGGCTCCCACATCCGGCGGGTGCTGGCATGGAAGATATCCACACCCGCCTCGGCCAGCGGCTTGAGCAGGGCCCCCAGGGCCTCGGGCGTATCCGCAAGGGTGGCGTCGTAGTCGGAGAGCTTCCACTGGGAGAAGCGGAAGATGACCGGAAAATCCGGGCCCACCGCTTCCCGCACCGCCCGCACGATCATCAGCGGAAAGCGCAGCCGGTTCTCGAGGCTGCCGCCGTAGGCATCGGTGCGCTGGTTGCTCTCCGGCCACAGGAACTGATCGATCAGATAGCCATGGGCCCCGTGCAGCTCCAGCGCATCAAAACCGACCGCTCTGGCATCGGCCGCCGCCCGGGCAAAGGACGCCACCACCTCCTGGATGTCCCATTCGCTCATGGCGCGCACGACCTCGACGCCGTCCTCCTCGATCGCCATGGGGCCGAAGCCGGGTACACCAGCATCCGGCTCGGTGCCCGGGCGCCGCTCACGGCCGACATGCCAGAGCTGTGGTGCAATCCGCCCTCCGGCGGCATGTACCCGTTCCACCACCTGCCGCCAGCCCGCCAGCCCCTCGCCGTGAAAGGCCGGCACATCCGGATAGCCGTTGGCTCCCGGATGATCGATATGGGTGCCCTCGGTAATGATCAGCCCCACGCCACCTCTGGCGCGACTGGCATAGTAGTCGGCAACCGCTTCGTCCGGCACGCCGCCGGGGGAGCGATTGCGGGTCATCGGCGCCATCACGATCCGGTTCGCCAGGGCCAGGCGGCCCAGCCTGAAGCCTTCGAACAGCGGTGCGGCGATCTCCCGATTCAGCTCGGACATTCCAGCTCTCCTGAAAAATATATTTAAATATATAAATCTATTTAACCAGAGAAGAGCGCTTTCGCCAAGCGCCGGCACGCGGCGTCGGCGGCCGGCAACGGTTACATGCTGCGGGGAGCGGCCCGGCGTTCGGCAAACCCGGCCGACGACGCTATGGTATTAATGACACCGAAGCCTTTGCGCGTTCCGCCCTCACCCAACTGCCAGGACAGATGCATGCCTCTTGACCGGACCGACTGCCAGCAACTCATCGAGATCGTTCGCCAGGCCGCGAAGGCAGAGATCCTGCCGCGCTTTCGCAATCTGGAAGACGATGACATTCGCGCCAAGAGTGCGCCGGACGATCTGGTGACCGACGCCGACCAGGGCGCCGAGGCGATCATCAGCCGCGAGGTGGCCCGGGCCTTTCCGCACGCCACCATCATCGGCGAGGAAGCAGTCGCCGAGGACGCCTCGAAACTGGAGCGTATCGCCGATGCCGACATGGCGGTGATCATCGACCCGGTCGACGGCACCTGGAACTTCGCCCGCGGGCTCAACCAGTTCGGCGTCATCATTGCCGTGGCCAGTCACGGGGAGACCGTGTTCGGGCTGCTCTACGATCCGGTGATGGATGACTGGATCACCGCCCGGCGCGGCGAGGGGGCCTTTTTCGGCCGCGCCGATGGCACGCATCGCCAACTGCGGGTATCCGACACCGTGAACACCGAAGCGATGGTGGGCTCGACCTCGATCCGGCTCTTTCCGAAGCCGCAGCAGTACCAGCTCGCTGCCCTCTTTCCCGACTTTGCCCGGATGATGGCGTTCGGCTGCGCCTGTCACGAGTACCGCACCATGGCGTTCGGCCATGTCGATTTCATGCTCACCGGCAAGCTGATGCCCTGGGATCACGCCGCGGGGCTGCTGGTCCACGAGGAAGCCGGCGGCTACTCGGCGCTGCTCGACAGCCGCCCCTACCGCCCGACCATTCATCAGGGGCGGCTGCTGGCGGCCAACTCGAAGGAGAACTGGGAGAAGCTGCGCGAGCTGTTCGACTTCCTGGCCTGACCGGGCGCCCGCGGGGCCGGTACCCTAGGCGGTGCCGGCGTGCACTCCGGCGCGCTTGCCCCGCTCGCCGAGCGCCCGGCGATAGCTCCACCAGGCCAGTGCGCCGGCCAGCAGGTTGCCGGTGGCCGCACCTGCCGCCAGTCCGGCAAAGCCGCCCAGCCAGCTGCCCAGTATCAGACAGGGCAGATAGCAGACGAACAGCCGCATGAACGACACCATGACCGCTCGGCGCGGCCAGCCGAGCGCGTTGCAGGCCGACACGATCAGCATGCAGATCCCCAGCAGCGCATAGCTCGGCAGCAGAAAACGCAGCAGCGTGGTGAGCAGCTCACGCACTTCATCGTTGCCCGCCAGCAGCGAGGCCAGCGGCGCGGCCAGCAGGGCCAGCACAATGCCCAGCAGCAGCTGCCAGATCACCACCACCCGGGCGGCCAGATTCATCAGCTGACGGATCTCGCCCCAGTGTCCGGCGCCGTAGCAGCGCCCCAGCCAGGGCGGCAGCGACATGGTCATGCCCAGCACCACCAGGATGACGAAGGTTTCCAGCCGCGCGGCCAGCCCCCAGGCCGCCACGGCGGTCGAACCCAGCCGTGCCACCACGGCGGTGGCCACCAGCGCCGACACCGCCGGCAGCAGCTGGGAGGTCATCGCCGGCAGCGCAATGCCCAGAAAGCGCCGGGTCGAGACGCGCGCCTCTTCCCGCAGGCCGGTGGTGCTCAGCCAGCCACGCCGGGCCGGCAGCCGACCCAGGATCAGCACGCCGATGAAAAACGACAGCAGCGTCGCCCAGGCCGCGCCGGGCAGGCCCCAGCCGCCGAAGTCGCCGAGGCCGAAGATGAAGATCGGATCGAGACCGAGGTTGAGCAGGCTGGTCAGCACCATCATGCGCCCGGGCAGTCGGGTCTCGCCGTGCGCCCGGAACAGGCTGTAGCCCAGATAGAGCAGCGCGCCCAGCCAGCTTGCCATCAGCCAGGGGCCCCAGTAGCCATAGATCAGCGGCAGCAGGTCGCGATCGGCACCCAGCAGCGTGAAGATCACCGGGGCCAGCAGATAGAGCAGCACCATCAGGCCCAGCATGAAGGCGCTGCAACCGAACAGCAGCAGGGTGCTCAGCCGGCGGGCGCGCTCTTCCTCCTCGCCGCCCAGGGCGCGCGAGATCAGCGCGGCGATGGCGATCCCGAACCCGACCTGAACCCCGATGATCACCGTCGCCACCGGAAAGGTGAAGGACTGGGCGGCCAGCGGCCGGGTACCGAGCCGGGCGATGAAGATACTGTCGATCAGATTGAAACCCAGCAGCGCCGCGACGCCCATCGCCATCGGGAGCGTCTGGTGCCAGAGCGTGCGGAACATCTCTCGGGTGCCGGCGGATACCACATAGCCTCCGTAATTCGGGTAGCGGAAAAATCTGCGCGCGCAGAGTCTAGCCCGTCAGCATGAAAAAGGCAGGCACCGGGCCTGCCTGTCACGCCTGATCGGTCACCCCGCGATCAGCGGGCGCGCTTGCATCGGTCACCACTGCTCGGCATACGGTCGCAGATCCAGCTCGAAGGTCCACGCCGAGCGCTGCTGATGAGCAAGAAACCAGATGCTGTCGGCGATGGCCCCGGCATCGAGAAAGAAGTCATCATCCTTGCCCGGCATCGCCTCGCGGGTGCGCGGCATGTCGATCACCCCATCGATCACCACATGGGCGACATGAATGTTCTCCGGGCCGAGCTGACGCGCCAGCGACTGGGCGAGACTGCGCTGGGCGGCCTTGGCCGAGGCGAACGGCGCGGTGCCCGCCCGGCCACGCAGCGCCGCCGAGGCCCCGGTAATGATCAGACTCGCCTGCTCATGCTCACGCAGCTGCGGCACCACCGCCTGCGCCGCGGCAGCCAGCCCCAGGCAGTTGACCCGCCAGACCTGTTCGAACTCGGCCAGCGTGGCCTCGTCGAAGCGCTTGAAGACCCCGGCGCCGGCATTGTAGATCAGCACCGAAATGGCACCGAGCTCTTCGCGGATGCGCTCGAACACCGCACCGGCATCCTCGCCGTCAGCGGCATCCCAGGGGTAGGCGTGAGTGCCGCGAATCTCGCTTTCGTACTGCTTCAGCCGCGCTTCATTGCGCGACAGCATGGCGACCTGCCAGCCCTCGCCAGTGAAGCGCTGCGCCAGCGCCCGGCCATTGCCCGGCCCCATGCCCACGATGGCACATACCTGCGTCATGACGACTCCTCCAGTGGCTGCGATGAGACAACCTTCGCTACGAAGGCCGCTGTCGCTGAGTGAAGTAGTCCGGTGGCAAAGGCGCCAGTCACGCCCCTGCTCAAGCGCCATGAGCGTTACGCCGATGATGGGGGGCGAGCCGCTTCAGCGGTGCTCCTCGGCGAATACTTCCTCGGTAACCCGTTCGGCCAGCGGGTCCTCTTCGGACGCGGCCAAGCGCTGTCGCATCCAGTCGCCCCGGGCAAACCACGCCATGGTGATCAGCGCGATCACCACATTGGTGACCGGGAACGCCCACCAGATGCCGCTCTGGCCGAGCACCGCCTCGCGCGAGAGCACGAAGGCGAGCGGAAACTGCAGCACCCACTGCGAGATCAGCGTCAGCACCATGGCCACCAGCGTCTGGCCGGCGGCACGAAAGACGCCGGTCAGCGCCATCTGCAGTCCCATGAAGCCGAAGGTCAGCGCCACGATGCGCAGAAAGCGGCCGCCGGAAGCGATCACCTGCTCATCGGTGGGGACGAAAAAGCGCACCAGCTCGGTCGCGAACGCGAAGACCAGCACGCCCACCACGGAGAGCGCCACGAAGGCAATCAGTGCACTCAGCCGGGCGATGCGCGCCGCCCGCTCGACCTGGCCGGCACCGATGTTCTGCCCTGCCAGCGCCGCCGTCGCCATCGACAGCCCCAGCGCGGGAATGATCACGAAGCCCAGCACATTGATGCCCACCCCGTAGGCGGCAATGGTAACGGTGCCGAAGCCCGAGACCAGAAACACCATCACGTTCATCGAGAGCGCCCGCGCGGAGAGCTCGACCGAGGCCGGAAACCCGAGCCGGAAGGCGCGCCGGATGAAGGCCCAGTCCGGGCGGAAGTCGCCGGCAGTGGGCTGGATCGTCCAGCGCCCGCGCAGCAGCAGCCACAGCCCGACGAGCAGCGCCAGCGCCTGGGTGATCAGGGTCGCCAGCGCGGCACCGCCCACCCCCAGCCCCGGCAGCGGTCCGAAACCGAAGATCAGCAGCGGATCGAGAATCACGTTGAGCGCCACCGTCCCGGCGACGATGTAGAGCGGCGTTCTGACCTCGCCGATGCCGCGCATCAGTGACTGGAACATGGCAAAGCCGAAGGTGAAGATCATCGCCGCCAGCGAGATGCGCAGAAAGATCAGCGCGCCATCGTAGACCTGCGGCGCCACCCCGAGCAGGGTCAGCAGCGAAGGCGCCAGCCACTCGCCGAGCAGCGACAGTCCGATCGAGACCAGCGCCACCATCAAAAGCGTCTGTGCCGCCACCCGATTGACCATGTCGTGCTGACCGGCGCCCATGTACTGTGCCACCAGGGTGGAGCCGGCCACGCCCAGACCGGAACCCAGCGCGATCAGCAGGAAGGTGATGGGAAAGCAGACCGACACCGCCGCCACCGCGTGACCTCCCAGCCGACCGACCCAGAAGGCGTCGATCAGCTGGTAGAGCGACTGCAGCACATTGGCCAGCACCACCGGTACCGCCAGTCCGAGCAGCGATTTCAGAACGGGACCTTCCAGCAGGGGACTACCGGTAGCGCGGGGCATGCGGAACACTCCCGGAGCGGGGCATGAAACAACCTGACATCACGTCACGATAAAGCCCACGCAGGCCGCCGTCATGGCCCCCATGACGCCGTTGAAGATGCGCCACGCCCGGGGCGTGGTCAGCCAGCGGCCGATCGCCACGCCGAAGCACGCCCAGAAGGAGATGCAGGGAAAGGCGAACACTTCCATCAGCCCCGCCAGCAGCACGGCATTGAGCCAGGCCACGCCCTGCTCCGGCAGGAAACCGGCAATCAGCGCCAGCCCCATCACCCACGCCTTGGGATTGGCGAACTGGAAGGCGGTGGCCTGCCAGAAGGTCAGCGGCCGGGCGCCCTCCCGGGCGGTCAGCTCGGGAGGCGGGGCGCTGGCGATCTTCCACGCCAGATAGAGCAGATAGAGACCGCCGATGACCCGCAGCCCCTGCTGGATCAGCGGATAGCGCTGAAACACCACACCCAGTCCCAGGCCAATCAGGGTAAACAGCACGAAGCAGCCGAACAGGATGCCGAGAATGTGCGGCAGCGTGCGCCGGTAGCCGTACAGCGCCCCCGAGGCGGTCAGCATCACGTTGTTGGGTCCGGGGGTACCGCTCATCGAAACCGAAAAGAGCATCATCGACAGCAGCCAGCTCAGCGAGATCATGGCTGACCTCCGCCTGCCGGTTCGGTGAAGCGCAGGATAATGCGGCGATTGCGGGCGCCCCGGTTCTTGATACCGGCCACCTCGAGCACGCCGATTTCACCGGTCGAGGCCACATGGGTACCGCCGCAGGGCTGATAGTCGATCCCGCCGATGCGCACCATGCGGATCTCGCCCGCGCCCCGCGGCGGCGTCACCGACATGGTTTTCACCAGCTCGGGACGGGCGTCGAGTTCGGCTTCGCTGATCCACTCGCTGGTGATCGGATGGTCTTCGGCCACCAGCGCATTGAGCCGTTCGCTCAGCTCGCCCTTATCGAGCGTCAACTCGCCCAGATCGAAATCGAGCCGCCCCCGGTCGGCGCCGATGCTGCCGCCGGTCACCCCGCGGGGCACCGCCACCGACAGCAGATGCAGTGCGCTGTGCATGCGCATGTGCGCCCAGCGGCGCGACCAGTCGAGCTGCTGGGTGAGACGATCACCCGGCTGCAGCCCATGACCCGGCGCCAGCTGATGCACCACATCCCGGACTTCGCCCTTGCGGGTATCGGTGACGGCCAGCGAGCGACCGTCTGCGGTCGCGAAGATCCCGGTATCGCCCGGCTGACCGCCCCCCATGGGGTAGAACAGCGTGCGATCGGTGACTACCCCTGTCTCGTCGACCGCGGTCACGATCGCTTCAAGCTGACACTGATAAGGGTGATCGCGGAAGTGCAGAAGGGTGGCCATGGGAGACTCCGCTTGATTGTATGGGTACAATTCAGGGCTATCGGGGACTTTCAAACACTGACAATTCGAGCATAATGCCCGGATTACAGGCGTCAACGGATTTATTGTCACCATGACAATCTGGATACCCCGGCTGTCGGGCGAAGGTCCCCGCTATCGTCAGCTGATGACGGCCATCGAAGCGGCCATCGCCTCGGGCGAGCTGAGGCCGGGTGACCGGCTCCCGCCACAGCGCCGCCTGGCCGATGCGCTGGGCGTCACCCTCGGCACCGTGACCCGGGCCTATGGCGAGGTGGAGGGGCACGGGCTGGTGGAGGCGCGCGTCGGCAGCGGCACCTATGTGCGTGACAAGCAGGGCAAGGATGGCCTGTCGGCCCCCTTTCGGCATGTCGCCGAGCACCACGACATGATCGATCTCAGCCTGTCGCTGCCGCCGCCGCACGGCGAGCGCCAGGCCGGGCTCGGGCGCGCCATGGCGGCCATGCAGCAGGACCCGCAGGCCCTGGGCCACGCCATCGACTATCAGCCGGAGGGCGGGCTGGAGAGTCACCGCCACTGTTTCGCCCGCTGGATGCAAAAGCTCGGCATGCCGGTCTCCGGCGAGGAGCTGATCATCAACCAGGGCGGCATGAACGGCATCTTTCTGGCCCTCGCGGCACTGCTGGGCCCGGGCGAACGACTGGCGGCGGAAGCGCTGAGCTACCCCGGGCTGATCAGCGCAGCCCAGCAGCTGGGGGTGCGCACGGTGGCACTGCCGGTGGATGACGAGGGCCTCGATGTCGAGGCGCTGGCCCGGCGCTGCGAGCGTCAGCCGTTTCGTGCTCTCTACGTGATGCCCGATCATCACAATCCCACCACCGTGAAGCTCTCCGAGGCGCGTCGCGAAGCGCTGGTGGCGCTGGCCCGCCGGCATGACTTCTGGCTGATCGAGGACGGCGTCCAGTATCTGCCGCCCGCGCAGCGCGGCACGCCGCTTTACCGGCTGGCGCCGGAGCGTACCCTGCTGCTGTTCTCGATCTCCAAGATCCTCGGCGGCGGCCTGCGCTCGGGCGTGATGCGGGTGCCGCCGGCGCTGCACGGCCGGATTACCACCGCCATTCGTACCCAGAGCTGGATGCCGCCCCCGCTGATTGCCGATCTGGTCTGTCGCTGGATCGACAGCGGCGATGCCGATCGGCTGCTGCAGTGGCAGCAGCAGGAGCTCGAACGGCGCCATGCCCTGGCCCGCGAGCTGCTGGGCGAGTTCGACTTCAGCGCCCGGCCCGGCGGCTTCTATCTCTGGCTGCCGCTGCCGGTCGGCCGGCGCGCCTCGGCCCTGCTCGAACAGCTCGCCCGCCGGCAGGTATGGATCACGCCTGCCGAAGCCTTCTGCGTGGGCAGCGAGCCGGCCCCCCAGGCCGTGCGCATCTGCATCAGTGCCGCCCGGGACAGCGCGAGCCTGGAGCTGGCCCTGAGCCGGCTGCGCGAGGCGCTGCACCATCCCGACCCGGCGCCCTGGCAGACGCTGTGAAGCCGGTCGGAGCAAGCGTCATGCAATGAGCGTCGTTCATTCGCCTGTCACTGCTGCACTGTCTAATCTGACAGGTGCACTCTGACCAAAGGTGACCCGATAGGCTCCCCCATGCGCTACGAACTCTACTACTGGCCCGAGATCCCGGGGCGCGGTGAATTCATCCGGCTGGCCCTCGAGGCCGGTGGGGCCGATTACATCGATGTCGGCAACCGCTCCGAGGAGCAGGGCTGGGGCATCGCCGCAATCGAGACCTTCCTCGGCGGCGAGGTCACCGACTTCCCGCCCTTCGCGCCCCCCTTTCTCAAGGCCGGTGAACTGGTGATCTCGCATGTCGCCAATATCCTGCAGTATCTCGGGCCACGGCTCGGGCTGTGGCCGGGCGACGAAGCGAACCGACTGTGGGCGCACGGCCTGCAGCTGACGATTGCCGACTTCACTGCCGAGGCCCATGACCTCCACCACCCGCTGGGGCCGGGACTGTACTACGAGGATCAGCAGGAGGAGGCCGCCCGCCGGGCCCGGCAGTTCATCAGCGAGCGGCTGCCGAAGTTCCTCGGCTATTTCGAGCGGGTGCTGATCGACAATCCCGCCGGCGAGCGCCATCTGGTGGGCGAGACGCTGACCACCGTCGACCTGTCGCTGTTCCACGTGGTCGAGGGGCTGCGCTACGCCCTGCCCAACGCCATGGCCGAGGCCGAGCAGGAGGCGCCCCGCGTCATCGCCCTGCACGACCGCGTCCGGGACATTCCCCGCATTGCCGAGTACCTCGCCTCCGATCGGCGCCAGCCGTTCAGCGAGGAGGGCCTCTTCCGGCACTATCCCGAGCTGGACAGCGACGGGTAGGCCCCGGCGCAGCACCCGTCCCCGGCGTGGTGGCCGGGGCCGAGCTCCGCTGCGGCCAGTGCCCGGCGCCGGCCTCCGGGTGCATGGGAGAGCCGGCGCCACTGTGCCATAATGCGCCCCATTTCAGTCATTCAGGCGAACCGTCATCATGGCCCAGGATGCCTATTCGCGGCAGCACGATCATCTCGCCCGGGGGACGCTGTTCATCGTCTCCGCCCCTTCCGGTGCCGGCAAGACCTCGCTGGTGCGCGCCCTGGTCGAGCGGGTTGACCGGCTCGGCGTCTCGGTGTCGCATACCACGCGCAACATGCGCCCCGGCGAGGCCGACGGCATCAACTATCACTTCGTCAGCGAAGCCGAATTCGAAGCGATGATCGCCCGGGGCGAGTTCTTCGAGCACGCCTGGGTGTTCGATCGCCACTACGGCACCTCGCGCCCGGAGGTGGAGAAGCGGCTGGCCGCGGGCGAGGACGTCATCCTCGAGATCGACTGGCAGGGCGCCCGTCAGGTACGCGAACAGCTGCCCGAGGCGGTCTCGATCTTCATCCTGCCGCCCTCGCGCCAGGCGCTGCACGAACGCCTCTCCAGCCGGGGGCAGGATGCACCCGGCATCATCGAACGCCGGATGCGCGATGCGGTCAGCGAGATGATTCACTACGACGAGTACGACCATCTCATCGTCAACGACGATTTCGCCACCGCCGTCGATGAGCTGGAACACCTGATCCGTGCCGAACGCACGCGATTGACCCGGGTTCGCACGCAACACGGTCCGCTTCTGGCCGAACTCTTGTCAGCCGACGAGCCGGACAGGTAAACTCGATCTCCCCCTTGTGGGTCGGTAGTGCATCATTGGCCGGCTCCCTGATTACCGACCCCACGATTCGTTCCGGTTCGCCTGCCCGATCCGATGGTCATGGCTGAACCGACAGTTCACGTTCCGATCAGCAGGTAGATTCCATGGCACGCGTTACCGTAGAAGATTGTCTCGACCACGTTGATAACCGTTTCCAGCTGGTCATGGTCGCTACCCGGCGGGCGCGTCAGCTGGCGCGCGGTTCGCGCAACTCCGAACTGGCCTGGGAGAACGACAAGCCGACCGTGATGGCGCTGCGCGAAATCGCCGCCGGCCATGTCGATGCCAGCGTGCTCGACGAGCCCGTGGAGGCCATGCCGACCCAGCAGCAGCGCGCCGCCCAGAGCCCGGAATCCGACGTCGAGGCCTGATCAAGCCGATCGAGGCAGCCGCCCATCATGTTCACCATTGACGACCTTGCCGATCGACTCGACGGTTATCTCAGCGCCGAGGAGATTGCGCAGGTCAAACGCGCCTTCTACTACGCCGAACAGGCGCACGACGGCCAGCGACGTCGCTCCGGTGAACCCTATGTGACCCATCCGCTGGCGGTGGCCAACATCCTCGCCAACATGCACATGGACCATCAGAGCCTGATGGCCGCCATGCTGCATGACGTGATCGAGGACACCGGCATCACCAAGGACGCCCTGACCCGCCAGTTCGGCGAGGAGGTGGCCGAGCTGGTCGACGGTGTCTCCAAGCTGACCCAGATCACCTTCGAGGACAAGGCGGTCGCCCAGGCGGAGAACTTCCAGAAGATGGTGATGGCGATGTCACGCGATATCCGCGTGATCATCGTCAAGCTCGCCGACCGGCTGCACAACATGCGCACCCTGGGAGCGCTCAGGCCGGACAAGAAGCGTCGCATCGCCCGCGAGACGCTGGAGATCTACGCCCGCATCGCCAGCCGGCTGGGGATCAACACCATCCGCGTCGAGCTGGAGGATCTCTCCTTCCAGGCGATCCACCCGATGCGCGCCAAGCGTATCCAGCGCGCCGTCACCCGGGCGCGCGGCCATCGCCGCTCGATGGTGCGACACATCCAGAGCACGCTGCAGAAGTGCCTCGATGACGAGGAGCTGCCGGGCACGGTGATCGGCCGCCAGAAGCATCTGCTGTCGATCTATCGCAAGATGCGCGACAAGCAGCGCTCGTTCAACGAACTGATGGACGTGTTCGGCTTTCGCATCATCACCGATCGGGTCGATACCTGCTATCGCATCCTCGGCGCGGTGCACAATCTCTACAAGCCGGTGCCCGGGCGCTTCAAGGACTACATCGCGATCCCCAAGGCGAACGGCTATCAGAGCCTGCACACCACCCTGTTCGGCAGCAACGGCATCCCCATCGAGGTGCAGATCCGCACCCGCGAGATGGAGGCGATGGCCAACAACGGCGTCGCCGCGCACTGGCTCTACAAGGCCGGCCAGACCGATCGGCCGATCGCCATGGGCAGCCACGCCCGGGCGCGCGAATGGGTGCGCGGCCTGCTCGAGATGCAGCGCCACGCCGGCAATCCGCTGGAGTTCATCGAGCACGTCAAGAACGACCTGTTCCCCGACGACACCTATGTCTTCACCCCGCGCGGCGACATCATGGAGCTGCCGGGAGGGGCCACCGCGGTCGACTTCGCCTATGCGGTGCACACCGATATCGGCAACAGCTGCATCGCCTGTCGCATCGACCGCCACCTGGCGCCGTTGTCGACGCCACTGCAGAGCGGCCAGACGGTCGAGATCATCACCGCGCCCGGCGCCCGGCCGAACCTGGCCTGGCTCTCCTTCGTGGTGACGGCCAAGGCGCGCTCGGCGGTGCGTCACTTCCTCAAGAACCAGCAGCGCAGCGACTCCATCACGCTCGGCCGCCGGCTGCTCAACCAGTCGCTGGCGCAGTTCGATACCCGGCTCGACGAGCTGCCGCCGCGGCGCATCGACAGCGCACTGGATACCTTCGGACTGGAAACCCTCGACGATCTGCTCGACAGTATCGGTCTGGGCACCCGTACCGTGCAGAGCGTGGTGCACCGGCTGGTCTGTGACGAGCATGCCGACGAGAGCGGTTCGGCGGTGCAGGGCAGCGGGCCGATCGCCATCAGCGGCGCGCGCAACATGGTGATCGACTTCGCCCGCTGCTGCTATCCGCTGCCGGGCGATCGCATCATCGGTCATCTCAGTGCCGGACGCGGCATGGTCGTGCACCGCCACGACTGCCCCAATCTCGGCGAGTGCCACCAGGACCCCGAAAAGTGCCTGCCCATTCAGTGGTCGGAGCATGTCGAGGGCGATTTCCCGGTCGGCCTGCGGCTGGAGATCGAGACCCGGCGGGGCCTGATTGCCGAGCTGGCCAGCCTGATCACCGATGCCGAGGCCAATATCGAGCGCATCGGCATCGAGGAACGCGACGAGCGGCTGTCGCTCGTCAATCTGACGCTGGCGGTACGCAACCGCAACCATCTGGCAACCATCATCCGGCGTCTGCGCAATCTCAGTCATGTCAGCCGGGTCGCCCGTGTTCAGCAGTGAAGCGGCAACCGGCCCATCATCGCGCATGCCGCCCGCCACCGACGATGACGGGCGGCGTCTTTCAGGCGTCTTTCAGGAGCGTCCCATGAGCAATCGAGCTGCCATTCATACCGACCGTGCCCCGGCCGCCATCGGCCCCTACTCGCAGGCGATCAAGGCCGGCAACACCATCTATCTGTCGGGCCAGATCCCGCTCGATCCCGAGAGCATGGAACTGGTGGGCGGCGACATCGAACTGCAGGCCCGCCAGGTCTTCGACAACATGGCAGCCGTCTGCCACGAAGCCGGCGGCTCGCTCTCCGATGTGGTCAAGCTCAACCTCTATCTCACCGACCTCGACAACTTCTCCAAGGTCAATCAGATCATGGAAGAGTACTTCGACGAGCCGTATCCGGCCCGTGCCGCCGTCGGCGTCAAGGCGCTGCCCCGCGGCAGCCAGGTCGAGGCGGAAGGCATCATGCTGCTGGGTGACTGAGCGGCCCGACCTGCGCCGCGCCGGATCGAAGCGCCGGCGCGGCCGGCGTCAGGCCTGCCGGGCAGGCATGAAGCCGCCCTGGCGCAGGATATCCTCGTAGCCCTCGCGGAAGGTGGGATAGCAAAAGCGGTAGCCGGTCTCGATCAGCCGGCTGCTGTCGCAGCGCTTGCTGGCCCGTCGGCGCAGCGGCGACTGGATCTCGCTGTCGGGTTCGACCTTCAATTGCCGCGCCAGCCACTTCATGACCTCGTGCAGCGGCGCCGATTCACGGTCGCTGGCGAGATAGACCGGCGCCACTGGCTCGCCCTCGAACACCCGCCGGATCAGGAAATCCAGCACGCCGGCACAGTCATCGCGGTGAATGCGGTTGGAGTACATCACCGGCGTGGCAGGGGCAATGCGGCCTTCCCGCACCTGGCCGATCAGCCGCTCGCGGCCCGGGCCGTAGATGCCGGAGAAACGGACCGTGGTCCCGGGCAGCGGGCTTTGTGCCAGCCGCTGCTCGGCCTCGATCAGGCGCTGGCCGGAGAAGCTGGCGGGCTCCAGCGGGCTCTCCTCGTTGACCGTCTCGCCCTGCTGCTGACCGTAGACCGAGGTCGAGGAGACGAAGAAGACGTGCTGCGGTGCCCGGGCGCGGGCCTCGAAGTGCGCAAGGGTTGCGGTCAGACCGTCAACATAGGCCGTCTGATAGGCCTTTTCTTCGAACCGGTCGGCACTGATGGCATATACTATGATGTCCGCATCGGGCAGCGTTTCCAGCGCGCCCGGCGCATTGACATCGAGGGCGACGCCCTCGATGCCGGTATCGGCCAGTGCTGCGATGCTGTTGCGACGGACACCGATCACGCGGTGACCCTGCTTGACGAGCAGGTGACCCAGTGCGGTGCCCACGTCGCCACAACCCAGTATGAGGATGGTCCTGTTCACTTTCATCCAGCTCCTTGCCAGCAGGATCATGACAACGCACGATTCCGGAAGATGATAACCTTTCCCTGTCTCAAGTGACGCCTCGGGTCCAGGTCATGACTTTAACAGAACTCCGCTACATCGTAACCTTGGCTCAGGAGCGCCATTTCGGCCGCGCCGCCGAGCGCTGCTTCGTCTCCCAGCCGACCCTCTCCGTAGCGGTCAAGAAGCTCGAGGACGAACTGGGCGTGGCGCTGTTCGAGCGCAGCAAATCCACCGTTCAGGTCACCCCGCTGGGCGAGCGTATCGTCGACCAGGCCGGGCGAGTACTGGAACAGGCCAATACCATTCGCGAGCTCGCCAGCGAAGGCAAGGACCAGCTCTCCAGTCCGCTGCGCATCGGCGCCATCTACACCATCGGGCCCTATCTCTTCCCGCATCTGATCCCGGCGCTGGCCGAGCAGGCCCCGCAGATGCCGCTGTACATCGAGGAGAGCCTGACCGGCGAGCTGCGCCGGCGGCTGCGGTCGGGCGAGCTCGACGTGATCATCGTCGCGCTGCCGTTCAACGAGCCCGACGTGCTGACCCGCGCGCTCTACGAGGAACCCTTCGAGGTGCTGCTGCCGGCCGGCCACAAATGGCTGGAAAAAAGCGCGATCGACAAGGAGTGGCTGCTCGAGGAGCGGCTTTTGATGCTCGGAGAGGGACACTGCTTCCGCGATCAGATCCTCGAGGCCTGCCCGGCGATCAACTCCCAGCTCAGTCACCCCGAGAACCCGCTGGTGGCCGAGGGCGGCTCGCTGGAGACCATCCGCCACATGGTGGCCTCGGGGCTGGGCATCACGGTCCTGCCGCACTCGGCGATGGGCACCGATCACTACGGCAGCGGCCTGCTGGAGAGCCGGCCGTTCCGGGATCCCGCGCCCGGGCGCACGGTCGCCATGGCATGGCGCGCCAGCTTCCCCCGACCCAAGGCGATCGATGCCCTGATCCGGGCCATCGATCAGTGTCAGATGGCGAACATGCAGGCCGCATGAGCGAAACCCGCTCCGTCACCGCGCTGACCGGCGTCGGCGACAGCATGGCCGAACGGCTGGCGCGGCTGGGCATCACCGCGCCGGAGGATCTGCTCTTTCATCTGCCGCTGCGCTACCAGGATCGTACCCGGGTCACGCCGATCGGCGAGGTGCGGGCCGGTGCCGAGGTGGTCATCGAGGGCGAAATCACCGCCGCCAGCGTGGTCCAGGGCCGCCGCCGCAGCCTGCTGGTGCGGCTCAGGGATGCCACCGGCATCGTTTCGCTACGCTTTTTCCACTTCTCTCCCGCCCAGCAGCAGCAGTTCTCCCCGGGCAGCCGGCTGCGCCTGTTCGGCGAGGCCCGCACCGGCAGTACCGGGGTGGAGTTCTATCATCCGGAGTACCGCCTGCTCGGCCGGCAGGATACCGCCGAGACCGCCAGCGAAGAGAGCCTGACGCCGATCTACCCCACCACCGAGGGGCTGACCCAGCCGCGCCTGCGCGGGCTGATCGATCAGGTACTGACGCAGCTCGACGAGCATCCCGAGCGGCTCACCGAACTGATTCCCGAGGCGCTGCGGGCCCGCTTCCGGCTGCCGGGACTGGCGGAAGCGCTGCGCTATCTGCATCATCCGCCGCCCGATGCACCGCTGGAGACGCTGGCTGCCGGGCAGCACCCCACCCAGCGCCGGCTGGCGCTGGAGGAACTGCTGGCGCATCAGCTCAGTCTGCGCCAGATCCGCCGCCACATTCAGCATGACTCCGCCCCGGCGCTGCCACGCGACGGGGCGCTGGCCGCCCGTTTTCTGACCGCGCTGCCCTTTTCGCTGACCAGCGCCCAGCGCCGCGTGCTCGGCGAGATCGGCCTCGACATGACCCGCCGGGCGCCGATGCTGCGGCTGGTGCAGGGGGATGTCGGCTCGGGCAAGACGGTGGTGGCGGCGATGGCAATGCTGGCCGCGGTCAGCGGCGGTTGCCAGGCCGCGCTGATGGCTCCCACCGAACTGCTCGCCGAGCAGCACCATCGCACCCTGAAGGGATGGTTCGAACCGCTGGGACTGGAAGTGGCCTGGCTCGCCGGTCGCCTCAAGGGGCGTGCCCGGCTCGATGCCAAGGCCGCCATCGCCGAGGGCCGGGCGCAGATCGTGGTCGGCACCCACGCCCTCTTCCAGGCGGATGTCCACTTCCACCGCTTGGGGCTGGCGGTGATCGACGAGCAGCACCGCTTCGGCGTGCATCAGCGCCTGGCGCTGCGCCAGAAGGGCGAGCAGAGCGTCGGCGGCGGCGGCGGCCTGACCCCCCATCAGCTGATCATGACCGCCACCCCGATCCCGCGGACCCTGGCGATGAGCGCCTACGCCGATCTCGATGTCTCGGTGATCGACGAGCTGCCGCCCGGGCGCACGCCGGTGAAGACGGTGGCGATCAGCGACGAGCGTCGTCCCGAGGTCATCGAGCGCATCCGCGAGGCGTGCCGCGACGGCCGCCAGGCGTACTGGGTCTGCACCCTGATCGAGGAGTCCGAGGCGCTGACCTGCCAGGCCGCCGAGGCCACCCACGAGGCGCTGGTCGAGGCGCTGGAGGGCTTCAGCGTCGGCCTGGTACACGGGCGCATGAAGACCGCCGAGAAGACCGCGACGATGAACGCCTTCAAGGAGGGCGAGCTCGACCTGCTGGTGGCGACCACGGTGATCGAGGTCGGCGTCGACGTGCCCAATGCCAGCCTGATGATCATCGAGAACCCCGAGCGGCTCGGACTGGCCCAGCTGCATCAGCTGCGCGGCCGGGTGGGGCGCGGCTCGACCGAGAGCTTCTGCGTGCTGCTCTATCATCCGCCGCTCTCCGAGCACTCCCGCGAGCGGCTGGGGGTGCTGCGCGAATCGAACGACGGCTTTCGCATCGCCGAGCGCGATCTCGCCCTGCGCGGCCCCGGTGAGGTGCTGGGCACCCGTCAGACCGGGCTGGTGGGCATGCACATCGCCGATCTCACCCGCGATCGCGATCTGCTCGAGCCGGTGCGCGAACTCGCCGACGCCCTGCTCGAGCAGGCGCCCGATGCGGTCGAACCGCTGATCCGGCGCTGGCTGGGCGAGGAGGCCAACCGCTACGGGCAGGTGTAGCGGCGCCTCCCGCCGCACCACCCGCCCGCCTCGTCAGGCACTGCCGAGCGCCGGCGAATCCTCGTCACGCCGGACCCGGTCGATCTTCAGCATGCGGGCAATCACCCGGTCGAGCTCCTGCTGGTCGAAGATCTTCTTCCAGTCGTCCTTCAGGATGTTCTCGCGACCGTAGTCGATGGCGACCATGCAGGCGTCCGAAAACGGATTGGAGCTGCGAAAGGCGACCGCCAGCGCAATCTGGATATGGCCGTAGAGCATCGCCTCGGCGGCTTCGCGCGACACCCCGCTGCGCGACACGGTCTCCTCCAGCGCCTCCTTCATGAAGGTGCCCACCATGCAGGTCACGGTCTCGACCAGGGTGGGTTCGAGGTAGGCCAGCTGGGTCACCGTCACCCAGTGCACCTCGTCGACCGGGGCGTACATCACCCGGATGACCTCCGCCAGCGCGGCCTTCTCCGACTCGTCACCGGCCTCGAAGGCCGCCGCCACCGATTGCGTGGCCGCCACGCCGCCGAAGGCATCGGCGTGCTCGGCCTCGGTATAGCGCTCGAGGAAGACCGAGGGGTGACAGGGGTGGGCCACCGCGTAGTGGATCTCGCCGCGCTGATGCAGCAGGCCGGCGTAGGCCGCCGCGGGATCGAGCGTCAGCAGCGTGGCGCCGGCCTTCATGCGTGGCACCAGCTGCTCGGAGACCTTGCCCAGCACGATATCCGGCACCGCCAGGATCACCAGATCGCACTGCTCGATGATCTCCTCGACGGCCGTGACCGAACGCCCGGCATCGCGCACGCGCTGCTGCGCCTCCGGGGCGTTTTCGCAGTAGTGCACCTGCAGGCTGCTCTGCGCCAGATTGTCGGAAATGCGCATGCCCATCTTGCCGCCGGCGCCCACCAGGGCGATGGATTGATAGCTCATGATACGTTGCTCCTCAGCAGATTCATGTTGTGGCGGGTCCATTCGGCCTCGAGCCGGCAGGTCGTTGCGGCATCGTCCTGCCAGCCCAGCCAGTGCTCGATCACCGCCCCGATGCCGCGCCCCGCCGGATCGATGCGCGCGAGCATGTCCGACAGCGGCAGCAGCCCCTCGCCCAGCGGGCAGCCGGTCAGCTGAAAGCCCACCCAGCCGGGCGAACGGGTGAAGTGAAAGTCCTTGATGTGCAGATTGACGACCCGCGCGGCAGTACGCGCGATCACCGTCCCGGGCAGCTCCAGTGCCGCCACGCAGTTGGCGGGGTCCAGACAGATGCCGACATGCGCGTCGTCGACCTGCTCGATGACCGCCATGAGCGCATCGACCGGCAGCTGCTCGTAGGTCTCCAGCGCCAGCGTCACGCCCTGCCGGCGCAGCCGGGGCAGCAGGGCCTCCAGCCGCTGCACGGCCTGCTGTGCATCGGGCCGGTCGTCGCCGCTGTAGATCATGCTGCGCAGCAGGCGCACGTCGAGCCGCTCGGCAATGTCGAGATAGCGTTCGAGCGGTTCGCGGGCCAGCCCGCGGGTGCCCAGCTCCAGCCGGATGCCCAGCCGCGCGGCCTGCTCGCGCAGGGCCTCGAGCTCGGCGGCGGTCAGCGACTCGATGGCCGGGTAATCGCAGATCTGGAAGAGATCGCCGCCCAGGGCGGCCGTCTCCTCGAGCATGGCGGCGAGGGTCATCGGTGCCTCGACCTGCGTCGACCCCCGCCAGAAGAAGGCATAGGTGCTCAGTCCGATTGCCATGATGGCTCCTTCGTTGGGGCTCACGTCTCAGCCCTCGGCCCGGGCCGAGGTCGCATTCGCCACCGTCCCGGCATCGGGGCGGTGCACCCGGCTGATGGCGAGCATCAGCACGCCGGCCAGCAGCATGAAGCCGCCCACCACGAACATCGGCACGGTGTAGCTGCCGGTCAGGTCATGCAGCGCACCGGTCAGATAGCCCGAGGAGAAGCCGGCGAGATTGCCGATGGTGTTGATCAGCGCCACCCCGGCCGCAGCCGCGGCGCCATCCAGAAAGCGCGTCGGCAGGGTCCAGAAGTTGGGCAGGGCGGCAAAGATCGAGCAGGCGGTGACGGTGATCATCGCCACGGTGGTGATGGGCGAGTCCATGTAGAGGGCCAGCGGCACGCTGATGGCGCCGGTGAAGGCCGGGATCGCGATGTGCCAGCTGCGCACGCCGCGCCGGGTGGCATCCCGCGACCAGAGATAGAGCACCACCGCCGCCGGCAGGTAGGGAATGGCCGTGATCAGCCCCTCCTCGAGCAGGGTGAAGCGGGTCCCGAACTGCGCCTCGAAGCCGTCGATGATGGTCGGCAGGAAGAACGCCAGCGCATAGAGCCCGTAGATGAAACCGAAGTAGATCAGGCACAGCGCCCAGACCCGGCCGTTGAGAAGGGCCATCTTCAGTCCGTGCTTCTCCTTGTGCGTGCCCGTCTTCTCGGCGGATTCGCGCTCGAGTTCGGCGGTCAGCCAGGCCTTCTCCTCGTCGGTCAGCCAGCGCGCATCCGCCGGACGATCGACCAGATAGAACCACGCCACGATGCCCAGCAGGATGGCCGGTACCGCTACACCGAAGAACATGAAGCGCCAGCCCGCCAGGCCGAAGAAGAAGCCGTCGTGCTGAATCAGCGAGGCCGCCAGCGGCGCGCCGATCACGGTGGTCAGCGGCTGGGCGAGATAGAACAGCGCCAGGATCCGGCTGCGGTGGCGCGAGGGTACCCACAGGCTCAGGAACAGGATCGCGCCGGGGAAGAAGCCGGCTTCCGCCACCCCCAGCAGAAAGCGCAGCGTATAGAGCCCGCCGGCGCTGTCCACCCAGGTAAACAGCAGCGCCACGATGCCCCAGCTGACCATGATGCGGGCCAGCCACTTGCGGGCCCCGAAGCGGTGCAGGGCGAGATTGCTGGGGACCTCCAGCAGGATATAGCCGACGAAGAAGATGCCCGAGGCAAAACCGAACTGCGCTGCACTCAGCGCCAGATCGCTGTTCATGCCGTTGGGGGCAGCAAAGGAGATCGCCGTCCGATCGAGATAGTTGACGAAGAACATCAGGGCCACGAAGGGCACCAGTCGCCACGCTACCTTGCGGATGGCCGAGGATTCAACCGAGGACGCTGCCGTATGCTCCATGATCGCTCCCGGGACTGCCTCAGATACAGGCGTGCCATGAAATGAACGAAGACCGGAGCCTTCGTGCACGCAAGGCGAGTACGAAGGTCGCCGGTCGCGACATGGGTAATCATCATCTCATCATACCACTACCACAATACGACTTGAGTCAGGGGCCGTTGCGCCGGACTACATCGCACACGACCCCGGGCGTAGTGTCATTCCGGCGGCAGCGTCACCGTCAGCCGCGCCACCGCGCAGGGCGACAGTGTCACCGTGCGGGTGTCGCACGGCGCTGGCTGATCCAGCATCGCGGCTGTCGCTGGTGCGGCCAGCAGGCGCTGCTCATCGAGCATCGCCAGTGCCGTCACGGCGCTTCCCTGCAGTCCGACCGAGATCGGCTGCAGCCCGGTATTGGCCAGCCAGAGCTCCCCCTCGTGCTCACCGGTCTGCCAGCCCACCCCCGCCACGGTCGCGGCCACCGGCGCGGTGGTCAGCAGCGGCTGACCGGCCCCCCGGCTCAGACCCCGCAGTACCGGCAGCAGCGGCCGGGGCCCGTCATCCGCGACATCAAAGGGCGGACCGAGCGATGACAGCGTCAGCGAGGCCACCCCGGCGCAGGCCGTCCGGGCCACCAGGCCCACGTTCCAGGCCGCCGCGAACAGCCCGCGCTGACGCGGATCACGGTCGCTGAGCGTGACCCGCCGGGTGCCGTCATTGGCGGTCAGCTGCGCGCCATAGGGATTGGTCCAGGCGCCGATGGCGGTGGTGGTGAGGCGGTAGGGCACCGCGGGGGCCAGCGCCCGGCAGGAGGCGAAGATCGCCGGCAGGCTCTCCAGCGTCTCCATTACCGACAGGTCATCGGCGGCGTGCACGATCGGCGAGAGGGCATGGGTGATGAAATCGATCGAGCCGGGCTCGGGCCGGCAGCGGTTGAGCTCGGTAAAGTAGGTCGGAAAGCCGCCTCCCAGCGGTATCGCCGGCCAGCGCAGCCGGGCCAGTGCCAGTACCTGCGCCGGCGAGGCACCGGCAGGCCAGGGCCCCTCGGGCTGATGGCTTTTCAGATAGGCGGCCGGGGTCACCAGCATGCCGGCCGGTAGCAGCCGGTGCACGGCAAGCGTGCGGGCAAGCTGCTCGAGCTGAGCATCGGGCTCCTCGTCGTCGCAGATCACATAGAGCCAGAGCGGCACCGCGCGAGCGACACAGAGCGCGCCTGCCACGGCCAGCCGGTCAGCGAAGGCCGGGTCACGCAGGTCGACCAGCACATCCAGGTGCCGGGGGGCGAGCTGATCCAGTCGCTGGCCGAGCCCGGCCTCGTCGCTGCACCGGTCCAGCCACAGCCCGCAGCCGATCGGGGGCAGCCGGTCCGGCCACGCCCGCCTGATGGCAAGCGTATGGTGCTCAGTGGTCATGAGCGCCCTCCTCGGCCCCTGCCAGGGTGAGGGTGACCCGCTGCTCGAGGCGGGTCCCCGGTGCCAGGGTATAGGGCGTCGGCCAGGCCAGCGGCCGGTTGTAGATCTTGAAGGAGGCATCCGACCAGTTGCGCTGGTCCTCCATCTCGAACACGTCGCCCTCGAAATCGAGCTGCACCCCGGCGTGTCCCGGCGGTGCGTAGCGCAGCGAGCGGATATCGAAAAAGGGCTGGGCGGGACTGATGAGTCGCGGCATATGGCCCTCATGCCATGGGCCGTCGGCGTGTCGGACCTCGACCGGCGCCCCGGCCATCCCCGCGATCGGCAGCAGCACCACCAGCCCGCTGCGACAGGTGGTAAACCGCGCCCGGGCGGTCAGCCGCAGGGCGACGCTCACCTGCCGGGCGGTCACCGTGACCGCCATCCGGCCCGTGAGCAGGGTGCGGCCGGCCGGCTCGTCCACGACCCGGAAGGTCTCCATCAGCGCCAGGCGCTGGCGGTCGTGCGACTGCCGGCGCCCGCTCGACCTCAGCGCATGGGTGCCCCACTCCCCATCGCGGATCACCGGCGCCACGCCGCGGACCAGCTCGGTGCCGCCATCGCGCAGCCAGCGCAGGCCACCGGCCTGCCAGGCGAAGCTCAGGGGAAGGCGTTCGCAGTGCTGCACGGGCGGATCGGGCAGCGGGGTGCCGGCACGCACCCGCTCGCGTTGTTCACTGGCTCTCATGGTCGGCTCCGGCTCATCGAGGGCATGGCACACGCTGACGGCCCGCCCTGCGAGACCGCCATGCCGCCATGATTGGGGTCCAGCGCCCCGGGCGATATTCGACCTTTGGTATAATGACATGATCACTCGCGAGCGCTGTAATACCTGCTCTCATGGCCGATATCGCTGACAGGGAGCAGACCCATGACGAGAGGGCATTCGACCACCCCGCCGGGGGTCCGGGGCGTACTGATCGGCTGCGGCTTCTTCGCCGAGAACCAGCTGCACGCCTGGCAGGCCCTGCCGGGCGTGGAGATCGTGGCCGTCTGCGATCGCGATCCGGCGCGCCTGGCGCAGGTCAGGGAGCGCTTCGGCATCGACGAGGGTCATACCGATGCCGGCCGGCTGCTGGCAAGCTGCCGACCCGATTTCGTCGACATCGCCGCCCCCACCCCGGCCCACGCCGAACTGGTCGAGCTGGCGGCATGCGCGGGGGCCGACATCATCTGTCAGAAACCCTTTGCCGGCTCGCCGGCCGCAGCCCGGGCGCTGATCGAGACGTGCCGGCATCATGGCGTCAGCCTGAGCATCCACGAGAACTTCCGCTGGCAGCACGCCATCCGCCGGGTCATCGACACCCTGCGCCAGGGCGCGATCGGCCGTCCCTTCTTCGGGCGCATCAGCTATCGCAGCGGCTTCGATGTCTATCGCGCCCAGCCCTATCTGGCGCGGGCCGAGCGCTTCATCATCGAGGACCTGGGCATCCACCTGCTGGATGTGGCCCGCGCGCTGTTCGGCGAAGTGGATCGGCTGGGCTGCGAGATCACCCGGGTCAATCCCGACATCCGCGGCGAGGACGTTGCCACCATGATGCTCCACCACGACAGCGAGGTGACCACCCTCGTGGACTGCAGCTACGCCACCCGGCTGGCCGAGGACCCCTTCCCGCAGAGCCTGATCGAGATCGATGGCAGTCACGGCTCGCTGCGGCTGGCGCCGGACTATCGACTGACCCGGCATGACGCCGCAGGCGGACAGGACACCCGGGAGGTGGCACCGACCCCGCCGGCATGGAGCACCGCCCCCTGGACGCCCATCCAGGAGAGCGTGAGCGCCTTTCAGGCCGACTGGCTCGACGCCCGGCGTGGCGGCCGGCCCGTGGAGACCCGCGGTGAGGACAACTACAATACCCTCGCCCTCGTCGAGGCGGCCTACCGGGCGGCCGCCGACCACGGTACGGTCACGCCCGAGAGATGGCCGCCGGCCTGACGGCGGCCGGTGCCGCCCCGCCCGTCATGGCTGTCCACACCGACCCGCTGGCCGTATATGCTGGTGAGGATCGCAGCGTCATGCCGCTGCGGACGCTTCAGACAACAGGACATGCCATGAGCGACAACTCCACCGGACCGATTCGCCGACGCAAGCTGTCGGACGAGGTACTGGAACGACTGCTGACGCTGATCCGCTCGGGTCAGCTGCAACCGGGCGATCAGCTGCCGCCGGAGCGGGAGCTGATGGCCAGTTACGGCGTGGGCCGCCCGGCCGTGCGGGAAGCCATGCAGCAGCTCGCCTCGATGGGCATGATCACCATCAATCACGGCGAGCGGGCCCGGGTCAGCGAGGTCACCATCCAGTCGATGATCGCGCACTTCGACAACACCGCCCGTTTCCTGCTCGATGAGTCGACCGAGAACATCGATCATCTCAAGCAGGCGCGGCTGTTCTTCGAGACCGGCATGGTACGCATGGCCGCCGAGCGGGCCGGCGAAGCGGACATCGCCCGGCTGCAGGCACTGATCGACGAGATGCAGCAGAGCGAACACGGCGAGGCCTTCATCGAGCGCGACATGGCCTTTCACCACGCCATTGCCAAGCTGTCCGGCAACCCCATCTTCGCCGCCACCGCCTATGCCATGCTGCACTGGCTGAAGGATTACCACACCGGCATTGTCAGCTTCCGGGGCGCCGAGGATGTCTCGATCCGGGAGCATCAGCGGATAGCCGAGCGGCTGGCCGCCCATGACGCCGACGGTGCGGAACAGGCGATGCGCGATCATCTGACACGCGCCAGTGAGCGCTACCGGCTGCGCAGCGAGTCGTCATGAACCGAACCGCATGGTGAAGCACCCGGCAGACCGGCCGCACAACTCACGGCAGGCGGGTCAGGGATCGCGGGGCAGGAAGAGCGCCGGCCACACGATGCAGCCGGCGGGGTGTTTCGATCAGCTGATCGAATCCTTGAGCGCCTTGCCGGGCTTGAAGGCCACGGTCCGGCTGGCGGGAATCTGCAGGCTGGAACCGGTCTGCGGATTCTTGCCGGTGCGGGCTGCGCGTTCACGCACGGTGAACGAGCCGAAACCGATCAGCGTGACATCTTCACCGCGCGCCACGCTGGAGCTGATTTCATCAAGAATGGCGTTCAGGACCTGACCGGCCTTGTCCTTGGAAATATCCGCCTGGGCCGCAATGGCGGCAGCAAGTTCTGGTTTGCGCATAGCGCCTCCTGGGTTGGGCAATACAGGCGCGAATGACACCTGGCTTGTTGTTTTCCGTCATTGCCGGGGGCATGACAGCTGCCCGACGACGGTCGGACAGGGTATCCTTCACGATCGAACAGCGTTCGACGACGCCTAGCCTAGCAATGTCATCGTATCGAGCGCCAGCACACCTTGCGCTGACCCGGCAGGCGGATGACGATAACGGGCAGCGCCTATCGACGTGACCACGCTTCTATTTCATCGGCAGGACCGGACCATGACATGACCTCCCTTGCGCACGATAGCCGCCGTTTCGAGCGCCCTTCGGTGCTGCGCCGGTGGTTGCCGCTGGCGGTGGCGGCACCGCAGCTCTCGCCGCACTGGCGCGACTGGCTGGGCACCCGGGATTCGCTGACCGCCCGCCTGGCCGCGCTGGTGGGCGGAACCATCACGGTGCGGATTCATGCCGAACATGCGGCCATCCCGCTGGGCGACGAAGCCCGTCGGCTTGAACTGCCACAGCGCCGACTGGCCTGGATCCGCGAGGTCGTGCTCGAACACGAGCGCCGGCCACTGATCGCCGCCCGCAGCGTGGTGCCACTCGATGAGCTGCCCCGGGAGGTGCGCCTGCTCGGCCATCGGGCACTGGGCCAGTGGCTGTTCGCGCATCCCGGTGTCACCCGTTCGGCCATCGAGCTCACCCCGCAGGCCCTGCCGATCGCCGGCCACCACGGCCTCGGCACGCGACGCTCGGTCTTTCACCATCGCCGCTGCCGGCTGCTGGTACAGGAGAGCTTTCTGAGCGAAGCGGGCCGGCTCATGGCGGCCGAACCCGCTCGTTTTCGGCTAGAATCGCATCGTCGCCAATGCCCCTACCGGCCCCGGTAACGGAGACCGCATGTCCGCTCTCACTGCGCTGCAACGCCTTCCCGACTTCCTGCGTCTGACCCGACTGAACCGGCCGATCGGCACCTGGCTTTTGATGTGGCCGACCCTGGCCGCCCTCTGGCTGGCCGCCGACGGCCTGCCGCAGCGTGCCAACCTGATCATCTTCGTGGCCGGTGTCTACGCCATGCGCGCTGCCGGCTGCGTGATCAACGACTACGCCGATCGCAACTTCGATGCCCACGTCAAACGCACCCGGGAGCGACCGCTGGCCACCGGCCGGATCAGCGAGCGCGAGGCCCTGACCCTGTTCGGCGTACTGATCGCCATCGCCTTCGTGCTGGTCTGCTTCACCAACCCCTTTACCATCGCCCTGTCGCTGGGGGGTGCGGCGCTGGCGGCCACCTATCCGTTCATGAAGCGCTATACCCACTTCCCCCAGGTGGTGCTGGGCGCGGCCTTCGGCTGGGGCATTCCGATGGCCTTCGGCGCCGAACAGCAGGCAGTGCCGGCCATCGCCTGGTGGCTGTTCGCCGCCGGGCTGGTGTGGACCCAGGTCTATGACACCCAGTACGCGATGGTGGATCGCGACGACGATCTGAAGATCGGCATCAAGTCCACTGCCATCATCTTCGGCCGCTTCGACCTGGTCATCCTCGCCGCCCTGCAGGCCCTGGTGGTGCTGCTGCTGGCGGTGGTCGGGGTACTGGCCGGGCTCGACGGCTTCTACTGGCTGGCGCTGGCCGCCATTGCCGCGATCTTCGGCTATCAGCAGTGGCTGACCCGGGGGCGCACCCGCGAGGGCTGCTTTGCCGCCTTTCTCAACAACCACTGGGTGGGAGTGGTGCTGTTTGCCGGGGTGGTGCTGGCGAGCTGGCCGGTCGCCTGAAGGCCGGCCTGCTGGACAGGCGCGCGGCTGTCACAATACTGTCATCCGGGACCGGTTAAATCATCACCGAGTTGTCACGTCCGTTGCCGGAGTATGACGCATGTCCCGAACCGTGCTGATCGTCGATGATGAAGCCTCGATCCGCGAGATGATCGCGGTGGCCCTCGAGATGGCGGATTTTTGCATCATCGAGGCCGAGAATTCCCAGCAGGCCCATGCCCGCATCGTCGATGAACACCCTGACCTGGTGCTGCTCGACTGGATGCTGCCGGGTACCAGCGGCATCGAGCTGGCCCGCCGTCTCAAGCGCGATGACACCACCCGCGAAGTGCCCATCATCCTGCTCACGGCCCGCGGCGAGGAGGACAACAAGATCCAGGGGCTGGAGAGCGGCGCCGACGACTACATCACCAAGCCCTTCTCGCCGCGTGAACTCGTCGCCCGGCTCAAGGCGGTACTGCGACGCACCACGCCGCGCGGCGTGGAGGAGACCGTCGAGGTCAACGGCCTGGCGCTCGATCCCGCCAGCCACCGGGTCAGCGTCGATGGCCGGTCGCTGGAGATCGGGCCGACCGAATATCGCCTGCTGCAGTTCTTCATGACGCACCAGGAGCGCGCCTATACCCGCGCCCAGCTGCTCGACCAGGTCTGGGGCGGCAATGTCTATGTCGAGGAGCGTACCGTCGATGTGCACATCCGGCGGCTGCGCAAGGCACTGGGTGATGATCACCAGCAGCTGGTGCAGACGGTACGCGGCACGGGGTATCGTTTCTCAACCCGTTGAGGGCTTCACCCACCGTTCGATAGCGGCAGACGCGCGTGCACTACTGGATCAATGAACTCTGGCGACTCGCCTATCTGGTACTCGGGTTCGGCCTGCTGGGCTGGCTGATCGGCTATCCCGGCTGGGGGGTTGCGCTGGGGCTGGCGGTGCACATGGCCTTTACCCTGCGCCATCTCAGAAAGCTCTATGTCTGGCTGGCGGCGCCGGTCGAGCAGCCGCCACCGGCCGGCGAAGGCGTATGGGGTGACCTGTTCGATCGCCTCTACCGCTACCAGAAGGGTCAGCGCCACATGCAGGGCCGGCTACGCGCGGTGATCAACCGGGTCCAGGAGTCCAGCGAGGCGATGCGCGAGGGCGTGATCATGCTCGACTCCAGCGGCAACCTGGACTGGTGGAACAGCGCCGCCCAGCGCCTGCTGGCCCTGGCGCCCCATCACGATCGCGGCCAGCACCTCACCAACTACCTGCGCGACCCGGCATTCATCGACTACTTTCGCGAGCGCGACTACCGGGAACCGCTGACGCTGACCTCGCCGATCCACGATGCCGTGACCCTCGAGGTCCAGGTCACCCTGTTCGGGGATGACGAACGCCTGATCGTGATCCGCGACGTCACCCGCCTGCACCGGCTGGAGCTGATGCGCCGTGACTTCGTCGCCAATGTCTCGCATGAGCTGCGCACCCCGCTGACGGTGCTGGCCGGCTATCTGGAGACCTGGCTCGACCATCGCGACGCCCTGCCCGAGCGGCTGGTGCGCGGGCTCACCCAGATGGAGACCCAGACCGATCGCATGCAGCGGCTGGTCAGCGACCTGCTGACCCTGTCACGGCTGGAAACCGCCGATCGCCATGACAGTACCCGGCCGTTCTCGATCACCGCCCTCTGCCGTCAGGCCATCGCCGATGGCGAGGCACTGGCCGACGACAGCCATCACTTCCGGCTCGAGCTTGACGATGACCGCTGGCTGCGCGGCGACGAGCAGGAGCTCTCCAGTGCGCTCTCCAACCTGATCTACAACGCGGTGCGCTATACCCCCGAGGCGAGCACCGTCACCCTGCGCTATCGGCGTTCTCCCAACGGGGATGGCGCGCTGGAAGTCAGCGATGACGGCGACGGCATCGAACCGCACCATCTCGATCGCCTGACCGAGCGGTTCTATCGCGTCGACAAGAGCCGCTCGGTCGCCAGCGGTGGCACCGGGCTGGGGCTGGCGATCGTCAAGCACGTGCTGCTGCGTCACGACGCCCGGCTCGAGATCGAGAGCACCCCCGGCCAGGGCGCCCTGTTCCGCTGCGTGCTGCCGGCCGCCCGGCTGATGGCGGCTCCGGCAGCGGAGGCCGCCATTGATCAGTCGGGCGATCCGGCCTCATCAGGACGGGAGTGACGCCCCGCCGGCCCGGTTATCCACAGCCGGTCGATCACTACCGGCTGTGGACAGTTCACTCGCGCAGCAGCTTCAGTGCCTGTCCCCGCCCCTGGTAGCGCTCGATCAGCGCAAACAGCCGGGCCGCGGTTTCGGTATCGATCACGCCATCGGTATCGGTGGGGCGAAAGTGCAGCTGGAAGGCCCGTACCACCGGGCGCAGGGCGCCGGCATCCGGCGCATCGGGCACGGCATAGCCCCAGGCGGCCAGCGCTCGGTGCAGCTGGCCGATGTCGGGCGGCTGCCGGTGGAAACGGTGCACCCAGCGCGTCACGTCCGCCGGGCGCGGCCAGGCTCCGACCCCGGCCTCGTGCAGCTGCCGCCAGGGGAAGAACGGGCCCGGATCGACCTTGCGCCCCGGTGCCACATCGCCGTGCGCAAGCACATGGGTGGGGTCGATGTCGTAGCGCTGTACGATATCCCGCGCCAGCCGGCTGACCAGCTCGATCTGATCCTCCGCAAAGGGGAACCACAGCCGCCCGTGCGGGGTGTCACGATACCCCGCATTGACGATCTCGATGCCGATCGAGGTGTCGTTGAGATGGCGGCGATCCCCCCACTGGCTGACCCCGGCGTGCCAGGCGCGCCGCCGTTCATCGAGCAGCTGCAGGACCACCGGCTCACCCGCCCAGCGCGCGGGACGGGCGAGCACCAGATAGTGAACGCTCACCTCGGGCCCGGTCAGCGCCCTGAGCGCCGACGCATCATCACCATCGGTATAGTGCAGGATCAGAAAGCGCACCCGCTCGTTGAACGCCCGCGCCGCCACGCCGTGATCGACATGGAAGTCGCCGCGTCGCTCCAGCCTGCGACCCTCGCGGGGCGGATAGCGGCGCGCCGCGCCGGGACGGGTCAGCAGCGGCGTGTCGAGCCCGGCCTCCGGCGGCCGGGACGCAGCGGCAGGGCTCTCCTGTGCCACGGGCGCGGCACTGCAGCCCGACAGCCACAGCCCGGCCCCCAGCAGCCCGCCCGCCACCAGCGTCCGCCACCTTCTCAGCACGGTGCTGGCCGGCTCACTGCCCGCTACCGGCCGCCGGACCGGCCTCGGGCAGAGCCAGAGCGCGGTAGTGCTGGCGCCACATCAGTACGCCCGCAGCCACCGCGCCCGGCATGATGATCAGGTTGAGCAGCGGAATCCACACCGTGGCGGCCACCACCCCACCGAAGGTCAGGGTGGTCCACCAGCGCCGGCGCAGCAGTGCGCGCATGCGGGTAAACGACACCTGGTGCAGATCCATGGGGTAGTCAAGATACTGGATCGCCAGACTCCACGCCGAGAACAGCGCCCACAAGAGCGGTACAGCCAGGTTGATCACCGGAATGAAACCCAGCACGAACAGCACCAGCATGCGCGGCAGCATCCAGCCCAGCTTGTGCAGCTCGCGGCGGATGCCGTCGATCGCCTGCTGCCACAGCGAACGCTCATCGCTGATGGCGTCATCCGACAGCCGCTGCTCGATGCGCTCGGCCAGAAAGCCGTAGAAGGGCGAGGCGATGGCATTGGCCACCATGGTAAAGGTGAAGATCACCGCCAGTGCCAGCGCGACCGCCAGCACCGGCCAGATCAGCCACGACAGCCAGTCGAGCCAGCCCGGCACCTGCGTCATCCAGTAGTCGATCCAGCCCTCGAAGCTGTCGACCAGCCACCACAGCGCGGCGATGTAGAGCAGCAGGTTGATGACCAGCGGAATATAGACATGGCGCCGGGCGCCGGGGCGCAGCACCATGCGGATGCCCTCACCGAGGGCCGAGGCAGCATTGATCAAGCGGGGATCTCCGACTCCGGCATTACTGCCGGCATGCTAACCGCCCGGCCGCACAAACGCGATGCCCGCCCGGGGCCGGCACTACGAGTCGTCGGCATCGCTCTCCGCTTCCCGGTCCCCACGCTTGCGACCGAGCGAGGCACGCGGGTGTTCCGGGGCGTGGCGGATGTCCAGCCCCTTGACCAGGTAGATCACCGATTCGGCGAGATTGTTGGCATGATCGCCGACCCGCTCCAGCGACCGCAGGATCCACAGTACATGCAGCACCGGGCTGATGGCGTGGGGATCCTCCATCATGAAGGTGACCAGCGAACGCATCGCGCTGCGGTACTCCTCGTCGACGGTTTCGTCATCCTCCAGCACCCCCAGTGCCAGCTCGGTATCAAAGCGGGCAAACGCCGTCAGCGACTGACGCACCATCTCCCGGACCTGGCCGGCAATCCGGCGCACCTCGGTATAGCCGCGGGTGGTCTCGCCCAGTTCGATCAGGGTCAGGGCGTTGCGGGCGATCTTGTTGGCCTCATCGCCGATGCGCTCGAGATCGGACGCGGCGCGGGTCACCGCCAGCACCAGCCGCAGGTCGGAAGCCGCCGGCTGCCGGCGGGCCAGGATCTGGGTGCACTCGTCATCGATGCGCAGCTGCATCTCGTTGACCTGGCGGTCGTTGTCGCGGACTTCTTCGGCTGCCCGACTGTCGTTGTTCAGAAGGGCCGCGACCGCTTCCTGGATCTGTCGTTCCACCAGCCCACCCATGCCCATCAGGTGCGTCTTGAGCGCCTCGAGTTCCTGATTGAACTGGCTGGAGATGTGCTGGCTGTGTCTGTCGTTGGTAAGGTCCATGCTCGCTCCCGCAGCGCCGCTGGCGCTTTCTTGCCTGACCGGGTCGGAATTAGAAGCCCCAGCCTAGGCGACTCCCGTGTCGATTGCATGACACCACGGGCACCCGGGAGCTTTTCCTGCGCAAGGTCGAATTCAGGTCAGGGCCTCGAGCCTGGCAAACCCCAGCACCAGCCACTTGTCACCCTCGTGCTCGAAGCTGACCTGTACCCGGGCGCGCTGCCCCTGGCCCTCGGCATTGATGATGACCCCCTCGCCGAAGACGGGATGACGCACCCACTGTCCCAGCGACAGCGACGGCTGTTCGTCGCCGCCGTCGACCGAGGCCTGGCGATCCGCGCCGGGCTGGCCCTGGGCGGACATCGGCCGTGACACCTGCCCGCGCAGGCGGACCTCCTCGAGATGCTCGGCGGGCAGCTCGCGCAGAAAGCGCGAGGGTCGCTGCCAGCTCTCCTTGCCGTGCAGCCGCCGGGTTTCGGCATGGGTCAGATAGAGCCGCTCCATCGCCCGGGTGATGCCGACATAGCAGAGCCGTCGCTCCTCCTCGAGCCGGCCCGGCTCCTCCAGCGACATCCTGTGCGGGAAGAGCCCCTCCTCGACCCCGGCGACGAAGACCACCGGAAATTCGAGCCCCTTGGCGGAGTGCAGCGTCATCATCTGTACCGCATCCTCGAACTCGTCGGCCTCGTGCTCGCCGGAGTTGAGCGCCGCTTCGGAGAGGAATTCGCCCAGCGAGTTGTCGGCGCCGTCGTCGATCGCCTCGAAGGCATCGCCCTGCGCGTAGGCCTTCGCCGCACTGACCAGCTCCTCGAGGTTCTCGACCCGTGCCTGGCCCTTTTCGCCCTTCTCGGCGCGGTGGTGCTCGATCAGCCCGGTGGCGCGGATGACGTGATCGATGATCTCGTGCAGCGCCAGCCCCTGGGTCTCGTTGTCGAGCCGATCGATCAGATCGCTGAAGGCCCGCACCGCATTCGCCGCACGCCCCTTGAGCAGGCCGGCGGCAGGGGCGTCGTTGACCGCCTGCCACAGCGAGGTGCCCTCGTCGCGGGCACGGGCCCGCAGCAGCTCGACGCTGCGGGTGCCGATGCCGCGTGCCGGCACATTGATTACCCGCTCCAGCGAGGCGTCGTCGTCGCGCGAGATCAAAAGGCGCAGATAGCCCAGCGCATTCTTGATCTCGAGGCGCTCGTAGAAGCGCTGGCCGCCGTAGATGCGATAGGGCATGCCGGCGCGGATCAGCGACTCCTCGATCACCCGTGACTGGGCATTGGAGCGGTAGAGGATGGCAAATTCGCGGCGTGCCCGCCCACCGCGCACCTGCTCGGCGATGGTATCGACGATGAAGCGTGCCTCGTCGAGATCGTTGAAGCCGCCATAGACCCGGATCTTCTCGCCGGCTTCGACCTCGGTCCACAGCTCCTTGCCCATGCGCCCGGCATTGTGGCGGATCAGCGCGTTGGCGGATTCGAGAATGGCGCTGGTGGAGCGGTAGTTCTGCTCCAGCCTGACCAGCCGGGTCTCGGCAAACTCGCTGCGAAAGCGTTCCAGGTTCTCCACCTTCGCCCCGCGCCAGCCGTAGATCGACTGATCGTCGTCGCCCACCGCGGTCAGGCACGCCCGATCCCCGGCGAGCAGTTTCAGCCAGGCGTACTGCAGGGTGTTGGTATCCTGGAACTCGTCGACCAGCAGGTGCTGGAAACGCTCGCGATAGTGCGCCAGCAGGCGCGGATTGTCGCGCAGAAGCTCCAGCGCCCGCAGCAGCAGCTCGCCGAAATCGACCAGTCCGCTGCGCTCGCAGGCCTGCTGATAGAGGGTATAGAGCTCGACCATCTGCGCCATGTACTGGTCGCCGTGGGGATCGACATCCCCCGGCCGCAGCCCCTCCTCCTTGCAGCCGCCGATGAAGTACTGCACCTGTTTGGGCGGGAAGCGCTCGTCATCGATGCTGTACTCGCGCAGCAGCCGCTTGACCAGCCGCAACTGATCGTCGCTGTCGATGATCTGGAAGTGCTCGGCGAGCCCGGCATCACGCCAGTGGGTGCGCAGCAGCCGGTGCGAGATCGAGTGGAAGGTCCCCACCCACATGCCGCGCAGCGAGGTGTCGATCAGCGTCTCCAGCCGCGCCCGCATCTCGCGCGCCGCCTTGTTGGTAAAGGTGACGGCCAGGATCGACCACGGCGAGAGCCCTTCGACCGAAAGCATCCAGGCGATGCGGTGCACCAGCACCCGGGTCTTGCCGGAGCCGGCACCGGCCAGCACCAGCAGGTTGCCCTGGGGCGCGCCGACGGCGTCGCGCTGCGCCGGATTGAGGGAGTCGAGCAGTGGCGATGCGTCCATGAAACGGGCCTGACAGGATGGGCGAAACGGTCCCCCAGCCTAACACATTCCGCCCTTTCACGGCTGCCGGCGCGCCCGTTCAGGCGTCGTCATCCTCCGGCGGCGTGCGATCGCGCCGCAGCTGTTCGAAGGGATCGCTCTCGTCGGTACGCAGCGGGACCAAGCTGCGCTTGACCGCCATCAGATGCTCGGCCAGCTGCGGTCCCCGCGAGCGCGCCACGCCCACCGCCAGGATATCGATCATCACCAGGTGGGCGATGCGCGAACTCAGCGGCCGGTAGACCTCGCGATCCTCGAACACGTCGATGTAGAGCCCGATCGAGCACAGGTGCGCCAGTGGCGATCCGGCCGGACACAGTCCGATCACGGTCGCGCCGTGCTCGCGGGCGATCTCGACGCTGGAGAGCAGCGAGCGGGTGCGGCCGGTCTGCGAGATGGCCACCACCACGTCATGGTCGGTCAGGGTGACGGCCGACATGTGCTGCATGTGCGGATCGCTGTAGGCGGTGGTGGAGATGCGCAGGCGGAAGAACTTGTGCTGGGCGTCGACCGCCACCGCGCCGGAGGCCCCGAAGCCGTAGAACTCCACCCGATTGGCTTCGGAGAGTGCAGCGATCGCCTCGCTGATGGCATTGGCATCCAGCCGATCACGCACCGACAGCAGCGTACCCACGGTGGAATCGAAGATGCCGCGCGAGAACTCGGCCACGCTGTCGGTCTCGTTCATCGAGAATTCCGAGAACTGCGCGCCTGTAGCCAGCGTCTGCGCCAGTCGCAGCTTGAAATCCTGATAGCCCTCGCAGTCGATCGCCCGGCAGAAGCGGATCACCGTGGGCTCACTGACATTGATCCGCCGGGCCAGATCGGCGAGTCGCAGATCCAGTACCTCCTCGGCGTGACGCAGCACGAACCGCGCCACCTTCTGCTCCGAACGCCGGAACTGCGGCAGCCTGGCGCGCAGCTCATCGAACATGAAGGTACTCATTACCGCTCCTTCCGGAAACAGGATGCCAGGGTGAGTGGTGTTGATGTCATCTTTATGTCAATTTGTACAGGTTAAATTCCCGCTGCAATCCATTGCGGGTGATCCCGGCCGTGATTCGCGGCCCGAAGCTCCGAATCACGGCCGATCGCCTGACAGCGTACCGGTTAAGCACCGATAACGCTTGTCCGATTCTGGTGCGAGGGAGTCTTCGAATGAAAACGATCACCCTGAACGACATCAAGAACGATCTGCTCGGCATTGCCATGGAACTCGAGGCCGAAGCCGCCGATCGGCGCCGCCGCAACGCCGCCCGGCGTCATCTGCAGGCCCGGCGCGGCATCGAGTGTCACTACGAATCCCTGCGGCTGGCCGGTGAGCTCAATCACGAGCCCGTTGAGGGCGACGACATCACGCCGTTCCGGCGAGCCGGCCTCCAGCGGCATCCGGGCGATTGCCCACGTCGGCTGCCCGGTGCCGGATCGCCGCGACAGGCCGGCTGAATGCCCGCCGGCGGCCGGGCCCGGATCATGCGCCATTCGAGCTGCCTGCCGCGCGGTGGGTGACAGCGCCCCGGCTCACTGCCCTGCGCTGCGCTGTTGCGCGGCGTCGGCAAGATCGCTGGCTGCCGGCCGCAGCACCAGCTCGACCCGCCGATTGCGGGCGCGTCCACGGGCGCTGGCGTTGTCCGCCAGCGGCCGGCTGGCGCCATAGCCGATCGCCCGCAGCTGCCCGGCTGTCACGCCATGATCGACCAGATGGTGCAGCACCGCGGTCGCCCGCGCTGCCGAAAGCTCCCAGTTCGACGGGAAACGCTCGGTGGAGATGCTGCGACTGTCGGTATGCCCCTCGATCGAAATCTCGCCCTCGAACTGGCTGAGCCGCCCGGCCAGTCGATCGAGCAGTTCATGTCCCTGTTCGGAGAGCTCGACATCGGCGCTGGAGAACAGCAGCCGATCCTGAATCCGGAAGGTCACATGCTGCTCGCCGGGTTCGATCACCACGCCATCGATATCCGGTACCTGCGCGGCCCAGCGGGCCATCTCATCGCCGGGCGAAGCCGACGGCCGCGGCAGCTGCAGGGCCGCAACCGTCATCAGCAGCGGCATCGCCTCGTCGGTCGGCGCCACCGGCAGCTGCCGGGTCACCGCCTGTGCCGCGGTTACGGCCATCGGCGAGAGTGCGGGCGGCGCCGCTGCGCCGGCGGTGGCCAGCATGATCGAGCGGGCGGGTGCCGGCTCGAGCAGCTGCCACAGCGCACTGCCGGCCGCCAGCCGCGGCAGGGGTGCCGTGTCGTCGGTCGCGGCCGCCGGTTCGACCGCTGCGGTATCCTCCGGCGACAGCCCCTGCAGCGAGAGCAGCAGCACGAACAGGGTAATCAGCAGCGTCAGCAGATCGAGATAACTCATCAGCCAGCTGCCCTGGCCATCCTCGTGGCGGGGCGGCGGCTCGATCAGCGCGTAGCGTGACAGGTCAGCCCGCGCGCTGCGCGCCGCCGGACGCTGGTAGTCGGCCGCGGTCGGCTCGCTCATGAGGGACGTCCATCCTGACGGACCGCCCCCGCTGCCCCGTCCTCGTCCGTGCGCTCGGCGTGCTGCTTCTCGCCCAGTTCATCGGGATACTCGGCAATGAATGACTGCAGGGTCGCCTCGATGAACGAGGGCAGCCGGCGCCGGGAGATCATCGACACGCCCTCGAGCACCATGTTCATCGCCACCAGCCGCTGCTCGGTGCGCCGCTCGAGCTTGACCGCGATCGGCCGGAAGACAAGATTGGCCAGCAGGATGCCGTAGAAGGTGGACAGCAGCGCCACCGCCAGCCGCGGACCGATGGCGGCCAGGTCACCGACCTCGAGGATCTCCAGCATGTTGATCAGCCCCACCAGGGTGCCCAGCATGCCGAAGGCCGGTGCGTAGGTGGCCATGGTGCGAAAGATCTGCGCCTCGGCGTATTCGCGGGCCCGCATCCGGGCAATCCGCCAGCGCAGCAGATCGAGGATCTCCTCTTCACGCACGTTGTCGATGACCAGCCGGATGCCGGTACGCAGGAAGGGATTGCGGGTGGTTTCCAGGGTCCGCTCGACGGTGCGGGCATCACCGTGCAGCCACTGGCGGGCCAGCTCCACCAGTTCACCGATGTCCTCCTGCACGAAGCTGTTCTCGCGCTGGAAGACGCTGCGGGTCAGCGCCAGTACCCGCGCCACCTCGCGCAGCGGATAACTGATGAAGGTCGCCGCGAGGGTGCCGGTCAGCACGATCGCCAGCCCCGGCAGATTGACAAAGCCCAGCGGGGACTGCGCGGTAAACAGGACCACCGTGGCCAGCAGTAGCACGCTGACCACGATGCCGATCATCGTCGAGGGATTCATGAGGGCGGTTCCTTTCCGGTCACGATCGCCGGCAGCCGCCACGCACGGCTACCGGACCGGCATCGACTCTGCCAGATCGGCCGATGCCATGATCGCCGGAAAAGACCGGCCGGATGCCGCCACTTCGGCGGACATCCGGCAGCGGGACACGCCCGGGTTCAGTTGATCAGTCCAAAGATGAACACGATCGCCACTCCGATCGGTGACACGAAGCGCGCCGTGAAGCGCCATACGGCGAAGGCGGTCGGGCTCATGTTGAGCTGGGCGCGCACCTCGTCGCGGCCCATTACCCAGCCGACGAAGAGGATCGTCGCCAGCCCCGTCAGCGGCAGCATCAGCTTGCTGGTGAGGTAGTCGAGCAGATCGAGGATCGACATGCCGAACGGCTGGAAGCCGCTCCAGTCGTTGAACGACAGTACCGTGGCGATGCCCAGCAGCCAGGTGGCCGCCCCGGCCACCAGCGTGGCCTGCAGCCGGCTCAGCGGGGACTGCTCCTCGAGCCACTCGACGATCGGCTCCAGCAGCGAGATCGCCGAGGTCAGCGCCGCGAACACCAGCAGGATGAAGAACAGGCTGCCGAACAGGATACCGCCCGACATGCCGCCGAACGCCAGCGGCAGGGTCTGGAAGACCAGCCCCGGACCGGCGGCCGGATCGAGCTGGTTGGCAAACACCACCGGGAAGATCGCCATGCCGGCCGCCAGCGCGATCACGGTATCGAGAATGACCACGGTCAGTGCGGTACGGCCGATGTTGACGTCATCGCTGAGATAGGAGCCGTAGGCCATCATGATGCCCATGCCCAGACTCAGGGTGAAGAAGGCGTGGCCCAGCGCGGCCAGCCAGACATCGCCGGTCAGTTGGGAGAAGTCCGGACGGAACAGGTAGGCCAGCCCGTCGGCGAAGCTGCCGGTGGTGGCCGCATAGCCCACCAGTACCACCAGCAGTACCGCCAGCGCCGGCATCAGCAGCTTGGCGGCCCGCTCCAGCCCGCCGGAGACGCCGCCTGCCACGACCCCGATGGTCAGCACCATGAACAGGCTGTGCCAGGCCAGCAGCCGACCGGGACTGCCCAGCAGGTTGCCGAACAGGCTGCTCACGCCATCGCCATCAAGGCCGCTGAAGGTGCCGGTCACGCTGTACTTGATATAGGCCAGCGCCCAGCCGCCGATCACGCTGTAGAACGACAGGATCAGGTAGGCGGCGAGGATACCGCCCACGCCGATCAGGGCCCACGCCTGCGAGCGCTTGAGTCGCCCGGCAATGGTGCTCATGGTGGTGATCGGGTTCTTCTGGCCCAGCCGCCCCAGCAGCCACTCGCTCATCAGGATCGGCAGCCCGATCAGGGCAATGCTGACCATGTAGATCAGCACGAAGGCACCGCCGCCGCTTTCGCCGGTCATGTAGGGGAACTTCCAGACGTTGCCGAGTCCCACCGAGGAACCCACGGCGGCCATCATGAACGCCAGGCGCGAGGACCACTGGGCGTGGATATGAGTCTTGTTGGCCATCAGTTCGCTGCATCCTCAAGTATTGTCATCCCGGGCCCGGATCGCTGGCGCGGACCCCGCTCAACGGGGCATTGTACAGTTCGGTTACGCAGCCGCCCAGCGAGGCCGGGATGCGGCTCAGAACAGCGAACTCTGCCGCTCGCCGGCAAATCCGGGCAGCGCCGGCAGGTTCAGCCGGTGACGCAGCCGCTCGTGAAACTGCCGGGCCAGTTCGGGCGCCCGGCGATTGTCGGGAGTGTGCACGAACAGATAGGGCGTCCTGCCCTGCTCGAGCCATTCGGCCAGCTGCGCAAGCCAGGGCGTCATGCGGGCGTGATTGAGGGTGTCATCGAAATGGCCAATGAAGCGCACCACCGGCCGCTGGCCGGTGGCCAGCACGTGCAGCGGCCGCTGCGGTTTCTCGCGCCGGGCCTGACTCAGCCGCTCCTCCCCGCCGGTCTCGCAACTCCCGGAGGCGAACAGCGCCCGCACATCCAGCATCACCCGATCCACGCCGTGAGTTATCAACAGCCGGTTGAGTGCCCGCTCGGCCGACCCCTTGTGGAAAAACTCGCTGGCCCGTACCTCCACGGCGCAGGGAATGGCCTCCGGCCAGCCCTCGAGCAGTGCCGCCAGCGCCGGCAGTTCGTCATGCCCGAAGTCGCGCGGCAGCTGGATCATGACCGGTCCGAGCCGATCCTGCAGCGGCGCCAGCCGCGTCAGGAACTCCGTCACCCCGGGCTCGACGCCGACCAGTCGCTGCTCGTGGGTGAAGCGCGCGGGCAGCTTGAAGCAGAAGCGGAAATGGTCGGGAGCCTGGCGTGCCCAGCCGGCCACCGTTTCCGGACGCGGCGCACCACTGTAGAAGGTGGTATTGCCCTCGACGGCATCGAACACCCGCGCATAGTCGGGCAGCACCTCGGTGGTCGCGGCCCCCGGCGGATAGAGTGAGCCGCGCCAGTCGGCGTTGGCCCACATCGCCAGCCCCAGATGCAGGTGCCCCGGCGGGGTCGGCAGCGGCGCCATGTCAGCGCAGCCGTTCGGCGCTGACCTGCAGCGGCGGCGCCACGATGTCGTGCTGCGCCCCGATCAGGGCCAGCTCCCGGTTCCCCGCCCGGCGGGTGTGTTCGAACAGGGCCTGCACCGCACCGGCGGTGGCGGCCAGCGCCCGGGCCGGCCCCTCGCCCGACAGCCCCTCGCGCAGGCAGTGGGCGAGAAACATCGCCGCGGTGAAGTCGCCGGCGCCATTGGGCGGGGTGGCGAACTCGATCAGCGGTGTCGCCACCCGCCAGCTGCCGGCCGCGGTGTCCACCAGCATTTCGATGCGCCCCGCTTCGGCCTCCTCGCCCCCGGCCTCCGTCACGTTCAGCGAGGTCACCAGCACTACCCGCGGGCCCAGCGTCCGCAGTGCGGCCGCTGCCTCGAGGGCATCCGTCAGGGTGACGATCTCGCGGTCGGCCAGCCAGGCGAGCTCGAACTGGTTGGGGGTGACGATATCGGCACTCGGCACGGCATGCGCGCGCATCCAGGCGGGGATGCCCTCGCGCACGAAGAACCCACGGCCGACATCGCCCATCACCGGATCGCAGCAGTAGAGCGCCTCCGGATTGGCCAGCCGCACCCGGCGCACGCTCTCCAGCACGGCACGGCCGATGCCTTCATCGCCCATGTAGCCCGACAGCACCGCCTGCATGTCGGTCAGACCGGTCAGCGCCTCGACGCCATCGAGCACATCCCGCAGATGTTCGGGCGAGCACACCTCGCCGGTAAAGGCGCCGTAGCCGGTATGATTGGAGAACTGCACGGTATTGATCGCGGTCACTTCCAGCCCCAGCCGCTGGAGGGGAAACACCGCCGCACGATTGCCGACATAGCCGTAGGCCACGTGGCTCTGGATGGAAACGATATGGGTCATCACACGACTGCCTGCAGGTTTGCCGTCGGCGGGCATGGCCGCCCGCTCCGGATCCACTCATTCTACACGCCCGCACGAAGCACGCTCAGGGTTTCCTGCCCACCGTGTCGGCGGCATGGGCGTGGCGCTCCCCCAGCGGCTGCTCGGGGTCCTCGGTGGTATCGCGACGGGTCTGGCGCTCCATCTCGCTGTTCATGGCGCCGCCCAGCAATACCATGAAGGCCGACAGCCAGAACCAGATCAGCAGGATCACCACCGCGCCCAGCGAGCCGTAGAGCCGATCGAAGCTGGCAAAGTGATCGACATAGGCGGAGAAGCCGATGGAGCCGACGATCCACAGCAGGGTGGCCCCGAAGGTGCCGATGCCGACCCACTCCCAGCGGGGCTTGCGGCGGTTGGGACCATAGCGGTACAGCACCGCGATCGAGAACATCACCAGCACGAGCAGCAGCGGCCAGCGCAGATAGACCATCAGCGTGGCCACGATCCAGCCGAACGGCAGCTGGCGGGCCACCATCGGCACGAAGATGATGGTCAGCAGCGTGACCAGGGTCAGCAGCGTCAGCCCCGCGGTCATCACCAGGGTCAGCAGCAGGCGCCTGAACAGGGGGCGGTTTTCGCTCTCGCCGTAGACGATGTTCATGCCCTCGATGAGCCCGTCCACGCCGCGGGTCGCACTGAGCACGGCCAGCAGCACGCCGACGACGACGGTTATCCCGTTGCCGGCCCGCGCTTCAAGGGACCGCACCTGCTGCTCGATGAGACCGGACGCCTCCGGCGGCAGGATGGCGCTCAGCACGGTAATCTGGTGCTGTACCTGCTGCGGATCGGACAGCAGACCCCACAGCGAGATCAGGGTGGCGATCACCGGAAAGATCGCCAGCAGGCCGTAGAACGCCACGCCCGCGGCCAGCAGGGCAATATGATCGCGATCGATGCAGCCCTTCACCCGCAGGCAGGCATCCCGCCAGCCTGCCCGGGTAAGCTGCCCGGGCCGCCGGGCTTGCCGGCCTCGCGCATTCTCCGCGCTATCATGCTCTGCCACGACATTCCTCTCTCGTTGCGCTGCTGCCTCGGGCACGCGCCTGGCACGGCGGCCGTTCGCCCGGGGATTACCGGATCAACATAGCGGCTGTCCTCGCGCGCTGCATGCCTGTCCGGCCCATCGCCCGGCCATGTGCTGCAGGGCGCATCGGCGGCACCTGCGACCAGGGTCCAGCAGACAGCGCCGGGGAAGCGGCTAAGCTCGGAAATGACGACCTGCATCGGAGCCTGATCATGAACCGTCATCCCGTGCGCTGGATATCCGCTATCGTGCTGGGCGTTCCGGTCACGCTGCTGGGCCTGGCAGTGGCCGCGACCGTGGCACTGTCGCTGCTGCCGCTGAACTGGCTTCGCCCCACCCTCAATGAGCAGGTCTCGCGGGCCCTGCAGCGCCCCTTTGCCATTCGGGGCGAGCTGCGCCTGGACTGGTCGATGCTGCCCGGTTACCGCCTGCCCCTGCCCATCCTGCGGGCCGGCGAGTTGGTGCTGGGCAATCCCGCCGGGTGGGCGCCGACGAGCGACGAGCACCCCCCGATGATCCGGCTGGAGCGGCTGGAAGCCGGCCTCGTGCTGCCGGCCCTGGCGGGCCGACGGCTGGTCATCACGCGCATCACCCTGAGCCAGCCGCACGCCGAACTGGTACGCCGCGCCGATGGCCGCAACAACTGGACCTTCGCCTTCGCCGACGACGAGCGTCCGGCGGCGCGCCACACCCCGGAAGCGCCGGGCTGGACGGTCGACATCGACGACATCGTCTTCGATCAAGGCCGGATACACTATCGCGACGCCGTGCTCGATGCCGAGCTCACCGCCACTCTCGACCCCCTGGCACAATCGATCCCCTACGCCGAGATCGTCGGCCGCAACCGGGAGGGCCAGCCCCGGGTCGGCACTGCCGCGGCGGACTACCTGTTCGGCTGGCAGGTCGAGGGGCGTTACAAGGGCGAGCCGCTCGAGGGCAGCGGCCGGCTCGGCGGCATGCTGTCACTACGCCAGGGAAATCAGCCCTTTCCGCTGCAGATCGCGCTGCGCAGCGGCGATACCCGCATCAGGGTGACCGGCACCCTGACCGACCCGCTCGAGCTCGGCGCGCTCGATCTGCAGCTGGCCCTCGAGGGCCGCAGTCTGGGCGATCTCTATGCGCTGACCGGGGTGGTACTGCCGGAGACGCCGCCCTACGCGACCGAGGGGCATCTGGTGGCGAAACTCGCCCGCCCCGAGGGCAGCCTGTTCGAATACCAGGAGTTCAACGCCACCATCGGCGGCAGCGACCTGCACGGCACGCTGACCTATGCCAGCACCGAGCCCCGCCCCCGGCTCAGCGGCACCCTCGACGCGCGGCGCCTGCGCATGGTCGACCTGGGGCCGCTGATCGGCGCCGATGATCACGCCCCCGACGCCGAGACTCCCGCCCAGCCACCGGGCAGGGTCCTGCCGGTGGCGGAATTCCGCACCGAGCGCTGGGATCGCATGGATGCCGATATCCGCTTTCGCGCCGATCGCATCGAACACGGCGCATCCCTGCCATTGAGCGATCTCGACACCCACATTGTGCTCGATAGCGGAGAACTCCTGCTCGACCCGCTGCACTTCAGCATGGCCGGCGGCGCGCTCAACACGACCTTGCGCCTGAATGGCAATCATTCACCCATGCACGCCCGCATCGACATGCATGCCCGGCGGCTGCAGCTGAATCAGCTGATCCCCGCGCCCGGCAGCATGCAGGACGCCCTCGGCCAGCTCAACGGCGATGCCACCCTCACCGGATACGGCAACTCGGTAGCTGCCCTGCTGGGTTCAGGTAACGGTGAAATAAAAATGCTGATCGACAACGGTCTGATCAGCCGCAACCTGATGGAGCTGGCCGGCCTGCATATCGGCAACTACATCCTCGGCCGGCTGTTCGGCGATGAGCAGGTCCGCATCCACTGCGCCGCGGCCGATCTGGTACTCCGTGACGGCCTGGTGCGCCCGCGGGTCTTCTTCATCGATACCGAAACCGCCACCATCGAAATCGACGGCGGCGTCGATCTGGGCAGCGAACGGCTGGATCTGACCGTCGATCCGCAGGGCAAGGGGCTGCGCGTCTTCACCCTGCACTCGCCGCTCTACGTCAGCGGCACCTTCAAAAATCCCGCACCGGGGGTACAAGCCGGCCCGCTGGCGGCACGCGCCGCTGCGGCGGTGGCACTGGGCGCCATCGCCCCGCCGGCGGCCCTGCTGGCGCTGGTGGCCCCCAACAGCGGTCAGCAGGAGCGCTGCAGCGACCTGCTGCAGGCGCGCCTGTCGGCGCAGTGACTCACGATGACGCCACCGCGCGCGGCGCCGCCGCCATCAGCCGGTTGCACAGCGGCGTCAGGCCGAAGGCCAGCAGCAGCCCCGTCAGGGGCGGCAGCCAGGGCGAGTACCAGGCCCCCAGGGTGGCCAGCGCCGGATAGCGACCCCGGCGCCGGAAGAGATAGTCGCCGATGATGACGCCACCCAGCGGCGGAATGCAGGTACCCAGCGCCACCAGAAAGGGCACCAGCAGCTGATCCATGCTGGCCAGTGCCAGCAGGGTGCCACCGGCGGCGCCGGCCAGCGTCACCCGGCCCCGCCGGCGGGTGCGCAGCAGGTTGCAGCCGGCCGCGGCAAAGTTGTAGATGGTGTTGTCCTGGGGGGTCCACAGGTTGAGAAACAGCATCACCAGTCCGAACAGCGTCAGCCCCTGCACCATCAGCACTTCCACGATATCCGGCTGCCGGTAGACAAAGGCGCCCATGGCACCGATCAGCACCATCAGGCCGTTGCCGATGAAAAACGCCAGCAGGGTGGCCGTCACGGCCTGGCCCGGAGTCCGGGCGAAGCGGCTCCAGTTGCTCGCCTGGGTGGCGCCCGACACGAAGGTGCCGAAAATGATGGTGATGCCGGCCGCCCAGCCCAGCGAGCTCTCGGAGTCGCGGCCGGTGAGCCCGGCCAGCCCGCCCGCATCGCGCCAGGCGATGACCATGCTGACCCCGATCAGTATCGTCATCGCCGGCACCGCCAGCTGCGACAGCCGTGCCAGACCGCGATAGCCGACAAAGGCGGTGAGACAGAACCCGAAGCCGAACAGCACCATCAGCACGGGGGCCAGCCAGGCCGGCAGGGCGAGGGTATCGACCAGCACCCGGGCGATGGTGGCCACCCCCCAGGCGTACCAGCCCACCTGGGTGATCCCCAGCAGCAGATCGGAGAGTGCGCTGCCCCGCTCGCCCAGCGCAAAGCGCGCCATCAGCGCCGTATTCAGGCCGGAGCGCGCCGCCATCCAGGCGATGACGGCCGCATAGCCGCCCAGCAGCAGGTTGCCGAGCGCGATCAGCAGCAGCAGTTCGCCGAAGTCGAAGGCCTCGCCGATCCGGCCACCGGCAAACATGGTGGCCGTAAAGAAGGTGAACCCCAGCAGCAGCAGTGCCAGTGAACCGAACGGTCGGCGGGCGTCTGCGGGGGACTTCGTTCAGGGGATGGTCATCATCAACATGAGGCAGCGCCATGGCGGGCTCTCCGGTAGCGGGGCTATGGCAGAACAGGCAAATGCCGTGCCAGACCCGACCGGGGCCCGGACAGCCGGCACGCTCCGCTCTCCACGCAGGCCCCGGACGCCCGGATGCTGCATAATGGTGCACTCACGTGCCGAAACGCATTAAAAATGTGCCAAGACGTGCCGCAGAGACCCCGGCCGGGCAGCCGGGGCAGCAGCATGGCGGATTACTCGACCGTTACGCTCTTGGCCAGATTGCGCGGCTGATCGACATCGGTGCCCTTGAGCACCGCCACGTGATAGGAGAGCAGCTGCAGCGGCAGGGTGAACAGCAGTGGTGCAATCACCTCATCGACTGCCGGCAGACGCAGCACGTGCACGCCATCTCCCTCGCTGATCGCCACGTTCTCCTCGGCGAACACGAAGAGCTCGCCACCGCGGGCACGCACTTCCTGCAGGTTGGACTTGAGCTTCTCCACCAGCTCGTCGTTGGGCGCCACCGCAATCACCGGCATGTCGCTGTCGACCAGCGCCAGCGGACCATGCTTGAGCTCGCCGGCAGGATAGGCCTCGGCATGGATGTAGGAGATCTCCTTGAGCTTGAGCGCCCCCTCCAGCGCGATCGGGAACATCGTACCGCGGCCGAGAAAGAGCGCATGATGCTTTTCGGCAAAGGCCGAGGAGAGCCGTTCGATGTCACCATCGAGCGCCAGCCCCTGGTTGATCAGCTGCGGCAGCTGCCGCAGGGCGCCGACCAGCCGGGCCTGCATCTCGTCATCGCCGTTGCGGGCATAGCGCAGCGCCAGCGTCAGCAGCAGCAGCGACACCAGCTGGGTGGTGAAGGCCTTGGTCGAGGCCACACCGATTTCGGGGCCGGCATGCGTCATCAGGCTGAGATCGGACTCGCGCACCATCGAACTGCCCGGCACGTTGCAGATCGCCAGACTCGCCAGATAGCCGCCGTGGGACTGGGCATGACGCAGCGCCGCCAGCGTATCGGCGGTCTCGCCGGACTGGGAGAGCGTCACGAACAGGGTGTTGTCGGGCACCACCCCGTCACGATAGCGGTACTCCGATGCCACCTCGACCTGGGTGGGGATACCCGCCAGCTTCTCGATCCAGTAGCGCGCCACCATGCCGGCGTGGTAGCTGGTGCCACAGGCGACGATCTGGATATGGCGCACATCGGTCATCAGCGAGCCTGAACCGCTGCCGAAGATGTGGGTCATGACATGGCCGTCGCCCAGTCGCCCTTCCAGCGTCTTGGCGATCACCGCCGCCTGCTCGTGAATCTCCTTGAGCATGAAGTGGCGGTAGTTGCCGCGCGAGATGGCGTTGTCGCCGTGTTCGAAGACCTCGATGCCCCGCTCGATCGGCTGCCCGGCGTCATCGAAGACCTCGATCACCCCGCCATCGGAGAGCTGGACCACGTCCCCCTCACGCAGATAGACAAAGCGGTCGGTGACCTGCAGCAGGGCCAGCGGATCGGAGGCGAGGAATGCTTCCTCGATGCCGACCCCGACAATCAGCGGGCTGCCCTTGCGCGCACCGACGATGCGATCGGGCTGAGCGGCGTGGGCCACCGCCAGCGCATAGGCCCCTTCGAGCCTGGCCACGGCCCGCTGCAGCGCCTGGAGCAGATCGCGGCTCTGCTCGTACTCCCGTGCCAGCAGATGCGCCACGACCTCGGTATCGGTTTCGGAAAGGAAGGTATAGCCCTGTCCTTCCAGCTCCCGGCGCAGGGATTCGAAATTCTCGATGATACCGTTGTGGACCACCGCCAGGCGATCGCCGGACTGATGCGGGTGGGCATTCTCCTCGCTGGGCCGGCCATGGGTCGCCCAGCGGGTATGGGCGATGCCCGCCCGGCCGCGCAGGGGTGCCTGCTGCAGCTTCTTGTCGAGTTCCGCCACCTTGCCCAGCGCCCGCTGGCGTGACAGGCCGCCCTCCTCGGCGAGAATCGACATGCCGGCGCTGTCATAGCCGCGATACTCGAGCCGCTTGAGCCCTTCCAGCAGAATGTTCTGTACCTGCCGTCCGGCGACGGCGCCCACGATGCCACACATGATTTGCTCTCCTTGCAGATTCTCGGTTATCCGGTGGCTGCCGTATCCGCCACGGTGTGATATTCAACCCGCCTGACGCGGACCCCGTGACCCTCGAGGTCCCGGGCGGTTGCCTCATCCAGCCGATCGTCGGTGATCAGCAGGTCGATCGACGACCACGGCAGTTCGAGATTGGGAATGCGCCGACCGATCTTGTCGGCCTCGACCAGCACGATGACTTCACGCGCCACCTCGGCCATCACCCGGGACAGCCCCAGCAGCTCATTGAAGGTGGTCGTGCCGCGGTCGATGTCGATCCCGTCAGCCCCGATGAACAGCTGATCGAAGTCATACGCCCGCAGCACGCTCTCCGCCACCTGGCCCTGAAAGGAGGCCGAGTGCGGGTCCCAGGTCCCGCCGGTCATCAGCAGGGTCGGCGGCCGTTCGAGCTCGTGCAGGGCACCGGCCACCTCCAGCGAATTGGTCATCACCACCAGCCCTTCGAAACATGACAGTTCCGGAATCAGCGCACCGGTGGTACTGCCACTATCGATGATCAGCCGGCCGTGCGGACGGATGCAGTCGCTGGCCGCCCGGGCGATCGCCTGCTTGTTGCGCGACGGCCGGTGTTCCCCCTCGCTCTCCTGCGGCAGCAGCGTTGCCCCGCCATAGCGGCGCAGCAGCCGACCCTCGCCCTCCAGCACGGTAAGATCCTTGCGGATGGTGACCGTGGAAGTGGCGAAGTGCTGCGCCAGCACATCAACACTGACGCCGCCCTGGCGGGCCAGCCATGCCACGATGGCATCACGGCGCTGTGAGGCAGTGCGTTTCGACATGGGATCGGATCGATTCATCGTTAACACGATATTTCATTATTCTTTCGATTCGAAAGAAAACATGCTTCGAATCAAAACTCATGCGACGAAGGTCGTCAACTTCAATGGCCACTCCGACACAGTGCACCCTGCCCGCAATGCCACCGCCCATCCGCGCGGGATGGGCGGCAGCCGGCGGCTGGCATACCGCTCAGCGCCGATGCGGCGGCACCCAGTCGGCCTTCTGGGTCTGGCGGGCACGGCCGATGGCGAGGGTATCGTCATCGACCGTGTCGGTGATGGTCGAACCGGCCGCGATGGTGGCGCCGCGGCCGATCCGCAGCGGCGCCACCAGCGCACTGTTGGAACCGACGAAGACGCCGTCGCCGATCTCGGTGCGGTGCTTGCTGACGCCATCATAGTTGCAGGTAATGGTCCCGGCGCCGATGTTGACGTCGCGGCCCAGCTCGCTGTCGCCGATGTAGCTGAGATGGTTGATCTTGCTGCCCGCACCGATCTGCGCATTCTTGGTTTCGACGAAGTTGCCGACCCGTGCGCCATGTGCCAGCCGGGTGCCGGGACGCAGCCGGGCGTAGGGGCCGATCTGACCGCCGCCCTCAATCTCGGTGCCCTCGATCAGAGTGTGTGCCTCGATCTCTGTCTCCTCGCCGATCGTGGCATTGCGAATCACGCAGTGCGGACCCACCGAAACGCCGTCGGCCAGCGATACCTCGCCTTCGAAGATGCAGCCGACATCGATGAAGACGTCGCGCCCGACGCTCAGCTCGCCGCGCACATCGATACGCGCGGGATCCGCCAGGGTGGCGCCCTCGCGCATCAGCCGCTGTGCCTGATGGTGCTGATGAATGCGTTCCAGCGCCGAGAGCTGCACCCGGTCATTGACGCCCTGCACCTCGTAGTGCCCGTGCGGCTGCCGGGTCAGTACCTCGACCCCCTCGGCGGCGGCCATGGCGATGATGTCGGTGAGGTAGTATTCGCCCTGGGCATTGTCACTGGAGAGCTGCGGCAGCCAGCGCTTGAGCTGGGCGCCGGTGGCGGCGAGGATGCCGGTGTTGCACTCCTGGATGCGCTTCTGCTCCTCGCTGGCATCCTTCTCCTCGACAATGGCGGTCGCTCGTCCCTGCTCGTCGCGCACGATGCGCCCGTAGCCGTGGGGATGCGCCATGCGTACCGTCAGCAGGGCCATGTGCCGATCATCGACGCCTGCCATCAGCGCCGACAGGGTATCCGGCTGAATCAGCGGCACATCACCATAGAGCACCAGTACCGGACCATCCCCCAGGCTGTCCAGGGTCTGGGCCACGGCATGTCCGGTACCGCGCTGCTGCTCCTGCACCACGAAGCCGGCCGCCACATCCGCAAGCGCTTCGCGGACCCGATCGGCGCCGTGGCCGATCACCACGTGCAGCCGGGCTTCTTCCAGGCTCTCGGCAGCCTCGATCACGTGGCGGACCATCGGCTTGCCGGCAATGGGGTGGAGGACCTTGGGCAGGCGGGAGCGCATGCGGCTTCCCTGCCCGGCTGCCAGTATCACGACATCAGTGCTCATCGCAGCGCACTCTCCCTGTTTCATGAACGTTGCGAACGAAACGGCGCCTGACCGCCTCGTCGACTGATCGGCAGTGTAACAGCCCGCTGGCGTCAACACTGTTTCACAACGTTCACCCGCTCAGGGCCCCAGGGCGACCAGCAACCACAGTGGCAGGGTCAGCACCGCCAGCAGCGTCTGCAGGGTAATCAGGCCGGCCATCAGTTCGGCCTCGCCGCCCAGCTGGCGGGTCAGGATATAGGCCGTGGGCGCGGTCGGCAGGGCGAGAAAGAGCATCAGCAGCCAGTCCAGCGGCGCGGGCAGCGCCAGCAGCCGGGCAATGCCCAGTCCCAGCAGCGGCATCGCCAGCAGCCGTACGGCACTGGCCGTCAGCATCAGCGCCGAGGCGCCCCGCAGGGCGGCCGGGCGCAGGGCCGCACCGACACACAATAGCCCCAGCGGCAGACTGGCACTCCCCAGCAGTCCCAGCAGGCGCTCGCTGCCGGGCGGCAGCGACAGTCCGCTCAGCGAGACGGCGATGCCGGCCAGACAGGCCAGAATCAGGGGATTGGTTGCCAGCGGTCGCAGCAGCACCCGCGGCGTCAGCGGGCGCTCGGCAACGAGCGCCCACACCGACAGCAGGTTCACGCTCGGCACCAGCAGCGCCAGCAGTACCGCCGCTCGTGCCAGCCCACCGGGCGGACCCAGCACGGCGACCACGGCCAGCCCGAGATAGGTATTGAAGCGCAGGGTGGACTGCACCAGCACCCCGAAGCGGGCCGCCGGCCAGCCGGCCAGCCGGCGCATGCCGAGCAGCCCCAGCCAGCCGATGCCCAGTGCCAGCGTGATACCGAGGGCCAGCTGACCGAGCGCGGGGTCATCGAAGGACGCGGTAGCGAGATGGTGGAACAGCAGGGCGGGAAACAGCAGAAAGTAGTTCAGCCGCTCGGCAGGGCCCCAGAAGGTCTCATCGGGGAACCCGACCCGTCGCAGCCCGCTGCCCAGCAGCAGCAGGGCAAACAGCGGCCACAGCGCCGGCAGCAGTACGCTCATGCCGACCTCCCGGGTAATGGACGCCATGGCGGCTGTCGGCCGCAGCAACCGTCAGCCACACACAAAAGGGGCGACCCGAAGGTCGCCCCGAAGATCATGCCTGCGGCCCGCCTCAGCTGCCGCGCCGATTGCGCAGCTGGGAGAGCGTGCGCAGCCGGGCGGTCGCCTCGGCGAGTTCGGCCAGCGCCCGCGAGTAGTCGAGCTCGGAGTGCTGTTCATCCAGCGCCCGGCGCGCCTCGTCACGCGCCCGCTGGGCCTCCGCCTCGTCGATGTCGCGCGCCCGGTCGGCGGTGTCGGCCAGCACCGAAATGACATCGGGCTGGACCTCCAGAAAGCCGCCGGAGACGTAGTAGATCTCCTCTTCGCCACTCTCCCGGGTCAGATACACCGGCCCCGGTGCCAGCTCCGTCAGCAGCGGCGAATGACCCGGCATGATACCGAGCTCACCCTCGGTCCCGGTGGCGGAGAGCTGCGTCACTTCACCGGCAAAGATGCTGCGCTCGGTACTGACGATATTGCATTGCACACTGGCCATGACTGGGCTCCTGAATCTTTCCGGGACGCTTACATGCTCTCGGCTTTCTCGATCGCTTCATCGATCGTGCCGACCATGTAGAACGCCTGCTCCGGCAGCTCATCGTAATCGCCGTTGAGGATGCCCTGGAAGGCGCGGATGGTCTCCTTGAGGGAGACATACTTGCCGGGCGCGCCGGTGAAGACCTCGGCGACGAAGAACGGCTGCGACAGGAAGCGCTGGATCTTGCGTGCCCGGGCCACGGTCTGCTTGTCCTCGTCGGACAGCTCGTCCATGCCGAGGATGGCAATGATGTCCTTGAGCTCCTTGTAGCGCTGCAGCACGTTCTGCACCCCGCGGGCCACCTTGTAGTGCTCGTCACCGACCACCAGCGGATCGAGCTGGCGCGAGGTGGAGTCGAGCGGATCGATGGCCGGGTAGATGCCCAGCTCGGCGATCGAGCGCGCCAGTACCACGGTGGCATCGAGGTGCGCGAAGGTGGTCGCCGGCGACGGATCGGTCAGGTCGTCGGCAGGCACGTAGACCGCCTGCACCGAGGTGATCGAGCCGGTCCGGGTCGAGGTGATGCGCTCCTGCAGCATCCCCATCTCCTCGGCCAGCGTCGGCTGATAACCCACCGCCGACGGCATGCGGCCGAGCAGGGCCGAGACCTCGGTGCCCGCCAGCGTGTAGCGGTAGATGTTGTCGATGAAAAGCAGCACGTCGCGGCCTTCATCGCGGAAGTCCTCGGCGATGGTCAGCCCGGTCAGCGCCACGCGCAGACGGTTCCCCGGCGGCTCGTTCATCTGGCCGTAGACCAGCGAGACCTTGTCGAGTACGTCGGACTCCTGCATCTCGTAGTAGAAGTCGTTGCCCTCGCGGGTCCGCTCGCCGACGCCGGTAAATACCGAATAGCCGGAGTGCTCGGTGGCGATGTTGCGGATCAGCTCCATCATGTTGACGGTCTTGCCGACCCCGGCACCGCCGAACAGCCCGACCTTGCCGCCCTTGGCGAAGGGGCAGATCAGGTCGATGACCTTGATGCCGGTTTCCAGCAGGTCGCTGGAGGCCGCCTGATCGGCGTAGGAGGGCGCCTCGCGGTGGATCGGGCTGCGCTTCTCCTCGCCGATCTCGCCACACTCGTCGATCGGCTCGCCGAGCACGTTCATGATCCGGCCCAGCGTCTTCTGCCCCACCGGCACCGAGATCGGCGCCCCGGTGTTCTCGACCGCGAGACCGCGGCTCAGCCCTTCGGTGGTCCCCATGGCGATGGTGCGCACGATACCGTCGCCGAGCTGCTGCTGGACCTCCAGAATGGTATCGGTGTCGGTGACGCGAATGGCGTCGAAGATCCGGGGGACCTCGTCGCGGGCAAACTCGACGTCAATCACCGCGCCGATGATCTGTACGATACGTCCGCTCATGATGATTCCTCTTGAACCTGTAAAAAAACTGTCCGTTCGCTAGACCGCTGAAGCCCCGCCGACGATTTCGGAAATCTCCTGGGTAATCGCCGCCTGACGCGCCTTGTTGTACTGCAGCTGCAGATCGTCGATCAGGTCTCCGGCGTTGTCGGTCGCGTTCTTCATCGCGATCATCCGCGCCGACTGTTCGCTGGCGATGTTCTCGACCACCGCCTGGTAGACCTGGGACTCGACATAGCGCACCAGCAGTCTGGAGAGCAGCGCCCTGGCATCGTCCGGCTCATACAGGTAATCCCAGAGGCCATCCCGGGTCCTGTCCTCCTGGTCGGACTCGTCGTCGACCAGCGGCAGCAGCTGGCGAATCACCGGCTTCTGACTCATGGTGTTGATGAACTGATTGGAGACGATGTCGATCCGATCGATCTCACCATTGTCGAAGGCTTCCAGCATCACCCGGACGCTGCCGACCAGGTCGCCGGCCTCCGGGGCATCGCCGAGGTTGCCGCGCGCCGCGAGCAGATTGCCGCCGTACTTGCGGAAGAATACCGCTCCCTTGGTGCCCAGGGCACAGAAGGAGGGCTCGACTCCCTGCTCCCGCCAGGCGCTGATCTCGCGCATCAGCGAACGAAACAGATTGCTGTTGAGACCACCACACAGGCCACGATCGGAAGTCACCACGATATACCCGATCCGCTTCACCTCGCGCTCGGTCATGTACGGATGCTGATACTCCGGATTGGACCGGGCGATGTGCCGAACCACCTGCCGGATCTGGCGGGCGTAGGGCTGGCTCGTCGCCATGCGCTCCTGGGCACGACGCATCTTCGACGCCGCGACCATTTCCATGGCGCTGGTGATCTTCTGGGTGTTCTTGATGCTCCCGATCTGGGACTTGATCTCTTTTCCGGCTGCCATAGCGATGTCCTGTTGATCGACCCGTCAGCGGACGGGCGTGCTGCCCGTCCGCCCTGCGGCTGTCAGTAGCTCTGGGTCGATTTGAACTGTTCGACGCCCTGCTTGAGACCCTGCTGGATCTCGTCGTCGTAGCCGCCGGTCTGATCGATCTTCTGCATCAGCTCACTGTGCTCGGAGGACATGTAATCCTGCAGCGCATGCTCGAAGTCGAGTACCTTGTCGACCGGCACGTCCTCGAGGTAGCCCTCGTTGGCGGCATACAGCGATACGGCCATCTGGGACACCGACATCGGCGAGTACTGGCGCTGCTTCATCAGCTCGGTCACCCGCTGACCGTGTTCGAGCTGCTTGCGGGTGGCCTCGTCGAGATCGGAGGCAAACTGCGAGAAGGCCGCCAGTTCGCGATACTGCGCCAGCGCCAGGCGGATACCGCCGCCGAGCTTCTTGATGATCTTGGTCTGGGCGCTGCCGCCGACACGGGAAACCGACAGGCCGGCGTTGATGGCCGGGCGTACCCCCGAGTTGAACAGATCGGTCTCGAGGAAGATCTGGCCGTCGGTGATCGAGATCACGTTGGTCGGCACGAACGCGGAGACGTCACCGCCCTGGGTCTCGATGATCGGCAGTGCGGTCAGCGAGCCGGTCTTGCCGGTGACTTCACCGTTGGTGACCTTCTCGACGTGCTCGGCGTTGACGCGCGAGGCGCGCTCGAGCAGCCGCGAGTGCAGGTAGAAGACGTCGCCGGGATAGGCCTCACGGCCCGGCGGACGACGCAGCAGCAGCGAGATCTGGCGATAGGCGACGGCCTGCTTGGAGAGATCGTCATAGACGATCAGGGCATCCTCGCCGCGATCGCGGAAGTACTCGCCCATGGTGCAGCCGGCATAGGGGGCGATGAACTGCATCGCCGCCGGATCGGCCGCACCGGCAGCCACCACGATGGTGTGCTCCATGGCGCCGTGCTCTTCGAGCTTGCGCACCACGTTGGCAATCGTCGACTGCTTCTGGCCGATGGCCACGTAGATGCAGGTGACGCCCTTGCCCTTCTGGTTGATGATGGTATCGACGGCGATCGCCGACTTGCCGACCTGGCGGTCGCCGATGATCAGCTCACGCTGGCCGCGGCCGATCGGTACCATCGAATCGATCGGCTTGAGACCGGTCTGGACCGGCTGATCGACACCCTGGCGGGCGATGACGCCGGGCGCGACCTTCTCGACGGCATCGGTCTCGCTGGCTTCGAGATCGCCCTTGCCGTCGATCGGACGACCCAGGGCATCCACCACGCGGCCGAGCAGTTCGCGACCGACCGGCACTTCAAGGATGCGACCGGTGCACCGACCGGTCATGCCTTCCTGAAGCTGCTGGTAGTCACCCAGCACCACGACCCCGACACTGTCGCGCTCGAGGTTGAGCACCATGCCCTGGATGTTGTGGGGGAATTCGATCATTTCGCCGAACATGGCCTCGGTCAGGCCATGAATGCGCACGATGCCATCGGACACGCTGACAATGGTGCCCTCGTTGCGCGCCTGGGCATCGATGTCGAGCTTCTCGATACGACCCTTGATGATGTCGCTGATTTCGGAAGGATTCAGTTGCTGCATGCCATGTCCCTCGACTTCAGGCGTTCAGGTCGCGCTTGAGCCGGGCCAGTCGTCCGCGCGCCGAACCGTCGATGACGGTATCGCCGCTGCGAATGATGACGCCGCCCAGAAGCGTCCTGTCCACCGAAGTGGTCATAGTGATTTCGCGATCCAGGCGCTTTTTGAGCGCGCGGGCGAGACTGTCCTGCTGCGTCTGGCTGAGTTCGAAGGCAGAGATCACCTCCACCACGGCCACCCGCTCGAATTCGGCGCGCTCGGCTTCGAACAGCTCGCTGATCGCCGGCAGCGCTGCCAGTCGCTGCTGACGCGCCAGCACGCGAATGAATTCGCGGCCACGCTCATCCAGCGTCTCGCCCAGCAGCTCGATCAGGATCTCGGCCTGGTCGCCGGAGGTCCGGGTCGGATCGGCCAGCAGGTGCGCGACGCGTTCGTCGAGTACCACACGGGCGCCCTCGGCCAGCATGGTCGACCACTGATCCACCGCCTGCTGTTCACGGGCCAGCTCGAATGCGGCCTTCGCATAGGGGCGTGCCTGGGGTGCGTTGTCCGCCATGGAGGCCTCCTCAGAGCTCGGCAGCGAGCTTGTCGAGCATCTCGCGATGCCGGTTCTCGTCGATCTCGGTTTCGAGAATGCGCTCGGCACCGGTCACGGCCAGGGCCGCCACCTGCTGGCGCAGATCTTCCCGGGCGCGCTGGAGCTCCATGTCGATCTCGCTTCTGGCCTGATCGATCATGCGCTGGCCTTCGGCCCTGGCATCATCGCGCGCTTCCTCGATCATGCGATCGGCGCGCGAACGGGTCTGCTCGAGGATCCGGCTGGCTTCCTCGCGACTCTCGCGCAGGATCCGCTCGGACTCCTCGTTGACCCGCTCCATTTCCTGGCGAGCACGATCGGCCGATGCCAGGTCTTCCTCGATCTTGCTGCGCCGCTCTTCCAGCGCCTTGGTGATCGGCGGCCATACATATTTCATGCAGAACCATACGAACACCAGAAAGGCGATGGACTGGCCGATCAAAGTTAGGTTCAGATTCACGCCGTCACCTCTCGCTACGTGGTCATTGGGGCATCACACCGGATGCCGGGCATCCGCAACGGGGATGCTCAGCCAACGAACGGATTGGCGAAGGTGAAGAACAGTGCGATACCGACACCGATCATGGCGACGGCATCCAGCAGGCCGGCGACGATGAACATCTTGACCTGCAGCTGCGGAATCATTTCGGGCTGACGAGCGGCGCCCTCCAGAAACTTGCCGCCGAGGATGCCGAAGCCGATGGCGGTGCCCAGGGCGCCCAGACCGATCAGCAGCGAAACGGCAATCGCAGTCATGCCCAGAACTTGTGCTTCCATGGTGCTCTCCAGTTTTCAAGTCACGTTGAGTTGAGGGGGAGTGGGTGAACCGATCAGTGCTCTTCGCTGGCCTGACTGAGGTAGACGATGGTCAGCATCATGAAGATGAATGCCTGAAGAACGATGATCAGCAGGTGGAACGTGGCCCAGGCAAAATGCAGGGGCAGCTGGAACAGACCGACGGAGGCGATCAGCATGAAGATCAGCTCGCCGGCATAGAGGTTACCGAACAGACGCAGTCCGAGCGAGATCGGCTTGGACAGCAGGGTCACCAGCTCGAGCAGCAGGTTGGCCGGCACCAGCAGGGCCTGCACCAGGGGATTGCTGGCCGAGAAGGGTTTCAGGGTCAGATCGGCCACGAAACCGCTGATGCCCTTCATGCGCACCATGTAGATCAGGATCAGCGCAAAGACCGTCAGCGACATGCCCAGGGTAGCGTTGATATCGGCCGTCGGCACGATCCGGAAGTAGACGTGCGACGGGTCCTCGACCCCGATCACGCTGACACCGACCGCCTGGGCCAGCTGGGGAATCCAGTCGACCGGGATCAGGTCCATCAGGTTCATCAGGAAGACCCAGACAAAGATGGTCAGCGAGAGCGGGGCGATCAGCCGGCTCTTGCCATGGAACGTTTCGCGCACCGAGCTGTCTACGAACTCGACGACCATCTCCACGGCGTTGTTCAGTTTCGAGGGCACCCCGCTGCTGGCATGGCGGGCCACCAGCCGGAACACCCAGAGGAACAGCGCACCGAGCACGATCGAGAAGAGCATGGTGTCCAGGTTGATCGCCCAGAAGCCCATGTTCGACGCCTGCTCGGCACTGTGGGCGATGGTCCACCCGTGCCCGGGATCGTACCCGAAGGTCAGGTTCTGAAGGTGATGCTTGATGTACTCGGACGTTTCCAGACTATTACCTGCTGCCATGAAGCTGCCTCGGTGATCAGGTGCGCGATCCGGTGCGAACAAGCCAGAACCCCAGCCAGTGAACGCATTGAACCAGCACGTAAGCGCCAAAAAAGAAAGCGGGGTTTGAGGGCGGCACTGCCACGAAGACCAGCGTGAACAATGCCACTGTCAAACCGAACTTTCCGGCTTCGGCCCGGTAGAACCCGTTCATGATCTCCCGGGCCAGACGGGCGCCACGCAGCCTGAAGGCCCGCCAGGCAAAATAGGCGTTGGGCAGCAGACACACCAGCGCCCCGCTGACCGCCGACAGACCGTCGCTGACGCCTCCCAGGATCAGCGCCAGCAGGCTGACCGCGGCGCCCGTCAGCGTCTGCCCCAGCAGCAGGCGACCCACCTGCGGTCGCCGGGGTCTGGCCGGTGTCATGGACCGCATGCGCTGCTCCCTGCCGCTGGAGATGATACCGGCCCCCGGGCTGTCCCGAGCGCCGGCCACTTGCCAAACCGGGCGGATTATAGGGAAGCCGTATGCTCCCATCAACGCCCCGAAAGGCAAAAAGCCAAGCAGTAACACCCGTTTGTCGACAGGGGCGGATAGATGCTCGGTCAAACCGATCCGTCTGGCAATCCCGGATTAAGTTCTCTTTAAGTGCCGAAGACTAGCGGATATGGCCAAGAATGCCATCCAGCTCTTCAAGACTGGTATAGCGGATGGTCAAACGTCCCTTGCCGCTCTTGCCATGGCTGATCCGCACCCTGGCACCGAGCAGTTCCCCGAGCTGGGTCTCCAGCCGGCCGACATCCGGCGAGGCGGGGGCCGGCTCGGCCGGCGCCTTCGCCTCGTTCATGCGCTTCACCAGCGCCTCGGTCTGACGCACGGTCAGACCGCGATCGACCACCTCGTGGGCGGCCTGACGCTGCTTTGCCCCCTTGAGGGCCAGCAGGGCGCGGGCGTGGCCGACGTCGAGATCGCCGCGCTCGAGCAGGGTCTGCACGCTCTCCTCGAGCGCCAGCAGCCGCAGCAGATTGGCAATCTGGGCGCGCGACTTGCCCAGCGTATCGGCCACCTGCTGCTGGGTCAGTTCGAACTCGTCCATCAGCCGGCGCAGGGCAACCGACTCCTCGACCGGATTGAGGTTCTCGCGCTGGATGTTCTCGATCAGTGACATCGCCAGTGCGCCCTCGTCATCGAGCTCGCGCACCACGGCGGGGATCGTCTCGAGCTCGGCGAGCTGGGCAGCCCGCCAGCGGCGCTCCCCGGCGATGATCTCGAAACGCTGCTCGTCGCCGGCATCGGCCAGCGGGCGCACCACGATCGGCTGCATCACCCCCTGGCGACGAATCGAGGCGGCCAGCTCCTCGAGCCGTTCGGGCTGGATATCGCGCCGGGGCTGATAGCGCCCGCGGGAGAGCCGGGAGAGCGGCAGGCGCTCCAGCCGCTCGCCGGCCTCGAGCTCGGGGGCCTCGTGCAGGGCACCCTCGCCACCCTCTTCGGCCGGATCGATCGCCACTTCACCGCTGGAGCGCTGCCGGGCAGTGGCACCGGCACCGATCAGGGCATCCAAACCTCTTCCGAGCGCGCGTTTACGGGTCATGCGGAAGTCACCTCGATCAACACGATCATCACAGTGGTGTTACAGCGCCAGGCGCCGGATCAGTTCCTTGGCCAGCACCCGGTAGGCGTGGCTGCCCCGCGACATCCTGGCATAGCGGGTCACCGGCAGGCCGTGGCTGGGCGCCTCGGCCACCCGTACGTTGCGAGGGATGGCCGCCCTGATCAGCTGATCACCGAAATAGTTCGCCAGCTGATTGCTGACATCGCGGGTCAGGCTGTTGCGGCTGTCGTACATGGTGCGCACGATGCCGTCCAGCGCCAGCGTCGGATTGACGCTTTCCCGGATCTGCTCGACGGTGTCGAGCAGCGCCGACAGCCCCTCCAGCGCATAGAACTCGCACTGCAGCGGGATCAGTACGCCGTGGGAGGCGGTCAGGGCGTTGACGGTCAGCATGTTGAGCGACGGCGGGCAGTCGATCAGTACCACATCGAAATCGGCCACCATGTCGCCCACGGCCCGGTCGAGACAGCGCTCGCGCCCCTCGCGCTCGAGCAGATCGACTTCGGCGGCGGTAAGATCGCCGTTGGCGGGCAGCAGGGCATAGCCGGCGCTCTCGCTGCGCAGCATGACATCGCGCGCCGCCCGATCGCCCAGCAGCACATCGAGCATGCTGCCCTCCGGCAGATCGTGCTTGTCGATGCCGCTGCCCATGGTGGCATGGCCCTGGGGGTCGAGATCGATCAGCAGAACGCGGCGCTTGAGCGATGCCAGCGAGGCGGCAAGATTGACGGCGGTGGTGGTCTTGCCGACGCCGCCCTTCTGGTTGGTCAGCGCGATGATCCGGGTCAAGAGGACAATCCCTGGTTATTGGTCGGTAGTCGCCCCGGCGGCTTCGAGACGCAGCAGATGACGATCGCCCTGCGCGCCGGGCACCGCGAGCGGCACGCAGGCAAGCGGCGTGGCCCCAGTGATCGATCCGGTCCGCAGGCTGTCGTCGCGGCCGATCATGGCCAGCCACTCGCCGCCGGGAGCCAGCAGATGCCGACTGGCGTCGATGAACGCCTGCGGTGCGGCAAAGGCACGGCTGACGATCTGCTCGAAGGGGCCGCCCGGGTACTGCTCCACCCGGGCCTGTACGGCGCTGACGCCGCTCAGGCCGAGTTCGTGCGCCGCCTGACGCTGGAAGCGAACCTTCTTGCCGTTGCTGTCGAGCAGGGTCACGGCCAGCCGTGGCGCCATGATCGCCAGCACCAGCCCCGGCAACCCGGCGCCGCTGCCGACATCCAGCACTCGCGGACCGCGCAGCCAGGGCACGATGGCCAGCGAATCGAGCAGATGGCGCTGCACCATGGCAACCGGATCACGCACCGCGGTGAGGTTATAAGCCCGGTTCCACTTGTGCAACAACGCCACCAGCGCCAGCAGCCGGCTGCGCTGTTCATCATCGGCCTCCAGCCCCAGCGCCGCGACCCCCTCGTCGAGGGTGACCTCGCAGGCCGGGTTCATTCGCCGCTGGCCCGCGCCGGGCGCTGCTGCTTCTTGAGATGGATCAGCAGCATCGACAGCGCCGCCGGAGTCACGCCGGGAATACGGCCGGCCTCGGCCAGTGTCTCGGGGCGCGCCTCGTCGAGCTTCTGGCGGATCTCGCTGGAGAGGCCATCGACCGTGTGGTAATCGAGCTCCGCCGGCAGCGGGGTCGATTCGTGACGGCGCAGCTTGTCGATCTCTTCCTGCTGCCGGGCGATGTAGCCGTCGTACTTGACCTGCACCTGCACCTGCTGACGGACGTGCGGCTGTTCGGGTGCCCCCTCGGCCAGCCCGGCAAGATCCTCGTAGTTCAGCTCGGGACGGCGCAGCAGATCGCTCAGGCGCTGCTCCTTCTCCAGCTCGCCGATCTTCGGCACCAGCTGGCGCGCCGCATCGCTGCCGGGGCGGACGCGTACCCGATCGAGCCGCTCGCGCTCGGCAGCAATCGCATCACGCCGGGTCTCGAAGGCACGATAGCGCTGATCGTCGATCAGGCCCAGCTGACGACCGGTTTCGGTCAGGCGCAGGTCGGCATTGTCCTCGCGCAGCATCAGGCGGTATTCCGCCCGCGAGGTGAACATCCGGTAGGGCTCGCGGGTGCCCATGCGGATCAGGTCATCGACCATGACGCCGAGATAGGCCTCGTCACGCCGCGGCCACCAGGCGTCCTGCCCGCTTGCCCGCCGGGCGGCGTTGAGCCCGGCGAGCAGCCCCTGGGCCGCGGCTTCCTCGTAGCCGGTGGTGCCGTTGATCTGACCGGCGAACCAGAGATTGTGGATCACCTTCGTTTCCAGCGAGTGCTTCAGATCCCGCGGATCGAAGAAATCGTATTCGATGGCGTAGCCCGGGCGCACGATGTGGGCGTTTTCCAGCCCTTCCATCGAGCGTACCAGCTCGAGCTGGACATCGAACGGCAGCGAGGTCGAGATGCCGTTGGGGTAGAGCTCGGGGGTCTCCAGGCCTTCCGGTTCGATGAAGACCTGATGGCTCTCCTTGTCGGCAAAGCGGTGAATCTTGTCCTCGATCGACGGGCAGTAGCGCGGCCCCACGCTGTCGATGGCGCCGGAAAACATCGGCGAGCGCTCGATGTTGGCGCGGATGATGTCATGGGTACGCGTGTTGGTATGCGCGATGTAACAGCTGCGCTGGGACGGATGCATGTCGGGCGTTCCCATCATCGACATCACCGGACGCGGCTCGTCCCCCGGCTGGGCGGCCAGCTTCGAGAAATCGACGCTGCGGCCGTCCAGTCGCGGCGGGGTACCGGTCTTCAGCCGATCCACCCGCAGCGGCTGTTCACGCAGGCGCCGCGCCAGCGCCGAGGCCGAGGGATCGCCGCTGCGGCCACCACCATGGTGCTGCTCACCGATGTGGATCACGCCCCCCAGGAAGGTACCGGTGCACAGCACCACGCTTTCGGCGAAAAAGCGGATGCCGCCCTGGGTGACCACGCCGCGGGCGGTATCGCCCTCGACAATCAGGTCATCCACCGACTGCTGAAACAGCGTGAGATTGGGCTGATGTTCGAGCGTGTGCCGGATGGCCGCCTTGTAACGGACCCGATCCGCCTGTGCCCGGGTGGCGCGCACGGCCGGCCCCTTGCGGGAGTTCAGCACCCGGAACTGGATGCCCGCCCGATCGGTAGCCAGCGCCATGGCACCGCCGAGCGCGTCGATCTCGCGTACCAGATGGCTCTTGCCGATGCCGCCGATGGCGGGATTGCAGGACATCTGGCCCAGCGTCTCGATGTTGTGCGTCAGAAGCAGGGTCTGACAGCCCGTTCGGGCGGCGGCGAGTGCGGCTTCGGTTCCGGCATGACCACCGCCGATGACGATGACGTCAAAGCGGTCCGGGTAATCCACGTATTGACCTCGAGCACGTTGGCCACGGCCACGCCTGCCTGATCGGCTGCTGACCGTAACGGAAATGGGGAAATCAGGGTTCGCGATTATAACGCGCCTGTGGGTAACCGTCAGGGGTTTTCCACACGAGCTCGCGTTTTCCTTCAATCAATCAATACAGGGTGTATAAAAAGGAAGTTCTGTTGTGGTTGTGATTATGGGGAGCCGCAATTTCTGTGGATAACCGATTCATTGCACCATGAATCAGTTATCTGGCGTGTTGATACGGTTGCGCACGAGTGGCGTATGAAGGGCGGATGACCGTTGCAGGAGCTGTGGATGAAAGGCCTGGTTATGCACAGGGCAGCTTATCCCCCGAGTACTGCCCAGCCTGTCCCGATGGTTGTTACCGCACTCGTCCAGAGCAGGGCAGCAGTCGGCCCCGGCAGCCACGAGCGCCGTGTGGCGTGGCTCGGAGCGACGCATGCAGGTGATGAGCGATGAATGTTATCCACAGCCATCGGAAGAGCGGATCGGCGATCCGGATGGCGGATTCAGGGAGGGTGGACATGAAAAACCCCGGCACGCTGGCCGGGGTTCGAGGAGAAGTGATCAGGCTTTCGAAGGGTCAGACGGTGAAGGATGCCCCGCAGCCACAGGTGGTAGTGGCGTTGGGGTTCTGGATCATGAAACGGGCACCCGCCAGCCCTTCCTCGAAGTCGATGGTCGAACCGACCAGGTACTGATAACTCAGCGGATCAACCACCATGGCCACCTCGCCGTTCTCGATCACGGTGTCTTCCTCGTCCACCGCTTCGGCAAAGTCGAAACCGTACTGGAAGCCCGAGCATCCGCCACCTGTCACGTAGACCCGCAGCTTGAGCGCCGGGTTGTGCTCCTCGGCGATCAGGGCCCGCAAGCGGCCTGCTGCAGCATCGGTGAAGATAAGCGGCGTCGGGACGAAGGATTCTGCCCCGCTCATCGCGGCCTCCCGAAGTATCTTGAATGAATGCCTGCATTATCGGACCCAGGCGCAACCGGGGTCAACCTGGGTGGCCGCGGGAAAGGTCGTGCTCTTTGAATTGCACCGGGGGTTGTGGCAACAATGAAGGGTCGGCAGGGTGGCTGCCAGCGACAGCCGCCTCGTCAGCGTCAGGGATGTACGAGCAGCCGGCATGACATCCATTCCTGCGCCTGTCCGCTACCGGGGAGAACCCGACTTGCCGCGTTATCGTCTCGGCATTACACGCTTCAGTCTGGATCATTTCCGCCGGCGTCTGGCGTCGGTGGATGCGCTGCCGCAGCTCTGTCTGCTTGCTGTGCTTTCCGGTGCCCTGACCGGTCTGCTGATGGCAGCCTTTCGTGAACTGATCGATGTCATCACGCTGGGATTCATGCCCGGTGGTCGTTCGGACGATTTCGAGGCGCTGCCGCCACCGATCCGTGTGCTGCTGCCGCTGGCCGCGGTGGCCCTGATCGGGGTCGGCCTGTGGCGCCAGCCGGCCGCAGCGCGCAAGCTCGGCATCGGCCACGTCATCGAGCGGCTGACCTACCATCAGGGGCAGATGCCGCTGGCCAACTGGCTCAATCAGTGGTGGGTAGGGGCCGTGACCCTGATCGGCGGACTCTCGGCCGGTCGCGAAGGACCGGCCATTCATCTCGGCGCCGGCGGTTCCTGCTGGATCGGCGAACGCCTGCGGCTGCCGCACAACAGTCTGCGGGTGCTGGTCGGCTGCGGCACCGCGGCCGGCATTTCGGCCTCCTTCAATACCCCCATTGCCGGGGTCATCTTCGCCATGGAAGTGGTGATGATGGAGTACACCCTGACCGGCTTCATGCCGGTCATCCTAGCTTCCGCCACCGGCGCGGTGGTCACCCAGATGATCTACGGCAGCATGCCCGCCTTCACCGTACCCGATACCATCGAGGCCCGGCTGTTCGATATCCCGTGGATCATTACCATGTCACTGGTCATCGGTCTGCTGGCCGGCGGTTTCATCCGGCTGGCCAGGCTGGGCCCGCAGCTGACCCGGGTGCCCCGCTGGCTGCGCCTGCTGCTGGCCGGCAGTACCACTGCGGTGGTGGCGTTCTGGTACCCCCAGGTGCAGGGAATCGGCTACGACACCGTGGGCAGCATCCTGACGCAGACCCCGGCACTCGATGTCCTGCTGGTGGTGGCGGTCGGCAAGCTGGCACTGACCGCACTGACCCTGGCCTGCGGCGTGCCGGTCGGGATCGTCGGCCCGGTGCTGGTCTGCGGGGCCGCGATCGGCGCGCTGTTCGGCATGGCGGGGCTGTTCCTGCTGCCCCAGCTGGTGCATGATCCGCACCTCTACGCCATGCTGGGCATGGCGGCGATGATGGGCGCCGTGCTGCAGGCGCCGCTGGCGGCGATCATGGCGCTGATCGAGCTGACCCACAATCCCGATTTCATCCTCTACGGCATGCTGGCAGTGGTGGTGTCCGGGCTTACCGGACGCCAGGTCTGGCACTGTCGCGGTTTCTTCATTTCGGCCCTGTTCAACCAGGGGCTGCATCCGCTGCAGCAGCCATTGACCCAGGCGCTGTCGCGGGTGGCCGTGCCGGCGGTAATGGAGCGCGCCGTGGTTCGTACCCGGCCGCGGATCACCCGGGATCAGGCGCGGACACTGCTTGATTCACGGCCGGTGTGGCTGATGATCGGCCGCGGCGAGGACAAGTCGCCGGTGGCGCTGGCGGCGTCCGATCTGGCGCGGCTGGTGCTCGGTGACAACCGCGATCCGGCGGCCGAAGGCAAGGGCGAGGATGCCATTCCGGGAGTGTCACGTTCGCGCTCGCGCAACCACGAGTCCGGCGGCGCCGAGGAGGAGGCGATCGAGGAGATCGACCTGCTGGCGATTCCCGGTCAGCGTCTCGAACTGGCTTCCGTGGATCTGCAGGCTACCCTGTCGGAAGCCTTTGATTGCATCAACGAATACGGCGTCGATGCACTCTACGTGCAGCATACGACCGCACCGATGATTCGCAAGGTTTCGGGTATCATTACCCGCGAAGCGATCGAGAACTACTATCGCTACAAGCGTTGAACGGGGCTTTCACGGCGCGGCCGCCGGGCGGGTGGTAGCGCCATGCGCGTGCTATACCCCGGCGGCCTCCCGGCCCGACCGTGTCATTCCAAGCCTGATCAGGAGCCTGCATGTTTGCCTGGATACTCGCCTTCCACCTGATTGCCGTCATCTGCTGGTTTGCGGCACTGCTCTATCTGCCACGCCTGTTCGTCTATCATTCGCAAGCCCTGCGTGATGACGATGCGCGCGGCACCCGGCGCTTTCAGCTCATGGAGCGCAGGCTCTACAAGGCCATCATGAATCCGGCCATGATCGCCTCGGTGATCTTTGGCGTCTGGCTGCTGGTGATGGATTTCCAGACCCTGATGGCGGCTGGCTGGTTCTACGCCAAGGCGGTGCTGGTGATTGCGCTGATCGGTTATCAGCATATCTGTCTGGCGCACATCAAGCGCTTTGCCGACGGTACCAACCGTCACGGCCGCAGCTATTACCGGGTCTTCAGCGTGGTTCCGGTGGTGATCCTGCTGGCCGTGGTGATCCTTTCGGAGGTGCACCCCTTCTGATGGCCACGCCTGTCGGTACACCACCCGTGGTGCTGGTGCTGGCCGGCCATGACCCGACCGGCGGCGCCGGCCTGATTGCCGATGCCGAGGCGATCCGGGCGCTGGGCGGCTGGGCGCTGACGGTGCCGACCGCCCTGACGGTACAGACCTCCCGCGACGTCGAGGCCGTCACCCCCTGTGCGGCGGGCGGTCTGACGGCGGCGGCCCGGGCGGTGGCGGCGGACATGCCGCCGGCGGCGCTCAAGGTGGGGCTGCTGGCCGATCTGGCCACGCTCGAGGCGGTGGTCGAGCTCCGTGCCCGCTGGCTGGAACTGCCGCTGGTGATCGATCCCGTGCTGCGGGCCGGCGGCGGGCAGGAACTCTCCTCGGAGGCCCTGCTGGCGGCCTTTCGCCAGCGGTTGCTGCCACTGGCGAGCGTGATTACTCCCAATCTGGCGGAGCTGGCGCGGCTGGCGCCCGGTGCCGGAACGGTGGCGGCGCGGGCCGAGGCGCTGCTGGCGGCGGGGGCCGGGGCGGTACTCGCCACCGGCACCGACGGAACCGAAGGCGAGCAGGTTATCCACACCCTGTTTCGGCCCGGCGGGACGCGACAGTGGCAGTGGCCGCGGCTGCCGGGGCAGTACCACGGCTCGGGTTGTACGCTGGCGAGTGCGCTGGCGGCCGGGCTCGCGGCCGGCCTGCCGCTCGAGCCGGCCTGTGAACGCGCCCAGCGCTTCAGCTGGGCGGCCCTGCGCCATGCCGTGCGCCCCGGTCACGGTCAGGCGCTGCCCGATCGCTGGGCCGGCATGAATGATCTGTCCACACCCGGTGATCGAGATGCATGAGAGCAACTGGCAGCGCGGCGTCTACGCCCTGACCGATGCCACCCTGCTGCCGGATGACGACACCCTGCTGACGGCGGCCGAAGGCGCCCTGCGCGGCGGACTGGCGCTGCTGCAGTACCGTGACAAATCCTCCGATGAGGCCCATCGTTACCGGCAGGCGGCGGCGCTGGCGGGCCTGTGTCGCGAGTTCGCCACGCCGCTGATCATCAACGATGATGTGGCGCTGGCGGCGCGGCTGGGCGTGGGCGTGCATCTGGGACAGCAGGATGCCGCGGTGGCCGGGGCGCGCGAGCGGCTGGGCCCCGGCGTGCTGGTGGGCGCAACCTGCCACGGCAGTCTTGAGCTGGCTGCCCGGGCCCGCCGGGCGGGCGCCAGCTATCTGGCCTTCGGCCGCTTCTTTGCCTCGCGGACCAAGCCCGGCGCGCCGCCCGCCGAGCTGTCGCTGCTCGGCGAGGCCGCCCGGTTCGGGCTGCCGCGGGTGGCCATCGGTGGTATCGATGGTGATCGGGCTGCCCGGGCCGTGGCCGCCGGGGCCGATCTGGTAGCCGTGGTGCACGCCGTCTTCGGCGCCGGTGCCGCGGCCAGCGAGGCCGCCGTACGTGAACTGCGCCAGCGGGCCGGTTTCACGAGCTGAATTCAGTGCCATCGGTGCGCCGGTGGCCCATCCGTTTCGCGAGGAGAGTGCATGACCACTTCACAGCAACAGTTCGAGCGTGCCAGCCGCCGCATTCCGGGAGGCGTCAATTCACCGGTGCGGGCCTTCAAGGGCATGGGGCAGGCCCCGGTGTTCATGAAGCGCGCGCAGGGCCCCTACCTGTTCGATGTCGAGGAGCGGCGCTATATCGACTATGTCGGTTCCTGGGGGCCGATGATCACCGGCCATGCCGACCCCGATGTGCTGGAAGCGGTGCGGTCGCGGGTCGACGACGGACTGTCGTTCGGCACGCCGACGGTCCTCGAGTCCGACATGGCCGATCTGATCTGCGAGATCATGCCGTCGATCGAGATGGTGCGCATGGTCAGCTCCGGCACCGAGGCCACCATGTCGGCCGTGCGGCTGGCGCGGGGCTATACCGGCCGCGATCGGATCGTCAAGTTCGAGGGCAACTATCACGGCCATGTCGATTCGCTGCTGGTCAAGGCCGGCTCGGGGGCCCTGACCCATGGCCAGCCGAGTTCGCCGGGCATTCCGGCCTCGCTGGCCGAGCACACCATCACGCTCTCCTACAACGACATCGAGGGCGTGCGCGAGTGCTTCGCCGAGATGGGCGATTCCATTGCCGGCGTGATCGTCGAACCGGTGGCCGGCAACATGAACTGTATCCCGCCGAGCCCCGGTTTTCTCGAAACCCTGCGCGAAGTCTGCGACGATAGCGGTGCCGTGCTGATCTTCGATGAGGTCATGACCGGTTTCCGGGTCGCGCTGGGCGGGGCCCAGGCCCACTACGGCATCACCCCGGACCTGACCTGTCTGGGCAAGATCGTCGGCGGTGGCATGCCGGTGGGCGCCTTCGGTGGCCGGCGCGACATCATGGAGCAGATCTCGCCGCTGGGGCCGGTCTATCAGGCGGGCACGCTGGCGGGCAACCCGCTGGCGATGGCCGCGGGTATTGCGCTGCTCGACAAGATCCGCGAGCCGGGCTTTCACCAGCGGCTGGGTGAGCGGGTCGAGCAGCTCTGCGAAGGGCTGGAGCGCCATGCCCGCGAGGCCGGGATCGGGCTGATCACCCAGCGCGCAGGTGGCATGTTCGGCGTGTTCTTCACCGACCAGATCCGGGTGGAGAACTTCGCCGCCGCGACCGGCTGTGATGCCGACGCCTTCCGGCGCTTCTTCACTGCCATGCTGACCCACGGGGTCTACATGGCGCCGTCGCCCTTCGAGGCCGGCTTCATGTCCAGTGCCCATGAGCAGGAACATATCGAAAAGACCCTCGAGGCGGCCCGCACGGTGCTGACCGAAATGGCCGGCTGATCTGCGGTGTGACCGGCCCCGTGCCGGTCGCGCTGCCTCATTCACCACTGCCCAGCTGCAACAGGGAGAATCTCTTGTGAGTCAGAGCCTGATTGAAGCGCTGCAGGACAGCACCTGCTACCCCCATCCGGTTTCCGGCGTGTCACTGCGGGAGACGCACATCTCCTGGGTCCTGCTGGCCGGCGAGCACGCCTACAAGATCAAGAAACCGCTCGATTTCGGGTTTCTCGATTTCTCGACCCTGGCGAAGCGCCGCCACTTCTGCGAGGAAGAGATCCGGCTCAACAGCCGGCTGGCGAGCAACATCTATCTCGAGGCGGTGCCGATCACCGGTTCGCCCGAGGCGCCGCGCATCAACGGCGCGGGGGAGGCGTTCGAGTATGCCGTGCACATGCGGGTATTCGACAACGAGGGGCTGTTCGATACGCTGCAGGCCCGGGGTGAGCTGACCGAGGCGCACATGGATGACATGGTCGATCAGCTGGTCGACTTTCACCAGCGTGCCGAGCGGGCCGCCCCCGACAGCGCCTTCGGTACCCCCGAGGTGGTACATGCGCCGGTCGCCCAGAACTTCGAGCAGCTGCATGAGCTGCTCGAGGAGCCGGCCGATCTCGACCGGCTGGGTCGGCTCGAGCAGTGGGCCGACGAGCGCTACGAGCAGCTGGCGCCGCTGATGGCCGAGCGGCTGAAGAACGGTTTCGTGCGCGAGACCCACGGTGACATGCACCTGGGCAATGTGGTGCAGTCCGATGGCCGGGCAGTGATCTTCGACTGCATCGAGTTCAACGATGAGCTGCGCTGGAACGACATCTGCTGCGAGCTCGCCTTTCTGCTGATGGATCTCGAGGTGCGCGGCGAGTGGCGGCTGTCGCATCACGTGCTCGATCGCTACCTGGAGCGCAGCGGCGATTACGAGCTGGTGCGCCTGCTGCCGTACTACAAGGCCTATCGCGCCATGGTGCGGGCCAAGATCGCCATGTTCCGGGTCGGTCAGCCGGGGCTGGATGATTCCGAAAGGGCCGGGATTCATGCCGAGTATCGTCGCTACGCCGAACTCGCCGAGCGCTATACCGAGCTCGAGATCCCCTGGCTGCTGGTCAGCGCGGGCGTGTCGGGCAGCGGCAAGAGCCATTTCACCCAGCAGGTGGTGCATGAGCTCGGCAGCATCCGCCTCCGCTCGGATGTCGAGCGCAAGCGGCTGTTCGGACTGGCGTCCGATGCCGACAGCGACTCCGCCATTGACAGCGGCATCTACACCGCCGAGGCGACCGAGCGGACCTATCAGCGGCTGGCCGAACTGGCCGGCCTGCTGCTGGATGCCGGCTTTCCGGTCTGCATCGATGCCACGGCACTCAGGCGGGCCCAGCGTGACCGGCTGCGACACGAGGCCGAACGGCGCGGCCTGCCGGCCCTGACCATCAGCTTCGAAGCCGATGAAGCGACGCTGCGGCGACGTATCGAGAAGCGGCAGCAGCAGCGCGGCGAGGCCTCGGAAGCCGGCGTCGAGGTGCTCGAGCGTCAGCTCGAGAGCCGCGAGCCCTTCGGTGATGACGAGCAGGGGCAGGTGGTGCATCTGGATACCACCGCCGAAGGCGCCTCGCATCAGCTGGTGAAACTGCTGCGGGAGCGCTTGCAGCTCTCCTGACCGGCCCGCTCGTCCGATTCCGGAGTCTGCCGGAATCGGCTCGGGTCAGCGCCGCATGTTTGACGAGAAGTTGTCCGGCAGCCGGTTCGGCTGCTGGCGCAGCAGATGCAGGGCCTGGGTGCGATTGCGCACCTTGAGCTTGCGAAAGACGTGATAGAGGTGCGACTTGACGGTATGTTCGCTGATCATCAGCCGATCGGCGATATCCTGATTGCTGGCACCGCTGTCGAGCATCCCCAGGATCTCGCGCTCACGCGGGGTCAGTGACGCCAGCGGCGTGCTGGTGCCCTCCTCGTACTGACGATACCAGTAGGCCGTCAGCAGCCGCTCCATCAGCGGCCGTGACAGCCACATCTCGCCCTCCAGCATCCGCACGATGCCCTTGCTGATCAGGCTCAGCGGGTCGTTGCGATAGAACACCCCCTGCAGTGGCACATGCATCAGCAGGGTCATGGCACGATCCTCGTCGGCCATGTTGAAGGCGGCAAAGGCGGTCCGGTCATGGCGATGACCGAGCTGTTCGAGCCAGTGCCGGACGTCGTTTTCCTCCAGATGATCATCATCGAGCAGTACAACCATCGGACCCTCATCGTGCGCGGGATCGATGAAGGCGTCCGATGCCATCAGTGATACATCGCACTCCAGCTGACGGCGCAGATAGTCCAGGAACAGTTCGTTCTGTGGACTGCTCTGGGTGACCATTACGATCGAAGCGTTGGCAGCATCCATGGATAGCCCCGGTTGAGGGTGGAACTTGATGCTCGTGATTCTCTGCGTATAGCCCGTTCGGTGCTCTCTGAAAGAGATGACAAGACAATCGATCAACCGTTTCACGGTTCAGCCTGAAATCTGAACCACTGCCTGTTCGTCTGCGTCCCAGAAAACCGAAAATCCCCGGAAATCATCAGGTTAATTTTAATTAGGTTCAAGCTGTATTCAGTTCGATCCACTAGCCTGGAAAGTCTCTGAACAATAACAGCGGCCTCCCGCCCGCAGCGGGGATGACGCCGATAGCTCGACCGGGAACTGAAGGCAAGGGCGATTATAGAACGAACGTCGCTCCGATGAGAGCGCTATCCCCCTCCCCGGAGGGCTGATGGCGCTTCTTGCACAACGCTTACATCGTCGCAGGGCAAGTACGAGTACTGCGGCGAGCCAATGATGACCGACGGAGGGTTGAGCCGTGGAGTTTCACGAACGCGTCCTGCTGGAAAATCGCGCCTGGGTCGAGGAGATGTCCCGACGCGACCCCGAAGTGTTTACCCGCCTGAATCGCGGCCAGGCACCGGAGGCGCTGTGGATCGGTTGCTCCGACAGCCGGGTGCCCGCCGAACAGATCTGCAATGCCGGACCGGGTGAGCTGTTCATTCACCGCAATGTGGCCAACGTGGTGCGCAGCGACGAGGCCGGTTTCATGGCCGTGCTGCAGTATGCCGTGGCGGCCTTGCAGGTGAAGCACATCGTGGTCTGCGGCCACCATGGCTGTGGTGGCGTGAAGGCCGCCATGGCGGATGCCGCCAGCGGTCTGGAGCACGTGGACAGCCACCTCGCCGGCGTGCGTGACACCTGCCGGAGTGGCCAGGATGAACTGGCTGCCATCACCGACGAGCGTCAACGGGTCGATCGCCTGGTGGAGCTCAATGTCATTGCTCAGGTGCGTGCGCTCGGTGAAATGTTTGTGGTGCGCGAGGCTGCCTGTCCGCCACAGCTGCACGGCATGGTGTATGCGCTGGAGAGCGGACTGCTGCGCGAGATCGTGCGCTGGGAGCGCGGGGCCGGGGCGCCGCTGTTCCCCGAAGCTGCCGAACAGCCGTCCGCCGTGGCCACGGCCTGAGCTCGTCCGGGAACGGAGATGATGCAATGAAGGGACCCTTCTCGCTCGAACACTTCAATCGCGACCTGCCCGCCGGGATCGTGGTCTTTCTGGTCGCCATCCCGCTCTGCCTGGGGATTGCGCTGGCCTCCGGAGCGCCGCCGCTGTCGGGGCTGATTGCCGGCATCGTCGGCGGTCTGGTGGTCTCCTGCCTGAGCGGTTCGGCACTCAGCGTCAGCGGCCCGGCGGCCGGCCTGACGGTGGTGGTGCTCGCGGCCATCGACTCGCTGGGGCTGGGCGGTCTGCTGATGGCGGGTGTGCTGGCCGGTGCGCTGCAGCTGCTGTTCGGCATGCTCGGACTGGGCCGGGTCGGGGCCTATGTGCCCTCGGCGGTGATCCGCGGCATGCTGGCGGCCATCGGCCTGATCCTGATTCTCAACCAGATTCCGCTGGCGCTTGGCTTCGGCCAGGGCAAGGCTCCGTCACTGCTGGCCGTGGGCGAGCTGCTCGGCGGCCTGTCACCCACGGCGCTGCTGATTGCGCTGGTCTCGCTGGCGATCCTGGTCGGCTGGGAGCGCGGTCTGGTGCCGGCCACCCTGCGCCGGATACCGGCGCCGCTGGTGGCGGTCCTGTCGGCCATTGTCATTGATCGTCTTGCCGGTGGCCTCGGGGCCCTGCCGGCGCTGGAGAGCGCCCAGCGCGTGTCGCTGCCGGGGCTCGAGGGGCCGGTGGACTTCCTCGCCCAGCTGCGCCTGCCGGACTTCGCCAGCCTGGCGAACCCGCAGCTCTACATCACGGCCGTGACCATTGCGCTGCTGGCCAGCCTGGAGACGCTGCTCAGTCTCGAGGCGGTGGATCGCATCGATCCACTGGGGCGGCAGTCGCCACCGCATCGCGAGCTCAAGGCCCAGGGGGTCGGCAACATGGTCAGTTCGCTGCTGGGCGGGCTGCCGATGACGGCGGTGATCGTGCGCAGCTCGGCCAACGTCAACGCCGGCGGGCGGACCCGGCTGTCGAGCTTCATCCACGGCATCCTGCTGCTGGCCAGCGTGGCCTTCCTGGCGAGCTGGCTGGAGCTGATTCCGCTGGCCTGCCTGGCGGCGATCCTGCTGCATACCGGTTACAAGCTGGCGCGGCCGGTCATGCTGGTGACCCTCTACCGGGAGGGCTGGAGCCGGTTCATTCCGTTCGTGGTTACCGTGGGCGCGGTGATGCTGACCAATCTGCTGCAGGGCGTGATCATCGGTATCCTGTGTGGACTCTGGTTTCTGGTGCAGGCCAACTACCGCTCGGCCATGGCCTTTACCCGCCACGGTCGGCACTGCCTGCTGCGGCTGCGGACCGATGTCTCCTTTCTGAATCGGCAGGAGCTGCGCGGCTATCTCGAGCAGGTGCCGGATGACGCACAACTGATCATTGATGGCCGGGAGGCCGGTTTCATCGACACCGACCTGTACGAGGATATCGAGCATTTCGTGCAGGGGGCCGGCGCACGCGGGATCCGCGTTGAACTGATTGCGGTCAACGGCCTGTCGGCGACCTATTACCCCGGTGTGGGCGAACAGCCTGCAGTGGCCCCGGGGACCGCTGCCGCGACCGGCTGAGCCGCTGCGGCGGGCCGGAAGGAAGCGGAGGGCGGTCCTGCTGCCCTTCGCTTGCCGTTCAGGCGTCGGAGTGCTGGCGTGCCTGACGCGGCAGGGGGGCCGGCGCGCTGCCCAGATTCTGGCGGACCCAGTTCATGGCCTGAATGCGGTTGCGTACCTTGAGCTTGCGGAAGATGTTGTACAGATGCGACTTGACCGTATGCTCGCTGACGAACAGCTGATTGGCGATATCGGTGTTGGAGGCCCCGGTACCCAGCAGCTTGAGGATCTCCAGCTCGCGCTGCGTGAGACCGTTGGCCGGGCGGTAGGCATTGACCTGCTGTCGCCGGTAGAAGCGGATCAGGCGGGTCATCAGGGTACGTGACATCCACAGTTCCTCGCTGATCAGCTTGGCGATGCCCTTGCAGATCAGTGCCAGACTGTCGCGACGATAGAAGACCCCCTGCAGCCGAAAGGTGGTGGCCAGGCTCAGGGCCTGGTTCTCGTCGACCAGATTGAACGCTGCCAGCGTCAGCCCGGCGTTGTCGGCCGCGGCCAGTTCCTCCCAGTGATACATGTCCTTTTCGTTGACGTGGTCGGCATCCAGCAGCACAACCCTGTGAATGTCGTCATCACTGCCAACGGTTTCGCGCGGTGCCACGGTGGCCACCTCACAGCCGAGCTTGTCGCGTACGTACTGCATGAACAGTTCGCTTTGCGGGTTCATCTCGGTGACCAACAGCACGATAGCTGATGCTTCCTTATCCACGATGCCTCCCCTGTCACATGCTCCCCGATGCCAGGAGCGTGAGCATGCCTGTCGATATACTAATGCGAAATGCCTTCCTGTAAAGATACGTAAAAATCAAATCCGATGTTGCTCCGATTAGCGCATGTTCGCAGTGGCCTATTCAGACTGTAACCTCGGTTGATTCCCAGCTGCCCTGCGCCAGCCTAGAATGGCGGGACGTTTTACGGATCCGGGAACGCAACCCCATGTCTAGTCAGATCATGCCTGAAACCGACAAACGTTCGCTGGTGATTGCCAGCAGCAATGCCGGCAAGCTGCGCGAATTCCGTTCACTGCTCGAGCCGCTGGGACTGAGCGTCACTTCACAGGCCGATCATGCCATATCGGCCGTGGAGGAGACCGGCTTGACCTTTGTTGAAAATGCCCTGCTCAAGGCCCGTGCCGCGAGTGCCGGCAGCGGTCTGCCGGCACTCGCCGATGACTCCGGTCTTGCCGTGGATGCCCTCGATGGCGCCCCCGGCATCTACTCCGCCCGCTACGCCGGCGAGCCAAGCGACGACGAGGCCAACAACCGTCGGCTGCTGGAGGCCATGAGCGAGGTGCCCGAGGGGTATCGTGGCGCACGTTACCACTGCGTTCTGGTCCATTTGCGCCATCCCGAGGATCCGGTGCCTACCATTGTGCACTGCGACTGGGCCGGCGAAATCCTGTCGCTGCCGCGCGGCGAGGATGGCTTCGGCTATGACCCGCTGTTCTGGGTGCCGGAGCAGGGGCTGAGCGTGGCCGAGCTCTCGCCGACGCTGAAGAATCGGCTCAGTCACCGCGGCCGGGCGCTGGCCGCGCTGGTCGAACGGCTGCGTCCTTCATGAGTCTGCCGCCGCTGGCGCTCTACATCCACGTGCCCTGGTGCGTGCGCAAGTGCCCCTACTGCGATTTCAACTCTCACGCCGCAGCCCCCGAGGCCCTGCCGGAGCGGGCCTACATCGATGCCCTGATCGCCGATCTGGACGCCGATCTGCCGCTGGCGGGCGAGCGGCCGCTGACCAGCATCTTCATCGGCGGCGGTACCCCCAGCCTGTTCAGCGGCGAGGCCTATGCCCGGCTGCTGGCGGCGATTCGCGCGCGGCTGCCGCTGAGCGCGGAGACCGAGGTCACGCTGGAGGCCAATCCGGGCACGGTGGAGCGGGCGCATTTCGACGGCTACCGGGCGGCCGGGATCAATCGCCTGTCGCTGGGGGTGCAGAGCTTCGATGATGCCGTGCTCGAACGGCTGGGCCGGATTCACGGCGGTGATGATGCCGAGCAGGCGATCGCGCTGGCCCGCCGGGCCGGTTTCGACAATCTCAACGTCGATCTGATGCACGGCCTGCCGGGGCAGGATGCCGCCGGAGCGCTCAATGATATCGAACGGGCGCTGGCGCTGGCCCCGGAGCACCTCTCCTGGTATCAGCTGACCCTCGAACCCAATACGGCCTTTTACAGCCGCCCGCCGGTACTGCCGGAGGAAGAGGTGCTGGCCGACATCCAGGAGGCCGGCCACGCCCGGCTCGAAGCGGCCGGGCTGGGGCGCTACGAGATCTCCGCCTACTGCCGGCCGGGGCGGGCGTCGCAGCACAATCTCAACTACTGGCATTTCGGCGACTACCTGGGCATCGGTGCCGGCGCCCACGGCAAGCTGAGTGCGCCGGACGGGGCCGGCGGGCTTACCATCGAGCGGCGCTGGAAGACCCGGCAGCCGGAGGATTATCTGCGCCGGCGCAATGATCCCCGTGGTTTTGTCGGGGGGCACCGGAGCATCCCCGAAGACGAGCGGCCGCTGGAATTCCTGATGAATGCGCTGCGGCTGGTCCAGGGGGTGCCGCGTCACGAGTGGAGAGCGCGTACCGGGCTCGACGAAGCCACGCTCGATGCGCACACTGAACGGGCACAACAACTGGGGCTGCTCGAGCGCGGCCCGACGCAGCTGAAGGCAACCCCGCAGGGACTGTTGTTTCTCAATGATCTGCTGGCCATGTGCGATGACGCCGAGGCCGTCTGAGGGCGGCGGGCCATCGCCGGGTCGGATTTTCTGGCAATGGAGCGAGCAAGTGAAAGCAAGGACCGGATGGATCGCATCACTGGCACTGAGTGTGGCGGTGGCGGGCTGCAGTACCGTTAACCCCTATACCGGTGAGCAGCAGACCTCATCGCTGGCCAAGGGCTCGGGCATCGGTGCGCTGCTGGGCGGCGCCACCGGCGCCCTGGCAGACAACGATCACCGTCTCGATCATGCCGCCATCGGCGCGGCCGTGGGGGCGCTGGCCGGCGGCGGCGTGGGCTACTACATGGATGCCCAGGAGGCCAAGCTGCGCCAGAAGATGCAGGGCACCGGCGTGAGCGTGACGCGTCAGGGCAATCAGGTCATGCTCAACATGCCCAGCAACATCACCTTCGCCACCGACTCTGCCAATCTCTCCCAGCAGATTCGCTCGCCGCTGGATGGCGTTCGCCAGGTGCTCGAGGAGTATCAGGATACCCGGGTGCAGATCGATGGCTATACCGACTCCACCGGCTCCGACAGCTACAACCAGCGCCTGTCCGAGCTGCGTGCCCAGGCCGTGGGCAACTATCTCGCCCGCGGCGGGGTCGACTTCAACCGGCTGATCATGAGCGGTCATGGCGAGGACAACCCCATCGCCAGCAATGACAGCGCCCAGGGCCGGGCGCAGAATCGCCGGGTCGAGATCACCCTGGTGCCGACCCAGGGGTGAGCCGGCAGCGCCGGGTCTCATGGCCCGGCGCCATGGCCCCGGTGGTTCATGCGCTGTCGACGAGGGTCGGCAGCGCTTTTTTCATGCGAGGACCCCATGCTTGCCTATCAGCACGCCTATCACGCCGGCAACTTCGCCGATGTGCACAAGCACCTGGCGCTGTATGCGCTGACCGAAGCGCTGATGAAGAAATCCTCGGCCGTGACGCTGGTGGATACCCATGCCGGCCGGGGCAGCTATCCGCTCGATGCCCCCGAAACCCGGCGGCTGGGCGAATACCGCAATGGTGTGCTGCCGCTCTGGCAGCAATCGCCGAGCGGCGATGCCCTGCTGGACGGGTGGTGCCGGCAACTGGCCGCGCATCAGCCGGCGACGGCGCTGAGTGTCTATCCCGGTTCGCCCTGGTGGCTGGCCCGAACACTGCGTGACCGGGATCAGCTGACGCTGTTCGAACTGCACCCCGGCGAACAGCGCCATCTCGATGCCGCGGCCCTGCCCGGCGAGGCCCGCATCCGCCACCGGCATGCCGACGGTCTGGCCGGGCTGGAAGCCATGCTGCCGGTGAAGACGCCGCGGCTGGCGGTGCTGATCGATCCGTCATGGGAGCTGCGCGACGAGTACGCCACGGTGGCGGCGACGCTGGAGCGGGTGATGCGCAAGGTGCGCCACGCCATCGTGCTGGTGTGGTATCCGCTGCTGCCCCAGGGGCGGCACCACACCCTGCTGGACGGGATGAAGCGTCACGGCCTGCGCAAGGTGTGGCGCAGCGAGCTGAGCCGCTTCGAGGCCACCGATCAGCCCGGACTGTATGGCTCCGGGCTGGCCCTGATCAATCCCCCCTGGCAGCTGCCCGAGCGGCTGGACGAGAGCTTTCGGCAGCTGGCCGCCCTGTATGGCCCTCCGGCCACCCATCGCAGCATGTGGTGGCTCGGCGAGTAGCGCTCACGAAGAAGCCGCGGCGTCCGGCGCCGCCATGGCGGACAGGCGGGGGCGCAGTTCACCGGCGATGCGCTCGGCGACGGCCTGCCAGCCGGCGCCCAGGGTGCGCACCAGCGCCGGATAGCCATCCTCCGGCAGGGGGCGTTCGATGCGAAACGGCTGCTGTTCGATCAGCCGGCCCCGGGCGTCCTGCAGCGTATAGCGGCCGGCCAGCACCGCCATGCCGTCATGGCGGCCCTGGAACTGCGACAGCGTGACCTGCACCCGGGCCTGTTCGGGCTGGGGGTCGTCGCCGATGCGCACCCGGCTCTGCGGCAGCTGCCCGGCCAGCGCATCGCGCAGCGTGCGGGTCAGCTGGGTGCCGATATCCTCGGCCCAGAGATGGGCCTGGGCCTGCTGCACCTCGATGTCGCTGGTCTGAAAGACGATGCCGGAGCCGTCGAGATAGGCCGCCAGCGTCACCGGCGACAGCTGCACCACCTGCCGGGTGGCGGTGTCCCCGGCGGTCACGGCGCCGTCACTGTCCGCCTCCGGCAGGGTGTAGCGGTGGAACTCGGTACTCTGGCCGGCGCAGCCGCCCAGCGCCAGCAGCAGCACGGTGAGAGGGAGCAGTCGACGCCTCATTGGGGAGCCCTCGGTTGCGGATCGTTGATCTCGTCGCGATTGAAGATCAGCGAGTTGGGTTTTTCGCTCAGGGTGCGGGCCGCCGGCTGCAGCGAATGCATCAGCTGATTGAGCTCCTTGAGCGTGCCGGTCAGCTGGTCATAGGCCGGGGCATTGCGCGAATAGCCCTTGAGCGTCTGCTGCATCGACTGCAGGGTATTCTGCAGCTCCTGCGGCAGCTCCCGGGTACTGCGCTGCTCGAGCACCTGATTGAGGGTATCGGCGGTGTCGCCGAGTTCCGCCAGCAGCTGATCGGAGTGTTCCAGCGTCCGGTTGAGCCGATCGACCGTCCCGTTCACGTCGAGCCCGTTGAGCTTGTCGAGCAGCGCGGTGACCTTCTGCTCGATCTGGGCAAAGCCGCTGGGCTGGCTGGGGAAGACCGGTACGCCGTCATACGCCTTCGCCGCCGGTGCACTGGGGTTGTCGACGAAACTGGTATCGACGAACAGCTGGCCGGTAAAGAGATTGCCGGTCTTCAGCGAGGCCCGCAGCCCGTTGTCGAACATGCCCGCCATGCGCTTGCGCCACTCCTCGAGTGCCGGCTTGTCGACCCGCGCCTGCAGGCGCTGCGGCTCGATACGGATCAGCACCGGAATCTTGAAGCTGTTGAGGGTGCTCTGGCTGAGCTTGTCGATGTGCCAGGGGACGCTGTCGACGGTGCCGATGCGCACCCCGCGGTACTCCACCGGCGCGCCGGGATTGAGCCCGCGCACGGTGTCATCGATCAGCACCACGTAGCGCAGGTTGTAGCTGAAGCTGCCCTGGTAGGCGCTTTCGCGATCGCCGTAGAGGGCGAAGTCAAGATCGCTCTGCTGGCCGATGGGATCGCCCGGCGGAATGTCCTCGGGGACACCGAAGGCCACCCCGCCGCTGATCATCGACTCCAGCGAGTCGAGATTGAGCGAGAAGCCTTCCGAGCTGACATCGAAATTGAAGCCGGCCGCCGACCAGAAGCGCGTGTTGGTGGTCACCAGCTTCTCGTAGGGGGCCTGGATGAACAGCTGATAGTGCGCCTGGCGGTCATCGGGGTCGAAGTTGACCTTCTCCACCCGGCCCACGGTATAGCCGTTGAACAGCACCGGGTCACCGACGCTCAGCGAGCCCGCCATGGTGCTGCTCAGCTGCAGCCGCAGCCCCTTCGCATCGGGGGGTGCAACCGGCGGCTGATCGAGCATCTCGAAGCTGTACTGCTCCTCCTCGCCGTGGCCGGGCTGCAGCTGGATGTAGTTGCCCGACAGCACGGTGCCCAGCCCACTGATCCCCTCGCGGCCGATGCGCGGCTTGACCACCCAGAAGCGGGTATCGTTGTTGAGCAGCCGGTCGGTGTTGTTGTTCATGCGCGCGGTGACCACGGCGTGCTGGGTGTCGTCGGAGAGGGTCACGGAGGTGACGTGACCGACCTCGACGTTGCGCGCCTTGATCAGGGTGCGGCCGGATTCGATGCCTTCGGCGCTGTCCATGACCAGGGTGATTTCCGGCCCCTGTTCGGAGAGCGAGTGATAGAGCATCCAGGCGCCGATCAGCAGGGCGATCAGCGGCACCAGCCAGACCGGCGAGATGTGTCTGAGGCGCTTACGCAGGGCCGTCGAAGCGGGCTCGCTCATGGCTCTCTTCCTGTTGCGGGTCGTCTTGCGGATCGTCGGAACGGTTATCGGCCGGTGGCGCGGGGCGATGCAGCTGCAGATCGCGATGGGCGCCGGCATCCCAGATCAGGCGAGGGTCGAAGGAGAGGGCGGCCAGCAGGGTCAGGATGACCACGGCGGCAAAGGCCAGCACCCCGGGACCGGGGGTGACCGACATCAGCGTGCCGAGCCGCACCAGCGCCACCAGCAGGGCCACCACGAATACATCGATCATCGACCAGCGGCCGATGAATTCGGTCAGCCGGTAGAGCCGCAGGCGGATCTCCGGTCGCCACGGCTCGGCCCGGCGGCTTTTCAGGCACAGCCAGCCCAGCGCCAGGATCTTGGCGATGGGAATGACCACGCTGGCCAGAAAGATGATCGCGGCGATCGGCCAGTCGCCGTGACTCAGCAGCAGCATCACTCCGCCGATGATGGTCTGGGGGGTGCCGTCGCCCAGGCTGGTAACCTGCATGATCGGCAGCGCCATGGCCGGGATGTAGAGCATCACCGACACCAGCAGCAGCGCCAGGGTCTTCTGCAGCGAGTGCCGGCCGCGCAGATGCTGGCGCTCGCCGCAGCGCGAGCAGTAGTGCGGGCCGAGCCGGCGGATGCGATTGACCTGGCCGCAGGCCGGGCAGCCCATGATGTGCTGCGCCTCGCCGGTCAGGCCGGGCACGACATTGTCGGGCAGCCGACGCTCCGGCCCCACCATGCGCTCCCACAGCCAGTCCATGTCGATCCGCCGCACGGTGCCGATCATCAGCACCACGAAGGCGCAGAAGGCCCAGAAGGAGATGCCGAAATGGATCTCCGCCATCGACAGGATCTTGACCATGCTGACCAGCACGCCCAGCAGGAAGACATCCGCCATCATCCAGCGGTGGACATGGCGGAGGCTGCGCATCATCAGGCCCGGGGCGGGCAGGCGCCGGTCGGTCAGCAAAGCGCCGTGAATCAGGATCACGCCGCACAGGAACAGCAGTGGCAGCACCAGCAGCACCAGCCACAACAGGAGCGCCAGCATCGCGTAGTGCTGTGTGGTCAGCACGGTCATGGCATCGAACAGGTCGATGGAGCGGGTCACGCCGCGCGCCTCGAAGGCGATGAACGGGAAGGGCAGTGCCAGCAGCAGGGCGATCAGCGCCGCCAGCGCCACCGCCAGGGCCTGCTGGGTGGGGCAGTGCCGGCGGCTGTAGAGCACATGATGACAGCGCGGGCAGTGCGCCGCCTCCGATCCGCCCAGAGGCGGCACGACACTGACCAGATCGCATTCGTGACAGACGCGCAGCCTGGCTGGCGATGACGATGGCGTGGTAATGGCACTCTCCGGAACGTGCGGAATCATGGCCTCCTGCCCGGCAGGGCAGTGTCTGCTTCGGCCCGCGCGGACGGCGGGCGGTGCCGAATGTGACGGTCGGTTATAAACATTCTGGCATGTATGGCGCAGCATAGTGGGCACCGGGGTGGCGGGGCAAGCTACTGCCACGGCTCCACCGAGCGCCGCTGGCGGTGATGCCAGAGTCGATGATAGTGGCCGTCGGGGCGATCGAGAAGCGCCGCGTGCGAGCCCTGCTCGATGATCCGGCCGTCCTCGATGACCACGATCCGGTCGGCATGGCGGATGGTGGAGAGCCGGTGGGCCACCACGATCAGCGTCACCCGCCCGCGCAGCCCCTCCAGCGCCCGGGTCAGGCGGGTCTCGGTGGCACTGTCGACGCTGGCGGTGGCCTCGTCGAGCAGCAGGATCCGGGGCTGGCGCAGCAGGGCCCGGGCCATCGCCAGCAGCTGGCGCTCCCCGGTGGAGAGGGTCAGGCCGCGTTCGCCCAGCGGGGTATCGAGGCCGCCGGGCAGCCGGTCGATCAGTTCGCGCAGCTGGGCGTCGTCGATGGCTGCGGCCAGCCGGGTCTCGTCGGCCTCGCTGCCGAGCAGCAGATTGTCCCGCAGGGTGGTGGAGCGCACGAACGGTTCCTGGGGCACCCCGGCCACCACGGTATTGAGGGTCTCCGGGGCCAGCTCCGCGACCGGGCGGCCATCCAGCGTGAGTGAGCCTTCACTGACCCGGCTCAGGCCGGCCAGCAGGTCGAGCAGGGTGGACTTGCCGCTGCCGGTCGGACCGACCACGCCGAGAAAGGTACCGGGAGGGATGTCGAGCGTGAGGCCGGCCAGCGTATCGCGGGCGGCGCCGTGGTGACGAAAGTGCACCTCCTCGAGCTGCAGATGGGCGTGGGCGACCGGCCGGGTATCCGTGCCCTCTGGAGCCTCGGGACGATCGAGCAGCCGCAGCAGGCGGGTACCGGCGACACTGGCCTGCTGGAAGATGTTGAAGCGCTGGGTGATCTCGATCAGCGGCTCGGAGACCCGCCCCAGCCAGGTCACGAAGGCATAGAGCACGCCGATCTCGGCGCCGGAGCCGAGATGCTCGAGGCCGTAGACCCACAGCAGCGCGGCCAGGATGAGGGTGGCGATCAGATCGAGTGCCGAGCGCAGCAGCAGCCCGGAGATGCGCACGGTACGCATGCGGGCGGCATACTGGGCTGCGTTGGTGTCGTGGAAGTGGCCGCGAAAGCGTTCGGTGCGGTTGAACGCCTGCAGCACGCTCATGCCGCCGATGGCCTCGTTGATGCGGGCATTCTGCACCGCCCGCAGCCGCCGCACCTCCATCGCGGCGTGGCCGCTGGTGCGCTGATAGAGCCAGATCACCGCGCCGGCGATGGGAATCAGCGGGGCGGCGATCAGCATCAGCTGCAGGTTCATCAGCGCCATCGCCACCAGAATGCCCGCCAGCAGCACCAGGTTCTGCAGTACCGTGGCCAGAAAGGCGACATGGAGTTCGCGGATGGCGTCGGTGTCATTGGTCACCCGGGCCACCATCTCGCCGGTGGGCGTGGCGTCATGCACATGCTGGGGCAGGCGCAGGACATGACGGAACACCCGCTGACGCAGCGCGAAGACCGCCTCCAGGCCGATGCGCGCGAAGTACAGTGTCTGCAGGTAGCGTCCCAGCGCTGCCAGCCCCTGGCTGCCGACATAGGCGCCGCCCAGCAGCAGCGGCAGCGCCCGCAGATCGCCCGGCACCAGATGATCGTCGATATAGACCTGGGCCAGCCAGGGGCCCATCACATCCAGTCCGGTCGCGATGACCAGCACCAGCAGGGCGAGCAGCAGCCGGCGGCGATCAGCCAGCAGCGGCCTGAGCAGCAGCGAGAGCAGCAGCGAGAGCAGCCGGCGATTCATGAGGGGTTCTCCTCCCGGCTGCGCTGGCTCTGCTGATGGTGCCAGAGCCGGGCGTAGTGGTCGTCATGGGCCAGCAGCTCGGCGTGGCTGCCCTGTTCGATCACGCGGCCCTCGGCCAGGACCAGCAGATGATCGGCCCCGGCGACCGCCGACAGCCGATGGCTGACGATCACGCAGGTGCGCCCCCGCTGTTCGGCCAGGGTGGCCAGCAGGCGCCGTTCGGTGCCCTGGTCGACCGCGGAGAGGGTATCGTCGAGCAGCAGGATCGGGGCCGGCGAGAGCAGCGCCCGGGCCAGCGCCACCCGCTGGCGCTGACCACCGGAGAGGGTGATGCCGCGCTCGCCGATGCGGGTCTCGAGCCCCTCCGGCAGTGCGGCCAGATCGCTGGCGAAGGCGGCCTGCTCGAGGGCCTGGCGAATCTCCGTCGGGGTGGCCTCCGGGCGCCCCAGCGCCACGTTCTCGCCCAGGGTGGCGGCGAACAGCCAGGGGTCCTGGGGCACCCAGGCGAAACTCTCGCGCAGCGCGGTCAGCGAGTACTCGCTCAGCTCGTGATCGCCGAGCCGGATGGTGCCGTGCTCGAGCGGGTACTGGCGCAGCAGCAGCCGCAAGAGGGTCGACTTGCCGCTGCCGGTGGCGCCCACGATCCCCAGCGTGCGCCCGGCGGCCAGCTCGACATGGAGATCGCGCAGCGCCGGCGTGGCGGCGCGCGGGTAGCCAAACGAGACGATGTCGATGCGCAGGGTCGGGGCTGACAGCCGGGTCCGGTGGCCCGCGTCGACAATGGTTTCGTGCTCCCCGAGGAACTCGTCCAGCCGTCGGGCGGCGGCCTCGCCACGCTGCAGGATGTTGAGGCACCAGCCCAGCGCGAACATCGGCCAGATCAGGGTGACCAGATAGAGGGTGAAGCTGGTCAGCTGCCCCAGCGTGATCACGTCGGTGAGATAGCGCCAGCTGCCGACCGTCAGGGTCAGCAGGGTGGCCGCGGCCAGCGCCAGCAGCACCACCGGGTCGTAGCACGCCTCCATCCGCTGGACGCGGAAGTTGGCCTCGGTATGATCCCGGGCACGGGCATCGAAATCGCGGATCTCGGCCTCGACCAGCGAGTTCTGGCGCAGCATGCGCAGACCGCCGATCGCTTCCTGGGTCCGGTCGTTGAGCCGTGAGAAGCTCTCCAGCGATTCGCCGAAGTGGGTCTGGACGCGGCGGGCCACGCGATAGAAGCCCCAGGCCATGAAGGGAAAGGGCACCAGCGCCAGCAGCGCCAGCGGTGCGTCGATGCCGACGATCATGATCCCCAGCGCCAGCACCAGCGTCAGTGCCCCGTCGACACTGGAGAGCACGCCCTCGCCGGCGGCGGTTTCGATGGCGTCGATATCCTGAGTGGCGCGGGCCAGCAGATCGCCGCTGCGGCGGTTCTGAAAGAAGCCGGGATCGAGCCGGGTCAGCTTGGCATAGAAGCGGTCGCGCAGCTCGATGCCCAGCCGGTACGACGTTCCGAACAGGCGCACCCGCCAGACATAGCGCAGCCCGTAGAGGGCCAGACCGACCACGCCCAGCAGCGCCACGCGCAGCAGCAGGGCACGGGCGTCGAGTTCACCGGCGCGCAGCGCATCGATGATCCGCCCGACCCACCATGGCAGTGCCATGTTGAGGACACCGACGATCAGCAGCACGGCGATGGCGCCGAGATAGGCCAGCCGGTGTTGCGAGAAGAACGCTCTCAGAAAGCGCGCCAGCGCCATGAATGCCTCCCGGGATCAGACTCGCCAGTGTAGCTCAGGCGAGGGCTTCGGGGGCAGCGAACAGCGCCATGATGCGCCTGACGGGTGGCGACGCATGTCGCCACGGCGTCATCGCTCAGGGGACGCGTGCCGTCCACTCCGGGTCGGCGAATTTCGACGCTGCCAGCTGCCGGGCGGCGTCGAGTTCCTCGTCGCTCAGGGCGCCGGGATCGAGCCGGAAGCGGGCGGCGAAGGAGTCCGCCATGCGCTGGATGATGGTCTCGCGGTCGAGCCCGGTCTGGCTGCGCAGCGGGTCGACGCGCTTGCCGGCGCTGGTGGTGCCCTTGTCGGAGAGCTTCTCGCGGCCGATGCGCAGTACCCGGGTGAGTTTGTCGGCATCGATGTCGTAGGCCATGGTGACATGGTGCAATACCGCCCCGTTGATGCGCTTCTGGGCGGCACCGGCGATCTTGCCGCCGGGCGAGGTGATGTCGTTGATCGGCACGTACCACGCCTGCACGCCCATGTCGCCGAGCGCACGGATCACCCAGTCATCGAGAAAGGCGTAGCTCTCCACGAACGTCAGCCCCTGCACCAGGCTCTCCGGCACGATCAGCGACCAGGTAATGGTGTTGCCGGGCTCGACGAACATCGCCCCGCCGCCGCTGATGCGGCGTACCACCTCGATCCCTTCGGTGTGGGCGGCGTCGAGATCGACCTCGTTGGCCAGCGACTGGAAGCTGCCGATGATGATCGCCGGGCGATCCCACTCCCAGACCCGCAGCGTCGGGCCGCGGCGGCCGGCAGCCACCTCGCGGGTGAGGATCTCATCGAGTGCCATGTGCAGCCGCGGCGCCTCCGGCGGCCGGTGGATCAGGGTAAAGCGGTGATCGCGCCAGTCACTGGCACGGGCCAGCGCCCGGCGGATCACGGTGGCAATGGCGGGCGCCGAGATGCCCACCATCACCGTTTCCGCCGGCAGCGCGGCGGTGATGCGCTCGACCAGTTCGTGGCTCTCCAGCGTGACCGGCGCGCCCTCCAGCGCGGTGTTGATCCGCGTCAGTGCCTCGTCCGGTTCGAGGAAGAAATCACCCGACAGCCGGACGCGCTGCAGGCGCTCATGCACGACTTCGAGATCGGCGACCAGCAGCTTGCCACCGGGCACCTTGTATTCACCGTGCGCCATGCGGACTCCGAAAGTTGTGACAGGTTGGCGCTTAGTCTAGCGGGTGCACGGCGCATGCATCACCCCTGCGGCGACAGGCGTGGCACTGTGGCGGGGCAGCGGATACCGGCAGCCATCGGGCTGCCGGGGTGTGGCGTGGCAGGTGGTCGGGCTGCTCAGTGAAAGCCCTGCGCCTTGGCCCGCGCCCGCCAGGCGTGCAATAGCGGCTCGGTGTAGCCCGAGGGCTGCTCGACCCCTTTGAACACCAGATCGCTGGCAGCGGCGAAGGCCGGCGAGTCATCGAGCCGGTCGGCCATCGGCCGGTAGTCCGGATCATCGGCATTCTGGCGATCGACCACGGCCGCCATGCGCGCCAGGGTTTCGCGCACCTGGGCTTCGCTGACCACGCCATGGTGCAGCCAGTTGGCGATGTGCTGACTGGAGATGCGCAGGGTGGCCCGGTCCTCCATCAGGGCCACGTCATGGATGTCGGGCACCTTGGAGCAGCCGATGCCGTGCTCCACCCAGCGCACCACATAGCCGAGAATCCCCTGGGCGTTGTTGTCCAGCTCCTGCTGGCGTTCCTCCGCTGACCAGTCGGGCTGCTCCGCCACCGGCACGGTGAGCAGGGCCTCGAGCCGCGAGCCGGGATCGGCGTGCTCCATCTGCTGCTGCAGGGCCGGGACATCCACCTCGTGGTAGTGCAGGGCGTGCAGCACGGCGGCGGTGGGCGAGGGCACCCAGGCGGTGGTGGCGCCGGCCTGCGGGTGGCCGATCTTCTGCTCCAGCATCGCCGCCATCAGCTCCGGCATCGCCCACATGCCCTTGCCGATCTGGGCGTGACCGCGCAGGCCGCAGCGCAGTCCCTGCTCGACGTTGTTGTGCTCGTAGGCATCGATCCAGGCGGTGCCCTTCATCTCTGCCTTGCGCACCATCGGCCCGGCGTTCATCACCGAGTGGATCTCGTCGCCGGTGCGGTCGAGAAAGCCGGTATTGATGAACACCACCCGGTGCCGGGCCTCGCTGATGCAGGCGGCGAGGTTGACCGAGGTGCGCCGCTCCTCGTCCATGATGCCCATCTTGAGGGTGTTGGCGGGCAGCCCGACCAGGGTTTCGATCTCGCCGAACAGCCGGTTGGTAAAGGCGACCTCGGCGGGACCGTGCATCTTGGGCTTGACGATGTAGATCGAGCCGGTGCTGGAGTTGCCATGCTCCCCCCGGGCCAGATCATGCCGGCCCAGCAGGGCCGTCATCACGCCATCGAGCAGCCCCTCGAACACCTCGTTGCCCTCGCGATCGAGCACGGCCGGGGTGGTCATCAGGTGGCCGACATTGCGCACGAACATCAGCGAGCGGCCGCGCAGCCGGAAGTTCGAGCCGTCCGGCGCGGTATAGTCGCGATCGGGATTGAGCCGCCGGGTGACGGTACGCCCGCCCTTGTCCAGCTCGGTTTCCAGGGTGCCCTGCATCAGCCCCAGCAGGTTGCCATAGACCAGTGTCTTGTCTTCGCCGTCAACGGCGGCCACCGAATCCTCGCAGTCCATGATGGTGGAGATCGCCGCCTCGATCACCAGATCCTGCACCCCGGCGCTGTCGAGCCGACCGATGGCGCCCTCGCGGTCGATCACCAGCTCCATGTGCAGGTGGTGGTGATGCAGCAGGATCGCCTCCGGAGCCTCGGCACTGCCGCGATAGCCGGCGAAGGTCGCCGGTTCGGCCAGCGTCGTGGTGCCCCCGTCCGCGGTGGTGACAACCAGCCGGCCATCCCGGACCGTGTAGCCGGTGGAGCCGACGTGAGAGCTCTCGGCGAGCGGCGCGACCCGGTCGAGGATCTCGCGTGCGCGGGCGACCACCTTCTCGCCGCGTCTGGGATTGTACTCCCGGGTGATCTCGGCGCCGTCCGTCTGACTGATCGCATCGGTGCCGTAGAGGGCATCGTAGAGGCTGCCCCAGCGGGCGTTGGCGGCGTTGAGGGCGTAGCGGGCGTTGGAGATCGGGACCACCAGCTGGGGGCCGGCCACCTCGGCGATCTCGCGATCGACGTTGCTCGTGGCCACCTGCACCGAGTCGGGTGCTGGTACCAGATAGCCGATCTCGCGCAGGAAGTCGGCGTAGGCGGTGGTGTCCTGCACCGCACCGGGATGCTCATGGTGCCAGCGGTCGAGCGCCTGCTGCAGCCGGTCGCGTTCGGCCAGCAGTTCGCGATTCTCCGGTCCCAGCCGGTGCAGCAGCTCATCGAGCCCCTGCCAGAAGGACTCGGCATCCACCCCGCTGCCGGGCAGGGCCTGTTCGTCGATGAAACGCTTGAGCCGGCTGTCGACCTCAAGCCCGTTTACCCTGGTGTACTGTGCCATCTCGCTCTCCTGTGCTCGATTTGCGGCAATGCCCGCGCCCGGACACTGCATGGCTCATGCGTCGTGCGCTCCGCTTCACTCCGCCAGCGCGGCAGCGCCCGCCTGGGCCACCTGTGAATCCTGATCCGGCTTGACCCCGGAGACGCCCACCGCGCCCACACACCGGCCATCCACGGTGATCGGCACGCCCCCGGTGAGGGTGCCCTGCAGCACCGGCGCCGAGAGAAAGGCGGTACGGCCGTTGTTGATCATCTCCTCGTAATTGCGCGTCTCGCGCCGGCCCAGTGCCGCACTGCGGGCCTTTTCGAGGGCGATGTAGGGCGAGATCGGCGCGCCGCCATCGAGGGTGCGCAGGCCGAGCGGATGGCCGCCATCATCCACCACGGCCACGGCAATCGCCCAGCCGTTGTGTTCCGCCTCCTGCTGGGCGGCGTCGAGGGCGCGATTGACGTCGGCCAGTTCAAGCGTGAATCGGGTCTGCATGCTGTTCTCTCCTGGTGAAGGGGCACCCGGCTCGGCGTGCCCTGGTGAAGGCCGCCTCAGGCGGCCCGTTCGGTGGTGGCCAGACGCTCGTCGACCAGCTCGATCCAGTGGCGCACCGGTACCCGGCTGGCGGCGGCCAGATGGCTCTGACAGCCGATGTTGGCGGTCACGATGACCTCCGGCTCGTCGGCCTGCAGCTTGCCCAGCTTGTCGTCACGCAGCTGGCGGGAAAGCTCCGGCTGGGTGATCGAGTAGGTACCCGCCGAGCCGCAGCAGAGGTGCGGATCGGTGACCGGTGAAAGCTCGAAGCCCAGCCGGCCGAGCAGCTGTTCCAGCCGGCCGCCGAGCCCCTGGCCGTGCTGCAGGGTGCAGGGGGTGTGGCAGGCCAGCCGGGTGGGGTCGGCAGCCGGCGTGGCGGCGAGCTGCGCGCTGAGCGCGTCGAGCTGCGTTGCCTGGCCGATCAGCTCGACCAGGTCGCAGGTCATGGCCGCCACCCGTTCGGCACGCTCGGCGTAATCCGGATCATCCGCCAGCAGCTCGCCGTATTCGCGCACGAAGGCGCCGCAGCCGCTGGCGGTCATCACGATCGCCTCGGCACCGGCTTCGATATGGGGCCACCAGGCATCGATGTTACGTCGGGCCCGATCGCGGCCGTCCGAGCGGGCATCAAGGTGGTAGTCCACCGCGCCGCAGCAGCCGGCTTCCGGAACCGGGGTGACGCCCAGTCCGAGGCGGTCGAGCACGCGAGCCGTGGCGGCGTTGGTATTGGGCGACAGCGAGGGCTGGACACATCCTTCCAGCAGCAGCACCTGCCGCTCATGGCGGCTTGCCGGCGGGCGGCTGCCGGCATCGATCGGTGTCGGCGGCAGTTTGGTGCGCAGGGTGTCGGGCAGCAGCGGCCGGAAGACCAGGCCGGTGCGCAGCAGGGCACGAAAGCGCTGCGGCTCGACCAGCGCATGGCGCAGGGCGTAGCGAAAGGCGCGCTCGCGTGGCGCGCGCCCCACCTGGCGTTCCACCTCGGGGCGGACCAGATCGAGCAGCTCGTGATAGCGCACCCCGGAAGGACAGGTGGTTTCGCAGTTGCGACAGTTGAGACAGCGATCCAGATGGGTCTGGGTACTGCGGGTGGCCTGGTGGCCCTCCAGCACCTCCTTCATCAGATAGATACGCCCGCGTGGCCCGTCCAGCTCGTCACCGAGCAGCTGATAGGTCGGACAGGTGGCGTTGCAGAAGCCGCAGTGTACGCAGCTGCGCAGGATCTCGTCGGCGCGTCGGCCCTCGCGGGTGGAGCGGGCCAGTTCGGTCAGTGCGGTTTGCATGGTGCTCTCCCCGGCCCGGGCAGAGGCGGGCAGGGGGCTGAAGCCGTCCCTCCTGCCATCGCCCGACCCGGGCCTGACTGTCGAACCCGGTTCAAAGCTCGGCGTACCAGCGTCCGGGATTGAAAATGCCTGCCGGATCAAGTTCGGCCTTGAGCCGGCGGTGGTAGTGCAGCAACGCCCGGGGCAGTGGTGTGAAGGGCGAAGCCGCGTTCGGCGTGAAGCAGGTGGCATGGCCGCCTGCCTCGCTGACGGTGGCACGAATGTGCGCCGGCTCGGCGTCGCTCTTGAGCCAGCGCTGGGCGCCGGCCCAGTCGATCAGCCAGTCGCCGGCCAGTGCCAGCCCGGGGGCCGTGGCCGGCAGCGAGCAGCGCCACAGCGGCCGGGGGTCGTTGAAGAAGGGCAGCTGCTGCTCACGCAGTGCCTCCCAGAAGGCCGCCGATACCTGCTCGCCGCCGAGCTGCTCGCGAGCACGTCGGATCGAACCCTCACCGCCTTCCAGACGGACATGGAGTGCCTCGCCATCGTGGCAGGCGCCGCTGAGCGGCAGCGGCTGGCGGCCCCATTCGGCGAGGTTGCGGGCGGCGCGTTCGGCGTCGAGTTCGAGCCGCAGGGTCATGCCCTGCGGGGGCTGTGGCAGTACCTTGAGCGATACCTCGGTAATGACCCCGAGGCTGCCCAGTGCGCCAGTGACCAGGCGCGAGACGTCATAGCCGGCGACGTTTTTCATCACTTCGCCACCGAGGCGCAGCTGGCGGCCCTCGCCGGTGATCAGGCGGGTGCCCAGCACATGGTCACGCACCGCGCCCGCCCACGGGCGGCGCGGGCCGGAGAGCCCACAGGCGACCATGCCGCCCACGGTGGCACCGGGGGCAAAGCGGGGCGGCTCGAAGGCCAGCTGCTGGCCGTTCTGTGCCAGCGTCGCTTCCAGTTCACTCAGCGGGGTACCGCAGCGTACCGTGACGATCAGTTCCACCGGGTCGTAATGGACAATGCCGCGATGGCCTCGCACATCCAGCGCCTCGCCCGTCACCGGGCGGCCATAGAAGGCCTTGCTGTTGCCGCCGACGATGGCAAGCGGCGTGCCCTTGGCACTGGCCTCACCGACCTGCTCGCAGAGGGCGGCGCTGTCATCGGCAAGGACGCCATCGGCGCTGTCCCGGCGGCGGCTCGACAGTTCGCTCATCAGAAGCGCTCCAGTTCCGGAAAGGGCAGCTCGCCGTGATGCACATGCAGGCCACCATATTCGGCGCAGCGGGCGAGGGTCGGAATGTTCTTGCCGGGATTGAGCAGTCCCGCGGGATCGAAGGCGCGCTTGACGGCGTGGAAGCACTCGATTTCATGGCTGTTGAACTGACTGCACATCTGGTTGATCTTCTCGCGGCCCACGCCATGCTCGCCGGTAATGCTGCCACCGACCTCGACACAGAGTTCGAGGATGCGCCCGCCGAGGACCTCGGCGCGCTCGCGCTGATCGTCGTCGCTGGCATCGAACAGGATCAGCGGATGCATGTTGCCGTCGCCGGCATGGAAGACGTTGGCGACCTGCAGCTCATACTCCTCGGCCAGATCGGCGATGCCGTGCAGCACCTCGGGCAGCCGGTGGCGGGGAATGGTGCCGTCCATGCAGTAGTAGTCCGGCGCCAGTCGGCCGACGGCGGGAAAGGCGGCCTTGCGCCCGGCCCAGAAGCGCGCGCGCTCCTGTTCGTCGCGGGCCTGGCGGACATCGGTGGCTCCGGCAGCGGCACAGATCTCGCGCACCTGTCGGCACTGTTCGTGGACATCCTCGTCGACGCCGTCGAGCTCGCAGAGCAGGATCGCCGCCGCCTCCACCGGATAGTCGGCGTGAACGAAATTCTCCGCCGCGCGGATCGCCAGGTTATCCATCATCTCCAGTCCGCCGGGGATGATGCCGCCAGCGATGATATCCGCCACCGCGCCACCGGCCTTCGAGACATCGTCGAAGCTGGCCATCAGCACCTTCGCCACTTCCGGGCGCGGCAGCAGGCGGACGGTGATCTCGACCACCACCCCCAGCATGCCCTCCGAGCCCATCATCAGCGCCAGCAGATCGAAGCCCGGGGCATCGAGTGCCTCGCTGCCCAGGGTCAGCCGCTCGCCCTCGAGAGTGACCACTTCCAGTGCCATCACGTTGTGGACCGTCAGGCCGTACTTGAGACAGTGCACGCCACCGGCATTTTCCGCCACGTTGCCGCCGATCGAGCAGGCGATCTGCGATGACGGATCGGGGGCATAGTAGAGACCGAACGGGGCGGCGGCCTCGGAGATGGCAAGATTGCGCACGCCCGGCTGCACCCGGGCGAGCCGCGCTTCGGGGTCGATCGAGAGGATCGACTTGAACTTCGACATCACCAGCAGCAGGCCGCGCTCCAGCGGCAGCGCCCCGCCGGAGAGGCCGGTACCGGCGCCGCGGGTCACCACCGGCACGTTCAGCGCCCGGCACTCGCGCATCAGGGTCTGGACCTGTTCGATGCGCTCCGGCATGGCCACCAACATCGGCACGGTGCGATAGGCCGAGAGCCCGTCGCACTCGAAGGGGCGCAGATCCTCCGGCTCGCTGAGCAGGGTCATGTGCGGCAGCACCTCGTGCAGTCGCGAGGTCACGGCCGCCTTGTCGACCGTGGGCAATGCGCCATCCAGGCGCTCATCGAACATGAAACTCATGTCACGCTCCCGCCGCGCGGCGGCATCGGAAAGCTTTTTCGACGTGACCGGCGATACCGGTCATCTGCCCTAATCTGCGATCCGGCATCGGGCGTGTCCACGCATCCGGCGACCGGTCGGACCAGTGGCGCGCACGACAGCCTCGCCCTGCGGCCAAGGTCCAATAAAAACAGGGCTCTGCAAGGCATTAGGCTAAAGGCGCAGGGTGCAGATCACGGCGCTCTTTCCCTTCTTTCGCTGCTGCAGGAGCATGCCATGAGCCTTCCCGGGACTTCCGATACCGAGCGGGCGGATGAGCTCGACGCCACGCCGAGCGAGCGGGTCGTGCAGCATCTGGAACGGCTGATCCTGGAGGGCACCCTGACCCCGGGGCAGAGCCTGCCTTCCGAGCGTCAGCTCAAGGCCCGGCTCGGGGTTTCGCGGGAGTCGCTGCGCACGGGGCTGGAGCGGTTGCGCAACCGCGGGCTGGTGGAGACCCGCAGAGGGTGTGGCTCCTTTGTCACGCTGCTGGCGCCGCGCGAGGCGCCGGAGGGGCTGGATGCACTGATGGCGCGCTATCCGCGTACCCTCGAGGATCTGCTGGAAGTGCGCATGGTACTGGAGGGGGAGGCCGCCTGGCTGGCCGCCGAACGGGCCAGTGGTGCCGATCTGGTGCGCATCCGGCGCGCCTTCGAGGCGCTGCGTGACTACAGCGCCCGCTATGATGGTGACATCGCGCGGCTGGCCCGGCTCGATCACGGCTTTCATCACGCCATCACGCTGGCGGCGCACAACCCCGTGCTGACCCATACCCTGAGCGGGCTCAACAGCTGGCTGGAGCGTTCGGTGTTCGACACCCTGAGCCATCTCTACCACTACCCGGCGCCGCGCCAGCGGCTGGAGCGTCAGCACGCCCGCATCTTCCGGGCTCTCGAGGCGCGCCGTGCCGATACCGCCCGGCGCGCCGCCCGCGATCACCTGCGCGGCATCCGCACGGATCTTGCGCGCTGGATGCCGGACCGCCCGGGCGGGGAAGAGGGCCCGTAGGCGATCCGGGCGGCGGGCGCCTCAGCCGGTCAGCGGATCGCCGACCCCGAACAGGTAGAAGGCCAGCAGCGCTATGATGCCGGTAAAGAGCACATAGTAGAGCGTGGGCAGCAGGGTGCGCCGCATCACGCTGCCCTCGCGCCCCAGCAGGCCGACCGTGGCGGAAGCCGCCACCACGTTGTGGATGGCGATCATGTTGCCCGCCGCGGCGCCGACCGCCTGGAAGGCCACCATCAGCGCGCTGGAGAGGCCCAGCGCCCCGGCCACATCGAACTGGAACTGTGCCAGCATCAGGTTGGAGACGGTATTGGAGCCGGCGATGAAGGCCCCCAGCGCGCCTACCGCCGGCGCGAACAGCGGGTAGATGCCGCCCACCCCGTCGGCCACCAGACGCGCCATCGCCACCGGCATGGCGACCAGATCGGCCTGGTTGACGCCCGAGTTGATCAGGATGCGCACCATCGGGATGGTGAAGATCAGCACGAAGCCGGCGCCCAGGATGGTGCGGGTGGATTCGTGAAAGGCCGCCCGGACCTGCGCGCCGCTCATGCGGTGCAGGAAGATGGTGATCAGCACCACCAGCACCATGATGCCACCGGGCAGGTAGAGCGGTTCGATGCTGCCGGAAATGCCGGTTTCACCGAGGATGTTGTTCCAGCCCAGCGAGATGGAGGAGAGAAACGCCTTGAGCGGCGCGATCGCGCGGGACAGGACCAGCAGCAGGGCCAGCAGCACGTAGGGCAGCCAGCCCTCCAGCACGCTCAGCCGGCGCTGACCCTCGACCTCATCGAGCCGGATGTCGATGCCGCCGATCCACTCCTGCGGCCACTGGTCACGCGGGGCGAACTCCCAGCTGTGCTTCGGCATCAGAAAGCCGCGGCGGGCGGCCGGCACCACGATCGCCAGCCCCACCAGCGCGCCGATCATCGACGGCAGGGCCGGCCCCAGCAGGATGCCGGAGATCACGAAGGGCACGCAGAAGCAGACACCGGTGAACAGGGCGAAGGGGACCGCCTCGCGGGCGTCGCGCCAGCTGCGGTTGGGGCCGAAGAAGCGCACCATCATCAGCACCAGCAGCAGCGGCATGAACAGGCCCGCAAGCGCGTGGATGATCGAGACCTCGTTGACGATCAGGTCGTAGAAGCCCTCCCAGCCCGAGCCTGCCTGCGCGAGCCGCTCGGTAATGCGATCGAGATTGAGCCCGCCGGGCACGCCGACAATCAGCGGGGTGCCGACGGCGCCGAAGGAGACCGGCGTGGACTGCGCCATCAGCCCCAGCATGACAGCCGCCATGGCCGGAAAGCCGAGCGCCACCAGCAGCGGTGCCGCCACCGCGGCAGTCGTGCCGAAGCCCGAGGCGCCCTCGATGAAGCAGGCAAACAGCCAGGCCACGATCAGCGCCTGGATGCGCCGATCGGGGGTAATACCGGAGAAGCCGTTGCGGATGGCCAGGATGCCACCGGAGTGCTTGAGGGTGTTGAGCAGCAGAATGGCGCCGAACACGATCCAGAGGATCGAGATGGTCAGCGTCAGCCCCTGGATGCTGGAGGCGATCACGCGCACCAGCGTCATGTCCCAGACGAACAGGGCAATGATCACGGCCGTCAGGAAGACCACCGGCATGGCAATGCGGGCCGGCAGACGGAAGCCGATCAGCAGCACGGCGGCCACGATCAGGGGCAGAAAGGCAATCAGCGAAAGCAGCGTCTCACTCATGGCAGGGGATTCCCGGCAGACTCTTGCGAAGGACGAAGGCGCAGCAGGCCACGACTCCGTCGGCGACAGGCATCGCTGCCAGCCTGGATCACCCCGGAAGAGACTGAACAGATGGGCTCGACCAAGGTCGAGACGCTAGACCTTGGTGGCAATGAAGGGTAACCGGTTGATGTGATGGCTTTATCTTGCGTGCTTCGAAAGCGGGGCGGAATGTCAATAGGACCATCGGGAGTGCGATGGCGTGCCGATATCGCCCGGTGCCCTGTTCATCGTGGCGTAAATTTACGACCATAGTCTAAGATGCCGGTCTGCTCCGACCGTTCGGGCCGCAGGCCGGTAGCGCCTGTCGCCTCGTACCGGCAGGTGCACCCGATCCCGTGACCGTTACAACCCTTCGCCATTGCGCCGGCCGATGCGTCCGGGCGTAATGGCTATCGTCATTTCAACCTTCGTGCGAGGTTTCATGGTTCGTCACTCCCATCCCCTGCTGGTTCTGCTGGCCCTGGCCACCGGTGGTTTTGCAATCGGCACGACCGAGTTTGCCACCATGAGCCTGCTGCCGTTCATCCAGAGCGACATGAGCATCAGCCCCTCCACGGCCAGCCACATCATCAGTGCCTATGCGCTCGGCGTGGTGATCGGTGCGCCGGTCATCACGGTGCTGGCGGCGCGGATCGACCGCAAATGGCTGCTGCTGTCGCTGATGACCCTGTTTGCGCTCGGCAACGGCCTGAGCGCGCTGGCACCGGACTACGGCTGGCTGGTGCTGTTCCGCTTTCTGAGCGGTCTGCCGCATGGCGCCTACTTCGGGCTGGCGGCGCTGATGGCAGCCTCGGTGGTGGCCAGCGGCAAGCGCACCCGCGCGGTGGGCATGGTGATGCTGGGGCTGACGGTCGCCACCATTGTCGGTGTGCCATTGGCGACCTGGCTTGGCAATGTCGCCGGCTGGCGCTGGGGCTACTGGGTGGTGACCACGCTGGCGCTGCTGACGGTGATGCTGATCGCCCTGTTCGCGCCGAAGACCGGGGTGGCCAGCGAAAGCAGCGCCAAGGGTGAGCTGCGCGCGCTCGGCAACAGCGCCGTACTGCTGACGCTGGCGATCGGCGCCATCGGGTTCGGCGGCATGTTCGCGGTCTACACCTATCTGACCTCGACGCTGGATGAGGTCACGCACATGTCGCCGGAGCTCATGCCGCTGGTGCTGGCGGTCTTCGGCCTCGGCATGACGATCGGCAACGTGATCCTGCCGCGCTTTGCCGACCGCTCGCTGATGCCGACCGCCGGCGCGCTGCTGATCTGGAGCGCGGTGGTGCTGGGGATCTTCCCGCTGGTGGCCGACAACCCTTGGCTGGTTACCATCGACGTGTTCTGCATCGGCATCTGCGGTGCGCTCGGTACCATCCTGCAGACCCGGCTGATGGATGTCGCCGGCGAGGCCCAGAATCTGGCCGCGGCGCTCAACCATGTGGCCTTCAACATGGCCAACGCGCTCGGCCCGTGGCTGGCCGGGCTGTCACTGGCGATGGGCTTCGGCTACCGCTCGACCGGCGTGGTGGGCTGCCTGCTGGCACTGGCCGGGTTCGTGATCTGGATGCTGGCGCGCCGCCAGGAGAAGCGCATGCGGGCGGCGGCGCAGGCGTAGCGCTACGTCGGCCGGGAGCCTGCAGCAGGGCGCTCCCGGCCCGGCGATCACCTTACTTGCCGATACAGAAGCTGCCGAATATCTCGCCCAGCAGCTCATCGGCGGTGAACTCGCCGGTGATCTCGCCCAGCGCGTCCTGAGCGGCGCGCAGATCCTCGGCCAGGAGCTCGCCGGCACTGGCGCCGGCCAGCTGCTCGGCCCCATGGGTGAGCGCACGGGCGGCGCGGTCCAGTGCATCGAGGTGGCGGCGGCGGGCGGAGAAGCGCCCCTCGCCGGTGGCCTGATAGCCCATCACCGCCTTGAGATGCTCCTTCAGGTTATCCACACCCGCTCCGGTGGTGGCCGAGAGGCGGATTACCGGCGGGGTTGTGGATAAATCGGGTGTTGCGGGTTCGCCGCTCTCGTCGATCTTGTTGCGCACCAGGCTGAGCTTCGCGGGATCGGGCAGGCGTTCAACGAACTCGGGCCAGATCGCCATCGGGTCGGTGGCGTCGCTTTCGCGGCTGTCGACCAGCAGCAGTACCCGGTCGGCCTTTTCGATCTCCGTCCAGGCGCGGGCCACGCCGATCTTCTCCACCGCATCCGGGGTATCGCGCAGCCCGGCGGTGTCGATGATGTGCAGCGGCATGCCGTCGAGGTGGATGTGCTCGCGCAACACGTCGCGGGTGGTGCCGGCGATATCGGTGACGATCGCCGTTTCCTGCTCGGTCAGCGCATTGAGCAGGCTGGACTTGCCGGCGTTGGGCCGCCCGGCGATCACCACGTTCATCCCCTCGCGCATCAGCGCCCCCTGGGCGGCGCTGGCACGCACCTCGGCGAGCTGGCCCCGCACCGCCTCGAGCATCGCCGCCACCCGGCCGTCACCGAGAAAGTCGATCTCCTCCTCGGGAAAGTCGATCGCCGCCTCGACGTAGACCCGCAGCTCGATCAGGCGGTCGACCAGCCCGTGCACATGGCGCGAGAACTCGCCCTGCAGCGAGTGCATGGCGTTCTCGGCGGCGGCGCGGGAGCTGGCCTCGATCAGATCGGCGATCGCCTCGGCCTGGGCGAGATCGAGCCGATCGTTCATGAAGGCGCGCTCGGAGAACTCGCCGGGGCGGGCGAGTCGGGCGCCGAGGTTGACGGCACGCTCCAGCAGCCAGTCCATGATCACCGGGCCGCCGTGACCCTGCAGCTCCAGCACGTCCTCGCCGGTAAAGGAGTTCGGCCCGGGGAAGAAGAGCGCGATACCCTCGTCGAGCACCTGCCCCTGTTCGCCCAGAAAGGGGCCGTAGTGCGCGTAGCGCGGTTGTGGGTCGTACCCGAGCACGGCCCGGGCAATGGCGGGCGCCCGGGCGCCCGAAACGCGCACGATGCCGACCCCGCCGCGACCCGGCGGGGTGGCGAGTGCCGTGATGGTGTCCTGATCGAGCATGAGCTGTCCTGATAACGGTGGGGCGCGCCGAAGGGATTGTCCGCGCTGGCCCGCGGCGCTGCAAGGGCGCTGCCGGGCGCCTTGCGGGGTGCAGGCGTGAGCCGGCCCTGTGGTACGCGCCGCGCCTGCTATCCTGCCGGGACTGACAGGCATCTTGCACCATCGCAGGAGGGTTCATCATGAGTTCCGATCTTCATCAGGTGACCGCCGTGATTACCGGCGCCTCCAGTGGCATCGGCGCTGCCACGGCCGAAGCGCTGGCCGCCCGCGGGGCCACGGTGGTACTGCTGGCCCGGCGCGAGGGGCGGGTGAGCGAGCTGCAGGAGCGGATCAACGAGCGCGGGCAGGGCCGGGTGCTGGCGCACGGTCTGGACGTGACGGACAGCGCGGCCGTGACGGCGGTGTTCGAGCGGATTGCCCATGACACCGGCGGTATCGATATGCTGGTCAACTGTGCCGGTATCGGCAGCTGGGCGCCGGCGCTCGAGGCCGATCTGGCGGACTGGCACGCCATGGTCGAGACCAATGTCACGGGGGTGCTGACGACCACCCATGCCGCGTTGCCCCATCTGGCAGCGGCCGCCGACGGCAGACGCGGCATCGCCGATATCGTCACCATCAGCTCCGTGGGGGGCCGCAAGGTGACCGGTCCCAACAGTAACGTCTATGCGGCGACCAAGCATGCCGTCAACGCCTTCACGGAAGCGCTGCGTCAGGACTTCACCCGGCGCCACATCCGGGCCGGGCTGATCGAGCCGGGCATCGTGACCACCGAAATGACGACCAGCGGCGAACGCTATGCCCCGGATGCGCGCAATGCCTCCGAATACGGGGCACTGGCGCCGGAGGATGTGGCGGATGCGGTGGTCTACATGGTGAGCCGGCCCCGCCATGCGGCGATCAATGAGATCATGCTCAGGCCCACCGAGCAGACGGTCTAATATTATAATTGCAACTGCTGCACAAGCTACGTTGAGCATCATTGGATGCCATGATTCGAAAACAGGTGAGTCATGCATGGGCATATCGGGAACAGTCAGATCGGCGTGTTTCTCTGCTACGCCGACCTCATAGGTAGGCCTTCATCGAGCGGGAACTGTCCCTGCCCAAAGTCTGGACGCAGGATCGCGAGCGTTGCCGCCGGGCCGGCATTCCCGATGAGGTCGGCTTTGCCAGCGAGCCGGAGCTGGCCCGGCGGATGCTGGAGCGCGCCTTCGATCACAACATGCCTGTTGCCCGGGTGGCTGAGGACAGTTTATGGCGGCAACCGAGCTGGTTGCTCTTTTCCGGGCGCAAGCCCTGCCAGGAAGCAGAACCCGGTGGCTTGCCAATGGTCCAATGCGCAGGAGAATGACGACTATCTTCCGAGTCGCCATTGAGTGCCACGCTCATCGGCCTCCAGCACCGCCGCCACTAGAGTGCCTTCCCTGAGGGGAGGATTCATATTACGGCTGTATCCGGTCGCCAGCGTTGCTTCAGCCATGGTCTCAAGTTGTATTTGATCAAGCGAATCAATTTGCCCCATTTCTGCCAAGGTCATGGGCAAATTGACTGCTTCCATTAGGGACAATAGCTCGCTAATGACTGTCTCGGGCTGCTTTTCCACGAGTACTTCCACCAAGGTGCCGAAGGCTACAAGTTCTCCGTGAAGCATATCGGCCATGGCCGGAATAGCTGTCATCCCCCTTATTAGGGCATGGGCCAGTGACAAGCCACCGCTCTCAAAACCAATTCCGCTATTGAGTACTGTGGTTTCAATCACAGCTTCAACTGCAGGGGTCCATTGCTGACGGCACACCGAGGCGTATGCTTCTGGTGCATACTGCTTCAGACGTTCATAGACCGTATCCGTAAACAGCAGCGCTGTATCAGACGGCATGGTCCCAAAGGAGTTTCTGCCGTTGGCTGCCTGGCACTGTCTGGCCTCGAATCGTTTGCTCAGGGCATCTCCGATACCAGCTGCGAAGAGGCGCGGAGGTGCGTTTGCGATCAGTTCACTGTCGACCAGAATCGCTGCCGGGTTACGATTCAGGTAGTCCACATCCACTACTCTGTGTGCCTCATCGTACAGGACAATCAAGCGACTGGTGGGAGCATCACTGGAAGCGGTGGTGGGACAGACCACGATGGGCAGATCGAGCGCTCGGGCTGTGCCTTTGGCAGCGTCGATCGTTTTACCACCACCAAAGGCCACTATCGAATCGGCCCTATATCCAAGAGCACTGGCAGTCAGTTCCTCGATGACCGGGCGGGTACATTCGCCCGGAAAATCGATAAACTGCGGCGTGGCGCCTATTGCACTGAGCTGCCGGGCCGTATCGGGTCGGACTTTGTCTCTGACCGCCACGTCAGTCACCAGCAGCGGGGAGTGGTATTGCAGCTCTTCGAACAGACAACCGATTTCGTCGAGTGCTCCGGGGCCCTGGGTATATCGACCCGGGAACCCCATGGTTTTGACGGACATCGTTGCTCCCTGCTCAGTCATAATAGGCGGGTGCCTGACTGAATTCCGGCCAGCGATCCGGATCGTGCCCTGGCACCACGGTAGCACCTGTCTGTTCAGCCAGCATTCGCAACTTCCTGACTGAACGGGCCACTTCGATTGCCGAGGTCAGAAAGCCGGGGAGACACTGTTCATTCCAGTGCTCCATTGTATAAGCTGCGTCGATCGCCAACAGCATTGGCCCCGTATTGGGCAGATTGACCAGAAATGACTGATGGCCGGGGGAGTGGCCCGGAGTATAAAACATCTTGAGCACACCGTCCCCGAATAGATCGAAACCATCGGTGTGTTCGGCATCAAGTAGATACCAGTCAAGATCCGGCTGGTCGATATCCCGGCGGATATATCCCGGAGCGGCAAACCAGTCCGCAGTGAAGGCATACTCGTACTCCCTGCGCTGGACAATATGGGTGGCATTGGGGAAACGGCCCACCGCTCCGGTATGGTCCAGATGCAGGTGAGACTGCACCACGTAACGGATATCCTCGACCTTGAACCCATGGGCGCGTAGCTGGTTGACACACCCTTCCTCGCGCTCGATTAGCGGCCAGTATACGTCCGTGGCTTTACCCCAGTAGCCTATCGGATCATCGGCCGCTTCAACGGCAGTGCCTCCGTCAATGACCACATTGCCGCGTGGGTGCATAATCAAAAACCAGGGGATCGGCGTTATGAACTCGTAGTGACTGGCTCCTAGCTTGATGCTGACTTCACGCTGTCGCAATGAGCCAGCCTGGAACATATACAGTCGTATATCCGACATGTTGCCTCCCGTCTCGCATTTCAGTCGGGCTGCAGGCCGCTAATATCAGTCCGAAATCCATCAGTGTCCTGTGACAGGACGCCTGATCCTGTTTCAGGTCATCAGCAATCCGCCTGCCACATCACAGACCTGACCGGTTACAAAGCTGGCTTCCTCGGAACTGAGGTAAAGTACCAGATCGGCTACTTCCTCGGGCTGCCCAAGACGGCCAAGTGATGATTGATTGATCCAGCGCTGGTTCGCGCTTTGTCCGATGGCAGCCACCATGGGGGTTTCGATACGCCCCGGAGCGACTGCATTGACCCGTATGTCATGTTGACCCAGCTCCCCGGCCAAGTGGCGAGTGAAGCCGATCAGAGCTGCCTTGGTGGTGGCGTAGTGCACTCCAACGATATCCATGTAGGTACGACCGGCGACTGAACTCATATTGACAACTGTACCGCCGCCGTTTTGCTGCATGGTCGGTGACAGTGCGCGTACCGTATTGAAGCTGCCTGTCAGATTGACCCCAATGACCTGGTTCCACTCTTCGGGAGCCATCTGATCAACCGAATGCGCCCGCCCTTCGTGTTTGGGAGAAATCCCGGCATTGTTCACCAGCCCATCGAACGAAGCCCCCAACCGGGCCTGTAGCTGGTCGCGTGCCTCCTCGACAGCTGCATAATCCGCCACGTCCGCGGCTATCCCTGCAGCTGCTCCGCCCTGTTCGCGGATGGCATCGGTCACTGTCATCACATTGTCCCCGGATAGATCCACAAGGCCGACAGCCGCGCCGCGACGAGCAAATGCATGGGCTACGGCAGCACCGATTCCCTGCCCTGCCCCGGTCACCAGCACTGTGCGCCCTCGATGACTGGGACGCTGACTGAGCTCATTCATCGGATGAACTTCTCCGCATACGACGCCCCCAGTCCGATCTGCTCGTAGTGCCGGCGAACATTGTCCAGCTTGGTAAAGACATCTTCGTAATCGAGTGCTTTCCCATAGGGATCGACATAGGTGTAGCCGCCAGTGACATGAAACAGCGTGATCATCTCCTCAACGCCTTCGGGTACGACGAGAGTATGAGTCTCGCCTGGCGGCTCGAAGGCGTAGTCTCCCGGGGTAGCGATCCAGTCATGTTCGAGGTAATGCCATTTGCCCCGTAGCGTGAAGGTATGCACAGGGCCGGTATGGCGATGCCGAGAGAGTACGCCGGCAGCCCGCACCCGCAGGATGTTGACGTAGTAACCCTGGCTGACGCTCAGCACGAGCGGTTTGAACGAAACATCTTCGGACTGGGGGATCCATTCCCGTTCATCGACATCGAGTTCAAGAGCGTCGCCGATAAACAGGTCCTGCATCATGCCGTTGGGTTGCGGCAACTGAAAGGCCACCTTGCTGTTGTCGCGCTGCTGTTCGTCTGATGTCTGTTGGCTCATGGCTTGCTCTGTATCAGTGAAAAGACATGTAGAAATTAGTGCCACCAATCCGCTTGAACAAGACACCAACAGGCATGGCTGCTTTGCGTATTGTTCATAGTTGAAATGGGAGACAGCTATGGAACTGAGAGATCTCGAGATATTTGTGCGAGTAGCAGAGGAAGGCAATTTTTCCGCTGCTGCACGACGCCTGCGACTGAAGCCCTCTTCAGTCAGCAAGGCGGTTACACGGCTGGAAAGTCGGCAGGATTGCAGGCTCGTTCAACGCTCCTCACGAGCAACGCATTTGACTCTCGAGGGCAGGAATTTCCTGGAGGCTGCCTATCACGTCATTGACGCCATGCAGGAAGTGGATGCCACCGGGGCCAAGCAACCTTCGGGTGCTCTGCGGATACGCTCGGTACCTACCTTTGCTCGCTACCAGCTGGCACCGCTCATGCCAGCCTTTCGTCGTCGATACCCGCAGATAAGCATCGAATTTCAGCTCAGCAATGAGCGCACCGCCTGGCTTGGAGATGGTTCCGATGTCGCTATCGTCAGTGGTGACTTGCCCTCCTCCGATCTGATTGCCAGAAGGATTGCCAGTAGCCGCTGGATCATCTGCGCATCTCCTGGCTACTTGGCAGCAAGAGGCTGCCCCCGGGAACTTGAAGAACTATGCCAGCATGAATGTCTGAATTTTTCGATGCCTACCCAATGGAATAACTGGTGGCATGATGCTCATGAGCATCAGACTGCAACGCCATTTACCGCCAATCACGGCGACATGCTGCTGGCACTGGCCCGATCCGGTGCGGGCATTGTCAGGCTCGCGGAATATCATATCAGCGAGGATCTTGCCGCCGGCCGTCTGGTCCCCCTGTTCCCGAAGCAGCAGGACCAGAACGGGGAGCCCATCCATGCCCTCTACAAAGATCGGCGCTACCAGAGCGCGCGTATCAGGGCCTTTCTGGATTTCCTGACGGAGCATTTCAGTGATCCGCCCTGGCATCACGCTTACGAGCAAGTGCTATTGAATGACAAAAACCGCTGAACGACACCTTGCTGTGCCGGTTATCTCAGGCCTCGCGGTCGGCAGACACCGGCGGCATCACCCCCTGCCTTCTCGCCATCTCGCAGGCAGCCCCCGGCCAAGCCTACAGGATGGGCAGCAGCACCAGCGATACCGGAATAGCGGTGATTACGATGAACTGCTGCAGTACGCTGATCCGGCCGGCGCCCATGAACAAAAGGATCGCCGCCATCAGGGCCATGGCGATTCCCCAGAAAGCGAACGATCGGGCTGGGCGCATCGTGTCCGGCCCCGACCACGAAGATGGCATAGCTCATCGAATTGCCAGTGGTAGCCACGGAGATGCTAGTCAACAGCAGAATCGCCAGCGCCAGAAAGCCATTGAAGCGACTGAGCAGCTGAATGCCCCGTTCGATGCCGGTCACTGCCGAAGTGATTAGATGGCCCCCAACACCAGTAGAATCGCCAGCTGGTACCATAACCGGCCGACAGTCCGAACAGCCGATGGAGTCCGAAGCTCATCTGGGTCGCCAGAAAACCGATTGGTCCCACGGTACCGGGATGTAGCAACCGATACGAGCGTACAGGACGCGATCCACAGTGTCCTCGACCAGCTGCACAAATAGATCACGGAGCTGCTGCGGTCAGGGAATCATATCCATAACGACTCCGTCCTACGACACAGCGCGATCTGCTGCCCAGCATTCACGGAATCAGCGACAAAACGGCGACTTTATTGCTGGCTGAACTCGGCGATCCGCTAACGTTCACCGACGCGCGCGGGATCGTGGCCTTTGCTGGCCTGTATCCGAAGCTGTTCGATCCGGCGTTGGCTATGGCACGCTGATACGCAAGACGGTATCACCGGGAGATCACAGTCGGGTCCGGATCTTCTGACCAGTGCCTGCGCTCGCCAGTTTTTCAGGCAGGTCTGGGCAGATTGGAACTGATCAGACTTGTTATCAAACAACAGAAGGCCGGCAAATGCCGGCCTTGTCATCTTTCAGCGGTCAGGTGACCGGTTCAGCCGTTCAGTACGCCATCCACCAGCGCCTTGGCTTCCTGCTGCAGGCGCTGGAGATGATCCTCGCCCTCGAAGCTTTCGGCGTAGATCTTGTAGACATCCTCGGTGCCGGAGGGGCGGGCGGCGAACCAGCCGGCGGCGGTCTCCACCTTGAGCCCGCCGATGGCGGCGCCGTTGCCCGGGGCCTCGGTCAGCTTGCGGGTGATCGGATGGCCGGCGAGCGAGTCGGCGGTGACCTGTTCCGGTGACAGCGCCTTGAGTCGTGCCTTCTGCTCGCGCTCGGCCGGGGCATCCACGCGCGCATAGACCGGCGCGCCATACTGCTCGGTCAGCGCCCGGTAGTGCTCGCCCGGATCACGGCCGGTCACGGCGGTCATCTCGGCGGCCAGCAGGCCGGCGATGATGCCATCCTTGTCGGTCGACCAAGCACTGCCGTCCATTTTCAGGAAGGAGGCGCCGGCGGACTCCTCGCCCCCGAAACCGAGACTGCCGTCGATCAGGCCGTCGACGAACCACTTGAAACCCACCGGGACCTCGACCAGCGGCCGGCCCAGTCCCTCGGCGACGCGATCGATCATCGACGAGGAGACCAGCGTCTTGCCAATGCCGGTCCGTTCACTCCACTGCGGGCGGTGGGCGAACAGGTAGTTGATCGCCACCGCCAGGTAGTGATTGGGATTCATCAGGCCGCTGGAGCGGGCAATGATGCCGTGGCGATCGTGGTCGGTATCGCAGGCAAACACCACGTTGAAGCGGTCCTTGTGGGCGATCAGCCCCGCCATGGCGTGCGGCGAGGAGCAGTCCATGCGGATCCTGCCATCCCAGTCGAGCGGCATGAAGCGGAAGGTGGCATCGACGGTGGTGGAGAGCACCTCCAGCGGCAGGTTGTAGCGTTCGGCGATGCGCGGCCAGTAGTGCACCCCGGCGCCACCGAGCGGGTCGACCGCAAAGGTCATGCCGGAGTCGCGGATGGCGGCCATGTCGATGACCTGGTCGAGGCCGCCGATGTAGCTGTCGATGAAGTCGAAGCGCCGGGTCGTCGGCGCCTCGAGCGCCTCGGCGTAGCTGATCCGGCGGATGCCGCGCAGCTCGTCGCCCAGCAGGGCATTGGCACGCTGCTGGATCCACTGGGTGACCCCGGTGTCGGCCGGACCGCCGTTGGTGGGGTTGTACTTGAAGCCGCCATCGGTGGGCGGGTTGTGCGACGGCGTGATCACGATGCCGTCGGCCAGCCCGCTGGTGCGCCCCAGGTTGTGCTCGAGAATGGCATTGGAGAGCGCCGGGGTCGGCGTATAGCCGGGCTCGAACCCGGTCTCATCAACGCCGGCATCGATGCGGGTCTCGACCCCGTTGGCGGCCAGCACCTCGAGCGCCGAAACGAAGGCCGGCTCGGAGAGGGCGTGGGTATCCATGCCGATGAACAGCGGCCCGTCGACCCCCTGCTCGTGGCGGTAGTCGCAGATCGCCTGGGTGGTGGCCAGGATGTGCCACTCGTTGAAGCTCGTCTTCAGTGACGAACCGCGATGCCCCGAAGTGCCGAAGGCAACCTGCTGCGCGGGATCGGTCGCATCCGGCCGCTCGCTGTAGTAGCGCGACACCAGACGCGGCAGATTGGCGAGACTGTGCTCGTCGGGCAGGTGCCCTGCGTTGGGATCGATGCTCATCTTGCGTTCCTTTGATGAAGACATGACTTCGAACAGACCTGCCCCAATTCTAGCAGGTCGTGGCCCGATGCCGATGTGCCCGTGTGCCGATGATCCGGGTGGCGTGACCGGGCGTGACGCGCCGGGTCAGCACTGATCGAGCGCGATATCGAGCTGCGGCGCGGAGTGGGTCAGGGCGCCGATCGAGATCACGTCGACGCCGGTGGCGGCGACCTCGCGGATGCGCTCGGGATCGATCCCGCCGGAGGCGTTGATCAGACAGCGCCCGTCGATCATCGCGACCGCCCGGCGCATCTCGGTCAGTGACATGTTGTCCAGCAGGATGGCGTGGGGCGGGTCGGCAAGCGCCTGCTCCAGCTGCGCCAGGGTATCGACCTCGAGCTCGATCATGCGCAGGTGCCCCAGCATGGCGCGGGCCCGGGCCAGCGCCGGACGTACGCCGCCGGCGGCGGCCAGGTGGTTGTCCTTGATCAGAAAGGCGTCGTCGAGCCCCAGGCGATGGTTGGTGCCGCCGCCCAGGCGCACGGCGTGCTTCTCCAGCGCGCGCAGCCCCGGGGTGGTCTTGCGGGTACAGGCGATACGCACGCCGGTGCCCTCGAGGCGGTCGACCAGCCGGCGAGTGAGGGTGGCAATCCCGGAGAGCCGGGTCATGAAGTTGAGTGCGATGCGCTCGGCGGCCAGCAGCGAGCGGGTCGGGCCGGCCAGCGTGGCAAGCGTGGCGCCGGCAGCAACCCGGTCACCATCGTGACAGTGAAGACTCACTTCAACGGTCGGATCGACCTGCATCAGCACCCGCTGCAACACGTCCAGCCCGGCGATCACGCCCGCGCGCCGCGGTACCAGCGCCAGCCGGCCGTGATGCCCGGCCGGAATCAGTGCCTCCGAGGTAATGTCGCCCCCGCGCCCGAGATCCTCGCGCAGGGCGAGCGCGACCAGCGGATCGAGCAGGGCGGCGGGCAGCGCCAGCATCGCCTCGATGGCCTGGCGGGCGCGTGTGGCGATGGTGTCGTCGAGCTGCACTTCAGGTTCGCCCCGGGCGAGGGCGAGCAGGATGCCGTCCAGGGTGATGCGCTGCATGTGCGGGCAGAGCGTGCAGCCGCGCACGAAGTCGATCTGCGGATGGCGCGAGATCAGGTTGTCGCTCATCGAGCACTCGGTCAGCAGCAGCACCCGCTCGGGCCGGTGCTCGTCGACCCAGTGCTCCAGCGCGGTGGTGGAGCCGGCGAAATCGGCAGCGGCCAGCACACCGCTGGGACATTCCGGGTGAGCGAGTACTTGCACACCGGGATGGGCCCGGCGGATGGCGCCGACCTGGGCGGGCGTGAAGCGTTCATGTACCTCGCAGTGGCCCTGCCAGACCAGGATCGAGACGTGGGTGCGGGCCGCCACGTTGCGTGCCAGATGCTCGTCGGGAAGCATGATCACGCGCTCGCTGCCCCACTCGGCGGCAATCGCTTCCACCACCGCCAGGGCGTTGGAGGAGGTGCAGCAGATATCGCTTTCGGCCTTCACCTCGGCGCTGGTGTTGACGTAGGTGACGATCGGCACGGCCGGGTAGCGCCGTTTCAGCGCGCGCACCTGCGCACCGCTGATGGAGGCGGCCAGCGAGCAGCCGGCGCGGGTATCCGGGATCAGTACCCGGCGCTCGGGGCAGAGGATCTTCGTCGTCTCCGCCATGAAGTGCACCCCGGCCTGAACGATGGTATCGGCGGCGACGCGCTTCGCCTCCCGGGCCAGCGCCAGCGAATCGCCCCGGATGTCGCCGACCAGCGCATGGATCTCCGGCGGCATGTAGTTGTGGGCCAGCACCACTGCATGGTGCTCGTGCTTGAGTCGTTCGATGGCGGCCACGCGGCGGGCGATGGCCGGCCAGTCGCCGGCACTGACATGCTCCTCGACCCGGGCGTAGAGGGGGTCGGTGGCGCGGGCGGTCGGCCGGTCATACGCCGGCAGCAGGGCCTCGATGGTGGTATCGGACGGAGGGGGCAGGGTCATGAGGGGGGCTCCTGATGATAGGCTCACAATGAGCATTAGATTCAGGCTAGGCTTTCCGTCCCTTATGCGCAAGGTGAGCAAAAGTCGTGCGTGGCGGGCCGGTGCGATGGGCATTCAGCGTCGGATCAATGCCATGGCCTATAAAGAGGGCATAACCCGTCACTTTCGGGAGGCTTTCAATGCTGTCATCCATGACCCGGCGGCGCTTTCTGGCCGGTCTGGCCGCGGCCGGGCTGGCGAGCCGGCTGCCGCCGGCCCTCGCAAGCGCCGGTGATTCGCCGATCACCCGATCGATTCCATCCAGCGGTGAAGTACTGCCGGTGATCGGCATGGGGACCTGGCGAACCTTTAACGTGGGCACCGATCCCGGCCTGCTCGATCAGCGGGCCCGCGTTCTCGAGGTCTTTTTCGAACGCGGTGGCCGAGTGGTGGACTCCTCACCGATGTATGGCTCCTCCGAAGCCGTGATGGGACGGCTGCTGGCACGTCTGGGGCGGCGTGAGGCGCTCTTTGCCGCCAGCAAGGTATGGACCCGCGACGAGGATGAAACCCGCGAGTCCGTGCAGCGCTCCGCGGATCTCTGGGGGGTGGGGCGCTTCGACCTGATGCAGGTCCACAACCTGCTGGGCTGGGAGGGCCATCTGGAAACACTGAAGGCGATGAAGGCGGCGGGCGAGCTGCGCCATGTTGGCGTGACCACCTCGCACGGCCGGCGCCACGACGAGCTCGAGCGCATCATGGCGCGCGAACCGCTGGACTTCGTCCAGCTCACCTACAACCTGCTCGATCGTGACGCCGAAGCGAGGCTGCTGCCGCTGGCCCGCGAGCGCGGCATCGCGGTAATTGCCAATCGCCCCTTCCAGGGCGGGCGCCTGTTCGAGCGCTGTCAGCCCCATCCGCTGCCCGGATGGGCCGAAGACGCAGGAGTGTCCAGCTGGGCCGAGTTCTTCCTCAAGTTCATCGTCTCCCACCCGGCGTTGACCTGTGCCATCCCTGCCACGACCCGGGTTGAACACATGCAGGAGAACATGGGCGCCCTCCACGGCCGGCTGCCGGACGAGGCGCAGCGCCGGCGCATGGCGGATTACGTCGCGAGCCTGTAGGAGAAAGGCATGGACTACGCACTGCGCGACCTGCTGATGTTCACCCCGGAGGTCTATCTGCGGCTTTTCATCCGCGTCAACGAGACGCTGGGGCCCTGGCTTGCCGTGGTAATCGCCGGGCTGGCCGTGATGGGCGGGCTGCTGGTGCACCCTGCCACGGCGGCGCGCCGGCTGGCCTTCATGGTGATGGCGGCAGGCTGGGGGCTGAGCGCGGCGTTGTTCATGGCGCGCTTCTATGCGCCCATCAACTGGCCGGTCGGCTGGCTGGCCTGGGCTTTCGCGGGGCAGGCGCTGCTGCTGGTAATGACGGTACTGCGCACACCACCCGCCAGGGCCGGCGGGCTGCCGCTGACGGTAGCGCTGGCAGTGCTGTCGGTAATGTCGCTGACCACGGCGCTGGCGGCGGGCGAGTGGGCGGCGCTGGCGCTGCCGGGTGCGACCCCGGACATGACGGTGCTCACCACGATCCTGATGCTGGCGCTGCTGCCGCGTGGCTGGCGGTGGGGGCTACTGATCGTACCGCTGCTCTGGTGCCTGTTCAGCCTGCTGACCCACTGGGCGCTGGGCCTGTGGCGCCCCCTGGGGGTGCCGGCGGCAGGGCTGGTGCTCGGCCTGGCCATCGGCTGCTGGCCGCGGCGGCGAGAGTGAGTACCGCGCTCAGGGCTCGCTCTGCAACAGCGGTGTCTGGACGCCGGGGGCCATCGGCCGGCGCCACTGCTCCCGCCTGAAACGGTAGCGTTCGGCGGGGCGACCGCCGGTGGCGTGTTCGAGCTCGCCGGTGGCTTCCACCAGTTCGGTCCTGTCCAGCGCACGGCGGAAGTTCTGCTTGTGCAGGCGCAGGCCGATGATTGCTTCGATCACCTCCTGCAGCCGTGACAGCGTAAAGCGTTCCGGCAGCAGCTCGAAGATCACCGGGCGATAGCGCAGCTTGCCGCGCAGCCGATCGATGGCGGTGGCCATGATGCGCCGGTGATCCGAGGCCATGGCCAGGCCGGGCAGCGGGTTGGCAGGCAGCGGTGCGGCGCCGTGATCACGCTGCGCTTCGCGTACCAGCCCGGCCTCGTAGAGCAGCTCGAAGCGTTCCAGCGCCGCGCCATCGATCCAGCGGGCCGCCTCGAAGCCGAAGGCGAGCCGCGCGCGCTGCCAGCGTCCGCCACTGCGATCTTCCGCCGCCCAGCGGCGCAGGGCCGGTGCGATGTCGGCATCGATCAGCGCCGGCCGCCCGTGGCGGTGATCCTCCCACGGGAAGAAGTCGTACCAGCTGCGCCAGACCGCCTCGAAGGCCCCGGGATCGTGCTGCTGCGAGGTCAGGCCGAGATAGCCGACCGAGACATGGCGCACGCGCTCATCGGATTGCCCCTCGGGGGCATGGGTACGCCCGCGGTCGCCGAAGGTGTAGAGCTGCTCGACGTAGTCCGGCGCAAAGCCGGTCTGGCCGTTGACCCACTCGCGCAGCCCGAGCTCGAAGGTGCGGTGCGCCAGCGGGTCGAAGGGGCCGGCCGGCAGGCCGTGGCGGTCGGCGGCGCAGCGATCCCGGGTGACCAGCACGCGGGGCGTGTCGCTGTCGGCGGCAATGACCACGGCGGAGAGGCCGATGGCGATAGCAGTGCTGTCCGTCATGGTGTCTTCGGTCGAACCTGCGGTCTCAAAGGCGTCATTGTGCCATGACTCCCCAATGAAAGACCCCCGCCGGAGCGGGGGTCGGAAACACGCCATGGCCTCGGGGCTCAGCTCCCGCTGCCCTTCTCGCTGCCCCTGGCGTCCATGGTGCGTTCGATGCGCCGGGTCACGAAGTACTGCTGCGCGATCGACAGGCAGTTGTTGGTGATCCAGTACAGCACCAGCCCGGCCGGGAACCACAGGAAGAAGAAGGTGAAGATGATCGGCAGCATCTTCATGATCTTCGCCTGGGTGGGGTCCGGCGGTGTCGGGTTGAGCAGCTGCTGGGCAAACATCGACAGCCCCATGATGATCGGCAGGATGAAGTACGGGTCCTGCGCGGAGAGATCATGGATCCACAGGATGAAGGGCGCATGGCGCAGCTCCACCGACTCCATCAGCATCCAGTAGAGGGCGATGAAGACCGGCATCTGGATCACCATCGGCAGACAGCCGCCCAGCGGGTTGATCTTCTCCTGCTGGTAGAACTTCATCATCTCCTGCGACATCTTCTGGCGATCGTCGCCGTGCTGCTCCTTGATGCGCTTCATCTCGGGGCCGAGCTTGCGCATCCGCGCCATCGACTTGTAGGCCTTGGCCGAGAGCGGGAAGAGGGCAGCCTTGACCAGGCAGGTCAGCAGGATGATCGACCAGCCCCAGTTACCGATCAGGGCGTGGATGTGCTTGAGCAGCCAGAACAGCGGCGAGGCGAGGAACCACAGCCAGCCGAAGTCGACGGTGAGGTTGAGGTTGGGCGCCACTGCCTCGAGCCGCTCCTGCACCTTGGGCCCCATGTACAGGGTGGCGCTGAGCTCACCGCTGTTACCGGGCGCGATGTCACGAGTGGGCCCGGCAAAGGCCGCCACGTTGCGATCCCGGCTGTCGGTATCGGTGTAGTAGAGGTTCTGCTGATCGCCTCCCGGTACCCAGGCGGTGGTGAAGTAGTGCTGGATCATCGCTACCCAGCCGCCGCGGGCATCCTGGTTGGCGAAGTTGCCGTTTCTGATGTCGTCGAAGTCCACCTTCCGGTAGTGGTCCTCGGGCGTGGAGAACGCCGCACCCAGGTAGGAGTGCATGCCCACGCCGGCCCCGCTGGTGGGATCGGGACTGCCGTCACGCGCCAGCTGACCGATGAAGCGGGCCGACACCGGGCTCTGGCTGCCGTTGTCGAGCAGGTAGCTGACCTTCACGGCATAGCTGTTCCGGTCGAAGGTGAAGCGCTTGATGACATCGACACCGTTGATGCTGCCGTGCAGATCGACGGTGAGATTCTGCTGATCGTCGCCGAGGGTGTAGCTCTGGCGCTCGGCATTGAAGCGGATGCGACCGGCATGGTCACCCAGCTGCAGCCCGGAGCGGGCGATGTAGCTGCGCCGCTGGTCATCGGAGAGCAGCACGAAGGGCCGGTCGCCGTGCAGCTGCTGCTTGTGCTGCGGCAATGCGGCATAGACGATGTCGCCGCCGCGCGGATCGATCCGCACCTGGAGCACATCGGTGGCGACACTGATCAGCGAGCTGTTGTCCTGCTGACCGGCGCCGGAACCGCTGTCGGCCATGGCCTGGTCATCGGGCTGGCTGGCGCGCTCGGCGCTGCTGTCGGGGGCATCGAGGCCCTGCTCGGAAGGCGCGGCATCGCTGCTCTGCTCGGAGAAGGCCGGCGTGTCAGTGGGCTGCTGCTGACCGTGGTAGTCCTGGTTCCACTGGATCACCATCAGGTAGGCAAGCACAGCCAGCGGGATGATGAAGAAGAGTCGTTTCAGATCCATGAGGGATTGCCCGATGGGAAGATGTATCGGCTCGGTGACGGTGTCCGGACGGAACCGGAAGACGGCGCAACCGTGGCGTGATGCGGCCGGCAGGGGTACCCGGTAAAGGCGTGGGGCAGGGCGTCGGCCCGGCTGCCGAAGGGATGTGACGCTTGGATGGTAATGGCGTGATCTCCTCGAACCGGGCCCGGATTCACTCGGGTTTCACTCGGTCACGGCGATGCTGATCGCCGGGCGGCGACGAGTCGGTCTGTTTGCCGACTTCCCTGCTCAGCCGCCGCCACATGCCGTGCAGCTGGCGCGTGATGGTATCGTTATCGAGCGATGAGGCATCGCGTCGCGCCAGCACGACGATATCCACCGCCGGCAGCCAGTGCTGACGATGGCGGATGGATTCGCGGATCAATCGCTTGAGTCGGTTGCGATCAACGGCACGACGTGCATTCTTCCTGCTGATCACCAGGCCCACGCGTACATGGCCCTGCTGATTGGGGATGGCCAGTGCCAGAAACCCGCGTCCGTGAATCCGAAAGGCTGTCCGTTCGAAAACCTGCCGGTAATCCCCGCTGCTCAGCAACCGCATCCGGCGGGGAAACCCCTTGGGATTCATGGGGCTACCGCGATCAGGCGCTCAGGCGCTTGCGGCCCTTGGCACGACGACGGGCCAGGATCTGACGACCGGCCTTGGTGGCCATGCGGGCACGGAAACCGTGATTGCGCTTGCGCTTGATAACGCTGGGCTGAAATGTGCGTTTCATGGTGACATCTTCCGAATTGAAGCATGAGGAAATCGACTGGCCGCAGTGCTTGCCCTGACCATGGGCGCACGGGGGGCCGGGAGCGGCGATTCTAGAGAATTCGCGCCGGTGGTGCAATTTTTCTCTTGCCTGACCCCCGCTGACGACGCCATGGGGCAATCCATGTCGCGAAGTGCTGTGGATAAATCTCTGGACAAGCTGCGGGCAACCCGGTGACAGATCTCCGAGAGCCCGCTTGCAGAGCCGCTGACAGGGGGCGCCCAGGGTTGTCCACAGCTCGTTCGGGGCTTGGATCAGGTGTGGATAACCCGGCGGGGCAGCGCTACAATGCCTGCCCTCGCTCGCGTCGTTGTCGAGCGGCCATTTCCCGGATCACCACGGTGAGGCCACGTGTCGATCGCACTCTGGCAACAATGTCTCGAGTATCTGCAGGACGAACTCAGTTCGCAGCAGTTCAATACCTGGATTCGTCCGCTCCAGGCCGAGGACGGTGAGGAGGCCAACGAGCTGTCGCTGCTGGCCCCCAACCGTTTCGTGCGCGACTGGGTCAGTGACAAGTATCTCAAGCGCATCAACGAGCTGATGCGCGAACTCTCCAGCGGCGGCAAGCCGCCCCGGGTATCACTGGGCATCGGCAGTCGCCGGACCGTCTCCAATCCGCGCATGGCGCCCGCCTCGAAGGAGCGCAGCGCTCCGGCAGAGGCGCCGGCCCCGGCGCCGCCGGCTGCCCCGACCGCGCCGCGCGGCGACTACCGCGACGAGCGTGAGCTGGACTCCGCCGCCACGCCCCGGCGCAGCAGCAGTGCCGGCAACAGCGGCAGCGGTGGCAGCGGCGAACGCCAGGTGCAGGTCGAGGGCAGCCTCAAGCACCAGAGCGGACTCAATCCCAACTTCACCTTCGATACCTTTGTCGAGGGCAAGTCCAACCAGCTGGCCCGGGCGGCTTCCCGCCAGGTGGCGGAGAACCCCGGGGGCGCCTACAACCCGCTGTTTCTCTACGGCGGCGTGGGGCTGGGCAAGACCCACCTGATGCACGCCGTCGGCAATCAGCTGGCCGGCCTGCGCGACAACGCGCGGGTGGTCTATCTGCACTCCGAGCGCTTCGTCGCCGACATGGTCAAGGCGCTGCAGCTCAATGCCATCAACGATTTCAAGCGCTTCTATCGCAGTGTCGATGCGCTGCTGATCGATGACATCCAGTTCTTTGCCGGCAAGGAGCGCTCCCAGGAGGAGTTCTTTCATACCTTCAATGCGCTGCTGGAAGGCGGGCAGCAGATGATCCTGACCTCCGATCGCTACCCCAAGGAGATCAGCGGCGTCGAGGAGCGCCTGAAGTCGCGCTTCGGCTGGGGGCTGACGGTCGCCATCGAACCGCCGGAGCTGGAGACGCGGGTGGCGATCCTGATGAAGAAGGCCGAGCAGTCGAAGGTCGAGCTGCCACATGATGCCGCCTTCTTCATTGCCCAGAAGATCCGCTCCAACGTGCGTGAGCTGGAAGGGGCGCTCAAGAAGGTGATCGCCGACTCGCACTTCATGGGCCAGCCGATCAACCAGGACTTCATCCGCGAATCGCTCAAGGATCTGCTGGCGCTGCAGGACAAGCAGGTCGGCGTGGACAACATCCAGCGCACCGTGGCCGAGTACTACAAGATCAAGGTGGCCGATCTGCACTCCAAGCGCCGCTCGCGCTCGGTCGCCCGGCCGCGCCAGATCGCCATGTCGCTGGCCAAGGAGCTGACCAATCACAGCCTGCCGGAGATCGGCGATGCCTTCGGCGGCCGCGATCATACCACGGTACTGCACGCCTGCCGTAAGGTGGGCGAGCTGCAGGAAGAGAACGCCGATATTCGCGAGGACTACAAGAATCTGATGCGGCTGCTGACCAGCTGAGCCGATCGGGCCGGCGCCGGGATTGTGCGGCGCCACCGTAGTCACGACAATGAACCGAAGACGTGCCCGAAAGAGTGGAGCCCATGAAACTTGCCATCACGCGTGAAGCCCTGCTGCGCCCGCTGTCCCTGGCGGCGGGCGTGGTCGAGCGCCGTCAGACCCTGCCGGTGCTCTCCAATGTGCTGCTCGAGGTCAGCGGCAACGAGCTGTCGCTGACCGGTACCGACCTCGAGGTCGAGCTGATCGGGCGCGTCGAGCCGTCCAGCGTCGAGGAAGAGGGCTCGGCCACGGTGCCGGCGCGCAAGCTGATGGATATCTGCAAGTCGCTGCCGGAGCAGTCCGAGATCACCCTGTCGGTCGAGGAGGGGCGGGCGCTGCTGCGCTCGGGGCGTTCGCGCTTCACGCTGTCGACCCTGCCGGCCGCCGAGTTCCCCAACATCGAGGAGAGCGAACAGCGCAGCGAGCTGACGCTCAACCGCGGCACGCTCAAGCATCTGATCGATTCGACCTCCTTTGCGATGGCGCAGCAGGATGTGCGCTACTACCTCAACGGCATGCTGATCGAGCTGCGCGACGGGCTGGTGCGCACGGTCGCGACCGACGGCCACCGGCTGGCGGTCTGCGAGCGCGAGGTCGAGCTTGAAATGAGCGAGCCGCAGCGGCTGATCCTGCCCCGCAAGGGGGTGGTCGAGCTGTCGCGGCTGCTCGATGACAGCGAGGAGCCGATGACCCTCACGCTGGGCACCAATCACCTGCGGGCCCGCACCGGCGCCTTTACCTTCACCTCCAAGCTGGTGGACGGCAAGTTCCCGGATTACGACCGGGTGATCCCCCGTGGCGGCGACAAGCTGGTAATTGCCGAGCGCAGCGAGCTGCGGCAGGTGCTGTCGCGGACCGCCATCCTCTCCAACGAGAAGTACCGCGGCGTGCGCCTCAACCTCGAGGCCGGCAACCTGCGCGTGCTGGCCAACAACCCCGAGCAGGAGGAGGCCGAGGAGAACGTCGGCGTCGACTACGAGGGTGCGGGGCTGGAGATCGGCTTCAACGTCGGCTATCTGGTCGATGTGCTCAACGTACTGACCACCGAGCAGGTGCAGATCACCCTGTCGGATGCCTCGAGCAGTGCCCTGCTGGAAGCCCCCGGTGGCGGTGATGCGCGCTACGTGGTCATGCCGATGCGGCTGTGAGCCGATTGCTGCCGTCTCCCGGCCCCCGGCCGGGGGCGGCTGCCCACCGCCTGCTGCCGTGCCACCGGCGCAGGCCCTGAGCCTGCCCTGCGGAGTTGCATGTCGCTCGAACGTCTTCAGCTGGTCAATCTGCGCAACCTCGGACGCCTCGACATGGCGCCCGGCGCCGGCATCAACCTGATCAACGGGGCCAACGGCAGTGGCAAGACCAGTCTGCTGGAAGGCATCCATATCCTCGGTCTGGGTCGCTCGTTCCGCACCCGCCAGCTCAGGCATGCCATCGCGCACGACCAGCCGGGGCTGACCACCTTCGGCCGGCTGGCGGGCAACCCGCCGGTGCCGCTGGGCGTGGAGCGCCGCCGCGATGCCGATGGGCTGACCATGCGGCTGGCGGGCGAGCGGGTCGAACGGATCGCCGAACTGGCCCGGCACCTGCCGCTGCAGCTGATCAACCCCGATGCCTTCCGCCTGATCGAGGGCTCGCCGGGCGCCCGGCGCGAGTTTCTCGACTGGGGCGTGTTTCACATGAAACACGATTTCTTCGATGTCTGGCGCCGCGCCAGACGGGCGCTGAAACATCGGAATGCCCTGCTCAGACATGATAGAATCGACGATCGGACACTGGCGCTCTGGAGTCACGAACTGGCGCGCTGGAGCGACACGCTCGATGCCATGCGCAGCGACTACATGGCGCGGTTTGTCCCCGTCTTCGAGGCCACGCTGGCGGAGCTGATCGAGATTCCGGAGCTGACGCTGCGCTATCAGCGCGGCTGGGATCGCGAGCGCTCGCTGGCCACGCTGCTCGAGGAGAGCGTGGCCACCGATCGCCAGATGAAGTTCACCCAGCAGGGCCCGCAGCGGGCCGATCTGCGTCTGCGGGTCGGTCGTCATCCCGGGGTCGAGGTGCTTTCGCGGGGGCAGCAGAAACTGGTGGTCAGCGCCATGAAGCTGGCCCAGGGGCGGCTGCTGGAGCAGCAGGACGAGCAGCGCTGCATCTATCTGATCGACGATCTCGCCGCCGAGCTGGATGACCGGCACCGCCGGGGGTTCTGTCGACTGCTCGAACAAATGAACTGTCAGACCTTTCTGACCAGCATCGATCCGGATGCCCTCGAGGGCTACTGGCACGCCGATACGCCAATCGAAAGGTTTCATGTGAAACAGGGACGGCTGGAGCACGCCGAAGGCGCCCGGCCAACCTGACGACCAGGGGCAAGCAATGAGCGAAAACGCCTACGACTCATCGAGTATCAAGGTCCTGAAGGGGCTGGATGCTGTCCGCAAGCGTCCGGGCATGTATATCGGGGATACCGATGATGGTACCGGCTTGCACCACATGGTCTTCGAGATCGTCGACAACTCGATCGACGAGGCGCTGGCCGGACACTGCAGCGAGATCCGGGTGGTGATCCATCCGGACGAGTCGATCACCGTCTCCGATGACGGCCGCGGCATTCCCACCGATATCCACTCGGAAGGGGTCTCCGCAGCCGAGGTGATCATGACCGTGCTGCACGCCGGCGGCAAGTTCGACGACAACTCCTACAAGGTCTCCGGCGGATTGCACGGCGTCGGGGTGTCGGTGGTCAACGCCCTCTCCGAGGAGCTCAAGCTGACCATCTGGCGCAAGAACCAGGTGCACGAGCAGACCTATCACCATGGCGTGCCGCAGTCGCCGCTGTCGGTGGTCGGCGAGACCGAAAAATCCGGTACCCAGATCAGCTTCCGGCCCTCCAGCGAGACCTTCGCCAACATCGAGTTTCACTACGACATCCTCGCCAAGCGGCTGCGGGAGCTGTCGTTTCTCAACTCGGGCGTGGCGATCCGGCTGCTCGACGAACGCGACGGGCGCGAGGAGCTGTTTCACTACGAGGGCGGGCTGCGCGCCTTTGTCGATCACCTCAACGGCAACCGCTCGACCATCAATCCGGTGTTTCACTTCAACGTGGAGCGCGACGACGGCATTGCCGTCGAGGTGGCGATGCAGTGGAACGACACCTTCGTCGAGAACATCTACTGCTACACCAACAACATCCCGCAGCGCGATGGCGGCACCCACATGGCGGGCTTTCGCGCCGCGCTGACCCGCAGCCTCAACAGCTATATCGAATCCGAGGAACTGCAGAAGAAGGCCAAGGTGACCACCTCCGGCGATGACGCCCGCGAGGGGTTGACCGCGATCATCTCGGTCAAGGTGCCCGATCCCAAGTTCTCCTCGCAGACCAAGGACAAGCTGGTCTCCTCCGAGGTCAAGACGGCGGTCGAGCAGGAAATGAGTCGTCAGCTCTCCGACTATCTGCTGGAGAACCCCAACGAGGCCAAGGCGATCGTCAACAAGATGCTCGACGCCGCCCGCGCCCGCGAGGCTGCCCGCAAGGCGCGCGAGATAACCCGGCGCAAGGGCGCGCTGGACGTCGCCGGGTTGCCGGGCAAGCTGGCCGACTGCCAGGAGAAGGATCCGACCCGCTCCGAGCTCTATCTGGTGGAGGGCGACTCTGCCGGCGGCAGCGCCAAGCAGGGCCGTGATCGGCGCACCCAGGCGATCCTGCCGCTCAAGGGCAAGATTCTCAACGTCGAGAAGGCGCGCTTTGACAAGATGCTCTCCTCGGCGGAGGTGGGCACCCTGATCACCGCGCTGGGCTGCGGCATCGGGCGCGAGGAGTTCAACGCCGACAAGCTGCGTTATCACTCGATCATCATCATGACCGACGCCGATGTCGACGGCTCGCACATCCGTACCCTGCTGCTGACCTTCTTCTTCCGCCAGATGCCGGAGCTGATCGAGCGCGGCCACGTGTTCATCGCCCAGCCGCCGCTCTACAAGATCAAGCGCGGCAAGCAGGAGATGTATCTCAAGGACGAAAACGCCCTGCTCAACCACCTCACCACCACCGCGCTGGATGGTGCCCGGCTGCACGTCAACGACACTGCCCCGGGGATTGCCGGCGAGCAGCTCGAGACGCTGGTCAGCCAGTATCGCGGGGTGATGGATCGGCTTGACCGGCTCGCCCGGGTCTATCCGGTCGAGGTGCTGCGCAAGATGATCTACACCGAGGCGCTCGACGAGGCGAAGCTGGCCGATCGCAACACCATGATGCGCTGGAGCGAGGAGTTGCAGGGGCAGATGGATGCGATGGTCGCCTACGAGGGTGGCCCGCGCTACGAGATCTCGCTTGCCTTCGACGAGGAGCGCAGTCTCTATCTGCCGAAGGTGGTGCTGACCGCCCACGGCGTCTCGACCGACTACGCGCTGGGGGCCAACTTCTTCCGTTCCGCCGATTATGGCGCCATGATCGAGCTGGGCAAGCGGCTCAACGGTCTGCTGGAAGAGGGCGCCTACATCGCCCGCGGCGAGCGCACGAAGGCGATCGAGACCTTCCACGATGCGCTGAGCTGGCTGATGAACGAGGCCAGCCGCGGCTTCAGCATCCAGCGCTACAAGGGGCTCGGCGAGATGAACCCCGATCAGCTCTGGGAAACCACCATGGACCCCGATAGCCGTCGCATGCTGCAGGTGACCATCGAGGATGCCATTGCCGCCGACATGATGTTCAACACCCTGATGGGGGATGAGGTCGAGCCGCGGCGCGACTTCATCGAACAGAATGCGCTGGTGGCCAACCTGGACATCTGATCCGGCCGACCGGGCAGCAGTGGCAGGAAAATGACAAGGCGGCCCGCGGGCCGCCTTGTTGCCGTTCACGCCGGGGCCGGGCCAGCAGTGGCCCGTCCCGTGTGTACAGCGCCTTCAGGTTTCGGCCGCCTGATACGCGGGCACTGCCTGCCGGCGGGCCCGGGCCACCCGATAACCCACTGCCCCGGCGATGAACAGCATGGTGCCGCAGCCGACGGCCAGCGCGTAAGCGCCCAGCACGGCACTGCGCGGCACATCGAACTCGCCGGCCAGCCCCGCCAGGGTCTCGGCATACTGCTGCCACAGGAAGATGCCGATCATGACCCCCGAGAGCATGGTGACGAGTGCGATCCAGCGGGAGCCGTTCATCCAGCCGGCTTCGAGGGCGTCGTCCCGTTCATGCAGAAAGGCCCGGTACTGGCGCTCCGCCGGGGTGACCTGCGTCAGCGCCGAGGCCACCAGAATGGCGAGCAGGGCGGCCAGCGTGGCAAGCATGACCGGATGCAGATAGACCGGCAGCGTGATCCAGTCGGCTTGTTTCATCAGCGACAGCGCCAGGTTGCCGACAAAGCCGACGGTCAGCCCCCAGCCGGCCCCGGCCGCGGTGATGCGCCGGCTCCAGATGCTCATCAGGGCGACCGGCCCCCACGAGGAAGCAAACAGCGTGGCCGCGAACCAGACCACGGCCATCACTGCCGGCGGCTGGAACAGCGCCAGGATCAGGGCGATCAGACCCGCGCCCAGTACCGCCATGCGGCTGGTGCGCATGGCGGACCGCTCGCTGCGCGAGGCTGGCAGGATGTCATTGGAGATGCTGAAACCGATGATCGACAGGAAGGTCGAGCAGGAGGAGAGTCCGGCGGCGAAGACGCCGGTCAGGATCACGATGCCCAGCCAGGCAGGCAGCACATTGAGGGCCGACCAGACCATGGCGCGTTCGGAGTCGAGCTCGGCGTTGTAGAGGTTGATGGCCGCGCCGGTCATCATCATCAGCGCATAGAAGACGGCCAGCGCCACGGCGGTCAGCATCGCCGAGCGCATGACCACATGCTCGTTCCGGGCCATCAGATAACGACTGGACTGCCACGGGCTGGCCGCCAGCACCGCCGCCCACACCAGCCCGAGGGTCAGCCCCCAGGTGAGAGCCTCGCCGGGACTTGAGAACTCGGCCTGCTCGCCGCTCAGCACGCCGTGCCAGAGTGCAATGCCGGGCTTGTCGGTCTGCGCCAGCAGCCCTTCGAGCACGCCGTGCCAGCCGCCCAGATCCTGGATGATGTAAAGCGAGCCGCCGAGGGCGGCGAGCGAGAAGATCACGAACATCACCGTGTCGGTCAGCATCACGCCCGGCGAGCCGGAGTAGAGGATGAAGCCGGTATAGGTCAGCCACACCAGCACCAGCCCGACCCAGTAGGGCAGGCCGGTAAGCTCGGCAAACATGATGCCGGCCCCCTGCATGACGCCCAGCAGATAGGCCCCCAGCCCCACCACGGTGGTGATGCCGGCGATGGCCTGCACGCGCCGCGAGGCAAAGCGCTTGCCGAAGAACTCCGGCACCGTCAGCGCGCTGCTGCGCCGCAGGTAGCGGCCGAAGGCCAGTGCTCCCAGCAGGCAGCCCGAGGTGCTGACGGCGGCGAAGATCAGCATCACGAAGGGGTAGCCCTGATAGGCAAAGCCGGTTTCGCCGAGAAAGGCGCTGGTACTGAGATAGCTGGCGACCAGGGTGCCCAGGATCAGAAAGGTGGGCGCATTGCGACCGGCCACCAGGTAGTCATCGAGATGCTGGACGCGGCGCCCGGCCAGGTGACCGATGACGAGATAACCGATCAGGCTGAGCAGGATGGCGATGGTGTACGTCATGGCGGTATCCATGAGGTTGTTGATGTTGTATCGCCATGATGCGAGCGATTCAGCCTGATGGCGTTCTCACTGCGCCCCCTGCCTGCCGTATTTGCGACATCGGCGGGGTAATCGACCCCGTGGCGGCGCCGGCAGGCTGATCAGATATTGACCGAATTGGCTGGTGGCAGGATCAGTGGCTGTTTTATGCTTTGAAAACAGCATTCTTCAACTGGTGTGTTCCCCGCAGGCGCGGGGATGAACCGGGATTGTTCGGGCGAGTGCGCCAGCGGTAGAGGTGTTCCCCGCAGGCGCGGGGATGAACCGCCTGCATCATGGGCCGGGCAAATTCGTTGACGGTGTTGCCTGCATTCGCGGCTCATCCTGACCATGTTTCACGTGAAACATCAGGGCCCGTCCCTTTGCTGTCATGCAGGACTTCTCATAAGCTGGCATGGCGTTTCACAACCTTCCTTCGCCATGCCCACCATCGATATCGTGCTGAACCTCAGTGCGCAGCAGTGCCGCAGTTACTATGCCGGGGCCGCCGAGCATATTCATACCCATAGTCCGGATGGCCGCAAGGTGCTGCTGCCTGCGCGGGCGCTGCATCGCATCGTGGGACCGAGCGGGGTGCAGGGGGTTTACCGGATGACGTATGACGACAATGGCCGGTTTGTGTCACTTGAGCGCATTGGTGCGCTTTGAGACGCCATTTCATGGATCATCTGCAAATCGTGTGCATCCGCTGATCAGCAGGTCGTGGCAGCGGGAGCCCAGTCCCTGTGCCAGACTTGCGGCAGTACAGGGAGGCAGCACAGATGACACTACCCATGAGCGGCTTCCGGGTGATCGATCTGACCGCGATGGTTTCCGGTCCGGTGGCGACCATGCAACTCGCCGATCAGGGCGCCGAAGTGATCAAGATCGAGCGACCGGACAGCGGCGATCAGACTCGCCTGGCGGCCAACCAGCGGCACGGTTTCTCGGCGAACTTTCTCAATAACAATCGCAACAAGCGCTCGGTCGCCCTCGATCTCAAACAGCCCGAGGGGCTGGCGGCACTGAAGCGCCTGTGCGCGAATGCCGATGTACTGGTGCAGAACTTCCGTCCCGGTGTAGCCGAGCGCATCGGCATCGGCGAGGCGGCCATTCGCGAGGTGGCGCCGAATATCATTTATGTCTCGATCAGCGGCTTCGGCGAGAGCGGGCCCTATGCCGGCAGGCCGGTCTATGATCCGCTGATCCAGTCGCTGTCGAGTCTGGCCAGTATCCAGGGCGGTTCGGACGAGGCGCGTCCCGGGCTGGTGCGCACCATCGTGCCGGACAAGCTTACCGGCTATATCGCCGCCCAGGCGATTACGGCGGCGCTGCTCGCGCGCGAGCGTGGCCAGCCCGGCCAGCATGTGCATGTGTCGATGCTCGATGCAGTGATCGATTTCCTGTGGCACTCCGACATGAACAGCCAGACCTTTGTCGGCCATGAATTCAGTCAGGCGCAGGCCGCCAGTTTCATCGACCTGATCTATCAGACCACCACCGGTTATATCAGCGTGGCGGTACAGAACGATCGCGAGTGGCAGGCGCTGACCGAGGCACTGAATGCGCCGGAGTGGCGCGAGGATCCACGCTTTGCCACCTTTGCCGATCGTCAGGACAACATCAACGCGCGCCTCGAGCTGACCCAGGAAAAACTGGCCGAGCAGAGCGCCGAGTACTGGCTCGAGCGGCTCAACGAGTTCGGCGTGCCCTGTGCGCCGGTACTGACGCGCTCGGAGATGATCGAGCACGAGCAGATTGCGGCCAATGAGCTGCTGGTCGAATACGACCATCCCGGGGTGGGCAGGCTGCGTCAGACGCGCCCGGCGGCGCGCTTCTCCCGGGCAGAGGCGCTGCCTCTGAACGGCGCGCCGACGCTGGGCGCCGATACCCGGAAGGTACTGGCGGAGAACGGGTTCAGCGATGAGGAGATCGATCGGCTGCTTGATTCGGGCGCGGCTGTCGATGAGGGGAGTACCGCCACATGATCGACTTCTACTACTGGCCGACACCCAACGGCTGGAAGATCGCTATCCTGCTCGAGGAGCTGGCACTCGACTACCGGGTGGTGCCGGTGGATATCAACGCCGGTGATCAGTTCGCCCCCGGGTTTCTGGCCATCTCGCCCAACAACCGCATGCCGGCGATCGTCGATCACGAGCCGGCCGGGGGGTATGGCGAGGCGCCACTGCCGATTTTCGAGTCCGGTGCCATCGCCCGTTATCTGGCGCAGAAGAGTGGTGTGCTCTATCCCGAAGATCCCCGGTTGCGCAAGGAGATCGACGAGTGGCTGTTCTGGCAGGTGGGCAATCTCGGCCCGATGGGCGGCCAGATGAGTCACTTCGTCAATTATGCCCCCGAGGAGCAGGCGGGCGGCTACGCCGAAACGCGCTATCGTGACGAGTATCACCGCTGCCTTGGCGTACTGGAGCGTCGGCTCGAGGGTCGGACGTATCTGGTGGGCGAGCACTACAGTATCGCTGACATCGTCAACTGGCCCTGGGTGTTGATTGCAAGGGCCATGGGGCAGCCGCTCGATGACTTCCCGCAGGTCGCTGCCTGGCGGCAGCGGGTCAAGGAGCGCCCGGCGGTGCAGCGTGGTGTCGAGCTGGGTCGGGAGTGGCGCAGCGGCGGTCAGCCGAAGAGCGAGTCGGCGCGCTCGATGCTGTTCAATCAGCGCGCCAATCACGCGGACAAGGGCCGTGATTAGGCCGCTTGCGCGACCGACCGCGATCATCAGAAACGGCAGCCCCGGTCCCGAACGGAAGCGGCCATGGTCGCTGCCGGTGCAGTCCGGGTGGCGGCGCCGGGGCCGACGCCATCGTTACCCAACCCGCTTGTAGGAGGCGCGTATGCCCAATGGACCACCGGCGCCCGAAGAGCGCCCTGAAATGCTGCAGGAGCTCGATGCCGTGCGGGCCGAGCTGCAGGCGCTGGCCGCCGAGGAGGCGGATGCCTCGCGTCGCGCCCGGCTGACGGCCCTGGAGCAGCGACTGACCCGACTCGACGGTTATGCGCTGGCGCTGCTGGATGCCGTGGAGCGCTGAAGTGAGTGCTTGCCGCGCCGTTACCCGAAGGCGCGTGCCGGCTTCGGCAGCCGATGCTCGTCGCCGGGCCCCCGGAACCGCTAGAGTGGAAGGATCACGGGGCGACGGCGGCTGCCGGCGTGTCGTGGTGACGGGGACGGGTCAACACGCAAGGTGAAAAATCATCATGACGACTTCACAACAACCTCATGAGCTGGTGCGGGTACTGGCCCGTACCGATGTACTGGCCCTGGCCTTCGGCGCGATGATCGGCTGGGGCTGGATCGTGCTGACCGGTACCGCCATTCTCAATGCCGGCAGTGTCGGGGCCATCCTGGCCTTTCTGATCGGCGGCGTGGCCATGGCGCTGATCGGGCTGACCTACGCCGAGCTGGCCGCGGCGATGCCGAAGGTGGGCGGCGAGCATGTCTACAGCTACCGGGCGCTGGGGCACTTTGCCTCGTTTCTGTGTACCTGGAGCATCGTGCTGGGCTACGTCAGCGTGGTGTCGTTCGAGGCGGTGGCACTGCCCACCGTGGTCGAGCAGCTGGTACCGGGCTATGACGTGGGGCATCTCTGGACCGTGGCCGGCTGGGACGTCAAGGCCACCTGGGTGGCCGTCGGCGTGGGCGGCTCGCTGGCCATGATGGCGATCAACTACGTCGGCATCACGACGGCGGCACTGCTGCAGAAGGTGGTTACGGCACTGATCCTGGTGGTGGGGGTGATGTTCATCACCGGCTCGCTGTTCACCGGCCATACCACCAACATGACACCTCTGTTCAATATCGACGACAGCCTGCTGGGCGGCATCATGTCGGTACTGGTGATGGTGCCGTTCCTGTTCGTCGGTTTCGACGTGATTCCCCAGGCGGCCGAGGAGATCAACCTGCCGTTTCGCGACATCGGCAAGGTGCTGATCACCTCGGTGCTGCTGGCGGTGGCGTGGTATTCGCTGATCATCCTGGGCACCAGCCTGATGCTCGATCACGGCGCCCTGAGCGGCAGTTCGCTGAGCGTGCCCGATGCCATGACCGCCGTCTTCAACAGCGGCTGGGGCGGCAATCTGATGGTGCTGGCGGGGATCGCCGGCATCATCACCAGCTGGAATGCCTTCTACATCGGCGGTTCGCGGGCGATCTATGCGCTGGCCCATGCCGGCATGCTGCCGGCTTTCCTGGGCCGGCTGCATCCGCGCCACCGCACGCCGACCAACGCCATCCTGCTGATCGGCGCGCTGTCGACCATTGCGCCGTTTCTCGGCCGGCCGGCACTGGTGTGGCTGGTGGATGCCGGTGGCCTGGGCATCGTCATCGCCTACCTGATGGTGGCACTATCGTTTCTGGTCCTGCGCCGTCGCGAGCCGTCGATGCCGCGCCCCTTCCGGGCCGGTCGGGGGCAGTGGGTCGGCGGCGTGGCGGTCGCGCTGGCGCTGGGGATGGTCTGTCTCTATCTGCCCGGCAGCCCGTCGGCGCTGACCGGCGTCGAGTGGCTGATCTTCGGCCTCTGGATGCTGGCGGGACTGGCGATGTACGGCTTCGCGCTCGCCCGCTACGGGCGTGACTATAGTGATCGCGTGATGCACGCCGAGCTGCAGCAGGAGCATGCCGACCGCTGAAGGCATGCCGCATGGCAGATCGGTAACCTCGTACCGCCGTCGGGGCGGCCCCGGCGGCGGCGGCACGACAAGGAGCAGTGAAATGACCAACGCCGAACTCAATGAGCTGAAACAGCGCTATGTCGCCAGTGGCGCTGCCAGCCCGGATCAGCACTTCGCCGACCGGGCCGAGAATGCCGAACTCTGGGATGCCGACGGCAAGCGCTTCATCGACTTCGCCGGCGGCATCGGGGTACTCAACATCGGCCATCGCCATCCGAAGGTGGTCGAGGCGGTCAAGGCCCAGCTCGACCGGGTAATGCACACCTGCCAGACCGTGATGCCCTACGAGGGGTACGTGAAGGTGGCCGAGCAGCTCAGCCGGATCTCGCCGGTCCGCGGGCACGGCAAGGTGATGCTGGCCAACTCCGGCGCCGAGGCGCTGGAGAATGCGGTCAAGGTGGCCCGCGCCGCTACCGGCCGCTCCAGCGTGATCTGCTTCTCCGGCGGCTATCACGGCCGGACCTTCATGACCATGGCCATGAACGGCAAGGTGGCGCCCTATCGCACCGACTTCGGGCCGATGCCGGGGCAGGTCTATCGTGCGCCCTATCCGATCGACGCGCTCGGGATCAGTGAAGAGGATGCGCTGCACGGTCTGAAGATGACCCTCAAGACCGATGCCAACCCGCGGGATACCGCTGCCATCGTGATCGAGCCGGTGCTGGGCGAGGGCGGTTTTCATGCCGCATCGCCGAGCTTCATGAAGCAGCTGCGCGAACTCTGCGACGAGCACGGCATCCTGCTGATCGTTGACGAGGTGCAGTCCGGCTTCGGTCGCACGGGCAGGATGTTCGCCGTCGAGCATACCGGCGTCGAGCCGGACATCATCACCATGGCCAAGAGCATGGGCGATGGCATGCCGATCTCGGCGGTCGTGGGCACCGACCGGGTCATGGATGCCTCGGGCGGCAACTCGCTGGGGGGCACCTATACCGGTAGTCCGGTCGCCTGCGCGGCGGTGCTGGCAGTGCTGGAGGTGTTCGAAGAGGAGCAGATCCTGGCGAAGAGCCAGGCGCTGGGCGAGAAGCTGGGCGAGCGCTTCGCGCACTGGGAGCAGTCCTTCTCGTGCGTGCGCAATTCGCGCCATCTGGGCGCCATGGCGGCCTTCGATCTGGTGGATGGCAGCGGCGAGCCGGCGACCGAGCTGGCCGGTGCGCTGTGCAAGCAGGCCCGCCAGCGCGGCCTGATCCTGCTCTCCTGCGGGCTCTACGGCAATACCATCCGCTTTCTGATGCCGGTGACCATCGGCGACGAGGTGCTCAACGAGGGGCTCGATATCATCGAGTCACTGCTGTCGGAGCTGAGCTGAGACGCGCCTGCGGTGTAGTGCCGTAACGACGAAAGGCCCCTGCGGGGGCCTTTTTCATGGCGGCCTGCCGGCAGGTGCTAGCGTTCGAGGGCTATTTCGCGGCGCTCCCGGGCACTCCGGTGGGCGGCCTCGATCACGCGGATGACATCGCCGGCCTGTGCGGCGCTCACCGGCAGCGGCGCGCCTTCCAGGGCGGCGGCAGCCACCCCGGCATAGAAGGCCTCGTAGCGGCCGTGCTCGGACGCAATATGCTGCTGCCGGCCCTGGGCATCGGTATAAAGCCCCCACTGCGCCTGCGGCTCCTCGCCCCAGCCCGGCTGGCCGGGAAGCCCGCCGGCCTTGAGCTGCGCCTCCTGAACATCGAGGCCGTACTTGACGAAGCTGCCGCCATCGCCGTGAACCGCCAGATGCGGCCCGGGTCCGGCCATCATGCAGGAGGCGCCGAGAATGACGCGGCGGCGGCCGTAACGCAGCAGCAGATGAAACCAGTCATCGACCCGGGCCTGCTCGCGCTGGGGCTGGACGTCGGCGGTGATCGCCTCCGGCAGGCCGAACAGCACGAGCGCCTGATCGATCAGGTGGGCGCCCAGATCGTACAGCACGCCGGACCCCGGCTCGGTGGTCTCCCGCCAGCCCGTTTTGGGCGTGGGGCGAAAGCGGTCGAAGTGCGCCTCGTAGTGCAGCACCTCCCCGAGCTGCCCGCCCCGGAGGAGTCCCGCGAGGGTTAGGAAATCGCTGTCCCAGCGGCGATTGTGGAAGACGCTGAGCAACAGCCCGCGCTCGTGGGCAAGTGCCGTCAGCGCGCGGGCGCGTTCGGCGGTCACGGTGAAGGGCTTGTCGATCACCACATGCTTGCCGGCGCGCAGGGCGTGCTCGGCCAGTTCGGCGTGGCTGGTGTTGGGGGTGGCGATCACCACCAGTGCAATCGCCGGGTCCTCGATCAGCGCGGTCGGCTCGGTGATGGTGACACCGGGCAAGTCATGCGCGATCTGCGCCTGCCGGCTGCTGGCCACGGCGGTCAGCTCGAGGCGGGGTTCGGCGCCGATCAGCGGGGCGTGAAAGGCGGCGCCGGCGGTGCCGTAGCCGATCAGTCCGGTGGTCAGGCGGTGGGATGAGGCCGTCATGCCGGGCGCTCCATGTCCGCATTCGGTTCGGGTGGCACGACTGCCGCCGGACCGGGGCGCACCGGCTCGGGCAGCCGGCAGTGCGTTACTCCTGGTGGCCGACGCGATCGGAGAGCCGGTCGAGCGTGCCGGTCAGCTCGATGGCCAGCGTCAGATCGGCCAGCTCGCGGGGGCTGAACTGGCGGATGGCCAGCAGCCGGCTCTGGTTGTCCCGCGGGCGGAAGTGGGTAAAGACCTCGCACCAGGCAAGGGCTGCCCGCTCGCGCTCGCTGTACTTGTCGGAAGAGGACCAGTCGGCCAGCTCGTCGATCTTGTCACGCGAGACCCCCATGTCGATGGCCTCGGCCACGCGCATGTGCCGACAGTTGTCGCAGCCGTTGATCTGCGAGGCACGCAGTTCGGCCAGACAGCGAATCGACGGATCGAGACTGCAGGTACGAATCGAACGGGTATTGTTATAGACCTCCTGGAGGTCGATTCGAGCGTCCCGGGCAGTGGCCATGAGTGTGTCTCCGTGCAGGGGGGAGCGAGCGCGTCCCGTAGGCAATGAGTACCGCTGGGGTACTGTTTGGTTCATGGAAGTCGATCCGCACCCGATTTGCAACAACCGGCCTTGCAATGATTGACCGCGGTTGCAAATCAGGCGTCCCGCCCCCGGGGTGCGGCGCGTTCGTGACTCAGCAGATATTCGGCGATTTCGTGCCACTCCTCGTCCAGCGACGTGGTTGCCACGGGCCGTTCGGCGCGCCGATACCAGTAGCCGGCATTGCCCAGATCGCCCTCGCGGCGGTGCAGGTGGGCATGAACCCAGGCCTCGTCGCGGCCGGAAGCGGTATCGACCTGGTCGTGTGCCTGGTGCCAGTCGGACTTGCCGGCCCACCACAGGGCCCGCAGCGGGGTGCTCATGGCCTCCGGCGGGGCGGTGTCGTCGAGGCTGTCGATGAAGCGCTGCAGTTGCCGTTGCACGTCCATGGGCTCTCCCATTGTCCGGTAACATGATCCAGGGCGGTGAGGCGCCCGCGATGCTTCGGCATCATTCGGGGCGCTGCATGCGAAAGCGCTGGGCCTCGCTGACGCTGAAGTAGTCTGCCGGGCCGCCGGCACGCATGATCGGCTCCGCCCTGGCGGTATCGTAGATGCCGTCGACCAGCATGTCTTGTGCAATGTGTACGCCGACCACTTCGCCGATCACCAGCCAGTTGTCGGTGGGTGTGCCATCGGCACTCTCGAGACGCAGGATGTGGCAGAGCCGGCACTCGAAGGAGACCGGTGTGCGTGCCACCCGGGGAGCATCGATCACCCGCGAGGGTGCCGTCGCCAGCCCGGCCAGTTCGAACTCGTCGACGCCGGGTGCCACCGGGGCCGAGCTCCGGTTCATGGCTTCTGCCAGCTCGCGGGTAGCCAGATTCCAGCAGAATTCGCCGCTCTGCTCGATATTGCTCACGCTGTCCTTGTGGCCGTAGCTGGAGAAGCCGATCATCGGCGGTGCGGCGTTCAGCGCATTGAAAAAGCTGTAGGGGGCCAGGTTGTACGTACCATCCTCGGCCACCGAGGAGATCCAGCCGATCGGGCGCGGCGCCACGATGGCCTTGAAGGGGTCGTGGGGCAGGCCGTGACCGCGGGCGGGTTCGTAGAAGTGAAAGGCTTCGCTCATGAAGGTTCCATTTCGTCTGGGGTGTGATGACACCCGGAACATGTCTGCCTTCAGCCTAAATCAGCAGCGCCGGATTGCCAGTATTGCGTGTCACCGGGGAGCATGTCGTGTCGAGGGAGTCGGAGCAGCGCATCGCCTGCTGGCTGCGCGAGGATGATGAGCGCATGGCGGCGCTGCGGGCGCTGGCCGAGCTGGCCCTGCCGGATGCCTGGCTGGCCGCCGGGTTCGTGCGCAACCTGGTCTGGGATCGGCTGCACGGCTATTCGCCGCCCACGCCACTCAACGATCTGGACGTGCTCCATTTCGATGCCACCGACTGCTCGCGTGCCTCGGAACAGGCGCTCGAGGCCCGGCTCGGGGCGCGGCTGGCGCGCCCCTGGTCGGTGCGCAACCAGGCGCGCATGCATCACCGCAATGGCGATCCCCCCTATCAGGACAGCATCGATGCGATGCGCTACTGGGTAGAGCTCGAAACGGCGGTGGCAGTGCGTCTGGTAGCGAACGATACGCTGCAGATTGCGGCGCCGTTCGGGCTGCAGTCATTGCTGGGCGGCCGGTTGACTCCCAACCCGTATCGGCCGCGGCCGCAGGCCTTTGCACGGCGCTGTGCCGACAAGGGCTGGCTGCAGCGGTGGCCGCGGCTGAGCAAGCGCTCACTTCGAGAGGCCGTCAGCCCTGATGACCCGCTCGCCTGAGTATGCGTCAGTGTTGTTCGTTCGGCTGTCGAAGGTGGCGCTGATGGCATGTTTCACGTGAAACATCAGCGCTCGCCCGGGGCGGTGAGAAAGGTCTGCTCGTCGTCGCGGGTCGCGCGGCCCAGTACGGCATTGCGCCACGGGAAGCGACCGAAGCGGCGGATGACCTCGCAGTGGTGGCGGGCATCCGGCAAATGGCGTTCCAGCCCGGGCTGGTCGAACAGGCGCAGGGCATGCTGCTGCATCGTCAGCGATTCACTGTGCATCAGCGGCATGTAGACAAAGGGGCGGTGGTGCAGGGCGAGGCGCTGATCACACTCCCGGTCGATCGCTTCCTGGGCGAGAATCAGCGCCAGCGGGTCCTGCTGCCAGGCGCGGGGATCGTCGCGGAAGAGGTTGCGGGAGAACTGGTCCAGCACGATGATCTCTGCCAGCCGGCCCTCGTCGCTGGCGCGCCAGCACCAGAGCTCGCCGGCCGCGGCGCGCGCATGCAGTGCCAGGAAGCGCTCGCGGATGGCGGCATCGACCTGCGCGTCGCGACGAAACCACTGGCGTGGGCGCAGCTCTTTGAACCAGAAGTCGAGCACCCGGGTCGGCGAGTCCGCCGCCTCGCTCATGTCGGGCCCACCGCCAGCTTCATCATCAGCCGCTTGACGGGCGTCAGGTGATTGGCCCCGCCGAGCCCGCGGCCGAACAGGTCGGCGGCCGGGGAGCGGAACAGGTCGTGCAGCTGATCGACGGCCGCCAGCATGGCGGCGTTGCGCGGCCACTGATGACGCTGATAGTGCCGCAGCGCCCGCACGTCACCGGGATCACGGCCGTAGCGCAGGGCGCGCTCGAGCTGCTCTCCCAGCTGCTCGACATCGGCCAACCCGAGGTTGACGCCCTGGCCTGCCATGGGATGAATCACGTGGGCGGCATCACCGATCAGTGCCAGCCTTGGGGCGACATAGCGCTGGGCATGCTGGCGGGTAATGGGAAACTGGCCGCGCTCGAGGATGGTCTCGATCTCGGGCAGGCGCGGCGGGAAGTGCTGGCGTATGGCGGCTCGCAGCGCTTCATCATCGAGCGACATGCGTCGCCGCACGGTATCGGGGCGATCGTACCAGATCAGCGAGGCCTGGCCTGCATGCAGCGGCAGCAGGGCAAGCGGCCCGTCCGGAGTGAAGACCTGCCAGGTGGTATGCCGATCGCGGTGTTCGGCCAGGCGGACATTGATGACCTGGGCGTTCTGCGCATAGTCGCGCGAGCGGGTGCCGATGCCGGCCTCGCGGCGCACCGTCGAGCGGGCGCCATCGGCGCCGATCAGCAGCGCAGCTTCGATGATGCGCTCGTCCTCCAGCGTGAGGCGCTGATGATCGGCCAGGGCCTCGCGGCTGCGTACGCGGCTCTCCGGCAGCAGGGTGACCCGCTCCTGCTGGCACAGCTGCTGCCACAGCGCGTAACGCAGGCGATCATTCTCGACAAAGACGCCGAAGCGGGCAAGATCGATGTCCGAGGCCTCGAAGCTCAGGGCGGCCGGGCGGTGGCAGTCACCGGCTTCCAGCCGGTCGAAGGTGTTCAGAAACTGCTCCGGCAGGTAATTCAGCACGCCGTTGCGTTCGAGCAGCGCGAGGGCGCCGGCATTGAGCGACGTGGTGCGCAGGCTCAGGGTGTCCGCAGCGATGGCTTCCGGTGCGGTATCGGCATCGATGACGGCAATCGTCAGGCCGGGGCGGCCATCGGCAGGCGAGCGGGCTTCGATCTCTCCCAGGCGTACTGCCATGGCCAGGCCCACGATACCGCCACCCTGAATCACCACATCGAAGCGCTGAAGAGTCGTGTCTGCCATGGTGTCGTCCGTCAGTGGAAAGAGGGAGGGAAGATGCTCAGGGCGTGACGCTGCGCAGCTCGCCGGCCAGCAGCCGGCGTGCGAAATCGAGCAGGGAGTCGGCCACCACGACATCCTCGGGGCGCTCGACCTGATCAAGATCGCCCAGCGTGATCCGCCCCTTGCCGGTCAGCACCAGTGCCACCCGGCAGCCGGCACTGCGGCCGGCCTGCAGGTCGCGCAGGCTGTCGCCGACCATCCAGGCGCCGTCGAGCGAGGCCAGGCCGAGTGCCTCGCGGATCTCGAACAGCATGCCGGGCCGGGGCTTGCGACTGTCGCTGGCGTCATCCGGACCGTGCGGGCACCAGGCAACATGCGCGAGCTCTCCGCCGTATCGGCGCACCTCGTGACGCATCTTGTCGTGCATGGCCGTCAGCACGGATTCATCGAAGTAGCCGCGGGCAATCCCGGACTGGTTGGTGGCCACGGCAATCTGCCAGTCACCACGATGCAGCAGGGCGATCGCTTCCAGTGCCTGGGGCATGGCGATCCACTGCTCGGGAGAGCGGATGAACTCTTCCGAATCCTCGTTGATGACGCCGTCGCGATCGAGAATGACCAGCCCTTCGCTCATGCTTCATGCCCTGTCGGTTGCGAGCTTCAAGTGTAGGGGGCGGGTCGGGGTGGGGCAACCGGAGCGCACCGGCTCCGGCTGATGTTTCACGTGAAACACGGGTCAGGGGATGATGCGATTGGCGCGCAGATCATCCAGCGCCTGCAGCAGGGTGTCGCGGGCAGGCAGGGTTTCACGGAAGCCGGCCTGGTGAATCCGGTTGACGTCGGAGATGACATCGGTCTCGGTATTGAAGACGAAGTTGCCGAAGTCCCAGCCGACCAGCCGCTCCAGATCGGGCTCTACCAGCCCATGGCGCTCGGCCAGACGGCGCCACAAATCACCCTTGTCGGCCATGTGGCTGGGCAGGTCGAGCGGTACCGGCGAGGCCGTCTCCATGTCCAGATGCCGGGCGACATCCTGCCACAGTCGCTCCCAGCGGAAGACATCGCCATTGGTGACGTTATAGGCGCGTCCGGCGATATCCGGAGTGGTCGCGGCCCAGACGCTGGCCCGGCCGAGCAGCCCGGCGTCGGTGAACTGCATCAGTACCCGATAGGCCCGTTCGCTGCCGGGAAAGCGCAGCGGAATGCCTAGCTCCTTCGATAGGGCGGCGAACACGCCCACTACCAGCGCAATGTTCATCGGGTTGCCGCGCACATTGCCGTCGACCATCACATCGGGACGCAGGGCGACATAATCCCAGGCGGCCTGGTCGGCGCGCGCTGCCAGCTGGGCCTCCTGGGCCTGATAGATGTTGGGTGGCATGTGCCCGGGGTCGCTCTCGCGGGCGGGAGTGGGCACATCGGCGCCGAGATGGATGCCGTAGATCTTGAAGCCCTGGTAGATCACCACGCGTTTTAGCGGTGCGCCGGCGGCTTCCAGCGCATCCAGCAGGTTGCCGAGCATCTGCCCGTTGCGTTCGGCCTCCACGGAGAGATCCCCATCCGGCGAGAGGGCGGCATAGAACAGGTGGGTGGTGTCGGCGGCCTGCTCGGCGATGATGCGGGCCGTGGCCTCGGCATCGGTCAGGTCGGCTCGGATGGTCTGCATGCCATCGATGTTCCGGCGGGCCAGCCCCCGGACTTCGGCGCCGGTCCTGTTCAGCTCCCGCGCCGCGCCGTGACCGATGATCCCGCTGGCACCGGCGATGAGTGTCTTCATGGCAGTCGTCATGGGGTCTCCTTCTGCATGAGTGGCCTGATGAGGGCGACAGGCGATGGCAGCTGTCACGCTGACCGCAGGGCGGGCTATAGGGTTGCGGCCGTCACCCCGGATATCCGCCCCTCAATATAGCTCCGCTCCGGGCGGCTTGCCATGACGCTGCGATAGCGCTGCGGGGGCAGGATCCGTGGCGTCGCTGCGCGAAAGTGGGCCGGCAGCCATGCCGGGCAGTGCAGCGGCAACGGGAAGGCCATGTTTCACGTGAAACGGTAGGCTGTCCGGTCCGGGGCGCCGCCACGGCTGGCGGCGTCCCGGCAGCGGCTCAGAAGCTCATGTCGATCCCCACCCAGTAGCGGCGGCCATCCTGCACCTGCCCATAGGTGTCATAGTCGATCTCGCGATCGAAGAGGTTGTAGACGCCGAACAGGAAGTCGGTCCGCTGGCTGATCTGCCAGCTTCCTCCGCTGTCGACCAGGGTATAGGAGGGCGCCCGCAGGGTCTGCGAGGAGGGGGAGCTGACCGGTTCGCTCTCCTTGCCGCGATAGGTGACCCGCGACCAGGCACTCAGCCGATCGGTGGGGTCCCAGTCCAGCCGGGTGGAGAAGAGATGGCGCGGCAGCTGGGTCAGCGGCTGGCCTTCGTAGTCGCCGGACTTCTGTTCCGAGTCGGTAAAGGTATAGCTGGCGGTCAGCTGCAGCCGTTCGGTCAGCGGGGCCTCCAGCGAGGCTTCCACGCCCCGGGTGACTGCCTCGTCAACATTGATGCGCCAGGTCGGGTCGGAGCCGAACTGGTTGGCGCCATCGGTACAGACATCGGTCGGACAGGTGACCCGGGTGATCTTGTCCTCGAAGTCATTGTGGAACAGGGTCAGGCTGGCCAGCAGGCCGTTGGGCACGTTGTAGTAGAGTCCCAGCTCCTTGTTGATCGAGGTTTCCGGCTCGAGATCGGGGTTGCCGTAGATGTTGCCGCCACGGCTGACCTGACCCCAGTCGGGGGTGATCTCGCGCAGGCTGGGCGAGCGGTAGCCGCTGGAGACGCCGCCCTTCAGCGTCCAGCGTGGTGCCAGGTTCCAGACCCCGTAGAGCCGGGGGCTGACGTGCGAGCCGTAGTTCTCGTTGTCATCCAGCCGGACGCCTGCCGTCAGCGAGAAGCTGTCGGTCATGAACCATTCGTCCTCGGCGAACAGCGCCCACTGATGGTTTTCGATCTCGGTGCGATCCGAGATCTGGTTGGTACTGCCGTCCTCGAGCTTCTCCTTCTGATAATTGATACCCAGCGAGAGCATGTGACTGGAGAAGGGCAGCACGATCCGGCTATCGGCCACGGTATTGGTGATCTCGATGTCGCGCGTGCGGTTGTCGCTGATTTCGCGCTGGACGTAGGAGTCGGTGGTGCCGAAGCCGAAGCGGCCGGCATGGGTGACGGCGTAGTGTTCGCGGTTGTACTCGTCATGGCTGTCGCTGCAGCCTCCCCGGCAGCCGTCCACCGGCACGCTGTTGCCCACCCTGGCTGCCCGGTTCTGCTCTTCGCGGCCGGCCTCGAAGGTGAAGTCGTGATTGTCGGTGGGCGTCAGCGAGAAGCGTGCCGTGGCACTCCCCAGCCGCTTGTCCTCGTAGCCGTAGGTGATGTTGTCTTCCTGGCGCGTCTGATATTCACCGTAGAGCTGCAGCCCCAGCAGGCCCTCGTGCAGCGGGCCGCTGACATACACCTGGCTCTGCTGCGAGTCGCCGGAGTCATCGTCCTCCTGCAGCGTGGTATCCACGCGCACGTTGCCATGCCAGTCATCGGCCACCTTGCGGGTGATAATGTTGATGACGCCACCGATCGCATCCGAGCCGTAGAGGGTCGACATCGGCCCGCGAATCACTTCGATGCGCTCGATCGACTGCAGTGGCGGCAGCCAGTCCTGCTCGAAACCGGCACTGCCGTTGGGGCGGGTTTCACGGGTCGACTGGCGCCGGCCGTCGACCAGGATCAGGGTGTAATCGGAGGGCATGCCACGCATGCTGATATCCTCGCCGCGATCACCGCCACCGCCGCCGGTCACGATGACGCCCGGAACCTGATCCAGCGCGTCGGTAACATCGCGGTAATTGCGTTTCTCGAGCTCCTCGCGGGTGATCACGCTGGTCGAGGCCGGGGCATTCACGACCTGCTGGGTATAGCCGGAAGCGGTCACCGTGACGGTTTCCTGGTTATCGGCGGTGCCGGTTGCCCAGGCCAGCGGTGTGGTGGCAATGCCCAGCGCGAGGGCCGTGAGCCGAGTGTAATGCTGCATGCGTACTGTTCCCCTGATCGGTGCCGTAACACCCTGTAATGCTTCTTCGAAACGGCTGCAAATGATAATTGTTATCATTAATAAAGGGAAATAATTCTACTTAAGGTTGAGCTCATGTCGCCGGCCGGCGATATCGGGCAGGGCCGGGGAAGGCGGCACGCCACCGGGGCAGCGGGAAGGTGCGAACGCCCCTGACGGGCGGGGCGTTCGGGCGAGCAGGGCTAGCGGGCGATGCCTGCCGGCAGCGGGTAGCGCCTGTCGGCGCGGCCGGCCCTGACCACCTGGCCGGGAATCTCGTGACCGACCAGCCCGGGCAGGGTTTCGGCGGTCCGCATCAGGGCATCGAGATCGACGCCGGTGGTGATGCCCATCTCCTCGAACATGTGCACCAGATCCTCGCTGCAGACATTGCCGGTGGCGCCGGGGGCGAAGGGGCAACCGCCGAGACCGCCCAGCGCGGCATCGAAGCGGATCACGCCGGCCTGCCAGCCGGCCAGTGCATTGGCCAGCCCCATGCCGCGAGTGTTGTGTAGATGCAGCGTCAGGTCGAGTTGCGGATGCCGGGCGAGCACCTGCTGGCAGAGCTCGCCGACCTGATGCGGATTGGCCATGCCGGTGGTGTCGCAGAGGCTGACCCCGTCCAGGCCCAGCGCCGCCAGCCGCGCGACGATATCCAGCACCCGCGCCGGGGGGACCGGGCCATCGAAGGGGCAGCCGAAGGCCGTGGAGAGCGAGGCATTGAGCCGGGTGGCGGGGGCGCGGTCGCGCGCCAGGGGCACCAGCTCGGCGAAGCGCTCCAGCGATTGCCAGGGCGTCATGCGCAGGTTGGCCAGACCGTGACTGTCACTGGCCGACAGCACCAGGTTGAGTTCATCGGCGCCGCTTGCCAGCGCGCGCTCGGCGCCGCGCCGGTTGGGGACCAGCGCCACGTAGCGCACGCCGTCGCGGCGCTGGATGCCGGCCATCACCTCGGAGGCGTCGGCAAGATTGGGAATCGCCTTCGGCGAGGTGAAGGAGGTCGCCTCGATGGCCGCCACGCCGGTGGCCGAGAGGGCATCGATCAGCGCAATCTTGTCCTCGGTGGGCACGAAGCGCGACTCGATCTGCAGGCCGTCACGGGGGGCCACCTCGTGGATCCGGACTCGCCGTGTCATGAGCCTTCCTCCGCGGCACTCTCGTGCAGTATGCCGCGCTCGAACAGCGCGCGCTGGGTATCGGCATCGATGCCCAGCTCGTCGAGCACCGCCCGGGTATGCTGGCCCAGTCGCGGACCGCCGCCGCCGATCCGCCCCGGCGTGCGGCTCAGCTTGGGCATCACGCCGGGGACCCGCAGCCGGCGGCCGGTTTCGGTGGTAATGGTCTCGATCATCTGCCGTGCCTGGTAGTGCGGGTCCTCGACGATATCGCGCGCGGTATAGGGGAAGCCCGACGGTACGCCGGCGGTTTCCAGCACTGCGAGCACGTGATCGCGGCTGTGCTGGCGGGTCCAATCGGTGATGGCGGTGTCGATACGTTCGGCATGCCGCGAGCGCCCGTCGTTGTGGGCCAGCGCCGGGTCTTCCGCCAGATCGTTCCGCTCGATGGTGTACATCAGACGCCTGTAGATGCTGTCGCCGTTGCCGGCGATCAGTACCTGACTGCCGTCACGGCAGGGGTAGGCATTCGAAGGGGTGATGCCGGGCAGGGCACTGCCGCCGGGCTCGCGGATCACCCCGGCGCCGTCGTATTCGGGAATCAGGCTCTCCATCATGGCGAACACCGACTCGTAGAGTGCGATGTCGATGTACTGCCCGCGACCGCTGCGATGACGCTCCTGCAGTGCCAGCAGGGCGCCGATCACGCCGTAGAGCGCCGACAGCGAATCGCCCAGGCTGACGCCGACCCGCACCGAGCGCTCGCCGGGGTGGCCGGTGAGATGGCGCAGCCCGCCCATCGCCTCGCCGATCACGCCGAAACCGGGGCGGTCGCGGTAGGGGCCGGTCTGGCCGTAGCCGGAGATGCGCACCATGATCAGCGCCGGATTGAGCGCGCTGAGCGACGCCCAGCCCAGCCCCCACTTCTCCAGCGTGCCGGGGCGGAAGTTCTCCACCACGATATCCGCCTCGGCGACGAGACGGCGCACGATCGCCTGCCCCTCGCTGCTGCGCAAGTCCAGCGACAGCGAGCGCTTGTTGCGGGTCTGCACATGCCACCACAGCGAGGTGCCGTCCTCGACGATGCGCCAGCGGCGCAGGGGATCGCCGGTGACGGGAGGCTCGATCTTGATGACATCGGCGCCGAACTCCCCGAACAGCTTGGTAGCAAAGGGGCCGGCGATCAGCTGGCCCAGTTCGAGTACCTTCAGCCCTTCCAGTGCCGAACCCTGGTCGGTTGCAGTGTCAGCGGTTGTCATGGCCCCTCCCGGATCATGGCCGTGGCCGATGGCGGCGAGATGCAAGCTCGTCCGCCTATCGTGTCAGCCAGGAGCATGGCCGAGCGGCTGGCGACGTCACAATTGGGGTTTGACCAAGGGAGCGTTCGCAATCGGCGAAGGCGCTGTCACACTGGCGCCGAGCGTCCGGCCCGGCGGCGTTCCGTGTGACCCGCGGTCGCCGGCCGTTCGCCGGGCCTGCCGGAGCGATCGGAGGACGCATGAAGCGGCTGGATTTCGTCACCCTGAGACTGTTTGTCGCGATCTCCGACGAGCGCAGCCTGACCCGCGCTGCCGAGCGCGAACACATGGCGCTCGCCGCGGTCAGCAAGCGCATCAGCGAGCTGGAAGGGCAGCTGGGAATTGCGCTGCTCTATCGCCGCCCCCGCGGCATCGAGCTGACCGCGGCCGGCCATGCCTTCCTGCATCATGCCCGCCAGCTGCTCGACCATCTCTCGCGCCTCGATGCCGACATGAGCGAATACCGCATCGGCATCAAGGGGCACATTCGGCTGCACGCCAATACTTCCTCGATCATCGAGTTTCTGCCCGATGATCTCGGCGAATTCATGGATCGCTTTCCACAGATCCGGGTGGACATGCGCGAGCGGGTCAGCCACGAGATCGTGGGCGCGGTGCGTGATGGGCTGGCCGACATCGGGCTCCATGCCGGCCATGTGCCTGCCGAGGGGCTGGAGGCCCGGCTGTGGCGGCGTGACCGGCTGGTGCTGGTCACCCGGGCCGATCATCCGCTGGCCGGGCGTTGCCGGGTGGCGCTGGCCGAGGCACTCGACAACGACTTCATCGGTCTCGAACAGGACACCTCCCTGCAGGAGCTCCTGCAGCAGGGCTCGCGCGGGCTCGCGCGGCCGCTGCGGATGCGTATCCAGGTGCGCAGCTTCGAGGGTATCTGTCGCATGATCGACCGGGGCATGGGCGTCGGCATCCTGCCGCAGCGCGCGGTCGGGGCGGTGCGCCACGGGCTGGCACTGGCCACCGTGCCGCTGGCCGACGAGTGGGCGGTGCGCGAGCTGCATCTCGCGGTACGCGACTATCAGGCGCTGCCGGTGATTGCCCGTCAGCTGGTGGATCACCTGCTGCGCTGTGCCGAACGCGACGCTGCGCCGCCGTGAGCCTCGTTCGAGCGGGGCGCGGGACTACGACCAAGGTCCTGGCGCTTCGCCGCTGACGAAGGGGCGCTTGTTCAATCACCAATATCCAGCCCGGTCCCCGGCTGGCTAGAGTCGCTGTTCGGTACTCGCAACGATGCACGTCGCCGCATGCGGCGGCTGACCGCTTCCGGGAGGAAAGGAACATGCCACGACTGTCAGAGCCGGTGCGCAAGCGCCGTGTCTGGTTCGGTTTCATCGTGCTCTTTGCCCTGATCAATCCCTGGTATTTCCCTGACGGAGTGAGCACAACGCTGATCCTGGGCGTGCCGCTCTGGGCCCTGATCGTGCTGGCGGCGTCACTGGCGCTGTCGCTGTTCATTACCTGGACGGTCACTACCCAGTGGCGGACCGACAGCGATGAACGCTTCGCTGCGCCGGTGCATGATCGCCAGCACGACGGGGAGAGGTAAGCCATGGAGATGGAGCTGGCATTCAGCGGCTGGTCGGGCATCTTCGTGCTGGGGCTCTACGGTGCCCTGATGCTCGGGGTCGGGTTCTACGCCTTCCTGCGCAACCGGGGCATGCGCGAAAGCCTCGACGAATACTACCTGGGCGGGCGCGGGCTGGGCGTCATGGTGCTCTTCTTCACCTTCTTTGCCACCCAGTACAGCGGCAACACCGTGATCGGCTATCCGCCGGCCGCCTACCGCATGGGGTATCACTATCTGGTCTCGGTGCCCTTTTTCATCATGATCATCATGGTGTATCTGTTCTTCGCCCCCAGGCTCTACGCGCTGGGGCGACGCTTTCGCCTGCTCACCCCGGTGGACTGGATCGATCTGCGCTTCCGCTCGAAGCGGGTAACGGTGCTGGCGGCCATCCTGATGCTCTACGGGCTGGCCAACTACCTGTTGGAGCAGTTCGTGGCGATCGGGCAGGGGGTGTCGGGGCTGACCGGTGGCACCATTCCCTATCAGGTGGGGGTGATCTTCTTCATCGTCATCATGGTGGCCTACAGCTGGCTGGGCGGCATGCGGTCGGTGGCCTGGACCGACACCATCCAGGGGCTGGCGCTGCTGTTCGGCGTCTTTACCCTGCTGCTCGGCTCGCTCTACTACTTCGGCGGGCCGGCCGGGGCCGCCGAGCAGATGCAGGCCAGCGCGCCGGAGAAGCTCAGCCCGCCCGAGGGGCCGGCGCTGATGCGCTGGTTCAGCCTGCTGGTGCTGGTGGGGATCGGCGCGGCCATCTATCCCCATGCGGTACAGCGCATCTTCGCCGCCAGAAGTGAGGCTACCCTCAAGCGCTCCTTCATCCGCATGGCGTGGATGCCGTTTCTCACCGCCGGCGTGGTGTTCATGGTCGGCATCATCGGCATTGCCGCCTTTCCGGGGCTGAGTACCGCCGAGTCGGAGCAGCTGGTGGGCATCATGGCCAATGCGCTGGCCAATCAGCATCCGTTCTTCTACTGGGCGATGGTGCTGCTCTTCGGCGGGGTGATCGCGGCGATCGTCTCCACCGCCGATTCGGTCCTGCTGACCTTCTCATCGATCATCTCCAATGATCTCTACGGCCGCTACATCCGGCCCGATGCCAGCGAGTACCGGAAGGTGCTGACGGGCAAGCTGGCAGGGCTGGTGGCGGTGGTGATCCTGGTGCTGATTGCCTGGTATCCGCCGGCCACCCTCTATCAGATCTTCGTGCTCAAGTTCGAGCTGCTGATCCAGACCGCGCCGGCGCTGGTGCTGGGGCTCTACTGGACCCGGCTGAGCGAGCGGGCGGTCTTCACCGGCATGCTGGCCGGGGCGCTGCTGGCCTGCCTGTTCACCTTCCTCGGCTACCGCCCGCTGGGCATCTACAGCGGACTCTGGGGGCTCGTGCTCAATCTGGCGATCTGCGTGGGCGGGACGCTGCTCTCCGGGGCCACCGAGGAGCGCCGCCGGCACGCCAGCGAAGTGATCGGCTTTCGCTACTGAGAGCGAGGGTGCAAACGGCAGGTAAGCGGGGGCGTGCAGTCCGGGTGTTTCACGTGAAACACCCGGGCGCTGGTCAGTCGAGCGGCTTTTCCAGCACCGCAAACTGCAGGTCATCGCGCCTGGGCGTGCCGAAGCGGGGGTCGTCATGGGGGAAGGGGCGCGTTTCCCCGGTTTGTTGATAGCCGCGGCGCTCGTACCAGGCAATCAGTTCGTGACGTACGTCGATGACCGTCATGTTCATGTCCCGGCAGGCGAGCTCGTCACGCGCCAGTCGCTCCGCCTCGGCCAGCAGGGCGCGGCCCACGCCGTGCCGCTGGCACTCCGGGAGAACGGCAAACATGCCGAAATGGGCATGTCCGTCGATGCCTTCCAGATGGGCGCAGGCGACCGGCTCGCCGCTGCCGCGATCCTCGCCGATCAGCACCAGCGCATGAGGCCGTGCCAGATCCTCGGCCAGCATCTCCGGCATGATGCGGGTGCCGTCGAGCAGATCGGCTTCGTGAGTCCAGCCGGCCCGGCTGGCCTCGCCCCGATAGGCCGTGGTGACCAGCTCGACCAGCGCCGGAATGTCCTCCGGCGTGGCGTGGCGGAACTGCAAAAGCGGCACCCGGCTCATGAGACCTCCAGCAGCGAGATGTCGGCCACCGCGAGGAAGAGCGCCTGCAGGCGGGCGAGCAGGGCCAGCCGGTTGCGTCGCAGCGCCTCGTCGTCACTCATGACCATGACCCGATCGAAGAAGGTATCGACCGGCTCCTTGAGTCCCGCCAGTGCATCCAGTGCCTGCTGATACTGCTGGGCCTCGATCAGCGGGGCGGTCTCCTGCCGGCGGCCCTCGACGGCCTCGAACAGTGCCCGCTCGGCGTCATCGACCAGGCGCGCCTGATCGACCCCGTCGGGGATATCGCCGCTCTGGCGTGCCAGGATGTTGGCCACCCGCTTGTTGGCGGCCGCCAGTGCCTGCGCCTCGGGGCGATGGGTGAAGAGGTGCACGGCGCGCAGCCGGCGCTCGAAGTCGAACGGCCGGGTTACCGGCCGGGCACGCACTGCCAGATAGGTCTCGGTGGCCATGCCCTCGCTGTCGGCCCAGGCGCGGAAGCGATCGAGCATGTAGTCGAGCACCTCGTTGACCACCCGGTCGGCATCCTCGATGGCGGCATGCTGGCGAGCCGCCGTGGTCAGCAGTTCGCGCAGGTCGAGATCGAGTTCGGCGCCGATCAGGATCGACAGCACCCCGATGGCGGCGCGGCGCAGGGCGAACGGGTCGCGGGTGCCGGAGGGCTTCTGGCCGATGCCGAAGATCCCGGTGAGGGTGTCCAGTCGGTCGGCCAGCGCCACCGCAAGCGCCGGGCCGCGCTCGGGGATCTCGTCACCGGCGAAGCGCGGCAGGTACTGCTGGTGCAGGGCGCGGGCGACGGCGTCCGATTCGCCATCGAAGCGGGCGTAGTAGGCCCCCATTATCCCCTGCAGTTCGGGGAACTCCAGCACCATTTCGGTGACCAGGTCGCACTTGGCGAGATGGGCGGCCCGGCGGCTCTGGTCGACATCGAGCCCGCTCTGCCCGGCAATGGTGCCGGCCAGCTCGGTGATGCGCCGGCTCTTGTCGGCCAGCGTCCCCAGCTGCTGCTGGAAGACCACCTGCTCCAGCGCGTCGAAGCGCTCCTCGAGCCGCTGCCGGCGGTCGGTCTCGAAGAAGAAGGCGGCATCCGCCAGCCGGGGGCGGATCACACGCTCGTTGCCTTCGATGACCTGCTGCGGATCACGGCTCTCGAGGTTGGCGATGGTGATGAAGGCCGGCAGCAGCCGGTCATCGTCGCCCAGCAGGTGGAAGTACTTCTGATTGCCCTTCATCGACGAGATCAGACACTCCGCCGGCACCTCGAGAAAGCGCTCGTCGAAGCGGCCGGTCAGCGCCACCGGCCACTCCACCAGTCCGGTGACCTCATCGAGCAGCTGCTCGTCGACCACGGCGGTGGCGTCCAGCAGCGCGGCCTCGGCTCGCACCTGCTCGAGAATCATGTTGCGCCGCCGTGGCAGATCGGCAATCACCTTCCCCGGTGATTCGAGCCGGGCGAGATAGTCATCGGCGTGGGCCAGCTCGAGCGGGTCGGGATGATGGAAGCGGTGGCCACGAGTGGCCCGGCCGGCCGTCAGCCCCAGCACCTCGGCCTCGACCACTTCACTGCCATAGAGCATCACCAGCCAGTGCACCGGACGCGAGAATTCGGTCCGGGAGGCGCCCCAGCGCATCCGTTTGGGCACCGGCAGGGCGTCCACGGCGCTGCGCACCATGCCGGGCAGCAGGGCCACGGTGGTGTCACCCGGCTGGGTGTAGCGATGGCCGAGCCGCTCGCCCTTGTCGGTATCGAGGTGGCTGAGCTGCGCAACGTCGAGCCCCAGCGAGCGGGCAAAGCCGGTGGCGGCCTTCGTCGGCTGGCCCTCGGCATCGAAGGCGGCACTGACCGCCGGACCGAGGCGTTCGACATCGCGATCGGGCTGGCGCTCGGCCAGATGGGTGATGGTGACGGCCAGCCGGCGGGGGGTGGCGTGCGGATGGATCTCGCCGAAGCCGATGTCGGCCTCCGCCAGGCTCTGACGCAGGCTGCCGGCCAGCGCATCGGCCAGCGGCGCCAGCGCCTCCGGGGGCAGCTCCTCGCAGCCCAGTTCCACCAGCAGGGTATTGTCGGCTGCCATCAGCTCGTTTCCTTCTGACCGATCAGTTCATTGCGCAGCGCTTCGCTTGCCATGGGGAAGCCGGCGGCCTCCCGCGAGGCGTAGTAGGCGTGGGCCACGTTGCGGGCGAGGGTGCGCACCCGCAGGATGTAGCGGGCCCGCTCGGTCACCGAAATGGCGTGGCGGGCATCGAGCAGGTTGAAGGTGTGCGAGGCCTTGAGCACCTTCTCGTAGGCCGGCAGCGGCAGCTCGGCCTCGAGCAGGGTGGCGCAGTCGCGTTCGCAGTGCTCGAAATCGGCCAGCAGGGTCGGCACGTCGGCGTGCTCGAAGTTGTAGGCGGACTGCTCGCGCTCGTTCTGCAGATAGACATCCCCGTAGGTGACCTCGCTGCCGTCCGGACCGCGCGCCCAGATCAGGTCATAGACGCTGTCGACGTCCTGCAGGTACATGGCGATGCGTTCCAGCCCGTAGGTCAGCTCGCCCATCACCGGATGGCACTCGATCCCGCCGGCCTGCTGGAAGTAGGTGAACTGGGTCACCTCCATGCCGTTGAGCCAGACTTCCCAGCCCAGCCCCCAGGCGCCGAGGGTGGGGGACTCCCAGTTGTCCTCGACAAAGCGCACGTCGTGGACCAGCAGGTCCAGTCCGAGCCGTTCGAGCGAGCCCAGATAGAGCGCCTGCAGGTTCTCGGGCGAGGGCTTCATTACCACCTGGAACTGGTAGTAGTGCTGCAGCCGGTTGGGATTCTCGCCATAGCGGCCATCGGTCGGGCGGCGCGATGGCTGCACGTAGGCGGCATTCCAGCTCTCCGGGCCGATCGAGCGCAGGAAGGTGGCAGGGTGAAAGGTACCGGCGCCGACCTCCATGTCGAGCGGCTGCATGATCACGCAGCCCTGTTCGGCCCAGTACTGCTGCAGGGCGAGGATCAGGCCCTGAAAGGTGCTCACGTCGGGCGTCGACGCGGTCGTCGCTTGAGCAGTCATCGAAAGGTACCGTTGGCCCATGAATTCATCGACCGGCAAGTATACAATCAGCGACCAGTGGGTTATAGGGCCGCGGCCGGGAGTGCCGGCACGAACGGCGGCCGGCGCCGCGGGGCAGCGCATGTCGCACCGGCGGTGTTACCCTGAGGGCGCCGCCGCCGGCGGCCTTCGGATACGGCAGTTGCAGGAGAGAGCCAATGATCGTGGTCACAGGGGGTGCCGGCTTCATCGGCGCCAATATCGTCAGGGCCCTCAACGAGCGCGGCCGCAGCGACATCATGGTGGTCGATGACCTGTCCGACGGACGCCGCTTCGTCAATCTTGCCGACTGCCGCATTGCCGACTACCTCGACAAGGATGATTTCCTCGCCCGGGTGCGCGACCAGTCGCGGCTGCCGGCGATCGAGGCGATCTTCCACGAGGGCGCCTGCTCGGATACCACCGAGTGGGACGGCCGCTACATGATGGCCAACAACTTCGAATACTCGAAGGTGCTGCTCGACTACTGCCAGGCGCACCAGATTCCCTTCCTCTACGCCTCCTCGGCGGCGGTCTACGGGGGCAGTGACGTCTTCCGTGAGGCGCCCGAGCACGAGCGTCCGCTCAACGTCTACGGCTACTCCAAGCTGGCCTTCGATCAGCACGTGCGGGCCCGCTGGGACCGGCTGACCACCCAGGTCGCCGGCTTTCGCTACTTCAATGTCTATGGCCCGCGCGAGCAGCACAAGGGCAGCATGGCGAGCGTCGCCTTCCATCACTACAGCCAGATGGCGCGGGGCGAGCAGCCGAAGCTGTTCGGCGCCCATGACGGCTACGAGGCCGGCATGCAGAGCCGTGACTTCATCCACGTCGCTGACGTGGTCGACGTCAACCTGTGGTTTCTCGACCATCCCGAGTGCTCGGGCATCTTCAATCTGGGGACCGGCCGGGCCGAACCCTTCCAGGCGATTGCCGATGCGGTCATCGAGTTCCAGGGGCACGGGCAGGTCGACTACATCGACTTCCCCGAGCATCTCAAGGGGCGCTACCAGAGCTATACCCGGGCCGATATCGGCCGGCTGCGGGCGATCGGCTACGACCGTGAATTCCGCACGGTCCATGAAGGCGTCACCGACTACATGCAGTGGCTGACCCGCGCCTCCCATGGCTGAGGCGGGTATCCTCTCTCCCTCGGCGGTGCGCGGTGAACGCATTCTGGTGGTCGGCCCCGCCTGGGTCGGCGACATGGTCATGGCGCAGAGCCTGTTCATGGTGCTGCGCCGGCGCGATCCCGAGGCGGTCATCGATGTCATCGGGCCGAAGTGGTCGACGCCGATCCTCGAGCGCATGCCCGAGGTGCGCGAGGCGCTGACCCTGGATGTCGGCCACGGCGATGTCGAGCTGGCCGCCCGCTGGCGGCTGGGGCGCTCGCTGAAGGGGCGCTATGATCGCGCCATCGTGCTGCCCCGCTCGTGGAAGTCGGCGCTGGTGCCCTTTGCCGCCGGCGTGCCGCATCGCACCGGTTTTGTCGGCGAGCAGCGCTACGTGCTGCTCAACGACCGGCGTCAGCGCAACCGCACGGTGCTCGATCAGACCGTCAAGCGCTTCGTCGCGCTGGGCGTGCCGGTCGAGGAGTCCGCGCCGCTGGCCCAGGTGCCTCATCCGCACCTGACGCTGGATGCCGCCAACCAGCGCCGGCTGCGCGAGGCCTACTCGCTTACCCGGCCGCTGATCGGGCTGATGCCCGGGGCGGAGTATGGCCCTGCCAAGCAGTGGCCGCTCACCTACTTCCGGCGGGTGGCGCAGCAGATGGTGGCGCGTGGCCATCAGGTGATCGTGCTGGGCGGAGAGAAGGACCGTCCGGCCGGCGACACCATCAGCGACGCCCTCGAGGGGGTGGTCAACCTGTGCGGCCGGACATCGCTGGCGGATGCCGTGGACCTGCTGGGCAGCTGTGAACAGGTGGTCACCAACGACTCCGGCCTGATGCACGTGGCGGCCGCGGTGGGGACCCGCCTGCAGGCCATCTACGGCTCCTCCAGCCCGCGCTATACGCCGCCGCTGACGGCCCATGCCGATATCCACTGGCTGGAACTCTCCTGCTCGCCCTGCTTCGAGCGCACCTGCCCGCTGGGGCACACCAACTGCCTCAACCAGCTCGATCCGGGGCGCATCATCGCCCACCTGGCCCCGGAGACCTGACGCCGACCCGCGCGGGCCGACGCCGCGCCGGCTCAGTCGCCGCCGAGCGAGCTTTTCAGGCGCAGGTCCGCGTCGTGGCGTTCCAGCGCCAGCTCGATCAGCCGCCCGACCAGCGCCGGATAGCTCAGCCCGCTGGCCTGCCACAGCTTGGGGTACATGCTGATGCGGGTGAAGCCGGGCAGGGTGTTGACCTCGTTGATGATCACCTCGCCCGCCGGCGTGAGAAAGACATCCACCCGGGCCAGCCCGGCACACTCCAGGGTGCGGAAGGCGTGCAGCGCCACCCGGCGGATCTCGTCGCTGCTCGCCCGGTCGATATCGGCCGGGACGGCAATGGTGGCGCCGTCATCGCTGATGTACTTGGTGTCGTAGGAGTAGAAGCTGTCGCCGCTGACCACGATCTCGCCACAGACACTGGCCTCGGGGTTGTCGTTGCCGAGAATGGCGCACTCGATCTCGCGGCCCTGCACGGCGGATTCGACCAGCACCTTGTGATCGAACGACAGCGCCACTTCCAGCGCACGCGCGAGTTCGGCGGCATCGCCGACCCGGCTGACCCCCACCGAGGAGCCCTGATTGGCCGGCTTGACGAACAGCGGACTGCCCAGCTCGGCGCTCAGGGCGTCGAAATCGGCCTGTCCGGCGTCATGGCGGTGAAAGGTGACGAAGGGGGCCACGGCCAGCCCGGCATCGCGCAACAGCCGCTTGGTCATGTCCTTGTCCATGCCCACGGCCGAGCCGAGCACCCCGGAGCCGACAAAGGGCAGGTTGGCCATGCGCAGCAGCCCCTGCAGCGAGCCATCCTCGCCCAGGGTGCCGTGCACGATGGGGAAGACCACGTCGAGCTGGTCAAGCACGCCGGCGTGTTCGGGCTCGATCAGCTGATCGCGCTCACGGCCCGGCACCAGCGCCACATCGCGCTGCGAGCGGTGGAGCGCGATGCGGGCAGGATCGTCGGCATTGAGCAGAAAGTCCGAGGCCTCGTTGATGTGCCATTGGCCCTGTCGGTCGATGCCGATCAGGGTGACCTCGAAGCGCTCCCGGTCGAGGGCATCGACGATGTTGCGGGCCGACTGCAGGGATACCTCGTGTTCGGCCGACTTGCCGCCGAAGATGACACCGACTCTGATCCTGCCCATGGGCTGCTCCTTCTGCTCGTACTGGCCATGATTGCGTGGGCGCATGATGCCATGTTCACCGCCCCCTGTCGGCCGTGATGCCCGCCGGCGACCGGTGTGATGCTCAGGCCGGCGCGAGCAGGCGCTGATAGAGCGCCAGATAGGCGTCTCCCATGGCCTCGGGGGTGAACTCGGCCAGCCGCTGCCGGGCGCCACCGACCAGCCGGGTGCGCTGGGCCGGATCGTGACGCAGGGCCACGATCTGCTCGCTCAGCGTGGTGGCGTCATCGGGGGGGATCAGCACGCCGGTGCGGCCGTCGATGACAATATCGGGGATGCCGTCCACCCGACTGGCGATGATCGGTACGCCGGCATCCATGGCATCGAGCAGGGTCGAACCCAGTCCCTCGTTGCGCGAGGGAAAGACGAACAGGTCAAAGGCCGCCAGATAGTCGCCGACATGGGGCTGGAAACCCTCCCAGAGCACGTTGTCGAGATCGCGGCTCTCCTCGCGCAGGGCCTCGCCGTCCTCGCCCTCGCCGAGCAGCACGAACAAGAGATCGGGGTGCTCGCTGCGCAGCCGGCGGGCCGCCTCGATGATCAGGCGCTGCCCCTTGTGGCGATCCACCAGGGCGCCGACATGGCCGACCACGAAGCGGCCGCTGAAGCGCTCCTTGAGCGTCTCGCCGATCACCGAGTGGCGGGGCAGGTGGGAGAGGGCGCTGGGAATGCGCTCGACCGGACACCAGTGCCGCTCGTTGAGGTGCGCCTCGATCGGGGAGGAGATCGCGACCGCCATGGCGGCGTCGCCGTAGGTGCGCCGATTGAAGGGCTTGTCGCGGACCGGCTGGGGCACCCGGCGGGTCAGCAGATAGGGCGTGCGTCGCAGCTGTCGGTGCAGCCAGGCCCAGTGCACGGCCCGGGCCTCGTGGGCGTGGACCAGATCGGCGCGCGGCCCCTGGAACTGCCCGGCCAGGGGGTGCGCCGCGGTGATGAAAGTGAGCGTTTGCAGACCCTCCAGCTCCTGCCTCATGGGGGAGTCGGCCCGACAGACCAGGCTCTGCTCGATGCCATGGGCGGCCAGTGCCAGGATCAGCAGGACGGTCTGGCGTTCACCGCCGCGGAAGTCGCGGGCCAGATTGACGTGTCGAATGTGAATGTGCAAGTGAGTACTCACCTTGTCTGCAGATCGGAGATGTGGCGACGTCCTGACGCATGACTACCAGATGCGCTCGAAGTCCTCGGCCTCGCGCACCTTCGCGTCGCGCTGGTATTCCAGCAGCTTGGCGTATTTCAGATAGGCATTGAGTGCCGCCGACAGGGCCACCGACAGCCCGTCGACCCCGGCGGTAAAGCCGCGCTGGAAGAGATACTTGCGCATGAAGGCGTTGCTGCCGTGCAGCCAGGGCGACCAAGCGTTCACCCGCCGCCCCTTGAGGTACATGATCTTGGCGGCGCGCCTGGAGAAGCGGCCGCCGGCCTTGGTGAACAGCTCGCCGAGATCGGCAAAGGAGTAGTGCTCCAGATCGGCATCGAGCCGTACCGTCCGGGTGGCCTGCACGGAAGCGTGCTGGCGGGTGTCGGAGAAGGCCGTGCGGTCGCGGTCGAACAGGCGGATGCAGTAGTCGGGATACCAGCCGCAGGCCCTGACCCAGCGCGACCCGATGAAGTTGCGCCGGCGCAGGGCGTAGCCGTCCGGGCCGTCGTCGGAGAGCGCGAGCGCCCTGATGGCAGTAACGGCCTGCTCGGTGAGCCGTTCGTCCGCGTCCAGCGACAGCACCCAGCGGTGGCTGGCGAGCGCGGGGCCGACGTTCTTCTGCGGGCCGTCACCGAGGTAGGGCTGCTCGACCACCCGGGCCCCCATCGCCCGGGCGCGCGCGAGCGTGGCATCGCTCGACCCCGAGTCGACCACGATCAGCTCACTGCAGACCTGCGCCAGCGAGGCCAGGCAGGCTTCAATGTTGTCGGCTTCATCGAGCGTGATGACCACGCCGCTGATCGGCGTGGTGCCCTGCCGGGAATCGGTCATGGTCAGCGCCTCATCGGAAAAACCGTTTCATGGCCTGTACGGCATCGAAGACCGCAGGCGAGAAGTCCTGCTCGGGCAGCGGATTCATCTGCCGGTCATAGACCGTCCAGTCGCCGCTGTTGCTGATCTCGGTGATGCGATCCTTTTCGAGGATACCGTATTCGGTATAGCTGCCGGCCTCGACCCAGCTGCGATCGACCTCGCCGCCGAGCAGATCATGGCCGAGGCTGTAGTCGCTCGGCGGATTGCTGCAGTTCAGGGCATGGGTCATCAGGGTCGGCACCACGCTGAAGTGGCTGGTGCGGCCATGGTGCACTTCATCGGCCACGCCGGGGCCGTGGATCACCAGCGGCACGCCGGTCTGCCAGCGGGTGAAGTTGCCGTTGTGGCCCCAGTAGTTGTGGCCCGAGTCGTTGAACTCCTGGCCGTGGTCGGAGGTGAAGACCACCATGGTGTTCTCCCACTCGCCGTGCGACTTGAGATCGCGGATGACGCGGCCGATCAGCCGGTCATCGTAGTGCGCGGCGTTGCGGTGCAGGTTGCGGATCGGCGTCGGATCGGTATTCGGACCGAGCCGGGCGTACTCCATCTGCCGGGCCGAGGGCTGCCACGGCATCTCGGCATCGTCGGGCACGCTGTAGCCGTGCGGGGCGTCATAGAACAAAAAGCCGAACCAGGGCTGATCGGGGTGGTCGCGCCGCCGGTTCTGCTGCCACTCCAGCCACTCCTCGGTCATGTGCGCGTCCCGGGCGGCGGGCGTGTCGCCCTGGTGGGTGCGCAGGCGCAGGTCGGGCACCGAAGCGAAGGCGGTGCGATCGAGCCCGACGCCGTTGAGGCTGGCCGAGGCAAAGATGCCCAGCGGGTAGTCGTGCTGCTGCAGGGTACGGATCAGCAGGCTCGGGGTCTGGGAGTTCTCCATGAACTGCCAGTAGTTGCCCGACAGGCCGTAGAGCAGGCTGAAGGTACCGCTGCGGGTGCCGTTGCCGCCGCTGTAGTGCTGGGTGAAGCGCGCCCCGTTGCGGGCGACGGCCGCCATGTTGGGAGTCGTCTTGTCATCGAGTTCGTCGAAGCGCCAGGAGTCCAGCAGCACGATCAGCACGTTGGGGGCATCCGCGCCCGGCTGGCAGTTCAGCGGTGTCTTCGGCCAGTCGAGGTTGGCACTGTCGTGGCTGCCGCCCATCTTCAGGCCCTGTTCACGCGCGGCCCGGGGGTCGAGCCAGCCGTGCTTCTCCATGAAGTCCTTGGCCGTGGCGGGATAGAACAGCGGATAGATGGCGGTCTGCTGGGTGACCGAGCGGTTGTAGCGGGCATCGCCGATGAGATGGATGACATGGCTGGCGATCGCCAGCAGCAGCAGCACGATGAAGCTCTTCCATACCGGGAAGCGCACCTCGCGGGCCCGGGAAAAGAGACGCCAGGCGAGCCACAGCTCGATCAGCGCGAAGCCGAGCATGACGCCGATGGCCATCAGCCAGGAGAACAACGAGAAGCTGAAGGTGTCGCCGTTGCTGTCATGCAGGAACATCGACAGCATGAAGTGATTGACGTGGAAGCGGTACTGGGCGAAGACCTCGGTATCCAGCGCCAGCGCCCACAGCCCCAGGGTGGCGATCAGGGTGGCGGGCAGGATCATCCAGCGCCGGCGCAGGAAGAGCGCCAGCAGGCCCAGCGGCAGCCAGCCGAGCATCGCCAGCACGCCGAAGTGGCCAAGCCAGGTGGTCACCAGAAAGGCCCAGCCCGATAGGGTACCGGGCACGTCGAGCCAGGGCAGGTAGCGCAACGCCACCAGCCAGATGATGACCAGATTGATCAGTGCAAAGAAGGCGCTGGCGCGCAGCCGGAAGCTGCGCGAATCGTGCGACGTTCTCGGTGGTGTACGGGAGGACGAGGTGTTGGATGCCATGAGCGGAGCTTCAGACCTGTTGCGGAGCCGTGGAGAATTCAGCGTGATAACCCCCGAGAATGCCGGCCATCAGGGACTCGGCACGCTCGGGCGCGAAACGTTGCAGTGACCGCTGCAGGCGGTCGAGATTGCGCTGCTGCCAGCGCCCCGGTGAGCGCAGGCGGCAGCGGTCGAGGTCGATCACCCAGGCCCGGGCGGTCGGCGATTCGCTGACCAGCAGGTTGCGGGCGTTGAGATCGACATGGTCCAGTCCGGCCGCGTGACAGCGCCGGATGGCGCAGCCGGTAGCCGCCAGCAGCCGGGGATCGACTCCCGGCTCGGCGATCACGCTGGCCAGCGCCCGGGTGCCGAGCAGCCGCTCGGTGATCAGTGCCCCCTCATGCAGGGCACCGAAGCGCCAGATACAGGCCCCGATCGGACGGGGGACCGGCAGCCGGGCATCGTGCAGCGTGGCGGTCAGGCGGAATTCGCGAAAGGGGCGGCTGCGCTCGGCCCCCTGCCAGAGGTAGCGCTGGCGGGAGAGCCGGGCGGCCAGTCCGCCACGGTGATAGTGGCGCAGTACCCAGTGCCGGTCGCCATGCACGATGAACAGACTGGCGCCGCGCCCCGGCGCTTCGCCGGTCACCGCCCGGCGCTGCCGCCAGTAATCGCCCCGGAACCAGTCGGCGTTCATTTGTGGCGCTGATTCGGGGTCATATAGAATGTGCGCATTCGCTTTTCGGGACGTAGCCATCCGCATGAAGCATCCTCTGCCCGCCCACCCGGCACATCTGTGCGTGCTGCGACTGTCCGCGCTGGGTGACGTCTGCAATCTGGTCCCTGCAGTGCGTGCGCTGCAGCGTCAGTGGCCGCAGGTACGAATCACCTGGATCATCGGCCGGGGGGAGTACAGTTTACTGACCGGCCTCTCCGGGGTCGAGTTCGTGGTGTACGACAAGTCCTCCGGGCTGGCCGGCATGCGCCGGATCTGGCGCGAGCTCGGCGACGTGCACTTCGACGCGCTGCTGCACATGCAGCAGTCGATCCGCGCCAGCATGCTGTCGCTGGGGCTCAACGCCGGTGTACGGCTGGGCTTCGATCGCGCCCGCGCCAAGGACTGGCAGACCTTGTTCACCCAGCGCCAGCTCGAGCCGCATCCGCACGCCCATGTGCTGGAGTCCTTCATGGACTTCGCCCGCATGATGGGGGTCGGTGATACCCGCCTGGCGTGGGATATCCCCCTGCCGCCCGAGGCGGTGACCGAAGCCGGACAGTGGGATGCCGGCCGGCGCACGCTGGTCATCAGTCCCTGCGCCAATCCGCGGCTGCGCAATTTCCGCAACTGGTCGGCGGCCGGCTACGCCGCGGTGATCGAGCATGCCCGGACCCAGCACGGTCTGACCACCATCCTGACCGGTGGGGGCAGCCCCCAGGAGCGCGAGATGGGCGCCGAGATCCGCCGCCACTGCAGCTCGGCCGAGCCGGTGGATGCCATCGGCGCCACCTCGCTCAAGGGGCTGCTGGCGCTGATCGACCGCGCCGCCGCGGTGATCGCGCCCGACTCCGGACCGGTCCACATGGCCAATGCCATGGGCACGCCGGTGGTGGGGCTCTTTGCCACCACCAACCCCGAGCGGGCGGCGCCCTACTGCTGGCGCCGGCACGTGGTCAATCGCTACCCCGATGCGGTCCGCACCTACATGCACAAGTCCCCCGAGGCCATTGTCTGGGGCAGCCGGGTACGGCACGCCGATGCCATGTCGCTGATCACCTTCGAGGATGTGATCGGCGCCCTCGACCGGCTGCTGGCGGCCCCTCGGCCCCTCGATGATCCCCGTCAGGAGAGCGCTTCATGAAGCTCGATCTCGCCGCGCTGGAGCGCGCCAGGGTCGTGGTCGTCGGTGACGTGATGCTTGATCGCTACTGGCACGGCCCGACGTCCCGCATTTCGCCGGAGGCGCCGGTGCCGGTGGTGCGGGTGGACGAAACCGAGGACCGGCCCGGCGGGGCCGCCAACGTGGCCCTCAACATCGCCGCCCTGGGGGCCCGCGTCGGCCTGGTGGGGCTGGTCGGCCATGACGACAATGCCGCCATCCTGCGCGAGCGGCTGGCCGTGGTCGGCATCGAGACCGATTTCCAGGTCAGCGAGACGGTGCCCACCATCACCAAGCTGCGCGTGATGAGTCGCAACCAGCAGCTGATCCGGCTCGACTTCGAATCGCCGCTGGTGGATGTCGATACCACGCCGCTGGAGCGCTGTGTCGAGCGCCAGCTCGAGGGCAGCGGGCTGATGATCATCTCCGACTACGGCAAGGGCACCCTCTCCCGGGTGCAGGCGCTGATCGCCGCCGGTCGCCGTGCCGGGCGGCGGGTGCTGGTCGACCCCAAGGGGCGCGACTTCACCCGCTATCGCGGCGCCAGCGTGGTCACCCCCAACCTGGCCGAGTTCGAGGCCGTGGTCGGGCCCTGCCCGGATGATGCCACGCTGGCCGACAAGGGGGAGCAGCTGCGACGCGAGCTGGGGCTCGAGGCGCTGCTGGTGACCCGCAGCGAGCGCGGCATGACGCTGATCCGCGAGGGCCGCTCGCCGCTGCATCTGCCGACCCGCGCGCGCGAGGTCTACGACGTGACCGGCGCCGGCGATACCGTCATCGGCGTGCTGGGGCTGGCGCTGGCCGCCGGGCACGACCTCGCCGAAGGGGTGGTGCTGGCCAATCTCGCTGCCGGGCTGGTGGTGGCCAAGCCGGGCACCGCCACGCTCTCCGTGGCCGAGCTCTACAGTGCGCTGCAGAGCGATCATCTGGCCGAATACGGCATCACCGGCGAGCGCGCCCTGATCGATGCGGTGCGGGCCGCCCAGGCGCGTGGCGAGCGGGTGGTGATGACCAACGGCTGCTTCGACATCCTGCACGCCGGCCACGTGGCCTATCTCGAGCAGGCCGCTGCGCTGGGGGATCGTCTGATCGTGGCGGTCAACGATGACGCCTCGGTCGCCCGGCTGAAGGGCGACGGTCGCCCGATCAACCCGCTGGAGCGGCGCATGGCGGTACTCTCCGGGTTGCGGGCGGTCGACTGGGTAGTGGCCTTCGGCGAGGATACGCCCCAGCGGCTGATCGAGACGGTGCTGCCCGATGTGCTGGTCAAGGGGGGCGACTATCAGCCCGAGGAGATCGCCGGCGGCGAGGCGGTACGCCGGGCCGGCGGCGAGGTCCGGGTGCTCGGCTTCGAGGATGGCGTCTCGACCACCGCCATGATTGCCACCATTCTCGACCGGGAACGCTGATCGCGTGGGACGACGACTCTACAGTACCACCCTCTATGCGCTGATGCCGCTGATCTGGCGGCGGGTCTGGCGGGAGGCGCTGCCGGAGCGCTCGCGCCGCGAGCGCCTCGGCCATATTCCCGCTTACGACGGCGAGCGGGTGCTCTGGGTGCATGCGGCCTCGGTCGGCGAAGTGACTACGGCGCGCAGCCTGATCCGCTCGCTGATCGACGACTATCCCGAGCACCGGGTGGTGGTGACCACCATGACCGCCACCGGCGCCCGCCAGCTGCAAGCGCTGTTTGCCGATCTGGTCACCCATCACTTCCTGCCGCTGGATTTCCCCGGTGCGGTGCGCCGCTTCATTGCCCGGCTGCAGCCGGAGCTGGGGCTGATCGTGGATACCGAGCTGTGGCCCAACCTGATTCATGCGGCCAGTGATGCCGGAGCGCCGCTGGCGGTCGTCAACGGCCGCATCACGCCAAAGGCGTTCCGGCGCTATCGACGCTTCGACGCGCTGATGCGCGAGCCGCTGCGCCGGCTGGCCTGGGTGGGCGCCAAGTCCGGTGAGGACGCCAAGCGCTTCCGCACGCTGGGGGTCGAGGCGCGCAACCTGACCGTGACCGGAGCGCTGAAATTCGATCTCGAAGTCGAGGAGACCGTCCGGGGGGCGGCCGAGGCACTGCGCACCTCGTGGGGCGAGCGGCCGGTGTGGATTGCCGCCTCGACCCACGAGGGCGAGGAGCAGGCCGTGCTGGAGGCGCATCGTCGCGTGCTGCATCAGCATCCCGAGGCGCTGCTGATCTTGGTGCCGCGTCATCCGCAGCGTTTCGACACCGTGCATGAGCTCTGTCTGAGCAGCAACATGACCACGGTGCGCCGCTCGCACCACGAAAGCGTCGGGCCGCAGACCCGGGTCTACCTGGCCGATACCATGGGCGAACTGATGCTGCTCTATGGCTGCGCCGATGCGGCCTTCGTGGGGGGCAGCTGGCTGCCCGATGTGGGCGGTCACAATCTGCTGGAACCGGCCGCGCTGGGGGTGCCGGTACTCAGCGGCGGCTGTCTGGAGAGCCTGCGCGAGATTGCCGAGGCGCTGACCGTGGATCATGCCCGGCTTGAAGTGGCTGATGGTTCGGCGCTCGCCCGGGCGCTGCTGGCACTGTTCGATGATCCGTCGGCCCGCGAGCGGCTGGGGGCGGCAGCCCATTCGATCGTCGAGACCCATCGCGGCGCGCTGGCGCTGACCCGGCGCCATGTCGCCCGGCTGGTCGAGGCCCGGCGGCTGGCTCATCTTGCCGCGGAAGAGGAAGTGGACGCCTCCTCCCGAACCTGACCCTGCCGGCCTTGCCGACTCAGCCCCCTTTCACCTGCTGCCAGCCGTAATGACGGCACTGGGTGCGGATGTGCCGCTCGAGCAGGGCCAGGCTCCGCTCGGGGGCCATGACCTGCTGGCTGGGCGGGGCGTGGGGGTCATCGACGGGGCGTTCGAAGCGGATCACGAAAGCCTGACAGCGCTCGACGTTGAGCCAGACCGTCACTTCGGTGCGATGCGTCGCGCCGGGCAGCGGCGCCAGCCGGAAGCGGATCTCCTGCTCGCGCGGCCGGATGCGCAGCGTTTCGGCCGGCAGCGGCGGCTGACGTAGGGCCTCGATCAGGGCACCAGGGGCCGAGTGCCGGCGCCCGGCGCTGCCGAGGCCGAGCAGGGCACCGAGATCGAAGCGCTGGAGCAGGCGGGAAGTCATGGGTGTCTTTCCTGGGAACGGGAACACAGGCGAGTCCGAGTGATGCACTGGGCCATGAGCGGCCGGTGGATCGAAACCAGGCTCGCCGTAACGCTGGCCCTTCGATACGGGATCGAGTGCTGCATGTTGCGATGGCCTGATGGGGGTGAATGCTGACATCTGCTGGTATCGCTTACCACTACGGGGGGTTGCCGAGCGTGATAAACGGTTAACTCAGATTAACATAGGAGAGAGGGCGTTTTTAATGACGACCTGTTTCACGTGAAACAGGTCAGGGGCCGGGCCGTGGCCCCGTCCGGGCAGGGCTTTGGTCAGGGCCGGAGATGGCGCTCGACGCCCGTTTCGGTACCCAGCAGCAGGATATCAGCGCCGCGATGGGCAAAGAGCCCGTTGGTGACCACGCCGGTGATGTCGTTGAGCCGGGTTTCCATGGCAGCGGGGTCCTCGATCATGCGGCTGTGCAGGTCGAGGATCTGATTGCCGTTGTCGGTGAGCACGCCCTCCCGATAGACCGGGTCGAAGCCGAGCTGCACCGTCTGGCGGGCTACATGGGAGCGTGCCATCGGGATGACCTCGACGGGCAGCGGAAAGGTGCCCAGCCGGGGCACGCGCTTGGTACGATCGGCAATGCAGATGAACCGTTCGGAGCAGGCCGCCACGATCTTCTCCCGGGTCAGTGCGGCGCCGCCGCCCTTGATCATGGCAAATCCCTGATCGATCTCGTCGGCGCCGTCGATGTACAGCGGCAGCGGGCCCACGCTGTTGAGATCCAGTACCGCAATGCCGTTGCGGCGCAGCCGTTCGGCGGACTCCTCGGAACTGGCCACCGCGCCGTCGAAGTGGTGGCGATAGTCGCCCAGCAGATCGATGAAATAATTGGCCGTGCTGCCCGTGCCCACACCGATCACGGTATCCCGGGCGAGCTGTGCGCGGATCTCGTCGAGGGCCGCCTGGGCCACGGCGCGCTTCATTTCATCCTGATTGCGGGAAGTCATGGAATGGATCTCCAGGGCGTCGAAGCGGGGTATCGGAACGAACGCTTTGGTTCGCGGGCGGCCATTATAGGCAACCTGGCGGCGCCTGTAGACGCCGATGGGGCGCATTGCCGACAATGAACACGGTACAGCAGTGCATGTTTCACGTGAAACAGTAGTCCTCGCTGCCATGACGTGCCCGGCACGTCCGCTCGATGCACTGCTGCGGTCTTTCTTTCATCTTCAGGACACGAGCATGCTGGAAGCATACGCCAAGAAGATCCTTCAGGCGCGGGTCTATGATGCGGCCATTGAAACGCCGCTGTCAGCAGCGCCCTTTCTGTCCCGGCGGCTCAACAATCAGGTCTGGATCAAGCGTGAAGATCTGCAGCCGGTGTACTCCTTCAAGCTGCGCGGCGCCTACAACCGCATGGCCCAGCTTACTTGCGAACAGCGCGAGACCGGGGTAATCACCGCCTCGGCCGGCAATCACGCCCAGGGCGTGTCGCTGGCCGCGCGGCGCATGGGGGTGCAGGCCGTGATCGTGATGCCGCGCATCACGCCGGAGATCAAGGTGCAGTCGGCCCGTGCCCGCGGCGCCGAGGTGGTGCTGCACGGCGATGCCTTCAGCGAGGCACTGGAACACGCCCAGCAGCTGATGCAGGAGCACGGCTACGCCTGGATTCCACCCTTCGATGATCCGGACATCATTGCCGGCCAGGGGACCATCGCGATGGAGATCCTGCGTCAGCATCCTGAGCCGATCGAGGCGATCTTCGTGCCGGTTGGCGGCGGGGGGCTGGCAGCCGGCATCGTGGCCTACGTGAAGTACCTGCGTCCTGATATCCGCGTCTATGGTGTCGAGCCGGAAGATGCCGCCTGTCTCAAGCTGGCGCTGGAGACCGGTGAACGTCGTACCCTGCCGCAGGTGGGACTGTTCGCCGAAGGGGTGGCGGTAGCCCGGATCGGCGAGGCGCCCTTCGAGATCCTGCGCGAACACATCGACGGCGTGGTCACCGTGACCACCGACGAGATGTGTGCCGCGGTCAAGGATATCTTCGAGGATACCCGGGCAGTCTCGGAAACCTCCGGGGCGCTCTCGCTGGCCGGGCTGAAGAAGTATGCCCAGCAGCAGGGCGTCGAAGGCAAATCCCTGATCTGCATCAATTCGGGCGCCAACATCAATTTCGACCGCTTGCAGCACATTGCCGAGCGCACCGAGCTGGGCGAGCAGCGCGAGGCCATCCTGGCGGTCACCATTCCCGAACGACCGGGCAGCTTCAAGCGCTTCTGTGAGGTCATCGGCGAGCGCATGGTCACCGAATTCAACTACCGCTATGCCGATGGTGAACGGGCCCACATCTTCGTCGGCCTGCGGGTGCGCCCGGGCGGACGCGATCGGGATGCCGTGATCGAACAGCTGCGCGCCGCGGACTATCCGGTGGAGGATCTCACCGACAACGAGCTCGCCAAGCTGCATATCCGCCATCTGGGCGGCGGTCGCACCCCCTGGACGGATGACGAGCAGCTCTACCGCTTCGAGTTCCCCGAGCGTCCGGGGGCGCTGATGAACTTCCTCGATCACCTGCCCGAGGGCTGGAACATCTCGCTGTTCCACTACCGCAATCACGGCGCGGCCTATGGTCGGGTGCTGGTCGGCATGCAGGTCACCGAGGACCAGGCCGGGCTCGAGCATTACCTGGATACCATCGGCTATCGCTACTGGCGCGAAACCGACAATCCGGCCTACCGACTGTTCATGACCTGAAATGGCGCATCACAATCGGGATAATCGCCGTTTTGATGTGTTGTCGATGACCGGGCGGCGTCCTATGATCGGCGACGCCGTTGCTGGAGACGGCCCTTTCCACATGGAGTCGCAATGAAACGCAAGCCCGATCTGGTTCTGATCCTGGTCTTTATCTTCGGTATCGGCATGGTGGCCACCGGCTACGCCCAGACCCTGATGGGCTCCTGAGCACTGCCGCGGGCCGCCTGCGGCTCAGCCGGCCGCCGGGGACGGGTCAGTGATGCGGTCGGATGATGGCGCGGTCGCTGACCACGGCGTCGAGCGGCACATCCCAGGCAGCGACCGGCAGCGCGTCGACCTGCTGGCAGTCGTGGGCCAGCCCGATCAGGGTGGGTCTGGCGCCGCGATGGCGGGTGAAGGCCAGGGTGCGATCATAGAAGCCGCCGCCCATCCCCAGACGCTGCCCCTGCTGATCGAAGCCCACCAGTGGCATCAGGATCGTGTCCAGTGCCCAGGCCGGCAGGCGGCGGTGGCGCTGGGCGCTCTGGCGCAGTGCCGGCTCGGGAATGCCGAAGCGGTTGGTCACCAACCGGGTATCGTGGCGCAGCTCGACGAACCAGAGTCGGTTGTGCACCAGCGGGCGCAGCACCGGCAGATAGATGTGCACGCCGCGACGGCGCAGGGTGGCGATCAGCGGTCGTGGATCGATCTCGCCATCGCTGGGCAGGTAGAAGGCCAGATGAGAGGCCCGCAGGATCTCGGGCATCGCCAGCAGGTGCTGACGCAGGGCGAGTGCCGCCTGATGTCGGGCGCGGGCATCCAGGGCCCGGCGGCGGCGACGCAGCAGTCGACGCAGGGCGCGACGATCGTGGTCGGCACTCACGGGATCACTGGCGGATGAGTCACGCAGGGAACGAAAGGGTGAGGGCGCACTGCGCAGGGGCATGAGGGTTCTCCGGGCTGCCGCTGTTGTCGTGGCCCTGAACCTAATGGTTCAGGTGGGTGGCCGCAGACGGGTCATCAGGCTTTCCGCCGCGCGGACATGCACACAGACCCGCCTAGCGTTTGGCCTCCCTGGAGGTTGCTATAGGCTCGAGGGTCTATAAACAACTGGCGAACAACCCAGAGAACGAGCCCTAGTCTAACAGAAGGTACTCGTGGCGGCGAAAGCCTGCAGGCCGATCAGGCGCTGTTGTTCCGGTTGCGATGCTCGAGGCCCTGTTCGAGCTGCTCGGACAGGCGGGCCAGGCGCTCTTCCAGCGCCTTGCGGGCGGCCATCTCGCGAATCAGCTCGTGCGTGATGTTGAGGCCGGCCATCATGGCCACCTTGTCGATGCTGATGGTACGACCGCGGGACTGGATGCCGTTCATGGCCTGATCGAGGTAGCGGGCGGCCTGGGCGAGTTCCTCCTCCTCGCCGGGAGCACAGCTGACCACATAGGTCTGACCCATGAGGCTGATTTCGACGGTCTGACGTGGTCCCTCGGACATGACATCACTTCCGGTACGGGCCAAGTACTGGCCGTTGCGCTAAGATGGTGAACGCTGACGTGATGACGGTCTGCCGCGATCAGGACGTCGTGAACACCCGTCGTCGCCACTATAGAGAGCCGCCCGGAAGCGGTCAACGCGACCACTGCCGGGTGGCAGCTGTACTCCCTACCGCAATTCGAGGTCCGGATGTCGACCGATCAGCCACCGGCGGATTTTGCCACCGTCGCCGATGTTTTCCTGGCACACGGCAGCCTGCAGTCGCCTGCCTTCCTTGACGGACAGCTCAGCGCCCGGCTGGCGCTCGATGATATCGACGCCGAATACTGGTTGACGCTGGTGTGCGAAACGATGGGGGTGGAGGAGCCGCGCTCGCGCGATGAGGCGCAGATACTGCTCGCCTGGCGCAGTCAGGCCCGCGAGCGGCTCTCCACCTCGGAGATGAGTTTCGAGCCGCTGCTGCCCGATGAACTGTTCTCGCTGGCCGAGCGCGCCCAGGCGCTGCGCGAATGGTGCCAGGGGTTCAACGAGGTGATCGCCGAAGTGGATGAGGAGCGGCGCCGGGCATGGCCGGCGATGTTGCGCGAGGCGCTCGAGGATCTCGGTCACATGAGTGATATCGATACCGAGCTGACCGACAGCCGGGAAAACGAGGACGACCTGTTCGCGCTGACCGATCACGCCCGCATGGCGGCGCTGATGCTCTATACCGAGCAGCATCCGGGGCGCCCGCAGGTTGAGCAGCCCGAGGATGACAGCAACCCTGCCACGCGCCACTAGGGCGCTGGCGTTTCCGGTGTCCGGGAGTCCACATGAGTAATGCTCCGGCAGAGCGTGCCGAGCACCGCTCGGTCGATGTTGCCATTGTCGGTGGTGGCCTGGTCGGCGCCAGCCTGGCGCTTGCCCTGGCCCCCCTGATCGAGCGGTTCGGGCTGACGGTCGCGGTCATCGAGGCCGCGCCGCTCGGTGACAGCGATACCAGCGGTTACCAGCCCAGCTTCGACGAGCGCGCCAGTGCCATCGCCTTCGGTTCGCGCCGCCACTTCGAGGCCATGGGGATCTGGTCGCAGCTGGCCGAGCGGGCCGGCGACATCCATCACATTCACATCAGTCAGCGCGGTCATCCCGGCGTCACCCGACTCTCCCGCGAGGATGTCCGGCTGCCGGCACTGGGCCACGTGCTGCCCAACGCCTGGCTGGGGCGGGTGCTCCACGAACGGCTGGCCGAACAGGCGCTGCAGTGGTACTGCCCGGCCCGGGTCGAGCAGATCGCACCACACCCGGGGGGGCACCGGCTGGTGCTGGATTCAGGCATCGTGCTGGATGCCGGACTGACCGTGCTGGCCGATGGCGGGCGCTCGCCGCTGAAGCAGCAGCTGGGTATCGATACCGATGTCCGGCACTTCGATCAGCATGCCCTGATTGCCAATGTCGAAGTGGGGCGCGACCACCGCGGCTGGGCCTTCGAGCGGTTTACCCCGGAGGGGCCGATGGCACTGCTGCCGCAGACGGCGCAGCGCATGGCGCTGATCTGGACCCGGCCGCCGGCGGTGGCCGAGGAGCTTGCCCGGCTCGATGAGCGCCCCTTTCTGCATGCCCTGCAGCAGCACTTCGGCGATCGGCTGGGACGCTTTCGCCGGCTGGGCACGCGTCACGTCTATCCGCTGTCGACGGCGCGGGCACGCGAGCAGTCACGCCCCCATCTGGCGATTCTCGGCAATGCCGCCCATGCGCTGCATCCGGTTGCCGGTCAGGGGTTCAATCTTGCCCTGCGCGGGGTCATGGCACTGCGCGATGCGCTGACAGCGCATCTGACCGAAGGGCAGGCGCCCGGCAATGCGGCGATGATGCGCGAGTTCGAGCGCCGCCGCGGTGCCGACCGGGATCTGATCATGCCGGCCAGCAGCTCGCTGGTTGCCCTGTTCGAGCAGCAGTGGCCGGGGCTGGCGCACCTGCGCAGTGCCGGGCTGACGGGGCTGGAGGTCAATGCGCCGCTCAAGCGGCTGGTTACCCGGCGCGCGATGGGCCTGTTCCATGGGCACGACTAGCCGGGGCACGACGGCAATTCACGAAGCCGGCCTGTCGTGGCGGGCCGGCGGGCAGCGAGGTTGCGATGAGTTTTGATGTGGTGGTCGTTGGCGGCGGGCTGGTCGGTGCCAGTCAGGCGCTGTGCTTGGCCGAGGCAGGCATGACGGTCGCTCTGGTCGAGGCCGGGCGGCTCGGCGGTGACTGGCAGGAGGATCGGGTGGATCCCCGGGTCAGTGCGATCACGCCGGCCTCGCAGGCGCTGTTTGCCTCGCTCGGGGTCTGGTCGGCGATGGTCGAGCGTCGTGTCAGTCCCTACCAGTACATGACGGTCTGGGAAGCCGAGGGCACCGGGCGGATCAGCTTTGCTGCCGATGCCCTGGGGATGCCGGCGCTCGGTCACATCGTCGAGAACGGGGTGATACTGGCAGCGCTGGCCGAGCGGCTGCACGACCATCCTGCCGTCACGCTCTTCGAGCAGTGCACGCCGCAGGCCGTCAGCCGCGATGCGGGAGAGACCACGGTGGTGCTGACGGATGGCCGCCAGCCGAGCGGGCGCGTGGTGGTCGCGGCCGATGGTGCGAACTCGACCCTCCGCGAGCTGGCCGGCATCCGCCGGCGGGAGTTCGCCACCGGTCAGCGCGCCATCGTGACCACGGTGCACCACCGCCACGACCACCGCGCCAGCGCCCGGCAGTGCTTTCTGCCGACCGGACCGCTGGCCTTCCTGCCGCTGGCGCTCGAAGGCGGGCGACAGTACTCCTCGATCGTCTGGTCGTGCCATGCCGACGAGGCCTGGCGGCTGATGGCGCTGGATGATGCGGCCTTCTCGGCCGCGCTGGCCGAGGCCTTCGAACTGCCGGCCGACGACATCGTGGCCATCGAGACGCGTCACGACTTTCCGCTGGTCCAGCATCACGCCCGACGCTACGTCGCCGATGGCATCGTGCTGGTCGGCGATGCCGCCCACCGGCTGCATCCGCTGGCCGGGCAGGGCGTCAATCTCGGTCTGCTCGACGTGGCGGTGCTTACCGAGGAACTCGAGCGGGCGCGCCGGCGCGGCGCGCCCCTGTCCGATGAGCGCGTGCTGGCCCGCTATACCCGGCGCCGGCGCGGCGACAATGCCGCCATGCTGATGCTGATGGATGCCTTTCGGGTCGGCTTCGGCAGCAGGCTGCCCGTGGTGCGACTACTGCGCAATCGCGGACTGTCGCTGGCCGATGCCGGCGGCCCGCTCAAGGACCTGATGATGCGTCAGGCGATGGGCGAGCGCAGCGACCTGCCGGCGCGGCTGCGCCGGTACTGGCCGGTCTGAAAGGGGCGGGGCGGCATCAGCCGCTGCCGCCGCGGGCGTGATGGTCATCATGAGTGGCATCCCGCTGATGGAGGGCGTTGAGCCCGCGCAGCAGGTTGAGCGCCTCGCCGAGCTGATAGTCGCTGCCAGCGACCGGAGTGGCTTGTGATGACTCGGGACGTGAGCGGTCGCGGGCGTTCTGCAGATGCCCGCTCAGGTCCGATTCGCGTATCCGCAGGCCGGCGCTGCGGGCGATTTCGAGATGGCCCTGCTGGACATCGACATCGGGCACGATGCCCTCGGCCTGGATGGAGCGGCCGTCCGGCGTATAGTAGAGCGCCGTGGTGAGCTTGAGCCCGGTGCCGTTGTCCAGCGGCATGACCGACTGTACCGAACCCTTGCCGAAACTCTCGCTGCCCATCACGATCGCCCGGTGGTGATTCTGCAGGGCGCCGGAAACGATCTCCGCGGCCGAGGCGGTGCCGCCGTTGATCAGCACCACCATCGGCGTGTCCGCCAGCGGGGTATCGGCATGGGCGGAGAAGGACATCCGCGAATCCGGCAGGCGCCCCTTGGTGTAGACGATCAGGCCCTGCCCGAGGAACAGGTCGGCGACATCCACGGCGCCGTCGAGAATGCCGCCGGGATTGTTGCGCAGATCAAGAATCACTCCCTGCAGTGGCTGTTCGCCCTGCCCACGGAGGCTGGCGATGGCCTCGCGCGCCTGGTCGGCGGTGCGTGTCTGGAACTGGCTGATGCGCAGATAGCCATAGCCCGGGGCGAGCATGCGCGAGCTGACGCTCCGGCTCGAGATCTCGGCGCGCTCGAGCGTGACCTCACGCGGCTCGCCAGCCCCCTCGTGAATGATGGTCAGGGTCACCGGGGTGCCGGCATCGCCGCGCAGCCGATCCACGGCATCCTCGAGTGACATGCCGTCGGTGGCGGTACCGTCGATGGCGAGAATACGGTCATGGGGCTGCAGGCCGGCGCGGGCAGCCGGAGTATCATCGATCGGCGCAATGACGGTCAGGCGCCCCTCCTCTTCGCCGATCTGGATGCCGATGCCGCTGAACTCGCCCTCGGTGGCTTCCTGCAGCTGTTCGAAATCCTCCCGGTCGAGATAGGCCGAATGCGGGTCCAGCCCCGAGAGCATGCCGCGCATGGCATTGCGCAGCAGCGTGGCGTCATCCACCTGGTCGACGTAGGTGCGCTTGATGCGCTCGAAGACCTCGGCGAAAGTACGGACATCATCAAGGTCGAGCTCGACGGAAGTACCGGTCTCACCCTGCGGGGCCGCATCGGCGGGCATCTCGGCGGGAGTGTCGGTTTCGGCCCATGCCGGCGCCTGCAGCGCGAGGGGCGCAAGGCTCAGCATCAGCAGCAGCGGGGTGCGACGCGCGCGCATGGCGTCTCCTGAAATGGTTCGGCAACGACGGTGGCCTCGGGCCACGGCATCAGCATAGCCCGATCCGGACCGGCCATGCCATTGGTGGCAAGCGCCTGTCAGCGCCGGGCCAGCCAGGTGTCGGGGTTGATCGGCTGACCGCCGCGGCGGACCTCGAAATAGAGCGCCGGGCTCTGCCGGCCGCCGCTGTCACCGACATGGGCGATGACCGCACCGCGCTCGACCCGGTCGCCGGCCGCCACGGCCAGGCTCCGGTTGTGGGCATAGAGCGTCAGTACGCCATCGTGATCGATGATGACCAGGTTGCCGAAGCTGCGCATCCAGTGGGCAAACACCACCCGCCCGGCCGCGGCCGCCCGGACCGGCGCGCCGGCACTGGCGGCAATCAGCACACCGTTGCGGTCGATCCCCTGGCCCTGGCCGAAGCGGGCGAGGATGCGGCCGTCGACCGGCCACTTCGAACTTCCGCCACTGCTGGCCCGGTGGGTGGTAGTGGCGGGCTCAGCCGCCAGTTCGCTGGCGGTCAGCCCGCCGCCATCGCCATCATCCTCGTGATCGTCGCCGGCGTCCGGCGCGGTCTGCTCCTGAGCCTGCTGCCGGCGTCGCTGCGCTTCGGCGCGACGCTCGCGGCGCGCCTGTTCCAGCTGCTGCTCCAGCCGGTCGACCATGGCCTCTGCCTGGTCGCGCTCGGATTGCAGGTCGTCCAGGCGCGCCTGCTCGCTCTGATAACGCTGATCGAGCCGGTCCAGCGCCTGTTGGCGCTGCTGGCGCTGCTCGGTCAGCTGCTGCTGGCGCTGCTGGAGATCATCCAGCAGCTCGCCGAGCTGCTGCTGACGGCTGCGGGTATCGCGACGATTGTCGCTGAGCTGACGATTGAGCTGCTCAAGCCTGTCCAGCCGCTCGGCTCGGGCCTGATTGAGGCTGTCGAGATAGCGCTGGAAACGCTCCAGTTCGGTGGGGTCATCGCCGTTGAGCAGCATCTTCAGCCGCGGCTGCCGGCCCATTTCGTAGAGCGCCCGCATCTGCTCGGCGAGCGCCTGCTGCTGGGCACTGCGTTGCGTCTCGAGCTCGTCCTGATGCGCCTTCAGTTGCCTGAGCTGCGAACGCACCTGCTGCTGCTGCTGCTGCAGCTGGCGAATGCGCTGATGGGTGTCGGCCAGCGACTGTTCGGCCTTCTGCAGCGTATGGCGTGCCTGGCTGCGTTCGTCGCCGGTATCCTCGAGCTGCTGTCGGGCGTTGCCGATGCGCTGCTGGATCGATTCGAGCTGCGCCTTCGAGGCTTCCAGATCGGCGGCCGCCGACTCGCCGGCCCCCAGTGCCAGCAGGGTGGCCAGCAGCAGCGCAGTCCTGCCCGACGGCCGGCTGCCCGGGCCGGTGGCGCCTGGCGCGCCACGACGGCCAGGGGACCGCAATCCGAAATACGACACTGGCCTGACATCTCCCCGAACTGCTCGTGACCCGGCGGCACCCGCCGGGGTTGCCCCGGCGGGTCGGCCTCAGCGGAAATCCACCAGACTGTGACCGGACATCTCCTCCGGCGGCTGCTCGTCCAGCATGTGCAGCAGCGAGGGCGCCAGATCGCACAGGCGGCCGTGATCGTGCAGCTGCGCCGGCCGGCTACCGACATACAAAAGCGGCACCCGGAAGGTGGTGTGGGCGGTATGCGGCTTGCCGGTGTCCGGATCGACCATCTGTTCGGCATTGCCGTGATCGGCGGTGACCAGCGCACTGCCGCCGGCGCGTTCGATCGCCTCCAGCACCCGGCCCAGGCCCTGATCGACCGCTTCCACGGCGCCGATGGCAGCCTGCAGATCGCCGGTGTGACCGACCATGTCGCAGTTGGCATAGTTGCAGATGACCAGATCGAAGCGGTCGGCATCGATCGCCTCCACCAGCCGGTCGGTGACCTCGCCGGCGCTCATTTCCGGCTTCTCGTCGTAGGTCTTCACGTCCTTCGGCGAGTTCACCAGGATGCGCTCCTCGCCCTTGAAGGGTTCCTCGCGGCCGCCGGAGAAGAAGAAGGTCACGTGGGCGTACTTCTCGGTCTCGGCGATGCGCAGCTGAGTGAGTCCGCGAGCGCTGGCGAACTCGCCCAGGGTATTGGGCAGCTCCTGGGGCGGGAAGGCGACCGGGGCGTCCAGGTCGTTGCTGTAGCGCGTCATCATCACGAAATCGACCTGCGGCCGGCGCTCGCGAGCAAAGCCGTCGAACTCCTCATCGACGAAGACCCGGGCCAGCTCGCGGGCTCGATCGGCGCGGAAGTTGGCAAACAGCACCGCATCGCCATCGTCGATGGTGACCGGCCGGTCGTCGGGGCGCAGGCTGGTGGCCTCGACGAACTCATCGGTTTCGCCGCGCTGATAGGCTGCTTCGAGCCCGGCCTCGGCGGTCGTGGCGGTATGAGTGCCCTGACCATCGACCACCACCCGCCAGGCCTGCTCGACCCGCTCCCAGCGGTTGTCGCGATCCATGGCATAAAAGCGGCCCACCATCGAGGCGACGCGGCCGACACCGAGCTGTTGAAGCTTGTCGTCGGCGCGTGCCAGCGACTCGCGGGCGCTCTGCGGCGGGGTATCACGGCCGTCGAGGAAGGCGTGAATGTAGACCCGCCCGGCACCCCGGGCGGCGGCCAGCTCGGCCAGTGCCAGGATGTGATCCTCGTGGCTGTGGACCCCGCCCGGCGAGAGCAGGCCGAGCAGATGCACGGCGCGACCGCGCTCGACGGCGGCGTCGATGGCATGGGTCAGTGCGGCATTGTCGGCCAGTTCGCCGTCGCTGATGGCGTTGGAGATGCGGGTCAGGCTCTGGAACACGATGCGGCCGGCACCGATGTTCATGTGGCCCACCTCGGAGTTCCCCATCTGCCCCTCGGGCAGGCCGACATGCCCACCGTCGGTGTGGATCAGGGTGTGTGGGCACTCACTCATGAGGCGATCCATGACCGGCGTGTTCGCCAGCGCCACCGCATTGTGGTCGGTGTTCGGGTTACGACCGTAGCCGTCGAGGATGATCAGGGCGACCGGGCGCGACCGGTCGGTCCGTTCCTGTGACATGGAAGGCCTCGCTAACGATTGAAAAGCAGGCGTGCTGACGGCGGCAGCATGAACCGGTGGCCGACCATGCTCGCGCGCCGTGCTCGGCGACTGGCGTCATCATAACGCAGCCGACGGGAAGTGCGCATGATCGTGTTTGCCCCGGATGATCCACGCGTCTGCTCATGTATACTGGGCGTCCTCCGGAATCCGGTCTCCGGAGCGGCGCGTACGGCAGGCCATGCCGCAGGCGCCGGTACAGGCCCTTGCCGGGACACGCAACGAGTACGAGTTCGTCATGATTGATCAGCTTCTGGAGTTCGTGAGCCGGCACCCTCTGCTGGTGGGTGCCTTTGTGGCGGTAGGGGCGGCCTTCATGGCCTATGAAGCCCGACGCAGCGCTGCGGGGGGGGTCTCTTCCGGCGAGGCGACCGCCATGGTCAACCGCGAGGATGGCGTGATCGTCGATCTTCGCGAGAAGAGCGAGTTTCGCAAGGCGCATATCCCCGGCTCGCGCAACATCCCCAATGATCGCCTCGACGATCGCATGCAGGAACTCGATGAGCACAAGGACAAGCCGATCATCGTGGTCTGCAAGATGGGGCAGCAGTCCGGTGCCGCGGTCGAGAAGCTCAGGAAGGCCGGCTTCACGCGGGCGGTACGCCTCAAGGGCGGCATCTCGCAGTGGCAGGCCGACGATCTGCCTACCGCACGTCGCTGACGGGCCGGCTTCGAAGGCGCCGAATTCAAACGTCACCGCAGGAAAATCGCTACCATGTCCGAGAACAACGCTACCGACAGCACTGCCGACAACGGTCAGGGTGAAGTCCAGTTCGCGCTGCAGCGCATCTACGTCAAGGATATCTCCTTCGAGGCGCCCAACTCGCCGCAGATCTTCCAGCAGCAGTTCCAGCCGCGCGTCAAGCTGGATGTCGACACCGAGCACGCCGTGCTGGGCGAGTCCATGTACGAAGTCACCGTGCGGGTCACCGCGCACGTCTACAATGGCGACGAGCAGTCCACTGCCTTTCTTGCCGAGGTCGAGCAGGCCGGGCTGTTCTCCATTGCCGGACTGACCGACGAGCAGCTCGGTCACACCCTGGGTGCCTTCTGCCCCAATGTGCTGTTCCCCTACGCACGCGAGTGCATCGACAACATGGTTGGCCGCGGCAGCTTCCCGGCGCTGATGCTGGCACCGGTCAACTTCGATGCCATGTACGCCCAGAAGCAGGAACAGCGCAAGCAGCAGCTGGACAGCTGAAGTCTTGGCTGCCGGCACCCCACGCTTCTACGTCGATGCCGCACTGACGCCGGCCGGCGAGCTGGTACTGCCCGAGCGGGTGGCACACCATCTCACCCGGGTGCTCAGGCGCGGTGTCGGTGACGGGATACGCCTGTTCGACGGGCGTGGCAGCGAGGTGAGTGCTCACATCGAGCGCAGTGAGCGCCGGCAGGTCACGGCGCGTATCGAGGCCCCGCTGACGCCCATGGCGGAGTCACCGCTGGCGGTCCATCTGGGGCAGGCGATCTCCAAGGGCGATCGCATGGATTACGCCATCCAGAAGGCGGTCGAGCTGGGCGTGGCGGCGATCACACCGCTTTATACCGAACACGGCGATGTCGCCCTGAAGGGCGAGCGGGCGGCGAAGAAACTGGCCCACTGGCAGGGCGTGGCGATCAGCGCCTGCGAGCAGTGCGGGCGAGCCACCGTGCCGGTGATCGCCCCGGCCATGAAGCTCTCCGAATGGCTGGCGGCGCGTGACGAACCGGCGCGCTGGGTGCTTCATCCGGGTGAGGCGAGCCTGGCAAGTACCACGACGATCGCGCGCGCCGCGCTGCTGATCGGCCCCGAGGGCGGGCTCGGCGACAGTGACCTGACCGCTGCCCGGTATCACGGCTTTGCGCCCCTGCGCCTGGGCCCCCGCATCCTGCGTACCGAAACGGCGCCGGTGGTGGCGCTGTCGCTGCTGCAGTATCTTCACGGCGATCTGGGCTACTGATCCGCCTGCCGTCGCAGTACGGGCATCGAGGCGATTGATGACGGTCATGAAACCTCAATCGCTTCATCCGGACTAAACTGACAGGGACGTGCGGATGCCAGGATGGCATTGCATCCGCCGACGCTGTTTGTTTTCCGACAAGGAGGTGCCCGTGGCTGACCCAACCGTGGCCGATATTCTGGTGGAAACCCTCGCTCAGGCCGGTGTGCAGAACATCTGGGGACTGCCGGGGGATTCGCTCAATGGCCTGACCGAAAGCCTGCGCCGTCAGGAGCGCATCCGCTGGCGTGGTGTCCGCCACGAGGAAGTGGCCGCGCTGGCGGCGGGCGCCGAGGCGGACGCCACCAAGGCACTCTCGGTCTGTGCCGGCTCCTGCGGTCCCGGCAACCTGCATCTGATCAACGGCCTGTTCGAGGCCCAGCGCGCCAATGTGCCGATGCTGGCGATCGCCGCCCAGATTCCTTCCAGCGAGGTGGGGCTGGGCTACTTCCAGGAGACCCACCCCGAGCAGCTCTTTCGCGAGTGCAGCGACTACTGCGAGCTGGTCTCCTCGCCCGAGCAGATGCCGCGAGTGCTGGAAACCGCGATGAATACCGCCATTACCCAGCAGAGCGTGGCGGTGATCGTGCTGCCCGGCGATGTCGCCCTGCAGCCGTCGCCGGTCAAGCGGGTACAGTGGTCGAATCCGGTGCGGGCGGTGCCGGTGCCGCCGCCGGCTGCGCTGGACGAGCTGGCCGGGATGCTCAATGAGCAGGGGCGCGTGGCGCTGCTGTGCGGCTATGGCTGTGACGGCTATCACGATCAGGTGGTCGCGCTCGCCGAGCGGCTCAAGGCGCCCGTCATTCACGCCCTGCGTGGCAAGCAGTCGCTGGAGTACGACAATCCCTTTGATGTCGGCATGACCGGGCTGATCGGGTTCAGTTCGGGCTATCACGCCCTCAAGGAGTGTGATTTCCTGCTGATGCTGGGGACCAACTTTCCCTATCGCGACTTCTTCCCCGAGCATGGCCGGATCGTGCAGATCGACGAGCGCGGCGCCCATCTCGGCCGGCGCAGTCCGCTGCTGCGCGGACTGGTCGGTGATGTCGGGGCGACCATCGAGGCACTGCTGCCCCGGCTCGAGGAGAAGCGCGATCGCGATTTCCTCGACGACTCCCAGCAGCACTATCGCAAGGCGCGTCAGGGGCTCGATGAGCTGGCCACGCCGCGGGAGGCCGGCGAGCCACTGCATCCCCAGTATCTGACCGCCCGGGTCAGCGCACATGCCGCCGCGGATACCGTGTTTACCTGCGATGTCGGCACGCCCACGGTGTGGGCGGCACGCTATCTGGAAATGAACGGTCGGCGCCGGCTGACCGGCTCGTTCATGCACGGCTCGATGGCAACCGCCGTGCCCCAGGCGATGGGCTGGCAGGCCGCCTGTCCGGGACGCCAGATCGTGGCGCTGGCCGGCGATGGCGGGATCACCATGCTGATGGGCGATCTGCTGACCATGGTGGAGCAGCAGCTGCCGGTGAAGGTGGTGGTCTACAACAACGAGACCTTGGGCTTCGTGGCGCTGGAGATGAAGGCCGCCGGCTTCGTCGATACCACCACCAACCTTTCCGCGGCCAACTTTGCCGAGCTGGCCAATGCGCTGGGCATTCGCGGCATCCGGGTGGAATCCTCGGAGCGGCTCGACGAGGCGCTGGAAGATGCCTTTGCCCACGATGGCCCGGTGATCGTCGATGTACGTACCGCCAAGCAGGAGCTGTCGATTCCGCCGCGAATCGAGGCCGAGCAGGCCAAGGGCTTCAGCCTCTACACCGTGCGCGCGGTGATGAGCGGCCGCGGCGACGAGGTCATCGATCTGGCGAAGACCAACTGGCCGTTCCGACGCAGGAAGTAAGTGCCTGCCAGGCCATGAATGAAACGCCCCGGCCATCAGGCCGGGGCGTTTTTGATCGCGCAGCGGGCCGGGCCCGTGGCGCTCAGGACTTCTCGTCGATCAGGCGCTGGCGGGCCTGGCGCTCCTGTTCTTCGGCGTAGGTGGGGAAGTCGACATAGCCCCGGGCGTCGCCGCCATAGAAGGTGTCCGGATCGTACTCCGCCAGCGGCCAGTCGTGCTTCATGCGCTCGACCAGATCGGGGTTGGAGGTGAACAGCCGCCCGAAGACCGGCAGATCGATGGTGCCGTCATTGACCAGCTTCTCGGCCTCGGCCCTGTCGAGGTTGCCGGCGAACAGCAGCGTGCCGCTGTAGGTGTCGCGGAACTGCTTCAGATAGTCGCGCGGCAGCGGCGGCATGCCCTGTCCGCCCTGGTCGTGCAGATGCACGTAGGCCAGATTGCGCTTGTTGAACTCGCGGGCGAGATGCAGATAGGTCTCGCCGTTGTCGTCGTACTCCGGCATGTCGAACAGCTGGCCGTGCGGCGAGAGACGCACCCCGACGCGGTGACTGCCGATCAGCGCGCAGACCTCGTCGACCACCTCGATCAGCAGCCGGCAGCGGTTCTCGCGCGAGCCGCCATACTCGTCGTCGCGATCATTGACCACGGCGTTGAGGAACTGCTCGAAGAGGTAGCCGTTGGCACCGTGGATCTCCACGCCATCGAAGCCGACGTTGCGGGAATTGACCGCGGCCTGGGCGAAATCACGCACGATCCCGCGCACTTCGCGGGTGGCCAGCCGGCGCGGCGTGCTGGCCGGCAGCATGTCGGGGATGCCCTGCTCGTTGTAGCCGAACGCCATCCCGCCCTGCTGTTCGCTGGGGCCGACCGGTGCGGCACCGGCGATCTGCACCGAGGTGTGCGAGACCCGGCCGACATGCCAGATCTGGGCGAAGAAGACGCCGCCGCGCTCATGTACCGCGCGGGTCGCTTTGGCCCAGCCGTCCAGCTGGTCGGGGCCGTAGATGCCGGGGTTGTAGAGATAGCCCGTACCCTGACGCGAGACCGGCGTCCCCTCGGAGATGATCAGTCCGGCGCTGGCGCGCTGACGATAGTAGAGCGCTCCCATTTCGTTGGGGATGTCGTCCGGGGCCCGCGAACGGGTCATCGGCGCCATGATGATGCGGTTGTCGAGCCGAATGCCGGCCAGGTCATAGGGTTCGAAGAGTACGCTCATGCAGTCCTCCATCGGTGACGGGAATGATCCGAACGTCGAAGACGCCGGAACGCGATGTGAAGCAAGCCTGGCAAGCCGTTAGCATTCGAGCAATAGTTTTCATGCATGCCCGCGATGGGATCTGCCTGGCTGCAGTCGGACGCTTGCGCCATACTGGCGCGATTCATCACCGGGGCGCCGGTCAGCAGGAGTCGAACATGAGTGAACGTACGCTGGACATGGCGGTGGTCATGGACCCCATCGCCGATGTCGCCTACAAGAAGGACACCACCCTGGCCATGCTGTGGGCGGCACAGAAGCAGGGGTATCGGCTGTGGTATCTGGAACCGGAAGACCTCTATCTGAAGGATGGTCGCGCCATGGGCCGGCTGCGTCGGCTGGAGGCGTTCGAGGATCCGGAGTGCTGGTACCGCCTGGGCGAGGTCGAGGCCGGGCCGCTGGCCGCGATGGATGTGATCCTGATGCGTCAGGACCCGCCGGTGGATGATCACTTCATCAACACAGTGCACCTGCTGGGCTTTGCCGAACGCGAAGGCGTACTGGTGGTCAATCCCACCAGGGCGCTGCTGACCTGCAACGAAAAGCTCTACGCCCAGCAGTTTCCGCAGTGTCTGGTGCCGACCGTGGTCTCCTGCAACGAGGCGGTGCTGCGCGAATTTCACGGCGAGCATGGCGATACCATCTTCAAGCCGCTCGATGGCATGGGGGGGAACGGCATCTTTCATGTCACCCCCGAGGGGCGCAACCTCGGCTCGATCATCGAACAGCTGACCGATCGCGGTAGCCGTCAGATCATGGCGCAGCGCTACATTCCCGAGATCAGCCGCGGCGATACCCGCATCCTGCTGATCGACGGCGAGCCGGTGCCGCACGGGCTGGCCCGGATCCCCAGTGCCGGCGAGGTGCGCGGCAATCTGGCCGCCGGCGGACGCGGCGAGGCGCGGCCGCTGACCGAGCGCGACTACTGGCTGGTAGCGCAGGTGCAGGATTCGATCCGCGAACAGGGCCTGCTGTTTGTCGGCCTTGATGTCATCGGTGACTACATCACCGAGATCAATGTCACCAGCCCGACCTGCGTGCGGGAGATCGATGCCCAGACCGGCAGCGACATCGCCGGCCAGCTGATGACCGCCATTGCCCGGCGGCTGGCAGCACGATGAGCCGGCACCAAGCCGCGGGCGTTGGTAAGCGCTCGCTGTGGCCCGGTCGCCTGGGTAGCGATCGGGGTTGCCGTTAGGTGTTACACTGAATCCATCAGACATGATGGCCGGTTGCCCGGCGGGCGCCGTGCCGTCCCGTGACCCCACACTGCGTTGGCAGAACGCCACGTCCGGGAGAACTATGCAAACCCTGCGCGATCACTTCCTGATGGCGATGCCGCATCTGGAAGATGAAAACTTCGCCGGCACCCTGAACTACATCTGCGATCACGACGAGACCGGCACCCTCGGGCTGGTTGTCAATCGCCCGCTGTCGCTGACCCTCGAGGGCCTGTTCGAGCAGCTTGACATCGAGATCGGCGACTGTCCGCACCTGGAAATGCCGGTGCTCTACGGTGGCCCGGTGCATCGTGATCGCGGTTTCATCCTTCATCGGGGCAGCGCCGAGGAGTGGGACTCCAGCCTGCAGGTCTGCGAGTCGCGCGCCCTGACCACCTCGATGGATATCCTGCACGAGCTGGCCGCCGGCCGGGGGCCGGACGAGTTCCTGGTCTGTCTCGGCTGCGCCGGCTGGCAGCCCGATCAGCTCGCCGAGGAGATCAAGGAGAACACCTGGCTGAACGTGGCTGCCACCGACGAGATCCTCTTTCGCACGCCGCCGGAAACCCGGCTGGAAGCGGCCGCCAACCGGCTGGGCGTGGACCTGGCACTGCTGTCGCGCCACGCCGGCCATGGCTGAGCCGCACGCCCTGTCCTGCCGCCGCCGGGGCGCCCCGTGAGCCGGCCGGGCGAGCGGCTGATCATGGCGTTCGATTTCGGCGCCCGCCGTATCGGCGTGGCTGTCGGCAACGAGCTGCTGGGGTCGGCATCGGAGCTGGCGCCGCTGCCCTGTCGCGATGGCATTCCCGACTGGGCGCAGGTTGCCCGGCTGCTCGACGAGTGGCAGCCGGCGCTGCTGGTGGTCGGGCTGCCGCTGCACATGGATGGCAGCGAATCCGAGATGAGCCTGCGGGCCCGCAAGTTCGCCCGCCGTCTGCACGGCCGCTTCGGTCGGCCGTTCGAGATGTTCGACGAGCGCGGCTCGACCCGTGAGGCCAAGCGCATCGCCCGTGAAGAGGGGCATGCCGGAGACTATCGCAACCACGGCGTCGATGGCATCGCCGCCGAACTGATCCTGAGCGCCTTCCTCGCCCGTCCTGCATGAACGCTGCCGGCTGCCGTGGGCAGCGATTTCCCTGTCCGCCACGGCAGGGCCGTGACTAGACTGAATTCCGGGGCGGCCATCCGGTCGTCGGCAATGCCCGGGAGGATGACATGTCAGCGATACAGCATTTCGATGTGATTGCCGTGGGCGGTGGCTCGGGACTGACCGCTGCCTGGCATGCGCTGCAGGAGAACTGCGATGTGGCACTGGTGACGGACCAGCCGGAGGCGCTGGGCGGCACCTGTGTCAATTTCGGCTGCATTCCCACCAAGACCCTGCTGCAGTCGGCCGAGCTGATGGATAGCGTGCGCCACGCCGAGCGCTTCGGCATTCATCTCGACCAGGCCTCGGTGCAGGTCGATTTCGCCCGCATCATGCAGCAGATGCGTCACGCCCGGGCCGAGGCAGTCGCCGGGGTGCGCCGCTGGGTGGAAACCGAGATGACGCCGATCTTCAGCCGGGTGCGCTTCATTGATGAGCGCACCCTGGAGAGCGCCGATGGCCAGCGTCTTACTGCCGATCACATCTTCCTCGCCACCGGCGCCCGGCCGGTAGTTCCGGAGATCCCCGGACTGGCGGAAGCCGGCTACTGGACCAACGAGGAAGTGCTCGAACTCGAGGCGCAGCCGGCAAGCCTGGTCATCATCGGCGGCGGCTACATCGCCGCCGAGCTGGGCTACTTCTTCGCCGCGCTGGGCACCCGGGTCACGCTGATCAGCCGCTCGCCCCGGCTGCTGACGGGCGAGGATGACGAGATCAGCGAACGGTTTACCCGGGCGTTCGGCGAGCGGGTCGAACTGGTCACCGGCGAGCCCGTCGAGGCGCGCGCGACGGCGACACAGCGCCAGGTGGTCGTGGCCACGGCCGATGGCGGCGAGCGCGTGCTGGCGGCCGAGCAGCTGCTGGTGGCGACCGGCCGGCGTGCCAATACCGAAGGACTCGAGGCCGAAACCGGCGGCATCGAGCTCGACGCGCAGGGCGCCATCCGGGTCGATGAGCAGCTGCGTACCCGCAACCCGCGGGTGTTCGCCTATGGTGACGTGATCGGCCGGGCGATGTTCAAGCACACCTCGAGCTACGAGGGTGGGCTCGCCTGGCGCAATGCCCGCGGCGCCGGTGAGCGGGTCGACTACCGCAGCAATCCGCATGCCGTCTTCAGCCATCCGCAGATCGGCGCGGTGGGGCTGACCGAGCGTGAGTGCCGGGCGCGGGCGCTGGATTACCGGGTGACCACCCGCGAGTACGGCGATGTCGCCCGGGGGCGCATCATCGGCGCGCCGGACGGGCTGGCCAGGCTGCTGGTCGAGCGCGGCAGCGAGCGCATTCTCGGCTTTCACATGCTCGGCCCCGGTGCGGCCGAGCTGATCCACGAGGTGGTGGTGGCGATGAATGCCGGTGATGGCAGTACGGCCTCCGTGCGGCGATCCATTCACGTGCATCCCACCCTGCCGGAGCTGGTGCGGGCCGTGTTCGACGCCGACTGAGCCGCCGCGGGCCGGGGTGCGTGCCCCGGCCGCCGACGGTCTCCCCTGACGCGCTCAGAGGGTGACGAAGGAGGCGTCATCCGGGCTCAGGCGCTCGGGCACCTGCCAGCCGACGTCGCGCATCGACTGCTCGATCAGATGATCCACCCCCATCAGCCAGGCGAAGATCGCCATGCGCACCGGAATGCCGTTATCGGTCTGGCGGAAGATGGCCAGCCGGGGATCGCCGTTGAGATCGACATCGAGATCGTTGGCGCCGGGCCGGCTGTCGCGCGGCAGCGGATGCATGACGATGGTCTCGGGCGGACAGTGGCGATCGAGAAAGGCGCGATTGACGCGGAATTCGTCCGACAGGTTGTGAAAGCGCTCCTGCATCTCTTCGGTGAACCGCTCCTTCTGGATGCGGGTGGTATAGACCACGTCGACCGGCTCGAAGTGCGTCTCGAGACTCTCGCGGCTCTCGATGCGGTGGCCGCGGCTGGCCACCAGATCGACCAGTTCGCCCGGCATCTCCAGCCCCGGCGGCGCCACCAGGGTAATGCGCAGCGGCGGGTGCAGCGACAGCAGCCGCATCAGCGAGTGCACGGTCCGCCCGTACCGGAGATCGCCGGTCAGCAGCAGGTGGGCGCCGGCGAGCGACTTGCCCAGGCGCTCGAACTCCTGGCGGATGGTGTAGAGATCGAGCAGGGCCTGGCTGGGATGCTCGCCGGGGCCGTCGCCGCCGTTGATCACCGGCACGTTGATGGCGCGGGAAAACTCCGCCACCGAGCCCTGATCGGGGTGGCGCAGTACGATGGCATCGACATAGCCCGCCATGACCCGACTGGTATCGTAGAGCGACTCGCCCTTGGCCATCGACGAGAAGGTAAATCCGGTGGTGTCGCAGACACTGCCGCCCAGCCGGCTGAAGGCGGCATGAAAGCTCATGCGGGTCCGGGTACTGGCTTCGAAGAAGAGATTGCCGAGCACGGCGCCTTCCAGTACCCGGGTGATCTTGCGACGACGGGCGATCGGCTCCATGCGCCGGGCGATGGTGAACAGGTGCTCGACGGCATCAAGCGAGAGGTCATCGACGGAAAGCAGGTGGGGACTCATGAGCAGCAGCCTCGTTCGGCGGGCCTGGCGGCGAAGTTCGGCAACGCCGGGCAAAAGCACCGGCGTTACCCCGGTTCGGGCGACAGTGTAACCGCAGTGCGGATGGGCTTCATCTGCCGGATGACGCGCGCCGGGCAGACTCTTCTATGCTGGGAAGGCGGGGGTCCAACCCCCATGGACGGCATTCAAAAGGAGCTTGAAATGAGCGATCGACAGTCATCCCCGCCCCAGGCGCAACCCGGTCGTGAGCATGAAATGGGCCCCGAGCCGGAGTACATTCGCGACAGCTATCGCGGTACCGGCAAGCTGGCCGGCAGAACGGCAGTCATCACCGGAGGGGACAGCGGCATCGGTCGTGCGGTGGCCGTGCACTATGCCCGCGAGGGTGCAAATATCGTGATGGCCTATCTGGCCGAGGATCAGGACGCCGAGGACACCCGGGCGCTGGTCGAGGCCGAGGGGCAGCGCTGCGTGGTCCTCAGGGGCGACGTCGCCGATCCGGCCTTCTGCCGCGAGATCGTCGAGCGGGCCGTCAGCGAGTTCGGGGCCGTCAACATCCTCGTCAACAACGCCGCCGAGCAGCACGACTGGGATGATGTCACCGACATCACCGACGAGCAGCTCGAGCGCACCTTTCGAACCAACATCTTCAGCCACTTCTACATGGTCAAGGCCGCGCTGCCACACATGGGCAGTGGCGATACCATCATCGAGTCGTCCTCGGTCAACGCCTTCAAGGGCAACAATTCGCTGATCGACTACACGGCCACCAAGGGGGCGATCCAGGGCTTCATGCGCTCGATCTCCAAGGTGCTGGTCGGACGCGGCATCCGGGTCAACGCGGTGGCACCGGGACCGGTATGGACACCGCTGATCCCCTCGACCATGGAGGAAGAGAAGGTCGAGGGCTTCGGTGAGCAGGTGCCCATGCAACGCGCCGGCCAGCCATCCGAGATGGGGCCGGCCTATGTCTATCTGGCCAGCGAGGAGTCCTCCTACATGAGTGGTCAGACGATTCATCTCAATGGTGGGGTGATTCTCAATACCTGACGCCGATTGTCAGGGCGACCAGCGGGGCGCTGTCGGCATGGCCGGCGGCGCCCTTTTATTGGCATGTCCTGCATGGTTGCTTCGACGGGCTTTTCAGAGGGCCATTCGAAGCCATTCTGCACCGCTCTGCGGCGCAGCGATTTTTCGATACACCAATACGTATTTAATTACGTAATGCTTTTACCCCTGCAATGCCAGGCACTGCGCCGACTGCAGGGCAGTCATCATTACACTTATGGCGCGCCCGTCGATACGGCTTGAGACGAAAGTGGGCTGCACTACGCTTGACGCAGGACAACAGTCGTTGTCGAGGGCATGACGCCCGAAACCGACAAGGGAGATTGGTCATGAGCAAACAGTTTCCGGCACAGCAGCAGGAGCGTCAGCCCGGCGTTGAGCAGGAGATGACGCCGCAGCCCGAAATCATCCGCGAGGACTATCGCGGCAGCGGCAAGCTCGAGGGCCGCAAGGCGCTGATCAGCGGTGGCGACAGCGGTATCGGCCGCACGGCGGCAGTGCATTTCGCCCGCGAGGGCGCGGATGTGGCGATCGTCTATCTGGATGAACACGCCGACGCCGAAGAGACGAAGCGGCTGATCGAGGCCGAGGGGCGTCAGGCGCTGTTGATCAGCGGGGACATGAGCGACAGCGACTTCTGTCACCGGGCCGTCGAGCAGACCCTGCAGGCCTTCGGGGCGATCAACATCCTGGTCAACAACGCCGCACAGCAGGTGGTGCGCGCGGACATCACCGACATCCCCGATGACGAGTGGCGTCACATTTTCGATGTCAACATCCATGGCTACTTCTACATGACCAAGGCCGTGCGCCCGCATCTGAAGGCCGGCGATACCATCATCAACACCACGTCGATCAATCCCTTTGTAGGTAACGCCAAACTGATGGCCTATACTTCGACCAAGGGCGCGATTACCGGCTTTACCCGCTCGCTCTCCGAGGCGCTCGTGGGCGAGGGCATCCGGGTCAACGAGGTGGCCCCGGGCCCCATCTGGACGCCCATCCAGCCCGCCACCATGGGGCGTTTCGACCCCACGCTGGTGGAGACACTGGGCGAGAAGATGCCGATGGGGCGCGCCGGGCAGCCGAGCGAGCTGGGACCGGCCTATGTCTTTCTGGCCTCGAAGGATGCCTCCTACATCAGCGGCCACTCGCTGCACATCAATGGTGGCGCGATCATCAACTGAACAGCCGATGTGCCGGCCCGTCTCGGACGGGCCGGTAACCGCACTTCGATCTTCCGGGAGAGTCTCATGAGCGAGCAGATTCCGCCGCAGCAGCAGGCGCGTCAGCCGGGCGTGGAAGGCGAGATGACGCCTCCGGCCGAGTTCATCCGTGACGACTATCAGGGCAGCGGCAAGCTGCGCGGTCGGGTCGCCATCGTGACCGGCGGCGACAGTGGTATCGGACGGGCGGTTGCGCTGCACTTCGCCCGGGAAGGCGCGGATGTCGTCATTCCCTATCTCGATGAGCACGAGGACGCCGGCGAGACGCAGCGGCTGGTCGAGGCAGAGGGTCGGCACTGCCTGCTGATCGAGGCCGATCTCAGCCGGGCGGAGGCCTGCCGCGACGCTGTCGCCCGGACCATCGAGCAGTTCGACCGGCTCGATGTGCTGGTCAACAACGCGGCACGCCAGGAGCTGCACGACGAACCCGAGGCGACCTCGGACGAGGAGTGGCTGACCACCTTCGATGTCAACATCCATGCCTACTTCTACATGGCGAAGGCGGCGCTGCCGCATCTGCGGCGCAGTGGCGGTACCATCATCAACTCCACCTCGGTCAATGCCTATGCCGGTCATCCGAAGCTGCTGGCCTACACCACCACCAAGGGCGCGATCTCGGGCTTTACCCGGGCGCTGTCGCAGATGACCGTGGGCGATGGCGTGCGGGTCAATCAGGTCGCGCCCGGGCCGATCTGGACCCCGCTGATTCCCTCGACCATGGGGCAGTTCGATACCGGCATGGTCGAGGACTTCGGTGCCCAGTCGCCGATGGGCCGGGCCGGCCAGCCCAGCGAGCTGGGGCCGGCCTATGTCTATCTGGCCAGTCGTGACAGCAGCTATGTCAGCGGCCAGACGATTCACGTCAACGGCGGCATGATCGTCAACGGCTGAACCGCCCACCGGTTCCGGCCCTGGGGGGCCGGCCCCGTTCAGGGTGGCAGGGTGGCTGCCGCCAGTTCGATGTCCTCGCTCGTGACCGGCCGGGTGGCCGAGCGTGCCAGTGCCACCCGGTAGTGGCCTGCCGGGATATGCCAGTGCCGGTCCCCGGGATGAAAGCGGGCCAGCTGGCGAGGCGGGATATCGATGCTGACGCGGCGGCTCTCGCCGGGCTCGAGTTCGACGCTGCGCCATCCTCCCAGGCGCAGTGGCGAGCCGTCGGGGGCGTGGACATAGAGCTGCGGTACGGTGCGCCCGGTGCGCTTGCCGGTATTGGTGACCCGAAAGCTGGCCTGCACGCCCCGGTCGTGCCGGCTCAGGGCAAGGTCTTCGAAGGCGAAGCGGGTATAGGAGAGCCCGTGGCCGAAGGGGTAGAGCGGTGTCCTGTTCTCGCGGGCAAACCAGCGGTAGCCGACGGCGGCCCCGGCCCGGTGGTAATCGACCCGGAAGGCCTGATCGTTGCCGACATGGCGCCCCGGCAGCTGCGGATGGGGCAGCTGTCGGCTGTCCCGCGGGAAGGTCACCGGCAGTCGACCGGCCGGGTTGATCGCCCCGAACAGCACCTGGCCGATGGCCTCTCCCCCGCGCTGGCCCGGATACCAGGCTTCGAGAATGCCCGCCACCCGGTCGCGCCAGGGCATCTTCACCGGCCCCCCGGTTTCCAGCACCACCACGGTACGCGGATTGGCGCGGGCCACGGCGCGAATCAGCTCATTCTGGCGACCGGGCAGTAACAGATCCTTCATGTCCAGGGTTTCGGCGGTCCACTGACCGGCAAAAACCACCGCCACATCGCTGTGGCGGGCGGCCGCCACGGCCTGATCGATGCGATCACCGGGGGTGAAGCTGATTCCGGCCTTCGGTGCCTGACGGCGCATGGCCTCCAGCGGCGGTGACGGATCCAGGATGCGCTGGGTATAGACGCCCCTGGGGGGTACCAGTCCGGGGGCCGCGTCCCCGCCCCAGGGGATCACGGCCGAGGAGCCGCCCCCGGCCAGTACGCCCCGGTCGGCCCGCCCGCCGATCACCGCGATGTGCTGCCGGCTGTCAGGGTCGAGCGGCAGTACGTGATCGGCATTCTTCAGCAGCACGATGGCGTTTTGTTCGATTTTCTGCGCCACGCGGCTGTCGGCTTCGGGCTTGATCGGCTCATCCTGCCGGCGCACCGGATCGTCGACCAGCCCGGTAGCGAAATAGCTGCGCAGGATGCGAAAGGCCATGTCGTTGATCCGGGCATGGGGCACCTTGCCGCGATCCAGGGCCTGCCAGAGTGGCTGTTTGAAGTAGAGGGTGCCGTCAAAGCCCTGGCCGGCGGACTGTTGGTCGAGACCGGCGTTGGCGGCGCTGGCCGCCGAATGTACGGCTCCCCAGTCCGACATGACAAAGCCGGGGAACTGCCAGTCATCCTTGAGTACCCGGTGCAGCAGATAGTCACTGGCGCAGGCGTGCTCGCCATTGACGCTGTTGTAGGCGCACATGGCCGCCCCCGGATCGCTGACCTCGAGGGCGGTGCGAAAGGCCAGCAGATCGGACTCGCGCAGGGCCTGGCGGCCGATGCGGGCATCCAGCCTGAAACGTCCGGTCTCCTGCGCGTTGAGCGCGTAGTGCTTGAGGGTCGACATCACGTGTTCGCTCTGGATGCCGTTGATCCGGGCGCCGGCCATGAGCCCGGAGAGCAGCGGATCCTCGGAGGGCATCTCGAAGTTGCGCCCGGCGCGGGGCTCGCGAATGATCCCGGCATTGCCGGCCAGCAGCACATTGAAGCCGTAGTGCCGCGCCTCGCGGGCGATCATGGCGCCCCCCTGGCGCGACAGCGCCGGCTGCCAGGTGGCACCACTGGCCAGCACCGAGGGCAGTGCCGTGGCCCGGCGATCGGGATCGATCATGCCGGGATTGGTCACGCCCAGCCCGGCATCGGTCTGCTGCTGGGCGGGAATGCCCAGCCGGGGCACGCCGGGCACGTAACCGGCCGAGCCGACGGCCTGTTGCGGACGTGGCGGCGCCGGATGAGGAGACTGCCCCTCCGGGCCGGCAAAGGTGCCATACAGCAGCAGCTGCTTTTCCGCAGGTGTCATCCGTGCCATGACCAGCTCCGCCCGCCTGTCCGGAGAGAGCTCCGGATCGAGCCAGGGGGCCTGCTCCGGTGGCGGAGCGCTTTTCAGGGGTTCGGCGTGGAGCGGCAGGGAGAGCAGGGCTCCTGTCAAAAGGACTGCCTGCCAGGGCAGGAATTTGAAAACGCCGGGATGCAAGCGTGTAGCCTCCGATGATCGTCGCTACAGGAATCAGAACCTTGGTCGTATGTCTTCGATGCGTTGCAGACCGGCGGGTTCTCGTCATCGGGTTACATCAGGTTATTCCTTCGCAGGTTGCGTGAGCACCGCATGGCGCCGGAAACCTCGGCAATGGGCCGGAGAGTCGCCACTATTCGGGGGTCGCGGAGACGCTACCTGGAAGTCACCGGCAACAAAACAATACCCGGTGTGACATGTAAGCAATTGTGCACAATGGATCTTTTAATAAGCTTTTAATCTTTGTGTCATCATTCATTGATCGGAATTTTACCCATGTCGTCGCTGACCCACGCTGCCTTCCCATCGGAACGATCCGTCGGGATGAGGGACCTGCGTCTCGGGGTTGCAGCTCTGGCAATGCTGGCGCTGACGACCCTGGTGACCGTGGCCCTGCCGCTGCCGCCCATCGAACGGGAGAGCATCCTGTTTCTCAACCAGTTCGCCCGACAGAGCGTGCTGGTCGATCGCATTCTCGGTGCGCTGGCCGATCGCAAGTTCGTCTCCGGGGTGCTGATGATGGCCTGTATCTGGTATGTCTGGTTTCGCAGCGAGGAGCGTGTGTGGCGGCGGATGATCCTCACCGGTACGCTGGCGGCCTTCTGCTCGTCGGCCGGTACCCGGGTGGTGCAGATCTTCATGCCGATGCATCCAAGGCCGATGCACAACGAGGCGCTGAACCTGACCCTGCCCTATGGTGTGGAGCCCGATACGCTGTACGGCTGGAGCTCCTTTCCCAGTGATCATGCGGCGGTCTATGCCGGGCTGGCGCTGGTAATCTGGCGGGCAGCCCCACGGCCGCTGGGCATGCTGGCGGTGGCACTGGCGGCGCTGCTCTGCCTTACCCGGGTCTATCTCGGCTACCACTACATCACCGATATCGTCGGGGGGGCAGCGATCGGCATCCTGGCGGTCTGCATTGCCGGGCTCGGCGTCTTCCAGGCCATCGGCGGCTGGTTGAGCGAATTCAGCTACCGTCGCCCGGCACTCTTCTATGGCGTGGCCTTCATCATGACCTACGGTATCGCCACGCTGTTTACCGAGTTGCGCGGCCTGATTTCCGGATTTTTCCAGTTTGCCTGACCGCCTCACCGATCGGGGTGAAGGAAGTGACAATGCCGCCTGCGGGCGGCATTTTAATGGGTACTCCGTCCGCCGCGGCGGATGACATCAACAATGACAATCGTCAGGAGTCCCCGTGCAGCCGTTATCATTTCCCGAAAAGGGCGCGCTCATCCATGAAGGTCGCTCCCTGCTGACCGATGTCAGCCTGCCGGCCGCTGTCATCGACGAAGGTGCGCTGGCCCACAACCTGGCCTGGATGCAGCGCTTCGCCGATCACCATGGCGCGAAGCTGGCGCCACACGGCAAGACCACCATGACCCCGGCACTGTTCCGGCGTCAGCTCGAGGCCGGCGCCTGGGGCATCACGCTGGCCACGGCGACCCAGTGCGTGGCGGCATTTGCCCATGGCGTGTCACGCCTGCTGATGGCCAACCAGCTGGTCGGCCGGCCCAACATGGCGCTGATTGCCGACATCATCGAGCGCGGGGCGCAGTTTTACTGCGTGGTCGATGGCATTGCCAACGTGCAGGCACTGGGAGCCTTTTTCGCCGAGCGCGGGCTGACCCTGCCGATACTGATCGAGCTCGGGACCGACGGTGGGCGCTGCGGCGTGCGCAATGAGCGTGAGCTGGACGCGCTGGTGGCCGCCATCGCCGGGCAGCCGGCGCTGGCGCTGGCGGGGGTCGAGGGCTACGAGGGGGTCATCGGCGATGCGGACCCGGTAGCGGCCGTGCGCGCCTATGGCGAGCGGCTGGTGGCCACCGTCATGGCGCTGCGGGAGAGCGGCGCGCTGGCGGTAGAGGCCCCGATTGTCACTGCCTCGGGGTCGAAGTGGTTCGATCTGATTGCCGAAGCCTTCGATCGCGCCGATTTACGTAATGGTTATACACCGGTATTACGCCCGGGCTGTTACGTGGTTCATGATCATCGGCTCTACCGGAGGGCCATGGCCGAGGTTCGGGCGCGCCATCCCGAGCTGCAGGACGAGCTCAGGCCGGCGCTGAGCGTGTTTGCGCATGTCCAGTCGCTGCCCGAACCCGGGCTGGCCATCGTGGCGCTGGGCAAGCGCGACATCTCCTGCGATCCGGACCTGCCGCTGGCACTGGCGCACTATCGCGATGGCCATGCGACAGCTCCGGTCAGTGAGTGGCAGGTGACCCACATCATGGATCAGCATGTCTTTGTGACACTGCCCGCACATGCCGATATCGCCGTGGGCGACGTGATCGCCTTCGGCGCCTCCCATCCCTGCCTGACCTTCGACAAGTGGCGTCAGCTGCTGCGGGTAGACGACCGGCTCAACGTGCTCGACACCATGCCGACCCTGTTCTGAGACCCCGCCGGGGTAGCGGGTGGCGTTACTGCCTGAGCCGACTATGGTGGGGGCATCAGGGGTGGCGGGAAGCGCCATCCACCAATGCAACTTACCCCCGGCGTTCAGGAATGAACATGACAGACCGCGGCAATGCGCTGGCGGCGCATCATTTCGTGCTGGTGATCGCCTGTGTGGCGGCCATCGCCGGCTTTCTCTACGGCTACGATACCGGCATCATCTCCGGCGCCCTGCTGCAGATCGGCCAGGAGTTCAGCCTCGGCCACTTCGGCAAGGAGCTGATCACCAGTGCCATCCTGGCCGGTGCCGTGATCGGCGCACTCGGCTGCGCCGCCCTTTCGCGCCGGCTGGGCCGGCGCATGACGATCATGATCGTGGCCGCGGTCTTCGCCTGTGGTGCAGTGGCCGCGGCGCTTTCTCCCGGTGCCGTGTGGCTGGGGCTGTTCCGGCTGGTGCTCGGCTTTGCCGTCGGCGGCGCGACCCAGGTAGTGCCGACCTATATCGCCGAACTGGCGCCGGCCGAGCGGCGTGGGCGCCTGGTGACCTGGTTCAATGTCTCGATCGGCGTGGGCATTCTGGCCGCTGCCCTGGTGGGGTCGTTCCTGCAGCAGCTCTGGTCGTGGCGCATGATGATCGGCATTGGTGTGGTGCCCTCGACCCTGCTGCTGCTGGGCATGCTGGTGCTGCCGGAGAGTCCGCGCTGGCTGATCCGCCAACGGCGCCGGGAAGAAGCGCGCGCAGCCCTGGCGCGGGTGCGGGGTGAAGACGAGGACATCGGCCGTGAGATCGAGGCAATCGAGTCGCTGGAAAACGGCGGCGACGAGGCGCCGGGCTGGCAGGCGCTGAGGCGCCGCTGGCTGCGGCCGGCGCTGGTGGCCGGGTTGGGGATCGCCGCGTTCACCCAGCTCTCCGGCATCGAGATGATGATCTACTATACGCCGACCTTTCTCACCGACGCCGGTTTCGGTGATCACGCGGCCCTCTATTCCGCACTCGGGGTGGCTATCGTCTACCTGGTGATGACCGTGCTCGGCAAGCTGCTGGTCGATCGGCTCGGGCGGCGGCGGCTGACCCTGTGGATGATGCCGGGGTCGGCGCTGAGCCTGTTCGTGCTGGGCGGCGTCTTTGCGCTGGGTGCGCAGGGCGCCACCAGCTGGCTGATCGTGGCCGGCATCCTGGTCTACATGATCTTCAATGCCGGCGGCATTCAGGTGGTCGGCTGGCTGATCGGCTCGGAAGTCTATCCGCTGGCGATCCGCGAACGTGCCACCAGCCTGCATGCTGCCACGCTGTGGGGGGCCAATCTGATCCTGACCGGTACGGCGCTTACCATGGTCAGGACGCTGGGCACCGGGGGCGCGATGTGGGTCTACGCGGTGCTCAACGTGCTCTGTTTCCTGTTCGTGCTGCGCTATGTGCCGGAAACGAAGGGGCGCAGCCTCGAGGATATCGAGCGTTCGCTGCGGGAAGGGCGCTTCCGGCCCGGCGCCTGAGCAGGCGCCGGGAGCCGGGGCAGCCCCCGGCGGGGTGTGCTCGTGCTCAGCCGCGGTTTTGCAGATAGTGGTAGATGATCGAGATATCGCCCTCGCCATGACCGGCGTCGACCGCCTTCGCCCAGGTGTCGCTGATGCGCCGGAGCGCCGGCATGTCGAGCTCACCGGCCGCCTCAAGTGCCAGTCTGGCGTCCTTGAGGCCCCACGCCAGCGCCATCTGGGCATCGAACTTGCCGCTGTCGATCATGTCCAGCTTGACCTTCATGTAGGGCACGGCAAGTGGGCCGCCCTCCACGGTGTGCCAGAAATCATCGATCGAGAAGCCGAGCTGCTCGGCCAGCTGGGCCGTTTCGGCCACCCCTTCCATCATGTGGATCAGCCAGGCGTTGACCACCAGCTTCATGCGTGAACCGGCGCCGGCCTCGCCCTGCCACCTGGTGGCCTTGCCGACGGCCTCGAATACGGGCTCGATGGCGGGGGCGGCCTGCCGGTCGCCGCTGGCCAGCACCACCACCTGACCCTGCTCGGCAGGCGCTTTGGTGCCCGACACCGGTGCATCGATGAAGACCACGTCCGGGCGCTTCTCCCTGACCCGGCGGATCAGCTGTTCGGTGGGCTCGACGCCAATGGTGCCCATCTGGGCCACCACGCCCTGCTGTTTCAGCCCTTCCAGCGCACCGTTATCGCCCAGCAGGATCTCTTCGGTGGTGGGCGCGTCCGGCACCATGGTAATGACCACATCGGCTGCCTCGGCGGCATGCCGCGGGCTGTCGCAGATGATCGCCCCGCTGCGGCCGAGATCCTCGGCCTTGCTGCGGGTGCGGTTCCAGACCCGGGTGGGCAGTCCGGCTGCCAGCAGATTGACGGCAAAGCCATGGCCCATGGCGCCCAGTCCCAGTACGGCAACGGTCGGTTGGCTACTCATGAACTCTTCGGTCCCCCTTTGTGAACGAATGAGCATTGTCACTCCCCATTCTGGTGGGTTCAGGGGCATTCGGCCAGCCCATTAGGGCACTAACGGTTGCCGGAGGCTGCGCAGCGGGGGCGGGTTGACGAAAGGGCCGGGGATCGGCCGGCCTGCCACGCGCTGCCCGGCAGGCAGGCGCCCGGGTATCCGCCATGGCGGCGGAGCGTGGCAGATGCCGACCCGGATGAGTCAGGCGTTTGTCGGCGGCGACCTGCGCGCGCTGCCCTGACGGTCCTCGAAGGTCAGCCCCCAGCCGGTGAGGGCCGCGAACAGCATGATGAACAGCAGCAGCCAGCCCTGGAAGACAAACGGAAAGACGGCGGTCGGCGCTACCACGGGCAGCCAGTCGTACTGCTGCTGCATGCCCTGGATGGTGCTCCAGCCCAGCAGTACCGGCGCGCCCCAGGGGAAGATGTAGCCGAGCGCCGAAGTGACGGCATCCAGCATGTTGGCGCGGCGGTAGCGGTGGATGTGATACCGCTCGCCCAGCTCCCTGACAAAGGGGGCCGCCGCGATTTCGGCCGCGGTATTGATGGTGATGGCCGTATTGAGCAGCGCCACGATCGCCCAGTTGGCCAGCTCTGCCCGGCGCACCGAGGTCCTGATCCAGCGGATCAGCCGCTGGGTGACGGCCTCCATGGTGCCGCCCAGCTTCATCAGGTGCGAGGCAGCCACGATCAGCAGGATCAGGATGGCCATGTTGACATAGCCCGAGACGCCATCCACCAGCGCCCCCGTGATCACGCTGTCGGTGGTGGGATCGAAGGCGATGATCTCGCTGGCGGCGCCGAAGTCCGTGATGATGATGATGGCGGCGCCGGCCAGGATGCCCCAGGTCAGCGAGGTGATCAGGTGCTGTCCGCTCAGTGCCAGTCCCAGCACCAGCACGAACGGGGTCAGCATGATCAGTCCGGAGGGGCCGACCGAGTGCATTACCTGCTGCAGGGCGCCGGCATCGACGCCCTCGATCCGGCCGCCACCGCCCAGCAGCGCGAACAGCAGCAGGGTGGGGAGGGCGGCCATGATGGAGTACTTGAAACGGCTGCGTACCACCCCCGGAACATCGGCCTGCTGGGTGGCAGCAGAGACGATGGTGGTGTCGGAAACGGGGGCCAGATTGTCACCGAAGATGGCACCGGCAAGGATGGCGGCAAACAGCATGACCGGGTCGCAGCCCAGCACCACGCCGGCCGGATACATCAGGGTGCAGAAGGCGACCGTGGTGCCGTAGCCGGTGCCCACGGCGGTGGAAAAGACCGCGGCCAGAATGAAGGTCAGCGCCGTGAACCAGCCGCCGGTGGCGCCCGAAATGCCCCCCAGCCAGACCAGCCCGTCCACCAGGCCGCCGACCTGGAGAACCTGGGCGAACATGCCGGCATAGAACCAGGCCACCACGGCGACCACGCCGACCGACTGGGTCATGCCGCTGAACAGCCCCTGTGCGTACTGCTCCCAGCGACTGCGGCAGAAGAACAGCCCGAGGGTCAGACCGAGGAGCGCCCCCATGACCAGGCCGATTTCGGAGGAGAGCTGCAGCACACTGGTGGTAATGGCCCAGATGACAAAGAAGATCAGGGGGATGGCTGCACCAAAAGCGCCGAGCCGAAAGCTCAGCGTCGGCGGCTCGGCGCCCTGGTGCCGGGCCGCGCCGCGCTGTGCCTCTGACGTCATTCCGATTCCTCTTGTCGATCATGGGAGCAGGGAGCGTGACAGTATTACAGGAAGCCAGGTCCGGGCAAATGCCGGAGACCGGCGGCCAGTGGCGGCAGCAGGCGGGGTCATCGTGGCTTGCGAGGGTGCCGGTTCGCGCTCTGCCGGGCGTGCCATCGCGGCGCTATCCGGTGCCCGCATCGGTGGCATGGCGGACATGCCGGGCATGATTAGGGGGCGGTCAGTCGACGTTGGCTGCCGAAGGGGTGGCTGATCGCGCGCAGCGCGTGTCGGACAGGGTGCCGGTCGGCGGCCGGTCGGGCGTGTCCTGCGAGGGTGGAGCACCGCCCGGCCGAACCGGGCGGTGGCTGAAGCAAGCGGTTGCGGCAGGCCTCAGTCGTAGTCGATGCCCGAGTACAGTACCCGCGTGCGCAGGGTGTGCTCGACCTCGCGCAGGGCGTGCAGTGCCTGCTGACCATAGGCCTTGTCGACATCGATCACGACATAGCCGACCTGTTCGTTGGTCTGCAGATACTGGGCGGAGATGTTGATCCCCTCGTTGCCCAGCACGCGGTTGATTTCGGACAGCACGCCGGGCACGTTGCGGTGGATGTGCAGCAGCCGGTGCTTGTCGGGATGCGAGGGCAGCGCCACTTCGGGGAAGTTGACCGAGGTGATGGTGGTGCCGTTGTCGGAGAAGGTGACCAGCTTGTCGGAGACCTCGACGCCGATGTTCTCCTGGGCTTCCACCGTGGAACCGCCGATGTGCGGCGTGATGATGACGTTGTCGAAGCGGCGCAGCGGCGAGACGAACTCCTCGCCGTTGCCCTTGGGCTCGACCGGGAAGACATCGACGGCAGCGCCCAGCAGCCGGCCCGAATCGAGCGACTCGGCCAGCGCTTCGATATCGACCACGGTACCGCGCGAGGCGTTGATGAAGTAGCTGCCCTGCTTCATCAGGGAGAGCTGTTCGCGACCGATCATCCACCTGGTGGAGGGCGTTTCCGGTACGTGCAGGGTCACGATGTCGGCGCGGGCCAGCAGCTCCTCGAGACTGCCGACCTGGCGCGCGTTGCCCATGCCGAGCTTGGTGACCACGTCATAATAGATGACGTTGAGACCGACCGATTCGGCCAGCACCGAGAGCTGGGCGCCGATGCTGCCGTAGCCGACGATGCCGAGCGTCTTGCCGCGGGCCTCGAACGAATTGCTGGCGGATTTCAGCCAGCCGCCTTCATGGGCGCGGGCGTTCTTCTCGGGGATGCCGCGCAGCATCATGATGCTCTCGGCGAGCACCAGCTCCGCCACCGAGCGGGTATTGGAGTAGGGCGCATTGAACACCGGAATGCCGCGTTCCAGCGCCGCATCGAGATCGACCTGGTTGGTGCCGATGCAGAAACAGCCGATGGCGGTGAGTTTTTCCGCGGCAGCGATGACCCGTTCGTTCAATTGCGTGCGCGAACGGATACCGATGAAATGAACGTCACGGATCTTCTCGACCAGATCCTCTTCGGTCAGTGACGTCGACAGTCGCTCGATGTTGGTGTACCCGGCATTGTGCAGGTTGTCCACGGCGGACTGGTGAATGCCCTCGAGCAGCAGAATCCGGATCTTGCTCTTGTCCAGAGACGTTTTAGCCATTGTGCATCAACCCTTGGGTCGGCAGGACCGACGGTGTCTTCGATAGCGTATGCCCGCGACACCCGGCGCGAGCAGAAAGGTCGCGACGGCAGGCACGGGCGTGCCTGCCGTTATGGTGCGCGATGATTCGGGGACGCCATTGTAACACAGCCGGGCCATGAACGGCGCGCCCGCGCCCCGTCATTCATCGGGGCGATGCCGGCGTCAAAGATCGCCGTGATGTGTATACTGAGGCGTTTGGGAGCGGGGCGGCAGATGCCGCCCACTGCCCGCCATTCATCAGCGTTGCGCAGCCGCCCGGCGGCATGGCGAGGCAACGTGGAGGCGAGACGCCATGACGGAGCAGGATCATACAGCCGCCCCCGCGGGTGACGACGTCGGCGGGGATCGGGATTTCGCGGCCACGCTGGCCGAACTCGAGCGACTGGTCGAACAGCTCGAGGGCGGCGAGCTGAGCCTCGAGGCGTCGCTGGGCGCCTTCGAGCAGGGCATCCGGCTGACCCGGGAAGCCCAGACCCGGCTCGATCGGGCCGAGCTGCGGGTCAGCCGGCTGCTGGAGCGCAGCGATGGCACGCTGGAGCAGGCCGCCGGGTCGACCGGCGACGAGGGAGAGGCTGCACCATGAGCGACGCCGCACGGGATCCGGCGGCGCAGCGCATCGAGGCCCTGATGCAGCACTGCCGGCAGCGCTGCGAGCGGCGGCTGGTCCGGCTGTTCGACGAGGCGCCCGGGCCGGCGCCGCGGCTCGAGCAGGCCATGCGCTACGGAGTGCTGGGCGGCGGCAAGCGGCTGCGGCCGGTACTGGTCTATGCCGCCGGCCGGACCCTGGGCGCCGGGGACGAGGCGCTGGATGCACCAGCGGCGGCGGTCGAGCTGATCCACGCCTACTCACTGGTACATGACGATCTGCCGAGCATGGATGACGACGCCCTGCGGCGCGGCCAGCCGACCTGTCACCGGGCGTTCGACGAGGCCACGGCACTGCTGGCCGGCGATGCCCTGCAGTCACTGGCCTTCGAGGTGCTCACCGCCGGCGAGACACCGCGTGCCGCCGCCATGGTGGCGACGCTCGCGCAGGCCGCGGGGCGAGGCGGCATGGCCGGCGGTCAGGCGCTCGATCTGGCAGCGGTCGGCGGTCGGCTCGATGTCGAGCAGCTGATGGCGGTACACCGCCACAAGACCGGCGCCCTGATTCGCGCAGCGGTCCGCCTCGGTGGGCTGGCCGCGGCTGCCGGGGATGATCCGCGGCTCGAGGCGCTGGATCGCTACGCCGCGGCGATCGGGCTGGCCTTTCAGATCCAGGATGACATCCTGGATGTTACCGGTGATGCCGAGGTGACCGGCAAGACCCAGGGGGCGGATGCGGCGCGCGACAAGCCGACCTATCCCGCCCTGCTGGGGCTTGATGAAGCGCGTCGTCAGGCGCAGGCGCTGGTCGATGAGGGCTGCTCGGCGCTGGCCGGCCTCGATGCGCAGCCGCTGATCGATCTGGCCCGCTACATGGTCGAGCGCAATCACTGACCGGCGTTCATTTACTGCAGTGTCCCGATGCCCCGGGCATCATGCGGACCATGGATGGATTTTCGAGCCAATATGAAGCTGTTTGATGACATCCCCACCACCCGCCCGCTGACGCCGCTGCTGGATCGCGTCCGCGAGCCCTCGGATCTGCGCAGTCTCAACGAGCATCAGCTGCTGACGCTGGCCGATGAACTGCGCGCCTATCTGCTCTACAGCGTGGGGCGTACCGGCGGTCACTTCGGCGCCGGTCTCGGCGTCGTCGAGCTGACCGTGGCGCTGCATCAGCAGTACAACACGCCGCACGACCGGCTGGTCTGGGACGTCGGTCACCAGACCTATCCGCACAAGATCCTGACCGGCCGCCGCGAGGCGATGGACAGCATGCGCCAGCACGGCGGGCTGGCCCCCTTCCCGCGGCGGCTCGAATCCGAGTACGACACCTTCGGCGTGGGGCACTCCAGCACCTCGCTCTCCGCGGCGCTGGGGATGGCGCTGGCGGCTCGCACGCAGGGTGACAACCGGCGGGTCTGTGCAGTACTCGGCGATGGCGCGCTGACCGCCGGCATGGCGTTCGAGGCACTGGCTCATGCCGGCCATGTCAACGCCAACATGCTGGTGGTGCTCAACGACAACGAGATGTCGATCTCGGAGAACGTCGGCGGCATGGCCACCTACCTGTCGCGCATCCTGACCAGCGGCCCCTATGTGGCCGCCCGCGAGAGCGGCAAGCGGGTGCTGTCGCATCTGCCCGGCGCGCTCGATCTCGCCCGGCGCACCGAGGGGCACGTCAAGGGCATGTTCAGTCCGGCGACGCTGTTCGAGGAGATGGGCTTCAACTATGTCGGCCCCATCGACGGTCATGACCTGCCGCTGCTGATTCGCACCCTGCGTGATCTGAAGAACCGCGAGGGGCCGCAGTTCCTGCATATCGTGACCCGCAAGGGCAAGGGCTACCAGTCGGCCGAGGGTGACCCCATCGGCTATCACGCCATCACCAAGCTGGAGAAGGAAAAGCCCGCCGATCCCGCCCCCTCCGGGGCCGAGCAGCAGCAGTTCAACGCGCCGCCGGCACCGAAGAAGCTCAAGTACTGCAATGTCTTCGGCGAGTGGATCTGCGACACCGCGGCACGTGACCAGCGCCTGATCGGGATCACCCCGGCGATGCGCGAGGGCTCCGATCTGATCCGCTTCTCGAAGGAGTATCCCGAGCGCTACTACGATGTGGCGATCGCCGAACAGCATGCCGTTACCATGGCAGCCGGCATGGCCTGCGAGCAGGTCAAGCCGGTGGTGGCGATCTACTCCACCTTCCTGCAGCGCGGCTACGATCAGCTGATCCATGACGTGGCCGTGCAGGGGCTGGATGTCACCTTCGCCATCGATCGCGCCGGGCTGGTGGGCGAGGATGGCTCGACCCACCATGGCGCCTTCGATCTCTCCTACCTGCGCTGCCTGCCGGGCATGGTAGTGATGGCGCCTTCCGATGAGCGCGAGTGCTACCGGATGCTGGGCACGGCCTATCACCACGAGGGGCCGGCGGCGGTGCGTTATCCGCGCGGCACGGGCCCCGGGGCCGCCATCGACCGTTCGCTCGAGCCCCTGCCCATCGGCCGCGCCGAGCTGCGTCGCGAGGCGGGCGACGGTCGCCCGCGGCTGGCGCTGCTGGCCTTCGGCAGCATGGTCGGACCGGCGATGGAAGTGGCCGAACGGCTCGATGCCACCGTCTATGACATGCGCTTCGTCAAGCCGCTCGACCGCGAGGCGATCCTCCAGGCCGCCGGCAGTCACGAGCTGCTGGTGACGCTGGAGGAGAGCGTGGTCATGGGTGGGGCCGGCAGCGGTGTCAACGAGCTGCTGGCCGCCGAGCGGATACTGGTCGAGGTGCTCAATCTGGGTGTCCCCGATCGCTTCATCGAACACGGCACGCCGAAGGAGCTGCTGACCGAATGCGGGCTGGATGCCAACGGCATCGAAGCTTCCATTCAGGCACGCCTGACCAGAATGTCGCATCATGCCTCCCGGCCAGCGCCGTAACCGGCGCTGGCCATTCGGCCGGCGGGCAGAGCGCGCCGGCCGGACCATTCATCGGGTAGTGGATATCTCATGCTGATTGTCATCCTCATCACGGCGGGGCTCGGTTATCTGATCGCACGCCTGCCGGGACTCATCATCGGTGGGCTGCTGGGGTTCTGGCTGGTACGGCGACTGCAGCGCCTGGTGCGCGACAAGGTGGTCGAGCGTCAGGCGCAGTTTCTCGACTCCACCTTTGCCGTCATGGGCTGTCTGAGTCAGGTCGACGGTGAGGTGTCCGATCATGAGCGACGCACCGCCGAGGCCGTGTTCGAGCGGCTGGGGCTGAACGAAACCCAGCGCGAGCGCTGCCGGACCGCCTTCCGGCGCGGCCAGCAGCCGGATTTCGATCTGGATGCCGAGCTCGCCCGGGTGCGTCAGGTTGCCGGGCTGCAGCGCGGACTGCTGCAGGTCTTTCTGCAGGTGCAGCTGTCGGCGATCGCGGCCGATGGTGAACTGCATCAGGCCGAGCACGACATGCTGCTGCGCGTGGCACGCGGGCTGGGCTTCTCCGAGGCGGAGATCCGCCAGATCGAGGCCATGCTGCGTGGCGGCGCCGGCCAGGCCGGGCCCGATACCTCCGGGCCCTCGCTGGAAGAGGCCTACGAGGTGCTGGGCGTGGACAGCAGCGCCAGCGATGCCGAGGTCAAGCGGGCCTATCGGCGGCTGATGAGTCAGAACCACCCCGACAAGCTGGCCGGCAAGGGGCTGCCGGAGAACATGCGGGAAATGGCCGAAAAGCGCACCCGCGAGATCGGCAACGCCTACGAGCGCATCCGCAAGGCGCGTGCCGAGCACGCCTGATTCCCATGGCGGCGGGGCGGTGCCTCCGACACCGGCCGTCTGCCCCTGACCGGGGCGTGTCCGGGCGCTGCGTTCGCATCCCCGCCGGCGTGCACTACGCTGGAGGTTCCGGTACCGCACATCCGGGCAGGGCAGGAGATGACATGGGATTCGGGCGGGTCAAGGGCCTACGGCCACGGCGCTGGCGCCAAGCGCTGGCAGGGCTGCTGCTGGTCGGCATGGCGCTCCCGGCGCAGGCTGCCAGCCTGGCGGCCTTCGGTGACAGCTACAGCGACAACGGTCGTTCCCACATGCTGGCGGAACGGGCGCGCCGGCTGGGGATGCCGGGGGTCGAGCCGATCACGCCGGCCGCGCAGGGCTATTATCGCCACCGCTGGAGCAACGGCCCCACCGCCGTCGAGGTGCTTGCCGCCCGCAGCGGCATGCAGCTCAAGGACATGGCGGTCGGGGGTGCCCTGACCGGGGCCTCGAACTATTTCCCGTGGTTCGACAGTGTCACGCCCAGCGGACTGCTGGCGCAGGTGAACGATTATCTCGACCGCCACGCTGCGCCGCGCAACGCCTTCGTGTTCGCCTCCGCCAATGACTTCTTCTTTCGGGTGCTGGATCAGCAGGCCGATCCGCAGCGCGTGGCCGAGGCCGCAGCGCACAATGTCCGGCTGGCCATGGAGCGCCTGATTGCGGGGGGCACACGGCGTGTCATGGTAGTCGGCGCGTTCGATCTGACGCTGCTGCCGCGGGTCCGGCGGGATACGGCGGTGCCTGCGGCCAATGCCTACATGCAGCGTTTTGATGACCGGCTGCGCGAGAGCGTGGCCCGGCTCGACCGGCGTGACGGGGTCCGGATCAGCTATTTCGATCTGCGCAGCGCGCTGACCGACATTCGTCATCAGGCTGTCTCGCTGGGCTTCAGTGACCTGGTGCATCCCTGCCTTGCCGGTGACGACGGCACCCTCTGCCCGAACCCGGATGCCCATCTGCTCTGGGATGCCTATCACCCCACCCGGCGTGTTCACCAGCTGCTGGGCAGACGCATGGCCGAACAGGCCCGTCAGGCGCTGGGCTGGGAAGCCGCCACTGAACATGTCCGCTCTGTCGAATAACCCCGTCGGGCCCGTGCGCCCGCTCGTGATGCGGCCCACCGAGTTGCGGCGGTGGCCCGCGTCTGTCGTTCAACCCCTGCGCCCGTGGAGCGCCATCATGACCGCTGGATCGACAAGCCATCAGCATACCGCCCGTTATCTGTCACTCCATGTGCTGATCATGTGGGTGGGGCTGAACCTGCGGCCGTCGATTGCAGCCGTGGGGCCGCTGCTGGACCGCATCCAGCAGTCGCTGGCGATGAGCTACAGCCAGGCCTCGCTGCTGACGGCGCTGCCGTTCGTGGCGATGGGACTGGCGTGTTTCCAGGGCATGCGACTGGTGCGGCGCTTCGATCGGCACCGGCTGATCATGCTGGCGCTGGGGGTGATTACGCTGGCCAGCCTGATGCGATTGTTCACCGACAGCCTGACGGGGCTGGCGCTGACGGCACTGGCCGGAGGCGCCGGCATTGCCGTGATCCAGGCGCTGATGCCGGCGCTGATCAAGGCGACCCTGCCCGATCGGGTCTCCTCGGCTACCGGGCTCTACATCGGCGCCATTCTGGGCGGCGGGGCCCTGGCGTCGATGCTGGCGCCCCCGCTGACCCGGCTGACGGGCAGCTGGCATGTCGGGCTGGCAGCATGGGCCCTGCTGGGGCCGCTGGCGTTGTGGCAGTGGCAGCGTCATGGCGGCGCCATGCTCTCGCCGGTGCCCCGCGAGGGGCGGGGCAACAATACCCCGCTGCACCGGCTGCCCAGGGCCTGGTCGCTGACCCTGTTCTTCGGCTTCGGCACCGCCGGCTACGCCTGCGTGCTGGCCTGGCTGCCGCCGTACTATCTGGCGCGGGGCTGGTCGGCGAGTGCGGTCGGTGCCCTGCTGGGCCATGCCACGCTGCTGCAGGTACTGGCCAGCGTGGCGCTGCCGTGGCTGATGCGCTATCGCCTCGACCGGCGTCCGGCGCTGTACGCCGTGGTCGGTGCGGCGCTGGTGGGCTTCATCGGCCTGCTGGCAGCACCCGCCGGCGCCCTGGCCTGGCTGTGGGCGACCCTGCTGGGCGTGGGCATCGGCGGCGTGTTTCCGCTGTCGGTGCTGGTCCCCATGGACCATCACCGCGATCCGGCGCGGGCCGGCGATCTGGCCGCCTTCGTGCAGGGCCATGGCTATCTGATTGCCGCCGCCGGCACCCTGGCCGCCGCCGTGGCGCGTGATCTGCTCGCGGGATTCGAACCGGCCTGGCTGGCGCTGATCGTGCTGTTCGGCTGGATGCTGGTGATCAGTCGACGCTTTGATCCGGCGCACTATACCCGTCAGATCGACTGACACCCGCCGGCTCGACTGACCCCGGGGCCTGCCGGGGCCGGGGTATTTGTCAGCCGCGCCCCGGGACCACTATTCTGAACAATTACCTCCACCAAAAAGAGGGTTTTTCCATGGTGGATCACAATCACTCCACGGCTGCCGAAAATACCGAGCGGGATGGGCGCAACCACGTCCAGCAGATGCTGTCGCTGGATGGTGAGGCCCAAAAGCTCAAGGCCCGTTATCGCGGTTGGTCACAAGGCAGCAATCGGACCTATCATGTGCCGGGCATCCTGTGCGATTTCATGACCGAGCAGACCCAGCGCCACTCGATGGGCGCGCCGGGACAGCTGCACATTCTCGATGCCGGCTGTGGCAGCGGCCTGATCGGTCAGGCGCTGTCGGCTCACGGCTTTACCTGGCTGGACGGCTTCGATCTCAACGATAGTGTTATCGTCGAGGCGCGCAAGTGCGAGGTCTATGACCAGCTGCGCGGCGGTGTCGACATGAACGGGGCACTGGATTATGACACCGGCAGCTTCGATGTCGTGGTCTGTTGCGGCGTGTTCAACGATGACAACGTGGATCCCGAGGCGCTGGGCGAGCTGTTGCGCATTACCCGCCCCGGTGGACTGGTGATGATCAGTACCCAGCAGGGCTATGATGAGCGCCACGGTTTCGAGGCCTGGCTGCGCACGCCCGATTTCACCCGCATGGCCGAGCGCATTCACCATCTGGTCGGCGCGCCCTACAGCGGCCGGATCACTGCCGACTATCACACCTTTCGCATTCACGCGTGACGCCCCATCCCGACCGGCCGTCGGGATGGCCGGGTGCCGCGTCGGAGACGCCGGCTAGCGGCGCCGGTTGTCGTCCACGGGGCCGGCAAAGGTGAACTGATCCAGCGCCATCATGTGGCCCAGACGCCCGGCCTTGGTGGTCAGATACTGCTCGTTGTGGGCATTGAGCCCGGTCGTCAGCGGCAGCCGTTCGCTGATCTCGATCCCGTCGGCACGCAGGGCCTCGACCTTGCGCGGATTGTTGGTCATCAGCTTGAGGGCGTGGACGCCGAGGTGTTCGAGCATCGGCAGACAGAGGTCGTAGCGGCGCATGTCGGCCTCGAAACCGAGCGCCTCGTTGGCCTCGACCGTGTCGGCGCCCTCGTCCTGCAGGTGATAGGCGCGAATCTTGTTGAGCAGGCCGATGCCGCGCCCCTCCTGACGCAGGTAGAGCAGCAGGCCGCGTCCCTCCTCGGCAATGCGCTTGAGCGCCGCCTGCAGCTGATAGCCGCAGTCGCAGCGCATCGAGAACAGGGCGTCGCCGGTCAGGCACTCGGAATGCACCCGGCCCAGTACCGGGGTGCCATCGTCGATGGTGCCCAGCGAAAGGGCAACATGCTCCTTGCCGCTGCGGTCATCCTCGAACCCGTGCAGGGTGAAGGTGGCCCAGGGCGTCGGCAGGCGGGAGGCCGCAATGAATCGAATCGTCACGTCAGATCTCGTGATGGCGGTGCATCATCATCCACTCGGGGGTGGACCAGTCTAGCAGGCCAGCGCGGCTGGCTCATCCCGCAGCGCGATGAGTTTTTCTATCACGCTCATTCGATTTCATCGACGCCCGATGGATGAGCGCAAGGCGACCGATCCGCTACAATCGGCGGTACACTTCATCTGCGGCGAGACGGCAAGCGCATGGCCCTTCACAACGATCGTTTTCTGCGGGCACTGGCCCGGCAGCCCGTTGACCGCACTCCGGTCTGGATGATGCGTCAGGCAGGTCGCTATCTGCCGGAGTATCGCGCGACCCGCGAGCGGGCCGGCAGCTTCATGGACCTGTGTCGCAACGCCGAGCTGGCCTGCGAGGTGACCCTGCAGCCGGTCGATCGTTTCGATCTCGACGCCGCGATCCTGTTTTCCGACATTCTTACCATCCCCGATGCGATGGGGCTGGGGCTCTACTTTGTACCCGGCGAGGGCCCGATGTTTCGCAGCCCGGTACGCGACGGTGCGGCCATCGACCGACTGAGCGCGCCCGATGCCGAGCGCGATCTCGACTATGTCATGAACGCGGTCTCGACCGTGCGCCGCGAACTCAATGGCCGGATGCCGCTGATCGGCTTTTCCGGCAGCCCCTGGACGCTGGCCACCTACATGGTGGAGGGCGGCCCGAGCAAGGACTTCCGCCACGTGAAGGGCCTGCTCTACAGCGATCCCGCGGCGCTGCATCGTCTGCTGGCGATCCTGGCCGAGGCGGTGACCGACTATCTCAATGCGCAGATCCGCGCCGGCGCCCAGGCGGTGCAGATCTTCGATACCTGGGGTGGGGCGCTGACCACGCCGGCCTATCGCGACTTCTCGCTGGCCTACATGCAGCGCATCGTTGATGGGCTGATCCGCGAGCACGACGGCCGGCGGGTGCCGGTGATCCTGTTCACCAAGAACGGCGGCCAGTGGCTCGAACAGATCGCCGCCACCGGCTGTGACGGGGTGGGACTGGACTGGACCACCGAGCTTGCCGATGCCCGGGCCCGTATCGGCGGGCAGGCCGCGCTGCAGGGCAATCTCGATCCCAGTGCGCTGTTCGGTGCTCCGGCCACCATTCGTGCCGAGGTGGCGCGCATTCTGGAGAGCTTCGGTGCCGGCTCCGGCCATGTCTTCAATCTCGGTCATGGCATCTCCCAGTTTACACCGCCGGAGAATGTGACGGCCTTCATCGCGGCCCTGCACGAGCTGAGTCCGCAGTGGCATGAGTGAAGCGCCGCCACGTCGCGTTCATGAAGAGGGGCATGAGGCTGAGCCCCTTTTTACGCAACTGATCGTGTTCGATGGCGACTGCCCGCTCTGCCGGCGCTCGGTGGCCTGGCTGCTGCGCCACGAACGCCGCCCGACAATCGGTCTGGTGACCCTGCAGTCCACACTCGGTCATCGGCTCGGCGATCACTTCGATGAAAGCGCCGATCAGCTCGACAGCGTCTGGCTGATCCGGTCGGGTCGGCTTCATCGTGATAGCGAGGCGCTGTGGCGGGCGGCCGAAGCACTGACCGCGCCGTTTGCCGGACTGGCGCAGCTGCGCCGGCTGCCGCAGCCGCTGCGGGATGGCGTGTATGCCCTGATCGGACGCTATCGTCATCGACTGGCGCGTGACCCGGGGCTGGATGAGGCCGTACAGGCACGGCTGCTGGCCGGGCTGAGCCCGGCACAGTGCCGGGCTCTCGACCTGCCCGAGGCCCTGGCAGCATGCGTCTGAACGGGGTGCTTTTCATCCTGTCGCTGGCAGGCTATGTTGCCCGCCCCGGCGGGTCATCCGGCCCGTTATCGCCAGCAGTAGTGACCGGTAGCGACCGGCAGGAGAGAGTGAGATGAGTGAACAGCCCCTCGATGGCTGGTTCATCGAGCGATTCGATCGTGAGGGCAGTGCCATCGGTCTGAAAGTGCAGGAAAAGCTGCATGACGAGACCACGCCCTGGCAGCATCTCGAAGTCTACTCAACCGAGACGCACGGCCATCTGATGGTGCTTGATGGCTGCGTGATGCTCACCGACCGGGACAACTTCCTCTATCACGAGATGATTGCCCATCCGGCGCTGTTCACCCATGCCGATCCGAAGCGGGTGGTGATCATCGGCGGCGGCGATTGCGGCACGCTGCGCGAGGTGCTGCGCCATCCCGGGGTCGAGCAGGCCACCCAGATCGATATCGACGAGGCCGTGACGCGCGCGGCCGAGCGCTTCTTCCCGCAGTTGACCGAAGCCAACCATGATCCGCGCGCCGAGCTGCGGTTTGCCGACGGCGTCAAATGGGTCGATGACTGCCCGGAGAACAGCGTGGATGTGCTGATCATCGACTCCACCGATCCGGTGGGTCCGGCGGAGGGCCTCTTTCAGCAGGACTTTCTCGCCCGCTGCCAGCGTATCCTGCGTGACGGCGGGGTAATGGTGCAGCAGAGTGAATCGCCGCTCTACCACAGCGGCTCGATCATTCGTGACCTGCGCACCGCCATGACGCAGGCCGGCTTCGACAGTGTGGCGACCCTGGTCTTCCCGCAGCCCACCTATCCCTCCGGCTGGTGGAGCGTGACCCTGGCCGGCAAGGGCGGTGCGGTCGATCGCTTTCGCGAGACAGCCGCCCGTGAGCGCTCCTTTGCGACCGAGTACTACAGTGACGCCCAGCACCGCGCTGCGCTGACCCTGCCGCCCTTCATGGCCCGTCTGCTGGCCGGGTAAGGCGCATGGCCCCGGCCGTGAGGCCGGGTCGCGCCCGGCGGGTGCAACATCGCTTTACCTTCCATTACACAAATGTGCTGTCCTGGTGCATTGACTGCCAAACGGTAATCGTTGCGCTCCCTTTCTGTGCATCAGCCTGCCTCCTGCGGCGCCCATGGTGTCGGCCATACGCAGCAAGTGCTTGAATCCCATCGCTTTCCCGGACAATGGGCCATTCTGGAACACTCCTTGCAACTTTCGGTCAGTGGCAGGGCATGCCACTGCTCGAGCATGAGGAGTCGTCGCCTCGAGCAGGCGACATGCTTTTCCCCGAAATTCCACAAACATGAACAATCAGGGAAATCTTCCATGGGAACCTACAAGTCCGCCTTGATGACGCTGGCCGCCGGCACCACCCTTGCCTTCACCCTGACCCATGCCGCCCAGGCGGCAACACTGGATGACGTCAAGAGTCGCGGGCAGCTGCGCTGCGGGGTCAGCGATGGCCTCCCCGGTTTCTCCAACCCGGATGCCGATGGCACCTGGCAGGGCATCGACGTGGAAACCTGCCGCGCCGTGGCAGCCGCCGTACTGGACGACCCCGAAAAGGTGGCCTTCTCGCCGCTGACCGCCAAGGAGCGCTTTACCGCCCTGCAGTCCGGTGAAGTCGACATGCTCTCGCGCAACACCACCTGGACGGCGTCGCGGGACAACTCCATGGGCCTGAACTTCACCGGCGTGAACTTCTACGATGGCCAGGGCTTCATGATCCGCAAGGATCTCGGCATCAACAGCGCCACCGAGCTGGATGGCGCCTCGGTCTGCGTGGCGGCGGGTACCACCACCGAGCTCAACCTGGCCGACTACTTCCGTGCCAACGACATGGAGTACCAGGCGGTCAGCTTTGATGAATCCAGCCAGACGGCGGCCGGTTTCGACAGCGGCCGCTGTGACGTGCTGACCTCCGACTCCTCGCAGCTGGCGGCACTGCGGCTGCAGCTCTCCGAGCCCGACAGCGTCAAGATCCTGCCCGAGCGGATCTCCAAGGAGCCGCTGGGGCCGGTGGTCCGTCAGGGTGACGATCAGTGGTTCGATATCGTCAAGTGGACCCTGTTTGCCATGATCAACGCCGAAGAGCTGGGCGTGAACAGTGACAATGTCGATCAGATGCGTGACAACCCGCCCAATCCCAACGTGGCACGTCTGCTCGGCCAGGATGGCAACTTCGGTCAGCAGATGGGACTGACCAATGACTGGGCCTACCGCATCATCAGCGAGGTCGGCAACTACGGTGAGGTCTACGCCGATACCGTGGGGGCCAACTCGCCGCTCGGGATCGAGCGCGGTATCAATGCACTGTGGAACGACGGCGGCATCATGTACGCCCCGCCGGTTCGCTGAACGCGGCTGATTGAGCGAACTCCGGCGGGGGCTTTACGCGAGGTCCCCGCCGGGTCTGCAGACCCCGTGACCTGCCGGCCAGATCCCGGCAGGTCGTCGGATCGATCCAGGCGGAGAAGCGTCAATGCTGCGTCCTTCCTCATCCATTCCCCGCCGCGGCCGCGGGCCGCTGTGGCGTGACCCGGCCGTCCGGGCACTGGCCACCCAGGTGATCCTGCTGATCGCACTGGTGGCCGTGATCGGTTTGCTGATCCACAACACCCTGGTCAATCTCGAGGCCCGCGGGATCAATACCGGCTTCGGTTTTCTTGACGGTCGCGCGGGATTTCCCATCTCGCAGACACTGATCCAGTACACCAGTGACAGTACCTATGGCCGGACCTTTGCCGTCGGGCTGCTCAATACCCTGCTGGTCTCGGTGCTGGGCATCGTGGCGGCCACCCTCATCGGCTTTCTGGTCGGCATTGCCCGCCTGTCACCGAACTGGCTGCTGGCACGGCTGGCGGCCTGCTATGTCGAGCTCTTTCGCAATATTCCGCTGCTGCTGCAGATCCTGTTCTGGTATTTCGCGGTGCTGCGCTCGCTGCCCTCGCCGCGCCAGAGCATTTCGATGTTCGATGCCTTCTTTTTCAACGTGCGCGGCATGGTGATGCCGGCGCCCGAAACCCAGCCCGCCTTTGTCGCGGTCTGGGTGGCGCTGCTAGTAGCCATCGTCGCCACCGTGGGGCTGGTCATCTACGGCCGCCGGCGCCAGGCTGCCACCGGCCGGGCCCTGCCGGTGGGGTGGATCGGCACGATGCTGATCATCGGCCTGCCGATCGTGGCCTATTTCGTGACCGGCCGGCCCCTGAACTGGTCGGTGCCCGAGCTGGGCGGTTTCAACTTCCGCGGCGGCATGCACGTACTGCCGGAACTGCTGGCGCTGTGGCTGGCACTGTCGATCTACACGGCGGCCTTCATCGCCGAGATCGTGCGCTCGGGCATCCAGTCGGTCCCGGGCGGCCAGACGGAAGCGGCCCGCTCGCTGTCGCTGCCGGGCGGCCTGACCCTGCGCAGGATCGTGCTGCCGCAGGCGATGCGGGTGATCATTCCGCAGATCACCAGCCAGTATCTCAATCTGACCAAGAACTCCTCGCTGGCCACGGCGATCGGCTACCCCGATCTGGTGGCGGTCTTTGCCGGCACCACGCTCAACCAGACCGGCCAGGCGATCGAGATCATCGCCATGACCATGGCGGTCTATCTGATCATCAGCCTGGTGATCTCGCTGCTGATGAACATCTACAACGCGCGCGTCGCGCTCAGGGAGCGTTGAGATGAGTTCCGACATGATTGCAGCGCGTCCGGCCCCCGATCAGCGTCACGGCATCGTCGGCTGGCTGCGCGCCAACCTCTTTTCCGGGCCGATCAACTCGATCGTCACGGTGGTGGTGCTGGCCCTTCTGGTGCGCCTGCTGTGGCCGGTGCTTGACTGGGCGCTGATTGACGCCGACTGGGTCGGGAGCACGCGCCAGGCCTGTACCGGTGATGGCGCCTGCTGGGTCTTCATTTCGGTACGACTCAACCAGATCGTCTATGGCTTCTATCCGGAGGCGATGCGCTGGCGGGTCGATATCGTCTTTGCCCTGTTTGCCTTGCTGGCGATTCCCCGGCTGCCGTTCAAGCGCATCGTCGGCGTGTTTGCCCTGATCGGCTTTCCCGTCATCGCCTGGGTGCTGCTGCTGGGCGGCGTGTTCGGGCTCACGCCGGTACCCACCCGCCAGTGGGGCGGGCTGATGCTGACGCTCACCATTGCCGCGGTCGGCATCGTCGGCTCGCTGCCGATCGGTGTGCTGCTGGCGCTGGGGCGACGCTCGAAGATGCCGCTGGTCAAGGGTGCCAGCGTGGTCTTCATCGAGTTCTGGCGCGGCGTGCCGCTGATCACCGTGCTGTTCATGGCCTCGGTGATGCTGCCGCTGTTTGCCCCGGCCGGTACCGAGTTCGACAAGCTGCTGCGCGCCCTGATCGGCATCATGCTGTTCTGGAGCGCCTACATGGCCGAGGTGGTGCGCAGTGGCCTGCAGGCGATCCCGACGGGGCAGGGCGAGGCCGGCGCCGCGCTCGGGCTGAGCTACTGGCAGCGGATGGGCCTGATCATCCTGCCCCAGGCGCTCAAGCTGGTGATTCCCGGCATCGTCAACACCTTCATTGCGCTGTTCAAGGATACCTCGCTGGTGCTGATCATCGGTCTGTTCGATCTGCTGGCGGTGATCCAGTCGGGTCTGACCGATTCCGCCTGGCTGGGCTTTGCCATCGAAGGCTATGTCTTTGCGGCGCTGGTCTACTGGGTCTTCTGCTTCTCGATGTCGCGCTACAGCCAGTACATCGAGCGGCGGCTGCATACCGGCCACTGAGCCATCACGGCGGCCGGCCCAAGCTGCCGCCGCCCCGCTGACAACAGGAGTGCTGTGATGAGTGAAGCCAGCGCAACCGTGACCGATCAATCGATGATCTCCATCAATCGGCTCAACAAGTGGTACGGCGACTTTCATGTCCTGCGGGACATCGATCTCGAAGTGGCGAAGGGCGAGCGTATCGTCATCTGCGGGCCGTCGGGGTCGGGCAAGTCGACGCTGATCCGCTGCATCAACCACCTCGAGCGCCATCAGCAGGGCGACATCACCGTCGGTGGTGTCCACATGACCAATGACATCAAGCGCATCGAACAGATCCGGCGCAATGTCGGCATGGTCTTTCAGCACTTCAACCTCTTTCCCCACCTGACGGTGCTGGAGAACTGCTGCCTGTCGCCCATCTGGGTACAGAAGAAGCCGCGCCGCGAGGCCGAAAGGACGGCCATGGAGTATCTTGAGCGGGTGCGTATCGCCAATCAGGCGCAGAAGTACCCCGGTCAGCTCTCCGGCGGCCAGCAGCAGCGCGTGGCGATTGCCCGGGCGCTGTGCATGCATCCCGAGGTGATGCTGTTCGACGAACCGACCTCGGCGCTCGACCCGGAGATGATCAAGGAAGTGCTCGACGTCATGATCGAACTCGCCCGCGAAGGCATGACCATGCTCTGCGTAACCCATGAGATGGGCTTTGCCAAAACGGTCGCCGACCGGGTGATCTTCATGGACGAGGGGCAGATCGTGGAATCGGCACCGCCGCAGGCGCTCTTCAACAATCCGCAGTCGCCGCGCACGAAGGAATTCCTCAGCCAGATTCTGGGCCACTGAGCCAGGGCCCGGACCATCCGCACTGCTGCCGGTCGGCGGCAGTGCCCCGCCACGAGAGTCACCATGATTCAGAAGATGATGTGTGCCGGCGCCCCGCAGCCGATTGCGCCCTTTTCCCACGCCTGCCGGGTCAACGATCTGGTATTCATTACCGGCCAGATGCCGACCGTACCGGAGACCAACGAGATGCTGCTGGGTACCTTTACCGAGCAGACGCATCGGGTGATGCAGAATCTCGCCATCGTTCTCGCCGAGGTGGGCACTCACTTCGATTACGTGGTGCAGGCACGGGTATTCATTACCAACATGGGACACTTCGAAGAGGTCAATGCCATCTACCGCAGCTACTTCAGCGACCCCCTGCCGACACGTACCTGCATCGGCGTCACCGGCCTGGCCGGCGGCGCCGATGTGGAAGTCGACATGATTGCCTGGATTCCGCCTGACGGGGCGTCGTCCGCGGTTTCGGGGTGGTGATACCCGTGGGCCGCCCATGGTGCGCGTTTGACAGCTGACGGAGGGTATCTACCTTGGATAGGCCCGAGCCATGGAAGGCCTTGGGAGACGCCCGGAGCGGAGGCTCCGGGACAGGCACCACCGGTTCATGGAGCGACCGACATTGATTGCCCTGTGGGTGTCACTGGCCGACATATCGCCGATCCTGGCGCTGCTGCCCTCCACCCTGCTGAGCCTGGGGGCGATGGCGTGGCTGGCGAGAGGGGCGACGATCCGGTCAGGGTGTCGGCCGAACAGCAGGGAGCTGCAGGAGTAATAGTACCTGACGGGGCATGGTCGGGCTGCCAGACATTCGCCCGTGGAGCTCGGGGACCGGCTGTCCTGGCGCTCAAGCTGCCCGGGGGCCAGCCGTTAATGGAAGCAATCTTCCGTTACATCTGGTCCCGAGGCTTTCATGCTGCACTCCCTGCGTGCTCGTATTCTGGCGATCTGTATCGCCATCATCGTGCTTTCCCTGATCATCACCGGCGCCGCTACCTGGTGGGTCACGGCCCACTACAATGACAGGACCATCGCCAGTGATCTGAAGGCGATTGCCGCCGGGCACGTGATGGCGATTGCCGACTGGAGTGAAAACCAGAAGCGGCTGGTGGAGTCGATCGGCGAGCGGGCGCTGGGGGACGATGCCTCCTCGGCGATGGCGCTGATCCAGCAGGCCAGCCGCTTCTCGATGGTCTATGCCGGCTACCCGGATGACGCTTTCGTCTCGGGCAGCGACTGGACGCCGCCGGAAGACTTCCGGCCCACCCAGCGCATCTGGTACCAGCAGGCCGCCGAGGCCGGCCATACCGTGGCCACCGAGCCCTACATGGATGCCGCTACCCACGCGCTGGCGGTGCCCTTTGCCACCCCGGTGATGCAAGCCGGCCGGGTGGCAGCCGTGGTCGCCGGCGACATGCCGCTGGATCAGGTGGTGGCCAACGTGACCTCGATCGCGCCCACCGAGCACAGCTACGCCTTCCTGGTGAATGATCAGGGCACCCTGATTGCCCATCCCGATACCGAACTGGCCCTCAAGCCGGCCACCGAGGTCGACAGCGAGCTCACCGCGCAGTGGCTCGGTCAGGCGGCACAGAGTGGCCGGGTGCAGGATGTCACGCTGAATGGCATCGATGAGCGGGTACTGGCCGAGCAGATTCCCGGGACCAATTGGACGCTGGTGATCGCGCTCAACGAGCGCGAGGCACTGGCCGGGCTCTACAGTGCCGCTTCCACCATGCTGGTGGCGCTTTTGATTACCGCGCTGATTGCGGCAGGCGTGCTGTGGGCCGCCCTGACACCGAGCTTTCGCCGGCTCGCCCGGGTACGTGATGCCCTTGGCGATATCGCCACCGGCGACGGCGATCTCTCCCGACGCCTGACCATTCACGGTCGCGATGAGGTCGCCGGTATTGCCAACGCCTTCAACGCCTTTGCCGAGCGCATCAACGAGGTGCTGCTGCGGGTCCGTCGCAGCAGCGAGTCGGTGCGCATGGCCTCCGACGAGATCACCCAGGGCAGTCAGGATCTCTCGCGGCGTACCGAGCAGACGGCGGCGAGCCTCGAGGAGTCGGCAGCGGCAGTCGAGGAGCTGGCCGGCACCACCGACCAGTCGGCCCATTCGGCGCGCAGCGCCAGCGCGGTGGCCAGCGAGACCACGACCATGGCGCGCCAGGGCGGCGAGCGCATGGAGGCCGTCAGTCAGGCCATGCAGCGCATGCGGGACTCCGCCCAGCAGATCGATGGCATCGTCGAGATGATCGATTCGATCGCCTTTCAGACCAACCTGCTGGCCCTCAACGCGTCGGTCGAGGCCGCGCGGGCAGGTGAGCACGGGCGCGGCTTTGCCGTGGTCGCCGAGGAGGTGCGCGGGCTGGCCAATCGCAGCACCGAGGCGGCCCGCGAGATCAAGGGGCTGATCGCCCAGTCCGGTGAGCAGACGGCGGCCGGTGTCGCCGAGGTTGAAGCCGCCGATGGCGCCATGCGCGAGATCGTGCGACGCATCGAGGAGGTCAGCGGCATGCTGGCGGAGCTCAGTGGTGCCGCCGAGGAGCAGGCTACCGGGATCGGCCAGGTCAACCAGGCGGTTTCCCAGCTTGATGGCATGACCCAGCAGAACGCCGCGCTGGTGGAGCAGTCGGCGGCTGCCAGCGAAGCGCTGCATCAGCAGGCGCTGGAGCTGGCCGACAGCGTGGCGGCCTTCCGGCTGCGCGAGGAAGACAGCGGGCAGTCCGGGGAAGCGGACTTGCGCGCCCGTCGTGAAGCCACTGATGAAACGGCAGCCCCGGCCTGATCGTGGGTCTGGCCGGCTACCGGAGTGCACTGCCATGCTGAAACTCGGATTCGTCCGTACCCTTGTCACGCGCACTGCCGGGGCCTGCCTGCTGCTGGTGATGGCGGCCCTGGTAGGACATGCGCTGCTGGCCATGAGTCACATGCAGGCGACTCCGGACGAGCGTCCCGGCGAGGCAAAAGAACAGCCGAGCGGTGCCCCGCCGGCTGCAGCGGGCAGTGCCTTCCGGTTGGTGACGGAGAGCGCTGCCGCCGGGGCGTAACGCCCCGGTCGGTTCAGGTGACCGAGAGGAGGGTCCAGGGGGCTTCGCTGGCATAACGCTCGTCACGGGTGTCGCCGAGGCTCCCCAGCGCCATCTCGCGATCGTTGTCATAGGCGACCAGCAGGCGATTGGCATCGAGCACGGCCAGGCCTTCGGCCTTGTGTTCGAAGACACGCGGGCCGCCCCGCTCATCCTCCACCAGCGTCGGTGCGCGCCGGGCATGGAAGTCCTCGAGCGACATCACCCAGAGATAGCCGCCGATGGCGTGCAGCCCTTCCTCTTCGGCTTCGAAGCTGGTCAGCAGATAGAGCCGGCCGTTGTAGGGGTCATACTCCAGGCTCGACAGGCCGCAGACATGCTCGACCCCTTCATGGGCGCCCGGATCGAAGGCGAACAGCTCACGCACCTCATCGGTGAAGGTCAGCCGACCCTGCTCGTCAACCTGGTAGTGAGCGCCCACTACGCGGCTGACATAGTCGAAGTCGTCATGCGCCCGACCCTGTTCGCGGACACCGAACAGCAGCAGGCCATCATCGCGTTCGGCGGGGATGGCGGCCAGCCCCTCGATCTTGTAGTAGGGCAGGCCGATGGCCTCATCGAGTCGCCGGCGCAGCTCCAGCGAGCCGGGCACGCCGTCGCGCGGATCGGGGTCCACGACGCGGATCTGCTCCGGATGGCCCAGCGGCCAGATCAGCAGGTGGTTCCAGGCGTTGAGCTCATGGCTGTCCTCGGCGATCCGGTCGAAGCCGGTGGTCGCCAGCACATGGCGGCCATCCGCGGTGAGGGCGAAGTCCTCGTACTTGGTGGCCTGCCTGATGGCATCACTGGTGAAGTACTCGATGCCGCTTTCGATGGGGCCCTCACTGCCCATGGGCACGGCGAAGACGGCCGAGCGTGACTCACCGGGAATCGGCTTGTCACTGGCCAGAATCAGTCGTTCACCGTCGAACACGGCCGCCGAGATCTCGGCGTTGACCAGTCTGCCCTGCTCGTCGCGCAGGCCGGTCGGAAAACAGTGCAGCGTACCTTCGCTCAAGATGCTCGTGCGGGTCATTGAACAGCTCCATCCGTTCGGGTCACGGTGCATCGGGCGGGCGATGGTTCCCCCCCTGCGCCGTGACGATTAGAATGTGTGCATTGGATTGTTTCGCAAATGCGAGTCATTTTTGGGGGTTATATCCGTGTCCAGCAAGTTTGCCACTGCCGAAGTACTCAGCGTTCATCACTGGAACGAGTCGCTGTTCAGTTTCCGCACCACCCGTGAGGAGAGTCTGCGATTCAGGAACGGCCAGTTCGTGATGATCGGCCTCGAGGTCGATGGCAAGCCGCTGACGCGCGCCTACTCGGTTGCCAGCCCCAACTGGGCGGAAGAGCTCGAGTTCTTCTCCATCAAGGTACCGGACGGCCCGCTGACCTCGCGTCTGCAGCATCTCGAGGTCGGCGATCAGGTGCTGGTCAGCCGCAAGCCGACCGGTACGCTGGTGCTGGATGATCTCAAGGCCGGTCGGCATCTCTATCTGCTCTCCACCGGCACCGGGCTGGCACCCTTCCTGAGTCTGATCCAGGACCCCGAGGCCTACGAGCGCTTCGAAAAGATCGTACTGGTGCATGGGGTACGGACCGTCAGCGAGCTGGCCTATCATCACTTCATTACCGAAGAGCTGCCGGCGCACGAACTGCTTGGTGAGGAGATCAGCGAGAAGCTGATCTACTACCCGACGGTGACCCGAGAGGCGTACCACACCACTGGGCGGCTCACTGATCACATCCGCTCCGGCAAGCTGGCGGCCGATATCGGCCTGCCCCAGCTCGATCCCGAGCAGGATCGGGCCATGCTCTGCGGCAGCCCCGCCATGCTGGAAGAGACCAGCGAGGTGCTGGATGAAATGGGCTTTGTCAGCTCGCCGCGCATGGGCGAGCCGGGCGACTATGTCATCGAGCGCGCCTTCGTCGAGAAGTAGCACACCGGAGCGCGAATCGAATGAAGCGCCCATGAAAAACCCGCCGTGAGGCGGGTTTGCTGTCTCGGTGGGGCCGGTCGTCAGCCTCAGACCGCATCCTTGCCGGTCTCGCCGGTACGAATCCGGATGACCTGATCGAGCGGCGACACGAAGATCTTGCCGTCACCGATCTTGCCGGTATTGGCAACCGAGGTGATGGCCTCGATGACTTCATCGACCATGGATTCGTCGACGGCGACTTCCAGCTTGACCTTGGGCAGGAAATCCACGACATATTCCGCACCGCGGTAGAGCTCGGTGTGCCCCTTCTGACGGCCGAACCCCTTCACTTCGGTGACGGTAATGCCCTGCACGCCCACTTCGGAGAGTGATTCGCGCACGTCGTCGAGCTTGAACGGCTTGATGATGGCGGAGACCAGTTTCATGACTTGTGTCCTTGGCTGATGAGTGCGGTTGACCGAGCTTCTCGGAGTTTCCCTGTACCTTCAGCATACAATGCGTGCTGAAGGAATGAAAAAGCACCGCGGGGACAAAAAAGGCACCCCCGAGGGGTGCCAGGGCGCACGCCAGCTCACTCGGGGGCGGTTACTTCTTGCCGCCGGTGAACTCGGGGTAGGCTTCCATGCCGCACTCGGCCACATCGACGCCTTCGTACTCTTCTTCCTCGGTAACGCGCAGTCCCATGACCGCCTTGATGATGCCCCACACGATCAGGCTGGCGACGAAGGTCCAGATGAAGATGGTGACAATGCCCAGCAGCTGCGAGCCGAACCCGGCATCGCCGTTGGAGAGCGGTACGGCCAGCAGCCCCCAGATACCGACCACGCCGTGCACCGAGATGGCGCCGACCGGGTCATCGATGCGCAGCTTGTCGAGCGCGACGATGGCGAATACCACCAGCAGGCCGCCGACGGCGCCGATCAGGGTGGCGCCCAGTGCCGTGGGGGCCAGCGGCTCGGCGGTGATCGCCACCAGACCGGCCAGCGCACCGTTGAGCGCCATGGTCAGGTCCGCCTTGCGGAACCACAGCTTGGCGAGGATCAGGGCAGCGATCACGCCCCCGGCCGCGGCGGCATTGGTGTTGACGAAGACCTGGGCGACGGCGTTGGCTTCACTGATGTTGGAAACCTTCAGCTCGGAGCCGCCGTTGAAGCCGAACCAGCCCAGCCACAGGATGAAGGTGCCCAGCGTGGCCAGCGGCAGGTTGGCGCCCGGGATGGCGTAGATGGCGCCGTTGCGGCCGTACTTGCCCTTGCGCGCACCCAGCAGCAGCACCCCTGCCAGCGCTGCGGTCGCCCCACACATGTGCACCACACCGGAACCGGCAAAGTCCTGGAACCCGGCTGCGTCGAGGAACCCGCCGCCCCACTTCCAGTAGCCCTGCACGGGATAGATGAAGCCGGTCATGACCACGGCAAAGGCCATGAAGGCCCACAGTTTCATGCGCTCGGCAACGGCCCCGGAAACGATCGACATCGCGGTCGCCACGAAGACCACCTGGAAGAAGAAGTCCGAGCGGGAGGAGTAGTAGACATCGCCGTTGCTGCCCAGCACGTCATCCACGCTGTTCTCGCCGCCCAGCAGGAAGCCGAAGCTCGGGAAGAAGCCGCCCGAAGGGCTGGAGTACATGATGTGGTAGCCGATCAGCAGATACATGGTGCAGGCAATGGCAAACAGCACGATGTTCTTGGTCAGGATTTCGGTGGTGTTCTTGGCACGCACCAGACCGGCCTCGAGCATGGCGAAGCCGGCCGCCATCCACATGACCAGCGCCCCCATGATCAGGAAATAGAGGGTATCGAGAGCGTATTGGACTTGAATCAGATCATTCATGAGGTTGGTTCCTTGACCCTGGGCGTTATACCGCGTCGACGCCGCGTTCACCGGTTCTGATACGAATGACATCCTCCAGCGGTGTCACGAACAGCTTGCCGTCGCCGATCTTGCCGCTGTTGGCGGCCTGGCGGATGGCATCGAGCACGCCGTCGATGCGCTCGTCATCGACGGCGACCTCAAGCTTGACCTTGGGCAGGAAGTCGACCACGTATTCCGCGCCGCGATAGAGCTCGGTATGGCCCTTCTGACGGCCGAAGCCCTTGACTTCGGTGACCGTGATCCCCTGCACGCCGTGATCCGCCAGGGCTTCCCTGACGTCATCGAGCTTGAATGGCTTGATGATGGCGGTAATGAGTTTCATGTCGTTGTGTCTCCCTTGTGGCTGGCGCCTGCCCTATCACAGGGCAGAAGCTGTGCCACTACCCTCAAAACCGAGCAATATCAGGCACTTGAAAAGTAAAAAAGTGTTTCGAGGGTTGCGGCGGGGGGTGGCTGGAAAGGGTAAATGCACCATCTTCGAGCCTGTGGCAGGGGTGAAGGTGCGCCATTTGCGCCATCCTGGTGCGAAGGCGGGCGCCCGCAAGGCCCTCCGGAACCGTTCGGGCGCGGCCTGCACAGCTTTGACTCAGTGCTGCACTGTTGCAGGACGTCGCCGGTTTTCATGCGGTGATCAATGCGTAACGGCGCGGGCTTGCGTATCCTTGTAGACAGCCGTCGGATGGCATGGCTGTCCGATAGATTGGTCACGCAACCGTGAGGTAGCTTCATGGCACGACAGGATGTTTTCGGCCGACTGGCGCAGCAGATCGGCGAGCGGCTTCAGGACGCCTCGCATGCGCCGGAAGAGATTCAGCGTACCGTGCATGGCGCCATGCGCGGTGCCTTCGATCGGCTCGAGCTGGTCTCGCGCGAGGATTTCGACGTCATGATGGAGGTGCTTCAGCGTACCCGGTCGCGCGTCGAGGCGCTGGAAAAGCAGGTAGCCGATCTCGAAGCCGCCCTGGACGAGCGCGAGGGCCGTACCACCCCGACCACCACCGCCCGGGCCGACCAGAGCGAGACGCCGGCGGATGCCCCCGCGGACGACAGCGCGGACCACGACCCCACTACACGGTGAAGCCGCACGGCGGGCCGATGTCGTATCGGTCCGTCGGTCGATCCGCCCGGCCCGCCTTTTGCCATGCCCCTGCCTGCCCGGGTGCGCCGTACTCAAGCAATTCCATCAGCGGCCGATTCAGTAGCAGATACCGATATTGTTTCGGTGCCCTGTGATCGCCCGTCTGAAGGAGCCATCGTGACACTTGCCATCATTCCCACCCGGGCCAGCGTGGGGCTGGATGCCCCGGAAGTGCTGGTCGAGGTGCATCTCTCCAACGGCCTGCCGGGGCTGGCAATTGTCGGCCTGCCGGAGGCGGCGGTGAAGGAAAGCCGGGAGCGGGTACGCAGCGCGCTGATCAACGCCGGTTTCGAGTTTCCCTCCCGGCGCATCACCCTCAATCTGGCGCCCGCCGATCTGCCCAAGGAGGGCGGGCGTTTCGATCTGCCGATCGCGCTGGGCATTCTGGTGGCGTCAGGGCAGATCCCGCGTGAAGCGGCAGACCGGCTGGAGTGTCTGGGAGAGCTGGCGCTGGATGGGCATCTGCGTCCGGTCTCCGGGGTGCTGCCGGCGGCGATGGCGGCCAGCCGGGCCGGGCGCACCCTGATGGTGCCTGCGGCGTGCGCCGATGAGGCGGCGCTGGCGGGCGATCTGGTGGTGCTGCCGGTCAACCATCTGCTGGATGTGGTGGCCCACCTGATGGGCCGGCAGCGCATCGAGCCCCATGTCCTGGGCGAGCCGCCCGCGGCAGCGCTGCCACCGTTCGATCTGAGCGAAGTGCGCGGTCAGCATCAGGCGCGCCGGGCGCTGGAGATTGCCGCGGCGGGTGGCCACAACCTGCTGTTCGCCGGCCCGCCGGGGACCGGCAAGACCATGCTGGCCAGCCGGCTGGCCGGCATCCTGCCGCCGCTGCAGGAGAGCGAATGCCTGGAAGTGGCGGCGATCCGCTCGGTGTGCGGGCTGGATATCCTCGAGCGCTGGGGGCAGCGGCCGTTTCGCACGCCGCACCACGGCGCCAGCGCTGCGGCACTGGTCGGCGGCGGCTCGAAACCCCGGCCCGGCGAGATCTCGCTGGCGCACCACGGGGTGCTGTTTCTCGACGAGCTGCCGGAGTTCGACCGCAAGGTGCTGGAGGTCCTGCGTGAACCGCTGGAATCGGGACGGATTCATATCGCCCGCGCCAGCCACCAGCGCCAGTATCCGGCACGCTTTCAGCTGGTCGCGGCGATGAATCCCTGCCCCTGCGGTCATCTCGGCGATCCGCGCCAGCCCTGCCACTGCACGCCCCAGCAGGTGCAGCGCTATCAGGCCCGGCTCTCCGGACCACTGCTTGATCGCATCGATCTGCAGGTCGAGGTGCCGGCACTGCCCGCCGAACAGCTTACTGCCCGCGAGCGCGGCGAGGATTCCGCCACGGTGCGCCAGCGCGTGCTGGCTGCCCGGCACCGGCAGCACGCCCGGGGCGGTCTCAATGCCCATATCGCCACCACCGTGCTGGAGCAGGCCTGTGCCCTCGGTGACGACGAACGCAGCTGGCTCTCCGACGTGCTCAACCGCCTCAACCTCTCGGCGCGGGCTTATCACCGGGTGCTGAGGGTGGCGCTGACGATTGCCGATCTCGCCGAGGAATCGCGGGTCACGCGCCCCCGGCTGATGGAAGCGATCGGCTATCGCCAGCTCGACCGCATGATGGGGCGGGGCGGGGTGTGATGGCGCAGGCGCCGGCCCGTGGCCCCGGGGAGCGGTCGGCCGCTGTGCCGATGCACGCCATTTCGGTTTTCCGGCAAAACAGTGATTGACTCCCCGGGGGTAGCGGCGCAGACTGCGCGCAGTAGGTTGGCAAGTCGCATATCGTCAGTTGTGATCGAATCATTCGGTAGCCTGGTTATATCCCCCTTGTTTTACCCACTGTCATCGGGTGTTACCCGGCAATCGTCATCAAGCGCACAGCGCTCAAGGAATTCGAAAATGGCAACTGGCACGGTCAAGTGGTTCAACGACTCCAAGGGTTTCGGTTTCATCGCTCCGTCCGAAGGCGGCGATGACCTGTTCGCACACTTCTCGGAGATTCAGGCCGACGGCTTCAAGTCGCTGCAGGACGGTCAGGAAGTCTCCTTTGATGTGACCCAGGGCAAGAAGGGGCTGCAGGCGTCCAATATCCGGCCTCTCTGAGCTCCGGCAGACGGCCGCTTCGGGCGGTCTTCTACCCTGCACCAGGGCCCGCTTCGGCGGGCCCTGGTGTTTTTGTATCTGCCACCGCAGGGCCGCCCGCTCATGCCGCAGGGTGCGCCATGGGCGCACCGCCGCGTCCCTTCATCCAAAGATCTACATGACCCCCGCACCGGGACTGACTACCCTCTGATGGCATCAGGCAGTGTGCAATGCGCTGCCCGGCTCATCACAAGAACTCGAGGGAGCAGCGCATGAATCATCATCTCCGGGGCCTGCGGCAGGGCCATCTCGCCCTGCTGTTGTCGCTGTGGCTGGCACTGGCCGGCTGTGCCGGTACCGGCACGCAACCGATCAAGACCGCCGCCGACTCCCCCGAGCCGACCTGGCAGCCGCTGCTGGCGGATGCGGCGCTGCACCACGTTTACGAGGATGGCAAGACGCTGGTCGACATGATCCCCGAGCGTCCCATGCCGGCGATCCTGGCCGATTATCGGGCACTGCCCTGCCAGCCCGACTGCAATACCGGCGAGATCAGCGCCTTCATGCAGCAGAACTTTCGCGAACCGCCAACGCCCGATGAGCGGCTCAGCGAACCCGAGAATACCCCGGTGGTGCAGCATATCCGCAATCTCTGGCCGGTTTTGACCCGCTCGCCGGAAGACAGTCGGCAGGGGCCGCTGAGCACCATGGTGGCCCTGCCGCACCGCTATGTGGTGCCGGGCGGCCGCTTCAACGAGATGTTCTACTGGGACAGCTACTTCACCATGCTCGGCCTGGCGGCGAACGACCGCTATGACCTGGTGCGCGACATGGTGGCCAACTTCGCCTGGCTGATCGACACCTACGGCTTCATTCCCAATGGGACCCGGACCTACTTCCTGAGCCGTTCGCAGCCGCCGTTCTTTGCCGCGATGGTCAACCTGCTGGCCGAACATGACGGCGACGAGGTCTATACCCGCTATCTGCCCCAGCTGGAGCAGGAGTACGAGTTCTGGATGCGCGGCGCCGATCGGCTGGCGCCCGGGCAGGCCGGCGAGCGGGTCGTGCGGCTTCCCGATGGCACGCTGCTCAATCGCTACTTCGGCGGGGAAAACCGGCCGCGTCCGGAAGCCTACGCGGCCGAAATCGAGACCGCGGCGCAGAGCGATCGTCCGGCCCCCGTGGTGTACGGCAACCTGCGGGCAGCGGCCGAGAGCGGCTGGGACTTCAGCTCGCGCTGGATGGCCGATGGCGAGCATCTGGCCACCCTCGAGACGCGCGATATCCTGCCGGTGGATCTCAACAGCCTGATGGCCAACCTGGAAAATACCCTGGCGCAGGCCTGGCAGGTTGCGGGCAACCGTGAGCGAGCTGCCCACTATCGCGACCGGGTGCAGGTGCGTCAGCAGGCACTCAATACGGTGTTCTGGTCGGCGCAGGGCTTCTACAGCGACTACGCCTGGTCACGGCAGGCGCCCACCGGCCGGCTGACCGCCGCCACCAGCTTTCCGCTCTTTCTCGGACTGGCGACGCCGTCACATGCCGATGGTGTGGCACAGGCCATCCAGACCCGGCTGCTGAAGCCGGGCGGTATTGTCACCACGCCCCGCAATACCGGCGAGCAGTGGGATGCGCCCAACGGCTGGGCGCCGCTGCAGTGGGCGGCCATTCGCGGGCTGCGGCGCTACGGCCATGAGGCGCTGGCCGAGCGGATTGCCCGACGCTGGATTGACACCAACGTCTCGGTCTATCGCCGGACCGGCAAGCTGGTGGAGAAGTACAACGTGGTATCGCCCGGCGTCGGCGGCGGCGGCGAGTACGACGTGGTCGATGGCTTCGGCTGGACCAATGGCGTGCTGATGCAGCTGCTCGAGCTCTATCCGCAGGCGGCGGAAGGCCGTCGGTCACAGCCGGCGGTCATGGAGACTTCTCCCTGAGCGCGCGCCACGGCATCACGTCATGGATCGTTGCGCTCGGGGCAACAACCGGGGCCGGTTGATCAGCCCAAAAAAAGGGCCTGCCGGGGGACGGCAGGCCTGCAGTATGCAAGGAATCATTCAAGGGAACATCTGTTTTGAAAGTGCCCCCACGGGATAAGTTCCCGCGCGCCGCCGAAAAAGCGGTAAGCGAATGCAAGCAGGCGTAACACTCTGCGTGCGCGCCCCGGGGGCAGCTTCATCGGGGCCTCGCTCGGCAAATCCGCAGCGCCGGGTGGGCCGTTAGCCTGCAAAACAATATACACTGTGTCCCGGTCATGTTCGCCGCCCGGCGGTGAACGGCAATACCCTCAGAGGACACCGCATGTCTGCTCCCCGACTGTTCGAGCCGCTGCGGCTCGATGATCTCGAATTGCGCAATCGCATCATCATTGCGCCCATGTGCCAGTATTCGGCCGATCACGGCAGTGCCACCGACTGGCATCTCATCCACCTCGGCCACCTGGCGCTCTCCGGCGCCGGTCTGCTGCTTCTGGAGGCGACTGCCGTGTCGCCGGAAGGGCGCATCAGCCCCGCGGACCTCGGCCTTTACAGCGATGACAACGAGCAGGCGCTGGCCTGCACCCTGAGCGCCCTTCGGGCCCACTCCGACATGCCGATCGGCATTCAGCTCGGTCACGCCGGGCGCAAGGCCTCGACCACCGCCCCCTGGCAGGGGGGCGAGCAGATTCCCCCCGAGGCCGACAACGGCTGGCAGACGCTGGCGCCCTCGGCACTGCCGCATGGCGAGGCGGATCATCCGCCGAGCGCGCTGTCGGTTGAAGAGATCGAACGGATCAAGGCGGATTTCGTCACCGCCGCCGAACGCGCGGCCCGGCTGGGACTGGAGGCGATCGAGCTGCACGCGGCGCACGGCTATCTGCTGCACCAGTTCCTGTCGCCGCTCTCCAACCGGCGCGATGACGAATATGGCGGCAGTCCGGAGAATCGACTGCGGCTGGTGCTGGAGGTCTTCGACGCGGTGCGTGAGGTGTTTCCGAAAGGCAGGCCGGTGGGCGTACGTGTCTCGGCCAGTGACTGGGCCGAGGGCGGCTGGGACATCGAGGGGACGCTGGCGCTGGCCCGGGCGCTCGATGAGCGCGGCTGCAGCTATATTCATGTCTCCAGCGGCGGCCTCACCCCTGCCCAGCAGATCCCCGTCGGCCCCGGCTACCAGGTGCCGTTCGCCCGCCGGGTGCGCGAAGCGGTCGAGATGCCGGTGATCGCCGTGGGGCTGATCAACGAGCCCGAGCAGGCCGAGGCGATTGTCGGCACCGGCGAGGCCGATGCCATCGCCCTGGCCCGGGCGATGCTCTACAACCCGCGCTGGCCATGGCATGCCGCAGCGGCGCTGGGCGCCACGGTGAAGGCGCCGAACCAGTATCTGCGCTCGCAGCCGCGCCAGTACCGTCAGCTCTTCGATCACGACTAGCCGGCCGACCCGCTTTCGGCAGCAAAGCCGCCTCATGGGCGGCTTTTTCATGACTGAAGGCAGCGCCATGGCATGGCGCAATCCGGATGCGCCAGCTAGCCTCTCCAGTTCAGAATGAGTGATCCGCTGCTGGAGAGTGCCTTGCCCTTTGATTTTACTGCCTTGCCGCTGCCGGTCGTCCTGGGGCTGTTTGTGCTCTGCGCACTGATCATCGGGACCATCGGCACCTGGCTGACCGGCGTGGTGGACCAGCTGGCGGATCGCACCGGACTGGGCGAGGCGATTGCCGGTTCGGTGATGCTGGGAGCGGTCACCTCGCTGGCCGGGATCATGGTCTCGGTGGCTGCCGCCGCCCGCGATCAGCCGGCCCTGGCCATGAGCAACGCGCTCGGTGGCATCGCGGTACAGACCGCCTTTCTGGCGCTGGCCGACATCACCTATCGCCGCGCCAATCTCGAACACGCTGCCCCCTCCATCGGCAACCTGATGCAGAGTGCGCTGCTGATCTGCCTGCTCGCCCTGCTGCTGATCGGGGCCTGGACCCCGCCCTTTACCGTGTTCGGCATCCATCCGGTAACCCCGCTGCTGCTGGGGGGCTACGTGTATGGACTGATCAAGGTGCGCGGCGCCCAGAACGATCCCATGTGGCGGCCGAAGAAGACCCGCGAGACCTTCGAGGATGTGCCGGCCGAGGACGACGGCAAGCGCAGCCTGACCTCGCTGTGGCTCCGCTTTCTGCTGCTGGCTGCCGTGCTCGGCATCACCGGGCTGGTGCTGGAGCGGGTGGCGTCGGCCCTGACCCTGCAGACCGGGCTCTCCGCGACCGCGGTGGGGGCGCTGCTGACCGCGGTTGCCACCTCGCTGCCGGAGCTGGTGACCTCGATTGCCGCGGTGCGCCGCGGGGCACTGACGCTGGCAATCAGCGGCATCATCGGCGGCAATGCCTTCGATACCCTGTTTGCCGCGACTTCCGACATTGCCTACCGCAAGGGCTCGATCTATCACGCCATGCCGGATTCGATCCTGCTGTGGACCGCCATTACGCTGCTGATGACCGGCATCCTGCTGATGGGGCTGATCCGTCGCGAACGCCACAACTGGGGCGGTATCGGCTTCGAAAGCGGGATCGTGCTGGCGCTCTATGGTCTGGGGGCGGCCCTGACACTGGGCAGTGGCTGAGAGCCCACCTGACATGCAAGCGTGCGCAAAATCCCCTGCGGCCAAGGTTCAATGGTTCGCCAAGTGACTGATTCTGCTGTGCAAGGTCGGTGACAGCTTGCACGATCGGCGATTGCACGCCGTCACCGGCCTGTTAGCTTGCAGTCAGGGGAAAGGTTCTCGTTCTGCAAGCGGAGGGTCACATGGCGACCGAGTACATCAAGGCAAGCAATCGGCAGGCGCAGCAGCAGGCTTCGGATCGCTCGACCCGGGAGAAGGTCCAGCAGCTGATCAGCGCTGTCGAGGAGGAGGGCGAGCCGGCGATCCGTCGCTACTCCGAACAGTTCGATCGCTGGAATCCGGACGCCTTTCGCCTGAGTGACGAGCAGATCCGGCGCTGCATCGACAGCCTTGATGCGCAGATCATCGAGGACATCCGCTTCGCCCAGCAGCAGATTCGACACTTCGCCCGCGCCCAGCGCGAGTGCCTGCAGGATCTGGAGATCGAGACCCTGCCCGGGGTGACCCTCGGCCATCGCAACGTGCCGGTGGCGAGTGCCGGCTGCTATGTGCCCGGAGGCCGCTATCCGATCGTGGCTTCGGCGCACATGAGTGTGGTGACGGCGAAGGAGGCCGGCGTCGAACGGGTGATTGCCTGCACGCCCCCGGTGGATGGCGAGCCCAATGCCGCCATCGTGGCCTCCCTGGCGCTCGGCGGTGCCGACGAGATCTACCTGCTCGGCGGCGTTCAGGCACTGGCGGCCATGGCACTGGGGACCTCGGAGATCACCCCCGTGGACATGATCGTGGGGCCCGGCAATGCCTTTGTCTCCGAGGCCAAGCGCCAGCTCTACGGCCGGGTGGGCATCGACCTGCTGGCCGGCCCCACCGAGATCCTGGTGCTGGCCGATGACAGTGCCGACGCCGAGATGGTGGCCACCGACCTGCTGGGGCAGGCGGAGCATGGCCCCGGTTCGCCCGCGACTTTGGTCACCACCTGCAGGCAGCTGGCGGAGGCTACCCTCGGGGAGATCGAACGGCAGCTGCAGACGCTGGCGACGGCCGAGGTGGCCGGCCGGGCCTGGGCCGACCACGGCGAGATCCGGCTGGTCGATGACGAGCAGACGATGATCAAGGAAGCCAATGCCATCGCCGCCGAGCATGTCGAGGTGCTGACGCGTGAGCCGCGCCGCCATCTCGCGACGCTGAAGAATTACGGCTCCGCCTTCATCGGTCCAGAGACCAATGTAGCCTATGGCGACAAGGTGATCGGGACCAATCACATCCTGCCGACCCTGGGCGCGGCCCGGTATACCGGCGGGCTCTGGGTCGGCAAGTTCATCAGGACCCTGACCTGGCAGCAGTGCACACCCGAGGCCAGTGTTGAGATGGGACGCTATTGCTCCCGGCTGTGTGCACTGGAGCGGTTCTGGGGCCACAAGGCACAGGCGGATCTGCGCTTGGCGCGTTACACGAGGGTCTGAACTGTAACGACAGCCTCATGAGGAGCCTGCCGATGACTGCAAGGCAGCGCCGTGTCACTGCCAGCGAGGTTGCCCGCGCTGCCCGGGTCGCGGTATCGACCGTCTCCCGGGCGCTGCGCGACGATCACCGTATTTCGGCGGCCACCCGTCATCATGTACAGGAGGTGGCGCAACGGCTGGGCTACGAATCGGCGACCCGGCGTAGCAGTGCGCCGCGGGTGGGGCTGGTCATGGAGCATCTGCACAACCCGTTTTATCCGGCACTGATCGAGCGGCTGTCGCACCGTCTGGCCGAGGAGGGGGTCGAGCTGCTGTGCATGACCGCCGGAGCGGATGGCCGGCACGAGACAGTCATCGCCTCGCTCGCCCGGCTGAAGGTCGGCGCCATCATCTTTACCACCGCCAACATCGACTCCGCGGCGGTGAGCGCCTGTGAACAGCACGAGATTCCGGCCATTCTGGTCAATCGTTATATCCCCGGCGCCCGGGCACTGACCGTGGGCTGCAACAACTATGCCGGGGGCATGCTGCTGGCAGAGTGGCTGATCCGGCGCGGCCATCGCCGGCTGCTGTTCATTCAGGGCGAGCGCCACGCCTCAACCACCATCGATCGCCAGAAGGGCGTGCGCGACGCCGCCCGGCGCTATCGCCTGCCTGCCGTGACCCTGGCCGGGTCGAACGCGTACAGCCACGAGGCCGGCTACACGGCCATCGGCGCGCTGGCGCGTCACGAACTGCCGGACGCCATCATCGGGGCCAATGACGTGCTGGCGCTGGGGGCCATGGATGCGCTGTGCCACGAGTGGCAGCTCGCCGTGCCCGAGGCGGTGTCGGTCGCCGGATTCGATGATATCGACATGGCCGCCTGGCGGCGCTACGACCTGACCACGGTACGTCAGCCACTGGCGGGCATGGTCGAGGCAGTAGTCGAGGGCGTTCACAGGAGCCTGAAGTACCAGGTGTTCACACCGCGCTCATACCTGCTCGAAGGTGACATCATCGAGCGGGGATCGGTCGCGACCCGGCCTGCCACCATGGCACTTTGAACCGGGCGGACAACACGCGAGGAAGGGGAGAGGCAGTCATGACGGCTTTTGCAGCACAGCGGCGCGTCTGGATCACCGGCGGGCTGGGAGGCATCGGCCTGGCCTGTGCCGAACACTTTGCCCGGGCGGGAGACCGGGTGCTGGTCACGACCCGCGATGCCGACCGGGCAAGCCGGCTGCAGTCGCTGCCGGCAGAGATTGCCGGACGGATTGAAAGCGTGACCCTGGATATCCGTGATGAAGCGGCCATCGAGCACCTGCTGGCGGCGCATGGAACGCCGGATGTACTGGTCAACAACGCCGGGCTCAATATTCCCCGCCCCTTCAGTGAAATCAGCGGCGCGGATATCGATACCGTGTTCGATATCAATGTGCGCGCCCTGATGCTGCTGACCCGGGCCGTCGTCAATGCCATGCAGGCGCAGAACGTGGCCGGGCGCATCGTCAATGTCTCCTCCCAGGCCGGGCTGATCGGCCTGCCGCAGCGTACGGTCTACTGCGCCAGCAAGCACGCCGTGGAAGGGTTCGGCAAGGCGCTGGCGATCGAGCTCAGGGGCACCGGCATTCGGGTCAACAGCGTGGCGCCCACCTTCGTGGCCACCGAGATGACCCGGGAAACGCTGGCCGATACCACCATGCGCTCGCTGATCGAGCAGAAGTGCCTGCTTGAAGCACTGCCCGAGCCCGCGGATGTCGCCGCAGCAGTCCACTTTCTCGCTTCCGAGGGCGCCCGCTACATGACCGGTACCACCCTGAAGGTGGATGCCGGCTGGACGGCACACTAGCGCCGCCCGTCGCGGGGCCGGTCACCGCTCGCAGCGCGCCGGCGCCACCAGGGTGCGTTCGACCTCGGCCACGGCCCGGCCGTGCTCATCCACCAGACCGTAGATCCACTGAATGGTGAGGGGCTCGCTGTCGCTGGCATTGATGAAGCGATGCGCGACGTGTGGCGGAATAAAGGAACTGTCGAACGGTTCGACCTCGGTGGTCTCCTGGCCTTCGACCACGCACAGGGCGCGGCCGGTCAGGATGGTCACGGTCTCCTCGACGTTGTGCACGTGACAGGGCAGGCTGGCGCCGGGGGCGAAGGTGGCCAGCCCGACGATCATGGTGCGAGCGCCATCCTCCCGACGGATCATCTCCCGGAACCGTACGCCGGGCTCGACTTCGAAGGCCTCGGCAGTGCGGTAGCGGGCCAGGCGTGATGTGCAGGACTGCGAATGCATGGCGGTACTCCGGTCGGGGACCGAAGAAGGCGGGCTTCTCCGGCCCGATGGGCCGTGCCGACGGGACACTCAGGAGCGTGTCAGCGGCTCGGTCGCGGGGGCGGTCGAGGTGTCCGGCTCGTCCTCGAACTCCTGCTGCGGGTCGATCCCCCGCTTCATCTGCCAGCGGTAGACCAGCAGTGCCAGCACCGGCGTCAGAATGGCGGTCGTGACCGTGGACCCGGCCACCTGGGCCGTGGCCGTGGCCTCGATGGCCCGATAGGCGGGGTCGGCTGCCGCGACGACTGCCGGAGTGGCGACGGCCGCGCCGGCGGTGGAGGATTCACAGGCGCCCGAGATGATATTGCGCCGATAGTGCGGCCGGCGGCGGACGCGATGGACCAGGGCGAGCAGCAACATGGCACCACCGCCGGAGACTACCAGTGTCAGCAGCCCCAGCAGCACGCCCGGCAGCCCGGCTTCGATCAGGGTCTTGAAGTCGATGCCGGCGCCCAGCGGGAAGGCAAAGAAGGGGATCAGGATGCGCTGGCCGGGGGCCAGGAAGCGGCGCAGGTTCTCATCCAGATTGCCGAGGATGAAGCCCAGCAGCACCGGGGCGACCACGCCGATGAAGGTCAGCAGCGGAATCGAGGCCAGCCCCGCGGCCCCCAGTACCAGCAGGGTGAGAAAGGGGCCGTCATTGAGCGAGATGACCGAGACGGCACCGGTATCGGTCTTGTTGCCGAACTGTTCGGTCAGGGCGACATACATGCCGCTGTTGGAGTTGGTCATGGCCGCCACGATTGCCAGGGGTGACAGCGCCAGCAGGGTGCCCGAGGGCATCAGAAAGGCTGCGATCAGGGCCACGAGCACGCCGGCAATCAGCTTGCCGATCAGGATGGCGAAGCCCTTTTCGGCGATCGGGCCGGTGGCGCGGATGGGAATCTGGGCGCCCATGCAGAATAGGAAGGCGCCGATCACCGGCAGTGCGCCCTCCTTGAACAGGGCCTGGGTGAAGCCGCCGATCTCGAGCAGACCGGGAAAGAAGGTGTTGACGGTGGCGCCCATCAGCAGCGGAATGACCATGATGCCGCCGGGCACCTTTTCGATTGCACCGAGAATGTTCATGACGGACCTCGGGTAGGTAGTGAGGCGAATGAAGCTGAATCAACCGATGCCACGGACACAATCTCTCCGGGTCACGGAACGCGGGGTTTCCGGACCTGTGGTCGATCGGTCTGCCGGCGGACGGCCGACGCCGGGCAGGGCGCCGGCCGGAACGTGTCAGGCGGACTGACGCTTCTTCAGCGCGGCCAGCGTCACCAGATAGCGGTCCCGCCAGGCCATGCGCTCGTCGCGCTGGTCGGCAGGCAGCGTCTCGCGGCGCGCGCGTTCGAGCTGGTCGAGCAGCTGTTCGCTGTAGCCGTGGCGGGGGCGCGAGGAGTCGGCAATCTGCTGATACATCGGCCCGAGCCGGGTCATGTAGTCGCGCACTCCTTCCGGGGCATTGAGATCGATGGTCTCGATCGGCCCCATGAAGAACCAGCGGGCGCCCAGGCCGTCGCTGACCACCCGGTCGAGGTCCTCGACGCTGAGATAGCCGTCCTCGATCAGGTTGAAGGCCTCGTTGAGCAGCGCCCCCTGCAGCCGATTGACCGCGAAGCCGGGAATCTCGCCTCCGAGGGTGATCGGGGACTGGCCGACCTCCGCCATCAGCGCCCGGGTGCGGTCAAGCACTGCGTCATCGGTCCAGGGCGCGGGAATCAGTTCGACCAGCGGAATCAGGGCCGGCGGATTGACCGGATGCGCCACCAGGCAGCGCTCGCGGTGGGCGAGGGTCTCGGTGAAATCGGAGGCCGGTATGCCCGAGGTCGAACTGGCCAGCGTGGTATCGGGCGCGGCCAGCTCATCGAGCCGGGCGAACAGTTCCCGCTTGAGCGCCACCCGTTCGGGAATGTTCTCCTGGACGTGGATGGCCCCCTCCAGCGCCTGCGTCAGATCGCTGCTGATCCGTACCCGCTCCAGCACGCGGGCGGGGGCCTCGTCGAGCAGCTCGTTGGCGGCCAGCTCCTCGAGGGTCTCACCGACCAGCTCACGGGCGCGGGGCAGCACCTCGGCCTGGCTGTCGAACAGCACCACGTCGTGGCCACCGCGGGCGAAGACCACCGACCAGCTGCGCCCGATCAGGCCCGATCCGATAATGGCAACATGACTCATCTTCCACCTCCTGGTTGACGGCGCGCGGGCGCCGGGCCGATCCCTGTGCCGGCCGGTAACATGCAGCGCTCAGCTCTCCCACCGGGCGCCATGGTGCTCGCAGAGTTCGCCGATCTGATCGGCATCGAGGGTGCGATACTCGTGACCGTGCAGCAGCAGGAAGAGCTTGGCGGTCTCCTCCAGCTCCTCGGCGGCGCTGACCGTGGCATCGAGGTCCTTGCCGGTGACGATCGGGCCGTGATTGGCCAGCATCAGCGCGCTGTAGTGTGGCGCCAGCCGGGCGACGTCGTCGCCGAGCCGCTCGTCCCCCGGGCGGCGGTAGGGCACCAGCGGCAGCCGGCCGATGCGCATCACGAAATAGGGCGTGATCGGCGGCAGCACACTCGCCTCGTCGACGTTCTTCAGGCACGACACGGCGCTGGAGTAGCTCGAGTGCAGGTGCACGATCGCCTGCGCCTCGGGCCGATGCTTGTAGTAGGCCAGGTGAAAGAAGTACTCCTTGCTGGGCTTGCTGCCGGAGAGGACATTGCCCTCCCAGTCGAGCTTGGAGATCTCGTCGGCGTTGAGTTCGCCCATGCAGGAGTTGGTGGGCGTGGTCAGCCAGCCATCGTCCAGCCGCACGCTGAGATTGCCGCTGGTGCCGGGACTGAGCCCGCGGTCGTAGAGTCGCTTGCCGAGCGTGACCAGACGCTGGCGCAGGGTATGTTCATTCATCGATGACCTCCCAGGCACGGGTAAACATGTCGGGGGCGCCGAAGTTGCCGGACTTCAGCGCCAGGTGCAGCGGACCATGGCTGGAGTCGGTCCAGGTCCAGGGAACGCCGGGATCGATTTCCGGGCCGATGCGCAGACTCTCGATGCCCAGTGCGCCGACGATGGCGCCCGCCGTTTCGCCACCGGCGACGATCAGGCGGCCGATGTTGCGGACGATCAGCCGCCTGGCGAGTTCCGCCAGCGCTCGTTCCACCAGCGCACCGGCGGCTTCGACCCCCAGCTGCTGCTGGGCCTCGCGCACGACCTCGGCTCGGGTGTCGCTGTGGATCAGCAGCGGCGCGCCCAGCTGTGGCAGCGCCCACTGTTCGATCGCGGCGAGGGTGGCGTCGAAATCGTGATGCAGTTCGAGCGGGTCCAGGGCCCGGGTCGGCATCCGGGCACGGGCATGTTCGATCTGCTCGCGGGTGCGCTGCGAGGCGCTGCCGGCCAGGATCAGCGCGCCGCCCTCGGGCGCCGGCAGGGCGGCCGCCCGGCCGCTCGGCGATGAATAAAGCGCCCCCAGCCCGAGTGCCAGCCCGGAGCCCCCGGTGACCAGTGGCATGTCGCGGCTGGCCAGCGCAATGGTGGTCAGGTGGGCGTTGCGCAGGGTGTCGGTCACGAGCAGCCGGTGCCCCTGGGCCTGCAGCTCCTCGAGCCGGTCGCGGGCGGCCGCTTCGCCACGCTCGATGACCTCGGCCGACAGCAGCCCGACGCGCTGTTCGGTCTGTGCCTCGAGCCAGCGCACGAGGTTGGCATCGGTCATCGGGTTGAGCGGGTGGTGCTCCATGCCGCTCTCGTTGAGCAGGCTGCCGCCCACGAACAGATGGCCCTGATAGACGGTACGGCCGGTGGCCGGGAAGGCCGGGCAGAACAGGGTGGTGTCACAGCCGAGCGCCGCCATCAGCGCCTCGGCCACCGGGCCGATATTGCCTTGCGGGGTGGAGTCGAAGGTCGAGCAGTACTTGAAGTAGAACCTTTCGCAGCCCTGGCGCTGCAGCCAGCTCAGGGCGTCCAGCGACTGACGTACGGCGTCGGCTGCCGGAATGCTGCGCGACTTCAGCGCCACCACGATGGCATCGACGTCTTCGGGCGCCGTGGTCGGCACGCCGATGGTCTGGACGGTACGAAAGCCGCTTCTGACCAGGTTGTTGGCCAGGTCCGTGCCGCCGGTGAAATCGTCGGCAATACATCCGATCAGGGCCATGGGACCTCCTTCGGTTCATCGGCCGTCCGGGGGGCGGTAAGCGTGACCGTGTCGAGTGCGATGTCGCGCTCGATGATCGCCTCGCGAGCACTTTCGGCCAGCCGGTCATCGGTGACGATCAGGTCGAAATCCTCCAGCGCACAGGCCCGGAACATGCCGAATCGGCCATACTTGGAGCTGTCGGCGACCAGCACGCTCTTGGAGGCGATCTGCAGCAGCTGCTGCTTGACCAGGATCTTCGATTCATCCGGCGTGGTCACGCCGCGTTCGAGATGCCAGGAAGAGCTGCTGAGAAAGGCGATGTCGACGTTGACCTGGCGCAGGAACTCCACCACCGAGGGGCCGACCGCCGAGTAGTTCTCGTGATTGACCCGGCCGCCGGTATGAAAGAGCTCGATGTGCGGGTACTGCGCCAGCAGCGCCGAGATGTGAAAGTTGTTGGTGACTACCGAAAGATCGTTGTGCTCGGTGAGCAGGCGAGCCATGGCGAAGGTGGTGGTGCCGGCATCGAGATAGATCGACATGCCGTCGTGGATCATGGCCGCCGCCCGCCGGGCAATCGCCTCCTTGTGCTCGATGCTGGCAGTGGTCTTCTCCTGCCAGGCGGGCTCGTGACGGAACCGGGCAGCCAGGCGCACCCCGCCGGAGACCGAGAGCACCCGGCCCTCCTGTTCAAGCTGGGCGATATCGCGGCGTACCGTCATGTGGGAGACCCCGAGCAGGTCGGTCAGCTCGCTGATGGTCAGTACGCTCTGCCGGTCGAGCAGTTCCAGCAGGTAGTCGCGTCTTTGCGTGGGTATCACGGTGGTGTTTCCGTCGATTGCTGCAGATAGCCGTGGTAAATGACGTGAAAAATTCACGTCGATTATCATGAAAGGCATGTTTGATGGTGGCGCGCTGAAAGTCAAAGCGCCGGTCATTAGCTTTTGGTATAAGGCGTGAAAGCCGGAATTCGGGGGAGGCGAGGATGGCGGGAGATATCGGCCGGCCGTTGCGGATTGTGAATCGGTGTTAAGCGGGAGCGTGCGGCCGTGACGTATCGCCATCCGGGTGATGGCAGAAGTCGATGAAACGCGCCAGCAGTGGGCTGATGTACTTGTCGCGGTGGGTGATCAGGTGAAACTGGCGCGGCATCGCCAGATCGATCTCGAGTTCACGCAACCGGCCATCCGCCAGGGCATGGCGGGCTTCCAGTTCGGAGACACAGGTCAGCCCCATGCCGGCGGCAGTCGCATTGATGATCGCTTCGGTGGCGTTGAGCTCGAGTGCGGTCTGCCAGTGTTCAAGCCGAGCGGCCAGAAAGTGCATGAACTGCTCCCGGGTACCGGAACCGGGCTCGCGCAGCACCCACTGCTGATGTTCGAGGTCGGCCACCGTGGCAACACGGCCGACCAGCGGATGCTCCGGAGCCGCCGCCACCAGCATGCGATCGTGGCGCCAGGTTCGGGCCATCAGCGGTGCGTGATCGATCCGGCCCTCGACCATGCCGATATCGAGCTCGAAGGCGTTGAGGGCCTCACCAATGGTGGCGCTGTTGACAATGGTGACCTGCTGATCGGTATGGCCGGTAAGACGACGGAATCCCTGCAACAGCGACGGCAGCAGCTGGTGACCGATGGTATAGCTGGCACCGATTCGCAGCTTGCCGGACAGCTGCGTATGGCGATCGAAGAGCTGCTCGACGGTGGCGGCGCGGCCGAGCAGCTCATCGGCCAGCGGCAGCAGCTGGCGCCCCAGGTCGTTGATGAACAGCCGGTTGTGATGACGATCGAACAACCGGTGGCCGTAGCGCTTCTCCAGTTCGGCCAGCGCTGCGCTGACTGCCGGCTTGGTCAGATGCAGGGCTTGCGCGGCGGCGGTCAGCGAGCCCTCGTGCACGATGGTGACAAAGACACGCAGCTGGCGCAGGGTGATCGCCATCGTTTCAATGCTCTCCGACGTGAAGCGGCCAGGCGATGACGGCGTTGTAGAGACATCCATGATCGTTCCACGGCACCCGGTCGGGCTGCACGTTGCCGGCCTCGTCGATGGCGCGTACGCGCAGCTCATGCTCGCCGGGCGCCAGCTCGGTGATGACCGACCAGCGTACCCAGGCAGCGGGCAGGTTGGGGGCCTCCAGTCGGGCCGGCTGCCACGCGCCGTCATCAAGGCGATACTCGACCCGCTCGACCCGCCCCTCACCGGAGAAGGCCCGGCCGCGAATCACCTGCCGGCCGGCGGCGAGCCCGGCCGGCCAGTCCAGTTCGGGGACGCTCATCACCGGCATCACCGTGATGGGGATGCCATCGGCCTCGCCTTCGGCAGGGTAGTCCGGACCGGCGAGGGTATAGTCCCGGGTGTTCCAGTACGTATTCTGCTCATGGGCCGCCACGCGGATTCGCCCCAGCCACTTGATGCTGGCCGCGCCCAGCCAGCCGGACACCACCAGCCGGGCAGGGGCGCCGTGATCACACGGCAGCGGTTCACCGTTCATCGCCAGTGCGATCAGGGTATCCTCAGCCAGCGCCTTGGCCAGCGGTAGCGGCCGGGCGAAACGCCCCTCGTCGAGTCCTTCCGGCAGTACGCTGATCGCCTCCGCCGTCACGCCGGCCTGCTCGAGCACATCGCGCAGCCGTACACCGCTCCATTCCGCTACCCCGATTGCGCCGCTGCGCCACTGGGCGCCCTCGGCCGGCTCGCCGAAGTCATGGGCGAAAAAGGCCCGGGCGTTGCCGGCGCACTCGATGGCGCGCGTGATCGAGACCTGCGGCAGTGCCTGCAGGGCCGCCAGATCGAGCGTGATCGAGCGCTCGAGGCCGTCACCCTCGAGCTGCAGTGTCCAGGTGCGGGGGTCGATCTCGGGTGTGGCGGTATGGTTGCGGATATAGAACAGGGCGGCAGGCGTCAGATAACCCGCCAGCTGCGATAACCGGGTTTCGGCATTGGACTCGCCGCCCTCGGGGGGATGGGTGAAATATCGTGTGGCCAGCGACTTGTGAATGGCGGGACGTTGCGACATGCCGGTTGGCTCCTGTTGACCTCGGGAAGGCTTGCGAGGCTCTCTCCGGGCAGTGTAGTAGTGTCGCAATTCCGGTGCTGCCGCGACGTGACGGATGTCCGCGCGGCAGGCGCTGGAAGACCCGTTGCCCACGGGCGGCGGGCCTCAGCCCGGATGGCCGGAGAGATCGGTCATCGCAAGACGTTGTCCGTAGTAGGTGGCATAGCGCAGCGCGACATACCCGACGACCACCGTGGCCACGGTGAGTTCGATATCGGCCAGTGTCTGCACCTGCGCCACCAGCGAGCCCGGCACGCCCTGGCTTGCCAGCCATCCGGCGGTCTTCGCCATCGCCGTGGCGCCGATCACCATCGGGAAGGTGAAGGCGGCATGGGCGGGGCTGAAGGGCAGACGCAGCAGCCGGAAGAAGGCGAGATAGATCACGACCGTCATCAGCAGCGCGATGCTCCCCAGCAGGGCCACCAGCAGCGGTGAGGGCTCGGCGGACACGGTCAGGTAGCCGGCCAGACTGAGACTCGCCGGGGCCGCCATGATGGCGATGGTCGGCTTGGCGGCATCCGGGATCTCGGCTGAGAAGATCAGCCGATGCACCATCACCGGCAGCAGCAGGGCGTACATGATCATGCCGAACCAGAGCAGACCCAGGGCGAGCGGCTGCAGGGCCGGTACCCCGGGAAAGGCGACATCGGCCACGATGATCCCGACCGGTGGCACGAACCAGCCCGGCACCATGTGGTGCAGCCTGAAGTCGCGGCAGCGATGAATGACGAAGGCGCTCAGAAAGATCAGATGCAGCCCCACTGCCACCAGCCAGAGCGCCGTACCAAGGCTGGGCACCCAGTGACCGAAGGCCTTCGAGACCACCATGAGGGCCATGGCGAAGGTGGGAACGACACTGCCGACCACCGGGTGGGCCAGATCCTGGCGCAGTGACTGCGGATGGCGGATGAAACGAACCGCCAGGATCAGCAGCAGGACTGCAGCGATGGCTGCGCCGGCTTGCTGGGCAACCCCCTTCAGCGCAGTAAGGCTCTCCCAGCTCCACCCGAGGCTGGCGATACCCAGGGCCAGCCCGGCCATGGGGGTCGGGGCACCACGGATGACGTCTTCAAGGCGAAGTAACATGGCGAACTCCTGCTGACTGATCGGATGTCGCCATGCTGGACTGTCGGCTTCGGTAATTATATTGGAACGTTTTTTACCGCTCGTTCACCTTAATCGAACGCTGGCCCGTCGAGCGCAGCGCGGCGGCGATTTGCCGCCGCGCCCTCGAGGGTCAGTGCCGGTCGCCGGGCGTGGTCGGGCTGTGGGGCCCGGCGAAGTGCTCGCGGGTCAGTCGGAAGACCAGCGGCGACAGCAGGGCCAGAGCGATCAGGTTGGGAATCGCCATCAGCGCGTTGAAGGTATCGGCCAGCAGCCAGATGAAGTCCAGATGTGCCATGGCGCCGACCGGAATCATCAGCACGAAGGCAATGCGGTAGCCATGCGCGGCCCGGGGGCCGAAGAGATACTGGAAGCAGCGCTCGCCATAGTAGGACCAGCCGAGAATGGTGGTGAAGGCGAAGATCGCCAGCGCCGCCGCCACGATATAGTCGCCCGGCCCCGGCAGTGCGGTGCGAAAGGCCAGCGAGGTCAGCGCCGCGCCGGACTCGCCCTCCAGCCACTGCCCGGAGGTGATGATGGCCAGGGCGGTGATGGTGCAGACCACCAGGGTGTCGATGAAGGTGCCCAGCATGGCGATCATGCCCTGGCGGACCGGACTGTTGGTCTGGGCGGCGGCGTGGGCGATGGGGGCACTGCCCAGCCCGGCTTCGTTGGAGAACACGCCGCGGGCCACGCCGAAGCGGATGGCGGCGGCCACTGCGGCACCGGCAAAGCCGCCGGCGGCCGAGACGGGGGTGAAGGCGTGCACGAAGATCAGGCCGAGCGCCTCGGGGATGTCGGTGATGTTGATCAGCAGGACCACCACACCCGCCAGCAGATAGGCGATGGCCATCAGCGGCACCAGCCGTCCGGCAACGCTGGAGATGCGCCGGATGCCGCCCAGGATGACGGCGCCGGCCAGCACCATGATGATCAGCCCGGTCAGCCAGGCGGGGATGGCAAAGGAGGTCGACAGCGCATCGGCCACCGAGTTGGCCTGCACGGTGTTGCCGATACCGAACGAGGCCAGCGCGCCGAACAGCGCAAACAGCCCGCCCAGCCAGGCAAAGCGTCTGCCCAGACCGTTACGGATGTAGTACATCGGTCCGCCGACGAAGTTGCCCTCGCTGTCGCGCTCGCGAAAGCGCACCGCGCAGACGGCCTCGGCATACTTGGTGGCCATGCCGACCAGCGCCGTGATCCACATCCAGAACACCGCGCCCGGGCCGCCCAGGGCAATGGCGGTGGCCACGCCGGCGATGTTGCCGGTGCCGATGGTGGCCGACAGCGAGGTCATCAGGGCATTGAAGGAGGAGATTTCACCGCTGTCGCGTTCGCCGCTGCGTCCCTGCCAGAGCAGCGCGAAGGCGCGGCCGATGTTGCGAATCGGCATCGCCTTCAGGCCGATCTGCAGATAGATCCCCACACCCAGCAGCAGAATCAGCATCAGCGGGCCCCATACCACGCCGTTGATGCCCTCGATAAGGCTCTGTATTACATCCATGCCCTGCTCCGTTGATTGTTGGTCGTTAGATGAGTCACGCGAGCGCTTGCTTCGGCGCATTCGGCAATGTAGCGCCGATGAAGGATGGTGTCATGACGCCCGTGCCGCGCTCGGATCAGAGTGCTTCTTCCAGTGGTGCCAGCCGGCCGGGCACCAGCGCATCCTCGACGGCGCTGATGCGCAGCACATGGCCCAGCGCCGGATGCGGCGGACGGTGCACGATCACGCCCTCCGCCAGCAGGGCGCGATGTACCTCGGCGGCCCGGTCGCCGTCGGCCAGGCAGAGGGCGACGAAATTGGTCTCCCCGGGCACGACCTGACCGCCCCGGCGGCGCAGATGGGCGGCCAGCCGCTCGCGCCGGTCGACCACATCGCGAATGTGCTCGTGCACTTCTTCCTCGTGATCGACCAGCACGGTCGCGGCCTCCAGCGCCACCGAGGAGACGGCGTAGTGGATGCGTACCTTGTGCATGTCGCTGATCAGGGTCGGCGAGGCGATGGCGTAGCCGATCCGCAGCCCGGCCAGGCCGTGCGCCTTGGAAAAGGTCCGCAGCCGGACACGGCGCGGTCGCACCCGGTTGTCGCGCCGTGCCTCGGGCAGGAAGTCGTGATAGGCCTCGTCGAGCAGCAGCGTGCAGCCCTCGGGCAGGGCTTCCTCGAGGGCATCCAGGGTGTCGGGATCATGCCAGTGGCCGCTCGGGTTGTCCGGATTGGCCAGATAGACCAGCTGGGCCTCGTGCCGGCAGGCGGCCTCGGCGAGTGCCCCGGGATCGGGTGACAGGGCGGGGGCCTGGCCTGCCGGGTCCGCCTCGCTGCGGTAGGGCACTTCGATGATGTGACACCCCTGACCCTCGGCGAAATAGCCGAAGGTGGGGTAGGTGCCGGCACTGGTGATCACCGTGGCACCGGGATCGCAGAGCGTGCGCAGGGCGAGGGCGATCAGGCTGTCGGCGCCGGCATCGATGATCAGCGCCTCCATGGGCACCCCGAGCCGATCCTGCAGCCGGCTGCGCAGCTCGAAGGCTTCCGCATCCCCGTAGGCACGCGCCAGCCGGGCGACCTCTCCCCCGAGCGCTTGACCCAGCGCCCGATGCGGCATGTCCAGGCCCTCGTTGGAGCCCAGCTGATGGGGTACCCGGCGACCCAGCCGGCGCTCCAGTGCGCGCAGGCCGGGGAAGGGGTTGGCGGGGCCGTGGCGATCGAGGTGGCGAGCAGTCATGGCAGTGGTGTCCGGAGCTTGCGAAGTGTCAGGGCGTCGCTCTGTCGGTGGCTGAAGTCCCGACCGACGAGAGCAGGGCATCGGCATCGAAGGCGCCCTCGATGTGATGCTTCCAGTCGGCGCTGACGGCGGTCGGCGCCGTCAGCTCCAGGGTCAGCCGATAGGGGTAGAGCGTGCGATCGGAGAGCTTGAGTGCCGGTGCAGAAGCGGCCAGTCGGGTACTCAGGATGCGCTGATTGTCGGCCAGGCTCGGGGTGCCCTCGATCGGCTGCCAGGCCAGGATCTGCGGGCCGTCGTCCCGTGCCAGCAGGGTGCGGATCAGGGTCTCGCGCAGCCGGGCGGCGTCGATCGGCAGGCGGTCATCCACCTGGGGCGGTGCCACCAGGATGACCCGTTGCCCGGGCGGTATGGCCCAGTCGTCGGCGGCGAGTACCTGACGCGCCGCCGACTCCCCCAGGCTCGCCAGCGGTGAGCGTGGTTCGACGGGGGCGCCATTGCCGAACAGGGCGCAGCCGGCGAGCCAGCAGGGCAGCAGCAGGACCACAAGTTGACGGAACAGGGCGCTCATGGCGAGATCTCGCAATGGACGGAGGCGACATTGTCGTTACGCTGCGCCTCGACGAAGTCGAGCAGCACCGTGAACAGTGGCTGCCGGAGCGTCTCGTGTTCATTGACCAGGTGATGCCTGGCCCGGGTATTACGCTCGATGCGGGCCATGGGGAATTGTGCGGCCAGCACCTGCAGGTTCCAGCGCCAGTCGACGGTGGCATCCTGCTCGCCCTGCAGGATCAGGACCGGCAGCGCGCGGGGCGACAGCATGCAAAACCGCGCCATCCAGCGGCGCATGGCGCGTACCCAGACCAGCGGCAGCCGCTCGGCCTGCAGCGGGTCGCCATGGCGCAGGAAGGCCACGAAGTCGGCATCGGTCGAGTTGGGGTGATGAGTGCGCGGGATCGAGCGCACGAAGGGGCCGGCGATATCGTGCAGCCAGCGCGCCCGTTTCCAGCCGCGCGGGCGGACCAGCGGCGCCAGCAGCACCAGGGCCTGCCAGGGTGAGTGCTCGCGGCGGGAGAGGGCATCGGTGGCAAGGATGGCGCCGCCGGTGCTCTGGCCGATGCCGATCCAGGGGCCCTGCATCAGTGCGCGCTCGTCGAGCTGATCCGTCAGCGCCTGCAGACAGTGGATATAGTCGGCAAAGTCGTCGATGGCCGCGCGCTCGCCGCTGGAGAGGCCATGGCCGGGCAGGTCCCAGAGGATGACCTGCCAGCCGGCAGCGAGCAGGGTCTTCAGCAGATGCCGGTAAAGGCCGAGATGATCGAAGTAGCCGTGGACCACCACCACGGTACCGTGCGGCGGCTGCGCGGGGCGCCAGCGCTGTACCCAGAGCCGATAGCCGGCGCAGTCGATCTGACCGGCGTCCAGGCCTGCCGCCATCGGTAGCGCCTCGTCGAGGCGGTAGTGGCGCAGATAGGGCGCCAGTACCCCGCCGAGCGGCTCGGGGACAGGGGCCAGCTCGCCGTAGTCGAGCAGGTTGGCAAAGGGGGCGTTGTGACCGGTCATGATCGGCCATGCTAGCGCTGCACCGCGGTCAGCGCCAGTTCAGCCGCTGCGCGCGCGCCAGCCGGCGATGGCCACGGCCGCCCAGCCGAGCATCAGCGCCAGACCTCCGAATGGCGTGATCGGCCCTAGCCAGCCGGGCGCGCCCAGTGCAAGGGCGTAGAGCGAGAGGCAGAACAGCACGATGCCGACTCCCCACAGCCGCAGTGCCAGCCGCTGCCCCCTGAGGGGCTTTTGATGGCGCCAGACCAGTACCGCCATGGCGGCCAGGGTGTGCCAGGCCTGATAGCGCACCCCGGTGGTGAAGGCGTTCAGCTGCCCGGCATCCAGCCGGTCGGCCAGGCCATGCGCGCCCAGGGCCACGGTGACCAGTCCCGAGACTCCGACCAGTGCCCAGGCGTGACGTTGGCTCATGATGATGTACACTCCCCGCCCGGCAGCATATCCGAACGGTCTGCCCCGGGTCCTGCCATACTGAAGATCTACCGGCCCTGCCGGCCTCGAGCACCTGTGGTGCAGCCGTCCGACAACAACTGACATGGCTTCGCTTCCGCCCGCGGAAGGAAACCAGCCCGCCGGAGTGCCGCGATGGAATGGCTTACTGCAATTGAGTCGGCGATCAACGCCGTCACCGATCCGATCAGCAATTTTATCTGGTCTTTCATTCTGGTCTACCTGCTGCTGGGGGTTGGCCTGCTGTTTACCCTGATCACGCGTTTCATGCAGTTCCGGCTGCTCGGCCACATGGCGCGCATCACCTTTACCAGCCGTGGCAGTGGCGAGGGCATCAGCGCCTTCCAGGCCTTCGCGACCTCGCTGGCCGGCCGGGTGGGGACCGGCAATCTGGCCGGCGTGGCGCTGGCGCTGTGGGTCGGCGGTCCCGGCGCCATCTTCTGGATGTGGGTCACGGCGCTGGTGGGACTGGCGACCGCGTTCGTCGAGTCCACCCTGGCGCAGGTCTACAAGTCCCGTCATGCGGATGGCGCCTTCCGCGGCGGGCCGGCGTACTATATCGAGCGCGGCCTCGGCCAGCGCTGGCTGGGCTGTCTGTTCGCGGTGCTGCTGATCATTGCCTTCGGGCTCGCCTTCGCCGGCGCTCAGGCCAATACCATTGCGCGTGCCATGGACGGCGCCTTCAGTGTGCCCACCTGGCTGACCGGCCTGATCCTGGTCGCGCTGACGGCGCTGATCATCTATGGCGGGGTGCGCTCGGTCGCCCGCGCCGCCGAGAAGATCGTGCCGTTCATGGCGGTGGCCTACCTGCTGGTGGCGCTCTACATCCTGGTGGTCAATCTGGCGGATGTCCCGGCGCTGCTGGCACTGATCGTCAAGAGTGCCTTCGGTTTCGGCCCCGCGCTTGGCGGAGCAGCCGGTTTCGCGATCAAGACGGCGATGGAGAACGGCGTCAAGCGCGGCCTGTTCTCCAACGAGGCGGGCATGGGCTCGGCCCCCAACGTGGCCGCCACCGCGACGGTCCGCCATCCGGCCGCCCAGGGGCTGGTGCAGTCCTTCGGCGTGGTCTGCGACACCCTGATCATCTGCACCTGCACCGCCATCGTGATCCTGTTCTCCGGCGTCTACCAGAGCCTGATGAGCGGCTCGCCCGGTGCCGACATCGAGGGTATCCAGCTGACCCAGGATGCCATGAGCGATCACCTCGGCAGCTTCGGTACCTGGTTCATCGCCATCGCGATCTGCCTGTTTGCCTTCACCTCGATCCTGGCGGACTACGCCTACTCCGCGATCAACATCGAGTATCTCTTCCCGCGCCATGCCCGGCTGGCCGATCAGGTCCTGCGAGTGGTGGTGCTGGCCATGGTGATGATCGGCTCGGTGGCATCGCTGGGCTTCATCTGGCACTTCGCCGATCTGGCGATGGGGCTGATGGCGACCGTCAACCTGATTGCCATCGTGCTGCTGGCGCCGGTGGCGTTGCGGGCGCTGCGCGATTACGAACGCCAGCGCCGCAATGGCGTGCGTGAGCCGAGCTTCGATCCGGCCATCCTCAGCCGCCCCGAGCAGGTGGATCATGACGTCTGGTCCGGCACCACCGGGCGCGCCGGCTGAGCCGCGGCCGATCGCCGATACCCTTTCAACCGCCACATCAGAGTGCCGTCATGGAATTCATTCATACCCTCGAAAATGCGATTCGCGTCGTGATGGAGCCGGTCAGCGGTTTCATCTGGGGCTATGTCCTGCTCTACCTGCTGCTGGGGGCCGGCGTGCTGTTCACCCTCATGACGAAATTCATGCAGTTTCGTCTGCTGGGGCACATGGCCCGGGTCACCTTCGGCGGCCGTGGTGCCGGCGAGGGCATCAGCGCCTTTCAGGCCTTTGCCACCTCGCTGGCCTCGCGGGTGGGCACCGGCAACCTGGCCGGGGTGGCGATTGCCCTCTGGGTCGGCGGCCCCGGGGCCATCTTCTGGATGTGGATGACCGCGCTGGTGGGGCTGGCGACCGCCTTCGTCGAATCCACCCTCGCCCAGGTCTACAAGGTGAAGCACGAGGATGGTGTCTTCCGCGGCGGGCCGGCGTACTACATCGAGCGCGGTCTCGGCCAGCGCTGGATGAGTGTGCTGTTTGCGGTCTTTCTGCTGCTCGCCTATGGCCTGGCTTTCAACGGCGCCCAGGCCAATACCATTGCCCAGGCGATGAGCGGCGCCTTCAGCGTGCCCCACTGGCTGACCGGACTGGTGCTGGTGGCAGTGACCGCGCTGGTCATCTATGGCGGTATCCGCTCGGTGGCGCGCACCGCCGAGAAGATCGTGCCGGTCATGGCGGTGGCCTACCTGCTGGTGGCGCTCTACATCCTGGCGGTCAACATCGGCGAGGTACCGGCGATGCTGGCACTGATCGTCAAGAGTGCGTTCGGCCTGGGTCCGGCCGCCGGCGGGGCGGCCGGGTTTGCGATCAAGGTAGCGATGGAGAATGGCGTCAAGCGCGGGCTGTTCTCCAACGAGGCGGGCATGGGCTCGGCGCCCAACGCCGCGGCCACGGCTTCGGTCCGGCATCCGGCGGCCCAGGGGCTGGTGCAGTCCTTCGGGGTGGTCTGCGATACCCTGATCATCTGCAGCTGTACCGCCGTGGTGATCCTGCTGTCCGGGGTGTACGACACCCTGATGGCGAATTCGCCGGGCCAGCAGATCGAGGGCATCCGGCTGACCCAGGATGCGATGAGCGATCATCTCGGCAGCTTCGGCACCTGGTTCATCGCCATTGCGATCCTGCTGTTCGCCTTCACCTCGATCATCGGCAACTACGCCTATGGTGAGATCAACATGGGCTACCTGTTCGGCAAGCGCAGCCGGCCGGCCATTCAGCTGCTGCGGCTGGCAGTGCTGGCGATGGTGATGATCGGTGCGGTGGCGAAGCTGACCTTCGTCTGGGATTTCGCCGATTTCGCCATGGGGCTGATGGCGACCACCAACCTGGTCGCGATCCTGCTGCTCTCGCCGATCGCCCTGCGGGTGTTGAAGGACTATGAGCGCCAGCGCCGCAACGGCGTGCGCGAGCCGGTGTTCGATCCCTCGGTGCTCAGGCGTCCCGATCGGCTCGAGCCCGGTGTCTGGCCGGAGCGATCTGCCGCCGACTGACAGGGGGATCGGCGCAGCCCCCGGGGCGGCGTTATAATGCGGTCGAAATCGATGTCATGTGGAGGACGGCTCATGCAGCTCACGATCAACGGTGAAAGCCGCGCGGTGGACCAGGCGGCCACGGTGGCCGAGCTGATCGACCGGCTCGGGCTCGCCAACCGCCGGCTGGCCGTCGAACTCAACGAGATGATCGTGCCCCGCTCGCGCCACGCCGAAACGGCGCTCAGCGAGGGAGATCACATCGAGATCGTACACGCCATCGGCGGGGGCTGAGGCGCTGCTCGCCATGCTGCTGCCGGCGGGACGTCAGTGGACGTGACTGCCGGCGGTCCATGCCCTTCACGGGCCCGTTTTTTCAGGAGAATGTCATGAGTGCTGACACGCGCCTCGACAGACCGCTGACGATCGCCGGGCAGACCTTCGGCTCGCGGCTGCTGGTGGGCACCGGCAAGTATCGCGATTTCGACGAGGCCGGCCGGGCGGTCGAGGCCAGCGGCGCCGAGATCGTGACCGTAGCGGTGCGCCGCTCCAACATCGGCCAGTCGCCCGATGAACCCAGCCTGCTCGATGTCATTTCGCCCGAGCGCTATACCCTGCTGCCCAACACTGCCGGCTGCTTCAATGCCCGCGATGCGGTGCGCACCTGTCAGCTGGCACGCGAGCTGCTCGACGGGCATTCGCTGGTCAAGCTGGAAGTGCTGGGAGACGAGCAGACGCTCTATCCCAATGTCATTGAAACCGTCAACGCGGCCCGCACCCTGATCGACGACGGCTTCAGCGTGATGGTCTATACCAGCGATGACCCCATCGTGGCCGCCGAGCTGGAGTCGATGGGCTGCAGCGCGGTGATGCCGCTGGGCTCGCTGATCGGCTCCGGCCATGGCCTGCTCAATCCGCACAGCCTGTCGCTGATCATCGAGGCCGCGAATGTGCCGATCCTGGTGGATGCCGGCATCGGCACCCCCTCGGATGCGTCGCTGGCGATGGAGATGGGCTGTGACGGCGTACTGGTCAATTCGGCCATCGCCCACGCCCGTCAGCCGGTGATGATGGCGGGTGCGATGAGAAAGGCGGTCGAGGCCGGTCGCGAGGCCTGGCTGGCCGAGCGCATGCCGCGCAAGACCTATGCCGCCGAGCCCTCCTCCCCGATGGCAGGGCGCATCAGCAGCTGACCCCCTTGTACCCACCCGGACCGGCTTGTCGCTCGTGCGTGATGGCCGGTCTGCATTCGACGATACGATCCAGCCATGTCCCGTGACGAGTACCATCAGCCGTTTTCAGCCACACCTGCCGAAGAGCAGTCGAGTGACGCCTCTCGTTCGCCGAAGCGCGAAGTCCGCAGCTATGTCCTGCGCGGCGGCCGCATGACCCGTGCCCAGCAGCGTGGTCTGGATGAGGTCTTCCCGCGCCTGGGCCTGACCCTGGCCCGGGGGATGATCGACCCCGAGCGCGTGTTCGGCCGGCGTGCGCCGCTGGTGGTCGAGATCGGCTTCGGCATGGGCGGCTCGCTGCTCGAGCAGGCCCGCACCCATCCGCAGACCGATTTCATCGGTATCGAGGTGCATCCGCCCGGGGTGGGCAAGCTGCTCGACGAGGCCGACAAGGCCGGGCTGGATAATCTGCGGGTCTATCGCGAGGATGCCCTGGCCGTGCTCGACGAGGCGCTGCCGGCCGGCTCGGTCGATACCCTGCAGCTGTTCTTCCCCGATCCCTGGCCGAAAAAGAAGCATCACAAGCGGCGTATCGTCCAGCCGGCCTTTCTCGAGCGGGTACACCGGGTATTGCAGCCGAACGGGCGTCTGCACATGGCCACCGACTGGGAGAACTACGCCGAACACATGGTGGAAGTCATGAGCACGACGCCGGGGTTCGTGAATACCGCCGTGGCCGGGGATTACGTGCCGCGTCCCGACTTCCGCCCGCTGACCAAGTTCGAAACCCGGGGCGAACGGCTGGGGCATGGTGTTTGGGATCTGATCTACCGGCGGACGTGAGTGCGATACTGCCCACTTCGCCTGCGGTGTGGCGCTGCATCATCACGCCGGCAGCGACAGGGCACTAAAAAGCCGCCCCTGGCGGGGCGGCGAAAGGACCGTGACTAGCTTGATGAGGAGATGACCACTGGGAGGCCTGACCTCCTCCCGGCTGTGGTCATGTGGTGCATGGCAAGCACCACACCCTCGAGTCTGGGGAAAGGCTCTGCGGCTGTCAATATGAATGATAATAATTTTTATTCAGTATTGGGCGCCTTCGACGCCATCGGCCTCACTTTCGTACCGTCTGACAGGTATGCTGACGGGCGACCCACCAGTCATTACATCCGGACTTGACCAAGCATGTGTGCTGTTCGAATCGATCGTCACCACGAGGACCAGCCCCGCCCACCGGTACTGAACGCCCTGATTCTGGTCACGCTGGTGACCATCGTCGTGGCGTGCTGGTATCTCGGCGACTACTACCTGGGCAGTGCCGGCGAGAGAACCCGCTGGTTTGCGCCGTCGCCCTTCTGCGATGTGCTTGCCGGGTCGTGTCATACCCGGCTGGGGCAGCAGGGGAGTCTGGTGACCCGGCTGGAGTCGGCGCCGCAACGGGTTCGCGTCAGTGTGACGATCGACGGGCTGGACACCCGGGCAGTAGAGGCCCAGCTCGAGGGGCGCAGCGTGTACACCGGAGAGCAGGAAATCCGGCTGCAGCAGGTCGCGCCGCATCGCTATGCGGGCACCCTGCCGATGGCGTCCTGTGAGCGCGACTCACACAGCTGGCGGCTGCGTATTCGAGTCGAGGATCGGGCGGGTGTACGACTGGGCAGCTGGTACGACTTCGACTCGCCCTGTCAATAGCACGGCGCAAGCTCCGGATGAATTATCCACAAAGGCCGCGAGCCGCGAGATGCCGCCTGTGGGTAATTGACAGGATGACGAAAATTCGTTATCGGCAATTGCGGGGATGAAATATTTTTCCTTTCAGATCATTGAGTTGATTGAGCTCAATGTCTGCGGCCGGGCCATTCGGTGCTACCCTGTCAAGCTGCTGCGACCCGAGTCGAAGGCCGCCAGCAGGTGGAAAATTCATGACTCGCCACACTTGTTCCACATAATTATCCACACCCTCGTCCACCGGCATGACGGGCTGAACGCCGGAACGGCGGGGTAGCACCGCAGGCACAACGCAACAACGCAACAACGCCCGGGTGGCGTGCCCGGGCGTTGCGGAGACAGCGTAACAGTGGCTGCTCAGTTGGCTGTCGTCGGCTCGGAAGCCGTGCTGCCACCGGTAGCGGAAGCCGCGCTGCTCGACTGGCCGGCGCCGCCCTGAGCGTTACCGGCACCTTCCACCGAGCTTTCGACATCATCCCCGACCGCGATCAGATGCACCTTGAAGATGAGCGTCTGATTGGGGCCGATCGGACCGGTACCGCCCTGGCCGTAGGCCAGCTCGGCCGGCACATAGATCATCCAGGTGGCGCCTTCGGGCATCATCTGGAGTGCCTGCTGCCAGCCCTCGATGACCTGATTGACCTGGAAGGTAACCGGCTGACCGCGCTCGTAGGAGCTGTCGAAGACCTCACCGTCGATGGTCTTGCCTTCGTAATCGACCTTGACCTGTTCTTCGGCGGCCGGCTTCGGGCCATTGCCTTCCTCAACGACCTTGTACTGCAGGCCGGAGTCGGTGGTCTGGACCCCATCCTTCTGAGCGTTCTGCTTGAGGAACTTCTCGCCGGCGGCCTTGTTCTCCTTGGCCGCCTGCTGCTGCTGCTGCTGCTGCTGGGCAATCATCTTCTGCTGATACTGCTTCAGGGCCTGACTGATCTGGTCCTGGCTCAGCTTGAGATCATTGCCGTTATAGCCGTCGCGGATACCCTGAGTGAAGGTGTCGAGATCCAGATCACTCATGTCCTGGCTCATGTTCTGGGCCATGGTGGCGCCGATGGCGTAGCTCAGCCGGGCCTGATCGGACTCGAACGGGCCGTTGTCGCTGCCGTTCCCGGCACCCTGCTGCTCGCTGCTGCCATCACCGCCCTGAGCCTGTGCGTTGCCGGCCTGCTGGCTGCTCTGCTGCTGGCTGTTGTTCGCTTGATCGGTCTGCTCGCTGTCATCCGAGCCGCCGGAGCAACCGCTCAGGATCAGCAGGGCACTGAGCGTGGCGACGCTCGCCAGTTTATTCATGAAAACTCCTGGGACTGGGGACTTTGAACGAGTGGTGGCGCAGGCGCTGCGGTTGTCACCACTCGCCTGTGGTGGATTAAGACTTTATCAGGGGGCGTCGAGTTCCGCATCCGTTGTGCATTGACGAGCATGACGGGGCGCCATGGTCGGGCCGCGGCTACATCAGCCGTGTGCCGAGCGGCACCGCGTGATCCGGCACGCACAGGGCCACCTCGCCCTGCTCGTTGTGAAAGCCGGTGACCAGGCATTCGGACATCAGCGGGCCGACCTGCTTTTTCGGCAGATTGGTCACGGCCACCACCAGCCGACCGCTCAGCTCATCCGGCGTATAGAGAGCGGTGAGCTGGGCGCTGGACTTCTTCACGCCGAGCGTCTCGCCGAAGTCGACATGCAGGATATAGGCCGGCCGCCGGGCCTCTGGAAAGGGCTCGGCACTGATGATGCGGCCGATGCGCAGTTCGACCCGGGTGAAGTCGTCCCAGCCAATGGTGCTCATGTGTATCCCTTCTGCAGAAACCGGCTGTCGAGTCTAGCCCGTGCGAGGGCACCAGGTCATTACCGCCTGCCCCGGCGCGATCGGGCCGGCAGGGCGCTGCGGAGCTGAAGAAGCCGGCACGAGCACCTATGCTGGGAAGACCGGACTTCAACCGGCCTGTATTCATGAACGGAGGCCGACCATGGTCGAATACGGCAATGTCAGCATCGAGCTGGATCAGTACGGCAGCAGGGGCCGCCATCAGTCCCACACCTTCACCGGGCAGACGGTCGATATCACCTTTCACAAGCCACGCGATCACCACAACGAGGATGGCCGGATCGAGCGTGAAACCGAACCCTGCGAGGTGATCTGGCGTGAGGGTGCGGCGCACGGCAAGGCCCTGAAGAACGCCGAAGTGCATATTCACGATCGCGACGGACAGTATCTGCTGGGCGGCGATGTCATCGTCGAACAGGAGACCGAGGCCGAGCGTCGGGAGGATATCGGCTTCGGAGTGCTCTGACCCCGGGTATGCTCACTTCAGCCCCAGCCGATGGGCCAGTCGATGCAGGTTGCCACTGTCCAGCTGCAGCGCGCGTGCCGTAGCCGCCCAGTTGTGGTCATGGGCGGCCAGTGCCCGGGCGATGTGCGAGCGCTGAAATGCATCGACCGCCTCGCGCAGCGAGCGCCAGGACGCCTCGGTGGCGGCGCCGGGGCGGGGGACGGCCTCGGCGGCTGAAGCGGTGGTGGCAGCCGGCTCTGTCGCGTCCCGGACGGGCAGTTCCAGATGTTCGGCACGGATGCGCACGATGCTCTGGCGGCGGGCCTCGGCCTCCTGTGGTCCCTGTTCGCCCAGCGCCCGCAGCGCGGCGCGGGCAAGGGTGTGCTCGAGTTCGCGCACGTTGCCCGGCCAGTGCCAGGCCAGCAGGGCACCTTCGGCGGCCTCGTCGAGGCGCAGGTTGGCCACCCCCAGCCGGACCCGGTTGTCCTCCAGGAAGCTGCCTGCCAGCAGGATGATGTCCTCGCGGCGCTCGCGCAGGGCCGGAATCTCCAGCGGAAAGACGCCGAGGCGATGGTAGAGATCCTCGCGGAACCGCCCGGCAGCCACTTCGGCGTGCAGCTCGCGGTTGGTGACCGCCACCACCCGCACATCGACCTGCACGCTCTTCTCGCTGCCCAGCGGCTGGATCTCGCCCTCCTGCAGTACCCGTAGCAGCTTGGGCTGCAGCGCCAGCTGCAGCTCGCCGATCTCGTCGAGCATCAGGGTGCCGCCATCGGCCATGGCAAAGTGACCGCGATGGTCGCGCACCGCGCCGGAGAAGGCGCCCCGGCGATGGCCGAACAGCTCGCTCTCCACCAGCGCCTCGGGCAGGGTGGCGCAGTTGACCCGCACCAGCGGCGCATGACTGCGGGTGGAGAGCTCGTGCAGCCGGCGGGTAATCAACTCCTTGCCGACCCCGGTTTCACCATGCAGCAGCACGCTCATGTCGGTGGGTGCCACCAGCGCCAGACTCTCCTCGAGCCGGCGCATGGCGGGGCTGTGCCACTGCGGGGTGCGACCCGGCAGCGGGGTTTCCGGCGCCAGCGCCTCGTTGAGCCGCGAGCGGGTGTCACTGAGCTGCCAGGCCAGCCGCAGGCAGGTGCCCAGCAGTCCGGCGGCGGCCAGCAGTTCATCATCATCGATGGCGGCAAGCCGGCCGGGCTCGAGCGCATCGAGAGTGAGCATGCCGATCAGCCGATCGCCATCGCGCAGGGCGACGCCGAGGCAGTCGTGGACATGGGTCAGCGCCTCGTCGAGCAGCCCGTCGAAGGGGTCCGGCAGCTCACAGTCCTGCGGGAAGCGGCAGACATCGGGATGGGCGGCAATCGCGGCCAGCCGGGGGTGCGCCTGCAGCGCAAAGTGGCGCCCGCGCACCTCATCGTCCAGCCCCAGCACGGCGACCGGCTGCAGGCCCTCGTCGGTGGCCATCATCAGGGTGCTGGCATCGGCCGGGTAGCTGCCGACCAGCGCCTCCAGCAGCTGCGACCACTGTGCCGGCAGGCTCTCGGCGGCCTGGCCGGCACTCAGACGGGCCAGCAGGTCACGCAGGGTGGAGAGAAAGCGTGTCATCGTGACAGTCATCCGCAGGCAGTGTCGTATTGACAGTATTTGGGTAGGTCATTGTGACACTCTCCGACCGGTGGCGGCCATTGCCAGGGGCCGCGATGCCCTCCCGGCAGCGACGTGCAGGGCCCGTCCTGACGAGGCGGGCGGCAGGGCGTGGGGCGGAGTGTCGCAGATGCTGCGCTGGCGTGAGGCCCTGGCACGGCGCTTGCTCGGACAGGGGGTGATCGTCACGTTTTCGAGGACACCGCATGCTGACCGAATCCCAGGAAGCCATCATTGCCGATACCACGCCGGTGGTGGCCGACCACATCGACGCCATTGCCCGACGCTTCTATCCGCTGCTGTTCGAGCGCTACCCCGAGGTACGCTCGCTGTTCAACGTCACCCACCAGCAGTCGGGCGCCCAGCCACGCGCGCTGGCCGGTGCCGTGGTGGCCTATGTTCAGCTGCGTCACGACCCGCAGCGGGTGCGCCGGGCACTGACAACCATCGTCGACAAGCATGTCTCGCTGAACATCCGTCCCGAACACTACCCCATGGTGGGGGAGTGTCTGATGGCCGCGATCGGCGAGGTGCTGGGTGACGCCGTGACGCCGGCGATCGCCGATGCCTGGCAGGCGCTCTACGGTGAGCTCGCCGAGCTGCTGATCAGCCTGGAGCACGAGCGTTACGACGAGTTTGCCCGCCGTCCGGGCGGCTGGCAGGGCGCGCGTCGATTCCGTATTGCCGAGCGCCGGCCCGAGAGTGCGGTCATCACCTCCTTTGTGCTGGCCCCCGAGGATGGCGGGCCGGTCGCCGATTTCGCGCCGGGGCAGTTCATCGGCGTGCGATTGCGGATCGAGGGCGAAATCGTCCATCGGCAATACAGCCTGTCGGCTTCGCCCGATGGCCGGCACTACCGCATCTCCATCAAGCGGGAGGAGGAGGGGCGGGTCAGCCGCCATTTCCACGACCGGATGCAGCCCGGCGATACGCTCGAACTGCTGCCGCCGGCGGGGGAGCTGACGCTGGTGCCGGGGCGCGAGCCGGTGATGCTGCTCAGCGGCGGAGTCGGCCAGACACCGATGCTGTCGCTGGCCCGCCAGGCCCTGCAGGCAGGGCGTCGGGTGATCTATCTGCACGCGGCGCGCGATGCCGAGTCCCATGCCTTTGCCCGCGAAGTCGCGGCGCTGGCGGCGGCGTATCCGCACCAGCTCGAACGGGTGACGCTCTACGAGCAGGGCGAGGCAAGCGACGCCACCATCCGGATCGGCCGTGTGGATCGCGCGCTGCTCGCCGAGCATCTGCCGGATGAACCCACCCGGTGCTACTTCATCGGTCCCCCGGGGTTCATGAACGCCGTCGAGCAGCACCTGGCGGCGCTGGGGGTGCCCGCGGCGCGGCGGCACCACGAGCACTTCGGGCCGTCCCGACGCCTGGAAGAAACGGTGGCCTGAGGTCACTCCTCGGTTGACGTGTGCTGCCCAGGCCAGGGCGAGAGCGCCTCGGCCTGCTGCGCCAGGGTGGTCAGCGCCGCGGTAAGCGCGGCCCCGACCGGGCGGTAGCGTGTGGTCAGTTCGACCACGAGCGACTGACCGGACGCAGCCATGACGCTGTCCTCGCTTTCGGCCAGCGCCTGCAGCCGGGCCAGCGCTTCCAGTTCGCTGGCCAGCTCGGCGCGCTTGAGGTGGGTGCGCAGTGTCTCCAGTTGCGGCTGCTCGAGCGTCAGCGGCTTGAGCCGGCGCCGCCGCTCGCGCAGCGGTACGGTCATCTCGCCCTGCCAGCGGCGGATCTCCGCCAGCCCGGGGTCGGCCGCCGGGCCGGGGGCCAGGCCGTGATGGGCCAGCCAGCAGCGCCACAGCAGTTCGCAGACATCCAGCCCGCCCTCGTCCTGCAGGGTCAGGCAGGCGGCCTCGACGCCGGGGCGGTCATAAAGCGTCAGCGCAAAGCTCCGAAGATCGGGGGTGAATCGGTTAGACTGGGCGGTTTCAGGCATGCTCAATATCACGCCGCGACCAGGCGGCGTCCTGCCATCAATGGAGAGAGGCATGATTGCATTCCGCCAGCTCGCGCTGCAACGCGGCGGGACACCGCTGATCGAGTCCGCCGACTTCACCCTCTCCGGACCGCAGAAGGTGGGGATCGTGGGGGCCAACGGCGCCGGCAAGTCGAGCCTGTTTTCGCTGCTGCTGGGTGAACTCTCGCCCGACCAGGGGGAAGTGGGGATCGACCCCGGCACCCGGATCGCCCACATGGCGCAGGAGATCGAGGCGCTCGACCAGGGCGTGACCGACTACGTGCTGGACGGCGATGGCGAACTGCGCCGTACCGAAGCCGCTCTCGCCCGCGCCCGGGCCGCCGAGGAGCATGAGCGCGAGGCGCAACTGCATGGCGAGATCGAGGCACTGGATGGCTATACCGCGCGCCCGCGGGCCGAACAGCTGCTGGTCGGGCTGGGGTTTGCCCAGGCCGATCTCGACCGGCCGCTGGCGGACTTCTCCGGTGGCTGGCGGATGCGCGCCAATCTCGCCCGTACGCTGTTCATGCCGTCGGACCTGATGCTGCTCGATGAGCCCACCAACCACCTCGATCTCGATGCCCTGCTGTGGCTCGAGCAGTGGCTGGTGCGCTATGACGGCACCCTGATGCTGATCTCCCACGATCGTGACTTCCTCGATGCCGTCTGCGATCACGTCGCTCATTTCGAGTCCCGCCGGGTCACGCTCTATCGCGGCAACTACACCACCTTCGAGCGCACCCGCGCCGAGCGGCTCGCCCAGCAGCAGGCCGAGCACGAGAAGCAGCAGGCACGGCGCGCCGAGATCGAGCGCTTCGTCGAACGCTTCCGCGCCAAGGCCACCAAGGCGCGGCAGGCGCAGAGCCGGCTGAAGATGCTCGAGCGGATGGAGGAGACGGCACCGGTACGCGCCAGCTCGCAGTTCCAGTTTACCCTGCCGGCGGCCGAGAAGGTCTCCAACCCGCTGCTGGCGCTGGATCGCGCCGTCATCGGCTACGCTGACGCGCCGCTGCTCGAGGGCGTGCGGCTGTCGCTGGAGCCGGGCAGCCGGATCGGCCTGCTGGGGCCCAACGGGGCCGGCAAGTCGACCCTGATCAAGGCGTTGACCGGGGCGCTGCCGCTGCTGGCCGGCAGTCGGGTCGAGGGCGAGCACCTGGCGATCGGCTACTTCGCCCAGCACCAGCTCGACAGCCTCGACATGCAGGCCACGCCCTATGCCCATGTGCAGCGCCGTTCGCCGCAGGCCAGCGAGCAGGTGATCTGCAACTTCCTGGGGGGCTTCGGCTTTCGCGGCGACGATGTCTTCGCCACGGTCGAGCGCTTCTCCGGCGGCGAGAAGGCGCGGCTGGCGCTGGCGCTGATCGCCTGGCACCGCCCCAACCTGCTGCTGCTCGATGAGCCCACCAACCACCTCGATCTGGAGATGCGCGAGGCGCTGGTTGATGCCCTGACGACCTTCGAGGGCGCGGTGGTCATAGTCTCCCACGATCGCCACCTGCTGCGGGCCAGTGTCGATGACTTCTGGTGTGTCGCCGATGGGACGGTGACGCACTTCGATGGTGATCTCGACGACTATCGCGCCTGGCTGAAGGCCCGGGTCGAACGGGCGCGGCGCCAGCCCGAGGAGACTGCAGCGGACAGCGACAACGCCGGTAATGCCCGCGAGGGGCGGGGCGATCGCAGGGCCGCGCGCCAGGCCGCGGCCGAGCGGCGCGAGCAGCTCAAGCCGCTGCGCAAGCGCCGGGATCAGGCCGAAAAGGCGGTCAACCGCATCCAGCAGCAGCTGGATGAACTCGAGCAGCAGCTGGCCGATCCGGGGCTCTACGAGGCCGAGCGCAAGGAGGAGATGACCCGGCTGCTGCGCGAGCAGGGTGAACTCAGAGCACAGCTGGATGAGCAGGAGCAGGCCTGGCTGGATGCCGAAGAGGCGCTGGAAAACCTGGAGGCCGAGCTGGCCGCCTCCCAGTGAAGGCAGCCCGGTCGGCTTCTATAATGACAATGGTCGATGATCGGCACTACGGATCGAAAGGAGTCGAGTCATGCCCTACGACAGTCGTGACGATATTCCCGACAGTGCTCGCAAGGTGCTGCCGCCACACGCGCGCACCATCTACAAGGAAGCCTTCAACGACGCCTGGCAGGAGTACAGGAACCCTTCCGATCGCAGGGGCAACAGCTCCCGTGAAGAGACTGCTCACGCCGTGGCCTGGAAGGCGGTCGAGGCGAAGTACAGAAAGGGGGATGACGGCCACTGGCATCCCAAACACTGATACGGCCGCCCTCGTGATGCCAGGGGAGGCCGTGCCGGGTCGCCCTGCACGGCCATGCGCTCAATCGGCGTAGATCATCCTGCGGGTCATGCCGCCATCGACCGGGAAGTGCTGACCGGTAATGAAACCGGCTTCGGGCGAGGCGAGAAAGGCCACCAGCGCGGCGATGTCCGCCGGTTCACCGATCCGCCCGGCAGGGTGCTGATGGTGGTCGATTGCGCGGTGTTCGGGGGGCTGACGGTGGGCCGCCTGCTGATGTTCGCCCACCTCGATCCAGCCCGGACAGATGGCATTGACCCGGATCTCGGGGCCGAGGCTGACCGACATGGCATGCGTCAGGGCCAGCAGGCCGCCCTTGCTGGCGGCGTAGGCCTCGCTGTCGGGTTCGGACTGCAGGGCGCGGGTGGAGGCGATGTTGACGATCGACCCGTGCCACTCGCGCAGCAGCGGCACGGCGCTGCGCGAACAGAGAAAGGCGCCTGTCAGATGGGTATCGAGCCAGCTGTGCCAGCCCTCGAGCGAGAGCGCTTCCAGCGGCCCGCTGTCAGGATCGGCCGGACCGGCATTGTTGACCAGCAGGTCGAGCCGGGCGTGCCACGCCGTCACTCGCTCGAAGGCCAGACGAACCGCCTGTTCATCGCCGATGCTGCCACTCAGCGGCAGCAGTCGCGCCGCCTCGAAGCGCTGCGCCAGCTCATCGAGCGCCTCGGCGTCGATGTCCAGCACCGCCACGCACCAGTCGCGGGCAAGGAGGTATTCGGCAATGCCGCGGCCGATGCCCCGGGCACCGCCGGTAATCAGCGCGACCCGGGCAGTGCAGGAAGAATCGGTCATGATGGCTCCGGGGATGACTCAGGTTTCCAGCAGAAAGGTCACCGGTCCGTCGTTGGTCAGCGAGATCTGCATCTCGGCACCGAAGCGGCCGGTGGCCACATGGGCCCAGCGGGCACGGGCCTGCTCGACCAGATGGTTGAACCAGTGCTCACCGACCTCCGGCGGCGCGGCGCGGGAGAAGCCGGGGCGCATGCCGCGTGAGGTATCCGCCACCAGGGTGAACTGTGATACCAGCAGCAGGCCGCCCTCGACATCACACACGCTGCGGTTCATGCGACCGTCATCGTCGCCGAAAATGCGGTAATTGAGCAGTTTGTGCAGCAGCCTGTCGCTGCGCTCGGCGGTATCATCGGGCTCGACCCCGATCAGGGCGAGCAGGCCGTGGTCGATGGCGCCGACCGTCTCTTCGGCCACCCGGACCTCGGCATGGGTCACGCGCTGAATCAGGGCGCGCATGGGCAACTCCGCTATGGCTTGAGTGAGTGTTACCAGGTGCGGCAGAGCATGAGGTCGCAGCGGGCCTCGCTCAGCAGCCGCTCCATCAGGCTGCTGGGAGCGCGCTGGCCGATGCCCAGCCGACCGTGGCTGCCCAGTGCCAGCAGATCGGGGGGCTGCTGGACCAGGCGGTTGAGCAGCACCTCGGTGGGGTCGCCCTGTTCAACCACCAGCTCGATATCGGGCTCGGTATCCAGCTCCCCCATCAGGCGTTCGAGCTCCCGCTCGAGCTGCTGGCGCAGTCGCGCCCGCTCCTGTTCGCGCCAGCGCCGATAGCCGCTGTCCGCCGACAGCTCGCGGGAGACCGGCATGTCCCAGGCGTGCAGCAGGGTCAGTCGGACACCGGGCAGCCGGGTCAGGACTTCCTTGAGGATATAGCGTGAAGCGAGCGAGAAATCGATCGGCACCAGCACGTCGTGCCAGCGGAAATCGGCGGTATGGGTAATGCTGAGCACCGGACAGGGGGCGCGCCGCAGCACCCGCGACAGGGTGGTGCCATTGACCAGATCGGCCTGGCCGTGCTTGCGATGGGTGCCGAGGATGGCCAGCTGGGTGCCGCGCTCGTAGGCTTCACGGACGATCTCGGCATAGGCATCACCGGGCACGATCTGGATCTGCAACTCCGGGCGGGCGACGCCGTGGGTGGCACACAGGCCTTCGACGGTGCGTTCGATTTCGGCCTCGATGGCCTCGTCGACGCCGGGTCTGGCGGTACCCGGCAGCCAGGGGTCGATGACATGCAGGATATCGAGGCGAGCGCCGCTGTCGGCAGCCAGACGGATGGCGCGGGAAAAGGCGGCGTGACACTCGCGGGACAGGTCGGTCGCCAGCAGCAGTGTCGGAGTCATGGCGGAGTCCTCATTGCAGCATCGCGGGTAATGACCCTGCCAGCATAGCCTGTACACGGGGCATTTCGCCGCTTTGATCGCGAGGTTTCACCACTCTACCACCATGCATGGAAGTGATGCAGCGGCCCCTGGCCGTGCCCGACGCCGAGACGATCGGCCTGCTCCAGTGCCTGGGTCATGTACTGGCGCGCCTCGCGCACCGTGGCCAGCCAGCCGTCATGCCGGGGGCGCAGCGCGGCAATAGCCGAAGCCAGGGTGCAGCCGGCGCCGTGCAGGGACCGGGTGGGAATGCGGCGGGCCGGCAGCTGATGCTCGCCATCGCCATCATGGAAGAGATCGTCGCAGCGTTCTCCCTGCAGATGGCCGCCCTTGAGCAGCACGTTGGGTGCCCCCAGCGCCGCCAGCCGGGGCAGCAGCGCACTCATCGCTGCGGGCGTGTCCGGTACCGGTTCATCGAGCAGCACCGCGGCCTCGGGCAGATTGGGCGTGATCACGTCGCTGATCGGTACCAGCAGTTCGCGGACGGCCCGGATGCCGTCGTCATCGACCAGCACATCGCCGCTCTTGGCGACCATGACCGGGTCGAGGACCACGAACGGCGGGCGGTAGTGCTCGATGGCTTCACGAATGATCCGGGCGGTGATGGTATCGGCGACCATGCCGATCTTGACGCCGTCGAGGGCAATGTCCTCGAACACGGCATCCAGCTGGGCCCGGATCATCGGCTGCGGCATCGGCAGCACATCGCGCACGCCCCGGGTGTTCTGCGCCACCACGGCAGTGATCACGCTGGTGGCATAGGCGCCGAGGGCGGAGAAGGTCTTCATGTCGGCCGACTGGCCGGCACCGCCGCTGGGGTCCGTGCCGGCGATGGTCAGCAGACGGGGGATGTGAGCAGTTGCTGTCGGCAAGGCGATACCCTCCGGTTGACCGGCCGGATGAATGGCTGCTGCCATTCTGACATCCGGTGGGCGGTTATTAAATTTCATTTCAGCAAGCCCCGGTGCTTGAAAAAAATCGCCAGCAGCGCGATCCTTGGGCAAGTAATACTACAGAAAAACAACGCTGTTCTAACGTGACTGGTGGTCAGTAGCATCCTGTCCGGGTGCTGCATTCAGGGTAACAGGCCATGAATGAAACATTCATTGGTGCATCCGCATGCGCCCTGGGCTCCCGGATTCGTCATCGGAAGGCATCTCCGCAATCGGATCGGCAGTGGCATGATTCCGGTTGCAGATGCTGGTGGCTGCCGGCACGAATCGACTACTCTGAACCGGAAGGCATTGATCGAACAGGGGCATGGGTGCCGGATCGGATCCGCGCTGTCCTGAACACGGGCCGATCAGTGCAGGCATTCCGCCAGCCGGTACGAGCGCCACGCAGATGGCTGGCACGTGCAGGGCACGACGGCGGAAGCAGGAGTAGTCAAGTCTAGCCCGTGATCCGACTGTCACCCGATGAGTGAATGGCGATGGACCTGACACAGCAGCTCGCCCAGCACTGGGCAACCGGCGTTTTCATCGTGGCCGCATTCGGCCTCTGTGCCCTCATGGTCGGTCTTTCCGGCCTGCTGGGCGGCAAGGCCTGGGGCCATCGCAAGGATACCCCCTACGAGTCCGGCATCCTGCCGGCCGGCAGCGCGCACCAGCGGCTGTCGATCCAGTTCTATCTGGTCGCGATGCTGTTCGTGATCTTCGATGTGGAAGCCCTGTACCTGTTTGCCTGGGCCACGGCCATCCGCCAGAGCGGCTGGGCCGGCTTTGTCGAGGTCTTCATCTTCATCGCCGTGCTGCTGGTGGGGCTGATCTACATCTGTCGCATCGGTGCGCTGGACTGGGCGCCGACCGGCCGCAAGCCGAACCGACCTCGCACCTGACACATTCGAGAGGGTGTCATCGATGCAATACAAGCTGACGCGTATCGACCCCAACACGCCGGAGCAGACCCGCTACCCCCTCGGGCGCGAGCGTGGTGTCGAAGATCCCATGGACAAGCACGTGCACCGCAACGTGTTCACGGGCAAGCTGGCCGACATCATGAACTCCGCGGTGAACTGGGGCCGCAAGAACTCGATCTGGCCCTACAACTTCGGCCTGTCCTGCTGCTACGTGGAAATGACCACGGCCTTCACCGCACCTCACGATATTGCCCGCTTCGGCTCCGAGGTGCTGCGTGCCTCGCCGCGTCAGGCCGACCTGATGGTGATCAGCGGCACCTGCTTCATCAAGATGGCGCCGATCATTCAGCAGCTCTATGACCAGATGCTCGAGCCCAAGTGGGTGATCTCGATGGGGTCCTGCTCCAACTCCGGCGGCATGTACGATATCTATTCGGTGGTGCAGGGTGTCGACAAGTTCCTGCCGGTCGATGTCTATATTCCCGGTTGCCCGCCGCGTCCGGAGGCCTTCCTGCAGGGACTGCAGCTCTTGCAGGATTCGATCCAGCAGGAGCGTCGTCCGCTCTCCTGGGTAGTGGGTGATCAGGGTGTCTACCAGGCGGAAATGCCTTCGCAGCGTGAGCGGCATCGCGATGACCGGATCGCCGTGAAAGAGCTGCGAACTCCCGACCAAGTCTAGAATCAGCAGGCGGCAGGGCCTGAATGATCGGGCCCCATGCCAATCAAGTTAGGGGCCGGATCGAATTTCATGACCACTGATACCGCATTGTCGAATACCAGCCGGGCAGCCGGTGAGCACGACCCCGTCGTTGACGAGTTGCGCTCCCGGTTCGGTGCCGAAGCCTTCACCCTGCAGCCTACGCTGACCGGCATGCCGGTGGTCTGGGTGGCGCGCGAGCAGCTCCTCGAGGTGCTGCAGTTCCTGCGCTCGCTGGCCCGACCCTACGTCATGCTCTACGACCTGCATGGCATTGATGAACGGCTGCGGGTGCATCGGGAAGAGCAGCCGCCGGCCGACTTCACGGTGTTCTACCAGCTGATGTCGTTTGACCGGAACAGTGATCTGATGCTCAAGGTGGCGCTGCACGAGGCCGACCTGCGGCTGCCGACCATCACCGGTATCTTCCCCAATGCCAACTGGTACGAACGTGAAGTGTTCGACATGTTCGGCATCGACTTTGCCGGTCATCCGCATCTGACCCGGGTGCTGATGCCGCCGACCTGGAACGGTCATCCGCTGCGCAAGGACTATCCCGCCCGCGCAACCGAGTTCGACCCCTATACGCTGACCATGGAGGGGCAGGACAAGGAACAGGAAGCCCTGCGCTTCGATCCCGAGTCCTGGGGCATGCAGCGCCACTCCGAGGAGACGGACTTCATGTTCCTCAACCTCGGCCCCAACCACCCCTCGGCGCACGGGGTGTTCCGTGTCGTGCTGCAGCTCGACGGCGAGGAGGTCGTCGACTGCGTACCGGATATCGGCTATCACCATCGCGGCGCCGAGAAGATGGCCGAACGCCAGTCCTGGCACAGCTACATCCCCTATACCGACCGGATTGACTACACCGGCGGGGTGATGAACAACTTCCCCTACGTGATGGCGGTCGAGAAGCTGGCCGGGATTACCGTTACGCCGCGCGCCCAGATGATCCGGGTGATGATGGCGGAGATGTTCCGCATCAACTCCCACCTGCTGTTTCTGGGCACCTACCTGCAGGATCTGGGGGCGATGACGCCGGTGTTCTACACCTTCAGCGATCGCCAGAAGGCATACAACGTCATCGAGGCGGTCACCGGCTTTCGCATGCATCCGGCGTGGTTCCGTATTGGCGGTGTAGCGCATGATCTGCCCCAGGGCTGGGATCGACTGGTACGCGAATTCATCGACTGGATGAATCCGCGGCTGGATGAGTACGAGCGCGCCATGATGGACAACTCCCTGGTGCGCGAGCGGACCGTCGACGTGGCGGCATTCAGTACGCAGAACGCCTTCGACTGGGGCGTGACCGGGCCCAACCTGCGGGCCACCGGCTATCAGTACGACCTGCGCAAGGCGCGCCCCTATTCCGGCTACGAGCAGTTCGACTTCGATGTGCCGGTGGGGACCAACGGCGATGCCTTCGATCGCGGCATGATGCGGCTCGAGGAGATGCGCCAGAGCGTACGCATCATCAAGCAGTGTCTGGAGAACATGCCCGGCGGTGACTACAAGGCGGACCATCCGCTGACCACGCCGCCGCCGCGCGAGAAGATGCTCAAGCACATCGAGACGCTGATCACGCACTTCCTGCAGGTCTCCTGGGGGCCGGTGCTCAAGCCCAACGAGTCGTTCCAGATGATCGAGGCGACCAAGGGGCTCAACAGCTACTACCTGACCAGCGATGGCAATACCATGAGCTATCGCACCCGTATCCGCACGCCCAGCTATCCGCATCTGCAGCACATTCCGTCGGTGATGAACGGCGGCTTCGTGCCCGACCTGATCGCGCATCTGGGCAGCATCGATTTCGTCATGGCCGACGTGGACCGTTAAGCATGGAACCATCAACCCGTGACGCGTCAGCGTCGTCATCCTACAGCCTGATCGCCTCCGACCAGTATCCCGATGACTTCGTGCTCTCCGATGAGGAGCGCGAGGCCATCGAGCAGGAGAAGGGGCACTTCGAGAACCCCCGGGCGGCGTCGATCGAGGCGCTCAAGATCGTGCAGAAGCGCCGCGGCTGGGTGCCGGACGGCGCCATCTATGCGATCAGCAACGTGCTGGGCATTCCCTCGAGTGATGTCGAGGGCGTGGCCACCTTCTACAGTCTGATCTTTCGCCAGCCGGTCGGACGCCACGTGATCCTGATCTGCGACAGCAGCTCGTGTTTCCTGACCGACTACGAACAATTGCGCGACGCCTTCACCCGTGAGCTGGGAATCGGCTTCGGCCAGACCACCGAAGACAACCGTTTCACCCTGCTGCCGGTCTGCTGCCTGGGCGCCTGCGATCGTGGCCCGGCCCTGATGATCGACGAGGATCTTCACGGCCCGGTGGATCCGGGTGACGTCGCTTCACTGCTGGAGCAATACGCATGAGCAGTCGACTGTTTCACACCAGCCGCAATCCCGAGACCCATCCGCTGACCTTCCGGGTGCGCGACGACCGGGCACCGGTGGGACTCGAGGAGTATCAGGACACCCGGGGCTACGAGGCCGTACGCAACATGCTGCGCGATCTCTCGCCGGATGAGCTGATCGAGCGGATGAAGGCTGCCAACGTGCGCGGTCGCGGCGGCGGCGGGTTCTCCGCCGGCATGAAGTGGAGCCTGACCATGAAGGGCGAGGGCGTGCCGCGCGGCTATATCGTCTGCAACGCCGATGAGATGGAGCCCGGCACCTTCAAGGACCGGCTGCTGATGGAGGAGCTGCCCCATCTGCTGATCGAGGGCATGATCATTGCCGGTTATGCCAACAATGCCCGGCTGGGCTATATCTTCCTGCGCGGCGAGTACGTCGAGGCCGCCCACCGGATCGAGCAGGCCCTGCAGGAGGCGCGGGCAGCCGGCATTCTCGGCCCGAAGGTGTGCGGATATGATTTCGATTTCGATATCTATCTGCACACCGGCGCCGGGCGCTACATCTGCGGCGAGGAGACCGCGCTGATCAACTCGCTGGAAGGCCGGCGTGCCAATCCGCGCTCCAAGCCGCCCTTCCCGGGACAGAGCGGGGCCTGGGGCAAGCCGACGGTGGTCAACAACGTCGAGACGCTGTGCAACGGCCCGGCCATCGTGCTGCGCGGCGCCGACTGGTACCAGTCGCTCTCCGGCGAGCGCAGCAATGACGGGGGCACCAAGCTCTACGGCGTCTCCGGCAAGGTGAAGGAGCCCGGACTGGTCGAGCTGCCGATGGGGGCCTCCGCCCGCGAGATCATCGACATGGCCGGCGGCATGCGTGACGGGCTGGAGCTCAAGGCCTGGCTGCCGGGCGGTGGCAGTACCGGTTTCCTGCTGCCCGAGCACCTCGACCTGACGATGGACTTCGACACCATCGGCAAGGCGGGCAGCCGCCTGGGCACCGGTCTGCTGGCGGTGATCGCGGACAATCAGAGCATTGTCTCGCTGACCCGCAATCTCGAGGACTTCTTCGCCCGTGAATCCTGTGGCTGGTGCACACCCTGTCGCGACGGCCTGCCGTGGACGGCGCGTATCCTGCACTCGCTGGAGAAGGGTGAGGGCGAGAACGGCGATATCGAAATGCTCGAATCGCTGGCTTCCGATCTCGGGCCCGGCAAGACCTTCTGCGCCCACGCACCGGGGGCGGCAATGCCGCTGCAGACGGCACTGAAGCACTTTCGCGCCGAGTTCGAGGCGGGAATTTCGCATCCGCAGCGCGAGGCGCATGCCGAGCCCATTCCGGTGGGGTCGGTCTGATCGACGGAGCCAGACTCCGGGGCTTTCGGCGTGATCGATGCGTCGAAGAGGATTTTCAACGACCCGTTGCGGTTCGGGTCGTGAGTGAATGAAAGGCGACGCCGCATGGCCACGATTCATGTAGACGGCAAGGATTACGAAGTCGACGGCAGTGACAACCTGCTGCACGCCTGCCTGTCACTGGGGCTCGACATTCCCTATTTCTGCTGGCACCCGGCGATGGGCAGCGTGGGCGCCTGCCGTCAGTGTGCAGTGAAGCAGTACAAGGACGCCGATGACACCCGCGGTACGCTGGTGATGTCCTGCATGGCGCCTGTCAAGGATGATGCCTATATCTCGATCGAGGACGATGAGGCAAAGGATTTCCGGGCCAGCGTCATCGAGTGGCTGATGACCAACCACCCGCACGACTGCCCGGTCTGCGAGGAAGGGGGGCACTGTCACCTGCAGGACATGACGGTGATGACCGGGCACGATCGGCGCCGCTATCGCTTCGCCAAGCGTACCCATCGCAACCAGAATCTCGGGCCGTTCATCGGCCACGAAATGAACCGCTGCATTACCTGCTACCGCTGCGTGCGGTTCTACAAGGACTATGCCGGCGGCGAGGATCTGGGCGCATTCGGGGCGCACGAGAACATCTATTTCGGCCGCACCACCGACGGCACCCTGGAGAACGAGTTCTCCGGCAACCTGACCGAAGTCTGCCCGACCGGGGTGTTCACCGACCAGACCCACTCCGAGCACTATACCCGCAAGTGGGACATGCAGTTTGCCCCGAGCATCTGTCACGGCTGCTCCAGCGGCTGCAACATCAGCCCCGGAGAGCGCTACGGTGATGTGCGCCGGATCGAGAACCGCTACAACGGTGAAGTGAATCATTACTTCCTGTGTGACCGCGGCCGGTTCGGCTACGGCTACGTCAACCGGGCCGATCGCCCGCGCCAGCCGGTGATGCGGGTCGATTCCGACGATGAGCGCCGGGATGAGCTGCTCGATGTCGGCGGGGCGCTGGATCACAGCGCCGAGCGGCTGAAGAAGGCGCAGCGCGTGATCGGTATCGGCTCGCCGCGCGCCAGTCTCGAAAGCAACCATGTGCTGCGCGAGCTGGTGGGGGCGGAGCACTTCTCCACCGGAATTGCCCAGCAGGAGTACGAGAACCTGCAGCTGATGCTGGAGATCCAGCGCGAAGGGGCGCTGCCGACACCCAGCATGCGCGAGATCGAGGATCACGATGCGGTGATCGTGCTTGGCGAGGATCTGATGCAGACCGCGGCACGTGTGGCACTGGCGGTACGTCAGGCCGCCAATGGCCGCGCCCAGGATCTGGCCGCCGAGATCGGCATTCCGGCGTGGAACGCCAATGCGGTCAACACCCTGGCCCAGGGTCGCCAGTATCCGGTATTCCTCGCCACGCTGACCGAAACGCGCATGGATGACCTGGCGCGTGAACGCTTTCACGGCAGCGCCGAGGAGATTGCCCGGCTGGGCTTTGCCGTGGCGCATGCGCTCGATGACAGCGCGCCCGCCGTGGAAGGCCTCGATGAGGCCACGCAGACGCTGGTGAGTACCATCGCCGAGGCGCTGATGACCGCCGAGCGGCCGCTGATCATCTCCGGCGGATCGATGGGCTCGCGCGAAGTCATCCAGGCGGCAGCCAATCTGGCCCGGGCGCTGCGTCAGCGCGACCGTCGGGGCTCGCTCACGCTGGTCAGTGGCGAAGCCAACAGCACCGGGCTGGCGATGCTCGGCGGGCACTCGCTGGACTGGGCGCTCGATTCGCTCGGCGAAGGTGACGCCGTGGTGGTGCTGGAGAACGATCTCTACGCGCGGGCCGATGCCGAGCGCGTCGACCGGGCGCTGGGGGCCGCGGAGTGCGTGGTCTGCGCCGATCACCAGAGCACGCCGACCTGGCTTCGGGCGGATATCGGCCTGCCGGTGGCCACCTTTGCCGAAGGCGACGGTACCCTGGTCAGTCACGAGGGCCGTGCGCAGCGCTTCTTCCAGGTCTATGACCCGAGCTACTACCGGCCCAACGATCTTACCCACGAGAGCTGGCGCTGGCTGCATGCGCTGCATACCACCATGGAAGCGCGCCGGGTGGACTGGACCCAGCTCGACGAGGTGACCGAGGACTGCGCCGAGCATCATCCGCAGCTGGCCGGTATCCGTGATGCCGCGCCGAGCGCGTCGTTCCGGATCAAGGGGCAGAAGCTGGCGCGCGAGCCGCACCGTTACAGCGGGCGCACCGCGATGCGGGCCAACATCAGCGTCAGCGAGCCGCGGGCGCCGCAGGATGCCGACAGTGCCTTCACCTTCTCGATGGAAGGCTACAACGGCTATGCCGAACCCCGCTCGCAGGTGGCCTTTGCCTGGGCGCCGGGCTGGAACTCGCCGCAGGCCTGGAACAAGTTCCAGGATGAAGTGGGCGGCCATCTGACCGGCAGCGATCCCGGCAATCGCCTGTTCGAGCCCGAGCCGGACAATCGGCTGGAGTACTTCACCGCCGTGCCCGGGCGCTTCGAGCAGCGTGACGATGCCTGGCGGGTGGCGCGGCTGCCGCACCTGTTCGGCAGCGACGAGATGAGCGCCCGTGCCGAGCCGATCCAGCAGCGCATGAGTGCTCCCTACGTGGCGCTCTCCGAGGGCGATGCCCGGCGGCTTGGGGTGGATGTCGGTACCGAGCTGACCTTTACCATCGGCAGTCATCGCCTGACCCTGCCGCTGCGCATCAGCAGCGAGCTGCGCGACGGCGTGCTGGGCGTGCCGGCACTGCCGACCATGCCGGCTGCGGTCAATCACGAGTGGGCCCACCTGGGTGAGGAGACCAAGGCATGAGCTGGCTGACACCGGACGTTCTGGTCCCGATCGTTCTGGCGATTCTCAAGGCACTCGTGATCCTGCTCTGTGCGGTGCTCGGTGGCGCCATCCTGACCGTGGTCGAGCGTCGCCTGCTCGGCCTCTGGCAGGATCGCTACGGCCCCAACCGGGTCGGTCCCTTCGGCTCGATGCAGCTGATCGCGGACATGCTCAAGATCTTCTTCAAGGAGGACTGGGTCCCCCACTTCGCCGATCGCAAGCTGTTCTCGCTGGCGCCGGTGATCGCCTTCAGCTCGCTGCTGCTGTCGTTCATGATCATTCCGGTCACGCCGAACTGGGGCGTGGCAGACATGAACATCGGCATCCTGTTCTTCTTCGCCATGGCCGGTGTCAACGTCTATGCGGTGCTGTTCGCCGGCTACGCCAGTGCCAACAAGTACGCCCTGCTCGGTGCCATGCGCGCCTCGGCCCAGACCCTCTCCTACGAGGTCTTCATGGGGCTGTCGGTGATGGGCTGCGTGGCGCTGGCCGGCTCGTTCGAGATGCGCGACATCGTCAACGCCCAGGAAGGCTTCTGGTTCGTGATTCCGCAGTTCTTCGGCTTCTGTACCTTCCTGGTGGCCGGGGTCGCCGTGACCCACCGTCATCCGTTCGACCAGCCCGAGGCCGAGCAGGAGCTGGCCGACGGCTACCACATCGAATACTCCAGCATGAAGTTCGGCCTGTTCTTCATCGGTGAATATGTCGGCGTGGTGCTGATCTCGGCGCTGATCGCGACCCTGTTCTTCGGCGGCTGGCACGGCCCCTGGCTGCCCGGCATCGTCTGGTTCCTGCTCAAGACCGGGCTGTTCGTGATGCTGTTCGTGCTGCTCCGGGCCTCGATTCCACGGCCGCGCTATGACCGCGTGATGCAGTTCGGCTGGAAGTTCTGCCTGCCGCTGACCCTGATCAATCTGCTGGTGACCGGTGCGCTGATCCTGCTCAACGCCCCGGCCTCATCCTGAACGAGGTAAGCCGATATGTCCGATACGTTTCTCGGCGAGGTATTCAAGGGAGTGCGCAAGGTGGTGGTCGGTACCGGCACCAACGTGCGCACCATCGGCATGGTCTTCATGCACTCGTTTCACAAGCGCGAGACCATCAACTATCCCGAAGAGAAACCCTATCTGCCGCCGCGCTACCGGGGTCGCATCGTGCTGACCCGCGATCCCGACGGGGAGGAGCGTTGTGTCGCCTGCAACCTCTGCGCGGTCGCCTGCCCGGTGGCCTGCATCTCGCTGCAGAAGGGTGAGAAGGAGGACGGGCGCTGGTATCCGGAGTTCTTCCGCATCAACTTCTCGCGCTGCATCTTCTGCGGCATGTGCGAGGAGGCCTGCCCGACCTCGGCGATCCAGCTTACGCCCGATTACGAGATGTGCGAGTACGACCGCCAGGAGCTGGTCTACGAAAAGCGTGATCTGCTGATCTCCGGACCGGGCAAGGATCACAACTACAATTTCTATCGGGTCGCGGGCATGTCGATTTCCGGCAAGCCCAAGGGGGCGGCGCAGAACGAAGCGCAGCCCGTCGACGTCAAGACACTGTTGCCCTGACCGGCCGGACAAGGAGTTTCCGTGGAAATCGCGTTCTATCTGTCCGCCCTGGTGGCCATACTGTCGACCTTTCGCGTCATCACCCATACCGATGCGGTGCATGCGCTGCTCTATCTGATCGTTTCGCTGCTGGCAATCGCCATGGTGTTCTTTGCCCTGGGGGCACCCTTCGCCGCGGCGCTGGAGATCATCGTCTATGCCGGTGCGATCATGGTGCTGTTCGTCTTCGTGATCATGATGCTCAACGTCGGCCAGGAGTCGATCGAGCGCGAGCGGCGCTGGCTGAGACCCGGCATCTGGACCGGCCCCGCGATCCTCGCGGCCATCCTGCTGGTGGTCCTTGCCATCGCGCTGTGGGGTGGCGGTTCGCTGGGCGGCATCAGCGGTGACACGCTGCAGGCGACCGAGGTCGGTATCCGGCTGTTCGGCCCCTATCTGCTGATGGTCGAACTGGCTTCCTTCCTGCTGCTGGCGGCGCTGGTTGCAGCGGTTCACGTCGGTCGTGACGAAGAGCGTCAGATCGAGCCGGATCGCACCATGAACGAGCCGGCCCAGCGCGGCCCGGATAACGACTGAATAAGGGGGCAACCATGAACGGACTACCGGTCGAGCACGGTATGGCGCTGGCCGCCATCCTGTTCGTGCTCGGGCTTGTGGGGATGCTGGTGCGGCGTAACACCCTGTTCATCCTGATGAGTCTGGAGATCATGATGAACGCTGCCGGGCTGGCCTTCATCGTCGCCGGCCAGCACTGGGAGCAGCCCGATGGCCAGATCATGTTCATCATGATCATTACCCTGGCAGCGGCCGAGGCCAGTATCGGGCTGGGCCTGCTGATCCAGCTCCAGCGGCGTTTCCGGACGCTCGATGTCGATGCAGCCAGTGAGATGAACGGATGAACCTGCTACCCCTTGTTGCCCTGTTTCCGCTGATCGGCGCCGTGGTGCTCTCGTTCAGGCCACGCATGCCCGATCGTCTCGCGGCGGTGTTCGGTGTCGGCTCGGTGGGCCTGGCCGCGCTGGTGACTGCCATTCTCGACCTGATCTGGCTGTCCGGTGCCCGCGAGGGCGTGGTGCAGCAGCTCTGGCAGTGGGTGTCGGTCAATGACTTCCGGATGGGCTTCACGCTCTATCTCGACGGCCTGTCACTGACCATGCTCAATGTCATTACCGGCGTCGGCTTTCTGATTCACCTGTTTGCCTCCTGGTACATGCGCGAGGATCTCGAGGGCGGCCCCGGCTATGCCCGCTTCTTCGCCTACATGAACCTGTTCGTGTTCAGCATGATACTGCTGGTACTGGGCAACAACCTGCTGCTGCTCTATCTCGGCTGGGAAGGTGTCGGCCTGTGCAGCTACCTGCTGATCGGCTACTACTACAAGACCGAGGCCAACGCCTGGGCGGCCTTCAAGGCGTTCATCGTGACCCGGGTGGGGGACGTCTTTCTCGCCATCGGCATGTTCATCCTGTTCGTCACCTTTCATACCCTGGATATCCAGACGCTGCTCGAGCGGGCACCCCAGGTATGGGCAGAAGGTGATCTGATGGTCGAGCTGGCGGCGCTGATGCTGCTCGGCGGTGCGGTCGGCAAGTCCGCCCAGCTGCCGCTGCAGACCTGGCTTGCCGACGCCATGGCGGGTCCGACGCCGGTGTCGGCGCTGATCCACGCCGCCACCATGGTGACCGCCGGGGTCTATCTGATCGCCCGCACCCATACCATCTTCGAGCTGGCTCCCTTCGTGCTCGAGCTGGTGGGCGTGATCGGCATGCTGACGCTGCTGCTGGCCGGGGTGACCGCGCTGGCCCAGACCGACATCAAGCGGGTGCTGGCGTACTCCACCATGAGCCAGATCGGCTACATGTTCCTGGCGCTGGGGGTACAGGCCTGGGATGCAGCGATCTTCCACCTGATGATCCACGCCTTCTTCAAGGCGCTGCTGTTCCTCGCTTCCGGTTCGGTGATCATTGCCTGCCACCATGAGCAGAACATCTTCAGGATGGGCGGCCTGTGGCGCACCCTGAAGCTGCCCTACGCCTGCTTCCTGGTAGGCGGCGCGGCGCTCTCGGCGCTGCCGCTGGTCACCGCCGGCTTCTATTCCAAGGACGAGATCCTGTGGCTGGCCTTCGACCACGGTCACATCTGGCTCTGGCTGGGCGGGCTGATCGGCGCCTTCCTGACCTCGGTCTATACCTTCCGGATGATCTTCATCGCCTTTCATGGCGAGGAGAAGACCCATCCGCACGCCGGTCACGGCATCGCGCATCACCTGCCGCTGATCGTGCTGCTGGTACTGTCGACCTTTGTCGGGGCCATGATCTCGCAGCCGCTGGGGAATGTGCTGCCCGAAGTGGAAGGCAACTTCGGGCACGGTGTCCAGCTGACCCTCGAGGTGCTCTCCAGCATCGTTGCCATAGTGGGCATCGGTGTGGCTGCTGCCTTCTTCCTCGGCCAGCGACGTGCGATCACGGCGCTGGCCGAATCGCCCAAGGGGCGCCAGACCTGGCACTTCCTCTACAGTGCCTGCGGTTTCGACTGGCTCTACGACAGGCTGTTCGTCCGCCCCTGGCTGTTCATCGCCCGGCTGCACCGGCGTGACTGGATCAATGCGCTGGTGGACCTCTGGCCCGGTCTGGCGCTGGCCTGCAATGGCCTGCTGTCGACCACCCAGAGCGGTCGGTTGCGCTGGTACGCCGGTGTCTTCATTGCCGGCGGGACACTCATGCTCGCGACCCTGATGTTGGGCTAACGAAAGGAACCGTGAACGTCATGATCCTGCCCTGGTTACTCTTTCTACCATTCATCGGCGGCCTGCTGTGCTGGCAGGCCGAGCGTGCCGGTGTTGCGCCGCGACCCATTCGCTGGATCGCACTGCTGACCATGGTCGCCGTGCTGGTGCTCTCGCTCTGGCTGTGGGTGACCGGCGATTATCAGCTGGGAACGACAGTGGGCAGCGAGCCCGACTGGCAGCTGCAGTTCCGTCTGCCGTGGATCGACCGCTTCGGCATTACCTTCCACCTGGCCCTCGATGGCCTGTCGCTGATCATGGTGGCGCTGACCGGGTTTCTCGGTGTACTGGCGGTACTCTGCTCATGGCAGGAGATCGACACCCGCATCGGTTTCTTCCACCTCAACCTGCTGTGGATCATTGGTGGCGTGGTCGGGGTCTTCCTCGCCATCGACCTGTTCCTGTTCTTCTTCTTCTGGGAGATGATGCTGGTGCCGATGTACTTCCTGATCGCGCTGTGGGGCCACAGCTCGCAAGGGAAGTCGCCGGTCCATGCGGCCATCAAGTTCTTCATCTATACCCAGGCCTCGGGCCTTTTGATGCTGGTGTCGATTCTCGGGCTGGTGTTCGTGCACTACAGTCAGACCGGCACCTTTACCTTCGACTATTCGGTCCTGCGTGAAGCGCCCATTTCCGGCGTCTTCTCGTGGGTGCTGATGCTCGGCTTCTTCATCGCCTTCGCGGTCAAGCTGCCGGTGGTGCCGCTGCACGGCTGGCTGCCGGATGCCCATGCCCAGGCGCCCACCGCGGGCAGTGTCGACCTGGCCGGCATCCTCTTGAAGACGGCGGCCTACGGCATGCTGCGCTTTGCGCTGCCGCTGTTTCCCGAGACCTCGCAGGCCTTTGCACCGTTTGCCATGGCGCTGGGTCTGATCGGCATCTTCTATGGCGCGGTGCTGGCCTTTGCGCAGAGCGACATGAAGCGACTGATTGCCTGTTCCAGCATTTCCCACATGGGTTTCGTGCTGATCGGCATCTATTCCGGCACGGTGCTGGCGCTGCAGGGCGTGATCGTGCAGATGGTGGCCCACGCGTTCTCTGCCGCCGGGCTCTTCATTCTCAGCGGCCAGATCTACGAGCGTCTCAAGACTCGCGACATGCGTGAGCTGGGCGGGCTGTTCGGCCGCATGGGCGCGCTGCCCGGCTTTGCGCTGGCCTTTGTGGTGGCCTCGCTGGGTATGCCCGGGACCGGCAATTTCATCGGCGAATTCCTGATCCTGTTCGGTGCCTTCAGTGTGGTGCCGTGGGTGGTGGTGATTGCCAGCATCGGGCTGGTGCTCGCCGCGGTCTACTCGCTCTATCTGATGCACCGGGTCTACTGGGGGCCGCCGGCTTCCGAAACCTCGCTGGGTGGGCTGGATACCCGCGAGTATCTGATGATGCTGCTGGTGCTGGGCCTCTCCCTGCTGCTGGGCTTCTATCCGCAGCTGGTGCTCGATGTGTCGCATGCCGCGATGAGCGAGGTTAACCACTGGTTCGTCGCGTCTACCTCTTCGCCGCTATCTTCGTAAGCTGAGCTGCCATGAATCTGACTACGTCACATCTGATCGCGCTGTTGCCGCTGCTGATCGTCTCCGCCACGGTCATCGTCGTCATGCTCGGCGTCGCCTGGCAGCGGCATCACTTTCTCAGCGCCACCCTGACGGTCATCGGGCTCAATGCGGCGCTGGTGTCCCTGCTGGCCACGCTGACGGTGACACCGATCCAGGTGACCCCGCTGCTGGCCTTCGACAACTATTCGGTACTGTTCATGGCGCTGGCGCTGATAGCGGCGCTGGCCTGTACCACCCTGGCGCACGCCTATCTGGAAGGCTTCGACGATCGCCGCGAAGAGTACTACATGCTGCTGCTGTGCTCGGTGCTGGGTGCGATGACGCTGGTTGCCAGCCGTCACATGACCGCGCTGTTCATCGGGCTCGAGCTGATGTCGGTACCGCTCTACGGCATGGCGGCCTATGCCTATCGCAATCGGGTGTCGCTGGAAGCCGGTCTCAAGTACATGGTGCTTTCCGCGGCCGCCTCGGCCTTTCTGCTGTTCGGCATGGCGCTGCTGTATGCCGAATCCGGCACGCTCGAGTTTGCCGGCATCGGCGCATCGATGAATCAGGGTGGGCATGATCTCTGGCTGCTGGCAGGGATCGGCATGATGGTGATCGCGCTCGGCTTCAAGCTGTCGCTGGTGCCGTTTCATCTGTGGACGCCGGATGTCTATGAAGGGGCCCCGGCGCCGATGTCGGCCTTTCTCGCCACGGTCAGCAAGCTGGCGGTGTTCGCCCTGCTGATCCGGCTGTTCGAAACCGCGCCGGTCACCGGCAACGATGTACTGCACACCGTGATCGCGGTGATCGCCTTTGCCTCGATGATCGTCGGCAACCTGCTGGCCCTGCGCCAGAACAACATCAAGCGGCTGCTGGGCTACTCCTCGATTGCCCACCTGGGCTATCTGCTGACGGCGCTGGTGGCCAGCAACAGCCTGGCGGTCGAGACCGTCGGTGTTTACATGGTGACTTATGTGCTGACCACCCTGGGCACCTTCGGTGTCGTGGCGCTTGTGTCCAGTCCCTATAGTGGGGTCGATGCCGCTGACATGTCGCACTACCGCGGCCTGTTCTGGCGCCGGCCCTACCTGGCGGCGGTCATGACGGTGATGATGCTGTCGCTGGCCGGGATTCCGATGACTGCCGGCTTCATCGGCAAGTTCTATGCCCTGGCCGTGGGCGTGCAGTCCGGCCTCTGGTGGCTGGTGGCCGGTATCGTGGTGGGCAGTGCGATCGGCCTCTACTACTACCTGCGGGTCATGGTCGGGCTCTATCTTCACGAGGGCGAGCAGAGCCGCCGGGATGCCACCGATGACTGGGGACAGCGCTCCGGCGGGGTCATGGTCCTGCTGCTGGCCATTGCGGTACTGGTGCTCGGGGTCTATCCGCAGCCGATGATCGCGCTGATCGATGCGGCCACCATGGCGACCGGCTGACGGCAGTCGCCATCGGCCCTGCAGGCCGCTCCGTCGGAGACGACGGGGCGGCCTTTTTCATGCCGGTGCGGGCCCCGGGTGCTGAAGAACGCCGGCAGGCGGGTGCTCAGGCACCGGTCCTGCGCTGGGTATGTCCCTGTGAGGTGATGTTGATGGTGCGGGTACAGGAGAGTGGCAGCTGGATATCCACCGCCAGCGGTAGATGATCGGAAAACAGCGGTGACAGTGCCTGCAGGTTGTGGGGCGTCAGTGAGGAGGAGAGCAGGATGTGGTCGAGCGCCCGGCTGGGCTGCCAGGCCGGGTAGCTCGGAATGGCATGGGCCTGGCGCATGTCCAGGGCCCGACAGAAACGCCGGTGGGCGTGCAGCTGCTCGGGGGTGCAGTTGAGATCCCCCATGACCACCACATGGTGCAGCGGGCTGATCAGTTCCCCGAGATAGTCGAGCTGCTGATTGCGGGTCCGGACCCCGAGGGCGAGATGCACCACAAAGACGTGCAGTGCTTCCGGTCCTTCACCGAAGCGGGCATGAATGGCCCCGCGGCCGGGTGGCCCCGGCAGCCGGTGGTTGGTGATGTGACCCGGTGGCAGGCGGCTCAGCAGCCCGTTGCTGTGCTGCGCGAGCCGCCCGAGATTGCGATTGATCTGCTGATAGTGGGTCGGGAAACCGGCCTGTTCGGCCAGATATTCGACCTGATTGACATTACCCGACCGAAAGCTGCCGCCGTCGACCTCCTGAAGGGCCACCAGATCGAACGCCTTCAGCGTGTCGCTGATCATGGCCAGCCGCGTGTCGCGGCGGCGGTTGGGCAGCAGATGCTGCCAGCTGCGGGTCAGATAGTGGTGATAGGCCTGGGTATGGATGCCTACCTGCAGATTGAAGGTCAGCAGGCGGATCATGCCCGGATTGTCGCTGCTCTGGCCGGTCATCCGGTCTCCCGTGTCGTGCGATCTCACTCGGCGGACTGGGCGCTCTGGCTGCTGCGCTGCTCGCGGACCCTCTCGATCAGGCGATCGGTCACGTCGAGCATGTTGTCGATCCCCTGGGCGCTCTGCGGCGATACCTTGTACTTGCCGGCCACCACGATGGTGGGGGTGCCCATGACCTGCCAGGACTTGACCTTCGACATGGCCTGGTTGAGCTCGCTCTTGACGCCGAACGAGTTCAGGGTGTCGAGTACCTTCTGCCGCTCGACGCCGTAGTTCGAATAGAAGTCGGCAATGGCTTCATCACCGGTCATCCGCTTGCCCTGCTTGTGAATGGCATCGAAGAAGGCCAGATGGGTCCTGTCGAGGATGCCCAGCTCCTCGGCAGTATAGTAGGCCGCGGCATGCTTGGCCCAGGTCTTGCCCAGCGGTGCCGGCACCCGGTTGAACACCACGTCGTCGGACAGCTGGCCGACCCAGTTTTCCAGCGGGCGCTCGAGGTCGTAGCAGTGCGGGCAGCCATACCAGAACACCTCGGTCACGGCGATCTTGCCATCGGGCGCGCTGGTCTGGACCGGCTCGTCGAGGGTGGTGTAGCCCTTGTCACCTGAATCGGCGGCCATGGCCAGGCCTGAAAACAGCAGTCCGGCCAGCAGGGCCAGCGGTTGCCAGCGGGTAACTTTCAGCATTGCAGGGTGCTCCTTGAGCCATTGGAAATGCAGGAAAAAGTGCTCGTTTTGATCACTGTAACCGGTTTTCGGTTCCACCAGGGGGAGGACTTTCCGATCCTACCGGTCGCGGGCCGCGCTGACGAGCCTGCACCGCTGTGACCGGCAGGCGTGTTAGGATAGCGCGCTGAATCCTTTTCCTGCCCATGCCGCCTGCGGAGCCGTCATGTCCGATGCCCCTCGCCTCAATTTTCATGTGACGCGTTTTCTGACCAGCGCGCCCACGCTGGCCGACTGTCCGGCCGATGAGGGGCGTGAAGTTGCCTTTGCCGGGCGCTCCAATGCCGGCAAGTCGAGTGCCCTGAACACCCTGACCGGTCAGAACTCGCTCGCCCGCACCTCGCGTACGCCCGGGCGCACCCAGCTGATCAACTTCTTCGCCGTGGGCAGTGACAGTGCGCAGCGGCTGGTCGATCTGCCGGGCTACGGCTATGCGAAGGTGCCCGAAGCGGTACGCCGTGAATGGCAGGCGCACCTGGCGGACTATCTGCGTCGCCGTCATTCGCTGGCCGGTACCGTGCTGGTGATGGATGTGCGCCATCCGCTGACCGAATTCGACCAGATGATGCTGGGGTGGGCGGATGACAACGACATGCCGGTACACATCCTGCTGACCAAGGCCGACAAGCTGGGCCGCGGTGCTGCCGCTTCGGCCATGACCCGGGTGCGCAATGCGCTCGTCGAGTGGGAGGATCTGGTCTCGGTGCAGCTCTTCTCGGCGCACAAGCGCCAGGGCATCGACACCCTGAACGATACGCTTGCCCGGTGGCTGACCCTGCCGGAAGCGTAGCCCGCCCGGCGAGCCGTGGGATGAGGTCCGCGCGCCGCTAGAAGCTGTAGGTCCGGGTATACTTCGGATAGTTCAGCAGTGCCGGCTGACTCTGCTCGGGGAAGTGCCAGCGCTGCGCGGCGGCCGCATCGTCCTCGAGCGTGCCGCCGTGCCCCTGTCCCTGCCGGGAAAGCGCGCCGGGAATATCGCTGTTGAGCTGGTGCGCGGGATCATGCCGGGTGAGATAGTCGGCCGATTCCTGGCGGGGGGCCTGGCTGTCGGCGCCATAATGCAGGGGCATCAGCGGCCGCTGATCGGTGGCGCTCGGATAGCGCAGCGTGATGTCGGTCATGACATCGGATACGATGCCGCCGCCCTCGGGGCCCGGGCGGGCGATCACGATGGCAAGCGCGCACAGCACGATGGTCAGTGTCAAAAGATCGAAGGGGCGCATCACGACTCTTCCGGCGTTTCGGCGGCAATGGAATGATTCCCATCCCTGATTGTAACAACGCCGGCAGAATTCGGCGAAACTTTACTGTGGCCGTTGGCTCACTGTCTTCAGTTTCGTGCAATCGGTGCCGTTCAGGCGGCGAGCCGCCGGGGGCCGCGCTGCATGCGCCTACTGCCGATCGAGACGTGCCAGCAGGGCCGGCAGCTCGCGCACATGGTCGAGGCGATGGACGTGTGGCGGGCAGTCATGGCGCTCGTTTCTGGCATCGATCCAGGCCACCGGCATGCCGAGATGATGCGCCGGCAGCACGTCCTCGCGCCACGAGTCGCCGACATGCATGGCCCGATGCGGGGCGCCGACGCCGAGATACGCCAGCGCGGCCAGAAAGCAGCGCGCATCGGGCTTGGGTGCCAGCCACTCGCCGGCGGGGATGATGATGTCGAAGTGCTCGGCCAGTCCCAGCCGGTGGATATCGGCATTGCCATTGGTGATGGCGGCCAGCCCCAGCCCCTGCTCGCGCAATGCTTCGAGCAGCCCCGGTACTTCATGGTAGATCTCGACCTCGTGACGCAGGCGCAGCATCTCCTCGATGGTGCTGTCGGTCCAGTGGCGGGCACGCTCGGCGCCGAGACCGAAATCGAGCAGCATGGTGTACAGGGATTCACGGCGCAGCCAGGTGAAATCGCCGCGCCGCAGCGGATAGCGTCGGGCCAGCTCGGCCCGGCGGCGCTGGTACTCCTCGAGCGGGAAGTCTCCGGCATGGCCGATGCGCGCATCCAGCCACTCGTAGTGGCGCTGCTCGACCCGGGCCATGACCGGGCGGTTGTCCCAGAAGGTGTCATCCAGATCGAAGGTGAGCGCCTCAATCATGTTCGCTCTCCTCGCGGCGCCGGCGCGCCCGGGGATGGGCGCTGTCGTAGCTGGTGGCCAGATGCTGCCAGTCGAGTCGGGTATAGACCTGGGTGGTGGACAGGTGGGCGTGACCAAGCAACTCCTGCACGGCGCGCAGATCCTGGCTGGATTCCAGCAGGTGACTGGCAAAGCTGTGACGCAGGCGGTGCGGGTGCAGATGCTCGGGCAGGCCGCGCTGGCGCGCCAGCTGCACCAGGCGTAGCTGGATCGCCCGATGGCCGGGGCGGCTGCCGCGCCGGGTGACGAACAGTGCCGGTTCGCCGGGTGCGGCCAGGCTTGCGCGCACCGTCAGCCACTCATCGAGCGCCTGCCGGGCGCGCTGCCCCACCGGCAGCTGGCGCGGCTTGTCGCCCTTGCCGCGGACCCGCAGCCGGCTGCCGTTGAGATCGGCAAGGTCGATGCCGGCAAGCTCGGCCAGTCGCAGGCCACAGGAGTAGCAGAGCTCCAGCATTGCCTGGTCGCGACGGGCCAGCGGTGAGTCGTCATGCGGAGTATCGAGAAACTGCCCCAGCAGATCGACATCCACCGGGCGCGGCAGGTGGCGCGGTGTCCTGGGCGTCTCCAGCAGTCGGGCGGGATTGTTGGCGAGATGACCGAGGTGTACCAGTTCGTCGCAGAAGCGCCGCAGGGCTGCCTGGCGCCGGGCCAGCGAACGGGCGCTCAGCCCGCGTGAGCGTTCGCTGCCCATGAAGCGGCGCAGCAGGGCCGGGGTCACTGCCGCCCAGCACGTCGGCGGCTCCTGCTGACGCTCGAGAAAGGTGGCAAAGCTCTCGAGATCGCGGCGATAGGCGTCCACGGTGGCCGGGCTGTGCGAGCGTGCCAGACGGGTGGTGAAGGCCGCAGCGAGCGTGCGCCACGCCTGGGTCGGGTCATGACTCATGCGCTCCGCCTCGGCAGCAGCCGGGTCATGATCTCACCGAGGTGCCCGGTCAGCTGGCGCAGCGGGCCGCGCCGCAGACGTTCGGGATCGGCATCGGCAATGATCAGGTAACCGTAGTGCTCGCCCAGCGCCAGCCGCACCGGCAGGGCCGCGCCTCCCTGTCCGGACCTGCGGGCATCGGGCAGCCACAGGTGCCATGCGGCTTCACTCAGCTGGACGGGGGCATCGTCGTGGCGGGCCAGAGCGCTCTCCAGCTGATCGCGGCGCATGTCGTCGAGCGGATAGAGCGGCGGATGCAGCGGTGCCGTGATCGTGGCAGGCAGCCAGAGGGCAATGGCATCGATGGCGAAGCGCTCCCCGAGCTGGATCGCCAGGGTCTGGGCGAGCGCATCGAGGCCATCGGCTTCCAGCAGGGCCAGCATCAGCGCGTGCCAGTCGCGCTCACGGCGCTGCAGCTGCTGGTGGTCGCGCTGCAGGTGGGTCAGGCGCTGTTCGTTGCGTTCGCAGCGGTGGCGCAGGGCGAGCACCTGTCGCTCGATCAGTGAAACCGTCCCCGGCGCATGCGGGTGCGGCAGGCGCAGCTGTTCCAGCAGGGCCTCCCGACCCATGAAGAAATCGGGATGGGCCGTCAGCCAGTGCGCAACCTGCGCGGCATCCAGTGATTCGAATTCGGCCTCGTCACTCATGGCTACTCCCGTTGGGCCCTGTCTGAAAAGCGCCTAGAGTTCGATCCGGCCCTCGAAGACCCGTTCGGCCGGGCCGGTCATGATGACCGGCGCCGTCCGGTGGGCGTCCGCGCCGGCCCACTCGATGGTCAGCACCCCGCCCGGCAGTGCGATATCCACCGGACTTGCAAGCAGCCCGCGCCGGATGCCGCTGACGGCTGCCGCGCAGGCGCCGGTGCCACAGGCCAGGGTCTCCCCGACGCCGCGCTCGAACACGCGCAGCCGGGCCCGGTGGCGATCGGTGACCTGCAAAAAGCCGACATTGACCCGGTTGGGAAAGCGGGGATGGGCTTCAATGGCCGGCCCGAGGGTCGCCACCGGAGCGGTCTCGACGTCCTCGACATCGAGCACGGCGTGGGGATTGCCCAGCGACAGGGCATCCAGGCTGGCCGATTGTCCGTCGAGCTCGAGTGTGTAGGCCGTAGCGGAACGTTCGGCCGTCAGCGGAATGGCGGCGGGCTCGAAGCGGGGCTGACCCATGTCGACCCGGACCCGGCCGTCGTCGGCCAGCGTCAGGGTGAGCGGGCCGGCGGCGGTCTCCACCCGGATCTCGCGCTTGCGGGTCAGCTGCTGGTCGATCACGAAGCGGGCAAAGCAGCGTGCGCCGTTGCCGCAGTTCTCCACCTCGCCGCCATCGGCGTTGTAGATGCGATAGCGGAAGTCCATCTCCGGGCCGCGGGGCGGTTCGACCGTCAGCAGCTGATCGAAGCCGATGCCGAAGCGACGATCCGCCCAGCGGCGGATCAGTTCGGGCGCAGGGCGGGCACGCTGGGTCACCAGATCGACCACCATGAAGTCGTTGCCCAGCCCGTGCATCTTGACGAAGCGCAGCATCATGAAGGTGCGGCTCCCGGCAGCAGCGACTCCCCGGCCCACAGCGCATCGAGGGGCTCGCGCTGGCGCACCACGTGAATGTCGCTGCCATCGACCATGACCTCCGGCGGCCGTGGCCGGGTGTTGTAGTTCGAGGCCATCACGAAGCCGTAGGCGCCGGCCGAGTGCACCGCCAGCAGATCGCCGGCGGCAATCGCCAGTTCCCGGTCATGACCGAGGTAGTCGCCCGATTCGCAGACCGGTCCGACGATCTCCCAGCGGTGGGGGTCGACATCATGGCGCTGCTGCACGGCCGTGATGCGCTGCCAGGCCTGGTAGAGCGAGGGCCGGATGAGATCGTTCATGGCGCCATCGACGATCGCGAAGCTGCGATGCTCGCCGGGCTTGAGATACGCCACCCGGGTCAGCATCACGCCGGCATTGGCGGCAATCGAACGGCCCGGTTCGAGGATCAGCTCGAGGGGGCGATCACCGATCCGCTGGCGCAGTGCCGCGATGTAGTCACCCGGCGAGGGCGGCGTTTCGCCCTGGTAGTCGACGCCCAGACCGCCACCGAGATCGAGATGGCGAATGGTGATGCCGTCAGTCGTCAGCCGGTCGTACAGTGCAAGCAGCCGATCGAGGGCGTCGATGAAGGGGGCGAGCTCGGTCAGCTGCGAGCCGATGTGACAGTCGATGCCGACCGGCTCGACGCCGGCCAGCTCGCGGGCATGGTGGTAGACCCGCTCGGCCTCGGCGATGGCAATGCCGAACTTGTTCTCCTTGAGCCCGGTGGAGATGTAGGGGTGCGTGCCGGCGTCGACATCGGGATTGACCCGGATCGAGACCCGGGCGACGCGGCCCATGGCGCGGGCGGTGCGGGCGAGCTGTTCGAGCTCGGCCTCGGATTCGACGTTGAAGCACTTGATATCGACGGCCAGCGCGCGGCGCATCTCGTCCTCGCGCTTGCCGACGCCGGAGAAGACCACCTGCGCAGGGTCGCCGCCGGCAGCGAGCACGCGCTCGAGTTCGCCAACGGAGACGATGTCGAAGCCGGCCCCGAGCGAGGCCAGCAGTCCCAGCACGGCAAGGTTGGAGTTCGCCTTGAGGGCGTAGCAGACCAGGTGAGGGCCGTCTGCCAGCGCCTCGGCATAGGCCTGGTAGTGTGCGGTGAATGCGGCCTTCGAATAGACATAGCAGGGCGTATCGACCTGTTCGGCGATACGGCTCAGCGCCACGTCTTCGGCGTGCAGCTCATCCCGACGATAGCTGAAATGCGATGACGCCATCAGTTCGCGCCTCCCGGTCCGCCGACCGGATTGGTGGTGGTGCCGGTGCCGCTGCCGATGTTGGGGACGCTCGACTGTTCGCCGGTATCGCGGGCACCCGGAGCGTTGCCCTCGGGCATGGTGTCACCCTCCTGCGCACGCCGGCTCCCGGAAGTGTCGGCATCGCTTGGCGGGGCCTCCTGCGGCGTTGCGGCGCCGCTGCTGCGCGGCTGTCCGCTGTCGCTATCCGACCCCTCATCATAGGCATCCTGCGGGTCGTACCTCTCCTGCGCCTGCTGATCGGAGGGCATGTAGAGCGGGCCCTTCTGACCGCAGCCGGCCAGCACCAGGGGCAGGGCGAGGGCGCACAGGGCGAGACGGTAGTACATCAGGGAGCGTCCTCTGCGGTGGGGTTCCAGTGAGCATGGGCCGGCAGTGCGGCCAGGCTGTCGCGCGCGCGCTGGGCCGCGGCGCGGACCTGATCGGGCGCCGTGCCGCCGATGTGATTGCGCGCGGCCACCGAGCCCTCCAGGGTCAGCACCTCGAAGACATCCTCGTCGATCGCCGCGGAGAACCTGCCGAGCTCCTCGAGGCTCATCTCCGCAAGATCGCGACCCTGCTCGATGCCGAAGGCCACCGCCTGGCCGACCACTTCGTGGGCATCACGAAAGGCCAGCCCGCGCCGCACCAGGTAGTCCGCCAGATCGGTGGCGGTGGCAAAGCCGCGGCGGGCGGCCTCGCGCATGTGATCGCGCCGGGCCTCGATCGCCGGCACCATGTCGGCAAAGGCGCGCAGGCAGCCGCATACCGTCTCGACGGTGTCGAACAGCGGCTCCTTGTCCTCCTGGTTGTCCTTGTTGTAGGCCAGCGGCTGCGACTTCATCAGCGTCAGCAGGCTCATCAGATGACCATAGACCCGGCCGCTCTTGCCGCGCACCAGCTCGGGAACGTCGGGGTTCTTCTTCTGCGGCATGATCGACGAGCCGGTACAGAAGCGATCGGGCAGCTCGATGAAGTCGAACTGGGCGCTGGTCCACAGCACCAGCTCCTCGCTCATGCGCGACAGGTGCATCAGCAGCAGGCTGGCAAAGGCGGTGAACTCGATGGCGAAGTCGCGATCGCTGACCGCATCCAGCGAGTTCTCCGCCGGCCGGTCAAAGCCCAGCAGCTCGGCAGTGACATGGCGGTCGATGGGGTAGCTGGTGCCGGCCAGCGCGGCGGCGCCGAGCGGCAGCACGTTGACCCGGCTGCGGCAGTCCAGCAGCCGTTGCTGATCGCGGGCGATCATCTCCTGCCAGGCGAGCAGGTGATGGCCGAAGGTGACCGGCTGGGCGCTCTGCAGGTGGGTGAAGCCGGGCATGATGGTATCGGCTTCACGATCGGCCAGCTCGATCAGGCCCTCGCGCAGCCGGGTCAGCTCGGCGGCGATGGTGTCGATGGCATCGCGCAGGTAGAGCCGGATATCGGTGGCAATCTGATCGTTGCGCGAGCGGCCGGTGTGCAGCTTCTTGCCGACCGGGCCGATGCGCTCGGTCAGGCGCGCCTCGATATTCATGTGAATGTCTTCCAGCGCCACCGACCACTCGATGTCACCGCGCTCGATGTCGGCCTCGATGGCGCGCAGACCGTCGATGATGGCATCGCGCTCGTGGGTCTCGAGCACGCCTACCCGGGCCAGCATGGTGGCGTGGGCGATCGAGCCACGAATGTCGTGGTGATAGAGCCGGTGATCAAAGCCGATCGAGGCCGTGAACTCGGCGACGAAGGCGTCGGTGGGCTCGCTGAAGCGTCCGCCCCAGGATTGGTTGGTCTGCTGCGTCATCGGGCCTGGTCGTCCTGACATCGGATCGGAGCGGGCATGGCAGTCGCGTCATGCCTGTCGGGAGTTCGAGTGTATCAGACTCCGGTGGCGGAAGGTCGAGGCCGGCAGCGGTTTTGCCGGGCGCGGCACTGCTTTATCATGCTGCACAGACCGAATATGCGTGCAGCGCCCGGCAGCGGGCGGCTGCACGCCCCCGTTTTGATCCGGCTGGAGCCCCCGTGAGCCAACGTACCCGGTTGAGAATCGCTACCCGCAAGAGTCCGCTGGCGCTGTGGCAGGCGGAGCATGTCAGGGCGCGTCTGGCAGCGCTCTATCCCGAGCTGACCGTTGAGCTGGTGGGACTCTCCACCCGTGGCGACAGGATCCTCGATACGCCGCTGGCCAAGGTCGGCGGCAAGGGCCTGTTCGTCAAGGAACTGGAAGAGGCGATGCTGGCCGATATCGCCGACATTGCCGTGCATTCGATGAAGGATGTGCCGATGGGCTTCCCCGAGGGTCTGGGGCTGGAGGTCATCCTCGATCGCGGCGCACCCACCGATGCGTTCGTCTCCAATCATCACGCAGGGGTCGATGCGCTGCCCGAGGGGGCCACCGTGGGCACCTCGAGCCTGCGCCGGGCGCTGCAACTGCGGGCGCATCGGCCCGATCTGGTGGTGGTCAACCTGCGCGGCAGTGTGCAGACCCGGCTGGGCAAGCTCGATGACGGCCAGTTCGATGCCATCATTCTGGCAACCTCCGGACTCGAGCGGCTCGACATGAGCGAGCGCATCACCCAGCGCATTCCGGTGGAGATCATGCTGCCGGCCTGCGGCCAGGGGGCACTGGGCATCGAGTGCCGGGTCGAGGACGATGAGGTGCGCGCACTGATGGCGCCGCTGGCCGATCACGAGACCACGCTGCGGGTACTGGCCGAGCGGGCCATGAACACCCGTCTCGAGGGCGGCTGTCAGGTGCCGATCGGCGGCCATGCGGTACTCGAGAACAACAATCAGACACTGTGGCTGCGGGGGCTGGTTGGCGAACCGGATGGCTCGGAGGTGCTGCGTGCCGAAGCGCGTGGCCCTGCCGAGGACCCGCAGGCACTGGGGGTACGGGTCGCCGAGGACCTGCTCTCCCGCGGTGCCGGTCGCATTCTCGAGGCGGTCTATGGCGACGAGCGACCCCCGCGCTGAGCCGCAGGTGAGCGATGCCCCGGTGCTGATCGCCCGTCCCGGAGCGCGGGCGCAGGCACTGGTCGAGGCGCTCGAGCAGCGCGCCTGCCGGGTGCGCTCGCTGGATATCATGCAGCTCGAACCCTGTACGCCGACCCCTGCCGAACGCACCCTGCTGTATGATCTCGATCAGTTTGCGGTGGTCATCTGCACCAGCCCGTTTGCGGCCGATTGTCTGAGCGAGGCGATCGAGGCCCGCTGGCCACAGCTGCCAACGGGCGTACGCTTTCTGGCGACAGGGGCGAGTACCGCCGAGGTGCTGGGCGAGCGGCTCGGGGTGGATGTGGCCGCACCGTCACGCGGCAGTGGCAGTGCCAGCGAAGCACTGCTGGCCATGCCCGAGCTTGAGGAGCTGACCCATCAGCGGGTGCTGATCGCGGCCGGCGAGGGCGGCCGCGAGCTGCTCGAGCGGACGCTCGGTGAACGCGGTGGCCGGGTGGCCCGGCTGGCGCTCTATCGCCGCACCCTGCACCCACCACGGGATGAGGATCGCCGCTGTCTGGCAGCTGGCGCCTATCGGGCGCTGCTGGTCACCAGTGCCGAGCAGCTCGAGCATCTGCAGCAGTGGTGCAGTGATGCCAGCCGCGCCCGACCGCTGGTCGTTTCCAGTGCGCGTTTGGCTACACTGGCGCATACATACCGATTCAGCTGTGTCAGCATTGCCGGTGATGCGACACCGGCGAGCCTCGCTGCCACGGTGGCCGGCGCCCAGGGCGGGACGCCCGCTTCTCATCATGACAAAAGGGCTAGCGATACATGAGCAGTCAGGAACACGACAACGACGGGAACAGGGCCCCGAACGGCGGGCATGATGCGCAGGGCGGCGGCACGTCGGGCAGCAGCGGTGCGACCGGCAGTGCGGCTTCCCGCCATCCCGGTGCCGCACCGGAGAGTAACGCCACGCAGGCTGCCGCGGGCACTTCCGGTACCGACAGCAGCAGTACGGAGCGCGCCGGTGCCGCCGCGGACCGGGGAGCCGGAGCGAAGCAGGGCGCGGGCACGCAGCGTACCGCTGCCGGTGGCGGCGGCTCGGGTGGCTCCGGCTCGGGTCGCCAGCGCCCGAACGGCGGCCGGCCGGTGATGATCGGACTGCTGGTGGTGATCCTGATCGTGCTGATCGGCGCGATCGTCTGGGGCGTGTCGGCGATGAACAGCCAGCGCAAGACCGTCAGTCAGCTGCAGGATCGGGTGGCAACGCTGGCACAGACCGCCCAGCAGGCGCAGCAGCAGGTGGACAGCCGTCAGCAGCGCATCGGTCAGCTGCAGAGTCGGCTGTCGGAGACCGATGACACCCTGCAGCGGGTGCTCAGGGAGCTCTCCAGCCGACAGCAACAGCAGCAGGACAGTCGCCAGTGGGTCTATGCCGAGATCGAATATCTGCTGCGCATGGCCAATCAGCGGCTGCAGCTGGAGCGTGACGTGGCCGGGGCGACCTCGCTGCTGTCGACCGCCGACGAGCGCCTGCGCGAGATCGACAACCCGGCCCTGACCCCGGTGCGGCGCGCCCTCAGCAGCGAGCTCTCGGCGCTCGACGGGGTGCCCGATATCGACCGCACCGGCCTCTTTCTGCGCTTCGGTGCGCTGCAGGAGCGGCTGGCCGGAATGCCACTGTCGCAGGAAGTGCAGGCGCTCTCGGCCGAGCCTGCCGACGAGTCCACCTTCAGCGGCGACTGGCGCAGTCAGCTGGCGCGGCTGGGCAGTCAGCTCAAGGATCTGGTAACGGTACGCCGCCACGACGAGCCGCTGCAGGCGCTGATCACGCCTGATCAGGAAGGCTATCTGCGCGAAAACATCCGGCTGCTGCTGGAGCAGGCCCAGCTCGGGTTGCTCAAGCAGAACGAGGAGGTCTACCGGCAGAGCATCGCACGCGCCGAGGAGCTGATCCGCGGCTACTTCAAGACCGATGACAGCACGACCCGCAGCGTGCTGGATCAGCTTGACCGGTTCAGTGAGCGCAATATCCGCCCGCAGCTGCCGGACATCAGCGGCTCGCTCAATGCCCTGCGTCAGTTCCGTCAGCAGCGCGGGGGCGGTGAACAGGGGGATTCGGCATGAGAAAGCTGATCCTGTTCATCATCATCGGGCTGGCGCTCGGCGCCCTGATGGGGCAGCTGATGCTGTCGGTGCCGGGGTACTGGCTGATCCGGGTGGGGGATACCTCGGTACAGACCTCGTTCTGGTTCGGCCTGCTGCTGCTGCTGGCGATGTTCCTGGTGTTTCATTTCGTGCTGCGGGCCGTCTGGCGGTTGCGTCGGCCGATCACCCGGATGCGGCGCTGGAATGCCCAGACGCGCAACAGCCAGGCCATGCGGCGTACCGTGCAGGGGCTGGTGGCGCTGGCCGAGGGTCGCTGGAAGCGTGCCGAACGCTCGCTGACCCGCTCCGCCAGGGACTCCTCGACGCCGCTGGTGAACTACCTCTCCGCTGCGCTGGCGGCCCACTACCAGGGCCGCTTCGAACAGTCCGAGGCGCTGCTGCGCCAGGCGCACGGCAGTACCGAGAACGCCGACAGCGCCGTGAGCCTGGTACAGGCCCAGCTGATGCTCGATCGCCAGCAGTACGAGCAGGCGCTGGCGACCCTGACCCGGCTCGAGCAGCAGATGCCCGAACACCCCCAGCTGCTCAAGCTGCTCAAGCAGGCCTATCTGGGCGTGGGTGACTGGGAGGGCATCCGCCGGCTGCTGCCGCGGCTCGAACGCCACCGGCTGATCGGTGAGGATGAGCGTGCCGATCTCGAGCGGCGCACCTACCGCACCCTGATGCGTCAGGCCAGCCAGAGCGACAATGAGCTCGAACGGGTGCGTTCGCTGTGGAGCGACATGCCCGATCACCTGAGCAGTGACGTCGAGCTGATCCTGCTCCATGTGGGGGCGCTGCAGCGCGCCGGCGACAGTGCCCAGGCCGAACGCCAGCTGCGCCAGGCGCTGAAATCGCACTGGGATACCCGGCTGATTCGTCACTACGGCACTCTCGAAGTCGATCCCAACCGGCAGCTGGTGACGGCCGAGAAGTGGCTGCAGGAGCGGCCCAACGACCCCGAGCTGCTGATGACGCTGGGTCGGCTGTCGCTGCGCAACGCTTACTGGGGCAAGGCTCAGGAGTACTTCGAGGCGAGCCACCGGCAGCGTCCCAGCGGCGAGGTCTGTGCCGAGCTGGCGCGCCTTTACGCCAATCTCGGCGAGCACAGCAAGAGCCAGTTCTACTATCGCAAGAGCGTGGAACTGCTCGACCGTTCGCTGCCGACCCTGCCGCAGCCCAGCGAACACACCCGCTGATGACGGCGCCGGCCCCGCGCCGGCGTCCGCCTTTACGCATGATTCTTGCGCCTGCGGGCGCTTCGGTTAACGGAAGAGTGGCATGACACGTTCGGGACGCGCCGTGTTCGGCGCCTGGCTGGTGGGCCTGGGTCTGACGCTGGCGGTGCCGGCGATGGCCGGCGACAGCCGTGATGTAGTGCGCGATACGCTGGACAACGGACTGCAGGTAGTGGTGGTCCACAGCGATCTGGCGCCGGTGGTGACCACCCAGATGAACTACCGGGTCGGCTCCAGCGAGGCGCCGGAGGGCTTTCCCGGCATGGCGCACGCCACCGAGCACATGATGTTCCGGGGCAGCCCGGGCCTGTCGAAGGATCAGCTGTCGGCCATCTCGGCCAGCATGGGTGGCGACATGAACGCCTTCACCGCCCAGGACCTGACCCAGTACCACTTCACCGTGCCGCGCAATGACCTGGATGTCGCCCTGCATATCGAGGCCGCCCGCATGAAGGGGCTGGATCTGGATGCCGACGACTGGCAGCAGGAGCGCGGCGCGATCGAGCAGGAAGTCTCCGGTGATCTCTCCAATCCGGCGTTCCGGTTCTACACTCAGCTGGTCGATGAACTCTTCCGGGGGACGCCCTACGCCCATACCCCGCTGGGTACCCGCGATTCGTTCGACAGGACCACGGTGGCGCAGCTGCGGGAGTTCTACAGCAGCTGGTATGTACCCAACAACGCCGTGCTGGTGATTGCCGGCGATGTCGATCCCGGGCAGACACTGTCGAAAGTGCGGTCACTGTTCGGCGATATTCCGCGCCAGCCGCTGCCCGAGCGCCCCGAATTCGAGTTCTCGCCGGTCAGGGGGCAGTCGCTCGAGCTCTCCACCAACAATCCCTATGGCTCGATCTACATGGCCTGGCGGCTGCCGGGGCTGCGTGATGACGATTTTGCCACGGCGAAGATCATGCTGGATGCGCTCGGCTCGCAGCGCGGTGAGCTGGCGGCCATGGGCTTCAACGGTACGGCGCTGGCCGGTGGCATGGGGGGCCGGCTGATGCCGCATGCCGGGCTGGCGATGGCCTACGGGGCTTTCCCGGCCGACGGCGATCCGGCCCCGATCCGGGCGCGCATGCGCGAGATCATCCGCCATGTGGCTCACGAGGGCGTCGATCCCGCGCTGGTGGAAGCCGCCAAGCGACGGGCGATCGCGGCCATCGAATCGCGGCGCAATTCGATCTCCGGGCTGGCCGGGGCGTGGTCGGAGGCGCTGGTCGAACAGGGGGTCGACTCGCCCGACAGGCTGGTGGCGCGCATCGAGGCCGTGACACCCGAGCAGGTCAATGCGCTCGCCGAACGCGTACTCGACCCCGATCAGGCGATCATGGCGACGCTGACCCCCAAACAGTCCGGGGAGCCGGTGTCGAAGGAGGGCTATGGTCAGCCGGAAGAGTTCGGCACTACCCCGGAGAGCTCGGTGGAGCTGCCGCAGTGGGCGCAGCAGGCCTTTGCAAAGCTGGATATTCCGGTCTCCTCGCTCGAGCCGGCCGACATGCAGCTGGCCAACGGCATCCGCCTGATCGTGCAGCCCGAGCAGGCCAGCCAGCGGCTGACCCTGATCGGCGGCATCGACACCAATCCCGATCTGCAGGTGCCGGCAGAGCACACGGGTGTCGCCGAGCTGCTCGAGGGGCTCTATCAGTACGGCAGCGCGCAGCATGACCGACTTGAACTGCAGCGCCGGCTGGATGCCATCGGCGCCGACGAGAGTGCCGGTTCGCGCTTCTCGCTGTCGGTGGCAAAGGAACACTTCGAGCAGGGCGTACAGCTGCTCGCCGAACACGAGCAGCATCCGAACTTCTCGAAGCGGGCGTTCTCGATCCTCAAGCGCCAGCACGCCTCGTCGCTGCCGGGCTATCTCAACAGCCCCGACTTTCTCGATCAGCAGGCGATGCAGCAGGCCCTGCTGCCCGACGGGGACCCGGCGCTGCGGCACATGACGCCCGAGTCGGTGCAGGGACTGACGCTGGATGACGTGCGAAACTACTTCCAGCAGGCGTATCGGCCCGACATGACCACCATCGTGGTGGTGGGCGATATCACGCCCGAGCGGGCCCGCCGGGTGGTCGAGCAGGCCTTCGGCGACTGGCAGGCCAGCGGACCGAAACCCGAGACCCGCTATCCCTCGGTGCCGCTCAACGAGGCATCGCGCTTTCACACGCCGGACAGCTCGGCCCAACAGGCCAGCGTGAGTCTGGCGGAGATGGTGGATGTCGATCGTGACAGCCCCGATCGCTTTGCGCTCTATCTGGGCAACCAGATCCTCAGCGGCGACTTCTCCTCGCGGCTGCACCGGGCGCTGCGCGAGGATCGCGGGCTGGTCTATGGCGTCGGCTCGAACTTCTCCCTGCAGGCCCGGCGCGGCCGTTTCGAGGTGAGTTACGGCAGCGATCCGGAGAAGATCGAAACGGCTCGTTCGCTGATCCTGCAGAACCTGCAGCGCATGCGAAACGAACCGGTGTCGGGGGAGGAGCTGCACCGTGCCAAGGGCACCCTGCTGCGCCAGATGCCGCTGAACGAGTCGAGCTATGGGGCGATCGGCGGCCAGCTTTTGTCGCTGTCGCTCAACGGCAAGCCGCTCGATGCCAGTACCCGCGCCGCGCAGCACTATCTCGAGCTGACGCCGCAGGCGGTGCAGGCGGCCTGGCAGGCGCATGTGCGCCCGGATGACCTGGTGACCGGCGTGCGCGGCCCGGATTCCGGGCAGTAGCCTCGGCCCGCGCGCACTTCAGGAGGTGGCATGAACCCGAGCGTCCTGCCCGTTTTCGACGGTCACAACGATCTGCTGCTGCGACTCTACCAGGGCACGGTCGATGCCGAGGCGATCCGTGATGGCTGTCCCGGGGGCCACATCGACCTGCCGCGCGCCCGCCGCGGCGGCTGGGGCGGCGGGCTGTTCGCGATCTTCGCACCCCCGGTGGGCGAATCCGGTGTCGCGGGCATGGGAGCGTTCGACGGGACGGGCTACGATCTGCCGCTGCCGCCGGCACTGCCTGCCGACCAGGCACTGCCGATGGCACTGGCGCAGGTCGAACAGTTCGAGCGGCTGGCGGCACTGGGGGTCATCACGCCCTGCACCACGGCAGGCGGGATTCGCGCGGCCCTGGGCAGTGAACGGCTGGCGGCGGTGTTGCACATGGAGGGCGCCGAGGCGATCGATGCCGACTGCGAGGCGCTGGAACGCTTTCACGGCCTGGGGCTGCGCTCGCTGGGGCCGGTGTGGAGCCGTCCCACCGTGTTCGGCCATGGTGTGCCGTTTCGCTTTCCTGCCACCGGCGATACCGGTCCGGGGCTGACCGACGCCGGCCGGCGGCTGGTGCGCGAGTGCAACCGGCTCGGCATCATGCTGGATCTCTCCCATCTCAACGAAGCCGGCTTCAATGACGTGGCGGCCCTCTCCGAGGCCCCGCTGGTGGCCAGCCACTCCAACGCCCACGCCCTCTGCCCCCATGCGCGCAACCTGACCGACTACCAGCTTGACCGGATCGCCGAGCGCGGCGGACTGGTAGGCCTCAACTTCGCCGCGGCCTTCCTGCGCCCCGACGGCCGCATGAACGGCGACTTCGGGGTGGACCTCATGCTGCGCCATCTCGACCACCTGCTGGCGCATCTGGGGGAGCAGGGCGTGGGCCTGGGCTCCGACTTCGATGGCGCCACGGTCTCCCGCGAGATCGGTGACTGCAGCGGACTGCCGGTGCTGCGCGAGGCGCTGCAGCGTCACGGCGTCGATGCGCCGCTCATGACCCGGCTCTGTCACGCCAACTGGCTGCGCGTGCTGGAGCAGACCTGGGGCGAGTGAGCCTGCACTAGCTCTTCAACAGCGCAGTCAGCACCCGACCATCGAGTGAGCCGCGCTCGGCCAGCCCGAGCCAGTGCGCAAGTGTTGCGCCGAGATCACTCATGCGTGGCAGTCCTTCACTGATCGCCAGGCCGGAGCGTTCGTCGGTGCGCACTCCCGGGCCGTGTAGCACGGCCAGCCCGTGATTGGAGGCAAAATCGGTGCGCGCGCTGGGGATCTGCGGGCCATGATTGGCCCCCGGGCTCTGCACCGGGGCAAGGGTATCGCCGTGCTGGTTGGTCCCCCAGACGAATCCCGGGCTGTAGGCAAAGAGGACATCGCCGGCATGTTCACCCCAGTAGCCCAGTACCTGGGCATCGCATTTTTTCAGCGCCACGGCGATCACGTTCTGCTCACCGTCGGGGGTGACGCAGTACCAGCTGGTGAGGGCGCGCAGAATACGGGTCTGCACTTGATCGAAATCGGCCGGCGCGACCACGCCTTCGGGGTCGCGTCCGGCCAGGTTGACGAAGATCTCCAGTCCGCCGCGCTCATCCTTGAGCAACGCTCGGCTTTGATGGCGGATTGGCTGTCCGTAGTCATCGAGCGTGCAGAGATCGAATGTTGCCAGCCGACGGTAAATATCGCAGAGATAGCGGTTGGGCACGTCGCCATGATCGGACGCCAGCACGATCAGGGTATCGTCACGGCGCTGCTGCAATAGGCGTCCTACGCCCTCGTCGAGCACCCGATAGGCACGGCGGATCACGTCCAGATAGCGTTCGCGCTGCTCGGGGCGGTAAAACGGCGAGGCGGGATCGCACTGGGCGAGACAGGTATGGTGAGTTTCGTCGTTGAGCCGGAATACCGTGGCGAACAGGTTGAAGTCGTGCTCGTTGAGCAGGGTCATGGCCGCATTGGTGAGCCAGTCGAGCTGATAGCGTCCCTCCTCGAAGCTGGTCTCGAACCAGCGCTCGTCGGGCGAAGCCGTGACCGTCCACTTCGAGATGAAGGGGCCATGCCGATCGATCAGGACACGTGCCAGCTCGGGCTGGCTGCTGTGCTCGGCCGGTACGGTAATCTGGGACTGCAGCAGCTCGACATGGTGATGGATCGGGTCGAAGGCCAGCAGTTTGAAACGTACTCGTCCCGAGTATTCATCGTCACCGATCGGCAACCACTCGCTCCACTCGCCACTGCTCAGAGTGATGGGTCGATCGTGGCAATGCAGGGTCAGGCGCTCATCATCGGCTTGCATACGCAGTGACCGGGTGGTGCCATCGTTGAGCTGAAGGGTGGCGGTGAAGCCTTCGTCATGCACTTCGATCGCCCGACGATTGTGCTTCTGGTGATGGGCGAGCGTGGCACCGGCAGGCGGCCAACCCAGCGACTCCGAGGGCTGCGCTGTCACCGGTAGATCGTCCGTGGTGTGCAGGGCGGCAGCCGCCATTTCCATGGGGGCCGGGCCGGCACCGCTCCAGAAGGGCGCCAGGCAGAAATCCTGCGCGCCACTCGGCTGGAGACTTTCGGGAAAGTGCACCAGGGCACTCCTGTATCCCTGCTCGCTCATCAGCTCCAGCAGATGCCGAGTACCGACAGGCGGCATGCGCTGGCCGATCCAGCTGGTACCCGGTGCCTGGCCGGTCAGCATGGTCACGAAGTTGGTGTCACCCCAGGTCGAGATCCAGGGCATCAGTCGGGTCGCACCGCCCTCGTCGAGCAGGCGCCGGATGTTGGGCAGCACGCCTTCATCGCAGAAGCGCTCGAGTAGTTCCGGGATCAGCCCGTCCACGCCCAGTACCACGACCTTTCTCTGTGAATCCTGCATGTTTGTCATCCTGATGAAGTGGTGCGATCAGTCGTCGAGCCGGTAGTGGTCGATGACACTGCGATCGATGTCGATTCCCAGCCCCGGGCGCTCAAGCACCTCAACACAGCCGTTGGCATTGAGTGCGAATTCGCCGCTGATCAGCTCGCGCCGGAAGGGGTGACTCGACTGGTCGTATTCGAGCATCGGCGCCTCCGGGGTCAGGGAGAGTGGCTGGGGCGGCAGAGTGGCGATGAACTGCACGGCGGCGGCCAGACCGATGCCGGTGCCCCATACGTGTGGCATGACCGGGATGTGCCAGGCCTGCGCCAGTGCGGCGATGCGGCGACATTCGGTGATCCCGCCGGCGGCGCCGATATCGGGCTGAATCACATCAAGCGCGCCCTCGCTGATGAAGTCGCGATAGCCGATGCGGGAGTATTCGTTCTCACCGGCAGCGATCCAGGTGCGTGACACGCCCTTGAGTTCGCGGTAACCGTGTCGGTTCTCCGGGCTCAACGGCTCCTCGAAGAGATGCACCCGGGTCTCTTCCAGCTCCATCAGGATTCGACGTGCGGCGGGCACGCTATAGGCGCAGTTGGCATCCATCATCAGGGCAATATCGTCCCCCACGGCTTCGCGTACGGCGCGCATGTCACGCAGGTCGGCCTCGATACCAAAGCCGGTCTTGAGTTTCATGGCCCGATAGCCATTGGCCTGGTGGCGCAGCGCCTCTTCCACCACTTCCTCGGGGTAACGACCCCCTTCACGGCGATAGAACCCGGTGGCATAGGGTCTGATTTCGCGACGAAAGGCGCCGCCCAGCAGACGATGAATCGGCTGGCCGAGTGCCTTGCCGGCGAGGTCCCAGAGCGCGATATCGATTGCCGCAATGCCGAACAGGGCGATGCCCTTCTGACCATAGGGGCGGGTATGGTTGTACATCTCTTCCCAGAGCACTTCGCGCTCGAAGATCGAGCGCCCGATGATCAGCGGTTTCAGGGCGTGCTCGACCATGGCGCGCGCCACTTGTGGTGGCTGCAGGCCGTGGTTGACGCACTCGCCCCAGCCGGTGAGACCTTCGTCGGTGACAATCTCGACCAGCATGGCGGTGCGGCGCTGTACCCAGCCCTGGGAGAAAGCGAACGGTTGCTCGAGTGGGGCGGCGAGCACATGGGTTTTCAGCTCGGTGATGATCATTTCCGGCTCCTGGGTGATAGCGAAAGCGCGGGGTGGGTCAGTCGAAACGGATGCGTTCGATCCGGCCGACGATGAAGAGATAACTGAAGACGGCTGTCAGGGCGTGGGCGATCACGAAAATCAGCGCACCATTGAAGGAGCCGGTGTCGTTGACGATGTAGCCGATCGCGATCGGCGTCACGATGCCCGAACAGTTACCGAACATGTTGAACAGACCGCCGCTCAGGCCGCTGGCCTCTTTCGGCGCGACGTCGGACATGATTGCCCAGCCCAGGCCGCCAAAGCCCTTGCCGAAGAAGGCCAGTGCCATGATGGCCACGATCAGCCAGTCGATATCGATGTAGTTGCAGATCAGCATGCTGGTCGACAGCGTCATGCCCAGCACGATGGGGGTCTTTCGAGCCGCCGTCAGCGAATGCCCGCGGCGCAGCATCATGTCGGAAAAGACCCCGCTGAGAATGCCGCCGGCAAAGCCGCACACGGCCGGGATCGAGGCCACGAAACCGGCCTCGAGGATATTCATGCCGCGGGCATCGACGAGATAGACCGGAAACCAGGTGAGGAAGAACCAGGTCAGCGCATTGAAGCAGTACTGGCTGATATAGATGCCCACCAGCATGCGCGAGGAGAGCAGGCGCCGCAGGGTGCGCCCGGTATGACCACGCTGACTGGTCTGCGTCCGGCTGTCGTGATCCATGTCGACCAGCGCACCGCCCTCGGCGATATAGGCCACTTCGGCCTCGTTGGCGCGTTGATGATCGCGCGGGGCGTGCACCACGACCAGCCAGATAAAGAAACACACCACGCCCAGCGCGCCCATGACGAAGAAGGTGGCCTCCCAGCCGAAATGGTAGGTCAGTGCCCCCATGATCGGTGCGAACAGCACGGTGGCGAAATACTGTGCGGAATTGAAGATGGTGGCGGCCCGGCCGCGCTCCTGCAGCGGAAACCAGCTGGCGACAATGCGACTGTTGCCCGGAAAGGAGGGAGACTCCGCCAGCCCCACCAGAAAGCGCAGGACGAACAGCACGATCACGGCAGCCCCGGCGGTAAAGGCGCCCGCGGTGCCCTGAAAGAAGGTAAAGGTCGACCACAGCAGAATGCCGGCGGCATAAACCCGACGGGAGCCGAAGCGATCCAGCAGCCAGCCGCCGGGGAGCTGGGCAATGACATAGGCCCATGAGAAAGCGGAGAAGATATACCCCATGGTGACGCTGTTGATCCCCAGGTCGTCGCGCAGTGCCGGTCCGACAATCGAAATCGCGGAGCGGTCGGCGTAATTGATCAGGGTAATGCCGAACAGCATGGCAAGAATCAGATAGCGCACATGGGTCTGGCGTGGCTGGTCGGTCGTGGCGCTGGCACGGCTGCGGAACATCTCATTCATGAGTCGTCTCTTTCGTAGCGCTGCAAAAAAGGTTGTGTGGCTCGAGACGAAAGGTGTTTCTCGGAATGCGTTTGATGAAACGCTGCACCCGTCGCCATGGGACACGATTTCGACATCTATTTCGTAGCGCTACGATAGCGGTACGATTATTACGATCCCATCCCACCTTGGTCGCAGCTGACAGCCGGTCCGGCAGCCCCTCACGCGCCGGCAAGGTTGCGCTGTCTTCGGCCAGCAGAGAAGATGACTCGCCCGTCCGGAACTGCTTCGCAGCTCGGCATCATCGCTTGCAGAGGAAGTCGAACAGCCTTGGCCACATCCAGACAGCGACGAGGTTCCCAGCGTGTCACCATGGGTGATGTGGCACGTATTGCAGGTGTCTCCCCCAGTACCGTATCCCTCTATCTGCGCCGGCCCGATGAGGTCTCCGAACAGCGCGGCCAGCGTATTCGGGCGGCGGTGGATCGGCTGGGCTATCTGCCCAACACCATGGCCGGTGGGCTGGCGTCGTCCCGCTCCCGCATCATCGGCGTGCTGGTGCCCACCATCAGCAACTCCTTCTTTGCGGCGACGCTCGATACGCTGGAGAAACGGCTGCGGGAGGCGGGTTATCAACTGCTGATCGGCAACACCGAATTCGACGAGGCGCGCGAGGAAGAGCTGGTCCGCTCGATGATGAGCTGGTCACCCGCGGGGCTGGTAATGACAGGTTTCCGTCACGGCCGTCGCACGGTATCGATGCTGCTCGACAGTGATATTCCGCTGGTGGAGATGTGGGACTACGGGCAACCGGCGCTGGATATGGTGGCAGGCTTTTCGCACTATGCGACCGGTCAGCTGATCGCCCGCCATCTGCTCGAGCGCGGCTACCGTGATACCGCCTTCATCAGCCCTCGCTTCAGCCGGGATGTGCGAGCCGGTGAGCGTTATCGGGGGTTCCGGGAGGGCATCGAGCAGGGCCGTGGTCGGGTCACCATGCGTGAACTGAGCGGAGCAACCGATACCGCGGAAGCCGGGACGCTGCTGAGCGAACTGATGGCCGAGCGGCCATCGATCAGTGCCGTTTTCTGTGCCAACGACATGGTGGCGCTGGGCGTGATGTTCGAGTGCCAGCGTCGTGGCTGGGAGATTCCGGAGCGGCTGGCGGTGGCCGGGTTCGGCAATCTGGAATTCACCCCCAATACGGTGCCGCCGCTGACGACTGTCGAGCCGCCCAAATATGAGATCGGCCAGCAGGTCGCCGAACTGCTGCTCGCCCGACTCGGCAAGTCGGGGGAAGCAGAGGCTCATCAGGTAGATCTCGGCGTGCACCTGATCACCCGTGAGAGTACCTGAGCAGATTCAGCGCTGCCGCCACGGTTCGCGCGCCACGCAGTGCAGCCGGGCGTGGCGATCGGCCAGTGCGGCCAGGTCACGGTCGTAGCCGCCGCCGATGACCGCGGCGGTCGGGATGCCCGCTGCCCGACACTGCCCGAGCACGAACGCATCGCGCCGGGTCAGGCCGTCATGGCTGAGCTCGAAGTGCCCCAGCCGGTCGCCGGCATGCACGTCGGCACCGGCGTCATACAGCACCAGTTCCGGCTGCAGTCGTTCGAGCAGCGCCGGCACGTGGCGCTCGAGCACCGCCAGATAGTCGTCATCAGCGGTGCCCCGCGGCAGTGCCACGTCAAGATCGCTCTCGCGCTTGGTAAAGGGGAAGTTGCGCTCGCCGTGGATGGAGAAGGTGAACACCCTGGGATCGTGGCGGAAGGTCCAGGCGGTGCCATCGCCCTGGTGGACATCGCAGTCGATGATCAGGATCTTCCGCAGACCGTGGACCGCCATGGCCTCGCAGGCGGTCACCGCCAGATCGTTGAGCAGACAGTAGCCGCTGGCGGCATCGGGATAGGCGTGGTGGGTGCCGCCGGCGGTATTGCAGGCCAGCCCGGTGCGCAGCGCCGCCTCCAGCGTGGCGAGCGTGCCGCCGACTTCCAGCAGGGTGCGCCGTACCAGCGCGGGCGACCAGGGGAAGCCGCTGCGCTTGCGGGCGAGCGGATCGGCATCGCCGAGATGGAAGGTCTGCAGATAGGCCGGGGTATGCACCCGCAGCAGCTGGCGATCGCTGGCCGGTTGCGGCGTGAGCCACTCGATGGCGGGGTCGTCATCGAAGCCGAGCTCGCCCAGGCGCGCACGCAGGGCGCGGAACTTGGCCATCGGGAAGGGATGGCGCGCCGGCCACTCGAAGCTGTAGCCGGGGTGATGAATCAGCGGCAGGCGGGGCTCAGTCATGTTCGGCCGACTGCCGGGCGACCCAGCGGTAAACATCGCCGTAGGGATACTGCTCGAGCCGGGCAAACCCGGTCAGCTGGCGGGCCTTCAGCGGCGTGAAGATCGGCATCGACAGCCCGCAGAGAAAGCGCGTGATGCGCATCACCCCGGGGGCGGTGGCGAACTGCTCGCGGTGGCGCTCGATGAAGGGGCGGGCGAGGTGGTCGAAGTCCGCCGGCGTCAGCGCCGGCCGGGGCGCCGGTGCCGGCAGGCGGGCGACCCGGCCGTGGCAGACCGAGCAGTGGCCGCAGCGATCCGCTGTATCGGCGCGGGCGAAGTAGTCATCACCGAAGTACTCGGTCAGCCGCCGCGTCAGGCAGTACTCGCTCTCCAGCAGCGCGACCATGGCGTTCAGCCGCTCGATCTCGGCGCGCTCCTTCGCCTGAAAGTGCTCGCTCAGCGCCGCGGTCCGGGCCTCGATATCGAAATCGGGTGCCTGCACCTCGAACACATCGGTCAGACGCTTGCCCTCCAGCAGCAGCCAGCCCTGCTGCTGGAAGTACTCCAGCGCGCTGATCACCCGTGCGCGCGAGGCGTCGATGCCGGCCTGCTGTCCGGCCCGGTAGAGGCGCTCGAAATCCACCGTGCCCCAGCGCCGTGCCACCGGAATCTCTTCCACCAGCAGGGCCACGAAGCGCGCGCGCTCGCCTTCGAAACGGGCGATCAGCTCGCCGGGGTCGATCAGATACTGCAGCCGGTACTCGGCCAGATAGGCCAGCTGCGGCGTGATCAGTCCGCGCATCTCCAGCTGTACCAGCAGCGTCTTGAGCGGCAGCGGCCGGATGTTGCTCTCCCGCGAGAGCGTGTTGAGCACCACCGGCCACTGACGCGTCTCGCTTTGTCCGGCCTGCCGGATCGCCTCGAGCACCTGCCGGATGCCCTCGGGCTCCGGGGTATCGCCGTAGACGAAGTTCTCCAGCACGCCGAGCGCATCGCGCCCGGCCAGCACCAGACAGCGCGACGGGGCACCATCGCGGCCGGCGCGGCCGATCTCCTGACTGTAGTTCTCGATCGACTTGGGCAGATCGAAGTGCACCACGTTGCGGATGTCGCGCTTGTCGATACCCATGCCGAAGGCGATGGTGGCGACGATGCAGGGCACCTCGCCGCTCATGAACTGCTGCTGGAGGGCGTCGCGGGTCTCGCCGTCGAGCCCGGCGTGATAGGCACGCACCCGCAGCCCCTGCTGCGTCAGCCGGCGGGCGAGTGTTTCGGCGGTCTGCTGCAGGGTGACATAGATGATGGTGGGCTCTTCCGCCCCCGGCGGCTGGCGGGGGGCGAGCCAGCGGGCGAGGGCGTCCGGCCGCTCGTCGCCGGCCACCGGCTCGACCAGCAGTTCGAGATTGCGGCGGTAAAAGCCGGTCGTCACCACGTCGTCGGAGGCGATGGCAAAACGCTCCTGCATGTCCCGGATGACCGCCGGCGTGGCGGTGGCGGTCAGCAGCAGCGCCTGGGGGATGCCGAATTCGCGCTGATAATCCGGCAGACGCAGATAGTCGGGGCGGAAGTTGTGCCCCCACTCGGAGATGCAGTGCGCCTCGTCGATCACCAGCAGCGAGATGGCTACCTGTTCGAGAAAGCGGCGAAAGCGCTCGTTGCGCAGCCGCTCCACCGACACCATCAGGATTTTCAGCTCGCCCGAGCGGGCGCGTTGCATGACCTCGCGCACCTCATCGCGTGTCAGGGTGGAGTCGATGGTGGCCGCCGCCACGCCGTGGCGCTCGAGAAACGCCAGCTGGTCCTGCATCAGCGCCAGCAGCGGCGAGACCACCAGCGTCAGGTGGGGCAGGTGCAGCGCCGGCAGCTGATAGCAGAGCGACTTGCCGGCGCCGGTGGCGAAGATCGCCGCCGTCGAACGCCCGCCGACCACCCGCTCGACCACGGCCTGCTGGCCGCCGCGAAAGTCATCGAAGCCGAAGACGCGCTTGAGCGTGTGGTGCAGTTCGGGGCTGGCGGCGGGAGAGGATGACATGGTGGCGGTCCGACAGGGTGGCAATGGTATCGCGCCAGCGTAATCCCTTGCCGGGTGTCCTGTCAGGCGCCGGGATCGTCCCGGTCGCGCTGCGGGGAGGCCTGGAGTACCGGATCGCCCGGCGCCAGTGCCGGGGCCTCGGTGGCCTGGCGTGCCGAACGATAGCTGACGCCATGGCGCACCCGCGGAGGCTCGCCGCCGGCGTGCAGGGTCATGACGCGCTCGATGATGGCGCGATCGGCGACCGTCAGCCGGTCGAGCATGCGCAGATGCTGCAGCCAGTTGGGCACCAGGAAGACCTCCTGCCAGAGCTCGCGATCCGCGATGTCGCGATAGAGCGACCAGCGCCGGGCGCCGTTGCGCAGCCGCAGCCGGCGCAGGGGCCGCACCGCGCGGGCGAATTCGCGGGTGGCCTCGCCGGGAATGCGGTACTCGATGGTCACCATCACCGAGCCGCGCCGGGGGTTGAAGGCAAACCCGGGGCGCGCGGTAAAGGGCGCCGGCGCCCCGGTCAGCTCATCGGCATTGAGCTCGGGCAGGCGCGAAGGCAGCGCCAGCAGCGCCGAGCCGGCCAGGGCCAGCCCGGCGATCAGCAGCGTGCCCGGGACGGTGAGGCCGTCCGCCAGCTGCCCCCACAGCAGGGAGCCCAGACTCAGGCCGGCGTAGAGCGCAGTCTGATAGAGCGCCAGGGCCCGCGCCTTGACCCAGTCCGGCACCAGCACCTGCACCGAGGCGTTGTAGGAGGCCACCGCCGCGATCCAGCAGCTGCCGCCGACCACCAGCACCGGCAGCAGTACCCAGAGTGTCTCGACGCTGCCCAGGGTCACCATCACGCCGCCGAGCAGCAGGGCCGCGAGGCTGATCAGCCGGCTGCTGCCGAGGGCCCGGCGGGCACGGGTAACCAGGGTGCTGCCGGCGATGGCGCCCAGCCCCAGTGCGCCCAGCAGGTAGCCGTAGAGCAAGGCACTGCCGTTCGGATGCTGGTGCGCCAGCAGCGGCAGCAGCGCCCAGATGGCGCTGGCCGAGAGCCCGAAGATGAACGAGCGCAGCATGATCAGTCGGGTGACGCTGGAGTACTGGGTAAAGTGCAGCGCCGCCTTGATGCCCTCGACGATCCGCTCCGGCGGCAGGCTTTTCTCCGGTACCGCCCGGTGCCAGCGCCACAGCGTCCACAGCAGGCCAGCGAAGCAGAGGCAGTTGAGCAGGAAGATCCACGCCGGCTGTACCAGCGCCAGCAGCGCACCGCCCAGTGCCGGGCCGACGGCGCGCGCGGCGTTGAAGTTGACGCTGTTGAGCAGCACCGCGCTGCTGACCAGGTTGCGCGGCACCTGCTCGCTGACGGCCGCCTGCCACGCCGGCGAGGTGATCGCCGCACCGATCGACACGCAGAGGATGGCGACCAGCAGCAGGTTCGGGGCCAGCCAGCCGAGAAAGGCCAGTGCGGTCAGCCCCAGCCCGCCGAGGATCTCGATCGACATCCCGAACAGCATGATGCGCCGGCGATCGTAGTTGTCGGCCACCACGCCGGTGACGATCGCCAGCAGCACCAGCGGCAGGGCGGTGACGACCTGGATCATCGCCACCTGCAGCGCACTGCCGTGCGCAGCGGTGACCACCCAGGCGGCGGCGACCGACTGCGCCCAGACGCCCAGATTGGCGAACAGGTTGGCGATCCAGATGGCGCGAAAGGCGGGAATGGTCAGCGGCGTGAAGGTTCCCACATCGGCCGGGCGGGGCGGTGGGGTAGCCGACTCGACGGTCAGATCGCTCTGGCGGGAAACAGGCTGCAGCATGAGACCATCCGAAAACCATGAAAACCGGCAACCTGTACTACTACAGCGGCCGCGCCGGGAAAGCAAGACGGCGGGCACTGCCGCCCGGCGGCCGGGGCGGTGACAATCCGTCGCTTCCGGCGCCTCGTGCGTCATGGCAGGCTGAAGGCTACTTACCCGTTGGAGTCAGCCATGCGTGTCACGGTCTTCAGTGCCCAGTCCTTCGATCAGCGCTTTCTGGATGCGGCGCTGGCCGAGACGCCCTTCGAGCCGGTCTATCACCCGGTGGCGCTGTCGCTGCAGACCGTGGCGCTCGCCGAGCATGCCCGGGCGGTCTGCGTGTTCGTCAACGATGTGCTCGACGCGCCGGTGCTGGAAGCGCTGCATGGCTTCGGGGTGCAGATCGTGGTGCTGCGCTGTGCCGGCTACAACCAGGTCGATCTCGACGCCGCCCGCCGCCTCGGGCTGGCCGTGGCGCGGGTGCCGGGCTATTCGCCGCAGGCGGTGGCCGAGCACACCCTGGCGCTGGTGATGACCCTCAACCGCCATACCCACCGCGCCTTCAACCGGGTGCGCGAAGGCAACTTCAACCTCGATGGCCTGCTGGGTGTCACCCTGCACGGGCGCACCGTGGGGGTGGTGGGCACCGGCCGGATCGGGCTGGCCACGGCGCGGATATTCGCCGGCATGGGCTGCCGGGTACTCGGCTACGATCCCGCTCCGGCACCGGCGTTCGAGGCGGTCGGCGAGCTGGTCGACTTCGATACCCTGCTGGCCCGCGCCGACATCGTCTCGCTGCACTGTCCGCTGGCGGATGCCACCCACCACCTGATCAATGCCGCCACGCTGGCCCGCATGAAGCCCGGCGCGATGCTGGTGAATACCTCACGCGGCGGGCTGATCGATACCCGCGCGGTGATCGAGGCGCTGCGCACCCACCGGCTGGGGGCGCTGGCGATCGATGTCTACGAGCAGGAGAGCGAGCTGTTCTTTCGCGACCACTCTCAGGAGATCATCAACGATGACATGTTCGCTCGGCTGGCGATGTTCCCCAACGTGCTGATGACCGGCCATCAGGGCTTTTTCACCGAGGAGGCGCTGGACGAGATCGCCCGCACCACCCGCGACAATCTGCTGGCGCTGAGCCAGGGCCATGACTGCGCCAATGCGCTGGTCCGGCCCGGCGACCGGGCGTGACGGCATCAGGCTTCATCGCGGCGCTGGCGCCGAATCAGCAGCCCCCGTGCGGTCAGCGCCAGTGCCGCGACGATGAGGGCGAAGGCGATGCCTGCGGCGGTCAGCCCGATCAGCGCCGAGGTGACGCCCAGCCCCACCACCGGCAGCGAGATGGCGATGTAGATGATCACGAAGTAGGTCGAGGTGACCTCGCTCCTGCGCTGCTGTGGTGAGTGGGCCACCACTTCTCCCAGCCCGGCCCGCAGCGTGATCCCCTGGCCCAGCCCGGAGACGGTGGCGCCCAGCAGCATCAGCCAGAGCGAGGCCAGGCCGATACTGCCGCCCACCAGCAGCACGCCCAGCGCCAGCACCAGACAGCCGCCGGTCAGTCGCATGGCTTCCGGAATCCGGCTCAGCAGCGCCTGGCCGATGGCCGAAGCGATGAAGAGCGTGATCACCACCACGCCGATCATGGCGAGATTGTCGATTTTCAGGATCTGCTGCACGAACGAGGGGGCGGCGGCGGTAAACAGTCCCAGCACGGCGGTACCGGCAAAGCCGGCGATGCCGGCAGGGATAAATACGCCGCGCACCTCTTCGGGGACCGACAGGCGCTGGCGGTGCAGGCGGACCCGTTCGGGTGGCGTGACGGTTTCCGGCGCCCGGGCGACCCCCGCCATGGCGACCAGCGACAAAAGCAGATGCAGCAGATAGGGCAGGGTCAGCGGCCAGCCGGCGTACTGGGCGAGCACGCCGCCCACCAGCGGTCCCAGCCCCAGCCCCAGCACATTGGTGGCGGTGGCCACCAGCGTGGCATTGCGCTGCCACTGTGGTGGCGCCTGCTCGATGATTGCCACCGTGGCGGTGCCGGTGAAGATGCCGGCCGAGAGTCCCGAGAACAGCCGGGCGATCAGCAGCGGCGTCAGGCTCGCGCTGAACAAAAAGATGACATCGCTGATCAGGGCCAGAACCAGCCCGCCCAGCAGCAGCCGCTTGCGGCCCAGCTGATCCGACCAGCTGCCGAAGCCGATCAGCGCGGCGATCACCCCCACGGCATAGGCGGCAAAGATCACCGTGATCATGATCTGCGAAAAGCCCATCCGCGCCTGATAGAGGGGATAGAGCGGGGTGGGCAGGCTGGTCCCCAGCATGGTCACCAGAAACGCGAAGGTGACCAGGCAGAAGGAGAGGCGGCCGGGCCGGTCGGACATGGGAACCTCGAAGAGCGATGAACGGTGGGCCCAGCCTGGTAGATTGTGAGCGGCTTGACCCGGCGCAAAGCGAAACCGAGGCGCCGGATACCGTTGGTAACTGCAGGAACCGGGGCGGCGTGGCACTGTCCGACACGCTGTGCATGCAGCTTCAACACGCGCAACCGGAGGTTCGATGAAAAAGCGGATTGTAGCAGTCGCGACCGCGCTCACTGCGCTGGGCACTACGCCGACGATGGCCTTTACGCTCAACGATGTCGGCAACGCCATGCAGGCGCTCGACCAGCCGTCGTCGAATCAGCAGCAGGCCCGCTCGACTGCGCGCGATTCCAGCGGCAGCGGTCTGTCGCAGCAGGTGCTGGATGCCTTCGGCAGTCGCCAGGCCGATCAGTCGCTGTCGAACCGGCAGCAGGCCACGGTTGCGGGGACCACACCGAACAATCTCGACCAGGCCTCGGAGCTGATCTCGACCCTGACCAGCCAGCTGGGCGTGACCCGTCAGCAGGCCATCGGCGGCTCGGCGGCCCTGCTGGCCTCGGCGAAGAATCAGCTCGGCAGCGATCAGTTCAATCAGCTGAGCAATCAGGCGCCGGGCATCGACGGCCTGCTCTCCAGTGCCCGCGCGGCGACCTCGGCCTCCGGCGGCTCGGGATCGCTGCTGTCGACCCTTTCCGGGCTCGGCGGGGGCGGTAACGAGGCCGGTAGCGGCTCGCTGACCGGGGCGGCCTTCAGTGCGCTGGGTATCGACTCCTCGGTGGCAAGCCGGTTCGCGCCGACCATGCTGCAGTACTTCAGCGGCCAGGGCGTGGGCAGCAGCCTGCTGGGTCAGCTGGCCGGCATCTGGGGCACCTCCCTGCCGGGCAGCGGCTAGATCCGGACGCGACGGCCGGGCTCCTGCCGGTCGGCATCGACCGGCAGGGGCGGGCCAGGGTAGGCTGAAGCCTTTCATCGGCCTGCCGGACTGCCGTCATGACCACTGCCGCGACTCCTGCCGAGACCACCCCTGCCGCCCCCGTTACCGAGACCCTGAGCTGGCAGTGGCAGGGCCGGCAGCTCGATGTCGGCCTGACCCGCCAGGGCAGCGGGCCGACCCTGCTGATGCTGCCGGCGCTCTCCACCATCTCCACCCGCGCCGAGTTCGCAGCCCTTCAGGCGGCGCTGGCCGATCGCTTCACCACCGTTGCCATCGACTGGCCGGGCTTCGGCGATCGCCCGCGACCCTTCATCGACTGGAGTGTCGAGACGCTGCTGGCGTTCGTCGATCATTTGTTCACGGCAATCGATCCACGCCCGGCCGGGGTGGTCGCAGCGGGCCATGCCGGGGGGCTGATGATGCGCTATCTGCGCGATCATCCCGGCGCCGTCGAGCGCCTGATCCTAGTCGCGCCGACCTGGCGCGGGCCGCTGCCGACCATGACCCGGGGCGACTACCGGCCCTGGTTTGCGCGCCTGCGGCGCTGGTTCGATCAACCCTTCGGACGCACCCTCTACTGGCTCAATACCCGCGAGTGGTGCATTCACCGGATGGCCGATGAGCACGTCTATGAGACGCCGCGCTATCTGAATGCCGAGCGCATGGCGATCAAGCGGCGGGTGCCGGCCTCGCCCGGTGCCCGTCACGCCTCGATCCGCTTCGTGACCGGCGCGCTGGACGCCTTTCGCACCCGGGATGCCGCGCTGGCGGCGATGCGCGGTATCACTTCACGCACCCTGATGATGACCACGCCCCACATGCCGCGCCGGTCGGGCGAGAACATGGAGGCGCTGGCGACGCTGGAGGGCGTCGAGACCCACCGGCTGCCGCACGGCCGGCTGCTGGTGCACGAGGAGTATCCCGCCGACGTGGCCGAGGCGATCCGCCGCTGGTGGCCCTGAACGGGCCCCGGCGGCGCCGCGACCGACCCCCTCATCCTGCTTTCCCCCGATCGCCCGCCCGGCTGATGCCGTGATTCTGCAGGGCATCCGATGCCCGCATGAGCTGTGCCCATGCTTAACGATGGTTCACAGCGTTGCTGCCCGGTGCTATTGATATAACCATGTTAATCTCAGTTAACCGGGGTGAAAATGCGTGCCGCTGTCTTCCTGCTGCTGGCCGGACTGATGCTGGCCAGCACTGCCCGCGCCGAGGCGCCCTCGCCGCCGCTCAGGGTGGTTGCCACCATCGGCATGATCGGTGATATCGCCGAACGGGTGGGCGGCGAGTGTGTCGAGGTCACCACCCTGATGGGGCCGGGCGTCGATCCGCATCTCTATCAGGCGAGTGCCGGGGATGTGCGCACCTTCCGTCAGGCGGACACGATCCTCCATGCCGGCTATTCGCTGGAGGGCCGGCTGGGCGAGGTGCTGACGCGCTTCGGGCGCATGAAGCCGACGCTGGCGGTGGCGCCCGAGTCGATTGCCCGCGAGCGGCTGATCACGGTGCAGGATCGCTATGGCGTCGACCCGCACCTGTGGATGGATGTGGGGCTCTGGTCGAACATCGTACCGACGCTGGTGACGCACTTCAGCGAGCAGCGCCCCGGGTGCGCCGGGACCTTCCGGGCCAACGGCGCGGCGTACCGCCGCGAGCTCCAGGCGCTGGATGGCTGGATCAGCGCGAGTATCGCAACCATTCCCGCACGCCAGCGCATTCTGGTCACCGCCCATGATGCCTTCGGTTACTACGGCCGCGCCTACGCCATCGAGGTGGTCGGCATCCAGGGCATCAGTACCGAGACCGAAACCGGTGTGGCCGACATTCGCCGCATGGCGCGCATCGTCAGCGAGTGGAACGTGCCAGCGCTCTTCATCGAGAGCACCATCAATCCGCGCACGGTGCAGGCCGTCATCAATGCCGTCCGCCAGCAGGGGCACGAGGTCGGCATCGGCGGCGAGCTCTACTCCGATGCGATGGGCGAGGCCGGCACCCCGGGCGGCACCTATATCGGCATGCTCCATGCCAATACCACACGCATCGTGAGCGCCCTGGGAGGCGAGGTGCCGGCGCTGCCCGCGGCGCTCGAGGGGTGGGCACGCCGGTGGCTGCCCGCCAGCGAACAGGAGGGAGAGTGATGTCGAACAGGCTCCACGAACCCGGGCTGGCACTGCATGTCGAGGACCTGACCGTCAGCTATCACGGCAAGCCGGTGCTGTGGGATATCGACTTCGATATTCCGCCCGGCGTGATGGCGGCGATCGTCGGCCCCAACGGCGCCGGCAAGAGCACGCTGATCAAGAGCGTGCTGGGGCTGATCCCGCCGATGGCCGGTCACGTGACGCTGTTCGGCCGTCCCTACCGGGCGCAGCGCAAGCGGGTGGGCTATGTGCCGCAGCGCTCCAGCGTCGACTGGGATTTTCCCACCACCGCGCTGGATGTGGTCACCATGGGGCTCTATGGCCAGCTCGGCTGGCTGCGCTGGCCGGGGCGCCGCGAACGCCGCCGCGCCATGGAGGCGCTGGCGATGGTGGGCATGCAGGATTTTGCCGGCCGCCAGATCAGCCAGCTCTCCGGCGGTCAGCAGCAGCGTGTCTTCCTCGCCCGGGCGCTGGTGCAGCAGGCCGACATCTACCTGCTCGATGAGCCGATGGCGGGCGTGGATGCCACCACCGAACGCGCCATCGTCGAGCTGCTGCAGCGCCTGCGCGACGAGGGCCGGACCGTGATCGTGGTCCACCACGATCTGCAGACGGTACGCTGCTGGTTCGACTGGCTGCTGATGCTCAATGTGCGCGTGGTGGCCCAGGGGCCGGTCGAGCAGGTCTGGACTGCCGAAAACCTGCGCCGCACCTACGGCGGTCAGATCGCCCTGCTGGATGGCGATACGTCGATTACCGCTCCGGCCGGACCCGCGGCGCGAGCGTCGGGCGCATCATGAGCGCGGCGGCGATGCTCGGCGACTACACCCTGCAGAACGTGGTCATGGGCGCGCTGCTGCTCGGCGCCATCAGCGGGGTGCTGGGCAGCTTCGCGATGCTGCGCCGGCAGAGTCTGCTCGGCGATACCCTCTCGCATGCCGCGCTGCCGGGCGTCTGTCTCGGGTTCATCATGGCCGGGTCGCGGGAGATGGGCAGCCTCATGGCGGGGGCGCTGGGCACCGGCGCGGTGGCGGCACTGATGGTGGTGCTGCTGACCCGCTACAGCCGGCTCAAGACCGATGCGGCACTGGGGATCGTGCTGAGTACCAGCTTTGCCCTCGGGGTGGTCCTGCTGACCTTTATTCAGGGCATGAACAATGCCGCCCAGGGGGGGCTGAATGCCTTCCTGTTCGGCCAGGCGGCGGCCACCCTGCGCAGCGATCTGCTGCTCATGGCCGGGATCACGGCGCTGGCGCTGATACTGGTGCTGGGGCTGTGGAAGGAGTTCAAGCTGATCTGCTTCGATCCCGGCTTTGCCCGGGCACAGGGGCTGCCGGTGCTGCTGCTGGAGGTCGTGCTCACCGTGATGATTGCGCTGGCGGTGGTGGTCGGTCTGCAGATGGTGGGCGTGGTCCTGATGGCGGCGATGGTGATCGCGCCGGCAGTGGCGGCGCGCCAGTGGAGCCCGCGGCTGGAGGTGATGGTGCCGCTGGCGGCGCTGTTCGGCATGGCGGCCGGGGTCAGCGGCGCGCTGATCAGTACGCTCGGACGGGGGCTGGCCACCGGCCCTCTGATCATCATCTGTGTCTCCGGGTTCGTGCTGGTCTCGCTGCTGCTGGCCCCGCGCCGGGGCCTGCTGTGGGAGGCGGCATTCCGCCTGCGTCAGCGCCGCCGGCTGCGTCAGCAGCAGTTGCTGACCCGGCTGTATCGGCAGGCGTCGTGGCATGGCGAGCCCCGCCGGGGCAGCGGCCGAAAGCTTGCGGATGATGACTGCGATCCCCGCACGCGCCGCGTCGTGCGGCAGCTCGAACAGCGTGGACTGGTCGGGTGCCACGATCGCCACTGGATGCTGACGGCCGAAGGTCACGAGGCAGCGGCGCGCATTCTGGCGCAGCTGGAAGGGAGGGCGACCTGATGCTGGCCGCGCTGCTCGACAATCCCGGTGTCATGATCGTCACCGTCGGGGCGCTGGTCGGCATCGCCGCCACCCTGGTGGGCACCTTCCTGGTGCTGCGGGGGACCAGCATGCTGGCGGATGCGATCAGCCACTCGATCGTCTTCGGCATCGTCATCGTCTGGCTGCTGACGCATCAGCAGAGCGGCCCGCTGCAGCTCATCGGTGCGGCGCTGACCGGTCTTCTGACGGTGGTGCTCACCGAGCTTCTGATCAACTCGAAGCGGGTCCGGCAGGATGCCGCGATCGGGCTGGTATTTCCGCTGCTGTTCTCGATCGGCGTGCTGCTGCTCAATCTCCATGCCGGCAATATCCACGTCGACACCCATACCGTGCTGCTCGGCGAGATCGGCTTCGTGTGGCTGGATACCGTCTCGCTGGGCGGTTACGAGGTGCCCCGCGCGCTGCTGTCGATGGGCGCGATGACGCTGCTCAATGCGCTGTTCGTGGGGCTGCTGTTCAAGGAGCTGAAGCTCGCCACCTTCGATGCGGCGCTGGCCCGGGCGCTGGGCCTGGCGCCGGGCGTGCTGTTTCATGCGCTGCTGCTCACCAGCGGCACCGCGGTGGCAGCCTTCGATGCGGTGGGGGCGATTTTGTTCGTGGCCTTCGTGATCGTCATCCCCGCCACTGCCTATCTGCTCACCGACCGGCTGACGCTGATGCTGGCGATCGGCGTGGCGGTGTCGATCGGCGCGAGCCTGGCCGGCTACGGCCTGGCGATCCTCTGGGACGTCTCCATCGGCAGCATGATGGCGGTGATGACCGGGGTCTGCCTGCTGCTGGCCTTCCTGTTCGGGCCGCGCCATGGGCTGGTGGCACAGGCGCACGAGCGTCGCCGGCAGCGCCGGCTCAACGAGAGCCGCACGCTGGCGGTGCATCTCTACAACCACGAGGGCACTCCCGAGCAGGGCGAGGAGAATGTCGCCCGGGCACTGCGCGAGCATCTGCTGTGGCCCTCCGAGCGGGCGCAGCAGGCGATTCTGAAGGGGCTCGACGAGGGCTACATCGAGCGCCACGGCGAACTTCTGCAGCTGACCGCCACCGGTCGGGCGATGGCGCGGGAGATCCTGGCGCCGGGGCGGGAGTGACCGGGACGCCGGCATGCGTCGCGCGCCGGAGGGCGAGCAGCCCGGAGCGGGCGCGAAACGCTGCTGCAACGGTTGCCGGGTCCGTTGCTTTTTTAATGACAGATGTCGGCAGGCGCTGGCTCATGGCGTGATATCGCGCCACGAGCAGCACCAACAGTCGTCCCCGCCGGGCGCCCGTGCCCGCCGCCCCCCCCATTCCCTGCTGTGCTTATCCGCTGCCTTCGCCCTTGGTTGAATTGTGGGCCGACCGGCACTGCGCAATATTCGGCAGAAGCCTGAACAAAGGTCAACAAGCCACAGGCTTTCCATTCAGAACAAACTGATTCGGGCCTGATCGGATCAGATCACAGGGAATGCACGCCATGATTGCAAGACGTCTTATCGGTGGAATCGGTTGTACGCTGCTGCCGCTCGCGCTGGCCATGCCGGCATCGTCGTGGGCCGGCGATCAGCAGGGTGACAAGCAGGTCGAGGTGCTCAACTGGTGGACCTCGGGCAGCGAGGCCCAGGCACTGGGCGTGCTCAAGAGTGATCTGGCCGAGCAGGGCATCGGCTGGAAGAACATGCCGGTGGCCGGCGGCGCGGGCACCAATGCCATGGCGGTGCTGCGCTCGCGGGTTACCTCCGGCAACCCGCCAACGGCCGCCCAGGTGCTGGGCTTCGATGCCCGCGACTGGGCGCAGCGCGGGGCGCTGACCTATCTCGATGACGTGGCCCAGTCACAGAGCTGGGGCGAGGTGTTCCCGGCGGCAATCAAGAACTTTGCCCAGCACGAGGGGCACTGGATCGGCGCGCCGTTCGAAGTCCACTCCACCAACTGGGTGTGGGCCAACAAGTCGCTGATGGACGAGCTGGGCATCGAGCAGCCCGAAAGCTGGGATGACTTCATCGCCTCGATGCAAAAGGCGCAGGAGGCCGGCTATCTCGGTCTGGCCTACGGCGGTCAGCCGTGGCAGGACGCCACCGTGTTCGAGAACGTGGTGCTGGCGACCGGCGGGGCGGACTTCTATCGACAGGCCTTCATTGAGCTGGACGAGTCGGCGCTGAACTCGGACACCATGGTGCAGGCGTTCGATCGCATGCGCGAGCTGCTGCAGTACAAGGATGACAACTCGCCGGGGCGCGACTGGAACCTGGCCACCGCCATGGTGATCAACGGCAAGGCGCTCTATCAGATCATGGGCGACTGGGCGAAGGGCGAGTTCATCAACGGTGATCTTCAGCCGGGCCAGGATTTCATGTGCTTCCGCACGCCGGGCACCCAGGAGGCGGTCACCTTCAACAGCGATCTGATGATCATGTTCCAGACCGACAACGAGCAGCAGCGTGAACTGCAGAGCACCATGGCGCGCGCCATTGCCTCGCCCGAGTTCCAGATCGCCTTCAGCCAGGCCAAGGGCTCGGTGCCGGCGCGCATGGATCTCGCCGCCGACCAGCTCGATGCCTGCGCCGCGAAGGGCTATCAGCAGGTCAAGGCCGCAGCCGACCACAATACCCTGATGGGCAGCATGGCCCACGGTTATGCCGCTCAGGCCTCGGTCAAGAACGCGGTATTCGACATCGTCTCTTCCTTCGTCAACAGCAGCATGCCCAGTGATACGGCTGCCGAGCAGCTGGCGATGGCAGTGCAGGGCGCGCAGTCCTGATGCGTCCGGGCCCCGGGCTGCCGGGGCCTCACTGTTCAATCGGAGATCAATGCAATGCCGAATTCGCCCTCCCCCCAGGGTGGCGGGGCACGGGCCCGCATGCAGCGCTGGCTGCCGAAGCTGGTGCTCTCGCCCTCGTTCGTTCTGATCCTGTTCTTCGTCTACGGCTTCATCCTGTGGACGACCTATATCTCCTTCAGCAACTCCGGGATGCTGCCCGACTACAGCTGGGCCGGGCTGCGCCAGTGGTCGCGGCTGTGGAACTCCTGGACCTGGGGGATTGCGCTGCACAACATCTGGATCTTCGGGCTGCTGTATATCGTCAGCTGTATCGTGCTCGGTCTGCTGCTGGCGATCCTGCTTGATCAGCGCATTCGTGCCGAGGGCGCGCTGCGTACCATCTATCTCTACCCCATGGCGCTCTCGTTCATCGTCACCGGTACGGCCTGGCAGTGGTTCCTCAACCCCGGGCTGGGGCTGGAGAAGACGATGCACGAGCTGGGCTGGCAGAGCTTCAGCTTCAACTGGCTGATCGATTCCGGGATGGCGATCTACACCATCGTGATTGCGGCAGTGTGGCAGGCCACCGGCTTCATCATGGCGATGTTCCTGGCGGGACTGCGCGGCATTGACGGCGAGATGATCAAGGCCGCCCAGATCGATGGCGCGCCCGCCTGGAAGATCTATCTGCGCATCATCATTCCGCAGCTGCGCCCGGTATTCTTGAGCGCGGTGGTGGTGCTGGCACACCTGGCGATCAAGAGCTTCGATCTGATCGTGGCGATGACCGGCGGCGGACCCGGCAACTCCACCGCGGTGCCGGCGACCTTCATGTACTCCTACGCCTTCTCGCGCAACGAGATGGGCATTGCCGCTGCCAGTGCGGTGTTCATGCTGGCGGTGATCGCGGCGCTGATCATCCCCTATCTGTATTCCGAGCTGAGGGAGTCCCGTTCATGAGTACCGCACCTCCCACAGCGCGGGCCGGGGTCCTCTCGCGCGCGATTCTCTATGCGATTCTGGCGGTCTTCGCGATCGCCTATCTGATGCCGCTGTACGTCATGCTGACGACCTCGTTCAAGACACTGGACGAGATCCATCAGGGCAACATGCTGGCGCTGCCCGACAACTGGACCATCCAGCCCTGGCTCGAGGCCTGGGGCAGTGCCTGCATCGGGCTCGAATGCAACGGCGTGCACGGCTATTTCTTCAACAGCATCCGGATCGTGGTGCCGGCGGTACTGATCTCGGGGCTGCTAGGCGCGTTCAACGGCTACGTGCTGACCAAGTGGCGCTTTCGCGGTCACCGGATCGTCTTCGGGCTGATCCTGTTCAGCTGTTTCATTCCCTTCCAGATCATCCTGCTGCCGATGGCGCGGGTCCTGGGCATCCTGAACATCGCCAACAGCGTGACCGGGCTGGTACTGGTGCACATCGTCTACGGCATCGGCTTTACCACGCTGTTCTTTCGCAACTACTACGAGACCTTTCCCAACGAACTGATCCGTGCCGCGCAGCTCGACGGCGCCGGCTTCTTCACCATCTTCTTCCGCATCCTGCTGCCGGCGTCCACGCCGATCATCGTGGTCACCATCATCTGGCAGTTCACCAACGTGTGGAACGACTTCCTGTTCGGGGTTTCCTTTGCATCGGGTGACAGCGCGCCGATCACGGTGGCGCTCAACAATCTGGTCAACAGCTCCACCGGCGTGAAGGCCTACAACGTCAACATGGCAGCCGCCATGGTGGCGGCGGTGCCCACGCTGATTGTCTACATCCTGGCGGGCAAGTACTTCCTCCGGGGCCTGATGTCGGGTTCGGTCAAGGGTTGAGAATTACATGAGTTTTCTACACATCAACAACATCCGTAAGCACTTTGGCGAGACGACCGTGCTCAAGGGCATCGATATCGCCATCGAGCAGGGGGATTTTCTGGTGCTGGTGGGGCCGTCGGGCTGTGGCAAGTCGACCCTGCTCAACATGATCGCCGGGCTGGATTCGATCAGCGACGGTGAGCTGCTGCTTAATGGCCGGCGCATCAACGAGGTGCATCCCGCCCAGCGCGATATCGCCATGGTGTTCCAGTCCTATGCGCTCTATCCCAGCATGACGGTGGCAGGCAATATCGGCTTCGGCCTGGAGATGCGCAAGGTACCGAAGCACGAGCGCCGCGAGGCGATCGAGCGGGTAGCGAAGATGCTGCAGATCGAGAACCTGCTCGATCGCAAGCCCGGACAGCTCTCCGGCGGCCAGCGTCAGCGCGTGGCGATGGGGCGGGCGCTGGTGCGCGAACCGCAGCTGTTTCTGTTCGACGAACCGCTCTCCAACCTGGATGCCAAGCTGCGCGTCGACATGCGTACCGAGATCAAGCAGCTCCATCAGCGTCTCGGCGCCACCATCGTCTATGTGACCCACGACCAGATCGAGGCGATGACACTGGCGACCCGGATTGCCGTGATGCGGGCCGGTGAGCTGCAGCAGCTGGGCACCCCCCAGCAGGTGTACGACGATCCCGGCAATCTGTTCGTGGCCGGCTTCATGGGCTCACCGTCGATGAATCTGCTCAATGCCCGCATCGTGATGGTGGATGATGAACCGGTGGCACGGATCGCCGCCGGCGAGGGCACGCTGGAGCTGCCGATCGTACGCGATCGCGAGGCGCTGCGTGGCTGGCAGGATCGGGAGGTGATCATCGGCCTGCGGCCGGAGGCGATCACCGACCCTGCCAGCGCCAACCGGCAGGATGGCGTGATCCACGAGACCTCGCTGACGGTCAGCCTGGTCGAACCGACCGGCGCCGATGTCTATGCCGTCACCCACCTCGGCGGCCGCGACATCAATGCCCGCATGCGCCCCGGCACCCAGCTCTCGCCGGGCGAGCAGACCCGCTTTGCCTTCGACGTCTCGCGCATGGTGGCCTTCGACCCCCAGAGCGAAGAGCGCATTCGCTGAAGTCGCATGACGCCGGCCGGCCGTGAAGCTGCCGGCCGGTCGCTTCTCCCGGCGTCGGGCGTGCTGGCCGCTGCCGATCATGATCGCTCCACTGCTGCTCAAGAAGTCCGGCGCGCTGCCGATACCCGGTCTATTACCTTCTGTTACAAAATCGCCACGGCCGCCGGTGCCGAAGCGGAGAGGGAAACGACATGGATGGTCGAAGAGTGCGTCCGGTGGGAGCATGGCGTTATCTGCTGAGCCTGCTGTTGAGCCTGCTGCCTGTCTCGGCCGGGGCGCAGGCCCTGGCCGGCAATGAGCCCCTGACCGTCAGCGGCTTCGGTACGCTGGGGGTGATCCACAACAGCAGCAGCGAGGCCGCCTTCGTCCGTGACCTCGGCCAGCCGAAGGGGGCAGGGGAGGGCTGGAGTGCGCGAGTGGATACCCTGCTCGGCGGCCAGGTCGACCTGAAGCTGAATGACCGCTTCGATGTCACCCTGCAGGGTATCAGCCGCTATCATCACGAGGGTGATTTCAGCCCCGAACTGACCTGGGCCTTTCTCCGCTATACCCCATCCCCCGGCTGGCAGCTGCGTGCCGGTCGGCTGGGCTGGGATTCCTATCTGTTCTCCGAATCCCGTTATGTCGGCTATGCCTATCCGTGGGTGCGCCCGCCGGTGGATCACTACGGCATCCTGCAGCTGGATTACATCGAGGGTGTCGATGTCACCTACCGCCGGCCGCTGGGCAGCGGACTGGCCTGGGCCAAGCTGTTTGCCGGCCGCTCCACCAGTCATCTCGTGCTGTCGGAAGCGCTGTCCGCCGAAATGGACATCAGCAACCTCTACGGCGGCCATCTCAACTATGCCCTCGGGCCCTGGCAGTTCCGGGCAAGCTATGCGCGCGCGGACAGTGACGCCGACTTTTCCGTGGATCGTGAAGCGTTCGCCCGCAACCCGCGCACGCTGGTGCTCAATACCCTGATCGGCCGGGCCTTCGACTATGGCGCCATCGAGCTCTATTCGCTGGGCATGACTTACGAACAGGGTCGCTGGCAGGTGCAGGCCATGCAGAATCGCAGCACCACCGACAGCGAGGGCGTCATCGATTCGGGCTTTGTCTCGCTCGGCTATCGCACGGGGCAGGCCACGCCCTATGTAATGTTCTCCCGGGTGCGCACCAGCTTTCCCGAGATTCCGGCGGGAGAAAGCTTCCGACAGCGGACCTGGTCGCTCGGCATGCGTTACGACGTGGCCACCAACCTGGCCCTCAAGACCCAGCTCGATCGCGTGCATGTTATCAGGCCCGGGCTGCTCTGGCGGGAGACCGATGCCGACTGGGAGGGCGACCGGATCACCCTGGTCAGTCTCGGGCTGGACTTCATCTTCTAGGGAGAGACAGATGAGCCGGGTACGCCTGCCTGCCATCATGGCGCTGCTTTTGGGCAGCGCCATGGTGCGCGCCGATATTGCCGTGGTGACCCATGACGCCAGCCACGCGGTTCACCTGAGTCGCCACCAGGTCATCAACATCTTCATGGGCCGCTATCGCCAGCTGCCCGATGGCGGGCTGGCACTGCCGATCGATCTTGTCGGTCTCAAGGATCGCTTCTATCGCGCGCTGGTCGATCGGGATCTGGCCGAGATCAACGCCCTGCGGGCGCGCCAGGTCTTTTCCGGTCAGGGGTCGCCCCCCTATCAGGCGGACGCCCCCGAGGAGGTGGCCGCCCTGGTCCTGCAGAACCCGGGGGCGCTGGGGTATGTCGATGCCGCCGGGGTCACCCCGGATCAGCAGATCGTGTTCATGCTGCACGAATAGGTGCCGAGTGCTGTGCTGTTCTTCCTCTCCCGGTTGGGTGGCCGGACGCGGCGCCCCCGTCACGAATCACAACGCCGAAAAGCCAGGTTTACTTAAAGGGGAACGACCCTCCGGCCGAAATTAACGCTGTTACGTTCGATTACATCCAGCCAGGGAGCCGGCTGGAGATCGAAGGGTAATCCACGTGAATGGATAAGGATGGCCGAGGCACGCCCGATGATGACATGCCGATATCTGCTGATCGTTCTGCTGGCCCTGCTGTCCGGGCCGGCGCAGGCGCTGTCCGGCGGTGATCGTTTCAGCGTCAGCGGTTTCGGTACGCTCGCCCTGGCACACAGCAATCTGGACGAGGCCGATTTCGTGCGCGATATCGGTCAGCCGAAGGGCGCCGGCAAGGGCTGGAGTGCCCGCCCCGACTCCCTGCTGGGTGCCCAGCTCGGCATTGAGCTGCAGGAGACGCTGGATGTCGTGGTTCAGGGCATCAGCCGCTACCACGACAGCGGCGATTTCAGCCCCGAGCTGAGCTGGGCCTTTGCGCGCTGGACACCGCAGCCCGGTATCCAGCTGCGCGCCGGCCGACTGGGCTGGGATGTCTACCTGCTCTCCGATTCCCGCTACGTGGGCTACGCCTATCCCTGGGTACGGCCACCGGTGGATCACTTCGGCACCCTGCAGCTGACCCATGTCGACGGCGCTGATATTACCTTCCGGCGGCCGATCGGCAGTGATCTGGTAGCCCTCAAGCTCTATGCCGGCCGTTCCAGCGGTCGCATCTTCATGGGCGAAGGGTTTGCTGCCGATTTCGAGGTGGACCGGGTCTATGGTGGTCACGTCGATTACGAAACCGGCGCCTGGCGCTTTCGTCTCGGTTATACGCAGATGGAAGCCGACGTGGATTTCCGGGGCGCAGTGCCCGACATGATCGCGCATTATTTTCATGTCGATGCCGATCGGCTACTGACCGAGGCGTTCGGTTTCGACCGGTTTCGACGCTACTCGGCCGCGACCGGTTTCGACGCTACTCGGCCGCGGCCGGTTTCCGTCAGGGCCCGATCCAGCTGCAGGCGATGTGGAACACCAGCACCACCAGTGCCGATGGCAGGATCGATTCGGGATTCGTCTCGGCAGGCTATCGCATCGACCGGACCATGCCCTTTGTCATGTTCTCCGGGGTGGATACCTCCGCGCGGGAGGAAGCCGATCCCAGCGGCTTCCGACAGTACACCTGGTCACTGGGGGCCCGCCATGACGTGACCAACCGCATGGCACTCAAGGCGCAGGTTGATCGCATCAATGTTCAGCAGCCGGGCTTTCTGTGGCGGGATATCGACCCCGACTGGCAGGGCGGCTGGGCCACCATGGTCAGCCTCGGGCTGGACTTTGTCTTCTAGGAGCACGGCGATGACCCGGTTTCGTCACTTCATTGCTGCTGCCCTGCTGGTGACCGGTGGCCTGGCGCACGCCGATATTGCCGTGGTGACCAATGCCAACAGCGGCATCGCGCAGATGAGCCGCAGCGATGTGATCAATATCTTCATGGGGCGCTATCGCAAGCTGCCCAACGGTGAGCTGGCCCTGCCGATCGATCTGGCCCCCGTGAAGGCACGCTTCTATCAGGCCCTGGTCGACAAGAACCTGGCCGAGATCAACTCCTGGTGGGCACGACTGGTGTTCTCCGGTCAGGCGTCGCCACCCCATCAGGCCGAAACGACCGCCCAGGCCATTTCGCTGGTCGTGCACAATCCCAGTGCGCTGGGGTATGTCGATACCCATCACCTGACCTCCGAGCTGCATGTCGTGCTCGTCCTGCACGAGTAGCCCGCCATGGCACATCTGATCGAACTCTTCCGAACCCGACTGGCACTGCGTACCGCGGCCATCATCCTGCTGATGGTCGCTCTGCTGGGGGCCGGCTTTCTGGTGCTGGCGGTCGAGATACGCGCCGACAGTGAACAGCGGGCCCAGTACACCCGGATCGAGGAACTGCTCTCCACGGTCGAGCGCACCACCCAGATTGCCTGCTTTCTGGGCGATCGTGAACTGGCCGGCGAGGTGGCCGATGGGCTGCTGGTCAATCGCATCGTGCGCGAGGTGCGCATCATCCGCCAGACGGGCGATGTGCTGGCCGATGCCCGTTCCGAGCAGGGGCGCACCGGGCCGGCGATCAGCCGTGCCGTGTACTCCCCCTTCGAGCAGGCTCAGCCGCTGTGCCGGATCGCGCTGATACCCGATCAGCAGCGCATTGATGACGCGGTGTTCGAGGCCTCGCGCTTTCTCGCCGTGGCGCTGCTGCTGCAGCTGGCCGGCGTGGGCCTCTGCGTGGTGCTGGTGGTGGTGCATTTCGTGACCCGGCCGATCACCGGCATTTCGCACCGCCTGAGCAGGCTGGAGGCCGAAACCGGCCACAAGCTGCAGGCGCCGCGCGGCAATCAGCATGACGAGATCGGGCAGCTGGTCGCCAGCGTCAACGCCATGATCGACCACCTGGTCAGCAGCCTGAGCGAAGAGCGTCGGCTGCGGCTGGAGCGCGAGGTCGAGGAGCGCCGTTATCGCACCATCTTCGATAGCGTGGAAGCCGGCATCTTCGAGCTCGATGGCGAGGGCCGGATCGTGGTGGCCAACCCGGCCTTCCGGCGGCTGTTCCGGCTGGCCGAGGAGTGCGATCCGGTGCGGCGTCGGGTGGCCCTGACCGAGCTGGCCGGCGACGGGGGGCCCAGCATCGAGGAACTGGTCCATCACAGTGAGCCGGGCCGGGCACGGCAGTGGGAGCTGGCGCTGGGCAGCGGAACGCTCAGGCGCTGGATCAGCATCCTGCTGAATCGCCTCGAGGAGGGGCGGCTGCAGGGGGTGGCGCACGATATTACCGAGCGCAAGATGGCGACCGATGCCGCCGAGCGGCTGGCGATAACCGATCCGCTGACCGGGCTGGGCAACCGGCTCGGCATGGAGCGCCGGCTGGCCGTCATTGCGCGTCATCACAGGCTCTATCCCGAGCGACCGCATGCCCTGGTGGTGCTCGACTTCGATCACTTCAAGCACGTCAATGATACCTGGGGGCATCAGGCCGGGGATCGGGTGCTCGAACATGTCGCTGCCCTGCTGACCACACTGGTCGGTCAGCGGGACTATCTGGCCCGGCAGGGTGGCGACGAGTTCGTGATGGTACTCGAGGGGCAGGGGCAGCGTGACCAGGTCGCGGCACTGCTGGCGCGCTTCATCGAACTGCTGGCCGACCCCATCGAGCTGGACGAGGAGGTGCGAATCCGCATGGGCGCGAGTATCGGCGTGGCCATCCTGGGCCTGGACACCGAGGATGTGCAGGAAGCCCTGCACTTCGCGGATCAGGCGATGTACCGTGCCAAGCGCGCCGGACGCAACAACTGGCGGTTTCATCAGACGACCTCCGAGCTGTCCGGCTGACCCTCGGAGGTCGGCTCGCTCAGCTCGAGGGAGCCGGCTTCCGCGACGCTTCGGCGGGGCGCCGGCGACGCTGCAGCAGCACGATCAGCCCCAGTACCAGCAGCGCCGGCAGCCACAGCCACTCCTTGGCGAAGCGTTCGGCAGGCAGGCGCACGGCGGTAATGGTCTGATCGAGATCGAACCCGAGCTCCTTCGCCTGACTGCCCCAGGTGACCATGTCGACCAGGGTGTCGCCATCCTCCTCGCGCAGCATCAGCCCGAGGTTTTCAAGCCGGGCCTGACCGGTATCGCCTGCCACCACCGGCACTTCCACCACGAAGTGGGTCGGCTCGCCGTAGTCATCCATGCCATTCACCGCGATGCGCAGCTGCTGGTTCTCTTCCAGCTGGCCATAGGCCTGGGCCAGCTGGGCCGGCGGCACCTCGTTGTAGGGCGGCACGATCATGTCCTGCCAGAAGCCGGGGCGGAACAGGGTGAAGGCCACCAGCAGCAGCATGATTGTCTCGTACCAGCGGTTGCGGGTGATGAACCAGCCCTGGGTGGCGGCGGCAAAGATCAGCATCGCCAGGGTCGCTACCACGAAGATCAGTATGCCGTGCCAGAGATCGACATTGATCAGCAGCAGATCGGTGTTGAAGATGAACAGAAACGGCAGTGCCGCGGTGCGCAGGCTGTACCAGAACGCCTGGGCGCCGGTCCGGATGGGATCGGCGCCGGAGATGGCGGCGGCCGCGAACGAGGCCAGTCCCACCGGTGGGGTGACATCCGCCATGATGCCGAAATAGAACACGAACAGATGCACGGCAATCAGCGGTACCAGCAGCCCCTGCTGCTGGCCGAGCTGGACGATGACCGGCGCCAGCAGCGCCGAGACCACAATATAGTTGGCCGTGGTGGGCAGCCCCATGCCGAGGATCAGGCTGAGCACCGCGGTCAGCAGCAGCATCAGCAGCAGGCTGCCCATCGAGAGCTGCTCGACCAGATCGGCCAGCACCAGCCCCACGCCGGTCTGGGAGACTGCACCGACGATGATGCCGGCGGTAGCGGTGGCAATGCCGATGCCGACCATGTTGCGGGCCCCGTCGGTCAGGCCCGCCCACAGATCCCGCAGGCCCTCGGCCAGATCGGCGCGCAGGTCGAGGCGGCCGCGGAACAGCGCATCCAGCGGGCGCTGGGTGATCATGATCACCATCATCAGCACGGTCGCCCAGAAGGCCGACAGCCCCGGCGAGAGCCGCTCGACCATCAGACACCACACCAGCACCACCACCGGCAGCAGGAAGTGCAGGCCGACCATTACGGTCGGCCTGGTGCGCGGCAGCACGGTGATGTCGCTGTCCGGGGTGTCATGCTCGAGTTCGGGATACTGCGCGCCCAGCCGGAGCAGGGCGACATAGACCACGGCCAGCACGCCGGCGACCACCCAGGGGGTGGCCCCGCCCAGCGCCGGCTTGAGCCAGCCCAGGCCGTAATAGACCGCCGCACTCAGCGCCATCAGCCCGATCAGGCCGGTCAGGAAACCGGTGATCCGGATCAGCCAGGGGCGCACCGGGTTGCTGCTCTCCAGCCCCTTCATGCCGGCCTTCATGGCCTCCAGGTGGACGATGTAGAGCAGGGCGATGTAGGAGATGACCGCCGGCAGGAAGGCGTGCTTGATGACCTCGACATAGGGAATGCCGACGTACTCCACCATCAAGAAGGCGGCCGCGCCCATTACCGGCGGCATGATCTGACCGTTGACCGAGGAGGCCACCTCCACGGCGCCGGCCTTGGTCGAGGAGAATCCTACCCGCTTCATCAGCGGAATGGTAAAGGTGCCGGTGGTCACGGTGTTGGCGATTGAGGAGCCCGAGATCAGGCCGGTGAGCCCCGAGGCGACCACCGCGGCCTTGGCCGGGCCGCCGCGGTAGTGGCCCAGCAGCGAGAAGGCGACCTTGATGAAATAGTTGCCGGCGCCGGCCTTGTCGAGCAGCGCGCCGAACAGCACGAACAGGAACACGAAGCTGGTGGAGACGCCCAGCGCAATGCCGAACACCCCCTGGGTGGTCAGCCACTGGTGATTGACCAGCGCCTCCGGCCCGACCCCGCGGTGCGCCAGCATGCCCGGCATGTACGGCCCGGCCAGCGAGTAGCCGAGAAAGACCAGCGCCACGATGGTCAGCGGCGGCCCCAGCGAGCGCCGGGTGCCCTCGAGCAGCAGCAGCAGTCCGGCAATCCCGACCACCACATCCTGGGTGATGGGATTGCCCGGGCGGCCGGCCAGCTGATCGTAGAAGAGGTAGATATAGAGTGCGCAGAAGGCGCCGACCAGCGCCATTGCCCAGTCGGTCAGGGGAATGCGGGTCGAGGGCGAGCGTTTGAAGGCCGGATAGGAGAGAAAGGCCAGAAACAGCGCAAACGCCAGATGGACCGAACGCGCCTCGGTGGCGCTGAACACGCCGAAGCCGAGCTGATAGGGCAGTGGCGAGGTGATCCACAGCTGAAACAGCGACCACGCCAGGGCCACGCCCAGCAGCAGGCGGCCACTGAAGCCCTGCAGCTTGCGGCCACCGGTGTCGGCTGCTGCCGCCATCTCCCGGGCGTCGGAACCGGACTCGTCATGACGAGACGCGGGGTTGTTCATGTTCGAACCCTCGATGCTGGTAAAGGGCCCGGCAAGAAAGGGCCCTCATGACGACGTAACGCCCCCGAGGTCATCGGAGGCGTCATGAGGATCATGCGGATGACCGGCCCGGCGGCCGGTCATCCGGGGCTCACCGGGACTGCTGCTCGTCGAGCCAGCCCTGCTCCTGGAAGTAGCGCTTCGCGCCTTCGTGCAGGGGCGCCGACAGCCCTTCGCTGATCATTGTCTGCGGCTTTAGATTGCCGAAGGCCGGATGCAGCTTCCTGAAGCGATCGAAGTTGTCGAACACGGCGCTGGTGGCGGCGTAGACCAGCTCCGGGCTGACCTTTTCGGAGCTGACCAGGGTAGCCCCGACCCCGAAGGTCTTCACGTCATCCGGATTGCCCTTGTACATGCCGCCGGGCACGGTATAAAAGCTGTAATAGGGATTGCTCTCGACCAGTTTCTGGATCGCCGGCCCATCCAGCGGAATGATGCGGGCGTTGGTGGTGGTCGCCGCTTCCTGGATCGAGCCGTTGGGATGGCCCGCCACGAAGATCATGGCATCGATGTTGTTGTCGGCCAGCGCGGAAGCCTGTTCGGCACTGTCGAGCTCGGAGGCCAGCGCGAAGTCGTCGGTGCTCCAGCCCTTGGCCTCCATGATCACTTCCATGGTGGCACGGTTGCCGGAGCCGGGGTTGCCGATGTTGACGCGCTTGCCCTTGAGGTCATCCAGCGTCTCGATGCCGGAATCGGCGCGTGCCACCAGGGTGGCCGGCTCGCCATGCAGGGCGAACACCGAGCGCAGATCCTGGTGGGCATTGCCCTTGAACTGGCCTTCGCCGTTATAGGCGTTGTACTGCACGTCGGACTGGGCCACGCCCAGATCCAGATCGCCGTTCTCGATGCCGTTGACGTTGGCCACCGAGGCGCCGGTGGAGGGGGCGTTGCACTTGTAGCCGCTGTCGCCCTGGTTGACGAAGCGACAGATCGACTGACCGACCACGTAGTAGACGCCGGTCTGGCCGCCGGTGCCGATGGTCATGAACTGGTTGTCGGCGGCCCGGGCAGCGCCCGAGGAGGCCGCGAGCGCGCCCAGTGTCATGACGGTCGCCGACAGCAGCGCGGTAAGGGTCTGGCGTTTGATCATGTGAGGATCCCTTGTTGTCCCTTGTAATAAGCAGCTGGCGACAAGTTACTGCCCCCGGGGTGATGCTGCAAAACGACCCTGGTCGCATATTAAGTTTCACAAAAGCCTGTTGCCGGCAGCCGGCTACACCAGATCGCGCGGGATCCGCTCGTCCCAGCTCTGGGCATGTAGCCGGGTCTCGCCCTCATAGGCATCCAGGGTGGCGCGTATCCTGAAGTGCTCCGGATCGGAGGTCATCAGGGTGCGGGCGATCGTGGTCACGCGCCAGTCGCCCCGCTGAAAGTGACGGACCCACTCGGTCCAGCCCTCGACACTGTCGTAGTCGCCGTAGGCGTAGCCGTAGCGTTCGGTGACCCGGGCGGCAATCTCCATGCCGGTATCATCGAAGCGGTAGCGCCCCTCGTCATTGATGATCTCCAGGGTGGTGCGGTCGTTGGCCAGATCGCGCAGTACCTGCCAGGCCTCGTGGCCGGACTGCAGCACCGTGGTCGGCAGCGGAGGCGCGGCTTCCGGCGCTTCGAACGCGGGCAGGGCTGCCTCCTCCGCCGGGCGGGGCTCGCGAAACGGCAGCAGCAGCCGGCACTGGTCCGGATAAAGCGTCAGCCGTACCGGCCGGGGTGCCGGCCAGGCGAGCGGCCAGTAGCTGGTGGAGACCGACACCCGGATACAGTGGCCGATCGGGAACTGCTGGGCGATGTGCTTGAGCGGCACCCGCACCCGGTAGCGCTGGCCGGGCACCAGCGGCTCGGGGTGCTCGTCGCTGTCGCGATGGGTGAGGTTGAGCAGCCCGTAGGAGACCCGCGTGGCCTTGTCGTCGGGATTGATGTCGACCAGGCGTACCGCCACCATCGCGATCGGCTCATCGGCGGCCAGTTCGAGTTCGAGTACCGGCTGCCCGCAGATCTCGATGGTCCGGCTCAGCGCGGCCGTCTGGAAGACCAGCGAGCCGCCATCCTCCTCGCGCTGATCGTGGGGCAGATCGGGCGGCGCATTGTAGGAGCACCACTTGCCGGCGTAGAGGCCGACCGACAGCGAGGAGCGGATCGTCAGCGGAATCGAGCCCTCGTCGCGACCGAGATGCCGGCCGCTGGCATCGACCTCGACCGACTCGGGGATCAGGTCATGTCCGCTGGTCAGCCGGAAGCTCTGCAGCTCGATATGGGGCGACGGCCAGCTCGGCTCCGCTACCCAGCGGCCGGGACGGACATCGTAGCGGGTCGAGGGCGGCACCGATTCCTGCATCCAGACCCGCAGCATGGGCTCGTCCATGATGCCGGTATCGATCCCCTTGAGCCAGTAGTCCCACCAGCGCAACGACTCCTGCAGAAAGCCGATCGCCGGACCGGGAATGCCGAGATGAGGGTACTTGTGCGCCCACGGGCCCACCAGCCCCCTGCGCGGGCCTTGCAGTCCTGCCAGCAGGCGGAAGACGGCATTGCAGTAGCCGTCGGCCCAGCCGCTGATGGCGTAGACCGGACAGCGGATGCGCGAGTAATCCTCGCCGACCGAACCGTGCTTCCAGTAGTCGTCGCGGCGCTGGTGACGCAGCCACTTCGCCAGCCACAGCCCGCTGCCTTGCAGCCGCTCCTGCCACATCTCGCGCCAGCGGCTGCCGACCAGCGCCGGGTCCGGCGGGCAGGCATTGCCATCGAACATGGTCGAGGCCCAGGAGAGGTTGTCGCCCAGCAGGCAGCCGCCCATGTGATGCACGTCGTCGGCATAGCGGTCATCGGTGGAGCACAGCGTGATCACCGCCTTGAGCTCGGGCGGCTGCAGGGCCGCAATCTGCAGGCCATTGAAGCCGCCCCAGGAGATGCCCACCATGCCGACATCGCCGCTGCACCAGGGCTGCTCGCCCAGCCAGCGCAGGATCTCCACGCCGTCATCGAGCTCCTGCTGCAGGTACTCGTCAAGCAGCACGCCGTCGGATTCACCGGTGCCGCGAATGTCCACGCGCACCCCGGCATAGCCGTGGCCGGCCCACCAGCGGTGTGTCCCGGCATCGCGCTGGGCGGTCAGGTCGCGCTTGCGATAGGGGAGATATTCCAGGATCGCCGGTACCGGCTGCGTTTCGGCATCCACCGGCCGCCAGATGCGAATGGCCAGCCGGCAGCCATCGGCCAGTTCGACCCAGCTCTCTTCTTCCAGTACCCGACAGGGCAGATCGTGCGCGATGCGCATGCGGCAGTGCTCCCGTGATTCGGCGTGGCCCGCGGAGTGACATCCGATTCAGCCGATGATGTCGGTGAATTCGAACGTCAGGCGTTCGGCAAGCTGCGCATAGTTGTTTTCCAGTGCTTCATCGCTGTCGGCGCCCATCCAGATATAGGCCAGTGCATAGCTGTAGCTGTCCTGCTCCGGCAGCGTCGAGAGCTGCTGGCCGGGCTCGACCTGCAGTTCGATGAAGGTGCCGGGGAACGTCTGCTCGAGCGCCTTGAGCTCCTGATCGGTGGGCACCCGGGTCACCCGGGCATCGACGAAGAATACCCGGTAGAAGAACTTGCCGGCCACCCTGAATCCGCCCTCGCGATGCGGCATGTCGGGTCGGCGTCCGAGGGCAAGATCGACGGTGACCTGCTGATGACTGACGCCATCGACCTTGGCGAACAGATCGCAGTGCGACTGGGAGATGCGGGTATTGATCTCCAGCAGCCAGACGCGGTTCTGGATCTCGTCCCAGAAGAACTCGATGTTGAAGGCGGCATTGTCATAGCCGATGTGCGTCATGATCGTCTGCGTCAGGTCGCGCATGCGCGCCTGGATGTGCTCCGGCAGGCGCGAGGGATAGTGATAGCGGAAAAAGCTCAGTACCTGCGGGTAGCGGATCGAGTCGACAATGCCGTAGGGCACCACCTCGCCTTCGAAGACATAGCCCTCCACCGTGCACTGCCAGCCACCGATGATCTCCTCGGCCATGCAGTAGCCGCCATCCACGGCGCGCACCTCTTCGGGCAGCCTGGCCTGCTCGAGGATGAAGTTGAACGGTTCGGAGATCAGCCCGATCTCGTTACGCAGCCGGCCGATGGCCAGCTGGAAATCCTCGGGGCTGTCGATGCGAAACCCCAGCCGCGAGCCGGAGGACTTGATCGGCTTGACGAAGAAGGGGAAGTAGAGCCCGGCTGCGCCGATCTTCGCCAGGGCGTCGTCATCGAACGGGTCGAAGGCGGTGAAGCGCGGGATGTAGTTGCCGATCACCTCGCGCTGCACCAGCCGGCTCCAGTACTTGTGCTCGCAGCGCAGCAGGCTCTCCAGGCTGGTGGTGCGGGTACCGAAGCGCTGGCAGAGAATCGGCAGCATGGTGGACACCGGGAAATCCATGTAGCCGATGATGGCATCGATCGGTTCGTCGAATGCGCTCAGCGTCTCGCCGGCGCGGCGGACCATGTCCTCCAGGGGAAAGACCTCGGTGTCATAGATCTCTTCGGGGGCAATGAGCCCATGGATGCGGTGCGCTTCGGCACCCCGCAGCTGCTGCAGTCGCTGCCGGTTCAGGTCGTTGAGACCGACGACGAAGATGTTGTTCCGGGACATGAAAGGTCTCCGACTCACTGACTGAGTGGATGACCTCCGGCCGGCCAGGGGCACCGGACCTCGGGTCGCAGGGGCACTGCATGAGCTGAAGCATAGCCGACCCGGACGTGTCGGGAGCCGGCAGGCAGCAGAACTTTGGTGGCAGGTCCGGCGGGGGTCGCCTGAAACCATGGTTTCCATTACGATTGCAGGGAAACAAAAGTAACAGGTCCGCTGATCATGTCCGCTGATGCCTTCAACCCGCCCTCCCGTCTGCTGATGGGGCCCGGGCCGATCAATGCCGACCCGCGTGTGCTGCGTGCCATGTCGGCGCCCCTGATCGGCCAGTTCGACCCTGCCATGACCGCCTGCATGAACGACACCCAGGCGCTCTATCGCCGGGTCTTCGAGACCGCCAACGAGGCCACCCTGCTGATCGATGGCACCTCGCGTGCCGGCATCGAGGCCGTGCTGGTCTCGCTGATCGAACCCGGCGACCGGGTGCTGGTGCCGAGCTTCGGCCGCTTCGGCCAGCTGCTGCGTGAAATCGCCGAGCGTGCCGGCGGCGAGGTGCACGTGATCGAGGCCGAGTGGGGCGAGGTGTTCACGCCCGAGCGGATCGAGGCCGCCATTCGCGAGGTGCGCCCGAAGCTGCTGGCACTGGTGCAGGGCGACACCTCGACCACCATGTGTCAGCCGCTGGCCGACATCGGCGCCATCTGCCGCGCCCATGACGTGCTGTTCTACAGCGATGCCACGGCCTCGCTGGCGGGCAATCCGCTGCCGGTGGACGAGTGGCAGCTCGATGCCGTCACGGCCGGGCTGCAGAAGTGCCTGGCCGGGCCCTCCGGCAGTGCGCCGACCACGCTCTCGAAGCGCGCCGTGGACTGCATCCGGGGGCGCGCTCATGTCGAGGCCGGCCTGCAGGGCGCCACCCATGCGGCCGGTGGCGGCAGCCGCATCCGCTCCAACTACTTCGATCTGGCGATGATTCTCGACTACTGGGGCGAGGCCCGCCTCAACCACCATACCGAGGCTACCAGCATGCTATACGCGGCCCGCGAGTGTGCCCGGCTGCTGGTCGAGGAGGGCATGCCGCAGGCGGTGGCCCGTCACGCCCTGCACGGTCGGGCGTTGGTCGAGGGGGTCAGGGCGCTGGGCCTGCAGCCCTTCGGCGATCAGCGTCACCGCATGCACAACGTGGTCGGGGTGTACATTCCCGAAGGGGTCGATGGTGAAGCGCTGCGCCGCACCCTGCTTGAAGACTACGCCATCGAGATCGGCACCTCGTTCGGACCGCTGCACGGTCGCATCTGGCGCATCGGTACCATGGGCTACAATGCCCGCCGTGATACCGTGATGACGACCCTGGCGGCACTGGAGCAGACACTGCACCAGGCCGGTGTCCGCCCGGTGGCCGGCAGTGGCGTGGGCGCTGCCCGGGAAGTCTATGCAGACCAACAGGATCGGACGGGAGAGAGCTGATGCATGACGGGGCGGCGATCATGGCGGCCTGCGAGGCGCTGGCGGAGATTTCGGCCGATGACGAGCGGCTGGTGCGCTGCTATCTGACAGCCGAGCACGCCCGTGCCAATGCGCTGGTTGCGCAGTGGATGCAGGCGGCCGGCATGCGCACCTGGCAGGACAGTGTCGGCAGCCAGTGGGGGCGTTACGAGGGCCGGGACCCGGACGCGCCGGCACTGGTACTGGGCTCTCATCTGGATACCGTGATCGATGCCGGCCGCTTTGACGGCATGCTGGGCGTGCTGCTGGGTATCGCGACAGTAGCGCGGTTGCACGCTGCGGGGGAGCGGCTCAACCGGCCGATCGAGGTGGTGGCCTTCGGCGACGAGGAGGGCACCCGCTTCGGCACGGCGCTGTTCGGCAGTCGGGCGATGGCCGGGCACTGGGACGAGCGCTGGTGGCAGCTTGCCGACAGTGACGGCATCACGCTCGAACAGGCCTTTCGCGAGTTCGGCCTCGATCCGGCCCGGGTCCACGAGGCGGCCCGCGATCCGGCCACGCTGGCCGGCTATCTCGAGGTGCACATCGAACAGGGGCCGGTGCTCGAGGCCGAGCGTCGGCCGCTGGGCGTGGTGACCGGCATCGCCGGGGCGCGCCGTTTCGACATCACCCTCCAGGGCCAGGCCGGTCACGCCGGGACCACACCGTTCGAGCTGCGTCGCGATGCGCTGGCGGGCGCCGCGGAAGCGATCCTCGCGATCGAGACGCTGGCCCGTGCCGCCGGCGTGGTGGCCACCGTGGGGCAGCTGGAAACCCGCCCCGGTGCCGTCAACGTGATTCCCGGCGCGGTTCACATGAGCCTCGATATTCGTGCCGAACACGACGAGGATCGTGATCGCACCCTGGAGGCGATCCGCAATACCTGTGACAGCATCGGCGAAACGCGCGGTCTCGCCTGGCAGTGGCAGGAGACCCACGCTGCCCCGGCGGTGGCCTGCTCCGAGCACCTGACCGAAGCGCTGGCCGAGGCGATCGCCACCGCGGACGAACCGGCCATCCGGCTGCCCAGTGGCGCCGGTCATGATGGCATGGCGGTGGCGGGTGTCACCGGTATCGGCATGCTGTTCGTGCGCTGTCGCGGTGGCGTCAGTCACCATCCCGATGAGTCGGTGCAGGTCGGCGATGTCGATGCCGCGCTGGATGCCCTGAGCGATGCCGTGCGCCGCCTGGACAGCACCCCCGTGCCGACGGCCTGACATTCCCGTGAACCACCACCGGGGCGATGAACGTTGCCATCACCCCGGTGGCCCTGAAGATCCGCCAGCTCATGACCCAGCATCTCGGCCAGCGACTGCGTCAGCAGTTCGATCAGCTCACCCCGCACGAGCGCAGGGTGGCAGGTTTCATTCTCGATCATTTCGATGACTTCGCCGTCTACAGCGCGGCCGAACTGGCACGTCTTTCCGGCGTCTCGAAGGCCACCGTCAGCCGGCTGTTCCGCCGGCTCGGCTTTGCCAGCTTCCAGGAAGTGCGCCAGCACGCCCGTGAACTGAGACATCATGGCGTGCCGCTGGTCACCGATCGCAGCGCACTGGGCAACGGGCTGGAACGCTTCCAGCGTCACTTCGAGCGGGAGCGCGACAACCTGCACCGGCTGCTGGAAGCGATCGATGCCGACACCTTCGACGCCATCGTGGCCCGGCTGGATGAGGCGCCCGAGGTGGTGATCGTCGGTTATCGCAACGGCTACCCGGTGGCGCTGCATCTGCGTCAGCAGCTCATTCAGGCGCGCGACCGGGTGCGCCTGGCGCCCCAGCCCGGCCAGCCGCTGAGCGAGGAGATTACCGATCTGGCCCCCGGTACGCTGGTGATCGTGATGGGCTTCCGGCGCCGCGCCCGGGGTTTCGAGGCCCTGATGGCGCGGCTCGCCGAACAGGACGCGGCCTGCCTGCTGATCGGCGATCCCACGCTGGCGGCCAGTGCGGTCAAACCGACCTGGCAGCTCGAATGTCCGCTGGACAGCATCTCGGCATTCGACAGCTATACCGCGGCCATGAGTCTGGTCAACCTGCTCGCCAATCATCTGCTGCACCGCCGCCTGCAGAGCGGCCGCGCCCGCATCGACGAGATCAGCGCCGGCTACACCGTGCTCGACGAGCTGGACTGACAGCGGGTCGTTTCACTGTCCGTTCCACCTTCAGATAACAAGGACAAATTCATGAGTACACAGCCATTTCCCGATCGGAGCGTCTGGGTCGAGGGAGCACCGGAGCCGGTGGCCACGGCAGGTGCGAGCGGTCCGCTGGCCGGCCTGCGGCTGGCGGTCAAGGATCTGTTCGACGTGAAGGGCCGGGTGACCGGTGCCGGCAACCCCGACTGGCGCGGCGAGCAGACCCCGGCCGGGCAGGATGCCTCGGCGGTGGCGGTGCTGCGCGCGGCGGGGGCGTGCTTCGTCGGCAAGACCCAGACCGATGAGCTGGCCTACAGTCTCAACGGCGCCAACATGCACTACGGGACACCGCTCAATCCGGCAGCGCCCGATCGCCTGCCGGGCGGTTCGAGTTCCGGGTCGGCGGTGGCCGTAGCGCAGGGTGAAGCCGATATCGGGCTGGGGACCGACACCGGGGGCTCGATCCGGGTGCCGGCGAGCTACAACGGGCTCTTCGGGCTGCGGCCGTCACATGGGGTGATGGCCACCGAGGGGCTGGTGCCGCTGGCACCGCCCTTCGATACGGTGGGCTGGCTCTGCCGTGATCTCGCCACCCTGGGCGCGGTGGCGGAAACACTGCTGCCCGGAGCCCCGGTCGAAGCCGACAGCGATCTGCAGCTGCTGCTGCCGGAAGGGGCGCCTGCTGAACTGGCGCACCGCATGACCCGGTACCTGCCGGAGCGCCCCACAGGCTCGATCGGACTGACCCAGGCGTGGCTGTCGCATGTCAGCCAGACCTTTCGGGTGCTGCAGGGGCGCGCCATCTGGCGTACGCATGGCGACTGGATCACCCGCTGCCAGCCCCGGGCCAGGATCGGCGGCTGCTCGCATGCGCCGGCCAGGAGGGCCGGCGCTGAGGCGATACGCCGCTCAGGCCGGCGGGTGTTCGCGCTGCCAGTGGCGGGCGATATCCACCCGTCGGGTTATCCACACCCGGTCGTGGGCTTCCAGGTGGTCGAGAAAGCGCTGTAGTGCCCGAAAGCGCCCCGGGCGCCCGATCAGCCGGCAGTGCAGGCCGATCGACATCATCTTCGGTGTCTCGCTGCCCTCGGCATAGAGCACATCGAAGGCATCCCGCAGGTAGCTGAAAAACGGCTCACCGTAGTTGAAGCCGCCCGGCGAGGCGAAGCGCATGTCGTTGTTGTCCAGTGTGTAGGGGACGATCAGGTGATCATGTTCCCGGCCCTCGCTGTCCTCGGCACGGGTCCAGAAGGGCAGGTCATCGCCGTAGTAGTCGCTGTCGTAGAGCAGTCCGCCCTCATCGAGCAGCAGCCGGCGGGTATTGGGGCTGTCGCGACCCGTATACCAGCCTGCGGGCAGCTCGCCGTAGAGCTGCCGGAAGCTCGCCAGGGCACGCTGCATGTGTTCGCGCTCGATCGCTTCGGGCACCTCCTGATAGTGGATCCAGCGCCAGCCGTGGCAGGCGATCTCGTGGCCCAGCTCGTGAAAGGCCCGGGCCGCCTCGGGATGACGCTCGAGCGCCATCGCCACGCCGAACACGGTCAGGGGCAGATTGCGTCGCTCGAATTCGCGCAGCACCCGCCAGACCCCGGCGCGGCTGCCGTATTCGTAGAGCGACTCCATGCTCAGATGGCGATCCTCAAAGGCCGGGGCGCCGATCATGTCGGAGAGGAAGGTCTCGCTGTGGCTGTCGCCGTGCAGCACGCTGTGCTCGCCGCCCTCCTCGTAGTTGAGCACGAACTGCACCGCGACGCGGGCGTTGCCCGGCCAGTTCGGCTGCGGCGGTTGGCGGCCGTAGCCTTTCAGATCACGGGGATAACCGGTGTGCCGAGCCATGGGGGAGTCCGTCATGCGTCGCTCCGGGTGAGGTGGGCAAAGGCGCCGGCGATCGGCTTGGCGAGCGGCAGGGCGCGGTCGTGGTGCTTGGCGGGGGTCAGGCCGAGCCGTTCGAGACTCTCCAGCAGGGTGACGCCGGCGGTAACGCCATCGATCACCGGCACGCCCAGGGTATCCCCCAGGCGCGTGGCAAGATCGGTCATGCCGGCGCAGCCCAGCAGCAGGCCATCACTGGCATCGCTGTCCAGCGCCTGCCGGCAGGCCTCGAGCAGGGTGCGATAGATCGCGTCACTCTCCTCCTCCAGCGCGGCCACCGGCAGTTCGCAGGCGTGCAGGCCGGCGCAGTGCTCGCGCTGACCATACTCCCCCAGCAGGCGCTCGGCGATCGGCAGGGTGCGTGCCAGGGTGGTCACGATCGAGTAGCGCGCGCTCACCAGCGAGGCCATGTGCATGCCGGCTTCGGCCATGCCGAGTACCGGTACCGAAGCCAGTTCGCGCGCGGCGGCCAGTCCGGGGTCGCCGAAGCAGGCGATCAGGTAGCCGCTCACCGCGAGCGAGTCATCCTGCTCGCATTCGTGAATGCGTTCGAGCAGCCCCGGTACTGCCAGCGCTTCGTCCATGTGGCCTTCCAGGCTGGCCGGGCCGTGGCGTGAGGTCAGCATGTGCACGTCGCCATGGGCGGCGCGGCGTGCGCTGGCACCGATGCGCTCGCTCATCGGGGTACTGGTATTGGGATTGATGATGACCAGGGTCATGTTGGGCTCTGCCTGCTCAGCGCCGCGCGCTGCCCCAGAGTGGGGAGATTATGGAAACGGATGCCTTGTCATGGTGCATCGACGGCCCCGCGGGCGGGTGCATGAGGCCCGGCCGGGGCCCGCGATGAAGGGCAGTCTGGCCCGTGATTCGGCCGATTTGCAACATTTGTTACACCGGCTTATGAATTGGCACGAAGATTGTATCGGCAAGGGTGAAAGGACGGTACCGAGCCGCCACGCTCCCCCAATCGGAGGCCCACATGAGCGATACCACTGATCCTACGGCTCAGGCTGCGGCCGGCCATGATCCCCGGCTCTACAATCAGGCTCTCGCGCCGGCGCGCCAGGACTGGAACGCCTACAACATCTTCGCCTTCTGGATGGCGGATGTGCACAGCGTCGGCGGATATGTGTTCGCGGCCAGCCTGTTCAGCCTGGGGCTGGCCAGCTGGCAGGTGCTGATTTCGCTGCTGGTCGGCATTCTGGTGGTGCAGTGCCTGGCCAATGCCATGGCGCGACCCAGCCAGCGCGCCGGCGTGCCGTTTCCGGTGGTGTGCCGGATGGCGTTCGGCACCGCAGGGGCCAACCTGCCGGCGGTGATCCGCGGCATCATCGCCGTGGTGAGGTACGGCATCCAGACCTGGCTGGCTTCCAACGCCCTGACGCTGGTGATGCTGCGCTGGTGGCCGGGGCTCGAGGCGCTGTCGCAGAACAGCGTGCTGGGACTGTCGACACTCGGCTGGTTGTCGTTCTGTCTGATGTGGGCGGTGCAGGCGCTGGTGTTCTGGCGCGGCATGGGGGCGATCCGGCGCTTCAACGATCTGGCCGGGCCGCTGGTCTATGCGGTGATGTTCCTGCTGGCGGCGTGGATCGTCTGGCGCGCCGGCCCGGAGAACATCAGCTTTACGCTTGGCAGCAAGGATCTCTCCGGCGTGGATGCGCTGTGGCAGATGGTGGTCGCGGCGGCGCTGGTGGCCGGCTACTTCGCCGGCCCGACGCTCAACTTCGGTGACTTCGCCCGTTACTGCAAGAGCGAGCGTTCGGTACGTTCCGGCAACTTCTGGGGGCTGCCGGTCAACTTTCTGGTGTTTTCGATCATCACCGTGGTGGTGGTCTCCGGCACGCCGGCGGTGTTCGGCGAGATGCTGACCGATCCGGTCGAGACCGTGTCGCGCATCGACAGCGCCACGGCCGCCGCCCTCGGCGTGCTCACCGTGCTGGCCGCCACCGTGGGCATCAATATCGTCGCCAACTTCGTCTCGCCGGCGTTCGACTTCTCCCATGTGGCACCCTCGAAGATCAGCTGGCGTGCCGGCGGCATGATTGCCGCGGTCGGCTCGGTGCTGCTGACGCCCTGGAACCTGTTCAACAACCCGGTGCTGATCCACTACACCGTGGATGTGCTGGCGGCCCTGATCGGCCCCATCTACGGCATCGTGCTGATGGACTTCTACCGGCTGCGCCGGCAGCAGATCGACACCCGCGCCCTCTATGACGGTTCGCCGGGCAGCACCTATCACTACACCGGCGGCACCAACCCCGAGGCGGTCAAGGCGCTGCTGGTGGCCGGGGTGGTCAGCGTGATCATCAGCATGGCGCCGCTGGGTGATCTCAGCCACTTCTCGGTATTCATCGGTGGTGGACTGGCGGCGATCAGCTACGCGCTGTTTTCCGGCTACTGGCTGGGCGATGCGGTGGCCTCGCGGCGCGGCGCATCGCAGGCGGCTACCGAAAGCTCCCGCTGATGATCCGGTCCGACCCGGACCCTGCCTCTTGCCTGCCCCGACCGACGCGGCCTGCGTCGGTCGGCGTCATTGTGCCGGATGCCTCTGCCGCGATCCGCTACGCTTGAGTCGCAGCCCGCTGCTGCCGGCCCGGGAAGCCATTGCGGTAGTTTTACAACATGGCTTTAAACCAAGGTCGAGTATCTAGCGGTCTGTCAGTCTGTACGATGTTATCGCTAACACGCTTACGCCCACCCCGTATCGGGGCATCGGGAACGGTTCCGGAGAGCACAATGGAAGGATGGACCCAGACAATGTCGGCCGGTCCGCTGCTGGGCATAGCGGCGGCGGCCATTGCAGTACTGCTGGTGATGGTAATCAAATTCAGGGTGCACGCATTCCTGACCCTGATTCTGGTCAGTCTGCTGACGGCCTTTGCCACCGGCATTCCGGCCGATCAGATCGTCCCCACGATGGTGGACAAGTTCGGTAGCACCCTCGGTTCGGTTGCGCTGCTGGTTGGGCTCGGTGCCATGCTCGGCAAGCTGGTCGAATACTCCGGCGGTGCCGGGGTGCTGGCCGATCGCATGATCTCGATCTTCGGTGAAAACCGCGCGCCCTTCGCGCTGGGCATCGCCTCGCTGTTCATGGGCTTCCCGATCTTCTTCGATGCCGGCCTGATCGTCATGCTGCCGGTGATCTTCGCGGTCGCCAAGCGGCTGGGCGGGCCCGTGCTGCTCTATGCCATTCCCGCGGCAGCGGCCTTCTCGGTGATGCACGTCTTCGTGCCGCCCCATCCCGGCCCGGTGACGGCCTCAGAGCTCTATAACGCCAACCTCGGCCTGCTGCTGCTGGTAGGCATCATCATCGCCTTCCCGATGTGGATGATTGCCGGTTACTTCTGGGGTCGAGTGACCGCGCGCCAGCACCCCTTCAAGCTCTCCGATGCACTGTTCGGTGAAGTGGACGACAGCGAGGTCAGCAATCCGCCCACGGTCGGCACGGTGCTGGCGATGCTGCTGCTGCCGATGGTGCTGATCTTCATGAATACCGGGCTCGACTTCCTGCGCTCGCTGGGCATGGTGGACAGCAGCCAGGGCTGGTACCACGTGCTCTCCGCACTGGGCCGGACCCCCATTGCACTGTTGATCTCGACGCTGGTGGCAATGTGGGTACTGGGCACCCGGCGAGGCGAGAGCGGCAATGCCCTGCAGAAGCTGCTCGATTCCGCGCTGGGGCCGATCTGCTCGGTGGTACTGATCACCGGCGCCGGCGGCATGTTCGGCGGCGTGCTGCAGGCCTCGGGCATCGGTGATGCGCTCTCCGATTCGCTCAACGACATCGGCCTGCCGGTCATCGTGGCGGCCTATCTGGTGGCGGCCATCATCCGCCTTGCGCAGGGCTCGGCCACGGTGGCGCTGGTCACGGCCGCGGGTCTGATGGCGCCGGCGGTTTCCGGGGGCGACTTCTCCTCGCTGCAGGTGGTGGCGATCACCCTGGCGACGGCCGCCGGTTCGGTCTTTGCCGGTCACGTCAACGACTCCGGCTTCTGGCTGGTGGGGCGGCTGCTGGGGATGGACGTCAAGACCACCCTGCAGACCTGGACCGTACAGCAGGCGATCGAATCGCTGGTCGGCTTCGTGTTCGCCTGCATCGTTTTCGTGATCTTCTGAGCAGGAGTACGGCATGGCAAACAACCCCTTTGATATCAGTGGCCGGCTGGCGCTGGTGACCGGTTCCTCGCGCGGGCTGGGCAATGCCCTGGCGCGCGGGCTGGCCGAGCAGGGCGTGCGCGTCATCCTTCACGGCCGCTCGCGCGATACGGTCGATGCCGCCGCCCGCGAGATGGCACAGGCCACCGGGGCCGAAGTCAGCGGCGTGACCTTCGATGTCACCGACGCCGATGAGGTCCGCGCGCAGCTGACGGCGCTCATCGAAGAGCACGGCGTTCCGGACATCCTGGTCAACAACGCCGGCCTGCAGCGGCGCGCGCCGTTCACCGAGTTCGACCCCGAAGACTGGGATGCGGTACTGGCGACCAACCTCTCCAGCGCCTTTTATGTGTCGCGGGCCATTACCCCGGCGATGGCCGAGCGCGGCACCGGCAAGGTGGTCAACATCGGGTCGGTGCAGTCGAAGCTGGCACGCCAGACCATCGCCCCCTACGGCGCCTCCAAGGGCGGTGTGGTGATGCTCACCCAGGGCATGGCGGCCGATCTGGCGCGCCACAACATCCAGGTCAACTGCATCTCGCCGGGCTATTTCCGGACCGAGATGAATACGGCACTGTGGCAGGACGACGAGTTCAACGGCTGGATCGAGAAACGCACGCCGGCGGCACGCTGGGGTGAGGTCGGCGAGCTGGTAGGCACCCTGATCTATCTCTGCTCGGATGCCTCGAGCTTTGTCTCCGGCCAGAACATCTTCGTCGATGGCGGCATGACATCCGTGGTGTGAGTGCCCCGGCGCTCACCCGAGAGGAGGACGGCAACATGAAGGCCCTGTTCATTCATGGCAGACAGGATCTGCGGGAAGCGGACGTCGAAATACCCGAGCCGGGCGAGGGTCAGGTGCGGCTGCGCATGGCCTTTGGCGGCATCTGCGGCTCCGATCTGCACTACTACCACGAAGGCGCCAATGGCGCCTTCGTGGTGCGCGAGCCCCTGATCCCCGGCCATGAGGTGTCCGGGGTGGTGGATCACGATCCTGCCGGCCGGCTGGCTGCCGGCACCCCGGTCACCCTGCATCCGGCCACCTTCGGCGACTCGCAGCCGGGCATCGAGACGCAGCCGCACCTCTGGCCCAACGGCGCCTATCTCGGCTCCGCGTCCACCTGGCCGCATACCCAGGGCGGCATGAGCGAGTACCTGCTGGTGGATGCCGGCATGATCCGGGTGCTGCCCGAAGGGCTGTCGCTGCAGCGTGCCGCGCTGGCCGAACCGCTGGCGGTCGGCCTGCACGGCATCAACGTGGCCGGTGGCGTCGAGGGCAAGCGGGTGCTGGTCTGCGGCTCCGGGCCGATCGGGCTGCTGGCAGCGGCAGCCGCGCTGGCAAAGGGCGCCGCCGAGGTGACGGCCACCGACGTGCTCGAAGGGCCGCTCGAGCGCGCCCGCGCGCTGGGGGTGACGCGCACGCTGCAGATCGGCACCGATGAGCTGCCGGCGGAAGCCTTCGATGTGGTGCTGGAGTGCTCCGGCGTGCCGGCCTCGATCGATGGCGCCATTGCCGCGGTGCGCCGCGCCGGGGTGATCGCCCAGATCGGCATGATGGGGTCGGGCCCGCAACCGGTGTCGCTGGCGGCGCTGATCGCCAAGGAAGCCCAGTTGCGCGGCTGCTTCCGCTTCAATCAGGAGATCGACGAGGCGATTGCGCTGCTGGCCGCCGATGCGCGTTTCGATCGGGTGATTACCCATGTGCTGCCGGCAACCGATGCCGAGGCGGCCTTCGCCGCGGCGAAGGATTCGCAGGCTTCCGGCAAGGTGCTGGTCGAGCTCTGGCCGGACCACGACCGGCACTGAAACGGTCACGGGAGAGCGTCATGAAGATCGTGATCACCGATTGCGACCACGCCGATGTCGCCATCGAGCGTGACTGTATCGCGCAGGTCGGGGGGGAGTGCGCGCTGTATCAGGACGCCTCGCCGGCCGGCATCATCGCCAATGCCCGCGGCGCCGATGGCCTGCTGGTGCAGTATGGCCGGATCACCGGCGAGGTGCTCGATGCCCTGCCGGAGGTGCAGGTGATCTCGCGCTACGGCGTGGGCGTTGATACGGTCGATGTGGCGGCAGCCACCGAGCGCGGCGTGGCGGTCTGCAATGTGCCCGATTACGGTACCGAGGCCGTTTCCGACCACGCCATCGCGCTGGCCGTGGCGGTGGTGCGCAATACCGCCGGCATGGATCGGCGGATGCGGGCCGGGCAGTCGGCTCTGGCGGCCTCGGTGCCGGTGTACGGCTTTGCCGGGCGTCGTTTCGGCGTGATCGGCGCCGGTGCCATCGGCAGCGCCACGGCGCGCAAGGCCGCCGGGCTGGGATTCGAGGTGGTGGTCTTCGATGCCCGCTTCGAACCCGGCGCGCGGACGCCCGAGGGCTGGCCGGTGGTGAGCCTGGAGACGCTGCTGGTCTCATCCCATGTAGTCTCGATACATGTGCCGCTCACCGAGCAGACCCGTCACCTGATCGACGCCGATGCGCTGGCGTGCATGCGCTCCGATGCCGTGCTCATCAACACGGCGCGTGGCGGGGTGGTGGAGACCACCGCGCTGGTGACGGCATTGCAGCAGGGGCGGCTGCTGGGCGCCGGCCTCGATGTACTCGAGGAAGAGCCGCTGCCTGTCGATCATCCGCTGATGAGCTGCCCGCGGGTGGTGCTGACCCCGCATGCCGGCTTCTATACCGAGGACTCCTATGCCGAGCTCAAGCGGCGCACGGCGCAGCACGCCCTCGATGTGGTGCAGGGGCGGCGGCCCGGCAATATCCTCAACCCTGAAGTGCTCAAGTGAAGTACTGGTGCGCAGTGCTGGTGCAAAGCATGGGTGCAAGGTACCCGGGTGAAGTCCCGGAGTCCGCCCGGCGGGGCTGAACCGCCGCTTTCGGCTATGCCACTTTCATCCAAATGTCCCTTGCCTGTCACGACAGGTACCGATCCGGATTGATAATCTGAACCGGAACTGAACGGATGGCACGCGGTTTGCTTCCCGTTCGGCGCCGACGACACTCAGCCGCCGACGCCAGGAGGAGCGGCATGATCTCATTGAGCCTGAACCGAATCCTGCCCGGCCTGTTCACTGCCGGTGTCATGGCCCTGTCGGGAGCGGCAGGCGCCGCGACCGGCAACGATGTATCCCCGTCACTGAGCGTGAAGGATCAGAGCGAGAGCTTCGGCCGGGTGACCCTGCACAACGTCGACATGCCTGCCAACGGCTTCGTGGTCATTCACGAAACCCGGCAGGGCGATGGTCATGGCCCCGTGGTAGGCAGCGCCTTCGCCCAGGCAGGCCATCATGCGAAGGTCAGCGTGGCCCTGGATGACAGCGTGCAGCAGCAGGAACAGCTCACCGCCATGCTGCATCTCGATACCGCCGAACGCTACGAATTCGAACATGGCAGTGATCACCCGCACCTCGATCCGCCGGTAGAGCGGGAGGGCCACCAGGTCACCCGTAAGTTCACGGTCACCGATATTGTGGGCGACGAGAGCGGCTGACATCACGAATGATCGGGTTTCATGTTACTTTTTCCCTGCACCCCGGGTTCTTCCCGGGGTTTTTCATGCCGGCTTCGGGGTGCGGCAGATGAACCACATTGCTTTCATGTAACGCGCCCTGCCGTTACATGCTGCAGGGAGATGCTGCATGGTTGCCGTCTGGGCCATCCTGCCGATTTTCGGTCTGATCGTTCTGGGATACCTGCTGGGCTGGCGTGGCTGGCTGTCACCGGAAGGCATGGGTGGGCTGTCGACGATCACCTTTCGACTGTTCATGCCCTGTCTGCTGTTCACCGGGATTGCCCGGGCGCCGCTGGGTGATGCTCTCTCGCCGGTTTTGATCGCGCTCTACTTCCTGCCCGCACTGCTCATCTTTACCTTCGTCAATACGGTGGTCGACCGCCGCCGCCATCAGGCCACGGCGCTGGGGCTGGCCGGCAGCTACTCCAACAACGTGCTGGTCGGGCTGCCGCTGGTGGCGGCGCTGTTCGGTGACCGGGGGCTGGTCTATCTCTACGCCATTCTGGCCGCGCACAGCCTGGTCCTGTTCACCGCCCAGTCGGTGCATGTGGCGCTGGCCGATGCCGAAGGACGTCGCCCCGGGCTCGGCTCGATCCTCGCCACGCTGAAGAATCCGCTGGTGATGGCGCTGCTGCTCGGCATGGAGGTGAATGCGCTGGGGCTCGGCCTGCCGGAGACGGTCTGGCAGATGCTGGACTGGCTGTCGCGGGCGGCCCTGCCATGCGCCCTGCTGGTGCTGGGCATCGGCCTGACCCGCTACCGACTGCGTTCCAACCGGCTGGTGTGGAGTGTCTGCGCGCTCAAGCTGATTGCCTTCCCGCTGCTGGTGGCGCTGGCGACCACCCTGGCGGGGGTCGGGTCGGTCGAGCAGCAGGTGCTGGTGCTGCTGGCAGCGGGTCCGATCGGCGTCAATGCGCTGGCCTTTGCCACCACCGCCGAGGATCAGCGCACCGTGGGCGGCCTGATCTTTCTGTCCACCCTGCTGGCGGCCCTGACCCTGCCGATCTGGATGGCCGTGATGGGTTGAGTAAGCTTTTTTCATTAAGCAGGACTCACCGTAAGGTATTAGAAAAAAATTTCCTGTTCGGGCTACTAAAGTACGGCTTTTCCTGGACCGATAGTGCAGTCACGCGGTGACTCGAACGGGGCGGTCACGCGCGCTGACAAGTGACCGGGAGAAGGTGGAAATGGGACTACTGCAAAGGAGTGTCGGCACCCGACTGGTGGTGACGCTGACGTTTCTGGCGGCGTTGCTGCTGCTGGTGGGGGGCATGGGGGTAACGGCGCTGGGCAGGTCGAACGAGGCGCTGGGCGATGTCTATCGGCGCAATGTGCTGCCGATGGAGGCGATCAGCGAAGTGATGAGCAGCGTGCTCAACCTGCGCGGCCAGCTGCTGACGCCGGCGCTGATTCGCACCGAGGAGGAGATGACCCGGGCGCGCGACCACCTGGCCGAATATCGCCGCCATTTCGATCACGGCTGGCCGCTCTACATGGCCTCGGTGCCGGCCAGCGGGCGCGAACGGGAGCTGGCCGAGCGGGTCATGGCAGAGCAGCAGGCCTTTGCGGACAAGCTGAACCGCTACTTCGCCCTGCTGGCGGCCGGTCGGTTCGATCAGGCGGTAGACTTCAACAACACCACCCTGCGCGACGAGTTCCGGTCGCTGCGGGAAGATCTGAGCACGCTGTCCGGCATCCAGACCGCCTCGGTACAGACCGCCTATCAGCAGGGTCAGCAGGCCTATCGGCATCAGCGCCTGCTCGTCTCGGCCATCATCATCACGGCGCTGCTGGCGCTGGTGCTGGTGGGCTGGCGGCTGACCCGCGGCATTCTGCATCCGCTGCGGCGCGCCCAGGGCTTTACCGAAGAGATCGCCCGGGGGCATCTCGATGTCCGTATCGAGCACGGCTATCGCGATGAATTCGGCCGGGTGCTCGATGCGCTCGGCGACATGCGCACCCGGCTCGCCGGGATCGTGCGTGAGGCGCGTCTCGGTGCCGAAACCGTGGGCGCGGCCTCGGCGCAGCTGGCCAGCAGCAACGATGAGCTCTCCCAGCGTACCCAGGAGCAGGCCGCCAGCCTCGAGGAGACCGCCTCCTCGATGGAGGAAATGACCGCCACGGTACGCCGCAATGCCGACAACGCCGGTCAGGCCGATCAGGCCGCCGGCAGTGCCCGCGATCAGGCCGTGGCCGGCGGCGAAGTGATCAGCCAGGCGGTTGGCGCCATGGAGGAGATCAGCGCCTCCAGCCGTCAGATCAGCGAGATCGTGACACTGATCGACGACATCGCCTTCCAGACCAACCTGCTGGCGCTCAATGCCGCGGTTGAAGCGGCGCGTGCCGGCGAACAGGGGCGCGGCTTTGCCGTGGTGGCCGGTGAGGTACGCACCCTGGCGACCCGCTCGGCGGAAGCGGCCCGCGAGATCAAGACGCTGGTCGCGACCAGCGTGGAGCGGGTGGAGAAGGGCAGTGCGCTGGTATCACGCTCCGGCGAGACGCTGCGGGAGATCGTGACCGGGGTGCAGCGCACCACCGGGCTGGTCTCCGAGATCGCCATGGCCGGCCGCGAGCAGTCCGCGGGCATCGAACAGGTCAACATGGCGGTCTCGCAGATGGACGAGATCACCCAGCGCAACGCCGCCATGGTCGAGGAAGCCTCCAGCGCCAGTCGGCTGCTGCAGGAGCAGGCCGAGACCCTGCTGGAACGGCTGGCCTTCTTCCGGCTGGCCGAGCGTACGCCAGCGCCGGCCAGCAGCGCCCGGCAGCTGATGACTACCGCGGCACATCACTCTGCCCGCACTCCGGCGCCTCATGCCGCCACGCCGACACGCACTGCCGGGGCCGGGCGGTCATCCGGGGCTGCGCGCACGGTAGCGGCTCAGGTCGAGGATGACTGGGAGAGTTTCTGAAGTCTCCCGCCATGTGCCTTCAGGCCGCCTTCGGGCGGCCTTTTTGTTGACTCTCCAAAAGAGGGGGAAAGCTCAAGTCCCTGCGCGCCGGGCCGTTAACTGCCATTGAGCGGGACTCTATCCGGTCGCTGGGACCGGTCGACAATAATCGCAGGGAGAGTGAACCGATGCGGTTCTGGAACACAAGTGTAGGCACCCGGCTGGTGCTGACCCTGGCCCTGCTGGCGGCGTTGCTGCTGGCGGTCGGCGGGCTGGGCATCGTGGCGCTGTATCAGTCGAACAGCTCGATGGGCAGCGTCTACAAGCAGAATGTCATTCCGATGCGAGCACTCTCTGCGGTGCTCTCCGATACCCTGGGGCTGCGCGGCCAGCTGCTGATGCCGGCGCTGTTTCACTCCGATGCGACCATGGCGGCCAACGAGCAGGACCTGGCCCGCTACCGGGAACATGCGAGCGAGGAGTGGCAGCACTATCTGGCGACCAGTCAGCGTGGCCCCGAAGAGCAGGCGCTGATCGAGCGGGTCGAGCAGCAGCGGGCCGCGCTCGATGAGCAGCTGAAGACCTATCGCCAGCAGCTGGAATTCAACCAGCGGGGCGATGCGATCGACGCCTACCACGATACCCTGAGCGGCCAGTTCGATGCGCTGCGCGGTGATCTCACCACGCTGATTGACCTGCAGCAGCAGCAGACCGAAGGTGCCTGGGGCCTCAGTCAGGCGCACTTCGGTCAGCTGGTCTGGCTGATCGGTGCCATGATGGCCGGTGCACTGATCGCACTGGTGCTGATCGGCTGGCGTCTGACCCGCGGGATCCTGCGGCCGCTGCACCAGGCGCAGCGCTTCACCGAGGAGATCGCCCGCGGGCATCTCGACACCCGCATTTCACACGGCTATCGCGACGAGTTCGGCCGGGTGCTCGATGCGCTGGCCGACATGCGTACCCAGCTGGCCGATATCGTCCGGCAGGCGCGCCGCAATGCCGAGAGCGTGGGCGCCACTTCGGCTCAGCTCGCCGGCAGCAATGATGAGCTATCGCGGCGTACCCAGGAGCAGGCCGCCAGCCTCGAACAGACTGCCTCCTCGATGGAGGAGATTACCTCTACGGTGCGCCAGAATGCCGACAACGCCGGGCAGGCCGATCAGCTGGCCGGCAGCGCCCGCGATCAGGCCGTGGCCGGTGGCGAGGTGGTCAACGAGGCGATCAGTGCAATGGGGCAGATCAATGAGTCCAGCCATCAGATCAGCGAGATCGTGGCGCTGATCGACAACATCGCCTTCCAGACCAATCTGCTGGCGCTCAACGCCGCCGTCGAGGCAGCCCGCGCCGGTGAGCAGGGGCGCGGCTTTGCCGTTGTGGCCGGTGAGGTACGTACGCTGGCGACCCGTTCCGCCGAAGCGGCGCGCGAAATCAAGGCGCTGGTCGCGACCAGCGTCGAACGGGCGGAGAACGGCAGCGTGCTGGTGAAGCGCTCCGGCGATACCCTGGCGGAGATCGTCACCAGCGTGCGACGCACCACCGATCTCGTCTCCGAGATCGCCATGGCCAGCCGCGAACAGACCAGTGGCATCGATCAGGTCACGACCGCGATCAGCCAGCTCGACGAGATCACCCAGCGCAATGCCGCCATGGTCGAAGAGGCCGCCAGCGCCAGCCGCATGCTGCAGGAACAGTCGGCCACGCTGCTCGAGCGCATGGCCTTTTTCCAGCTGGCCGATGAGCCCGGGGCGCGCCCCGCATCGCCCGCAGCGCCTGACACGGCACACCGCGCAGACCATCACACGAGCCCCGATCACGCCTCGCACAACGCGCGCGCTCCGGCGGCCGCCGCCGGGGCAGGGGAGGCGCCCGCCGAGCATCCGCCGGCCCCTGTGGCAGAGCGGCATGAACGCAGCCGAGTGACCACCGCGGAGAGCAGCGACGACTGGGAGAGCTTCTGAAGCGACAGCCCACTGGAAGAAAACGCAGACCGCCCCGAGGGGCGGTCTTTTTACGAAGGGTCTTCAACTGCGGATCTTGATGCAACCGAGCGCATGTCAGGCACGGTTATCGGTGGAGAGGGCCGGCGTGCGTAGCATGAGCTCACGCGAGGGGAGAGTGAACAGCACCTGCCCCTGGCGACGGTTGGCGAGGCGGTAGATGCCGAGGCACAGCAGCACGGTGGCTGCAGCCAGCAGTGGCGGCATCACGGCGACGTACAGCTCGGCAGTGAGGCCGTGCAGCTCGAGCGGGCCAAGCAGCTGGGCGACACCGGCGATGATCAGGCAGTGCATGACGTAGATCGGTAGTGTGACGCGGCCGATGTTGCGCAGCAGCTTGAGCCTGAAGTGCGCCGTGGCCCACGCCGTCACGTCAATGGCGGTAATGATCATGGCCACGGAGGCCAGCGGACGAACACCCGGCATGTGGTTCAGGGTCGGATAGACCTTGGAGATCGTGAGCAGGACCAGGGTGGCGCATGATGCGATGAGCAGGCGCCGGGCGTTGAACTCTCGGGCATGCCGGGTGATGAAGGGTTTGGCAAAGCAGCCCAGGGCGAAGAAGATCGCGTTGGCCAGCAGCGACGCCACACTCCAGAACTCGATCCCGAAAAGCGGCTGATGAAAGACCGAGACTACCCCGATGGCGGTGAGTGTCAGGCCGACGTGGTGGCGCCCTAGGCGGCAGATCACGAAGTAGATGACCAGGCCATAGAGATACCAGATACCCGTGTCGGCCCGCAGGGCCGTGAAGGCCAAGCCGCTCAGGTCGACGGGCAGCGTCCCGGCTCCCGGCACCAGGGTAGGATCGCCGTAATGATAGAGCGCCAGGCACACACCCCAGTCGGCCAGCAGCCAGATGCCGTAGAGCCACAGCAACGAGGCGATACGGGAATGGAACACGTCACGCCACGCGGTGCGATAGACGGCAGAGTGGGCCAGAAATCCCGAGATCATGAAAAACAGCGGCATTCTCATCGGCCGCAGGGCGAGCACGAACGTATTCCACAGCGTGAACGCCAGGGTGTCGGTCATCAGCCCCATTTTGAAGACGAAAAACATGGTGTGATAAAGCACCACCATGAGAATGCACATGCCTTTGGCGGCGTCTATCCAGTCAATACGTTGCGTGTTAAAGCGGGTAGGCATTGATTCTTTCCTGATGTTTGTAACTTTTCGTTATTCCCACCTCGCTGATGCTATCGATTAAGATGCGTTTAATGTATGCCGAAGCGGGATATTACGTCGCAACATGCAAAAATGGCTGATCAGAAGCATTACAAATCGGCCTGGGCCTCCGGCCTGCTCCGGGGCTTGCCTCCCGTTCGCTGCCCCCGATCCTTGATGCGGGCTGAGCCACACCCGCCCCGTGCATTTTCTCCGAGTTGCCTGCCCGGCAGCGAACACATATGATGACCCGCGCAGCATGGCGTTCCCTTTCTGAGCTGCCTGCCCGGCAGCGAACGATCTTGGCGATGCAGTCGATGACCATCTCCATTTCTGAGCTGCCTGCCCGGCAGCGAACGAGAAGAAAAGGAACTCACCGAAACGGCCAGTTTTCTGAGCTGCCTGCCCGGCAGCGAACGCGCCCCACTTGAGAGCATCAAGTGCCACCTTTTTCTGAGCTGCCGCACAGGCAGCTCAGAAATTGCCTGTTATTGCCCTGCGGTAAAAGTGCCCGTGCGCTGCCGCACAGGCAGCTCAGAAAAAGTGCGTCAACCTGGTCAAGAGCCAGGGCGAGTGCGCTGCCGCACAGGCAGCTCCGGTTGGTGAACGAGCCCTGCCGCTTCAGTCGTGCTCGGGCTCGAGGGTGTACTGGCTGTAGCGCACTGCCGCCTGCAGCCTGTCGAGGCGTTGTACACCGGGCTCCTCGACAAAGGCCGCGGCTGCGGCGAGCAGCCGGCGATGGGCAGCGCGCTCGGCGCGACGGCTCATGCAGCGCTGAAACAGTGAACTCACGCGGAAAAGGCGATGTGACAGCGGCAGTCTGAAAGAGGGCAGCATGGGACTCTCCCGCCGGAGCCGGGCGTGCCCGGCTCGATGGATGACAGTGGCGCGTGATTACCAGAGCTTGATGTTCATGCCCGCGCCGTAGGCGTTGTTGCCACGTGAGTCGTGCGACCAGTTGGCATTGACGAACAGGCGGTCATTGAGGGGCGTGCCCAGCGCCAGCGAGGCGGCGTTTTCGCCCTTGTAGGCGCCACCGGCAATGCTCAGCTGGCCACCGGCGCCTGGGCCGAGATGGAACTGGTGCGAGGCGGCGGCCACGGCGGCGGCCACGCCGGCTTCGAGGTCGTCGATATTGCCGCGCAGGTCGGCGATATCGGCCCGGTTCTGTTGGATGCCGGCGGCATTGCGGTCAATGGCTTCGGAGTGCTGCGCGAGGCTGCTGCGGGTCTGGCGCTGATAATCGCGAATGTCGGAAGTGTTGCGGTTGATGACCGTGGCGTGCTGATTCAGCGTCTCGTCCTGGCGGTCGTTGGCCTCGGCATTGGTCCGGATGGCCGTATCCTGCTGCTCGTTGAGCTCGGCATTGGCAAGAATGCCCTGGCGGTTGTGCTCGATGTTGTCGGCATTTTTGCGACCGGTGGCCGTGTTGCGGTCGGCCTGTGCCGAAACCGTATCAACACGCTGGCGGTTATCACGGATCGCTTCATCCTGCCGGTGGTTGGTCTGCGTGTTGGCTTCGATGCCTTGCCGATTGGCGGCAATGCTGTCGGTGTTTTGTGAAGTCCGGGTCGAGACATTCTCGATCTGCTGCGTATTGTCGCCGATGACGTCATCCTGACGCTGGTTGCGCTGATCCATGTCATCGAGGCGGCCGCGGTTCTGGCGGATCACGCCCTCCTGGCGATCATTCCAGGCGGACTGCTCGGCGATTTCGCGCTGGTTGGCTTCGGCCAGCCCGGTGTTGCGATCGGCATGTGCTGCTACCTCGCCGATGGCGTCGCGGTTGCTGTCGATTCGCTGGCTGTTATCGGCTATATCGCCCTGCATGCCGCTGATCACGCAGCCGCAGTTGTCATAGGGGCTGGCCTGAGCGGAAAAGGAGGCCACGAGGGCTGCGGATATGGCGGAGGCAAGCAGCGTCTTTTTCATGATCGATCTTCCCTGACTGGTTCCCTGAAGCGGTCGGCGAGGTGGCCGCCTGTTGTCATTCGTTCCCGGGAGCACGCCGGTCCTGTAGGGGCGAGGGTTTAATGTTTCCCGATGAAACTGTTTGTAATCATGGGAGAGGGAAGGCGGGGGCGTTGTGCCATTCGGAGTGCGACACACTGCTGATATTAAAGCTGTCATTGATTGACAGTCGGTTTGCGGTAATTGATGCCCATTTCAATTAATGGGTGATTTGCTCTCGTTGGTATTAGATATTTGATTGCCTCGAGTATGAGACTATTCATCTGCCCGAGTGGCCGCCGGTAAAATGGCGTGCCGGAGTCGGTTGATATAACGGCATGAAGGAAGCAGTGAGGCGGGAATCAGTCGATGATCAGTCCCCGGTCTGGCGTTGCTCGCAGGGCGCAAGAACTGCTGTCAGGTGCCGCCGGGCAGTCGGTCAGGCCCGGCACCGTGCGGTGCACGGATGGGCACAGTCCTGCCGGCAGGGTATGAGTGTTTATGGTAGCGCGGCCCGGAGATACGCAGGCATCCGGTAAACGTCAGCTTTCAGTTGCGTCGTGTTTTTTTCAAACACATCACAAAAATCACGGAATCGCCGATTTTCCGGACTCGCTTTTCGGGGTAGTTTCAGTGCCATGACGAGTGACCGTACATTGGCACCGGCAGAACCAGCCGAACGGACATTATAAGCGATGCCCGAATAAAGGACTTGTTCGATAGGAGTCCGGTTTCTGCGATAAGTAAGGCTGCATATTATGCTGCCGTTTCCTGTGCCATGTTCTGTTACATGACCGGTTCATGAAGCGAAGCAACCGGTGGAAACAGTCAGGGAGCGCAGCCATGACCGAGAGTACTGCCACATGCCAGCACACTTCACATCGCCGATGGCTGAACGGTCTGCTCGGTACCGTTCGTCACGCCATCACCAGCCGCCTGTCCGATCGTCAGTATGTCGCTCTGGTATATCGACGCGAGTTCGGCTACTGGCCCCATCTGAAACAGCCACGCACCTTCAATGAGAAGATATGCCGCCGGCGCATTGATCCCGAGCCGGCCTTTACTCCGCTGAGTGACAAGGTACAGGTTCGTGACTACGTGAAGGCGGTGGTTGGCGAGCAGTACCTGATCCCTTGCCATGGGGTTTGCAAGCATGTCGACGAGGCTTTCTGGGACACCCTGCCGGAACGGTTCGTGATGAAGGCGAATCATGGTTCGGGGTTCAACCTGCTGGTGCGTGAACGCCGGGATTACCCGCCGCAGCTGCTGAATGCGCTGGGCCGGCAGTGGCTCGACGATGATTTCCACGCGACCAGCCGCGAACGTCACTACCGCGGCATTGATCCACAGCTGATGTTCGAGCAGCTGCTGCTGGACGAGCGCGGCAGGGTGCCGAAGGATTACAAGTTCTACTGTTTTCGCCGGCAGGGAGAGGCGCCCCGGGTCTTCATCGAGATCGATCATGATCGTTTCGAAAACCTGGCCTTCGATTACTACGACAGCGACTGGAATCTGGTTGATATCGTCGAGGAGCGCTTCACGACCGGAGTGCCGATGCCGCGCCCGGCAATGCTGGATGAGGCCATGGCGGTGGCCCTGAAGCTGTCGGAAGGGTTCGGCTTCGTGCGGATCGATCTCTACCTGACCGATGATCGCGTCTACTTCGGGGAGATGACCTTCACGCCGACCGGCGGGATGAAGCATTTTCGATCACACGAGCAGGATCTCGCCTGGGGGCAGCTGTTCGAGGAGCTGGAGGCACCCGCCGAACAGCTCCCGGCGTCTGCCCGGGGGCTGAGTCGCGCTGAGTACCGGGGCGTCTGACCGTATCCGCAGCGGCTGCCGCGGACGTGCCGGAGGAGTGACGGCGTGATGGTGCCGGGCGTGGGTGTCAGTGCGTCGGTGCGGTGCAGCTCGCCAGGGTAGTGGGTTCAGCAGGATAACGGGCTCAGTACGGAGACAGGCCGTACTGTTCGGGCTGGGCCAGCCCCTCCAGCCGGCCCAGCTGGGCAAAGTCGACCCGGCCGAGCACGTCGTCCATGGTCATCCGGTTGCGCGCCGTATTGAGCACGACCCGAATCCGCTCGGGCTGACCGTGCTGATCGAGCTCCAGCACCCAGGCGAGGAAGCCGCGCGAGAACTTCACCAGGCTGCCGATGGGGTAGAAGCCGTGGCGCTGGATATAGCGCGTCACCCACCACTTGTCGAAGCGGGCCGGGCGGTTGTAGAGAAAGCGGTAGGCCTCGATCGCGGTGCAGGCCTGGCGGTCGCCCCGGGGGCGGCGCATGGCATCAATGGCATCGATGACGGCGGCCATGCGGGCGACCGGTGTCAGATCGCCGGCGGTGAAGCCGGCAGGGTAGCCGGTGCCATCGAGACGCTCGTTGATGCAGCCGATCACTTCATGACGAATCCCGGCATCGAGCCAGGTCACCGAGGCCAGGGCGTCGAGCATGACCTCGACATGGCCTTTCAGATAGACCTTCTGCTGCGCCGTCAGCGGCCCCTCCAGCGTGGTCAGCTCCTCGCTGATCAGTAGCGCCTTGCCCATGTCGTGCAGCAGTGCCGCCATCACCGCTTCGCCGACCCGCTCGGCATGCTCGGGTTCGGCCATCATCAGATCGGCGAGATGGCCGGCCACGGTCAGCGAGTGCTGAATCCACTGAGGCTCCTCCTGCAGACAGCAGAGGGCATAGAGGAAGACCTGACGGTTCTTCTGCAGCAGTTGCAGCAGCTGGGTGGTGCTCCGGCGCAGCGCTTCGCACGGTATCGGCTGCTGATTCTGCAGCGCCAGCTGGGTGACATGCAGCTGGCGGGCAATCTCGTGCACGGCAGTGACCATCGGCGTGGTGCTGCCCCGGGGCTTGCGGTCACGCTGGTGGGCGTTGCGCCGGTAGCCCGGCTCATCGGAGGCGAACAGCGGCGAGGGCCAGGCCATGCGGCCGCCTTCACCCGCACGATAGGCGGCTTCGCGTTCCACTTCGTTGACGAAGTGCATCAGCTGCGCCTGCTCCTCTGTCGCCATGTCGCCGAAAGCGATCCCCACGGCAGCGAAGTGCGAACGGCCGGCGGGATGCACATGACGGATCCGGCCGGTGGTTGTCAGGTTCTGCCGGTTGGGAAAGGTGATGGAGATCTCGGGCAGCCACTCATCGAGACGAAACGCCGCGCTGTAGCGCAGCGGCACTTCCAGCAGGCAGCCGCCGGCGGAGAGGTTGCGAATCCGGGCCTCGAGGGCGGGCTGGTCGGCAAAGACGCGCACCCGCACCCGGGCCTGCATGCCGCGAATGAATGGCAGCCGGACACTGCGACGCTTGGAGCTGGTGCGCAGGCGCCCCGGGAAGCGGCAGTGGATTGCCAGTGTGTCGTGGTCGCGCTGGCAATCGGTGATCTCGAAGGTGTCGAACTGCAGCGTTTCACGGATCGTTTCGGCACACAGGGTCAGGTCGGTGAGATCGAGCGCGTCGGCATCAAGCGCCTGGGCGTCGAGCAGGGAGAGCGTGAGCAGATTGCGTTCCGGTTCGATTTGTCTGATCGAGGCCGGGTAGGCCAGCGATGTCGCCGGCAGCGTGATCGTCAGGGTGTGGGTGGCGTCACTCAGCGTATCCACGACCGTGGCGATGTGGGCGGTGTCCCGGATCTCGATCTGCAAAAGCGATTCGGTCTGTTGCTGCGGCTGGCTCTCGCGCGTCTCCATGACACCATCCGTGACTTCGGGGCAACGGATGCAGGCATCCGGAACCGCTTTATCGGCCGATATCGGTAGCGCTTTAAACGACGCCCCCGGCTACCGGGTCGACCAGCTGCGGCCGCCGGGAGGCGTGGTCTGCCCGTCCGGGCAGCGGACACCGCTGGTGGAGTACTCCACCGAGCCATCGGGATGGCGGCAGACCTTCGACGTGCCCCGGCTGTTGCCGTCATAGCCGTTGAGCCGGTAGCTGTCGGGAATGTAGTTCGAGCGCCAGTGCTCGAGCTGGGCAGGAGGCAGTACCACGCCGATGTCGACGTCGCGGCGCGGGTCGAAGTTGCGCGGGCCGTGGGTGCCGAAGGGCTGGTGACGGGGATGCTTCCAGGTCGGCCGTTCAAGCGGCGAGATCGGAGGCAGGCCGCCGGTGTCGGTCACGATGACCGGCTGCGCCAGCACCGGCGACAGTGGCAGGCTCAGCAGGATGGCGGTCATGAGGGGCAGGCAGAAGCGTTTCGATACAGCCGCTGGCATCGTCATGGGACTCTCCACGGAGGGCGACCGGATCGACATGCCGGTCTACGGTGGTCATCGGCCGCTGCGGGGCGGGCTTGAGTCCGCAGCGGCCGAGCACGGGAAAGGCGCCTACTGCCGGGCGTCGATCGGCTGCGCATCGGCCTTGATCCGATAGAGCACGAAGGGGCGCTGTCGCTGATCCTCGCCGTCGTGATACTGCGCCTGGCGCTCGAGCTGATTGGCGGTCACGAACACGCCGCCGTCGGGGCCGATCGACAGGGTGTCCGGCCACAGCAGGCGCGGGTCATGAGCGATCGTTTGCCACTGGCCGGTACGGGTATCCAGCCGATGGATGGCGTTGTGCTCGTAGTCGGTAGCGTAGAGGCGACCCTGGTTGTCCATCGCCAGGCCATCGGAGGCCCCCTTCTGGCCGTGATCGACGACAGCTTCTTCTACCTCCCGGGCACTGGCATCGCGATCGCGCAGCAGCCTGGTTGGCACGCTGTAGAGATGGCGGCCCGACAGCGCCGAATAGTAGAGCGTGCTCCCATCCGGCGAGAGGGCGATGCCGTCGGCCGGGACCCGGTTGATCTGCTGCTCGCCGTTATCACCGGTCACGGTCATGTACTGGCCTTCCACCACGGGCACGAAGTCCGGCTCGGCCTGGGTCGAGGGGTGGCCGTCCAGCCTGCGCCAGGCCTCTCCCGAGGCGAGATCGACCACGATGATGGCCCCCGGACCGGTAAACGAGGAGTCGGTGATATAGGCCACCCCGGCCTCACCGTGGCTGAAATCGAAACGCACATCGTTGAGGTAGGTACTGTCGAGGGCGGCGTCATCCGGTAGCACGATGGTCCGGTCGACCCGATTGGTGTCGAGATCGATGGCCACCAGCTTCGGGCCATGGTCGAGCTGCCCGCTGGCCTGGTAGCCGGCATCCGGCAGGGTGCCGGTATCGAGCAGCCAGAGATGACCATCGCCCGGCGCCACCACGCTCTGTACGCTGATCAGCGACTCGGCGGGGGCCTTCGCGTTCGGCCGGTTGAAGTCGCGATCGGGGTAGGGCACGGCCCGGCCATCCTTCAGCTCGGCCACCGTATAGGCGTTGCCGTCGCCCCAGCGGGGGTAGCTGACGAAGCGCCGGTTGTCGCGGGTGACGGTCACCCCGGTCGGCATCTGCTCGGTAAAGCGAAAGGCCGCCTCGAGCTGGCCGATGCGCTGCTCGCCGGGCAGTGCATCGCTGGCACTGCTGCTGTCGGCCAGCGCCGCGGGCACACCCTGGCCGAGTGCCAGGGCGCCGGTCAGCAGTCCGAGTGAGAGGGCGGTGCGCATATAGACTCCGTAAGTTTCGGTAACATGCCCCCAGTGTAGCTGATGCACTCAGGAGCTCATGCGCAGCAGCGGCATGTTAACCTGGGGCGATCATGTCGAATCAGTCCGTCGGGAAACCGTGTCATGCATGAGGAGCACCATCAGCCACCGTGGTGGCCGCCCTGGCGGCGCCGGCTTGCCGCCGCGCGTCATCGCGGCCTGCTGTGGCTGGCCGGTTCCGCGAGTTGGACCCGCCAGCAGGCGCTGGCCCTGATCGACGGCGAACAGGTGCCGTGGGTCGGCGGCCGGGCGCCCGAGAATCCGTGTATCGAGGCGCTGGCGCCCGACCGGGCGCGGACCCGGCTGGGCGGCGAGAGCGACTGTGTGGTAATCGATGCCCATGACGATCACGGCGGCGGTTTCGATCCCGATGCCTTCGGGGCGCTGGCCGGGACGGTGCGTGCCGGGGGCGTGCTGCTGCTGTTGACTCCGACCGACTGGGGCGTGCGGGCCGATGCCGATCACGCCCGGCTCTGTGATGATGCCACGCCGGTGGCGGCGCTGAGTCCGCGCTATCTCGCCCGGCTGGCGAGTCGTCTGCAGGCCTCGCCGCAGGTGGCCCACTGGCGCGAGGGCGAGGCGCACCCCCGGCTGCCGGAGTGTGCCGCCGACGCCCCGCCGCCGGAAGTGCCGCCGGATGAGGACTGCCTGACGCCGGATCAGGCCGAGGCCGTGCGCCGCCTCGGCCGGCTGCGTCGGCGGCGTCCGCTGGTGCTGACCGCCGATCGCGGCCGTGGCAAGAGTGCTGCGCTGGGGATCGCGGCAGCCCGGCGTCTGCAGGCGGGCGAGCGGGAACTGCTGGTGACGGCACCGCGCCCGGCTGCGGTGGCGCCACTGTTCGAGCGGCTGGCCGAGCTGCTGCCGGGCGGGCGGCGTGATGGCAATGTCTTCTACTGGTTGGATGCGGCCGGCACGCAGCACTGCGTGCGCTTCATCGCCCCCGATGCGCTGAGCGAACAGGCCGCCGACCTCGGCGGCGCCGGTACCACCCTGTTGGTCGATGAGGCGGCAGCGCTGCCGGCGCAGCTGCTGACGCGCTGGCTCAGGGCCTTCCCGCGGATCGTCTTTGCCACCACCGTGCACGGTTATGAAGGCAGCGGGCGGGGCTTTGCACTGCGCTTTCGCGCACAGCTCGAGCGTTATACACCGCAGTGGCGTGCCTTCGAGCTGACCACCCCGGTGCGCTGGGCACCCCATGACCCGCTGGAGCAGCTGACGGCCGAGCTGCTCTGTCTGGATGCGAGCGTGGCACCGCTGCCGCAGCCGGTCGAGCCGGATGCCATCACTACCCACCCCCTCGATCGTGACGCACTGGCCGCCGATGAAGGCGCACTGCGTGAGCTGTTCGGGCTGCTGGTGCAGGCGCACTATCGCACCACTCCGGCTGATTTGCGCATGCTGCTGGCGGCGCCCGGTCTCTCGCTGCAGGTGCTCGAACAGCAGGGCATGCTGCTGGGGGTGGCGGTATGCAGCGACGAAGGCGGCTTCGAACCCTCGCTGGCCGAGGCGGTGACCCGCGGCGAACGGCGCCCGCGCGGGCATCTGCTGGCGCAGTCACTGGCCATGCACGCCGGGGTGAGCGAGGCGGCCGGCTACCGCTGGCGGCGGGTGATGCGGATCGCCGTGCATCCCGAGGCCCGCTTTCGGGGCCTGGGGCGGCGGCTGCTCGAGGCGGTCGAGGCCCGTGCCCGGCAGGCAGGGATCGCGCTGCTGGGGGCCAGTTTCGGGGCCGAGCCGGGGCTGATGCACTTCTGGCAGCAGGCCGGCTTCGCACCGGTGCGGCTCGGGCTGACGGCGGAGACCTCTACCGGCGAACATGCGCTGATGGTGGCACGGGGGCTGACCGCCGCCGGCGAGGCGCTGCGGGTGAGCCTGCAGGCGGCGCTGCGCGAGCAGCTCGGTGAGCTGCTGCTGATCGAACTGGCGCCGCTCGACCCCGGGGTGGCTGCCACGCTGCTGGCCCGGGTCGCCGAGCCGCCCGGGCCGCTGACGGCCGCGGAGCACACCCGGCTGACGCGCTTTACCGACGCCCGGGCGCCGCTGGTGCCGGTGCGCCCGCTGCTGCGCCGGGTACTGCTGGCCGCCCTGCAGGACGACAGCACGGCACGCGCCGAACCCGAGGTGCTGGCGGCGCTGACCGGCGTGCTCTGGCAGGGGCGCACGCTCGAGTGGCTGGCCGGCGAGCATGGGCTGGCCGGCCGCCAGGCGGCGCTGGACTGGCTGCGCGCCCGGCTGGGCGAGCTGGGCCCGCTCGCCTGAGCGGTCAGGGCTGATGGCGCATGCGCGATGGCGTATTCTGACCCCATGGCGACCGGCGACGGCCGCCCGTTTCATCCTCATATCGCTACCGGCAGTCAGGGAGACGGCGTGAACGAACATCTTGAAACCATGGAGCCGACGCTCTTGTGGCGTCATTTCCGGACCTTCTGCAACACCCCGCGCCCCTCGGGCAGGGAAGAGGCGCTGGCGAAGAAGGTCGAGGCCTGGGCGGATGCACGCGGCCTTCATCACGAGCGTGACGAGGCGGGCAACCTGCTGCTGCGCAAGCCGGCCTCACCGGGCCATGAAGAGGTACCGGGCACGGTGCTGCAGGGTCATCTCGACATGGTCTCCCAGGCCGCGCCCGGGGTGGAGCACGATTTTACCCGCGACCCCATCGAGACCTTCGAGCAGGACGGCTGGCTGCACGCCCGGGGCACCACGCTGGGCGCCGACAACGGCATCGGTGCGGCGGCCGGGCTGGCCATTCTCGATGATGACAGCCTCACCCACGGCCCGCTGGAGGTGCTGCTGACGGTCGAGGAGGAGGCCTCGCTGGTGGGCGCGATCAAGCTGCGCGAGCAGTGGCTGCAGGGCCATTTCCTGCTCAATCTCGACTCCGAGGATGAAGGCCAGGTCTATATCGGCTGTGCCGGCGGAGCCTCGGTCTCGACCGAGGCGGTGCTGGCCGAGGCGCCGGTGGCTCCCGGCATGGCAGGGCTGAAGATCGGCGTGCATGGCCTCAAGGGTGGCCACTCCGGACTGGACATCCACCAGGGGCTGGGCAACGCCAACTGCCTGCTGGCACGGCTGCTCGATCATCTTGCCGGCACGGGGCTGCAGCTGGCCGATTACGATGGCGGTACCATGGGCAATGCCATCACCCGCGAGGCCTGGGCCACGGTGGCCGTGCCGCGTGATCGGCTGGAACATGTGACCGGCGAGATCGAGCGCTTCGCGCGGCTCTACCGCGAGGAGCTCGAGGGGGTCGATGACGGCGTGACGCTCAGCCACGAGCCGGCCTCGGTCGAGCGCGCCATCGCGGCCGCCGACACCCGCCGTATCGTGGGCGTGATGCACGCGCTGCCCTACGGGGTGGCGGGCATGAGCCGTTCCGCGCCGGGCGTGGTGGAAACTTCCAACAACATGGGCATCGTGCGGCTCGAGCAGGGGAAATTCCGGCTGCAGCTGATGGTGCGCTCGCTGCGTGACAGTGCCCGCGACGAGCTGGTGGCGCGGCTCGGCACGCTGCTGGAGCTGACCGGCTTCGAGCCGCGCATCAATCAGGGCTATCCGGGCTGGACGCCGGACCCCGAGGCCCCGCTGCTGGCGCGTTTTCAGCGGGTGCACGAGACCACCACCGGCGAGGTCCCGGCGGTGAAGATCGTCCATGCCGGGCTGGAGTGCGGCCTGATCGGGGCCAAACACCCCGAGATGCAGATGATCTCGTTCGGCCCCACCATCCGTGGCGCGCACTCGCCGGATGAGCGGGTCGACATCGGCGCGGTGCAGAACTTTTACGCGGTGCTGCGGGCGATGGTCGAGGATCTGGCCCGCCCGTAGGCTCGGGTCAGTGGCCCGGCGCCGCTGCGGCGTCGGGGTTCCGGCGCAGCACGCTGACCGGTACCGACAGCGACAGCAGCATCACCAGCAGGCCGTAGACCCGGGCGGTGGTCTCCAGCCCCACCGCCTGGGTCGCCATGCCGGCTGCCAGCGCCGGCAGACTGGCCGAAAGATAGCTGGCGACATAGAAGGCCGCCATCAGCGAGGAGCGCTGGCCCGCCGGCGCCAGCGGCATGATTGCCCGCATCGCCCCCATGAAGCCCGCCCCGAAACCGAGCCCCGCCACGGCGTAGCCGATCAGCAGCAGCGCGATGAGATGCAGCTGAACCCCGCCCAGCACGATTGCCAGCCCGGTCGGCAGCAGGGTACCGGAGAGCAGCAGGATGGTACGCGTGGTGAAGCGGCGAAAGCGCCATACCCCGAGGCTGCCCGTGACCGACAGCAGGGAGGCGGGCAGCGCACCCACCAGGGCACTGTCGGTAGCGGCGATGTGTTCGGTCAGGGCCGGCCCCAGCGAGAGCGTGAACCCGCCCAGCGCCCAGGCGGCAATGCTGGCCGGCATGGCGCGCACGAAGATGGGCATGACCGAGGGCGCAACGTAAACCCGTGGCTTCATCGAGGCCAGCGCACCCGGCTGCCGGGTGACGGTTTCCTTCATTTCGCGCAGCCCCAGCGTCTGCCAGAGATAGATCAGCACCATGACCGCGAAGATCAGATGCAGCGGCCAGGGCGCCGTTTCCACCAGAATCCCGGCGCCCAGTACGCCCAGCCCCATGCCCAGCATCGGCGCCACGCTGGCCATCAGCGGGCCGCGCTGATGATCGCTGTCGAGCAGGGCGGCGCCCAGCGCGCTGGTCACGATGCCGGTGGCCACGCCCTGCAGCGCCCGGGCGGCGAGCAGCCAGCCGAGATCGGTCGCCAGCAGAAAGCAGAGCATCGCCAGCAGCTGGATGACCAGCCCGCCCAGGATCACCGGCCTGCGGCCGAGATGATCGGAGAGCGCGCCGGTGAACAGCAGCGTCACCAGCAAAGTGAAGAGATAGGTGGCAAAGACCAGCGTCAGCATCGGTGTCGAGAAGTGCCAGCTTTCCTGATAGAGCTGGTAGAGCGGCGTCGGCACCCCGGACGCGGCCAGAAAGGTCATCAGCATCAGGGTGTAGAACAGCAGCTGACGCCGATCGGGCGGGCCCCACTCGTGGGCGGAAGGTGGCATGCGGTGCGGTCCTTGAAGCCAGGATTGTGCGTTAGAATACGCCCAGTGTAAGCCTTCGGGCTGCTAAGGCAAATATTTTGCGTTTGAGGCTGCCATGAGTACGAAATCCGCGGCACGTCCCGGTGGCCGCAGTGCCCGGGTGCAGCAGGCCGTGCACGAGGCGGTGCGGGGGCTGGACGGCGAGCTTGCCCGCGAGCGACTGACGGTCCCCCTGATTGCCGAGCGCGCCGGAGTGACGCCCTCGACCATCTATCGCCGCTGGGGGTGCCTGCGGGAGCTGCTGGCGGATGTCGCGGCGCAGCGGCTGCAGCCCGAGGCGCCGCTTGCGCAGACCGGTTCGCTGGCCGGCGACCTGTTCGCCTGGACGCAGGAGTACATGGAGGAGATGACCTCCACGCCCGGCCGCCAGGTGCTGGCCGATGTGCTTGGCAGCACGCATCAGGAGCGCCGGACACGTTGCTGGCAGTGGCAGCGTGACCAGCTATCCCTGCTGCTCGAGCGCGCCGCGTCACGGGGCGAGGCCCCGCTGCCCGGGGTCGAGCAGCTGCTTGACGGGGTCATGGCGCCGCTGATCTATCGGCTCAGCTATGCCCCCCATACGCTGGACGAGGCGCGACTGCGCCACTGGATACGCCAGACCCTGGACGAGGCGGTGGCCGCGCCCTCGGCAGCGCGCGGTGAAACTTGAGGGTGAAGGCGGAATAAGCCGCAAAATCCCGTTCATTCTCTCCCATGGCGAGAGCCCGGCTCGTGCCAGGCTGTGCCCCATCGAGCGCTGTCCTGACGCATCCACCGGCTGACAGCCGGCATCCGACAACAGCGCTTTATCCGTTACGAGTCATGGAGAGAGGCATGGGGGTACAGCGTTTCATCGGCATCAACGGTCGTGACGCCATGCGCCAGGTGCGGGAGGCGATGGGCGACGACGCCCTGATTCTCTCCAACCGGCCGGTCGAGGGCGGGGTGGAGATCATCGCCATGCCGGAGCAGGAGCACGAGCAGTCGCTGGCGCAGTTCGATTCCCCGGACTCCGCCTCCGAATCCACTGCCCCGGCGCCGGCGGTCGAACGCGCCGCCGCCACCGACGAGGTATCAACCGCAGGTGATGCCACGCAGACCCCCGCCCCCGTGACGCCCGGTGATGACGCCGCCCTGGGCATGATGCAGGCGATGAATCGCCAGCTGCTCGACGAGATGCGCAGCATGCTGCGCGAGCAGGGCAGCCCGGCGAAGGCGACGGGCGCCGATGCCCGCCAGCGGCTCTCGGGGGCGCTGCGCCGGCGGCTGCTCAATGCCGGGTTCAGCGCCACGCTGGTCGGTGAGCTGCTGGAAGGCGTGCCCGAGGAGCTGCTCGCACCGCCCGCCGATGAGGCGGACGAAGCCGCCACCGCCCCGCTGATGGCCTGGCTGGTGCGTCAGCTGGGCGAGCGGTTGTCGGTACTGGGCGACGAGGGCGAGCTGTTCGACGACACCGGCGTGTTCGCACTGGTCGGCCCGACCGGTGCGGGCAAGACCACTACTACTGCCAAGCTGGCCTCGCGTTACGTGATGCGCCACGGGCCGAAGGAAGCGGCGCTGGTGACCACCGACAGCTACCGCATCGGCGCCGCCGAGCAGCTGCGCATCTACGCCCGGCTGCTCGGGGTCGAGGTGCATGCCCTCGATGCCGAGGGGGATCTCGGCGCCCTGCTGGAGCGGCTGGTGCAGCCGCGCCGGGCGCTGCTGTCACGCTCCGGCGGCAAGCGCATGATGGTGATTGACACCGTCGGCATGAGCCAGCGCGATCAGCGGCTGATGGGCGAGATCGCCCGCCTCGGTGACTCGCCGGTACCGACCCGGCGGCTGCTGGTGCTCGATGCCGCGCGCCACGGCGATACCCTCGAGCAGATCATCGAGGCCTGGCAGCAGGCTTCCACCCGGGCCGGGGCGCCCCTGTGGGGCTGCATCCTGACCAAGCTCGACGAGGCCGTACGACTGGGCAGCGTGCTGGATGTGGTAATCCGTCACCGGCTACGGCTGTGCTATGTCTCGCGCGGGCAGCGGGTGCCCGAGGATATCGAGCCCATTGATGTTCAGGCGCTGCTGCACGAGGCGCTGTCGCTGGATCAGGCCTCGCCGTTCGCCTTTGACGAGGCCGATCTCGCCGCCCACCCCCAGGAGAGCCGGCAGCGCTCGCTGTCGCGCGATGTGCTCCGCCAGGGCAGCGCGCTGGAAGCCACCTTCGCCACCCTGCGCAGTTACAATCTCGGCATGACCCTGCTGGAGCAGGGCTGGCGCCAGGCCGATCAGGACAGCGCCGGTGGCGGCGCTTCCGGCTTCGCCCGGCTGATGGCCGCCACCACCCAGCAGACGATGCTGGCCAGCAGCGGCATGGCCCATGCACTGTGGTGGTCGAAGGAGACGCCGGTCAGCGGCGCCGATCAGGTGATGCCGCTGGTGACGCTGGATCAGCACGGCCTGCCGCAGCCGCTGGTCTGGCCGCGCCATCGGCTGCCGGTCGGGGCAGCGGAGCAGCTCGCCTGGGCCGAGCAGCTCGGTGCGCAGTGGCAGTTGCTGATGCAGCTGCCGGGCATCGGCGAGCTCGACCGGCTCGATGGCCGTGGCTGCGCCTGGCTGGCGCCGGTCAGCGGCAGCCGGCGGGTGCTGCATGGCGGGGTGCGCCAGCCGCTGTCACAGCTGACGAGCTCGGGCGATGAGCTCGAGCCGGTGGTGGTGCGCCATCAGGGGCGGCGGGTGACGCTGCAGCTGAGTCGGCTGGATGTCACCCTGACCCAGCGCCGGGAGGAGGCGCACGGTCTGCCGGTCACCGCCTGGTATGGCGAGCTGCGTGATCCCGACGACGGCCGTCGGCTGGCGAAACGCTACTGGCTGGGAACCAGCCGGGCCGGGCGCGATGCCGTGACCCGGATCAAGTGCTCGCTGACGCTGGAACAGCTGCCGGTGCTGACCCGTCAGGCGTGGCAGGCGCTGGAGGCGCGCGGCATGGCCCGCACCGATCGCGAGCAGCGCTGGCAGCTGGCGGCGGCGCTGGCAGCGCTGGCGCTGCGACTGGCGGTCGAGGAAGCGGAGTGGGCCATGGATGTGCGGGCCCGGTTGTCGCGAGTGGCGCAGCGGCGCTGCGGACGACGGCCGAAGGCCCTGCTCGAGGGGCTGCTGGACGCGCTCAACGCCCGCGAGGCACTCAGCCGTGCCGGCGCCATGCAGCCGGTGACCGCGGCGGACCCGGCATGAGCGATCAGGCGGCAGGACTGCGTGCCTGGCATCAGCGGCAGCATGCGGCAGTATCGGCAACGCCGCTGCTGGTGCTGGGCGCACCGGCGGATGATGAACTCGAGCGGGCACTGGCCGCGCTGCCGAGTCCCGGAGGCCGGGGCTGGCGCCCGGTGACGCCAGCGGCCGCAGCGGACCTGGCGGCCGTCCGCCACCGGCTGCTGTGGTTCGATGTCGTGCACTCCGAGGTGGCCGAGGTCTATCGTGCCCTCAAGCGCCTCGCCGCAGCCGAGCCGGGCCTGCCGGTACTGCTGCTGGTCAGTGCCGAGCCCGACCCCGTCACGGCACAGGTGCTGGATAACCTGATGACGACTGCCCGGCATTTTCTGGGGCTGACCCTGATGCGTGAGCCGCAGCGCTGGCTGACCCCGCGACGCTGATGCAGGAGTCGGTGGCGGTAGTGACGGGGTAGACGTTGCGCTGCTTTGATGAAATACTTCGCAGCCTCAGTTTTAACCGCAGACATTTCCCTGAGCCATCCTGCCGACTGCTGATACAGTCGGCATTTTCCCTTTTCCGGCAGACCGGCGGATTTTCGTTCATGCGACGCATCCCTACCGACCACTGGCTGTTGGCGCTGCGTACGGTGCTGGCCGTCTGGATCGCACTCTACCTGTCGCTGCGCCTGGATCTCTCCCAGCCGGCCTGGGCGATCCTGGCAGTGATGATCGTCACCCTGCAGCCGGTGATGTTCACCGGCGGCACGCCGCCGATCGGCATTATCATCGGGCGCAGTCTGGCGCGCTTTTTCGGCACCCTGTTCGGCGCCATCGCCGGGCTGGTGCTGATCGCCTGTTTCGGTCAGCAGCCGATGCTCTATCTGCTGTTCGCCGGCGGCTGGCTGGCCGTGTGTACCTATTGCGTGATGCTCGAGCAGGATGAGGCGGTGGCCTACGTGATGATGCTCAGCGGCTATACCGCCACGCTGGTGTCGCTGACCGCGATCGGCACCGGGGTCGAGCAGATCTGGTCGGTCGCGCTGGCGCGCTTTACCGAAACCGCGATCGGCATCGGTGCCGGCCTCCTGATGCACATCGTGATTGCGCCACGCTTCGGCAGTCGCGGCCTGCCCGAGTCGCTCTCGACCCTGCTGGCCGAGGCAGCCGGCGAGAGTCTCGAGGCACTGGAAGGCGAGCGCTCGCGCTCGGCACAGGATCAGCGCTTCACGACCCTGCTGCAGCACTATCAGCAGTTCGAGAAACTCTGCGGGCTGACCCGGCGCGAAACGCGCCGCTATCGTCATGTCATTCCGGCGCTGGACCGCTTTGCCAGTGACGGCCTGGCGCTGATTACCGGCCTGCGTGAATTCGAGGAGGCGCTGCGCCGCCTGCGCGCCCGCCCGGAAGGCGCGCGCTGGCTGGCCGGGCTGAGCGAGCAGGCCGCGCCGCTGCTGCGCGATATCCGCGACCGGCCGGCCGGTGAGCCGCGCTCACGCGTGGCGCTGCCCGGGTTCGACTGGTCGCAGGCCGAGGCGGTGGAGGATGACCTGCGCATCGATGCCGAGCTGGTCCATCAGCGTCTCGGCGAGGTGCTGGGGCTTTTGCAGCACGGCCGGCGGCTGCGCCATGCGCTGGAGCATCCGGACTCCTCGCTGGTGCAGAGCCTGCCCCGGGAGCGGCGCCCGCGCAAGCCGCACAACGAGCACTTTGTGGCCCGCTATAACGCTCTGCGCGTCTTCATTGCCTTCGAACTGCTGGGTCTGTTCTGGATTCACAGCGGCTGGCAGTCCGGCTATCTGGCCATGATGCTGCTGGGGGTGTTCACGGTGCTGTTTGCCAAGGCGCCCAATCCGGCGGCGATCGTCTATCAGTTCATGTGGGGCTCGATTGCTGCCGTTTTGCTCGGCGGTATCATCCTGTTTCTGATCCTGCCGGTGATCAACGGCTTTCCGCTGCTGGCGATCACCCTCGGCATCCCGGTCATGATCGCTACCCTGATCACGCCCTATCCGCGCTGGTCGCTGCTGGGGCTGGCGGGGGGGATCACCATGATGACGCTGCTCAATCTGCATACCACCTACAGTTTCACGCCGGTGCGCTACATCAACGGGGGGCTGGCGTCGATCATCGGCACCATCGTGACCATGATCACCTATTCGCTGTTTCGTCAGCGCACCCCCGATGAGCGCATCGCGACCCTGCTCGAGGCGTACTGGGCGGGCCTGGCGCGCATCGCCGGCACCCGGCGGCTGCCCAACCGGGCCCGGCTGGAAAGCCGGCTCTATGACCGCCTCGGTCGACTGGTGGCGCTGGGTGGCAGCGAAGCACGGCTGCGCGAAGCGATCGATTTGCACGCCCTGGCGCTGTGCGTCTGGCGGCTGCGTCACCTGCGCGAGGGGCTGGGCGAGCATCGTGCAGCGATCGAAACCTGGCTCAGACAGGTCAGCGCCCGACTGGAGCACGCCTCCCGGCATGATCCGGCACTGTGGCGCACACTCGCCGGCGAGGCCGAAACCTGGGCGGCCCGGCTGCATCATGAAACCCGGCTGCCGGTCGCCGTGATCGGTGAGCTGGTGATGCTGGCGCATCTGATGCGCAATGCCCCCGGCACCCAGCTGGAGGCCGACAGCCGGCGCGCCGTGACTGCGCGGCAGGCACCGGCCGGAGGGGAGGGGTAATGTTCGACGAATGGGCCTTTCTGGGCTTTCTGGTCCCGCCGCTGACGGTGCCGGTATTCGTGGCGCTGGGACTCTATCTGCTGACCAAGCGGGTGATCGTGCGGCTGGGGCTGTATCGCTGGTTCTGGCATCCCGCGCTGCTCGATGTCGCCCTGTACATTCTGCTGCTGTGGGCGGTGCTGAAGCTCTCCGGTGCGCTGCCCATTGCCGGCCTGACCGAAGGATAAGCCGATGGCACTGACTCTCAAGCCGCGCCGTGTGGTGCGCATCGTTCTGACCGTGCTCATCGTGCTGGCGGCCCTGCTGGCAGTGCGCGCGATCTGGAATCACTACATGCACGATCCCTGGACCCGTGACGGACGGATCCGCGCCGATATCGTCAATCTGAGCACCGACGTCTCCGGCCTGGTGGGCAGCATCAATGTCGAGGACAACCACTTCGTTCACCAGGGTGAGGTACTGTTCACCATTGACCGGCAGCGCTATCAGCTGGCGCTGGACCAGGCACAGGCCAATCTCGAACAGCTCGAGCAGGAGCGTGACGAGGCGAAGACCAACTACGAGCGCCGGCGCCGGCTGCAGAACTATGTCTCCGCCGAGGATCGCCAGAATGCCCGCTTTACCATGCTGGCCGATGAGGCCGCGGTGCGGCAGGCGAAGGTCCGGGTGCGCCAGGCAAAGCTCGATCTCGAACGCTCGACGGTCGAGGCGCCGGTGGATGGCTATGTCACCAACCAGAACCTGCGGGTCGGCGAGTACGTCAATGCCGGCAGCAACGCCATGACCCTGGTCGATGCCCACAGCTTCTATGCGCTGGGGTACTTCGAGGAGACCAAGCTTGCGAAGGTGCATGTCGGGGCGCCGGCCCGGATCCAGCTGCTCTCCAGCGACCGGCCGATCCGTGGCCATGTGGAGAGCTATGCCCACGGCATCACCGACAGCAGCCTGAGCAGTCAGTCCGGCAATCAGTCGGGCGGGCTGGCCTCGGTCAACGCCTCATTCGACTGGGTGCGGCTCTCCCAGCGCATTCCGGTGCGCATTGCGCTGGATCGGGTGCCCGATGACGTCAAGCTCTCCGCCGGGCTGACCGCCACCATCTACCTCGATGCCGGCGCCGCGGCCCGCAATGATCTCCCGGACTGGCTCAAGCCGCTGCGACACTGGTGGGAGCAGCTGGTCAGCATCTGAGCCTGATCGAACAGGCCAGTACCGGGGGGCGCTTTCGCAGGAGGCCGGGAACCGCGTGCGCGCGGCCGGCCCGGGGAGCGCCGGAGGCCATGCCGATATGAAAGGTCGCCGCCGCTGCCGGATAAAAGCGGTGGCGGGCCCCGGCGGCCATGGACGAGAAGCCGCAGTGCCGGGCTGTCCTCGCTGATGAGCGGCTATTCCCGGGGCGCGCCATCGGCAGGGTACAGCACGCTCCTGTAGGCCGGTTTTCGTTCGAAAGCGGAAGCGCCGGTCTTCGCGGTTTCCTGTTCGGTGAAGGACTTCCTGACGTAACTGTCACTGTTCGAGGATGCCCTGATAGCCCCCAGCAGAAAAAGAAGAACCGGGATGACAAGTGCCAGATAGATCACAAGCGCGGTCAATGCAATATTCCCTGGTTTTTGAGTTGATGAAGAAATGCATTGCAGTCTGAATTTTCGCTTTTTCTGAAACTTAAAATAACATCCTGACTGGCGGTGATTATGCTGTTTCGGCTTTAACGTTGAGATTGGTAACATCGTATTATTCCTTGTGGTCAAGGTGTTATTTCCGATCTGGTTGAAGTTCCCACCTCTCTGCCGAAGGTCTGGTACTCATCGAGTATCGAGGTCTAATAGTTCGGCACCTCTCATGTTCCTGTTCCCGATTTCTACGAAGCCATTCTCCGGCTTTATGCTTTGGTCGAATGTCCGCAAGTTCGATCTGCGCGGCAGGGATATGCCAATTGTGCTTTTCATTAAAGCCCCTCTTTTTTGTCATGCCATGGATGTTTACCTTTTAAAAGGTCGTGTTACTTCGCGTGAACCCGCCCAGGAAACGATCGGCTTGCACGGGCAAGAAAGGGCAGGTGGTTGATCTGTCCGTTCCGTGACACCAGGGGATTTACCGGCCGTGTCCTTCCGAATCCGACAGGTTTGCGGGCTCCGGACAGTAGCGTACAAAAATCCGAACAAGGTCCCGGTCAGGGGGCATCCCGGGGAAGGATATAATGCAAACGACCTTTCAATCAGACCATGGCAGACTTCGCCACTCCCGCTGGTACGAACGGATACTGCTGAGTTTTCGTACCAATCTCGTGCTGGGATTTCTGCTGACCACGATCCTGCCTGCCCTGTGGGAATGGGGGTGGCACTGGCATAACCGGTCGGCCATGATCACCATGGTGGCCAGCGGGATTGCCTATCTGATCGCGATCAGCGCGGTGCATGCCATTTCCCGCTTTCCCGGGACACGTGCCTTGGTTTACATCCTGCCGTTCATGACGGTTGCCTATCTTGTGATGGGTGTGCTGCTGCAAGCCTGTCAGCTCGCCTTTTCTGCTGAAACAATGGTCATTTCATATGTCATTTCGCTCTGTGCGGCCGGTGCCGGTTACCTGGTAGCGGCCCGTTATCGCATCCGCAAGATTGCAGTGGTACCGATGGGTCAGGTGGGTGATTTCTGCCAGCAGCACGCCGTGGACTGGCGCTGGCTGCAGCAGCCCGATCTGAAGGATATGCGTGTTGACGGGGTGGTTGCCGATCTGAAAAGTGAGATGAGTCCCGAGTGGCAGCGTTTTCTGGCAGATTGCATGATCCGGCGTATTCCCGTTCATGACGCACAGCGTTTTCATGAGGAGCTGACCGGGAAGGTAGGGCTCGAGCATGTTTACCAGAACAGATACGGTTTGCTGGTGACCAACGGCAATTATGAAATTGCCAAGAGAGCGGTCGATTTCATCGTGGCACTGAGCATGCTGCCCCTGATACTGCCGGTCATTGGCATGGCGGCTGTATTGATCAGGCGTGACGATCCCGGTCCCGTGTTCTTCAGACAGCAAAGGGCAGGGTTCCAGGGACGGGAGTTCGATGTTTACAAATTGCGCAGCATGTATGTCGATCCCGGGAATCAGACGCCTACTGCCGATGGAGAAGATCCCAGGATTACGCGAATCGGCAGGAAGCTGCGCAAGTATCGCATTGATGAGCTGCCGCAGCTGTTCAATGTCCTGAAAGGCGATATGAGCCTGATCGGTCCGCGCCCCGAAACGCCTTCATTGACGGAGGCGTATGAAAGGGATATTCCGTTTTTCCGCTATCGCCATGTAGTGCGACCGGGCATTACCGGGTGGGCTCAGATAGAGCAGGGGTATGTGTCTGAAGTGGAGGGATCAAAGCGCAAGCTTGAATATGATTTCTACTACATCAAGAACTTCTCCTTCCGGATTGATATTCTGATCCTTGTGCGCACCATAAGGACGGTATTTACCGGATCGGGAGCCCGTTAGTCGGTAGTCGTGGCCCGTGAATCCCCTGGCCTGGCTGGCGCCATGCTGCCGGCAAGGCCCCTGCTGCAGCTGCCCGCTTTATCGAGGTGCTGCGTGAGGTGGTCGGTGAGAATCGGTCACTGCTGCCCGGGCCGGAGTAGAAAGCGCCAGGGGGCATCGCGATCAACCGGATCGGCGTAGTCGATGCCGACCCGCGGGCCGGTGCGGATCTCGCCGGCGGCCGCGGGGGTGCCGGCGGCGAACCACAGCCCCCGGCCGCTGCAGAGATCGGCGCGATTGAAGGCGGCCCGGGTGATGCCCAGCGCCTGCGAGAGCTTGCCCGGCCCGTTGCCCAGCTCGCGGCCGGCGCGGCCATTGCGCCGGGCGACCATCGCGGCCTTGCCATGGACGGGCACGATGGCGCGCAGCAGCACCGCGCCTGGCAGGCCATCGCACTCGGTGACCACGTTGAGCAGCTCATGCAGCCCGTAGACCAGGTAGACATAGGCGTGGCCCGGCGGGCCATAGAGTACCTCGTTGCGCGGGGTGCGGCCCCGGGCGACGTGACAGGCGCTGTCGCGTTCGTCGCCGTAGGCCTCGGTCTCGACGATCCGGGCGATCAGTATGCCCTCGGCGCTGTCGTGGACCAGTTCGCGCCCCAGCAGCTCGCGGGCCACCGTACGCGAATCGCGGGCAAAGAAGCTGCGCGGCAGCGGTGACGGGGGAAACTCGGGGTCGGGCATGCAGGGCTCCCTCGGGTGAATCGTGTTCAGCGCAGCATGAGCCGAAAGCGGCGCGGGGCATCGCGATCGACCGGATCGGCGTAGTCGATGCCGATGCGCGGCCCGGTGGTCACGGCACTGTCGGGCACCGCGTCGCCGGCCGCGAAGAAGAGCGCGCTGCGGCCGTAAAGCCCGGTTCGGTCGAAATGCGCGCGGGCGATGGCCATCGCCCGGGTCAGCTTGCCGGGGCCGTTGGCCAGCTCGCGTCCGCTGCGTCCATTGCGATGCGCCACCATCAGGGCCTCACCCGCCAGCGGGGTCACCGCGCGAATCAGGACCGCTCCCGGAGTGCCCTCCGCCGCGGCCACTACATTGAGCAGGGTGTGGCCGTACACGCAGTAGAGATGCCCCACCCCCGGCGGGCCGTGAATGGTGGCATGACGCCGGCGGCTACCCCGGGCAGCGTAGCAGGCGCTGTCGGCATCGGTACCGTAGGCCTCGGTTTCGACGATCCGAGCCGCCATTCGGCCGTCGGGGCTGTCATGCACCAGCTGGCAGCCCAGCAGCTCGCGCGCAACCTGGTCGGGGTCGCGGTTGAAGAAGGCGGGCCCGAGCGGGCGTTCTGTGGTCATGGTGCCTGCTTCCCTGCTCCGGTGCCCGGCTGCGGGCGTGACGGCGGCGGTGTCGAGAGATCGTAGTCGAAGTAGCGGTGCATCAGCCTGTCGAAGGTGCCGTCAGCGTAGATGTCCCGGATGGCCTGGTTGAATTTCACCGCCAGCCCCCGGTCGCGCGGGCGAAAGGCCATCGCGGCTCCGCGGCCGAAGATCGAGGTGGGCTCCCTGATGGCGGGGCCGAGCTGCCTGAAGGGGGCATCATCGCCGCGGAAATCGATATTCTCCAGGGCGATCGGCATGTCCTCGAAGACCAGATCGAGCTGGCCGGCCCTGAGCGCGTTGTCGACCGCCTCGGAAGAATCGTAGCGCCGGATTTCGAGCACATCGCCGTACCATTCGGTGACGTAGGCATCGCGGGTCGAGTCGCGCTGCACGCCTGCGGTCAGATCCTGCAGCGAGGCCCGGTCGGCCAGTTCGATATCGCGCTCACGCGGGATGAGCCACACGCTCGGCGTACTGTAGTAGGGGATCGAGAACAGCACCTGCCGCTCGCGCTCGGGGGTGATCGCCATCGATGAGAGAATGGCATCATACTTGCGTGCTTCAAGTCCCGGAATGATGCCGTTCCAGGCCTGTTCGATCCACTGGCAGTCGAACCCGGCGCGCCGGCACAGGGCGTTGCCGAGATCGATTTCAAACCCCGTCAGCCCGCCGGTCGGTGTCCGCTCGACAAAGGGTCTGTAGGGCACATCGATGGCGAGGCGCAGGGTGTCGGCGGCGTGCGCCAGGGTGGCGCTGGCGCAGAGCGCTCCGGCGAGCAGGATGGCGGCATGGAAGCGTTTCATCGGGAATCCTTGTTGTGTGGTTGAAACGGCCCGCGGCGCATGCTCGCTGTGAAACGAGCGCAGCGGCCATCCTCGCCCGGGTCTGCCCTTTTTGCCAGCGCCCCGGCAGTGGCCGCCGCCGGTTTCGTGAAGCGTGGCGGGATGCTGTAGCATGTCCGCCATGAGAGGCGAATGCCCGGCAGAGAGCCCATGATTCCGTTTGCAACCGATACCTCCGATGGAGGCGACGCCCGCCGCAGGCAGGGGCTGCGACGGGGTGCCTGCCCCACGCTGCACGCGCCGATGGCGACCGGCGACGGCCATCTGGCCCGTCTGCCGCCGCTGCCGCGCGGGCTCGGGGTGGCAGAGACGATCGTGCTGTGTGAAGCCGCCGAGCGGCTGGGCAACGGCATCATCGAGCTGACCCGGCGTGGCAACCTGCAGCTGCGCGGACTGCAGGCGGAAGATGTGGGTCGGCTGCCGCGCGAGCTGGCCGGTCATCCGGGCCACGCCTCGGCATCGGTGATCGGAAGTGATCTGCTCGATCCGCGTGCTCCGGCGATCACGCTTGATGCGCTGATGGCTTGTGATGCCGGGCTTGATGACACCGACCGGGCGGTTGCCGGCCGGCTGCGCGAGCGCCTGCTGGCGGCGGGCGTCGAAGGACTTGCGCCCAAGGTGGCGGTCGTCATCGATGCCGGCGGCGAATGGGCGGGGCTGGATCGCTTGAGTGCCGACCTGCGTATTCGTCTGGTACGCGACAGCGACGGGGAACGGCGGGGCTGGCTGGGGCTGGCCGGGGATGCCGACACGGTCACCTGGCTGGGTGATATCGGTCTGGCGCGGCTGGCCGAGGGTGCCGAGGCGCTGCTCGAGGCGATTGCCGCCTGTGGCCCCCGGGCGCGCGGGCGCGATCTGCTGGCGCACCGCGCGCCATTGCAGCTCTGCGAGGTGCTGGGGCTGCGACCGGCGATCGCCTGGGTACGCCCACGGCCGCCGGAGCGCCCGGTGGTCGGCGCGGATTCGCAGCAGCTCGAGATTCACTGGCCGTTCGGCCAGCTGGAAGCCACCACACTGCTGCAGCTGACCCGGGCGGCGCGCCGGTGTGGTGCCGACACCTTCGCCCCGGCACCGGGACGGCGCTGGCGGGTGGCCGGTCACGGCTCGCTGGATGTCGCTGCTCTCGCGCATCGGGCCCGGACGCTGGGGCTGATCACCGACCCCGATGATCCGCGCCTGAGTCTGGAGAGCTGTGTGGGTGCTGCCGGCTGTGCCAGCGGCCAGCTGATGACCCGCACGCTGGCGGCGGATATTGCCGCGGCCGCCGCACCACTGTGTGATGGCAGCGTCTCGCTGCACCTTTCCGGCTGCACCAAGGGCTGTGCGCGGCCGAATCCGGCGACGCTGGTCCTTACCGGTACTCCGGAGGGCGTGACGCTGGGGCTGGAAGCTCGCGCCGATGATTCGGGCCAGCTCGTGGCGCTGGCGGCCGAGCGGCTGCCGCAGGCGGTGGCACAGCTGGCGCGGCGGGTGCAGCGGGTGCATCGTCATGGCGAGACCATGCGTGAGACCCTGGTGCGGCTGGGCGAGGCGCGACTGGCCGCATGGCTGGCGGCAACCGAGTGAACAACGACACGCCCGTGCGACGGGCGATACGGAGGGCAGGGGGCGCATGACGCAGAGCCTGGAGAGCAGTTTCGACTATATCCGTGATGGCCGCGAGATCTACCGCCAGTCCTTCGCGATCATTCGCGAGGAGGCGGCGCTCGAGCGCTTCAGCGAGCTCGAGGCCGAGATCGCCATCCGCATGATTCATGCCTGCGGGCTGGTCGAGCTGGCCGAGCACATCGAGTTCGGCGGCGATGCCGCGAGCGTGGGCCGGCGCGTGCTGCAAAGCGGCATGCCGATCCTGTGCGATGCCGAAATGGTGGATCGCGGCATTACCCGCAAGCGGCTGCCGGCGGGCAACGAGGTGCACTGCACGCTGCGCGATGAGCGCACCCCGCAACTGGCCGCCGAGCTCGGCAATACCCGGTCGGCGGCGGCGCTGGAGCTGTGGGGCATGCAGCTGGCGGGTGCCGTGGTGGTGATCGGCAATGCCCCGACGGCGCTGTTTCATCTGCTCGAACGGCTCGAACAGGGCGCATTGCCGCGCCCGGCGCTGATCGTCGGGGTGCCGGTCGGGTTCGTCGGCGCCCGCGAATCCAAGCAGGCGCTGGCCGCGAGTCGGCTGGGCATTCCCTTCATCACGGTGCACGGCCGCATGGGGGGCAGTGCCATCGCCTCGGCGACCGTCAACGCACTGGCGAGTGCAGCGCTGTGAGAACCTTTACCGAGCAGGCCATGCTGTCCGGCGCCGGCCGCGCTGCCCCCTCGCAGCAGGGGCAGCTGTTCGGCGTGGGCACCGGCCCGGGCGACCCCGAGCTGCTGACCCTCAAGGCGGTGCGTACGCTGGCGCAGGCCGACGTGGTGGCGTGGTTCGCCAAGGCCGGCAATGTCAGCAACGCGCGCCGGGTGGTCGCCGAACAGCTGCGCCCCGGTCAGCCCGAGCTGGCGCTCTACTATCCGGTGACCACCGAGCTGCCGCGCCATTCGAGCGCCTATCGCGATGCCATCACCGCCTTCTATGACGAGAGTGCGGCGCGGCTCGCCGAGCATCTCGAGCGTGGCGAGCAGGTGGCGGTGCTCTCCGAGGGCGATCCGCTCTTCTATGGCTCCTGGATGCATCTGCATGTGCGCCTGGCGTCGCACTACACCACCACCGTGATCCCCGGCGTGAGCGGCATGTCGGGGGGCTGGTCGAGTGCCGGCCTGCCGATCTGCCAGGGCGATGACGTGCTGAGCATTCTGCCGGGCACGCTCGATGAGGACGGTCTGGTCGAGCGGCTCGGCCGCTGTGAAGCCGCCGTGATCATGAAGGTGGGGCGCAATCTGCCGACGATCCGGCGGGCGCTGGCGCGTACCGGTCAGCTGGAGCGGGCGCTCTATGTCGAACGCGCCACCATGGCGGGTGCGCAGAGCATCGCGCTGGCCGAGCGTGACGATGCCCCGGCGCCGTATTTCTCGATCGTGCTGGTGCCGGGCTGGCACGAGTCGCACTATCGTCCCGAAGCGCTGCGCCATCTGCTGAACAAGGCGCCGCAGGATGAGTGATGCGGTGACGCACGGTGGTGCACTTTGGGTGATCGGGCTGGGACCCGGTGAGCCGCACCTGCTGACGCCCCGGGCGCGCGAAGCGCTGGATGCCGCCGAACGGCTCTACGGCTACGGCCCTTATCTGAATCGCGTGGTCGATGAACACGATCCGCGCCGAATGGCTTCCGATAATCGCGAGGAGGGTGCCCGTGCTCGCCAGGCGCTGACCGATGCCGCGGCCGGCGCCCGGGTGGCGATGGTCTCCGGCGGTGACCCGGGTGTGTTCGCCATGGCGGCGGCCGTCTGCGAGCAGATCGAGCGCGGCCCCGTGCACTGGCGTGCCCTGGAGGTGCAGATGATCCCGGGCATCAGTGCGATGTTCGCCGTCGCTGCCGCCTGTGGCGCACCACTGGGGCACGACTTCTGCGCCATCTCCCTCTCCGACAACCTCAAGCCCTGGGCACTGATCGAACGTCGGCTGCAGGCGGCTGCCGAGGCCGGATTCGTGATGGCACTCTACAATCCCATTTCGGCCTCCCGCCCCTGGCAACTGGGTCGCACATTCGAGCTGCTGCGGGAAACACTGACCGGTGAGACGGTCGTCATCTTCGGGCGCGCGGCGGGGCGCGCCGATGAGCACATGCGGATCACGACCCTGGCCGAGGCCCGGGCCGAATGGGCCGACATGGCGACCCTGGTGATGATCGGCTCCGAACAGACCCGGGTGGTCGAGCGGCCGGATCAGCCTCCGCTGGTTTACTCGCCGCGATTTGCGCCGGGGTGCGATCCGGAAGTTTCCGCCTGACGAATCAGCCATTCAAGCGCCTCATCAATATGCTCGACCCGGGGCAGCGCCGGCGTCGGTGGCCGGCGAACCATCACCACCCGAATGCCCAGCTCGCGGGCGGCGGCAATCTTGGCGTAGGTCTCCTCGCCGCCGCTGTGCTTGGTGACGATCACTTCAATCCCATGACGCTTCAGCAGCGCGCGCTCGCTTGCCAGGGTGAAGGGTCCGCGCGCCAGCAGGCTCTGCGCGCGCGGCAGGTCGAGCGCCGGCTCGAGCGGTTCGACGCTGCGGATCAGGTAGTCGTGCTGTGGTGCCGCCTCGAACAGGGCCGCCTGCTGTCGCCCCAGCGCCAGCAGCACCCGGCGTGGAGTATCGCCCAGCAGGGCCGGCGCGTCCTCGAGCCGATCACACTCCAACCAGCAATCCTGTGGATGGCGCGGCCACTCGGGGCGGGCCAGATGGAGCGTGGGGATGCCGGTCCGCCGGGCGGCCTGCTCGGCATGGACGGCCATCTGCGCGGCGAAGGGATGGGTGGCGAGGATCATGGCATCGATCGATTCGCGCTCAAGCCAGGCGGTCAGCCCTGCGATGCCGCCGAAACCGCCCTGGCGCACGGTGACCGGCGCCAGTCGCGGCGTTCGGGTGCGCCCGGCCAGCGACAGGATGACCTCGAAGCGGTCATCCCCGGCGAGGCGTTCGGCCAGCCGGCGTGCCTCGCCGGTCCCGCCGAGCAGCAGCAATCGAAGGGGCATGGTGTCAGTCATTCCGGGAGTGGAAGGCCATCGTGACACGGATTGCGCTCGCCTTCGACGCGCCCGATCTGCTGGCATCCACCCGGGCCCCTAAAGCAGCGTCAGTCCGAGCGCGATGATCACCCCGGTGACCACCAGCTGAATCAGACAGAAGCCCATGATGTCCCGCGCCTTCAGCCCGGCGATCGCCAGTACCGGTAGCGCCCAGAAGGGCTGCAGCAGATTGGTCCACGCATCGCCCCAGGCCACGCCCATGGCGACATGCGCGATATCGGCACCCAGCTGCTGGGCGGCCGGGATCATCACCGGCGCCTGCACGGCCCACTGCCCGCCGCCCGAGGGTACGAACAGATTGACGATACCCGCGCTGATGAAGGACCAGAAGGGCAGGCTGTTGGCGCTGGCAATCGAGACAAACCATTGCGACATCGACTCGGCCAGACCGGACTGGATCATGATCGCCATGATCCCGGCGTAGAAGGGGAACTGGATGACGATGCCGGCGCCGCCGCGGATCGCCTCGTGGAGACTGTCGAGCAGCCGCCGCGGGGTGCGGTGCAGCACGATCGCCAGAAACAGGAACAGGAAGTTGACGATGTTGAGGTTGAGCCCGCCGCCGCGCAGCAGGAAGTGATCGAGCAGGAAGATCAGCCCGGGAATGCCGACCAGCCAGGCCAGCAGCGTACTGTTCTCGAGGCGCTCGGCCGGGCGCTGGGGTGAGGGGGAGGTCGCGGCGGTGTTGGTTTCGTCGAGCCGCTCGGTATCGACGATTACGGCCTCGCTCTCATCGGGTAGCATCAGGCGATTGACCAGTGGCACGGCGATGAACAGGGCCACCACGATGGCCAGGTTGAACAGCGAGAAGAGGGTATCGCCGGTCGGGATCACGCCGATTCGATCGGCCATGAAATGCCCTTCGGTGGCGATGGTGAGCGGGATCGAGCCGGCCAGCCCGCCATGCCAGACCACGAAACCGGAGTAGGCGCTGGCCACCAGCAGGCGATAATCCACCCGGATCCGGCGTGCCATGACCCGGGCAAACAGGGCGCCGACCACCAGCCCGAAGCCCCAGTTAATCCAGCTGGCTGTCAGCGACACCAGACTGACCAGCACGATGGCGCCCCCGGCACTGCGAGGCACGTCTGCCAGCCGCGCCAGCAGGCGCTTGATCGGCGGGGTGTTGGCGAACATGAAGCCGGTCACCAGTACCAGCAGCATCTGCATTGAGAAGGAGAGCAGCCCCCAGAAACCGTCGCCCCAGATGCGCATGATCGCCAGCGGCGACTGCTGCTCGAACAGCATCGCGGCACCGGCGGCGATCAGGGTGAGCAGCAGCACGAAGATGAACGGGTCGGGCAGGTAGCGCTCCACCAGACGTACCGCCGGGCGTGACAACAGTCTGAGCATGATGGTGTGTTCCCGTTGTTGTTATGGACGGCGCCAGGCGCCGCCACGAGTTTTTCGGAATGAGAGCGCTCAGCGCTCCACCGCCACGGCCACCCCTTGGCCGCCGCCGATGCAGAGCGTTGCCAGCCCGCGATGGACATCGCGACGCACCATCTCGTGCAGCAGGCTCACCAGAATGCGTGCGCCGGAAGCACCGATCGGGTGGCCCAGCGCAATGGCGCCACCGTTGACGTTGACCCGGGCCGGGTCCCAGCCCAGTTCCTGTTGCACTGCCAGTGCCTGGGCGGCAAAAGCCTCGTTGGCTTCGATCAGCTCCAGCTGGTCGATTGACCAGCCGGCACGCGTCAGGCAGCGCTGCGTGGCGGGCACCGGCCCCAGCCCCATGACGGCGGGGTCGACCGCGGCCCCGGCGTGGCCGGTTACGGTGGCCAGCACCGGCAGGCCGAGCGATTCGGCGCGTTCGCGACTCATGATCAGCAGTGCGGCAGCGCCGTCGTTGAGCGCCGAGGCGTTACCGGCGGTGACGGTGCCATTTCTGGCAAAGGCCGGTTTGAGCCGCGCCAGCGATTCGGCAGTCACGCCTTCGCGGGGCTGTTCGTCGCGCTCGATCAGGGTGGTCTCGCCACGCCGACCATGGACCTCGACCGGAGTGATTTCGGCGTCAAAACGCCCTGTATCGCGTGCTTCGCTGGCGCGGCGCTGGGATTCAGCGGCGAAGGTATCCTGAGCCTCGCGGCTGATGGCGTAGCGTTCGGCCAGATTCTCCGCAGTGGCCCCCATGTGGTAGTCGTTGAAGGCGTCCCACAGCCCGTCATGAATCATGCTGTCGAGCAGCTCGGCATGCCCCATGCGCAGACCGGTGCGCGCCTTCGGCAGCACGTAGGGGGCCAGACTCATGCACTCCATGCCGCCGGCCACGATGGTCTCGGCATCGCCGCAGCGAATCGCCTGTACTGCCAGCTGCACGGCCTTCAGCCCGGAACCGCAGACCTTGTCGACGGTCATGGCGGGTACGCCTTCGGGCAGTCCGGCGCCGATCGCGGCCTGACGGGCGGTGTTCTGGCCGGTGCCGGCACGCAGTACATGGCCCATGATCACCTCGTCCACCGTGGCGGGGTCGAGTTCGCCGAGCACGGCGCGAATCACGGTACTGCCGAGCTCGGCGGCGGGGACCGTGGCCAGCCCGCCCTGAAAGGCGCCAATGGCGGTGCGCGTGGCACCGGCGATCACGACATCACGCATGCTGGCTCTCCCGACGATCAAGCAGCTCGCAGCCGGTGGCTTCACGGATCTCTTCGAGGGTCACCTCCGGGGCGAGCTCCACCAGCGCGACACCCCCTTCGGTAATATCCATCACGCCCATGTCGGTGATGATGCGGTTGACCACGCCCACGCCGGTCAGTGGCAGGGTGCATTCGGGCAGGATCTTGTGCTCGCCCTTCGCAGTATGAGCCATCAGTACTACCACCCGCTGCACGCCGGCCACCAGATCCATGGCGCCGCCCATGCCCTTGACCATCTTGCCCGGAATCATCCAGTTGGCGAGATCGCCCTGCTGCGAGACCTGCATGGCGCCGAGGATGGCCAGGTTGATGTGGCCGCCGCGGATCATTGCGAACGACTCGGCGTTATCGAAGAAGCTGCTGCCGGGCAGTGAGGTGACGGTCTGCTTGCCTGCGTTGATCAGATCCGGATCGACGGTTCCCTCGGTCGGGAAGGGGCCGATGCCGAGCATCCCGTTCTCCGATTGCAACCAGACATCCATCCTTTCGGGAATGTAATTGGCCACCAGGGTGGGCTGGCCGATGCCGAGATTGACGTAAAAACCGTCCTCGAGCTCGCCGGCGGCGCGTTCGGCCATCTGCTCACGTGTCCAGACCATCTCAGTTCGCCTCCCTGAGCGTGCGTTTCTCGATGCGCTTTTCCGGGTTGGGGTTATGCACGATGCGATGGACGAAGATCCCCGGCAGATGCACATCATCGGGGTCGATGGCGCCGGTCTCGACGATCTCCTCCACCTCGGCCACACACACTCGGCCGGCCATCGCCGCCAGCGGGTTGAAGTTGCGAGCGGTTTTGGCAAAACGCAGGTTGCCGGCGCGATCGGCCACCTGGGCCTTCACCAGCGCAACATCCACTGGTAGCCCGTGTTCCATGACGTAGTGCTCGCCATTGAACTCCCGTACTTCCTTGCCTTCGGCGATCTTCGTGCCGTAGCCGGTACGAGTGTAGAAGGCCGCAATCCCGGCACCGCCGGCACGCAGCCGCTCGGCGAGCGTGCCCTGGGGGCAGAATTCGAGTTCCAGTTCACCGGAAAGGTACTGGCGCTCGAACTCCCGGTTCTCGCCCACGTAGGAGGACATCATCTTGCTGATCTGCCGGGATTCCAGCAGCAGCCCCAGCCCGAAGCCGTCAACCCCGGCATTGTTGCTGGCGACGGTCAGTTCGCGTTTGCCGGTATCCCGCAGCGCCTCGATCAGCGCCTCGGGAATACCGCACAGGCCGAAGCCGCCCACGGCCAGCGTCATGCCGTCCTCGATCAGGCCATCGAGTGCCTCATGGGCGGAGGCAAAACATTTGTCCATCAATGACTCTCTTGGCAGGGTTCAGGGGCGTGTCCGGAACACGGGGTTCCGGGGACAGTCGGTCCAGTGTTGGGGGGACAGTCGCAATACTGAATCGGCCTTTAGTCGCAGGACGGTGACGGGCACTTGCAGCCGGTCACGACTCGGTCGAAGTTGAAGACCTTCCTGCAGCATTCGTGAACCGACGGAAAGGTGACTGATGAGTACAAGTGGCCCTCAAGCGCCCCGGGTCGCGCTGGTGACCGGTACTTCGAGCGGTATTGGCAGGGCAGTGGTGGAAAAACTCTGCCAGACAGGTTGTCAGGTACTGGCGGTGGACGCCGACCCTGGCGGTCAGTCCGTGGCCGAGGCTGCCGGCGCCGAATTTCATTGTGCTGACCTCACCGATGGCGAGCAGTGCCGTGCCGCCGTCGCAAGGGCAGAGGCCCTGTTCGGTGGCGTCGATATACTGGTGAACAATGCCGGTATTCAGCATGTTGAACGCCTCGAAACCTTCGATGAAGGCAAGTGGCGCACCATCATTGATCTGATGCTGACGGCGCCTTTCATACTGACACAGGCGGTCTGGCCGCACATGCGCCGGCAGCAGTGGGGGCGGATCATCAATATTGCCTCCATCCATGCGCATGTCGCTTCGCCGGGCAAGGCGGCCTATGTCAGCGCCAAGCACGGGCTGCTCGGGCTGACCCGCACTGCAGCGCTCGAGGGCGGTGAGCAGGGTATTACTGCCAATGCGCTCTGCCCGGCCTATGTCCGCACCCCGCTGGTCGAACGTCAGATCGCCGATCAGGCGCGCCTGCATGGGATGGATGAACAGGCCGTCATCGAGCAGATCATGCTGGAGGGGGCCGCCATCAAGCGGCTGATCGAACCGGAAGAAGTGGCCGGAATTGCGGACTATCTCGCCTCCGAGCAGGCTTCGGCAGTCACCGGGGCGAGCTGGGATATCAACCTGGGCTGGACGGCCCGCTAGGGGCCGATAAGCGCCCGGCAACCGCAGGCGGGCCGGGCACGCCGGGCTGCCCGCCAGCGGGGCTCAGAACAGAATGAACAGCAGGATGGCCAGCAGGACGCCCACCAGCGGCAGCAGCACCGTCAGCTTGCCAAAGGCCGGGTAGGCATCCTTGTGGGTTTCACCCGATATGACCCTGATGGTGGTCACCACATAGCCGTTGTGGGGCAGTGAATCGAGCGCGCCCGAGGCGATGGAGGAGACGCGGTGCAGGGCATCGCTGTTGACCCCCATGGCGGTGTAGTGCGGCGCGATCAGGGGCAGGGCGATGGCCAGCCCGCCCGAGGCCGAACCGGTCAGGCCGGCGATGGCGGTGACCGCAACGGCGGCGCCGATCAAAGGCGAGCCCGGCAACGAGGTCATGACATCCACGACACTGGCAAAGGCCGGGGTGGCCTTGGCGACCGTACCGAAACCGACCACGGCACAGGTATTGGCGATCGCCAGCAGGGCGCCGACAGCGCCCTCGGAAACGGCCGAGCCGATGTTCAGGAAGCGCCGGTAGTGCAGGGCCAGGGTGGTCACGACACCGGCCAGCAGTGCGACGATCAGGGCCGATTCCTCAAGCCGGTCATGGAAGAGGAAGGAGATGGCCAGCACCACCACCAGCGGCAGGATGCTGAGGGCAAACGAGGGCAGCTGTTCACGATCGAGCACGGGATCATTGTCGCGCTCCTGAAAGGCTTCCCCTGCGGCCACGGCCTGACGCAGCATCCGGTTGAGCCACAGTGACCCAAGCACGATCATGACCAGGGCGATCACTGCACTGACGGCCCAGCCGGCATAGGGTGAGGTGCCGAGATATTTCATCGGAATCCAGTTCTGGATTTCCACCGAGCCCGCCGAAGTCATGGTGAAGGTGGAAGAGCCAAAGCCCATGGCAGCCGGGATGAAGCGCCGGGGGAGGTTGGCCTCCTGGAACAGGCTGACCGCCATTGGATAGACGGCGAAGGCGACGATGAAAAGGCTGACCCCGCCATAGGTGAGAATGGCGCAGGAGAGCACGATTCCCAGTGCGGCATTACCGGCACCGAGCTTGCCGATGATGAACTTGGCGATACTTTCGGCAGCACCACAATCGCCCATCAGCTTGCCGAATATGGCGCCCAGCAGGAACATGAAGAACCAGGAGCTCATGAAGCTGGTAAAACCGTTCATGTAGGCACTGACGTAGGAAGGATCGCCTTCGGCCGCCAGCTGCGGGAAAAGCGATATGCTGCTGAGCGTGGCAACCAGAAGTGCCGAAATCGGTCCGGCAATCAGCAGATTGGTGCCCCGCATGGTCAGCCAGATCAGCAGAGCCAGCCCTCCAAACAGCCCGATATAACTCATTTCCGAAACCTCTTGAGCAGATGTGGGTGGTACTCGTCATGCTTCGTTCGCCGGCTGGCCCGTGCTCGCCCTGCAGGCTGCAATAGCTGGCACGATCCTTGTTGATGATTCCCCGGCATGTCGGCTATGGCTTTGGTGATCGACCCCGTGCCGCGAGCCGGAAATGGCGATAGGTCGCCCATCGCAAACTGGGTGAGTGCCTGGCCATGAAGCAGTGAATTTTCCCCTTTTCATTGAGAAATCAGATCTCATTTTTTGATATTGGCTGCGCGCTCAGGTGTCAATCGGATGTCTGTAAGCGGGGCGTAATGACGTGATCGTCGATTCGTTGGTATTTTTTTAATCCTTCATATTCAGGTGTTTATGGTTATGCAAGATTGCAGGCGACTTTGGTTGATTAAACCAGGGTCGTAGAGTGCGGGTGGCGGGTAACCTGTCGATCCGAAAGAAGCGTTCGCTCTGGAACGGAAAATCCTGAAAAGTCAAAAGCGGGGCAGTTGCCGGCCATGAGCCGGTAGATCACGCAGGTTGCTGCCTGCCCCGTGGGGTTGAGGGGCTGGCGGTAGTGCCCAGGGGCAGGGCAAAGCCCTCGGCAGGGTGCGTTCATCCAAAGTATAAGGCGCCGGAATTTATGGGCAGGTTTCTGATTTGAAAGTGCTTTTTGTTGCGGCAGAAGCCTGCGCGGCAAGGACTCCGAACGGCAGCTTTGACACGCCCTGATGAAGCTCTTATTCAGAAAGTGAGACTTCAGATCCCATTATTGGATCTGGTCGGTGAATCATCACTCATCTTCACGTCGCTGCCATCGGCAGGTGAGAGGCGGTCATGTCACACCACACCCTGCTGCCACGGATCCTGCAGTCCGGAGCCGGGGCCGTTAACCAACTGGCGGTCGTATTGCGCTCACTGGGCGTCAGCCGACCGCTGATCGTGACCGATCACATGATGGAAGAGCTCGGTTATCTTCGGCGCGTCGCTGCCCTGCTGGACGAGGCGGGTGTGCACCATGGTGTCTTCGCCGACACCGTCCCCGAACCGACCGAGTCCTCGATTCTGGAGGGGGTCGCCACGCTCACGGCCGGCCTGCCCGATGGCAGCCGGTTCGATAGCGTGATCGCCCTGGGCGGCGGCAGCCCCATCGATTCGGCCAAGGCCATCAGCGTGCTGGGGCTGGCCGGTGGTCAGATCCGCGATTACCGCTTTCCCAACGAGGCCGAGCAGCCGGGGCTGCCGGTGGTGGCCATTCCGACCACTGCCGGGACCGGCTCCGAAGCGACCCGCTTCACCATCATTACCGACGATGACGTCGGCGAGAAGATGCTGTGTGGCGGGCTGGGATTCATGCCGATGGCCGCGCTGGTGGACTTCGAACTGACCATGAGCGTGCCGCCCCGGGTAACCGCGGATACCGGCATCGATGCCCTGACCCATGCCATCGAGGCCTATGTCAGCCGCAAGGCCAACCCCTTCAGCGATCAGCAGGCCCTGGCGGCCATGCGGCTGATCGCCCCCAACCTGCGGCGGGTGTGGCATGAGCCGGATGATCGCGCGGCGCGCGAGGCCATGATGATGGGCGCCACCCTGGGCGGCATGGCCTTTTCCAACGCCTCGGTGGCGCTGGTGCATGGCATGAGTCGGCCCATCGGGGCGGCCTTTCACGTCCCGCACGGGCTCTCCAACGCCATGCTGCTGCCGGCGGTGACCGGGTTTTCCATTCCGGCTGCCCCGGAGCGCTATGCCGAATGCGCCCGCACCATGGGCGTGGCAGCGGCCGGTGATGACACCGCAACTGCCAACGACAGGCTGCTGGCCGAACTCCGGGCGCTCAACCGCGAGCTGGAAGTGCCCGGTCCGAAAGCGTACGGCATCGAGCGGGCCCGCTATTTCGAACTGAGTGCCACCATGGCCGAACAGGCGCTGGCCTCCGGATCGCCCGGCAACAACCCGCGTGTACCGGAGGCCGACGACATCGTGGCGCTCTACGAACAGGTCTGGAACCAGGAGTAATCCGTCATGCAACAACTGGGACACTTCATCAACGGCAGCCAGGTCAGCGGGCAGTCCGGCCGCACCTCGGCGGTGTACAACCCGGCCAGCGGCGCGCAGCGGCTCGAGCTGGCGATGGCCGATGCCAGCGATACCCGCCAGGCGATCGAGGCCGCCGCGGCGGCCTTTCCCGACTGGTCGAAGACGCCGGCCGTGGTGCGGGCACGTTATCTGTTCAGATTCAAGGCGCTGCTGGAAGAGCGCCGCGACGAGATGGCCGAGCTGATCGCACGGGAACACGGCAAGGTGCTGTCGGATGCCCGGGGGGAGATCACCCGTGGACTCGAGGTGGTGGAGTTTGCCTGCGGCATTCCGCATCTGCAGAAGGGGGAGTTCAGCCTTAACGTCGGTCGCGGAGTGGATGCCAACTCGCTCATGCAGCCGCTGGGGGTGTGCGCCGGTATTTCGCCGTTCAATTTCCCGGCGATGGTGCCCATGTGGATGTTCCCGATCGCCATCGCCTGCGGCAACACCTTCATCATGAAGCCTTCCGAGAAGGATCCGAGTGCCCCCATGCTGATGGCGGAGCTGCTGGCCGAGGCCGGGCTGCCGGACGGGGTGTTCAACGTGGTCAACGGCGCCCGGGAGGCCGTCGATGTGCTGCTGACCGATCCGCAGATCCAGGCCGTGAGCTTCGTCGGCTCCACCCCCATCGCCGAGCACATCTATGCCACGGCCGCGGCCCACGGCAAGCGCTGTCAGGCGCTGGGCGGGGCCAAGAACCACATGATGGTGATGCCCGATGCCGATCCCGAGCAGGTGGTCAGCTCCCTGATGGGTGCCGCCTACGGTTCGGCCGGTGAGCGCTGCATGTCGATCTCGGTGGCGGTCTGCGTGGGTGAGCAGGTGGCCGACAATCTGGTCGGGCAGCTCAAGGATGCCATCGGTCGCATGACCATCGGCCCCGGTACCGCCGATCCCGAGCCGGACATGGGGCCGCTGGTCACGCAGGAGCATCGCGACCGGGTGGCTGCCTACATCGAGCTGGGCGCCGAGGAGGGCGCCGAACTGGTGGTCGACGGCCGCCAGCACGAGGTGAGCCGTCGCGAGGCCGGATACTTCCTGGGGCCCTCGCTGTTCGATCGGGTCACCCCGCAGATGCGCATCTATCAGGAGGAGATCTTCGGTCCGGTACTGGTGGTGGTGCGCGCGGAATCGTTCGATGAGGCACTGGCGCTCATCAACCGTCATGAATACGGCAATGGCACCGCCATTTTCACCCGCGACGGCGACACGGCCCGTCAGTTCGAGGAGAACGTGCAGGCCGGCATGGTGGGCGTCAACGTACCGATTCCGGTCCCCATGGCCTTCCACTCCTTCGGCGGCTGGAAGCGCTCGCTGTTCGGCCCGCTGCACATGCATGGCCCGGATGGCGTGCGCTTCTTCTCGCGCATGAAGACCGTGACCCGGCGCTGGCCGACCGGTCTTCGCAACAGTGCGGATTTCTCCATGCCGACCATGCAGTAATCCGGGCCGGTGGCCCGACCGAAGCCGACAGCGGGGCGGTCGGCTTCGGTCGTGTGGGGCCGGGAGTGCTCTGATAGAGTGTGGGCCTTCTTTCGGGAAACGGAATCGGATTGATGGGGAGTGCTTCCCGCGACGGCAGTTCGTCCATTCGGCGCGTGCTGAGCATGCTCGAAACCATTGCACGTGCCGAACACCCGCCACTGGCCACCGATCTGGCGCTGCAGCTGGATATTCCCCGCGCGACGGCGCACCGCCTGGTGCAGACGCTGGAGCAGGAGGGGTTCATCAGGACCAATCTGCGCGGGCAGCTGATCCCGGCGCAGCGGCTGGAAGAGATCGCCTTCAGCGTGCTGTACACCGGCCGTTTCAGTGTCCAGCGTCAGGCCATCCTGCAGGGACTGGCCGAGCGCATCGGCGAAACCTGCGGGATCGCCATTCCCCGGGGCACCGAAATGATCTACTACGACCGGGTGCAGTGTCACTGGCCGCTGCAGATCCATCTGCCGATCGGCAGCCGGGTGCCGGTCTGGTGCAGTTCCAGTGGCAAGCTCTATCTCGCCGGGCTGCCCGAACACCAGCTGGACCGGGTGCTGCAGCACCTGACGCTGGAGCGCCGGGCGCGCAATACGCTGACGGAGCCGGAGGCCCTGAAACGGGCGCTGGTGCCCGTGCGCGAGCACGAGCTGGGCACCGACAACGAAGAGTTCATCGATGGCATGGTGGCCTGTTCGGTGCCGATCCGTCGCCATGGCGAGCTGCTGGCCTGCCTGTTCTGTCATGCCCCGGTGCTGCGTCGCAGCATGGAGGACATGCTCGCACTGGCGCCGATGCTGCGCGAGGCGGCCACGGCGCTGGAGGCGATGCTGGGCGAGGGGGACGGCGCGCGGTAGCGGTGCGTGCTGCCGCGGGCGACAGCCATGGCGACCGGGCGGCCGGTCGCCGTGGCCGGATCCGCCGGGGGCTGCTCAGACGATATCCAGCCGCTGCTTGCGCGCCGGCGGCGGAAACGCCTCATCGAGCCGCGCCAGATCCTCGTCGTCGAGTTCCAGCGTCAGCGCGGCAGCATTGTCGCGCACGTGCTCGGGCCGGACGGCCTTGGGGATTGCCATCACCGGATGCTGTCCGCCCTGCTCGCGGATCGTCCAGGCCAGCAGCACCTGCGTGGGCGAGACGCGGTGCCTGTCGGCCACGGCGCGCACTGCGTCACTGTCGGTGAGATGGCGGCTCTGGCGTCCGCCCTGGGCCACCGGGCAGTAGGCCATCACCGGGATGTCGTGTTCGGTCAGGGTCGGCAGCAGATCGTACTCGATACCGCGCGAGCCGAGATTGTAGAGCAGCTGATTGGTCTGGCAGGCACGGCCGCCGGACAGCCCGAGCAGTTCCTGCATGTCGTCGGTATCAAGGTTGGAGACGCCCCAGCGGGCGATTTTGCCGTCCCCGATGAGCTGTTCGAAGGCTTCGAGGGTCTCTTCCAGCGGTGTGCCACCGCGCCAGTGCAGCAGGTAGAGATCGAGCTGCTCGATGCCCAGATGCGCAAGGCTGCGTTCGCACGCCTCGATGGTGCCGCGGCGGGAGGCGTTGCCCGGCAGCACCTTGGAGACCACGAAGGCATCGTCACGGCGGTCGCGGATCGCCTCGCCGACCACCTCCTCCGAGCGTCCACCGGCATACATTTCGGCCGTGTCGATGACCTTCAGGCCCAGATCGAGACCGAGACGCAGGGCGTCGGCCTCTTCCCGGGCGGTGTAGCGCCCTTCGCCCATGTGCCAGCTGCCCTGGCCGATGGCGGGCAGGCGGGTACCGTCGGCAAGCCGGATCTGCGGCAGTGTCATGTTCTCTCTCCTGTCACGACAAACACGGATGAGCCGCCAGTGTAGCAAGGCTGCCCGTCGGCCACGGGCGATGCGACCAACTGTGTTGGCCGGCGCACAACGATGCGATACTGGGAGATCATGCACACCCAACCTGCAAAAGAGGGCGGCAATGGACAACAACGCCCGTGTGGCGGAGGCACAGCGCTGGCTGACCCTGGTGGGGATCGGCGAGGATGGCGTCGAGGGGCTGGATACCCGCGCCCGTGAGGCGATCGGGGCAGCCGAGGTGGTGTTCGGCGGAACGCGGCATCTGGCGCTGGCCGCCACGCTGATCACCGGTCAGGCGATCGCCTGGCCGTCACCGCTCGGTGACGGCATCGAGTGGCTGCTGGGTCATCGCGGGCGGCGGGTGGTGGTGCTCGCCTCCGGTGATCCCTTCCATTATGGCATCGGCGCGACCCTGGCCCGGCATGTCCCGGCGGAGGAGATGAGTGTGCTGGCGGCACCCTCGGCCTTTTCGCTGGCGTGTGCCCGCATGGGCTGGCCGATGCAGAGCACGCGGCTGGTGTCACTGCACGGGCGGCCGCTGGAGGCGATTCATCCGCACCTGCATGAAGGCGCCCGGCTGGTGGTGCTGACCAGCGACGGCGAGGCGCCCGCGACCATCGCCCGGCGGCTGGTCGAGCGCGGTTTCGGCCGGAGCCGGGTGCAGGTGCTTGAAGCACTGGATGGGGAGCGGGAGCGCCGCAGCGAAACCACGGCCGCGGCCCTGGCCGAAGCCGAAGAGAGCAGCGATCCGCTCAATGTGCTGGCGGTCACGGTGGTGGCCGACAGCCGGGCGCAGGTGATTGCCCTGGCCCCCGGCAGGCCGGATGACCGTTTCGAGCATGATGGTCAGCTCACCCGGCGTGATGTCCGGGCGATGACGCTGGCGCGGCTGGCGCCGTGTCACGGCGAACGGCTGTGGGATATCGGCGCCGGCAGCGGCGCGATCGCCATCGAGTGGCTGCTGTGCGATGACTCGCTGGAAGCGGTCGCGATCGAGGCGGAGACCGAGCGAGTGGCGCGGATCGAGCGCAACGCGGCGGCCATGGGAGTGCCGCGCCTGAGCACGGTCGAGGGCCGGGCGCCGCAGGCACTGGCCGAGCTGGCCGACCCCGACGCCATCTTCGTCGGCGGCGGTGCTTCCGACACCGAGTTGCTGGCGCTGTGTATCGATCGGCTCCGGCCGGGCGGCCGGCTGGTCGCCAATGCGGTCACGCTGGAGACCGAACTGGCACTGGGCGAGTGTTACCGCATGCTGGGGGGCGAACTGATCCGGCTGGGCCACGAGCACGCCGCGCCGCTGGGCGGCATGACCGGCTGGGCGCCGGCCCGGACCATCGTGCAGTGGTGCTGGCACAAGCCACGGGAGTTCAGTGCGCCGCAGTAGCTCTGGAAGGTAGCGCCAGAGAAGTAACGCCATCGAAGTAGTGCCATATGCAGTAGCGCCAGAGACATGTGCAAGCGGAGACCAGGGTGACTGTCCACTTCATCGGCGCCGGTCCGGGCGCCGCCGATCTGATTACCGTACGCGGTCAGCGGCTGCTGGCGCGCTGTCCGGTCTGTCTGTATGCCGGCTCGACCGTGGCCGAAGAGCTGCTCGATTACTGCCTGCCGGATGCGAGGCGGGTGAATACCGCGCCGCTCGATCTCGAGGCCATCGAAGCCGAGTATGTGCGCGCCTTCGAGGCCGGCGAGGAGGTGGCGCGGCTGCACTCCGGGGACCTGTCGGTCTATTCGGCGGTCGCCGAGCAGCTGCGACGGCTCGACGCGCGCGGCATCCCCTGGACGCTGACGCCGGGCGTGCCGGCGTTCTCGGCCGCGGCGGCCGCGCTCGGCCGGGAGCTGACGGTGCCCGAGGTGTCGCAGAGCGTGGTGCTGACCCGGCTCTCCGGGCGGGCCTCGAAGATGCCCGGGGCCGAACGGCTGGAACACTTTGCGGCGAGCGGCGCGACGCTGGCGATTCACCTGGCGATCCAGCGCCTTTCGGAGATCGTCGAGCGCTTGCTGCCGTTCTACGGGGCGGCATGTCCGGTGGCGGTGGCCTATCGGGTCAGCTGGCCGGATGAACGCCTCGTCACCGCCCGGCTGGAGAGCGTGGTGGCGGCGCTGGCGGCCGAGCCCATCGAGCGCAGCGCCCTGATCCTGGTCGGCCCGGCACTGGCGGTGCGCGAGTTTCGTGACAGTGCGCTCTATGAAGCCGGCTACTGCCGGCGTTTTCGACACACCGATGACTGATCAGCGGATGACGCCATGGAGAATGACCTGCCGGACAGCATGCGGGGCGATGACGAAACCCTCTATCGCTTTCGCGAGCATCGCCTCTCGTGGCTGGCCTATCTGAACGTCCTGCTCAAGGGAGGCATCGCCTGCGCCATCGGCGTCGCCTTCATGCTGTTCAACCGCTGGGTGACCCTGACCCCGCTGATGGCGCAGCTGCTGTTCGCCGGTGGGGCGGCCATCGTGCTGTTTGCGCTGGGGCTGGTGATCTATCGGGTGCTCTATATCCGCCGCGTGCGACTCTACTCGGATCGGGACGGCGTCTGGTGCTACCGCGGCATCCTGCCCTGGCGGCGCGGGGTGATCGGCACCAACTGGCGCGATCTGCGTCAGGCGAGTTACGCCACCGGCTTTCTGCGCTGGCTGACGAAGGCCTATCCGATCCAGGTCGACAATCGCTTTACCGATACCGACCCGATCGTGCTGGCGAACGTGCACCGTGGCCACGAGTTCGTCGGTCACGTCAACGCCTGGCGCAATCGCATGCTGCGCCAGGCCGGGCACGAGCCCTGATGCCGAAGCGCCGGGGCCTCAGGCCACCTGCTGGCGCAGATCGTCGAGGACCCGCCGGCCGCGGATGCAGTCGGCCTCGTGGGGCTCGTCACGCCAGGGTTCGCGAATGCCCTGCTCGATCCAGTCGGCGACCGCCGGATGGGCCAGCAGCCGCTCGGCATAGGCCATGGCGGTCGGGCCGAGCGTGAGCCCGTAGCCTCGAATGCGCACCGCGACCGGGGCGTAGAAGGCATCCACGGCGGTAAAGTGCTCGCCGGCCAGCCAGGGGCTGCCGAAACGGGTCAGCCCCTCCTGCCAGAGCGCCTCGAGGCGCCTGAGGTCGCGGGCGAGGGCCTCCCCGGGGCGCCGAGCTCGATGCGCAGGGCGCAGTTCATCGAGCATTCGTCGCGCAGGGCGGCAAAGCCCGCATGCATTTCGGCACTCGCCGAGCGCGCCCAGCTGCGGGGGTCGCGATGCGCGGGCCAGACACCGGGATAGGCTTCGGCGAGATACTCGATGATCGCCAGCGACTCCCAGATCACCTCGTCGCCGTCATGCAGGCAGGGCACCCGGCCGGTGGGCGAGAAGGCCTCGAAGGCACGCTGGCGACCGGCGCCTTCGAACGGGGTCAGGATCTCCTCGAAATCAATGCCGAGCGCGCGCATCAGTACCCAGGGGCGCATCGACCAGGAGGAGTAGTTGCGGTTGGCAATGAACAGTCGGTAATGCATGGGCGCCTCCCGAGCGACGAGGACATGGAGATCTTCATGTTCTCAGGCCCGGGGGCGCACCGCCAGTCGTTTATCGGCGCATGGCGGTGCAGGCCGCTGTGCCGCGGGGCATGCCCTCAGATGACGCCGAAGATATCGAGAAACACCCGGAGGGCGACCAGCGAGACCACCAGCATCACGAGGCCATAGACCACGTTCTGGCGCCGTGTGTTGGCCAGTTCGCCGAGAAAGCGGCGTCGATTGCAGAGCACCCAGATCGACCCGACGATGGCAGGCAGCAGCAGGCCGTTGATGGCCTGGGCGGCCAGGATCAGCTCGATCGGCGTGCTGCCGAAGGCGGCCACGATCGCGATCGGCGCCAGTCCGGCAAACAGCATGGCGGCCCGGTTGAAACGGTCGCCGGCGTCTTCGGAGCGCCCCAGCGCCTCGCCCAGCAGCGGGGGCTGCACCGCGATGTTGAACAGCCCCGACGAGAAGCCCGCCGCCCACAGCCCCAGCGAGAACAGGATACCGGCGTACTGCCCCAGCATCGGTGTCAGCTGGCGGGCCATGTCGGTCGCCCCCGAGACCGAGGCGTCGCTGCCATGGATGACACTGCCGGCGCAGAGCAGGATGGCGACCATGACCAGTCCGGTAATGACCACGTTGGTGGTGTGATCGAAACGCGACAGGGCGAGCCGCTCGGCCATGGGGGTGGTGTGGTCATTGGCGTACTTGCGCTTGATGAAGGCTGACAGCCCCAGCACGGTATTGGGCGGCAGCGTGGTCGCGATCAGGGCCAGGATCAGCCAGTAGTTGCCTGCCGGGACCTGAAACGAGAAGCCCGTGGCGGCGACGGTGGCAAGGTCCGGGCCGGCAAACAGGGCGGTCAGCACGAACGAGAGCACGATCAGGCCGATGATGACCCGGTTGACGTTCTCCAGCAGGCGATAGACCCCCACCCAGCACATGATCAGTGCGGCCAGCGCCAGAAGGGCGACCCAGACCACGATCGGAATGGACGGCAGAAAGAAGTTCAGGGCCAGCGCCGCGCCGGTGAAGTTGCCGGCCTGAAAGGCGACGGCCCCCAGCAGCAGGGCGACGTAGAGCAGGCCCGACCAGCCCCGGCCCATGGTGGTGCGAATGCCCTCCATGGCGGACTGGCGCGTCATCAGGGTGAAGCGGATGACCGGGCGCTGGAAGCAGAAGGCGACCAGCGAGGCGGCAAGGGTCGCCCACAGCAGCTGATAGCCGTAGGTGGCACCGGCGACCGACAGGGTAGTGATGGAGCCGGGGCCCAGGATGCAGGCCGCCACCATCGCGGCGGGACCCAGCGCGCGCAGGCGCTGGCGCATGTCGAGGCGGGGCGCGGCGTCGCGTGCCGCATGCCCGGAGGCAGTGTGCTCTGTCATGGCGATACTCGTCGATTGTTGGCCTTGTTATCAGGCTTCTCGCGGGAAGCTCATGAGACGAAAGTATCAGTCATTGCGGGCCGGCGCCATGGCCGCCGATCCCTTTCTTCGCCGCTCGCGGCCGCTCGGCAGCGGCGCGCAGGCACCATGAAAAAGCCCCGCCGGTGGCGGGGCTGAAGGCAGGGGGAGGGGCGCTTCAGTGCGAGGTACTGCCGCTGGCGCCCAGCCCGGTCTGCGACCGCACGAACTGGGGTTCGAACAGGGCCCGCTCCTCTTCCGCGGCCCGGGACTTGTCGGTGACCGAGAACACGTAGATGCCGAGAAAGGCCACTGCCATCGAGAACAGCGCCGGGTAGTCATAGGGATAGATCGGCTCGGCGTGGCCCAGTACCTGCACCCAGATGGTCGGTCCCAGGATCATCAGGCCGATGGCCGTGGCCAGCCCCATTGCGCCGCCCCACAGCGCGCCCCGGGTGGTCAGCCGTCGCCAGTACATGGCCAGCAGCAGCACCGGGAAGTTGCAGCTGGCGGCGATCGAGAAGGCCAGCCCCACCATGAAGGCGATGTTCTGGCTCTCGAACAGGATGCCCAGCCAGATGGCCACGATCCCCAGCACCAGTACCGCGCCCTTGGAAACCATCACCTCCTTCGCCTCGTCGGCCTGGTCGCGCTTGAGCACGCCGGCATAGAGGTCGTGCGAGACCGCCGAGGCGCCTGCCAGCGTCAGCCCGGCGACCACCGCGAGAATGGTGGCGAAGGCCACCGCCGAGATGAAGCCGAGGAACAGGCTGCCGCCCACGGCGTCGGCCAGGTGCACCGCCACCATGTTGTTGCCGCCGATGATGGCGCCGGCGGCATCCTTGAAGGCCGGATTGGTGCTGACCAGCAGGATGGCGCCAAAACCGATGATGAAGGTGAGGATGTAGAAATAGCCGATGAATCCGGTCGCCACGAACACGCTCTTGCGGGCCTCCTTGGCATCCCCGACCGTGAAGAAGCGCATCAGGATATGCGGCAGTCCGGCGGTGCCGAACATCAGCGCCAGCCCCAGCGAGATGGCCGAGATGGGATCGCTGACCAGGCCGCCGGGGGTCATGATCGCCTCGTCATCGGGATGTACCCGGGCGGCCTCGCTGAACAGGTGCTCGACGCTGAAGCCGACATGCCACAGCACCATCAGCGCCATGAAGGTGGCACCGAACAGCAGCAAAGCCGCCTTGATCATCTGTACCCAGGTCGTTGCCAGCATGCCGCCGAACAGCACGTAGCAGACCATCAGCACGCCGACGATCACCACCGCCACGATGTAATCGAGGCCGAACAGCAGCTGGATCAGCTTGCCCGCCCCGACGATCTGGGCGATCAGATAGAGGGCGACCACCGACAGCGAGCCGAAGGCCGACAGCGTGCGGATCGGGCGTTTCTTCAGGCGATAGGAGGCGACGTCGGCGAAGGTGTAGCGCCCCAGATTGCGCAGCCGCTCGGCGATCAGGAACATGATGATCGGCCAGCCGACCAGAAAGCCCATCGAGTAGATCAGACCGTCATAGCCGGAGGCGAAGACCAGCGCCGAAATGCCCAGAAAGGAGGCCGCCGACATGAAGTCACCGGCAATCGCCAGGCCGTTCTGGAAGCCGGTAATGCGACCGCCGGCGGCATAGTAGTCGGAGGCGGTGCGGCTGCGCTTCGAGGCCCACCAGGTGATATAGAGCGTGGCGGCCACGAACAGCAAAAACATCACGATGGCGGCAATATTGAGCGGCTGACGCTCGACCTCGCCGCCGATGGCATCCGCCAGCGCGCCCTGCAAGGGCAGCATCAGCGCGATGCTGCCCACGGCGGCCAGCCATCCCGTACGTTGTAGCGTGCCAGAGGAGAAGCGGCTCATTGACGGTCCTCCTCGAGGATCTGGTGGACGAGACGGTCGAACTCGCCATTGGCGCGGCGCACGTAGATACCGGTCAGAATGATGGCCGCCAGGATCAGGCCGATGCCGATCACGATGCCCCAGGTGGTCATGGCGCCGTCGGCCACCGGAATCCCCAGCACCTGCGGGGCAAAGGCGATCAGCAGGATGAAGGCGAAGTAGAGCCCCATCATGATGGCGGTCAGGGTGAGTGCAAAGCGTCCCCGTCGGTGTACCAGGGCCTGAAAGTTGGGATTGCTGGCGATACGCCGATAGGCGTCGTCGTGATCGAGCGATGACATATCGATTCCCTTGCCGAAGTGCCCTGCACGCGACGGGCACGATTTTTTTGACGTCCTCGGCGTCGTAATACCACCGACAGGCGGTCGAGGCGCATCTCTCTTTGGTCGTAGTACGGTGCAGGCTTAAGCGCTACTACAGGTGGCTCTGATGCAAGGGGCGGGCCGCGCGGGCCCGGGGGAGGCGGTCGTGCGGGGTCTCAGCAGGTCTGCCAGCCGCTGCGCCCGACGCAGTGGCCCTGGCGGTCAAACACGCACACTTCCAGCGCCATGCCGCTCTGGCGCACGACCCGGGCGGCGCTCGCCAGCGCCGCCTCGGCGATCGCATCCCCCAGCGCGATCCCGCCGGCGGCCGCCTGTTCGAAGGCATCCAGCCCGGAATTGGCCTCGGCGATGGCCGCCACCAGGGCGTCACTGCCGCCCCGGGTGCGGGCCAGTTCGGCCAGCGCGGCGAGATCGACCCCGCCGCGGCGCGAGTGTACATCGAGCATGCCCTGGCCCAGCTTGGCCATCTTGGCGATGCCCCCGGCAATGGTGACCCGCGGTACCGGATGGGCCCGCAGATACTTGAGCATGCCGCCGACGAAGTCGCCCATCTCGATCAGCGCGCTCTCCTCGAGGGCGTAGAGCTGCTGAACGGCGGCCTCCGAGGTCGAGCCGGTCGAGCCGGCCACATGGCTCAGGCCGCGGGCACGGGCGACATCGATGCCGCGGTGGATGGAGTGAATCCAGGCCGAGCAGGAGAAGGGAATGACCACCCCGGTGGTGCCGAGCACGGAGAGACCGCCGAGAATGCCCAGCCGCGGGTTGAGGGTCTCGGCGGCGATGCGCTCGCCGTCGTCGATGGCGAGGGTGACCTCGAGATCGAGCTGATGATGACCGTCGGTCCGGCTGGCGACCTCCTGCAGCGCCTCCAGAATCATGCGTCGCGGCACCGGATTGATGGCCGGCTCGCCCACCGGTACCGGCAGGCCCGGCCGGGTCACCGTGCCCACCCCGGGGCCGGCGCGGAACACCAGCCCCGAACCGCCGGCCAGGGCGCGCACGCTGGCGCGCACCAGCACGCCATGGGTGGCGTCCGGGTCATCGCCGGCATCCTTGATCACCCCGGCCATGGCCATCGGCTCGCCGGCCTGCTCGTACAGCGCGTGGACGGCGAGCGCAAACGATGGCGTCTGGCCGCGCGGCAGGCGCACCGTCACGGGGTCGGTGAATTCGCCGGTCAGCAGCGCGCCATAGGCCGCCCGGGCCGCGGCGGCAGCGCAGCAGCCGGTGGTCCAGCCGCGTCTGAGAGGAGGCGTATCGTTCATGTCGTGCAGCATACCGGACGTACGCCGCCATGGGCATGCATCCGAGCAACGCCGGGGCGCGACCCCGGACGCCCGAGTGCCCCCTTTTCGGGCATCCGGATGCCTTTGCCGTTTTCCTGCACCAAACGAGGCCTTTCGAGGTCCCCGGACGATCGGAAACGCAGCAGCATGACGCAGCGGATCATGGCAATGCGCGATGATGGCGCATGGAAAAGCGCAGGACTGGCATGACTCTTGTATGGCAAAGGCGTGAACGCTGCTGTGCCTGCACCACAGAGGGACATCGGGCAGTTCGATAACAATTCCACGGGATCATCGGGAGTCAGGTCATGTTTCAACACTTGTGTGTGCGGCGTCTGCTCATCACGGCAGGACTGGCGGTTGCCCTGCCGTTCGGGGCGCAGGCGGCCGAACAGGACGATCAGGGGCCGATTCGGGTCGGTATCCTGCACTCGCTCTCCGGCACCATGGCGATCAGCGAATCGACGCTGAAGGACGAGATGCTGATGCTGATCGAGCAGCAGAACGAGGCCGGGGGCCTGCTGGGCCGCCAGCTGGAGCCGGTGGTGATGGACCCGAACTCGGACTGGTCGCTCTACGCCGAGCAGGCGCGTGACATGCTGACCGGCGATGACCGCGTCGACGTCATTTTCGGCAACTGGACCTCGGCGTCGCGCAAGGCGGTGCTGCCGGTGGTGGAAGAACTCAACGGCCTGCTGTTCTACCCGGTGCAGTACGAAGGCGAGGAGTCCTCCGAAAACATCTTCTACACCGGCGCCGCGCCGAATCAGCAGGCGATTCCCGCCGTCGACTACCTGATGGACCAGGGCGTCGAGCGCTGGGCGCTGCTGGGCACCGATTACGTCTATCCGCGCACCACCAACAAGATCCTCGAAGCCTATCTCAAGGAGCATGGCGTGGCGGACGAGGACATCATGGTCAACTACACGCCGTTCGGTTTCAGCGACTGGCAGTCGATCGTCTCCCGGGTGAGCGACTTCGGCAGCCAGGGCAGGAAAACGGCGGTGATCTCGACCATCAACGGCGATGCCAACGTGCCCTTCTACAACGAGCTCTCCAACCAGGGCATCTCCGCCTCCGACATTCCGGTGGTGGCGTTCTCCGTGGGCGAACAGGAGCTCTCCGGCATCGATACCGCCCCGCTGGTCGGCCACATGGCGGCGTGGAACTACTTCATGAGCGTCGACAGCGACGCCAACTACGACTTCATCGACAACTGGGTCGCCTATACCGGCAACGACGAAGCGGTCACCAACGACCCGATGGAAGCGCACTACATCGGCTTCAACATGTGGCTGCAGGCGGTCGAGAGTGCCGGCACCCCGGCGGTGGATGCGGTGAAGGACGCGATCATCGGCGTGACCGTGCCGAATCTCTCCGGCGGGGCGTCGACGATGATGCCCAATCATCACATCACCAAGCCGGTCATGATCGGCGAGATCCAGGACGACGGTCAGTTCAGCGTTGTCTGGCGTTCGCCTTCCGCGGTGGCCGGCGATGCCTGGTCGGACTATCTGCCGGAATCGCAGAACCTGATCAGCGACTGGCGCGCACCGCTGCGCTGCGGCCGGTTCAACGTCGAGTCGATGACCTGCGAAGACGGTCAGGGGGCCGATTAACGCCTGTCTGCCGGCGCTCCACGAGCGCCGGCAGACTGCGTCGGCAACACCGGTTCTGATGCCGGCCGCATGGCGGCTGGCATCGAGGAAGGAAAAATGACCCGAATCCCGCTTGCCGGAGCCCAGCATGCCGTACGCCTGCTGCTCCTTTTCCTGCTGCCCTGTCTGCTCTCGGCATGGGGGCAGTCCGCCACGGCTGACGTCAGCGAGTCACGGGCCCGGGCGCTGCTGGAAGCGCTCGATACCGACAGCTTTCAGGCCAGGGGCGACGCCGCCCGGGCGATTGCCGACAGCGATGCCGAGCAGAAGACCCGCTGGCTGCAGGCGCTGCTCGAGGGCCGCCTGGGCAAGGCCCGGCGCGGCGATCGCTTCTACATCATCACCGATGACAGTGGCCGCGAATGGCCGATCATCGATGCGATCAGCTACGAGGAGGCCGGTACCGGCACCCGGCGCACGGTCGAGGCGTTTCGCATCAACAACGAGCTGCGCACCCGCCTGCAGGGGCTGCTCGCCTCGCTGTCACTGACCAGCGGCGACGAGGCGGCGCGACTGCGGGCCGCCGATCGCCTGCTCGGCGAGGTCGCGCCGGACAATGTCGAGACCGTGCGCCAGACGCTTGCCGACGAAGAGAGCCCGGCGGTGCGTGAGCGCCTGGAGATGGCGCTTGCGCTCTTTGCGGTGACCCGCGGTGACGCCGAGGCGCTCGACACGCTGCGCGGCAACCTTGATACCCGCGTGCGCAACGCGCTGACGCCGATCGCCGCCGGTGACGATGCGCTGGCCGGGCAGACGCGGGCGGTGCTCGAGGGCATCGAAAGCAAACGCGCCTGGTATGACCGGGCCCAGACGCTCTTCTTCGGTCTCAGTGCCGGCTCGATCCTGGTGCTGGCGGCGATCGGACTGGCGATCACCTTCGGCGTCATGGGCGTGATCAACATGGCGCACGGCGAACTGATCATGATCGGCGCCTACACCACCTGGCTGATCCAGCAGGCGCTGCCGGGCCAGCCGGGGCTGGCACTTGCGCTGGCGATTCCCGGTGGCTTTCTGGTCGCCGGGGCGTTCGGGGTGGTGATCGAGCGCACGGTGATCCGCTTTCTCAAGGGGCGGCCGCTGGAGACGCTGCTGGCGACCTTCGGGCTGAGCCTGATGCTGCAGCAGCTGGTGCGTACCGTCTTCTCGCCGCTCAACCGCCGGGTGAGTTCACCGGAGTGGCTGCAGGGCTCGTGGCAGATCAACGAGGCGCTCTCGCTGACCCTCAACCGCTTCGGCGTGCTGCTGTTCTGTCTGGCGGTGTTTGCCGCGCTGTGGGCGCTGATGCGCTTTACCCGGCTGGGGCTGGAGGTGCGTGCGGTGACCCAGAATCGCGCCATGGCACGGGCGATGGGCATCCGCGCGACGCGCGTCGACATGCTCACCTTCGGGCTGGGGGCGGGCGTCGCCGGGCTGGCCGGCGTGGCGCTGTCGCAGTTGACCAACGTCGGCCCCAACCTGGGCCAGGGCTATATCGTCGACTCCTTTCTGGTCGTGGTCTTCGGCGGCGTCGGCAACCTGTGGGGCACGCTGGTCGCCGGGATGTCGCTGGGCGTGATCAACCAGGTGCTGCAGCCCTGGGTCGGCGCCGTGCTGGCCAAGGTCTTCGTGCTGGTCGGGGTCATCCTGTTCATCCAGAAGCGCCCGCAGGGCATCTTCGCACCGAAGGGGCGCACCTCATGACCGCAAGCGACCATCCGCAGGCCATCGACCGCTCTCGCCAGCTCTTCCTGTCACGCTCGACGCTGCTGACCAGCGGGATGCTGATCGTCGGCATGGTGGGCGTGCTGGTGCTCAACGCGCTGCCCGCGGCCAGTCCGCTGCATGTCAGCAGCGCCACGGTGGCGCTGCTCGGCAAGTATTTCACCTACATGCTGCTGGCGCTGGCGGTGGATCTGATCTGGGGCTATCTCGGCATTCTCAGCCTGGGGCACGGCGCCTTCTTCGCCCTGGGCGGCTACGCCATGGGGCTCTATCTCAACGCGCAGACCTCGCCGCTGCCCGGCTGGCAGGCGGTGATGAGCTGGTTTCCCGTGGCCGCGCTGGCGATCGTGCTCGCGCCGGGGCTGCTGGCCCTGGTGTTCGGCTGGCTGGCGTTCCGCTCGCGGGTGACCGGGGTCTACTTCTCGATCATCACCCAGGCGCTGACCTTCGCGCTGATGCTGGTCTTCAATCGCAACGAGATGGGCATGGGGGGCAGCACCGGGCTGACCCGCTTCTACGAGCTGCTGGGGTTCCGGCTGGCCAGCGAGGGCATGACGGTGGCGCTGTTCATCGCCTCCGGGGTCGCCGTGCTGCTCGCCTTCTGGCTGTGCCGGGCGATCGTCGTCTCCCGGCTGGGGCGGGTGAGCATGGCGACACGCGATGCCGAGGCGCGGGTGCGCTTCATCGGCTACCGGGTCGATCACGTCAAGCTGGCGCTGTTCGTGGTGTCGGCGATGATCGCCGGGATTGCCGGCGCGCTCTATGTCCCGCAGGTGGGCATCATCAATCCGAGCACCTTCGCGCCGCTGTTCTCGATCGAGATCGTGGTGTGGGTGGCGCTGGGCGGCCGCGCCACGCTGTACGGGGCACTGCTGGGCGCACTGGTGGTCAACTATCTGAAAACCGTGCTGACCGGTGCCATGCCGGATGCCTGGCTGTTCATTCTGGGCGGGCTGTTCGTGCTGGTCACGATGGCCCTGCCGCAGGGCATCGCCGGGCTGCTGGCACGCCGGCGCGGCCGGCAGGAGGCAAGTGCATGAATCCGATCGCTTCCGGCCGTCTCGAGCGGCTGCGGGAATTCGCGCGTCCGGATCGCGTCTTCGATTTCATGGCGCCGGCGCAGTCGCCGGTGGACGTGCGTCACGGCCCGATTCTCTATCTGGAAGATGTCAGCGTCAGCTTCGACGGCTTTCAGGCCATCCACCGGCTCAACCTGACCATCGACGACGGCGAGCTGCGCTGCATCATCGGGCCCAACGGCGCCGGCAAGACCACCATGATGGATATCATCACCGGCAAGACCCGGCCCGACAGCGGCCAGGTCTGGTTCGGCAGCCGCCACAACCTGCTGACGCTCGACGAACCGCAGATCGCCAATCTCGGGATCGGCCGCAAGTTCCAGAAGCCGACGGTCTTCGAGGCGCTGGACGTGACCGAGAACCTGGAGCTGGCCATGGCCGGCGATCGGCGCATCTGGAAGACGCTGCTGGCCCGGCTCGATCACGAGGGGCAGGCGCGCATCGACGAGGTGCTCGAGACCACCGGGCTGACCGCGCAGCGTCATCGCCCTGCCGGCGTGCTCTCCCACGGTCAGAAGCAGTGGCTGGAGATCGGCATGCTGCTGATGCAGCGCCCGCGCCTGCTGCTGGTGGATGAGCCGGTGGCGGGCATGACCGAACCGGAGATGCACCGCACCGCGGATCTGCTGACCCGGCTGGCGGGCCAGCAGTCGGTGGTGGTGGTCGAGCACGACATGGGCTTCGTGCGCTCGATCGCCCGCCGGGTGACGGTACTGCACCAGGGCAGCGTGCTGGCGGAGGGCTCAATGGATGAGGTGGCCGGCGATCCCCGGGTGATCGAGGTCTATCTCGGCGGTGACGAGGAGACAGCCTGATGCTGAGCGTGGCAGGACTGAACCAGTACTACGGCGAGAGCCATATCCTGCGCGATCTCGACCTCGAGGTGCCGAGCGGCGGCTGCACCTGCGTGATGGGGCGCAACGGGGTCGGCAAGACGACACTTTTGAAGACGATCATGGGCGAGGTGGGAGCACGCAGTGGCCGCATCCGGTTCGACGGCGACGACCTGCTCGGGCGACGCCCGGAGGCGCGCGCCGGGCTGGGCATCGGCTATGTGCCGCAGGGGCGCCAGATCTTCGCCACCCTGAGCGTGGAGGAGAACCTGCGCATCGGCCTGCCGGCGCGGCGCGATCGAGTGCGGCGCATTCCCGAACGCATCTACGAGCTGTTTCCGGTGCTCAGGGAGATGCGCCATCGCCGCGGCGGCGATCTCTCCGGCGGACAGCAGCAGCAGCTGGCGATCGGCCGGGCGCTGGTGCTCGATCCGCGCCTTTTGATCCTCGACGAACCGGGCGAGGGCATCCAGCCCAACATCGTAACGCAGATCGGCGAGGTGTTGCGCCGGCTGCAACAGGAGGACCGGCTGACGGTGCTGCTGGTCGAGCAGAAGCTGCCCTTTGCCCGCCGCTACGCCGATCACTTCATGCTGATGGATCGGGGACATCACGTCGCCGTCGGGGCGATCGGCGAACTCGATGACCGGCTGGTGGCCACGCACCTCACGGTATGACCGGGCGCCTTGCCATGGTGCATGGCCGGTCGCTCTGCCGGCTGTTTGCACCCTTATTGTGCGCCATGCTGATCCGGCATGGTGCATGGGGACGCCGAGGGGCGCCGTGGCGCCCCACGAGAGCGCGTGTGGCCGGCGTTTCCGGGATTCCGGCATGAAATTTGTATGAGGATGGGCAGGGCCGAGGCGCGGCTGCACCAGCGAAGTTCACCGTGGTGCCGCGCTCAACGCCACTGACCTTATTCATCACAGCCGCAGCCGGCCTTCATGCCGCAGGGCCGGTGCAGGGAGCACCCGCATGACCACCCGCCAGTCAGGTGTCCGCGAGGCGGCGCCGCGCAGCAGCGACGAAACCCTGGAAGACTATACGCTGCGCTATGCGCCCCGCAGCTTTCGTCGCTGGCGTCCGTCCGTGGTGGCCATCACCGCGCTGGGCGGGATCGCCTATCTGGCCGACTTCTCCATCGGCGCCACCATCGGCCTGACCCACGGCACCCTGAATGCCCTGCTGGGGATCCTGGTGGCCGCGGTGGTGATCTTCGCCACGGGGCTGCCGATCGCGTACTACTGCGCCCGCTACAACATCGATCTGGACCTGGTTACCCGCGGCGCCGGCTTCGGCTACTACGGCTCGGTACTGACCGCGATCATCTTTGCCACCTTCACCTTCATCTTCTTTGCGCTGGAAGGCTCGATCATGGCGCAGGGGCTGCTGCTGGGGCTGGGCATTCCGCTCTGGCTGGGGTATCTGATCTCGACGCTGCTGGTCATTCCGCTGGTGATCTACGGCATGAAGGCGCTGAGTACCCTGCAGGTCTGGACCTCGCCGATCTGGCTGATACTGATGTTCGGGCCGGTGCTCTGGCTGATCCATCGCGATCCGGGCATGGTCTCGACCTGGCTGGCCTTCGACGGCGACAGCGGGCGCGGCGTCAATCTCGCCGAGGTCATGCTGGGCGCCGGGGTGGCGCTGTCGCTGATGGCGCAGATCGGCGAGCAGGTGGACTATCTGCGCTTCATGCCGACCCGCACCGCGGAGAATCGGCGCGCCTGGTGGGCCGGGGTGCTGGCCGCCGGGCCCGGCTGGGTCATCCTGGGCGCCCTCAAGCAGGCGATCGGTGCCTTTCTGGCGGTCTATATCGTCTCCCGGGTGGGCAATACCAGCGCCACCGAGCCGGTCCAGCAGTTCGTGGCGACCTTCGGCCAGCTGGTACCCGGCTGGCTGGCCATGACCCTGGCGGTGATCCTGGTGGTGATCAGCCAGATCAAGATCAACGTCACCAACGCCTATTCGGGGTCGCTGGCCTGGACCAATGCCTTTACCCGGGTGACCGGCCACTATCCCGGCCGGCTGGTGTTCGTGATCATCAACCTCTCCATCGCCCTGGCGCTGATGGAGGCCAACATGTTCGCCGTGCTGGGCGATATTCTCGGCTTCTACTCCAACTGCGCGGTGGCCTGGGTGGTCACGGTGGCCAGCGATATCGTCTTCAACAAGTATCTGCTCGGGCTCTCGCCCCGGCTGCCGGAATTCCGGCGGGGCATGCTGCACGCCGTCAATCCGGTAGGGACGGTCTCCTTCATCGCCTCGGCAGGCCTGTCGATTGCGGCCTACTTCGGCGCCCTGGGCGAGCTGCTGGCGTCCTATTCGCCGCTGGTCGCCATCGTGGTGGCGCTGGTGATGACGCCGCTGATGGCCGCGATCACCCGGGGGCGCTACTACCTCAGACAGCGTGACGACGGCATGGCAACCCCGCGCTTTCTGCCCGATGGCACGCCGGGCGATACGCTGCATCAGTGCGTGGCCTGCGAGGCGACCTTCGAGCGGCCGGATGTGCTCTACTCGGCGCAGCATCAGGGCGTGATCTGCTCGCTCTGTCTGAGTACCGGTGACCGCCATGCCGTACCGGCGCCGGCACAGTGAAAGGCAGGATGGGTCCGGACCCGGTGAGGATGGGAATGAACACGTGATGAGCGAACAGGCAGAGCGACAGGGCAGCCGGGCCGAGGGGCCGGCGGACAGCGGCCACCGCTTCGATGCCGCACGGCGCTGGCCGGCGTCGCTGGAACTGCAGTTCGCCCCGCGCGGCGACCGGACCCGGCTGGTTCGCAGTCGCCATCAGGGGCCGCTGCGGGTGCAGCGCCCCTTTCATCCGGAAGGTGCGCCCTGCCATCTCTATCTGCTGCATCCCCCGGGGGGGCTGGCCAGCGGCGATGCGCTCGACATGCGCATTCATGTGGCCGCGGGGGCCGAGGCGCTGGTGACCACGCCGGCGGCGACCAAGCTCTACCGCAGCGATGCTCGCGGCGTGGCGTTCGAGCAGCATGCCCGGCTGGCGGTCGAGTCCGGGGGCGTGCTCGAGTGGCTGCCGCAGGAGACCATCGCCTTCGACGGGGCCCGCGGTACGCAGACCACCCATATCGAGCTGGCCGCCGGAGCCGCGACGCTGGGCTGGGAGGTGCTGGCGCTGGGCCGGCCGGCAGGCGCGCAGCCCTATCGCCACGGCATGCTCGAACAGCGCTTTCGCCTCGAACGTGGCGGCCGGGTGCTGTGGCACGAGCGTCAGCCGCTCGATCCCCGGCATCCGCGCTTTGCCGGTCGCTGGGGGCAGGGCGGTGCCACGGTACAGGCGACCCTGTGGGCCGTGGGGCTCGACGCGCCGGAGGCGAGCGTGGCGGCGCTGCGCGAGACGCTCGTCGATGAGCCGCCGACCTGCTGGGCGGTCACGCTGCGCTGGGAGGTGCTGCTGCTGCGCTATCTCGGTGATGACACCCGTACCGCCTGGCGGCTGTGTGAACGTGCCTGGCAGCTGTTGCGACCGCGCCTCTCCGGCCGGCCGGCGTGTGCGCCGCGCATCTGGGCGACCTGAACCACCCCCGGGCGGCCCGGCCCGGTGAGTGCATTTTGAAACCGCAATGCCACCGCATGGCTGGCATCTTGCTGCAGGAGCATGGCCGATGGAACTGACACCAAGGGACCGGGACAAGCTGATGCTGTTCTCGGCAGCCCAGCTGGCCGAGCGGCGTCGCGCCCGCGGGCTGAAGCTGAACTATCCGGAAGCGGTGGCGCTGATCAGCTTCGAGATTCTCGAAGGCGCCCGCGACGGCAGGAGCGTGGCCGAACTGATGAGCTACGGTCGCGAGATTCTCACCCGCGATGATGTCCAGGAGGGCGTGCCCGAGATGATCGAGGATGTGCAGGTCGAGGCGACCTTCGCGGACGGCACCAAGCTGGTGACCGTGCATGATCCGATCGTCTGAGGGCGCGACGGCGGCGGGCTCGCCGCCCGGTCGTCGCGCCCCTCGCTTTTGCACCGACACTCCATCCACAGGGCGGGAGCAGACCCATGATCCCCGGTGAATATCAGCTGCAGGACGGCGAGATCGAACTCAATGCCGAGCGCGAGCGGCGCACGCTGGCGGTGGCCAATACCGGCGACCGGCCGGTGCAGGTGGGCTCGCACTATCACTTTGCCGAGACCAATTCCGCGCTCGATTTCGATCGCGGTGCGGCGCGCGGCTTTCGGCTCGATGTGCCGGCGGGTTCGGCGGTGCGCTTCGAGCCCGGCCAGACCCGGGATGTGACGCTGGTGGCGCTGGCCGGCCGGCGTCATGTCTACGGCTTTCGCGGCGAGGTGATGGGCCCGCTGGATGAGGAGGACACCGCATGAGTCGCATCTCCCGACAGGCCTATGCCGACATGTACGGCCCCACCACCGGTGACCGGGTACGGCTGGGCGACACCGAGCTGTTCATCGAGGTCGAGCGCGACTGTACCGTGCCCGGCGAGGAGGTGAAGTTCGGCGGCGGCAAGGTCATCCGCGACGGCATGGGGCAGGGCCAGCGCACCGACGCGGCGGTGCCCGATACCGTGATCACCAATGCGCTGATTCTCGACTGGTGGGGAGTGGTCAAGGCGGATGTGGCGATCCGCCATGGGCGCATCAGCGCCATCGGCAAGGCCGGCAACCCGGATACCCAGTCCGCGGTCACCATTCCGCTCGGGCCGGGCACCGAGGTGATCGCCGGCGAAGGCAAGATCCTGACCGCCGGCGGACTGGATGCGCATGTCCACTTCATCTGCCCCCAGCAGGTCGATGAGGCGCTGGCGTCCGGGATCACCACCATGCTGGGGGGCGGCACCGGCCCGGCGACCGGCACCAACGCCACCACCTGCACGCCGGGCGAGTGGCATCTGGCGCGGATGCTGGAGGCGGTCGATGGCATGCCGATGAACGTCGGTCTGCTCGGCAAGGGCAATACCAGCGATCCGGCCGGAATCGAGATGCAGATCCGCGCCGGCGCGATGGGGCTCAAGCTGCACGAGGACTGGGGCACCACGCCGGCGACCATCGACAACTGCCTGAGCGTGGCCGAACGCTTCGATGTGCAGGTGGCGATTCATACCGATACCCTCAACGAGGCCGGCTTCGTCGAGGAGACCTTCCGCGCCTTCCGCGAGCGCGGCATCCACACCTATCACACCGAAGGGGCCGGCGGCGGCCACGCCCCGGACATCATCACCGCCTGCGGGCTGGCGCACGTGCTGCCGTCGTCGACCAATCCCACCCGGCCCTACACGGTCAACACCATCGACGAGCACCTCGACATGCTGATGGTGTGCCACCACCTCGACCCCGCCATTCCCGAGGATGTGGCGTTCGCCGACTCGCGCATCCGCCGCGAAACCATTGCCGCCGAGGATATCCTGCACGACCTGGGGGCGCTGTCGATGATCGCCTCCGACGCCCAGGCGATGGGCCGGGTCGGCGAAGTGATCTGCCGCACCTGGCAGACCGCGCACAAGATGAAGCAGCAGCGTGGCGGGCTGGGGACGGCCGCCGACGGTCCGGTGGACAACTTCCGGGCCCGGCGCTATATCGCCAAGTACACCATCAACCCGGCGATCACCCACGGCATCGCCCACGAGGTGGGCTCGGTCGAGGTCGGCAAGCTGGCCGATCTGGTGCTGTGGAAGCCGGGCTTCTTCGGCGTCAAGCCGGCGCTGGTGCTCAAGGGCGGCATGATCGCGCTGGCGCCGATGGGCGATCCCAACGCCTCGATTCCCACTCCGCAGCCGGTGCACTACCGACCGATGTTCGGCAGCCACGGCCGGGCAGCCAGTGCCACCCGGCTGACCTTCGTCAGTCAGGCGGCGATCGATGCCGATCTCGGCCGCCGGCTGGGGCTGGCGAGTCCCCTGAGCGCGGTGCGTGACGTGCGCGGCGTGCGCAAGGGGGACATGAAGCTCAACGACGCCCTGCCGAGGATCGAGGTCGATCCGCAGACCTACGAGGTGCACGCCGATGGCGAGCTCCTGAGCTGCGAGCCGGCCGCCGAGCTGCCGCTGGCCCAGCGCTATCACCTGTTCTGACCCCGCAAGGAGCGGCTGACCGACATGTACAAGGCGATCGAGCGCCTGAACCGCGAGGCACTGGCGCATGCGCCAGTGCTGGATACCCTGACCCACGAGCAGCGCTCGCGCGGCCGGCTGCGCGCCACCAGCGATGACGGACACGATGTCGGCCTGTTCCTCGAGCGTGGCCCGGTGCTGCGCGACGGCGACGGCGTGCGGCTCGAAGGTGGCGAGGTGCTGCTGATCCGGGCCGCCGCCGAGCCGGTGGCCACCGCGCGCATCGAGGGCGCGCTGGCGCTGGCGCGGCTCTGCTATCACCTCGGCAACCGCCACGTGCCGCTGGCGATCGGCGAGGATGCGCAGGGAGGCTTCGTGCGGCTGCAGCCGGATCATGTGCTGGAAGCACTGGCCGAGCGGCTGGGTGCCCGGCTCGAGCGGGGCGAGGCGCCGTTTGACCCCGAGTCCGGCGCCTATGCCGAGGGGCATGGGGGCATGCCCACGCGCATGATCATCATCCGGCCTCCGGGCACCCGCACGAATGAGCGAAGCGGCCACCCCGCTCCCGGGCGGCGAACTCGCGCTGCTGGGACTGTTGCAGCTGGTCAGCCCGGCGCTGCCGGTGGGGGCCTTTGCCTGGTCACAGGGGCTGGAGAGCGCCTTCGAGCTGGACTGGGTGCGTGACGAGGCGAGCCTCGGCGACTGGCTCGAGGGTGTGTTGTTCGATGGCATCGGCCGCCTGGAGCTGCCGCTGCTGCCGCGCCTGCTGCGTGCCTGGCGGGCCGAGGATGTCGCGGCGCTGGTCGAGTGGAACGACTGGCTGCTGGCGGCGCGCGAGACCCGCGAGCTGCTGGAAGAGGATGTCCAGCTGGGGCACTCGCTGCGGCGCTGGCTGGAGGGGCTGGGGCTGGCGCCCGAGCCGGGCGTGCTGGCCCGACTGGAGACCCTGGCCTACGTCACGCTGTTTGCCCGGGCGGCCCGGATGCGCGGGCTCGACGAGCGCACCGCCACCCTGGGATTCGGCTGGGCGTGGCTGGAGAACCAGCTGGGCGCGGCCTGCAAGGCGCTGCGGCTGGGGCAGAGCGCGGCGCAGCGGGTGATCGAGCGGCTACGCCCGCGGCTGATCGAGGCGGTCGATATTGCCGAGACGCTGGCCGATGACGAGCTGGGCCCGGTCACGCCGGGGGTGACGCTGGCGAGCGCACTGCATGAGACGCAGTATTCGCGGCTGTTTCGCAGCTGAGCGCCGAAAAACATCGCGACTGAAGTCGCTCCTACAGAAGACGGCTCTGTTGTCCTGCAGGCGGGCTTCGATCGCGAAATATCAGCGGCGTTCGAATGAATCGCCCGCGGAAGGTGGGCAGAAGGTTGCCTGCAGGAGCGACTTCAGTCGCGAAATATCAGCGGCGCCCGGATGAACCCGCCGCCGCGGGAGATGGGCAGAAGGTTGCCTGCAGGAGCGGCTTCAGTCGCGAAATATCAGCGGCGTTTGAATGAACCCGCCGCCATGGAAGATGGGCAGAAGGTTGCCTGCAGGAGCGACTTCAGTCGCGACACATCAGCGGCGTTCGAATGAACCCGCCGCCGCCGGAGATGGGCAGAAGGTTGCCTGCAGGAGCGACTTCAGTCGCGAAATATCAGCGGCGTTTGAATGAACCCGCCGCCGCGGGAGATGGGCAGAAGGTTGCCTGCAGGAGCGACTTCAGTCGCGAAATATCAGTGGCGTTTGAATGAACCCGCCGCCATGGGAGATGGGCAGAAGGTTGCCTGTAGGAGCGACTTCAGTCGCGAAATATCAGCGGCATTTGAAACGAATCCGCTCCTGACGCGAACGTCATCGCAGGAGCGCCATCCTGACAATCGGAACAGAAGGATCAGGACAATGACACAGTGTCTTCGGGTCGGCATCGGCGGCCCGGTGGGATCAGGCAAGACCGCGCTGCTGCTGCAGCTCTGCCGGGCGCTGCGCGAGCGGGTCAATCTCGCCGTGGTGACCAACGACATCTACACTCGCGAGGATGCCGAATTTCTCCAGCGTCACGAGGCGCTTTCCAGCGATCGCATCATCGGCGTGGAAACCGGCGGCTGCCCGCATACCGCGATCCGCGAGGACGCCTCGATGAACCTGGCGGCCATCGACGAGCTCCATCAGCGCCATGAGGGGCTGGAGCTGGTGCTGATCGAGTCCGGCGGCGACAACCTGGCCGCGACCTTCAGCCCCGAGCTCTCCGATCTCACCCTCTACGTGATCGATGTCTCCGCCGGCGACAAGATTCCGCGCAAGGGCGGGCCGGGGATTACCCGCTCGGATCTGCTGATCATCAACAAGATCGATCTGGCCCCGCAGGTGGGCGCCGATCTCGACGTGATGGATCGCGACGCCCGCAGGATGCGCGGCGAGCGGCCGTTCGTGTTCACCAATCTGCATGAGGGTAGCGGGCTCGATACCATTCTCGCCTTCATTACCGAGCGCGGCATGCTGGCGGCTTGAAATGGCCATGGCGGGGGCGGGCCGTGTGAGCGTGGCCGTATGCGCGACAGGTAGCGGGCGCCATCGACATGACGCCCGCTGAGATGGCCGGTATCGACCGTGGCCGGTTATATCCTGACGGTGGCCGGATCCGCCAGCGGGTTGCTGTCGTGCACGTCCAGCGCCCGCTCGCGGTCGCGCTCGATGAACCCGATCGTGTGCGTGTGGCGGCACGAGGTGCCGATTTCGATGGGATAGCACCCGGCATCGACGATCCACTGCGTGCGGTCCGGGTCGAAGCGGGCCAGCGCCCGGTCATGCAGTTCGAGCGACAGGAAGCGGGTTTCGCCCGGTTGCAGCATGACCCGGGTAAAGGCGCGCAGTACCCGTAGCGGGCGCTCGACCTCGCTGTGCTCGGGCGCTCCCACGTAGAGCTGGATCACCTCGGCGGCGGCCCGGTCACCGACATTGGTGATGCGGCCCACGGCCCGGGTACGGCCATCCGGCTCATCCAGCAGCGTGAAGTCCTCCAGTTCGAAGCGGGAGTAGCTCAGACCGAAGCCGAACGGGAAGAGCGGTGTGCGCTGCAGCCTGTCATAGCCACGATAGCCGATATCCAGCCCCTCGCTGTAGACCATCCGCTCGATGGCGTTGTCGTCGTCACCATAGGCCTCGCTCGGCGCGGGGTAGCTGCCATGGGCCGGGTTATCCTCGACGGTGCGTTCGATCGAGATCGGCAGCCGGCCGCTGGGCGAGATGTCGCCGTAGAGGATTTCGGCCAGTGCGCGGCCACCGTGCTGGCCCGGATACCAGGCGTGCAGTACGGCCCCGACGCGTGTCAGCCAGGAGTCCATGGCGAGTCCGGTGCCGCCGTGCAGGACCACCACGGTATGCGGGTTGCGCGAGGCGATGCTTTCGATCAGTTCGGCCTGGAACTCCGGCAGTTCGAAGTCGTGATCGAACGCCTCGCCCTCGTATTCGGCACTGTTGCCGGCGGCCACGATGACGGCGTCATAGTCGGCCAGCGCAGCCGGCGCGGCCAGCGAGGCCCAGCTCATCTGCACGCCCTGCAGCCCGCCCAGGGTGCCGGAGAAGCCGCTGCGCCGGGTGTATTCGAGTACCACCCGGTAGGCCCGGCCGGCCTGCAGTGCCCGGGCGCGAGCGTTGCGGGCCGCGGGATCGGGAATGGTCGGCGCCGGCAGCTCGTTGGCGGCATCGAGGATCAGCTCATCATCGACCCAGAGCCGTATCGGGCCATCGGCGCGCACCTTGAAGACATGATCGCCTTCGAGTTCGGGGCGGATGAAACCGGTGAAGCGGGCCGAGAGGGCGCCGGCCCGGGTATCGAACCTGTTGTTCCAGCTGTTGGTGGTGCCGAAGTCGGTCACGTTCTCGTTGGTCGAGAAATCCCAGTTGAGTGCCGGTTCGATGCGCTCGAAGGTGGGTTCGGCCTGATCGAAATCATCGGTGGCGTAATAGGCGCCATGGAGCCCCCGGACTTCCTCTCCCGCGTCATCAAGGGTGAACCAGACACTGTTGCGCGGGTTGAGGGCCAGCGACTCGATGAAGTCCACCCGTGCCCCGTCACCGGCCAGATCGCGCAGACCATCGAGTTCGCTGGTGTAGTCCACCGGGTCGATGTTGGCACTGCCGAACCCGGTGGGCGGTGCGTTGCGGCTCAGCTCTCCGACCACGGCGATTCGTTGCTGCCGGTTGAGCGGCAGTAGCGGGCGGCGGTGGCAGGCGGGTTCGTTGCGCAGCAGGACAATGCCCTGGCGGGCGATCTCCAGCGCCACCCGCTGGCTCTCGGCGCTGTGGATTTCGCCCGAGCCTTCCGGCAGCGCCTCATCGAAGCCGAAGCGCAGGATCTGGCGCATGATGCGGCGCACCTTGTCATCGATGATGCTTTCCTCGAGCGTGCTGTCCTCCAGTGCCGGCATCAGCGTCTCGGCATTCATCCGGTAGCCGGTGGGGCGGTCGATGTCGGTGCCGGCCTGTGCCGCCTTCAGACCATCGATGATGCCGTTGTAATCACTCTCCACCAGCCCCTGGTACTGCCAGTCGCCCTTGAGAATATCGCTGAGGATATGCGCATTCTCACAACCGTAGTCGCCGTTGACCCGATTGAGGGTGGCCATGATCGAGGCAGGGTGCGCATTCTTGACCACCGACTCGAAAGCCAGCAGATAGTGTTCGCGCAGGGTGCGCTCGTCGATGATCTCATCGAGGTAAAAGCGGTTGGTCTCCTGGTTGTTGGCGGTCAGGTGCTTGACGCTGCACCACACACCGCGCGACTGGATGCCGTTGATGGCGGCGGCAGCCAGTACGCTGCCCAGCATCGGCTCTTCGCCGGTCATGTGCTCGAAGGCACGACCGCCATAGGGCATCCGGTAGAGGTTGAGCCCCGGGCCGAGAATCTGCTGGAAACCGGCTTCACGGGTATCGAATCCCAGTGCCCGACCGTAACGTTTGGCCAGATCGAGGTTCCAGCTCGACGCCAGTGTCTGTCCGGCCGGATAGCCGACGCCGGGTTGTGAGCCGAAGCGAACCCCCAGTGAGGCATCGGTGCCCCGGATGCGGGGCAGCCCCAGACTTTCCCGGGGTTTGACATCCCAGTCCAGCTCACCACCGATGTAGTCGAGCTTCTCTGCAAGTGTCATCTGTCCGAGCAGCGTGTCGATGCGCGTCTCGATTTCGGCCGCGTCGGCGGACATGGCGTGGTGTTGTGAAGCATTCATGGCTGATCATTCCTGTTCGAGATGATGGAAAGGCGCGCCATTGAGCGGGATGTCATGGCGCACTGACGTCGCCGTCTTTCTCTGTCAGTGGCGACGCTTTCACCATGATTTAATCGTTTTTAAAGAGAAATCTGATGCAGGTGTGAGGGGAAAATGCGACATCCGGCAATGACGATGAAAGTTTTCGGGTTGCCGATTGCGGATGTAATGCAAATCACTGGTTTCAGGTTTTATTTTTGCAATTAACGAAGCCGTAAGAGCGCTTCTGGCGCCGGCAATGAAGGTTTCATGAGTGCAATGGCCGGCGCTGATCAGGTGCCGGTTCAGGGGAGGGTCGCAGGGGCCGGTTACCGTGGCTGATGGTCGTCGAGGAACAGTCGGGCCGGTGCCGGGGTGGTGCAGCGACCGCTGGCCGGCGGGCTGGAGACCGACTTCTGCCTGCTCACCCCACGCGAGCAGCCGCTTTCGCAGCTGGCCCGGGAGTTCGTCACGCTGTTCGAGCGCGAATACGACCGGGTAATCGTCGGGGCGGGAGCGCCTGCCCGGGCCTGATGCTGCCCGGCCATCGTGTCGTCCGGCAAGGCGCGAACGGCCACCGCAGGCGGCCGTCGCCGGCTTGTTTACTCTTCGGGGGGTGTCAGGGCCCGCTGGCGGATGCCGTTGATCTCGTCGGCAATGATTTCGGGATGATCCTCCGGGGTGAAGTGATAGCCGTCGGGAATGCGGCGCACCGGAGCGGCACCGAGCAGCTGGCCCAGCCGCTCGCCGGCGGCGATGTCGAGCAGGTCGTGCTCGCCCCAGATCAGCCCGATGGGGCAGTCGGGGGTGGTGCTCAGGCGATCGGCCACGGCCAGGGTGTCGCGGGCATCCAGATGGCGCAGCTGGTTGGCGAGTCCGGCCGGGCCGGTGGCCTGGTTGTAGGGTGACCAGTGCAGCAGCGCCGCGTCCTGCCCCCGCTGCTCGTCGGCATGGCCGTATTTGGCCAGGCAGTGCATGAAACCGGGGCGCAGCAGCGCCGGGGGCGTGGTCGCCACCAGCCGGTTGAAGCGCTGCCCCCACTGCATCGCCGGCACCGGCCAGTTGTCGAAGGCCACCGAATCGACCAGCACGGCACCGGCACAGTACTCGGGGTGCGCGGCCAGCAGTGCCTGCACCACGCCACCGCCGACGTCATGGCCGACGAAGATGGCGCGCTCGATGCCCTGCGACTGCAGCCAGGCGGCCAGGTAATCGGCCTGGGCCGGGATGGAGATATCACGGCCCAGCCCCTCGTCGATCGACCAGCCGTAGCCCACCATCTCCCAGGCGAGGCAGCGGCTGCCGCCGTTCACCAGATGCGGGATCACGTGGCGCCACAGGCGCGGGCCGGTGGGGATGCCATGAATCATGATGACCGGCAGCTCGTCGCCGTCGCTGTCGCCATGCGCCTCCCAGCGCATCACCAGGTCGTTGACCAGGGCGCTGTGGGAGAGCTCCGGCGCGGTCGGGGTGAGGCTGTCCGAGCGGCGCGCACGCAGCGCCTGGTGTTTCTGCCAGGAGGTCCACGCCATCCAGGCAGCCGTACCGGCCACCAGCCAGCGCCCGTAGCGGGGGCGGCGGGGTCTGTCATCATCGAAGCGTTCGCGATCCATGTGAGCACCCGATTCGGTCGGGCCCGTGCGGGCCGTGCAGGAATGTGTCTTGCTATCCTGAGCGTAGTCCGCCCCGGCCGACACGCAATGGCGCCCTGTGCTCATGGCGGCGGGATCGGTCGTGCAGGGCGAGGAGCGGATGCAGTAGAGTGTCGAGGGACCGGCATGTCCGCCAAGGCTCAACCCACTCCAATCACAAGGACCTTTCATGCGCCCGTATACCACAACGACCACCGCCCTGCTGGCCCTGTTCGGCATGGCCATGGCCTCTCCGGCGCTGGCCCACCCCGCGCTGCTGCCGCATACCCATGGCGGCGGCCTGATGGCCGGGCTGCTGCACCCGCTGACCGGGCTCGATCACCTGCTGGCGATGGGCGCCATCGGACTCTGGAGCGCGCGCCAGAGCGACCGGCTGCGCCGCTGGATGCCGCTGCTGGTGGCGCTGGGCATGCTGGCCGGCGCCGGCATGGCCTGGGCCGGTGTACCGCTGCTGGGCGTCGAGTTCGGCATCGCCATGAGCGTGCTGCTGGCCGGTCTGATGATTGCCGCCATGGTGCGTCTGCCGAGCGTTGCGGGGGCGGGGCTGGTGTTCGCCTTCATCCTGCTGCACGGTCACGCCCACGGCAGCGAGCTGGCTCCGAACGCCTCGGCGCTCTACTACGCGCTCGGCTTTCTCGCCTCGAGCGTGGCCATCACCCTGACAGGCCGGCTGCTCGGCGGCTGGCTGGCCCGGCGCGACGATCGCATCAGCCGGACCCTGGGTGGCGTCATTGCGCTGGCCGGTGGCGCACTGACGCTGGGCTGAATCGATTGCTGTCACCTTGCGCCGGCCCCACGGGTCGGCGCTCCTTTCCCTCCCGTTTTCGGAACACCGTGTCATGAGTGCCTATCAGCAGCTGACGGATCTCTTTCAACGTCTCTCCCGCTATGAACATCTCGGCGCCATGGCCGGCTGGGACCAGCTCACCATGATGCCGGAAGGTGGCAGCGAGGCCCGGGCCGAGGCCATGGCGGAGCTGGAGGTGCTGATGCACCACACGCTGACCGCGCCAGAGGTCGGCGAGTGGCTGGCGCAGGCCGCCACCGAGTCGCTGGATGACACGCAGCACGCCAACCTGCGCGAGATGCAGCGGGCCTGGCATGACGCCGTGGTGCTGCCGGAGCGGCTGGTGGAGGCCCGCTCGCTGGCCGGTGCGCGCTGCGAGCAGGCGTGGCGGCGGCAGCGCCCCGAGAACGACTGGGCAGGATTTGCCGCCAATCTGCGCGAGGTGGTCAGCCTCTCCCGCGAGGAGGCCGCCATTCGCGCCGAGGCCACCGGTACCGGCCGCTACGAGGCGCTGCTGAACAAGTTCGAGCCGGGCCTGGGTGTGGCCGAGCTCGACCGGCTCTTCGATGACCTGCGCGGCTGGCTGCCGGAGCTGCTCACGCGGGTGGTCGAGCGCCAGCGCGCGCATCCGGTGCGTACCCCCGAGGGGCCGTTCGATCGCGAGGCGCAGCGCCGGCTGGGCGTGGCGACCATGACCCGGCTGGGCTTCGACTTCGATCACGGCCGGCTGGATGTCAGCCTGCATCCGTTCTGCGGGGGCGTGCCCGAGGATGTGCGCCTGACCACCCGCTACCGCGAGGATGAGTGTCTGGGCGCGCTGATGGGCATCATTCACGAGACCGGTCACGCCCGCTACGAACAGAACCTGCCGCAGGCGTGGCGCGGCCAGCCGCTCGGCCGGGCACGCTCGATGGGCGTCCACGAATCGCAGAGCCTGACCTTCGAGATGCAGCTCGGGCGCAGCGAGGCCTTCCTGCGCCAGCTCGCCCCGCAGCTGGTCGAGCACTTCGGTGCGCGCGCCGGCTTCGAGGCCGACAACCTGGTGCGGCTGGCCCAGCACGTCGAGCCGGGGCTGATCCGGGTCGATGCCGACGAGGTCTCCTATCCGGCGCATATCCTGCTGCGCTACGAGATCGAGCGCTCGCTGATCGAGGGCGCCATCGAGGTCGATGACATCCCGGCGCTGTGGGACGAGAAGATGCAGCACTATCTCGGCCTTGACACCCGGGGCAACTACCGCGACGGTCCGATGCAGGACATCCACTGGACCGACGGCGCCTTCGGCTACTTTCCGACCTACAGTCTCGGCGCGATGCTGGCCGCCCAGCTGATGGCGGCTGCGCGGCGTGCGCAGCCCGGGCTCGACGAGCAAATCGCCGCCGGCGACCCGGGCGGGCTGTTCGACTGGCTGAAAACGCATGTCTGGCAGCAGGGCAGCCGTTTCGATACCCCCGAGCTGATCCGCCGGGCAACCGGCGAGCCGCTTGATGCCGGCTACTACCGGCGCCATCTTGAAGCGCGCTACGCCGGCTGAGCCCGACGCAGCGCTCACCGGAGCCTGCCCATGACCCTGCCGATCCTGCACCACTTCGATGCCTCGCCCTTCTCCGAGAAGATCCGCCTGCTGATGGGTTACAAGCAGCTGACCTGGGGCTCGGTGCAGGTGCCGCGAATCATGCCCAAACCGGCACTCGTGCCGCTGACCGGCGGTTACCGGCGTACACCGGTGATGCAGCTCGGGCGGGACATCTACTGCGACACGGCGCTGATCGCGCGTACGCTGGAGCGGCGGCAGCCGAGCCCGACGCTGCTGCCCCCGGCCCAGCTGGCCAGCATTGCCGCGCTGGAGCAGCTCGCCGATCGTCAGCTCTTTCTGGCCGCCGTACCGCTGCTGTTGCGACCGGCCGGGCGGCAGGCACTGGTCGAGCGGCTGGGGGAGGCGTTCGTGGCCCGCTTTCAGCAGGATCGGGCCGAGCTTTTTGCCAGCGGTAGTACCGGGCGGCCCGATGAGGCCTTCTCCCGACAGGTGCTGAAGCCCACGCTGGCGCTGCTGGAAGCGCAGCTGACGGCGGCGCCCTTCATGCTCGGCGTGGCCCCGACGCTGGCCGATTTCGCGCTCTATCACCCGATCTGGTATCTCCGCCACAACCCCGCTGGCGCCAGCGAGCTTGACGGCCATCCGCGGCTGCTGGACTGGTACGAGCGCATGGCCGCCTTCGGCCACGGCAGGCCGCAGGAAATGCCGGCGCAGGAAGCGCTGACGGTCGCGGCCGGCTGCCGGCAGTGGCAGCCGCTGCCAGGCGACTTCGATTGCACGCTCGAGCTGGCGGCGGGGCGCCGGGTCGCGATGGCCGCCACCGACTACGGCACCGAGCCGGTGACGGGCGAACTGATTCATGTCGGGCCGGAGAGCATGACCCTGGCTCGCCACGACGAGACCATCGGCGTGGTGCGAGTTCACTTCCCGCGTCAGGGCTTTGCAGTTTGCGCGCTCGACTGAAGCGCCGTATCCCGGTTGGCCGGCGGGCGCCATTGCCCTGCTCAATCCGCTCGATTGCCCTTGAAGGGGCCCGCCATTTGCTAAGCTTGAATTCAGTACTCCTGCCCGCGCGTGCCAAGTGGCCGGTACAGTGACCGGCATCGGCGCCCGAAGATGGATGAAGTGATCGAACCGACAAGCCAAGGAGCCCTTCATGTCGAAGCTCAGTGACAGTGATCTGCACGGAGAGCAGAGCGAGCGGGCCGGACCCGGTGGCGGCTGGCCTTCGGTCAAGGCGACCGAAACCCACTTTCTGCGTGAGCATGTGCCCTGGCAGGGCAACAAGCTGATGCTGAAGATGAACAAGCCGGGCGGCTTCAAGTGCCCGAGCTGTGCCTGGCCGGACCCGGCCAACCCTGGCCCCGCCGAGTTCTGCGAAAACGGCGCCAAGGCAGTGGCCTGGGAGGCGACCACGGCGCGGACCACGCCGGAGTTCTTCAGAAAGCACACGGTGACCGAGCTCAGGGAGTGGTCGGATCATGCGCTGGAGAAACAGGGCCGGCTGACCCATCCCATGCGGTACAACGCCACCACCGACAAGTATGACCCGGTGGAGTGGGAGACGGCGTTCCGCGAGATCGGTGAAACCCTCAGCAAGCTCGATCCCTGGGATGTCGATCTCTATACCTCGGGACGGGCCTCGAACGAGTCGGCCTTTCTGTGGCAGCTGTTCGGGCGCATGTATGGCACCAGCAACTTCCCCGACTGCTCCAACATGTGCCATGAAACGACCTCCAGGGCACTGCCGGAAAGCATCGGGGTTGGCAAGGCGACCACTACCCTGGATGATTTCGAGCACGCCGATGCGATCTTCATCTTCGGGCAGAATACCGGCACCAACAGCCCGCGGATGATGGGCGAGCTCTATGAAGCGCGCAAGCGCGGTGCGGCCGTGGTGACCTTCAATCCGTTGCGCGAGAAGGCGCTGGTGAAGTTTGCCAATCCGCAGTCGCCGAGCGACATGCTCACCAATGGCAGCGAGCCGATCAGCTCGCAGTACCATCAGGTGCGTATCGGTGGCGACATGGCCGCCATCCAGGGGATCTGCAAGGCGATTCTGGCCGCCGATGATCTGGCCCGCGAAAGCGGCGGTCGGCGGGTGATCGATGCCGATTTCATCGAAGCGCACACCCACGGTTTCGAGGCCTTCGCCGAACACTGCCGGTCGCTCTCCTGGGAGACCATCGAAAGTTACAGCGGGCTGACCCGCAACGCCCTGCAGGAAGCCGCCAATACCTGGATGGCCGCCGAACGGGTGATCTGCTGCTGGGGGATGGGCATTACCCAGCACATCAATGGCGGCGACAACGTGCAGCAGATCGTCAACCTGCTGCTGCTGGGTGGCCACATCGGGCGCACCGGCGCCGGCCCCTGCCCGGTACGCGGGCACTCCAACGTGCAGGGCGATCGCACCGTGGGCGTCTTTCATGAATCCGGCGAGCCGTTTCTGGCGAAGATGGATGAGGTGTTCGGCATTCACTGTCCGCGGGAGCACGGCCGTGATGTTTCCCTGACCACCGAGGCGGTGCAGCGTGACGAGGTACGGGCGTTTCTCGGCCTGGGGGGCAATTTCTTCCGGGCGATTGCCGATGATGAGCGTACTGCACCGCACGTGGCCAATCTCGATCTGACGGTGCAGATCTCCACCAAGCTCAATCGCAGCCATCTGCTGCACGGTCGGGCCGCGTACATCCTGCCGACGAAGGCCCGGACCGAGCGCGATGTGCAGGCCGGCGTCGATCAGGCGCTGACCATGGAAGACGGCATGTGCAACATCCACGCTTCGAAGGGGGATCTCGAGCCGGCCTCACCGCAGCTGAAGTCCGAGGTGGCCATCATTGCCGGGCTGGCGCAGGCGACCCTGCCGGTGCATCCGAAGGTCGACTGGGCGTGGCTCTGCGAGGATTACGCGCGCATTCGCGACAGGATCGAGGCCACCCAGCCGGATACCTTTGCCAATTACAACCGCCGGCTGGAGGAAGAGGGCACCTTCCATCTGTATATTCCGGCGCGCGAGCGGATCTGGCACACCGACACCGGACGGGCCAACTTCCTCTTTCCCGGTGATGAGCTGAAGGAGGACGAGAGCCGCCCCGGGGATGATCACTTCCAGCTGCTGACCACCCGCGGCCATGATCAGTTCAACACCACGGTCTATTCCTATGATGATCGCTATCGCGACATCTACGGCGAGCGCATGGTGGTGATGATGAACCCGCAGGATATCGAGAAGCACGGCTTCGAGGCCGGCAACATGATCGAGTTCATCACCGTCAGCCAGGATGGCATCGAGCGGCGGGCGGCCGGCTTCAGAATCATCGCCTACGATATCCCGCAGGGCTGCCTGGGGGCGTACTATCCGGAAACCAACGGGCTGATCCCGATCGCCAACCGCGACCGACGCAGCGGTACCCTGGCCGCCAAGTCGGTGCCGGTCACGCTGCGGCTGATGGACAGCGAAGAGCTGGAGCAGCAGACCGGCAAGCTGGCCACCGCCTGATAGGGGCCTTGCCTTCAGTGATTCAGCGCCCGGCTTCGGCCGGGCGTTGTCATGTCGGAGGTGTGGCCCGGGGGCGTTCCAGCGGCAGCCAGCAGATCACCCGCTGGATCTGGCGGTCCCAGTAGCGCCACTGATGATCGCCGGCGCCCTCGCCGTAATCCAGCGTCAGCGCCGTATCCCGGCAGGCATCACGAAAGCGGCGATTGGCCTCGAGCAGGTAGTCCTCGCTGCCGCACCACTGGAACAGGGCCGGCTGACAGGGCTGCGGCTGGCGATAGTGCGCGAGCAGCGCCAGCAGATCGTCCTCGCCGCCGGCGGGGGCATGCTCGAAGATCCACGGATACTCCGGTGGCGGCGCCTCGCGCTCGCCCACCGCCACGATATCCAGCGAGCCGGAGAGGCTGGCGGCGGCCGCGAAGCGCCCGGGCTCGCGCAGCGCCCACTTGAAGGCGCCGTAACCGCCCATTGACACGCCGGCCACGAAGGTCTCCTCGCGGCGCTGCGAGATGGGGAAGAGCCGCGCACTGACGGCCGGCAGCTCCTCGCTCAGAAAGCGATACCAGGCCGGGCCGCGGGCCATGTCGGTGTAGTAGCTGCGCTCCACTCGCGGCATGATCACGGCCAGCCCATAGGGCTCGGCGTAGCGCTCGATCGCGGTTCGGCGCAGCCAGCTGCTGTCATCGTCGGAGAGACCGTGCAGCAGATAGAGCACCGGTGAGGGACGTTCGGCATGCTCCGGCACGAGTGCCGTGAGCGTGGTCTCCATGTCCAGTACGTCGGAACGGAAACGGCAGTTCAGCAGCGCCATGAGTATGGCTCCGGCTCAGGCATCGACGATGCGATAGCGCGCATTGACGAAGCAGTAGATGCCGTAGGCCACCAGCCCCAGCGCCACCACACTCAAAAGCCAGGGGCCGAAGGGCTGCTCGGCCAGCGTCTCCAGCGCGCCGCCCAGGCCGCGGGCCTGACTGGGCCGGGTATTCCAGGCGGCCAGACAGATGAAGCCCGACATGATCAGGAACACGAAGCCGCGCGCCGTCAGCCCCCAGCGGGCAATGAGATCGGCGACGTGCAGCTGATGCGCGGGCATTTCCCGGGTGTGCCAGTTCTTGCGATAGCTCTGCTTCCAGGCCCGCCACCACTGGCGCAGGCCGACAAAGCCGAAGATGACGCCGATGACGAAGACCGCCACCAGGCCACCGGGATGGCTCATCAGCATGGCGGTACGACTCTGGGTCGAACCGCCGCCACTGCTGCTGGTCAGCAGCAGGCTCAGGCTGTGCACCGCCAGGGCGCCGTAGATCAGGCCGCTGATCACGAAACCGCCGCGCACGCACAGTCCCTTGAAACCGCCGCCCTTGTGTTCGGCATCGAACACGGCCTGGATGATGCGCCAGGCGGTGTAGGCCAGCAGCCCGGCTGCCAGCACACCCAGCATGTAGCTGCCGAAGGGCTTGAGGGCGAGCTCTCGCAGGGCATCCGAGGCGCCGCCGCGCTGTCCGCCCAGACCGACCGCGGCCATGAACGCCAGCCCGCCGATCAGGATGTAGACGACGCCCTTGGCGGCATAGCCCAGACGGGCGGCGATCGTAATGACTTTCTGCAGATTGCCGGTAGGGTGATCCAAGCCAACTCCTTGTACGGGGTGATCGTGGAGCGAATCGTTTTATTGTGTCGCTCCGGACTGGTGAGTGTTCGATATGACCGGCATTATCGCAGCATTGCACTGTCAAAATGCGAACGTTGATGGCCGGCCACAGAAAAGTAACCATTGCAGACGTGGCTCGCCACGTCGGATTGACCAATATCACGGTCTCCCGGGCGCTCAACCGGCCGGAAATGGTCAAACCGGCAACCCGTGAGCGCATCCGCCAGGCCGCGCTGGAGCTGGGCTATGTGCCCAATGCCTTCGCCCGGGGCCTCAAGCGCAGCGACAGCCGGCTGATCGGCGTGGTCACCGCGAGCCTGGACAACCCCTTCTACGCCGAGATGATCAAGGCCATCTCGCGCCACGCCAAACGCCACGACTACGCCATCATGCTGTTCGATACCGATGGCGAGGCCTGGCTGGAGGAGACTGCGATCGAGACCCTGCTGAGCTATCAGGCGGCGGGCATCATTCTCTCGCCGGTTTCCGACGAGCCGGACTACCAGCCGGCATACATCAGCCGGCTGCAGGCCAGTGACGCCGCCGTCGTGCAGCTGGATCGCACCCTGCATGGTAGTGGCTTCAGCGCGGTGGTGCTCGACAATCTCTGGGCCGGGGAGCGGGTGGCCCGCCATCTGCTCGATGAGGTCTTCCACCGGCGCGAGGCCGGCGGGCGGCTGCTGGTGGCGGCCGGCCCCGAGCACTCGCTGATCTCGAGACAGCGGCTGGCCGGGGTACGCGAGGCGCTGGCCCGCCACGGCAGTGACATCACGGTCGATGTGCTGTGGGGCGATTACACCTTCGAGCCGGCCTTCGAGCAGGTGGGGGAGTATCTTGATCACTTCGGCGCTCCCCGCGCCATCTTCGGGCTCAATCAGCTGATCACGCTGGGGGCCCTCAAGGCGCTGCGCTCGCGCGGGATCGACCGCGACTCGCTGGGCGTGATCGGCATCGACCGGCTGCCCTATCTCGATATCTTCGATATCACGGTGCCCTGCGTGGTGCATGACGGCTACCACGCCGGCCGCCAGGCGGTGGAGCTGCTGCTCGAACAGATTCGTGATGCCCATGCGGCGCCGCACACCCTGACGGTACGCGGCGAGCTGCTGCTATAGCTCGCCCCTTCTCAAGAAGCGCCAGGCGTTTTCAGGGAGAACCCGAGACAGACCCCCTCCCGAATCCGGATAATGGCGGGCAATTCGCACCCCGCGACCCCCGCCACCCATCCGGTTTGTGCTCATGGAAATCAAGGTCAACTATCTCGACAACCTCCGTCAGGAGGCGAAGTTCGACGACTTCACCGTCATCACCGATCAGCCGATCCGCTACAAGGGCGATGGCTCCGCGCCCGGGCCGTTCGATTACTTTCTGGCCTCCACGGTGCTGTGCGCGGGGCACTTCGTGCGCGTGTACTGCAACGCCCGCGATATCCCGACCGAGCACATCCGGCTCTCGCAGAACAACATCGTCGATCCGGACAACCGCTACAACCAGATTTTCCGCATCCAGGTCGAGCTGCCGAGCGATCTCTCCGAGAAGGACCGCACCGGCATCCTGCGCTCCATCGAGCGCTGCTCGGTCAAGCGGGTGATCCAGAACAACCCCGAGTTTCGGATCGAGGTGGTCGAGAACATCGACGAAGACGCCCAGGCACTGCTGATGGGCGGCACGGTCGAAGGGGAGAGCACCTGGATCGAGGGCAAGGATCTGCCGCTGGAGCAGACCATCGCCAACATGACCGGCATCCTCGAGCGCCTCGGCATGAAGATCGAGATCGCCTCCTGGCGCAATAGCGTGCCGAATGTCTGGTCGCTGCACATCCGCGATGCCGCCTCACCGATGTGCTTCACCAACGGCAAGGGCGCGTCGAAGGAAGCGGCACTCTGCTCGGCGCTGGGCGAGTTCATCGAGCGGCTCTCCTGCAACTTCTTCTACAACGATCAGTTCTTCGGCCCCGAGATCGCCGCCAGCGACTTCGTGCATTACCCCCATGAGCGCTGGTTTCAGCCGGGGCCGGATGACACCCTGCCCGAGGGGCTGCTCGATGACTACTGCCGCGCCATCTTCGACCCGGACGGCGAGCTGCGCGCCTCGCACCTGATCGACACCAACTCCGGGCGAAGTGATCGGGGCATCGTCGCGCTGCCGTTCACCCGCCACTCGGATGGGGAGACGGTCTGGTTCCCCTCCAACCTGATCGAGAATCTCTATCTCAGCAACGGCATGAGCGCGGGCAATACCATTGCCGAGGCGCAGGTGCAGTGCCTCTCCGAGATCTTCGAGCGGGCGGTGAAGCGCCGCATCATCGAGCAGGAACTGGCGCTGCCGGATGTGCCTGACGAGGTGCTCGCGCGCTATCCCGGCATCAGGGAAGGCATCGAGGCGCTGGAAGCCCAGGGCTTCCCGGTACTGGTGAAGGATGCCTCCCTCGGCGAGCGCTACCCGGTCGCCTGCGTAACGCTGATGAACCCGCGCACCGGCGGCGTGTTCGCCTCCTTCGGCGCCCACCCGAGCCTCTCGGTGGCGATCGAGCGCAGCCTCACCGAACTCTTGCAGGGCCGCAGCTTCGAGGGCATGGATGATCTGCCCCAGCCGACCTTCAATTCGCAGGCGGTGACCGAACCGAACAACTTTGTCGAGCACTTCATCGACTCCTCCGGCGTGGTCTCCTGGCGCTTTTTCAGCGCCCGCGCGGATATCGCGTTCTGCGACTGGGACTTCTCCGGCGATACCCACGCCGAGGCCGAGCAGCTGTTCGCGATCCTCAAGGAGGACGGGCTGGAGGCGTATGTCGCGATCCATGAGGATCTGGGCGCGCCGGTCTGCCGCATCCTGGTGCCGGGCTACTCCGAAGTGTATCCGGTGGATGATCTGGTGTGGGACAACACCAACATGGCGCTCCACTACCGCGAGGACATCCTCAACCTCCACGCACTCGACGATGACCGGCTGGCCGAACTGCTGGAGCGGCTGGAGCAGAGCGAACTCGACGAGCAGATGAAGATCGTCACGCTGATCGGCATCGAGTTCGACGACAATACCGTCTGGTCCGAGCTGACGATTGCCGAGCTGAAGCTCCTGATCAGCTTGGCGCTCGGCCAGTACGAGGATGCGCTCGACCGCACGCGGATGTTTCTCCAGTTCAACGACAACACCCGCGACCGCGGCCTCTTCTATCAGGCGCTCACGGCGGTGCTCGAGATCGCCATCGATGACGAGCTGGCGTTCGAGGACTACCACCGCAACCTCGTGCGCATGTTCGGCGAGGAGAAGATCAATGCTGCCGTCGGCTCGGTGAACGGCGACGTGCGCTTTTACGGCCTCACGCCGACCAGCATGGAACTGGAAGGCATCGACCGCCATCAGCGGCTGATCACCAGCTATCAAAAGCTGCACGCCTGGCGGGCGGCGAACGTCGAAGGCTGATACCTGCGTCATCATGTTGTGCACCGCGCCCACCACCGAGTGGGCGCGGTTGTGTGGGGCTTCGTGAGCGAGGCGTAAGCCCCGCCCGGTCGATAGCTGCCACCGTGGTGACCTGATTCTTGCTGACAAGGCTGGTAAGCCGGTTTTAAACGGGATACTCGGCAACAACCATCAGTGAGGGAGCAGCTCTTTTACCATTGGTACTTTCCCTTTCAGGGAGCCTATGTCCAGGAGCTGGAGTCGCGCGGTAGCTGGCCGTGGGGATCGTAGGCAGCCAGTCTGTCCTGGTCGGTCAGAGCCTCCGTGAAAAGCACCAGGTTTGTGCCCTCGGGCCTCGCCAGGGAAGGAAAGAGAACGCCCTTGTCGCCCGCCTCCAGAATCATGTCTCCAATGAGCCAGGAGGGGGGCTCAACCCGCTGATTGAACCAGATTCGCCGCCAGTCGCAGTAGAGTTCCTGCCACAGCGGATCCCATCCACTGCTGAAGCCCTCCCGGAAGTCCACCAGGTTGGTGACCTTTACCTCATAGCTCACGATCAGGCCCGGCGGCATGAGCGCGGACAGCTGCTTGTATTCCGCAATGGCGGTGGCTTCATCGAGCGCTAGATAGAGTGCTGATAACCCTATCCTGTTCAATCGGCCGCCATGTTCGCCTGCGCCCGCACCGCTCGTTGGAATGAACGACCATTTGGGGTCGTGGACGCGATAGGCCACCGAGGCGAAATGCGAAAGCTCGATCACCCTACAACCCCGGCCTGCAGGGCTCGAATGTAGCGCAGCAGATCTTCGCTGCGGCCATCGCTGACCAACTGCTCCGCAGTCTGGTAATCAAAGGTGCTGATAGGCTCGTTGCGAAACCAGAACAGGGCATCGTGGAAATTACCGTTGATGTCGGTCGCTGCTGCCAGTATGCGAATGGCGTCGCGCAGAAAGGCCTGAAGCTTTTCAGCACCCGCCGCGCGAGCAATGGTCGTGCGATGAACATGAGCTCGGCTGGCCAGCACCTGGATGTCCATGCTGAGGGCGCTGGCGAACAGGCGCGGACTGATGATGGGTTGACCACCGGGACGCGCCGCTATCCTGAGATCCTCGACGAATCGATCAAAGCTCTCCGGCGCCCGGTAGGCACTCGGTTCGGGAGTCTCACGCAGGGCTTCCGTACTCATGGCACTCTCCTGGACGCCTTGATGCGTCCTAAATGCATCACAAATACATCCTATCACCTTCACAAGCAGCCCATCACGTAGCTTCGTGGTTTTCCCACATCGAAGTACCGGCTTTCTGACAAGTCAGCTCTCAGACAGCGCCTGCTACAGGCTGGGGCTTCTCCGCGCTACTCACGCCGAAGCCGATCAGCATGGCGCTGGAAGGCATCGACCGCCATCACCCGATAGTGGTTGATGCATCTCATGCCTTGGTGGGCGTTGCTCTCGAAGTAACGCTTGGTTACTTTAAGTAAAAACTACTTAAGACGGGCTAGGTCAATACAGTGCACGCAGGGACTACCGCATGGAAGGCAGCCGACCAGCCTCCCATGTACAGGTAGGGGCGGTAGCGTGGCTGAGTATCATGTGCCTACCGCAAGGTGCCTGAGAAATTCCTGGGTTCTGTTTGAAAAAATCGGCTCTCATGTATTGCCCGAAAGCTTGCTTCAAACAGGCTGGCTCCAATCCGATTGATTAAAGACCGGGCAGTGGTTGCTGATATTTATTAGGTTAATTTTAAATAAGAGGTGTGGCAAAATGTTCAGGTTGCTCGGCAAACTGATCTTGCTTTTACTGGCTTTAGTCTCAGCCGGAGTGGTCTGGCAAAAAAACAGTCTCACAATTCTGGCATTGGAACGGGTTGATCCACTGCCAGAGACAAAAGAGCTGATAGCAGCAGGCCATTATGCAGAAGCGAATGAGTATCTGGGCTTTTTCATGGAGTTTGATTATGTCGCTCAAGATCCGGAAGCCCGGGCACTGCTAGAAGATATAGAGTCTCATCGAAGCAGCTATGCTTATCAAGCCAGCAAGCTAGCAGAGGGGCTTTTCACGGGGAGCAGCGACGAAACCATTGGTCAGGCAGCCAGTGTCACGTCAGATTTCTTCCTATTTGGGGACCTTCGGGATCTCTCGCAACAAGGCTGGCATTGGGTTAAAGGAGAGCCCGTTGACAAAGCCGTTACTACACTGGCTGGTACAGGCGTTGCTATAGGTCTTGGTCAATTGGTCGCGGGTGCAGCCACCATTGGCACGGCCGGGGCAGCAGCGCCATCGATCGTCGCTACATCATCGGCCAAAATTGGCATTTCCATGCTCAAGATCGCCCGGAGGATGGGCAAGCAGCCTCCCTGGCTGGGCAAGGCCCTGGTCAGAAGCGCTGGAAAAGCCAGGATTGCTGGCAACATGGCTGCCATTCGAGGTTTGTTCGGCGATCTCGCAGTGCTTGCCAAGACTCGAGGCGGCATCGAGCTATTGAGTCATACTCGTGATGCAGTGTCGCTACATGGCATGGCGAGTTTTGCCAAGGCTTTAGGCAAGGACAGCCTCCCCATTTTCATGCTGGGTGGAAAAATGGCAATAAAAGCCACTGGCAATATTGATCGGCTGGGCAAGGAGTCCATTCGAGTGGCAGCCACTTATGGTCAGAAGGGGCTAAAGCTGCTCAACAAAACCGGCATGCCTTCAAAGTTCAAATTAGCAAGCCGCTTGGGAAAAATGGGGATCAAGGGCGATATATTGAAATTGCTGGCTCATATCCTGGCGAATATACCTGTCTGGATTTTATATGGGCTTATAGCACTCGGCGTCATAATCTGGAAACCTTGGCGTTGGGCAGATTTTATCCTCAGGCCACTATCTGGAAAGCTGGCGCGTCGATTAAATGAGACCCGCGCCGTCCGGCACTAGATAGAGGTACATCATGACTGGCATTACGGTTACCGAGGCACGCAACAACCTTTACAGGTTGCTCGATGAGACCGCCGAGTCCCACCAGCCGATTGTCATCATGGGCAAGCGCAATAAAGCGGTGCTGGTGTCGGAAGAAGACTGGTCCGCCATTCAGGAGACGTTTTACCTGCTTTCCGTACCCGGCATGCGCGAATCCATACGTGGGGGATGAACACCTCCATCGAGGGATGCGAGGGAGAGCTGGACTGGTGACATGGAGATCGGTGTACCAGGTGCTTGAGGATGAGCGAGTGATGAAAGTGCTGCGGCTCTGGAGCCATTATGAATAGGGCTTCACAGGCCGGCTACTACCAGACAACCTTGCTGCTGCCATGAACCCCCTGCCCCGAAGGGCAGGGCAGAAGCTACCTCGCCGTATACCCCCCATCGATCGGCAGACACACCCCGCTGATCATCGCGGCGTCGTCGCTGAGCAGAAACAGGATTGGGGTGACCACATCCGCCATCTCGGCAAAGCGCCCCAGCGGAATCGCGGCGAGCATCGGGTCGCGCTGCTCCGGCGCCGACCACACCTTTTCGGCCATCGGCGTCATTGTAACGGTCGGGTTGACGCTGTTGACCCGGATGCCGGCCGGGCCGAGCTCCAGGCAGAGCGCCCGGGTGATGGCGTCCATCGCCGCCTTGGAAGCGCTGTAGGCGAGATGATCGTCCAGCCCGACCAGCGAGGCCTGGCTGGAGACATTGACGATGCTGCCGGCCCGGCCGGCCTCGATCATGTGGCGTGCCACGCTGCGTGCGGCAATGGCTGCGGCGCGGGCGTTGGCCTGGAAGACGGCGTCGATGCGCTCGGCGGGCAGGGTCAGCGCCGATTCCACGTGGGTAATACCGGCGCTGTTGATCAGGCCATCCACCACGCCGAGGCTGCCAATCATCTCTTCCAGCTGTTCGCTGTCGGTGATGTCGAGCGGGTGCGTCTCGCAGCCGTATTCGGCCAGCCGGGCCAGCGCCTCGGCATTGCGGCCCAGCGCCACCACGCGCGCGCCCTGGTCGATCAGGGCGCGTGCGGTGGCGTCACCAATGCCGCTGGTGGCGCCGGTGACCACGTAGCAGCGGCCGTTGAGTGAGGGGTAGTGGGTCAGCTCGCTCATGGAATCAGTAGCACCTTGATGGATTCGGCGGCGGTCGCCATGCGAAAGCCCTCCTCGAACTCTGAAAGTGGCAGCTCGTGGGTGACGATGCCGTCGGTGGTCACCAGCCCGCGTGCCATCAGGTCGATCGCCACCGGGAAGGTATGCGGCGAGAGGTGCGCGCCGCGCACGTCGAGCTCCTTGCGATCGCCGATGATCGACCAGTCGACGCTGGTCTCCTTGCCGAACACGCTGAACTCCACGAAGCGCCCCAGCTTGCGGATGATCTCGAGCCCCTGACGCACCCCGGTGGGCGAGCCGGTGGCCTCGATGTAGACATCGCAGCCGTAGCCGCCGGTCAGCCCGCGCACCTCCTTCGCCACGTCGTCGCGCGCGGGGTTGAGCACCACGTCGGCGCCATAGCGTCGGGCCAGTTCGAGGCGTTCATCGAGCATGTCGATGACGATCAGCTGCTTCGGCGTCTTGAGCCGGGCGACCTGCACCATCGCCAGGCCGATCGGGCCGGCGCCGGCAATCACCACCGTATCATCGAGCTGGATATCGCCGCGATTGACGGCATGAATGCCGCAGGCCAGCGGCTCGATGAAGGCGCACTGGGCCAGCGAGAGGGCCTGTGGAATGCGGTGCAGCCGCGCCTTCGCGGGAATGCGCATGTACTCCGCCATGCCGCCCTCGGCCACCTCGCGCTGAAAGCCGAGGATGTTGTGCACCTCGCACATCCAGTAGTGGCCGCTGTCGCAGTAGCGGCACTTGCCGCAGGGCACGATCTGCTCGGCAATCGCGCGGTCGCCGACGCGCACGTCGAAGTGCGCCTCGGCCCCCGGGCCCATCTCGACCACCTCGCCGAAGAACTCGTGCCCGGCCACCACCGGCGCCTGCACCCAGGCGGGCTGGGAGTCGCCGCCCCAGAACATCTCCGCCCCGCCCCGGCATTTGACGTCGCTGGCACAGATGCCGCAGGCGCCGATCTTCAGGATCACCTCGCCGGCGGCGGCGCGTGGCCGGCTCACCTGTTCGAGCCGGTAGTCCTCGGGGCCGTGGCAGACCACGGCCTGCATGGTGTCTTCGGAAGCTTGTGCTGTGGTTGAGGTCATTGGAAGGCTCCAGTGTCAGAGAGGCGGGCTCAGGTGTTGCGGCCGCGCCCGATATAGATCGCCAGCAGGATGATGGCGCCCTTGACCACGTCCTGCAGATAGGGCGACACCCCCAGCAGGTTGAGGCCGTTGTTGAGAATGGCCAGCAGCATGGCGCCCACCAGGGTGCCGAGGATCGCGCCGCGCCCGCCGGCAATGGCTGCGCCCCCGAGCACCACGGCGGCGATGGCATCGAGCTCGAAGCCGGTGCCGGCATTGGGTTGGCCGCTCATCAGCCGGACATGAGCATGTCCTGACAAATGTTATCGTTGTCATTTGCTATTCAGACGCCGTCGGCGGTTTTCGGCAATTCGTCTTTGGCGTGAAAGACCAAAGTCGTAGGGCCCCGGGCTGGCGCCGGGCCGCGACCGGCGCCAGGGTAGAGCCGGGCCGCAGGCCATTCGCGGGCCGCATCCACGGACAGCTTTCAAAGACGGTTTCTACGGACAGCTTTTACGGACAGGGAGGCAGCAGATGCCGCGCTACCATGTGGGCGTCGATGTGGGATCGGCGAGTGTGCGTGCCGGAGTCTTCGACACGCGCGGGCACTGCCTGGCGCAGGCGGCCCGGCCGATCGAGCAGTACCGGCCACGGGCCGAGTTCGTCGAGCAGTCCAGTGACAACATCTGGCAGCAGTGCGTCGCGGCGGTACGCGAGGCGGTCGAGCGCGCGGCGGTGGCGCCGGGCGAGATTGCCGCCCTGGGCTTTGATGCCACCTGCTCGCTGGTGGCGCTGGGGGCGGATGGCCGGCCGGTGTCGGTCTCGCCGAGCGAGGAGGCGGATCACAACATCGTGATGTGGATGGATCACCGGGCGACCGCCGAGGCCGAGGAGATCACCGCCACCGGCCACGAGGCGCTGAAGTACATCGGCGGGCAGGTCAGCCCCGAGCTGGAGCTGCCCAAGCTGCTGTGGCTGAAGCGTCACCGTCCGGATCAGTTCGCGCATGCGGCGCTCTATCTCGATCTGGCCGACTTCATGGTGGCGCGGGCCATCGGCGATCTCGAGGGGCCGCAGGTGGGGGAACCCGGGCGCAGCGTCTGCACCCAGGTGTGCAAGTGGCTCTATCTCGCCCACGAGGGGCGCTGGCCGGAGGATCTGCTCGCCCGGCTGGGGCTCGAGGCGCTGCTGGAGAAGCCGGCCATGCAGGGGGCGATCCGGGCGGTCGGCTCCCGGGCCGGTACCCTGTCGGCCGCGGCAGCCGAGGCGATGGGCCTCTCCGGCGAGGTGGTGGTCGCGACCGGGCTGATCGACGCCCACGCCGGCGCGCTCGGGATGCTGGGCGAGGACCCGGAGGGGTCGCTGGCCGTGATTGCCGGCACCTCGGCGTGTCACATCGCCTTTTCCCGCGAGCCCTGCTTCGTGCCCGGGGTCTGGGGCCCCTACTGGGGGGCGGTGCTGCCCGATGGCTGGATCAACGAGGGCGGCCAGAGCGCGGTCGGGGCCCTGATCGACCATGTCATCACCGACAGCGCGGCCTGCGATGCCCTGAAGGCGGCTGCCGACACCGCCGGCATCAGTCACTTCGAACTGCTCAACCGCCGGCTGGCCGAGCTCGAGCACGAGCACGGCGAGCTCACCGCCGAGGTGCATCTGCTGGATTATCATCATGGCAACCGGTCACCTCGGGCGGACGCCTCGCTGCGCGGCATGTACAGCGGGCTCGATCTCAACGAGGACATCGATGCGCTGGCGGTGCGCTATCTCGCCACCCTGCAGGCGATCGCCTATGGCACCCGGCACATCATCGAGGCCCTCAACGCCCACGGCCATGCCATCGAGCGGCTGCGCCTGTGCGGCGGGGCACTGAAGAACGAGCGCTGGCTGCAGGAGATGGCGGATGCCACCGGGCTGCCCATCGAGCTGCCGGCCGAGCCGGAGACCGTGCTGCTGGGCGGGGCCATGCTGGCGGCAACGGCCTGTGGCGATTATCCGAGCCTGCGCGAGGCCGCGGCCGCGATGAGCGGCACCGATCGCCGGCTCGCGCCGAATCCGGCCCGCCGGCGTTTCCATGCGGCCAAGTATCGGGTCTACCACGAGCTGCACGCCGATCAGCTGAAATACCGCGAGCTCATGCGCCAGGCCTGATATGCAGGCCTGACCCGCCCGCGTTTCAGGACTCGGGCTGTGGCGCGCTGGCCAGAACCTTGCGCAGAAAGGTACGGGTACGCTCGTCCCGGGGGCGGGTGAACAGCTCGTGTGGCGGGGCCTGCTCGATGAGGCGGCCGCCGTCCATGAACACCACCCGGTCGGCGACGTCACGGGCGAACTGCATTTCGTGGCTGACCACGATCATGGTCTGGCGCTCGGTGGCGAGCTGTTTCATCAGCGTCAGCACTTCCTCGACCCATTCCGGATCGAGCGCCGAGGTGGGTTCGTCGAACAGGATGACTTCGGCGCCGGTGGCCATGGCCCGGCCGATGCCGACCCGCTGCTGCTGGCCGCCGGAGAGGGCCGCCGGGAAGGCGTCCGCCCGATCGGCCAGGCCGATGCGTTCGAGGATGGCGCGGGCGCGGCGATGGGCCTCGGCCTTCGCCATGCCCTGCACCACGATCATGGATTCGGCGATGTTCTCCAGCGCCGTCCGGTGGGCGAACAGGGCGTAGTTCTGGAACACGAAGGCGGTCCGCCGGCGCAGGGCGAGGATGTCGCGCTTCGTGGCGCGCGTGACATCGAAGCTCAGCTCGCCGACCGTCAGCTGCCCGGCATCCGGCGTCTCGAGGAAGTTGATACAGCGCAGCAGGGTCGACTTGCCGGTGCCGGAAGGGCCGATCACGACGATGATTTCGCCACGCTCGAGTTCAAGATCGATGTGATCAAGCACGGTGTGATCACCGAACCGCTTGGTGAGTCCGGAGAGTGCAATCATCGCTGATACGCCCGGTTGAGTCGTTGCTCCAGCCACTTCTGCAGCCACGAGAGGGCCTCCACGATCACCCAGTAGATCACGGCGACCACCAGAAAGGCTTCGAAGTAGAGAAAGCTGCCGGCCGCTTCCTTCTGGGTGGCGCCCATCAGTTCGGTGACGCCGAGGGTAAAGGCCAGCGAGGTCGATTTGATCATGTCGATGAAGTAGTTCATCAGCGTCGGCGTCGCGACCCGGGTCGCCTGGGGCAGGATGATGCGACGCATCAGCTGGGCGCGGGTCATGCCGATCGACAGCGCCGCCTCGGTCTGGCTGCGGTCGATGCCGATGATGGCCGCGCGGATCGACTCCGCCATGTAGGCCGAGAAGTGCAGGGTCAGGCCCATGATGGTGGCGGTAATGCCATTGATCGAGACCAGAAAGGAGAAGATCTGTGGCAGACCGTAATAGAACAGAAACAGCTGCACCAGCAGCGGCGTGCCACGAAAGAACGAGATGAACAGCAGGGCGGCGCCGTTGAGGCCCGGCACCCGCGAAACCCGGATCACGGCCAGCAGACAGGACAGGAGCAGCGCGCAGATCATGCCCGCTGCGGCCATGCCCAGCGTCAGCGGCAGGTAGCCCAGCAGGATGGGCACCAGCCCTGCCATGTAATCGAAATCAAGTGCGTGCATACCTGCAAACCCGGCTGACAGAACGCGAGCGCTCAGGGCTCGCGTTCCGGTATGGCTTGATCGACAGCGTCAGGACTGGCTGGCGGTCGCTGGCTGCTCGCTCTCTTCGGGGGCGCTGGTGATATCGCTACCGAACCATTTTTCGGAGATCCGGCTCAGTGTGCCGTTCTCGCGCAGCGTCGTCAGGGCCTGGTTGACGCGATCGCGCAGCGCACGGCCCTGTTCGTCATCGCGGAAGGGCAGGGCGTTTTCGATCTTCGAGAACGGCTGGCCGGCAAGCTGCAGTGGCAGGGGCTTGTCCTTGATCACCTGCGTGGCGCTGACCCGGTCCATCACGAAGGCATCGGCGCGTCCCAGCGCCACATCCTGCTCGATATTGGAATCATAGGTCTTGATGTTGATCTGATCGGCATACGGCAGTTCGTTGAGCAACTGCTCGTAATTGGACCCCAGGTTGACGGCCACCGTCTTGCCCTTGAGATCCCTGACGCCATGAATCTCATCGTTGCCCTTGCGCACCACCACCTGAGCACCATCGTAGACGTAGGGTTGAGTGAAGGCGTATTTGGCCTTGCGCTCCGGGGTGATGGTGATCTGATTGGCGATGGTATCGATACGACCGGAATCGAGCATGCCGGCCAGACCCGAAAAGCTGGCGGTCACGAATCTGATGTCATCGCCGGTCTGTTCACCGATGGCCTTCATGACATCGACTTCGAAGCCCTTGAGCTGATTGTGATCGACAAAGGTGAAGGGGTAATACTTGCCCGACATGCCGACCTTCAGCGTGTCAGCCTGAGCCAGGCCGGCAGCGCCCAGCGTGCCGATGCTCAGGGCGGTAATGGCCAGGGTACGGGTCAGGATAGAGGCCAGTGACATGTCATTCTCCGAATCAATGGGGCCGCGCATGGCAGCGATGAGCGACAGCGTAACGCAACCTTACATTGAGTAATAAGAAAAAGAATTCATATGCGATCGGGTTTTTAACCATGAGGGCGCTCCGGCACAGGATTCCCGGGGCACCTCATGATCGTGCTGTCGCGCAGGGCCGATTTTCAGAGCCGGGAGCACTGTCACAGCGGCAGGGCGCCATCGGTCTTGATCTCGTCGAGCACGAAGAAGGTGCGCACCTGACGCACCCCCGGCAGTGCCACGATCTTCTCGCTGTGAAAGCGGTTGAAGGCCGGCAGGTCGCGCACCCGCACCTTCATGAAGTAATCCACGTCGCCGGCCACCAGCCAGCACTCCAGCACCTGGGGCAGGGCGCCGGCGGCTTCGGCGAAGCGCTCGAAGCTGTCCCGTGTCGAGCGGTCGAGCACCACGCCGACCAGCACGGCGGTTTCGCGCTGCACGGCGCGGGGTTCGATCATCGCCCGCACGCCCCGGATCACCCCGCGCTCGAACAGACGCTTCGTGTGCTGCCAGCAGGCCGAGGCGCTCAGCCCCACCCGGCGGGCGAGGTCGGCGTTGCTCAGGCGGCCGTTGTCCTGCAGGGCCCGCAGGATGCGGCGATCATGGGCGTCCAGCTCGGGCCAGACGGGGGGCTGTTCGTTGTCCATGTAATGATCCTTTTGTTGTTCGGGTCGTGCGGCGTCATTTCTGCGTCAATCGAACGCTGTGATGGAGGATCGTGTCAATCGGGACGGGAATCAAAAAGCACCTTTCGCCAGGGCTTCGATATGCTGAAGGGGTGCGATACCGGTTCGGTGCCGGATGACAACAAGACTCCCGATTTCAGGACACCCCACCATGACTCTAGACCTCGAAGCGCGTTTTTCCCGTACGCCGCTGGGCTTCTTTCCCTCTCCCGTGCATCCCCTCAAGCGACTGTCGAAGGCGCTCGGGATCAATCTCTGGGCCAAGCGCGACGATGTCTCCTCGGGGCTGGCCTTCGGCGGCAACAAGGTGCGCAAGCTGGAGTGGCTGGCCGCCGATGCGATCGCCCAGGGCTGCGATACGCTGGTGTCGATCGGCAACATCCAGTCCAACCATACCCGCCAGGTGGCGGCCGTTGCCGCGGCGCTGGGCATGAAGTGCCGGCTGGTGCAGGAGGAGTGGACGAAGTGGGACGATCCGGCCTACGAGCAGGTCGGCAATATCCTGCTGTCGCGGCTGATGGGCGCGACCACCGTGCTGGAGGGCGAAGGCTACTCCACCGAGCTCAAGGAGACCTGGCAGCGGGCGCTGGAGGAGGTCCGGCGCGAGGGCGGCAAGCCCTATGCGATCCCGGCCGGCGCCTCGGATCACCGCCTGGGCGGGCTGGGCTATGCCAACTTTGCCGATGAGGTGGTGCGCCAGGAAGCCGAGCATGAGCTGTTCTTCGATACGGTGATCACCGCCACCTGCACCGGCTCCACCCAGGGTGGCATGGTCGCCGGCTTTCGCGGTCAGGACCGGCCGCGGCGGCTGATCGGCATCGATACCGCCTGCAACGAGGCGATGACCCGGGCAGCGGTCACGAAGATCGCCCGCCAGACCGCGGATCTGATCGGGCTGTCGGCCGAGATTCGTGACGAGGATGTCATCATCGACCCGCGCTTCGCCGGCCCGGACTACGGCCTGCCGGACGAGGCCACCATCAGCGCGATCCGCATGGGCGCGGAAATGGAAGCGATGCTGACCGACCCCGTCTACGAGGGCAAGTCACTGGCCGGGCTGATCGCCATGGCGCGCTCGGGCGAGATCGCGCCGGGGTCGAACGTGCTGTACGTGCATCTGGGCGGGGCGCCGGCACTCGACGCCTACCATCGGGCGTTCGAATAGCGCGCCCCACCCGGGGCCACCGAGCCGGCCACGGGCCGGCCCTTTCATGCCCCGCAGCACTTCTTGTACTTCTTCCCGCTGCCGCACGGGCAGGGGGCATTGCGCCCCGCCGTGGCACGTGCCGGCGGGTCGATGACGCCATCGACATAGAGCCAGCGGCCCTGGCTGCGGCGAAACTGGGCACGCTCGTGCAGCACCGCCGGCCGCGCCTCGACGGTGCCGCCCTCGTGTTCGAGATCGTGCTCCAGATAGTGGGCGCGAAATTCCACCATCCCCTGGGCGCCGTGCACGCTGCTGTCGAGAATCTCCAGGCCGGTCCAGTCCACCGTGCGCCGGTCCAGCATGGCGGCATCCTCCGGTGGCCGGCCGGGCGCGTCGGGGGCCCAGGTGGCCAGCAGATAGTCGCCCAGTCCGCCGAGCGCGAAGGCGCTGTAGCGCGAGCGCATCAGGGTCTCCGGATCGGGTGGGGTTGCCAGGCCCTGATGGTAGCGGGCGCAGCAGTCGCTGTAGTCCAGCCCGCTGCCGCAGGGGCATTCGGTCGCCTCGGTGGTCATCGTCCCTCCGGTTGCATGAGCCGAGGCGCATTCTAACAGCTCCGCAGCTCCGGCTCAGGAGGCCGCTTAGCGCTCCGGGCTGGCCGTGCGCAGGGCCAGGCGCAGCCGGTGGATCAGCCAGTAGCCCAGCGCCCCCATCGTCGAACCGGTGAACCAGCCATAGTCGTGCAGCCAGTTCCAGAAGCCGCCGAAGGCGGAGAGCAGCATGATCGCCACCGGAATGGCAAAGGCCAGCATGCCGGTCAGGTTGACCGTCGGATAGCAGCCGTCGGTGCGGTAGAGGTCGGCCAGTTCGAGGCGCTGGCGGCGGATCACGAAGTAGTCGACGATCATGATCCCGGCGATCGGCCCCAGCAGGCTCGAATAGCCCAGCAGCCAGTTGGAGTACAGGCTCTCCAGGGTAACGCCGGAGGTGATCACGCCCGCCTTCTGCAGCAGGTCCCAGCCCATCAGCACGGTGCCGGTCAGCCCGGTCAGCAGCACCCCACCGGTACGGTTGATCAGCTTCGGCGCCAGGTTCTGGAAGTCGTTGGTGGGCGAGACGATGTTGGAGGCCGTGTTGGTCGAGATCGTGGCGATGATGATCAGCACCATGGCGATGGCGACCCAGGCGGGGCTGTCGATGTGGCCGATCAGGTTGACCGGGTCGGCGACGGTCTCGCCCACCAGGGCCGGGGAGGCGGCGGTCATCACCACCCCCAGTGCGGCAAAGAAGAACATGGTCAGCGGCAGCCCGATGATCTGCCCCGCGATCTGGTCCTTCTGGCTGCGAGCGTAGCGGCTGAAATCGGGGATGTTGAGCGACAGCGTGGCCCAGAAGCCGACCATCGCGGTCAGGCCCGAGAGCAGATGGGGGAGGAGGGCGTCCTCGGCCGGACGCGAGGGCGGGCGCGCCAGCAGTTCCCCCACCGAGATGTTCGGCAGCGCCCAGACCATCAGCCCCGCCCCGACGAGCAGCAGCAGCGGGGCCGACAGGGTTTCGAGCCAGCGGATCGACTCGGCGCCGCGGATCACCACCCAGAGGTTGGCCGCGGCAAACACGAAGAAGCCGATCACCTGACCGAGCCCGCCCAGCCCTGCCCAGCCGGGCAGGAGGGCAGAGAGCAGCAGGTGGATGGCGAGTCCGCCGAACATGGTCTGGATGCCGAACCAGCCGCAGCCCACCAGCGCCCGGATCAGGCAGGGCAGGTTGGAGCCGCGAATGCCGAACGACGAGCGCAGCAGTACCGGAAACGGAATGCCGTAGCGGGTACCGGGAAAGGCATTGAGTGCCAGCGGCAGCAGCAGGATGACGTTGGCCAGCAGGATGGTCAGCAGCGCCTCGCCCACATCGAGCCCGAAGTAGGCGGTGAGCACCCCGCCCAGGGTATAGGTGGGCACACAGATCGACATCCCCACCCAGAGCGCGGCCACGTTCCAGCGTGACCAGATGCGCTCGCGGATCCGGGTCGGGGCGATGTCATGGTTGAAGGCGGCGCTGTGCTGCAGGTCCTCGCCGAGGTGCAGCTCGCTCTTGCCATCCTGCTCGACGCTGCGGGAGGTCTCGAGGGTCATTGTTGTTCTCCGATGGGGGCGCCGACGCAAGGCCTCAGCGCTGTGCCAGGCCGCGCACCGCTTCACTGCGGCGCGGCAGCTGATGGTAGCCGCGGTCGAAATAGAGCAGGCCGCGGGTGCGCTCGCAGTGATCCATGGCGACGATCTCGCAGAACAGCACGTCGTGGGTGCCGACGCTGACGCGGCGCGTGATCCGACAGTCGAAGTGGGCCAGCGCGCCGGTCAGCACCGGCGCGCCGGTCACCGCCGAGGACCACTCGCCAACCTCGAAGCGTTCGTCCATCGGCGTGCGGCCGCCGAAGGTATTGGAGACCGCTTCATGGTCGCCGCCCAGCACGTTGACGCAGAGCACCTCGTTATCGGCAAAGGCCGGCCAGGCCGAGGCGCTCTGGTTGAGACAGACCAGCAGCGTGGGGGGCGTATCGGTCACGCTGCACACGGCCGAGGCGGTAAAGCCGGCGCGGCCGCCGGGGCCGGCAGTGGTGACCACGTTGACCGCCGAGGCCAGCTGCGCCATGGCCTCGCGGAAGGCCTCGCGCGAGATGGCGGACTCGGTGTCATGCTGCGAAGCGACAGGATGGGGTGCCGTCATGTCGGTCTCCTTGCAGGTCGGGCCTGCGGTTCAGGTCGTGAGATAAGCGGTGACCAGCGCGTTGACGGTGTCCGGAGCGGTCACCGTGACGCCGTGGCCGCCGTAGTCGAGCAGCTCCAGGCGGGCCCGGGGCAGCGCGTCGGCCAGCTCCCGGGCGCGGGTCCAGGGCACCAGCAGGTCATCGCGGGTGGCGATGACGAGGGTCTCGGTGGCGAGGGCACTCGCCCGCTCGCGCAGATCGAAGGTGGTGGCCGCCCCGACCCGGGCGCGCAGGTTGTCGGCATCCGGGGGGTGATCGAGCGCGGCGTGAATTTCCTCGGCGATGTGCCGGGCGTTGGCCGAGAGCCAGTCGGCGGGATAGAGAAAGAGCGGCTGGGCATCGAGCCAGGCGGCCATGCCGGCCTGCTCCAGCAGCGTCAGGCGGGTGCGAAAGCAGCGTGCGGTGTGGGGGTCGGGCGCGGCCCAGCCGTTGATCACCACCAGTTGATCGAGCCGCTCGGGCGCGAGGTGGGCCAGTTCGAGGCCGATCAGGCCGCCCAGCGCGTGACCCATGAAGCTCACCCGCGGCATGTCGAGCGCATCGAGCAGCCGGATCACGTCCTGCGCCATGTCCGTCACGCTGTAGTCGGCGGGCAGCCGGCCGGGGCTCTTGCCGGTGCCGCGGTGATCGTAGGTGATCAGCCGGTGGCTCCGCCCCAGGGCCTCGAGCTGGGGTGTCCAGAACTGCCCGGCGCCCCCCAGCCCGGAAGAGAGCAGCAGGGCGGGAGCGGCGTCGTCGCGCCGCCCGTGGAGGGTGTAGTGGAGTTCGGGGCGATCGGCCATGACGCGTGCTCCGGCTCAGCTCGGCAGATGCGCGAACGAGGCGATTTCCACCAGGGCCTCGGGTTTGACCAGCCCACACTGGATGCAGTAGCGCGCCGGCTTGTCACCGGGGAAGTATTCGGCATAGACCTCGTTGATCGCGGCGTAGTTGGCCCAGTCGGTGAGGAAGATCGAGTTGAAGGTGACATCGGCCATGCTGCCGCCGGCGCTCTCCACCACGCGCTGGATGGTGTCCAGCACATGGCGGGTCTGGGCGGCGGCATCGCCGGGATGCACCACGTCGTTGTGCTCATCGAAGGGCAGCGTGCCGGAGACATAGAGCACGTTGTCGGCCAGCGCGCCGGGGACGAAGGGGGCAATCGGGGCACTGGTGCCGGGGGGAATGATGGCCTGTCGTGGCATGGGGCAACTCCCTGGGGTGTGAGGGTGAACGAAGGGGTGGTCAGGCCGGTTGCCGATCGGCACCGGCCCGCGCCGGAGGGCAGGCCGCCTCGACCGCCTGCTCGAAGGCCGTGGCGGTCGAGACCCAGCCGAAGAAGGTTTCGATGTTGTAGATCGCGGCCTCGTGCGCCGAGCGGGGTCCGGCCTGGTGGGTGGCGTCTTCCAGTACCACGCCGAAGTATTCGAGAAAGAAGCCGTCGCGCAGGGTGGACTCCACGCAGACATTGGTGGCGACCCCGGTGAAGACCAGGTTGCGGATGCCGCGGGCGCGCAGCACGCTGTCCAGCGGGGTGTTGAAGAAGCCGCTGTAGCGCGGCTTGGCCATCACCACATCGCCGGGCTGCGGAACAAGCTCGTCGACCAGCGCGTAATCCCAGCTGCCGCGGGTCAGCAGGCTGCCGGCGAGCTCCGGGCGCTCGCGCATGGTCCTGAGCGCATTGGACTTGTGCCAGTTGGGCGAACCCGGCCCGCCGGCCTCGACGTACTCCGGGTCCCAGCCGTTCTGGAAGAAGATGATCGTCATCCCCGCGCGCCGGGCGGCGCGCAGGGCACGCGCGGTGTGCTCGATCACCGGCCGGGTGCCGGAGACATCGAAGCCGGCCAGATCGAGATAGCCGCCCGGCGAGGCGTAGGCGTTCTGCATGTCGACCACGATCAGCGCGCTCTCGGCCGGCGCCATCGCCAGCGCCTCGGGGCGCCCCGGCAGCAGCAGGTCGCCGGCGCGGGCGGCGGTATCGCCGCAGCGCACCACCGGCGCATGATTCAGCCCGCTCATGACACCACCTCCTCGGCAGCGGTCGCGACGCGGGTCTTCATCAGCGGCTGCACGTGGCGGCCGAACTCTTCCAGACCGCGCACGAAGTCATCGAAGACCAGCATCGCGCCGGCGGCCCCGGGCACCGCGTCGATCTCGTCGAGCATGGCGGCGACGTGCTCGTACGAGCCCACCAGGGTGCCCATGTTGATGTTGACGGCGGAGGTGGGGTCGGCCATCTGGCGCACGTTGGTATCGCTGCCGGATTTCGTGTCCTTGCTGCCCTGGTCGGTCAGCCATGCCAGCGCCTGTTCGTCCGCGCCGGCCTTGTAGTGCTCCCAGCGCGCCTGGGCCTCTTCATCGGTGGCGGCCGCGATCACCATGAACAGCACCATCGATTCGATGCGGCGCCCGCCCTCGGCGGCGGCGTGGTTGATGCGCTCGACCGTGGGCGCGAAGGCGGTGGGCGTGTTGACGCCCTTGCCGAAGCAGAAGTTGTAGTCGGCGTGCTTCACCGAGAAGGCCATGCCCTTTTCCGACTGGCCGGCGCAGATCAGCCGGGTGGGCTGCTGCGGACGCGGGCTCAGCCGGCAGTCGTCCATGGTGAAGAACTCGCCCCTGAAGTCGCTCTGCCCGGTGTCGAGCAGTTCGCGCAGCACGGTGGTGTACTCGTCGAGGTAATCGTAGCGCCGGGCAAAGTACTCGTCCCCCGGCCACAGCCCCATCTGGCTGTACTCCGGTTTCTGCCAGCCGGTCACCAGGTTGATGCCGAAGCGGCCCGGCGCGATGGAGTCGATGGTCGCGGCCATGCGGGCCACGATCGCCGGCGGCATGACCAGGGTGGCGGCGGTGGCGTAGAGGTCGATCTTCGAGGTGACCGCGGCGAGCCCGGCCATCAGCGTGAAGGACTCGAGATTGTGATCCCAGAACTCGGTCTCGCCGCCGAAGCCTCGCAGCTTGATCATCGACAGTGCGAAGTCGAAATTGTACTGCTCGGCCTTCTGCACCACCTCCCGGTTGAGATCGAAGGAGGGCATGTACTGGGGCGCATTGCGCGAGATCAGCCAGCCGTTGTTACCGATGGGAATGAAAACGCCGAGTTTCATCAGAACCTCCTGGCGGTCAGCCGCGAAGACGACCGCAAGCGGATGCATGGGTGTCGGACAAGCTCCCCCTTTGCCTAACAAGTCATGTGCCAGGTGGGGATTTGTGCCGGTGAATCAGCCGCTTGTCGGTGGTTCTCGGCAGACTTGTGGACCATACGGTCCAGTTTTCGCGGCCGTTGGCATCACGATGGGGAAATGTCGCGTCCGGTTGCATGCTTTTTGTGCATGACGGTCGGTTGAGCGGTGTCATGAGGTGGCGGGGCGGGAGTGGTAGGATGCCTGCACGCTGCGCTCATGAGAGGGCAGCAGCCTGCGATGACTGTCGAACCGGAGCTGCCATGACCACTCCCACCACCCGCGCGGCGGCCAGCGAAGCCCGCCGGGAGCGTATCCTCGAGGCGGCGCTGTCGCTGTTTTCCCGCTTCGGGCTGCGCGGGGCCCGCCTCGACCGCATCGCCGAGACGGCCGGCGTTTCCAAGTCCAACCTGCTCTATCACTTCGCCAGCAAGCAGGCGCTCTACATTGCCGTGCTGCAGGCACTGCTGGAGAGTTGGCTGGAGCCGATGCGCGCCTTTCGCGAGGATCAGGATCCGGCCGAGGCGATCTCCGGCTATATCCGCACCAAGCTCGAACTCTCCCGCGACTGTGCCGAGGCCTCGCGGCTGTTCTGTCTGGAAATGGTGCAGGGCGCGCCGCTGCTGAAGCAGACGCTGGATCGCGAGCTGCGCGCGCTGGTGGAGGAGAAGACCGAAGTGATCCGCAGCTGGGTGGCCCGCGGGGCGCTGATCGAGGTCGATCCGCATCACCTGATCTATCTGCTCTGGGGGGCCACCCAGCACTACGCCGATTTCGCCGTGCAGGTGGAGGCCCTCTCCGGGCGCACGCTGGCCGATCCGGCGTTTCTGGAGGAGACCGCCGCCAGCATCGAGCACATCGTGCTGCGCGGGGTGCTGCCCGGGGGCGCGGGCGAGCGGGGCTGAGCCCTTGCAGCAGGTATGGCCACGACACAGGCCATGCCCGTGGCCTGCTATCATGCGCCATCGCCTGATTGCCAACGGGAGGGCGCATGCCACCGAGATTCGTGAGGCCGACAAGCCGCCGCGGCTGGCTGCTGCTGGCCGCCTTCATTCTGATCATTGCCGCGGGCTGCTGGCCGGTGATCGCGCTGGTCAATCAGCCCGTGCGCGTGCTGGGGCTGCCGCTGATCGCGCTGTGGGCCTATGGCATCGTGCTGGCCAGCGTGGCGGTAATGGCGCTCGGCAACCGCTGGCTGGCCCGCTCCGACCCGCCTGCTGCGGAACCCGAAGAGCGCGTGCAACGGGAGCGGTCGTCATGAATGTCCCGGTCGCCCTGTCGATCACCCTGACCTATCTGCTGGTGGCGCTGTGCATTGGCGTGCGCGCCCGCGGCGGCCGTTCGATGGCGCGGCTGGAGGAGTGGGGCGTGGCCGGACGCAGCATGAACGGCGTGGTGCTCTATCTGCTGATCGGTGCCGGCAGCATCAGCGCCTACACCTTCATGGGGGCGCCCGGCTGGGCATACTCGAAGGGGGTGCCGGTCTTCTATGTGGTGATCTATTTAAGCTATCTGGCGATGGTGGCGTGGTACTTCGGCCCGAAGGTGTGGGCGCTGGGCGAGCGCTTCGGCCATGTCACCCAGGCGGACGCCATCCGCGATCGCTACCAGAGCCCGAAGCTGGGCGCACTGGCCGCACTGGTGATGTCGATCGGCACGCTCGCCTACGCCGTGCTGCAGACCATCGGCGCGGCCTACATCCTCGACGTGATGAGCGGCGGCGCCATTCCGCGCTGGGCCGGCGTGAGCGTGGTACTGGGCATCATGGCGATCTACCTGTGGCTCAGCGGCCAGCGGGCGATCGGCATGACCAACGCCTTTCAGGGCGCACTGATGCTGGTGATCGCCTGGCTGATCGGGCTCTGGGCGACCCATCAGGCCAGCGGTGACTGGTGGTTCGGCGCGGTGTTCGACCGGCTGGCCGACCAGCGCCCCGGGTTTCTCACCCTGCCCGGTGCCGATGGCAGCATGAGCTTCGCCTTCTGGACCACCTCGATCCTGGTGTCGATGGTGTCGTTCATGCCGCCGGTGTGGATGCAGTGGATGAGTGCGCGGTCACCGACCACGCTGCGGCGCAGCGCGACCTGGCTGCCGACCTACTATGTGGTGATCCTGCCGATGGTGGTGGTCGGCTTCATCGGTATCTTCGCCCTGCCGCAACTCGAGCGTGCCGATACCGTGGCGCTGACCATGGCGATGCAGTCGATGCCGGCGGCGCTGGCAGGCCTGCTGGGCGCCGGCACGCTGGCGGCAGCGATGTCCTCCAGCGAGCCCTTCATTCATGCCACCGCCGTGACCTGGGCGCGGGATGTGCTGCGCCCGGCGCTGGGCCTGTCCGAGGCGGCGACCGCCCGGCTGGCGCGCTGGCTGCTGCTGGCGATCATGGCGCTGATCGTGGCCCCGCTGGCGATCACCTCGCCGGGCAACCTGGTGATGATCCTGCTGATCGGGCTGGGCTTTGCCGCCCAGGTGCTGCCGGCCTTCATCGGCATGTTCCTGTGGCCCCGTGCCACCCCGGCCGGGGTGACCGCGGGGATTCTGGCCGGCTTCGCGGTCACGCTGCTTGGCACCCTGGTGTGGCGCAATCCGCTGGGCGTGCACGCCGGCTTCTGGGGGCTGCTGCTCAACCTGCCGCTGTTCGTGGTGGTCTCGCTGAGCACCCGGCCGGTAGCCCGCGAGGTGACCGAACGCTTCTTTGCCATCATGGCGCGGCACTGAGGGCTCGCTGCGCTGGCCCGGTGGCGGACACGCGCGCCATACTGGAAGCATGGATGAGATCGATACCCTGCTCGAGCGCCTGCGCGGCTCGTCGTTTCGCCGGCGCTTTCACCTGCAACCGGCTGAGCGCGACTATCTCGAGGACCGCGGGCGCGCCACCGTGAGCCGCCATGCCCGGGAGTTCATCGCCCACCGTCTCGCCCCTGCCGAGCCGCCCCATGAAGGTCGCCAGACCCCGTGGCGCGGCCATCCGGTGTTTGTCGCCCAGCATGCCACGGCGACCTGCTGTCGCAGCTGTCTGGCCCGCTGGCACGGCATCGAAGCGGATCGGGCGCTGAGCGAAGCCGAGCAGGCCCGGGTGACTGAAGTGATCATGGCCTGGCTTGCCCGCGAGGCCCCCGGGGCGGGCGAGCAGGGCAGCGCCCCGCAGCAGGGCACGCTGCCGCTCTGAATCGCTGTTGCCTACCCCTTTTCGGCTCAGTGTCTGGCCTGAGACCCGCCGGCCCCGGTCAGCGCGGCCTCGGCCAGATCCACCTCGCGCACCAGGCGTCTGAGCACATCATCGTTGATGCGGTGGCGGCCGCGCAGCTTGTAGTACTCGCGCCGCTCGGCGCGCAGCGCTTCCAGCCGGGTCTCGCGTTCGAGCTGGCGGGTGGCCTCGAGCAGCGGCGTGGGCGTGTCGTGATCACCGAGCTGCAGGCGCTGGCGGTAGTAGGTCATCAGCCGGGCGCTGATCTCGTTGAAGGCCACCAGCAGCTCCTCGTTGTGCTGCTCGCGGGCGAAATCGAGATTGCGATCATGGTGATAGCGTTCGATGCGATGGATCGCGGCCTCGGCGCCGGCGATGCGGGCGCGGCGCTCCTCCTCGAACTCGTGGGTATCGCGGGGCAGATCGAGATTCTTCAGCAGCAGCGGCAGTCCGATGCTGCCGGTCAGCAGGGTGAACAGGATCACCCCGGTAGCGAGGAAGATCAGCAGCTCCCGGGCCGGGAAGGGCGTGCCATCGTTCATCAGCTGGGGCAGTGACAGCGCCGCGGCCAGGGTGATGGTGCCGCGAATGCCGGCCAGGGTGGCCGCCAGGATCACCCGCATCGAGGCGAAGCGATCATGGCGCTCGGGGTGGCGCAGCCGCGAGAGCTGATGCGAGACGGCGGTGGCGCCGAGAATCCAGACGAAACGCGACACCAGCAGTGCCACCGAGATCACCACCACATAGCCCAGCAGGCGCAGGAACTCGTGATCGCCGACGTCGTGCAGCGAGTGGCTCAGCGCGCCGCCGATGATCTCCGGCAGCTGGAAGCCGAGCAGCAGGAAGACCAGCGCATTGAGCACGAACTCCACCATCTCCCAGACGCTCTGGGCCTGCATGCGGGTGTTGAGCTGGCTTTCGCGCTTGAGGTCGGCGCGATTGATCACCATGCCCGCGGCGACCGCGGCCAGAATCCCCGAGCAGCCCAGGTGCTCGGCAATCAGAAAGGCGGCGAAGGGCAGCAGCAGCAGCAGCAGGATGATCTGGATGGTGGTGGCTTCACCCAGATGGTGCTCGATCAGACGGGTGCGGACCAGATTGAACAGCCAGGCCACGGCGGCACCGATGAGCAGCCCGCCGAGCGAGATGATGAAAAAGCTCAGGGTGGCGCCCGCCAGCGAGAAGGTGCCGGTCAGCGCTGCGGCGACGGCGAACTTGAAGGCGACCAGCCCGGAGGCGTCGTTCATCAGCGATTCGCCTTCCAGGATGTGCATCAGCCGCGGCGGCACCGGCAGCCGGCCGGAAATCGCCGACACCGCCACGGCATCGGTGGGCGAGAGGATTGCCGCCAGCGCAAAACAGATCGGCAGTGCCAGCCCCGGCAGCAGCCAGTGGATGAAATAGCCCACCCCGAGCACCGTGAACAGCACCAGTCCCAGCGCCAGCGCCAGGATGGGACCGCGCAGCACCATGAACTCGCGCTGGGGGAAGCGCCGGGCATCGGAGAACAGCAGCGGCGCGATGAACAGCAGCAAAAAGATCTCCGGTTCGAGCTCGACGTGCAGGCCGATGGCCGGCCAGGCGAGCAGGGCACCGAAGGCGATCTGCACCAGCGGTATGGGCAGCGCAGGCAGAAAGCGTGCCGCCACCCCGGTGGCTGAGGCGATGAGCAGCAGGATCAGAACGAGCAGCAGGGTGTCCATGAAACTCCGCAGTGGGTCGTGACACAACACAGGTGCCGAGCATACGTCAGATTCGCCCGGCCGTGGACCGGCATGTCAGCGCGCCATGCCGGGTGGCCGGAGCGGCCGGGCAGCCCCGGCGCTGCCGGCTCATGACGGGCCGGACTCACGGATGAGGCGGTTCATCATCCTCCGGGGTTTCCGGGGGCAGCTGGCGTCGGCGTGCGCCGTGCCTGCCGACATGCAGCGCCATTTCGGCCAGATCGAGCTCGTGGACCAGCCGCCGCAGGGTGTGATCGTCGATGTGGTCCCGCCGGCGCAGGCGGTAGTACTCCTGGCGCTCGGCGCGCAGTGCTGCCAGCCGGGCCTGACGGTGCAGGCCGCGGTCGTGTTCGAAGCGCCGCGAGCGGGCATGGCGGTCATCAATGGTCAGGCGGCGGCGGTAGCCGTCGATCAGCCGGCTGGAGACCGCCTCCAGTGCGGCCCGCCGGTCCTGATCCTCATCCTCGTCGTCCTGCTGCTGCCAGTGCTGCTCCAGTGCCCGGATGGCAGCCCGGGCGGCCGCCTGACGGGCGCGGCGCTCCTCCTCGAAGTGCCGGTGATCAGGCGTCGAGGCCAGCCCGCGCAGCAGCAGCGGCAGACCGACACTGCCCAGCACCAGGGTCACCAGGATGACCCCGGCGGCGATGAACACCACCAGCTCGCGTCCCGGCAGCGGGCCGCCATCGGGCAGCTGCGCCGGCAGCGAGAGCGCAGCGGCCAGCGTGATGGTGCCGCGGATGCCGGCCAGGGTGCCGACCGCCACCACGCGTGGCGAGGCCGGCACCCGGGCGTCGCCGTGGTGATGCGATGAGAGGTTTGACAGCTGAATGGCCCCGATCACCCAGAGCAGCCGCAGCCCCAGCAGCACCACGGTGGTGCCCAGCACGTAGAGCGACAGGGTGCCCAGCCCGAAGTTGCGGCCATCGAGCACCGAGGTGGTCAGGGCATCGCCGATGATGTGCGGCAGCTGCAACCCCAGCAGCAGGAAGACCACGGCATTGAAGACAAAGGCGAGCATCTCCCAGAGGTTGTCGAGCTGCATGCGGGTGCGGGTCTGGTCATGGTGGCGCAGCTCGGTGCGGTTGAGCGTGATGCCGGCGGTGACCGCGGCCAGAATGCCGGAAACCGCGAAGTGCTCGGCCAGCAGGTAGGCGGCAAACGGCATCACCAGCATCAGCAGCACGATCTCGGTGGAAGCCTCCGTGCCGCGCAGCGCCAGCAGCTGACGGCGGACCAGGCTGAAGGCCACGGCCAGCAGGGCGCCGATGATGCCGCCGCCCAGCGCGATGCCGAGAAACGACAGGGTCGCCTCCCCCAGCGAGAAGGTGCCGGTCAGGGCCGCGGCCACGGCGAAGCGGAAGGCCACCAGCCCCGAGGCATCGTTCATCAGCGACTCGCCCTCGAGCATGTGCATCAGCCGGGACGGGATCGGCAGGCGCCCGGAGATGGCGGAGACCGCCACGGCATCGGTGGGCGAGAGGATCGCGCCCAGTGCGAAGGCGATCGGCAGCGGCAGGTTCAGCAGGGTATGCCCCAGCCAGCCGATGCCGGCCACGGTGAACAGCACCAGCCCCAGCGCCAGCGCAATGATCGGGCGGCGCAGCGACAGCAGTTCGCGCTGGGGAAAGCGCCAGGCATCGGCGAACAGCAGCGGCGGGACGAACAGCAGCATGAAGATGTCGGGCTTCAGCGCGACATCGAAGCCGGTACCCGGCATGGCCAGTGCCGCCCCCATGGCGATCTGCAACAGCGGCAGCGGCAGCCACGGCAGGAAGCGGGCAGCGAGCCCGGTCCCGGCGGCCACCAGCAGCAGCAGCAGGACGAGCAGAATGATCGACATGCAGGTCTCGCTCCGTTGGCAAGGTATCCATGACGCCCGGGGCGTCGTTGTTCACTCCTGTGACCGTAACGGCGCGCGGGCGTGCCATGCATGCAAAACGGGCGCTCGAATGAGCGCCCGTGGAAAGCTGCCGCTGCGGTCGGAAGTCAGGCGTGCTGACCGCGGTGACGGCCTTCCTTGATCTCTTCGATCAGCTTGTTGTTGAAGGCGTGCAGGTCGGCCGGGGTCCGGCTGGTGACCAGCGCACTGTCGCAGACCACTTCGCTGTCTTCCCACTTCGCGCCGGCATTCTTCAGATCATCGGCGATCGAATGCACGGAGGTCAGGCGACGGCCTTCCACCACTTCGGCGTTGATCAGGATCCACGGTGCATGGCAGATCGCCCCGACCGGCTTGCCGGCCTCGAAGAAGGCACGCACGAAGTTCAGCGCCTTCTCGTCGGTGCGCAGTGCATCGGGGTTGAACAGGCCACCCGGCAGCACCAGGGCGTGATAGTCCTCGGCACTGACCTCGTCGATCACCTTGTCGACGGGGTAGTCATCGCCCCAGTCGGTCTTCGCCCAGGCGCGGATGCCGTGCTTCTTCGGCGCCACGACATGAACTTCCATGCTCTGCGCTTCCAGCGCCTTCTTCGGTTCGCTGAGTTCCAGTTCCTCGAAACCGTCGGTCGCCAGGATGGCGACCCTGGTGCCTTTCAGTTCGGTCATGTCGACGTTCTCCCTGTCTGAATTCCTGCGGCGTTCGTGCTATCCGGCAGAGCCGCACGAACGCTACGAATGAGCCCCTTTAAAGGGTGCCTCAGGCGTGCTGCTTGCGGTGGCGGCCTTCCTTGATCTCTTCGATCAGCTTGCCGCAGAAGGCATCCAGATCGCCGGGGCGGCGACTGGTGACCAGTGCGCTGTCGCAGACCACTTCGCTGTCTTCCCACTTCGCACCGGCGTTTTCCAGATCGCGCCGCACGGTGGGGTAGGAGGTCATGCGACGGCCCTCGACCACCTGGGCGCTGATCAGAATCCAGGGGGCGTGACAGATGGCGCCCACCGGCTTGCCTTCCTCGAAGAAACCGCGCACGAAACTCATCGCCTTCTCGTTGGTGCGCAGGGTATCGGGGTTGATCACGCCGCCCGGCAGCACCAGGGCGTGATAGTCGTGGGAGCTGACTTCATCGAGGGACTTGTCGACGGTGTACTCGTCACCCCACTGCGTTTCCGCCCAGGCCCGGATGGTGCCGTGCTCGGGGGCCACGATGTGAACCTCAACGCCTTCCTGATCGAGCATGGTGCGCGGTACGGCCAGCTCGGATTCCTCGAATCCGTCGCTGGCCAGAATGGCAACGGGGATACCGGTAAGGCTCTGACTCATGATGACTGACTCCTTGTCGTCCGAATCGGTGACTTGCTTGTGCTGGCGCCCGCAGGCGCGGGTGTACCCAGTGTAGTCGGCGTGGCCGGCTTGTCAGTCGACCGCCGACCGGATCGCGGCTGAAGCCGCTCCTACAGGTGCCAAGGGGCATATGCTGCAGGGGCGGCTTGTGTGCGACTCGGCTGTTGGTTGCTCCATCGCGGCTGAAGCCGCTCCTACGGGGGGCTCAGGGCCTGTTTTGCAGGTGCGGCTTGTGTGCGACTCGGCTGTCGGTTGTTGCATCGCGGCTGAAGCCACTCCTACGGGTGCCCTGGGCCTGTTTTGCAGGGGCGGCTTGTGTGCGACTCGGCTGTTGGTTGTTGCATCGCTTCTGAATCCGCTCCGGCGGGTGCCCGGAACATGTGCTGCAGGTCTCCGGGACACAGGCCCGTAGGAGCGACTTCAGTCGCGATCATGACACCTCTGCTCTTGTCGGCGGTGCCATGCCCCCTGCAGGACCTGCATGGCACCTTATGCCGCTTCGTCCCGCGTCGGCGGCGCCATGAACTCCGGCCCCACCGGGTCGGTGATGCACTCGTCGAGAATGGCGTTGATGTCGCGCATCGCCTGATCGTTGAGCGACCAGCCCATCACCTCGTTGGCGGGGTCGAGCTGATCCGGCCGGCGCGCGCCCCACAGGGCCACCGAGACACCGGGCTGATCGAGCAGCCAGCGCAGCGCCAGATGCAGCACCCGCTTGCCGTAGTGCTCCTGTGCATAGGCGTCGAGCTTTTCGACGGCGCTGATGTACTGCTCGAAGCGCGGCTGCTGGAACTTGGGATCGTTGTTGCGCAGGTCGTCGCCCTCGAACGTCGTATCCCGCTTCATCTTGCCGGAGAGCAGTCCGCGGCAGAGCGCCCCGTAGGTCAGGGTGCCCACGTTGTCCTCGCGTACCGCCGGCAGGATGTCGCGTTCGATCTCGCGCTCGAACAGGTTGTAGGGCGGCTGCAGGGTCGACAGCGGGCAGATCTTCTCGAACTCGCGCATCTGTTCGACCGAGAAGTTGGAGATGCCCACGGCGCGGATCCTGCCGGCTTCGCGCAGTTCGCGCAGGGTCTCGGCGGCTTCGCTGACCTCGCGGGTCGGGTCGGGCCAGTGCAGCTGGTAGAGATCGATCCGGTCGGTCTGCAGCCGGCGCAGGCTGTCCTCGACCTCCTTCTGGATGCGCGCGCGGCTGGCGTCGCGATAGGGGCCGTTGTCATTCCAGTTCAGCCCGCACTTGGTGGCCAGCACCACCTGATCGCGGATGCCGCCTTCCTTCAGCGCCCGCCCCACGATTTCCTCGGAGCGGCCGAAGCCGTAGACCGCGGCGGTATCAATGCAGGTGATGCCGCGTTCCACGGCACTCTGGATGGTATCGATCGACTGTTTCTCGTCGGTACCGCCCCACATCCAGCCGCCGATGGCCCAGGTCCCGAGGGCAATGCGGCTGGGGGTCAGATCGCTGTTCGGCAGGGTAACCGTTTCCATGGTATCTCTCCTGATCGGATGAATCCCTGACTCTCCCTTCACAGGGTGGAGACAGCATGGCCAGTTTCAAGGGAGGGGCCGGTAACGCTGCGCAGCGCGGCCTGCTTCAGCTGTCGAAGAAGACCCGCATGACATAGTCGAGATGCGCGCGCATGGCCTGCCGGGCGCCTTCGCTGTCGCGGCGCTCCAGGGCCTCGAGGATCTCGCGGTGCTGGCGCTGCGAGCGCGTCTTCATGTCGGTGGTCAGATACAGGTCCTGCAGCCGGCGGAACATGATGCCGTACTGGTGACCGAGGATGTGGCGAATCAGCAGGGCGTAGGCAGGGTTGCCGCAGGCATCGGCGATGCGAATGTGAAACAGCCGGTCACCGGTATGGTTGGCGGCATAGGGCTGCCCCTGCTGACGCGCGTCGATCTCGCTGCTGTTATCGGCCACGTTGCGTTCAAAGGCCGCGCGGATGCCGGCCAGGGCCTCCTCCGACATCTGCCCGGCGGCCAGCGCCGCGGCTTCCGGCTCGACCAGCCGACGGGCCTCCAGTAGCGCATGAGGCGGAATTTCCGTCTCCGGGTCGAGGGTGAACGCCTCGATCAGCTCCGGATCGGGCTGCCAGGGGTGCTGCCGGGCAGCGGCGCCCAGTACCGGCTGTTCGCCCCGCGGTACCAGCGGCCCGACCAGCACCCCGTGACCGACCCGGACCTCGACCTGGCCGATGACCTCGAGCGCGATCAGCGCCTCGCGTACCGAGGCACGGCTGACGCCCAGGGTCTGGGCCAGCTCACGCTCGGGGGGCAGCAGGGTGCCGGGTGGAAACTCGCCGCGCTCGATGAGTTGATGAAGCTGATCGGCAATCTGGCGATAGAGCCGTTGCTGGCGGATGGCCTGAAGCGGCATGGCGCAGTCCTGTGATGATTGTTGAATCACAATATTCTGCGATATTAGCGGTCCTGTGTGGTTGCGACCAATGATTAAAGGTCAGGCCATTGGCCGTCTGATTAAATCGTTGACAGAGGACGGTCATCGGTCGAGTCGGGCGGGAGGAGTGATATGCAGCCACAGCAGGCGCGGCTGGCAGGCAGCACGGCGCTGATCACGGCAGCCGGCCAGGGCATCGGACGGGCAGCCGCCGAACGGCTGGCGGCCGAAGGCGCGCGGGTCATTGCCACCGATCGGGAGGCGGCTCGGCTGAGCGATCTCGCAGGCGTGGAAACGCGCGCGCTGGATGTGCTCGATGACGCCGCGGTACGCGCGCTGGCCGATGAGCTCGGCGGCGTGGATATCCTCTTCAACTGCGCCGGCTACGTTCATCACGGCACGATTCTCGAGTGCGACGAGCACGCGCTGGAGTTCTCCCTGAATCTCAACGTGCGCTCGATGTTCTATGTCATCCGGGCCTTTCTGCCGCTGATGCTCGAGCGCGGAGGCGGCAGCATCATCAACATGGCCTCGCTGGCCTCGAGCGTGAAGGGAGTGCCGGATCGCTTCGCCTACGGTACCAGCAAGGCCGCGGTGATCGGGCTGACCCGCTCGGTGGCCGCCGATTACATGACCTGCGGCATTCGCTGCAATGCCATCTGCCCCGGTACGGTCGACTCCCCGTCACTGCGCGAGCGGATTCGCGAGCGGGCCGCCGCTCAGGGGCGTGACGAGCAGGTGGTGCATGACGAATTCGTGGCGCGTCAGCCGATGGGCCGGCTGGGGCGGCCCGAGGAGGTGGCGGCACTGGTGGCCTGGCTTGCCAGCGACGAGGCGGCCTTCATTACCGGCACGACCCAGATGATCGACGGCGGCTGGTCGAACTAGGCGCTGGTGCACGGTGTCCGGACGGGCCACGCGGCCCCGCCGGCCATCCCCCGACAGGAACCAAGGAGACAAGTCCGATGAAACTGTTGCGCCATGGCTCGCGGGGCCACGAGAAGCCGGGCGTGCTCGCCGCCGACGGCAGCGTGCGCGATCTCTCCCGGCACGTGGGCGATATCGCCGGCGAGACCCTGCTGCCGGAACAGCTGGCCACGCTGGCAGCACTCGACCCCATGACGCTGCCGGTAGTCGATGAGGGCATGCGGCTGGGACCCTGCGTCGGCCGGGTCGGCAAGTTCATCTGCATCGGGCTGAACTACGCCGATCATGCCGCCGAAACCGGCGCCGAACTGCCCGCCGAGCCGGTGGTGTTCAACAAGTGGACCAGTGCCCTCTGCGGCCCCAACGACAACGTCGAGATTCCGCGCGATTCGACAAAGACCGACTGGGAGGTCGAGCTGGCGGTGGTGATCGGTCGACCCGGGCGCTACATCGACGAGCAGGAGGCGATGGCGCATGTGGCCGGCTACTGCATTGCCAACGACGTCTCCGAGCGGGAGTTCCAGCTCGAGCGCGGCGCCACCTGGGACAAGGGCAAGGGATGCGATACCTTCGGCCCGCTGGGGCCCTGGCTGGTCACGCCCGACGAGATCCACGATCCGCACCGGCTGGGGATGTGGCTGGAGGTCGACGGCCACCGCTACCAGGACGGCTCGACCGAGACCATGGTCTTCCAGGTGCCGCAGCTGATCGCCTATCTCAGCCGCTTCATGAGTCTGCAGTCCGGAGACGTGATTTCCACCGGCACGCCGCCGGGGGTGGGCATGGGGCAGAATCCGAAGGTCTTTCTGCAGGCCGGCCAGACCATGCGGCTCGGCATCGAGGGGCTGGGCGAACAGTGCCAGCGTACCGTACAGGCCTGAGTGCGCGAGTGAATGATGCCACCCGCAGCGGGAGATGAGCATGGCCAATCCCACGATCACCGGCTTTCGGGTCGAGGATATCCGCTTTCCCACCTCGGCCTCGCGGGATGGCTCGGATGCGATGAACGAGGCCCCCGACTACTCCGCCGCCTATGTGGTGCTCGAAACGAACGCCCGTGACGACGAGGGCCATCCGCTGGAAGGGCATGGCATGACCTTTACCTGCGGGCGCGGCAACGAGCTCTGCTGCGCCGCCATCGGGGCGCTGGCCCCGCGGGTGCAGGGCTGGACGCTGGATGACATCCGCGCCGACATGGCCGGCTTCTGGCGCCACGTGGTGGGCGACAGCCAGCTGCGCTGGACCGGGCCGGAGAAGGGCATCATCCACCTGGCCACCAGCGCGGTAATCAACGCCGTCTGGGATCTGTGGGCGAAGGCCGAGGGCAAGCCGCTGTGGCAGCTGATCGCCGACATGAGTCCGGAGGCGCTGGTGCGCTGTATCGACTTCCGCTTTCTGACCGACGTGATCACGCCGGAGGAGGCGCTTGAAATCCTCCGCCGCCAGCAGCCCGGCCGGGCCGAGCGGCTGGCGCGTCTCGAGGCGGAGGGCTTTCCCTGCTACACCACCTCCGCCGGCTGGCTCGGCTATGACGATGACAAGCTGCGCCGGCTCTGCCGGGAGGCGATCGAGGCGGGCTTCACCCACCTCAAGCTCAAGGTGGGCGGTCACCCCGGGGATGACATCCGCCGGCTCACCATCGCCCGCGAGGCGCTGGGCGAAGAGGGCGTGCTGATGATCGATGCCAACCAGGTCTGGGAGGTCGATCAGGCGATCGAGCGGGTGCAAGAGCTCGCCTTCGCCCGGCCGTGGTTCATCGAGGAACCGACCAGTCCCGATGACATCGCCGGCCACCGGAGGATTCGCGAGGCGGTGGCGCCGATCCGGGTGGCCACCGGCGAGATGTGTCAGAACGCGGTGATGTTCAAGCAGTTCATTGCCGGAGGGGCGCTCGATCTGGTGCAGCTCGATGCCGGTCGTCTCGGCGGTCTCAACGAGGCGCTGGCGGTGATGCTGATGGCGGCGAAGTACGAGCTGCCGGTCTGCCCGCATGCCGGCGGGGTGGGGCTGAGCGAGTATGTCCAGCACTTCTCGATGATCGATTACCTCTGCATCTCCGGTACGAAGGAGGGGCGCATCCTCGAGTATGTCGATCACCTCCACGAGCACTTTCTCGACCCGTGCAACGTGCACGATGCGGCCTACTGGCCCCCGCGCCGGGCGGGCTTCTCGATCGAGATGCATCCGCACTCCCGCGAACGCTATCGCCATCGTGAAACGACCGGCTGACGGCCGGCGGCGTCGATCCTGCATGAGTGCCCCATCCGCCCGGCGGGTGGGGCACTGTCATGAGCGGTCATGGCCGCTCGGCCCGGCTGCCACCTTGGTCTCATAGCCGATTGATCAATTGAGCGGCCCCCGGGAGTCGACCATTGTGAGCCCAGTGGTCAGGCCATTGATCGAAGCGCGCAGGGGGCGATCAGGCTGACGACTCCGGTGGCCGGGTGCTTCACCGGTACAGGCACTGCACTGCGGGAAATGGCATGCCGGGGCCGCCGTCCGATCCGTTGCCAGGCGTGCCACGGCCGGCGGGTGACCGGCCGGGACATGGCGTCTGCCGGATCATGCTGGCGGCCCGTTTTCGACTGCCTTTATTTGCTTCACGGAGACAGAACATGACAATCAGAGCCATTCTCAAGCCGCTCGCCCTGAGCTGTGCGCTGGGCGCCGGCGCCATGGCGACCGCCGCTCAGGCGCTCGAGTTTCCGCCGCTGCCGGAGGTGACCGGTGACAAGGTGACCACCGATGACGACAAGACCTATACCATCAAGTTCGGTATCGGGCTGACCGAGGAGAGTGGCCAGTATCGTGGGGTGCAGTACTTCAAGAAGTATGTCGAGGAGCGCAGTGACGGCAAGGTCAAGGTCAACATCTTCCCCAATGCCCAGCTGGGCGGTGACCTGAAGATGGTCAGTGCGCTGCAGTCCGGCACGCTGGAGATGACCTCGCCGTCGACCTCGCCGCTGGTCAACATGGAACCGAAGCTGGCGGTGTTCGATCTGCCCTTCCTGTTCGACGACTATGACCAGGCCGACAAGGTCCTCGATGGTGATATCGGCCAGGGCCTGCTGAAGAAGATCAGCGATGACAACAACGGTCTGGTCGCACTGGGCTGGTCGGAGAATGGCTACCGCGAGCTGACCGACAGCACCGGGGTGGTCGATTCGCCCGACGACCTCAGCGGGATGAAGATCCGCACCATGCAGAACCCCATTCACCTGGACATCTGGCGCACCCTCGGCGCCAACCCGACCCCGATGTCGTTCGCCGAACTCTTCACCGCGCTGGATCAGGGCACGGTCGACGGCCAGGAGAACCCCTGGATCACCATCCTGTCGTCGCGGTTCTATGAAGTGCAGTCGCACGCCACGGCCACCGATCACGTCTATACGCCCTTCATCACGCTGATGTCGTCGCGCTACTGGGAGCGCCTGCCGCAGCCCTACCAGCAGCTGATCCGGGATGCCAGCGAGGAGATGAAGACCTATCAGCGCAAGGTCAACCGTCAGCTGAACCGGGAAGCCAAACAGCAGCTCAGCGAAGAGGGCATGGAGATCACCGAACTCTCCGACGAGCAGCGTGACGCCTTCCGCCAGAAGGTGCTGCCCGTCTACGAGGAGTATCGCGACCAGATCGGCCAGCCGCTGTTCGACAATGTCATGAAGGCCACCGGTCACCAGATGACGCAGTAGGCCACGGGAGGGATCCGGTCATCCGTCCGGCTTCCGGACGGGTGGCCGCTGTCGGTACGGCAGATGTCAGCCCCGGGCTGGCGTCTGAACGGATACGGCCCGCCGGGCTTCATGAGCTATTCAACAGTGGCGATCTGCTATGAGTAACGGGCGATCCGACAAGCGGGGCTTCATCGGCGGGGTCGAAAGGGGCCTCGACTACATGCGCAAGTTTCTCCTCGTCATCGTGGGGCTTCTGACCATCGCCGTGTTCTTCTGTGTCTCGGCCAACGTGTTCGGGCGATTCGTGCTCAACAGCTCCTATCCCTGGGCCGAGGAGATGTCGCGTTTCTTCTTCATCTGGACGGTGCTGCTCGGGGCGGGCGTGGCCTGCCTGGGCAACGAGAACGTGACCCTGGAGTTCGTCCGCGAGCGGGTGCCGGCGGTGGTCGGCCGGCTCTTCGACCTGATCCGGATCCTGGTGATCTACGCCATCTGCATCGTGATCTTTCTGGCCTGGCAGGATGTGCTGGCCGGCTTTGTCAGTTTCACGCCGATTCTGGGCATTCCGCATACCTGGATGTTCGTGGCCATGCTGGTCTTCGCCGTGCTGATGTTCCTGGCCAATACCCTGGACCTGCTGCGGCTGGGCGCCGGGCTGAAGAAGGAGCACTGAAACATGTTCATGCTGAGCATCCTCATCGGCCTGCTGGCGCTGATCGCCATCGGCGTGCCGATCGCGATCGCGCTGGGGGCGATCAGCGTCTATCTGATCTGGCACTACGACTACGCGCTGTCGCCGATCATCCAGCAGGCCGTCAACGGGCTGGACTCCTTCCCGCTGCTGGCGATTCCGCTGTTCATCCTGGTGGGCGAGGTGATGAGCCACGGCGGCATCGCCTCCCGGCTGGTCCGGCTGGCCAGTGCGCTGGTCGGTTTCGTGGCCGGCGGGCTGGGGCAGATCGCGGTATTGACCTCGATGTTCTTCGGCGGCATCAGCGGCTCCGCGGTGGCCGATGCCTCGGCCATCGGCAGCATGCTGATCGATCCGATGAAGCGTCACAACTACTCCGCCGGCGCGGCCACGGCGATCATCGTGGCGGCCTCGGTGGTGGGCATCATCGTGCCGCCCTCGATCCCGATGATCCTGTTCGGCGTGGTGACGGGCACATCGATCTCCAGCCTGTTCCTGGCCGGCATCGTGCCGGGGATCATGATCACCATCGGGCTGATGCTGACCACCTGGCTGACCTCGCGCGCCAGCGGCAAGGCGCAGTCCTTCTCGCTCAGCGAGCTGTGGCACGCCTTCTATTCCGCCTTTCCGGCCCTGCTGCTGCCGATCATCATCGTCGGCGGCATCCTCAGCGGCGTCTTCACTCCCACCGAGAGCTCGGCGATTGCGCTGATCTACGCCGTGCTGGTGTCGGTCTTCCTCTATCGCAGCCTCACCGTGAAGAAGCTGTTCGAGCTGTGCATGAATACCGGCAAGCTGACCGGGCTGGTGCTGCTGCTGCTGGCGTTCGCCAACGTGCTGGCATGGCTTCTGACCGCCAACATGGTGCCGCAGCAGATCGTTGAGGTGCTGACCTCGCTGACCGAGAACCGGCTGGCGATGCTGGGCATCATCACGCTGTTCCTGCTGGTGGTCGGTTTCTTCATGGACCTGACCCCGGCCATGGTGATCCTGGCGCCGCTGATGACCCCGGTGGTGGTGAAGCTGGGCATCGACCCGGTCTACTTCGGGGTGCTGATGTCGTTCATCCTCGGGATCGGCCTGATCACGCCACCGGTGGGCACGGTGCTCTATGTCGGCTGCGGCGTGGGCAATGTCAGCATGGAGCGGCTCTCCCGTGCCCTGATTCCGTACTACCTCACGCTGCTGGCACTGCTGGCGCTGTTTGTCCTCTTCCCCGGCCTGATCCTCTGGCATCGCTGACCGGTCGGCGGCGGGCAGGCTTCGGCCTGCCTGCCGACCCTTCCCGTGTTGCCCGCCTGCAGGCATTGCCCCCTCCGGCCTTGGTCTTATAGCCGATCGGTTAATTGAGCTGCCGAGCACGGCGACGCACTATCGGTTTATTGGTCAGGCCATTGACGCGACGGTTTCAGCGGAGTGAGGCGATGCGTGTACTGGAGTGTATGGCCCCGGGGCACATGACCCTGGTCGAGCGGGAGTATCCCGAGTACGGGCCGGGGGAGGCGCTGCTGGAAATGCGCCGGATCGGGGTCTGTGGCACCGATATCCACGCCTTCGGCGGCAACCAGCCCTATTTCAGCTACCCCCGGGTGCTCGGTCACGAGCTGTCCGGATGCGTGACCGCCACCGGCGACGCGGCCGATCGCGGGCTGATCGGCCACCATGCCTGCGTGATTCCCTATCTGCACTGCGGCGAGTGCGCGGCCTGCCGGCGCGGGCGCACCAACTGCTGCCAGCGGCTCGAGGTGATCGGCGTGCATCGCGATGGCGGCATGGCGGAGGCACTGGTGGTACCAACGCGCCATCTGCTGACCTCGGAGATACTGAGCATCGACCAGCTGGCGCTGGTGGAGTGCCTGGCCATCGGTGCCCATGCGGTCAGGCGCAGCGCGCTGGCCGCCGACGAGCTGGCGGTGGTGGTCGGCGCCGGGCCGATCGGCATGGGGGTCATTCAGTTCGCCCGCAGCCGCGGCGCCCGGGTGATGGTGATCGACACCAATCGTGAGCGTCTTGCCTTCTGTACTGAAGAGCTGGGAGTCGAGGAGACCTGCCACGCCACCGAGGATGATGTCGTAGCTGCGCTGGAAGCACTCTCCGAGGGGGCGCTGGGTGACGTCGTGTTCGATGCCACCGGCAATCCGGCTGCCATGAACCGCGGTTTCGATTTTGCCGGGTATGGCGGCCGCTACGTGCTGGTCAGTGTGGTGCGGGCGGACATCACCTTCCATGATCCGGATTTCCATCGCCGGGAGCTAACCCTGCTGGGCAGCCGCAATGCCACCCGCGAGGACTTCTCGGCCGTCATGGCCGAGATGGAGGCCGGCCGGCTGCATGAGCAGGCGATGATTACCCACCGCTGCGCCCTGGATGACATGCCGGACTCCATGGCGCGCTGGTGCGAGCCGGCCCACGGCGTGATCAAGGGCATGGTCGAGATCGGCGAACAGTCACCTGCGAGCGCGGGAGCCACGTCATGAGCGACATGATAGCGACTCAGACACCGCGCAGAAGCCTGCGCATCCACCGTGACGACAACGTGTGCGTGGCGCTGGTCGATCTGGCGGCCGGCACCCGCATCGAGGAGGCGGGGCTCGACATCACCCTGGCCGAAGCGGTCGGGCGCAAGCACAAGTTCACTCTTGAGGCGCTCTCGCCCGGCGATACCGTGATCATGTATGGCGTGACCGTGGGACGCGCCACCCGGCCGATTCCGTCGGGCGGGGTGATCGCGACCGGCAATATCGAACACACCACCGACAGCGCGCGCGATGGGACGCGACGCCGCGATTGGCAGGCGCCCGATGTCAGCGCCTTTGCCGGGCGCACCTTCGAGGGCTATCACCGCGCGGATGGCAAGGTGGGCACCGCCAACTACTGGCTGGTGGTGCCGCTGGTGTTCTGCGAAAACCGCAACATCGAGGTACTGCGCGAGTGCGTGCGCGAGGCGCTGGGGGATGACCCGCACCGGCGCTACAAGCACATGGCGCGCTCGCTGCTGCATGGCGAGGCCATGCCTGAGGCGGCAGAGGAGGCACCGGCGCTCGAGCGGCCGTTTCCCAATGTCGACGGCGTGCGCTTTCTGACCCATTCGCTGGGCTGTGGCGGGACCCGCGAGGATGCCCGGGCGCTGTGTCAGCTGCTGGCCGGCTACATCTGCCATCCCAACGTAGCCGGGGCCACCGTGCTGAGTCTGGGGTGCCAGAACGCCCAGGCCGGTCTGCTGCAGGAAGCACTGGCCGAGCACGACCCCGAGGGCGTGCGCACGGTGGAGTTCTTCGAGCAGCAGGCGCTGGGCGATGAGGAAACCCTGCTGCGCGAGACGCTGACGGCGATCTTCGACGGCCTGCGCCGGGCCAACCGCAACGAGCGCCGGCCGGCGCCGCTGTCGAAGCTGGTGCTCGGCGTGGAGTGCGGCGGCTCGGATGGCTTCTCGGGCATTTCCGCCAACCCGCTGGTGGGGGCGGTGATGGACCGGCTGGTGGCGCTGGGGGGCTCGGGCCTGCTGAGCGAGTTTCCCGAGCTGTGCGGCGTCGAGCACGAACTCCGCAGCCGCTGTGTCAGCGATGAGACGGCCGAACGCTTTCGCGAGCTGATGGCGGCCTATCAGCGCCACGCCGGGGCGGTGGGCGCCGATTTCTCGATGAACCCTTCGCCCGGCAACATCCGCGACGGGCTGATCACCGATGCGATGAAATCGGCCGGCGCGGCCCGAAAGGGCGGCGACAGCCCGATCGTGGACGTGCTCGATTACACCGAGCCGGTCCGCCGGCCGGGCCTGAGCCTGCTCTGTACGCCGGGCAACGATGTCGAATCGACCACGGCCATGGCGGGCTCCGGCGCCAACCTGATGCTCTTTACCACCGGGCTGGGCACACCGACCGGCAACCCGGTGGCGCCGGTGCTCAAGATTGCCAGCAACAGCGAGCTGGCCACGCGCATGCACGATGCCATCGATTTCGACGCCGGGCCGATCGTCGAGGGGCGTGCCGGCATCGATGAGCTGGCCGACGAGCTGCTGACGCTGTGTCTCGACGCGGCCTCCGGACGCTATCGCAGCTGCGCGGTGCGGCTTGATCAGCAGGACTTCATTCCCTGGAAACGCGGCGTATCGCTTTGAACGGTGGGGCCCCCACGGCCGCGTGGCATGACGGGGCATCTCGGTGCCGGCGCGGGGTGTGGCCGGCAGCGAAGGCACGGCCGGGCCGTGTCACAGCCGGACCGGCCGGCCGAAAGCGGCCTCGTCCGAACAGCCGCCTGACGATGCGGCAACGTGAAAGCACGAAGCACCGCCGAATCTTCGGCAAGGTCTCATCAAGGAGTTCTTATGCGCCGGAAACTCATGAGCTGGCTGGCGACCCTGACCGTGGCGTCGTTCGCACTGGCCGGCAACGTACAGGCGGCCACGGAAATCAAGGTGGCCTATGGCAACCAGCCCGGCGAGCCGATCGATCTCGCCGTCAAGCAGTGGGCGAAATGGGTGAAAGAGGAGAGTCAGGGCGAACTGGTGCTGCAGCCCTTCCCGGCCAGCCAGCTGGGCTCGGAGATGGAGGTGACCCAGCAGGCCCGCATGGGCTCGCAGGTGATTGCCATCAACTCCTACAGCAACTTCATTGATGCGGTACCGGACCTGAGCGTGATCGATGCGCCCTACATTTCCGATACCTTCGAGGACAAGCTCAAGCTGCTCGAATCCGACTGGTTCCGGCAGCAGCGGGAGAAGATGAACCAGGCCGGCTATCACATCGTGGTGCCGGATGTGATCTACGGCGAGCGCCAGCTGCTCTCGCGTGAAAAGGTGAGCAGGCCCGAGGACCTCAAGGGGGTCAAGATCCGGGTGCAGAACTCCCCGATGTATGTCGCCACGGTCCGGGCCATGGGGGCCGTGCCCACGCCGATGTCACTGGGGGATGTCTATCCCGCGCTGGCCCAGGGGATTGTCGACGGGGTCGAGAACCCGCCCTCGGTGCTTTACGGCGGCAAGTTTCACGAGCAGGTCAAGCAGCTCAACATGACCGGCCACATGCAGACCGTGACGCCGTTCGTGACCGGCGAGGCGTTCTGGCAGCAGCTCTCCGACGAGCAGCGCCGGATCCTGACCGAGACCGGCAAGCGCTTCTCCGACTACGCCTCGAAGCTGGTGCAGGAGCGCAACGACAAGGATATCGAGCGACTGAAGGAGGCCGGGGTCGAGGTCAACGAGGTCGATGTCGCGCCGTTTCGCGAGCGGGCCCGCGAGCAGATTCCGCAGGACTTCCCGCAGTGGTCGCCGGGGCTCTATGACAAGGTGCTGAAGATCATCAACGGTTGAGCGCGCGCCGGGGCAGCGCTGGCTGCCCCGGCAGGAGCATGTCATGAAGAGTGTACTGAAGTGGCTCGATCGCCTCATGTCGCTGGATGAGGTGCTGGGCAGTCTGGCGCTGTTCGCCCTGTTCCTGATCGCCCTTGCCAACGTCATCATGCGCTACTTCTTCGATGCGCCGATCGCCTGGGCGGAAGAGATCCTGCAGCTGCTGCTGGTATGGGCGAGCTTTCTGGGCGCCAGTGCGCTGGTGCGGCGCAACGACCATGTGCTGATCGAACTGTTCGGCGAACGGCTGCCGCCGGCGCTGAACCGCTGGCGCGAGCGGCTGTTCAATACCGGGCTGGTGCTGGCCAGTGCCGTGATCATGGTGATCTGGGGACTCGAGCTGCTGCCCTTTTCGGCCTATCGCAGCACCCCGATGCTGCAGATTTCATACTACTGGATCTACCTGGCCGTGCCGCTGAGTGCCGCGATGATGATCTATCACAGCCTGCGACGGCTGATGACCGTACGAGAGGTGTAACATGGCGGTTACCCTGGCGCTCTGCCTGCTGCTGCTGATGTTCCTGCTGGGTACGCCGATCGCGTTTGCCCTGTTTCTCTCGACCTTTGCCTACTTCGTGATCGGTGCCGATCAGCCGATTGCCCTGCTGATCCAGCGGCTCGCCGGTGGGCTGGAGTCGGTCTCGCTGCTGGCGATTCCGTTTTTCATCATGGCCGGCGTGTTCATGAACCATTCCGGCATCACCGTGCGCCTGCTCAATCTGGCCGAGCTCTGCACCCGACGCTTTCACGGTGGGCTGGCGCAATCCAACGTGCTGCTGAGTACCTTCATGGGCGGGCTTTCCGGCTCCAACATTGCCGATGCGGCGATGAACGCCAAGCTGCTGGTGCCGCAGATGAACGAGCGGGGCTATCCGACCGCGTTCTCTTCGGTGGTAACGGCCTCCTCCTCGCTGATTACCGCGACCATTCCGCCGGGCATCGCGCTGATCGTCTACGGCTACGTCAATAATGTCTCCATCGGCCGGCTCTTTCTGGCCGGGGTGGTGCCGGGGCTGCTGATGGCCGCGGTGATGATGGGACTGGTCGCCTTCATGTGCCGGCGGCGGGGCTATCAGCCGCCGCGCCGCGATCGCGTGTCACGCAGCGAGTGGATCAGCGTGACCCGCGCCGGTCTGATCGCGCTGGCGCTGCCGGTGCTGGTGATCGGCGGTATCCGGATCGGCGTGTTCACGCCGACCGAGGCCGGTGCCATGGCGGTGGCCTACGCCCTGATCGTGGGCATATTCGTCTATCGGGAAATGCGCCCTGCCAATGTGGCGCTGGCGACCCGCGAGTCGCTGCTCTCTTCGGTGAACGTGCTGTTCATCATCTGCGTGGCCTCGGGATTCGCCCGCTTTCTGACCTGGGAGCAGATTCCCCAGACCATTACCCAGCTGCTCGCCAGCGGCATGGGCAGCGCCGTGGCCTTTCTGCTGCTGGCCAATGGGCTGCTGCTGGTGCTGGGCATGTTTCTGGAAGGCAACGCCGTTCTGATCGTGCTCTCGCCGCTGCTGGCGCCCGTGGCCGCGCAGTTCGGCATCGACCCGGTGCATTTCGGCATCATCTTCATCTTCAATGCCGCCATCGGCACCATCACGCCGCCGCTGGGCACGGTGATGTTCACCACCTGCAGCATTACCGGCACCCGGGTGCCGGAGTTCATCCGGGAGGTACTGCCCTTCTGGGTGCTGCTGATCGTCATGCTGCTGCTGGTGACCTTTGTCCCCGGCATTTCCCTGCTGCTGCCCGGGCTGGTGTTCGGCTGACCGGCGGGGCCCGGCGACGGCGCCGCGACTCTCTGGCATCCTTGCGGATCGAAGAGCGCGGCGCACCAGGGTGCTGCAACGGGAGCGGGCATGGAATCGGTATCGATCACGGCAGGGGTGGCGGGTCTGCTGGCAGGACTGGTCATCGGCGCGGTGGTGCTGTTGAGTCAGCGCCGCCGCCATGGCGAACGCGAAGCCGAGCTGGAGGAGCAGCTCGATGACGAGCGGCGTCAGCACGGGGAGAGCGAACGGCTGCTGGCTGAGCGGGAGGCGTTGCTCTCCCGTGAGCAGGCGCTGACCCAGGAACAGCGCCAGCAATTGGGCGAGCGCGACCGGCGGCTGGAGCGGCTCGCCGAGGAGCTGGCCGGCTGGCAGCGCCGCGCCGCGTCGCTGGAGACCGCCCGCGAACAGGAACAGAGCCATCACGCCGAACAGCTCAGGCTGCTGGAGTCGGCGCGCCATCAGCTCAAGGAGGAGTTCGAACAGCTCGCCGGGCGGATCTTCGAGGAGCGCAGTGCACGCTTCAGCCAGCAGAGCCGGGAGGGGCTCAATGCCCTGCTGACCCCGTTTCGCGAACAGGTCGAACAGTTCCGCTCACGGGTCGAGGCGCTGCACGGCGAACAGGAGCGCAGCCGCGCGCATCTCAACGCTCAGCTGGAGCAGCTGGCCGGTCTCAACCGGCAGATGAGCGAGGAGGCGGTCAACCTCACCCGCGCGCTCAAGGGCGACAACAAGGCCCAGGGCGGCTGGGGCGAGCTGATGCTGGAAACGGTGCTGGAGCGTGCCGGGCTGCGCAAGGGCGAAGAGTACGAGCGCGAGGTGGCCCGCCAGGGCGAGCAGGGCATCGGCCGGCCCGATGCGGTGATCCATCTGCCCGAACAGCGCCATCTGATCGTCGATGCCAAGGTCTCGCTGACGGCGTGGAGCGAGGTGATGGCCGCCGAAACCGATGAGGAGCGTCAGCGGGCGATGAAGGCGCACCTGCGCTCGGTGCGAAACCATGTCGATGGCCTGGCACGCCGCGACTACCCGAGCCTGACCGGCCTCAACGCCCCGGACATGGTGTTCCTGTTCCTGCCCATCGAGCCTGCCTTTGCCGCCATCTTCCGGCACGACGACACCCTTTTCCAGCAGGCCTTCGACCGTCACGTGGTGATCGTGACCCCCACCACGCTGCTTGCCAGCCTGCGCACCGTGGCGAGCCTGTGGCGACTCGAACGCCAGAACGACAACGCCCGCGGCATCGTCGAGCGTGCCGAAAAGCTGCTCGACAAGTTCCACGGCTTTGTCTCCAGCATGGAGGATATCGGTACTCACCTGCACCGCGCCGGCAACAGCCATCAGCAGGCGATGGATCGGCTGCGCGACGGCCAGGGCAGTCTGGTCGCCCAGGCGCATGAGTTGAATCGGCTGGGCGCACGGATGAAGAAGGAACTGCCGGCCAGCCGGGAATAGGATCCATGAAAAACCGCCGGCCCTGGGGCCGGCGGCTGTTCCAGTGCGTGGCGTCAGTGCCACCCGGCAGTGGGTTACTCTTCCAGCACGAACTCGGCGGTTTGTCCCGCCTCGGAACTGCCGCCAATCTGCACCTCGAAACGCCCCGGCTGGACCTGCATGGCCAGGTCGGCGTCAAGAAACGCCAGCTGGTCGCGGGTCAGCCAGAAGGTGAGGGTGCGAGATTCGCCGGGTTCCAGGGTGACGCGCTGGAAGTCCTTCAGTTCGCGCACCGGACGCACCACCGAGGCGGTCAGATCGCGCAGATAGAGCTGCGCCACTTCGGTGCCGCGCCGCTCGCCGCGATTGCTCAGGGTAACGCGGATCGCCAGCGCCTGATCGCCGCTGATGCTCTGCCGGTCGAGATCGAGCCGGGAGTACTCGAAGGTGGTATAGGAGAGCCCGAAGCCGAACGGGTAGAGCGGCGTGTTGGGGATATCCAGATACTGCGAGGCGTACTTGGGATCGACCCCCTGCGGCCGGCCGGTATTGAAGTGGTTGTAGTAGAGCGGTACCTGGCCGACGCTGCGCGGAAAGGTCATCGTCAGCTTGCCGCCGGGATTGTGGTCGCCGAACAGCACATCGGCCACGGCATTGCCGGCCTCGCTGCCCGGCCACCAGGCCTCGAGCATCGCCGGGGCGATGGCATCCAGATCGGTCAGATCGAGCGGCCGACCGTTGAACAGCACCGTGGCCACCGGTTTGTCTCCTGCCGCCTCGATCACCTGCCGCGCCAGCTCGAGCTGCATGCCGGGCAGGCGGATGTCGGCGCGGCTGGCGGCCTCGTCGGCGTACTCCTGGCGCTCGCCGAGCGCGAGGATGACCGCATCGGCCTGTTCGGCCAGCCGCACTGCCTCCTCGATGCCCGAGGTATCGGTACTGCCGATCTCGTTGGAGACGCCTTCGGCCTGCAGCAGCTCGACCCCGTCACCCAGCCGGTTGCGCAGTCCGCTCAGCAGCGAGACTGCCTGCTCGGCGTCGCCGTCGGCATGCCAGGAGCCGATGACCTCCTGAGTATTGCCCAGCGGACCGATCACGGCGAGGGTGCCGATATCGCCATCCAGGGGCAGCACCGCATCGTCGTTCTTCAGCAGTACCATCGACTCGCGGGCCAGCTCGCGGGCTGCCTGACGATGCTCATCGGTCAGGATGGCGGTGCGTTCGCGCTCACTGTCCGAGTAGCGGTACGGGTCCTCCAGCAGCCCGAGGGCAGCCTTGATCAGCAGGATGCGCCGAACCGCTTCGTCGATGCGCGCCTCGGCGACCTCGCCGGCCTCGACCAGGCCGCCCAGCTCATCGAGGTAGTAGCCATCCTGCATGTCCATGTCGATGCCGGCGTTGACGGCCTTCCTTGCCGCCTGGCGGGCGCTGTCGGCCACGCCGTGGCGTTCGAGCTCCATGATGGCGGTGTAGTCGGTGACCGCGAAGCCGCGAAACTGCCACTCGTCGCGCAGGATGCGTTCGAACAGCAGCGGATCGGCCGAGGCCGGCAGGCCGTTAAGCGAGTTGAAGGCCGTCATCACCGTGGCGCAGCCGGCATCCAGCGCGGCCTTGAACGGCGGCAGATAGACCGAACGCAGCCGCCACTGCGACATGTCGACGGTGTTGTATTCGCGCCCGGCCTCGACCGCCCCGTAGCCGGCGAAGTGCTTGGCGCAGGCGGCCAGGGTATCGGTGGCCTCCGGATCATGCCCCTGCAGGCCGCGGACCTGGGCGATGGCGATCTGCGAGGTCAGCCAGGGGTCCTCGCCGGCGCCCTCCATCACCCGGCCCCAGCGCGGGTCGCGGGAGATGTCCAGCATCGGCGTGAAGCTCCAGTGCACACCGGCGGCAGCGCCTTCGGTAGCGGCGATGCGCGCCGCCCGCTCGATGCCTTCGAGGTTCCAGCTCGCCGCCTGGCCCAGCGGGATCGGGAAGATGGTGCGAAAGCCGTGAATGATGTCGTAGCCGAAGATCAGCGGGATGCCGAGCCGGCTGTTGTCGACGGCCAGCTCTTGCAGCTCGCGGGTGAAGTCGGCATCGAAGGCGTTGAAGACCGAGCCGACCCGGCCGGCGCGAATGTCCTCTTCGATGTCGCTGCCGACCGAGGGCCCGGTGGTGTCCCGGTCGCTGGTGAACTGGGTCATCTGGCCGATCTTCTCCTCGAGGGTCATCTGTTCGAGCAGTGAGTCGACCTGTGCGGTCAGCTCACGATAGCGCGCCTCGGAGAGTTCGAAGGGCAGGGCGGTCGGTTGCGGATTGATGGCGGGAGTGGAGTACGGACGAGTCATGATGATGCTCCTTGCAGCCTATGCGGACAGGGTCGATGGTGCCCATCGACCCTGTCATCTCAGCGTCATCAGCCGTGCTGATCGAGTAGCGCCGGGTGTCGGTGGCGGCCGCGACGCTCAGGCCGCGCGGGTGAAGTAGTACACCCCGAACAGTCCCTCCGGGTCGTGCCAGCGCTCGACCGGCGCAAATCCTGCCTGCCCGGCCATCTCCTCGAAGCCGGCATCGCTGTACTTCCAGGAGTCCTCGGTGTGAATGCTCTCGCCCCGGCGCAGCTCGATCGGCGTCTCCCCCAGCATGAAGCGCTGATCGCGGCGGCTGACCAGATGCATCTCGATCCGGCAGGCATCGCGGTTGTAGAACGCCCGATGATCGAAGTCCGCCGGATCGACCTCGGCGCCCAGCTCATCGCGCAGCCGACGGATCAGGTTGCGGTTGAACTCGGCGGTGATGCCGGCGGCATCGTTGTAGGCCGCCTCGAGAATGGCGGGCGACTTGATCATGTCCACGCCGATCAGCAGGCCGCCGCCGACCGGCAGCAGCTCGCGCAGGTGGTCGAGCATCACGCTGGCCTCGTCGGGCGAGAAGTTGCCGATCGAGGAGCCGGGGAAGAAGGCGACCGGCCGCTCGCTGTCGGCAAGCTCCGCCGGCAGCGTCAGCGGGGTGGTGAAGTCGGCGCAGATGGCGTGCACGTCCAGCCACGGGTAGTCGACGGCCAGCCGTTCGGTGCTGTCGATGAGAAAGTCGCGGGAGATGTCGATGCCGGCATAGCGACTCGGACGCAGGGCATCCAGCAGCAGCCGGATCTTGCGCGAGGCGCCGCTGCCGAGCTCGATCAGGGTGGTCTCACGGCCGACCCGCTCGGTGATGTCGGGCAGCGCCGCTTCCAGGATCGCCTCCTCGGTGCGGGTGGGGTAGTACTCCGGCTGCTGGCAGATGCGATCAAACAGTTCGGAGCCGCGCTGATCGTAGAAGTGCTTGGGCGACAGGGTGCGGGGCGGCTCGCCCAGCCCCGCGCGGGCGTCCTCGAGCAGGCTGCTTGCAGCCGCGCGGGAGGTATCGAGCAGATCGTGAAAACGGATGCGGGAATCGGTGGCCCGGGCCATGACAACACTCCTTGTGGATGGCGGGTCCTGATGATGGCGAGCGAGCCTCGCCGCGGATGGTGCAGTACACCGGCAGGCGGGCCGATACCCAGGGCATCGGCCCGCATGGCGTGTCGGTGGTCAGGCGTCGCGGGCGAGCCGGAAGCCGGAGAATGCCCAGCGTGCCTGGGGCGGGAAGAAGTTGCGGTAGGTGGCGCGGATGTGATCACCGGGGGTGGCGCAGCAGCCGCCCCGCAGGACCATCTGGCCGGACATGAACTTGCCGTTGTACTCGCCGAGCGAGCCCTCCAGCGGCTTGAAGCCGGGATAGGGGCGGAAGGCGCTGCCGGTCCACTCCCAGACATCTCCGAACATCTGGTGCGGGCCGTCTCCGGCATGCGCGCCGGCCACCGGCTGCAGCCAGTCATTCTCGACGAAGTTGCCGGTCACCGGCAGTTCGGCGGCCGCGACCTCCCATTCGGCTTCGGTGGGCAGGCGGGCACCGGCCCAGCGGGCGAAGGCGTCGGCCTCGTAGAAGCTGACGTGACAGACCGGTGCATCCGGATCGACCGGCACCAGCCCGCCCATGGTCATCTGATGCCAGCGGCCATCGACCAGCTGCCAGTACTCCGGTGCCTGCCAGCCGGTCTCGTGGATGTGGTGCCAGCCATCGGAGAGCCACAGCTCGGTGCGCTGGTAGCCGCCATCCTCGATGAAGTCGATGAACTCGCCGTTGGTGACCGGCCGGTCGGCCAGCTCGAAGCCGGCCACGTACTGGCGATGACGCGGTGTCTCGCTGTCGAACACGAAGCCGTTGGCGTCATGCTGTGGCCCATCGGAAACCGAGTAATCCTTGCCGATCAGCCGTACACCATCGGTGTAGTGATGCCACTGGCGCGCGGTCTGCGGCTGGGGCGCTTCGGCGGTCTCCAGCAGGCGCTGGCGGACATCGTCGCGGTAGATCGGATGGAGCGGGTTGCATGACAGGATGTGCTTGATGTCCATCACCAGCAGCTCCTGGTGCTGCTGTTCGTGATGCAGGCCGATCTCGACGCGCGAGAGGATCTCGCCGAGCCGGTCGAGCGGCGGATCGTTGAGCAGCCGCGCCATCTCGGCGTCGATGTGGGCGCGGAACTGGTACATCTCGGCGACCGTGGGGCGCGAGATGGTGCCGCGCAGCGGCTTCGGGAAGGGCTCGCCGTGGGTTTCGTAGTAGGAGTTGAAGAGGAAGTCGTAGGCGGTATTGAGGGTCTGGTAGTCCGCCAGATACGGCTTGAGCAGGAAGGCCTCGAAGAACCAGCTGACGTGTGCCAGATGCCACTTGGGTGGGCTGACATCCGGCATGCTCTGCACCATGTAGTCCTCGGTATGCAGCGGCGCGCAGAGCGTTTCACTGGCCTGGCGGACCCGCTGGAAACAGCGCAGCCACTCCTTGGCGTGGGTGGCATCCAGATTCTCGACGGGATAGCGGGAGACTTCACTCATGTCGATTCCTTGCACCGCGCCGGTGCGATCAATGAATGGGGTGGGCGCAAACCGCGCCATTGAGTTCAGCGTAGCAACGCCACCCACGGATACCAGCCGGCTTTGTGAGGCCGGGTAACCCGGCGCGGGAGTTGTTAGCATGAGCGAGCCCGGTACCGGTTCCGGGGTGTTCACCAGCCAACGGGAAGTCCGTCTTTCATGTCCGATGCCCACCGCCCGCCAGTGCCCGCGCTCCTGTGGCTGCTGGCCTTTGCCCTGGCCGCCTTCAACCTGCGTGCGCCGATCGTGGTGGTCGGCCCGGTGCTCGATCCGATCATGCATACCCTGCACATCGAGGCCGGGGCGGCCAGCCTGCTCACCACCGGCATGATTCTCTGCTTCGGCGTGTTCTCGCCGCTGGCGCCCGGCATTGCCGCCCGCATCGGGCTCGACCGGGCGATTGCCGCAGCGCTGGTGGCGATCACCCTGGGCGGCCTGATGCGCGGCATCGAGAGCTTTGCGGTGATGATCGCCGGCACCCTGTTCGCCGGGCTGGGCATTGCGCTGGGCAATGTCTACATGCCCAGCCTGGTCAAGCGTGACCGGCCGCAGCAGCTCGGTCGCACCATGGGGCTCTACACCGTGGTGATGGGGATCGGCGCCACCCTCGGGGCGGGTACGGCGGTGCCGCTGATGCAGCTGGCAGGCAGCTGGTCGGTGCCGATATGGCTGTGGGCCGGGGTGGGGGTGATTACCTCGCTGCTGTGGTGGGCGCTGGCGCTGCGGCATCCGCCGGCGCCGGGCGAGGGCAGCCGGAGCCGCATGCGTCTGTTGTTTGCCAGCCCGGTGGCGTGGACCCTGACGATCTTCATGGGCATGCAGTCACTCGGCTTTTATACCCTGCAGACCTGGGTGCCCTCGGTGGCGCTGGAGGCCGGGGTACCCCGGGCGAGCGCCGGCGCCATGCTTTCCGTGATCAACCTCACCACCATCCCCGCCAGCTATCTGATCGCCCGGCTGGCCTCGCGGCTGTCGCGGCACAGCCTGCTGGTGCTGGGCCTCTGCCTGCTGGTCGCTGTGGGGCTGGCGGGGCTGCAGGGGGCGCCCACCACGGCGCCGATGCTGTGGGCAGTGCTGCTGGGGGCCGGCCAGGGCGGCTGCTTCAGCTTTGCCCTGACCATGATCGTGATGCGCACCACCCATTCGCATCACGCCGCGATGCTCTCCGGCATGGCGCAGAGTCTGGGGTATCTGATGGCGGCCGGCGGGCCGCTGGTCTTTGGCGGGCTGCACTCGCTGACCGGCAGCTGGCAGCTCTCGCTGAGCTTCCTGCTGGTGCTGCTGGGAGTACAGACGGTTGCCGGCATGCTGATCGGCCGACCGCGCATGGTGGCGCTGACGGAGTAGCGACACCCGGTCGCACGGCCCGGGGGTGAGAAGGCGTGAAGCGCGGGGCGTTTCCCGGTATAAAAAGACCGGGAACCCTGTTCGTCATGCCGGGAGGACGTCTCATGTTCCGATCACTGCTGGTGCCCATCGATGGTTCGGGCTATGCCCGGCAGGCGCTGCGGGTCGCCTGTGAACTGGCCGCCTCCCACGAGGCGACCCTGTACCTGCTCAACGTGCGCGAGCTGCTGCCACACCTGCATGACGGCGGGATTCGCAGCGTCGAGCAGGCGCTGCGCGCCGCCTCCGCGCAAGCCGTCGAAGAGGCCGGTCAGGCACTTCTCGACCGGGCGCTGGCCGAGGTGCCGGACTTCCCCGGCGAGATTCGTACCCTGGTGCGCCGCGGCTCGCCGGCACATGTCATCATTCACGAGGCGAAGACGCTGGGAGTCGATGCCATTGTCATGGGCAGCCGCGGGCTCAGCGATCTGACCGGCATGGCGATCGGCAGTGTGTCGCATCGGGTCAGCCATACCGCGCACTGCATGGTGATCAGCGTGCACGCGGCGGAAGATGCCACGCCCTGAAATGACAGCGGCGCCGGCTGACCGGTTCAGCCCTGCAGGGCGCGCCGGCAGGTGGCCAGCGACTCCTGGCTGATCGCCTCGTAGAGCGCGAAGGGATCGTGCACCGTCACCCCCAGCGCCGCTTCAAAGGCCGCCTGATTATCGCCCTGCGCATACTTCCCGGTGCCGCTGTCGCCGAGGTTGGACTGGAAGATTCCGGCGGCGCTGACCGGCAGGAAATCCTCGTAGATGATCGGCGAGGCCTCGATCAGGCCGCGCTCGATCAGCGCTTCGGCCTCTTCGGGCAGCGTCCCGGTGCCGGCCTGCCGGCGACCCTGCTCGGTCAGGTGGTAGCGGAAGTAGCCCAGCCCCTCGCGGCGCAGCACCGTCTCGTCATCGGGGAATTCACGGAACGCTTCGGCGAGCGCCTGTTGGTGGGCTTCGCCGGAGAGCCCGCCGGTGGTGGCTTTTGACGCGCTCAACAACTGGTCATAGAGCTCGCGCCCGCGCGGGGTCAGCGCCATGCCGCGCTGCTCGATCTCGCCGAAGCGGGCGGTATGCGAGCCTTCTTCCTCGCCGGCGAACAGGATGCTCTCTTCCAGCGCCCGAAAGCTGGTCTGGCGCAGCAGGATGGGGCACTCGCGGCGCGGCGGGCCTTCGATGGTCGCCTTGGGCGTGATGCCGTGCTCGGGCATGGCGGCCTGGGTGGCGTCGATATCCAGCGTGCGCGGGGTGAGGTGATTGATGTGCGGGCCGCGGAAGCAGACCACGTCGGCGATCAGCCGGTGGACCTCGTGCAGCCGCTCGTAGGTAGGGCGATCGACCGTGGCATGGCTGTGCCAGCGGAAGGTCTCCAGCGCCTCCATTACGAACTCGTCGGCCTGGCGGTCACTCAGCCCGCCCTGCCGGCGCCATTCGGCGAGCAGCTCGCGCAGGCGCGGAGTGAAGATGTCGCGGGCGGCCAGAATCCGGCGCGCCTGTTCGCGCAGCGGCTCATCGTCGATCAGCTCCAGCCGCAGCAGCGAGGTAAAGACCCGGAAGGGGTTGTGGGCGAGCGCCGCTTCGTCGACCGGCCGGAAGGCAGTGGCGTGCACCGGCACCCCGGCCTCGGCGAGATCGTAGTAGCCCACCGGAAACATCCCCATCACCGCGAATACCTCGCGCATGGTGGCCAGCTCCTCGGGCGTGCCCAGCCGGATGGCGCCATGCCGCTCGACATCCAGCCGCGCCAGCTCGCCCTCGTCCGGCACCTGCCCGGCCGGCCGTTCGGCCAGCACGCCGGCATTGATTTCACCCACCAGCTGCAACAGCGTGCCGTATTGCGGCACCTCCTGGCGGTACATGTTGGACATCGCCCGGGAGAAGCGGGTGCGGATGCGATCGGGAGAGACGAACTCGGCGCTCATGATGCGGCTCCTGAAAACGATGCCTCCATTTAACGCCCGTGCCGGGGCGCATTCAAATGCGGCAGCGGGGCCGCCGGCCGTGCGGGCTCAGCGCTCCGGCCACTGACTCAGCAGCTGATGCACGATATCGCCGCAGACGCCGAGTGCCGCGAGGCTGACCACCGCCGTCGTCAGGCGCATGGCCCAGGTCGAGAGCGGTGACACCGGCTGCCGGGTGGTGGTGATCACGTGCAGCCGCAGGCCCGCCCAGGCATACATCGCCCCGGTGCTCGCCAGCAGGGTGATGCCCAGCACGGTCAGCAGCGTGTCGTGGTGCTCGAACCCGGCCCGGGTGATCAGCGCCGAGTTGAGCAGCAGCAGAAAGGCGGTGCGCGACCAGGAGAGGCCGGTGCGCTCGGGCTGCAGGCCGGGGTCGCGGGTGGAGTGGGGCGTGCTCATGCCGGCTCAGGGAAAGATGATCAGCAGCGCCAGGGCCAGCGCCACGATCGCCACGAAGATCGCCACCACCAGCAGCAGCCGGGTATAGGGCAGGGCGCTGTCGCTGCGCATGGCCTGCTCGTTGCGCGACCAGCGCCGATAGGCCGCCAGCGCCAGGCTGGCCCCGCCGAGGGTCAGCAGCACGCCCAGCGCCTCGCGGGTGACCGGCGTGGCGAAATCCGGGGCAAACTGATAGATGCCCACCGCGCCCGCCATGAAAGCCAGTGCGGTCCGAATCCAGGCAAGGAAGGTCCGCTCGTTGGCCAGCGAGAAGCGATAATCGGGATGCCGGCCCTGCTCGAACCAGGCCGGGGTCCCCAGCGAGCGTGAGCGCGGTTTGTGTTCGGATGTCTCCTGCATGATCCGGTGAGTCCTCCTCAGCGTCGATGCCGTGATGCGCATTCTGCCACAGCCGGGCCGCGAGCGGCGCAGGCCTCATCAGCCCGGCCAAACCGGGGTGCGACCGTTTATCCGTCCACAGGGTACGGGCACTGGGCTATGCTGACCATCACGATGGGTTGGTCCGGCTTTCAGCAAGGGCAGGGGGCACAGGGCACATGTACAGGGTGACGCAGGCCGGCCTGATCGGCACGGGCGTACTGCTGGTGGGCTATCTCATCGGCGCACTGGTGCAGGACAACTTCCTGCTGGGCAGCTGGCCGCTACCGGTCAGGCTGCTGATTCTGGTCTTCGCCGGCAGTGCCTTTCTGCTCTGGAGCCTCATCGCCTACTGTTTTACCCGCAACGCCCCGGTACGCCGCCATCTCCACAGGCGCATGCGCGGCCGCAACCGGCGCAAGTAGCCGGTTTGAAAGCAAAAGGGGTGTTCAGTGCGCGACTGAACCGCTAGACTACGCAGCCGGTCAGCCGGTGTAGCTCAGTCGGCAGAGCAACGCATTCGTAATGCGTAGGTCGGAGGTTCGAATCCTCTCACCGGCACCATAAAGATCAGTATAAACCGCCACTTACGGGTAATGCCGGGTGGCGGTTTTTTTGTTGCCGCCTTTCTAGGTGACACTTGGAAGCAGGCAATTAGAAGAGCGCCAGAGCTGAGGCCGAAATGATGTAAGACGCTGACACCATTGGTTGGTTACGGGGCTGCGCTGAGACGGACATTCAGCCGGAAAGTAGTTTAGGAACCCCTTTGTCAGTGTGATACGTAGGTTTCTCATTATCGAATTTCTGGCAGAGTTTGTAAAAATGTTTACCGCTTCTTTCCGGTGCTATTAATTCCTCCGCCTGATATAGGCCAAACTGATTTAGGCCTTTTGTGTAAATCCTTTTTTAAACGCTTGTACATACCATCACTGACGTTCTTTTTGGTTCTTTCAGATGGGCTCGAAAGTTGAGCGTGTAATCTGAACAGTTTGCTTGTCACTTTTTTATCAAGTTTTCCGTTGAGAGCTGCCTTTTCTATAACGGCTCTGGCATTGATAGCCATGAGAAACCTGATCTCTTCACGGGTTATTTTTCCCGTATCTACATAATGCTGGACGATACTTTCCAGATTCATTTTCTATTTATATCCAAAATTTTACGAAAGCAGGGCGGAGCTGGATGATGATTAAATATTTATAGTGTCTTGTCAGTGCTCTTCCGCAAAAGTTTGCCTGTTGTATTATCTATTCGATAATCAACAATGCTTCCATCAATGATTCGCCGTATCACTTCACGAGCGGTATCCAGCTCCACATCAAACCATTCTCGCGGTTTGTAAGTGCTGCCATCCTGCGAGCGCAATGTCATATTCACTCGCTGCTGCCCTAACATGGCGTGTATTAAACGCTCAAACCTGTGCGGGTTAAAGTTATAGCATTCGAAGGTCGTGACGATTCTGACCGGCGCTTCAAGGAAGGTCCGGTCCTTGTCAGCATCAATGATGCGCGATTCAACGCTATGTTCGGTGTAGCCAATCTTGTAGAGATTGCGGATGGACTGGATTTTTGGGTTCTGGCTCAGGGATTGAAGAATGTATACCGCGCCAACACGATTATCGTGATGCGTGATGCCCTGTAACTCGTTGAAGGTGTTGTCGCGCTGGAGAATCCGTCGTCCCGATTCATCCTTGTAAAGTGCTCGGGCCAAAGAGCGCAGCAACAGGTTGGATTCCGTGCCGTTGCTGAACACAACTCTCAGGCGCGGATTGAATTTTTTCCCCGCGCCAACGCTTTCTTTACCAGCCTGATCAGCAATACAGAGCATGCCATTAAGAATGAACATGTCTCCTTCGCTGATCTGCGATTCTTTCTGAAAAGACTTGGTCTCAAGCTCGCCAGCATTGAGTTGTTGATGCACCTTTTCGAACAACGTCTCGAAGCGATAGAAGTCGTCACAGTGTTTGCGCTGGGCAATATCCTCAGGCATATCCCGTTTTTCATAGCGAGGAACATGGCGAAGGTTGAAAAGACTCTCGTCTCCTGTGTCGAGCAGGCCCAGCGTATCGCTCGCAAGAATATCGTCCAGTGACATGACACTATTTTGAGAGGTCAACCGATGTGCGGCTTGAGGCTCTGGCTCGGTGGGCACTACATCGGTTGGCTGTGCCGGCATTGAAAAAGTATCAACGTCTTTCTGTCCCTGAGCAGGATGCAGAAGCCCGAACGCATCCCTATCCTCAAGTATGGCGACCTGGTCAGGATTGGCTCGAATGGCTGCCAGGCGTGTTCCGAGTTTGGCTTCTTCAAAGTCGTTGGCATCTCGATCAGGTTCATGGCCATGCCTTGCCATGAACTGCTCGATTTCCTGAAAGCAGGCCATGAGCCTTTGATCGCCACTGGGTATGGCCTGTCTGATTTTGACTTCCAATAAACCCAACGGGTCCGGTTCAGCAAAAATGTCACTGAGCGTCTTGCGCGATCCCCTGCCGGGGTTTGAGCGAATCATGACGCCATACTCCGGCCACGCTCCGCTTTCTTGTGCTTGATATACGCCAGTGCCTCGGCGTAGCGCACTTCAATATGGTTATCACTGTGAAGGTTGGGCTCTCGCCCATGTTGCTGTACGAACTCATTGATTCCTGGCCAGAGAATGACGGCTTCTTCTTCACTCATCTGCACCCGGGAGCCGATCACCGTATCCTGAATGGTTTTCAGCACTGACGAAGTCACTGATTTGGACAGGATTTCATAAGCCCCCTGGAACGGGTTGATACGATCGATCAGATCGACATTGAGATGTTCAATGTTGATGAACTTGTCGCCCATTCTGACAAACTGGCGATTGCCGCTAGAGCTTCCGGTGCCCGGGGTTTCATCGTAGGCAGCACCATTTAAAGGGACGCCTTCCTGAGCGGTATCGTTTGTGGTCCCCGGATTATGATCAACGTTATATACACCCGTCGGTTCCTGAATGAGGGCATCTTTAGGCAGGTCTTCTTCATCGAACAGGCCACCGCCTGATCGGATCAGCATGGAGGTCAGCACCCCCTCGCGAAGCATTTCTCGCTCGTTGTCATCCAGCTCCGGGTAAAGCCGTTCAATGACCTTGGGCAGTTCTACCTGGTTAATCACTTCCGGCTCCGTCGTTTCAACGACGGCTGCAGTAGTGACGGAAGGCGCCTGGACCAGCGCCGCGACAATGTCGTCCTTGCCGCCATTGTTGAGGATATCCAGCAGCCTTGCCGACACTGGGGCTGCAGTGTCCTCGATAACGACCGTACCGGGTTCGAGCGGCTCGCCTTGCTGCATGCGAGAGCGTGGCTTGAAGGTCACGCTGGGAGCCAGCACCTGCTCCATCAACAGCGAGACCGTGATTGCCTTGAGCATATTGTTGACGCTGATACGCACGTCGTCATCTTCGGCGTCAGGCTGAGCGATCAGGTTGGTAAACTGGGCATGTACCTTGCCCGGATTATCCCGCGTGGCACGTCCGATAATCTGAATGATCTCGGTCATCGAGTTGCGATAGCCGATGGTCAATACATGTTCGCACCAGGGCCAGTCGAACCCCTCCTTGGCCATGCCCAGCGCAATGATGATATCCATATCATCGGCAGATTTAATCTGACGTAGATACTCCACCACCTTCGGGCGCTGCAGAGAGTTGTCTTCTACCAGATTGGCGACCTTGAGCAATCGACCGCTGGCGTGGCGTACGGAAAAAATGCCGGTGGTCGCATCCTGCTGTTCCACGTTCCCCAGAATATCGAGAATGCGATCGACTTCGCCGTATTTGTCCTTGGTGGACTCACCGGAGTTCACGTTGGGGATATGAACGATGGTTTTTTGATCAGGGTTCAATACTTCACTGACCGCATCGATATAGCGGTTTTTATAGAAGTGATAGCCGATGCCCAGTGATTTCAGATAGCGATAGCCGTTGAGCTGCTCGTAATAGGTGTACGTCACCTTGTCGAAGCGCTCTTCATCCTCCGGGAGCAGGATGGGGGCAGCATCCCCGCGGAAATAGGAGCCCGTCATCGCCACGATGTGCGCGCTGGAGGCATTCATCAAGGTGTCGATCAACGCGCCGAGGCGGTTGCTCTCATCGGCCGACACATGATGAAACTCATCAATTGCCACCAGGGTGTGGTCAAATTCCTCGGGCGCAAGCCGATCGAAGGCAAAGCGCAGGGTGGCGTGGGTGCACACCAGAATGTGCTCCTCCGATTGGCGCATGAACCGACAGAACACCTCGACCTTGCCCTTGTCACTGCCCGCGCGACACAGGTTATTCTGATCGGCAATCTCCCAGTCGGCAAAGAAGCCCTGTCTGGTGAGATCGGTCTTACCAAACGAGCCACCGATGCTCATCTCAGGCACGGCCACGATGACCTTGTGCAGCCCCTGTCGATGCAGTTTATCCAGTCCCAGGAACATCAGGGCGCGCGATTTTCCCGATGCTGGTGGCGCCTTCAAAAGCAGATACTGGCTGTTGCGCTTTTCAAAGGCGCGGGCCTGCATCTCGCGCATGCCCATGTCATTACTGGTGGTGCTCCCGCCAGTCCGTGCGTATTCAACTCTGATCAGATCGGCCATGAATTACGCCTCCACCCGGGTTTTGGGAGTGCGCGTCGTCTTGCGTTTTTCGACGGCCGATTTGGCACTCTTCTTCTCGGCGGCGATCAGGGTTTCATAGCGCGCCAGCAGATAGGTCTGGCGCTCCGCCATATCGCGGAAGGGTTTATCCCGATACAGCAGCTCAACGGCGACATCGAGCGCCTGATGAGCGGCCAGCAGGTCCTGTGGCATCAGGTCAGGATCGTAAAGCTCTGCCATGGTGCTGCCGGGATGGCATTCCCGGGCCAGCAGCACGTTGCGGCCCAGACGTTCAATTTCAGCCTTCTGCGCGTCGGTGGCATCCGGCCAGGGGAAGGTGTTGTAAACGATGGTGGCGGAGTAGCGGTAACGGCTTTCCAAACGACCGCCCACCAGACGCAGCCAGTCCATGTGCAGGCGCGTTGAGAGAATAGCGAAGTCGTAATGCGTGCCGTTGGGAATGATTTGTACAGCGTCATTTGCTATTACATCACTATTGAAAAAACCAACAGGGGCATAATAGCGGCGCTCGGATGTCACTCGGGGCACCAAAATATAGCTATCTGGATTATTCAGGTCCCTGAATTGGTGGGGGCGCTCGGCGAGCTTCCTTGTTCCCGCATCGCTGCTTAAAAGCCTCTTTTCACGAACTTGCTCAACAAGATTTTTTACTGCTGGCATAGCTTCTATGTCATCAGCATGAGCATCGGCCAGCCACAGGCACCAACGCTCCTTACCTTTGATGAATTCATCAGCGCCTATTAGTCTTCTAATCCAGCGCTGTGCTGAAGGCTCAATGGCAAGTAAGGCATCACGCTCGTCAGTAGTCATGAGCAGATAACCACCATCGTTAGGCATATTGCCAAAAAGCATCGGTCTAGCACCTTTCAAGAAGGACTTTCTGCTTTCAGAAATGACCGTATTGCTTCCTCTAACCAAGTAAGGGCTAATATTATCTACAGTCTCTTTATGCCACTGATCGTTTACTTTTTTATATATGCTTCTTTCTTTCTCATGATGCGTCAGCCCAACAACAATGACGTGCACGCCAGCATTTTTCTTTGCGCTATTGCTCCAGCTAAAAGTCTGGTAAGCGAAACTTATTTTAGTGCCTTGTCGGATAATTGACGGCCAAAGCAGGCTAGCTTGCTTCCCTTGACAAAGGGAGTTGGTCGAGACGAAGGCAGCTTCAGTTGAGCCGGTACGACAATAGTTAGCCGCTAGATAGAACCAACAGGCCACGTAATCCAGAGACTTGTATTTTTTGATGGCTTGACCCAGTACTGATTTCATCTCAGAAAGCTGTGCGTTACTACGATTACCGTGTCCAATAAAAGGAGGATTTCCGCAGATATAGATTTCGTAATCTTCATCTCGGGGGCAGATTGCCTGCCAGTCTTCTAACAAACTATTACCCAGCACCAGATTGCCGGATTGCTTGAGCGGCAGTGTGGGCTCGGCGTGGCCGAACTCCGCTCTGAAAGCCATGTTCATCTGGTGCTCGACCAGCCACATCGACAGGATCGCGATTTCATGGGCGAAGTCGTCAATTTCGATGCCGTAGAACTGGCTCAGCCGAATGCCGCTCATGAACATTTCGTTCTGTCTGGAGACTTTCTCCAGCTCACGAAACACCGCCATTTCCAGTCGTCTTAGCTCCTTGTAAGCGATGATCAGGAAGTTGCCGGAGCCCATGGCCGGGTCAAAGATGCGCAGACGTGTTAACCGAATCAGTAGTGCCTGAAGACGCTTGCGATTGCCACGAGCGCTTTTAAGCTCACTTGTGAGCTTTTCCAGAAACAGCGGCTGAATCACTTTCAGAATATTGGGCACGCTGGTGTAGTGCTGTCCGAAGGCGTCGCGGCTCTCTTCATCGACCACGGCCTGAAACATCGAGCCGAAAATATCCGGGTTGGTTTGTGACCAGTTGAGCTGGCCACACTCAATCATCATGCGTCGTGCCTTGGCGCGGATGCTTGGGACCGGTAGTTCCTGTGCGAAAAGGCCGCCGTTCACATAGGGGAACTGCGCCAGATGCGCTGGCAGGGTCGGGGCGCGTTCTTCCAACGGCTGGTTGAGCACGCGGAAGAGAGTAGTCAGTAGCTCGGGCAGTTCGTCACCATCTTCGCTACTGGCCTCAGCGATCAAGCGAGTAAAGGTGCCTTTGTCGAAGATCTCGGTGTCTTCCGCGAAGTAACAAAACAGCAGGCGAGTCAGAAAAACGTTGAGGGAGTGAAGCTGGTCGGGTGTCTGAAATTCGTTGCTTTCACGCAGGCGCTCAAAGAGCTTGCCCATCTTGGCGGCTGCCTTGACGTCGGCACTGGCCTCGGGATATTTCTCGACACGCTCAAGCCCGGCCATGGGCGCAAAAAAGAGATAGTGTCCGGGCAGGTCAGCAAAGGCGCACTCGATGCGCTCATCCGTTTTGCTATCACGTGCAGTGAACTGCTCAAAATCGGTCACGATCTGGAAACGGGTCTTGTGTCGGGCGACCAGATCATCATCTGCCAGCCTTTGAAGCGCTTCATGAACGCTTTCCCCGACGTTGGGCGGCATGAAGTACAGCCAGTTCTTGAGCCCTACATGTCCCTCTGCCTGACGTGTTGCCACGTTGCGGCTGCTACCGGTGCGTAGCTGGGTGATGGTTGCCTTGGGGAAGCCATAGGCATCAAGGAAGGAATAGATGAAGTCTTCATGACTGGCGCCACTTGCCGTTGCGGCTGCCAGAGCTTCCATGCAGTGAACCTGGTTGAACGCCATTTTGTGCCCCTGAATAATGTAACTAAAGTTTTCTTTAGATTTCAGGTTGCAACGGCTTTAAGATTGAATAACTTTAGGCAATTCTGCAGTTATTTTTTAATCGCATAAAAATCAAATGCTTATAATACTCTGACTGTGCATTCAACCAACGCCATACCGGGAGCCCAATGAACATCGAACGACTCGGCAACGGGCTGGCGTTTTTAAAGGAGGCCGAGCGGCTCAAGAGCGTGCTGCGCACGGCGTAACCACCACCGGGCGGCAGGAGGATACGGCGGCGCATACGTGGCGGCTATGTCTGATGGCGATGACGTTCGAGCGCGAGCTGGCGCCGCTGGACATGACGCGCATTCTGGAATTCTGCGTGTTGCACGATCTGGGTGAGGCGATCCACGGCGATTAGCTCGGCATAGGTGAGAAGCGGTGAGGCCATGGCGCCTGTCTCGCCGGTATCGTGCTGCCGTCATGCTGATCAGTCTCCCAGGTCCGTAACTTGCCCGGGAGGCCGATTTCCCGTGCAAAGGCTTCAAGCGCTGTCCGTGCAACGGTCTGTGCGTCCATGGTGGCCTTCTCTGTCCATTATTTACAGACGATCATTAATAATGGACAGGTATAAAAAATGGACATCAAGGTGGCATCACCTATCGAAGATGACCACTTGGGAGCGATCGCCACGAGAGGGGAACATGACACGCTGTTGCATGCCCGGGCGGCCGGTGTAGGTCGCCCCCGGGCCTGCAGTCAGGCGGAGGCGCTCGGGCTCGCTATAGTCGGATGATGAAGCCCCGGATCAGCCGGGTCATGCCTCCGACTGATCCGTGGCATCGGGTGCGGACGCATCGGCGGCGCCGGCATACTTGAACCAGGTCTTGCCCAGGTGGTTGCGCAGCTCCTTGCCCAGCCGCTCGCTGTCGCGGGCCTCCAGTGCCGCCATGATGGCGTCATGCTCGACCATGGCGTTGTGCCATTTTTCGGTACTCTGATTGGACAGATAGCGCACCCGGTAGAGCTGCCGGCTGATGTAGCCGTGCATGTCGACCAGTGAATTGTTGCCCGAGAGCGCCACGATCCGGTTGTGGATCGATTGGTTGAGGCGGAAGTAGTTCTGCCGGTCCTGCCGCAGGAAGGCGGCCTTCATCTCATAGTGCAGCGCCTGTAGCTCGGCGATGTCCTGTTCGGTGGCCCGGTTGCAGGCCAGGGGCGCCGCGGCCTGCTCCAGCACGCTCAATACATACGCCTTTTCCTGCATGTCCGCCGGGCTGACATCGGCCACCACCGCGCCCCGGTTGGGCAGTATCTCTACCAGTCCCTCGGCGGCCAGCGTCTTCAGCGCTTCGCGCAGCGGCGTCCGCGAGACCTTCAGCTCCGCCGCCAGCCCCCGCTCGGTCAGGCGCTGTCCCGGCTGAAACCGATCCATCACGATGTGTTCGCGCAGATAGCTGGTCACCCTGGTCACCAGCCCCTCCCTCGAAGCGGAAGCGATCTCCTCGAGTGTTGTCATCCCTGCTGCTCCGCGTGTTCTGGAATACCATCCAGCTTATCAACAAAGGTCCAGGATCGGCCATGGTTAAAATAATCCATTAATATCAATAACTTGAAATGATCATGGCGCCATGGAGACCAAAGTAGTAATGATCGGGCCCGGGGCATTGATGGTATACCATTTGAAAAGTCGCCGGATGCTAGCGTCAGCTTGCGGGTCATCACGGCGATTTCACCGGATACAGGGAATGGGATTATAGCGCATGAATTATCAGAGCTACTTCGCCACCGATACCGTCGTCGAGGCCTGCGTTGCCGGCGCCGGCGACTTCGGCACCGGGGTGATCGGCCAGTCGCTTGAAATGAAAGCGTTATCCGTGCGGGTCGTGGTCGATGTCGATGCCGGACGTGCCCATCAGGCGCTGCGCCGGGCCGGGGTGGCCGAGTCCCTTATCCGCGAGTGCCACGATCGCGAGAGTGCCCTGCAGGCTTGGCACGAGGGATACTTCATCGCGACCGGCGAGCATCGGGTGGCCCTGGCGCTGCCCTTCGATATCCTGGTCGAGGCCACTGGTATACCAGAAGTTGGCGCCCGGCTGGCACACGAGGCGATTCAGGCCGGCAAGCATGTCGGCATCGCCACCAAGGAGACCGAGTCGGTCATCGGCCCCTGGCTGACCTGGCAGGCCCGCGAGCGCGGGCTGGTCTTTACCCCCCTGGACGGCGATCAGCCGAGCCTGCTGATCGGCCTGATCAGCTGGGCGCGCACCCTGGGGTTCGAGATCATCGCGGCCGGCAAGAGCAGTGAGTACGATTTCATCCGCCACCACGACAGCGAAACCGTGACGAGCAACCACCGGACCCATGAGGCGACCGGCATTGCCGACTGCTGGCCACTGGATGCGCACGAGGTCTCGACAACGCTGGCGGGCCGGGCCGAGGCCACCCGGAGCATCGTTTCGGTGTCGGTACCGGATCTGTGCGAAATGACCAACGTGGCCAATGCCACCGGGCTGATGCCGGATCGTCCCGAACTGCACGCGCCGGTGCTGCGCATTCCCGAGGTGCCCAGCGTGCTGGATACGCGCGAAGAGGGCGGCATCCTGCAGGAGAGCGGCAGGCTGGAAGTCTTCAGCTGCCTGCGCTTCGATGACGAGGTCAGCTTTGCCGGCGGGGTGTTCGTGGTCATCCGCTGCGACGAGTCGAAGGGCTGGTCGCTGCTGCGTGACAAGGGGCATGTCATGGGCCGCAACGGCAAAAGCGCGATGGTCTATCTGCCGCGTCATCTGCTGGGCTGGGAGGCGCCGATCTCCCTGCTCGATGCGGTGCTGCACGGCATGCCTTCCGGCGGCGGCGATGCTACCGCCCCGCACCTTGACCTGGTCGCGCGTGCCACCCGCGATCTGCCCGCCGGCCATCGTTTCGAGATGAGCGGTCACCACCGCGTCATCGATGGGCTGCGTCCCGAAATGCTGCCGGCCCAGCCCATTGATGATGGGGGCCGTGCTCCCTTCTACCTGCTACCGGATGCCGTGCTCGCACGCCCCATTGCCGCCGGCGAGCCGATCCCCTTCGATGCCCTCGAGATCGCTGCCGATACCATGCTGCTGCGGCTGCGGCGAGAGCAGGATCGGCATTTCTTCACCACCTGCAGCACCGGTGTTACTGCCTGAGGCCTGCGCCTTGGGTGATCGGGCATCAGTATCGGGGTGCCTGGGTCCCGAGAAAGTGCCATGAACATTCCCGGAAGGAGCTTGATGACATGTCCGATCGAAACACATTTCTTGCCTTTGGCATGGCCGGGGTACTCGCGGCCGGCACTCTCGCGGCCAGCGCCACGATGGCGGCCGAGGATAACTTTCCCGATGGCAATATCACCTTTCTGGTGGCGGCCGGCGCCGGCGGTGGCACCGACAATTTTGCCCGCACCATCCAGCCGCTGCTGGAAGAGCGGCTGGACACCACGGTCAACGTGATCAACCTGCCCACCGCCTCGGGCGCCATTGCCCACCAGCGTACCGCCAGCGGGAAGGCGGATGGCCGGACCCTGGATTTCGCCTCGAGCACCCTGGTCACCTCGCTGGCCGCCGGACAGAATCCGACGGGGCTGGATCAGCTGACGCCGGTCGCCAGAATGCAGTCCGACGTGATGGCGCTGGTGGTGAATCCGGACAAGTACGAGGATCTGGAAGCCTTCATGGAGCATGCCCGGGAGCAGCCCGGCGACACCGTTATCGGCGGTACGGCAGCCGCCAGCCCGGACAAGATGGCCTTTCTCGCCTTTCAGGATGCCACCGGGCTCGATCTGAGTTTTGTGCCCTACGATCAGGAAGGCAGCACGGCGGCCAATGTGCTCAGCGGCAACATCGACGGCATGTTCAACGAGATCAGCTCCATTACCGGTTACACGGAGTCGGGCAAGATGAAGCCGATCCTGTTCTTTGCCGAGCAGCCGCTGGAGGGTTTCTCCGAGGTACCCACCACCGTCGGGCAGGGCTGGGATCTGACCAACGGCAATGAGCGCGGAGTCTTTGTCAGCGCCAAGACGTCACCGGAACTCGTCAACCGGCTGGAGAGCGCCCTGCACGAGATCTATCAGTCGGATCAGTACCAGCAGTACGCCGAACGGGTGCATCTCGACTACCGCGACGGGTGGATGGGCAGTGATGCCTATCAGCAAAAGCTTCAGCAGGACCTGAAACAGTACAGAACCCTGCTCAAGCAACAATAGGTCTTGCCCGGGAGCCTGGTCACGGATGATTTCGATCAGGCTCCGAACCTACGCCTCGAACGCTGAATGACACGGCTTCGAGTGCCTGAGGGGAATCGCCGATGAGAATTCCGACCCTGATCTTCAGTGGCTGCGTGTTCGCGGTCAGCGCATTTCTGGCGGTTCTGGCGCTGGGGCTGCCGGGCTCCGATGAGGTCTCCACCTTCATCGGGCCCCGTCTGTGGCCGCTGACGGTGCTGGTGATCACCATGCTGTTGTCGATCCTGCTCGGCCTGCGCACGCTGGCCGCCGGCCGAAACGCCGGGGAGACCGCTGGCGAGGCAGAGGAGCGCGCAGCGGCACCGAAGGATGATACCGGGGCTGACGAGGCCGAGTCGCCCGCCCGCTCGCGTAGCCGGCACTGGCTGCTGCTGGCACTGGTCATCGCCTGGACCGTTGCCATGGAGTTCGTCGGCTTTGCGACCGCCACGGTGCTCTTCGCGGCAGTGGCCACCTGGCTGCTCGGCAACCGGAATGTGCTGTCGATCGTGGTGACCACTGTCGTCAGCCTCGTGCTGGTGTCGGTGGTCTTCAACGAGCTGCTCAATATCCCCCTTCCCTGAAACGGTCCATCGGTCCGGATGCTGTTCAACGAGGCGATGCCATGCTGGAAAGTCTATTGAACGGGCTGGCTGTGGTGCTCCAGCCCATGAACCTGGTAATTCTTCTGTCAGCGGTCTTTATCGGATTTGTCGGCGGGGCACTGCCCGGGCTGAGCGGGGTGATCCTGGTCGTCATTCTGCTGCCGGTGACCTACGGCATGGACTCCACCAGTGCGTTCATGCTGCTGACCGCCATCTACGCCTCGACGGTCTTCTCCGGGCTGATCACCTCGATTCTCTACCGGGCGCCCGGCACGCCCGAGGCAGTGATGACCTCGTTTGACGGCTATCCCATGACCCAGAAGGGGGAGGCCGGCAAGGCGCTGGGCATCGGCATTCTGAGCTCTGCCATCGGCGGCACCGTGGGCACCGTCGCCCTGATCGTCTTTACGCCGCTGCTGGCGTCGGTGGCACTGCAGTTTTCCTCTCCGGAGTTCTTCGCCCTGGCCGTGCTGGGGCTGACGGTCGTGGCCTCGCTGGGGAGCGATCTGCTGCTGGGGCTGATCGGGGCGATGATCGGGCTGTTCATCGCCACGATCGGCATTGACCCCGTGACCGCCACCAGTCGCTTCACGTTCGGCAGCCTGAATCTGGCCAGCGGCATCAATCTGATCCCGATCATCGTGGGCATGTTCGCCATCTCGGAGGTGCTGAAGCGTGCCGGCGAGAACTCATCGCACAAGGCGATGAAGGAGTTCCGCATCCGCATCTTCGACGGTGCCGTGCTGAAGAAGATTCGCACGACCCTGGCGCGCTCCTCGCTGCTGGGGGTGGGCGTTGGCATCCTGCCGGGCATCGGCGCCAGTACCGCCGCCATGATCAGCTACAGCGAGGCGGTACGCTGGTCCCGGCATCCCGAGTGCTTCGGCAAGGGGGAGGCCAACGGCATAGCGGCGCCGGAGGCCGCCAACAATGCGGCGGCCATGGGCGCGCTGGTGCCCCTTTTCGCGCTGGGCATCCCCGGCAGCGGCACCACCGCGATCATCCTGGGGGCCTTCGTCATGCACGGCCTGCAGCCGGGGCCGACATTCATGAGTGCCAACGGCGAGCTGATCTATGCCGTCTTCGTCGGGCTGCTGATCGTCAACCTGATGATCCTGGCCTTTGCCAAACCCTTCATCGCGGTCCTCTCGCGGCTGCTGAATGTGCCCTATGCGGCGCTCGGGCCGATCATCATCATCTGCTGCGTGGTAGGCACCTATTCGGTGCAGAACTCCATGTTCGATGTCTGGCTGATGCTGGGCTTCGGGGTGGCCGGTTATCTGCTGGAAAAGATCAACTTCCCGCTGGTGGCGATCATCCTCGGGGTGGTGCTGGGGCCGATCGCCGAAAGCGAGTTTCGGCGCTCGCTGGCGATGTCGCAGGGGGACCCGATGCTGTTCTTTACCCGCCCGATCAGCGCCACCCTGCTGGCGGCGGCCATCGGCATCGTGACGCTGACCCTGCTGGCACCGCTGTGGAAGCGCCATCGCCGCCGGGTCGCGGCAGCCTGAGGCTGCCGGGGGCGGTGCGGGCAGCGGCGGGCCGCTGCCCGGGCACTATCCGGCAGACCTGTCCCCGGCCGGGGGTGGCGGCGCAAAGCCGCACGGGGTGCCATCCGTGACGCTGACCCGGTCCTCCCAGGGGAGCCGGTAGCGCCCGGCGACCAGATCCTGCATGTAGGTGTAGGGGCAGTCACCGGCGCCGCCGGCCACCGCCACGTAACCGCGATGCCCCAGCTGGTAGATGTTGTTCTCGACCCCCCAGTGATGGCGGGCCTCGTCGATCAGGTCCGGGCGGATCTCGGCGGTAATGATCTCGTCCGGCTGATTGCCGCCCTCCACCAGCGGGACGCCATCGAAGTTGACGATCGAGCCTTCCCCCATCGAATTGAAGGTGCCGTCCGTGCCGGCGAGGCAGACATTGGCGGTCGCCATCAGGTTGCAGAAGGCATTGGCCTGGTTGGTGATGCGCCAGGCGTGCCGGATCGGCGCGGTATAACCGGCGGTGCGCAGCGCAACATGTGCCCCCTTGTAGGCGCATTCGCGGGCCATCTCCGGGAACATGCCGTCATGACAGATGATCAGCGCGAGTCTGGCGCCGTTGGGGCCGTCGCAGACCGGGATGCCCAGGTCGCCGGGCGCCCAGGGCTCGACCGGTACCCACGGGTGCAGCTTCCTGTAGTGCAGCCGCAGGCCGCCCTGGTCGTCGATGATCAGGCCGGTATTGAAGGGGTTGCCCTCGGGGTTGTACTCCATGATCGAGAAGCAGCCCCAGATGGCGTGCTTGCGACAGGCCGCCCGGAACTGCTCGACCTCCGGGCCATCCACCCGACACATCAGCTCATCCCGGGTATCCATGGAGAGCCCGTGCAGGCAGTACTCCGGAAAGACCACCAGGTCCATGGCGGGGTTCTGCCGGCGGGCCTTGCCGACCAGTTCGCAGACCCGGCGGGTCTGCTGCGCCAGCTCTGCCGGGGTTGTGATGCTCGGCAGCTGCAGCTGGGTCATGCCGATCACGACACCGCTGCTCGACCGATTGAGTCCGCCCAGACCGCTCATGATGAGACTCCCTGCGGGGTTGAATCTGGTGGTGTGGCACAGAGTGCGGGCCATTGCGCGGCCCAGGGGGCGGCCTGCTCATAGGCGGCGGCCGCGGCCAGCACGCAGCTGTCATCCAGATGCCGGCCCACCAGCTGCAGGCCGACCGGCAGGCCATCCCCGGTCCATCCGGCGGGCACCGAAGCGGCCGGCTGGCCGGTCATGTTGAAGGGGAAGGCAAGGGAGAGCCACTGGGTGGGAGAGACCATGCGCCCCTCCACCCTTTCAGGGCCCTGGGTGTGAATCGCAAACGGCGGCACCGTGAGGGTGGGGGTGATCAGCAGATCGTAGTCCTGCATCAGACGGCGCATCCGGTTGTAGAGCGCCTGGCGCATCCGGTTGGCCGTGGTGATGTCCTCGGCCCGCCAGGGGTGTGCCAGAAAGGCGGTCAGGTGCGGGGACATCTCGTGACCGTGGCGTGCTGCCAGTGCCCGCATGCCCTCGAGATCGGTGTTGCCGGCCACCAGCCCCCAGAAGGTCTCGAAGGGGTCCTCCCAGTCGGGGGTGACGCTCTCGACGTGACAGCCCAGTGCCCGTTCGAACACGCTCGCGGCCCGGTGGACCAGCCGGCGCACCTGCGGGTCGACGGCGGCATAACCGAAATCCTCGCTGTAGGCGATCCGCTTGCCGCGGAATCCCTGACCGATGGCGCCGTGCCAGTCGATGTCATCGGGAATCGAGAGGCGATCCCGCGCGTCGGGCCCGGCCATGACCGACAGCATCAGCGCACCATCCCGCACGCTGCGGGTCATGGGGCCGATGTGTTCCAGCGTCTCCCAGCTCGACAGGCCGGGATAGCGCTCATCCCGGCAGCCCGGATAGAGCGGCACCCGGCCCATGGACGCCTTCATGCCGAACAGGCCGCAGTGCGCCGCGGGAATGCGCACCGAGCCGCCGCCGTCGCTGCCCACCGCCAGCGGCGTCATGCCGGTCGCCACGCTCACCCCCGAGCCGGCGCTGGAGCCGCCCGGCGTGAGTTCGGGCTGCCAGGGGTTGCGGGTGGTCTCGAAGATCGGGTTGTGGCCGACGCCGCTGTAGCCGAATTCGGGCACATTGGTCTTGCCGATCATGATGGCCCCGGCGGCCTTGAGCCGTTCGACCACCACGTCATCCTCCTCGGGCACGAAGTCACGATAGGCCGGGGAACCGCCGGTGGTGCGCACGCCCCGCGTGGCCACCAGGTCCTTGATGGCGACCGGTATGCCGGCCAGCGGCCCGGGGTCCTCGCCCTTCGCCAGCTGCTCGTCGACGCGGGTGGCCTCCGCCAGAGCCTGATCGGCACTCAGGGTACAGAAGGCGTGCAGCCCGCCATCGAGCCGTTCGATGCGCTCGAGGGCCGCCCGGGTCATCTCCCGGGCCGACACCTGCCGACTGCGGATCAGTTCGAGTCGGGCCGTGGCGTCCAGCTGCCAGAGCTGTGTGGTCATGAGGTCATCTCCTTTCCCTGCAGGGAGTGGGGGTCATTCCGCGCCCGGGCGGGCGCCGACGGGGCGGGTGGCCAGGGCGCCGGCAATCAGCCAGTAGGCAGCGCCGCCGGCCAGCATCGCGACCACTGCCACCGAGAGCTGGGGCAGCCAGAGATTGACCCCGGTGGCCGCCACGATGGCGATCCCCCAGCCGCCCAGCGCCGCCGGCGGGTTGGCCTCAAGCGTCAGACCGTTGCGCAGGAAGTGCGCGATCATGACCCCACCGATGCCGGGCACCACCACGCCCAGCAGGCTCAGCCACTGGATCAGCAGATCCCAGACCCCGGCGGCGGCGGCCACGGTGCCGATGGCGCCGAAGAGCACGGTCATCACCCGGAAGCGCTGGCCGGCGATCTCGCTCCAGCCGGTGGCGGCGTTGTAGAGACAGTGCATGGTGACCGAGGCACAGTTGACCACGAAGAAGGCGGCCGCCACCGGCACCAGCCAGCCCGCCTGATCGGCAACCACGGCGGCAAAGTTGCCATCGCTGGCGGTCCCGGCCGCGGTGACGATGGCGCCCAGCGTCATGGCAACGCCGTTGGCGAGGGGGAAGGCACTGGCCGTGGCGAGCACGGCGTGGGTCGGATTGCGCGCCCAGCGCGTGAAATCGGCGGTCAGGGTGCCCGAATCGATGAACAGCGAAATGACCATGGTAATGGCGACACCGATGCTCAGGACGCTGGCACCGCTGCTGCCGGCATAGCCGACGATGGCGCCCCACTCATGCTGCGAGAGGGTGATGGCAACGGCGGCAATGCCCATGAGCACGAAGAAGGGCACCGAGACGGCGCCCACCACGCTCAGTGCCCGCACGCCCATCATGGTCAGGGCGGTGAACAGCACCCCGGCGGCCAGACTGGAGAGGGGCGCGGACCAGCCCAGCATGTCCTGCAGCCCCTGACCGGCGAGGCCGGTCTGAACCGCGAACCAGCCCACGACCAGCGTGGAGAGAAAGCCCGACACCAGCCTGGCGGCCGATGGGCCGAAGACACCCCGCGAGAGCAGCGAGAAGGAGCGGCCGCTCCGCGCGGCAATCGCGCTCTGGATGCCGACATAGCCGAACAGGATCAGATTGCCGAGCACGATGGCGAGCATGGCCGTCGTGAAGCCCAGTGCCTGGGTCAGCTGGCTGCCCAGAAAGGCCCCGGTCACGACCAGCGGGAAGCCGATCCACACCAGGGTCACCGACAGCAGGGAGTGGCGACGGCTGTCGGGCACCGGTTCATGTTCGAACTCGTTGCCGGAGTGCTGCGGACGATCCGGAGAGGATGATGCGGTCATGAGCTGCTCCTGTGTCATTGTCGTTGTCATGGTGGTGATCGGCGGGGCGCCGGGCGCCCGGGGGTCAGTCGGCGTCCAGCGCACTCAGCAGCGCCGCTGAGGGGGCGGTGGCGCCGAAGATGCCGCCCTGCATGTTGATCATGGTGATGGCGGCTTCCTTGTGGCGGGTTTCGGTGGCGGCGGTGCAGTCGGTCAGCATCAGGCACTCGAAGCCGCGATCGTTGGCCTCGCGCATGGTGGTATGCACGCAGACATCGGTGGTGATGCCGGCAATGATCAGATGGGTGCGCCGGCAGGTGTGCAGCACGTGTTCCAGGTCGGTGGCGTAGAATGAGCCCTTGCCGGGCTTGTCGATGACGATCTCGCCCGGCATCGGCGCCAGCTCCGGGATGATCTCCCAGCCCGGCTCGCCGCGGGTCAGCACCCGTCCGCAGGGGCCGGGCTCGCCGATGGTGGCGCCGGTCTGCGCGCTGCGCCATCGCTTGTTGGCCGGCAGGTCGACCAGCTCCGGGCGGTGGCCTTCCCGGGTGTGAATGATCATGGCGTCGGGGTGCCGGCGCATTGCCGTCAGCACCCGGGTCAGGGGCTCCACCGGAGCCCGGGTCAGCGAGAGGTCGTAGCCCATGCGATCGACATAGCCTCCCGGGCCGCAGAAGTCGGTCTGCATGTCGATCACGATGAGCGCCAGGCGATCCAGCGCGACTTCGCCGTCAAACGGCCAGTGGTAGGGGCGGGCATTCAGGGAAACGGTTCGGGTCATGCAAGGCTCCATACAGGCAGTAGTGTCGGGCGTGACAGCGGATCAGGCGGTCGTCGCCGGTCGGGTGTGCAGCCAGCGGCGCCAGCTGCCCCATTCGGTGATGTCATGCACGTCGTGCATTGCTTCCAGTGCGCCGGCCACGGTGACGAAGCCGCAGCACCACTCGCCGCTGGCAAGCTCGAGCCGGCCGAGGCCGAGCGGTGGGGCGATCTCCGCCAGCAGGCTGCCGAGTGCCACGGTGGGCAGGCGCCAGACCTCGACCTCGATGGCCGCTCCGTGCTGCTCGTCACGCACCATGGCGGGGCGCGGCGGTTCGCCGGGCAGCGCCAGCAGCCGGTAGGCGGCGCTGCTGCGGGTGACCGCCACACGCCGGGCCCGGCGCTCGGTCAGCTGATGGTTGAGGGGCATGCCGGAGAGATGGGCGCCGCAGACCACCAGATCGGTCAGGCCATCGGCGGCCGGAGGCAGGGGGGCCGCTTGTCGGCGGGGCTGGCCGGTTGCTCCCAGGGGCAGCGCCAGGTGCTGCTCCATGGCGCGGCCGAAGCCCAGCAGCTTGAGATCGGCAAAGGCAGGGCCGAACAGGGTGACCCCCTGGGGACGGCCCTCGAGCAGGCTGACCGGCACGGCGAGGGCGGCGTAGTCCAGCAGGTTCATGAAGTTGGTCCAGCGCCCCAGCTGCGTGTTCAGCTCGATTGGGGCGGCGGCCACCTCGGCCTTCGTCGGGTGGGTGGTCACGGTCGGGGCCAGCATGAGATCGACCTGGGCCAGGCCTTCATTGGCCTGCCGGCCCAGTTCCGCCAGCCGATAGCGGGCATCGAAGGCTTCCACCGCAGAGGGCTGGCTGCCCCCGGCGATGACCTGTCGCGTGATCGGGTGCAGGGTCTCGGGGCGCTCCTCGATCAGGGCGCGAATGGCGTGATAGCGCTCGGCCACCCAGGGGCCGCCATAGAGCAGGCGGGCGGCTTCCAGCATCGGCGTACAATCGATCTCGGTGCGCGTGCCGCCCAGGGCTTCCAGGGTCCGGATAGCCGTCTGCATGGCACGGGTATGGGCGGGGTCCGTCGCCCACTGGGACTCGGGCGGCACGCCGAAACGGAAGGCCGCCGGCGGGGCACCGTAGCGCTGGCCGGCGGCACGGAAGTCGTGTCGGCGTGACCAGGCGCAGCAGGGGTCGAAGCGGGCGGTCGTATCGAGCACGGTGTGCGCGTCATCCGCACTCAGGGCAAACAGGCTGATGGTATCCAGCGTGGCGCAGGCGGGGACCACCCCCCGGGTGCTCAGCAGCCCCAGCGAAGGCTTGAGACCGAACAGGTTGTTGAAGCCGGCGGGCACCCGGCCGGACCCGGCGGTATCGGTGCCCAGCGCAAAGCTCACCTGACCGCAGGCCACGGCCACGGCCGAGCCGCTGCTGGAGCCGCCGGGGATGAAGGCAGGATCGAAGGCATTGTCGGGGGTGCCGTGGACCGCCGGGCTGCGTTCGCCCACCAGCCCGGTGGCGAACTGATCGAGATTGGTCTTGCCGAGCGGAATGGCCCCGGCATCGATCAGCAGCTGGACCGCGAAGGCACTCTGCTCCGGCGTATGGGCGTAGGCCGGACAGCCGGCCGTGGTGGGGACACCGGCCAGATCGATGTTGTCCTTGATCGCAAAGGGAATGCCGTAGAGGGGCAGCGTCTCCGGCGAGCTTGCGCGCAGCCGCGCCAGCCAGGGTTCTATCCGTTCCCGGCTCAGACGGGTGATCCAGATGGCCGGGTCCCCGTGGGCATCGATCCGCGACAGCAGCCGGTCGATCAGCGCATCCGGGGTCAGCGAGCCGTCCCGGTAGGCCCGCTGGAGGCCGGCAATGGTGAGATCGGTCATGTGGCGTCCTCCTGGTGGGGCCGGTGCCGGGCATGGGTCTCGACGAACTCCCGGGAGACGCTGCCGACCGAGAGCACATGCCGCCGGGCGGCCTCGGCGGCTTCGCGGGCGTCACCGGCCACGATGGCCTCGACGATGGCGGCATGTTCGGCGAAGGAGCGTTCCGGCCGGTGGGAGACACGAAACTGGGTGTGGCGGAAGGGGGCCAGGCGGGTGCGGGTGGTGCGGGTCAGCTCGATCAGATAGTCGCTGCGTGAGCCGGCATACAGGCGGGAGTGGAACTCGTCGTTGAATCCGGTGTAGGCCGCCGAGTCGGGCTGCTCGGCGAGCCCGCGCGAGGCGTCGTGCAGCGTGACCAGGGCGTGGCGCTCCTCGAGGGTCATGCGTTGTGCGCACAGGCCGGCGCAGGCGGCCTCGAGCTCGGCCATCGCCTCGAACATGCTGAGCAGCTGCGACTCGGAAATGCATGCAGTGACCACGCCGCGATTGGGGCGGCGCTCCACCAGCCCCATCGCGAACAGATGGCCGAATGCTTCCCGGACGGGGGTGCGGGAGACCCCGAAGCGCTCGGCGATCGAGCGGGCGCTCAGGCGGGTGCCCGGGGGCCAGTCACCGGAGACGATCTCCTCGGAGAGCGCCGTGACCATGGCGTCCACCGTCGTTCCTTCCCGAATCAACGTGCGGGCAGGCGCCCGCGGCTCGCTGGCTGACTGAAACATGCTCGGTACGGTTCCCGCTGGGCTGGATTCATCCACCGGTTCTCGCACGGTGGCGGTCTGACAAACTGCATGCAGTTCCGGTGCCAGCAGGAATAAAAGTGCTCGTAAACCAGTGTGATGGGGCGAAAGGGAAGTGTCCGGTGGCGATGCCATGAAAAGTGCATGCACCTTTGGGGTGCCGGGGACGGCACCGTGCACCCGGAGCGACCGGCGCAGGCGGCTGGCGGGAAGAAGGGGGAAGTATCAGGTGCCCTGACGCATGCGCCGGCCACGCCCGCAGGCGTGGCCGGCCGAACAGGCCCGGGGCGGGATCAGCGCCTTGCCGGGGCCTCGCCTGCATCCGCTGCCGGCAGCCGCAGCCACCCGGCCCGGGTGGCAATCGCGGCGATGACGGCCACGGTGCCCAGCGTGATCGCCACATAGAGCCAGGAGTGGCCCGCAATCAGCAGGATGGGGGAGAAGGTCACCAGCATGATCTCGACCGGGGCGCCGAAGATGTAGGCCAGTGCAAAGTCGTCGAGGGTGCGGCTCTTCAGCCGGGGATCGACGATCCTGAGCAGGGCGATGCCCATCGCCACGGTGCCCGTGAACCAGCCCCAGCCGAACAGCCCCTTTTCGAACCAGTACTCCCTGAACAGGCAGGGGGCGACGTAGCGGAAGAAGCAGTAGCTGAAGGCAACGCCGAACAGCAGCAGCAGCAGCGGCACGAAGTAGGCGGCCACCACCGCGAGGTTGATGGAGGCGATGCCGAAGGCCACCAGCACGTCGGTGGCGCCACTGCCGATGCGGTTGATGACGGGGGCGCTGACATAGTGGCGAACGCCGCAGACGCTCAACAGCGCATTGAGGCCCAGCCCCACCAGGAAGGCGAGGGCGAAGGCCGGCGCGGTGAAGTCGAACAGCGCCGCGATCGTCCCCTTGAGCCAGAAGCTGGCGCCGGCAACGGCGGTGACCAGCAGCAGGTGAAACAGCAGCGGTTCGATCGTCATCGAGGAGATCGTTTCCACGCTCTCGCTCTCCCGCTTGTCGGTGGGCACCAGGCCGGTGCGCAGTTCGGAGGGCAGCGAGCCGAACTCGCTGATGAAGCTGGTCCGGCCGCGCCGCGAATTGTGGCGGATGATGGCGATGCCGCCGATGATCGAGCAGAGGACCCCGACCGTCGCCGAGGTCATGGCCAGCGAGGTGGCTTCCGGCCAGCCGTGCGCCGCGAACACCTCCCCGATCGCGGCGGCCGTGCCATGGCCGCCGACAAAGCCGGTGGCCAGCAGCAGGCCGAAGCCTTCCGGCATCGACGACCAGAACGGCGAGAAGAAGACCAGCGCAAACAGCACCCCGGCACCGTACATGCCGATCAGGGCCATGTTGCCGAAGGACCAAATGCTGCCGACCCGGCCCGCGATGCGTCCCAGCGGCACGCGCTGTGCCGCCAGCCCCAGCGAGCCGAAGATGAAGGCAATCAGGATGCCCGGGTAGCTGGCCATGTGGCCCGAAAAGCCCAGCCAGTCCAGACCATTCGGGCCGAGCAGTAGCCCCAGCAGGCCGGCCGTGATGCTGGCCGGCAGGAACAGCTTCTGCATCCAGACCAGCCGGGCACGCAGTGCCACGCCGGCCAGCAGCAGGATCGCCATCAGGGCGGCGTCGTTCATCAGGGTGTCCAGGGAAAACGTCATCTCATGCTCCTGTCTCGCCTTGTTGTTGTAAAAAGAGCCGGTATCAGCCACTGCCGGATCAGGGGGTCGGGTCCGCCTCGGCGAAGCGGCTGAAGCGATAGGGGGTGGGGTCCACCAGGGGGGTATTGCCCGTGACCAGATCCGCCATCAGCTGACCTGCGCCGGGGGCGGTCCCGAAGCCGTGACCGGAGAAGCCGGTGGCCAGGTGGAATCCCGGCAGGGTGTCGATGGCATCGATGACCGGAACGGCATCCGGGGTGACGTCGATCAGCCCGCCCCAGCGCTGGGTGATCTCGAGGTCCCGGAAGAAGGGCACCGCCTCTCCGATCTGGCGCGTGGCTTCCTTCAGGACCCGCGCGGAGGGCACGGGGTCGAGTACGCGCTCGCGCTCGAAGGGCGAGACGCCATCATCCGACCAGCGGCGGTGATGCCACGCCTCCTGCCACAGCCGGGCATCGAGGCGCAGCCGGAACTCCTCCCGGCTGGTGCGCATCATGGGCAGGAAGTCGCGCAGATAGCGGAAGCTGTCGGGCACGATCGGTGCCAGCGAGCCGCCCCGGTGTGAAATGGTGTAGCCGCCATCCGCGCGCTTGCGAAACGAGAAGCCGCTGGTGCCCAGGGCCGCATCGGGGCCGCCCGGCATGGGGGCGGTGCGCATCACCGAACCCAGCACCTTCAGCTGGGGCAGCCGGATGCCCAGATGGCGGCAGAACAGCGACGACCAGGCGCCTCCCGCCAGCACCACCGCCTGGGTACGCACCCGGCCGCGCTCGGTCACCACGGCATGCACCCGGCCGGCCCGGGTTTCGAGGCCGCGCACCGCACACTGCTGCAGGAGGGTCGCGCCCAGGCGCATGGCACTCCGGGCCATGGCGGGGGCCACGACATCCGGTTCGGCCCGGCCGTCGTCGGGGGTATAGAGCGCGCCCACGAAGGCACCGGGATCGACCCCGGGCATGTATCGGGCCAGCTCTGCGCTATCCAGCAGGCGCGAGCTGACCCCGTAGTGGCGGGCCCGCGCCAGCCACTCACGCTGCTGGGTCAGCTCGGCCTCGTTGCGACAGGCATACAGGATGCCGGTGCGCTTGAAGCCGATATCTTCCGACAGCGCTGCTGCCAGTTCGGGCCAGCGGGCCAGGCTGGCCATCGCCAGCGGGATCTCGCGCTCGTCGCGCCCCATGGTGCGACACCACCCCCAGTTGCGGGAGGACTGCTCGCCGGCGATTACCCCCTTCTCCAGCAGGGTGACACGGACGCCGGTGCGGGCCAGTGCCCAGGCCGTGGCGACCCCGATGATGCCGCCGCCGATGACGGCGACATCGGTCTCGTCGGGCAGGGCGGGGGAGGATTCGACCGTCTGAATATGCGGGTACATGGTCATCCTGTTGTTATTGGCCGGTGACGACTTCGACATCTATCACCGCCGCGGAAAGACGAACAACCGGAACCGCCGGCCGTGCTTCCCGGGGGTCCGCTTTGCTCATATAGTGAGACCACTGCCATGCATCCACGGCCGGGGGCCCCATGCCGCAACCTGCTCATCTGCCGCCCGAAGCGGAACGTCCGGACGTGGCGGGTACCCGGACCCTGGCGCGTGCCATGCAGCTGCTGCGCCTGGTGGCGGCGCAGGGCGATCGCGGGGCGACGGTCGGGATGCTGCGCCAGCACTCGGGGCTGTCACGCGCGACGCTCTACCGGCTGCTGCTGAGCCTGCGCCGCCAGGGGCTGCTGCGACAGCCCTATCCGCGGGGCGCCTACTTCCTGGGCTATGAACTGCTGTCGCTCGGTGCCCGGGCGGGCAATGCCAGCGGGCTGCGGGAGCTGGCACGCCCGGCGCTGTTGCAGCTGGCCGCCCACTTCGGGGACAGCTTCTTTCTGCTGGTCCCGGATGGCTACTTTGCGCTCTGTCTGGAGATGCAGGATGGCGACCGGCCGGTGCGCTGCTTCTCCCAGGCGGTCGGCGGGCGCATCCTGATGGGGGTCGGGCAGGCCAGCATTGCGCTGCTCGCCGGCATGCCCGCTGCGCAGCGCCAGACCATTCTGGCCCACAATGCGCCGCGGCTGACGCGCGAGTATCAGCTCGAGATGTCGCGGGTGCGCCGCCAGGTCTCCCGGGCAGGGCAGCGCGGGCATGCCTACAGTGCCGGTGGCATCGGGCTGGATGGCTATACCGGCGTGGCGGTGCCGGTACGCACCACGCAGTGGCATGTGGTGGGCGCGCTCAGCTGTGCCATCGAGATCGACGAGATGACCCGTGGCCATCGGCGTGCGCTGGTGGCGGCCCTCAAGCATCATGCCGGCGAGGTCGGCGAGCGGACCGGTCAGCTGCTGAGACTGACGTAACCCGGTGGTGGCGGTGTCATACCATCAACCAGCTTGATAATGACCTTCACGGCGTTCGATTCGTGCTCCTTCCACTCCGGGCCGACACTGCTGCCATCAGGAAGATGCAGTGCCTTCCGGCACGTTCTGAAACACGGAAAGGAGTACGACCATGAACGCCCGCAACCGTCTCAATACCCTGTTCGCCATCACGCTGGCTGCCCTGCTGCCGACGGCGGCACTGGCCAATCCGGTGGATAGCGGTGCAGGGGAGAGCGCCGCTGCCCCGTGACCGGAGGCGACTTCGCCACCACTTGCCCTATACTGGGCACATGTGTGGACGCTACGCCCTGTTTACCCGAAAGGCGCAGCTGCTGGACCAGCTGCCCCTGCGGGTTCGTGATGCAGATGATGATGCCGGACAGCCGCGCTACAACGTGGCACCCGGCACCGAAGTGCTGGCCGTACGCCGGGCCAGCGATGACGACGAGAACACGGCGATAACGCTGGACAGGCTCTGGTGGGGCTATCATCCCCACTGGGCGGGTGACAGCGCTCCGACCCCCATCAATGCGAAGGCCGAGAAGGTCGCCACCTCGAAATACTATGCAGGTGCCTTTGCCCGTCAGCGCTGCCTGATTCCTGCGGATGGCTGGTATGAGTGGCTGGCCACCGAACACGGCAAGCAGCCGCATTTCATCTGTCGGCAGGATCGCAGCCCCGTCTGGCTGGCCGGTATCTGGAGCGCGCGGCCGGATGGCACCCCGGGGCTGGCGATCATCACCCATGATGCCCGCGGCGTGGCGACCGAGGTGCATTCGCGGATGCCGCTGGCGCTGGACGAGCGCTGCCTGACGGAGTGGCTCGATCCGCACATGACCGACCGGGAGAGCGTTCGCCAGCTGATCCGCCCCCTGCCGGCCGAGCTGCTGAGCCACTGGCCCGTCAGCCGCGAGGTGAACCGGGTCGGCAATGATCGGGCCACCCTGATCGAGCCGATCAATCCGGCATGACGCGCCGGTACACTCCCTGTGTCGCTTGCCCACCCGGCGGTCGCCCGGCGACTGGCCCGGGCATCATGTCCCCATGCTGCTGCCGATGAGGCCACGCGCCCGGCGTATGATGCGCGCCCACCGGGCCGCGTCGTGGCGGAATGATCGCTCCGGGCCGCCTTGAACAGCGGTGCTGAACCGTTGCGGTATCGGCATGAAGTGCTCCGGCTGTTTCCGGTTTTTCATGGGCTTTTTCCAACACGAAACCGGTTGATGTTCAGCAATGATTTCCCGATTTAGACAAAAGTCAGGCTATGCGCCGCTTTCTTGAATACTAGTATATTAGTTCCGGGCGCCGGCCATTGCAGGGAAATAAAGCGGGTGCCTGACTCAATGAAAAGGGAGCGCGAGCAATGAAATCATTTCTCTCTGCAGGCTTGTATCGCCTGCTGACAGGCGTCTTCTGCGTGGGTGCGGTACTGGTAACCGGTCAGGCTTATGCTCAGAGTTCGGCAACCATCAAGGTCGCCAGCTACTTTGCCGAAGAGCATCCCCAGAACGTCGCCATTCGGGAAAAGTTCAAGCCGTATGTCGAGAATCATTCCGACATGAAGGTGAAGATATACCCCAACAGTTCGCTCGGCGATGAACGGCAATATACCAACGGCGTACGCACCGGTAGCATCGAAATGGCGATCGCCGGCATGGGACTGCAGACAGCGGATCCCCGCATCGGTTTTCCGGAATGGCCCTTCTTGTTCGAGAACTATGATCAGGCCCAATCCATGCTGAATGGCCCGGTGGGAGAGAAGATTGATCCGGCCTTCCGCGAGTTGGGGGTTGAGCCACTGGCGTGGACAGCCAATGGATTCCGGGTGTTCTCCAGCAATCGCAGGATCGGCAGCATGGAAGACTTCAAGGGCTTCAAGCTCAGAATGCCCAACCTGAAACTGTACGTGCGTGTCGGCCAGGCCCTGGGTGCCAATGTGCAGACCATGGGGATGTCCGAGGTGTATCCGGCACTGGAGCAGGGCGTGGTGGATGGTCAGGACAATCCGCTGGCAACGCTCTACCGTTCCGGCTGGTATGAGGTGCAGAGCAACGTGCTGGAAAGCCGACACATGTTCAGCCCCAATGTCTATCTGATGAACAAGCGCTTTTACGACAATCTGAGTGAAGAGGATCAAAAGGTCATTCAGGAGGCATCGCATCAGGCGATGGAAATGGAGTGGCAGCTGATGCGGGATTCGGCGGCAGAGATCAAGCAGAAGCTGAAGGCGGCAGGACTCGAGGTGACAGAGCCCGATCAGCAGTTTCACGACCGCATGGTCAGTGCCATGCAGCCCATCTACGACGACTTCGAGCAGCAGTATGACTGGGCCGGCGAGTGGCTCGACATGGTACGCAATCACACTCGGGACTGATCACTGCCGATGGCCATGCAGGGCAGTTTCCTGCATGGCAGATCGCTCACTGCCACGGAGGTGGCCATGTCTCTTGCCGGTCTTTTCAGTCTGCTGGACAAGCTGATCAAGCTCGCCATTGCCATCGCCCTGGTGCTGATGGTCGGGTTCGTGTTTACCAATGTCGTGCTGCGCTATGCCTTTGACAGCGGCCTGACCTGGTCCAGCGAAGTGGCCCGTTACCTGTTTGTCTGGGTGGTCTTTCTGGGCTCGATTCTGGCGGTGGCCGATCACAGCCATCTGGGGGTCGATATCCTGGTCAGCCGGGTGCCGCTCTGGCTGCAGAAGGTGCTGTTCGTCATTTCGGTCATCCTGATCACCGGTGTCATGAGCCTGGTGGTACGCGGGCTTCTGCTGCTGATCGAGCTGAATGTCGGCATCACCGGCCCGGCCACCGAGCTGCCCATCAACAACTATTACCACGCCGGCATGATCTCGGCCGTGCTCATGTCGCTGGTGCTGATCTTCCAGGCGATCAGCTTTGTGATTACCGGTCGTCATGGACCGCAGTGGAGCCGGCACCGGGATGGGGAGGAGTGAGTCATGATGGTCGTGGTCTTTCTGGCCGTGCTGTTTTCGCTGATGCTGATCGGCATGCCGATTGCCTTTGCGATGCTCTGTTCGGCCGTGGTGATGATGTGGTCGCAGGACATGTTCAATGTCACGACCCTGGCCGAGCATTTCATTACCGGGGCCAACAGTTTTGCGCTGATGGCCATCCCGTTCTTCATCCTCACCGGGGAGATCATGAACGCCGGGGGCATCTCGAAACGCATCGTCGAGTTCGCCTCCTCGCTGGTGGGGCACGTGAAGGGCGGTCTGGGGTATGTCGCCATCATCGCCGGCGTCATCTTCGCCGGTCTTTCCGGCTCCGCCGTGGCCGATACGGCGGCATTGGGGTCGATTCTGATTCCCATGATGGTCGCCCAGGGGTATGAGAAGCGGCGTTCCACGGGGCTGGTCGCTTCGGTGGGCATTGTCGGCACCGTCTTTCCGCCCAGCATTCCGCTGATTCTCTATGGCGTGGTGGGCAGCGTCTCGATTACCGGGCTGTTCATGGGCGGTATCGTGCCCGGCATCCTGATGGCCATCGGCATGACCGTGACCTGGTGGTTCGTGGCCCGCCGGGCGGATACCCAACAGCTGGAAAGGGCGAGCTGGCAGGAGCGCCGGCGGACCTTCCGACGCGCCTTCTGGGCGCTGCTGCTGCCCCTGATCATCATTGTCGGCCTGCGTGGCGGCGTGTTCACGCCCACCGAGGCCGGGGTGGTCGCGGCGGTCTATGCCTTCGTGATCAGTCTCTGCCACCGCGAGCTGAAACTGACCCAGCTGTTCGAGGTGCTGGCCGGTACGGCCAAGACCACGGCTATTGTCATGCTGATCGCCTCGGCGGCGATCGTGACCGCCTACGCCATCACGGTGGCCCAGATTCCGGCGCAGATCGCAGCCGGTCTGACCAGCATTACCGACAGTCCCACGCTGATGATGCTGATCATCATGGTAATTCTGCTGCTGTTCGGCTGTGTCATGGACATGACCCCGGCGGTGCTGATCTTCGCCCCGGTGCTGATTCCGGTGGTGCAGCAGCTGGGCATCGACCCCATCTATTTCGGGGTAGTCATGATCATCAATCTGTCGATCGGTCTGATTACGCCCCCCGTGGGCACCGTGCTGTATGTCGGCTGCAGCATCAGCCGGATCAGCATCATCGATATCACGCGCGGTATCTGGCCGATGCTGGTGATGTATGTCGCCATCCTGTTCGCCCTGATCCTGTTTCCCCAGATTGTCACGGTGCCGCTTGAGATCCTGCACGGTGGCTGATTTTTCGGAGTCGGCATGAAAAGATCCCTGTCCCGCTGGCGGCGGTTCGACCAGGCGCGCAGCATTGCGGAGCTGGCCGAGATCGCCCGCCGGCGCCTGCCCAACTTTGTCTACGAGTACATTCACGGGGGCTCGGATGACGAGGTCAGTCTCGCCAACAATCGCGCCGTGTTCGATCGCTATCGCTTCACCCCCAGAACGCTGACCGATGTCAGTCATCGCGACCCGGGCTGTACGCTGTTCGGCCGCCGGATCAGCATGCCGGTCGTGGTCGGGCCGACCGGGTTCAATGGCATGGTGACCAAAAACGGTGATACGAAGCTGGCCCGCGCGGCAGCCGGGCGCGGCATTCCCTTTACCCTCAGCAACGTCTCCACGGTCCCGCTGGAGGAGATCGCCACTACTCCCGGCGGTTGGCAGTGGATGCAGATCTATTTCTATCGTGACCGGGACTATGTGGCGCAGCTGGTCCACCGCTGCCGCGAGTCGGGCTACGACACCATTGTCGTCACCACCGATAGCGCCATCTACGGCAACCGGGAGTGGGATGCCCGCAACTACGCGCGCCCCTTCGTGCTCGACTGGCGCAACAAGCTGCATGCCCTGAGCCGGCCGCGCTGGATCAAAGACGTGCTCTATCCGGAGGGCATCCCGACCTTCAAGAACCTCGGTGATCTGCTGCCACCCGAAGACACGTCCGTGAAGGGCGCCGCGGCCGAGATCGGCAGGCATCTCATGCCGTCGCTGAGCTGGGAGGATATCCGCTGGCTGCGCGATCGGTGGTCCGGCCATCTGGTGATCAAGGGGATTCTCTCGGTCGAGGAGGCGTGCACGGCGGTCGAGTATGGCGTCGACGGCATCGTGCTGTCCAATCACGGCGGCCGCCAGCTCGACAGCTCGGTCTCTCCGGTGGAAATCCTGCCCGAGGTGCGCAAGGCCGTGGGGGATCGGTTGACCCTGCTGCTCGACGGCGGCTTCAGGCGCGGCAGCGACATTCTCAAGGCCCGGCTGCTGGGCGCCGATGCCGTGCTGCTGGGACGCACCACGCTCTACGGACTGGGCGCCGGGGGCGAGGCCGGCGTCGATCATGCGCTCGGCCTGCTGCAGGGCGAGCTGGATCGCAATCTCGGTCTGCTGGGCTGCAGCTGCCTGGCGGAGCTGGATGACTCGCTGATGAGACGAGTGGGCGATGCCTGACTGCCATGCCGGCGGCACCCGGTGCGGACAGCGGCCGTTTCGTGACGCCTCCGGGCAGGCTAAAGTGGCCGGAAACCAGAACCTGTGAGGGCTGTCGGCATGATGAACCGGTCTCGGGGGCGCTCCTCCAGTGATCGCGCCTATATCGAAATTCGCGACAAGATCATCACGACGGCACTGAAGCCCGGCGAGAGGATTTCCGAAAAGGCGCTGTCGGAGGAGTTCGGCATCAGTCGCACGCCGATTCGCGAGGCCCTCATGAGGCTGCGCTACGATGGTTTCGTGGACATCCTGGCCCAGCGCGGTACCTACGTGACCCCCATTCACCTGGATGTGGTACGGGCCGCCCACTACAGCCGTTCGGTACTCGAGTGCGCGTTGGTGCGGGATGCCGCGCTGCGCTGCAGCGAGCGCGAGGCCCGGGCGCTGTGGGAGAATCTGGAGCAGCAGCAGCTGATTGCCGACCAGGGCAGCGGCCTGTACCGGATCGAGGGGCTGGATGAGACGCTGCATCAGCAGCTTGCCGGGATCGCCGGCCAGCCCTCCCTCTGGCAGGTCATCTACCCGGTGCAGCTGCACATCAACCGGGTCAGGACGCTGTTTCTCAGCAGCACCCGGGTGCCGGAGATCATCCGGGAGCACGACGCCATCATCCGGGCCGTCACCCGGCATGACGCGGAAGCCGCGCAGGCCGCCATGCAGACACACCTCGAGTACATGGAAAACAACATCGAACGCCTGGCCGACAGCTACTCGGAGTATCTCTCGTGACCGTGTCCGGCACGTTGCCGGGGCGCTGCCGCCGGGTCGGGTGATAACCGGAGAGGCGGCGAGCGGCGAGGGCCGGGACACGGCAGGCGCGCCCCGGCCGGTTGCCCGTACCGCTGCAACGCTACAGTGCCTTCAGCTCGGCAATCAGCGTCTCCAGCCCGGCTTCGGTCAGCAGGCCGCCGCTGGCGGCCACCAGTGCCCTGAGCGGCAGATAACGCCACATGGCGTTCATCATCTCGCTGGCGTCATCCGCCCGCTCACCCTGCATGCCGGCCAGCAGCGGAACCTCATCGGCGATCGGTGCAAGATGCGCCTTTATCAGCGCCATGGCGGCCGGGAAGGGGGCAAGATCGCCGATCAGGGTATTGCGATGAATGGCGGGCAGGGGCTGCGGATCGCCCTCGACCTCGAGGCTGTGCGCGAGCCGGATATCCCGCGAGGAGGCGCCCACCCGCACCTCGAAACGGCCTCCGGGAACCCGCCACTGCGCGAGTGCCACGTCGTAATGGGCGAAATCGCGGCGCGCAAGCTCGAGCTCGACCCGACGGCTTTCGCCGGGCGCCAGACTGATCTTGCAGAAGGCCTTGAGGGCCTGCTCCGGCATGATGACCGTTTCGGTACCATCGTGCAGGTAGAGCTGGACGACCTCTCGCCCGGGGCGCTGGCCGGTATTGGTTACCGCCACGCTCACGGTCAGCCGATCCGCGGACGTCAGGCGCTCATGGGAGAGTTCGAGCCCGTCATACTCGAAGCGGGTATAGCTCAGGCCGTGGCCGAACGGGAACAGCGGCGCAATGCCGACACTGTCGTAATGGCGGTAGCCGACAAACAGCCCCTCGCTGTAGTACGCCGTATCCCCTTCTCCCGGGAAGGCGGTGTAGCAGGGCGTATGTTCGAGCCGTTCGGGGAAGGTTTCCGCCAGCCGTCCGGCGGGGTCGGCATGGCCGAACAGAAGATCGGCAATCGCACTGCCGACGGCCTGACCGCCCAGATAGCCTTCGAGAATGGCGCTGACCTCGCTGGCCCACGGCATCGCCACCGGCGCGCCGTTGGCGAGTACCACCACGGTGTTCGGCTGCACGGCGGTGACGGCCGCCAGCAGGGCCAGCTGATTCTCCGGCAGGTTCAGGTGGGTGCGGTCGTAGCCCTCCGACTCATGGCGCTCCGGCAGCCCCAGGAACAGCACGGCCACCTCGGCCCGACGCGCGGTGTCGGTGGCAGCCTCGATCAGTGCCTGATCGCTGTGATCCTGGTCGATCGCGAAGCCGCGGGCGTAGTCGACCTGGTCGCCGGTCGCCTGCAGGGCGGCCAGCGGCGTGTCGACCCGGGTGGCGTTGACATGGGAGCTGCCGCCGCCCTGGTAGCGCGGCCGTTCGGCGAACTCTCCGATGACGGCCACGTGCCGGTCGGAGGCCAGGGGCAGTACCCCGTCGTTGGCGAGCAGCACCATGCTGTCACGGGCCACCTCCCGGGCCAGCTGATGATGCGCCTCGGCATCATGAGTGGCGTCGGGGCGCCGCGCCTCATGGGCGTGCAGGATGCCCTCGAGCAGGCGGACGACGGCCTGGTCGAGCACGGCCTCGTCGAGTTCGCCCGACTCGACGGCCGCCACGATCTGGCGGTCGCGCTCGCCGTTGGTGGCCGGCATCTCCAGCTCCAGCCCGGCGCGCAGCCCGGCGACCCGGTCGTTGACCGCCATCCAGTCGGACACCACGAACCCCCGGAAGCCCCACTCGTTGCGCAGGATATCGGTCAGCAGGCGCGGGTGTTCGCTGCAGTACTCGCCATTGACCCGGTTGTAGGCGCACATCACGGTCCAGGGCTGGGCCTCGATGACGGCCTTTTCGAAGCTGGCCAGATAGATCTCGCGCAGCGTGCGCTCGTCGATCCGGGCATCGACCGACATGCGGCGATGCTCCTGATTGTTGGCGGCGAAGTGCTTGAGGGAGGCTCCGACGCCCTGCGATTGCACGCCACGGATATAGGCGGCCGCCAGCGTGGCGGAGAGCAGCGGATCCTCGGAGAGATACTCGAAGTTGCGCCCGCACAGCGGCGAGCGCTTGATGTTGGTACCCGGGCCGAGCAGGAAGGCGACATCCTCGGCCAGCGCTTCCTCGCCCAGAGCCACGCCGACCCGTTCCAGCAGCTCGGGGTCCCAGGAGCTGGCCAGACCGGCCGCGGTGGGAAAGCAGGTCGCGGGCACGCTGTCCAGCAGCCCCAGATGGTCGTCGCCCGGTCCGGTGGGCTGCTTGCGCAGGCCGTGTGGCCCGTCGGACATCATTACCGAGGGAATGCCCACTCTGTCGATGGCCTGGGTATGCCAGAAATCGGCGCCGGAGCAGAGGCTGGCCTTCTCCTCCAGTGTCAGCTGCGACAGCAGCGTTTCGGTCCGGTGGTGCATGGTGCTCTCCTGAACGGTTGTCAGTGACTGGTGGGTTTGGCGGCGCGGATCTGCTCCATGCGCCGGTCACTCAGGGGGTGCAGCCACATCAGCAGTACCACCCCGAGTGCGCCGACTGCCGGCAGTACGCTCATCATGCTCTTGATCAGTGTCAGGACGAGGTCGCCCTGTTCGGTGTTGGGGGTATAGCCGGCCAGGGAGAACAGCAGGCCGGTCAGCATGCCGCCGATGCTCATGCCGAACTTCTGGCTGAAGGTGACCGCGCTGGTGGAGGCGCCGGTGGCCTTGCGCCCGGAACGGTACTCAACGTAGTCGGCGATGTCGGCCACCATGGCCCACATGTTGGGGGTGATGACGCCATTGAGGAACTTGGCAGCAAAAAAGGCGGCGAAATAGGCGGGGGCTCCCCAGTCGGCGGCGAGGAAGAACAGCGCCAGTGCCAGCGCATAGGCCAGGTTGCCCACGATTATGATCCGGCGCTTGCAGAAGCGCTGCAGGCAGAACTGGTTGAACAGGATGCCGACGACCACGCCGATATAGCCGGAGGCCAGAAACCACGAGACCAGCTCCTCGTTGCCGATGTAGTACTTGAAGAAGTAGATGGCGGCCGAGTCGGGCATCAGCATCAGGGCGAAGATCAGCAGGCTGGCGGCAAACATGATCCAGAAGGGCTTCGCCCGGGCGACGTGGCCGAAGGTCCTGAGCGGGTTGCGCTCTTCCTCGCCCTGGGTATGGCGTTCGCGCACGCCGCGGAAGGTCAGCATGAAAACCAGAAAGGTGACCGCGCCATAGAGGGCGTAGGTGAGGGCGAAGCCGCGCTGGTCGTCACCGCCGCCCAGCCATTCGACCAGCGGCAGGGTGGAGTAGCTGATGATGACAAAGCCCACGTAGGAACAGAGCATGCGGGCATTGGTGAGCTGGCGGCGTTCCCGGTTGTCGATGGTCATCGCGACCGGCAGGGCCGAATAGGGCACATTCACCAGCGTATAGAGGCCCATCAGTAGCATGTAGGTCGCGAAGGCGTAGACCACGCGCCCGGTATCGCCGAAGGGCGGCGTCATGAAGGTCAATGCCAGCAGCACCGCCAGCGGCAGCGAGAAGTACAGGATATAGGGGCGCAGCCTGCCCAGTCGGGTATGGGTGCGATCCGCCAGCCAGCCCACCAGGGGATCGGTGATGGCATCCCAGAAGCGGGTGATCAGGAAGAGCGTGCCGACCAGGGCGGGGCTCAGGCCGAAGACATCCGTGTAGAAGTACATCAGATAGAGCGATAGCGACGCCCAGGTGAAAGCGCTTGCAAAATCGCCCAGTCCGTAACTCAGTTTTCCCCTTGCACCCAACATACCGATTTCTCCCGTTCGGGGGCAGAAGCCTGGCTGACAGATGGCGTTTCATTGTTATGAAAGCGCTTTCATGCTGGTTCAGCAGATTTTCCCTGACTACACGACTTTCGTCCTGGATCAGGGCAGCATGATTGCTTCAGGGGCTTATCATGAGCACCAGCACGAAAGTCGAGGCCCGGGAGGAGCGCATATGTCGACCATCAGGGAAGTTGCCGAGCTGGCGGGAGTCTCCCAGGCCACGGTCTCCCGCGTCATGAGCGGGGAGGTACCGGTCACCGAGAGCACGCGTCAGCGGGTCGAGTCGGCGATGCAGGCGCTGGATTATGCCCCCAACGCCTTTGCGCGCTCGCTGGCATCCAATCGCTCGCAGGGGGTGGGGCTGATGATCTCCCACCTGGGAGGCCCCTTCATGGGGCGCATGATGGTGACGCTGGAAGACCGGCTGCGGGCGTATGACAAGTCGCTGCTGGTGGCGTCCGGGCGCAGCGACCCCGAGCGTGAGCGCGAGACCGTGCGCTTCCTGCTGGCCCGGCGCTGCGACGGGATGCTGCTGCACGCCGATGGCATGGGCGATGACGAACTGGCGGCGCTGGCGGAGCGGCTGCCGGTGGTGATTCTCAATCGGCTGGTGCCCCGCCTCGCCGAGCAGTGCGTTCACATCGACAACGTGGCCGGAGGCTACCAGGCGACCCGACATCTGATCGGGCATGGTCATCGGGCGATCGCCTGCATTACCGGTCCGCTCTGGAAGCAGGATGCCACCCAGCGGCTGATGGGATATCGCCGGGCCATGGCGGAAGCGCATCTGGCGGTGGACAGTGACTGCGTGATCGAAGGCGACTCCACGGAGGCGGGCGGGCGCCGGGCCGTGGACCGGCTCGAGGCGCGCGGAGTGGCCTGCACGGCGGTGGTGGCCGGCAACGACGAGATGGCGGTGGGCGCCATGGCCCGGCTGCGGGAGCTGGGCCGCCGTATCCCCGGCGATATCTCGGTGATCGGCTATGACGATGAGGCCTATGCGCATCATCTGACCCCGGGGCTGACCACCATTCACGCCCCGATCGAGGAAATGGCCGAGGCCGCCGCCGCCCGGTTGCTCGAGCTGACCTATGAGCTGCCCTGGCAGGGCCCGCTGGTGTTCAGGCCCTGGCTGGTCGAACGCGGCACGGTGGCCGGGCGGCGTGACTGACGCGCCCATCCGGCCGGGCGGCAGGCCTGCGGGGGCACTACTCCGCCTGGCGGGCGCGTCGGCTCTGATGCTGATGAACGGCATGCAGCACGACCCCCGCCCAGATCGCCAGCAGCACCAGCTGGGTGCCGGTGATCATGTCGGCCGGGAGCTCGACCGCCCCGAGCACGGTGCGGGCGTTGATCACCACGATCGCGCCGCCCACGAACACCCCCAGCAGCTGCGCCGGCATCAGTCGCACCAGCCAGGCGGCCAGTGGTGCCGCGAGTAATCCGCTGATGGCAAAGATTGCCACCCACTGCCAGTTGATGTTGTCGACGCCCAGCGCCAGCAGGAAGCCCAGTGTACCCGCCACCGTGACAAAGAATTCACTGCTGTCGACCGAGCCGATCACCTTGCGGGCCTCGATGCCCCGATGGGCCAGCAGTACCGGGGTCGAGATCGGCCCCCAGCCGCCACCGCCCACGCTGTCGAAAAAGCCGGCCACCACGGAGAGCGGGATCAGCTTCCAGCGGGCGATCCGGGCGCTGCCCGCGCCGGCCTCGAAGCCGAACAGGTAGCGCGCCACGATGTACAGGCCGAGCAGCAGCAGCACGGTGGAAATGTACGGCTTGATCATGTCACCGGGAATGTTGCTCAGAAAGCAGGCCCCCGCAAAGGCGCCCAGTGCGCCGGGGATCAGCATGGTTCTGACCAGTCGTTTGTCCACGTTGCCCAGGCGCAGGTGGGAGAGCCCCGAGGCCGCCGTGGTGGCGGTTTCGGCCATGTGGATGGAGGCCGAGGCGATCGCCGGCGTAATGCCCATGGCCAGCAGAATGGAGGAGGAGGTCAGGCCATAGCCCATGCCGATCGCGCCGTCGACCAGCTGGGCGATGAATCCGGCGATACCGAACAGAATCAGCTTTTGCATGCAGCAGGCTCCTGGAAGATGACATCAGATGCTGGTGGCAGAGAGCGCCGCCCTCACGGCGTCGGGGGAGAGCTCGGGGGTACAGCACTCGAGAAAGCGATAGGCAAAATTGCGCAGCAGGTGGCCCCGGCGCAGTGCAATCAGCGTGGTGTTGCTGGGGAAGAGCGGATGGCCGTCGATCAGCTGCAGGCCGTGATCGCGTGCCGGATCAAAGGCGACGGAGGCAATGATGCCGATACCGAGCCGGAGCTCGACGTAGGTCTTGATGACATCGGCATCCAGTGCCGACATGACGATGTCCGGCGTCACGCCGGCTGCCTGAAAGGCTTCATCGATCCGCGAGCGGCCGGTGAACCCTTCGTGATAGGTGACAATGGGATAGCGGGCGATGGTCGCCAGCCCCGGCTCGGGGCTTGCCAGCAGCGGATGTCCGTCGGGCACGACAATGGCGTGCTGCCAGCTGTGAAACGCGAAAGTGACAAAGTCGTGGCGCTCATCGGCCAGCGCCTCGGTGGCAATGCCGATATCGATCTGGCCGGCCTTCAGCAGGGAGACGATTTCACCCGGACCGCACTGATGCAGTTCGAGATGCACCTCCGGGTAATCCTGTCTGAAGCGCGTAATGACGCCGGGCAGGGCGTAACGCGCCTGGGTATGGGTGGTGGCGATGCGCAGGTGCCCCCGTTCCTGATCGCTCCACTGGGCGGCCAGGCGCTTCAGGTTTTCCGTATCCAGCAGGATGCGCTCGACAATCTCGAACAGCGCGCCGCCGGCTGCCGTCAGCCCCAGCAGTCGCTTGCCCCGGCGCTCGAAGAGTTCGACCCCCAGTTCGTCTTCCAGATCGCGGATATGCTTGCTGACGCCGGACTGGGAAGTGTGCAGGGCATTGGAAGCTTCGGTCAGGTTGAAGTGGCGGCGCACGATTTCACGGACGAGACGCAATTGCTGGATATTTACCGGAGCCTCGGAACGTCGAATGGCAGGAAGTCCGCTCAATATAATGACGTTCTTTCAGGCCGCTAAATGGTGATTTCCGATATGAATATCCGAAAAGCTGATAAGCCTTCACGGCAGTAAATGACGGCGGGTCGGGCGGGGATGGTCCGAGGATGCGACGGCTCGTGACCGCCGGAAGGCAGCTCGCCACGGAGGCCGGAATGGCGGGTGCCGGCCGGGGCGCGACCGGGCTTCGGACGGCCCGGCCGGTATCGGCAGGTTGTCAGGAGCGGGCCCGTTGCGTCTCGATCAATGGGCCGCGGCCGCGCTATCGGCCGGCCTCTTCATTCATGCGCCGGCAGTCCTCTTCGGCCTCGTCACGGACCTCGTATTCATTGCCGACATACTGCTGCTGCTGGTGGTCATAGATGCGAAAGCTTTCCAGCGGCATGTCATTCGGGCCCTCGTTCTGTTCCCGGTTGGGATCACCCTGAATGTGCGATGTGGCGTGCTCGAATACCTCGTAGCGCTGCGGCATGTCTGCTCTCCGATTGGCGTATTCACCTCCCAGTGTGGTCACCCCGTCCAGGGAATGCCACCGGCTTCCCGTGGCCTTCTCATGCTGTTTCATGAGCACGTCGGCAAAGTGCATCGCTACCCCCGGAAACGGATGTAGTACGCTCGATACCGGAGCCGTGATACCCGGTATTGCCCATGATGACCGGCAGCATGGTGCGAAACATGGCGGCTGGTCTTCGCTCCTCAGGCAATGGTTGCTGAAGGTTGAAGCCGGTACGGCACAGGATCTGATGGTTTCGGTCGATAGCCGGTCAAGCCGGGAAAAAGTAACTTGTGAGGGTTTTCTGTTACAGAGAGTTCCCACCGTGCCGGACCAGCCGCCACCCAACCTTGCCCTGACGCCCAGATGTTATCTGTGTGGCTGCCATCTGCTGGCCATCGAGCGTCGCGACGAGGATGACTCCGATGCCGTGAAGTGCGGTCTCTGCAGGATCTATCTGGGGCGGGCGGAGGATCTGGTCGCCGGGGTGCGTGAATACTGAACGGCCGCCGTCGCGCAGCACGGGCAGGCCGAAATCCTCCTGCCGGCCGGCGTAACGTCACTTCAGCCGAACAGGCTTTTCAGCGATCTCAGCAGGGTGATCACTTCATCGCCCCTGAGCATGTAGCAGTGCCCCGCCGGCTGTCGGCGGCACCATACCAGTTCGGCCTGCTGCAGGATCTGCAGATGCCCGGCCAGCTGTGATGAGTCGATGCCGAGCTGCTGTTCGAACTCGGTGAGACCCAGTTCACCCTCCGCGGCCAGCAGCTGCAGGATGTGCAACCGGAGCCCGTGGCCCATGGCCTGCATGACCCCGGCCGCACGCTCATGACCGTAATCGGCCCTGAAGGGGGCATCGGCGGGATGAATCAGCTCGAGCGGGTGCATGTGCAGTTCCCTCTTGTTGTATTTTGCCCGCTTCATATCGGCAGTAACGTGGTTCACCTGAGGGGCAGGACACGCGAATGCCGGAAAAGGCTCAGGGTTGCCAGGCAGCCTGCCGCTATTGGAGAGTGAGAAGTGTCCCGGTCTCGACTTTCAAGCCTGCACGGGGGTGAGCAAAGTTTCATGCATGCCGAATATTCGCCGGAGCAGAATGAGCTGCTGCTCGGGTTGCACCATCTGCTGATCGACCATTTCGACGATCTGCCCTCGTTCATCCCCGCCTGTCTGGAAACCGGTCGGCAGCTGCTCGGGCTTTCGACCGGTATCCTCAGTTGCATCACGGACGATGATTATGAAGTGGTCGACGTGCTGAGCCCGCTGGAGGCCATCCGGCGAGGTGATCACTTTGCGCTCCGGGATACCTACTGCGACGCGGTGATCCGGGAAGGGCAGCCCACGGCCTACCATGCGGTAGGTCAGCGTGCCGACATGCAGCAGCATCCCGTCTATGTCGGTCTGCAGCTGGAGTCCTATATCGGTGTGCCGGTGTATACCGCGCAGGGCGTTTTCGGCACGCTCAATTTCAGCGACCTCAAGGCCCGGGAGCGGCCTTTCGGCGATTACGAGATTCGCATTCTGGAAGTCATGGCCTCCATGCTTGGAAGACTGATCGAGCGTGAACGCCGGGAGCATCGGCTGTTCGAGCGTGAGCAGCTGTTCGAGAAGAGCTTCCGCCACGGCATCGTGCCCAAGGCCATGGCAAGGCCCGATGGCGTGATCATCGATGTCAACGATGCCTTCTGCCGGATGTTCGGCTATCAGCGTGAGCAGGTGCTGGGGCTCAGGCCTTCCGAACTCACTCATCCGGATGATCAGCACATCACGGAGCAGGCCTACCGGGAGCTGTTCAGTGGCATGCGTGACTACTTCGTGACCGAAAAGCGTTATGTCACGCTCAAGGGTAATGTCATTGAAACGCAGATCGCGGTGGCGCTGGTCCGCAACGAGTATGGCGATCCCGGTCATATCGTTTTCGAGGGCGTGGATCTTACCGACAAGAATCGCACGATGCGGGCGCTGGAAGCGGCCAATGCGCGGCTACACAGGTTTGCCCAGACGGATGCCCTGACCGGACTGCCCAACCGCCGGGCCTTTGACGAGGCGCTGGAGCGCGAGTGCGCGCGTGCCAGGCGTACCGGTAATGCCCTGTCGATCGCCATCATCGATCTGGATCATTTCAAGCGTATCAATGACCGGTATGGTCATGGAGCTGGCGATGAGGTGCTGGTAGCGCTGGCCGAGGTACTGCGCTCCGGTATTCGCCGCTCCGACATGGCAGCCCGGCTGGGCGGTGAGGAGTTCGTCGTGCTGCTGCCTGAAACGACCGCTGCGGCGGGTGCCGGACTGGCCGAACGGCTGCGTGAGGCCCTGCATGCCGCCAGCTGGCCGGTCGACAGGGTCACGGCCAGCTTCGGTGTCGCGCAGTATGATGCCGCCGCCATGACACCGAAAACCCTGCTGGCCCGGGCGGACGAGGCCCTCTATGCCGCCAAGGCGGCAGGACGCGATCGGGTGATGAGGGCCGGGCAGTAGGCCGTCGGAGCCATGGCCGCCGGAGGCGCCCGCAACAACGCGCGCTTGCGCGGCGGTTACGCCTGGCGAAGCTCCAGATGAGTGACCTCGACCCCGTTACGGGCAAAGCACATGGCCACGTCGTCGCTTTTCATCAGGTTTTCCGCATCGTCGAGCACCAGCTGACAGCTGGAGCCACCCAGCTGCAGCAGCTGGATCGCCCCCTGGTAGGCCGTTTCCGGACTGTCGTACAACCGGCCCACCGGGCTGTACCAGCCATCCACGCCGATGAACAGGCGCGTGCCGAAGTCGGTCTCGTTCATTTCCAGCATGATCCGGTGCGTACCCTGTTTTTGCACGATCCTGGCCTGCTGCACTGCGATGGTTGCATAGCCCATGGGCACCTCGCCTTTCGAACCGGTTGTGACCGTCTCTGTGTACAACAGTCACGCGGGGACGTATTTATGACTTTCGTCGGCCGTCGATCGGCCGGAGGCGCCGCCAGTCCGGTCCGGGGCGGTGGGCTAATACGCTTTTCCTAATCATCGGGTTTGCCAGAAGGGCCGGGTTTTACTACTACTGGGAGTGACAACCGGTTGTTGTCACTCCAAACCTTGCCCCGGCTTCTGCCGGGTTTTTTTATGCCTGCTGTTCTTGCACGGGTACACGGCCAGCATTCAGTCGCCCCAGCAGCGCGATGATCATGCCCTGCAGTACCAGCCCCGCCCCCAGCAGCAGCCATGCCGAGTCGATGGCGATGGAGCCGAGATAGAGCAGTCCGCTGATGCCGGCCGGCACCAGCGCATAGGGGATCTGGGTGCGCACATGGGCGATGTGATCGCAGCCCGAGAAGATCGAGGCCATCACCGTGGTATCCGAGATGGGAGAGCAGTGATCGCCGAAGATGGCGCCGGAAAAGATGGCGCCGATCGCCATGCTGACCAGTGCCATGTCTCCCATGTTGAAGGCCAGCGGCACCCCGATGGGCGTGAGAATCGCCATTGCGCCCCAGGAGCTGCCGGTGGCAAAGGAGATCACCATGGCGATCAGGAAGATCAGTACCGGCAGCAGCGCCGGGGAGAGCCAGTCCCGGGTGGCATTGATGACGTGCTCGCCGGTATCGAGCGCGCCCGTGACGGTGCCGATGCTCCATGCCAGCACCATGATGACCAGCGCCGGCAGCATGGTGCGAAAGCCGGCCAGCAGGGTGTCCTCGCACTCGGTCAGGCTCTGGCGCTGCAGCAGCGCCATGGCCATGCCGGTGAGGACCATGGCGAAGGCGGCCCATGAGAGCGACACGCTGACATCGGTATCGGCGATGGCATCCATCAGCGGCTTGCCTTCGGCGCCACCGCCGGTGTACCAGAGGGCCCAGCCGGCGACCCCGATCAGCACGACCAGCGGCAGCAGGAAGTGCCAGAGCCGCCCCCGCTCCTCGGGCACCTCGCCCAGATCCTGTTCGACGCTGGACAGCGGCGTATCCCCCGGCGCCACCAGTTCGCCGGTGGCCTCGGCGCGCGCCTGGGCCCGGCGCATCGGACCGAAGTCGCCCAGCGCGATGATCATGGGGACCGAGGCCAGGCAGAGCAGGGCATAGAAATTCCAGGGCAATGAATGCAGAAAGACCCGATAGGGCTGTTCGGTGGTCAGGCCGAGGGTGACGAAGGCGGCGGAGATCAGCGAGACCTGATAGCCGATCCAGTCCGAAACCGGCCCCAGGGTGGCCATGGGCGCCGACGTGGCATCCATGACCCAGGCCAGCTTCTCGCGCGAGATGCGCTGGCGGGCAGTGAGCTCGCGGGTGGCATTGCCCACGATGACCGAGTTGACATAGTCGTTGAAAAAGATGATGACACCCAGCGCCCAGGTCAGCAGCAGCGAGTGGTGCCGGGAGTGAATGCGGGCCATGAGCCAGCGGGAGAGGGCCTGGGAGCCGCCGGTGCGGTGCATGAAGGCGGCTCCTGCGCCGAGCAGTGACACGAGTACCAGAAAACGGGCGTTCCACTCATCGGTCATGACTTCGGCGAACCAGTCGAAGGTCTGCGCCACGCCCGACAGGGGATCGCCGGCGACCAGCCAGCCGCCCAGCCAGATACTGGCAAACAGCGACAGGTTGACCCGGCGGGTGAGCAGGGCCAGCACAACGGCGGCCAGCGGGGGGAGAAGCGAGATCAGCACATCCATGGGGGGCTCCGGTTATCGTTGTTCCCGCCCGATTGGAATCACGGATGGGGTCGCGCGCGCAACCTCGGGTTAAGCGAACGGGGCCCCCCGGCAGGTGGGGGGCCGGAACAGGCCTGACACGACAGGCCACGGGGTGGAGTACGTACTTTTACCTGCGGTGTGTGCGCTCGGCCTTTCTTGCCAGATAAAGGTGAACGCCTGCGACAAGATTCATGACCAGCAACAAAAGCACGATCAGCGTCCCGATGGGGCGGGACACCGAGATCACCTGAAATGCGAACGGCAGTCCGATCAGCATTGCCATCAGCAGCCAGAGGCCGTCGAAGACCGGCCTGGCGACCGATCCCTCTTCCTCTGAGGGGTGGCGAAAGAGATTCAGGATGTGTTGAAACATGGTCTGTGGGGTCCTTTTCATATCGTTGCCTCCTTGTAGCCCGGGCAAGCGGAACCCGGTCTCTGCCATGTTGCACCTTCGGGCCTGCGCTGAAATCCGTATGAAGGCGTCGCACGCCGGGCTTAAACCCGAGGGCGTACCGGGGCGGGTGGCGGTCGCGCAGATGCATGCTCCGCACAAGCAGGGCGCGTGCCATGGCTGCCGAGTGTGCCAGGGGATCGTCGCGAAACGGATAGACCGAGCCGGCCCTCAGGACACGGCCATGCACCGGTCGGAGTTACCGCGCATGGATGCGGGCAGGATTGCCGGCGATGATGCAGGCAGCTCGATCGTCATTGAAGGCCGGAAATTATTGACCGTTGTCGGCTCCGGAAGAGCGCTGAAACCGCGAAATCGGAGAGAGAAAAAAGCGCTGACGGCAGCAGGAGGCGCGGAAATATATCTGAAGAATGCCGAGCCAGAAAATGACCTTTTGACTCGGCATTGGAAAAGAGGGGTCTCGAATCCTTCCCTGGAACCCGTTCAAGTCCATTTAACCCAAACGACTGGACGCCATGCCCTTCGAGACTGCCCCACAGATTAGGAGTGAGCAGGCCCGGCGACAAGCATATTGTCCAATTATTGCATCGTTTTTTGCGATTCTTACACCCGCTGATTACTGTCAATAACACAGGTAATGAAAAGGGTCTTTTTCAGGCCTTTGATGGGCCTTCTGCATCAGCTGCATTGAAGAAAGTGGCCCATCGTGCCCTTCCGATGATGACAGAAACCCCCCGGGTCCGATCACTCATGATGACCATGAACACGGTGAGCGTTTTGCCACGGTCAGGATGGCGTGTGCGGGCCGGATAGGACATGGCCGTGAAGGCCGTGGCGATTTGCAATGCCTGGAGGTCGTGGACTAGCTTTTTTCGAACCCGAACGACGGGCTTTTCCGATCACGCACAACAGATGAGGGGATGCCGTGAGTGATACCGATCTGGGTACGATGGATGCCGGCCAGCTGAGTGAACTCTTCCGAACCGGCAAGGCATCCCCGCTGGAGGCGACCCGCGCTGCACTCGATCGCATCGACCGTTTCAATGACCAGGTCAATGCCTTTGTCCACGTCGACCGGGAAGGGGCGGAAAAGGCTGCCCGGGCTTCCGCCCGTCGCTGGGGGCAGGGGCAGCAGCTGAGTCCGATTGACGGGGTGCCGACCTCGCTCAAGGATCTGACCGAAGTGGCCGGCATGCCGGCCCGGGAAGGTTCGCTGACCACCACCGATACGCCCTGTGAGCACGATGCCCCGCCGGTTCAGCGGTTGCGGGAGGCCGGCGCCGTGCTGCTCGGCAAGACCAATACCCCCGAGTTCGGCTGGAAGGGCGTCACCGACAATCAGGTCTTTGGGGCCACCTGCAACCCCTGGGATACCGGGCTGACACCGGGCGGCTCTTCCGGCGGTGCGGCAGCAGCGGCAGCGCTCAACATGGGCGTGTTGCACCAGGGCGGGGATTCCGGCGGTTCGATCCGTATTCCCGCGGCCTTTACCGGCGTGTTCGGCTTCAAGCCGACCTTCGGCTGGACCCCTCAATGGCCCCCGGCCAAGATGCCCACGCTCTCGCATATCGGGCCGCTGACCCGCAACGTGCGGGATGCGGCGCACATGCTCAATGCGATCGGTCGTTACCACTACCACGATCCCTATGCCGTGCGTGGTCAGCCAGAGGACTGGGGCGTGGATCTCGACAAGGATCTGCGCGGGCTGCGCATCGCCTATTCGCCCGATCTGGGCTATGCGAAGGTGGACCCACAGGTGGCCGATCGCGTCCGGGAGGCGGCCCGCAAGCTGGAGGCGCTGGGTGCCGAGGTGGAAGAGATTCACCCCGGCTTCGAATCGCCGATCGGCATATTCCAGACCATCTGGTTCACGGCCTCGCTCGAGCTGTACACGCAGAGCAGTGAGCGCGAGCGCCAGCTGCTCGACCCGGGGCTGGTGGCCAAGGCGCACCGGGCCGAAAGCTGGAGTGCCGTGGAGCTGTTTCATGCCGAGGCGGAGCGCGCCCGCCTGACCATGGCGCTCGAGCGGTTCAACCAGGAGTACCATCTGGTCATGACGCCATCGGTGCCGCTCGAGCCCTTTGCCATCAACCAGGAGGTCCCGCCGGGGAGCGGCATGCAGGACTGGGAGGAGTGGTCGCCGTTCTCCTATCCCTTCAATCTCAGTCAGCAGCCGGCGGCCTCCGTGCCCTGCGGCTTTACCGACCGGGGCCTGCCGGTCGGGTTTCAGCTGGCCGGTGGCAAGTATGACGACATCCGCGTGCTGCGGGCCTGCAATGCCTACATGAAGGCGCATCCACCGCGCTTTCCCACCGTGCCCGATCCGGCCCAGTACGCCGGCTGAGAGCCTGCCATCCGGCGATCCGGCCTCCGTCCGGGTCGCTGCTCAGCGACCGCGGCCGTTTCTCCCGCCCTTGCGGCCGGCCCGGGCCGCCTTGTCACGGTCGTCGGCAAAGCTGTTCGAATCGCCACGATGCTGTGTCATATCCATCTATCCCCTGCGTGCTGACGGTATATCGCCCGGCGCAGCAGGCAAAAAAAGGCCGCCTCGTGAGGCGGCGATATGGATCGTTACACAGCACGACCATCATAACGTGTCGCCACGCGAGCACCATTCGCCATTGGAGGGGAGATATGTAGTAGCCCGACAGAAGGGGCTACGGCCGCCGGAGCCATCGCCGCATCAGACAGCGGCAGAAGAGCGGAAGCAGGCGTCGCTCGATCAAGCCGGATCGGCAGGTGCCCTGAATCCATCCCTGGAACCCGCGCAGGTCTCACGAAAAGAGACGATCAGCGACGACTGGGCCTGATGCCCTTCAGAGCGTAGGGAAGTGTATAATCCATACAACTGTTGTACAAGAATTTTCTTGCGACGGCCGCAGCCGCCATTTTCATTGATTCGCTCGATTTCCGGGTGACAGCTTCCATAACGTGAGCTAAACAGAAGGGGTCGATATATCCCTGTCGTCAACAGTGTTGGGACCCGGCCTCTCGAGGCCGGGTTTTTTTTATCCCGGCTGGCATGTAGTGACCCATCAGACATCGGCTCGCGATCTCGGCATTCAGTGGCCCTGCGCCTCGTCGGGCGCCTGCTCTTCAACGGCGGTGGCCTCGGGTGCGGCCTGCATGTCGGCTGCCGCGCTGTGGTGGCAGGCAATGATGGCTTCCACCTCGGCTGCACAGCGCGCCCAGGCGGCCTCGGTGCGCTCCAGCTGAAGATGCAGCTCACCGTTGGTGGTCGGATGACTCGCCGGAAGCGTGCAGGGATCCGGGGTCGCGCAGCGATTGACGGTAAGCGTCGGCGCCGGTGACGGCATCTCGCTGGCGCAGCCGGATAATCCGATCAGGCAGAGGCTGATCAGCCCACTGCTGAATGCTGGCATTCTCATGTTGTAACTCCCTGATGTGCTGAAGACGGTTGGAGGCGAGCCGCGCCAGGCGGGCCCGTCGGTCGGCAAGCTGTTGGCGCTGTTGTTCGATGCGTCTGGCGTTGTGCCAGAGCGCATCGATGATCAGCTGGCGCCGCTGCGATTCAAGTTGCTCCCGGTCGAGCTGCTCGCTGACCTGATCGGCTCTGGCAGCAGCGGCTTCGCTGCGCTCCCACAGTGCCCAGCAGCTCAGGGCCAGCATCAGCATGACGGCGCCGATGGCGAGATAGCGGGTCATGGCTCGAGCTCCTTCAGACACAGCCTGCGCTCGGTCTGCCGACGCCTTACCAGCCCGGGCAGTTTCCTGCCGCCGGCATGTACCCAGCGGGTCAGTTCATTGCAGGCAGCGCGAGGCTTGCCGGCGTTGAGCTTGCGCAGCAGGGTGGAGTCGCGAAAGTTGCCTTCGCCAACGTTGAAGATGAACGAGGCCAGCGCCGCTCGGCGGCTCTCCGGCATCTGCCGGTAGATGACGGGATCAACCCGGCGCTCGAGAGCGGCGAAGGCCTCGCCGAGGTCCTCTTCGAGCAGCGCCCGGCAGCGTTCATCGCTGAGGCGTTCGCCGGCCCGGACCCCGGGGCCGGTATGGCCGGTACACACGGTGGGAACCCCGACCGGATCGAGATAGGCCGTGTTTTCCGTGCCTTCGAAGTAGCCCACGACAGCCGTGGCGATGGAAAGCGCGCCGGCCGAGCCGGTGGCGATCAGACGTCGGGGAATCCTCATGTTTCCTCCCTGCGACGCTGTCGCCGTTCCTTCTGCTCCCGCCAGCGCTGGAAACGATGAATGTATCTGGTGAGCAGCAGGCCGATCTGCAGCGTCAGATAGCACAGCGTCAATACGCTGACCCAGTCGGCCGGCGTCATCCCGCCTGCGTGAAGCAGGGAAACAAGCCCCGGTGGTACGGTCCGGGCGGTTTCGGAAACCAGTGTCGTCAACGGCATTTTTCCTCCCGCGTTGCTTTGACGGCGCCGGTTATCAGTCAAAGGTATTAGTTCCGGCGCCCGACGGGATTACGCTACCGTTGCCATATAGCGTGCCGCCACGAGATGGGAGTGTCGGGAGGCTGCCGTAATCGCCCACGTAACAGCAGGTTACGGCATCAGAGAGGGAGGTCTTGGGGCAAGCGATGCTCCGGCACGGCGCCGGGCGCATTGTGTTTTGCCCCGCGCCCGACCAGGGTAAAGGTCGGGAGTTCATTCAGGTAAACCGGGGAGAGACGCATGTTCCGGGCAGTTCTGACCGAGCGCGACGACGCGGGGTATCGCAGCCAGCTGACGACGCTGGATGAGGCGCAACTACCGGCCGGTGATGTCACCGTGCGGATTACGCATTCGACCCTCAACTACAAGGACGCGCTGGCGATTACCGGACGCGGCCGGATCGTGCGTGACTTTCCCATGGTGCCCGGCATCGATTTCGCGGGCACCGTCGAAAGCAGCGAGCACCCCGATTATCGGTCGGGCGACAACGTGCTGCTCAACGGCTGGGGCGTCGGCGAGTCGCACTGGGGCGGGCTTGCGGAGAAGGCCCGGGTCAACGGCGACTGGCTGCTGCCGCTGCCGCAGGCCTTTACGCCGTGGCAGGCAATGGCCATCGGTACGGCGGGCTATACGGCGATGCTGTCGATCATCGCCCTCGAGCGCCAGGGCGTGACACCGGCCAGCGGCGAGGTGCTCGTGACCGGTGCCAGCGGCGGGGTGGGGAGTTTCGCCATCGCGCTGCTGGCTGCGCTGGGGTACCGGGTCGTGGCCTCGACCGGCAGGTTGGAAGAGCAGGCGTATCTGCAGCGGCTGGGCGCGGCAGAAGTCATCGATCGCAGTACCCTCTCGGAACCTGCTCGCCCGCTGGAGAAGGCGCGCTGGGCAGGCGCGATTGACTCCATCGGCAGTCATACCCTGGCCGGGGTCTGTGCCTCCATGCAGCGCGGCGGCGTGGTGACCGCCTGTGGTCTGGCCCAGGGCATGGATTTTCCCGCCACGGTAGCGCCCTTCATTCTGAGAGGTGTCACGCTGGTCGGGATCGACAGTGCCATGCGTCCGCGCGAGGACCGGATGGCGGCGTGGCAGCGTCTTGCCACCACACTTGATGTGTCGCTGCTGGATGAGGTCAGCCGCACCATCGACCTTTCCCGGGTGGTGGATACGGCGACCGAACTGATCGAGGGGCGTATTCGCGGCCGCATGGTGGTGCAGGTCGCCGGGTAACAGCCGAATACGCGGCCGGAAGCGCTGAATTTCCGGCCGTGGTGCTTCAGAGGTTGAGCTCGCGCCTGGCAATCGCCTTCGCCGCGCGGAGTGCGGCCGGGCGGTCGAAATCGGCGCCCTGGTCGCACAGCGCCGACAGCTGCTCGGTCAGGCTGTGCTCACTCAGGTGTCCGCCAGCCAGTGACGCTTCATAAGCGAAGTGAGCCGCAACCTCGTAAGGATTGTGGGTGGGCGTGCCCCCCTGGTTGATGATCTCGATCACCCGCTCGAGGCTGAGGGTCTGTCTCAGCGTCTCGCAGGATGAAGTGTTGAAAACTTCCATGTTCACACCTCGCACTCGTTCATGACCCGACCCGATCGGCATGCTGGTCGCATGTACAGCCTGCGGCTCCTTGTCGATGCGTGCCATGACCTGGGTTAGAAAGACAAAAATGTCCTGGTGCTGGTCGCGTCGGTTGCCGGGATGGGCGCGGAACAGATGTCGGGCGAGGCGGGCGCATAAAAAGGCCGCCATTGCTGACGGCACAATAAGGGTTGAGCAAGCGAACGTGGAACGAATCGCTTGCAGTGCAGTCTGACAGAGCCCGCTTTCAGGCAACAGCGGATTGCGACCAATGATGGAGGCTGCACTCCGCTGTTGCCGTCAACGCTTGTGCCGATGGTTGCTTCTGGTTACCGATCGGGGCAGATGCGCCATTGAAGGTGCAGGGCGCTGTCCCAATGCACGCTCGCAGGGCAGCGTGGCAGTGTCAGCGGGCCATGGCCGGATCGATCCTTCCGACGGTGCTTTCGAGCCGGCTGCAACTGCCGTGACGAACGGCAGCAATCAGTAACCGGCCCAGTGAATCCAGGTTATGGCAGCGCGCTGGTGCCCGGCAGGAAAATAGCGTGGTTATTACCCATCGGGAGATCGCAACACCATGTCCAGTGAATCCAGAAAGCCGCTCAAGAAGAAGGTGACCGGCCGTGTCATGGAAGAGATCGGCGTCGCGCTCAACAGCGACACCGTCTATGACAAGGGCAAGCGGAATGAAATCATTGCGCGTCTGCGCAAGGAGAAGGGCATGAGCAAGGAGGAGGCCGAGCAGGAGGTAGACCGCTTCCTGGGCGACGTCTGAGCCCGGCGTTCCCGCCGTCCGGCATACCTCGCCTTGCATCTCGCCCGCAGCTTCCGGTGGCTCCTGCGGGCGATGGTGTCCTGCCCGGTCCGCACTCCGGCAACAGGCAGCGTTGCCTGTACGCCGCAGTACCCGCTCCCGATGGCCCGCAGCGACTCATCGGCCGGTTGATCGGCTGACGGTCAGCGCGGCCCGGCCCGCGATCGGGTGCCCATGGCAAATGGGGCGGAAAAAAACGAGCCCGCCGGAAGGCGGGCTCTGCTCATGCTGGCAGATGCCGAGCCGAGCTGCTCAGCTGCGGCCGACCAGCAGGCCGAACACGAAACCGACCCCGGCGGCAATGGCCAGCGCATTGAACGGGCGATCGGCGGTGTATTCGCGCGCGTTTTCCATGGCTTCGCCGTACTGCGCCTGGGCCCGGCCTGCGGCGCTGCGTACCCGACCTTCCGTCTGCACGGAGTGATCATCGGTTGCTTCGCCAAAGGCCTGCTGGGCGCGCCCGGCGAGATTGCGGGATTCACCCTCGAGCTGATCCGTGTTCATGATGTCTCCTGACAGTGAATGGATGAATGACCACGTCTGCCCCCCCAGGTTATGACAAAATTGCGCGCTCTGCCGAACTATTTTGCGCGTGCCGGATTTGACCTTCGGGGCTGACCTGCCACTGTTGCCTTCAGGGGAGGTCGATGGCCGTCTCCCCCGGCCTGCATTCGGGAGTCTTCGTCATGTCGGAAAAGCAGTACCGCATTGTCTCTGCGCTGATGAAACGCCACGGACGGACCTTTGCCGCCGAGTTGGGAGTCGATCTGAAGCGCAATACACCCTCGCCCCTGTTCCGGCTGCTGTGCTTTTCGCTGCTGACCAGTGCGCCGGTACAGGCCGATATTGCCATGAAAGGCGCCATTGCGCTGGGGCGTGCCGGGTGGACCACGCCGGGGAAACTGGCCGACAGCCGCTGGGAGGCGCGGGCGAAAACCCTCAATGAAGCCGGTTACGCCCGGGTCGATGAAAAGACCGCCACCCAGCTCGACGAGATGAACCGTCAGCTGCTCGATGACTACCACGGCGATCTGCGCCGGCTGCGCGAGCATGCTGACGGCGATGTTGCTCGGGCGCAGAAGGCGCTCAAGCGTTTCAAGGGCATCGGCGAGACCGGCGCCGGCATTTTTCTGCGCGAGGTGCAGCGTGCCTGGCCGGAGTTTCAGCCCTTTGCCGACAGGGCCGCACTGAAGGCCGCCGACAAGCTCGAACTGCCCGGCAGCGCCGAAGAGCTGGCCGGGCTGGTCGATCGGGCGGACTATCCCCGGCTGGTGGCGGCGCTGGTCCGTGCCCAGCTGGCAAGGGATACGGATGAGCTGCGACGGGCGGCGGATTCATCGGCCTGACCGGCCCGCCGCTCGGGGCGGCGAGTGAATCGGCGCCTGCAAGGATTTCCGGGTCCCGGTGGCCTCGTTATCATGGTGTCATGGAATCGCATGCGCTGCCCGCCCGCGGAGTCTCCGGGTTCGTCATTGCCGACGCCCTGAACGATCCGTTCTACTATCTGGTCAATTTCGAGAGCGTACTCGACTGGGTACGCACGCATCATCACGACCTGCTCAGCGCGGATGAAACCGCCTTTGTGCATGACTTTGTGCAGCTGCCGCGTGTCTCCCGGGCGCTGCTGGTACGCATGGTGATGCGCAAGGGCGAGCTGTTTCGTCGCTCGAAGCTGGTCTACGACGAAATCGGTCCGATCGACCCGGCCTGTGCGCCGCTGATCGAGCATGGCTGGGTCGAGCGTGAACCGGCCATCGAGCTTTCCACCCTGTTCGAGCTGGCTACCCGTGCCGAGCTGAGCCGCGCCTTTCGCCCCTGGCTTGAACGCCCGGGTGGGCGCAAGGCGGCGCTGTTGGCGCAGCTTGCCGAGCAGTTCAGCGAGGCCCGCCCGTTCGGCGAGTGGCTGCCGGCCAGTGGTGACGCCCTCTATCGGCTGACCGTGATGCCGCTGTGCGAGCGGCTGCGGCTGATGTTCTTCGGCAATCTGCGCCAGAGCTGGTCGGAGTTCATCCTCGCCGACCTGGGGATCTTCCGCTTCGAGACGGTCGAGCTGAGCGAGGCCTCGCGCGCCTTCCACTCGCGCGAGGCGGTGGATCGCTATCTCGAGCTGCATCGCTGTCGCGAGCGGCTGGAGGGGGACGAGTCGCCGGCTGCCATTGCAGCGGATGTGCCTGCAGTGGCGGAAGACAGCGTCTGGCTGCGGGCGCGACGTGACCGCCTGCTCTACCGGCTGGCGCGGGAGAGCGAGCGTGGCGGCGACTACGCCACCGCCGTGACCCTTTATGCCGACAGTCATCATCCCGATGCCCGGCTGCGGCGCATCCGCGTGCTGGAGCGACTGGCGCAGTACGAGCAGGCCCTCCAGCTGGCCGGGGAGGCCGAGGCGGCCCCGGAAAGCGACAGTGAAGCGCAGCAGCTGATGCGTATCATGCCCCGGCTGCGGCGTCGGCTGGGGCTGGCGAAGCGGCCGCCGGCCGATACGGGGCCGGTCGACACCTTCGAGCTGACGCTGCCCCGCCCCCTGCACGGCTCGGTGGAGCGGGCAGTGCGCGATCAGCTGCAGCAGTTTGATGCACCGGTGCACTATGTCGAGAACAGCCTGATCAACTCGCTGTTCGGACTGCTCTGCTGGGAGGCGATCTTCGCCCCCGTGCCCGGGGCCTTCTTTCACCCCTTTCACACCGGGCCGGCGGATCTGCATCAGCCGGATTTCCGCCAGCGTCGGGCGGCACTGTTCGAGCGCTGTTTCCAATGGCTGGAAAGCGGCGAGTGGGGCGAGGTCATCCGGCGCAATCGCGTCGCCAAGCAGGGGCTGCAGTCGCCCTTCGTGCACTGGGGGGCACTGGACGAAACGCTGCTGGAGCGTGCGCTGGCCCACCTGCCGCCGCAGCACCTGCGGCGCTGGTTCGAGCGGCTGCTGCAGGACATCCGGGCCAACCGCGCCGGCTTTCCGGATCTGATCCGCTTTACCCCCGAGCCGCCCGGCTACGAGATGATCGAGGTCAAGGGGCCGGGCGACCGGCTGCAGGACAACCAGCGGCGCTGGATCGAGTTCTGCCGCCAGCACGCCATGCCGGTGCGGGTCTGCCACGTGCGCTGGGCAAAGGCGTGAGCGAGGCCGCCGACTACCGGGTGGCGGTCCGGGCGCTGTGCGCCTTCACGGCGCGGGGCGGCGATCTCGATCTGCGCTTCACCCCTTCGCCCACGGCGCAGGAGGGCATGGCCGGGCACGGGGTGGTGACCGCCCGCCGGGATGCGTCCTACGAGCGGGAAATTGCCCTGGAAGGTCACTTCGAGACGCTGCGGGTGCGCGGCCGGGCCGACGGTTTCGACCCGCATGCGAACCGGCTGGAGGAGATCAAGACCTTTCGCGGCGATCTCGAGCACCAGCCGGAGAACCACCGCCGGCTGCACTGGGCGCAGGCGAAGGTCTACGGCGCGCTGATGTGCCGGGCGCGCGAACTCGCCCGGATCGAGCTGGCGCTGGTCTATTTCGATGTCACCAGCCAGCGCGAAACGGTGATCAGCGAATCGTTCGAGGCCACGGCGCTGGAGGCGTTCTTCGCCACGCAGTGCCGAGCCTTTCTCGCCTGGGCGGCACAGGAGCTGGCGCATCGCCGGGCGCGGGAGCAATGGCTTGCACAACTCGGCTTTCCCCACGATACCTTCCGCCACGGCCAGCGTGCGCTGGCGGAGAACGTCTACAAGGCGGTGGCGACCGGCCGGGCGCTGATGGCCCAGGCGCCGACCGGGATCGGCAAGACGCTGGGCACGCTCTTTCCCATGCTCAAGGCGATGCCGGGCCAGCAGCTCGACCGGCTCTGCTTTCTCACCTCGCGTACCACCGGGCGGCAGCTGGCGCTCGATGCCCTGACCACGCTCGGCGCATCGGCGCCGACCACGCCGCTGCGGGCGCTGGAGCTGATCGCCCGCGAGAAGGCCTGCGAGAACCCCGATCTTGCCTGTCATGGCGACTCCTGCCCGCTTGCCCGCGGTTTCTACGACCGCCTGCCGGCGGCGCGTCAGGCGGCGGTCGAGGCCGGCTTGCTCGACCACACCACGCTGCGCCGGGTGGCGCTCGCCCACGAGATCTGCCCCTATTATCTCGGCCAGGAGATGGCACGCTGGGCGGATGTACTGATCGGCGACGTCAACTACTGGTTCGATGCCAGCGCCATGCTCTACGCCCTGAGCGTGGAGCAGCAGTGGCGCATCGGGCTGATGATCGACGAGGCTCATAACCTGGTGGAGCGCGGCCGGCGGATGTACAGCGCCGAGCTCGATCAGACGCGCTTTCTGGCGATGCGGCGCCAGGCGCCGACGGCGCTGAAGTCCCCGCTGGATCGGGTGGCGCGGCGCTGGCGCGAGCTCAATGCCGAGCTGGATGACGGCAGCGGCGATGGCGACTATCGGGTGCTGGCGGCGCCGCCCGGCCGGCTGCTGGAGGCGCTGGCGCGCGCGGTCTCGGCGATCAACGACTACATGGTCGAGCAGCCGGTGGGGCTCGACAGCGCGCTGCTCGAGTTCTATTTCGATGCGCTGCAGCTGGCGCGGGTGCATGAGCTCTTCGACGAGCACTTTCTCTGCGATCTCACCCGGGTGCCGGGGCGCGCGGGGCGCACCGCCTCGCGGCTCTGTTTGCGCAACGTGGTACCGGCGCCGCTGCTGGCGCCGCGCTTTGCCGCGGCCCGCTCGAGCGTGCTGTTCTCCGCTACCCTGAGTCCGGCGCACTACTATCGCGACCTGCTCGGGCTGCCCGGGGCGACACCCTGGCTTGAGATGGCCTCGCCCTTTGCCGGCGACCAGCTCGAACTGCATGTCGATGCCCACATCTCGACCCGCTATCGCGACCGGGCGGCGTCGCTTGCGCCGATCGCCAGGCTGATCGCGGCGCAGTATCGAAAGCGACCGGGCAACTATCTCGCCTTCTTCAGCAGTTTCGACTATCTCGAACGGGTGGTGGCGACGCTGCGCGAGCAGGCGCCCGAGCTGCCGCTGCATGTCCAGTCACGGCGAATGAGCGAACAGGCGCGCCGCGACTTTCTGGCCGTGTTCGACGAGCACCAGGGGGTCATCGGTTTTGCGGTGCTGGGCGGGATCTTCGGCGAGGGTATCGATCTGCCCGGTGAGCGGCTGATCGGCGCTTTCATCGCCACCCTCGGGCTGCCGCAGGTCAATGCCGTCAACGAGCAGATGAAGGCCCGCATGGCGGCGCTGTTCGGTGACGGCTATCGCTACACCTATCTCTATCCCGGGCTGACGAAGGTGATCCAGGCCGCCGGCCGGGTCATTCGCACCCGCGAGGATCGCGGCGTGATCCATCTCATCGATGACCGTTTCGATCGCGCGGAAGTACGGTCACTGCTGCCGGGCTGGTGGTCACCGGCATGAACGGGAGCGATGGCATGCCAGCAAAAACCGAGTCCCGCGCCATCCCGAGCTTCGATGTGGTGGTGATCGGCGGCGGCCAGGCCGGCCTGGCCTGCGGCTATTTCCTGCGTCGCTACGCGCTGCGCTTCGTGATCCTCGATGGCGAACAGGCCGGGGGCGGGGCCTGGCAGCACATGTGGGCGTCGCTGCGAACCTTCTCGCCGGCGCGCTGGAGTTCGCTGCCGGGCTGGCGGATGCCGGAGCAGGGGTCGCAGTGGCCGCATCGGGACGAGGTGATCGACTATCTGCGCCACTACGAGCAGCGCTACCAGTTGCCGGTAAAGCGGCCGGTGACGGTGCATGATGTCACCGCCGGGCCGCAGCGACTGCATCTGGCGACCGATCATGGCGAGATCCGTGCCCGGGCCGTGATCAATGCCACCGGCAGCTGGCACCATCCGTACATCCCCGCTTATCCCGGCCAGCAGGAGTTTCGCGGTCGCCAATGGCATACGGTCGATTACGACCGGCCCGAGCCATTTCGCGGCCGCCGGGTACTGGTGGTCGGCGGCGGCAATTCCGGGGCCCAGCTCATGGCCGAACTGGCCACGGTGGCCGAGGTGAGCTGGGTTACGTTTGAGCCGCCGCGCTTTCTGCCCGAATCGGTGGATGGCCGGGTGCTGTTCGAGCGTGCCAGTGCCCTGTGGCGGGCGCGACAGTCGGGGGAGGCGGCGGTCGAGACGGAGTACGGGCTGGGCGACATCGTGCAGACCCCGGCGGTGCACGCGGCACTGAAGCAGGGGCGGCTGGGCAGCGTGCGCCCGTTTCGGGCATTGACCGAAAGCGGCGTCATCTGGCCGGACGGTACCGAGGAGGCGATCGACGATGTGATCTGGTGTACCGGTTTTCGCCCGGCACTGAATCATCTCGCCGGTCTGGGGGTGCAGGACGACGCGGGTCGCGTTGCGGTCGAGGGCAATCGTTCGAGCGTCGAACCCCGTCTCTGGCTGGTCGGCCACGGCAACTGGACCGGCTTTGCCTCGGCCACCCTGATGGGGGTCATGCGCAGCGCCCGACAGGCCAGTGAAGGGTCGGTGCGGCTGCTCGGCGCGAAGCGCTGGCGCCACCGGAGCTGAACGCGCATGCGCCCGGCTGCCGGGCATTTGCCATGGCGATTCCCGGCCGGTGGCCCGGCTACCGGGTGAAACCGGCTAACAGCGATTAAAGCCCGGGCACCGGCTGGCCGATCAATAACGCAACGACCCGCCGCCAGGCGGGCCGGAGAATCGGCTGCCGTTGACCATGCGCCCGCGAATCCTCCCCGTGTCCTGCAGGAGTGACCCGGCGGCATTGTCCGGTGGTTCTCCGCCACGCGCTGTCGAACTGCGAGAACTCCATGAGGGCATCGGGCAAGCGTCCTGTTCCGTCACTGATCCTGCTGGCGCTGCTGCTGCTGGCCGCCATGCCGGTGGCTGCTGCCGGGGTGACGGTGGCGGATGCGGCCACCGGTCAGCCGCTGGCGAACGCGGTGGTGGCACTCTACCCGCGCGCCGGCCACAGCAGTGCGCCGCCGCCGGTCAGGGCGAGCATCGTGCAGCGCCGGGCGACCTTCATGCCCCACGTGCTGGTTGTCCCCCCGGGCAGCCGGGTCAGCTTTCCCAATCGTGATACCACCCGTCATCAGGTGTACTCCTTTTCCCCGCCGCTGACGTTCAGCCTGAATCTTTATCTTCGGGAGACGCCGCCTCCCGTCACCTTCGACAGGGCCGGCGTGGAAGTGCTGGGCTGCAACATTCATGATCACATGCAGGCCTTCATCGTCATCAGCGAGGCGCCGTTCAGTGCAGTGACCGCGGCCGATGGACGGGTGGCGCTCGAGGTGCCGGCGGGGCCGTATCGCCTGCGCATCTGGCATCCGCTGCTGGAGGACACGCATCAGCAGTGGTGGGAGGGGCAGCTTGACGCCGACGAGCAGCGCCGGGTGGCACTGACCCTGCGCGCCTCGCCGCCCCCGCGCGACGAGCCCTCCGAGCTGGCGCGCCACTTTCAGCAGGCGCTGCAGCAAGGGACGGCGCCCTGATGTCGTTCCGACGCCGTCTGCTGCTGATCATGCTGGGGGTGGTCATCGTCGCCCAGCTGGTCACTGCCGTGGCCACGCTCGGTGCCATCCGGCGGGATGAACTGATCCGGGGCGGCCGGGAGCTCGCGGTCGGGCTGGACGTGACCCGTCAGCTGCTCAGGGAGCGGGGCAGACAGCTGCGCGACAACGTGGCCATTCTGGCGGCCGATTACGGCTTTCGCAGTGCGGTCGCCACCCGGGATACCGCCACGCTGGCCAGCGTACTGGCCAATCACGGCGAGCGTGCCGGTGCCGACATGGTGATACTGACCGACCCCCGGGGCAGCATCATGGCCGGCACTCACCTGGCGCCGGGGTCTGCGCTGCCCTTCGAGTCTCTCTGGCAGCAGGCGCAGCAGCACGGTCAGGCGGTGGGAGTGGTGCTGCAGGATGGTCAGCCTTTTCAGTTCGTGCTGCTGCCGGTGCGGGCGCCCAATCTCATCGGCTGGATCGGCATGGGCTTTGTCCTTGATGACTCGCTGGCGCGCGAGATCGGGCAGCTGACGCGGCTGTCGGTCAGCTTTGTGGTCGGTACCGCTGCCCCGCAGCACGGCGATGAGTTCGTCTCCGGGGCGCTCGCAGCCGGGGAGGGGGCAGGTATTGGTGAACTGCGCCAGGGGCTGGCCCGGGGCCGTTACCTCGAGCAGAGCCGGTTCGAGCCCGGCAGTGCACAGCTGACCCGGGCGACGCTGCTGGTCGATGGCGCCGATGGCCGGGTCTACACCGTGGTCCAGCGTTCCCGCAGCGAACTGCTGGCGATGTTTTACAACCTCGGCTGGCAGATGCTGGTCATCTTTCTGTTGACCCTGGTGCTGATTGCGGTGGCAGTGGCGCTGTGCGTGCGCAGCATGGCCCGGCCGCTGGTGCGGCTGGCCGATGCCGCCCGACGCATCGGTCGCGGCGAGCGGCTGCAGGACATGCCGGTGCGTGAGCGGGGGGAGGTCGGCCTGCTGGCCCGAACCCTGGCCGGCATGCAGCAGGATCTCGACGAGCGCGAGCGCTCGCTGCTGCATCAGACGCGTCATGACCAGCTGACCGATCTCGCCAACCGCTCCTGCGCCCAGCAGGATATCGAGGCCGCCGTGCACCAGGGACGCCCCTTCACCCTGCTGCGTCTGGCCATCAGCGGGTTTCGCCATATCAACGATACCTTCGGCTATGACATGGGTGATCGGGTACTGGTGACCCTGGCGCGGCGCCTGCGGGCGCTGCCGCCGCCGCTGCGACAGGCCTACCGCATCGGTGGCGATGAATTCCTGCTGCTGCTCGATGTCGCGCAGGCTGAAAAGGTGTGGCTGACCGGTCTGCTGGATGAGCTCTTTCGGCCGATCGACCCGCAGGGCACGCCGATCCGGCCGACGCTGTCGCTCGGCGAGGTGAACTTCCCGGCTCACGGTCATGATACATGGCTGCTGCTGCGTCGCGCCGAGATTGCCATGGCGGTTGCCCACCGTACCCACTGCCCTCATCGGCGCTACGAGGAGGGGCAGGATGAGCAGCACCAGCGCCAGCTGAAGCTGGTTCGTGATCTGCAGCAGGCGGTGACCGACCATCAGCTGTTCATGGTCTATCAGCCGCAGACGGCCGCCCCTACCGGTTGCCTGACCGGTTTCGAGGCGCTGATGCGCTGGCAGCATCCCGAGCTCGGTTTCATTCCGCCGGATGAGTTCATCAGTCTGGCGGAACAGTCCGGCCACATGACGCTGCTGTCGCAGTGGATGATCGAGACGGTCTGCCGGCAGCTGGCCGAGTGGAATACCCAGGGGCACCGGTTGCGGGTGGCGATCAATCTCTCGGCCCGCGACGTGGTCGATCCGACCCTCGCCGATCGGCTGGAGCAGGTGCTGCTGGCTCATGACGTGGCTGCCGACCAGCTGACCCTGGAGGTGACCGAGAGTGCCATCATCCAGGATCCGGTCATGGCGGTGACCGTGCTCGAGCGCCTGCGCCGGGCGGGCGTGCGGATCGCCATCGACGACTATGGCACCGGCTACTCCTCGCTCTCGCAGCTGCGCACCCTGCCGGTGCGGGAGCTCAAGATCGACAAGTCCTTCGTGCTCGGACTCGAGGAGCGCGAGGAGGATCGCATCATCGTGCGCTCGACCATCGAGCTTGGTCACAATCTCGGGCTCGAGGTCGTGGCCGAAGGCGTGGAGACGGAGGCTGCCCGGCAGCTGCTGGCCAACCTTGGATGCAACTACCTGCAGGGCTATCTGATCTCGAGGCCGCTGCCCGCACAGGCCGTGCCCGGCTGGATTGCCGATGGCGCCGTACTCGAGCGCCATCCGTGATGCCGGCCACGTTCTTGCGCATCAATTCATTGACCGGGAGTTTGCCATGGCACGTGCTTGTTACTGGCTGATGGTGCTGCTGTTGCTGTCCGGCTGCGGCTCGCAGGCCGCTTCACCTTCGCTCTACAGGCAACTGGGGGGCCAGCCCGGGGTCGAGGCCATCGTGCATGACTTTCTGATTCGCATGGCGGACGATGCCCGGCTGGTCGGTTTCTTCGCCCATACCAATATCGACCATCTTGCAGATTCGCTGGGCGATCAGCTTTGCGAGGTCAGTGGTGGGCCCTGTCACTACCAGGGGCCGCCAATGGACCGGGTGCATCAGCACATGGGACTGACCGATGACGACTTCTACGCCATGATCGGCCATCTCAACAAGGCGCTGATGGCGCAGGGCGTGCCGGCCGGGGCGCGACAGCGCGTGATCGGGATTCATCTGGCTGCCCACGAGGATGTCATGCGTCTGGCCCGGCCGGCGCACTGAGCACAGGGCGCCGTCGACGTTCGGAGGCCGCGCGCTTCGACGCGATGTTAACCATTCGTTTATTTGAAGTTGACCGATCGGGCTGTCAGGCTATCCGGCAACCTGTAGAGCAACCAGCGGTTAACAAGTCATGTATGCAACCGGAACTCCTGCCGGCGAAACAGTCAACCGTCACGACTGGCAGCGTGACGAAATCGAGCAGCTGCTGAATCTGCCGTTCAACGAGCTGCTGTTTCGCGCCCAGGCGGTGCATCGCCGTCATTTCGATCCCAACGCCGTCCAGATCTCCACGCTGCTGTCGATCAAGACCGGCGCCTGCCCCGAGGACTGCAAGTACTGCCCGCAGTCGGCCCACTACAACACCGGCCTCGACCGGGAGAAGCTGATGCAGGTCGAGACGGTGCTGGAAGAGGCCCGCAAGGCGAAGGAAGTGGGGGCCAGCCGCTTCTGCATGGGCGCCGCCTGGCGTCATCCGCACGAGCGCGACATGCCGTACGTGCTGGCAATGGTGCGCGGTGTGCGGTCGATGGGGCTGGAGACCTGCATGACGCTGGGCATGCTCGGTCAGGCGCAGGCCGAGCAGCTCGCCGACGCCGGGCTCGATTACTACAACCACAATCTCGACACCTCGCCGGAGTACTATGGCGAGATCATCACCACCCGCACCTATGCCGAGCGGCTCGATACGCTGGAGCATGTCCGCCGCGCCGGCATGAAGATCTGCTCGGGAGGCATTCTCGGCATGGGCGAGTCGGTCACCGACCGCGCCGGACTGCTGCAGCAGCTCGCCAATCTGCCGGTGCACCCCGAGAGCGTGCCGATCAACATGCTGATCCGCATCGAAGGCACGCCGCTGGCCGAGGTCGAGGAGCTCGATCCGCTGGCATTCGTGCGCACCGTGGCGGTGGCCCGCATCCTGATGCCCGGTTCGCACGTGCGACTGGCCGCCGGCCGCGAACTGATGAGTGACGAAACCCAGGCGCTGACCTTCTTCGCCGGGGCCAACTCGATCTTCTACGGGGAACGGCTGCTGACCGCGCAGAACCCGCAGGCGGCCCATGATCAGCGCCTGTTCGAACGCCTCGGGCTCTACCCCGAGCGTCGCGAGGATGTCGACGATGCCACCCACGAGGCCGCCATCGGTGAGCAGCTCGAAAAGGCGCGCATCCGGGCGGTGACCACCGACGCCACGGCCCGGGCATGAGCGGGGCCGGCAGTGCCGACCTGGACGCCGCGCTGGCGCCCCGGCTGGCCGAGCGTCATGCGCAGGCGCGCTACCGGCAGCGGCGCACCGCGGATCGGGCCGGGGCACATGTGCACGTGGACGGCCGCGACGTCGTGAACTTCTGCAGCAATGACTATCTCGGGCTGGCCCATGATCCACGGCTGGGCGAGGCGCTGGCAGCCAGCGCCCGGCGCTTCGGCACGGGGGGTGGAGCCTCGCATCTGGTCAGTGGGCATCTGACCCCGCACGCCATGCTCGAGCAGCGGCTGGCCTGCTGGACGGGCCGCGAACGGGCGCTGCTGTTCTCCAGCGGCTATCAGGCCAATACCGGCACCATCGCCGCGCTCACCGGGCGGGGCGATCACGTGGTGCACGATCGCCTCAACCACGCCTCGCTGCTCGATGGCACCCGGCTGGCCGGCGCCCGGCTGCACCGCTTTGCGCACAGGGATCCGGCGCATGCCGGGCAGCTGCTGGCCGGACTCGATCCGGCGCGCGCCCGGCTGGTGGTCAGCGACGGGGTCTTCAGCATGGATGGCGACTGCGCCGATGTAACGGCGCTGGCCGGGCAATGCCGTGCCCGGGGGGGCTGGCTGATGATCGACGATGCCCACGGACTGGGCGTGCTGGGGGCGCGGGGCGCCGGGACACTGGAGGCGCAGGGCGTATCGGCCGATGAGGTGCCGGTGCTGGTGGGCACGCTCGGCAAGGCGCTGGGCACCCAGGGGGCCTTCGTGGCCGGCAGCCATACCCTGATCGAGGCGCTGATCCAGTTCTCCCGCCCGTATGTATATACCACCAGCCTGTCACCGGCGCTGGCCGGGGCCACCCTGACCGCGCTCGATATCGTGCGGGACGAGCCCGAACGCCGCACCCACCTGCAGACGCTGATTGGCGCGTTCCGCCACGCCGCCGAACGTCTGCCGGGCATCCGGCTGATGCCTTCCGACACGCCGATTCAGCCGCTGCTGGTCGGCCGGGGCAGCGAGGCCGAAGTACTGGCGCTGGCCCGCCGGCTGGCAGACGAGGGGCTGTGGTGTACCGCGATCCGCCCGCCCACGGTGCCCGAGGGCAGTGCCCGGCTGCGGATCACCCTCTCGGCAGCGCACACCCACGCCGATCTTGATCGACTACTGTCAGCACTGGAATACCACTGTTGCAGCCAGGAGCTGACCGATGACTGATGCCGACCGGACCTGTGAACGCCTCATCCTGCTGCCCGGCTGGGCCCTCGGCCCGGACCCCCTGGCGCCGCTGGCGCGCGCCATCGAGCGGCACGCCCCCGGAGTGGTGGTCGAGTGCGCCCGCTATCCGGCACTGACCAGCCGCCGCCGCGAGGTCTGGCTGGAGGCACTCGATGCCGAGCTGGCCGATCATGCCTGGCTGGCGGGCTGGTCGCTGGGCGGCATGCTGGCGACCGCACTGGCCGAGCGACGCGGCGCGCGGGCGCGGGGGCTGATCACGCTCGGCAGCAATGTCAGCTTCATCGCCCGCCCGGGCTGGTCGGCGGCGATGGCGCGCCACACCTTCGAGGACTTCCGCACCCGGCTGGCCTCCTCACCGGGGGAGGCCTTCGAGCGCTTCGCCGCCCTGAGCGCCAGGGGCAGCCGCGATGCCCGAAGTCTCGGACGTGAGCTTTTGGGCGCGCTGCGGCGTACGCCGAGCGATGAAGCCGCCGCGGGACTGGCGCTGCTGCAGCAGCTCGATCTGCGCGATGTGCCGGCCCGGCTTCAGGTGCCCCAGCTGCACCTGTTCGGCGAGCACGACATGCTGGTGCCCAGTGCGGCCCGGACGCTGATTGGCGAGCGTCTGCCGGCGGCAGGGGAGACCCGGCTGCTGGCCGATACCGGTCACGGCTTTCCGATTGAGCGGGTCGAGGAGACCGCCGGGGCGATCGCGGATTTCATTACCCGGCACGCCTCGGCCCGAAGTGTTCGGAGCGCACCGCCATGATCCCGGAGACCGACCCGGTAACAGCGCATGATGTACCGCAACAGGCAAGTGCCTGCTTCTCGCGGGCCGCCGGACACTACGATGAGGCGGCCGCGCTGCAGCGTGAGGTTGCCGATCGGCTGTTGGCGCACATCGACGACGCCCGGGTGCCCGCCACCATCGTCGATGTGGGTTGTGGCACCGGCTATGTCACCGCGCAGTTGCAGCAGCGCTTTCCGGGGGCGGCGTTAATCGGTGTGGACCCGGCACCGGGGATGCTGAGCGTCGCCCGCAGCCGCCATGCCGCGCTGCCGATCGACTGGCGCGCCGGGGCCGCCGAGGCCCTGCCGCTGCCTGCCGAGAGCACCGATCTGCTGGTGTCGAGTCTGGCGTTGCAGTGGTGCGCCTCGCCGGCGCCCTTTCTGGCCGAAGCCGAGCGGGTGCTGCGACCGGGCGGCCGGCTATGCTTTACCACCCTCTGCGAGGGCAGCCTGTTCGAGCTGAAGGACGCCTGGCAGACGCTGGACAACGCCCCGCACGTCAACGCCTTCATCACGCCCGAGGCGCTCCACGGCGAGCTGCAGGCCTCGGCGCTGCACTACGAGGAGATGACCCTGGACGATCACCGCACCTTTCATCCGGACCCTGCCACGCTGATGCGCGCGCTCAAGGCGGTCGGGGCCAATACCGTGGCCGGCCGTGGCGTCAGCGGACTGACCGGCCGGGCGCGCTTTGCCCGACTCGAACGGGCGATCGAGGCCTTTCGCACCGATGCGGGGCTGCCGACCACCTATCGGGTGGCGCGGGTGAACCTGCATCGGCCGGCCGATAGCGCGGCGGGTGCGCCTGCGCCCCCGGCCGGGGAGAGCGCTTCATGACGCGGGCCTTTTTCGTGACCGGCACCGATACCGATGCCGGCAAGACCGTGGTGGCCGCCGGGCTGCTGGCGGCCGCCCGCCGCCGGGGGCTGAGTACCGCGGCCGGCAAGCCGGTGGCCACGGGCTGCACGCGCACGCCACACGGACTGCGCAATGACGATGCGCTTGCGCTGCAGCGCCAGTGCCGGCCCGGGCTTGAATACGAGACGATCAATCCGGTGGCCCTCGAGCCGGGCATCGCTCCGCACATTGCCGCCCGGGAAGCGGGTATCGAACTGACGGTGGACGCGCTGGCGGCGCCGATGCGCATGCTGCTGGCCCGTCACGCCGATTTCACCCTGATCGAGGGCGCCGGCGGCTGGCGGGTGCCGCTCAACGAGCATGAGTCGCTCTACGGGCTGGCCCGCACGCTGGCGCTGCCGGTGGTGCTGGTGGTGGGGGTGCGGCTCGGGGCGATCAGTCACGCCCGGCTGACGCTGGAGGCAATCGAGCGTGACGGACTGCGCGTGGCCGGCTGGGTGGCCTGCGTCATCGCGGGGGAGACTGCCCGGCTCGCGGAGAATCTGGCCACGCTGAAGCACTGGCTGGGCCGCGAGCGCGACCCCGACCGGGGCCGGGTGCCCTGTCTGGGCGTGGTGCCCCGGCTGGCCGATCCCGCGCCCGAGCGGGTGGCCGACCATCTCGATATCAATGCACTGATGGAAGAGCGCCGATGAGTCGCAACGACGAGTGGATGCAGCGTGATATTGCCAGCCTCTGGCACCCCTGCACCCAGATGAAGGACCATGAAACGCTGCCGGTGACCCCGATCCGGCGCGGCCGCGGGGTCTGGCTGGAGGACTTCGATGGCCGCCGGTATCTCGACGCGGTCAGCTCCTGGTGGGTCAACATCTTCGGTCACGCCAACGAGCGTATCAACGCGCGTATCCGCGACCAGCTCGACTCGCTGGAACACGTCATCCTGTCGGGATTCACCCACCAGCCGGTGATCGAGCTCTCCGAACGGCTGGGCCGGCTCACGCCGGCGGGGCTGGGGCACTGCTTCTATGCCGACAATGGCTCGGCGGCGGTCGAGATCGCGCTCAAGATGAGCTACCACTACTGGCACAACGTCGGCCGGCCGGAGAAGCGGCGTTTTCTGACCATCACCAACGGCTATCACGGCGAGACGCTGGGGGCGCTGTCGGTCGGGGATGTGGCGATCTTCACCGAGACCTATCGCTCGCTGCTGCTGGATGTGCTCAAGGTGCCGGCCCCGGATGGGTTCGGCCTGCCGCGCGAGCAGTGGATTGACGAGGCGTGGGAGAAGTTCGCCCACATGGAGGCGGCGCTGGAACGCCATCATCATGAGCTGGCGGCCGTGATCGTCGAGCCGCTGATCCAGTGCGCCGGGGGCATGCGGATGTATCCCCCCGAGTATCTGACCTGGCTGCGCGAGGCCTGTGATCGCTACAACGTGCAGCTGATCTTCGATGAGATCGCGGTCGGCTTCGGGCGTACCGGCACGATGTTCGCCTGCGAGCAGGCCAGCGTCCGGCCCGACTATCTCTGTCTCTCCAAGGCGATCACCGGCGGCTATCTGCCGCTGTCGGTGGTGATGACCACCGATGAGGTCTATGACGCCTTCTACGATGACTACGCGAGCCTGCGCGCCTTTCTGCATTCGCACAGCTATACCGGCAATCCGCTGGCCTGTGCCGCCGCTCTGGCCACGCTGGATATCTTCGAGCAGGACAGCGTGATCGAGGCCAACCGGGCGAAGGCGGCCCACATCGAGCGGGTGACGGCGCCGCTGCGGGATCACCCCCATGTCGGCGATGTGCGCCAGACCGGCATGGTGGTGGCGATCGAGATGGTCCGGGACAGGGCCACGCTTGAGCCCTATGACTTTCGCGAGCGGCGCGGCTTGCGGGTCTTTCAGCACGCCATGTCGCGCGGGGCGATGCTGCGCCCGCTGGGGAACGTGATCTACTGGATGCCGCCCTACGTGATCGAGCCCGAAGAGATCGACTTTCTGGCCGAGGTCACCCGGGAGGGGCTGGAAATCGCCACCGGCGATTGAGAGACAACGAAAAAAGGCCGCCCGAAGGCGGCCGAATCCAGGAAAACCAACGGCATCAGAAGGATTCCCACTCCTCGACTTCGGAGTGCGATGTGGTGCGCGGGGCCGGGGCAGTGGCTTTGGCCGGGTGAGCGCCGGAGGTGCGCGCCGAGTGGCTGGTGGCCGGCTTCGGGGCATGGGTGCTCGTGCTTTGTCCCGGGCGTGTTTGGGTCGGCTGTGCTGCGCGAGGCGGCTGCGGGTGGCCCACAGCTTCTGCGTGCCTGAAGAAGGCGATCTCACGGATCAGCGCCTCGGCCTGCTGCTCCAGCGATCGGCTGGCGGCGCTGGCCTCTTCGACCAGACTGGCGTTCTGCTGGGTGACGCTGTCCATCTCGGTAATGGCGGTGTTGACCTGGTCGATGCCGGTGGACTGCTCCCGACTGGCGACGGCAATCTCGCCCACCAGGTCGGTCACCTGCTTGACGCTGGTCACGATCTGCTCCAGCGTCTGCCCCGAGCGGTTGACCAGCTCGGTGCCGGTGGTCACCCGGGTGACGCTCTCTTCTACCAGCGCCTTGATGTCCTTGGCGGCATCGGCGCTGCGGCTGGCAAGATTACGCACTTCCGCGGCGACCACGGCGAAGCCGCGCCCCTGCTCACCGGCGCGCGCCGCCTCGACCGAGGCGTTGAGCGCCAGCAGGTTGGTCTGGAAGGCGATGTCGTTGATCAGGCCGATGATGCTGGCGATCTTCTGGCTCGAGGTATTGATTTCGCCCATCGCCGAGACGGCCTGCGAGACCACTTCACCGCCTTCCCGGGCCTGCTGGCTGACATTGCGCGCCAGGGTATCGGCCTGGGCGGCGTTGTCGGCGTTCTGACGTACGGTGGAGGTGATCTCCTCCATCGAGGCCGCGGTCTGCTCCAGGTTGGCGGCTTGGCTCTGGGTGCGCTGGTTGAGGTCATCGTTGCCGCTGGCGATCTCGCGGCTGGCCACCTGCACCGAACCGGCATTGCGCTGCACCGAGCTCACCACTTCGGTCAGCCGGTCGCGCATGGCGGCCAGCGACTGCAGCATGTCGCCGAACTCGTCCCGGCAGGTGATGTTGATGCGGGTGGTCAGGTCACCCTCGGCGAGCGCCTGGGCCATCTCGCGGGCCTTGCCCAGCGGGGCGAGGATGCCGCGGATCAGCCAGATGGCCAGCGCCGCGGCCAGCAGTACCGCCACCACGATCACGCCGATCACGGTAGTGCGGGTGGTCGCGTAGGACTGACGGCTCTGCTGAAAACCGGCTTCGACCTGCGCATTGTTGGTCTGGAACAGGGCGTCGATATCCCCGGCCAGCCGGTTGTACTGGGTGCTGAGGGTCGACGCCGAGTGCGCGCGGGCGCCATCGAAATTGCCGGCGGCCATCAGACTGACGTTCTGCGCAATGCTGTCGCGCAGTTCATTCAGGTGCTCGTGAAGGGTATCGGCCTCGCTGGCTTCCAGAGTCGAGCCGATCCCGCTCTGATACGCCTGCCAGGCCTGGTCGATCCGGGCATTGCTGCGGGCGAGCTGCTCCTTGAGGCCAGCGATGGCGGCGCTGTCACGTTCCGCCTGGCTGTCGACGATGCGCACCCAGTCGCGCAGCAGGTCCGTGCGAACCTCGGCCAGGGCGGAGAGCGGCTGGACGTTGTTGTGACTGATGTCGTCCAGCGTCTGCTGGGTGCTGCGAGTGCTCATCAGCCCCAGAACGCCGACCGCAATCAGCAGGAGGATACAGAGACCCAGGCTGGCCGCCAGCCGGGCCTTGACGCTTCGATTCAGACCGAACATTGCGAAAATTCCCTGTAGAGGACTGCCTTCCTGGCAATCGTTGAGGCCAGCAGCGTCATGGACCGGACAGGGCAGTGACCCGCTGTTACAGGCCATATCGGCCTGGCCCGAGGGATAATTAGGCTGAATGCTGCTTATGGTTATAATAAATAAATTTTAATAAAGAAAAGCGATTAAGAGCCGAGGGGCCAGTGTTCCGGCAGGTGGTGGCCATTCGAATCCGGATTTGTGCCCCCGGATCGCGTCACCGACACTGTGCCTCCTTGCTACCACCTGCCGCTGAACGGGAATGATCATGTCGGATACTCGACAGCACACCTCCGAGTCGCCGCTCGGGCCGGCCCTGGTACTGCTGATGGCAGTGACCACCGGACTGGCCGTCGCCAGCAACTATTATGCCCAGCCGCTTTTGCACACCATCGCCGATCGGCTGGCGCTGTCGTACTCCAGCGCCGGCATCATCGTGACCACCGCCCAGGGCGGCTATGCCGCCGGGCTGCTGCTGCTGGTGCCGCTGGGGGATCTGTTCGAACGCCGCCGCATGATCGTGATCATGATGCTGCTGGCGGCGCTGGGGCTGCTGATCAGTGCCAGCGCCGGGTCGCTGGCCATGCTGCTGCTGGGCACCGCCATCACCGGGGTGTTCTCGGTGGTGGCCCAGGTGCTGGTGCCCTTTGCCGCCACGCTCGCCGAGCCGGAGCGCCGGGGCAGGGTGGTCGGCACCGTGATGAGCGGGCTGCTGCTCGGCATCCTGCTGGCGCGCACCGTCGCCGGCGCGCTCTCCTCGCTGGGGGACTGGCGCACCATCTACTGGGTCGCCGCGATCCTGATGCTGCTCAATGCGCTGATCCTGTGGCGGATGCTGCCGCGCTATCGCCAGTCCGCCGGGCTCTCCTACGGCCGGCTGCTGATGTCGATCGCCACGCTGTTCCGGCGCCATCCGCTCTATCGGCTGCGGGCCAGCCTGGGCTTTTGCACCTTCGCGACCTTCAGTGTGCTGTGGACCTCGCTGGCATTTCTGCTCTCCGGGGCACCGTGGCACTTCTCCGATGCCACCATCGGCCTGTTCGGTCTGGCCGGGGCCGCCGGCGCGCTGATGGCACGCCGGGCCGGCAGTCTGGCGGATCAGGGCCACGCCGCCCTGGTGACCACTGCCGGGCTGGGGGTGCTGGTGGTGGCCTGGGCGCTGTTCGGGCTCGCCGGCTGGAGCCTGGTGATGCTGGTGGCCGGTATCGTCCTGCTCGATCTGGCCCTGCAGGCGGTGCACATCACCAACCTCAACCTGATCTACGGCCTCGACAGCAGTGCCCGCAACCGGCTCAATGCCGGCTACATGACCACCTACTTTCTCGGCGGCGCCTTCGGCTCGCTGGCCTCGGCGGCGATCTATGGCCGTTTCGGCTGGAGCGGGGTGGTCTGGCTCGGGTTCGGGCTCTCCCTGCTGGCGGCCCTCATCTGGTCATACGGTCATCGCCGCATGGTCGATTGAATAAGCGCCCGGACGCCCGCAGATAGGGAGCATGCTGGCTGGCTGGATGACCGGGTCAGGTGTCATTCAGGCAGCGCTGGTCAGGCTGTGTTAAACAGCTATGCTCAGGGTTTACAGGAACAGTTTCCAAAAGGAGCGATATGGATATCATCCGCATTATTCTGGCGATCATTCTGCCGCCGGTGGGCGTCTTCCTGCAGGTCGGTTTAGGCATGCATTTCTGGATCAACATCCTGCTGACCATTTTCGGCTACATTCCGGGCATCATTCACGCCGTCTGGATCATCGCCACGCGCTGACGCATCCGCGAAGCCGCTCGTACGCCCTGCCGCAAGCCCCGGTCATGCCGGGGCTTTTGCGTGGGCAGGCCGGTGGCCGAAGCGCGCGCTCAGGCCGTGGCCGATGCCCGCCCGGTCAGCTGCCGGCGGCGCCGGGCGCGCTCGACCAGGGCGCCGAACACGAGCCCCAGCACCGCCCAGATGATTACCTGAATGCCCAGTGACGAGAGCCGGAACTGCCACAGCACCTCGGCCGGGAAGTGCGCCGGAATGGTCGCCACGGTGGGGAAGAGCCCCCAGGCGAAGGCGGCGATGAGCCCGTAGAGCGCCCCGGCGGCCAGCACGCCGTTCCACGGCCCCAGCCGTGCCCGCAGCGGCCGGGCAAGGCGTACGCTGAGCATCATGGCGCTCAGCGAGACCGCCAGCAGCAGGAAGTAGACCTCGGTGCGCAGGTCGATGGTGGCGGCGGTGCCGATGCCCGGCGGGTTGGGCGGATACTTCACCCACGGCACGGCTACCAGGGCGAGGAAACCGCCGGCGGCCAGCAGCACCGACAGGGCACGCGGCGAGAGCCGGCCCAGCCGCCCGTTGGCCAGGGCAAAGACCAGCGCAAAGAGCCCGCCCAGCGCCGTGCTGTAGACCCCCACGCCGGTGAGCAGCCCCCAGCTGCTCTGGGTGGCCCGGCTGATACCGGCACCGTCGCCGTGATGATGGCCCTCGCCCGTGGCCCCGTGCGAGTGCGCCTCACCGTGATGATGGCCGTCAGCCTGACTCGCCTCGAAGCCGATCGCCCGGGTCAGCGGCGGCTCACCGAAGGTGCTGGCCATGGCAAAGGCCAGCAGACCGGCGATCAGGCCCGCCAGCATGCCGCGCCACAATAGCTGTCCGATCATGTATCGGCCTCCGTTCAGTGGCAGGGGAAGCCGAGCAGATGCCGGCCGTCATGCACGAACTCGTGAATGCCGGTGCCGGAGAACATCGCCGTGGCGCCCTGTTCGGCGCCGACGAAGTAGAGGGCCAGCATCAGCAAGAGCCCGCCGAGCAGGGCCCAGGGGAGCAGTTCGCCGAGTGGCACAACGGGCAGGGAGGGGCTTTCGGGCGACACACCGGTCGCGGTAGTGGTCTGACTCATGTAGGAAGACTCCTGCGGGATGACGCGTCCCTGTGGTCGGGTAAACGATGGCCCTCACGAGGTCTGGCTTCCTGCGGTCATGGATCCGCGGTTACAGTGGCGCGACCGCGCCGGAGTTGCACCGGCTTCCCGTGAGGACCGCACACCTCCATTCTGTGCCGCTGGCCCCGAGATTACTACCCGCAAGGAGTTTCGATGACGCGTCGCCTGACCCTGATTGCCCCGGCCGCCACCGCTGCGCAGCGGCTCGGCCGGCTCCCGGCCGACGAGCCGATCGAGCTGCCGACCGGGGCCCGGCCGCCCCGGATCGACGGCCCGCAGGTGGCTGCATGCTTCCGTGCGCCGGAGCTTCAGGCGCGTCAGACGGCCGAATGGCTGGGGTTTGAGGCCACCACCGAGGCGACGCTCGGCAACCTCGATATCGGCCGCTGGCAGGGCCATTCGCTGGAGTCACTGGCAGGCGAGGACCCCGATGGGCTGGCGCGCTGGCTGCGTGACCCGGCGGCCGCTCCGCATGGCGGCGAGTCGATCGAGCAGCTCTGTCAGCGCATCGCCCCGTGGCTGACGACGCTGGCCACCGGCCACACCCTGATGGTCACGCATTCGGCGGTGATCCGAGCCTTCATGCTGGCTGCCATGGAGGCGCCGGCGCACAGCTACTTCGGACTGGATGTGGCACCGCTGACCCTGACCCGACTGGAGGACAGCACGCGCTGGCGGGTACGCTGCAGCGGCGTGGCGCTTGATTCAAGCGTGAAAGGAAGTTGATCTTTCACCAAAGACGGAGATATTTGAACGGCTTTTCAATTTGCTAACAGCCGTTCTGCCAAGCGTCGGTCCGTTACCAGAATATTTCCCAGTCCGGCCGTGAATGCAGCCCGCACCGCATCAGCCTTATAGGAGCCACTGGCTAAAATCATAAGGTTGGCAATCCGGCGCATCTCTTCAAATCCCATTGCCAGGGTGCGGCGGGAGAAATCTGTATAAAGGCTGCCATCGGAGCGGATAAAAGTACCCAAGATTTCGGCCACGGCGCCGGAGGCAGTAATTTGCTGCTGTTCATCCGGTTCTAGCCGCTGAGTCAGCTGTGATTGCAATGGCTGAATACTCCCGATCGAGATGGCTGCCGCACTGACGTTGTCAAACTGGGCCATGGCTGCCGCCACGCTTTGTTCTCGGCGCAGGCTATCGGCTATCCCATCATCTGAAACGATCAACGGTACGTACATGGGATAAGCCTTGCCGTGATTCACCTCAGTGATACGCCGAATCATATCCAGTGAGTTTTCGCCGGGTGTACCCACAATACCGCAAATTTGTACCACCGGGCAGCCCGGCAGCCGCTCAAGCTGATCCACCATGGCGCTGGTGGTACGCCCCCAGCCCACCCCCAATACATCGTGTTCGGTGATCAAATCACCGAGCAGCGCCGCGGCCGCTCGACCGATCTGCTGTCGGGTGCGTACAGAATCATCCTCTTCGACAAAGGATTCCACTACCACCGCTTCACGCAGACCGAAGCGCCGGCGTACTTCGCTTGAAAGGGCCGAGTGGATTTCGATGGGAGGGCGAATTACGAACTCGACCATGCCCCTTTCGCGTGCAATATCAAGCAGGCGCGCCACCTTGAAACGTGAAATGCCCAGGTTTTCGGCGATCTGAATCTTGGAGTCGTTATCGATATAAAAACGCTGCGCCACGCTCGCTGCCAGAAGTCCTGTCTCCTGATCGCCGGTCATGGATCTCTCCTTGCTGCCTAAAAAAGTATCCTACGAAAAGAGAATATCGCACAAAAGAGCGCTGATGCTTTCATTTGAGTGGTTCAGCCTAGAGTTTAAAGGGCGAATAATCAGTGCGTCCAGCTAACGCGCCGAGGATGCGACCAGCCAGACAGGGAGAACACGATGTCAGTTTTCGATGCTTCTATAGTGGGACTCTATGTGGTCGATGTACATGGTCGGTCGATTACGTCACTACCGGACGAGGGAACCGGTCAGTTCATTGATGAGATTGTCTTTACGGTAGCGGGGACTGCCGGTGGTGTGGCGGTGGACTGCGCCCTGCTGGGAATGAATGTCTACGCGGCCGGTGCAGTGGGTGATGACGAAAAGGCTAATTTCATCTTTCACAACCTGGCTGAGTATGGGGTGGATACCGGCGGGCTTGAACGCCTTGCACATCTGCCTACCTCAGCTTCGATGATCGCTAGTGGTGGTTCCGGTGAGCGCCGGCACTGGCATTTTCGTGGTGCCGCCGGGGGCTATCGGCCAGATGCGACAGCCATTGAGCAAGCCCTTGAAAGCCACATTGTGCATGTTGGTGGGATCGGACTGCTGGGCGAGTTCGATGGTGAGCCGGCGCTGGATTTCATGCGCCGCGCAAAAGCTAGGGATTGTATCACCACGCTGGATCTGATTTTCGCCCGCCCAGAGGTGCGTGAATCGGTTGATCCGCTCATGCCATGGACCGATTATTTTATTCCCAGCATTGATGAAGCTCAGGTGCTGACCGGTCTCGATGACCCTGATCGAATCGTCGACTATTACCTCGAAAAAGGCGCGGCCAATGTCATCCTGACGCTGGGTGAAGATGGCAGCTATCTGGCCGGGCGTGACATCCGTGAGCGACTTCATGTTCCGGCAATTCCCGGATTGCAGCCGTTGGATACCACGGGCTGCGGCGATGGGTATTCGGCGGGGATTATTGTCGGGCTCCATAATGGTTGGAGTCTTGAATTTTCTGCATGCTTTGCTACTGCCGTCTCATCACTGGTGCTGTCGGGACTAGGGTCTAAGGCTGGCATTGTGTCGTTGCAGGCAACACGTGACATAGCCGAGCGCCACTATAGCGAGTGTCAGAAATACATCGGCGATCGCGGACACCGGTATGAGGCAAGTTCATCGGGGAATGGATAAGCGAGTGTTCCGGTCTCTGAATGAAGGTCTCCTCTTATCCTGCCTGGACAGATGACATGACTGAAAACGAGAAGCGACAGTTGATTGTCGACCATTGCCTGGAAATGAATCAGAACGGCCTCAACCAGGGGACATCAGGCAATATCAGTCTGCGCCACGAACGAGGCATGCTGATTTCGCCAAGTGGTATCGATTACCGTGAGATGAGAGCCGAAGAGATCGTCTTTGTTGATCATGACGGACAGCCCCATGGGAGGCTCAATCCCTCCAGCGAATGGCGTTTTCATCTGGCCATTCTGAATCGATATGAAGCGTTTAACTCCATTGTGCACAGCCATCCTATCCACGCCACGGCGCTGGCTATATGTCGTCAGGATATTCCAGCAGCGCACTATATGGTAGCTGCTGCGGGCGGTGAAACAATTCCTTGTGCACGCTATGAGACCTTCGGTACTGATGCGCTTTCAGAAGCCGTACTGGAAGTTCTGGAGGGTCATAAGGCCTGTCTGCTGGCGAACCACGGCATGATCGCCTGTGGTGAAACGTTGCCACGCGCCATGTGGCTGGCGGTAGAAGTGGAAACTCTTGCTCGACAATATGTGATTGCCAGTTCCATCGGTACTCCTCACATACTTGATCATCAAGAAATGGTGAAAGTAACCGAGAAGTTCAGGAATTACGGTCGACAGCCGAATCGCACCTCTACGCGATGACCAGCGAGAAGCAATAGCCCGGGATTGTCTTTTGTAGTTGTGGCTACCGTTGTGATTTTCTATCAATGCTCCGTTAGCGCCGCATAAAAGATTAACGAATAGGCCATTCGCGCTCTAAAAAGTGGAGATTCTGCGACCAATAGGTGATTCCGCTCATAAGAGTGATATGTTGCTATTTTGTTTAGCGTGGTGTTTCGAGTGCGCCGACTGGAGTGCTATTGGCGCTGGTATGACCCGAACAAAAGGTGCCTTATGGCGGATAAGATCACGGCTGATTCTGTAGCGGCGTCCATCGAGCCAATCGTTGAATATCGTGATATCAGCAAGCGTTTCGGCACTTCGGTTGTGCTCGATGGCATCCGGCTGTCTCTCTATCCGGGGCGGGTAACGGCATTGATGGGAGAAAATGGCGCCGGTAAATCCACCATGCTGGGTATCTTGGCCGGTCTGCTGGCGCCGTCGCAGGGCACCATCGCCGTGGATGGCAAAACGGTGGTCGAGTATTCCCCCAATGCTGGTCAGGCGCGCGGTATCGAAATCGTTACCCAGGAGCTCTCACTGGTACCACATCTGACTGTGGCCGAGAACATCTTCCTTGGTCGGGAGCTGACAGGATGGGGCCGCATGGGCGGATTTTTACAGTCATCGCACATGCTGAAAGAGGCTCAGGATGCGATTAACGAATTCGATATTCCGGTATCGGCCAGTGACCGCATCGAGCAGATCAGTCTCTCCTATGCCCAGATCGTCGAGATCATTCGTGCCTGGCACCGCCGGCCGCGCATTCTATTGCTCGATGAGCCGACCTCCTCGCTGACCCGCAATGAAACCCGACATCTGTTTGAAATCGTCAAACGTCTGCGCACTGCCGGCACTGCGGTAGTTTTTACTACCCACAAGATGGATGAAGTCGAGCAGATGGCGGATGACATTGCAGTGCTTCGCGATGGACAGATTACGCTGACAGCCCCCATCGAAAAGCTCTCCTCGAACGAGATTATAAGCGCCATGGTCGGCCGCGAACTGGCCGAGCAGCATCTGGAGCTACCTGAAGTAACGGCTAGCAAGCCCGCACTGGCAGTCAGCGGCTATGCCACACGCCAGCCTGATGAGGAGTATGAAACCGGCTTCGCTTTCAGCGTGCGCCCGGGGGAGATTGTAGGATTAGCCGGCATTGCCGGTTCGGGTCGTACGGCCTTTTTCAAATCGGTTTACGGCCTCCATCCCGCGCGTACCGGGGAAGTCGTGATGGGAGGGCAGAACTATGATAACCGTTCTCCTTCGGCATCACTCAAGCGCGGGCTGATTTATATTCCGGAGAATCGGAAGGAAGCGGGGCTGGTACTGTCGCTGGACATCGCCCAGAACACCATCCTGTCGAATCTGACGCGTTTTACCGGGCCCGGCGGGTGGGTCAGGCGCGGACGTGAAGAGAACATCAGCCGTGAGGCACTGGAAAGTTTACGCACCAAATACGGTGGTGCGCGCACTTCTGTTGCGTCGCTTAGCGGCGGCAATCAGCAGAAGGTGCTGGTAGCACGCTGTTTGATTGCCGACAGCCCACAGGTGCTGCTGCTCGATGAGCCCACTCGCGGTATTGACGTAGGCGCCAAGGCAGATATTTACGAAATCATTGTCGACCTGGCACAGCGGGGTATTGCCATCGTCGTCTCTTCCTCCGAGCTACCGGAGTTAATGACACTTTCACACCGTATTGCCGTTTTCCGCGAAGGGGCCCTGTGCCAGACCTTCGAGCGCCATGAGTTCGATGAAAAAGAGATCGTGCGCGCTGCTATTGGCGCCTGAGCTTCTGCACGTTCGACCGATTCCAAGGAGAGCACGCCATGAGTACAGCCCACACGGAGAACGCAGCCAGCACCCGCTCAACAAAAGCCATCGGTGCAATCTTCAATCGCACCCGACTGGCCTCGCTGGTGGTCTGGATCGCCTTTGCCTGTTATGTGGTGCCACTGGCGATCGTTGAGCCACAGTTCATCTCCTTTTACAACATTATCTCGATTCTGATGTTGATATCAGTTTACGCCCTGATTGGCTTCGGTGAGGGGGTGGTAGTGCTGTCAGGCGGGATCGATCTCTCGGTAGGCAGTGTGGTGGGGTTGGCCGGTGTGGTGGCAGCTCTCATTCTGGACGGCCATTCGGGGCTTGGATGGGCGCTGATGGCGATACTGGGCGGTGTGGCGGCTGGCATTGTGATCGGGACATTCAATGGTATCGCCGTAGCACTGCTGAACATTCCCGCTTTTGTCGCCACCCTCGGCACGCTGTCGATTGCACTCGGGTGCGGATATGTCCTGAGCAACGGTCAGCAGATATCCATTAACAACATGGAGTTTCTGGATATCTCGGTTTACTCATGGTTTGGTATTCCGATTCCGATTTATATCCTGTTCGGTGTTTTCTTTCTGCTTTGGCTCACGCTATCACGCACGCGGCTGGGACGTTACGTCTACGCAGTGGGCGGTAATATTCAGGCTGCTTTCGTTGCGGGTCTTCCGATTCGGCGAGTACTGATCTCGGCTTTCATGATCTCGGGAGCGCTGTCAGGTCTGGCTGGCGTATTGCTGGCTTCACAGATTACCGCTGGCATCGCCACGACCGGAACCGGCTACGAGTTGATCGCCATCGCAGCGCCAGTGATCGGTGGTATTAGTCTGGCTGGCGGACGAGGCTCAATCGCCGGTGCGCTGTTTGGTGTGATTCTGTTGGGGACCATTGATAACGGTCTGACAATTCTCAATGTTTCGCCGTTCTATCAGCACATTATCAGCGGTTTCATCATCATCCTTGCCGTGTTCCTCGACACGGTAGCCAGCCGTCGGAAACTGGTCTGAACGACCGTTTTCCATGCACGGAATGCAAGCCAACCATCCCGAAGGGGAGAACAATCATGAGAAGAGCAAAGTGGTTCAGGCAACTGGCAGTCGGTGCAGCTGCGATGTGCGGTCTGTCGCTGATGGGGGTCGCCCAGGCTCAGCAGAGTGAGACGCAGGAAAACAAGGAGCCGCTGACCATCGGTTATACCGTTTATGCCATGTCCGGGTGGGTCTCCTCGGGACGTGAGGGAGTCGATGCAGTCGCCCGCGCCAATAATGTCGATCTACGCTGGGCCAGCGCTGACAACTCGGTAGCCTCCCAGGTAGCGCAAATGAATCAGTTCATTGCCCAAGGTGTGGATGCCATCGTAGTGGATCCGGTCGATTCGGCCGCACTGGGGCCGCAGATAAAAAAAGCACGCGAACGTGACATTCCGGTTATCGGTACCAACGTCAAGGTATTCGACCCCGGCAAGCAGTATCTCAATTCCTATGTTGGTCCGGATGACATAGCCGCGGGTGAGAATCAGACCCGCGCATTGATCAGGAAGATAGGCGGTAAAGGCAATGTGGTGATTCTCCAGGGGCCGCTAGGGCAGTCGGGTACCATTGATCGGACCAAGGGCATTGAAAACGTTCTGGCCGAACACCCTGAGGTCAAGGTGCTTGCCAAGCGCCCTGGCGATTGGAAGCGCGAAGAGGGCTACAACATCATGGCTTCCTGGCTGTCACGCTATGGCGAAGATATCGATGGTGTGATTTCGGAAAACGACGATATGGCGGTAGGGGCTATTCGCGCCATGCGTCAGCGTCGCATCAACGACATCCCGATTGTCGGCATCGACGGTATCGAGGCTGGTTTACAGAATGTAGCTGCGGGCCATCAATTGATGTCCAATCTGCAAAACGCGCCGCTGCAACTGGGGATGGCACTCCAAGTGGCGGTCAATGCAGCTCGGGGCCAGGAAGTGCCGAAGGAGATTTTCATCGGTATGCCTATCGTCACCCAGGAAAACGCCGAACAGTACTATCGACAGATGTACAAGAATCGCGAGCAGTTTCTGGATGAGCTGCCCGAGCTGATCCGTCGCAATCTCGCTTCCGGTGATTATGGTAATCAGCAGTGAGGCCTCGCGGCGCCGCCAACTTGGTCGGCGCCGCCGCTGAACCGGCCATGCCAACAGGAGTAACAGCACCATGGAATACAAAGGCTACAGCAAGGATTTTTCATTGACCGGGCGCCGAGTACTGATCAGTGGTGGCGCGGCAGGCATTGGGCGGGCCATTGCAGAGCTCTATGTAGAAAAGGGGGCTCGTGTAGCGCTGCTCGATCGAAGCGAGGGCGTTCACGAGACTGCCCGGGAAATCGGCGGCAACACGATTGCCGTGCAGGGAGATGTTACCTCGGCCGCCGACGTAGAGGCCTGTGTTGAGCAAGTGGTCGGCGTCCTGGGCGGCATCGATACACTGGTTAACAATGCCGGTATCGTGGCTCTGGCGCCCGCCGAGGAACTGTCAGAGGCAGATTGGGATGCCACCATGGCGGTCAATCTCAAGGGCGTGTTTCTGCTCTGCCAGACGGTGGGACGGCACATGCTTGAACAGGGTGGTGGACGCATTATCAATATGGCTTCGCAGGCTGCCGTGGTGGCGCTGGACAAGCACCTGGCCTACTGTGCCAGCAAGGCGGCCGTAGTCAGCATTACCCAGACGCTTGCCAGCGAATGGGGACCACATAATATTCGCGTGAACGCCATCTCACCGACCGTAGCGCTGACCGAGCTTGGGCAGAAAGCCTGGGCAGGTGAAGTCGGGGAGCAGATGAAACAGAAGATTCCCGCCCGACGTTTTGTTTATCCAGAAGAGATCGCCGGTTGTGCACTCTATCTCGCCAGCGACGCCGCTGACATGATTAATGGAGCCAATCTGGTCATCGATGGTGGTTACAGCATTCAATGACCATAATGCATGGCCGCTCGTTTCGGGATGGTCGGCTTCCTAGCGGTTACTCATCCAAAAAGTAGTCGCTGTCCAGCCGCTTGATCTCGAAGCGATCCACGGTCGTGACGCCCACGTTGTGATCGATCATCAGCCGGGCCAGCTGCTGGCCGTCGATCAGGATGAGGCGGGTCTCCAGCTGGGTCACGTACTCCTGGGCCTCGCGGGTGAAGTGCGAGGTGGTGATGAACACCCCCTTGCGGGCGCGGCGGCCGGCCAGCGCGCCGGAGAACTTCTGGATATCCGGCCGGCCCACCGGGTTCGTCCAGCGCTTGGCCTGCAGATAGATGGTTTCCAGCCCCAGCGGGTCCTCGTTGATCACCCCGTCGATGCCGCCATCGCTGCTCTGGCCCACGCTCTGCCCCGAACCCTGCCCGCAGCCGTAGCCCATGGTGATCAGCACATCGATCACCAGCTGTTCGAAGCGCGCCGGATGGATCTGCTGCATCCGCTCGATCATGTCGCCCTCCAGATCGGCGCGGATCGCCCGCCATGACACCTCCATGCTCTCCAGCGGGGTCAGGCTCTCCATTTCGCCGTCGAGCTCATCGGCGGCCGGAGCCCGCTGGGCACGAGCGGCGCCGTTGGTACGGCGACGAAACTCGCGGAAGGAGTCGAAGCGCATCAGATACGCCAGGTCGACCCGCGTCGTCTCTGCCAGTGCCTGCTGCCCCGCCTCGGTGATGGCGACCACCCCGCGCCCGCGGGAGGTCAGCAGCCCCGCCTTGCGCAGATAGCTGGCCGCCCAGGTGACCCGGTTGTTGAACAGGTACTGCTGACCGCTGGGGTTGAGCTGATGGCGCTCGGCGGCGCTCAGCTCGAAGGCCTCCGCCAGCGGTGTGTAGCTCTCGCGCAGCAGATGATCGTGACCATCGGCGGTCAGCAGCAGCAGCGGATGCATCAGCGACTGGAAATCGGGAATCGGCATGGTGGGGTGGTATCGCGCTCCGTGCGATGGATTGAACGTTCGGCAACCGGCCGGGGCTCGCGGCCTTCAGGCTGCGGGCTGACTGCCCGGCGCCACCACTCGAGGCGGTGGCAGATGAAAGCAGTCCATGTGGCCCTGGGCATTTTCCAGCATGAAGGAGAACATTCGCCCCTGCCAGCGCGCCATGCCGACCCGGCAGGCGGGCACCAGTCTCTACCGGTCAGGCAACCGGATCGGGCACAGCGGCTCGTGCCGGGCAGTGGGTATCCAGATACGCCAGGAGCCGTTAGAATATGTGCCGATCGCTCTGGCGATCAAAGCGCCCGCGTGGCTCAACTGGATAGAGCAACGGCCTTCGGAGCCGTGGGTTGCAGGTTCGAGTCCTGCCGCGGGCGCCACCTGATCCTCCCCGAGCACTCCCGGCAAGCCCTTCAAGCGATCGACGATCGGCAGTCTTCAAGGGACTTCGGCCCCCGGCGTGCCGAGCATTCCTTCGCATCCGGCAGACGCGCAGTATCCCGACTCGCTTACCCCCGTGAGCGACAGCCCGGTCTACCAGGCTGCCCATGGTGCGCCTGCGCGCACGCAGATGTGATGGAGCTGGCAGCTTCTATGGCGTACGTACCCGGCAGCACGCAGCCATACCCCTGACAACAGCAGAAGGCCCCGCCCAAGGCGGGGTCTTTTTGTAGGGTGGTCACGGCCACAAGGCCCTTCACTCGCCAGAGCGCGGGCAGGGGCCGCCATCCGGCTCGAATCGAACGCCCCTTCCTTTCAGCCTATCGGGCAATCAGCCGGTACTGAGAGCATTCCCCGATGGCAGTGTGATCACCCCCGGCCCTCGTGCCTGACCAGGCCAGCGCGATCCCGTGCATACTTTTGTATGTCTTTGTAATCATGATTATCCGTGATAAAAGTGAACACTAATTCGCCAAAGGGTGATGCCTGCTCGGCTGAGAACGGGCCGAACAGGGCACCTGATGGCCACCGGCGCTGTGGATCGCTGCCGGTAACACGGGTCAGTACCCTACGGGGTGCAAGGAGGAGGGGGCTGGATGCAGCAAGTGCAGCTTACTTCGGTGCCCCGAAACCATGCCGCGCCCCAGTATTGGCGCGGTTGGCGCCCTGATGCGTAGGTACAAGGAAACCGACCCATTTAGCGCGCAGGCGGGGAGGGGAGTCGACAACGCGCCGGGAGGTGAGAATTAGAAGAGAGATTAGTGGTCGGGGTGCTGGGTGGATCGGCCTTGTAAAAGAGCAGAGAAGTTTAAGGCGCGTCGTAACTGGGGGTAAGCCATCAGTAGGGTCATGAGAAGGCATGAGAGCTGGCCGGTTACGGCCCAAAGCGGACACCCAAATGAACTACTAAACCGCAAAATAGAAGCCCAACCTCAAATTTTTTTGGAGGAAAAATGCCGATCTCGCCAGAACATAAAGTTACGCTTGGTGATATCAAGCTTGGCGCCTCTGATGCAGAGGCAGACAAAAAGCTTTCGAATTACTTCGTCACAACGCCATACGTATCTTCTGCGCTGGAACTAGCTGCCACTCAGTTCATCGGACGTAAGGGAATCGCTGATCAATTCGTCTCTGAGCGGTTGAAGGGCTCAGAGTGGCACAACCATCGCGTCAGCGATCATTTTCTGACCACCTCAGGTGGTCCGT
>NZ_RBIN01000002.1 GCF_003633775.1 Kushneria sinocarnis
TCATCGGGTAGCTCGGTCAGGTGGTGACAGGGTAGCCAGATTCTACCCCGCCGATGGCGATCAGGCAGCTGCGGCGGGATTTATGCAGCGTTTCCTTAACGCGGCCGATTATTTCAGCCACCCCGTGGATCAGCAGAAAAGCCACGAGCTATATAACATCTGGGAACAGCATTCAAGGCACTGGCGGCTGGAAGAGCTTCGCCGGGAGCTGACCGAGCAACTGGCCGAAGTTGCCAATTTGATTCGTGAACAGCGCAACAAGGAAGAACAAAAAACACGACAGCAGCAGCAGGACGCACTTCAAAAAAAGGATAGCGCATTTAATCGCTGGGCAATTTCTGTCAGCCTCATCATTACCGCAGTCTCTTTATTTTTCCAGCTTACCCCGGAAACCTTCGCTCGTTTCTGGAGCGACTGGACTTCACTGTTTACCTGACCAGGCCATACATGAGCATCAGCACCACCATCAAAAGCATTCAGGACATCATGCGCAAGGACGTGGGCGTCGACGGCGACGCCCAGCGCATCGGCCAGCTGGTCTGGCTGCTGTTTTTAAAGATCTACGATGACCGTGAGCAGGAGTGGGAGCTGGTCTACGACAACTACGTCAGCCCCATTCCCGAGCGCCTGCGCTGGAGCAGCTGGGCCGCCGACCCGGAAGGCATGACCGGCGAGGCACTGAAACAGTTCATCGACAACACCCTCTTCCCCGGTCTGCAAAACCTTGATGCGAGTGGTGACGCCCGCGCCGCGGTGATTCGCAGCGTGTTCGAGGATGCCTACAACTACATGAAATCCGGCCAGCTGCTGCGCCAGGTAATCAACCGCATTCAGGCGGGCATCGATTTCAACGCCTCTCAGCAGCGCCATGCCTTCGGCGATATGTACGAGCAGATCCTCAAGGACCTGCAAAGCGCCGGCAACGCCGGCGAGTTCTACACCCCCCGTGCCGTGACCGAGTTCATGGTCAATCGCGTCGACCCAAAGCTCAATGAGACTGTGCTCGACCCGGCCTGCGGTACCGGCGGCTTTCTGACCTGCGCCATCGAGCACAAGCGCAAGCACTACGTGCAGACGCCGGACGACGAACAGCAGCTTCAGCGCAGCATCCACGGGTGGGAGAAAAAGCCACTGCCGCACCTGCTGGCGACCACCAACATGATCCTGCACGGCATCGAGGTGCCCAGCCGGATTCGCCACGACAATACCCTCAACCGCCCCTACCGGGACTGGGGCCCGAACGAGCGGGTCGATGTAATCGTTGCCAATCCGCCGTTCGGTGGCACCGAGGAAGACGGCATCGAGAACAACTTCCCGGCGGAGTTTCGCACCCGGGAAACCGCCGACCTGTTTCTGGCGCTGTTCATTCGGCTGCTGAAACCCGGCGGCCGCGCCGCGGTGGTCCTGCCGGATGGCTTCCTGTTCGGCGAGGGCATGAAAACGCGCCTCAAGGAGAAGCTGCTGGCCGAGTGCAACCTGCACACCATCGTTCGCCTGCCCAACGGCGTGTTCAACCCCTACACCGGTATCAGGACCAACCTGCTGTTCTTCACCAAGGGCCAGCCGACCGAACAGGTGTGGTACTACGAGCACCCCTACCCCGAGGGCTACAAGAACTACAGCAAAACCAAGCCCATGCGCGTTGAGGAGTTCACCACCGAGATCGACTGGTGGGGCGACGAAGCCGACGGCTTCGCCAGCCGCCAGGAAACCGAGCAGTCCTGGAAGGTCAGCATCGAGGACATCAAGGCGCGCAACTACAACCTCGATATCAAGAACCCCTGGCAGGGCGAGCAGATCAGCCATGATCCCGACGAGCTGCTGGCCCAGTACGCCGAGCAGCAGGCCGAGATTCAGCAACTTCGCGACCAGCTCAAGGGCATTCTGAGTGCGGCGCTGAACCGTACAGACTCAGAAACCTCGGAGGGTGAGGCATGAGCACCGAGCAGCTGATCACTGACCATCTCGACCTCTGGACGGGTGCGGTCACCCGCAAGAGCGGCCGTAGTGCGAGTCAGGGCCGCGAACTCACCGGCATCAAGAAGCTTCGCGAACTGATTCTGGAGCTGGCGGTACGCGGCAAGCTGGTGGAGCAGGACCCGAATGACGAGCCCGCCAGTGTGCTGCTGGAAAGAATTGCTGAGAAAAAAGCGCAGCTGGTTAAGGAAGGGAAGATCAAGAAACCAAAAAAGTTGCCTTCTATTACTCAGGAGGAGAAACCGTTTGAACTCCCTAATGGGTGGGTATGGTCGAGACTCCCAGAAACCTACTATTCGATATCGCCAAACGGAAAAAATGTTAAAAGCTCAGAAGTGAGCGAGGAAGGTTCTTTCCCTGTAATCGATCAAGGTAAATCGCACATAGCCGGCTATCACAATGATGAATCGCTAGTTATTCACATACCGAACCCTGTTATTATTTTTGGTGATCATACTACCGCAAGAAAGTATATCGACTTTGACTTTGTAACTGGAGCAGATGGCACTAAAATTCTGTGCCCGGTATTGATAGAACCAAAATACTTCCATTTTAGCCTTCTTCACTATGACTTGGAAAACCGAGGGTACGCACGCCATTTCAAAATACTGAACGAACAGCTATTTGCAATTCCGCCTACAGAAGAACAACACCGCATCGTCGCCAAAGTCGACGAGCTCATGACTCTTTGCGACCGCCTCGAGCAGCACACCGGCGATCAGCTGGACGCCCACGAGGTGCTGGTCGACACCCTGCTCGAGGCCCTCACCCGCGCAGAAGATGCCGATGAAGTGGCCGCGCAATGGGCTCGACTGGCCGAACACTTCGATACGCTGTTCACCACGGAAGCCAGCATCGAAAAGCTCAAGCAGGCGATCTTGCAGCTCGCGGTGATGGGTCGGCTGGTGGAGCAGGATCCGAATGATAAACCGGCCAGTGTGTTAGTAAATGCCATCATCGATGAGCGTAACAGGCTTAAAGATGACGAAGGGATGCGAACCAAGGCTTCAGACACCATTGATGAGCATGAAATATATTTATCTACACCAACCCACTGGAGTTGGATAAAGCTCGGCAATACTGCAAAATTTATCGACTACCGAGGAAGAACACCCAATAAAATAAAAAGCGGCAAACGTTTAATAACCGCTAAAAATATAAGGCAGGGATACATCGACTCGTCCCCTGAAGAGTTTATCTCAGAAGAAGACTATCTTGAATGGATGACAAGAGGCTTCCCTCGAACCGGGGATACTCTTTTTACCACTGAAGCACCACTTGGCAATGTAGCGAACATTAACATCCAAGAAGACTTTGCCTTAGCCCAAAGAGCTATCTGCTTTCAATGGCATATGGGGTGTATTGCGCAGTTCATGCTGATCCAGTTAATGGCATCAGCTTTCCAAGAACAATTAAAAGAAAAATCCAATGGTATGACAGCTACCGGGATAAAGTCAGCGAAGCTTAAGGAAATTCCAGTTGTGTTACCTCCTATCTCTGAACAACACCGTATAGTCGCTAGGGTCGACGAGCTTATGGCCCTTTGTAACCAACTCAAGGCATGCTTGAACGACGCTGACGAAACCCGCAAGCATCTGGCCAAGTCAGTAGTGGCGCAGGCGATTTAACAATGACCTTATCAAAAGATTTATTCAAAAAGGTTATTCTTGAAGCAGAAAAGTTTTATAAAAACTCTCCTTTAAATAATGAGATTAACAACAGTGACAGCATCGAAGTGGTCGTTCGAAAAGGTCAAAATGAATATACCATCCCTAAAGTAGCAGAAGCCCTTTTTTACGGTGATCCAGAAGAATATAGACAGCAAATCGCAGAGGCAAAAGCAAATTACAAAAGAAAAATACTAAGACTAGATGTTTATGAAGAAAATGAAGGAAACTATGAAAAAATTTTCAACTTGATAAAAAAAAGAGCGGCAATAATACCCTTTGTCGGCGCAGGCTTCTCAGTATCTGCAGGATGCCCATCTTGGTCAGACTATATAATCGAGCAAGCTAAAAAAGCACGTTTATCTGAAGCTGCAATAGAGCAAAGGATTGCTGCTGGTGAGCATGAGGCACTGATGACTGAAATTATCCATAAAATATCTCTCGACAGGTTCAAAAGAGATTTTGAACATAGATTTCATAACCAAAATATTGCGCCTGCACTTAGCCCTTGCACAGAGTTCGATGGATTGTTCGAGCAGTGCATCATAACGACGAATTTCGATAGGGTATTAGAGGAAGGCATCACCAAACCTTTCTCAGAAAAACAGGTTGGCACCGAAAATTCTGGAAGGTTTATCAGAGCTATATTTTCTGGAGATCACTACCTATTAAAACTTCACGGGAATATCGATGAAGAAAATGACCGAGTTCTAACAGCAGAAGAATACGACTCAGCCTATGGGAAAGGTCAGATAGACTGGAATCTGCCAATTCCTAAGAAACTCAAAAAAATTTTTGGGAACTATTCAACCATTTTTTTAGGCTGCAGTCTCGTCGGAGACAGGTATCTGGATGTATTAAAAGAGGTTCGCGCTACTCAATCTGATTTCATGCCCGACCATTTTGCAATCGTTACGGCACCTGATGATGAGGAGGAGCGCATCGAGCGGGATAAATTTCTTGCAGAACTAGGAATCACGCCTATCTGGTTCCCGCATGGAGATTGGGAGGCTCCCTCTGAAATTTTAAGTCTTATCAAGCTTGAACTGAATTACTCGTAGAACTTTTGAACATAAACGAAGGAAAAGCATGGCAATCGAGCAGGGCATCTGGAAGCTGGCCAACGACACCCACGAGCGGCCACAGCGGCTGCGCCCGACGGGATTGGCTGACGAACGTCTGCTCGAAGAGCAGATCATGCAGGATGTCTCGATCCTCAACCGGGACTGGCTCTTGATCGGCCGCCAGGTGCGTACCGACTTTGACAAGCTGATCGACCTGCTGGCGCTGGATGTCAACGGCAACGTCATCATCATCGAGTTGAAGCGCGACAGGACCCCGCGCGAGGTCGTGGCACAGGCCATTGATTACGCATCATGGGTGGTAACGCTGTCCGATTATCAGCTGATCGAGATTTACGAGAAGTTCGCCGAACATTACCCCCGCTCGCATGCGTCACTTGGTGAAGCCTTCGAGGCCAAATTCGGTATTGCGCTTACTGACGTGGCCCTCAACGACAGTCATCAGATGGTGGTCGTGGCGACACGACTGGATGCCAGCAGCGAACGGATCATCAACTATCTCAATAACTATGGTGGTGAAAACCTGAGCATCAATGCGATGTTTTTCAGCGCCTTTGAGGATAACGGCAATCAGTATTTGAGCCGCGCCTGGATGATGGATCCGGACGAGCCGGTCCAGCCCGCCTCACAAAAGGGGCAAAAGACGCCCTGGAACGGCGAGTTCTACGCCTCATTCGGCGATGACCGGCCGTGGGAGCTGGCGCGCCGATACGGCTTTATCGCCGGTGGCGGTGCCGCATGGTACTCCAAGACCCTCAACCTGCTCTCCGAAGGAGATCGCGTGTGGGTCAACATCCCCAAAACCGGCTATGTCGGCGTGGCAGAAGTGACCGGCGAGCGGCGCCGCGGCGATGAGTTCATGATCGAAACCGAACATGGCTGGCAGAGCCTGCTCTCGATGACCACGCCCGCCGAGTACAACCACATTCATGAGCAGGGTGATGCCGACGATGAGGAAACGCTGGAATACGTTGTTCCCGTACGGTGGATCAAAAGCGTCCCTGCCGAACAGGCATTTCGCGAGGCAGGCCTGTTCGGCAACCAGAACACGGTGTGTAAGCCTACGGTGTCCAAATGGGATTACACGGTGACACGCTTGAAACAGGCCTGGGGGATCGACACATTCTGATTCACCTGCCAGCCGCCTCCTGTCCGATGGCGACTTCCGGCTTCGCTTTCCGTTCTTGAAGTTGCCCCTCTCCTCTCCGCCTAAACACTCGCCTGCAGGGCCATCCGGCCCTGCACGCTTTCCATCAAAAAAATTGCATATCCGTTTCAGGCTGCCCTGCTCACGGCCGATAGACCAGCGCAGTGCCGGTAAAACGTGGCTCATGACCCTCGTACCCGGCGTCTATATCACCTTTCAGCAGGACCCGAGGAAAGCATGGCACACAATAACGAGGCACCGGATGCGCCCTCGCAGGAGGCAAACGGTACAAGGGATCAGAGAATATGGATCATTGGTGGCAACGCACTGATCATCGGGCTTTCCTGGACAGGGCTGCTTGATCGTCTGGCACTCGACTATATCGACAGCGCTTCCATCTCTGCCCTTCTGGCGTTTTCCACGGCACGCACGCTCAATGCAATTGTTTCTATCTTGCAATCCATCCAGACAGGACCGGTGATAGCTACCATCCATCCGGGAGAGCTGCTCGATCCCATCAACGATCTGGCGGAGCAGTTCTCCGATGTCATGAAGCTGGCGATCGCCTCACTGTTCGGTCAGAAGATGGTGATCGAAATTGCCTCGACCACTCTGTTCAAGATCCTGTTGACGCTTTCCGGCGCGCTGCTCTGTATCAGTATCTTCTTCCGACAGAGTCTGACAAGTAGCGCTCTTTTCCGAGTCTTCTCCTTTTTTGCCTTTATCAGAATCATCATCGTGCTTGTCGTGCTGATGAATGGCATGATCGCGCACGCCTTTGTCGATCAATATGCTGACAGGGAAGCCAGCGTCATCGACGCTTCAGCCGATGAAGTGGGCAGCGCCGTACCGGGCCTTGCGCCGGCGCAGCCATCCGATATCAGCGCAGAAGAACAAGCCAGTCTGAATGGCAGGCTGGCCTTTCTGAAAACCGAAGAAGAGCGGGTCAGCCAGAAGGTACAGGCCGCCAAAAGCCAGGTCAGCGAAAGTCAGGAAGCACTGGAAACGGCGCGTCGGGATTTCAGGGAGTACCGAGCCGACATTGGCATGGTGGAAAAGCTGAATGTCTTCGATCGCACCAGTCAGTACAAGACCCTGTCAGAGGAGCTCGAGAACCGAAAGGCAGCACTTGATGCGTCTGTTGCTCGTCTGGAAGCAGCCACCAGCTCAATGGCCTCGATCCATGATGAGACGGCAGAGATCAATGGGAGATTGAGCGGTGAAAGCAGCGGCTGGTTTGCCAGCATGCAAAGTGGCCTGAATAAGCTGAAAGCTGCAACCGACTTCTCCGCTCTCAAGGAAAAGCTCGACAGGATCACCACATCGCTGCTTAACATGATGGCCGTTTTCATCCTGAAAACCATTATCATGCCTCTTATCATTCTTGTGCTTTTCCTCAAGGGCTTCAAACGTATCTGGGGAGTGGATATCCGTGACTGGATACACGATGAAAGCGCCAGGCTGAGGGAGAAGCGGCAGTAGCAGTGGTACTCCATGCTTCGGGGCGACTCGCGTTCGCCCCGCATTGGCCAGGCATCGCACCCATCACAGCGACAAGGGCCACCGCGCCGCAGTACCGCACCAGCAGGAAGAGGCCGACATCGTTCTGACACGCCCAGGCATGGGCACCGGCGCTCAGCGCGCCGGTCAGGACCCTGTCACGAGTACCGGCGGAGCTGGCTGAACTCGCGGCTCCCTGGCGCATCACGCTAAGCAGCAAAGGCAGTGAGTGTTGTACCGGCAAAGCGATCATGGCCGCGCACAGCGAGGCCTCGGGGACAGCCGGAGGCCGAACCGGAAACAATCAAATAAAAGGGAGGCCAATGACCCGGACAGGGGTCGAAGCCGAAGCAGCAGAAGGCAGTGGTGGGCCCAGCAGGACTTGAACCTGCGACCAAGCGATTATGAGTCGCCTGCTCTGACCACTGAGCTATGGGCCCTGAATCGACGGGGGCGTATGATAAACCAAAGGTCTCGGATGAGGCCAGCGCCTACCGGCATGGAGAGCACTATGCGTTTGACGTCCCTGACTGCCCTGGCCCTGAGCGGCCTGATGGCGGCAACCCTGAGCAGCGCGGCAGAAGCCGCATGGCAGTTCAATCCGGATCAGAGCCGGATTACCGCGGTGGTGACCGATCAGCGCCCGGGCGGTAACGTGCCTCATACCTATCACGCCTCGCAGCTCGACGGCACCATCGACAACGCGGGCAACCTGACCCTGCCCCTGAGCCTGTCGCAGACCGATCTGCTCAAGGATCAGGGCAACCTCTCGGGGCTGCTCTCCGGGTTTTCGAAATCGCCGCTGGCCACCCTGCACGCGAAGATCGACCCGCAGTGGCTGACCGATCTCGGCGTGGGCGAGTCGATGACCCGCAACCTGCCCATCCGGGCGAAGGGCAATCACTTCGAGCGCACCGAACGGGTGCCGCTGAAGCTCACGCGCACCGCGCAGGATCGCTATCACGTTACCACCGCCGAGCCGATCAGCGTCGATACGCAGCAGCTGATGCAGCTCGATAATGCCGAGACGGTCATGTCGCTGCTGGGCTACAACAAGCTCACCGATACCATCCCCGTCAACTTCGAGGCGCAGCTGGTCCCGAGCAACTGATCAGCGCTCCGGCCGCGCCACGCACAACGCCCTGCCAAGCTGGCAGGGCGTTGTCGCGGGAAGCCGCGAAAAACGGCAGCACCGGTCTGCCGGGCGAGCCGGCGCGTGATCCGGCCCGCTCGCTCTTCATCCCATGCGCTTATTCATCCCACTCGGGCGCAAAGCTCGGATTGGCAATGCGCTCCCCCCGGTCAAGCTCGTCGATGCGGGTCATCTCATCGGCGGTCAGCGAGATCTTCATCGCTTCCAGGTTGGCCGCCAAATGCTCACGTTTGGTGGAGGAAGGGATCACCACGATGTCCCTGGAGGCCACCCAGGCCGGTGCGATCTGCGCCGGCGTGGCGTTCTGCTCTTCGGCAATCGCCTTCAGCGTGTCGTCGTCCATCACCTTGCCCCGGGCCACGGGCATGTAGCCGGTCACCTTCACGCCCCGGGCCTCGCAGTGATCGACCACCTTGCGGTTGGCGAGGAAGGGATGCACTTCAACCTGGTTGGTGATGATCTGATCGCCGCCCTCGACGTTCAGCGCTTCATCGAGCTGGGCGTTGGTGAAGTTGGAGACGCCGATATGCCGCGTCAGCCCCAGCCGCCTGGCTTCCGCCAGCGCGCCGATGGACTCCGCCACCGGCACCTCGCCCCCCCGGGGACGGCCAGTGCAGCAGCACCAGATCGACGTACTCGGTACCCAACCGCTCGAGGCTCTCGCGCAGACTGGCGATCAGGTCATCGTGACGAAAGCGGTCGGTCCATACCTTGGTGGTCAGGAAGATATCGTCGCGCGGCACACCGCTGGCGGCGATGGCCTGGCCGACCTCGCGCTCGTTGTCGTAGACCTGTGCGGTATCAATGTGGCGATAGCCCAGATCGAGTGCGCTGGTCACCGAATCGATGACTTCCTGGCCCTTGAGCTTGTAGGTCCCCACTCCGATGGATGGCAGCATGCAACCTCCTGTCGAGCTGAAAGTGACGGATCATGTCCTGCTACAGGGTAGCTGCGGGCGAGCCCGCTGGCGTTCAAGTCGTTAGGGTGGAAACGATTGCCCCGGGTGCAATGACACCTTTGGTCGAACATGCGAGACTGCTGCGCGATAAACGCGAACCCTCCGAACGAACCAGTCAGGTACAGCAGTTCCATGATCAAGATCATCATCGTGGCCCTGATCGTGGCCAGTGTGCTCTATGTGCACTTCCGCGGCCGGGTGCGGCATCGCTTCTTCCGCCAGCTCTCCGATCACTCCACCTTCATGGCACCGATCAACGCCTTCATGTATCTCTTCTCGAAGGTGCCCGATCGACCCTATCACCGCGAGGCGGACTTCCCCGAGCTGACCCCGCTGACCGAGCGCTGGGAGGAGATCCGCGACGAGGCCCTGGCACTGGAGAACCACATCAAGGGGTCGCAGCAGAAGGATGATGCCGGCTTCAACTCCTTCTTCCGCCGTGGCTGGAAGCGCTTCTATCTCAAGTGGTACAACGACAGCCACGAGTCGGCACGCCAGCTCTGCCCGCGCACCACCGAGATCCTCGCCGAAATCCCTACCGTCAAGGCGGCGATGTTTGCCGAGCTGCCCGCCGGCAGCAAGCTGATGAAGCACCGCGACCCCTACGCCGGCTCGATCCGCTATCACCTCGGCCTGCGCACGCCCAACGATGACCGCTGCCTGATCAATGTCGATGGCGAGTCCTACAGCTGGCGTGATGGCCAGGCGGTGCTGTTCGATGAAACCTTCATCCACTACGCCGAGAACCACAGCGAACAGAACCGGCTGATCCTGTTCTGCGATATCGAGCGGCCAATGAAGTACCGCTGGGCCGCTGCCGTGAACCACTGGTTCAGCCGCAACGTGATGGCCGCAGCGGCTTCGCCCAACGACGAGAACGATCGCACCGGCGGCATCAACCGGGCCTTCAAGTACGTCTACAAGGTGCGCGAAGTCGGCAAGAAGCTGAAAAAGAAGAACCGCGTCGTCTACTACGCGGTCAAGTGGCTGATCTTCGGCGGCATCGTGGTCGGTCTGCTGTCGCTCTGAACCGAGTCATCGCCTTGACTGCACCACTCGAACCGCCCGCCTTCATGACGCCGCCATCTCCGGCCTGGCCCTTCCTGCCGGCGCCGGAGCCGGCACCCCGGCTGTTTGTCAGCCACTTCGATCACCAGCGCTTTCACGCGGAGGCCTGGCAGCAGGCGGGGTTCGAGTGTCCGGCGCCACTGGCGAGCGCCGTGGCCAAGCGCCACGCCGAATATCTCGCCGGCCGCTGCTGTGCCCGCGAGGGTCTGCGGGCGCTGGGCCACGCCGATACTCCGCTGGCACCGCAGCCCGATCGTCAGCCGCAGTGGCCGGTGCAGGCCTGCGGCGCGATTACCCACAGCCATGGGCTGGCCGCCGCCGTGGTGGCCCCGCGCCGGGACTGGGCGGGCGTGGGCACGGATGCCGAACAGTGGCTCGACGGTGCCCGCGCCGAGCGCATCGCACCGGCCGTGCTGACCCCGCGCGAGCACCAGGCATTGGCTGCCATTGCCCCGGAGCACCGCGCCCGCTGTGTCACCCTCGCCTTCTCGCTCAAGGAGAGCCTGTTCAAGGCGCTCTATCCGCTGACCGGTACCCGCTTCTACTTCCGGGACGCCGAGCTCGATCCGCAGGCCCTGCTCCGGCTGCGCGAGCCTCGGGGGCGCTGTCGGCTCGCCCTGCTGCGCCCGCTTTCCGGAGCATGGCCGGCCGGTACCCACATCGAGGGGCATTTCGCCGAACTGGCCGGGCGGGCCATGACCTTCATCGGCGTCTCGCAGGGTGTCTGACAGGCCCGCCAGCGGCACAGTTAACGTTGATAATAATTCGTATTTCAGATAGGCTCGATACCATTCTGATCCATGCGGCATGCCCGCCCGGCGCGGCCTGCGGCGGATACAGTCCCTGCATGAGGTATTTCTCCCCGGTTGACCCGGATCGGAGTCTGCATGTTCGAACTCAACGCGGCCGGTTTTGATGTGGCAGGCCGAACACTGCTGCAGCCGCTCGATCTCTCCTTCGAGGAAGGCTGTGTCTGCGGCCTGATCGGCCACAACGGCTCCGGCAAATCGACCCTGCTCAAGCTGCTGGCCCAGCAGCAGAATCCGACCCGCGGCCGTATCGAACTGGATGGCAGACCGCTGCACCGCTGGGGCAGCCGAGAATTCGCCCGCCGGGTCGCCTATCTGCCCCAGCAGCTGCCCAGCGCCGAAAATCTCACGGTGCGCGAGCTGGTGCGTTTCGGCCGCTACCCCTGGCACGGGCTGCTGGGCCGTTTTACCCGCAAGGATCATCAGGCCGTCGATCGCGCCATCGAGCTGACCCACACCGAAGCGCTGGCCGAGCGGCTGGTCGAGACCCTCTCCGGCGGTGAGCGCCAGCGCGTCTGGCTGGCCATGCTGCTCGCCCAGGGCAGCCACTATCTGCTGCTCGACGAGCCGCTGGCGGCCCTCGATGTCGCCCACCAGATCGAGGTGCTCGAGCTGGTGCGCGATCTCAGCCGCGAGCTGCAGCTCGGCGTCGTCATCGTGATGCACGACATCAACATGGCCGCCCGCTTCTGCGATCGGCTGGTGGCGCTGCACGGCGGCCGGCTGCTGGCGCACGGCGATGCCCGCGAGCTGATGTGCGATCAGACGCTCGAAGCCATCTACGGCATCCCGATGCATGTCATTGCCCATCCACACGGGGCTCACCCCGTCGCCGTCATTCATTAAGGACTGCGCGTGACGTCAGCGTCACCCCGGCCTGCGGCCACCCGCCGACCGACTGCCGAATCAGCCTTTCACCCCCTGTCCTCGCGTCACCGTTCGTGGCGTTTGCCGCTGGTGCTACTGCTGGTGCTGTGCAGCCTGGCGCTCACCCCGGTGCAGGCCGATGACACGCAACCGACCCCGGCGCTGATCTCGCTGGACTGGTCGATGACCGAAACCCTGCTGGCGATCGGCGTCACCCCGCTCGGCGTGGCGGCACCGGAGAGCTACGCGCGCTGGGTCGGCGCCCCGGCCATTCCCGCTGGCGTGCACGACATCGGCCTGCGCGATCAGCCCAACCTGGAACTGCTGGCGCGGCTCGATCCCGACGGCATCGTCACCGTCTCCTTTCTGGCCGGCGACAGCCGCCTCTCCCGCATTGCCCCGGTGCATGCCTTCGATATCTATACCAGCAGCCGCGATCCCTGGCAGCGCGCGCTGAAGGTCACCCGCCAGCTGGGCCGGCTGACCCACCATGAGCAGGGCGCCGAGCGGCTGATCACCCGGGTCAGGCAGCAGCTTGCCGGGGCACGTCGCAAAACACGCAGCGATCAGCCACCGGTGGCGGTGCTGCAGTTCATCGACAACCGCCATGTGCGCATCTATGGCGAGGGCAGCCTGTTCCAGGCGGTCTTCGATCAGATCGGCCTGACCAACGCCTGGCAGGGGGACGTCAACAACTGGGGCTTTCGTCAGCTGGGCATCGATGAGCTCGCCCGCCTGCCCGCCGACACCCGGCTGCTGGTGATCCGGCCGCTGCCGACCACGGTCAACGGCCAGCTCGAGGACAACATTCTCTGGCAGCACCTGCCGGCGGTCCGCCGGGGCCGGGTACATGAACTGGCGCCGGTCTGGAGCTTCGGCGGGCTTGCCTCCATGGCGCGCTTTGCCGGGGAAGTCGCGCAGGCCCTGCCTGCCACCGAGGGAGCCACGCCATGACCCGGCCGGCGCTCACCCCGGGGCAGCTGTGCAGCCTGCTGGCACTATGCTGCCTGGCAATGGTCGGCTACCGGCTGCATCAGCTGCTGCCCGTCGAGCAGTGGCTGACGGCACTGCACGCGCCGCGGGATGAACGAATCGATCAGATCGTGGTGCACTTCTCGCTGCTGCCGCGGCTCTGCGTGGCCCTGCTGGGCGGGGCAGCACTGGGGCTGGCCGGCACCCTGATGCAGCAGGTACTGAAGAATCCGCTGGCCTCGCCTACCACCCTGGGTGTGGCCAGCGGGGCACAGCTGGCGCTGGTGGTGGTCTCGCTGTGGGCCCCCGGCTGGCTGGTCGCCGGGCGCGAATGGGTAGCCCTGCTGGGCGGCGGGCTGGCCACGCTGCTGGTGTTTGCGCTGGCCTGGCGGCGCGGACTGGCCCCGATGGCGATCGTGCTGGCCGGGCTGGTGGTCAGCCTCTATCTCAGCGCGGTCAACAGCGCGCTGATGCTGTTCTACCCCGAGCGGCTGCGCGACATGTTCATCTGGAACGCCGGCTCGCTGATCCAGAACGGCTGGGCGGGCACGCAGTTCCTGCTGCTGCGGCTGGGCCTGGCGGCGGCCGCCATGCTGGTACTGCTGCGCCCGCTGGCACTGCTCGATTTCGATGATCAGGGGGCGCGCAATCTGGGCGTCTCGCTGCGCCAGCTGCGCTTCGCCACGCTGGCGATTGCCGTATTCATGACCGGCTGTGTGGTCAGCCAGGTCGGTATCATCGGCTTCATCGGCCTCGCCTCGCCGGCAATCGTTCGGCTGCTGGGCGCCCGTCGGTTGAGCCATCGGCTGCGCTGGGCGCCCCTGCTGGGAGCACTCTTGCTGCTGGCCACTGATCTGCTGCTGCAGTTCGGCAGCGGCCCGCTGGCGACCCTGCTGCCGACCGGGGCGGCCACCGCGGCCCTGGGCGCGCCCCTGCTGCTGTGGCTGATTCCGCGTTTGTCGCTGCAGGGAGATCGCGCCCCCAGCGCCCACATGGCCTATCTCCATCGTCATCCGGCACCGAAGCGGCTGCTGATGCTGCTGGCGCTGGCACTGGCGCTGGGCGTGGTCATCGCCCTGAGCCTGGGCCAGGCGCGTGCCGGCTGGCACTGGCCGAGCCCGGGCGGGCTGATCGAGGCCTGGCCCTGGCGGGCACCGCGCGTGGCAGCGGCAGCGGCCAGCGGGCTGATGCTGGCGCTGGCCGGCACCATCCTGCAGCGCATCACCGGCAACCCCATCGCCAGCCCCGAAGTGCTAGGCATCAGTGCCGGCGCGGCGATCGGCGTGCTGGGGGTCATCCTGCTGACGCCGCTGGCCAGCCAGGGCGCCTCCCTGCTGTTCGGCACCCTCGGCGCCCTGCTGACCCTGGCCGTGCTGATCCTGCTCAACCGTCGCAACGGCCTGGCGCCCCAGCGGCTGCTGCTCTCCGGGGTGGCCATCACGGCGCTGTTCGATGCCCTGCAGCGGCTGGCACTGGCGGACAACAGTCCGCGCACCCAACAGCTGCTGGCCTGGATCTCCGGCTCGACCTACTACGTCGATGGCACCACGGCGCTGATCGCGCTGGCCATCGCTGTCGTGCTGCTGATCGCCACCCTGCCCTTTCACCGCTGGCTGGATCTGCTGCCGCTGGGCGAGGACAGTGCCCACGCGCTGGGCCTCAACGTACGCCTCAGCCGAATCCTGCTGCTGGCGCTGATGGCGCTGATGACCGCCGGCGCCACGCTGGTGGTGGGGCCGCTCTCCTTCATCGGCCTGATGGCACCGCACATGGCGCGGCTGGCGGGTCTGCCGGATGCCCGCTCGCACCTGCTCGGCGCCGGGCTGATCGGCATGCTGATCATGGTGCTGGCGGACTGGCTGGGCCGGGTGGTGGCCTTCCCCGATCAGATCCCGGCCGGGCTGGTGGCGTCACTGATTGGCGGAGCCTGGTTCATGTGGGGCCTGCGCCGACTCTGACGCGGCCATCTGCAGCGCATCGCGGGCAGCGCGGTGATACTCCTCTCCTTCCAGCTCGCGCAGCTGACCGTGCTGCATCATCAGCAGTCGATCGGCCTGGGCAAAGTAGCGCTCGTCATGGGTAATGGCGATCACCGTGATGCCCTGCCGGCGCAGCTCGGGCAGCAGCTCCAGGTAGAAGACCCGGCGAAAGGCCGGGTCCTGATCCGCCGCCCACTCATCGAGCAGCAGGATGTCGCGCTGCTCGGCCACCGCCAGCAGCAGCCCGAGACGCTTGCGCTGGCCCTGGGAGAGCCGGGTATCGGTGATGCGACCGGCCGCCAGGCTCACCTTGTCGCGCAGCCCGAGCCGATCCAGCCACGCCTCCACCAGCGCCGGATCGGCCTCGTCGCCCTGCGGCCCGAGCAGCCGATCGAAGAGGTGAAAGTCGGTCAGTACCGCGGCAAAGCGCTCCCGCCAGGCAGGCCGCAGGGGTTCGCCGATCTCCATCCCGTCCAGTTTCAACGCGCCCGCGTGCGGCGCATACAGGCCGCTCAGCAACCGCCCGAAGGTGGACTTGCCGCTGCCGTTGCCACCGATCACGAACACCTGCTCGCCGCGCTGCAGGGTGAGATAGAGCGGCCCCACCGTAAAGGCGGCGCTCTCGCCCCGGGCAGGATAGCCATAACGCACGCCCTGCAGCTGCAGCCGCTGCCAGTCATCGGGGAGCCGCTCGGCAGGCTGGAAGTCCGGCTGCCAGGGCGCCAGTTCCAGTGCCTGCAGCCGGCGGAAGGCCACTTCCCCGGCGAGCAGCGTGGGCAGTGCCCCGACCGCCTGGATCAGCGGTGCCCGAATGAACAGCAGGGTCAGCGCAAAGGTCGCCGCCACCGCGGTATCCGCCCAGCCGAAGGCGTTGGCCAGCAGGAAGACCACGCCGATGGCGCCGAGCATCATGATGTTGGTCCAGTTGCCAGCGGAGAGATGGCTGGTATCGGAACGCACGATATGGTGACGATACGCCTGCGCATGGCGGGTGAAGTCCTCCTCGAACAGCCGGCGCGCCCGGTCACGATTGAGCGCCAGCTCGCGCCGGCCGTCGATGATGGACTGGAAATCGCCATAGAGCTGATCCTCGGCATCGCGGATATGGCCCAGATGGCGGTAGACGCTGCCCACCATCCGGCTGCCTACCGCCAGCGTCACCGCCAGCCACACCGCTGTCACCAGAAACAGCGGCACCGACAGCATCAGCAGATAGACCGTGGCGGCCAGCGACAGCACTACCCCCTGGATCAGTTCGGGCAGGCGGACAAAGGCAACGGTGATGTTGCGAATATCGCTGGAGAGCGCGGCCAGCAGCGGCGCGCTGCCCAGCGTCTCGATGCGTTCGATGTCGGTATCGAGCAGACGTTTTACCAGCCGGGCCCGCAGGTTGTAGACGAACCGGTGCCCCAGCAGGGTCAGCGACAGCTGCGCCGCCAGCGATACCAGCAAGAGCAGCGCGATCAGCCCCAGAAAGGGCCAGAGCGTGGCGATCGTCTGCCCCTGGGCATCAATCAGGCGCCGATTGATGAAGGCGATCACGCCGATGCCCAGCACGGCACTGAGCAGGCTGAGCACCATGACGGCGATGAACGACAGGCGGTAATGGCGCAGTACGACCTTGAGCAGCGTCATGTCAGGTTCGATCCGATCGGCAGGGACAACAAGTGGGCGGGCAACCGCTAACGATTCTCATTTTGCCATCAACGGCGGGCCATTGCATGTACAGGCCCCGAACACCGGCTACCGGGACCTTCATCAGCCCGGAGCCTGCTCATCCCGAGACTTTCGCGGGAACCTGTCGTGCAGGCCGTACCGCCGGGTACGGCGCCTCTGCGCCAGTAGCAGCGGCGCTCTGTTTTCGGGTTCGCGCATCATCCGCACCAGCGACCACACCAGGGCGCAGTTGGTGCGCGTGGCTCGGCAGGCGCAACAGAACAGCTCTCCCTACAACCATGGTCCTATTGCACTTTCAACTTGCATAACGGTACAGCCGATAAGGACAATAAGACGCCTCCGGCCGTTGCATACCGGTACGGCAGAACCGCCATCTGCAAGGATCATCATGTTTGCTCAACTCTTCGCCGTCATGGCACCCGTGCTGGCCGGGGCCGGCGTCGGCTTTTTCTGGGTACGCTTCAAGCAGCCCTACCCCACGGGCTTCATCACCAAGCTCGTGCTCAATGTCGGCACCCCGTGTCTGATCGTGGACTCGCTGACCAGTACCCATGTCGAACTGGCCGCCTTCTCGCGCATGGCGCTGGCGACCGTGAGCGTACTGGTGGCGATGGGGCTGATCGGCCTGCTGCTGGCGCGCATCACCCGGCTGGACTGGCGGGTGATCGTGCCCCCCACCCTCTTTCCCAATACCGGCAACATGGGACTGCCGGTGGCGATGTACGCCTTCGACGACAAGGGCTTTCCGCTGGCCGTGGCGGTCTTCGTGGTGATGTCGATGGCCCAGTTCGTGGTCGGCAGCATCACCAGCAGCTCACGGCCGATCCGCGGCATCTTCACCACGCCGACCATCTACGCCATCATCATCGCCATCCTGCTGATGGCCTTTCAGATTCAGCTGCCGGCATGGCTGGCCAACAGCGTGGATCTGCTGGCGGGCTTTACCATCCCGATGATGCTGATCACCCTGGGCGTGGCACTGGCCAGCATCCGGGCGCGCAGTCTCAACGTGGGGATCGGCTTCGGCCTGGCCCGCGTGGTGGTCGCCGGCGGCATGGCGATGCTGATCGGCTGGCTGCTGGGGCTGACCCCCCAGGCGCTGGGCATCCTGGTGGTGATGATGTGCATGCCGGTCGCCGTCTACAACTACCTGTTCGCGCAGAAGGCCGGGCACTCGCCGGAGTTCGTGGCCAACCTGGTGCTCTGCTCGACCCTGACCTCGTTCATCTACCTGCCGCTGCTGCTCTCCTTCGTGATGTCGCACGGACAGTAGCCCGGCCTCCGGCCTCAGGCCTCAGGCCTGTTCCATTCCCAACGACAACGCCCCGGCAGTGCCGGGGCGTCTCGTCTGTCGGTCTGACCACCAGCGTCAGCCGGTGCTGGTGCCGGTCTCGGCCGTCATGAAGCGTTCGCGGTTCTTCACCCGGCCATGGCGGAACTTCTCGCCCATCAGCTGCTCCATCGACTCCAGCGGCACGTTGCGCGTCTCCGGCACGAACCGCCAGGTGATCAGCAGGCTGATCATGGTGATGGCACCGAACAGCCAGAACGGGAAGGCCCCGTTGAACACGGTGTTGAGCCATTCACTGCCGCGCATCATCGGGAAGGTCTGGGCGACGATGAAACCCGCCGTCCACTGCGCGCCCATGGCCCAGGCCATGGCCGTGCCACGGATGGCGTTGGGGAAGATCTCGGACAGCAGCGTCCAGCTGCAGCAGCCCCAGGAGATGGCATAACCGACCACATAGACCATGATCGCCAGCATCGCCGTATAGCCCTGCACGTCGAACCAGAAGATGGTCCCCAGCACGGCCATGCTGGCAATGCAGGCCAGCGTGCCGATCGTCATCAGCCGGATGCGGCCGGTGCGGTCGATCAGCAGCATCCCCAGCAGGTTGCCCAGGATGAAGACCAGCCCGACATAGCCGGTCTGCAGCAGCGCACTGCCGGTAGACTCGGTAACGTTGGAGAGTACCGTCGGTGCGTAGTACATCACCACGTTGATGCCGGTGAACTGCTGGGCGGCGGAAAGGAAGACCCCCAGCACGGTGATGGCCAGCATGATCGGCTGCCGGATGGCGCTGCGCGAGGCCTGGCGCTCGCTGCGCCGCTGCTGGTTCATCGCCCGGCGACCGCTGGCCTGGCCGCCCTGCAGCGAGTAGCGCACCTCCTCGATCATCTGCTCGGTCTGCTCACGGCTGTTGAAGCGGTTGAGCACCCGGCGGGCACGATCGAACCGGTTGTTCATGATGCACCAGCGCGGCGACTCCGGCACCAGAAACAGCAGGGTCCCGAACAGCACCGCGGGGATCGCTTCCGACCCCAGCATCCAGCGCCAGCCCAGGTCGGTCAGCCACTGCGAGGTAACATCCCGGGCAATGAAGTAGTTGACGAAGAACACGATGGTCTGACCCACCACCAGCGACTGCTGGAACATGCTCAGCGTTCGTCCGCGCCAGCGCTGGGGCGCCAGTTCCCCCATGTACATCGGCGAGACCACGCTGGCAATGCCCACGGCCAGGCCACCGACCACGCGCAGTATGATGTAGAACCAGAAGCTGAAGGCCAGCGCCGAACCGAGTGCCGAAATCAGAAACAGCACGGCCGCCAGCATCATGGTCAGACGACGGCCGAGCACATTGGCCAGCCAGCCGGCGCCCCCGGCGCCGACAATGCTGCCGATGACCACGCTCGAAACGGCCCAGCCCTTGAGCGTGGGCGAGAGATCGAAATAGGTGGCGATCGAGTCGATCGCGCCGGAAATGACAGCCGTGTCATAGCCGAAGAGGATGCCGCCCAGGGCGGCTACCAGACAGATGGAAATCACATAGCCCAGCGCATTGCCGGGCGATTCCTGCCCTTGTGTCATGAAGTCCCTTCCCTGATGTTTTCGAAAGCGTCCTGCTTTCGCTCTGATTTTTCAGGGACACGACTTTAGTAGAAGATATCCGGGCTCGCGAGGCGGAATTCACTGCCGGCGCACAAAAAAACCGCCCGAAGGCGGTTCTTTCGAAGGCCTCGGCCCACAGCGTTTACTGCTGCTGCTGAGCCATCTTCTGGACCTTCTGCATCATCTGCGGATTGTTCTGAACGGCCTGGCCGATCTGGTTGAACTCATCCACTTTCAGACCGCTGTCCTTGACGGCCTGTACCATCTTGTCATTCGCTTCCTGGCGAATGTTCTGCTGCTGCTCGGAGCCATCGGCATTCTGCAGACGCTGGGTATAGTTCTGCGAGATTCCGGCAATCTCCTGCGATGCCGAAGCAAAGTTCTGGAGTTGCTGGTCGCTGAAGTTCTGCTGGGTCTGACCCTGGGTCTGGGCCTGACCGGCGCTTCCCTGGGACTGGCTGGCAGCCATGACCGGCCCCGAGGCAAACCCGGCAGCGATGAGCGTGGCTGAAAGAAACGCAGTCGTCCGTTTCATTGATTCCTCCATACTTTGCTTTTGCCCTGGACGTTCGAGCCGCGGCTCCGCCCGCTTTATGCCTGCTTTGAAACACCTGACAGTTTGACGGCCGGCATCCCCGGGAGTTCAGGAAATCACAGTAACAATTTGTAATGACTGCCAGTTTTCCCGAGCGACCACTGTCGTCATCATCCTAGCACGATCACCGGAGCTCTTTCAGATAGGCCGTGCCCCCCAGCTGACGCATCTGCTGACGAATCCAGCGAACATGCTCGAGTACCCGGGCATCGGGATGGGTCGGACTGCGATGCCGCGGGTCGGGCAGAATCGCCGCCAGCCGGGCCGCCCGGTCAGCACCGAGCCGAGCCGCATCGATGCCGTAGTAGTGCCGCGCCGCCGCCTGAAAACCGAACACCCCGTGATCGAGCTCCACCACGTTGAGATAGACCTCGAGAATCCGGGTCTTGGGCCAGAGCAGTTCGATCAGGGCGGTAAACCAGACTTCGAGCCCCTTGCGCAGCCAGCTGCGCTGGGTCCAGAGAAAGACATTGCGGGCCGTCTGCTGACTGATGGTACTGGCACCGCGCAGCGGCCTGTCCTCGAACCACCACGCCTTCAGCGAGTGTCGGATCTGATGAAAGTCGAAACCGGGATGGTAGGGAAAGCGCTGGTCCTCGGCGGCAATGACCGCAATGGCAGCCTGATCGGAGAGCTGCGCACGCCCCCGCCAGTGATAGTCGATGGCCAGCGGCTCGCCGGCCAGGCGCGAACTCACCCAGCGCTCCGCCATGACCATCGATCCCGGCAGCGGCACGAAGCGAAAGAGCAGCACGATCAGCACACTCAGCACCATCAGCAGCCCCACGGCCTTCAGCAGCCAACGCCACACTCGCCCCAGCATGCTCACCCTTCTCCCGGACCGTGACGTCTGCCGCCGTGGCGCCAGCGTTACGGTGATGATCGCTGGCAACGGCGCAGCGCTTGCCCCATCGGGGCGGCGCGCTGCCGGTTACCGTAATGGCGGCCATTGTAAAGGATTGTGGTAAACGGCGCCTGCCGGGATGACGGGAGAGGACGACGGGCGGCCCGCCAGGGGCGTGCCGCCCGTCCGGTTCAGCCGGCGAAGAGGTGCTCGGCGTGATAGCGCAGATGGTCGTCGATGAAACTGGCCACGAAGAAATAGCTGTGATCGTAGCCCGGCCGATAGTTGAGTGTCAGGGCATGATCGCATTCGCGACAGGCCCGTTCCAGCTCACCGGGCTGGAGCTGTTCGCTCAGGAAGTTGTCGTCCTCGCCCTGCTCGACCAGCAGCGGCTGCTTCGAGGTGCCGGCCCGGATCAGCTCGCAGGCATCGTACTCGGCCCACAGCGCGCGATCCTCGCCAAGATAGTGGCTGAAGGCCTGCTCGCCCCATTGGCAGTTGATCGGATGACAGACCGGCGAAAAGGCCGACACCGACACGTAACGGCCCGGTTGGCGAAGGGCACAGACCAGCGCGCCATGGCCGCCCATCGAGTGGCCGCTGATCGCCTCGCGGCCGTTGAGCGGGAAATGCTCGCGCACCAGCTCGGGCAGCTCCCGGGTCACGTAGTCATACATGCGGTAGTGCTGCGACCAGGGCTCACGGGTGGCATTGACGTAAAAGCCGGCTCCGGAGCCGAAATCGAAGCGCTCGTGCTCACCCGGCAGATCGGTGCCGCGCGGACTGGTATCCGGGCAGATGATCGCAATTCCCAGCTCGGCGGCCAGCTTCTGGGCGCCGGCCTTGTGCATGAAGTTCTCGTCGGTGCAGGTCAGCCCCGACAGCCACCAGAGCAGCGGTACCGGCCCCTGCTCGGCCTGGGGCGGCAGGTAGATACCAAAGGTCATGTCACAACCCAGCACCTCCGAGCGGTGCGTGAAACGACTGACCCAGCCACCGAAGCTCCTGTTGGCACTGACCCGCTCGATCGCATGCTGTGGCATCGTTTGCTCCTTCAGTACGGTTGAGCCACGTGATTCGGCCTGCCGCCCGATCGGGCGGCAGGCCGGCGGGCTGCATCGTCATCCCGACCGGTGCAGGAACGCTTCAGAAGGTCAGCACGGTCCGGATGCTCTTGCCCTCATGCAGCAGATCAAGCGCATGATTGATCTCGTCGATCTTCATGGTATGCGTCACGAAATCGTCGATGTTGATCTCGCCACGCATGTAGCTCTCGACATAGCCCGGCAGCTCGGTACGCCCCTTGACACCACCGAAGGCGGAGCCCTTCCAGACCCGACCGGTCACCAGCTGGAACGGCCGGGTGGAGATCTCCTCGCCGGCACCGGCCACCCCGATGATGATCGATTCGCCCCAGCCCTTGTGGCAGCACTCGAGCGCGGTCCGCATGACATTGACATTGCCGATGCACTCGAACGAGTAGTCAACGCCGCCATCGGTCATGTCGACCAGCACTTCCTGGAAGGGCCGGTCATAGTCGTTGGGATTGACGCAGTCGGTCGCGCCCATCTGGCGGGCAAACTCGAACTTGTCGGGATTGATGTCGACCGCAATCACCCGCGAGGCCTTCGCCAGGTGGGCGCCCTGGATCACCGACAGGCCGATCGCACCGAGACCGAACACGGCCACCGTCGAGCCCGGCTCGACCCCGGCCGTGTTGCGCACGGCACCGATACCGGTGGTGATCCCGCAGCCCAGCAGGCAGACCTTGTCGAGCGGTGCCTCGCGGCTGATCTTCGCCAGCGAGACTTCCGGCACCACGGTGTATTCGGAGAAGGTCGAGGTGCCCATGTAGTGATGGAGCATTTTGCCGTTCTTCGAAAACCGCGAGGTGCCGTCGGGCATCACGCCCTTGCCCTGGGTGGCACGGACCGAACTGCAGAGGTTGGTCTTGCCGGAGAGGCAGAACTTGCACTTGCCGCACTCGGCGGTATACAGCGGAATGACGTGATCACCGGGCTCGAGCGACGTCACGCCCGCGCCGACCTCCTCGACCACGGCCCCTCCCTCGTGGCCGAGAATGGCCGGGAAGTTGCCCTCGGGGTCCTTGCCCGACAGGGTGTAGGCATCGGTATGGCACAGACCGGTGGCTACCACGCGCACCAGCACTTCACCGGCCTTCGGGCCCTCGACATCGATCTCGTCGATTTCCAGCGGCTGTCCCGCTTCCCAGGCAATCGCAGCGCGCGATCTGACACTCATGACCCACCTCGTGTGCTGATGTTGACCCGTATCCGGGAGAATGATCACACGTAGTGTAAATCATCCCTGCCGATGGCGCATAGTCGACAGCGACGCCGTCGGCAGCCATTGCGTCAGCACATGCAGGCAGCGCTTACTCGGGGTCAGCAGCGCGCCCCTGGCCAACCGGCGAGCCCTTTGCCGCCACCGCGGTTTCCGGCCACGGCTTGCCCGACTCGAAGAGATGATCGGCTACCCGCTCGCGCAGGTAGTGATCGGAAAACTGGGTGGCCTCGATCAGCGCCTCGGGATCGGGAATCTCGATGCGATTGCGGTCGCGATAGACCAGTCCGGCTTCCCGCAGCTCGCTGAAGGTGCGACTGACGTGCACCGACGAGAGCCCCAGGATATCCGCCAGCATCTGCTGGGAGAGCGGCATGTGAAAATGCTGCGGCAGTTCCGGATAGACCCGCTTGAGACGCATGTACATCTCGCAGATGAAATGGGCCAGCTTTTCGCGGGCGTTGCGCCGGCCGATGTTGACCAGGCGTTCGGTCAGTAACGCCTGCTGTCCGGCGAGCATGGAGAAGAACAGGGCCGTGGCCCGGTGCGAGCTGCCGAACAGCCCGATCAGATAGCGGTGATTGAACCGTCCCAGCGAAGCCTCGGTGAGCATGGCCACACTGCTCAGACGGCGCTGGAAGGAGAACTCCCGCAGGCCGATGACATCCCCCGGCAGATAGACATCCAGCACCTGCCGGGTACCGTCATTCATCGAGCGATAGGAGTAGGCCCAGCCCTTGCGCAGGAGACAGAAGGCATCAATGGCCTGATGCTCTTCCCAGAGCAGCTCACCGGCTGTCAGCGTCATGGGATGGCGTTCCAGCTCGGTCAGCAACGTCCTGTCATCATCGTCGAGTTCGCAGTACTTCTCAAAGTGGCGAATGATATTGACGTCACTACCATCCATGGATGTCTTTCCCCTCATCACCTGGCATGCGATTTACTTGTCCGGGCCCCTGCATCGCACGCTGCAGGAGCCGATGATCGCATTGTCAGGGGATAAGCGGGCAGGCTGTTATAACCTGCGTTAATCGCCTGGCGAAAAAATCACCGAGAGTCATGGTGTTATCCGGAAAACGGGACGCTGCACCGGGCGCTTGCGGGCAGCAAGGCAGCACGACCCGGTGAACGTTGCCGCCGGGCCGGTTCGGGCATCCGAAAAAAGCACCGGACGCCCTGGGCGTCCGGTGCACGATCAGGATGAGGCGCCGTTACTCAGCTCTGCAGGGCGACGCCATACTCCTGGCCGGCGTCCAGCAGCCACTGCCACAGATAGTCGGCGTAGCTGCGCCGGATCACCAGCTCCCACTGCTCTTCGCCGACCCGGGAGATCATGGCCTGGGCACGTGCAAAGCAGGTGGTGACACTGCGGCCTACCGGAAAGGCACGCGGATGAACATCCACCGGGGCGGATTTCATCAGCACTTCACGGGCGTGCTGCCCGGAGAGCGTCACTACCGTCTGCCCGCCACTGACATCCACCACGGCGACATGGCCGCTCAGCGCGTAGCGCAGCGCCATCTCCTGGCGATACTCCTCACCGCCGGGCACGATCAGAAGCCACTCGTCGGGCGAGCGCCAGTGTATGCGAGCCGTCTCGCTGACTGCCGAGGTCATCGGCGTGACCGGCAGCTCCAGCCCCAGTGCCTCTTCGACGCCACGAACGAAGCCGGGGTCCTCGGCATTGCCGCGGATCACCAGATGCCCCAGGAAGGCACGTTCGCCGAGCAGTACCCCCGCGCGCTCCTGCGTGGTCAGTGACACCGGCGAGGCGGCATCATGCAGCGGTGACCGGGACCGGGCAGCGTCAAGACTGTCGGCCGAATCCTCGGCACTTCCGGCACGCACCGGATGCGGATCGAAAACGGCAAATTCAGACATGCTGGCGCTCTCCCTTGGGGTCATAGAACATGGAGCTGACAATCTCGGCGGACAGCGTGGAGCCGTCGGGCTGGGGCAGGTAGACATGCTCTCCCTTGCGGCGATGGCCTCCGCGTACCACGGCCAGCGCAAAACCGTGGCCGAGCGTGGCGCTGTAGTAACTCGAGGTCACGTGCCCGACCATGGTCATGGGAATCTGCTGCTCGGGATCGAAGACGATCTGGGCGCCCTCCGGCAGCACCACCTCGCTGCCATCCAGCGGCTTCAGCCCGACCAGCTGCTTGCGATCGTCACGCTGCAGATCGACACGCGCCATGCCCCGCTTGCCGACCCAGTCGAACGGCTTGCGATAGCCGATCGCCCAGGTCATGCCGAGATCCTCGGGCGTCATGGTGGCGTCGGTATCCTGCCCGACGATGATGAAGCCCTTTTCGGCACGCAGCACGTGCATGGTCTCGGTGCCATAGGGCGTCAGCTCGAAGGCCTCGCCATGGGCAAACAGCGCCTCCCACACGTGCATGGCGTAATTGGCCTGCACGTTGATCTCGAAGGAGAGCTCGCCGGTAAAGGAGATGCGATAGACCCGCGCCGGAATGCCCGCCACCGTGCCCTCGCGGTAGGCCATGAAGGCGAAGGCATCGCGGGAGAGATCGATATCGGTGAGCTGCTCCAGCAGTTCACGGCTCTTCGGCCCGGTCAGCGTCATGGTGGCCCAGTGATCGGTCACCGAAGTGAAGAACACCTCCAGCTCCGGCCACTCGGTCTGATGCCACAACTCCAGCCAGTCCAGCACCTGGGCGGCGTTGCCGGTGGTGGTGGTCATCAGGAAGTGATGCTCGCCGAGACAAGTGGTGACACCATCATCCATCACCATGCCATCCTCGCCGCACATCAGCCCGTAGCGCCCCTTGCCCACCGGCAGCTTTTCCCAGCCGTTGGTGTAGACCCGACCGATGAACTCGCGGGCATCCGGCCCCTGGATGTCGATCTTGCCCAGCGTCGAGGCATCGAGGATGCCCACGCCGTTGCGCACCGCCAGGCACTCGCGATTGACCGCCTCCTGCAGGGTCTCCTCGCCATTGGCGCCACGCGCGCCCTTCCATCCGGGGTAGTACCAGGGCCGCTTCCACTGGCCGACGTTCTCGAACAGGGCACCCTGCTCGACGTGCCAGCGGTGCATGGCGGTATACCGCTCGGGATCGAACAGCGCGCCGCAGTAGCGTCCGGCGACCGCCCCGAAACTGACCGGCGTATAGTTGGGGCGAAAGACCGTGGTGCCGGTTTCGGGAATGGTCTGCCCCAGCACCCGGGCGGCAATCGCCATGCCGTTGATGTTGCCGATCTTGCCCTGATCGGTACCGAAGCCCATCGCGGTGTAGCGCTTGACGTGCTCGATCGACTCGAAGCCCTCGCGGATGGCCAGTTCGATGCCGGCGGCCGTCACGTCGTTCTGGAGGTCCACGAACTGCTTGGGCGCCCGCATCGTCGCCAGCGTATGCGGCACATGATAAAGCGCTGCCTGAGGACTCTCCTCGACCCGCGCCAGGCCCGGCAGCGTCGGCGAGACCCGCTCGAAGCCGGCTGCCACGGCAGCATCGCCTCCCGCCATGGCGCCATCGGCCAGCACATCCACCAGCGGATAGATGCCATGGGCACCGCCGGCACAGTGCAGCTGCTGCTTCGTTTCGCCGGGCACGAAGCCCTGAATGCGATCGTTCCAGACCGGTTTGGAGCCGGTGTGTGCCGACAGGTGCACCACCGGACTGTAGCCGCCGGAGCTGGCCAGGGTATCGCAGGCGATGGTTTCGGTCTCGCCGGTCACGCGGAAATTCTCGATGTCGATACCCGCCACCAGCGCGCCGCTGACCCGGTCATCGCCGCGGCACTCGATCACCGCAGCACCGGCAATGATGCGAATGCCGCGGCTGCGCGCCTCGTCCACCAGGGTGCCGGCGGGTTCGGCGCGGGCATCGACGATCGCCGCCACTTCCCGGCCGGCATCGAGCCAGTCCAGCGCGGTCCGATAGGCGTGCGAATTGGTGGTCACCAGTACCAGCCGCTGGCCCGGCACCACCCCGTAGCGGCGGATGTAGCAGGATACCGCGCCGGCCAGCAGATGACCGGGCAGATCGTTGTTGGCAAACACCAGCGGACGCTCATGGACGCCGGTCGCCAGTACCACCCGCTGCGCCCGTACCCGGTGCATGCGCTGTCGGGTCATGCCGGCCGGCGCGCGATCGCCGAGATGGTCGGTGCGGCGTTCGTGCAGGGTCACGAAGTTGTGATCGTGGTAGCCGTTGGCGGTGGTGCGCGGCAGCAGCAGCACATCGTCCATGGCCTCGAGCTCGGCCAGGGTGGTCTTCAGCCACTCCCCTGCCGGCCGATCATCGGGACGCTCGCGGGAGTCCAGCAGGCAGCCGCCCATCTGCTCCTGCTCGTCGCAGACGATCACCCGCGCGCCGGCCCGCCGGGCTGCCAGCGCCGCTGCCAGCCCGGCGGGGCCGGCACCGACCACCAGCACATCACAGTAGCGGTTCATGTGATCATAGGTATCGGCATCGGGCACGGTGGGCGCACGCCCCAGCCCGGCAGCGGCACGAATGAACTTCTCGTAGGTCAGCCAGGCCGACTGCGGTGCCATGAAGGTCTTGTAGTAGAAGCCCACCGGCATGAACCGGCCGCCCCACTTGCCGATCAGGCCGGTCAGGGCCTTCTGCTGACGCTCGATGAAACTGCGTCCGCGCCCCACGCTCTCGCAGACCAGCCCATCGAAGACCGGCTGCTGGGTGGCGCGCACGTTGGGCGTCTGGGTTTCGGGGGTGGCCCCCATCTGCAGGATGGCATTGGGCTCCTCGCAGCCGGCCGCCATGACACCACGCGGCCGGGCATACTTGAAGCTGTGCCCGATCACATCGACCCCGTTGGCCAGCAGCGCCGAAGCCACGGTATCGCCGGGGTACGCCGGCAGGGTGCGTCCATCATGGGTAAACGACAGCGTCGATGAGCGATCGATGTGCTCGCTGCTCATCCGCCCCGCGTCGAGACGATTGACCTGACTCATGCCACCTCCTCGCTGTCGTTATCGGCCCGGGTATCGATCACGCCGCCGCGTCCATCCGACTGATAACGCGGCTCTTCGCCCATGCGCCAGGTTTCCAGGATCTCGTTGGTAACGGTGTGCCGGGTCACGTTGAAATATCGGCGTGTCGGCAGATGCAGCCACATTTCGTGGTGGACACCGCGGATGTTGTCGCGAAAGAACAGGTAGTCGCCCCACTGCTCGTCACTGGTGCTGACCGGTGAATCGGCGCGCCGGATCTGCGCCTGCCCGCAGGGCTTGAACTCCTCTTCGCTGTGATATTCGTTGGTGTAGGGGCAGCGGATGTAGAACATGGTATTTGTCCCGTTGCAAAGCCTGAGAGTCCGTGAGAGCGCAAACCGTCCGCCCGGGGCCTAGTGCGCCACCGCCGCCGCGCCGTGTTCATCCACCAGCGCGCCGGTATGAAAGCGCTGCATCGAATAGGGTTCGGCGATCGGGTGTGGACGTCCCTTGGCCAGCGTCCAGGCAAAGATGTGTCCCGAGCCGGGCGTGGCCTTGAAGCCGCCGGTGCCCCAGCCACAGTTGAAAAAGAGCCCCTTGACCGGCGTGGTGGAGATGATCGGGGAAGCATCCGGCGTGGTATCGACGACACCGCCCCACTGGCGATTCATGCGTACCCGCGAGAGCGAGGGGAACATCTCGACGATCGCCTGGATGACATGCTCGATGATCGGATAGCTGCCACGCTGGCCGTAGCCGACATAGCCGTCGACCCCGGCACCGATCACCAGATCGCCCTTGTCGGACTGGCTGATGTAGCCGTGGACCTGGTTGGACATGATGACGGTGTCGATCACCGGCTTGAGCGGCTCGGAGACCAGCGCCTGCAGCGGATGGGATTCCACCGGCAGATTGAAGCCGGCCATGCGGGCCATGGTGCTCGAATTGCCGGCCGTGACCACGCCCACCCGACCGGCGCGGATCTCGCCGCTGGTGGTTTCGACGCCCTTCACCTCGCCGTTCTCGATCAGAAATCCGGTGACCTCGGTGTTCTGCAGCAGATCCACACCACGGCTGTCGGCCGCACGTGCATACCCCCACGCCACGGCATCGTGCCGGGCCACACCGGCGCGCGGCTGAAAGGAGGCGCCCAGCACCGGGTAGCGGGCGTTCTCCAAGCAGTCCATGGCCGGCACCAGATGCTTCACGCCATCGGCGTCGAGATAATCGCTGTCGATGCCATTGAGCCGGTTGGCATTGACCCGGCGGCGGGTGTCGCGCACATCCTGCATGGTGTGCGCCACATTGAGCACGCCGCGCTGCGAGAACATCACGTTGTAATTGATGTCCTGGGAGAGCCCCTCCCACAGCTTGAGCGCGTGCTCGTAGAGACGTGCGGACTCGTCGAACAGATAGTTGGAACGCACGATGGTGGTGTTGCGGGCAGTGTTGCCGCCGCCCAGCCAGCCCTTCTCGATCACGGCCACATTGGTGACGCCGTGCTCCCTGGCGAGATACCACGCCGTGGCCAGGCCGTGACCACCGCCACCGACGATAATGACGTCGTAGTGCCGCTTCGGCGTCGGGTTGCGCCACATGCGCTGCCACTGCTCATGATGGCTGAGCGCATGGCGGACCAGTCCGAATCCCGAATAGCGTTCCATGATACTTCTCCCCGCGCGTCACGCTGCCGTGTCCCGTTCCTTCGCGGAACGAGCCTGTCACGAGCGATGTTAGAGCGCATGCGCACGGGGGAAGTGCCCGCCGGCGCCATGACATGACGCATTTGCGACACGCTGGCGCAGGCAGGCAGGGCGAGGATTCAGAACATGTTGATCAGCGGCTGGTCCCGCATCAGGCGCTGGACTTCATGGGAAGGCATGGGCCGGAAATGATAATGCCCCTGTACCAGATCACAGTTGAGATCGCGTATCAGCTCAAGCTGGGAGATCGTCTCCACACCCTCGGCCACCACTTCCAGTCCCAGCCGATGGGCAATGAATACCATGCCGGACAGAATGGCGCGATCGCGCGGGCTGGCAGGGGCATCGGTAATGAAGCTGCGATCGATCTTCAGTGAGGTCACCGGAAACAGCTTGAGATAGCTCAGCGTCGAATAGCCGGTACCGAAGTCATCGATGGCAATCTTCATGCCGCGGTGGTAGAGCCGGTGCAGGGCCTCGAGCACGCTGTCATCGGCCTGAACCAGCACGTTCTCGGTCAGCTCGATGCCGATATCGCGATGACTGAGCTGGTACTCCTGCATGCAGGCCTGCAGCTGATCGAATACGCCGGGCACGGCGATCTGGCGCCCGGAGAAGTTGATATCGATCCGGTAGCCGCCCAGCCCCTCGGCCTTCCAGTGCGCCTGCTGACAGCAGACCTCCTGCACGATCCAGTCGCCCAGCCGATGGATGAGGTTGAAACGCTCTGCCAGCGGAATGAATTCGCTCGGCGGCACGGGCTCACTCCTGCCCTCGGGGAACCATCTCACCAGCGCTTCCAGATTCTCGATACGCCCGCTTGCCGCTGCCACCTGCGGCTGATAATGCACGCACAGCTCGCCGCGCTCGATCGCCCGCTGCAGCCGTTCCAGCAGGTCGTGCTGGCGTACCAGGGTGTCATGAATCTGGCGATTGAAGAACCAGTAGCGGCTGTGATCGGAGTGCTTGGCGCGATTCTTGGCCAGCTCCGCATTGTGCACCAGCTCGGCCGCCTCGCCGCCATTGTCGGGATAGAGGCTCACCCCCAGGCGAGCAGTGACATGCAGCTCGCTCCCCGCCAGCACGAAGGGCTCGGCGAACACCTCCAGGATCCGGTCGATCAGGCTCAGCACATCCCGTTCCGAACTCAGATAGGCAAAGGCCATCACGAACTCGTCGGCATCGAAACGCGACAGCAGGGCCGACTCCTGCTGACACTGACGCAGCCGGTCGGCCACCTGCAGCAGCAGTTGATTGCCCTGGGCGAATCCCCGGGCCACGTTGACGTCGGCAAACCGGTCGAGATCGATGAACAGGACCGCCAGATGGGCGCGTCGCCGCTGGCATTCGAACATGAAGCCTTCGAGTTCGGCCTCGAAGGTACGCCGGTTGGGCAGCCGGGTCAGCGGGTCGAAATGGGTAACGAAGTCGAGCTCCCGCCGGGCCTGCTTCTGATCGGAAAGATCGACATCGACACAGAACATCAGCGGATCGGCGGTATGCTCGCCCAGCATGACGTGGTGGGAGAACACGGCAACCGATGCGCCCTCCTTGCTGACCAGCTCCAGCTCCCCGGCCGGGATGGCCGTGCCGTGTTCGATCCAGTTGCGATGGGCCGTGATCACCCCTTCGCGCATCTGCTCGGGAATGATCAGGTCTTCCAGCAGCTCGCCCTGCACTTCCTCGGCATCGTAGCCGTAGAGCTGGGTGCTGGCCTCGTTCCAGTAGATGACCCGGCGCTCGCGGTCATACCCCTGGACGGCCACCTTCGGCAGGCTCTCCAGCAGCGCCCGGAAACGCTGCTCGCTCTCCCCGTGACGGCGCTGCGCCAGCGCCAGCTTTTCCGGGCCGACCCGGGCGCACAGCTCGGTGTCCAGACGCCGCCAGCCGCGAGCGATGTAGCCGATGGTCAGCAACAGCAGCGCCAGGATGGTCACGCTCAGGGCGTGCTGCCAGGCCGGATTCTGCTGTGCCCACTCCAGTAGCGTCAGACCACAGGCCAGCGCCATGGCCAGTGCAATGGCCGTCCCCATTGCCCATCTGCCTTCCCGGTCGGCCATTTCCTCTCCCTCAGTCCAAAGTGTGCCGCTCCGTGCCACACCCCTGCAGCAATGCCATTTACTGGCTCACCCCGCAAGCTGAACACGGTCACTCTTCCAGGGAGTGACTCTGACACCTCTTTTTACACGCGTATTACCACTTTGCAACGCAAAAGCATGAAAAGGGCTGCAAATGCGCAGAACAGCATCCCGTGTACCGCTCAGATACGCGAAACAACACTCTTTAACAGCTTTTGTTGCCCTGCTGAAGAGGTTCGTCCGCGGACGGACCCGTCATTAACCAGCCCCTTTGCGGGGCGACCAGCATCAAGAGGAAGAGTCTCATGCAAGTTACCCATATCAGTGCTGCCACTCGCAATCGCTACTGGGCACCTCACGTCGAGCGCGAACTGCAAGAGCACAAATGGAGCATCAGTGACGTGAGCCATCACATCGATCTGCCTGCCTGGCAGCGCTATCTTGCCGATCTGCCCCGGGACCCCTATGTCGAGGACCGCTGGAAGCGCATGGCGTGGCTCAACCTGACCGATGAGGGTGACATCGCCGTGATGGGCGAATGCCCGATGGCACAGGGCGGCATGTTCAACGATGCCGACAGCATGGCCGACAAGCTGCGCTACTATCCGCCGCTGGAGCGCTCCTTTGTCGAGCGCGAGGATGTGCAGGCCTTTATCCGGGCATGGACCGAGCTATGGGGCATCAGTGCGCGGGAACCGATCCTGATGCAGATTACCGGGGTCAAGGGAACCGGCGAGCTGGATCCGCTGCAGGGACAGGGCATTCATGCCGATGGCAGCCAGTTCCTCAGCATCATGGTACTCAATCGCGAGAATGTTCGGGGGGGAGACAGCTATCTCTACGCCGACAAGGGTGGTACCCGACTGCTGACCCGCCGGGTACTCGAACCGGGCGAAGTCCTGCACCTGCGCGATGACTGCCTCTATCACGGTGCCGACGGTCTCGAGCAGGAGGATCCCGAGCAGCCCTTCGAGCGCTTTATCATCATCATCAACTGCCGCTTCGTCGACGGTTTTCAGAACCGCATGCTGCGGCGTCACTTTCCTTACGCCGTGATCAACGAAGTCAGCTGATCCGGTCATGAACTCACCGGGCCACCGTAGTGGCCCGGTGACCCGGTTCAAGCGCCGGAGAGCATCAGCTGTTCAAGACGCCGTGCGGATCGAGCACGAACTTCCTGGCGACACCGCTATCGAAATCGGCATACCCCCTGGATGCTTCATCGAGGCTGATCGGAGTCGCGTTCACGGCACTCCCGATATGCGTCTTTTCATGCAGGATGGCCTGCATCAGCTGCCGCTGATAGCGCATTGCCGGCGTCTGCCCCGTGTGGAAGGACATGGCCTTGGCCCAGCCGAGCCCGAACTTCATCGACAGGTTGCCGTGTCTGGCGTCTTCGCTGGAGGCCCCCGGGTCCTCGGTGACATACAGTCCCGGGATACCGACCCGGCCACCCGCCTGGGTAATCTCCATCGTGGCATTGAGTACCGTGGCAGGCTGCTCGTGTGAGTGATTGTGCCCGTGGCAGCTGGCCTCGAAACCGACGGCATCCACCGCTGCATCAACCTCGGGAACGCCGAGCACGGATTCGATCAACTCCGGCATGCTGGCATCCTGGCGCAGGTCGATGGTCTCGCAGCCGAAGCTTTGGGCCTGCTCGAGACGTGGCGGCTTCATGTCGCCCACGATGACGCAGGCTGCGCCCAGCAGCTGGGCGGAAGCGGCCGCCGCCAGTCCTACCGGCCCGGCCCCGGCGATGTAGACGGTCGAGCCCGGCTGAACGCCGGCGGTCACGCAGCCATGAAAGCCGGTCGGAAAGATGTCCGTCAGCATGGTCAGATCGAGGATCTTTTCCATCGCCTGGTCGTTATCGGGAAAGACCAGCAGCTGAAAATCGGCATAGGGCACCATGACATATTCGGCCTGGCCGCCGACCCAGCCGCCCATGTCAACATAGCCGTAGGCGCCCCCGGGGCGTTCGGGATTGACGTTGAGACAGATGTGCGTATCGCCCCGGCGGCAGTTGCGACAGCGACCACAGGCCACATTGAAGGGTACCGACACGATATCGCCCTGCTTGACGAATTCGACATCGCGGCCGCACTCGATGACCTCCCCGGTAATCTCGTGGCCCAGCACGAGCCCCTCCGGCGCCGTGGTGCGCCCGCGCACCATATGCTGATCGCTGCCGCAGATATTGGTGGTCAGCACCTTGAGAATGACACCATGCTCACACTTGCGATTACCCAGAGCCAGTTCGGGGAAGGCGATATCTTCGACCGCCACCGTGCCGGCGCCTCGGTAAACAACACCGCGATTGTCTGCTGAAGCCATGAGGCTCACTCCTCTCCTGGAATGTCAGGCGTATAGGGTCCCGATACGCCAGCAGCGCGTGCCGATGCCCGGACTTGCCTGCCCCGTCCGGCAGGCGACACGGCGCTCCACTCATCAGTATCCGATCGGTTTGCAAAAGAGAAACCTAGCCATTTGTCGTAGCTGTCGCTTTCGGACAGGTGAATGACGCAGCAGTGATGAAATACGCGAAAAAGAAGCGGCCACCCGGGGGTGGCCGCAAATCGGAAAGTGGTACCGCATTGTCGAATCAGGGCTGTCAGAAGAGATCCGGTCCGTAGCCCCAGAGCACGACCGTGGCGGCCAGCAGGGCCTCGAGCACCAGCACCCCGATGCCCAGGGTGGATACGGACACGATCCCGGCATCCCGGGCATTGACGCTGAAGAAGCCGGGAACACCCTGATAGAGCAGCCAGCCCGTATAGCACAGGCCGATCGTACCGGCGAGCAGGCAGAGCCAGATCAGCGGATAGAGTGCCACGATGCCGCTCAGGAACATGGGCGTGGCGATATAGCCGGCAAAGATGATGCAGCGCCGTCGGCTGGGCCGATTGGGAAACCGGTGAGCCAGCCAGTGCAGCACGCTGCCCATCAGCGCCACGGCCGCCAGCAGCATGATGTAGAAGACCACCGCCAGATAGAGCGCCGTGACCGGCGAAACCGGTATGGTTCTGCCCTCCCCGAAGTTCCAGCCGAACTGGGTGGTACCGATCCAGGAACAGACCACGGGGATCGCGGCCAGAATCAGGACATGGCGAACATAGTGCTGTGTCACCGTTTCCGACTCGGACTCACCTCGGATCTGCTGCCACTCCCGGCCGGGATGGGCAAGAAGTCCCCAGACGTGTTGCATCATCATGTAATGCCTCCTCCCGTCTGTCGCGGGCCACCAACGCAGACGAGCACTGGTTACGATTCGGTTATCCGGGCTGGACCGTCATGCGACCCTACCGAACAGCATAGAACAGCAGCGCCTGCAGGCCATCAAACCTTACGATGAGAACCGGGACGGGAGCTCGCCATGTCCTGCCATGGCCGCCACCGGCGCCCGGCGCCAGCAGTGCTCGGCATGATCGTTGACCATGCCCACGGCCTGCATCCAGGCATAAACGATGGTGGGCCCGACAAAGCGAAAGCCCCGCTGCTTGAGCATCCGGGAAATATCGCGGGAGAGCGGTGTCTGGGTGGGTACCGGCCCCTCGTTCAGGATCGGACGATGGCCGACCATCTCCCACATCAGGGCGCCGAACGGTTCGCCCCGCTCACGCATGTCAAGCCAGGCGCGGGCATTGCCGATGGTGGCCTCGATCTTGGCCCGCGAACGAATGATGCGGGGATCATCAAGCAGTCGCAGCACATCGGCTTCCTCGAAGCGGGCCACCCGCTCGGGGTCGAAGCCGACAAAGCATTCACGGAAGGCGTCGCGCTTGCGCAGCACCGTCAGCCACGACAGCCCGGCCTGGAAACCGTCCAGCATCAGTTTTTCCCACAGCGCCCGGTCGTCGTATTCCGGCACCCCCCACTCACGATCGTGGTAGTCGGCCAGCAGGGCATTGCCCTGCGCCCAGCGACAGCGGCACTCGTCGGTGACCATGCCCTGCTCTCCCCTCAAGCCCGTGACAACGATAACCGATGATGCCGCAAACGGCGCCGCCCGCCCAATGCCTTCAACACTGACCCGGGCGAGTCTGGCATGACGCACTCAGTAGTCGATCACCACCCGCCCTTTCGGGCGCGAACAGCACGACAGGATGTATCCCTCGGCCTCGTCGTCCTCGGTGATTCCGCCGTTGTGCTCCATCTCGACCTCGCCTTCGAGCTTCATGACCCGACAGGTGCCGCAGATGCCCATGCCACAGGCCTTGGGAATATGGAGACCGAGCTGCGCCGCGGCCGAGTGGATGGTGTCGTTTTCGCCCACCCGGATACTGCGGCCGCTTTCGGCAAACTCGATCGGAATCAGATCGGCCCGATCGACCTCCTCGGCCTGCGCCTCGGCCGCCTCCGACCACTCCAGCGCATCCTCGCGCACCGACTCCGGCGTGGCACCGAAGGACTCCTCGTGGTAGTGCGCCATGTCGAAGCCCTGGCTCTGCAGGATCTTGCGCACGGCGGCCATGTAGGGTTCGGGGCCACAGCAGAAGATTTCGCGTTCAAGATAGTCCGGAGCAATCAGCTCCAGCAGCTGCTGGGTCAGAAAGCCCCGGTAACCCGCCCAGCTCTGACCGATCTCGCGGCGCTCGCAGACGATGTGCAGATCGAACTCGGGAATGCGCGACGCCATGTGTTCCAGCTCCCGGGCATAGATCACATCCGCCGGCGTCCGGGCACTGTGCACGAAGGCGATATCGACATTGGCGTTGGTATCGAAAAACCAGCGGGTCATCGACATCAGCGGCGTGATGCCGACACCGCCGGAGAGGTAGAGCACCTTTTCCGACGGATGATCGATGGCGTTGAAACTGCCTACCGGCCCATGCACCACCAGGCGATCCCCTTCACCGAGGTTGTCATGCAGCCAGTTCGACACCTCTCCGTCGGGAAGCCGCTTGACGGTAATCGAAAAGCTGTAGGGCACCGAGGGAGCACTGGAGATGGTGTAGGAGCGCATGATCTGGCGCCCGCCGATCTCGAGTTCGAGCGTCACGAACTGCCCCGGCTTGAAAAAGAACATTACCGGCTGTTCGGCCATGAAGCAGAAGGTGCGTACATCACGCGTCTCCTGGATGACCTTGACACAGCGCACCTCGTGGCGACCGTTGGTCCAGGTCTGGGTGTTGACCGGATTGAGAAACGCTTCGGACATGGTCGTCCCCCTGCCAGCGCGATAGCGATACGGATGAACCGGCTTCACGTGACAGCCGGTATGGCAGCATCTCCATACGGGAGATCATGCAAGCGATTGTCGGACCACTCGTTCGCCATGACTTTCCCATTCACGACATGCAGTTAGTCGTTCCCACCAGCGGGGCCCGGCATGGCCTTCGAAAGCGTCGGTTTCACATCAGATGGCGTCGCGAGCGGACAACCCGCCGGCGGCTTTCCGGCGCAGACTGGAAGGCACATCGATGCCGATGAGCGCATCACTGTTCTTACTGCCGTGCCATGGGAGGGAGTTACCATGCACTCGCTTGTCCGCCTGCCGGAAGATGATGTCCGCCAGCAGACCCGTCATGCCGTCCGGGAGATGCTCGGCCGGCGCGATCCGCAGCTGTCACTGGAACAGCCGTTCTACAACGATCAGCGCGTGTTCGAACTGGAAATGGAAACCCTGTTCAGGAGCGAGTGGCTGTTCGCCGCCATGGGCTGCGAAATGCCGAAGAAGGGCAACTTCGTGACCCTCGACATCGGCGACAACCCGATTGTCATCGTGCGCAGCGGCGATGGCGCGCTGCACGGCTTTCACAATGTCTGTCGTCATCGCAGCTCACGGCTCTGCCTGCATGAGAAGGGCAAGGTCGCCAAGCTGGTCTGCCCCTATCACCAGTGGACCTATGAACTGGACGGTCGGCTGCTGTTCGCCGGTCAGGACATGGGAGGCGACTTCGATCTGGGCGCCTATGGCCTGCAGCCGATTCACGTGCGTGAAGCCGGTGGTTTCGTGTTTGTCTGTCTGGCCGACACCCCGCCCCCGATCGAGGACTTCCTGAGCACGCTCGAGCACTACATGGCCCCCTACGAGATGGACAATGCCCGGGTGGCCGTGCAATCCGACATTGTCGAGGAAGCCAACTGGAAACTGGTGATCGAGAACAACCGCGAGTGCTATCACTGCAGCGGTGCCCATCCGGAGCTGCTGGCCTCGCTGCAGGAGTTCGACGATACCGATGATCCACGCGCCAGTGACGCCTACCGGGATCTGGTCAGGCGCCAGCAGGCGACCTGGGAGGCGTGTGGTGTGCCCTGGCAGCTGACCCGACTGGACCGGCGCAACCGTCTTACCCGCACCCCGCTGACCGAGGGCATCGTGTCGATGACCATGGATGGCAAGGTCGGCTGCCGGAAGCTGATGGGGCAGCTCACCACGCCGGATCTCGGCTCGCTGCGCATCCTGCATCTGCCCAACTCGTGGAACCACTGCCTCGGCGATCACCTGATCACCTTCCGCGTGCTGCCGCTGGGCCCCCAGCGCACCCTGGTCACGACCAAATGGATCGTGCGCGGTGATGCCGTGGAAGGGGTCGACTATGATCCGGCGCGGCTGCGGGAGGTCTGGGATGCCACCAATGATCAGGACCGGCGTCTGGCCGAAGAGAATCAGCGCGGCATCAACTCCATGGCCTACCGCCCCGGACCCTATTCACCGACCTATGAATTCGGCGTGATCGACTTTCTGCAGTGGTATGGCGAGCGCATGCTCACCCATCTGGCAACCGAAGAAGCGGACGACCCCGTCACGGAGGAACCGGCCCTGTCGCTGGCGCGGGGCTGATGGCGGCGCCGGCGGGCGACAGGCCGCCGGCTCACAAAAGCGCCCCGGTCGTCGTGACCGGGGCGCTTCGTGTCATTCGGTCATGACCGGCCTCAGCCGTGCTCGGGGGAGACCTCGAGTGCCGGCAGCAGATGGGTCCGGATGGCCTCGTGCACACTGGGCAGCAGAATATCACGCTTGCCCATCAGTTCACGGACCAGTGCCTCCAGCCCCTCAACCCCCCGGGCGCGATGACAGCGGGCTGCCAGTCGTGCCGCACACTCCGGTGAGGCCTGCGCATGGATCTCGATGCCCAGCGCACTCAGACGTTCACGAAAATCGGTCTGATCAATGAGTTCGACGATCATCATGGCAGGCCCTCCAGCATGGCGGGGATGGGGGTCTCGCACCGGCGGGGTGCGGATTATCTTGTCCTGCCAGGATAACGGGCTTTCATCACCGCCACAATCGCCTGACAGGATGATGACGCTGGCGGACAGTTCACCGTCGCAACCGGTGGCTGGCGACCCTTTTTCGAAGTGTTCAAAAGCTTCGAGCGCACTACGCTGAAAGCACGTCACTGATACGCCATGCCTCAATTCCGGAGTCTCTCATGCAGCCAGTCGGACACGTCCTCGTTGTCGGCATTCTTACCTATGTCGCGCTCATCGTGGTGCTGCGCCTGTCGGGCAAGCGCACCCTGTCGAAATGGAACGCCTTCGATTTCATCGTTACCATCGCACTCGGCTCGGTGCTGGCCACCGCCCTGATGTCCACGCGCGTCAGCCTGCTGCAGAGTATCGTGGCACTGGTGGTGCTGGTATTGCTGCAGTTCGCCATCACCTTTACCTCGGTACGCTCTCCGGTGATGCGCCGTCTGATCAAGGCCGAACCCGCCCTGCTGCTCGAGGCCGGCGGGTATCGGCATGATGTCATGCACCGCGAGCGGGTAGTCGAAGCCGAGATCCGGGCCGCCATTCGCGAAAAGGGCATCGCCGATGTCGAGAGCGTGGCCGCCGTGGTACTGGAAACCGATGGCAGTTTCAGCGTGATCCCCCGACCCGGCACTACCCACTCCGCGCTGAATGACGTGCATCCCGCTCCTGCACTGAAGGAGGCAGAAGAGCCGACTCACCGGGCAAACTGACGGCGCAAACGGCCTCTGCTTGCCCCATTGCTCATCCGTTGCACCGCTAGACTGGGCCTCAGTGCCCTGCCGGAAATCGCCATGCGCGGACTGCTGCAATCGCTACTGTTACTGTCGGCCTGCCGGTGGACCGCTCCTGCGGGTGGTCTGCTGCTTGTCGCGCTCCTGGCGGTTGCAGCGCCGGCAGCGGCCTTTACCTTCTGGGACGATGACAGCGCCTCGGCAATCACCCTGAGCCGCCGCGACTTCGTCGCCGAAGCGGCCAGGCGCTCGGGGCTGGAACAGCTGGCCTATGTCAATCGGGTGATCAACAACGCTGCCCGTCAGACGCCCGATCGCCGCGACGAGTGGAAGGGCTTCGATCGGTTGACCCGCGACAACGCCGGCGACTGCGAGGATTTTGCGCTGGCCAAGTATCAGATCCTGCTTCAGGCCGGCATGGCCGCCGACCGGCTCGATCTGATGGCTGCCCGCGATCGCCTGACCCCGAGCTATCACGCCGTGCTGCGTTACCGCCGCGATGACGGCAGCCATCTGATCCTCGACAATCTGACCCCGCTGATTCTGCCCGCCAGCGCACGCAGCGACCTGACCCCCATCGTGACCTTCGATCAGCAGCATGCCGCGCGCTATCGCAAGGGCACCTTCGAGGCCGTCGATCCGAGCCGGGTCGTGCTGGGAGATGCCAGACTCAGCGAGCGCATGCAGCGGCTGCTGGACTACTGAGTCCGACCGCCCGTGGCGGGTCAGGCGGCCAGCGCCTCGCTCAGGTAGTCACGCAGCGAGGCGTTGCGGAACTGCGCCTTCAGATACCACAGCTGCCGCGGTGTCATGTGGCGCGGCCGGGTCATGTAAAGCACTTCGGCCATGGTCGGCACGAACGGCTTGAGCAGCAGCGCCATTCCGGCCTCCTCGGGGGTTCGACTGCCCTTGAGGCTATTGCAGCGCTGGCAGCAGGCCACGGCATTGAGCATGGAGAGCCGCCCCCCGCGGGAACGCGGCAGGATATGATCGATGGTCAGTGCCTGGCGGGTGAGCAGATCGCCGCAATAGGCACAGCGCAGCCCCTCGCGGTACTTGCACAGCATTCGGTTGAAGCCGGTATGCTCGAAGGCGAGCATGGCGTGAGTGGGAGGCGCCACCCCCATCACCTCGGGAATGTCGATATAGGACTGGCAGCCGGTCAGCGAGCTGGTGCCGCCATGCAGACGGTGCGCGCCCTCGCCGTCCGACCACACCAGACCACCCTCCGAGGGCCGGGTCATCAGTACGGCAGCCTCTTCGAGCGTCAGCCAGTCGATCGGAATACCGGAAGCGTGCAGACGTAACACCATGGGTTGGCGCATTGGAACTCCCCATGTCAGCAAGCGGTGCTGAAACGATGCTATACCAGCGTGTCCCTTTGGTGACAAGTCTGCCCGCCAACTTCCCTTTCCGGATCAACGCCCCGGATGGCGCCTGATGGCGGCCATTCGACGGAGCGCGGCCCGCTCGCCGGGCCGGCCGCCCGAACCGCGGCTCACTGCAGCACGCGCTCGCTTTCCAGATAGCGGATCAGCTCATCGGCCGCCGCCTCGGGATCCAGATCGCTCAGCACGCGACCGCCACCGCCGCCGCCGGTCGAGGCCGCCGCACGCATGCGCTCGCGCGCGGAACCGCCCTTGACCACCTTCAGCCGCTTCGGGCGTACCCGGGCCGGTTCGAATCGCCACTGACCACGCGGTTCATCGAGCGCCACCCCGGCACTCTCCTGCGGCTCGATGACCCGGATCTGCCCGCGACGTGCCGGACCATGGGCGCTCTGACGCGGCGCCGGCGCAGCCCGATCCACGGTCGCGATACAGGGCAGACGCACGCTCAACCGGCGCCGCTGCCCCTGCGGCAGGGCCTGCAGGATGGTGGCACTCTCACTGTCACAGTGCTCGATGGCCGCCACGCCGGCCACCAGGTTCCAGCCCAGCCGTTCGGCCAGCAGATAGGGCAGCAGCCCCGACCCCTCGCCGATTTCCGAGCGCATGCCGGTCAGGACCAGCGAAGCGCCCGCATGGCGCAGCTGTTCGGCCAGCAGTGACGTGGCGTCCGACTCCGCCGGCATGCTCAGCAGGTCCAGCCGACCGACCCGCCCCACGCTCGGCAGGCCCGGCACCTCGTGAAACATGCCCAGATAGTAGCGCAGCGAGGCATCCGCCGGATCGCCGGCGTGCAGCAGCGTCACCCCCTCGCCCGCCAGTGCCAGCGCCATCTCCACCGCCCGGGCATCCTCCCGGGCCGCGCCCGAGCGCCCGGAGACCGGATGGCGCCCGCTGGACACCAGTACGCGTACCTCAGGCGACGTCATGGCGATACTCCTCATGCTGGCGCGCTTCGAGTCGGGCGGCTACCGCTGCCAGGATCGCATCGCCGTTGCCGATCAGTGCCAGATCGGCGCGCCTGACCATGTCACAGCCGGGGTCACTGTTGATCGCCACGACCCGCTGACAGTGCTCGATCCCCTGCAGGTGCTGGACCGCACCGGAGATGCCCACGGCGATATAGCAGCCGGCCGTGACAAAGGTCCCCGTGGCGCCCACCTGACGCGCCCGCGGCATGTAGCCGTCATCGACCGCCACCCGGGAGGCTCCTTCGGCCGCCCCCAGCAGGCGGGCGGTTTCGTGAAAGCCCGGCCAGTCGCCGATCCCCCGGCCACCGGCCAGAATGAAGGGGGCCTGGTCGAGGGCAATGCACGACGGATCGACGGCCACGCGACCGTGATCGGTGACCCGCCGGATCGACGGCACCGGCGCGGTGTCCAGCGTGATCGGACGCGCTTCGTGGCGGGTCTCGCTGACCGGCTCGGCACACTCCGCCAGTGCCAGCACCACCTGCGGCAGCGGCCGATGGATATCCCGATGCTCACCACCACCCCGGCAGATGCAGTGATCCCCGTCGACCTGCCAGACCCGGGCTGCCGCGCGCGCCTCCTCGCTGCCCGGCTGAAGCCCGGCCAGCCGTACCGCCAGCCGCCGCCCCAGGTCACTGCCGACAGCCGGACCATCCGGTAGCAGCCAGTGCCGGGGCGACCAGCTGCGTGCCACGGTTTCCAGTGCCGTCAGCCGGGTCTCCGGGCTGTAGCCGGCATAGCTGTCATCATCCAACGCCAGCCAGCGATCGGCACCGGCATCGGCCAGCTCGGGGGCATTGTGATCGAAGGTGATCGCCACTACCGCACCGGAGCTGGCCGGATCGCGGTCGGCAAGCTGGCGCGCCAGGCCGAACAGGTCACGATCGTGCGAGGAGAGCCGCCCTTCCGGACACTCGGGCACCACGGCCACCAGAAAGTCCGGCGACTCGAGGGTTACCTGACGGCGCTGCTCGTGACTCTCGTCGTTGACGCTGCGCAGTGACGGCCCGCCGGTAACCGTGGCGCCGCTGCGATCGAGCCGCCTGAGACCGTTCGGGCCGATCGCGGCCACCGTGTGGGGGTTGCGTCGCATGACCCCGTTCGGCCCCATCCAGCGCGCAGCCGGCTGACAGAACTCGTGATGGCGGGGATGCAGCCGATTGCGCCGGATCCGCTCGGCACGCGGATCCCGGCGTACGATGATGCCACTGCTCATGCCGGCACCTCCTCCTGCGGTTCACGCAGTGTCGATGAATTGTGCTCGCTGACCACCAGCGCCCGGGCCACCAGTTCGGCCAGATCCAGCACCTGCGGGCCGGGCTCGACCACCCCCTCCAGCATGGCGGTGCACTGGGGGCAGCCCACTGCCACGACTTCCGCGCCGGTATCCCGGGCATCGCCCATGCGCATGTCGGAAATGCGCTGTTTGCCGGGCACATCGGTCAGCGCCGCGCCACCGCCGCCGCCGCAGCAGCGCGAACGGTGGCCGGAGCGCGCCATTTCGCGCACTTCCATGCCCAGTGCCCGCAGCACCCGGCGCGGGGCCTCGAACTCGCCGTTGTATCGGCCCAGATAACAGGGATCGTGCCAGGTCAGCGAGGAACCGCTGGCCGCCGGCGCCAGCTGCAGGCGCTGCTCATCGATCAGCTCGGCCAGCAGCCCGGAGTGGTGCAGCACCCGGTAATGTCCACCGAAATCGGGATATTCGCGGCCGAGCACATGAAAGCTGTGCGGATCACAGGTGACGATGCGCGCAAAGCGATACTGCGACAGCGTGGCAATGTTCTGTCGTGCCAGCTGCTGGAAGGTGGCCTCATCGCCCAGCCGTCGGGCGAGATCGCCGCTGTCGCGCTCCTCCTCGCCGACCACGGCAAAATCGACCCCGGCGGCCCGCATCACGGTCACCAGCGAGCGCAGGGTGCGCTGATTGCGCATGTCGAAGGCGCCATCCCCCAGCCACAGCAGCACATCCACGCCCTCCGGCCGCTCCCGGATGCGGGGCAGCTCGAGATCGGCGGCCCAGTCGAGCCGGCTGGCGTTGTCGAACCCGCCGGGGTTGTCGGTGGCAATCAGGTTATCCAGTGCCACGGCGCCCTTTTCCGGCGTGGCACCATCCTCCAGGGTCAGAAAGCGCCGCATGTCGACGATGGCATCGACATGCTCGATCATCATCGGGCACTCCTCGACGCAGGCGCGGCAGGTGGTGCAGGACCACAGTGTCTCCGGCTCGACCAGCTGCGGCACGATCCGCTCGCCGGGCGCTCCGCCGTGCTCGCCGGTGGTCTGCCCGGTATAGGGCGTGCCGGCGTAGTGCGCATCACTGCCCCCGGCCATGCCGATTACCATATCCTGGATCAGCTTCTTGGGATTGAGCGGCTGTCCGGCCGCATGGGCGGGACAGGCCGCCTCGCAGCGGCCGCACTGCACACAGGCATCGAAGCCCAGCAGCTGCTGCCAGCCGAACTCATCGGGCCGGGCCACCCCCATGGACTGTTCGCTGCCCGGCGCCTGCTCGCTGTCCAGATCGAGCGGCAGCAGTGCCGTGGAGCGGCTGCCGGGATGCCGACCTTCTCCACTGACATCGCTGAACCGTTCCGGACGCCGGTGAAAGGCCAGATGCGCCGCGCCGGCGAAGGCGTGCTTCATCGGCCCGCCCCAGCCCATGCCGACCACCAGCTCCAGCAGGCCCCAGCCGACCAGCACGCCCAGCACCAGCGTCGTCAGCACGCTGGCCGCCCCCTCCGGCACCAGACCGCCGAGCGGCAGGCTGACCAGCAGCATGCCGAGCGAGAACGCCATCAGGCTTTTCGGCAGACGCTGCCAGGCCCCCTTCGACAGCCGTGCCGGTGGCTCCAGACGCCGGCGCGCCACGAACAGGGTGCCCACCAGCATGGTGAGACCGGCGAGGCCCAGCAGGCCGGCCATTACAACGTTCTCGACCCCCAGCACATGCACCACGATCGCCAGTGCCATGGCCGCCACGAAACCGCCTGCGGTGGCAACATGGGTGTGGGCAATATAGCGATCACGCGCCACCACGTGGTGCAGATCGACCAGATAGCGCCGCGGCATGCGCAGCATGCCCTGCAGCAGATTGACCGCGGCCGGGCGCCCCTGACGCCACAGTCGGACACGCCGCCAGGCCCCCAGCGCCCCCACGATCAGCGCGGCCGGAATCAGAACGGAGAGTAGTTGGTCCATGGCATCTTCTCCCTCGGTCCATGGTGCTACGCCGAGAAAGCCTCATCAGCGAAGGTCAGGCGAGGCGAAGACCGGCGAACGAGCACAGTGGACGGCTGTGTCCATGAGTATCGTGAGCCGGCCTTCGATACGGCCTGACCGAGCGCAATGGCTTTCCTACAGGTCCTTGCACAGGCGCAACGCGTCGTAGATGGCCGCATGCGTATTCCTCGGCGACACGCAGTCCCCGATCCGGAACAGCGCATAATCCCCTTCATCATGCGCCAGGCATGGCTGCGGCCGGGCCGCGTAGAACGCCTCCAGATCCAGCTGACCGTGATTGCGCGAGCGGGGCTTCAGCGCGTAGTAGAGCGTCTCGTCGGGACGTACGCCGTTTTCGATGACCACCTGATCGATCACCCGCTCTTCCTGCTCGCCGGTGTACTCGTTCTCCAGCAGCGCGACCAGTGACTCGCCCTCGCGGTAGACCTTCTGCAGGCCCAGATCACCGGTCATCACCACGGACTTCTCGTAGAGGCTGCGGTAGTAGGTGGGAAAGGTAGTGCCACCGACGGCCACGCCCGGCTTGGTATCGTCGGTGACGATCTCCACCTGGGCGCCGTGGCTGGCGAGATAGTCCGCCACCGACATGCCGGCAAATTCGCAGGTGGTGTCATAGACCAGCACATTGCGCCCCGGCTCGACCGTGCCCCGGAGAATGTCCCAGCTCGATACCGCCAGGCCATCGGTGGCACCCCACTCCGGCACCTGATCGGTAAAGGAGTTGCCCCCGTTGGCAAGTATCACCACGTTGGGCTGCAGGTCACGAATCATGGCGTCATCGGCCCGCGTGCCCAGCTTCAGATCGACCCCCAGCCGGGCCAGCTCCATCTCGTACCAGCGGGTAATGCCGGCGATCTGATCGCGACTGGGCGCCCGGGCGGCAATGGTGATCTGCCCGCCGAGCTGCGGTTCGATCTCGAACAGGGTCACCGAATGGCCGCGTTCGGCCGCCACGCGAGCGGCCTCCATGCCACCGGGGCCACCGCCGACCACGACTACCCGCCGCGGCGGCCCGTCGCTGCGTTCGATCTCGTGCGGCAGCCCCATGTACTCGCGCGAGGTCGCCGCATTCTGGATGCAGAGCACATCCAGCCCCTGATACTGACGGTCGATGCAGTAGTTGGCGCCAACGCACTGGCGGATACGGTCCGGCTCGCCGGCCTTGATCTTGGCAATCAGATGCGGATCGGCGATGTGCGCCCGGGTCATGCCCACCAGATCGACATGGCCCCCCTCGAGAATGCGATTGGCCTGGGTCGGATCCTTGATGTTCTGGGCATGAATCACCGGTACCGACACCACTTCCCGGATGCCACCGGCCAGGTGCAGGAAGGGCTCGGGCGGATAGGACATGTTGGGAATGACGTTGGCAAGGGTGTCGTGGGTATCGCACCCCGAGCCCACCACGCCGAAGAAGTCCAGCATGCCGGTGGCATCGTACCAGGCCGCGATCTGTTTCATGTCCTCGTGACCGAGGCCATCGGGATGAAACTCGTCGCCACAGATGCGCATGCCCACACAGAAATCGTCACCCACTTCAGCGCGCACCGCCTTCAGCACCTCCATGCCGAAACGCATGCGATTCTCGAAGCTGCCGCCCCACTGGTCGGTGCGCTTGTTGACCCGCGGACTCCAGAACTGGTCGATCAGGTGCTGGTGCACCGCGGAGAGCTCGATGCCATCGAGACCGCCCTCCTTCACCCGGCGTGCCGCCTGGGCAAAGTCGTCGATCACCCGATGAATCTCCTCCTCCTCGATCGTCTTGCAGGTGGCGCGGTGGACCGGTTCGCGGATCCCCGACGGCGACAGCAGATGGGGCCAGTTGAAGCCATCCCAGCGCGAACGCCGCCCCATGTGGGTGATCTGGATCATGATCTTGCCGCCGTGACGATGCACCGCTTCGGACAGGTTGCGAAAATGCGGCACGATCTCATCGGTCGCAATGCTGACCGAACTCCACCACTGCTGCGGGCTGTCGATCGACACTGGCGAGGAACCGCCGCAGATACAGAGTCCGCAGCCGCCTTTGGCCTTCTCTTCGTAGTAGCGCACGTAGCGATCGGTGGTCATGCCGCCCTCGGTGGCACAGACCTCGGCGTGAGCGGTACTGACTACCCGGTTGCGTATGGTCAGGTTGCCGATCTGAATCGGCTTGAGCAGGGTTTCATAAGCCATGGCACACCTCGATCGTCCGACCCGTCAGGCCGGTGCTGCTTTCGGCATCACTTCGAAATAACCGACTTCGCAGCCGGTCTCCGCCGCACTCTGGGTCTGCTCCGCTATCGTCCGCAGCGGACTGCCACGCGCGGCGAGGATCTGGTCCATGGCACCGGCAAACCAGCCGGTGAACATGTACTCGACCCGCCGCTCGACCTTGCCGAGCTGATAGACGAAACAGGAGTGTTCCAGACGCACCCGTGCAATACCGTGCTCGAGATCGATCTCTTCGGTGATGAAACGACCCCAGCCACGCTGCGAAAGCCGATGCATGTAGTGCTCGAAGACTGCCACGCCCTCGATGCCATGCTGCTCGGCCTCCTTCTCGCACCAGTGCCAGGCGGACTTGTAACCGGCGTCATAGAGCACCCGGGCGTAGGTCTCCACGCCCAGGGCCTCCTCCACCGCCACGTGGTTGTTGATGAAGAAGTGCCGCGGGACATAGAGCATCGGCAGCGCATCGGTGGTCCAGATACCGGTTTCGCTGTCGACGCTGATGGGCAGTTCGGGAGCCGTCAGGGTCATATCGGATACCTCGAAAATTGTTCTTTGGCTGGCGAGTGACGCGCTACGAGCCGAATCTTCCACGACGCTCGAGGAGCCGAGCGAGCTGGCGAAGACAAGGCGAAGTCTGTCGGTATCGCGCAGTGGACCGGGTTGTCCATAAGCAGAAAGCGGCAGACTTCAACGCCGTATTCGCGACGTGCAGCCGGCTCGTCAGGCTTATTCGCCCCAGACGTCACGCAAGGTCCGCATCCAGTTCTCCCCCATGATCTTGCGGACCACCGTCTCGGACAGACCGTGATCGAGCAGGGCCTGGGTCAGGTTGGGAAACTCGCCGATGGTGCGGATCCCCTTCGGGTTGATGATCTCGCCAAAGCGGGTCAGCCGACGGGCATAGCCCTTGTCATGGGTCAGCCACTCGAAGAAGTTCGCATCCTGGCCCTGGGTGAAGTCGGTACCGATGCCGATGGCATCCTCGCCGACAATATTCATGATGTAGACGATGGCCTCGACGTAATCCTCGATGGTGGCGTTGACGCCGGCCTTCAGAAACGGCGTGAACATGGTGACGCCGACGAAGCCGCCATGATCGGCGATGAACTTCAGATCCTCATCCGACTTGTTGCGGGGATGTTCCTTGAGGCCGGTCGGCAGGCAGTGGGAGTAGCAGACCGGTTTCCGTGACTCGCGGATGACCTCTTCGGAGGTTTTGGCACCGACATGCGAGAGATCGCACATCATGCCCACCCGATTCATCTCGCCGATGACTTCCCGGCCGTAATCGGAGAGGCCGCCGTCACGCTCATAGCACCCGGTGCCCACCAGATTCTGGGTGTTGTAGCAGAGCTGGGCGATGCCCACGCCGAGCTTCTTGAAGATCTCGACATAGCCCAGCCGGTCCTCGAAGGCCTGGGCATTCTGGAAACCGAGAATGATGCCGGTTTTGCCCTCTTCCTTGGCGCGGGTAATGTCCCGGGTGGTCTGTACCGGGCGCACCAGGTCACTGCTCTCACGCATCAGGGCATTGACGGACACGATGTTGTTCACGGTGGCCTCGAAGTTCTCCCACACCGAGACGGTGCAGTTGGCCGCGGTCAGCCCCCCCTTGCGCATGTCCTCGAACAGCTCGCGATCCCATTTGGCGATGATCAGGCCATCAATCACGATGGCGTCATCATGAAGCGATGACGTGGCAGCTGCGGTGGCCATGACGAAATTCCTCCGGGGCGGATGGCAGGCATACCCGCTGAACGGCGGGCAGTTCATGTTCGTCGCAGCATATCGCTGACTCGGAGACACCCGACCAACAAAAGCGACACCCCGGTGTTCCGAAAGCGTCATGGCCAATCACGCGTCGACTTGACGCCAGGCTGTTCCATATATAAAACGTTCGATTAAAGGAACAATCTGACCACAGGAGCCCCTGAATGGAAGAGCACGCCCTGAAGGCACTGGGCGAACGCATCACTTGTCTGCGGCAGCAGCGCGAGTGGTCGCTTTCCCATCTGGCCGAGCGGGCCGGGATTGCCAAATCAAATCTTTCGCGTATCGAGCAGGGGATCGGCAATCCCACGCTCGATACACTCTGGCGAATGGCCCGGCAACTGGAAGTGCCCTTCGGCACCCTGGTCGCCCCGGCGGCAGGCGCCCTGATCGATAGCGGCATGCGCGTCACCCTGCTCGAACAGGGAACTGATGATGCCTGTCCGGTCGATGCCTATCTGATGCACTGCGATCCGCACAGCCGTCGTATTGCCGAAGCGCATACGCCCCATACCCGCGAGCGGGTCGAGGTCATTCATGGCCACATTCGGGTGGGTCCTACCGAAGCACCAGCGGAACTCGACGCTGGCGACTCGCTTGAGTTCAACGCGGATTGCGAACATCTCTACGAAGCCGGCGATCAACCGGTCGCGATGCTGATCACCATCCTCCATGCCCCGCGGAGGCCTCGCTGATGAGCGCTGAGGGCATGACCATGAAGCCCTGGCGGGGTGGCATGCGCGATGCCCTGGGCACTCTGATGATGAGACTGCTGCCGCTGTTCTGGGCCCGGGCACGGCTGCATGCCCGGGCAAGGGACGCGAGACACGACGCCATGCCACGCTGGCTGGGCCGGCTTGGGCCGCTCATGATTGCCGCACTACCGGGACACGCGCTGGTACCGAGCGGTAACGAGCCAATGGCCTGGCTTTCCACGCTGGCCGGAGCAGGTGCCACACCACTGGTCTGGTATCGCACCCGTTCGCTCGGTTGGCCCGTACCGGCCGGCGTGGCCGTGTTCGGCATGGTGACTGCGCTGATGGGTGGCTGACTCATCAGCGCAGGCATTCAGTCAGACCGCCAGGCTGGCGTAGGTCGGTTCCCCCCGCGCATGGTCGAGTGCCAGTGCCGCGGCACTGACCGGCGTCAGCCGTTCCCCGCCCGATTTGACCGCTCTCGGCAGGGGTTCAAGACGCTGCATGCGGATGGTCGCCCCGCGATCGTCACGCGGTGAGACCCCGAAGGATTCGCGGTAACACTTGGAAAAGTGCGGGGTGGAGACAAAGCCGCAGGCGGCTGCCACGTCAATCACAGACATGGCCGACTGACGCAGCAGCGAACGCGCCCGTGCCAGTCGCAGGCTCAGGTAGTACCGCGACGGCGAGCAGCCCAGGTGGCGCTGGAACAGCCTTTCCAGCTGACGCCGCGAGACATTGACGTAACGGGCCAGCTCATCGAGGGTGATCGGCTCTTCCAGATTGGCCTCCATCAGCGACACGATCTCCAGCAGCCGGGGCTGACGGGCCCCGATCATGTGGCGCAACGGCACCCGCTGCTGGTCCTGCTCGCTGCGCATGCGCTCGCAAATGAACATCTCCGAGATGCCGGCAGCCAGCTCGCGACCGTGATCACGCGAGATCAGATTGAGCATCATGTCCATCGGCGCCGTACCCCCGGTGCAGGTAAAACGATCGCGATCGATCGAATAGAGCCGGGTAGAGAGCATGGTACGCGGAAAGGCTTCCTGCATGGCGGCGAGGCACTCCCAGTGCGCGCTGGCCTCGTAGCCATCGAGCAGGCCGGCAGCCGCCAGCGCCCAGCTGCCGGTGCAGATCGCGCCCAGCCGGCGCGCCGGCGTGGCCTGACTACACAGCCAGTTGACGTGGGCCCGGGTCACGCTGCTTTGAATGCCCACGCCCCCGCAGACCACCACCATGTCCAGCTCGGCAATCTGGGAGGCCATGCCATCCGGCGTGATCGACAGGCCATCGCTGGCCCGCACCGCTTCACCATCCAGGGTCAGGGTGTACCAGCAGTAGAGTTCCCGCCCCGCCAGCTGATTGGCCATGCGCAGTGGTTCCACCGCCGAGGCCAGCGAGACCAGGGTAAAGTCGTTCAGCAGCAGAAAGCCGACCGTCTGGGGCCTGGAACCGACATCGCCCGATGAGACGGAAATATTGTCATTCGTTGCCATCAAGGGAACCTCCACAAGCCGTCTCGAACGGCATCGATTGTTATTGTTGTGTCGCAGCCGAAATGGCCCCTGCACACGGCTCTACTATGCCTGCCATGGCCGGTGTGTCATCGCATCGATTGGCAATCCTGACGCAAATCATCATTGCTGTACTGCAATAATTGAACGGATACTCAAGGGACGGGGCCGTCGGTCCCGGCCGAGCGGCAAGGGCAGGATGGTGCGAGCGCATTTCATGCGGCACCATGAGTACAGTATGACGCTGTCATGACATGGCCCTGGTACCCGTGAGCGGCACTGACCGACTCCGTTCACGACAGCGGCCGCCATCGGACGGGCCACCGCAATAACCGGCGGCCGGTTCAACCATTGCAGGGGCAGGGAAACAGGGTGATGACGGAGCTGGCACAGGCCCACGAATTCTGGCAACGTCCGCCACGCCGGCGCTCGCTGGCCGAGCTGACTGCTGCCTGGCAGCGTGGCGATTTCTCTCCCGGTCAGGCCACCCGGGCGCTGGCGGAGCGCATTCGCAACCATTCGGCCCGCGATACCATTTTTCTCGACCCTGATCTGGAGCGTCTGGAGCAGGCCGCCTCGGCAGGCTTCGAGCCGGTCGGCAGCGGTATCGAGGGCGTACCGGTCAGCCTCAAGGATCTTTTCGATGTGCGCGGCGAAATCACCCGGGCCGGTTCGAAGGTGCTCGCCGATCAACCGCCGGCCGAGCGCGATGCCCCGGCCGTGAGCCGGCTGCGCCGGGCCGGGGCGCTGGCCTTCGGGCGCACCAACATGACCGAGTTCGCCTTCTCCGGCCTGGGGCTCAATCCGCATTACGGCACACCCCCCAATCCCTTCGATGGCGACCGCATTCCCGGCGGCTCGACGTCGGGCGGAGCGGCGTCGGTTGCCTTCGGTCTGGCGGCCGCCACCCTGGGCAGCGATACCGGCGGCTCGCTGCGCGTACCGGCGGCCTTCTGCGGCCTCACCGGCTTCAAGCCCACCCAGGCAAGCGTGCCACGCGAGGGGGCCTGGCCGCTGTCGACCAGTCTCGACTGTATCGGCCCCATCGCTCCCACCGTGGAGTGCTGTGCCCGCCTGTGGGCCGCACTGAGCGGCAGGGAGTGCCCCGTGCTGGATGCCTCGCCGCGCCCGCTGCGCCTGGCGCTGCCGCAGGGCGCCCTCTTCGAGGAGCTTGATGATGCGGTCCGCGACGCCTTCGAGCACGCCTGTGCGCGTCTTGAAGCACACGGCTGCCGGCTCGAGCGGCTGCCCATTACGGCCATCGAGGACACCGTGGCCATCAACGCCCGCGGCGGTCTGGTGGTCCCGGAAGCCGCTGCCCTGCACCATGAGCGGCTGGAAGCAGTGCCGGAGCGCTTCGATCCGATCGTCGCCGAGCGTCTCGGCGGCGGTCTGACCACCAGCGCCCGTGACTATCTCGAACGGCTCTGGCCCCGCACGACGCTGCAGCAGCGCTTTCAGCGCGATCTGGTCGGCTTCGATGGCGTGCTGCTGCCTGCCACGCCCCTGCTGCCTCCCGCCCGGGCGCCGCTGGAGCGCGATCGGGCCCTGTTCATGGAGACCAATCGCCGCGCCCTGCGCCATACCAACGTCTTCAACTATCTCGACGCCTGCGCGCTATCACTGCCGTTTCAGTCACCGCAGATGCCGCTACCGCTGGGCCTGATGGTGGCCTGCCCCGGTGGCGAGGACCAGCGGGTACTGCAGACATCAGCAGTGGTGGAACAGCTGGTCACGGCCGAATGGCCACCTCGGTAACGGAACAGGACACGTCATGCAGCGCTGGGATCGTATCGAAGCCTTCATCGAGGTTGCCCGGGTCGGCAGCTTTTCCCAGGCGGCCCGTCAGCTCAAGGTATCGCCCTCACACGTGAGCCGGCTGATCAGTCAGCTCGAACAGCAGCTGGGCGTGCCCCTGCTCTACCGTACGACCCGTCGCCTGCATCTGACCGATGCCGGTCAGCTCTATTTCGATCGCTGTCAGCCGATGCTCAGCGGCCTGGCCGAGGCCGAACAGGCGGTGCGCACCCTGCGTGACGAGCCCAGCGGCACCCTGCGGATCGTGGCACCGCCGGTCTTCGGCGAACGCTATATCGCCCCGCTGGTCAACGAGTTCGCCAACGCCCACACCATGCTTGAAGTGCAGATGACCTTCACCGATACGGCAGTCGATCTGATCGGCGAGGGATTTGATCTGGGCATCCGGATCGGCGTGCTGGAAGACTCCACCCTGATCGCCCGTCGCCTGTGCGAACGCCGGCTTCAGGTGGTCGCCACCCCGGATTATCTGGAACGTCACGGCCGCCCGATGGCCCTGAATGATCTGGCCCGGCACAACTGTCTGGCCGGCGCCGACGACCACTGGCTGTTCGAAGTGCACGGCCAGCGCCGGGAGCCGCGGGTCACCGGCAGCTGGCAGGCCAACTCGTCACGCGCCATGCTGGACGCCGTGACCCGCGGGATGGGGCTGGCGCAGCTGCCCGAGGACCTGATCGGCGAGCATCTGCAAACGGGCTGGCTGGAGTGCGTGCTCGAAGCCTTTCGCTATCCGCACACCGGTGCCTGGATCGTCTATCCCCGCCATCGCCAGCCCTCGTCACGCGTGCGTCAGTTCGTCGATTTTCTGGTCGAACGCATGGCAACGCCGGTAGCTCCGGTACTGCCGGGTGAGTGACCCCGCTCAGCACTCGATGGCATTGACCGCCAATCCGCCCTGGGAGGTCTCCTTGTACTTGCTCTGCATGTCGCGACCGGTATCGCGCATGGTGCGAATCACGCGATCCAGCGAGACGAAGTGCGTACCGTCACCGCCGAGCGCAAACTGGGCAGCATTGATCGCCTTGACCGATGCGATGGCATTGCGTTCGATACAGGGCACCTGCACCAGCCCACCGACCGGATCGCAGGTCAGCCCCAGATTGTGCTCAAGCCCGATCTCGGCGGCATTCTCGACCTGCGCGGGGGTGCCACCCATCACCTCGGCCAGCCCGGCCGCGGCCATGGCACAGGCGGAGCCGACTTCGCCCTGGCAGCCCACTTCGGCACCGGAGATCGAGGCATTCTTCTTGCACAGGATGCCGATCGCCCCGGCGGCCAGCAGAAAATCCACCACGCCACGCTCACAGGCACTCTCCTCGAACTGCATCCAGTAGTGCAGCACTGCCGGTACGATCCCTGCTGCCCCATTGGTGGGCGCTGTCACCATGCGCCCGCCGGCGGCGTTCTCCTCGTTGACCGCCAGCGCATAGAGATTGACCCAGTCCATGGCCGAAAAGGTGGTGGCAATCAGGTTGCGCTCATTGCGCTGCAGCCGCTGATACAGCAGCGGTGCCCGGCGGCGTACGTTCAGCCCGCCCGGCAGTACGCCCTCCCGATGCAGCCCCTGCTCGACACACGCCTGCATGGCACGCCAGATGGTGAGCAGACCGCTGCGGATCTCCGTTTCGCTGCGCCACGCCCGCTCGTTGGCCATCATCAGTTCGGCGATGCTCAGATCGTGCTGCTGACAGAGTTTCAGCAGCTCATCGGCACTGTCGAACTCATGCGGCAGCTCGACCTCGCCCTCGAGCGGGGCCTCGGGATCGATCTCTCCGGCCTCGATGACAAAACCACCGCCGACCGAGTACCAGGTCTGGGAAAACACCGTGTCACCGGCGAGATGCGCCACCAGCGTCAGCGCGTTGGGATGCCAGGGCAGTGGCTCCGGCGACCAGTGCAGGTCGCGCCCCCAGAGAAAGGGGATGGTGACGCGATTGTCCAGTCGCAGGGTCTGGGACTCCAGCAGCTCCTCGATGCAGGGCTCGATGATCGCCGGTTCGATGGTATCCGGCTGCTCGCCCATCAGCCCCATGATGACGGCCCGATCGGTACCGTGTCCCTGACCGGTCGCCGCCAGTGAGCCGTGCAGATGGATCTCCAGCCCGCTGACCCGCTCCAGTGCCGCACGCTGCTGCAGGTCCTGCAGAAATCGCCATGCCGCACGCATGGGCCCCACGGTATGGGAACTGGAGGGGCCGATGCCGATATTGAACAGTTCGAAGACGCTGATGGGCATGTCATTACTCCCGATTTATTGTAAGTGGAGCTAAACCACCATGGGAAATCAACGGATAGTCATGACAGATTCGGGGCTGACGGCCGCTGCCTCAAGCGATATTGTCTAAGCGACCTTTTAGTAAAACTAAACCATCCATCAGAGGCCGTCATGTCACGACTCAATGGCGCCATGCACGGCGGACTGCATGTCTTCGCGGCGGCAGCGCGCTGTCTCTCCTTTACCCAGGCAGCGGGTGAACTGCATATCACCACCGGCGCCGTCAGCCAGCAGGTCAAGCAGCTCGAGGCACGGCTGGGGTTCCGGCTGTTTCATCGTCACCATCGTCGGCTCTCGCTGACGGCCGAGGGGCAGCGGCTGGCCGGGGTGGTGATCGAGGCCTATGGCCAGGTGGATCAGGAGATCGAACGCCTGTCGCGCAGCCTGATGAGCGGCGAGATCCGGCTGCGGGCCCTGCCCTCGTTTCTGGCCAGATGGCTGATGCCGCGGCTGCCCCGGCTGCGGGCCCGCCTGCCGGAACTGGATCTGCGCCTGCAGGCCGAGGACAGCAGTCAGTCGCTGGCCAACGGGGATTTCGATCTCGCCATCGATCTGGGTGACGGCATTTATCCGGGTATGCGTACCACGCCGCTGATGGCCGAGGAAATCTTCCCGGTCTGCGCGCCCTCGCTGCTGCGCGGCCGACCCATCCTGCACCGCCCGAGCGATCTGGCCTGGTACCCGCTGCTGCATGATGTCACCGCCTGGCGAGGCAGCAGCGATCACGCCGAGTGGGAATCCTATCTCGAGGCCATTGGGGCACCGGCTTTCAATGTGCAGCGCGGCTATACCTTCAATCGCCACGATCTCACCATGGCCGCGGCCATTGCCGGCATGGGGGTGGCGATTGCCCGGCGCACGCTGCTGAGCGACGAGCTCTCTTCCGGCCAGCTGATCGCCCCCTTCAGCGAGCGCGTCGCCACCGGCAAGCAGTACGTGATCATTCATCCGCCGGGCGCCCTCGATGACCCCCGGATCCGCGCCGTACATGACTGGCTGCTCGAGGAGCTGCAACGACCGGGCTGAACGCCTGCCGCTCCGAAGGCTTATCGGTGGGTGCGCATGGGTCATCAGCCGGCCTGACCGGCAGTGCACAAAAAAGGGGCGCTCCATGGAGCGCCCCTCTGGCAACGAATCCTGCTGGCGGACCTGGCCGAAGCCCTGATCCGACAGTGAAGCCTACTCCTCGATGAAGGAGCGCAGGGCTTCACTGCGCGAGGGATGACGCAGCTTGCGCAGCGCCTTGGCCTCGATCTGACGGATACGTTCGCGGGTCACATCGAACTGCTTGCCGACCTCTTCCAGCGTGTGGTCGGTATTCATGTCAATGCCGAACCGCATGCGCAGCACCTTGGCCTCGCGGGCAGTCAGGCCGCCCAGCACGTTGCGGGTCGCCTCGATCAGCCCCTCGCCGGTCGCCGAATCGATCGGCGATACCATGGTGCCATCCTCGATGAAGTCGCCGAGATGCGAATCCTCATCGTCACCGATCGGCGTCTCCATCGAGATCGGTTCCTTGGCGATCTTGAGGACCTTGCGCACCTTGTCTTCCGGCATCTCGAGGCGTTCACCCAGCTCTTCCGGTGTCGGCTCGCGCCCCATTTCCTGGAGCATCTGGCGAGAAACCCGGTTGAGCTTGTTGATGGTCTCGATCATGTGCACCGGAATGCGGATGGTGCGCGCCTGGTCGGCAATCGAGCGGGTGATCGCCTGGCGAATCCACCAGGTGGCATACGTCGAGAACTTGTAGCCCCGGCGATACTCGAACTTGTCGACCGCCTTCATCAGACCGATGTTGCCCTCCTGGATCAGATCCAGGAACTGCAGCCCGCGGTTGGTGTACTTCTTGGCAATCGAGATCACCAGACGCAGGTTGGCCTCGACCATCTCCTTCTTGGCCCGACGTGCCTTGGCCTCACCGATCGACAGCCGCCGGTTGACCTCCTTGAGGTCGGCCACGGGGAGCTGGGCAAGCTCTTCCTCGAAGGCAATCTTGCGCTGGGCGCGCAGGATCTCGCTGCGCCAGCTTTCCAGCGCCTCGGCGTACCTGCCGTTCTTTTCGATGAAGTGATCCAGCCACTGCGTATCGGCTTCGCTGCCCGGGAAGGAGGCGATGAAGGTCTTGCGCGGCACCTTGCAGCGCTTGACCACGGTCTGCATGATGGTCTTTTCCTGATCGCGCACCTGCCCGACACTGAGCCGAATCTGGCCGACCAGCCGTTCGAAGTGGCGCGGCACCAGCTTGATGGGCGCAAACAGCTCGGCCAGCCGATCCTGCTCGGCCGTGGCCGCCTTCGAATTCAGCCCGTGCTCTTCCAGCGCCGCCCGTACGCGCTCGTTCTGCTCGCGCAGCTGCTCGAAACGCACCCGCGCCAGCTCCGGATCGGGACCGCTGTCACCGGACGACTCCTCGCTGTCATCCTCGTCAGCGTCCTCTTCGTCGGAGTCGTCATCGACCTCGCCGCCTTCGACCTCGGCAGGCTCGGGCGCCGGCTCTTCCACTTCCGCTACACCCGGCACACCCTCATCGGGATCGATGAAACCGGAGAACAGATCGGAGAGCCGGCCCGGCGCCTCCTCGTCCTGGGTGGCATCGTAGGCTTCCAGGATCGAGTCGACCGCCCCCGGCAGGTAGGCCAGCGCCGCCATGACCTGGCGCGTACCTTCCTCGATACGCTTGGCAATCTCGATCTCGCCTTCCCGGGTCAGCAGCTCGACCGTGCCCATCTCGCGCATGTACATGCGCACCGGGTCCGTGGTCCGGCCGACATCGCTTTCCACGGCAGCCAGCGCTGCCACGGCTTCTTCGGCAGCCGACTCATCCGGCGACTGGTCGGACATCATCAGGGTGTCTTCGTCGGGCGCCTCTTCAACGACATTGATGCCCATATCGTTGATCATGCCGATGATGTCCTCGACCTGATCGGGGTCGGCGATATCTTCAGGCAGATGGTCGTTGACCTCGGCATAGGTCAGGAAACCCTGTTCCTTTCCTCGCGCGATCAACTCCTTCAGACGTGACTGCTGTGTCATTCCAGCCATAGAAACCTATCTCGAAGAAGAGTGAAGCACCTGAACGCGATTACCATGACGGTCGCACTGTCAGATCAGTATAGTGAACGGTGGAATTAACGCCACCAAACCGTTTGCTACTGCATCCAGGTGTGTTAGCTTTATCCGTTACGCTCGTGATTCGAGCGTCTTTGACATTTTTAATATGGCGCAGTTCCGGGTTTTCAACCCCCGCTACCCCCCAGCTCACTGATCAGCACGCGAAACCGCTGTTTTTCCTCGTCACTGAGCCGCTCACCCGTCCGTTCCTTGTCCAGCAGCGCCTGCAGCTCGCGCTCGGGCGTGCGCTGCGAACTGTCATGGCGAAAGCGCGCCACCAGGCCTTCGAGCTCCATCTCGCGCCGATCGCGCGGAATCAGCAGCTCCCGGCGCATCAGGGCCAGCAGCTGCTCGCCCTCGGCAGTACCGTGAAAGTGTGCCAGCAGCACCTGGGGAGAGCGATACCCACCCGAACGCAACAGCTGAACCACCTCTGCCAGCAGCTGGCCTTCATCACCCTCCGGGCACCAGTCGACGCCCTCCGGCAGCTGCTGCACCAGCCCGGGCGAATGGATCAGCAGGTGCAGTGCCCGGGCCGGCAGCGACAGACGGTTGTCCCGGCCGGAGGCACCCGACTGTCGTGGCTGCCACGAGCGGCCGGCCGCCGGCGCCGTGCGGGAGCCTTCGCCGCCCTGCCCGGCTGGCGGCTCGGAGGGCATGTCGTGAGCCGAGCCGCTCATCAGGGCCTCGAGCCGGTCCACTTCGAGGCCGCTGCGCTGTGACAGCTCCCGCAGCATCAGTGAACGCAGCATCCCTTCCGGCAGCTGCGCCACGTGTGCGAGCACGGCACTGGCAAAGCGCTCGCGATCCTCGAGCCGGCCGAGGTCGCGCCCCTGGGCCGCCTGCTCGAACATGAATTCGGACAGCGAGCCGGCACAGACCACGCGATTTTCAAAGCCTTCGCGCCCTTCGGCATGGACCAGCGAATCGGGGTCCTCGCCCTCGGGCAGAAACAGAAAGCGTGCCTGCCGCCCATCGATCATCATCGGCAGCACCGTCTCCAGTGCCCGTCTGGCGGCCTGGCGACCGGCTTCATCGCCATCGAAGCAGAACACCACTTCATCGACCAGCCGGAACAATCGCTTGAGGTGTTCCTCGGAAGTGGCCGTTCCCAGCGTGGCCACCGCGTTGTTGACACCGAACCGGGCCAGCGCCACGACGTCCATGTAGCCCTCGACGATCAGCACGCGTTCGAGACGGCTCGACGCCTGGCGCGCTTCATAGAGACCGTAGAGCTCGCGCCCCTTGTGAAAGACCGGTGACTCCGGCGAGTTCAGATACTTGGGCTTGTCATCGCCCAGCACCCGACCGCCGAAGGCAATCGTGCGCCCCTTCCAGTCCCGGATCGGAAACATCAGACGATTGCGGAAACGGTCCCAGCTGCGTCCGGTCTCCTCCTTCTGTACCAGCAGACCGTACTCGACCTGAACCGACTCATCGACGCCGTGCTCATTCAGATGGCGCTTGAGGTTATCCCAGCCCGGTGGCGCGAAACCGATGGCAAAGCGTTCGGCCACCTCATCGGAAACCCCGCGCTGGCGCAGGTACTCCATGGCCGGCGCGCTCTCGCCCTGCCACAGCTGATGATGATAGAAGCGACTGGCCCGCTCCAGCAGGTTGACCGCCTCCTCACGCTGCCGGGCCTGCTCCCGCGAGCGCTCGCGGGAGACTTCACTCTCCCCTTCGCGAGGCACTTCCAGCCCCATCCGGGCCGCCAGCTGCTCGACGGCCTCGGGGAACGTCAACCGTTCGTACTCCATGATGAAGCGCAGTGCGTTGCCCCCGGCACCACAGCCGAAGCAGTGATAGAACTGGCGTTCGGCGCTGACCGTAAAGGAAGGCGTCTTCTCCTGGTGGAAGGGACACAGTCCGGAATGGTTGCGTCCCGACTTCTTCAGACGCACGCGCTCGCCCACGATATCGACGATATCGCAGCGTGCCAGAAGGTCATCGATGAAGCGTTGTGGAATCCTGCCAGCCATGATGCATCCGCGGATGTAGCGAACCGGTATCAGGGGCCGATTCGATCATGGTTATCCGAACGATCAATCCGCCATGCTCACTCATACGGGCATGTCTGCCACTGCAGCGTCACACCGGACGCTGAAGCCGACACGAACCGGCGAAGGCATGCATGATGATCCGGCTTCCGCAAAAACGAACAGCCTCTGTAAAAAACAAACGGCCGCTAGAGCGGCCGTTTGTCATCCCTCCAGAAGCGGCGGGCGACCGCTTCTCGTACGCCGTACCGATCAGCTGATCAGTACATCCGCTCGAAACGCTTGCGCTCACGCTGAAGCTTCTTGGCGTGGCGCTTCACGGCAGCTGCTGCCTTGCGCTTGCGCTCGGCTGTCGGCTTCTCGTAATGCTCACGACGGCGCACTTCGGAAAGCACACCGGCCTTTTCACAGGAGCGCTTGAAGCGCCGCAGCGCTACGTCGAACGGTTCATTATCACGTACTTTGACAGAAGGCATTAAGCAATCACCACCTTAAGGTAACGTTTCAGTCATGAATGTGCTCAATACCGTCATCAACGGTCCGGGAGCACTCACATCGCATGCGCTGTTGCTGCGACTGCAGTGCAAGGGCCATGACGCGGCCTTGATGCACAGCCCGGCTTGCAAGGGCAGATATTGTACCCGCAAGCCCTGCTGACTGCAAACGTCGGCATGGCGCTGACGCGAGCGGGTCCAGCGGGTAGAATGCGCCTCGATCACTGCCGTTCGCCTGGACGGCATCACGCCATTTCCGGAGAGCGAGGCCATGCGCGTACTGGGCATCGAAACCTCCTGCGATGAAACCGGTGTTGCCCTGTTCGACAGCGAACACGGGCTGCTGGCCGATGCGCTTCACAGCCAGACCGATCTGCACGCCGTCTACGGCGGCGTCGTCCCCGAACTGGCGTCGCGCGACCATGTGCGCCGTCTGCTGCCACTGATCGAGCAGATCTTCACGGAAGCCGGCCTCCGCCGTGGCGACGTGGATGCCATCGCCTACACCGCCGGCCCCGGCCTGATCGGTGCGCTGATGGTGGGCGCGTCGACGGCGCATGGCCTGGCCCGGGCCTGGCAGGTACCGGTGCTGGGCGTTCACCACATGGAAGGCCACCTGCTGGCGCCGATGCTGGAAGAGACCCGGCCCGAGTTCCCCTTTGTCGCCCTGCTGGTCTCCGGCGGTCATACCCAGCTGGTCGAGGTGCGTGGTATCGGCTGTTACCGGCTGCTGGGAGAATCGGTGGACGATGCCGCCGGCGAGGCCTTCGACAAGACGGCACGCATGCTCGAGCTGCCCTACCCCGGCGGCCCGCACGTTTCGCGGCTCGCCGAACAGGGCAATCCCGAACGCTTTCGCTTCCCGAGGCCGATGACCGATCGTCCCGGGCTCGACTTCAGCTTCTCCGGCCTCAAGACCCATACCCTGACAACCCTGCGTCAGCTGCAGGCCGCACACGGGGTCAACGAGCAGGATCGTGCCGACGTGGCCCGGGCCTTCGAGGAGGCCGTAATCGACACGCTGGTCATCAAGTGCCGCCGCGCCCTGGAGCAGACCGGCCTGACCCGGCTGGTCGCCGCCGGCGGCGTCAGTGCCAATCAGCGCCTGCGCCAGCGGCTCGAGGCCGCGCTGGCCAAACGCGGGGCCGGGGTCTGGTACCCCCGGGGACGCTTCTGCACCGACAATGGCGCCATGATCGCCTATGCCGGCACCCAGCGCCTGCTGGCAGGCGAGCGCGACCCCGGCCCGATGCGCGCGGTCGCCCGCTGGCCGCTGCATGAACTGACGGCCCCGTTGACCACCCCTGCCGTCTGACGCCACCGCCCCGGGGAGAGTTTCATGGATACCGTACTGATCGAGGGACTGGCGCTGGAAGCCGTCATCGGCGTCTACGCCTGGGAGCAGCAGATCCACCAGCGGCTGCTGCTCGATCTGGAACTGGGTTGCGACATCACCCGTGCCGCCCGTGACGATGAACTGGCCGCCACCCTCGACTACGCCGCCATCAGCAAGCGTCTCGGCAGCTTCTGCCGCGAGCACCGTTTCGAGCTGGCCGAAACCTATGCCGAACGCATGGCGACACTGCTGCAGCAGGAGTTCGGCGTCGCCTGGCTACGCCTGACCCTGCGCAAGCCGGGCGCCGTGGCCGACGCCGCCTTCGTGGGCGTACGCATCGAGCGCGGCCGACGGGAGCAGTGACATGAGTCAGGTGCTGACGGGGCTCGGCAGCAACATCGATCGTCACCATCACCTGTGTGCCGCGCTGGATGCCCTGCAGGCCCGTTTCGGCGCGCTGGCCGTATCCCGGGTATTCGAAAGCGAACCGGTGGGCTTCAGCAGCCAGCGCAACTTCTACAACCTGGTCGTGGGGTTCGAGACCGAGCTCACCATCGGTGAGCTGTCCCGCTGGAGCAAGGCACTCGAGAAGGCCCGGGGGCGTCGGCCCGATGCACCGAAGTTCAGCTCCCGCAGCCTGGATATCGACCTGTTGCTGGTCGACGACCGGATCGGCGTCATCGACGGGGTCAGCCTGCCCCGCGACGAGATCACCCACAATGCCTTTGTGCTGTGGCCGCTCGCCGAACTGTGTCCGCAACGACAGCATCCCGTCGACGGCCGCTCCTTTGCCGAGCTCTGGCGGGCCTTCGATTGCGCAGAACAGCGTCTCTGGCCGGTGCACTTCGAGTGGCAGGGGAAGTGCATTTCATCCCCCGACTGAGCTATTGCGGCCCGGCCCCGAGCGCCGCGGCCAGGGCTTCCCGGCGCCGCTGACCGATCATGCGGCCGAGCTCGCCGCCACGGTAGCCTTCGGCCATCAGCGTCTGCGGCGACACCGCCAGCCCGGCAGCATGCGCCTGCTCCAGCGATGCACGGTCCACTTCGGGCCACAGCAGCGCGAGGGTGTCCAGCACCCGCGAAACCCGTTCGGGACGGCGCCAGCCATCGATCGCCTGCAGCCAGCTGCCCACCGCCTCTGGCGTGAATGCCTCCGCCCGCTCGAGCCAGGCCAGACTGCGCACCAGCAGTACGGCCTCCTCCCGCCAGCCATTGGGCACCCGCAGCGCCTCGCACAGCGTCTCGAGAGTCGCTTCCTCGAGCACCGAGGTGAAGAGCGCAAAACGCTGCATGGCGTCCGCTGGCGGAGCCCCCGCAGCCAGCCGGCCGATGGCCAGCGTTTCATGATCGGCCAGCGCCGGCATCAGTTCCGACAGCGCACCACACTCGTGCAGCGCCATGAAGTACGCCTCCGGCGAGGCTTCCGCCAGCGCCCGTGCCGTCTCCTGCCATACCCGCTCGGCCACCAGATCGCGCATCTCGCCCCGGGCCACCATGCTGAGCATCAGCGCCCGGGTCGCTTCGGCAATGAAAAAGCCCCGCGGTGCGAAACGCGCCAGAAACCGCGCGGTGCGCAGCACGCGCAGCGGGTCCTCGACAAAGGCTTCGGACACATGGCGCAGGCATCCGGCGTCACAATCCGCCGCTCCGCCGAAGGGATCGATCAGTTCACCCTGCACGCTGCAGGCCATGGCATTGAGGGTCAGATCACGCCGACGCAGATCCTCCTCCAGCGTCACCCCGGGGTCGGCATGCACCTCGAAGCCGGTATATCCCCGGCCGGACTTGCGTTCGGTCCGCGCCAGGGCATATTCCTCATGGCTCTCGGGATGTAAAAACACCGGAAAGTCGCGCCCGACCTGACGAAAGCCACGGGCCAGCATCCGTTCGACGGTCGCCCCGACCACCACCCAGTCCCGGTCAACGCTGTCGATCCCCAGCCGGGCATCCCGCACCGCCCCGCCCACACAGTACATTTCGAGTCCGTGCGTCGCGGGATCGGGCCGGTCATCGAGCGGGGGGCAGCTCACGACGGCTCCCGCTCATCATCACGGCCGCTTGCCACCCGTTCGGGATGACGATGCTGCCAGTCGGTAAAGCCGCCATCGAGACTGTAGACTTCCCGGAAGCCCTGACCGGCCAGCCAGCCGGCGGCCTGCTGGCTGGAGTGACCGTGGTAGCAGACCACGACCACCGGCTGCTCCGCAGCGGTACGGTCGATGAAATCGCCCACACTGGTGTTGTCGAGGCGCTGGCTGCCGGGAATATGACCGCTTTCAAAGCTGTGGGGATCGCGGATATCGACCAGCGCCAGCGGACGCTGCTCATCGAGCCACGTTGCAAGCGTGAGCTGATCGAGATGACTGAAGTTCATGAAGACTCTTCCTGTCGGGCCGGAACACTGACCCGATCCTCGGTTTCCAGATTGAGTGCCGTCAATGACCGACCCCAGACACAGCCGGTATCCAGCGCGCGCACCTCGGTGCGTGCGCCGGGCGTATCGCCTTCCAGCGCGGCCCAGTGGCCGAAGATCAGGCGCAGGCGGTCCGGACGCGGATAACAGAACCAGGGGTGAAACCCCTCGGGCGCACTGTCCAGCCCCTCCTTGGCGCTGAAGTCGAGCCGCCCCTCGGCATCGATGAAGCGCATCCGGGCCAGAATGTTGATCAGCACCCGCAGCCGCGGCCAGCCCGTGAGATGCTCCTCGAACAACGCCGGTTCATTGCCATAGAGCTCGGGCAGCAGCTCGAAGAAGGCGTCGCTGCGCAGGTTCTTTTCCACCTCGGCGGCCAGCGCTGCAGCACGCTCGAGCGACCACTGCGGCAGCAGCCCGGCATGCGTCATCACGGTTGCCGTGCGCCCCGCGGCGCGGTCGGCATCAAAGGTCTGGTGTACCAGCAGCGGCTGACGCCGCAGCCAGTCGAGCAGTTCGGCACCATCCGGCGCCTCGATGATCGGCCGCAGCGTGTCGCGGGACTTTTCACTGCCATGGCCGTGCGCCACGACCAGTAGATGGAAGTCGTGATTGCCGAGCACCACCTCGACGCTCTCGTCGAGTTCGCGCACCCGGCGCAGGCACTCCAGCGATTCCGGACCGCGGTTGATCAGATCACCGGTCAGCCAGAGCCGATCGCGGCCCGGCTGAAACTCGATCTTCTCGAGCAGGGCATCGAATTCGCGGCAGCAGCCGTGCAGATCGCCGATTGCCCAGGTCGTCATGCGTTACTCCCTTTTCGGGTCGGATGCGTGAGAGGCCCGATGCGCCCTGCCGGCCGTGCGGCCCTCATGAAGCAGATAGTGTGACTGCCGGATGATTGGCCAGCGCCACGAACTCGGCCACCGTCAGGGTTTCGGGACGACGTCCCGGATCGATCGCCAGCGCCGTCAGGGTGTCGCCTGTAATCCAGCCCCCGAGATTGTTGCGCAGGGTCTTGCGCCGCTGGGTAAAGGCGCGTCGCACCAGCTCAGCCAGCAGCGCTTCATCCTCGGCGGCATGGGGTTTCTCCTGCCAGGGCACCAGTCGCACGATGCTCGATTCCACCTTCGGCTGCGGTACGAAGGCCTCGGGCGGCACGCTGAACAGTGCCATGACCTGACAGTAATACTGAGCCATCACCGAAAGCCGCCCCCGCTGCCCGCTGCCGGGTTCGGCCGCCAGCCGCTGCACCACCTCGCGCTGCAGCATGAAATGCATGTCGCGGATCGCATCACCGGCGGCGATCAGATGAAAGATCAGCGGCGTGGAAATGTTGTAGGGCAGATTGCCGACCACGCGCAATGGTGCCCCATCCCCGCGCAGCTCGGCAAAATCCACCTGCAGGGCATCCCCCTCGTGGAGGCGAAAGCCGGAATAATTGAAAAACTGCGTGCGCAATCCGGCCAGCAGATCGCGATCGAGTTCGATCGCATCCAGCTCGCCGTGGGCCGCCAGCAGGGCGCCGGTCAGGGCCCCCTGACCGGGACCGATCTCGACCAGTCGATCCCCGGAGCGGGGCTGGATGCTCTTGACGATTCGGGTGATCACGCGCTCGTCGCGCAGGAAGTTCTGACCGAAACGCTTGCGGGCCCGCTGGGGGCCGGGAGAGTTTGCCATGCTGTGAGTATCCGGAAATCAGCGAGCGGTCGAGGCCTGAACCATGTCCAGTGCCATGTCGAAGGCAACGTGCAGGCTGCCGGGATCGGCCCGGCCGGTGCCGGCCAGATCAAGCGCAGTACCGTGATCAACCGAGGTACGAATCAGGGGCAGGCCGAGGGTGATATTGGCCGCCCGGCCGAAGCCGGCATGCTTGAGCACCGGCAGCCCCTGGTCATGGTACATCGCCAGGATGGCGTCCGCGCCTTCGAGATGGCGAGGAGTAAACAGGGTATCGGCGGGCAGCGGACCTTCCAGGCGCAGGCCGCGGCTTCGCAGGTTGTCCAGTACCGGCGTGATGACCTCGAGCTCCTCGCGGCCGAGATGACCTGCTTCGCCGGCATGGGGATTGAGACCGCAGACCCGCACCAGCGGGTTTTCGATCCCGAAGTGACGGCGCAGATCGTGATCAAGAAGGGTCACCACCCGCTCCAGCAGCGCCGGCGTCAGGGCAGCACTGACCTCCTTCAGCGGCAGATGCGTGGTCGCCAGCGCCACCCGCAGGGCATGCTCACCCAGCCGGGTCGCCAGCATCATCACGACCTCATCCACGCCACAGAGATCGCGCAGGAACTCGGTATGACCGGTAAATCCGGCATGCCCGGCCTCGATGATCACGCCCTTGTGGATCGGCGCGGTCACCATGGCGGCCGCCTGCCCTTCCAGACACGCCCGCGCCGCTACCGTCAGGGTCTCGAGCACATGATCGGCATTGGCCGCATCCGGCACGCCTTCCCGGACAGGTGCGCGCAGGGCGACCGGCCATACCGGCAGCTGCCCGGCCACGGCCGGCGGCACCGGCTCCCCCGGTGCCAGCTCGATCACCTCCAGCGCCAGCCCGATGGCGCGGGCCCGCTCACGCAACAGCGCCGGGTCGGTCACCGCCACCCGTCTGACCGCCGTACACTGCCCGCCCTCGCAGGCCAGCATGGCGACCAGTTCGGGACCGACGCCGGCCGGCTCACCCGGCGTCAGTGCGATCACCGAATCTCCCGTGACACCGTTCACTGGGCGCTACCGCCTGAGGAGTCGCTGTTTTCGAGACGGTTGTCGATGTAGGCCGAGGCGCGGATCTCCTGGGTCCAGGCTTCGAGCCGGTCGTTGACCTTGCGCTCGAACAGGCGACGCCGCACCTGCTCCCGCTGCTGGTCGGCACTGCCGCCGCCCCGCTGATCGATCAGCCTGACCAGATGGTAGCCGCTGGGGCTGCGAATCGGCTGGCTGATATCGCCCACCGACATTTCGGGCACCACATCGGAGAACACGGTGGGCAGCTCGGCACCACTGCGCCAGCCCAGATCACCGCCATCCAGGGCGTGCGAGCCATCGGACTGGCTGGCCGCCACCTGCTGGAAGTCGGCATCACCCGAGGCGATCCGCTCACGCAGCTGCCGGGCCTTCTGCTGCGCGGCCTGAGCCTGCTGGGGCGTGGGTGCTTCCGGTACGGCAATCAGGATATGGCCCAGGTGGTACTGCACGTTGGCATTGGCACCGGCGTTCTGCAGGTACTGATCGACCTCGCGATCGGAGATATTGACCTGGCCGGCCACCTCGTGCTGCTGCACCTGGTTGATCAGCAGTTCACGACGCACCTGTTCACGCACATCACCCAGCGACAGCTCCTGCTGCTGCAGCTGCTGCGAGAACTGATCCAGCGTCATGTCATTGTTCTGCGCAATCGAGCGCAGTGCCCGGTTGAGCTGGGTATCGCCGACGGAGAGATTGGCCCGCTCGGCCATCTGCAGCTCGATCTGCTCGGTGATCATGCGCTGCAGGACCTGACGGCGCAGCTCACTCTCGTCCGGCAGGGGGACATCACGGCTCTGCAGCTGACTGCGTACCTGCCTGACCCGGTCATCCAGCTCGGTGGACATGATGGCGTCATCATTGACCACGGCCACGATCTGCGACAGCGGCTGAACCTCGGCATGCGCCAGCGGTGCCAGCACCAGCGCCATGACCAGGGCCAGCAGTGGTGCGAGACGCGGATTGCGCAGATTGCCTGCTTTCATGGGACTCTCTTCCTGATGTGCAAACATGATTGTCGAGCGGCACTCGTCCCCGGCAGCTGCAGGCCGGGGCCGCCTCATTCAGAAACGATCGGGACGATAGCCCGGAATCGCATCGGCGTAATAGCTGTCCGTCGAGGTGCCCAGGCCACCGAGCCCCTTCAGCACGAAACGCAGGAAGATGCCCCGTTTGGTCTCGTCATCCTCGATGGTGTTGGCCGAATCATCATCATCGACCCACTCGCGCCAGGCCACCTCGACCCCGTAACAGCAGTCATCAAACCGCACCCCGGCGAGCTTTTCGAGCGAGCGGCTGTTGGTCTGATCGTAGAGATAGCGGCCCATCAGGGAAACACCCGGCGTGGCCTGCCAGGCCAGCGAGACATCGTATTCGTCGCGGTCGTAGCCGAGCCGGTCGTCATAATCACCGGAGGGATCGAAGCCCTCGACTTCCCAGCGATAACCGAGGTTGAGTACCAGCCCGCCTTCGGGATTGTGATAGCGCAGATAACTGGCGCTCTTCTCGGTACGGCCGCGGTTGGTGTCATAAAACAGTGCCTGACGCGCCGACCAGTACTCGGTCATCTGCCAGTCCAGCTGACCGATGACCGGCGACTCGTCCCGATGGTTGCGATAGTCGAGCTCGTCCCGGTAGGTATCATCGAAGTTTTCATACTGCGCATCCACTACCCGACGGTTCTCGAAATAGTGACTCTGGCCCAGCGACAGTGCCAGCCGCTCCCGGCCGCTGTCTCCCTCGAGAAACCGCGACGACACCCCGTAGGAGACCTTGTTGACATCACCGATGCGGTCGATGCCGCTGAAGCGGAAGGGAGACCAGAGCTGGCCGTAGGAGAGCGGCTGCTCATCGGTATCGAACTCGGGATACTCGCTCTGATCCCGATAGGGGACATAGGCATAGTAGAGCCGCGGCTCGAGGGTCTGGCGATAGTCGTTGCCGAAGAACGACGCCTCGCGCTCGAAGACCAGCCCGGAATCGACCGAATAGACCGGTACTGCGCGATCGGGCGTCTCGTCACGCCCCTCGGCACCATCACGATTGTGCCAGTCGAGATCGTACTGGGTATACATCATCTGGACGCGCGGCTCGAAGAAGCCCCAGGAGGGTGAACGACGATAGCCGATGGCCGGTGCCAGATTGACCCGGGTACCGGTGGCCGCTTCACGGATCGGTACCTCATCGCTCTGGACGTCGCGCCAGAAATTGATCACCGAGGTATTCCACTCCTCGTAGAGCCCGCTCGGCTGGCTCCAGCGGCCGTTGGCGATCAGCGCCGGCAGTTCGTAGAACGGCTTGTCATCATCATCGAGCGGGTAATCCATCTTCTGGTAACCGCGCGCCCGCGCCTGCAGATGCCAGGCACTGCCGGCGTAGTCGATGCGGGCCAGACGCTCGAGATTGTCGGTATCCTTCTCCCCGAAGGTCTGCCCGAAATCATCGAAGTAATTGCCGTCACTGGCCGCGCCATAGCGCAGGTTGTAAAGCGTGCGATCGTTGATCTGCCCGTTCTGGGCGAAGCGGAACAGCCAGCGGTCCTCACCCTGCAGATCCTCGTCGGCATCATCCTCGTCGGTGCCTTCCCGGTCATTCGGGAGATAGTTGCCCTCGATGAATCCGGCATTGCGCTCGTCGATCATGTAGCGGAACTGCCCGCCCAGCATGGCGCCCCGATTGACCATGTAACGTGGCGTGATGGTCGCATCGTAGTTGGGCGCCAGGTTGAGATAGTACGGCTGGGAGTAGTCCAGCCCGCTATCCCCGCTGAAGCCGACGGTGGGCCAGAGGAAACCGCTCTGGCGCCGATCATCGATCGGAAAACGCACCCAGGGCCAGTAGAAGACCGGCACATCCTCGACCTCGAGCCGGGCATTGGTGGCGGTGCCGTAGCCCTCTTCGCGATTGAGCGTGACATCACTGCCAACGATCTTCCACAGTCGGCTCTGCGGGTCACAGCTGGTATAGGTTGCACTGGTCATCCGGTAGCGGCCATCCTCCAGCCGCGCCACCCGGTTGGCATCACCACGAAGGTGCTGATCGTGAACGACATAGTGCGCCTGGTCGACATGGGCGGCATCACTGTTGAGCGATACCTGACCATCGCTGCCGCGTACCAGCATGCCGGGTCGGCGGTAGGTCAGTGGCCCATCCAGGGTTGCCCGGGTGCGCGCCTCGTTGACGGTGATGCGCGAGGCCTCGAGCTGCTGCTCGCCCCGGCGCAGCACCACGTCACCGTGAAGGATGGCCTGTCCGTCCGCGCCGTAATCGGCGCTGTCGGATGAGGTACGCACCCGGGAGGGCGTCTCCCCCGGTGCAAGGCGATACTCCGGCATGACATAGTGACCACGACACAGCGCGTCGCTGGGGCGGTCGTCGCCCCAGGGCTGCCAATCGAGCTGATCGGCCGGCAGCGGGTCGGGGGCCGCCTGGGCACCGATTGACGTGAGCAGCCCCGTCAGAGAGGCGGCGGTCCAGAAAAGTCGCTGGCCCATGATCCCTGGATATCCTTGCTGTCGAAAGCGGTGTGCTGGCACCTGAAAACCGGTATCGTACCCAGCCTGCGTCCATCGTGCGCGTCCCTGCACGCACATTATCACGACTGGCTGGCAAAACTGCGTCAGCATGCGGCGCGCGACCCGGACCGTCAACCTGAGGAGGTTTCATGGATACGCGGCTCGATGCCCTGCGCCTGTGGGTGGCACAGCGCCATCGACTCACGCCGGACACGCTCGATCTCGACGTGATCGCCGACGATGCCAGCTTCCGACGCTATTTTCGTCTGACCCTGCCTGATGGCCATACCCGAATCCTGATGGATGCACCACCCGAACGGGAAGATTGCCGGGCCTTCATCGAGATCGCAAGTCACTGGCACCAGGCCGGCCTGCCGGTGCCCCGCATCGACGAAGCCGATATCGAAGCAGGCTTTATCGAGTTGCAGGATCTTGGTGACGTCATGCTGCGCTCGCGGCTGCAGGAACTGATGCGCCATCACGCCCCGACCACTTCAGGGGTGCCGAATGAGGTCATGACCCGGATGCAGCAGGCGATTGAACTCGCTGTCGAGGTCGCCGCGCAGCCCGCCAACCGCCTGCCCGCCTATGATGCCGACTGGCTGGGCATGGAGCTCGACCTGTTCCCGCAGTGGTGTCTGCACTGGCTCTCGCTGGAAGCGCCCGACGAGTGGCCGGCGCTGCGTGACACCCTGATCCGGGCAATGACCGATCAGCCCCAGGTCACGGTACATCGCGACTTTCATCCGCAGAACCTGATGTGTCACCAGGACCGACTCTGGATCATCGACTTTCAGGGCGCCGTATACGGCCCGCTGACCTATGACCCGGCATCACTGTTGCGCGATCGCAATCTCGCCTGGCCGCAGACGGCACAGCAGCACTGGATCGAGGCATGGCATCAGCGTGCCCGCCGGCAGGGGGTGATCGAACCGATGCCTGCCGGCGCCGTCCATGAGCTGGTCGATCTCAGCGCCACTCAGCGCAGCCTCAAGGTTCTGGGGCTGTTCTGCCGGCTGGCGCATCGCGATGGCAAGCCGCGTTATCTGCGCCTGCTGCCACTGTTCGCCAACCATGTGATGGAAGGCCTCGGCCACCAGCGCTTCACCGCTTTTCGACACTGGTTCGCACACACCTTCATGCCCCGGCTCGATGCACGCCTTGCCGAGCCCGCCATTGCGGAGAGCACTTCATGAAGGCGATGATTCTGGCGGCCGGCTTCGGTCGCCGCATGCGCCCGCTCACCGAACACACTCCCAAGCCGCTGCTCGAAGCCGGCGGTCGGCCGCTGATCGTCCATCATCTCGAGCGCCTGCGCCGGGCCGGCATCCGGGAAGTCGTGATCAATGTCAGCCATCTTGCCGAGCGCCTGATCGAGGCGCTCGGAGACGGCAGGCACTACGACATCAGCATCCGCTGGAGTCGTGAAGACACGCCGCTCGAGACGGCCGGCGGCATCCGTCACGCCCTGCCCCTGCTGGATGAGGCCCCCTTTCTGCTGATCAACGGTGACGTCTGGTGTGATCTCGATCCCGGTCGGCTGGCGCTGGCACCGAATGATCTTGCCCAGCTGGTCATGGTCGACAATCCGCCCCAGCACAGCGGAGGCGATTTTCATCTGGATGACGCCGACCGCCTGCATCCCCGGGGCGAGCCGAAGCTGACCTACGCCGGCATCGCCCTGCTTCACCCGGAGCTGATCGCCGGAGTGCCGGAGGGTGAGGCCACCCGACTGGCGCCGCTGCTCATCGAGGCCATGCAGCATGACCGGGTAGGCGGCTACCATTACCATGGCGACTGGGATGATATCGGTACTCCCGAGCGCCTGGCCGCTCTTGATGCCCGGCTGCCACACCCCTGAGCGGCAGCCGCCGCCGAGGGCAGCCTCCCGAAGAAAAGCATGCCGCCGGCCGGCGACATTGCATGTCACCAGCCGGCCTCACACACTTGTCAGCAGGACAGTTTCGACATGAAAGCGCGCGTCAAATGGACCGATGGCCGCCAGTTCGTCACCGAATCGGGCAGCGGTCACGCCGTGGTCATCGATGGCAACCCCGAGAACGGCGGCCGCAACACCGGCCCCCGGCCAATGGAAATGATGCTGATGGGACTGGGCGGCTGCACGTCCTATGATGTCATCAACATTCTCGAAAAGGCGCGGGCGGATGTCACCGACTGCGTGGCCGAGATCGAGGCCGAAAGGGCCGATTCAACGCCGGCGGTCTTTACACGCATCCACATTCATTTCGTGGTCACCGGCCGCAGCCTGAAGGAGGACCGGGTCAAGCGGGCAGTCGAGCTTTCCGCGGAAAAATACTGCAGCGCCTCGCTGATGCTCGAGCGCGGCGGTGTCGAGATCAGTCATGATTACGAGATACACGAGGCGCATGACTGATTCGGCGCAATGCGCTTGCAGGAGATGCAACACCGCCATGCTCCATGCATAATACGCGGCCTTGTCGGGGGAGTCGCGACACTGCACTCCCCCACCCGCCCGGTTCCGACGCCAGCTCGTCGGGTGAACCACCTCTGTGCAATCAGGAGGTTCGGTATTGACCAGCAAGCTCCGACTCCATGGGTTCAACAACCTGACCAGCTCGCTGAGCTTCAACATCTACGATATCTGCTACGCCAAGACGGAAGAGCAGCGACGCGCCTACATCGATTACATCGATGAACTCTACAACGCCGAGCGTCTGACCCGGATACTGAGTGATGTCAGCAATATCATCGGCGCTCATGTGCTCAATGTGGCGCGCCAGGATTACGAACCGCACGGCGCCAGTGTCACCCTGCTGATCGCCGAGCATGAACTCGAGCAGGACGAGTCGGACCATACCGAACCCGGCCCCGGCCCGCTGCCGGAAACCGTGGTCGGCCATCTCGACAAGAGCCATGTCACGGTGCACACCTATCCCGAATCACACCCTGACAACGGCATCAGCACCTTTCGGCTCGACATTGATGTCTCGACCTGCGGCATGATCTCGCCGCTCAAGGCGCTGAACTATCTGATTCACAGCTTCGATTCCGACATCGTCACCACCGACTATCGGGTGCGCGGTTTCACCCGTGATGTCGACGGCCGCAAGCTGTTCATCGATCACGATATTGCCTCGATCCAGGACTACATTGCCGAGGATACCAAGCGCGCCTATCAGATGACCGATGTCAACGTCTATCAGGAGAATCTGTTTCACACCAAGATGCTGCTGAAGGACTTCAATCTGGACAATTACCTGTTCGGTACGTCACGACGCGATCTTTCCTTCGAAGAGGCCGATGACATCGAGCGACGCCTGCGCCGCGAGATGCTCGAAATCTTCTACTCGCGCAACATGGACTGACCGTATCGAGGCCAGCGACGCTGGCCGCCTTCGAAGCCGGCCCCGGGCCGGCTTCTTCCGCCAGCCCCCGGGCCGGAGAACCCCATGGAACGACCGGTTGATCGCAGGTTTTTCGGACTACTGCTGGCAGGCGTATCCGTCGCCTTCTGCTGGATCCTGCTGCCGTTTTTCAGTGCCATCTTCTGGGGCGTCATCCTGGCACTGCTGTTCACCCCGCTGCAGCAGCGCATGCTCGGTCTCATGCAGGGCCGACGCAATCTCGCCGCCTTCACCACCCTGCTGGTCTGTCTGGTCATCGTCATTATCCCGGTGATCTTCATCACCGCTTCACTGATCCAGGAAGGGGCAAGCGTCTACCAGCGCATTCGCTCGGGCGATCTCAATCTCGGCCTGTGGGTCGAACAGATCCGTGCGGCCCTGCCCCCTTCCGTGCAGCAGTGGCTGCAGAGCGCGGGGGTCGATGACTTTTCCGCCCTGCGCGATCGCCTCTCCGCCGGCGCGATGCAGGGCAGCCAGTTCCTGGCCGGCCAGGCGGTCAATATCGGCCAGAACACCCTGCAGTTCGTGATCAGCTTCGGAGTAATGCTCTACCTGCTGTTCTTTCTGCTGCGTGACGGCGTGGCGCTCGGCCGTCGCATTCGCCAGGCCATTCCGCTGAGCCCACGCCAGAAGCAACAGCTTTTAAGCAAGTTCATCGCGGTCACCCGTGCCACCGTCAAGGGCAACATCATCGTGGCCGCCAGCCAGGGCGCGCTCGGCGGCATTGCCTTCTGGCTGCTGGGGATCGAGGCACCGCTGCTGTGGGGCGTGGTGATGGCTTTCCTGTCGCTGCTGCCGGCGATCGGCGCCGGCCTGATCTGGGTGCCGGTCGCCATCTGGATGATCGCCATCGGGGAGGTCGTCCGGGGCAGCATCCTGATTGCGGTGGGAGTGCTGGTCATCGGCATGGTCGACAACCTGCTGCGGCCGATTCTGGTCGGCAAGGACACCAAGCTGCCGGACTATGTCGTACTGATCTCGACCCTCGGTGGAATGGCACTGTTCGGCATCAACGGCTTCGTGATCGGTCCGCTGATTGCCGCGCTGTTCATTGCTGCCTGGGACCTGCTGGCCACCGAAACCGATAGCGAGCGCCCCGAGGAGGCCTCGCCATCCGGTCAGCCCGTCAGTCGCCCGAACCGGGGCCTCCGCCGCCGGCGCTGAAACCGCGCGGTCGCGGCATTCGCCCTTATTCCAGTCGCCGGTCCGAGCGCAGCGCCTTCGCGGCCATCGACAGCCCCCAGCGCAGCGGACCCGGCAGCCGGCGACCACCGGCTTCCAGCGCACCGTAGGCGTGATGAACACTGTCATCGCGCATGCGCTCGAGGATGGCACGCGAGCGCTGATCACCGCCCGGCAGATGGCGCAGCTGGGTTTCCAGACGTGTGGTCGCCAGCTCCGAACCGGCATGCAGGAATCCCAGACTGACCGGATCACTGATCCGCCCGAGCATGACCCCCAGACCGAACGAAGCGGTATAGTACAGCGGGTTGAACGGGCTGGTGTGCGCTCCCAGCTCCTTCAGCCGCCCTTCGCACCAGGCAAGGTGGTCACGCTGCTCGTCGGCAGCATCACAGATCCGCTGACTGACGCGGGGAGCGCGGGCGACCAGCCCCTGGCCGTGATAACGCCCCTGGGTGCAGATCCCGCTACTGTGATTGAAACGCATCAGGGAAATGATCCGATGGCGCTCCAGGCGTGAAAATGTCGGCTCGCCGGCGCCCAGTGCCGGCGAGGGGCGCATCGGCACCAGCGCCCCCGGCACCAGGGTACGCAGCATGCCATCGAGCTGAATCATCCAGCGATCCCGGGTTCGCCACTGACGTGTCATCGTCGTCCCTCCTCTGCGGATTGCCGGTTCCCTGCAGGCATTATCGTTCACCAGTACAGCATAGTGCGCCGCAGCTCGCGGCGTCGAAACCTGCCGCTGGCAATGGCAATGCCGCAAGGCCGCTCGGTCGAGCGGCCTCGTATCCCGCCCGGAGCTGCTCAGCCCGGCTGCCGGGCCAGCGGCACGCGCTCACCATCGGCGATGTCACTGGCCTGACGCTGGTCACGCACCACCTCACTGTGCGTCTCGGGCGAGAAGCGCACCAGCAGGGTACAGAAGGCAATGGCGGTGACCGCCACCCCCAGGATCACCAGACCCTGCTGGTAGCTCAGCGCGAAACAGAAAACCGGCCGCCACGGCACCGGCATTGCCACCGGCACCGACGATACCGGCCACGGCGCCCAGCGCCTTCCTGTTGATGAACGGCACCACGCCGAAGGTCGCCCCCTCGGCCATCTGTACGAACAGGCTGAAGATCACCATGCTGCCGATGGCCAGCGTCAGTACCTGCATCTGCGAGAACAGCAGTAGCGCCACCCCTTCGCAGAGCATGGCGATGAACAGCCAGCGGACCCGTCCGTCCGGGCCGCGGCGACGGGCAAAGCTGTCCGAGAAGAAGCCGCCCAGCGCCCGGGCAAACAGGTTCATCAGACCGAACAGCCCGGCAATCAGCCCGGCGGTTTCCAGTGACAGCGAGAAATTGTCGAAATAATAAAGCGCAGCGATGTTGTTGATGGTCAGCTCGATGCCGAAGCAGGCGGCATAGATCACGAACAGTGCCCAGACCCGGATATCCTTCACCGCTGACAGGAAGCTGTTGCGTGCACTGTACTCCTCTTCGGTGCGTACCAGCTCACCCCGCTCCCGCAGCTCGCGGAAGTTGCCATCCGGCGCATCCTGGGTGAAGAACCAGTACGCCAGACCGGTCAGGAAGAGCACCACCCCCGGCACTACCATCGCCAGGCGCCAGCCCAGCGACTCACTGACCCCCAGCATCAGGATGCCGGCAAGCACCAGCGGCATCAGGATCTGGGTCGTGCCGCCGCCGAGATTGCCCCAGCCGGCGGTAGTCGCATTGGCGGTCCCGACCACATTGGGCGCAAACATCACCGAGGTATGGTACTGGGTGATCACGAAGGAAGCGCCGATCGCGCCAATGGCCAGCCGGGCCAGCAGGAAGGTTTCGAAACTGTCGGTCAGCCCGATCATCATTACCGGCAGCGAGCCGAGACACAAAAGCCAGCTGTAGGTGCGTCGCGGGCCGAGCCGGTCACACAGGAGCCCGATGAACAGGCGTACCACCACCGTGATCGCCACCGAGGCGATGATGGTATTGCCGATCTGGGTCTTGGTCAGATTCAGGTCGTCGCGCACCACGGCCATCATCGGCGCGATGCCGAACCAGCCGAAGAAGCAAACGTGAAAGGCCAACCAGGAGAGATGGAAGGCCCGCATCTGCGGGGTCTTGAAATCGAACAGCCGAATGCGCGTGGCCTTGTTCCGGATATCCATGGCACCACCTCGAATACAGGAGTCATCGACACCGCCCTCCCCGAAGCCGGGCAGGACAGCCGTATCGACGCACTCGTACCCGACGCCGGGCCTGGTCCACGTCACATGTCCCGAAATTCTCAGCAAGGTTCATGCCACATTGGTCGAAACCCGATGGCATGGCGGGCGCCATTCCGGACGGACCGCTGCACGACAGGTTACATGCCCCGCGCCGGCACCATGACCGTGCATTCCGGCTACGCTGCGCACTGCAACGAGGCAGCAGCGATGACCGCAAGCCCCGGGCTGGCGTTGGCCGGGGGTTTCAGGCCAGGATAGAGCACACATCGGACACGACCTGCACCGGGCGAACCTCGGCAGACCCGGCCGATACCGCCCATCAGCCAGGAGAGCACAGTGACCCGGGAAACAGCCCAATCTTGCCGGGAGTGACACCATGTCGGCACGCGTACTGATTGTCGATGCCCGCTCGGAACGCTCGCAGGCCCTGGAGCAGGCGCTGCGCGAGGCCGGCTTCGACGTCGTCATGACCATCGGCGAGCAGGAGGATCTCTATGCCGCAGTCGAGCAGCTCGAGCCGGATGCGGTGCTCATCGATGCTGCCTCGCCGAGCCGCGATTCGCTGGAGCATCTCGGCCAGCTGGGCAAACGCTATCCCCGGCCGATGATCATGCTGACCAGTCAGGACTCTCCCGAACTGACCCGCGATGCCGCCCGCGCCGGGGTGTCCGCCTATGTAGTGGAGAGTCTGATGCCACCGCTGATGCGTTCCATGATCGATGTCGCCATCGCCAGCTTCGAGCAGCACAATGCCCTGCGCGAGGAACTCACCCGCACGCGCCGCTCGATGACCGAGCGCAAGGCCGTCGATCGCGCCAAGACCCTGCTCATGGAGCGCCGCCGCCTGAGCGAAAATAACGCCTATCAGTATCTGCGCAAGCTCGCCATGGACCGTCGCATGAACATGTCCGAGCTGGCCGAGGAACTGATCAATGCCGCCGATGAACGCCGCCGATGAACAGCAGCCCGCACTGCCGACGGCAACCGATCGCACCAGGCGAGACAGGAGCACAATGCGATGATGCCCACCCCCCTCGAACGCCGTCAGCTGACCCTGGGCATGCTGCCGCTGGCCGACGCCGCCCCGCTGGTCGCGGCCCTGCACGCCGGCTTCTTCGCCGGGGAGGGGCTGGAAGTCACCCTGTCCATCGAACCCTCCTGGGCCAATATTCGCGACCGCATTCAGCTGGGCGTGCTGGATGCAGCACAGATGCTGCCCCTGATGCCGCTGGCCGCTTCACTGGGGCTGGATGGTCAGCTCACTCCGATGCTCTCCGCGCTGACGCTCAATCGCAACGGCAATGCCGTGACCGTCTCACGCCCCCTGTTTGCCGCCATGCAGCACCAGCATCCCGGGCTGCAGCCCGACGATCCCGCCAGCGCCGGGGCGCTGGCCGAGGTCATTGCCGAGCGCCGCGCCAGCGGTCAGGCCCTGCTGCGCTTTGCCACGGTCTATCCCTTCTCCTCGCACCGTTACCAGCTGCGCTACTGGCTGGGCAGTGCCGGCATCGACCCCGATCGCGATCTCGAACTGCGGGTGATGCCCCCGCCGCAGATGGCCGCCCAGCTGGAAGCCGGCTGGCTGGATGGCTACTGTGTCGGCGAACCCTGGAATGCCATGGCGCGAAGGCAGCATCAGGGCGAGGTGGCGATCAGTGGTCACCGCATCTGGGAGGGTGCACCGGAGAAGGTGCTGGGGGTCACTCGAGCATGGCATGACGCCCATCCGGGCACCCATCAGGCGCTGCTGCGGGCACTGATTCGCACCGGCGCCTGGCTCGATGATGACACCGAACACCGCCGCCAGGCAGCCCGCTGGATGATCGACGGCGGCTATCTGGATGCCGCACCCGAGGATGTCGAGCGCAGCCTCGAACTGCGTGATGACGGCATCATCTTCAGTCGTTCGGTCACGCCCTGGCCGTGGCGCTCACAGACCCTGTGGTACGCCGCGCAGATGGCGCGCTGGGGCCATCTGCCGGAATCCGAAAGTGACGCCGCTCATCTGATCGGCGCAGTCATGCAGTGTACCCGACCGGATCTCTGCCGCCAGGCCACCGATGCCCTCGGGCTGCCCATGCCGGAGGGTGACAGCAAGCTCGAGGGCTGTCACGAAGGCCCTTGGCAGCTCGAGGGGCGTGACGGGGGCACCCTCGAAATGAGCGCCGATCGCTTCATCGATGGCGCCATCTTCGATCCGGGCCGACTCGACGAACTGCTCGAACACTATCGGCAGCTGAGCATGCTCAACCGGCCGGCCAGGTAAAGCGGCGACCGCCCATCAGGTGCAGATGGATGTGAAAGACGGTCTGGCCGCCGTACTCGTTGCAGTTCATCACGAGCCGATAGCCCTCTTCGGCAATGCCGCGCTCCCGGGCAATCCGCGCCGCGGTCAGGTGCAGCCGGCCGACCAGCTCCAGATCATCCTCGGTGATGTCGTTGAGCGTGGCGATCGGCTTTTTGGGAATCACCAGCACATGGGTCGGCGCCTGCGGATTGATATCGTTGAACGCCAGCACCTGATCATCCTCGAAGACGATCTCGGCGGGAATTTCGCGATTGATGATCTGGTCGAAGAGCGTAGCCATGACAACTCCACAAATTGCTGGTTGGGACGGTGAACCACCGCATTAACACCGTAGCACCACAGTGCACACGATGACTGAAGAACCCGCTGTACGCGCAGTCTCGAAGCAATGCGCCACTCTCTACCCACAGGCTAGCGGAAACGCCGCTGTGTCAGCAGCTGCTCCACACGCGGCGCCAGAATCAGCTCGATCGCCAGCGGCATCTGCGACCCCGGCACCACCAGCGTGTTGGGGCGGGTCATGTAGGCATCACGCAGCATGGTGAGCAGATAGGGGAAATCGGCGCTGGTACGGTCGCGAAAGCGGATCACCACGAAGGATTCGGCATCGGAAGGAATGGCCTGCGGCTCGAACGGGTTGGAAGTATCCACGCTCGGCACCCGCTGAAAGTTGATGTGGGTGCGTGAGAACTGAGGCAGGATGTGACGCACGTAGTCGTGCATCCGACCCAGGATGGTATCGACCACGGCTTCATGCGAGTAGCCGCGCATGTTGATGTCACGGTCGATCTTCTGGATCCACTCCAGGTTGACCGTCGGCGTGACGCCTACCAGCAGATCGACGTGCCGGGCGATGTCATGGTGCTCGGAGACCAGTCCGCCATGCAGCCCTTCGTAGAACAGCAGATCGGTGCCGGCCGGCAGTGACTGCCATTCGGTAAAGGTGCCGACCCGATAGCCCTGTTCGAGCATGCGCTTGTCTTCGGCATGGATGTACTGCCGATAGATGCCGGTGCCGTGTTCACCGTACTCGCTGAACAGGTTCTCGAGCCGGTCGAGCAGATTGGCCTCCACCGCAAAATGCGACAGCTCGTGCTTGCGCTCCGGCTCCTGCTCGAAGATGCGCGCCAGATCATCGCGTGAGTAGCGATGAAAGGCGTCGCCATCGACGAAGGCCGCGTGAATGGCCTCGCGTGCAAACATGCGCTCGAAGGCACGTCGCACCGTGGTGGTACCGGCTCCGGACGAGCCGGTCACGGCTACGATGGGATATTCGCGCGACATGACCTCTCTCCTCGCTCGACGTGCTCCGATAGCGTATCGGAGCACGATCCGACGAACGTCAACAGGGCGGCATTCGAGGCAGCGCTCAGCCGCGGTTCAACGCCCGATGCGCAATATCCCGACGATAGTAGCCATCCTCCATGCGAATGGCGTTCAATCCATCATAGGCACGATTGCGGGCCGCCTGCACATCCTGGCCCAGCGCCGTGACACAGAGCACCCGGCCACCGCTGCTGACGACACCGCCGGCCTCGCTCTCCGCGGTACCGGCATGAAAGACCCGACAGCCGCTCGCCTCGCAGCCGTCCAGCCCATGGATCGGCACTCCCTTGCGGTAGCTGCCGGGATAACCGCCCGCCGCCAGTACCACACCGACCGCCGCGCGCTCATCCCACTGGCACTGCTGCTCATCCAGCCGGCTTTCCAGCGCCGCCAGACAGTGCTCGGCCAGATCGCTGCGCAGCCGCATCAGGATCGGCTCGGCTTCGGGATCGCCGAAACGGCAGTTGAACTCGATCACCTTCGGAGCGCCCTCGGGGGTGATCATCAGCCCGGCATAGAGAAAGCCGGTATAGGGGCAGCCCTCGCTGGCCATGCCGGCAATGGTCGGGCGGATGACCTCGTCCATGATGCGCTGGTGCACCGCCTCGCTGACGACCGGCGCCGGGGAGTAGGCGCCCATGCCACCGGTATTGGGCCCCTGATCGCCGTCTTGGGCGCGCTTGTGATCCTGACTGGTAGCCAGCGGCAGCACATGCTCGCCATCCGCCATGACGATGAAGCTGGCCTCCTCGCCCTCGAGGTACTCCTCGATCACCACCCGCGCGCCGGCATCACCGAAGACGTTACCGAAGAGCATGTCCCGCACGGCGGCTTCGGCCTCGGCCGTGGTCGTGGCCACCACCACCCCCTTGCCGGCCGCCAGACCATCGGCCTTGATCACGATCGGGGTGCCCTGCTGGTGCAGGTAGCCGAGCGCCTCGTCGAGATCGGTGAAACTGCGATACTGCGCCGTGGGAATGTGATGCCGGGCCAGGAAATCCTTGCTGAAGGCCTTGGACCCTTCCAGCCGGGCAGCCGCCTGAGTCGGCCCGAAGACGGCCAGCCCGGCCCCGCGGAAACGATCCACTACCCCGCTCACCAGCGGCGCTTCGGGGCCGACAATGGTCAGGTCGATGCCGTTGTCGCTGGCGAAGGCAACCAGCCCCTCGAGATCAGTGGCCGCAACATCCGCATTGGCCACCCCGGGCTCCCGCGCGGTGCCGGCATTGCCCGGTGCCACCCAGACACGCTCGACCCGGGTCGACTGTACGATCTTCCACGCCAGGGCGTGTTCACGGCCTCCGCCGCCGATGATCAGAACCTTCATGAAGTCTCATCCTGTGAAAGGGCACGCAGCAGGTGCCCGCGGATTGCAAAGCATTTTCAAATGGCACTCATTATGTCAGGCCACTCGGATGTCCGCCACGCAGTCATCAGCCAAGCAACGGTTGCCACGGCAGGTTATCATGGCCGGCTGCAGACCCCCTTCAAACGAGTGATCCCATGAACCTGCTGCTGCTCAGGGCCGAGGAACGGCTCTCGTCGAACATCGCCCGAGTGACCGACCCCCGCCGCCTGCGTCACCTGCATGAGGTGCATCGTGCACGACGAGGCGACACCCTGACCGTGGGTATCGAGGAAGGCGGCATCGGCCGCGCCACCATTACCGGGCTGACCGGGCACGCGGTCGAGCTCGCACTCGATGAACTCGAGTGCGCGCCCCCACCGCCCCTGCCGGTACATCTGCTGCTTGCCCTGCCCCGCCCGAGGATGCTGGCACGCACGCTGGAGAACATCGCTGCGCTGGGCGCCAAGGAGCTGACCCTGCTGCATACGGCGCGGGTCGAAAAGAGCTTCTGGCAGTCGCCGGAGCTGAGCGAATCGCGCATTCGCGATCACTTGGTACTGGGTCTGGAGCAGGCCCGCGATACCCGTCTGCCCCGGGTCGGCATGGCACCACGCTTTCGCCCCTTCGTGGAAGATGAACTGCCGGCCCTGATCGAGGGGCGCCGGGCACTACTGGCTCACCCCGGTCAGTCGGTCGCCTGCCCTTACCGACTGCCCCCCGGGGAATCGGTGACCCTGATGATTGGCCCGGAAGGCGGCTTCGTCGACTACGAGGTCGAACGCCTGCAGGCCGCCGGCTTCGAGGGCGTGCATCTGGGCGAGCGAATCCTGCGGGTGGAAACGGCCGTGGTGGCGCTGCTGTCACGGCTGTTCTGAAGTCCGGCATGGTTTACACCGGCAACAGCGACAGCCAGATCACCAGTACCAGATGGATCAGTACCACCACCACGGTCAGCAGCGTGCGCAGGGCACGATACCAGCCCGGCAGCCGCTCGATGCTGTCGCTCTGGCGCTCATACAGGCGGACCAGCAGAAACCCTGCCATCAGTGCCAGCAGCGCAAAACGGGCATCGAGCATCAGCGCCGGCCAGGCAATCAGGCTGGGCGCCATGGCCATGATCATGCGGCCGTTGAATTCGCCGCTGCCACCATGATCGAGACTCATCGCCACGCCCCAGTGGATGCCTCCCAGAAAGGAGAGGATCACGGCGCTGTAATAAATGAAGGCCTGCAGTGCAATGGCCTGCCAGGGCAGCCCCATCAGAACCACGATCGCGGCACACAGCAGAAATGGCAGCAGACCTGCCAGCCCGAGCCCCAGCGGCAGCCCGGGGGTTCTGGAAGAGAGCATGTTCATCGGACAGAAACTCCTGAGTCGGCAACGGTTCCGGGCCATCGGGGCCATGGCAGCACTCCTCGGCACCTCGGCGAGGTCACCATGGCCGCCACCCGCTCATGCTCGCCCCGCCCGGGCGCCCGGGTCGATCAGCCGCCGGCACCACTGTTCATGGCGCAGATACCAGCCAACGGTCTCCTCCAGCCCGGGATCGAACGCACGGTGTGGCCGCCAGCCGAGCTCATCGCGCATACGTCGGCCATCCAGCGAGTAGCGCCGATCGTGCCCCGGCCGATCGGGCACGTGGGTGATCAGCCTGCGCAACGCCGCACGCGACAGCCCCGCCTGCTGTTCCAGAGCATCGCAGAGCGCCTCGACAATCGCCAGATTGCTGCTCTCGCAGCCGCCGGCGATGTTGTAGCTCGCACCCGGTCGACCGGCATCCAGTATTTGGCATAGTGCCCGAACATGATCATCGACATGCAGCCAGTCGCGGCTCTGGCCGCCATCGCCATAGATCGGCAGCGATCGCCCGGCCAGGGCATTGAGAATCATCAGTGGAATCAGCTTTTCCGGATACTGGCCGGGACCATAGTTGTTGGTGGCACGCGTCAGCAGCGTGGGCAGACCATAGGTCGCATGCCAGGCGTTCACCAGATGATCGCCACCGGCCTTGCTGGCGGCGTAGGGAGAGCTCGGTGCCATCGGCGCGGTCTCATCCGGCGGCGGCGCATCCGGCGCAAGCGCCCCGTAAACCTCATCGGTCGAGACATGCAGGAAGCGAAAGTGCGCCCGCTCGTCGGCCGACAGTGTCTGCCAATGCTGCCTGGACGCCTCAAGCAGGCTGGCGACACCATTCACGTTGGTGTCCACGAACACCCCCGGCCCGGTAATCGAACGATCAACATGAGTCTGCGCCGCCAGATGCATCACGGCCCGGGGGTGATACTCTGCCAGCAGCCGTGCCATGTGTCGGCCATCGCGCACATCACCCCGTTCGAACCGATAGCGTGACAGACCGGCCAGTTCCGCCAGCGAATCGGGCTGCCCGGCATAGGTCAGCGCATCGACATTGACCACCCGCTCGTGACGCTCTCCGATGATGTGCCGGACCAGCGCCGAGCCGATGAAGCCCGCCCCGCCGGTCACCATGATGGTCTCCATCACCCCTCCTTCGTGTATGTATCGAACCGCCAGAGCGTGCCCGTTTCCGATAGTGGCGCACGATGATGCCTTAACGCTATCGACGGCGATACAGGCCGGATGCAGGCATCGGGCTTGTCCGCCTCTTAAGCGAACCACCACAGCGTGGCTGGATGCACTTCGGGGAGCATGCTACATTCAGCCGGATCATTGACGCCCGGCTCATGATGGCCACCCGCAGCCGGTGGTGACGCCGCGTCACCCAGGATGAGGAGACGACCATGACCACTCCAGGCGCCAGACGACAGCGCTGCAATGATACGACCGTGCATGGCAGAAGCCGGCATTGTGCTCCTGCGTGGATCCACGCTCCCCGTTTCTTTCGTCGTCCCTTTCTGACCGACCCGCCTGTCGGGCTGCGCCACATCACCGGCAAAGCCCCCTGCTGACCCGACGTCAATCGACCGCTGCCCCGCGCTGGCGGCACATTCCGAACGATAGACAGAGCGAGTCCTGAATGGTCCTGCTACTGATAGTGCTATTGCCACTGGCAGGTAGCCTTGTCCCCCTGTTGTGTCAGCATCTTTCGCGGGGGCTGTGTGCCTGGCTGACCGCCCTGCTGCCGGCGATTGCGCTGGGCATTTCGCTTTCACAGACCTCGCTGGTGCTGGATGGCGAGGTACTGCGCCATTCGCTGGAGTGGATTCCCACCCTGGGCCTGTCGCTGGCACTGCGTCTCGATGGCCTGAGCTTCCTGTTCACCCTGCTGATTCTCGGCATCGGCCTGCTGATCATCCTGTACGCGCGGTACTACCTGGCCGAGAACGATTCGATCGTGCGGTTCTACGGCTTTTTGATGCTGTTCATGACCGCCATGCTCGGTATCGTGACCGCCAACAACCTGCTGCTGCTGTGGTTCTTCTGGGAGCTGACCAGCCTGTCATCGTTCCTGCTGATCGGCTACTGGTACCGTGAAAGCGACGCCCGCAAGGGCGCGCGCATGGCGCTGACCGTGACCGGTGCCGGTGGCCTGGCCCTGCTGGCCGGGTTCCTGCTGATCGGTCAGCTGGTCGGCAGCTACAACATTGATGACGTGATCGCCGCGGCCGATCAGATACGCGGCAGTACCCTCTATCCACTGATCCTGATCCTGGTGCTGCTGGGCTGTTTCACCAAGTCCGCCCAGTTCCCCTTCCAGTTCTGGCTCCCGCATGCGATGGCGGCGCCCACGCCGGTGTCTGCCTATCTGCATTCGGCCACCATGGTCAAGGCCGGCGTCTTTCTGCTGGCCCGCATGTTCCCGATCCTCTCGGGCACCCAGTGGTGGTTCTACATCGTCACCCTGGTCGGCATGATCACCCTGCTCTACGGGGCCTGGTTTGCACTGATGAAGCAGGACCTCAAGGGGGTACTGGCCTTCTCCACCATCAGTCATCTGGGGCTGATCACCCTGCTGTTCGGCTTCGATTCGCGCCTGGCGGCAATTGCCGCCGTACTGCACATCATCAACCACGCCACCTTCAAGGCGTCACTGTTCATGGCGGCGGGCATTGTCGACCATGAGTGCGGTACCCGCGACATCCGCAAGCTCAACGGACTCTGGCGCTACATGCCCTACACCACGGCGCTGGCCACCGTGGCTTCCGCCTCGATGGCCGGGGTACCGCTGCTCAACGGCTTCATCTCCAAGGAGATGTTCCTCGCCGAAAGCCTCGAAACCCAGATGTTCGGCGGACTCTCGTGGCTGGTACCGGTACTGGCCACGCTGGGCAGCGTGCTGTCGGTCACCTATGCGCTGCGTTTCGTGCACGACGTCTTCTTCAACGGTGAACCGAAACAGCTGCCACACAAGCCGCACGAACCCCCGCGTTACATGCGCCTGCCGATGGAGATCCTGATTGTGCTGTGCATTGCCGTGGGTCTGCTGCCGGCGCTGACGGTGGGGGAACTGCTGCGCGCGGCGTCGGCGACCATGATGCCGGCCGCGGAGCTGCCGGAGATCGATCTTGCCATCTGGCACGGCTTCAGCCTGCCGCTGCTGATGAGCGCCGTGGCCCTGGGCGGGGGGCTGCTGGTCTATGTGCTGCGCCACTTCCTTTACAACTTTCAGCGTCAGTTTCGCGTGCGTGACGCACGACTGGTATTCGAAAGTGTGGTCCAGGGCATCATCAATGGCGCAGAACGACTGCTGGGACGTTTCGAGAACGGCTCGCTGCAGCGCTACATGTTCTGGCTGATGCTGGCTGCGCTGCTGTTTGCCACCCTCGGCCTGATGGCCATTCCCGAGCTCAGTGGCCCGGCCGCGCCCCAGCCGGTCGATGGCGTAGTCGCGACCGGCGGACTGCTGCTCTGTCTGGCCGGACTCGGGACCGCCTTCCTGCATCACCGGCGGCTGGTGGCCCTGATCCTGCTGTCGGTAGTGGGCATGCTGGTATCACTGGCCTTCGCCCGCTTCTCCGCACCCGATCTGGCCCTGACCCAGCTGGCGGTGGAAGTGGTCACCATGATCCTGCTGATGCTGGCGCTGTTCTTCCTGCCCCAGACCACACCGCGCGAATCCAGCGGTTACCGGATCCTGCGCGATGGCCTGCTGGCGTCCGCCTTCGGCGGCGTAGTGGCCAGTCTCAACTATGCCGTACTGACCCACCCGGTCGAACGCATTTCGCAGTTCATGATCGATAACAGCGTGCCCGGCGGTGGCGGCCACAACGTGGTCAACGTCATTCTGGTGGACTTCCGCGGCTTCGATACGCTAGGCGAGATCACCGTGCTGTGCATTGCCGGACTGGCGATCTACAAGCTGCTCAATCGACTGCGGCTGGCGATGCCCTCGGGTGACATGGAAGGACGGGCGTGGATCAGCGAACGCTATCCGGTCATCCTGTCGGTGGTCTCCCAGGCCCTGCTGCCATTCGCCCTGATGGTGTCGATCTATATCTTCCTGCGCGGCCACAATGCCCCGGGGGGCGGCTTCATTGCCGGGCTGGTCACCGGGGTAGCGCTGATCCTGCTGTACATGGCACGCGGCGTGGAGTGGACCCAGCGTCGCCTGCCCTTCCAGTATCAGCCGATCGCCGTGACCGGGGTAGCCATTGCGCTGTTCACCGGGCTGGGCAGCTGGCTGTTCGAGCATCCGTTTTTGACCTCGGCCTTCGGCCACTTCCATATCCCGGTCATCGGTGACATCGAACTGGCCACCGCCATGCTGTTCGATCTCGGCGTCTATCTCGCGGTGGTCGGCGCCACCCTGATGATCCTGGCTAACCTCGGCAAGGTCACCACTCCGCACCGTCCGTCACGGGAGAAGACCTGATGGAACTCATCTATTCGATCTGTACCGGTGTACTCACCACCAGCGGCATCTTTCTGGCGCTACGCGGACGCACCTTTCCCGTAGTGGTGGGACTGACACTGCTGACCTATGCCGTCAATCTCTTCCTGTTCTCGATGGGCGGACTGCATACCGCAGCTTCCACCGTGATCGGCAGCGACATGCCGATGGCCGATCCACTGCCGCAGGCACTGGTACTGACCGCCATCGTCATCGGCTTCGCCATGACCGCCTTTGTGGTCATCCTTGCCATGCGCGCCCGGGGAGACCTGGGCAGCGATCATGTTGATGGCCAGCGGCGCGAAGAGTCCCGGGAGGCATCGTGAGCCAGCATCTGCTCATCGCTCCGCTCGTACTGCCACTGTGTGCTGCGGTACTGCTGCTGTGGCGGCGCGGCGGCGCACCGATCATCAAGCGTTCGCTCGGCATCGGGGCCACCCTGGCGCTGGTCGTGATCGGCATCGCCCTGGTCCACATGGCCGGCGACGGGGTGATCCGCTACTACGCCCTCGGGGACTGGCAGCCACCGTTCGGCATCGTGCTGGTGCTCGATCGTCTCTCGGCCATGATGGTGCTGCTGACCGCCGTGCTGGCCCTGGGCGCGATCCTCTATGCCAGCGCCGGCCAGGACGAGGACGGCACCAATTTCCAGGGGCTGTTCCAGCTGCAGCTGCTGGGGATCAACGGCGCCTTCCTGACCGGTGACCTGTTCAACCTGTTCGTTTTCTTCGAAGTGCTGCTGATCGCCTCCTACGCCCTGCTGATGCATGGCGGCGGCCGCAGCCGTACCGGCGCGGGCATGCACTATGTGGCCCTCAACCTGGCCGGCTCCTCCTTGTTTCTGTTCGCGCTGGGCATCCTCTATGGCGCGCTGGGCACGCTCAACATGGCGGACATGGCACGTCAGATCGGTGCCGGGCTCGATGCCCACCAGCGTGGACTGGTGCACGCCGGCGGACTGCTGCTGCTGAGTGTCTTCGCTCACAAGTCGGCCATGCTGCCGCTGCACTTCTGGCTGCCGCGCGCCTATGCCGCGGCACCGGCGCCGGTCGCCGCCCTGTTCGCGATCATGACCAAGATCGGCCTCTACGCCATCCTGCGGGTCTATTCGCTGATCTTTGCCGATCATGCCGGGCCGCTGGCCGGACTTGCCCAGCCCTGGCTGTGGTGGTGCGGGCTGGCTACTCTCGCCGTGGCCGGCGTGGGGGTGCTCTCGGCGCGCGATCTGCGCCTGCAGACCAGCTATCTGATCCTGATCTCGGTGGGCACCCTGCTCTGCGCCTTCGGAATGGGTCATATCGAAAGCATCACCGCGGCGCTCTATTATATCGTGCACACTACCCTGGTGACCGGCGGCCTGTTCCTGCTGGCCGACATGATTGCCAGTCAGCGCGGTCGTGCCGGAGCGCGAGCCGTGCGCAGCCGGCCACTGGTACAGCCCGGCCGTCTGGGAGCGCTGTATTTCATCGGCATGATCGCCGTCATCGGACTACCGCCCCTGTCCGGCGCCATCGGCAAGGCACTGGTACTCTCCAGCGCCGGCGAGGAGCAGGCCCTGTGGCTGTGGCCGATCCTGCTGCTGGCCGGCCTGTGCGGCATCATCTCCGCCTCGCGTGCCGGTTCGACCATCTTCTGGCGGGCCGGTGAAGGGGATCCGGAAGGGCCGCGGATGGGCTGGCGACGCGGACTCGGCATTACCGGCCTGATCGCGGCCTCGCCGGTACTGACCGTACTGGCCGGACCGATGAGCGATTATGCGGCTGCCACCGCCCACCAGCTGAGCGACCCCGACCACTATCTGCAGGCCATTCTCGGCAATCCGACAACCGCCTCCGAGGCCGCGGACGTGTCTCATGCAGGAGGAGAGAGTTCATGAAGCGCCTGCTCCCCATGCCACTGCTGTCACTGCTGCTGTTCGCGATCTGGATGGGCCTGACCGCCCTGACCCCGGGCAATGCCCTGCTGGCGCTGGTATTGGCACTATTGATTCCCATCCTGATCCGACGCTTCTGGGAGCCCCAGCCGACGGTCCATCGGCCGCTGAAACTGCTGGTCTACGTTATCGTGCTGCTGTGGGACATCATTATCGCCAATCTGGAAGTCTCCCGACTGATCCTGGCGCGTCGGCGCGAACCGCAGCCTGCCTTTGTGCTCTATCCGCTGTCGCTGACCGAGCCGTTCCCGATCACCATTCTCGCCAGCACCATTTCGCTGACCCCGGGGACCATCTCGGCGCATCTGCGCATTCACGATGGCACCCTGCTGATCCATGCCCTTGATATCGAGGATACACAAGCGCTGATCGATCAGATCCGGCGACGCTATGAGCAGCCGCTCAAGGAGATCTTCCAATGCTGACCTGGGCCTTCTGGATCAGTTCGGCGCTATTCACGCTGGCACTGGTCATGAATTTCTATCGGGTACTGGTCGGCCCAACCCTGCCCGATCGCATTGCGGCCCTGGATACCATGTACGTCAATGCCATCGGCATGATCATCATCCAGGGGCTCTGGCAGGATACCAACCTCTACTTCGAGGCGGCCCTGCTGATCGCCATGCTGGGCTTCATCAGTACCGTGGCAGTATGCAAGTACCTGCTGCGTGGCGATATCATCGAATGAGGAGGGAGTCGAGATGACGTTCATGCCCGACTGGCTGGCGCCCTGGCTGGAAGGTCTGATTGCCTTTCTGCTGGTGACCGGCGGCATCTTTGCAGTGATCGGGGCGCTGGGGCTGCTGCGCTTTCGCGACTTCTTTCAGCGCCTGCACGGGCCGGCCAAGAACTCCACGCTGGGCGTCGGCTGTACCCTGCTCGCCTCGATGCTCTTCTTCTGGCTGCAGACCGGTGATCACAGTGGCCGCGAGTTGCTGATCACCCTGTTTCTCATGATCACCACACCGGTCAGTGCCCATCTGCTGACCATGACCGGCATGCATCACCGGCTGCGGCGAACCGAACGGACCCAGGGGGAACCCTATGAACTGGGTAGCGAGCGCGACCGCTGAGGTCGCGCTGCGATAGGCTACCAGCCGGCAGTATGGCGCACGACCAGCTGTTCGAGCAGCCCGATGTGATCGGCCCGGTCATTGAGGGCCGGAATATAGCTGTAATCGCCGCCACCATTGTCCTGGAAGAACTCGCGATTCTGGATCGAGATCTCCTCCAGGGTTTCCAGACAGTCCGCGGCAAAGGCCGGACAGATGACATCGACACCATCATGACCGGCCTTGCCCCAGGCCGTCAGGGTCTCATCGGTGTAGGGCTTGAGCCACTCCTCGCGACCGAAGCGGGACTGGTAGGTCATGGTCCACTGATCCTCCCGCAGCCCGAGGCGTTCGGCCAGCAGCCGACTGGTCTGCTCGCAATGCTGCGGATAGGGATCGCCTTCATTGGCGTAGCGCTTCGGAATGCCATGGTAGGACATCAGCAGATGATTCTGCCGACCGCGGGCCTCCCAGTGTTCACGGACGCTGGCGGCCAGCGCGTCGATATAGTCCGGCTCCTCGTGGTAGTTGCGCACCATGCGCAGTTCCGGCAGATGCGGACACTCCGACAGGGCATCTGCCAAGCGGTCGAAGACCGGGGCGGTGGTCGTGCGCGAGTACTGCGGATACAGGGGCAACACGAGGATGCGCTCCACGCCGGCCTTGCGGAAGGCCAGCCCTGCCGCTTCCATGGTAGGGCGGCCATAGGTCATGGCTAGCTCGACCGGAACATCGGCATCGAAATGGGCATCGAGGCGCGCCTTGAGTGCCCGCTGCTGACGTCTGCCGATGGCCAGCAGGGGCGAGCCTTCCTCTTCCCATACCGAGGCATAGGCCTCGGCGACCTTTTTGGGTCGGGTACGCAGCACGATGCCGTTGAGAATCGTCCACCATACCGGGCGCGCAACATCGATGACCCGGCGGTCCCAGAGAAACTCCGCCAGATACCGTCGCACGGCCGCTGGCGTGGGCTCATCCGGCGTCCCCAGATTGGCCAGCATTACACCGAAGGAAGCCTCCGCCATTGAAAACTCCTGGTCACTTGTGTTTTCCCAATACAGCGATTCTATCAACAATCCGCCTGTTCACGGGATGAAATGTCGCTATATCTGATATTGAATCGGCCATGAGTGCCACTCGCTTTCCCCCCCCCGCAAGGCCATGCTCCATGTCCCGACCCCTGATCCTGATTCTCTCCGACCAGCTGAGTACGGACCTGCCCCTGCTGCGCAACCCGCCCGACGACGCTGTCGTTGCCCTGTGCGAGGTAGCCGGTGAAGGGCGGTATGTCCCCCACCACCCCCAGAAGATTGCCCTGCTGTTTTCAGCCATGCGCCACTTTGCCGATGGCCTGCGTCAGCGCGGTTTCGAGGTGCACTACAGTCGTCTGGAGGATGAGGACAACTACCATGACCTGCTTGATGAAGCTGAGCGGCTTGCCCGGTTGTACCACTGCAGCGAGATCCGAGTCATCCGCCCCGGCGACTGGCGTCTGTACGAGCGGATGACCCGGCGCCGCCGGGGCCGCCCGGCATGGCAGCTGGTCGAGGATGACCGCTTCTTCTGCTCGCCGGACGGATTTGCCGACTGGGCCGGCAATCGCCGCCAGCTGCGCATGGAGCACTTCTATCGTCTCATGCGTCGGGAGAGCGGCCTGCTGATGGACGGCGACGAACCGGCCGGCGGCCAATGGAACTTCGATCACGATAACCGTGAACCGCTGCCCGACAGGCTCGATATCCCCGCGCCGCCCCGCCATCAGCCGGATGACACCACCCGGGAGGTGCTTGAACTGGTCGAGCGCCACTTCGGCGATCACTTCGGCAGCCTCGAAGGCTTCAACTGGCCGGTCACCCGTCGCCAGGCGCTGAGTGACCTGCGCCACTTCATCAATCATCTGCTGGCCGATTTCGGTTGCTACCAGGACGCCATCAGCGATCAGGAGCCGTTTCTGTTCCACTCCCGGCTGTCGGTGTCACTCAATACCGGTCTGCTGTCGCCACGGGAAGTCTGCGACGCTGCCGAACGAGCCTGGCGGGAAGAGCGGGCGCCGATCAATGCGGTAGAGGGATTCATCCGCCAGATCCTCGGCTGGCGGGAATTCGTGCGCGGTGTCTACTGGCTGAGAATGCCGGCCTACAAGCGCGAGAACCGGCTGCAGGCCGAGCGCGGTCTTCCGGACTTCTACTGGAGCGGCGAGACCGAGATGCGCTGTCTGAACCGCGCGATCACCATGACCCGGGATCATGCCTATGCCCATCATATCCAGCGTCTGATGGTGACCGGCAATTTCGCCCTGCTCTGCGGCGTGAAGCCGGAGGCACTGTGTGACTGGTATCTGGCGGTCTACGCCGACGCCCACGAGTGGGTGGAACTGCCCAATACGCTGGGCATGGTGCTGCATGCGGATGGCGGCTATCTCGGCTCGAAACCCTACTGCGCTTCGGGCAAGTACATCAATCGCATGTCCGATCACTGCAGGCACTGCCGGTATGATGTCAAAAGCACCACCGGTGACAACGCCTGCCCGTTCAACAGTCTCTACTGGGATTTTCTGGAACGCCATGAGCGCGAGCTGGCCGGCAATCACCGCATGAAACTGATCTACGGCTCGCTGCACCGCATGAGCGACGAGCGGCGCCGGGCCCAGCGTGACAAGGCCCGGCAGGTGCTGGAGGCAATTCGGTTCGAACCGGCCTACGGCCGGGAGGATCATCTGGCAGGCTATCGCAGCTGACAGGGCCGCTTCAGAAGCTCAGCGGAATCCGTGATGTCAGCGGGTGATGATAGTTCGGCGGCCGGCCGACGACTTCATCATTGGGGACCTGATGTACCAGCCAGGCACGGTGCACACCGGCCTGGCGCAGATCGTCTTCCGCGGCATCCAGCGACCGATAAAGCTTCGGCTTGCCGCTGCGGCGAAGCAGCTGGCTCTCCCCATCGGTCGGCAGGCACTCGACCTGATAGAGCTGACTGCCGGTATGCCGTACCACATGGATTTCCAGATCCGCCTGCTCCCTGACGGCCCGCCTGAGTTGCTGCAGTTCCATGGCGAGTACTCCTGTTGCTCGGGCCCCTGCCCGGTACATGATGCTTATCGACTGATTCGGGCTTATCCTGAGGGATAGCAATGACAATCAAATGACACCACGAAAGATTCAATGCAAACGGAATCCGACAGGAAGATAACGGTATAAAAAGGAGGCGATGGCGGGTAAGGCAGGTCGACCATGGCACGGCACCGTGGCCGGCCGGTAGTGCTACCGGCCGACCCGTTATTGCCGCGAAGACGACTCAGTCACGCTGATAGCTCGAAGGATCGATGGCTACCCCCAGTGAGCGACGGTCCACCCAGCGGCCGCCCTTGGTGTCCCGGTAGCGAAAGACCACGTAGTCACCCACCGCGACCGGCAGTTCGAGCTCCTCGACCTGATAGCTGTAGGTCTCGCCATCCACGACCAGGGTATGCCGATAGAGATCCGGCATGCCCAGCCACTCCTTGAACGGCCCTTCGGTTTCGACACTCTCCAGAGTGCCGCGCTTCTCTTCACGAGGCTGGCGACGGCGGCCGCGCTTGTATCCTTCCATGTGTTGATCACTCCATCCGGAAATCGATTACAGCCGCCCCCGGGCAGCCCCCGGCAGGGGGCGCGTACCGGGGGGCGGATTCGGAACCCTGTTGCTGTCAGGAAAGTCGATATCCCTCACGGCGCTACTCCTCGTACTGACCGTAGCTCTCCGGAGCGAGATCCTCGAAACGGGTATACTTGCCGATAAAGGCCATGTGAACGGTACCGACCGGACCGTTACGATGCTTGCCGATGATCAGCTCGGCCAGTCCCTTGTTGTCCGGGTTGTCCTTGTTGTACACCTCATCACGGTAGACAAAGGCAATCACGTCGGCATCCTGCTCGATGGCACCGGACTCACGCAGGTCCGACATCACCGGACGCTTGTTGGGACGCTGCTCGAGCGAGCGGTTGAGCTGCGACAGGGCAACGACCGGACAGTTGAACTCCTTGGCCAGCCCCTTGAGCGAGCGCGAGATCTCGGAGATCTCGGCGGTCCGGTTTTCCGACATGCCGGGGACCTGCATCAGCTGCAGATAGTCGATCATGATCAGCCCGATGCCACCCGCTTCACGCGCCAGCCGTCGGGTCCGGGCGCGCATTTCATTGGGCGAGAGTGCCGGCGTATCATCGACGTAGAGCTGCTTGTCCTTGAGCAGATTGACCGCCGAGGTCAGCCGCGGCCAGTCCTCATCCTCGAGCTGACCGTTGCGCACCCGGGTCTGGTCGATCCGCCCCAGTGAAGACACCATGCGCAGCATCAGCGACTCGGCCGGCATCTCCATCGAGAAGACGGCCACCGCCTTGTCGCTGCTGACCACGGCGTGCTCGACCAGGTTCATGGCGAAGGTGGTCTTGCCCATCGAGGGGCGCCCGGCAATGATCACCAGATCGGAGGGCTGCAGGCCCGACGTCATGTCATCAAGATCACGAAACCCCGTCGACAGCCCGGTCATCTGGCCCTTGAGATTGAAAAGTTCATCAATGCGGTCAACCGCCTTGGTCAGCAGCTGACTCATGCCGACCGGACCACCGAACTTGGGTCGTGACTCGGAAATCTGGAAGACCAGCCGCTCGGCCTCGTTGACCAGTTCATCCGCCGGCCGCCCCTGGGGATTGAAGGCGCCTTCGGCAATCTGGTTGGCCGCCTGGATCAGCTTGCGCAGGGTAGCGCGCTCGCGCACGATATCGGCATAGGCGCGGATGTTGCTGGCCGAGGGCGTATTGCGCGCCAGCTCCGCCAGATAGGCCAGCCCCCCGATGCGCTCCAGCCGATCCCGTGACTCCAGCGACTCCGACAGCGTCACCACATCGAGCGGCCGCCCCTCCTCGGCCAGCTGCCCCATGGCGTTAAAGATGTCGCGATGCTCGAAGCGATAGAAATCATCGCTGATCAGACGATCCGAAATCTCGTCCCAGGCGGAATTGTCGAGCATCAGTCCGCCCAGCACCGACTGCTCGGCTTCCAGCGAGTGCGGCGGCACCTTGAGGGCGGCGGTTTCCTGATCGTGGGCGATCACTTCATTCATCAACGGTCTCGAAGACTCGGGAAAGGATAACGGCAAGCGGTGATCAGAATACGCTGCTGCCGGCCGCACTGTCATGGGGAGTGGTGCGTACAGCCCATGCACCGGTCAGCGGGAACGGACGAAACGAGGGGTACGGAAACCTTCCCGTACCCCTCGGGCGGTACCGAATGGACGGTACCCGACCGGCTTGCTGGCGCCGGCCTTATTCGGCCACGACCACGATCCGCACGCTGGCCATGACATCGGAATGCAGCTGCAGGTCGATGTCATATTCACCGGTCTGGCGAATCGGGCCGTCCGGCATGCGCACTTCACTGCGCGCCACGTCAATCCCGGCCTGAGCGATGGCATCGGCCAGATCGCGCGGTCCGATGGACCCGAACAGCTTGCCTTCGTCACCGGCACGGGCCACCAGCGACAGCTCGATTTCGTTGAGCTGTTCGGCACGGCGTTCGGCTTCGGCATAGCGTACCTGAGCCTCGCGCTCGAGCTCGGCACGGCGCTCGTCGAATGCGGCCACGTTTTCCTTCGTGGCAGGGACGGCCAGACCGTATGGCACCAGATAGTTGCGGCCATAACCGGGCTTGACCTTGACCCGGTCCCCCAGGGTGCCCAGCTTGCCGAGCTTGTCGAGCAGAATGACTTCCATCGCGTAAACCTCTTAGTGTTGGCCACCGGCCAGACGTCCCCGGAAATCGACCAGGGTATCGATCAGCGCCAGCAGCAGCAGCAGAATAACCAAAGTGGGCCAGGTGGTTACCAGCACCACGTAGAACCCGACCAGCCAGAACACGCTCAGCGAGCGCATTCCGATCAGTCCGTGGACCAGTGCCAGACCGGCAATCAGCAGCGGCACCCAGGCCACCAGCGCCGGGGCCGGCAGATTGAGCAGCGCACACAGCAGGCTGACCCCCAGCAGCAGCAGCAGTTCGCGACCGGAAAGGCGAAAGCGGTGAAACTCTTCCCGGAACCCGCCCGGGTTATAGAGTTTCGCCTGCCAGCTGCGGGCCAGTATCAGACAGCCGATACCGGCAAACAGGGCCATCCAGCCATTGACGGCCGCCAGCATCAGCGCCGAAAGACGATCGATCGGCACCCCGCGAGCCGCATACTCCGAGAGCAGCTGATCGACCTGGGGCGCACTCGAGCGTACTTCACTGATGATGCGCATGGCATCCTGGGGGGTGAACAGGCCGCTCTGGATCAGGACCGCGGTCAGTGCCGCCCCTGCCAGCAGGGCCTCTCCCCAGCGCACCCGGTTGCGCAGCATGACGGCCATCAGGGTAACCAGCACCACGCTGGCCAGCGGCACCCGATCACCCTGCCACCACCACCAGGCAGAAGGCAGTGCCGCGGCCACGACCACCGGCAGGGCTGTCGACAGCCCGCGCCGCAGCGTGACCAGTGCACTGATGGTGGCGCCGATCCAGAACGTCCAGGGGATCAGTGCCGCCAGCAGGGCGGCGGCCATCGCCCGGTATACGCTCTGCATCAGCCATCTGGCTGCGTCCGTCATGGGCCCCGGACCGGTCGGGAATTACTGGTGACGATCGGTATACGGCAGCAGCGCCAGATAGCGCGCGCGCTTGATCGCCGTGGACAGCTGGCGCTGATAACGCGCCCGGGTACCGGTAATCCGGCTGGGAACGATCTTGCCGGTTTCGGTCACATAGGACTTGAGCGTATCAAGATCCTTGTAATCGATGTACTTCACGCCTTCGGCGGTGAAGCGGCAGAACTTGCGACGACGGAAAAAACGGGCCATGAGAGTCTCCGATTGACTGGATCAGGAAGAAGCGGATTCGGATTCGGATTCGGTCTGCTCTTCGTTGCGTTCGCTGCGCTCACCACGCTCATTGCGCGGGCGCTCTTCGCGACGACGCGAGCCCTTTTCCTCGGAGGCCTTCATCATGGGCGACGGTTCCGTCACGGCTTCGGAAGCGCGGACCACGAGGTTACGAATGATGGCGTCATTGAAGCGGAAGATGTTTTCCAGCTCTTCCAGGGCTTCATTGCTGCACTCGACGTTCATCAGAACATAGTGTGCCTTGTGGATCTTGTTGATCGGATAGGCCAGATGGCGCCGACCCCAGTCCTCGAGCCGATGAACGGTACCGCCGTTTTCGGTCACGATGCTGGTGTAGCGCTCGATCATCGCCGGCACCTGCTCGCTCTGGTCCGGGTGGACCATGACCACGATTTCATAATGACGCATGTCATCTCCTTTCGGTTTGGCAGCTTCCGCCAGGGCCGGATCGCCCTTGGAGAAGCAAGGAGTCATCTTCGATGGATATCCACGCGGTACACCTGCCCTGCAGGCGTACATCGCAGAACCGCGTAATTGTAGGGATGCAGCGCAGGCGTTGCAAGCGTGCTACCCGGCGGACAGCGCCCGGCGCTGGCGCAGCGCTTCGTACAGGCAGATGCCGGTGGCCACGGAGACATTGAGACTCTCCACCTGACCGACCATCGGTAGTCGAACCAGATGGTCGCAGTGCTCCCGAGTCAGCCGGCGCAGCCCCTTGCCTTCCGAGCCCATGACAATGGCACAGGGCATGCTCAGCTCGACCTCGAACAGCTCGGCCGTGGCCTCCCCGGCAGCGCCCACCAGCCAGATCCCGGCATCACGCAGGCGCGTCATGGCGCGAGCCAGATTGGTGACCTGATAGACCGGCACGCTCTCCGCGGCACCACTGGCGATCTTGCGCACGGTGGCATTGAGCGGTGCCGAACGGTCCTTGGCCACGATCACGCCATCCACCCCGGCACCATCGGCACTGCGCAGGCAGGCGCCGAAGTTGTGCACATCGGTAATGCCGTCAAGAATCAGCAGCAGCGCCGGCGTTTCACGAGGCGCATCGAGGCGCCGGAAAAGCGCCTCTTCACTGCTGAAGGTCAGCGGCTCACAGAAGGCCACGATCCCCTGGTGCGCCCCTTCGGCGATGGCATCGAGCCGCTCCCGGGGCTGCTCGACGAGTTCAGCGCCACGCGCCTGCATCTGCTCGATCAAAAGGGCCAGTCGACGCGAGGCCGCGCCGGACTGGACCCACACCAGAGCGGGAAGCCGGGAAGCCGCCAGCAGCGCCTCGACGGCATGGACTCCGAAGACGGGCTCAAGCCCGCGGGGGGCGCCCGGCACACCGGCGCCACTGCCCTGCTCCCGTGCGCGACGCGGGCGGGAGCGCGACGAGCGCCCCCTGTCGGATGAGGAACGGCTCATGAACGCTTGCCACCGGAGCGCTTCCTGCCGCCGGTGTCGGCCTTCTGCTTCGGCTTCGCATCGGCCTTGCCCTTGCCGCGCGATTTCGGTGCATCATCGGCCTTTGCCGTGCTCTCCGTCGCCGCGGGAGCCTCATCGCCACGCCGATTGCGCTCGCGCTCGCGCTTGCCGGGACGCGACTTGCGCTTGCGCGGCTTCTTCTTCTCTTCCTGCCCCGCCTGTTCACCGCTGCCATCCGCTTGCGCGGGCTCGGCACCGGGTTTCTTGCGTACCCGACGCCGGGAGCGCGGCTGCGCCTCGGTCAGTTCGAAATCGATACGCCGCTGATCGAGATCAACCCGGGCGACCTGGACGGTCACGCCGTCACCGAGCCGATAGGTCAGACCGCCCCGCTCACCCCGGAGCTGGTGACGCTCGGCCTCGAACTGATAGTAGTCCGAGGGCAGTGACGAGATGTGCACCAACCCTTCGACAAAGTGCTCGTCCAGGCGCACGAACAGGCCGAACTGGGTCACCGAGGCCACGCTACCCTCGAAGACATCGCCCACCTTGTCCGACATGAACTCGCATTTCAGCCAGTCCTCGACATCACGGGTTGCGTCATCGGCGCGCCGTTCGGTCATCGAGCAGTGCTCACCGAACTCGATCATCTGCTCGAAGGTGTAGGGGCACCACCGCTGGGGCTTGTCGACCGGGGTATCGGCAAGACGTTCGACATGACTGCTGCTGCGGTTGCTGCGTACCACCGAGCGGATGGCGCGATGCACCAGCAGATCGGGATAGCGCCGGATCGGCGAGGTGAAGTGCGCATAGGCCGGATAGGCCAGCCCGAAATGGCCTTCGTTGTAGGGCGTATAGATCGCCTGGGTCATGGTGCGCAGCATGACCGTCTGAATGATGTCGGCATCCGGCCGATCGCTGATGGCCTCGCGCAGGCGCTGAAAGTCACCGGGAGTCGGCTCGCCATTCTCACCGCTGCCGCCCAGCGTCAGCCCCAGCTCACCGAGGAAGAGGCGCAGATTGTCCAGCCGCTCCTCGGTGGGACGCGCATGCACCCGATAGAGCGCCGGCAGCTTGTGCTTGTCGAGAAAGCGCGCGGTTGCCACGTTGGCTGCCAGCATGCACTCCTCGATCAGCTTGTGCGCATCGTTGCGAACCCGCGGCACGATGCGTTCGATCTTGCGCTGATCGTTGAAGACGATCTGGGTCTCGGTGGTTTCGAAATCGATGGCGCCACGTACACTGCGGGCCTGGCGCAGGGTCTGATAGAGACCATGGAGCGCCTCCAGCGGCTTGACCAGGGAGGCGTATTCGCGTCGCAGCGCCTGACCGGCCTCACTGTCGGCATCCTCGAGGATGGTACCCACCCTGGTGTAGGTCAGCCGCGCCTTCGAGCGCATGATGCCTTCATAGAACTTGTAGCGGCTGATCGTCCCCTGCCGGGAGATGTTCATCTCACAAACCATGCAGAGCCGATCGACATCCGGATTGAGCGAGCACAGGCCATTGGAGAGCAGCTCCGGCAGCATCGGGACCACCTGGCCGGGGAAGTAGACCGAGTTGCCGCGCGAATAGGCCTCTTCATCCAGCGCCGAGCCGGCCGGCACATAGTGCGACACATCCGCAATCGCCACGATCAGCTTCCAGCCGCCCGACTTCGTCTTCCAGGCATAGACCGCGTCGTCGAAGTCCCTGGCATCCTCGCCATCGATGGTGACCAGTGGCCAGTCGCGCAGATCGACCCGGGCCGCCTTGTCCTCTTCCCGGACCTCCTCGCTCATGTGGCGAATCTGATCGAGGACCTCCTCGGGGAACGCTTCGGGCAGATCATGCTCACGGATGGCAATATCGATCTCCATGCCGGGGTCCATGCGCTCACCCAGCACCTCGATCACTTCGCCCATGGGCTGCTGGCGCAGCCCCGGCTGCTCGGTGATGCGCACCATGACTACCTGACCATCCTTCGCCCCGGCCTCGCTGCCGGCGGGGATCATCACCTCGTGCGCGATGCGATTGTTTTCGGGCACCAGCACGCCGATATCCGGACCACGCTCCCGGTAGAGCCCTACCAGCTGCTGGGTCCGCCGTTCGAGAATCTCGTTGATGCTGATCTCGTCGCGACCGCGCCGATCGCGGCCACTGATACGGGCCCGAATGCGATCACCATCGAACAGGCGCCGCATCTGACGCGGCGGAATGACCAGGTCGGGCTTGACCTTGTCATCACGTACCATGAAACCGATGCCATCGCGATGGCCGACCACGCGGCCATCAATCAGCGAGGCCGGATCGATCGCCTCGAAACTGCCATCCCGGGTTCCGATTGCCTGGCCATCGCGGGCCATGGCATTGAGACGGCGACGTACTGCTTCCTGCTGCTCCTCGTCCTCGATGCCGAGACGGCGACACATGTTGTCGGCCGAGATCGGCTTGCCGTATTCGGCGAGCTGCTCGAGCAGGTATTCGCGACTGGGGACGGGATTTTCATAGCGACTGGCTTCGCGCGCCGCCTGCGGGTCGTCGCCGGTATTCCATTGACTCATAAGACTTCCTTGAAACTGTTATTGCCCTGACGGGAGTAAGATGCGGCGAAAGGTGGACACGAGACGGCACGGGAAGAGCGGATCATGTAACAAGTATACCGGTCGCAGGGCGGCGATCCCAACCCCTGGCGACCGGGAGAATCCGACTGATTGATATTCAGTAGCCCGCGCCCCCTTGCATCACTGCAAAATTTCCGTATTATTTCGGGCCACTTGCCCGGGTGGCGGAATTGGTAGACGCGCCAGCTTCAGGTGCTGGTGACCGTATGGTCGTGGAGGTTCAAGTCCTCTCCCGGGCACCATTCTTGCTTTCGGCTTTCCTGCGGAACAAAGGTTCGATCGGAAAGCATGGATGGTGCCACCAGGCAGGTACCCCGGCAGCAAAAGCTGCCAGAGGCTTGCATCATCGCTGATTTTGTTGATAATGCATGCCGCCGATCGGCACAGGTTCGCACAGCCTGCCGATCCACAATCGATTGCCCGGGTGGCGGAATTGGTAGACGCGCCAGCTTCAGGTGCTGGTGACCGTATGGTCGTGGAGGTTCAAGTCCTCTCCCGGGCACCACAATCGATTGGCTGACAGGCCCGGATGGCGGAATTGGTAGACGCGCCAGCTTCAGGTGCTGGTGACCGTATGGTCGTGGAGGTTCAAGTCCTCTTCCGGGCACCATCATCCCGAACGGACGGGATGCCTTCCCTGCAGTCGCACCTCCCGTTTTCAGCCCGAGTCTTCCCTGCCGACGTCTCGCACCACTCTTCCCGGTTTCGGTCTGTCCTTCCCGTACCCCTCGGCGACCCCTGACGTTACGCGCACCGGCACCGAAAGCAACAGCATCTGAAGCCTTTCGCCCGATTCACGGTGATCGCCAGCACGCCGCGCCCTGGCGGTCACGCCGATGGCGCCCCGAGCCCCGTCCCTCAACCCCGCAACCCTCAATAACGGGCCGGCTGACGGGCATATCGTCCGAGCTGCCAGGCGCCGGGATCGACTCGCGACTCCAGCTGACGCTCCACCTCTGCCGGCAACTGACTGAAGAAGTCCAGCCCGGTGCGCGCCTCGATCTCATCGACACTGACCACAAAACGATCCAGCGGCTCATTGCCCGAGACCTTCTGTGGCATGATGAAGGCCAGCATGCGCGGCTGACGCCCGGGTACCACCAGGATCTTGTAGAAGGCATCCGGAATCTCGATCAGTGACGGCAGGCGGGTGATGTCGGCATCAAAGATCGGCCCATCGGTCACCCACACCGTACCGAAATGCGGTACGAAATCGTCGATGATCACCTCTTCCAGACGCTGCCAGAGCTTGCGGTTGAGCGCCGGGCGCTGCGGCGAGACATTGGTCATCAGAAAGGTGTCACGCTGCGCGGCGCGGCCGTTGACCACGGCAATGGCATAATTGGGCGCCATGTGGCCGCGATCATAGCCGGTCCCGGTGTAGTCGCTGCTGGTGGTGCGCCAGATCGCCCGGACATCCTCGCGAAACCCATCCGGCCTGGGGGGCGCATCAGGATCGGCCACCCGGGTGAGACGATAGGTCACCCAGAGCGGATTGCGCCGCAGATCCGACCAGCCCACCATGTAGCCTTCGTTGCGCAGGGTGCGATTGAGGGTATGCCAGTCATACCAGACCTGCGCCTCGGGGGTGCCCATCCAGCTCATCTGCGCGCGGTAGTCGCGCTCCTGCCAGTACCAGAGGCCACCCAGCACGGCAGCACTCAGCATGCCGATGCCCCCCAGACGCGACAGCCGCCGCATCAACCCGAGCGGTGCCCGTGCCGCCATACCGATGTTCCCCTGCCTTGTTCTGTCATGATTACCCGGCGCGAATGACGCCGGCGGCAGAGTATATCAGGGGGTCGTCGGGGCGCCGAGTCCGGGGTGACAACTTCACCGCCCGGGGGCTCGGCAGGGCCGCTGCGCGCTTACGCGTCCTCGGTCATCGGCCAGTGGTAGCGGGCGACGCACTCCCCTCCTTCCATGCAGTCGAGATGCACCGGAAACCCCCACAGCTGATGCATGTAACGCAGCACCGGATACACGGTCCTGTCCAGCGGACGTCGGTCGCTGCGCTCATGACGCAGGGTGAGCGAGCGATCGCCGTGGATGTTGGCTTCCCAGACCTGGATATTGGGCTCGCGATGGCCCAGCGCATACTGGGTCGACAGCGCTTCCCGCACGCGCCGGTAGCCGCGATCATCATGGATGGCGCTGACCTCGATCATCTCGTCGGTGTCATCGTCGATGATGGCAAACAGCTTGAGTTCGCGAATGACCCGGGGCGAGAGAAACTGCTGGATGAAGGATTCATCCTTGAAGTTGTTCATTGCGAAATGCAGCGTTTCCAGCCAGTCGCTGCCGGCCATTTCGGGGAACCAGCGCCTGTCCTCCTCGGTCGGTGTCCGGCAGATGCGCTGGATATCGCTGAAGATGGCGAATCCCAGCGCATAGGGATTGATGCCGCTGTAGTAGGGGCTGTCGAAGGCCGGCTGCGCCACCACCGAGGTGTGGGACTGCAGGAATTCCATCATGATGCCCTCGTCGATCAGCTGCTCGTCGTAGAGCCGATGCATGATGGTGTAGTGCCAGAACGTCGCCCAGCCCTCGTTCATCACCTGGGTCTGGCGCTGGGGATAGAAATACTGCGCCATCTTGCGCACGATCCGTACGATCTCGCGCTGCCAGGGCTCCAGCAGCGGTGCGTTCTTTTCGATGAAGTAGAGCAGATTCTCCTGCGGCTCGGCCGGATAGCGACTGCGACGGTGCAGACCCAGCGGGTCCTCGTCGTCGTGCCGCTGCTCGTCTTCGCGCTCCGGCTGGGGGATCGTGCTCCACAGCGTGTTGAGCTGGGCCTGCAGATACGCCTCGCGCTCCTGCTGACGCTTCGCCTCTTCCTCGGGCGAGATCGGCGACGGCCGCTTGTAGCGATCGACACCATGATTCTGCAGGGCGTGGCAGGCATCGAGCAGCTGCTCGACGGCATCGACGCCGTGACGCTCCTCGCATTCGGCGATGTAGCGCCGGGCGAATACCAGATAATCGACAATCGCCGAGGCATCGGTCCAGGCACGGAACAGATAGTTGCCCTTGAAGAAGGAGTTGTGGCCATAGCAGGCGTGCGCCATGACCAGAATCTGCATCATCAGGGTGTTCTCTTCCATCAGATAGGCGATACAGGGATCGGAATTGATCACCAGTTCGTAGGCCAGGCCCATCTGCCCGCGCCGATAGGCCTGCTCGACGGAGAGGAACTGCTTGCCGAACGACCAGTGATTGTATCCCACCGGCATGCCCACGCTGGCATAGGCATCCATCATCTGCTCGGAAGTGATGACCTCGATCTGATTGGGCCAGATATCGAGCCGGTATTCCGCTGCAATCCTGGCGATCTCGCGTTCATAGAACTCCAGATCCTCGAACGACCAGTCCGAGCCCTTGTCGAACCACGCCTCGTCCTGACTCCGGATATGGCTGTCGGTCATGGCACATGCTCCTCACGCCGCCTCGCGGCGTTTGAACAGTTCCCGGAAAACCGGGTAGATATCACCGGGCTCGATGATCTGGCGCATCGAGAAGCGTTCCGGATAGTCGGCCTGCACCCGCTCGTACTCCTCCCACAGGGTCTGGTGGGCATGCGGCGTGATTTCCACATAGGCGTAGTACTGCAGCCGGGGCATCAGCCGTTCGCAGAGCAGCTTGCGGCAGTGACCGGAATCGTCATCCCAGTTGTCACCGTCGCTGGCCTGGGCCACGTAGAGATTCCACTGACCGGGCGGATAGCGGCGGTCGATGATTTCATCCAGCAGCCCGAGTGCACTGGAGACGATGGTGCCGCCGGTCTCGCGGGAGTAGAAGAACTCCTCCTCATCCACTTCGCGGGCGGCGGTATGGTGACGCACGAAGACCAGCTCGACCCGCTCGTAGTTGCGCTCGAGAAAGAGATACAACAGCAGGAAGAAACGCTTGGCGATGTCCTTGTGGGACTGGGTCATGGAGCCGGAGACATCCATCACACAGAACATGACCGCCTTGTTGGATGGCTGGGGCTGATCCATCAGATGGGTATAGCGCAGATCAAAGGTATCGATGAACGGCACCGCCTCGAGACGCCGCTCGAGCCTTTCGATCTCCTCGCGCAGCGCCCGGATGCGGGTGGGATCGCGCAGCACCGGGTCCTTGCGCTCCTCCGCTTCCAGCGCCTCCCGGGCCTCGCGCAGTGCCCGCTTGATCGGTGCCCGCATGGCGATGCGGCGGGCATGCGCCTGACGCATCGAGCGCACGATGTTCATCCGGGCCGGCACGCCACTGCGTGAAATGCCCGCCCGCACGGGGCGCCGCTCGTCAAGGTCGGCCAGCTGCTTGCGTTCCAGATGCGGCAGCTCCAGCCCGTCGAAGACAAAGTCGAGAAACTCTTCGCGGGTCAGGGTAAAGGCAAACTCATCGGCGCCCTCCCCCTGATTGGAAGCCGAACCATCGCCCGCGCCATTACCGCCGCCACTCCCCTCGGGCCGGCGCAGCCGATCCCCCTCGACGAACTCACGGTTGCCGGGACTGACGACATGGCGCCGACCGCCGCTGCCATGCCGAAAGCTGGGCTCGGAGATATCCTTCGAGGGAATGCTGACCTTCTCGCCCCGCTCCATGTCGGTAATCGAACGCCGATTGACGGAGTCCTCCACCGCGCGCTTGATGTGGCTGCGATAGCGGCGCAGGAAGCGCTGTCGATTGACCGCACTCTTGTTGCGCGCGTTACGCCGTCGATCAATGAAGTAGCTCATCGCCACCTCCTGTCATGCCGGAAACCGGCCCGGCCTGTTCGGTGCCCCGACTGCCGCACGGGCAGTCGGAGGACACTCGGATGATCGGAAGGATGCGGACCTATTGCGACTTGCGTACGCGCAGGTACCACTCCGACAGCAGCCGCACCTGTTTCTCGGTATAGCCGCGGGCCACCATGCGGTCGACAAAGTCCTCGTGCTTGCGACGATCCGCCTCCGAGGCCTTGGCATTGAACGAGATGACCGGCAGCAGCTCCTCGGTATTGGCAAACATCTTGTGCTCGATGACCCCCTTGAGCTTTTCGTAGGACTGCCAGCCGGGGTTTTTGCCATTGTTCTGCGCCCGGGCCCGCAGCACGAAATTGACCACCTCGTGGCGGAAATCCTTGGGATTGGAAATCCCCGCCGGTTTTTCGATCTTCTCCAGCTCCTCGTTGAGGGCCTGCCGATCGAACATCTCGCCGGTTTCGGGATCGCGATACTCCTGATCCTGGATCCAGAAATCGGCATAGGTCACGTAGCGGTCGAAGATGTTTTGACCATATTCGGAATAGGATTCCAGATAGGCGGTCTGAATTTCCTTGCCGATGAAATCGACATAGCGCGGCGCGAGGAACTCCTTGATGAAGCGCAGGTAGCGTTCATGAGTTTCCTTCGGCAGCTGTTCCTGTTCGAGCCGCTGCTCCAGCACATAGAGCAGGTGCACCGGGTTGGCCGCCACTTCGGTGGCATCGAAATTGAACACCCTGGAGAGGATCTTGAAGGCGAAGCGCGTGGAGAGCCCGTCCATGCCCTCGTCGACCCCGGCGGAATCGCGATACTCCTGAATCGACTTGGCGCGTGGATCGGTGTCCTTGAGGTTCTGGCCGTCATAGACCCGCATCTTCGAATAGATGCTCGAATTCTCCGGCTCCTTGAGGCGCGAGAGCACCGAGAACTGGGCCAGCATGCGCAGCGTATCCGGCGCACAGGGGGCTTCCGAGAGCGAGGAGTGCTCGAGCAGCTTCTCGTAGATCTTCATCTCCTCGGAGACACGCAGCGAGTACGGTACCTTGACGATATAGACGCGATCGAGAAAGGCCTCGTTGTTGCGATTGTTGCGAAACTGCTGCCATTCGGACTCGTTGGAGTGCGCCAGGATCACTCCGTCGAAGGGAATGGCGCCCATGCCCTCGGTCGGGTTGTAATTGCCCTCCTGGGTCGCCGTCAGCAGCGGGTGGAGCACCTTGATCGGGGCCTTGAACATCTCGATGAATTCCATCAGCCCCTGGTTGGCACGACACAGCCCGCCGGAGAAGCTGTAGGCATCGGGATCATCCTGAGAGTAGAGCTCGAGCTTGCGGATATCGACCTTGCCGACCAGCGCCGAGATGTCCTGGTTGTTCTCGTCGCCCGGCTCGGTCTTGGCAACCGCCACCTGATGCAGCCGCGACGGATAGAGCTTGACCACCCGGAAGCGTGAAATGTCGCCGCCATACTCCCTGAGCCGCTTGGCCGCCCAGGGTGACATCACGCCACGCAGGTAGCGACCCGGGATGCCGTACTCACGCTCGAGCACTTCGCCATCCTCTTCGGATGAGAACAGGCCCAGCGGTGACTCGAATACCGGCGAGTCCTTGATGGCATAGAAGGGCACCAGCTCCATCAGCGCCTTGAGGCGTTCCGCCAGCGAGGACTTGCCACCACCGACGGGCCCCAGCAGATAGAGGATCTGCTTGCGCTCCTCGAGCCCCTGAGCGGCGTGACGGAAGTAGGCGACGATCTGTTCGATCGCTTCCTCCATGCCGTGGAACTCCTCGAAGGCCGGATAGCGTCTGATCAGCTTGTTGGAAAAGATGCGCGAAAGGCGGGGGTCGCGGGAGGTATCCACGACTTCGGGCTCGCCGATGGCCTGCAGCAGCCGTTCGGCGGAGCTGGCATAGGCGGAAGGGTCGTCACGGCAGAGTTCGAGATACTCCTCGAGGGTCATTTCCTCCTGGCGTGTACGCTCGAAACGCTGCTGGACATGATCGAAGATGCTCATGGACGTCTCCTTGCGAGCTGACCGCCCGGCACCTCACCCTTGCGGCGCCGGGGGCCCGGGTCTGGGTTATTCGATAAAACACTCCTGCGTTCTTTTCACATCTGCTCCCTGTCATGGCCTGCCACGAAAAAATCGCAGGATGGGTCACCGGATATCGCAATATCGTCTCTGCTGCCGCGCCAGGCGCCACAACAGGCTGAATTCAGTGGAAGGATGAGGCCTGACCAGTCGTTCGCTGCTGCCCTCTCATCAGCCATACCATCATCGGCCGGAGGATGCCAGCGCCGCGATGATGTCATCGCGCAGCGCATCGATCAGTTCCGGTGAGGTATTCCAGCTGCACACGAAACGCACGCCGCCTTCGCCAATGAAGGTATAAAAGGTCCAGCCGCGCTCGCGCAGGGTCTGCTGAACCCGGCTCGGCAGCTCCAGAAACAGGCTGTTGGCCTGTACCGGAAACATCAGTTCAACACCCTCGACATCCTTCAGACCTTCGGCGAGCCGGGAAGCCATGGCATTGGCATGCCGGGCATTGTCCAGCCAGGCTCCGCTATCAAGCAGCCCCAGCCAGGGTGCGGAAATGAAGCGCATCTTGGAGGCCAGCTGACCGGCCTGCTTGCAGCGATACTCGAAGTCCTCGGCCATCCGCCGATCGAAGAAGATCACCGCCTCGCCGAAGGCCAGACCGTTCTTGGTGCCGGAGAAGCAGAGCACATCAACCCCGCTGCGCCAGCTCAGTTCGGCGGGCGAACACTCCAGTGCCGCGCAGGCATTGGCAAACCGGGCGCCATCCATGTGGATCTTCAGCTCGTAGCGATCGGCCACTTCCCGGATGGCACGCAGCTCATCAAGGCTGTAGAGGGTACCGACCTCGGTCGCCTGGGTGAGCGAGACCACCTTCGGTCGGGGGTAGTGGATATCGCCCCGCCGGGTCACGGTCGTCGCGATTCCCGACGGGGTGATGCGCCCGTTGTCACCGCCGACATTGAGCAGCTTGGAACCGTTGGAAAAGAATTCCGGACCGCCACACTCATCGGTCTCGATATGCGCCAGCTGATGACAGATCACGCTGTGGTAGGACTGGCACATCGAGGCCAGCGCCAGCGAATTGGCTGCCGTACCGTTGAAGACGAAAAAGACTTCGCAATCGGTTTCGAACAGTTCCCTGAAACGGTCACTGGCCAGCTGCGTCCAGCGATCGTTGCCGTAGGCCAGATCATCGGAGGCATTGGCTTCCAGCAATGTTTCCATCGCTTCCGGACAGATACCGGAGGTATTGTCACTGGCCAGAAAGCGCGGCTGACTCTCCGCCATGACGCGCTCTCCGGCAGCCAGGAGATCATCCTGGGCGATTGTTTTCGACATGTTACCGCTTCCGCCTGTAGTCATGCTGTGTATTTACAGCATTACGGCGGTTGGCATCAGGACGCAAGTCCCCCGGGCGCATTTCCTGGTTCGATACGACGCGCGGGACTGCTGCCCCCTCGTGCCTCCCTGGCCTGCCAGGCCCGTCATGCGTGCGCTACAGCCAAGCGCCAGCCGAGGCCTGCCTCTTCGCGAAAGCATTCGGTGGGACAAGGGAACTGCAAAGAAAAGGCCCCGTGATCCGGTGGGATCACGGGGCCTGATGTCTCGGGCCGTTATCGGCCGATGGCTGCGGAGTCTGAAAGTGGCGGACCGGACGGGACTCGAACCCGCGACCTCCGGCGTGACAGGCCGGCATTCTAACCAGCTGAACTACCGGTCCGCATCATTACCGAGCGGGCTGTTTCCCTTTCGATAATGGTGGGTGGTACAGGACTCGAACCTGTGACCCCCAGCATGTGAGGCTGGTGCTCTAACCGGCTGAGCTAACCACCCCCGCAGTCATGTAATTACCGATATCGACGTGGCGGACCGGACGGGACTCGAACCCGCGACCTCCGGCGTGACAGGCCGGCATTCTAACCAGCTGAACTACCGGTCCCCGATCGATAACGGACGAAAGACTCTCGTAATGGCGGACCGGACGGGACTCGAACCCGCGACCTCCGGCGTGACAGGCCGGCATTCTAACCAACTGAACTACCGGTCCGCTGACGACAGCACTTTCTACGTGATGGTGGGTGGTACAGGGATCGAACCTGTGACCCCCGGCTTGTAAGGCCGGTGCTCTGCCAGCTGAGCTAACCACCCTCGGTCACGTGGCGCTGCATTCTACCGACCACAGCACCAAAGTCAATCCCTGCCAGCAACTTGCCCCTGACAGGGCCGGGCAGCCTCTTCCATGACCCGAGCCGCCGCCGCTGCAGCCTGCACTACCAGTCCGGACTGACTCATGTCATGGCCGCGTGGTGTACGCCAGTCGTGGTCACCCTGCTCCAGCCAGTGCAGGCTGACATTCCCCGGCAGCCGGTAGCCGGCCACCTCTTCCCGGCTGCCGAGCGGATCGCGGCTGCCCTGAAAGACATGGGTGGCACATTGAAGCCGTGGCCAGTGGTCGAGACGCAACTGTTGTGGCTTGCGCCGGGGATGAAAGGGATAGGCGAACAGGAGCAGTCCCGGGCATGCCTGTTCGACGGCCAGCAGCGATGCCACCCGGCCACCCATCGAGCGACCGCCCCACCAGGTACCGGCAGGCATCAGCGCGGTCCAGGCGGCAAACGGAGTCACCAGACGATCGATACGGGGCGGCGGATGAGGCTTGCCGACTGCCCTTGCTCGGGCGCGATAGGCAAACTCGATGGCGATGCACTGAATGCCCTCTGCAGCCAGTGCATCCGCAAGCGCACTTACCAGCGCATGCTCGGGGCCGGCCCCGGCGCCATGAGCGAGCAGCAGCCGACCACAGCGGGCCACTCCACTGACCCGGACACGGCCATGGTCCTCGACATCGAACCAGTCAATGCCGGCCCGGCCGGTCACGAGATAGTCGCCGAACGCGTCTGCAGAGATCGGGAGCGCCCCGGTCTGCTCAGGAGGCATCGGGGTCCGTCAGGTCGACCGCATCGATACGGCCGCGATTGAGCGCTTCACGCTGCGCCTCGAGCCCCTCGAAATCGAACAGCTCACGATCGGCCAGCTGCGAGGGCGCGACATTGGTGATCGCCTTGAACATGGTTTCGATCCGCCCCGGATGCTTGCGGTCCCACTCCCCCAGCATCTCCTTGACCACCTGACGCTGCAGGTTTTCCTGGCTGCCGCAGAGATTGCAGGGAATGATGGGGAACGCCATCGCCTCGGCGAAATCGGCGATGTCCTGCTCGCTGCAGTAGGCCAACGGCCGGATCACGATGTTGCGATTGTCATTGGACAGCAGCTTGGGTGGCATGGACTTCAGCGTACCGCCGAAGAACATGTTGAGAAACAGGGTCTCGAGCATGTCGTCGCGATGATGGCCCAATGCGATCTTGGTCGCCCCGATCTCCTCGGCAAAACCGTAGAGGGTACCGCGGCGCAGGCGCGAACAGAGCCCGCAGTAGGTCTTGCCCTCGGGGACCTTCTCCTTGACGATCGAGTAGGTATCGCGCTCGATGATGTAATATTCGATGCCGGCAGCATCCAGGTACTCGGGCAGTACGTGCTCGGGAAAGCCCGGCTGCTTCTGGTCCATGTTGACGGCCACCAGTTCGAACTCGACCGGCGCATTGCGCTGCAGATTGCGCAGGATTTCCAGCATGGTGTAGGAGTCCTTGCCACCGGAGAGGCAGACCATGACCCGATCACCGTCATGGATCATGCCGTAATCGGTGATGGCATTGCCTACCAGGCGACGCAGCCGTTTCTGCAGCTTGTCGAATTCGCGCTTGCTCCTGCCCTGCTCGGCGGCAGTGCGTTGCGGGGTCAGCTCTTGCATGGTGTCGGTCTGATATGGGCTGCAAAAAGGACGGCAATTCTATCATCGCCCGCCCGACGGGTGCGACAGGCAACGCAGCCCGGCACGGCAGAAGCGCCGCGGCCCGAAGCGCGGCCCCCCGTGACGGACTGAAGGTGGCATCCGGCGCTCCATCCCCCACTTTCCCGGCAACCGGCAACCGGCAACCGGTAACCGGCCTATGATAGGCCGGCCGTGATGTGATACTTATCGCAACGTTTCCTTGCCCGGTAGGCAGCGGCAGACCACACCCGCGAACGCACCGGAGTGCAATCGATTACAATGGAGCCGGGTTACGGGGAGAGCATCATGTTTCAGGGCTGGCTGCTGGTAGCGATATCGATCGGGTACATCGCTGCCCTGTTTCTCATCGCCTGGTGGGGGGATCGGCGTGCTCGCCTGCGTGGTCCCGTCCAGCGACGACCGATGGTCTACAGTCTGGCACTGGCGGTCTACTGCACCTCCTGGACCTTCTATGGCAGCGTCGGCCAGGCGGCGGATGCCGGACTGCCCTATGCCAGCATCTTCATCGGCCCAGTGCTGGCCTTTTTGTTGTTCTGGCCGATTCTGGCCAAGATGATCCGGGTCGCCAAGCGCCAGAACGTCACCTCGATTGCCGACTTCATCGCCTCGCGCCACGGCAAGTCGCAGGCCCTGGCCGCCTTTACCAGTCTGGTCGCGCTGGTAGGCACCCTACCCTATGTCGCCCTGCAGCTGAAGGCGATGGCCGCCAGTGTCACCGTACTGACCGTCAACAACGATATGGTGCGCTCTCCCCTGCTCGGGGATACCGCCCTCTATGTCGCCATCCTGATGGCCCTGTTCGCCATCCTGTTCGGCACCCGGCATACCGATGCCACCGAGCATCACGAGGGGCTGATCCAGGCCATCGCCTTCGAGTCGATCGTCAAGCTGGCCGCCTTTCTGATCCTGGGCATGGTCATCACCTGGGGGATGTTCAACGGCCTTGACGATCTCAGCCAGCGTGCCTGGGCCGCGCTCGATCTCGACCGGCAGTTCAACGAAACCACCTTCGGTCACGGCTTCTGGACCCAGACCCTGCTGGCGATGCTGGCGGTCTTCTGTGTGCCCCGCCAGTTTCATGTCACGGTACTGGAGAACACCCACGGCGATGACAGCGCCCGGGCACGCTGGCTGTTTCCCCTCTACATGCTGGCCTCCGGCTTCTTTGTCCTGCCCCTGACCAGCGCCGGCATCAGCCTGTTCGGCAACTCCGGCATCAGCCCCGATGAGTGGATCCTGCATCTGCCGATGGCCACCGGCAGCCACTGGCTGACCCTGATCACCTTCGTTGGCGGCTTCGCGGCCGCCAGCGGCATGGTCATCATGGCCGGCGTCACCCTGGCGATCATGCTCTCCAACGAGCTGGTCATCCCGCTGCTGCTGCGGCTGAAGTGGTTCGACGCGCACCGCGGCGACTACGCCCAGTGGGTATTGCGTGCACGACGCCTGATCATGGTGTTGATCATGGCGCTGGCCTATCTCTTCTATCGACTGGTCGCGGAGTCGAGCACGCTCGCCGCGCTGGGCTGGCTGTCACTGTCGGCGCTGGCACAGCTGGCCCCGGCGCTGATCGGCGGCCTGTACTGGAAGCGCGGCAACCGGCTGGGCGTCAGCGTGGGCATGACGCTGGGCTTTGCCATCTGGAGCTGGACGCTGCTGGTGCCGGCACTGGCGCGTGCAGGGCTGATGCCGGAGACACTGGTCACCGGTGGCCCCTTCGGTATCACCCTGCTCAGTCCGCTCAACCTGTTCGGCCTCTCCCTGGGCGGGCCGCTGACTCATGGCGTGCTGCTGTCGCTGGGCGCCAACCTGTTCTGCTACATCTTCATCTCCCAGCTCACCGAACAGCGCGTCGTGGAGCGCATCCAGGCCTCGCTGTTCGTCGATAGCGTCGAAACCCGCCAGACTTCCATCAATCGCCCCTGGCGCGGTTCCACTTCGGTCGGCGATCTGCAGAACCTGTGCAAGCGCTTTCTCAGCGAAGAGCAGGTCGAACGCGCCTTCGAACGCTATGCCAGCCAGAACCAGCAGGCACTGACGCCCGGCTCGCCGGCCTCCATCGACCTCATCCAGTTCAGCGAGCGGCTGCTCTCCTCGGCGATCGGCGCCTCCTCGGCGCGCATCGTGGTGAACTCGGCGCTGTCCGGCCGGGACGTGGCCATTTCGGATGTGGTGTCGATCGTCGATGAAGCCTCCCAGGTGCTGGAGTTCAATCGCGCGCTGCTGCAGGCCACCATCGAGAATGTCGCCCAGGGCATCATGGTGGTGGATCACAACCTGCAGATGGTGGTCTGGAATCAGCGTTATCTCGAGCTTTTCGACTTTCCCGACAACCTGATCCGGGTCGGGGTGCCGATCGACCGCATCTTCCGCTACAACGCCCACCAGGGCGAGTACGGGCCCGGTGACCCCGAGGAGCATGTCAATCTGCTGATCGACAACATCCGTACCGGTCAGCCCCACCACTACCAGCGCTACCGTCAGGACGGCACGGTAATCGATGTCGAGGGCAACCCGATGCCCGGCGGCGGCTTTGTCTATACCTATCAGGACATCACCAGCCAGAAGCGCACCGAAGAGGCCCTGATCCGTTCGGAAAACAACATCCGCATCTATACCGACAACGTGCCGGCGCTGATCGCCTACTTTGATCGCGACTGCCACTACCTCTTTACCAACCGCGCCTATGAATCGGTCATGGACATCGACCGGCTGGATGCCATCGGCAAGCGCGCCGAGGAGGTCATGAGCTCGGCCATGTGGCGCGAGCGGGCCCCCTGGATGCTGCGGGCACTGGCGGGCGAGCGGGTCTCGTGGGAACTGTCGATGGCCGACGGCGAAGGCGGCACCCGCTATCTGCTGGCCACCTACACCCCGCATTTCCGGGAGGGCCAGCGGGTCCTCGGCTTCTTCGCCCTCTACCAGGACATTACCGAACGCCGGCTGGCCGAGATCGCCCTTCAGGAGACCAACGAGCACCTCGAGGAGCGCGTGCGGGAACGCACCCAGGCCCTCTCCAAGGTCAACGAGGCGCTGCGGCAGGAGAACCAAGTGCGCGCGGAAGCCGAAAGCGCCCTGCGCCAGGCCAAGCAGGTCGCGGAAACCGCCAACACCTCCAAGACCCGTTTTCTTGCCGCTGCCAGTCACGATCTGCTGCAGCCACTCAACGCGGCGCGGCTGTTCACCTCGGCGCTCTCCCAGCGGCTCGAGGAAACCGAACACGCCGGCACCCTCGAGCATATCGACAACTCGCTGCAGGCCGCCGAGGAACTGCTGGGTACCCTGCTCGATATCTCCAAGCTCGACTCCGGCGCCCTGACGCCCCGGCGCCAGGTGTTTGCGCTGGAGGAAATCTTCCGGCCGCTGCGGGCCGAATTCGAGGTCATGGCCGCCGACCGCGGTCTCGACCTGGATGTGGTCGGCACCAATACCATGGTCGACAGCGACCCGCAGATGCTGCGGCGCATCGTGCAGAACTTCCTCTCCAACGCGCTGCGCTACACCCAGCAGGGCCGGGTGCTGCTGGGCTGTCGCCGGCGCGGCGAACGGCTATCGATCGAGGTCTGGGATACCGGACCGGGCATCCCCGAAGCCAAGCAGGAGGAGATCTTCCAGGAGTTCCGCCGGCTCGACCAGACCTCCCGCCACCGGGAGAGCGAAAAGGGCCTGGGACTGGGGCTGTCGATTGCCGATCGCATGGCCCGGGTGCTCGAACACCCCATTGCCATCCGCTCCTGGATGGGCCACGGCACCGTCTTCTCGCTGACCGTCCCCTGGCAGCGTGGTCAGCGTGCCGAAACCGGCAAGGGCGACAGCACCCGGTCACATCGGGCCGGCAACAAGCTCAAGGGAGCGCGGGTGCTCTGCATCGACAACGAGACCATGACGCTCGAGGGCATGAAGGCGATGCTGGAGGGCTGGGACTGCGAGGTGTATACCGCCACCTCGATCGGCGGCAGCAAATCGGTACTGCGCAATCTCGATGGCGATCCCGACGCCATTCTCGCCGACTACCATCTCGACAACGAGATCACCGGCCTGATGGCGCTGGAGGCGCTGGGGGAACGCTTCTCTTCGGAAGTTCCGGGGATCGTGATCACCGCCGATCGTACCGATGAGGTCGCCGAAGAGGTCAAGCGCGCCGGCTATCACCTGCTGATGAAGCCGGTACGGCCGGCCGCCCTGCGCGCCCTGCTGACCCGCACCCTGCAGGCGCGGCGCCATGCGCCGGACAGTCACATCGGCGAGGACGATCAGGCCCCGTGAATGCAGAGCGCCCGGTGGCTGATGCCAGCGGGCGCTGCAGGACCTGATAGCGGAAAGCGGCTACCCCTCTTCGATCTTCGGTGGGTCCACTTCCAGCTTCTGGGCGGCGATGACCGCCTGGGTGCGCGAGTGTACGCCCAGCTTGCGCAGAATGGCCGTCACGTGCGCCTTGATGGTCGCCTCGGACACATTCAGATCATAGGCGATCTGCTTGTTGAGCAGGCCCTCGGTGAGCATGTTGAGCACACGAAACTGCTGGGGTGTCAGTGAAGCGATCGCCTCGGCAAACTTCGCTTCCTCCTCGTTTCCTTCCCCCAGCGCGTCGGCCACTTCCGGTGGCAGCCAGACCTCACCCTCGAGAATCTCGCCGATGGCATCGGAGATGACCGGCAGCGAGGCCGACTTGGGAATGAAACCCGAGGCGCCGTAGTCGATCGCACGGCGCACCACGTGCACCTCTTCACTTCCCGAGATCACGGCAACCGGGATATCCGGCATCTGCCCCCGCAGCTGGATCAGGCCGGAAAAGCCATGCGCGCCGGGCATGCGCAGATCCAGCAGAATCAGATCGACATCGGGATGCCGGGTTACCGCGTCCAGTGTCGCCTCCATGGTATCGGCTTCGACGATCTCTGCATTGGCCGCCACCTGACGCAGTGACTGCGTCAGGGCCGCCCGGAACAGCGGATGATCGTCGGCGACAATGAATTTCTGGGCAAACGCCATGCAGTCTCCTCCAAACCCTGTCACACCTCGACGCGGGTATCAGCGCTGTATTTATGGAGCCGCCTGTCAGTGTGCGGCCGACCGGATCATCGGCGCCGCGGGGTGCGTCAGATTGTCACGCCTTCAGCGCATACTACCGCAGTGCCTTTTGAATACCAAAGGATAACCAGGCCTTTGGTCGCAGTGATGCTGCAAACGACACAGGCGGGCCATGGCCCGCCTGAGACTCGTATTATTATCGCATTTCGCTGCCGGTGCTCTACTGATGCCGGTGCTCGATCAGCTCCTCGACCACCGAGGGATCAGCCAGCGTGCTGGTATCCCCCAGCCCTTCCAGCTCGTTGGAAGCGATCTTGCGCAGGATACGACGCATGATCTTGCCGGAACGGGTCTTGGGCAGGCCGGGCGCCCACTGGATGATATCCGGTGTCGCGATCGGACCGATGTCGTGACGCACCCGGCTGATCAGCTCCCGGCGCAGCTCCTCGCTCTGGGTCACGCCGTCGTTCAGGGTCACATAGATATAGATGCCCTGTCCCTTGACGTCATGGGGGTAACCGACCACTGCCGCTTCGGCTACCGCCTCGTGAGCCACCAGCGACGACTCGATTTCGGCCGTGCCCAGCCGGTGCCCCGAGACATTGAGCACATCATCGATCCGGCCGGTGATCCAGTAGTCGCCATCGGCATCGCGCCGGGCGCCATCACCGGTGAAATAGACCCCCTCATGCATGGAGAAGTAGGTCTGTTCGAAGCGCTCGTGATTGTGCCAGATGGTACGGGCCTGTCCGGGCCAGCTGGCCTCGATGACCAGATTGCCCGAGGCCTCGCCTTCCAGCCGATTGCCCTCGTTGTCATACAGTGCCGGCCGGACACCGAAGAAGGGCTTCATGGCAGCCCCGGGCTTGATCTCGGAAAAGCCGGGCAGTGGCGTGATCATGTGCCCCCCGGTTTCGGTCTGCCACCAGGTATCCATGATCGGGCAGCGCCCGTTACCCACCACGCGATGGAACCAGGACCAGGCCTCGGGGTTGATCGGCTCACCCACGCTGCCGAGCATGCGCAGCGAGTCGCGCGAACTCGAGTCCATGATGTGCTCCCCGTGCGCCATCAGCGCGCGTACCGCGGTCGGCGAGGTATAAAGGATATTGACGCCGTGGCGATCAATGATCTCGCCGACCCGGCCGTGTGTGGGGTAGCTCGGCACGCCCTCGAACATCAGCGTGGTCGCGCCGTTGGCCAGCGGCCCGTACACGATATAGGAGTGCCCGGTAATCCAGCCGACATCGGCGGCACACCAGTACACGTCACCATCGTGATAATCGAACACGTAGCGATGGGTCAGCGAGGTGTACAGCAGATAGCCGCCGATGGTGTGCTTGAGCCCCTTGGGCTTGCCGGTCGAGCCCGAGGTATAGAGGATGAACAGGCCCTCTTCCGCGCCGAGCTCCTCGGCCGGGCACTCCCTGGACTGACCGTCGACCACCTCGTGATACCAGCGGTCCCGATCATGCCAGGCGGTGTCGCCACCGGTCCGGCGGACCACCAGCACATGCTCGACGATTTCCGTGCCCTCACGGCTCAGGGCCTCGTCGACATTCTCCTTGAGCGGAATGTGCTTGCCGCCGCGGACCGACTCATCGGCAGTGATCACCACCCGTGAGCCGGAGTCCTGAATGCGCCCGGCCAGCGCATCCGGCGAGAAACCACCGAACACCACCGAATGCAGTGCCCCGATCCGGGCACAGGCCAGCATCGCAATGGCCGCCTCGGGAACCATCGGCATGTAGAGGGTCACCGTATCACCGCGACCGATACCCAGCGACTTCAGCGCATTGGCGCACTGTCCGACCCGGCCGTGCAGCTCGCGAAATCTCAGGGTCTTCGTGTCGCCCGGCTCATCGCCTTCCCAGATGATGGCCGGCTGATCACCGCGCGTTTCGAGATGCCGATCCAGACAGTTCCACGCCGCGTTGATCGTGCCATCCTCGAACCAGCGGATGTCGGTACCGGTAGCGGAAAAGGTGCTTCGCGAAATGGTTTCGGGCTCCCTGAACCACGCCAGTGTCTTCGCCTGGTCGCGCCAGAAACCTTCGGGATCCTCTATCGAGCGCTGGTACATCTCCTGGTACTGCGACTCGTCAAGCCAGGCCCGCGAGCGAATATCCGGGTCGATCGAATGACGCTGCGCATTGGCACTACTGACACTCTCGGTCATGGCTGCCCCTCCAGTATGGATGCCCGCATCGGGCAGTCGGAATTCGCCTAACTGGATCAGGATAGCCGGATAGACCCGGGCCCCTCCCATTAGACCTTGGTCGCGAATCTTCGGGGCTTGTGCCGTCAAAACAGCGACTTGATCGCCGGGATGGCGGCAGCCACTGCCGGCTCCTGTCAGGCCGGCTCGTCAATGCGGCCCTGATAGCGCAGTACGCCGTGACAGTGGCGGCAGCGATAACGGCGCCCGCGGCGAACCAGCGCATGACGCTGTACCGTAAAGCGGTGCAGCTGCTCACAGTCACAGCGATAACCGTGGGGCGTGGGGGTTGCCTGCGAGGTATCAAAGGCGTGGGTCACGCGCGGCGGCAGCCGGAACACTTCACGCATGACCGATTGCCATTCACGCCCGTGCGGACGGACCCGATACGGTATGCTGTGATGGACCACCCAGTGGGCCATCTCGTGCGGCACCACCTCGGTGAGAAAGGCCTCCGGCTGATCACGATAGAGCGTCATGTTGAAGCGCAGACCGCCGCGTCGGTAGTGCGCCTGACCCGCGCTGCGACCACGCAGGTCGAACCAGATGCGTGGCCACGGCACTCCGGGATGGTGCGAACGGGCAAGCTGCCAGCAGCGCTCGGTACGACTCAGCAACCGCTGCTGCAGCTGTTCATCGCTTATCTCTGCCATGTCCCGCCTTTACCTGCCTGTATGTCATCGTCCATGCCGCAATGCATCGCAAACGCGGCAGCCGTATCGCGAAATGATAGAATGCGGGGCACGCCGTTGAACGTAAAGCACCACACGTGCCGACAACCGGAGCCGCACTCATGGCCGAGACGCCCCAGCCGTATCCGCTGCTCGATGATGACCAGCTCGATCTGCTGTATGACTTCCTGGATTCCGAGCGGGTCAGCGATGAGGCCCTCGATCTGTTCGGCGCCCATGGTTACATGATTGCCCAGGCCATCTCCGTGGCGCCGGCCGAACGGAACGACCGACTGGCCGCGGTCTTCGATACTGCTGCGGAATTCGATGACACCGGCCAGCAGCAGGAGATCGAATCCGCCCTCGACCAGCTGTGTATCAACGCTACCCGGGCATTCGAGGCCGGCGATGTTCCCGATCTGCCCTTCGATCTCGACATGAGCGAGGAAGAATCCGACCAGGAGCATCCGGTGCGCCTCTGGTGTGCCGGCTTCATGGAGGGCGTCTTCAGCGATGAAACCGCCTGGTTCGAGGGCCATGAGGATCAGGCCGCCGAACTGCTGCTGCCCTTCATGATCCTCTCGGGCCTGTTCGATGAAGAGGACCCCGAGCTGGCCGCCGTGGGCCGCGATCCCCGGGAAGCCACCCGTCTGGCCGAGCAGCTGCCCGAACTGACCCTGGATCTCTACCTGCTCTATCGGGCGCCGCCCGAGGACGCGGGCAAAGGCAGCGGGAAAGGCAAACCGGCCGGTCGCTCCCGCAATACCAGCCGATCAGGCAAGTCCCGGTCACCGCGGCGTGGACGCTGATTCAGCGCAGACGGGTGATCATGGCGTCGAGCGTGCCATAGCACCACTCCCGCAGCCGCTGCCAGCGCGAACGCTGCTGCCACTGCTCCAAAGTGACCTCGCGACTCTGCCGGAAGTTGTGTTCGAACAGGGCGGCCAGCTCCCCGGCAAACGCCGGGTCCTCCACTTCCTGATTAGCTTCCAGGTTCCACTGCAGGCTCCAGTGGTCGAAATTGCAGGAGCCGATGGTGCACCAGTCGTCACACAGACCGAACTTGGCATGAATGAAGGCGGGCTGAAATTCGAAGATGCGCACGCCATCCCTCAGCAGATGGGCATAGAAGCGCTGGCCGGCATAGCGGACACCGGGATGATCGTGATCACGCGCCGCCAGCAGCAGGCGGACATCCAGCCCCTGACGCGCCGCACGCCGCAGCAGTCGGCGCAGGCTGCGGGTGGGCACGAAATAGGGGGTGCACAGCCAGATCCGCCGCTTCGCGGTATTGACATGATGATGCAGCGAGCGCCGGATGGCCTGATAGCGATAACCCTGTCCCCAGACCACGCGCCCGCGCATCCCGTTCAGGGCTGACATGCCATCGCCCCGCCCGGCCGGCTGCACCGGCGCCGGCCGGGGAGGCCGCAGGCCACGCGGCGAATGGACCGGACGCGAGTGCCAGACCCGTTCGAAAAGGGCCTGCCAGTCCGCTACACAGGGACCCTGTACCGCCACGGCGACATCGAACCAGGCATTGAGAAACTGATCGGTCATGCCGAAGCCGCCGGTGAAGGCAAGGCGTTCATCCACGACGACCAGCTTGCGGTGATCGCGCGAAATGAAACGACTGAGATGGCGCAGTGAAAGAGGATGGAAGAATCGCAGCATGACGCCGCTCTCGAGCAGTCGACGCCGGCTGGCCGTGGAGAGCGGCCAGCTGCCGCAGGCATCCAGCAGCAGCCTGACGCGCACCCCCCGCGTGACAGCACGCGCCAGCGCGGCCATCATGCGTTCGCCGAGCACACCGTCCTCGAAGGCATACAGCTCGATATCGATGGCGTGCCCGGCCGCCTCGATGGCATCGAACAGGGCCGGCAGGAAACGCCGGGCTTCCGGCAACAGGGTCAGCACATTGCCATCGCGCCATGGCTCTCTCATCCGGCTCTCTCCCGTTCCGGCTTCTTCCATCCCCCCGTGGGAGGCAGCAGCCGGCGAGTATAACCCGTCTCGCCGTCGCCGCCCTGCGCGTGGCCCCCACACCCGGCCGGATTCTGCGAGGGCCTGATGCATCTACCACTGCGCCTGCGCCGGGGCGCCGTTCGCGCCGCGACGGCCCTGCTGGCACCACTGATTCGCTTTCGCAGCATCGACCCGCTTCCCGAATCCCGGGCCCATGAGGGCTCACCGGTGGTCTATGTACTGCAGGGCCCTGCCCTCTCCGACCGCCTGGCCCTGCGTCTGCTGTGTCGCCGTCACGCCCTGCCCGACCCGGATCGCCGGATCGTGCTCTCGGGACAACGGCATGGCACCCTGCACGGACTCTATCGTGACAGCAGGCAGAAGCACTACACGCGCTCGCTGGCGCGCCTGCTCGAGGCAGCCGCCCATGCCCCCGGCGAGGACATTCGGCTGGTGCCGGTCACCATCTTCTGGGGGCGCATGCCGGAGCGGGAGGCAGGCGGCTTGTGGCGGCTGCTGACCGCGGACGGCTGGACGCTGGGCAGCCGTCTGCGCCGGCTGCTGGCCATGGCGTGCAATGCCCGCGCTGTCGAAGCCCGGCTGGACACTCCACTGGCACTGCGCGCACCGCTCACCCGCTACGTCGAGACCGGCCGCGACCCGGTACCCCGCATTCAACGCCTGCTGCGCCGGAGCTTTCATCGCACCCGGCGCCAGGCCATCGGTCCCGACCTCTCGCACCGGCGTACCCTGGTACGGCGACTGATCCATCGCCCGAATGTCACGGCCGCCATCGATGCCGCCGCCACCGAGCAGCAGCAACCCCGCCGCGGCATCGAGCGACGCGCGCTGCGCTACGGTTTCGAAATCGCCTCGAACATGTCCCCACCGGTCCTGCGACTGCTCTACCGGCTGCTGGGTCGGCTCTGGCAGCAGCTCTATGACGGCGTTCGGGTCTACGGCATGGAAGAGGTCGAATCCCTCGCCGGCAGTCACGAACTCGTTTACGTGCCCTGCCACCGCAGCCACATCGACTACCTGCTGCTCTCCTGGCTGCTCTATCGGCATGGCCTGATGGCACCGCACATTGCTGCCGGACGCAATCTCGACATGCCCCTGATCGGCCCGCTGCTGCGTCGTGCCGGTGCCTTCTTCATGCGACGCAGCTTTCGTGGCAATCGCCTCTATGGCGCCGTATTCAACGAATACCTGCACCAGCTGCTGCTGGCCGGGCATCCGGTTGAATACTTCATCGAGGGCGGGCGCTCACGCACCGGTCGCATGCTGCCACCGAAGCCGGGCATGCTCTCCATGACGGTCGACTCCTGGCAGCATCATCACAGGCGCGCGCTGACCTTCGTGCCGGTCTACATCGGCTATGAAAAGGTACTGGAATCGAATGCCTATATGCGCGAACTGCGCACCGGCCACAAGCGCCGCGAGAGCCCGCTACGGCTGCTGCGCGTCCTGCGCCATCTGCGCCAGCCGTTCGGGCAGGTACACGTCAGTTTCGGCCAACCGCTCACCCTGGGCGCCTGGCTGGATGACCACTCCCCCGACTGGCGCCGTCAATCCGCCGAACAGCCCGAGGCCTGGCGGCGCAAGGTGGTGCCGGCACTGGGCTTTGAACTCGCTTCGCGCATCAACGCCGCGGCCGCGCTGAATCCGGTCGCACTGGTAGCCACGGCACTGCTGGGCACCTCCCATCGCACCATCGAAACCACCCTGCTGTATCGCCAGCTCGACACGCTGGTGGCGCTGCAGCGTCATGCGCCCGGCGGCGAACGGGTGCGACTGCCACAGGGCGAGCCGCAGCAGTGGGTCGAGCACTGTGTCGGGCTCGGCATGATCGAACAGGTCGAGCAATCACTCGGTACGCTGACGACCGCTCCCGATGAGCGGGCCACGCTGCTGACCTGGTATCGCAACAACATCCTGCATCTGTTCGCTGCCCACGCCCTGGTGGCCTTCGCCTTTCGCAACAACGAGCGCCTTGAGACCACTGCACTGCACGAACTGATCGCCCCGGCCTGGCCCACCCTGCGTCAGGAGCTCTTTCTCGGTGACAGCGAGCTCGATGACACCCGGCTGGCCCGGCTGCTGGAAGCATTTGCCGGCGAGGGGCTGCTGACCCATGACGGCACGACATGGCAGCGCCCGGCCGCCCATACCGAAGCCCGCGAACGCCTGCACCTGCTGGGGCGGATCATTCAGCCCACCCTGGAGCGGGGATTTCTGCTGCTCTCCACGCTGATGCGTTACCCGTCCGGAGCATTCGATCGCGATACCCTGGCCGCACAGAGCCGTCAGCTGGCCGAACGGCTGACGCTGCTGCAGGGTCTCAATGCTCCGGAGTACTACGATCAGCGCCTGTTCAGCGGGCTGCTCGATAGCCTGACGGAGCAGGGCTGGCTATGGCATGACGAGCACGGCCACCTGCATTTCGATCAGCATCTGACCGGTGCCCTGCAACGCAGTCGGCTGCTGTTCGATCCCGCATTGCGTCATCGGCTGACCCAGCTGACGGCAAGCGCCACCCCGAACGGCACAGCCGACTCGTAACGCGACCGGCAAGGGCCCCGATACGGGGAGCATCAGACGATACGATGGCTCAGCGTCGCTCCAGGGCACGGTGAACATAAAGATCATAGCGGGTGCCACGGGTTTCCAGACTGTGCTGGGGCGCGGGCCCGGCAATGGCCGGCGCGCCCTTCGGCCGCTTGACCACCACCCGATGCGTCGCCGTCGCCAGGGCCGCTTCCAGCAGCCGCGGCGAATCATCGTCATCTCCCACCAGCGTGCGGAACAGCCGCATCTCCTTCTTGACCAGCGCCGAGCCGCTGCGATGGGGATACATCGGATCGAGATGGATCACTTCGGGAGCAAATTCCGCCCGCGCAACCGCCGCTGTCAGCGAGACGGCGGCATCGGCCGCGATCAGCGACAGTCGTGCCATGACTGACGTGAGCGTGGTATCCCGATCGGCCCGTACCAGAGCATCGTGCAGCAGGGCCGCAATCACGGCACTGCGCTCGAGCATCAGCACCGGGCAGCCCAGCCCCGCCAGCACGAAGGCGTCCCGCCCCAGACCGGCGGTAGCATCAACCACATGCGGAGTCACGCCCCGCTTCAGTCCGCAGGCGCGTGCCACCAGCTGACCGCGTCCACCGCCGAACTGCTGACGATGTGCCGTCCGACCGGCCAGAAAATCCACCTGTACCGGTGCCCCGAAGCTGCGCTGATCACCGGCCAGCACCAGACCGGCCTGCGTTTCACGCAGCTCGAGCGGCGAGCCTGCCCCGGACGCACTGGTCTCCAGGGGCGCGGCTGTCTGCAGCCACTCGGCCAGCGCTGTCATGCGTTCGGCGTCGCTCGCGCCGCTGACGACCAGCTGACCGGCAGCAGGACGCAGCAGCGGTTCGATGCTTCGCAGCGGGCGAGGCTCGTCTGCGCAACGCGAGGCCGCCATCGCGCCTCAGGCCACCACGAAGAGGAACAGAAAGAGCCCCAGGATCAGCCGGTAGATCACGAACGGCAGCATGCCGATGCGATCCAGCGCTGCCAGAAAGAGCCGGATACACAGCAGCGCGGCGATAAAGGAGAGCACCACCCCGGCCCCTACATCAAACCACTGGGCGTCGCTGCCGGTCTGCCACAGCTCGAGCCCCTTGAGACTGCCGGCGGCAATGATCAGCGGGATCGACAGCAGAAAGGAGAAGCGTGCGGCCGCCTGACGGGAGTACCCCAGCAGCAGCGAAGCGGTGATGGTGATCCCCGAGCGTGACGTCCCGGGGATCAGCGCCAGCGCCTGGGCCAGCCCGATCAGCAGGGCATGACGCCAGCCGAGCCGGGTGTTGTCACGGGCCCGGGCGCCGGCGCGATCCGCCCACCACAGGGCGAGGCCGAACACCACCGTGGTGGTGGCAATGACCGCCGCCGATCGCCCCCATGTTTCGATCAGGTCCTCGCAGAGATAACCGATGATCACGGCCGGCAGTGTGCCGATAAGCACCGCCCAGCCCAGCTGTCCTTCCTGATTCGGTCGCCCCGCGAAGACCTGGGCACACCAGCCCTTGAGGATCGCCACCACCTCATGACGAAAGGCCATGATGACCGCCAGCAGGGTACCGATATGAACCGCCACATCGAAGGCCAGCCCCTGATCGGGCCAGCCCAGCAGCTGAGAGGGGAGAATCAGATGAGCAGAAGAGGAAATCGGCAGAAATTCGGTAACGCCCTGTAGCAGGGCAAGGATGACGACGTGCATCCACTCCATGGAACAAGCCTCGGATTAGCGCGTGGTAACCTGATCCCGCAGATAGACCGGAATCGCGTAAGCAGTTGCCCTGAAGTTCCCGGCGTCCAGCCTGGCGGCCGCCAGACGTACCATGGCCGAAGCTTCCGGTTCATGGCCGGCATCGACCCGGCTGGCCCGGACGCGAACGTCCCGGGGTAGTTGTTGTGCGAGCTGCCAGCCGCTGCCCACCCCATGCAGGGTCTCGTCGTCGTTCAACGGCGGCAGGCTCAGTTCACCCGGGGGATGCACCCGCTCCTCGAGCAGGAGTTCGGGCTGCCCTTCATGCACCCGATAAAGTGCGCTGTAGAGTTCTCCCATGCGGGCATCGAGTGCCGGCAGCACCAGCCCGATGCCACTTTGCAGATGGGCCTGCAGGGCCAGCGTCTCGAGCGTGGAGATACCCAGCAACGGGCGTTCGATTCCCCATGCCAGCCCCTGGGCAGTGCCCGCCGCAATGCGAATGCCGGTGAACGAGCCGGGACCGTGACCATAGGCCACCGCATCCAGCGACGAGAGCGCCAGGCCGCTGGCTGCCAGCAGTTCATCGATCATCGGCATCAGTCGGCGCGACTGCTCTCGAGGGGCATGTTCGCAGGTCCCGGTTACCTCTCCATTACACCAGAGTGCGACGCTACAGCTCGCAGCCGAGGTATCCAGAGCCAGGATTCGTGTCATGAGGATCTGCCGCGCTAGAAACTGGAAGGCATTATACGAAGGCAGGGGACGGCGTCAAAAAGGACATGCTCCGCCCGGCGAAGCGGCACAGTAGCAACGCCGCCTTAACGGAGCATGAACCTCGCCATTCTCAGGTCTGTTTGCTTTCCAGTGCCGCCAGAATGCGCTCGCGAATCTCTTCGACACTGCCGATGCCCTCTACCCGATGGTAGGCAGGGGCCTGGTCGGGCGCGTCGGCTGCCAGCCGCTGGTAGTAGTCGACCAGCGGCCGGGTCTGATCACGATAGACCCGCAGACGATCGCGTACGGTCTCCTCGCGGTCATCGTCGCGCTGGATCAGCGGCTCACCGGTCTCGTCATCGATATCCACCTGGCGGGGTGGCTGATGTTCGATGTGATAGACACGGCCTGAATCGGGATGAACACGCCGCCCGGAAAGCCGCTTGACGATCTCGTCCTCGTCAACGGCGATCTCGATCACGTGATCCAGCCGCACCCCCGCTTCGCGGGTCGCATCGGCCTGGGCAATGGTGCGCGGAAAGCCATCGAACAGGAAACCGTTGGCACAATCCTGCTGAGCAATACGCTCTTTCACCAGCGAGACGATCAGATCGTCGGACACCAGTTCGCCGGCATTCATGACAGCCTCGACCTTCCGGCCCAGCTCACTGCCCTCGCGAATGGCGGTACGCAGCATGTCACCGGTGGAAATCTGCGGGATTCCGTAGCGCTCACAGAGGAATTTCGCCTGCGTGCCCTTGCCTGCACCCGGGGGGCCCAGAAGAATCAAGCGCATGGATGCCGCTCCTTGTTCGTATCGGTCGTGATGCATGAGCAGAACCGGCCACGAGGACCGGTTCTGCTCGATGAGGGACTGGACATGTGTACCAGCGGGGTCTGTGACAGACCATACCGGCCGCACGGACAAGGTACAAGCGTTGCGCCCTGCCACCATGGTCCGGCGGCCTGCACGCCGTGCTGCCCGAAAGAGGAAAAGCGGCCCGCGGGCCGCTTTTCACGGTACCTCCTGTCAGGCGCTACAGTACCAGGCGACGGATGTCACTGAGCAGCTGCGCCAGATAGGCGGTAAAGCGTGCGGCATCGGCACCGTTGACGGCGCGATGGTCATAGGAGAGCGACAGCGGCATCATCAGCCGCGGCTGGAACTGCCCCCCATCCCACACCGGCTTCGTCTGTGACTTGGCGACACCGAGAATGGCCACCTCGGGCGCATTGACGATCGGCGTAAACCCGGTGCCACCGATCGAGCCGAGGCTGGAAATGGTGAAGCAGCCGCCCTGCATCTCGTCACGCTTGAGCTTGCCCTCCTGGGCACGCGCGGCCAGATCGCCGGCCTCCTTCGCCAGCTCGAGCAGCCCCTTCTGATCGACATCCCGGATCACCGGCACCATCAGTCCGTTGGGTGTGTCGACGGCCATGCCGATGTGGAAGTACTTCTTCCATACCACCTTGTCGCCATCCGGGTGCAGCGAGACGTTGAACTGGGGATACTTCGCCAGTGCATGAGCAGCGGCCTTGAGCAGAAACGGCAGCGGCGTCAGCCTGGCGCCCTGGGCCTGGGCCTCGTCCTTCATCGACTTGCGGAAGGACTCCAGCTCGGTGATATCGGCCTCGTCGAACTGGGTGACATGTGGCACGTTCAGCCAGCTGCGATGCAGGTTGGTGGCACCGGCCTTCATCAGCCGGCCCATCGGCTTCTCTTCGACCTCGCCGAACTTGCTGAAGTCGACAGCCGGGATCGGCGGAATGCCGCCCCCTCCTTCGCCCTGCGACTGCGCCCGGGTCGTACTGCCACTCTCTTCCTTGCGGGTCTGCATGACCTGCTTGACGAAGGCATCGACATCCTCCTTGAGGATACGGCTCTTCGGTCCGCTGGGCTTCACCTCGGCCAGATCCACGCCAAGCTCACGCGCCATCAGCCGCACCGCCGGACCGGCATGCACGCCGGCACCGCTGCTGCGCTGCTGGCTGTCACTCTGGCGCGGAGCCTGCTCGCCACCGTAACTGCCTTCGTCCTTCTTCTCCTCGGCGGGCTGCTCGCGGCGGGCACTCTCCTGCTTCGTCGCCTGCTGCTCGCTCTTCTGTCCGCCGCCGGAGGATTGCGACTGCTGTTTTTTCGGCCCGGGCTTGCTGCCGGCGACTTCGATGTAGCCGATCAGATCGCCCTCGGAAACCGTATCGCCCTCGCTGACACTGACCTCGGCCACCTTGCCCTTGTAAGGGCTCGGTACGTCCATCGAGGCCTTGTCGGACTCCAGCGTGATCAGCGTATCCTCCTCGCTGATCTCGTCGCCTTCGCCGATCGCGACCTCGATGATCTCGACATTCTCGCTGCCCCCGATATCCGGTACGCGCAGCTCCTGCCGACCACCCGACTCGGCGTCATCCTCATCCTCGTCGTCGTCATCCTCGTCACCGGCATCTTCCGGCTCATCACGGCTTTCCGGCTCGTCATCCTCTGCCGGGGCGTCATCGCCCTCTTCGCCGGCGATTTCCATGGTGCCGATCAGGTCGCCTTCGGAGACCCTGTCACCCTCGCTGACCGACAGCGATACCAGTTTTCCACTGTACGGACTGGGCACATCCATCGAGGCCTTGTCGGACTCCAGCGTGATCAGCGCATCTTCCTCGCTGACCTCGTCGCCCTCGCTGACCGCCATCTCGATGATCTCGACGCCTTCGCTGCCGCCGATATCCGGCACATGTACCTCGACGGTGCGACGGCCACCACCACCGGACTTCTGTGCGGACTTCTGCTGCGACTGCTTTCGCGATGACCCGTCACCGCCCTGCTGCGAGGCTTTCGAGTCCTCTTCCGACTCCTCCTGCGAAGCGGAGGCGGCCTGTTCATCCCCGCTGTCGGCATCGGCTTCTTCGTCCCCGCCACTCTCGTCACTGCCGGCGTCGTCCTCGCCGGCAACTTCAAGCTCGAGGATGTCATCGCCCTCGGAGACCTTGTCGCCCTCCTGCACAAGCACCTTCGTGACCTTGCCGCCCTTCGGCGCGGGCACGTCCATGCTGGCCTTGTCGGACTCCAGCACAATCATGGTGTCTTCAGGGTCGATCGTGTCGCCGGACTGTACCGAGACCTCGATGATCTCGACGCCCTCGCTGCCCCCGATGTCGGGGACCTTAATGGTTTCACTACTCAAGGTCGCGCTCCTCTCACCTGGCCATGGCCTGTGAAAGGGCGAGGCCATGGCCTCGCCCATCGGGGATAATCAGCTCACCAGCGGATTGGGCCTGGCCGGGTCGATATCATATTTCTTCATGGCGTCGGTCACGACCTTCGCCTCGATCTCGCCGCGCTCTGCCAGCGCCCGCAGTGCCTGCACGGTGACGAAATACCGGTCCACTTCGAAGAAGCGACGCAGCGCTTCACGGGTATCCGAACGCCCGAAACCGTCGGTGCCCAGCACGTAGAAGTTCTGCGGCACCCAGGCACGGATCTGGTCGGCGTAGAGCTTCATGTAGTCGGTCGAGGCCACGATCGGCCCCTCGCGGCCTTCCAGCTGCTGCGTGACCCAGGGCTTCTCGCGCTTGTCATCCGGCGCCAGGAACTGCTGACGATCATATTCAAGCGCTTCACGACGCAGCTCGTTGAAGCTGGTCACGCTCCAGATGTCCGCAACCACGTTGTGCTCTTCCTTCAGCAGCTCGGCGGCAGCCTCGACCTCGCGCAGGATGGTGCCACTGCCCATCAGCTGCACCCGCGGCGATTTCTTGCGCCCGGCCTTGCCTTCACTGAGCAGATACATGCCGCGAATGATGCCTTCCTCGCTGCCTTCGGGCATCTCGGGATGATGATAGTTCTCGTTCATCACCGTGAGATAGTAGAAGCAGTTCTCCCGATCCTGGAACATCCGCTTCATGCCATCCTGCAGGATGACCGCCAGCTCGTGGCCATAGCAGGGGTCATAGGAGCGGCAGTTCGGTACGGTCGACATCAGCACATGGCTGTGACCATCCTGGTGCTGCAGGCCTTCTCCGTTGATGGTGGTACGACCGGCGGTGCCACCGACCATGAAACCGCGCGCCTGGAGATCACCGGCTGCCCAGACCAGATCACCGACGCGCTGGAATCCGAACATCGAATAGTAGATATAGAACGGAATCAGCGTCAGATCATGGTTGGCATAGGACGTTGCGGCCGCCAGCCAGGCCGAGATCGAACCGGCCTCGGTGATGCCCTCCTCGAGAATCTGACCCTTCTGATCCTCGCGGTAGTACATGATCTGGCCGGCATCGACGGGCTCGTACTTCTGGCCTTCGGCGGCATAGATGCCCAGCTGGCGGAACATGCCCTCCATGCCGAAGGTGCGCGCCTCATCGGGAATGATCGGCACCACGCGCGAGCCGAGCTGCTTGTTCTTGACCAGTCCGCCCAGTACACGCACGAACGACATCGTGGTCGAGACTTCGCGATCACCGGAGCCTTTCATCTGGGTCGCGAACATCTTGTCATCGAGTCCGGGGATTTCAAGCTGCTCGAAATCGGTACGCCGTGACGGCAGATAGCCACCCAGCCGTTCACGCTGGAGATGGAGGTACTTCATCTCCGGCGTCTCGTCTTCCGGCCGGTAGTACGGGATGTTGCCATCCTCGATCTGCTTGTCGGAGATCGGCACGCCGAAACGATCGCGGAAGGCCTTGAGCGCATCGGTATCCATGGACTTGATCTGGTGCGCTTCCATGTCGGCTTCACCGCTGCCGCCGCCCATGCCGTAGCCCTTGACGGTATGCGCCAGGATTACCGTGGGCCGATCGCCGGCGTTGTGGAAGGCTTCATGGTAGGCCGCATAGACCTTCTGCGGATCATGCCCGCCGCGGTTGAGGCGGAAGATGTCCTCGTCGGTGTAGTCCTCGACCAGCTTGCGGGTTTCGTCGTACTTGCCGAAGAAGTGCTCGCGGGTATAGGCGCCGCCCTGGGCCTTGTAGTTCTGGTACTCGCCGTCGACCGCCTCGTCCATGCGACGCTGCAGCATGCCCTTGCTGTCGCGCTCGAGCAGCGGATCCCAGAGACCACCCCAGACCACCTTGATGACGTTCCAGCCGGCGCCCCGGAAGATGCCTTCCAGTTCATCCATGATGCTGGAATTGCCGCGTACCGGGCCATCGAGACGCTGCAGGTTGCAGTTGATCACGAAGATCAGGTTGTTGAGCTTTTCCCGGCTGGCCAGGTGCAGGGCGCCCAGCGATTCCGGTTCGTCGCACTCGCCATCACCGAGGAAGGCCCAGACCTTGCGATCCCCCATGTCGCTCAGCTCGCGCGCGTGCATGTACTTCATGACGTGCGCCTGATAGATCGCCTGGATCGGCCCCAGTCCCATCGAGACGGTGGGGAACTGCCAGTAATCCGGCATCAGGTAGGGGTGCGGATAGGAAGAGAGACCGGAGCCTTCCGCTTCCTGCCGGAAACCGTCCATCTGCTCTTCGTTCAGCCGCCCCTCGAGATAGGAACGCGCATAGATACCGGGCGTGACGTGACCCTGGATGTAGACCAGATCACCCTTTTGCTGATCGCTGTCGGCACGGAAGAAATGGTTGAAACCGGTCTCGTAGAGGGTGGCGCAGGACTGATAGCTGGCGAGGTGACCGCCCAAGCCCTTGTGCTTCTTGTTGGCACGCAGCACCTGAGCCACGGCATTCCAGCGAATGGCCGAACGGATCTTGCGCTCGAGAAACATGTCGCCGGGCATCTTCGCTTCACGATGCGCCGGAATGGTGTTGCGATGGGGAGTGTTAACGGAAAACGGCGGAATCTTCCCATCACGACGCAATCGATCGGCCAGACGGGTCAACAGGTACTGGGCACGCTCCTCGCCTTCCCGATCAACGACCGACGCCAGGGACTCCAGCCATTCCTGGGTTTCGGTCGGATCGAGATCCTCTCTTGCCTCCAGACTCATAGATATCTCTCCGAATAGAAGATGAGTGATCGGTGGGCCCTTGTGGGGCCTGTGGCACTGTTCAGGGGCGCGCGGTTCCGGGCGGGCCGTCTCATGGGAGTCGCAACGGTACCGTGCCCGCGGCATCGACACGAGTGTCGACAATGACCGAAGGCATTGATACCGGGATGACGACGCAGCCGGAGCATTATCGTGAACTGCCGGGAGCAGGCGTAGTGACTCGCTGCGGTAGTATCAGAATCGGTGAAAAAAGATACCTGAAACGCCGCGCCGTGCCAATTGAGGGCAGCACCATTGATAGTACGCGACGATGACTTGACGGATGAATACATCGGAAAGGCGGTCGGCATACCGGGGATCGTACATGCAATGTAGCTGGGCGAAGCGGACGATGCCATCCGCTCGGCAGCATCGATCATGGCGGAACCGGATGCAGGCAGCGCTTCAGGTACTGCCAGTCGAAACCCGGGCCGGGGTCCTCCTTGCGCAGCGGCGCGATCTGCTCATGTCCGGCAACCCGGTCAAGGGAAAGCCCGGGATAGGATCTGACCAGTGCCTGAAGCACACCGCCCAGCCGGTGATACTGGGCGGCTGCAAAGGGGCGGGCATCTCCCTCGAGCTCGATACCGATGCTGAAATCGTTGACCTGCGAACGCCCCTGCCAGCAGGAGCGGCCGGCATGCCAGGCTCGCCGGTCAAAGGGCACGAACTGTATACACTCGCCATCGCGCCGGATCAGCAGATGCGCCGAGACCCGCAGTCCGGCAATGGCGGCGAAGAAGGGATGACCATGTGCTGCGAGGCGATTGGTAAACAGCTGCTCGATGGCATCGCCCCGGAATACGCCCGGCGGCAGGCTGATGGCATGCACCACCACCAGGGACACCTCTCCCCGGGGCCGCTCATTGCAATTGGGCGACGGGACCTGGCGCGCGCCGCGCAGCCGATGCCCCTCGATGAGCTCCGTGGCGCGCTGCTGCCATGACCTCTGATTCTGCTGCAAGCCCGTTTCCTGTTCTATACTGGCATCGTCGTGACCGTCGGGTCCGCCACGGTCGACCGGCCCCGTGGACCAGCCTGTTCGAGAGAGTCCGTCCATGAAGTTTCAGGAAGCCCTTGCCGAAGACATCCGCATCAGTGCGGCGCGACTGATCACCGAAGACATCGGCCCCGGTGACATCACTTCCCAGCTGGTGCCCGGCCATCGGGAGGCCGATGCCCATATCATGGTGCATGAAGCCACCATACTCTGCGGCGTCCCCTGGGTGGAAGAGCTCTTCCGCCGCCTTGATCCCACCATCCGTCTCGAGTGGGCGCACTTCGACGGCAACCGGGTCGCAGCCGACACTGCCATTCTGACACTGCACGGGGCGGCACGTTCGCTGCTGGCCGGGCGCGAAGCCGCGCTCAACGTGCTGCGCACGCTGTCCGCTACGGCCACCCGCACCCGCCACTGTGTCGACCTGCTGGCCGATCACGGCATCGAGATAATCGCCACCCGCCAGACCCTGCCGGGCATGCGCCTGGCGCAGAAATATGCCGTCCAGTGCGGGGGTGGCTTCAGCCACCGTACCGGATTGCACGATGCCTTTTTGATCGAGGCGGCGCATGTCGCAGCCTGCGGCAATATTGCCCGGGCCGTGGCCGAGGCTCGCGATATCGCCGGCGAACTGACGGTCGGTGTGGTCATCGACCGCCCCGATGAACTGGAGGCGGCCGTGGCGGCCAGGGCCGATTTCGTGCGACTGGAGTGCTTCACGCCGGCACAGGTCGCCGAGGCGGCCCGTCGCAATGCCGGCCGTGTCCGGCTGGAAGCCCTGAGCGCGAGCGATGAAACCGCACTGCAAGGACTGGCCGATACCGGTATCGACCGACTGGTCCTGCATGATCTGACCGCCAGTGTCCGGGCCATCGGCATGTCGATGCCGATCACGCTGGACGAGGCCTGAGTACCCGCCGGCCGCCCACGGCGCCGGCCATGATCAACCGCCCTCCCCGGCGGCCGGCCACGCGCCGGGCCACCGGGCATACACCACAGGAGACCCCATGCAGATCGATCTCTCCGGCAGACATGCTCTCATCACCGGCTCGACCGCCGGCATCGGGCTGGCCATTGCCAGAGGCCTGGCCAATGCCGGGGCCGAAGTCGTGGTCAACGGTCGCACCCAGTCGCGTGTGGATGAGGCCATTCGCCAGGTGCGCAATGCCGTCCCCGGCGCCTCCGTGTCAGGCGTCGCGGCCGATCTCGGCTCCGCGGAAGGCGCCCGGGTCCTGTTCGATGCAGTGCCCGAGACCGATATCCTGGTCAATAACATGGGCATCTTCGGCCCACAGGACTTCTTCGACATCGATGACGAAGAGTGGGAGCGCTACTTCCAGGTCAACGTCATGAGCGGTGTCCGGGTGGCCCGCCACTATGCCCGCGGCATGCGCGATCGCGGCTGGGGCCGTATCCAGTTTCTCGGCAGCGAATCCTCCTACAACATCCCGGCCGGCATGATTCATTACGGGGTCACCAAGACCGCCGTGGTCTCGCTGGCCCGGGGGCTGGCCAAGGCGCTGGCCGGCACCGGCGTCACCGTCAACTCGATCCTGCCCGGCCTGACCCGTTCCGAGGGCGTGGAGAGCATGCTGGAAGGCATGGCCCGGGAACGCGGCAAGTCAGTGGAGGAAGTGGGGGCCGAATTCGTCATGGAAAACCGCCCCAGTTCGATCATCCAGCGCATGGCCGAGGTGGACGAGGTCGCCAGCATGAGCGTCTATGCCGCCTCACCCCAGGCCTCTGCGACCACCGGCGCTGCCCTGCGGGTGGAAGGCGGAATCATCGACTTCATCTCCTGATCGTCGCGTCTGACCGCGTATGACCGGGGGGCCGTATCCCGTGACACGAGCCCCCTGGGTGCAGCCAGCGACAACAGGCTACCCGCGCCGGAGAGTACCCAACTGCTGCGTGCCCGGCATGACGCACCAATATTCAGTGCCCGGAGGCAGGATAGCCTGCCGACTCGGTCTGCCTGTCGCAACGCGCCCTGAGCGCTTCGCTGAAACGCTGCCGCTCGCTTCGCGGCAGCAGTCCGATCGGGATACTGCAGGCCTTGCCGGAAGAGGCCAGCCGCAGGCGCATGATCGAACGGTTTTCCTTTTCAATGGCGGCAATATCATCGTAGGGCACATCATGCAGCCGCGGCGCCCAGGCGGGCGCGCCGATGTAACGCAGCCGGTCCGCTTCCAGCCGCAGGATCGGTGAGAGCCGTCTGCGTCGATGCAGATTGCCCCCCATCATCATCCCCCATGCCAGCAGCAGCAGGCCGATCGGCACCGGCAGCTGCCAGCGCTGCTGCTGCCAGGCCAGCATCAGCAGGGTGACACCGCCGGCCGCCGACACCGCAAAGGCGATCGTCAGAAAGCTGGTATTGATCCGTTTTTCCACAAACAACAAGGGCTCGGAAGAGTCAGTCATGCCGTTACCGTTTCTCGTCACTGGCAGGAAATTGAGGCTGCCCGGGCGCCGCTTTCGCATGCATGACGCCGTCATGGTCGGACAGTCTGTAGCGAAAGCGTTCGCGTGGCAGCGAGACACCTGCACGTTCGACCACATCACTGCCCAGATGCTCCCAGCCGTTGGCACACAACCAGGGCGCCAGCATTACACTGGCATCCAGCATGATCATGGCGGCCCCTGCCTCGCGCGCCTGATCAAGAGCCACTGCCAGCAGGCGACTGCCGATCCCCCGCCCCGCCAGGGAGGGCCAGACATACAGGGTAACGATGGCGGCAGCCTGGCGCGGCATGCCGAGGCCAAGCTCGCAGAAACCGACACAGCGCCGATCCAGATCGGCCACCACGGTACGATGATGGAGATGGCGAACCACCCAGGCTGCTGCCTCCCGAGGCAGGGCCTGCACCCAGGCTTCCCGCTGCTCCCGGCTGTAGTGCCCGGCAGCGCCCTGCATGACAGCATGATAAAAGACCTCGGCCTGATCGGCGGCATCCTCGGCCCGGGCTTCCCGTAAGCGTAAACGATCCAGCATCAGCCACTCTCCCGGCTTGCATGGTTGCTGCCGGTCAACGCGCGGTTACCGGCAACCGGCATTCTGCCCCAGTCCGTAACGGCCGGTGAAGTCGGCTCGGAAAACTTTGACAATTCCGCCTGTCATCATCCAGAACTGAAGTGTCGTCGCAGCATTGCTGCACGTCACACGATTCATGCTACACGACAAGGAGGTGAGCAATGAGTCAGAATCGTCCCGACGTCCTCAGCCGCAGCGTGCAGGAAACCGACATCCGGCTGCAGGATCTGAAAAACGAGCTCGAGCTCGAAAGCCCCGAACAGGCCTATGGCGCACTGCGGGCCGTCATGCATGCCCTGCGTGACCGGATCACGGTAGACATGGCAGCCAACCTCTCCAGTCAGCTGCCCGTCATGCTGACCGGTATCTTCTTTGACGGCTGGAAACCGGCCGATACGCCGCAGAAGTACAATACTGCCGAGGAATTCCTGGAGCGCGTGCGCAGCAACGCCGTGGGTCACAGTGAACTCGATGTCGATCAGGCAACACGCGGTGTCTTCAGACTGCTTGAACAAAAGCTGGATCAGGGGCAGATCAACCGCGTTACCGATCAGCTGCCCGACGACATTCAGGCGCTGGTGCCCAGGGCAGCCTGAGCACCCGCTCACTCCGGCAGCTGGAGCATCCGACCACGGCCGGACCGGCCGTGGTCATGCCACCGGATGGCCCGAGATGTCCGGCGGAGCGGTGAGTGGCATAATGGCGTCATGAATGACGTTCGTCCGATTACCGAGCAGCCTGACTGCCAGTCGCCGACCCTTGCCGTCATCGGCACGGTCAGCAGCTGCTACCCCGACAAGTTCGGCATTCCGCGTCAGCCTTCGCTGGCCCCGAGTGCCACGGCCACCCTGCAGCTACACCCGCCGTTCGATCATCCCGATGCCGTACGCGGGCTGGAACAGTTCAGCCACCTCTGGCTGACCTTCCTGTTCCATCACAGCCCCGAACGCTGGACACCGCTGGTGCGCCCGCCCCGACTGGGTGGCAATACCCGCATCGGCGTCTTCGCCTCACGCTCGACGCACCGGCCTAATCGCCTCGGGCTGTCGCTGGTCGAACTGGCCGGAGTCGACACCGATGACGGTGTCCGGCTGCATCTGCGGGCCCACGACCTGGTCGATGGCACCCCGGTGGTCGATATCAAGCCCTATCTGCCCTGGGCAGACCGCGCCGATCAGGCCAGTGGCGGGTTCGCCGCCGACCCGCCCGACCTGCTGCCCGTCAGCTTCACACGTGACGCCGAACAGCAGCTGGACAGGCATCCGGAAGCCGACCGCCTCGCTCCCCTGATCCGCGAGGTGATGGCGCAGGACCCGCGCCCCGCCTACCGGCGTGGCGACCGGGACGACCATCGCTACGGGGCAAGACTTCATGATGTCGATGTCCGCTTTCGCGTCACCCATGATGAGGCGGGCAGCCGGGTCATCGTGGAGGCCGTGGTGCCCGCCGCGCCCTGACCCGCATGCCCCGGGCGGCGCTCAGTCGAAACGGACCCCGAGGCGGCGCCCCACCTCTTCATAGGCCTCAATGACCTCACCGAGGCCCTGACGGAAGCGGTCCTTGTCCATTTTCTCGCGGGTCTGCGCATCCCAGAGACGACAGCCATCCGGCGAGAACTCGTCACCCAGGGTGATTTCGCCGTGGAACAGCCCGAACTCGAGCTTGTAGTCGACCAGCAGCATGTCACCTTCGAGGAACAGCTGCCTGAGCACGTCGTTGACCCGCAGGGTGAGTTCGTGGGCCAGCTGCAGCTGCTGACGGGTCGCCCAGCCGAAGGTCTCGGCCAGCGACTCGTTGATCATCGGATCGCCCTTCTCATCATTCTTGAGAAAGAGCTCGAAGGTCGGCGGATCGAGCGTCAGGCCCTCCTCGACGCCGAGACGTCTGCACAGCCCGCCGGCCGAGAGGTTGCGCACCACACACTCGACTGGAATCATGGTCAGCCGCTTCACTTCGCACTCGGTTTCCGAACGCAGGCGTTCGAAGTGGGTCGGGATGCCCGCTTCCTTCAGATGCTCCATGATGAAGGCATTGAAGCGATTGTTGACCATGCCCTTGCGATCCAGCTGTTCGACCTTCTTGCCATCAAAGGCGCTGGTATCATCGCGGAACTCCAGGATCAGCCGATCCGGATCGTCGGTTTCATAGACCGATTTGGCCTTGCCCAAATAGAGTACGCCGCGTTTTTCCATGACAGTCTCCGATAAGCAGTATCGACCGGACCCGGGTCCGACCGGTTGAACGCAGCGCCCCGCCTGCCCTTCCGGACACGCCTGCAGTCAGGGCGTGCCGGCAGTCATCAGGCAATCTGCTGCCAGGGAGTGGTTTCATTCTGTGCCGCAATCACCAGCCGGGAAACATCCCCGTCCAGCAGCGGACTGAGGGCCTCGAAGGCGAATTCAGGGCGGTTGTTCTTCTCCGACAGGTGCGAGGCCACCAGCCGCTGCAGGCGATCGGTCCCCAGCTGTCGGAGCAGCGCCCCGGCCTGGGCGTTGGAGAGATGGCCACGCCGGCCGCCGACCCGCCGCTTGAGACTAGGCGGATAGGGGCCCTCGGCCAGCATGCGCGGATCATGGTTGCTCTCCAGTACCAGCGCATCACAGTGACGGTAACGTCGCTGCACATGCTCGGTCGCCCAGCCCAGATCGGTCAGCAGACCCAGCCGGCGACCACCGCATTCGAACAGGAACTGCACCGGCTCACGGGCATCATGGGGCACCGTGACCGGGTCGATCGTCAGATCGCGCAGTGCGAAGGGCTGCTCCGGCGTCATCAGCACCGTTTCGATCGTCGGTGCCAGCTTCGCCCGGAGCCAGGTGCCCGCGGTCAGGTGAACCGGCAACCGGTAGCGTCGTGCCAGTGCCGCCACGCCGGTGAGATGGTCACGATGTTCATGGGTCACCAGCAGGGCGTCGAGCTGCTCCGGCTCGACGCCCAGCTGCTTCATCCGCCCGACCGCCTCGCGGATGCCGAAACCGCAATCCACCAGCACCCGGACCTCGCGGGTTTCCACCAGGGTGGCGTTGCCGCGGCTGCCGCTGCCCAGCGAGGCGAAGCGCATCATCAGCGCAGGGTCGACGCAACCGCATCCAGCAGTGACCGGGCGATCTTCGGATCCACCGTCTCGCCCTGCGGATCGGTCACGCGCATGCGGACACTATCGCCCTCGGGCTCGACCGCCAGACGATAGGGCCTGAGGTCGGGCTTGCCACCCATGAAGGGGATCCAGCTGCCGCCCTCGTCGGCACGCCGATAGCGCACCATGAACACCCGCTGCGAACGATCCTCGTCCACCAGCCGGCGATCATCATTGGCAAAGTTGTTGTTCAGCTGGTATGAAAATTCCGACCACGCCCGGGGGAAGTCGAGGGCCACCGCCAGCTGCCATCTACCGCCACTGTTTTCGAGACGGACCCGATCGTTGCGCGACAGGTTCTGGGCCACCATCGACACCCCGCCTTCGGGCGCCTTTTGGTCGAGGAACCGGGCCAGCGCAGTCAGACAGCGCTCATTGGGCGCATCCTGCTGCTGACAGTAGACCTCGCTGGAGTTGTTGCGCAGCCCCTGACGTACCGACAGGGTGCCCGCATCCGTCACGATCCGGCCCGCATTGCCATCCACGCTCGTCACCTGATAGCCACGCTGCGTCACGAAACTCTGTAGCCGCGGCCAGATGCTGCCGGGAGCGGCATTGACCACCAGCCAGTGCTGCCCCTGGGATTGACGGTCTTCCACGAACTGCCGCGACTGCTGCGACGACATGGACTGCGGCCGCGGCGCTTCGAAATCATCGCTGGGCATGAAATCATTGCTGGCGTCGGGCACCGGCATGGCATTCTGATAGGCGCGCTGGTTGCGCTGTGCCGGCAACTCGAGCGGGGCCGCCATTTCGGCATCCTTGTACTCGGCGTTGCGATCGTAGTAATAACCGCCGCCGCAACCGGCCAGTAGTGCCATCAGGGGCACGGTCATCACCCAGCGATACTGTGACCTCATGCGTTTACAACTCCCGCCAGCTGAAGGGCTTCACCGACCGTGGGCCGGTACTTTTCGGATAGCCAGGTCAGCGGCAACCGGATCCCGGTATCGGCCAGCCCCATCTGATTGAGGGCCCACTTCACCGGAATCGGATTGGCTTCGATCCCGAGCGCCGAGTGCAACGGCATCAATCGGGTATTGATCTGGTGCGCCATCTCGTATTCGCCGCGCCGGGCTGCCGCGCACATGTCATGCATGGCGCGCGGTGCCACGTTGGCGGAGACCGAAATGACGCCATGCCCACCGGCCAGCATGAATTCGCACGCCGTCGGGTCATCGCCGGAATAGAGCGCGAAATCGCTGCCGCGCAGCTGTTCGATCAGATCCTCGGCGCGCTCGAGATTGCCGGTGGCATCCTTTAGCCCGACGATATTGTCGACTTCGGCCAGACGCAGGGTGGTCTCGTTGTACAGATCAACGCTGGTGCGACCCGGCACGTTGTAGAGAATGACCGGCAGGTCGCTGGCTTCGGCGACTGCCCTGAAGTGCTGATAAAGCCCTTCCTGGGTGGGCTTGTTGTAGTAGGGACAGACCGACAGGCAGCCGTCGGCACCGACATCGGCGGCATAGCGCGCCAGTGCCACGGCTTCCGAGGTGGCGTTGGCGCCGGTACCGGCGATCACCGGAATGCGGCCGTTGACCGTTTCGACCACGGTGCGGATCACGTTGAAGTGCTCCTCGACCGACATGGTGGTCGGCTCACCGGTGGTGCCCGCGGCAACGATGGCGTCGGTCCCGTGCTCAAGATGGAATTCGACCAGGCGACGCAGGGCGTCCCAGTCGATCTCGCCACCAGCCTTCATCGGCGTCGCCAGGGCGACGATGCTGCCTGTGATCATCCCGCGAACCTCTTCCGTGGATGCAGTGAATCATGTAACCAGCGCGGACCGGGGGTGGTCTGCAGCGATCGGCATACCGACGCGCCCTGCCCGGACAAGGCTCCCAATGGTACTCAGCGTGCTCCGAGGTGTACAGACAGCGCACAGCTTCGCTTTACATGTCATGGTGGGCAACATGTAATGGCGGCCGTGCCAGATCGATCCCAACCCCTCAGGAGCCCATGCCATGAGCCTTGCCACCGGTGACAGCGTGCCCGATATCACCCTGACGGCCACCAGCGATCAGCAGATCAACCTGACCCATCTCGAAGGGCGCCAGGTGGTGCTCTACTTCTATCCGAAGGATGCCACGCCGGGCTGCACCACCGAAGGTCAGAACTTCCGTGATCTGGCCGAGGAGTTCCATGCGGTCGATACCGTCATTCATGGCGTCTCGCGGGACAGCGTCAGAAAGCACGAGAACTTCAGGGCGAAACAGGGCTTCCCCTTCGAGCTGATCAGCGATCCCGACGAACGGCTCTGCCGCGCCTTTGACGTCATCAAAACGAAGAAGCTCTACGGCCGGGAGCACGAAGGCATCGAGCGCAGCACCTTTCTGATCGATGCCACCGGCCGCATTGCCCGTGTCTGGCGCAAGGTCAGGGTCGAGGGGCACGCCGAGGAGGTGCTGGCCGCGGCACGCGCCCTGCATGCCGGCGATGCCATCACCTGACGTCTCAGCTGCTGCCCTGCTCGGGCATCTCCTCCGGCGGCAGCCGATCACGGTTGCGCGGCCAGGCAAACATCAGCGCCTTGAGCAGGGTCGCCAGCGGAATGGCGAAGAAGATTCCCCAGAAGCCCCATATGCCGCCAAAGAAAAGCACGGCAAGAATGATCGCGACCGGGTGCAGGTTGACGGCTTCGGAAAAGAGCACGGGCACCAGCACATTGCCATCCAGCGCCTGCAGGATGGCATAGGCCACCATGACCCAGAGGAAGTGATCGCTGAAGCCGAAGGTGAGCCCGGCCACCGCGGCGATCGGCAGCGTGGCGACGGCCGCCCCGATGTAGGGCACCAGCACCGAGAGCCCCACGATCAGCGCCAGCAGGGTCGCATAGGGCAGCCCCAGCGCCCAGAAGGTGACCCACGAGACCACCGCCACGATCACGATTTCGATGAACTTGCCGCGAATGAAATTGGCGATCTGATCATCCATCTCCCACCAGATGCGTGTCATCAGATCGCGCTTTTTCGGCAGCAGCGAGAGCAGAAAGCCGATCAGCCGCTCACGGTCCTTGAGCATGAAAAAGACCAGAATCGGCACCAGCACCAGATAGATCACCACGCCCAGCAGGCTGCCCAGCGAATTCAGCGACAGGCTCAGCAGGCGGCGCCCCAGCAGCGAGAACTCGTTGCCGGCAGTGGAAATCCAGCGCTGGATCTGGTCGGGGGTAATGATCGTCGGATAGCGATCCCGCAGCTCCTCGAGCAGGATCCGGCTGCGCCCCAGCAGGTCGGGAATTTCCTGGATGAGGTGGGCGAGCTGATTCCACACCAGTGGCAGCACGATCAGCGCCAGCGTCAAAAGCACGCCGAGAAACAGGATGAAGATCAGGCCGACGGCCACCAGTCGGGGCAGGCCGCAACGCTCCAGCCAGCTGACGCCCCCCTGCAGCACGAAGGCAATGATCAGCGCCGTGAAGAAGGGCGCCAGCATGCTGCCGAACAGCAGCACCACCAGCAGGCCGACTATCAGCAGGCCCCCCAGCACGATCGCTTCCTCGTCGGAGAAATAGCGGCTGACCAGCCGCTTCATCAGGGCCTTGAATGTCATCGGGGATAAGCCTGCTCTACGAAATGGGATGAGTGAGGGAGCCGGACAAGCCCCGCTCAGCCCTTGATCAGCACATAGTGGAAAAGGCCGTCGCGCTCCTCGCGGGAAGCGAACGCGTGGCCACTCAGGGCGACAAAGCTGTCAAGGTCGCGCCATGAGCCGGGGTCGGTCGCCATGACATGCAGCCGCTCGCCGCTGTTCATCTCGGCCAGGGCCTGTTTGGTCTTGAGCAGCGGCATCGGACAGTTCAATCCGGTCGCGTCCAGAGTCCGATCGATGTTCTCGTCCATGCCCCTCCTCACTGTATGGGTCGGGTCTTGAAATCGCCCCGATTTAAGGGCACTTTGCCAGACAATTCAATGCCCGACGGATCGTACCGGGTGCGCCGCGATGCCGCCGCGGCACCCGCCCTGCCATCGCTTCAATGGAGTCGCTGATGCCCGGGTTCTCCCGAAAGCGATCGGGGTGCCTCCTGCTGGCCGGCACCCTGCTGATCGCGTCACTGTCGAGCTCAGCCGAACAGCGCAGTCATGAGCTGCCCGATCTCGGTACGACCCGAACCAGCTTCCAGGGTCTGAGCGAATATCAGCTCGGGCGCACCTGGCTGCGCCAGTTTCGCGCCCAGACTTCCCAGTGGCGCGACCCCATCACCCAGGCCTGGCTGCGTTCGCTGGTCGATCAGCTGGTACCCTGCAGCCAGCTGGACCATCCCCGCATTACCATCACCCTGGTGTCCAGCCGGATGCTCAACGCCTTTGCCGTGCCCGGTGGGGTGGTCGGCGTCAATACCGGCCTGTTTCGCTATGCACCAAGCCATGATGCCTTCGCCTCGGTGGTAGCGCACGAGCTCGGCCACCTCTCGCAGCACCATTTTGCCCGCCAGATGGCCGCCTCCGAACGCGCTCAGCTCCCCACCATGGCCGCCCTGCTGGCCGGCATGGTGATCGCGGCCGGCGCAGGCGGCAGCAGCAGCAGCAATCTCGGCATGGCCACCATCGCCGGCACCCAGGCCGCAGCCCTGCAGAATCAGCTGGCCTACTCCCGCCAGTACGAACAGGAAGCCGACCGGGTCGGCCTGCAGACCATGGCCTGTGCCGGCATGGATCCTGATGCCATGGCCCACATGTTCGCGACCATGGCGCAGCTCGCCAGTCTGCAGGGAGATTCGCCCCCCGAATTCCTGCTGACCCACCCCTTGACCCAGTCCCGACTGAGCGACATCCGCGCCCGGGCCAAGCAGTATCACGACGCAGCCCACGCCCCCGGCCCGGAGTACGACATGATTCGCGCCCGGGTGATGCTGGCCAGCAACATGGAACATCCGGAAGAGGTGCGCAGCCAGCTCAGGGAGAGCAATGCGAGCCCGCTGGCGCTGCGCTATCTGCAGGCGCTGGTCGACTCGGTCAACCACCACCCGGACCAGGCGCTGGCGGCTTTCGACCGGCTTGCCGAAGAGCAGCCCGACCTGCTGATGCTCCCCGCCAGTGCCGCCGATGCCGCGCTCGATGCCGACCGCAACCGGGCAGCACTGCAGCGGGCGCAGCGGATTCTCGAGCTCGCCCCGGACTACTTTCCCGCTCGCATGATTGCTGCCGAAGCACAGCTCGGCATTGCGCCGGAAGAGGCCTTTACCCGGTTGCGCGCCATCGCTCGGGATCATGACGAGGACCCCGATGTCTGGAACCTGATGGCCGAAGCAGCCGGCCGCAGCGGGCATGATGCCTGGGGTCATCTGGCCCTGGCCGAACAGCTGCAGCTCACCGGCCACATCGACCGCGGGCTCGATCAGCTCGACATTGCCGAAAAGCTGTCGCAGCAGACGGGTGACTACGCCCTGACCGGACGGATTCGTGAGCGGCGCCAGGCCTTTCGGGGCTATCAGCAGGCCCTCGACAAGTTCTGACCGGCTTGACACGGCTGCAAAACAGAACGCCCCGGTCCGACAGGACCGGGGCGTGACAATCTGGTGGGTCGTGCAGGATTCGAACCTGCGACCAATTGGTTAAAAGCCAACTGCTCTGCCAACTGAGCTAACGACCCCGAAGCGATGGACATGACAGCAGCAGTCAGAATAGCTGAACATGGCCCCGAGGCGGCAGGATCATGGTGGGTCGTGCAGGATTCGAACCTGCGACCAATTGGTTAAAAGCCAACTGCTCTGCCAACTGAGCTAACGACCCGCCGCCAGCCTCGATGCGACGACCGGTAACGGTCGTCTGCCGCTGCGATGGTGGGTCGTGCAGGATTCGAACCTGCGACCAATTGGTTAAAAGCCAACTGCTCTGCCAACTGAGCTAACGACCCGCGCAACAGCGGCGCAAATATTACTTTCAAAAACGTGCAGATGCAAGCGCAGTGATGCGCATCATCAGCGTGATGACGAACCCCTGCCGCGGCCGCTTCCGGCACGGCGTGTGCTGCCGGTGTCACGCTCGCGCGAGCCGCGTCCTTCGGCATCGGCGTTGCGTCCGGGATTCTTCAGACCGCGCACGGGACGGCGCTTGCGCTTGTCACGGCTCCAGCGGTTGCGCTCATCGGGGGTCATCTCGGGCACCTTGCGCGGCGCCAGCCCGGCCATGGCGGAGAGCTCATCGATCTCTTCCTGATTCAGCTCGCTCCACTCACCGGCCCGGGCCCGCTTGTCGAGAAAGATGTTGCCGTAACGGACCCGCTTGAGCCGGCTCACGGTCAGCCCCTGGGACTCCCAGAGTCGCCGCACCTCGCGGTTGCGGCCCTCCATGATCACCACATGAAACCAGGTGTTGATGCCTTCGCCACCGAATTCCTGTACATCGGTAAAGCTGGCCGGGCCATCCTCGAGCATCACGCCGTCGACCATCGCCCGGACATGGTCCATGGTGACCTCGCCCATCACCCTCACGGCATATTCGCGCTCGATCTGCATCGACGGGTGCATCAGCCGATTGGCCAGCTCCCCATCGGTGGTGAACAGCAATAAACCGCTGGTATTGATGTCGAGCCGACCGATCGCGATCCAGCGTTCGCCCTTCAGCCGCGGCAGCCGTTCGAAGACCGTACGGCGTCCTTCCGGGTCCTTGCGCGTGCAGAGCTCGCCCTCGGGCTTGTTGTACATGATCACCCGGCGCGTCGAATCATCGCTGGCCGTTACCACGACCGCCCGCCCATCGAGGCTGATGTGATCATTGACGCTCACCCGATCGCCCAGTGCCGCCGGGGTACCGTTGACGGTCACGCGGCCGGCGCTGATGGCGCTCTCCATCTCGCGACGCGAGCCCTTGCCGGCTCGTGCCAGCACCTTTTGCAGCTTTTCCGTATCCATCGTTTGCACGTCAGTCCCGTTGTTCAGAAGTGTCCGTCTCCCGGTCACCGGAGGTGTCCTCACCTTCGGCCGGGGTTTCCGAATCCTCGCCGGTACGCTCGTCACCGGCATGCACGCGCTGCGCGAAACGATCCCCGATGTCGGCCAGACTCAGTCCGGACCGTTCGGACGCCGTCGCGGCGTGCGATGTCTCCCCTGCGGCGAGCTCGGCCGCTGTATTGTCCGATGCCTCGCTTGCCGAGGCCGCCTCGGCACTCGCCTCGGGTTCACTTGCTACCAGCTGCTCCAGCCAGTCGGCGGTTTCGCCCTCCCTGAGCGCCTGCATGGGCGGCAGCTCATCCAGCGTTTTCAGCCCGAAGGCATCGAGAAAGGCCCGGGTGGTGGCATAGACTGCCGGCCGGCCGGGCATTTCACGATGGCCGATCACCCGGATCCAGCCGCGCTCGCTCAGGGTCCGCATGATCGAGGAACTGACCGAGACGCCCCGGACATCCTCGATGTCACCGCGGGTCACGGGCTGACGATAGGCGATCAGGGCGAGGGTTTCCAGCAGCGCCCGGGAGTAGCGCTGGGGGCGCTCCTCCCACAGCCGCGACACCCAGGGCGAGAGTGCGTCATCGACCCGCAGGCGGTAGCCCGACGCAGTCTCTTCCAGGCGCAGCGCGGACTCCCCGAGCCGTGACTGCAGGGTCTCCAGCGCCTCGCGCAGCCGACGCCGCTCGGGTCGGCGGCTCTCATCGAACAGGCCTTCCAGCCGCTCCAGGGTGAGCGGCTCACCGGCTGCCAGCAGGGCGCCCTCCAGAATCCGATCCAGTTCGGCAGTCATCGCCTCTCCCCGTCCTGCCCTGCCTCACTCATGACGTTCATCCCCCGAACCGGCCACCGACAATCCTTCCTCATAGGCGCCCTCGCCCTCGTCTTCCTCGTACTCGTGGGCGGCACGGCCACGCACATGAATCGGCGACAGCGGCGCGTTCTGGATCAGCTCGATCAGCCGCTCCCGCGTCAGCTCCAGCAGCGCCATGAAGGTCACCACCACACCGGCACGACCTTCCTCGGGCGTGAACAGGGCCTCGAAGGGCGTGAAGTGATCCGGGCTGACCCGGTCGAGAATCGCCATCATCCGTTCGCGGGTCGAGAGCACTTCCCGGGTAATGGTGTGCGCCTGATTGAAATCGGCCCGCTGCATCAGCGACGACAGCGCCCCCAGCAGCTCGGAGAGCGCCACATCGGGATGACGGACCCGCACCTCGAGCTCGGGGGGCGCTGCTGCCGCCGGATACCAGTCGCGCCCTTCACGGGGCAGTTCGTCCAGCCCTTCGGCCGCCCTCTTCAGCTGTTCGTACTCCTGCAGCCGCCGCACCAGCGATGCCGTGGGATCCTCTTCATCCTCCTCCTCGCTGGCCGGCGGACGCGGCAGCAGCGAGCGCGACTTGATCTCCGCCAGCATGGCCGCCATCAGCAGATACTCGGCCGCCAGATCGATGCCGCTGGCCTCCATCAGCTCCACATACTCGATATACTGATGGGTCACGGCGGCCACGTTGATCGCCAGGATATCCAGATTCTGACGCCGGATCAGGTAGAGCAGCAGATCGAGCGGCCCCTCGAAGGTTTCCAGAAAGACGCGCAGCGCCTCGGGCGGAATGTAGAGATCCTCCGGGAGCTCGTGCAGCGGCTCGCCACGCACCAGTGCGGCCACCTCCCGCGAAGGCGCAGCCGATCCATCCCCGGGGGATGATGCATCGAGGGGTTCACTCATGGCAACGCAAGCAGGATCGTTCAGGGCGGGATGAATATCCCCGTGGCGGGGATGCCGGCACCCAGTCTATCAGGCCGGGCGGGCGGCGGCATCCCTGCGGCGTGGCCGCCGCTGTCAGTCCGATGTCTCGGAGGCGGGCTGACGCACCCGATCAGGTCTGCGCCGCTCGAAGCGCCGGTAGCGAAACGGCTCGTCACGTTCGGCGTCGATGATCGCAAGCTGCTGGATATCGTCATGATAGGGCGACATCTCGCAGACCGGGTCCATCTGGGTCGCGTCGCCGGTCATCATCAGCGCCTGACAGCGACAGCCGCCCCAGTCGATCTCGCGACGCTCGCAGCTCTGGCAGGCATCCGGCAGGAAATCGGTACCGCGAAAGGCATTGAAGGCCGGTGACTGCTGCCAGATTTCCGCCACCGAATGCTCGCGCACGTTCCAGAACTCAAGCCCCGGGATGGTCTCGGCGGCGTGACATGGCAGCCCCCTGCCGGAGGGCGTGATGTTGAGCGACTGCCGCCCCCAGCCGTTCATGCACGGCTTGGGCAGGCGCGCATAGTAGTCCGGCACCACCGCATCGATGGTCAGCCGCCCCTGCAGACGCTGACGCGCGGCCTCGACCCGGTCGATCGCCTCCATCACCTGCCCGCGCCGCGGCATCAGCGCCGCCCGGTTGACCAGGGCCCAGCCGTAGTACTGGGCGTGGGCGATCTCGAGCCGGCGGGCATCCAGCGCCAGCGCCAGCTCGACGAAATCGTCGATCTGGTGGATGTTGGCGCGGTGGATCACCGCATTGACGGTCAGCGGCAGCCCCAGCGCGCGTACCTCGCCGGCAAAGGCCCGTTTTCTTGCGTGTGCCCCGGGCAGGTTGGAAACCTGCTCGGTCACCTCGGCCGTCGCGCCCTGGAAGGAGAGCTGCACGTGATCGAGCCCGGCATCATACAGTTCCCGGAGCTTCTCCGGCGTGATATTGACCCCGGCGGTGATCAGATTGGAGTAGAGCCCCACCTCGGCGCAGGTTCTGACCAGCTCGACCAGATCGCGCCGGGCCGCCGGCTCGCCACCGGAAAGATGCACCTGCAGCACGCCGAGTTCGGCCGCCTCGCGCAGCACCCGCTGCCAGGTGGCGGTATCAAGCTCATCCGACCGGCGTTCGAGCTCGACCGGATTGGAGCAGTACGGACACTGCAGCGGGCAGCGATGGGTCAGTTCGGCCAGCATCCCCATCGGCGGGGCAATGGCCGGTGCAGCAGTCTCTGCAGTCGTTGTCGCGGCGTTGCTCATGCCACCTCCATGACGCCCTTGTCGATCAGCGATCGGAACAGGGCGAGCACATCATCGTGAATTCGCTGCCGCTCGGCATCAAAGCTGATGGCCAGATCGTCGATGATACCGGCCACGCTGCGCTCGCCATCGACCCGCTCGACCACGGCATGGGCAATGGCATCGAGCTGAAACACACGCTCCGGCGCCAGCAGCACCCAGCCGCCGCGCGCCTGATCGTGGCGCAGCCGTACCCCGCGGGGCAGCCGCACGACCGTGGCCTCGGCGAGCCCCCCGCTCATGGGGTGGCTCCGGCGATCAGACCCTGCTCGCCCTCCCAGGCCCCCGGCGGCACATGCCCGTGCACATAGGCATGCTGCAGCGCATCGAGCATGCTCCAGAGCACATCACACTTGAACTCGAGTGCCGCCATCACTGCCTGCTGCTGATCGGGTCGCCGGGCGTGCTCGCGCACATAGCCCAGCGCCATTTCGGCATCACGCGGCGCCTGGGTCAGCCGTGGCTGAAAATAGGCCAGCGTCTCCTCGGAGATGAAATCGTAGTGCGCCAGCATGCCGGAGACGCGGGTCCCGATCACCTTCGGCGAGAACAGTTCGGTCAGTGACGAGGCGATCGCCTCGAGCAGGCTGCGATCGCGCACGAAGTGCACATAGGCATCCACCGCAAACCGGGTGCCGGGCAGGATGGCCCGGCCCGACTGCACCAGCTCGCGCTCGAGGCCGAGCCCGTCGGTCAGCTTCAGCCAGCGCTCGATGCCGCCCTCGCCCGGCGCCTCGCCATCATGATCCACCAGCCGGGTGCGCCATTCGCGGCGCCACTCGGGATCCTCGAGACGCGCCATCAGCGAGGCGTCCTTGATCGGAATCATCGCCTGGTAATAGTAGCGGTTGAGCGCCCAGGCCCGGACCTGGCGCCGATCGAGTTCACCGTTCTGCAGCATCAGCTGAAAGGGGTGACGATGATGATAGCGCTGCTCGCCGATCTCGCGCAGCCGCGCTTCAAGCGCATCGGCGCCGAGCGGCTCGGCCGCCGTTCCGGACGGCTGATTCAAGGTTCGATCTCCATGCCGTCAAAGGCAATCTCCCAACCGGCCTGTTCGGCCTCGCGCCGTTCGGGCGAGTCCTCGATCAGCACCGGGTTGGTATTGTTGATATGCACGAATATGCGCCGCCCCAGCGTCAGCCCGGCCAGGGCCGCGATGCTGCCCGCGGCACCGGACATGGGCATGTGCCCCATGCGCTGACCGGTCTTGCGGCCGACGCCGGCGGTAATCATCTCGTCATCGCGCCACAGGGTGCCATCGAACAGCAGCGCATCGGCACCGTCGAGTCGCGTCGCCAGCGCAGGCGTCAGCGTCGCACAGCCCGGGATGTAGTAGAGCCGCTGGCCCTGGTGGCTGAACTCCACGCCGATGGTTGCCTCGCCCTCGGCGCCGATTTCGACTTCATCGCCTTCCAGATAGAGCGCGGTCTTGCCGGGAACGGCAAATATGCGGACCGCGAGCCCGGGCAGCAGCTCGACACTACTGTCGAGTGCCACGTCAAAACGCTCGACACAGTCGGGCGCCAGCACGTTGAAGATCGGGTTGTGGCGCAGTACCCCGTGAATCTCGGGCGTGGCATACAGCCGCCATGGCGAGCGCTCGCGCAGGCTGAGCAGCCCCGCCACGTGATCGACATCGCCGTTGGTCAGCAGAACCGATTCGATCGGCGTATGACGATCGCCGCTGCCCTCGCGGGGATGCAGCGCCGGTTCACGATGCAGCTGGGTCAGGACTTCAGGGGCGCAGTTGATCAGCGCCCAGCGCTGACCATCCACGGAAACCGCGAGAGAGGACTGGGTCCGCGGCGTGACCCGGTCCGGCTCGGTGCGCGCGAGGCGACAGACCTCGCAGCGGCAGTTCCATTGGGGCAGGCCGCCACCGGCGGCCGCCCCCAGCACGCGAATCCGCAGGCGCGGGGTGCTGGCATTGCTCAAAATTCGGCAGGCAGATAGTCGTTGACTTCCATGCCCACGCAGACTTCCTTGACTTCGGGGGTCGTCCAGCTCATGGGAAACTCCTGATTGTGGGTAAAACACGGGCCGCTCGCGCGGCGGAGGGTATTGCCGGTTCGGCAATACGCCCATTGTAGCAAATCGCCTTACGAGATTTAACGCATAATGCGACTTCAACCGGCACTGTCGGCAGTCCGATAGCGACCCTCATAGTCGAACAGCTTGTCGCGCACCTGCCAGTAGCGTCCCACCCGGCGGCCGATCACGAAATCCGCGGCGCGCAGTCGATGCTGCTGGCCGAGCACCTCCTCGATCGAGGCCGGTCGCCAGTCGATCCCGGGAGCGCGCAGGTGGTGGCGCAGAAAGGCGGCATGAAAGGCACCCCGCTGGGCAGCCGTCTCCATGGCAAACCACTCCTCCAGCGTCGCGCCCTCCTCGTCGTGATGGGTGATCTTCAACCGCCGCAGTCCCCGACCGTTGACGGTCTCCTCCAGCGTCATGCCGCTGACCCGCAGCACCCTGGCATCGCGCAGGCGCAGGGCCTCGCGCAGCTTGTCATCGGCATCCACCAGCAGCCTCTGACAGCCGCCACAGCGGCGTGCCGCGATATCGTTTTCCGTCCCGCACTGATCACACACCTTGTAACGGAAGCGGAAATCACACTGGCGCACATCCTGCCCGGCGGTCGCCGCCTCACCGGAGACGGGCTCGCCCTGCGCATCGACCAGCCCCTGACAGCGCCGGCCGTAGTGCTCGATGACCAGCTCGCCATCGCGCTTGCCCCAGAAGATGTTGGCAAAACCGCACTGCGGGCACTCGACCTGCACCGGCTCGCTGTCGCCGGGCGGTTTCGGCGCAGCGATCTCGGGGGCGTAGAGCTGCCAGGGATTGCCGGCATAATCGAGGATCAGACAGTCCTGCTTGCCGGGCGCCAGCCGCAGCCCGCGGCCGGCAATCTGCTGATAGAGACCGACCGACTCGGTGGGCCGCAGAATGGCGATCAGATCGACATGGGGGGCATCGAAACCGGTGGTCAGTACCGAAACGTTGACCAGGTATTTCAGCGCCCTGCGCTTGAAGGCATCGATCAGCCGCTCGCGCTCGTCGCCGGGGGTCGCGCCGGTAATCAGTGCAGTGGCCTCCCCGGGCAGGTAGCCGACGATCTCCTCGGCATGCGCCACGGTGGCGGCAAAGATCATCACCCCCTGCCGGTCACGGGCATGCGCCAGCACATCCTCGATGATCTGCGGGGTAGCGCGATTGCCGCAGACCACCCGATCGAGCTCCTCCTCGGCGAAGCGTCCGCCCCGCTTCGGTTCGAGCCGGGAAAAGTCGTACATCGCCAGGGTGGCATCGATGCGCTTCGGTTCGGCGAGATAGCCCTGGCGCACCATCACGCGCAGCGGCTGCTCGAAGACACAGGCCCGAAAGAAGGCGCTGTCGGGACCGCACACCATGCCGTGGTAGTGGCGGTGGTAGATAAAGCCCTGCCCCAGCCGATAGGGGGTAGCGGTCAGTCCCAGCACCTTGAGATCCGGGTTGACCGATCGCAGATGATCAATGACGCGACGATAGCTCGAGGGTCTGGCCGGCCGGCGCTCGGTATCGGCCACATCCGATGGCACACGATGACACTCGTCGATCACCAGCAGGGTAAAGGCCCCATCGGCGAAGGCCCGGGGATGGTTGACCACCGACTGCACCGAGCCGAACACCACCTGCCGGGTGCTCTCGCGTCGCCCCAGTCCGGCACTGAAGATATCGGCATGCAGGCCGTAGGCCTCATACTTGGCATGATTCTGTTCGACCAGCTCGCGCACATGGGCCAGTACCAGTACCCTGCCCCGGGCCAGCCGGGCCAGCTCGGCAATGACCAGACTCTTGCCACTGCCGGTGGGCAGGACCACGACAGCCGGCTCGCTGCTGCCACGAAAGTGATGCAGCACCCGGGTCACGGCCTCCTGCTGATAGGGTCGCAGGGCTACCATGTCCATATCACCTGTTTCCGGTTCCGTGGGCCCGGGCAGAGACCCGCGGAACGTCATTCATCATCGAGGAGTCAGCTCATGCAACCCAATGCGCAACTGGCGCACTATCTGCACGACCTGCAGTCGCAGTCCCATGATTGCGAGCTGATCGATTCCCATGCGCTGCGCATCACCCATGAAGGACTGGAGTTCGTGCTGGTGGTCGCCGAGGATGAACCCGCCTTCTTCCAGCTGATGCTCCCCGGTGCCTGGCAGGCCGGCGCCGGCAGTGACCGGACCGCCCTGCTGGAAGCCACCAATGATGTCATGAACACCCTGAAGGCCGCCAAGCTGGTCATTCACGGCGAAGGCATCCATGTCAGTGTCGAGCAGTTCGTCGAAGGCCCCGAGCAGGGCGTGGCGCTGCTGCCCGGCATGCTCGAGCTGCTGCGCAGCGCCGTGGCCGAACTGCACGAGCGTCTCGGCATGGGGGAAGCCCCCCGGGTGCACTAGGCTGTATGACGCGGGGTGTGTTGCGTTGTCGCCACCGGGCAGCGACAGTAGTACAGGCAGCAGTCCGACATCATCCACGAGCGGCAGGCCCACCCGCGTCTTCTGCGGAATGACGCCGCCGCTCGCAACAGGGAGAGAGCAATGAGTGACTCCACGGGACAATTCGTGGTCATCGCCGAATTCAGCGTCAAGGAAGGGGAACGGGATGCCTTTCTGGCGCTCGCCTACAACGACGCCAACGAATCGCTGGCCAATGAGCACGGCTGCCACGAGTTCGATGTACTGGTCCCTGAGGATGGCAGCAGCCGGGTGATCCTGCACGAGGTCTATACCGACCGCGCGGCCTTCGAGCAGCATACGCAGATGCCGCACTATGCGCCCTTCCAGGAAGGCACGGCGCCGCTGCTGGCCGACGAGCCGGTGGTGCGCTTCTTCAATCGGGCAGAGCGTCCGCAGAACTGATGCTGCCCCGGTAGCGGGCCCGCGGGCCCGGCAACGCCCCGCCGGCCTGCCCGGCGGGGCGTTTTCATGCAAGCCGGACCGTCAGCCCAGCCACCGCCGGGCATTGCGGAACAGCCGCATCCAGCCGCCATCCTGCGTCCAGCCGTCGGGCTGCCAGGAGTTGGTGATCGCCCGCGCCACCCGTTCCGGGTGCGGCATCATGATGGTGACCCGACCATCCTCGCTGGTCATGCCGGTGATGCCGGCCGGCGAGCCATTGGGGTTGGCGGGATAGCGGGTGGTGAGTTCGCCGTGATTGTCGATGTAGCGCAGCGCCACCGTGCCGCTGTTCTGGGCGCGGCGCAGATGGCCATCATCGCGGAAGCTCGCCAGTCCTTCACCATGCGCCACGGCAATCGGCAGCGTCGAGCCCGCCATGCCGTCCAGCAGGATCGACGGGCTGCGCTCGATGCGCACCATCGACACCCGCGATTCGAACTGCTCGGAGCGATTGCGCACGAAGGTCGGCCAGTGCTCGGTGCCCGGAATCAGCTCACGCAGCCGGGCGAACATCTGACAGCCGTTGCACACGCCCAGCGCAAAGGTATCCTCGCGCTCGAAGAAGGCGGCAAACTGATCGCGGGCGCGCGTATTGAACAGGGTCGACTTCGCCCAGCCACCGCCGGCGCCCAGCACGTCCCCATAGGAGAAGCCGCCACAGGCCACCGCACCGCGGAAGTCGGCCAGATCGACCCGGCCGGCGAGAATATCCGACATGTGCACATCGATCGCCTCGAAGCCGGCCCGATCGAATCCGTGGGCCATCTCCAGCTGACCATTGACCCCCTGCTCCCGCAGGATGGCCACCTTCGGCGCTGCACCGGTATTGATGTAGGGCGCTGCCACATCCTCGTCAACATCAAACGAGAGATTGGCGGAGAGCCCGGGATCACGGCTGTCCAGCAGGCTGTCGAACTCCTGATCGGCACATTCGGGATTGTCGCGCAGGCGCTGCATGCGGTAGCTGGTTTCGCTCCAGCTGCGCATCGCCTCGACCCGCGGCATCTCGATCAGCGGTTCGCCGAACAGCGTGACCCGCAGCTGATCGTCCTCGGAGAGGCGCGCCACCACCCCCGAGCAACCGCCCAGACCACTGGCGGAGAGCTGCGACAGCACCTCTTCGGTATCCTCGCGGCGCACCTGGATGACGACACCGGGCTCCTCGTTGAACAGCACTTCCATCGCCTGCAGCGGCTGATCGACCAGCCAGTCCAGCCCGATGGTCACGCCGACATGGCCGGCAAAGGCCATTTCGGCGATGGTCACCAGCATGCCGCCATCACTGCGGTCATGATAGGCCAGCAGCCGGCCGTCGCGATTGAGCCCCTGGATCACCGCGAACAGCGCCCTGAGGTCCTCGGGATCGTCGAGATCCGGGGCCTCGTTGCCGACCTGGCCGTAGACCTGCGCAAGCGCCGAGGCTCCCAGCCGATTCCGGCCGCGGCCGAGATCGACCAGGATCAGGTCGGTATCACCGGCATCGGTGCGCAGCTGCGGGGTCAGGGTGCGCTGCGCATCGACCACCGGTGCGAAGGCGGTGGCGATCAGTGACAGCGGCGCGGTGACCGCCTTGTGCTGGCCCTCCTCCTGCCAGGCGGTCTGCATCGACATCGAATCCTTGCCGACCGGAATCGCCACCCCGAGCGCCGGGCAGAGCTCCATCCCCACGGCGTGCACGGCGTCATACAGCGCCTGATTCTCGCCGACATGGTCGGCGGCGCTCATCCAGTTGGCGGAGAGGCGAATATCGCCAAGGTGCTCGATCGGCGCTGCCATCAGGTTGGTAATCGCCTCGGTCACCGCCAGTCGCGCCGAGGCCGCCGCCGAGATCAGCGCGGTCGGCGCACGCTCGCCGACCGCCATGCCCTCGCCGGCATGGGTATCGTAGGCGGCGGTCGTCACCGCGCAGTCCGCCACCGGCACCTGCCAGGGGCCGACCATCTGATCCCGCGCGGTCATGCCACCGATCGAACGATCACCGATGGTGATCAGAAAGCCCTTGGAAGCCACCGCCGGAAGCCTCAGCACCCGGGCCAGGGCCTCGTGCAGATCGAGGTTGTCGAGCATCACCCCGGGCAGTTCGGGTTCGTGGCGCTTGAAGCTGCGACTCATCTTCGGCGGCTTGCCGAACAGCACATCCATCGGCAGGTCGATCGGGGTGCTCTCGAAATGACGATCGGTGACCGTCAGGCGGTGGGCCTCGGTCGCCTCGCCGACCACCGCAAACGGGCAGCGCTCACGCTCGCAGAGCGCCTCGAAGCGCGCCAGCTCGTCCGGTGCCACCGCCAGTACATAGCGCTCCTGGGCCTCGTTGCACCAGATCTCCAGCGGACTCATGCCGGGTTCGGCGCTCTGCACGTCGCGCAGCTCGAAACGGCCGCCACGGCCGCCATCCTTGACCAGCTCCGGCAGCGCGTTGGAGAGCCCGCCGGCGCCGACATCATGAATGAAGACAATGGGATTGGCCTCGCCCAGCGCCACGCAGCGATCGATCACCTCCTGGGCGCGCCGCTCCATTTCGGGGTTGTCGCGCTGCACCGAGGCGAAATCGAGTTCGGCGCCGGTACTGCCCGAGGTCACCGAGGAGGCCGCGCCGCCACCGAGACCGATCAGCATCGCCGGCCCCCCCATCACGATCAGTTTCGCGCCGGCAGGAATCTCGCCCTTGCTGACATGCTCGTCGCGAATGTTGCCGTAACCGCCGGCCAGCATGATCGGCTTGTGATAGCCGCGCCGCTCGATCCCGCCCTGCCCGATGAAATCGTGCTCATAGGTGCGAAAGTAGCCGTTGAGTGCGGTACGGCCGAATTCATTATTGAACGAGGCCGCGCCGATCGGTGCTTCCAGCATGATGTCCAGCGCACTGCGGATCCGTTCGGGCTTGCCGTAGTCGAACTCCTCCCACGGCTGGATGAACTCGGGAATGCGCAGATTGGAGACCGAAAAGCCGGTCATGCCGGCCTTGGGCTTGCCACCGCGGCCGGTGGCACCCTCGTCCCGGATCTCACCGCCGGCACCGGTCGAGGCGCCCGGCCAGGGCGCAATGGCGGTGGGATGATTGTGCGTTTCCACCTTCATCAGGATGTGGATCGGTTCACGATGGCTGGTGTAGCGTCGACTTGCCGGCTCGGGCAGGAAACGTCCGCCCTCGTGACCGCTGATGATCGCCGCGTTGTCACTGTAGGCGGACAGCACCCGCTCACCGCTGTGCTCGGTAGTGTTGCGAATCATGCCGAACAGCGAGTGCGGCCGGGCCTCGCCGTCGATGGTCCAGTCCGCATTGAAGATCTTGTGGCGGCAGTGTTCGGAGTTCGCCTGGGCGAACATCATCAGCTCGACGTCACTGGGGTTGCGCCCCAGCTCGCCAAAAGCCGCCACCAGATAATCGATCTCGTCCTCGGCGAGCGCCAGCCCCAGCTCGCCGTTGGCCGCCGCCAGCGCCTCGCGGCCGCCCGCCAGCACATCAATGTGGGCCTGTGGCTGCGGCGAGGGATGATCGAACAGGCGAGCCGCATCGCTGGCATCGAACAGTACCGTCTGGGTCATGCGGTCATGCAGCTCGGCCATGATCGCCGCGACCTGAGCCTTCGACGGCATCTCGGCGGTCTGCACCCGCCAGGCCGTGCCGCGCTCGATGCGCCGGACGCCGTCGAGGCCGCAGTTGCGGGCGATATCGGTCGCCTTGGAGGCCCAGGGAGAGAGCGTGCCCAGCCGAGGCACCACCAGATAGAGCGCCCCTTCCGTCTGCGCCGGTTCAGGCTGGGTGCTGGCCTCGAGCAGCTGTTCCAGTCGCTCGCGGGTGGCGGTATCGACCTCGTCGATGTCGACGAAGTAGCGCCAGCTGGCGGTCACCTGCGTGACGCAATCGGCCGCTTCACGCAGGCGATCGAGCAGGCGGGCATGGCGGAAGGAAGAGAGGGCGCTCTGGCCTCGCAGTTCGAGCATGACGAACAAAAGCCTCTGCAACGTGCATGATGGTTGTGTCGGGCGGCGTGCCCGGCAGCGCCTCGGCGCGGCCTTGCCGGCCCGTCATGATACTGGAAAGCGCTCCGGCTGGCGAAGACCGGGGCAGACGGCTGGTCCCGAGACCCATGGGCGCGTATGGTTATGGCGTCTACAGCCATTGACCCGTCTATGCCCAAGGGATTCTACCACCGCCGATGGCTGCTGGTGCTGCTGGTCGGAATGGGCTCGCTTGCGACGCCCGAGCGGAACCTGCTGCCGCGACTCGACTGGCTGCCCGGCCAGAGCTCCGCCCTGTCGGCCGTCCACACACGCGACTTTCTCCAGCTCTATACGCGCAATACCCCGACGACCTACTACGAGGGTCGCCAGGGCCCGACCGGTTTCGAATACGAACTGGTGCGTCGTTTTGCCGATGAGCTGGGCGTCAGTCTCGCGGTCGATCGCAGCCATCACATCGAAGGCGTGCTCGATGCCGTGCGCAGCGGTGAAGCCGATCTCGGCGCAGCCGGACTGGTGCTCGATCCGTTGACCCCCGGAATTCGTTACTCCCGGCCGATCATGTCGCTGCAGCCGATAGTGATCTACCGCCGTGGTCTGAATCCGCCGACATCGGTGGAGGATCTGGTCGGTCTGAAGATCGGCGCGCTGGCCAACTCCGGCAGCGTGCTGGCGCTGCGTAATGCGCGCCGCGACCATCCGGAACTCGGCTGGCGGGAAACCCACGAACTCGAGAACACCGACCTGATCGCCATGGTGGCCAGCGGTCGGCTCGATGCGGCCGTGATCTACGCTCACGCCTTCAAGCTCAGCCGCATCTTCTTTCCGGGAGTGGAGAACGGCTTCGAGCTGGGCCAGCCGCTGACCCTCGCCTGGGCCTTCCCTGCAAGCGGCGATCTCTCGCTGCTTGAGCGCGCCAACCGTTTCATCGACCGGATGCATGCCAATGGTGAACTCGAGCGCCTCGAGATCAGCTACTTCGGTCATGACGACTATCTGGAGTATGTCGGCGCCCGACGGTTCATCAGCCAGACCCGCAAGCACCTTGACCAGTGGACGGATGAATTTCTCGCCGCCGCCCGCAAGACCGGTTTCGACTGGAAGCTGCTGGCAGCGATCAGCTACCAGGAGTCGCACTGGAATCCCGAGGCCACCTCGCCCACCGGGGTCCGCGGCATGATGATGCTGACGCGCACCACCGCAGCACGCATGAACGTCGACGATCGCATCGATCCCGCCCAGAGCATCGACGGTGGCGCCCGCTATCTGCAGGAACTGGTGGAGCGGTTGCCCGATGACATCCCTTCACCGGATCGCCTGTGGATGGCGCTGGCCGCCTACAACATCGGCATGGGCCATCTCGCTGATGCCCGACTGCTGGCGGATCGCCAGGGGCTGGACCCCGATCGCTGGGAGGATGTCAGGAAGATGCTGCCCAGGCTGCAGGAGAGTCGCTGGTATCATGAGCTGCCCCACGGTTTCGCCCGCGGCAAGGGGGCGGTCTACTATGTGCGCAATATCCGCCGCTATCATGAAATCCTGAGCTACGTGACGCGCAGCCAGCGTCAGTTTGCCCCCCTGGTCAACAGCCGGGCCGCTTCGCTCTCTCCTTCGTTCAATATTGTCACCCCTGATGCCGCACCCTGAGCTTCGCCGTTTGCCGCTACTGCTGAGCCTGCTGTCGCTGCTGGCGGTATGCCTGGAAATGGCGTTCGCCGATGACAGCCGCTACCTGCTGGGAGGCACCACGGCGCTGGTCGCCTTCAGCCTGATCCTGCGCCGGCTGCAATGTCCGCGCAGCGCCCGTCTTGTCAGCCTGCCGGTACTCGTCCTGCTGGCCCTGTTCGTGCTGAGTTTTCTGATTCCCGACAGCTGGATCGGTTATGAGCGCTGGGCGGAGCTGTTCGATGCCTGGCTCGGCGACGGCGAATTCTATGCACTGCGGCCATCACTGCTGATCTCCCTGACGCTGATCCTGCTGGTGCTGCCGTCACTGCTCTTCTGGCGGCCTCATCTGATCGCCCCGCTGCTGTGCATGGTTGCCGTGCTGTTCAGTGTGACCCAGCTGTTCGAGCAGCTCATCTTCGATCTCAACGAGGATAGCGGGCTGACCCCGATGAGCGGGCTGGCGCTGGCCCTCTTGCTGCTGGCCGAGGCGATCGACCTGCATCGTCAGCTGGGGCGCTACCGGCGCCCGATCCGGCTGGCCAAGGCCGGCGCTCTACTGGTGGTGGTCATCACGCTGGCACTGTGGCACTTCCAGAACGGACAGAACCTGTATCAGGTCAACCACCTCGCGCTTGTCACCGGTGACCGGCTGAGCGAACTCATGGGTCGCATGCTGGCCGTGCAGAACGATGCCATGCAGCGGTTCAGCAAGGGCTGGCAGAACGAGCCGGGCGTGCCCGAGGAAAACGACTGGGCGCTGCGAGGGCAGCTGCTGCTGCAGGATTTCCCGGATATTGCCGCCATCGGCTGGTTCGATCGCGAGCGCCGGCTGCAGCGACTCGTCAACCGCGGTTCGCAGCAGCCGGCCGGCATGGCCGACAACCCCGCCGTAAAGCAGGCCCTGCAGCAGGTCTTCGGCTATGGCCAGCAAGGCAGCGCCGGTGTCTTCGATACCGCCGGCGAACAGCGCTCGATTGGCCTCTACTTCCCGGTCGATACCGGTGATCAGCGCCCCAGCCGTGGCGCCGTGGCCTTCACCCTGTCGCTCTCCCGACTGTTTCATCAGCTCGAAGATCGCATGACGGATACCAATGACTATCTGGTCACCATCCATCACGATCGGCAGCTGCTGTTTCGCACCGGTCGCGACCGGCGCCTCAGCGAGGATCGCTACTGCAATCTGATCACCCTGGGCGGCAACAGCTTCACCCTCTGCACCCAGCCGACCATGGCCCGGCTGTTTGCCGAGCGGACCACGCTGCCGGCACTGCTGCTGCTGACCGGACTGGCCTTTGCGCTGATGCTCTATCTGGTGATGTATTATCATCAGCGACTGCGCAGCAAGCACAGCGGCGTGGTCAATGCCAATCGACGGCTGCGCAACGAGGTCGAGGCCCGGATTGCCCTGCAGACCGAGGTGGAGTGGCTGGCCCGTCACGATGAGCTGACCCAGCTGCCCAACCGGCGCTATTTCATGGAGTGGACCTCCGAACGGCTCGACAGTCGCGGCGGCGCCGTGATGCTGATCGATATCGATCACTTCAAGACGGTCAACGATCAGCTCGGGCATGCCCGCGGCGATCACTATCTCAAGTGCGTGGCCGAGGTGGCCCGCCGGCCGATCGAGGCCTGCGGCGGTCTGCTGGCCCGCTATGGCGGCGAAGAGTTTGTCGCCTGTCTGCCCGGTGTGGAGGAAGACGAGGTTGTGCTCTGCGCCGAGCGCATCCGTCGGGAAGTGCAGCTGCTGGAGCTCGAGCAGCCCCACACCGGCGAGTGGCTGACGGTCAGCATCGGCATCGACTGTGCCGTCGGCCTGTTCGATATCGGCAGGCTGATCGAAACGGCCGACCGGGCACTCTACCGTGCCAAGCAGGCCGGCCGGGACCGGGTCATGACGAGGTAGGGCCGTCGCCCTCCCGGGCAGGACCATCCGTGGCCTGCGCATCCCGCTGTGGCTCGGCGCTTCGGCGGCTCGAGCGCCGTGCGGCGAAGAACTCCCGCATCAGCCGGCGTGCCCTGCCGGACTGTACCCCGGATGCCACGTCCACCCGGTGATTGAACCATGGCTGGGCAAACAGATTGGCGCGGGATTCGGCCATGCCGGTCTTCGGCTCCGCCACGGCGTAGACCACCCGTCTGATGCGCGCCTGGATGATGGCGCCGGTGCACATCAGACAGGGCTCCACGGTCACGAACAGGCTGCAGCCTCCCAGCCGGTAGTTGCCGAGCCGTTCGCCGGCAGTACGCAATGCCCGGATTTCGGCGTGTGCCGTGGGGTCATGGGCGGCTACCGGCGCATTGAAGCCTTCGCCGATGATGTTTCCGGCAGCGTCAACCACCACCGCACCGATCGGTACCTCACCGGCGGCCAGTGCCAGATGCGCCTGATCCAGCGCCCGGTGCATGTAGTAGTCGTCGCTGGCCATGTGCCTCTCCTGCTGAAACAGGCGACCATGATACAAAAAAACCGGCGCCCGAAGGCGCCGGTGGTCAGCCTCGCTGTCCGTCATGCCATCGTCAGGCGGCGGACTGTGTCTTGAGCGAAGCCATGTCGATGACGAAGCGATACTTCACGTCACCCTTCTGCATGCGCTCGAAGGCTTCGTTGATCTGGTCGATGTTGATCATCTCGACATCGCAGGTAATGCCGTTTTCGGCGCAGAAATCGAGCACTTCCTGGGTTTCCGGCATGCCACCGATCAACGAACCCGCCAGCACGCGACGCTTGAAGATCAGCGAACCACCGTTGACGGCCGGATCGATCGGCTCCAGCAGGCCCACCAGAATATGCGTGCCGTCATAGCGCAGCACGTTGAGATAGGGGTTGAGGTCGTGCTGTACCGGCACGGTATCGAGCATGAAATCGAAAGTTTCGGCCACTTCGGCCATCTGCGACTCATCGGAGGAGATCACCACATGATCGGCCCCCTGGCGCTTCGCCTCGGCCACCTTGCTCTCCGAACGGGTAAAGATGGTCACCTCGGCACCCAGCGCCTTCGCCAGCTTGACTCCCATGTGGCCCAGACCGCCCATGCCGATCACACCGACCTTGTGGCCGGGTTTCACGCCATAGTGCTTCAGCGGCGAATAGGTGGTAATACCGGCACACATGATCGGCGCCGCCGAGGGCAGATCGATGCCTTCCGGCATGCGTACCACGAACCGCTCGCTGACCACGATGGCATCGGAGTAGCCGCCCTGGGTCATGGTGCCGTCATGAGGATCGACACTGCCATAGGTCATGGTGAAGCCGTTTTCGCAGTATTGCTCCAGACCATCACTGCAGGCACTGCACTGGCGGCAGGAGTCCACCATGCAGCCGACACCGACCAGTTCACCGACCTGATAACCGGTCACTTCCGAGCCCACGCCGGTTACCCGACCCACGATCTCGTGGCCGGGCACGATCGGAAAACTCGTCATCCCCCAGTCATCACGTGCAAAGTGCAGATCAGTATGGCAGACACCGCAGTAGAGGATGTCAATGGCCACATCGTCGGCTCGCAGATCGCGCCGTTCGAAACGATAGTGGGAAAGGGGCGTATCAGCTGCATAGGCAGCGTAGGATTGCACCTGTGTTGGCATGAAAACCTCGAAACCGAAGATTGCAACCGCGCCCGAAATGAATCGGCATCGGACGCTCATGAAATCTCTTCAGTATGTGTCACCAGCGGGGCTTCAGCCATGCTCCATACTCGCCACTACTTGCACAATCCTCCATGCCCTGCGGCAAAATTCCGGAGTCAATGCAGTTTTCATGCATAATATATGGCTGATACCAGCCTGGCACTCGGATATCCGGTAATGACGACTGTCGACACCATTACGCCACATCCCGCAAATCCTTCCTCCTCCAACCAGCGCATGAGTGCCCTGATCAGGCCGCTGATCGAGCACGATGGCTTCATGGCGACAGCGCTCGAGGGGGTTCAGCTGATGGCAGCGCATCAGGGGGAGCCGGCCACCCCCCAGTGCTACGAGCCGGGGCTGATCATCATCGCCCAGGGCGGCAAGACCGCCTATCTCGGGGATCGAACGATGCACTATGGGGCCGGCCATTATCTGGTGCAGGCCATGTCGCTGCCCTTCGAATGCGAAACCCGCGCCGACCCCGAGTGTCCGATGCTCGGGCTGAGCCTGCGCATCGATCCTGCCATGCTCAGCGAACTGGCCCGCATCGTGCCGGAACCGGAGACCTCGCATACGTCACAGCCGATGGCCGCCGTGCCGATCGATGCCGCCATGGAGGACAGCGTGGTCCGGCTGCTCGAGTGTCTGCATGATCCGCTGATCCGTCAGGCGCTGGGCGAGGCGCGCATCCGCGAGGTCCTCTTCGAGGCCCTGCGTGGCCCCCAGGGAGCCTCCCTGCACCATCTACTGCATCATCAGAGCCACTACGGACGGATTGCCCGGGCGCTGGAGCTGATTCATCACAACTACGCCGAACCGCTGGCGGTGGAGTGGCTCGCCGAGCGGGTCAACATGAGCCCCTCCGCCTTCCACCACCATTTCCGCCAGCTGACCTGCCATTCACCACTGCAGTATCAGAAGCGCATCCGACTGCTGCGGGCACGTCTGATGCTGCGCCGTGCCGAGCAGGTCGGCACCGCGGCAGCCGCCGTCGGCTATCACAGCGCCTCCCAGTTCAGCCGCGAATACAAGCGCTACTTCGGGCTCAGCCCGACCTGCGAACTGCGCCGGCAGCACGAACCGACCACGGCCCCTTGACCCTGCGGCGGGCTCAGCCGGCGAGCGCCCCGGCTGTGTCCGCAGCCGCATCATCATGCATGACGAAACAGCCGCGCCCCCGGCGCTTGGCTTCATAGAGCGCCTCGTCCGCCCGTCTCAGCAGCAGGTCGATATCCCGCCCCGCCCGGGGGAACATTGCAATGCCGATGGAGACGCGGGCCCTGTGGGACCCGACCACCGGTGCTTTCGCGTCGTCGCACAGTGCCCGGGCCAGGGCCTCGACCCGGCAATCATCCGCCTCCCGCAGCAGGATCACGAACTCATCCCCGCCGATGCGGGCCAGACAGTCATGCGGTGCCAGCAGCGCTTCGATCTGCCGGGTAAAGCCGATCAGCAGTTCATCACCGGCGTCATGACCGTGGATATCATTGATCTTCTTGAAATGATCCAGGTCCAGGTACATCAGGGCGAACGAGGTGTCAGGCGTTGCATAACGTATCACCCGCTGCAGCTGCTCGAGCAGCTGACGCCGATTGGCCACCCCGGTGAGCGCGTCGCGATAGGCCATGTCATGCAGTTTCTGCGCATACTGCTGACGCTGCACGATATCCCGGCTCGAGAACACCAGCGAGGCCTCCTCCCCCTCGGCCGCCTCGGGCTGGGAGATATGCCCCTCGAACCACATGTAGTGGCCCTGCGCATGGCGGACCCGGTACTCCAGTTTCAGATGTGCCCCGGGCCTGCCGAGCAGTGACCGGCACTTGCCGATGACCCGGGCCCGATCGTCACGGTGCAGCAAGTCGGGCAGCCATCGGCCCTGATACGCATCGCTGCGATACCCCAGCACCTGCTCGAAGGAGGGAGAGAGATAGCGGACATGACCGGCAGGCTCCACCACGCCGATGATATCGAGCATGTTGTCCGTGATCAGGCGATACTGCTGCTCCCTCGCCCTGAGCTCTGCCTCGGCACTCTTGCGCTCGGTGATGTTCCGGCTGACGATGACCAGCCGGTGGCGATGGCCGACGGCATCGAAGATCGGTGTCTTGATCACCTCCCAGGTATTGAGCCGGCCATCGGCTGACCTGAGGGATTTCTCGATGACCAGCGGCGCTTTTCGGTGCCAGGCCAGTTCATCGGTATAGGTGTTGTACTCGAATCCTTCACTCAGATGAGGGCGCAGCCGGCTCAGCTCCCGGTCGGTCATGCCGACATAGTTCACATCAAGCAGTTCATACTGCTCCAGCACCTGACGGTTGGTGATCAGCCAGCGCCCCTCCCCATCCTTGAGCACAATGAATTCCTGGATCAGATCAATCAGTGTGGTCAGCTGCTCCGCCCGGGCAGCCGGGGAAGATACGATATCGGTCACGGTCATGAGAGATTTCACCGTAATGAGTAGGCCCTGCGATATCGGCCACGACACGGGCTGCATTGAGAGCCCTGGCTCGGATCGGCCCCGGGCTTGCCGCCCGCTGGCGTGCACCCCCGGCATCACCGTCGGCTCCCGGGGGCCGGCCTCCTCCTGCTGCCGATCGCCCGGCAGCCTTGCCAGCAGGCGAATCTGCCGCTCGACCAGCGCCAGCCACTGGCTGTCGCGCAACCGATCGAGCTTGTCGTGCAGCCCGCGAATTTCCAGCTCGGACTTCAGATTGACTTCATGGTCGTGCGCGGCTTCCAGCCGATCCCGGGCCGCCTGACGATTCTGTGCCATCATGATGACCGGGGCCTGAATGGCCGCCAGCATGGAAAGAAACAGGTTCAGCAGGATATAGGGATAGGGATCGAGGGCGTGCGCCCAGGCGATTGGTACGACGCTGTTGAGCACGATCCAGCCGCCCGGTACGACACAAACAGCGCGATGAACAACCAGGCCCTCCGAAGGCGGCAATGCGGTCCGCCAGACGCTCGCCGAAGGTACGGCCATCGGCAAACTCGCGGTTGATGTTGCGACTGATGTGGGCGTGCTGCTGCAGGTGTTCGATCCCGCGTCGCTCACGCCGGGAGAGCTGCTCCCATTCCTTGTGCAGCACATGTTTTGCCAGACTACGGGAAGAGTGGGACATGAGAGACCTCACTGTTGGGGCGAACCCGCAGCGCGAGCGATGCTTCCGACTCTGAACCCGTCCGTGTGGCCGGAAAAGCCCTTTCAGCCATGGCCCGAGACGAGGCTGTCCAACCACTGCCAGGGGAACACACCACCATGACCACCACCACGGCGCGACGACCGACCACCCTGTCGGCAGCCTGGAGTCTCTGGACGCTGCTGCTGGGCGTGGGGCTGCTGATGCTGGGCAACGGCCTGCAGAGCAGCCTGCTGGGCGTGCGCGCCTCATCGGCGGGGTTCGGCAATACCATCACCGGGGTGGTGATGTCGGCCTACTTCGTCGGCTTTTTGCTGGGCTCGACCCTGACGCCACGCAAGCTGCGCGAGGTCGGCCATGTGCGGGTGTTTGCCGCCCTGGCCTCGATTACCTCGGTCGCCATCCTGATCCAGGCCATCTTCGTCGACCCCTGGACCTGGGGGGCGATGCGCTTCGTTACCGGCTTCACCTATGCCGGGCTCTATGTGGTCGCCGAAAGCTGGCTCAACGGTTACGCTTCCAATCGCCTGCGCGGCCGGCTGCTGGCGATCTACATGGTGATCAGCTATCTCGGCATGGGCGGCGGCCAGCTGCTGCTGAACGCCGCCGACCCGGGTGGCTACACCCTCTTTCTGCTGGTATCGATGCTGGTGTCGCTGGCGCTGGTCCCCATCCTGCTGAGCTATACGCCGCAGCCGGACAGCACTCAGCCCGAGGCCATGGGCCTGCGTCAGCTCTATCGCATCTCCCCGCTCGGCACCGCGGGCTGCTTCATGACCGGCGTGACGAACGGCGCGGTCTTCGGCATGGGCGCGGTCTTTGCCACCAACAGCGGGCTGAGCGTGACCCAGGTCGCGGCCTTCATGAGTGCCTTCATCTTCGGCGGCGCCGTACTGCAGTGGCCGCTGGGCAAGCTCTCCGACAAGGCCGATCGCCAGTGGGTGATCGTGATCGTGGCGAGCATTGCCACCGCCCTGGCGCTGGCCGGGGCCCTCATCAGCGACTGGTCCGCCTGGGCGCTGACGGCGCTGGGGGCCCTGCTGGGGGGCACCACGCTGACGCTCTACTCGATCTTTCTGGCCTGCGCCAACGACTTCCTGACCGATCGCCAGACCATTGCCGCCAGTGCCAGCCTGGTGCTGGCACTGGGCATCGGCGCCATCCTCGGTCCGTTCAGTGCCGGACTGCTGATGGAGTGGCTCGGCCCCGACGGCTTCCTCTGGGATCTGGTACTGATGCATGTGGTGATGGTGCTGTTCGGCCTCTACTGCATCCGCCGCCACCCCACCAATGCCTCGACCGAACAGGGCCACTATGTGGTCGTGCCTTCGGAAACCGCACCGCTGGGCAGCGCCTGGACCGAGGAAGCCGCTCACGAGGAAACCCAGCTGGAGCTCGGTCTGGATGACACCGAAGCGCCCGAGGACGCGCCCCCGGCACACTGAGCGCCGGCGCGCTCAGGGCCCTCTCCCGGCGCCGGCTCAGTCCGTGAATTCGATCACCTGGCGGATGGCCTGCCCGTCCGCCAGCCGGTCGAACCCTTCGTTGATCTCCTCCAGCCTCAGGCGATGCGTCAGCAGTCGATCGACCGGCAGCCGGCCGCTGCGGTAAAGGGCGATGTACTGGGGAATGTCCAGCGCCGGCACATGGCCGCCCAGATAGGAGCCCACCAGCCGGCGCTCCTCGGCCACCATCCGGGTCGGGCTGATCGCCAGCCGCACATCGGGATGCGGCAGCCCCGAGGTAACGGTAGTGCCACCGCGCCCGGTCGCCTCGAAGGCGAACTCCAGCGCCGCGGCGACCCCGGCGAACTCGGCGGCGATATCCACGCCACCGCCGGTGAGCTCACGCAGCTGCTCCAGCGCCTGCGGATCGCCGGTGTTGAAGGTGTGGGTGGCGCCGAAGGAGCGGGCGGTCTCGAGCTTGTCATCATCGATATCGGCCGCAATCACCTGACGTGCCCCGCCACCCAGTGCGCCCAGTACCGCGGACAGCCCGACGCCGCCCAACCCGACCACCAGCACCGACTGGCCCAGCTGCAGGTTGGCGGTCTGTACCACGGCGCCGACCCCGGTGAGCACGGCACAGCCGAACAGCGCCGCGATATGCCACGGCAGCTCGGGATCGATGCGAATGATCGAACGGCGCGACGCCACGGTATATTCGCTGAACCCGGAGACACCGATATGGTGATGGACCGTGTCACTGCCCTGATGGAAGCGCACCGCGCCTCCCAGCAGTTCGCCGGCCTTGTTGGCCGCCGCACCCGGCTCGCACAGCGTGGCACGGCCGTTGAGGCAGGCCGGACAGGCGCCACAGGTGGGCGCGAACGAGAACGCCACGTGATCGCCGGGGGCGAGGTCGGTCACGCCCGCCCCCACTTCGACCACCTCACCGGCGGCCTCGTGACCCATCACCAGCGGCATCGGCCGCGGCCGATCACCGTTGATGGTGGAAAGATCGGAGTGACACAGCCCGGCGGCGCGCAGGCGTACCAGCACCTCGTCACGCCCGGGCTCGTCGAGTTCGACCTCCTCGATCGACAGTGGCTGCGACCGGGCGTAGGGCCGGGGCAGGGCCATTTCACGCAGTACGGCGGCGCGGGTTTTCATGCAGCTTCTCCCTGATGCGGTTCCGACGATTGGCAATGGGTGGCGCGCCTTTTGAAGACGCAGGAATCAGTCCGGGTCACCCTCCTGCTCATCGTCAGTATGGCGAAAGGTCCGGTCGTTTTCGACGGTAAAGAAGTGGCGACCGTAGATCAGCAGGCACAGCACCACCCCGACGGCAAAGGCCCAGGTGGCACCCCGGGTGGCCAGTACCGCCGCGATCACCCCGGCGATGCCGAGATCGCGCTGACTGCGGGCGGCCAGCACCCCGATGCGCACGCTGACATAGCCCTGGATCAGCAGTGTCAGCGCCAGCGCAATCCCCAGGATCGGCTGAACCAGACTGACGATCGGCAGCAGCAGCAGACCGGTATTGGTGCCCCAGCGGAAGGAACCGGCGCCACCGAAGATGGAGTCCATCGCCTTGCGCCCCTCCTTGAAGCGCTCGACGATCACCACATGCATGGCCGCCCAGAGCGGGCCGCACATGGCGACATCGGGGCCGATGAGGCTCATGGTGGTATTGCGCCCGCCGAAGATCAGATGCGCGCGATCGGGATCGTAGTCAATGTGTTCATCCCGGCGTACGTCATCGGCTTCATCCAGCAGCGCCTTGCCCTGCAGGACATCCCCGAACAGCACGATGTAGGCCGCCAGCACGGTGGGGATGGCCTGCAGGAACATGATCAGCGGCGGCATGCCGAGACCGAAGACGGTGTAGTCACTCCACAGGGTGGCAAAATCCGGCGATGTAATGCCCCACTCGATCGATGGCCAGGGCGCCTCGCCGAACAGCGGCGCGATGATGATGGCCAGCACGATGATGGGAAAGATACCCAGCTTGCCCAGGGTATACCAGCTCGCATGGTTCGCCTTCAGCCGCGCAAAGTGACGCGAAAAGATGATGTAGAAGGCCGCGCCGATGGCGATCGAAATGGTCCAGGGGAAGCTGTCGAAACGCCCTCCGGCCTCGAACACGGTAATGACCGCGGCGATCCCGGCGCCGATGATCACGCCGGCCCGGATCGCCGGCGGCACCAGCTGCACGACCCGGCGCGACAGTCCGGTCCCCCCCAGCCCGATGCAGAACAGGCCCAGCATCAGCTGAAAGGCAATCAGCGCATGGATGCGTTCGGGCCCCTCCGGAAAGGTCTGGCAGTACGCCATCAGCAGGGGGATGGCCGGTGTGATCCAGCCCGGCACCACGGGATCCCCGAGCAGATGGTGGGTGAGATAGAGAAAACCGTTGAGCAGCACCACGGCCAGTGCCACCTCGAACGGCATGCCGAGCAGTTCGGTCATCAGCGGGATGGCTGCCAGATCGACAGCACACATCAAGAGCCCCTGGAAGTAGTCCGGCCACTCGAAACGATAGTGAATGAACGGCAGACGTACCTTGAAGGGGCCCAGTGCCAGATGGATGGTCTCGCCATCCGAACGTCGATAGTCACGCATCGCCTGCACTCCGGCCGCGAAAGTCCTCTTCAGACTATCGGTAATTCAGCGGCGGCCCAGGTGTACTTTGGTCGCGCCGGAGCGAACACGCCGGCCCGCTACCCGGCGCATTCGCGACAGATCGCTCATGCAGCGTCGGCATGCTGCTTTCTCCTGTTTTTGACATGCAGATAGACCGAGAAGAACACCGAAAGCGCAATCAGTATCCACAGCAGGACCGCAATCGAACTCTTGGTAAAGAACACGGTCAGGTTGCCGTAGGACTCGATGGTCTTGACGAAATAGACCTCGGCATTCGGCCCCAGAATGAAGCCGATCACGAACGGTGCGGTCTCGAGGCCGATCCGGGTCATCAGAAAACCGAGCACCCCGATGATCAGCAGGGTCCAGACATCGAACATGATGCCGTAGTTGATGGCATAGGCGCCGGCCACGCACATCATCACGATGATGGGGTAGAGAATATGTTTGGGTACCATGACGATACGTGCGATATGGCGAATCGCCAGGAACATTACCGCAAACATGATGAAGTTGGCGGTCACCAGCGCCACCATCATCAGATGCCAGGTATCGGTATTGTCGCCGATGAACAGCGGCCCCACCTGGATGCCCTGCAGGGTAAAGGCCCCGATCAGTACAGCGGTTGTCGAATCCCCCGGGATGCCCAGCGACAGCAGCGGAATCAGTGCCCCGCCGGTCAACGCGTTGTTGGACGATTCGGAGGCTACCACCCCCTGTGGTGCGCCCTTGCCGAGCTGCGAAGCATCACGCGAGAAGTTCTTTTCCTGGGTATAGGCGAGAACCGAGGCTGCACTGCCACCCACCCCGGGCAGAATACCGACGAAGGTCCCGATCACCGAAGATCGTGTCAGATTGGTCAGTTGCCCACGAAGTTGCGAGAAGCTGAATCGTTGGCCCTTGCCGAAATTGACACTGGCGCCTGAAAGATCGTTACGAACGCCCTTTGCGGCTTCCGACAGGATGGTGACAATACCGAACAGACCGATCAGTACCGGCAGCAGTGCAAACCCTTCGTGAAGCCATGGGTCCAGGAAATCGAACATCAGCCGGGTATGACCGTTACCCCCATCGGAAATACTGTAGGCCCCGATCAGGCTGAACCAGACGCCCAGCAGGCCACTGAATATGCCGATCAGCAGGTTGCGGCTCAGCGCCGCGATGACGGTCAGCGCCAGGAAGATGATCAGAAACTTCTCCACATAGGAGAACCTGATCGAAAGATCGGCCAGCACCGGGGCGAAGAAGAACAGAATGACGGCACTGACCAGGCCGCCGAAGATGGAGGAGACGATACCGATCTTCAGGGCACGCTCGCCCTCCCCGTTCTGCGCCATCGGATAGCCATCGAAGGTGGTGGTGATCGAGGAAGGCGTACCGGGAATATTGAGCAGCACGGCCGGTACCATGCCGCCGGAAATGCCCCCCACATACAGCCCCAGCAGCAGCGCCAGGCCATGGTTGATGTCCAGTGCATAGGTCAGGGGCAGGCAGACAGCCACGGCCATGGTAGCCGTCATGCCCGGAATGGCCCCGAAGAAGATTCCGACAGCGGCCCCCAGAGAGGCCAGCAGGAAAAAGCTGATATCCAGCTGGGAGACGAACTCCATATCGATCACTCCGGTATCAGGGCAGGGTGATATTGAACAGCCCGGCGAGAATCAGCCACGCCATCAGCGGCGCGATCACGGCATTCAGGCCGATCACGCTCAGGTTGCGGCGGGTCCGCTCGTGCAGGTAGAGCAGCGAGAGCAGCAGGATGAAGACCATCGATCCGAACAGGAAACCGTAGCCGGTATAGGGCCACAGCTGACCCAGCGCCTGCATGGCAATGAAGTAGCTCACCAGCAGCACCATCGTCCCCGCGAAACGGAAACGATCCGTGTGCCTGTCGAAGATCACGCCCCGGCTGCGATCGGTCAACGCCTGCAGGATCGGCCTGGCTCGGGTGATCAGGATGAGCAGGAATACGATGACCAGTGCCCAGCTCACCAGCCGGGGAAAGAAAAGGTGGGACTGATCAAAATCCACGGAAATATCAAACAGGGAATAAAGTCCGTTCGACATGAGCCACCCACCATTCGTAACCTGGGACATGACCGCTCGGGGGCGGAGTACCACCGAAAAGACAGCCGAAACTCATGGAAGGATGCTCGGCTGTCTCGGGGTTTTACTGAATATTGCTGATAACCTGCTCGTATTCCGCCCTTTTCTGCTTCAGATGCTTTTCGGCTTCAGCCGAGGGGCGAAAGGAGGGAATGAAGAAGGCCTTCTTTTCGATCTTCTGAATATCACCCTGCTGATAGATCTCCTGCAGGGCCTGATCGATTTCATCGGCAATGGCGGGATTCATGCCCTTGTTGTAGAGAAAGAAGAACTCCTTGTCGAAAGTGAAGTTCCGATCATTGCCCATGGCCACGGTGACCTCGGGCTCGACATGCCTGAGCAGCTCTTCACGGGAAGTCTTGCCGTAGCCGCTCTCGGGAGCCTGGGCAATGGTGTCGTGATTGGCCGTCAGCCAGAGAAAGCGCATGGCCTTCTGATCGTCCGCCGGCAGATGGGTGAACTGGCCATTGGCCTGTACGGAGCCGTTGATCATGTCGGCCTGATCATTGAACAGCTGCTGGTTCTTGTCGGACTGGGAGCCGGTATTGATCGCGACCAGATTGTCCTGCTTGCCGGGGTGCTGCATCCTGACGGCATTCTTCATGGCACTGAATCCGATTTCCGAGACCCCGCCCGGCTGGATGGCGACCCTGACCCGCTGGTCGTTGGCCACGGCCTGCATGACATCATTCATGCTCTGGTAGGGCGAATCGCGCGGCACGAGATAGGCGTTGCCGGGGTTGGTCGCCAGTGTCGGGCCGATCCGGTAATTCTCGAAGATATCGAAATAACCCGGCACCCCATACAGGTTGCCCAGATAGGATTGGTCGTGAAAGATCATCAGGGTATTGCCCCGGGAGTCGCGGGAGAGAATGCGAAACGCCGAACTGGCGCCCACGGCATCCACCTTGATGTTCAGATCCAGCTTCTCTTCAGCTGCCTGGCCACGATATTGGAGATCTGATAGGTATCACCACCAGTCGAGGTGGAGCCGATCACGATTCTGACATTTCCCCTGAGTGCGCCACTTTCCGCCATGGCAGCAGTGGCTGTCGTGGCCGATAGCACGGCGGCTATCAGGACACTTCCCAGTTTCACTGCGATATTCCTGATGGGCATTTCATCACCTGTCATGCAATGGGAGCATCCGTATTCGCGGATCATTCACGGTCAAATGGCATGAATGATCGCGAATTTTCCCGCATGAACGGCGGGCAGGACGGGGTCTGTTGCCTCCGGCTTCATCGGCACGACAGGCCAGCACCGCTGCGTTCATGGTCCCTGGAAGATGTCATACATCATACCTGCGAGCCCATTGCACTTTTGTAGCAGCGTTGTTGCCGCCTCCCCCGGGTCATTACCAGCCTTGACACCTACCACTCTCGACACCGGCTGCCGGGCCATGCAGTGGTACTGATACCAAAATCGCATTGATCACGCCTTCACTACTGGCCCTGTCACTGAACACTGCTAACTTATCGCGACGGCCATCAGGGATGTATGGCCCGTATCGACAACGCCCCCGGGTTCGGGGGCCGGCAAGTGGTGCTGCATGGAGCCTCATATCACCATACTGGGCGGACTGGGCCTGCTGATCCTGCTGGTAGCCTGGATGCCGATCCTGCTGCGAAACGTGCCGCTGTCGCTGCCGATTCTCTGTATCCTGATCGGCTTCGGCGTTTTCAGCTGGCTGGGCATCCCCGATCTTGATCCTCATGCCTTTCCGCGTATTACCCAGATCCTGACCGAGCTGACGGTGATCATCTCGCTGGCAGGCGCCGGGTTGCGCATCGATCGCCGCCTGATTCCGGGTGAGTGGACCAATACGGCCCGGCTGCTCGGACTCACCATGCCCCTTACGATTGCCGCCATTGCCCTGCTGGCAGTCATCATGCTGGGCATGCCCTGGGCAACGGCCCTGCTGCTCGGCGCCGTGATTGCCCCCACCGATCCGGTGCTGGCAGCCGATGTGCAGGTCGGACCGCCCCGCTCGGGGCCGCGTGATGAAGTGCGCTTCAGCCTGACGTCCGAGGCCGGTCTCAACGACGGCCTGGCCTTTCCCTTTGTCTATCTCGCCATCGCCCTGGCCGCGCATCAGGGTGAACTCGGCAGCTGGCTCTGGAGCTGGGTGGGTGTTGACGTGCTGTGGCGGGTCGCGGCCGGGGTGGGCGCCGGCTGGCTGATCGGTCGGGTGCTGGGCGCCATGATGTTCCATCGCAGCCGGATCGCCCTGGCCCGCAAGGGGCCCGGATTTGCCGCCCTGGGGGTGACCTTCGTGGCCTATACCGGTGCCGAGATCATTCATGGCTACGGCTTCATCGCGGTCTTTGTTGCCGCCATGATGCTGCGCATCCAGGAGGATGAGCACGACTTTCATATCCGCCTGCACGACTTCAGCGTGGAGATCGAGCATCTGCTGATGATGACGCTGCTGCTGCTGTTCGGCGGCTTTCTGGCCGGCGACCTGCTCGACGGTCTCTCCTGGCCGATGGCGATCGTGGGGCTGCTGATTCTCTTTCTCATACGGCCGCTGGCCGGCTGGCTGGGACTGCTCGGCTCCAGCATGCCCACTTCCGATCGGGGCATCGTCAGCCTGTTCGGCATCCGCGGCATCGGCTCCTTCTATTATCTCGCCTACGCCGTCAGTCACGGCCAGTTCGAGCGAATCGACGAAGTCTGGACACTGGTCGGCTTCGTGGTGCTGGTGTCGGTGCTCTTCCACGGCGTGTCATCGGGCCATCTGCTGGGCTGGCGCGATCGGCTGCGCCGTCGCATGGCCGCTCGCCACCGATGAGCGCCTGCACTGGCCGTGGCCCGAATAAAACTACCAGGCGACCGCAGGGTTGAGTAAGATGCGCCGGTTCCCGATAGACGTGAGAGCGACGACATGGGCAGGGCTTATCAGAACCGCAAGGTTTCCATGGCCAGAACGGCTGACGCCAAGACGAAGGTCTACAGCAAGTACGGCCGGGAGATCTACGTCAGTGCCAAATCCGGCGGTGCCGATCCGGCGGGCAATCTGACCCTGCGCGGGCTGATCGAGCGCGCCCGCAAGGACCAGGTGCCCACGCACGTGATCGACAGGGCACTGGACAAGGCGCGCGGCGGGGGCGGCGAGGACTTCTCCCCGGCCCGTTACGAAGGCTTCGGCCCGGGCAGCTGCATGGTGATCGTCGAGTGCCTCACCGATAATCCCAATCGTACCTTCGGTGACGTGCGCTGCTGCTTCACCAAAATGAAGGCAAGGATCGGTACGCCCGGCAGCGTCAGCCACATGTTCGACCACTGCGCCATTCTGGCCTTTGCCGGCGAGGACGAGGACGCCGTGCTGGAGGCGCTGATGGACGCCGATGTCGATGTCACCGACATCGAAAGCGAAGCGGGCCGGCTGACCGTGTTTGCTCCGCATACCGAATATGCCAGGGCCAAACAGGCGCTGATCGATGCCCTTGGCGAGCTCGACTTCGAGGTGGACGAGATCCAGTTCGTCGCCCAGACCACCACGCCGCTGGCAGGCGAGGATGCCGTCGCCATGGAAAAGTTCCTCGGCCTGCTCAACGATCTCGACGACGTGCAGAATGTCTATCACAACGCCGAGCTTGCCGAAGCCTGAGCGCGGCCGGCCCGCGCATGGCCGGCCGGACGATCCCGCCGAAGGCTCAAGGGCGGCTGCCCGGGCCTGACGCCGGGTCATCCCCGGGGGGCTCCCTTCGCTCTTCGAACGCCTCGCTCAGCCACAGCGCCCCCGGCCGAATCAGTCCGATATCTCCGGCTGAAGCGGGGGTCAGCACTCGCGCCCGGCCGGTTTTTGTCACCCCCTCCACCACACCCATGGCCTCCTCCCGCCGGCGGTCGATCAGCCCCACCAGCTGACGCCTCGAGAGCGTCTGGTGGCCTGCCACGCGCAACCGACCGAGCGTCAGCTCCCGTGTCTCGGCGGTGGCAAGATAGCGCCGGAAGGCCTCGATTCGTGCCCGGCGCCGTTCGCCCCGCCCCCGGCGTCTGGCATGCGGCGAGGCGGCCAGCCGCAGCACCGGAAACCGAGCGTGGCCTTGCAGGATGGCGTCCAATGCCGGGTCATCGCCCAGTGCCACGATCAGCTGCGGGTGCACGGCGTCAATCACGCTCGCCTTGAGTGCCCGCCCCCGGCCGCCGAGCAGGCCGCTGGTGTTGACCACGGTCAGTGACGCCCGGTTGTGCTTCAGCAGCCCCGGCAGGGCACGCCTTACCCCCTTCAGGGCCTCTGCCGCACTGGGGGTGCCGACAAACGCCAGCCTTGCCAGACAGTCCGGTGCATCGAGCCGCGAGCGGGTCAGGGTTGCCGGCGGGCCGACCATCTTCTGCCCGGGATCGGTATCCACCAGCTCATGCGTGCATCCCGCCCGGGCAGCCGCGGCCATCAGGGCCCGGCAGAAGGTGCTCTTGCCGGTGTCCACGGCGCCCAGCACCACGACCCGGCCACCCCCGTGGCCCAGGATGTGCGCGATGGCACGCTCCCATGCGGCAGGCAGATCAATGCCGGTTTCATCAGGGCGCATTACGGGACTCCGGAAGCGTAGGGGCAGCATCCGACAGCATGGCGCCCCCGGGCCCCGACGACAACGGGCCCGCCCATCCGAGGATGGGCGGGCCCGTTTTTTCACTTACGCAGCGAATCGATCGTGAACGTGCTCAGCCCTTCTGGGCGCGAACACCCTCTTCGATACGCTGGCCGATGGTGGCGTCGATGTTGCGCCAGTACTCGAAGGCACGCTCCAGTACCGGCTCGGAGACACCGCCACACAGATGGCCGACCACGTTCGACACCAGCCGATCGCGCGCCGGCTGATCCATGATCTTGTTGATCAGGTCATTGGCCTGGCTGAAGTCGTCGTCATCCTGGCGCAGGGTGTAGGGCGCCCGCACCATCTGACCACTGGTCTGCCAGGTGGAGTCGGTGGGATAGCGTTCACCGTCGGCGGACGGCCCACCCTTGGTGTTCGGCGCATAGACCGGGTCGGAGACCTTCTGCACCCGCATGGCACCGTCCTTGCTGTAGCTGTGGACGGGAGCGACCGGGGCATTGACCGGAATCTGCTTGTAGTTGACCCCCAGCCGGGCGCGGTGCGCATCGGCATAGGAGAAGATACGACCGATCAGCATCTTGTCCGGGCTGGTACCGATACCGGGCACCAGGTTGTTGGGCTCGAATGCCAGCTGCTCGATCTCGGTGTGATGATCGGTCGGATTGCGATCCAGCGTCAGCTTGCCGACCTTGATCAGCGGATAGTCCTCATGCGGCCAGACCTTGGTCAGATCGAAGGGGTTGATCCGATAGGTTTCCGCCTCCTCGAACGGCATGACCTGCATGTAGAGCGTCCAGCTCGGATAGTCGCCGCGCTGGATGGCATCGAACAGGTCACGGGTATGGTAGTCACCATCACCGCTGGAGAGCCGATCGCCCTCTTCCTGGGTCAGGCACTCGATGCCCTGGTCGGTCTTGAAGTGGTACTTGACCCAGAACTTCTCGCCCTGGGCGTTGGCCCACATGTAGGTGTGGCTGGAGTAGCCGTTCATGTGGCGCCAGGTCTTCGGGATGCCCCGATCGCCCATCAGCCAGGTGACCTGGTGGGCGGATTCCGGCGACAGGGTCCAGAAGTCCCACTGCATGTCGTGATCACGCAGGTTGTTGTCGGCACGCCGCTTCTGCGAACGGATGAAGTGCTGGAACTTCATCGGATCACGGATGAAGAACACCGGCGTGTTGTTCCCCACCATGTCGTAGTTGCCCTCGCTGGTATAGAACTTCAGCGAGAAGCCGCGCGGGTCACGCCAGGTATCGGGGCTGCCGCGCTCGCCGGCGACGGTGGAGAAGCGAATGGCGACTTCGGTTCTGGTACCCGGCTGGAAGACCGCGGCCCGGGTATACCGGCTGACATCCTCGGTCACCTCGAAATGACCGAAGGCACCACTGCCCTTGGCGTGCGGCTGGCGCTCGGGGATACGCTCGCGGTTGAAATTCGCCATCTGCTCGATCAGATAGTGATCGTGCATGACGATCGGACCATCCGGACCAACGGACAGGGAGTGCTCGTCGCTGGCTACCGGAATACCGGCATCGGTCGTTGTGGGCTTGCGGTTATCGCTGGTCACGATGTTCCCCTCCATTGCCTTGTGGGCGCGGTTTTCCAAACCGCGCTCTGCTCTGCTCGGACGGCTCATCCGCAATGCAGCCTGCCAGGGCTGCATGGTCAGGCGGGTTACCCGAATAGCGGCAGGAACCCTGCATGCTCCTCATGTAGCCGATTGCTTCTGGCATCCCATGGATTCAGCCTGTCGCGAGCACCCCGACACATCTAAAGAAAAGGTGCGGCCATGTCTACCCGTCGCAGTGCCGCGCAAAGGCCTGTCGGCGCCGCCGGCGATCCTTTCATCGCCGGGCACAAAAGAGGCTTCTGCCCTGCAGCGCTGCCATGCCGCCGGCCGCACGATAGGCAATGGTTTTCGCATGCAATCTATAGATAACCGGAAACTATTCAGATCATCATGAAATACCATCGTCACTGCAGCCCCTGTAACCACCGGGGCAACACTCCTCAAAATAGCCGGCCAGCGACAACGGCTGCCGCGATACCGCTCGAACACCACTTCCGGATCCATTGCCACATGGCCGACATCGTGTTCGACCCGGCCTGCAGGATCAGGCAGAAATGATGGCGAATCGGATCAGTACAATACGCACTGGCAAGCCATACTCAACCGTGCAGCGATTCATTTTCATTCGGTGAGTCGGTTTGCCAACCGACAGAAGTGCCGCATGCGTTACAGGAAGCTGGGTAATACCGGGCTGTTCGTCTCCGAACTCTGCCTGGGGACCATGACCTTCGGCGGCGAAGGGGAATTCTGGAATCAGATCGGTGACCTGCAGCAGGCCGATGCCGACCGGCTGGTCGGCTGGGCACTGGAGTCCGGCATCAACTTCATCGATACCGCCGATGTGTACTCCCAGGGCCAGGCGGAAGTGATTACCGGTCAGGCGCTGAAGAATCTGGACGTGCCGCGCGATGATGTGGTGGTCGCCACCAAGGTGTTCGGCGCCACCGGCAGTGGCGCCGCCAGCGATGCCGGCCGTGGTCAGGGCATCAATGCGCGAGGCGCGTCGCGCTATCACATCATGCACGGCATCAAGGAGAGCCTGAAACGGCTACAGCTCGATCACATCGACCTTTATCAGATTCACGGCTTCGACCCCGCCACCCCGATCGAGGAGACCGTGCGGGCGCTCGACACCCTGGTCGAGCACGGTTTCGTGCGCTATGTGGGCGTCTCGAACTGGGCGGCCTGGCAGATCATGAAGGCACTGGGGATCGCTGAACGTCACGGTCTGTCGCGCTTCGAGTCGCTGCAGGCGTACTACACCCTGGCCGGCCGTGATCTCGAACGTGAACTGGTCCCCCTGCTCAACAGTGAAAATCTCGGTCTGATGGTCTGGAGCCCGCTCGCCGGCGGACTGCTGAGCGGCAAGTACAGTCGTGATCAGCAGGGCGAAGCCGGCAGCCGCCGCACCACCTTCGACTTCCCGCCGGTCGATCGCGAGCGCGCCTTTGACTGCATCGATGTCATGCAGCGCATCGCCGGCACACACGGTGTCAGCGTGGCGCAGATCGCGCTCGCCTGGCTTCTGCATCAGCAGACGGTCACCAGCGTGATCATCGGTGCCAAACGCGTTGACCAGCTCGATGACAACATCGCTGCCACCCGGGTGAGGCTCAGTGATACCGAGCTGGCCGAACTGGAACGCGTCAGTGCCCTGCCACCCGAGTACCCCGGCTGGATGCTGGAACGCCAGGGCGAATATCGCCGCGAACAGCTGAAGGAGTCGAACGAGCGCTGACAACTCACCGGCGCCCGGCTCCCGGCCGGGCGCCCCGCCCGAGCCGGGTCAGCCCGGACGGCATTGCAATATGTCAGCGCATTACTATATTGCCACTTCAGGCATGGTTAAGGTTGTTCCTGCCAGGGAAGTGGCATCGACATGAACATTTCAAACCTTGGCCCCGTTACGGGTATACGGGGTAATCCGGGCACACGCCTGATCCGCTGCTGGATCACTCTGCTGAGCATCACCCTGCTCGCCGGCTGTAGTGACGGCCACATCAGTTTCCTCGATCCTCAGGGCCCCATCGCTCGTGCTCAATACGAACACTTCTGGTTCGTGATCGGCATGTGCCTGATCGTGGTATTACCGGTTTTCATTTTTACCCCGCTCATCGCCTGGCGCTATCGATACCACGGCAAGGCCGTTTACAAGCCGAGCTGGGCCTTTTCGAAGGTCATGGACACCCTCATCTGGGGCGTGCCCTTCGTCGTGGTTGCCATCATGAGTGTCGTGCTCTGGCAGCAGACCACGACACTCGACCCCTATAAGCCGCTTGATGGACCGCAAAAACCGTTGCAGGTGGAAGTGGTCGGCTTCGACTGGAAGTGGCTGTTCATCTACCCCGACCAGGGCATCGCCACGGTGGGCCGGCTGGTGATTCCGGCCGATCGCCCGATCTCCTTTCGCCTGACCTCCGCTTCGGTCATGCAGACCTTCTTCATCCCCGCGCTCGGCAGTCAGATGGATGTCATGAACCGCATGGTGACCCGGTTGCATCTGAAAGCCAGTCATACCGGCACCTTCAAGGGTCGCAACATGCAGTACAACGGCCGGGGATTCCACAAGCAGCAGTTCGATGTCGATGCCGTCAGCCCCGAAGCCTTTGATGAGTTCGTACAGCGCGTAAAGCAGCAGGGTCAGCCACTGGGTCGTCAGGCCTATACGGCGCTCTCCAGGCGAGGCACCAGCGAGGACGTGGCCCGGGCACTCGGTCTTCACGGTGATACGGTCCGGTTCTCCCGGGTATCAGGCGCTCTTTTCTCGACCATCGTCAACAGCGCCCATGCCGACTGGGCCGCTCCGGTGGCCAGACCACCACGAGCTGGACCGGCTGCGACCACGAATGGCGATTCAACCCACCCCGGGACCACGATGCCTGCCCGGGCCATTCCGCTCAGGCAAACGACGCGCGCCACGTCTCTTCCGCAAGCCGATCATCAGCACAGGGAGACGGCACAATGAATCATCTTTCCGATCTCCTGCTCGGGCGGCTCGGCCGGGATGCGCTCCCCTTCTGGGAGATGCTGAAGGACCCCACGACCTCCAGCATCATCAACGGCATTATCGCGACCGGGGCAGCCGCCATGGTCATTCTCGGCGCGCTGGTGGTGGCTGGCCTGCTGACCTGGTATGGCAAATGGAAGATCCTGTGGCGTGACTGGCTGACCAGTCCCGATCACAAGAAGATCGGCATCATGTTCATCATCATCGCCATGGTGATGCTGCTCAGAGCCGTTATCGAGGCCGCCATCATGCGGGCTCAGCAGGCCCTTGGGCTGGGCGGTGGCTTCCTGTCGCCCGAGCATTTCGGCCAGCTGTTCACCACCCACGGCACCATCATGATCTTCTTCATGGCGATGCCGTTTCTGACCGGCGTGATCAACCATGTGATGCCGCTGCAGATCGGGGCACGCGATCTCTCCTTCCCGGTGATGAACACCGTCAGCCTCGGGCTGACCGCTGCCGGCGCGGCACTGGTGATGGTATCGCTGGTACTCGCCCCTTTCTCGACCGGTGGCTGGAGCGGCTATCCGCCCTTCACCGAGAGCGCCGTGAACCCCGGTGCAGGTGTGGACTACTGGATCTGGGCGGTCACGCTCTCGACGCTCTCCTCAACCCTGACCGGCATCAACTTCGCGGTCACGATCTATAAAAAGCGCACCCGAGGCATGAACCTGATGCGCATGCCGCTGTTCTGCTGGGTGTCACTGTGCACCGCCATCCTGATGATCTTCGGCATGCCCCCGCTGACCGTTGCCACGGCCCTGCTGGCGCTGGATCGCTATCTCGACTTCCATTTCTTCACCGCCGATCTCGGCGGCAACATGATGAACTACATCAACCTGTTCTGGGCCTTCGGCCATCCGGAAGTCTATATCCTGATCCTGCCGGCCTTCGGCATCTATTCGGAGATCTTCGCCAACTTCTCCGGCAAGCAGCTCTACGGCTACACCACCCTGGTCATCGCCACCATGGCGATCGCCGTGCTCTCCTTCACGGTCTGGCTGCACCACTTCTTCACCATGGGCCAGAGTGCGCACGTCAACGCGGTCTTCGGTATCGCCACCATGCTGATCGGGATACCGACCGGGGTGAAGATCTATGACTGGATGCTCACCATGTATCGGGGGCGCGTACGCTTCTCGATCCCCATGGTCTACGCGCTCGGCTTTCTGATGCTGTTTACCCTCGGTGGCCTCTCCGGCATCATCCTGGCCACGCCGAGCGTCGACTATCAGGTCCACAACTCGCTGTTTCTGGTGGCGCACTTTCACAACATGCTGATTCCGGGGCTGCTGTTCGGCATGCTGGCGGCCTACAACTACTGGTTTCCCAAGGCCTTCGGCTTCCGGCTGGAGGAGCGCTGGGGCTACCGGGCCGCCTTCAGCTGGATCATCGGCTTCATGCTGGCCTTCTTCCCGCTCTATGCACTGGGGCTACTGGGCATGCCCCGGCGCACGGTTACCTTCTTCACCCCGGCCTATCTGCCCTGGACCCTGGCCGCCGGACTCGGCGCCCTCGTGATCCTGTTCGCCGTGTACTGCCTGATCATGCAGCTCTGGCAGAGCGTTCGCCTGCGCCAGGAAAACGCCACGCCCATCGGCGACCCGTGGGATGGCCGCAGCCTGGAATGGGCCACACCCGCACCACCGCCCGAGTACAACTTCCCGGTGCTGCCCGAGGTCTACAGCCACGATCCCTTTACCGAGCAGAAAAGCGGCGGCCGGGCCTACCAGCGCCCCGAGCGGTACGCGGACATCACGATGCCGGCCAATACCGCGATGGGCGTCATCACGGCCGTGACCGGCTTTCTGATGGCCTTCGGGCTGACCTGGTACATGTGGTGGCTGGTGATCGCCTCGGGCGCCGTCGCGCTGATCGCCGTGATTGCCAGAGGTTATGCGCGCAACACCACACGGGTCATTCCGGCCGCCGAAGTGCAACGCACCCACGAACGGTGGCTGGATGACGTGGCCCGCACCACCCCCGTCACCCGCGATCATGAGCACACCCGTGCCAACCGGGGGCTGGCCGTACCGCCCGAGCAGGGAGCCATTCAATGAGCACACAGCCGTCACGGCATCCGGGGCTCAACCTGGGCGAGCCCCACGCCGAAGCGCACAGCGCCAACGAGGAGTTCGTCTTCGGCTTCTGGGTTTTCATGATGAGCGACTTCATCATCTTCGGCCTGCTGTTTGCCACCTACGCGACCATGCTGGGCGGGCAGGCGGGCGGCCCCGGGCCGGATGAGCTGTTCGAGCTGCGCGGCGCCTTCATCGAGACGATGCTGCTGCTGGTCAGCAGCTTCACCTTCGGCATGGCCTCGCTGGCGCTCAAGTATCGGGAAGACAGGAAGTGGCTGATCATCTGGCTGCTGATCAGCCTGGTGCTGGGCGTGGCCTTCATCGGCCATGAGCTGCTCGACTTCCACAGGATGTTCGACAAGGGTGGCGTACCGAGCCGCAGCGGTTTTCTCTCGGCCTTCTTTGCGCTGGTACCGCTGCACGGGCTGCACGTCACCGCGGCCTGCATCTGGCTGATCGCCCTGCTCGGCCAGATCGCCGTTCACGGGCTGGATCACGGCGTCAAGATCTCGCTGACCCGTCTGGCCATCCTCTGGCACTTTCTGGACATCGTCTGGATCGGTATCTTTTCGCTGGTCTATCTGGGAGGACTGGCATGAGCCATCGGGAACTCTCCGCGGCGCGCGCCCGGGAGCGGGCCACCGAGCTGAAAAGCTACATCACGGGATTCATTCTGGCGCTGGTGCTGACCCTGATCCCCTTCGGTCTGCTCGCCTTCACGCAACTTTCACGCATGGCACTCTTCTGCACCATCGGGCTCTGCGCCCTGCTCCAGGTCGTGGTGCACTTTCGCTTCTTCCTGCACATCACGCTGGCCCGGAACAAGCGCGAGGACCTGCAGCTGATCCTGTTTACCACGCTGATTCTGGCGATCATGTGCGGCGGCACGCTCTGGATCCTGTTCAACCTGTACACCCGCATGCTGCCGGGAATGATTCCGTAGGCCGATCGGCCCCGGCCCCATGGCCGGTTCACCCGATCCTCGTTTACGGCTGCTCCCCGGCCGATGAGGTGGCCGGCGCGCGGGCCCTGCCCTCGCGCCGCGCAATCAGCGCGGCACCGGTCAGATCACCGGTCACGTTGAGCGCCGTGCAGCCCATGCCCACCAGCGCATCGATGGACGTCAGCAGCGCCACGGTTTCGATCGGCAGCCCCACCTGGGCGAAGACGGTGGCAATCATCACGATCCCGGCGCCGGGAACGCCGGCCGTACCGATCGAGGTGAGCGTACCGATCAGCACGATCTCGACCATGCTCATCAGATCGAGCGGCACCCCCACCACGTTGGCAGCAAACACGGCCGAGATGGCAATGCGAATCGCGGCGCCATCCATGTTGATGGTCGCCCCCAGCGGCAGACTGAAGCCATAGAGCGACTGCGGCAGGCCCAGGCGCCGGGCGGCATCCAGCGACAGCGGCAGTGAACCGCTACTGCTCTGGGTGGCAAAGGCGGTCACCATCGGGGTGCGCGCTTCGCGAAAGAAGTCGCGCAGGGGTACGCCGAAGGCCAGCATCAGCACGCAGTAGAGGCCAAGCTGCACCGCCAGCGCGATGTAGAGTACCGTCACCATGTTGCCCAGCGAGAGAATGGTGGCCAGCCCCTGTTGGCCCACGGTTTCGGCAATGATCGCGAAGACGCCGATCGGCACGTACTGCAGGATGCCCGCCATGACCTTCATGGTCGCTGCGTTCAGCCCCTCGATGACCCCGTAGAGCCGCTCGCCCAGCGCGTGCTGATGCTCACTGTGACGCAGCTTCAGCAGTGCCAGGCCGAACACCAGGGCCGTAAAGATGATGCCCAGCAGGTTGGGTTCGGCAAGGGCCGCCACGATATTGTCGGGCACGATGCCCAGCAGGACGCTGACGATGCCCGGATTCTCCGGCACGCTGACCTGAGCGTCATCGGCAAGCGACAGCCCCTGCCCGGGCTCGAACAGCGAGGCCACGACCAGCCCCACCACGATCGCCAGTGCCGTGGTCACCAGGTAATAGAGAAACACCCGGCCGCCCCGACGCCCCATGCTGCCCGGCTCGGCCTGGTTGATCCCGACCATCAGCGTGAACAGCACGATCGGTACGATCAGAAACTGCAGCAGACGCAGCAACAGGTCACCGAAGGGGGCCAGCCAGCCGGCCACGCTCTCGCCCCCGACCAGCCCGACCGCAACGCCCAGTACCAGCGCGATGCTGACACGCAGGATCAGCGAGGCCTTCAGATAGGCGTGCCAGAGTGATGTCATGTTCAAGCCCCTGTTCGAGTCGCCCGGCAGCGGCCCCGGGGCTCGCTTGTCCGACAGTCAACACGGCAGGTCACGCAGCGCGAAACCGCCCTGCCTTCATTCGAATTCGGCGGCGAGCTGCTCGCCCAGCAGCCGACCGTTCTCCAGGCAATCGCCCACCGCAATGCCCCCGCGCCAGTTGCCGATCAGCGAGAGTCCGGCGTGGCGCGCCAGGGCCTGATCCAGCGCCGCGATGCGATCGCCGTGCCCCAGCTCGTACTGCGGAATGGCCTGCGGCCAGCGGCTGACCTGCTGCCACACCGGATTACCGCGGATGCCCAGCAGGTCGCGCAGATCGGCCATGGCCTGAGCCACCTGGGCGTCATCACTTCCCTCGGCGGCCTCGGGCTGGCGCCGACCGCCGAGAAAGACGTTGAGCAGCCGGTAGCCGTCGGGGGCCCGCCCGGGAAAAATGGTCGAGGAGAACAGCGCCCCGAGCGTGCGGCGCCGCTCGACGCTCGGAATCAGCACCCCGAAGCCATCCAGCGGATGGGTGATGTCCTGCGCGCGAAAGCCCAGCGCCACGGCGTTGACCGGGGGATAGACGATCGCCGCCAGGGGCTCGGCCAGCCGCTCGTCGATCGGCCTCAGCAGCTCGGCCGCCACCGGCGCCGGCACCGCCATCACCAGCTGACGGGCCCGCCAGCGACGGCCCGAGGCGTCTTCGACCTCCCAGCCGTCATCGCGGCGATGCACGGCCGTCACTTCGCATTGACAGTGAATGGCGCCCCCCGGCTCGGCGAGCACCCGCTCGGCCAGACGATCGGTCAACCGCTGCAGCCCCGTGGGGAAGCTCACCAGCCGGCCACGCCACTGTTGCGGCAGCGCGGGGGGCGAGCGACGGGACTGCCACAGGCGGGCCATCCCGCCGGCGATCAGGGAACCGTACTCACGCTCCAGCGCCACCAGCCTGGGCATCGCCGCCTGCGCCGAGAGGCGAGCGGGATCACCGGCATAGACCCCCGAGACAAAGGGGTCGACCATATGATCCAGCACCCGCCGACCCAGCCGTCGGGCGATGAAATCCGCCAGGCTCTCCTCCTGCTTGCGGGAGCGCCGGACAAACGGCTCACGCACGATCTGCGACCAGCCCGACACACCGATCAGCGGATTGGTCACGGCCTTCAGCGGGCGGGTCGGCAACGCCACCGCCTGACCTTCGAGCGCCACGAAACGCTTGCTCGCCTCGGCATTGGCCGGCTGCGCTTCCTCCAGCAGCCCCAGCTCCGAGAGCAGCTGATACAGGGGTGGCTTCATGATCAGGGTGTTGGGCCCTACCTCGGTCTGCCATTCCCCATCGCGGCGGGTGCTGATGTTGCCGCCCGGCTGCGCACCCCGCTCGAGCAGCGTGACCCGCCGGCCGCGCTGCGCCAGCACCCGGGCAGCCGCCAGCCCGCTGGCACCGCCGCCGACCACCACGACCTCCTGATCCTGCGCTTCACCGTCCGGTGCACGCTCTTCCATTGCCCTGCTCCTGCATCGACTCATCATGCCGGCCGGCGCGCCAACCCCTGGACGGTGTTACGGCCGGGCAGCGACAGGATAACCGGCCACGCACGCGCGAGCGACGCCCGCGCCGCGTCAGATCAACGCTGCGGCCCTCACCGACCCGGCCGTAACACGACAAGGCCCGGCGCAGGGCCGGGCCTGATTGCCAGCACACGCCGGGCTCAGTGCCCGAGCTTGTCCTGCGTCTTCGTCTCGAAGTCGCTGGCGTCATGGCGCTCGTGCAGCTGGGTCTCCGGCTCGCCGAAGGTGCGGTTGACCATCCGGCCACGCTGTACCGCCGGACGGGCATCGATCTCCTCGGCCCAGCGCACCACATGCTCGTAGGTATGTACCTGCAGGAACTCGGCGGCATCGTAGAGCCGGCCCAGTACCAGCTGGCCGTACCAGGCCCAGTTGGCAATATCGGCGATGGTGTACTCGTCACCGGCCAGATAGCGGTTGTCCGCCAGCCGACGGTTGAGCACGTCCAGCTGGCGCTTGGTCTCCATAGTGTAGCGGTCGATGGGGTATTCGAGCTTTTCCGGCGCGTAGCTGTAGAAGTGGCCGAAACCGCCACCCACGAAGGGGGCGCTGCCCATCTGCCAGAACAGCCAGTTCATCGTTTCGGTGCGGGTCGCGATATCGCTCGGCAGCAACTCGCCGAACTTCTCCGCGAGATACAGCAGGATCGAACCGGACTCGAACACGCGGATCGGCCGGTCACCGCTGTGATCGACCATCGCCGGAATCTTCGAATTCGGGTTGATCTCGACAAACCCGCTGCCGAACTGATCGCCCTCGCCGATGTTGACCAGCCAGGCATCATATTCGGCCTCGCCGTGGCCCAGTGCCAGCAGCTCCTCGAACATCACCCCGGCCTTGACCCCGTTGGGGGTCGCCAGCGAATAGAGCTGAAACGGGTGCTTGCCAACCGACAGCCCCTTGTCATGCGTCGGCCCGGCCACCGGTCGGTTGATGCTGGCAAACTTGCCGCCGCTCTCTTTCGGCTCCCAGACCTTCGGTGGCGTATAACCGCTGCCTTCGCTCATGGCGTGCTCCTGACTCTGCGAACATGGGGATCGGCCGTACCCGGACAGGCAGACCGACATCTGCAGGGGAAAGATAGCGTGTTAACAATTGTTCAGCGAGCCCGATTCTTCTGCCAACCTGCCCAGCCGTCGCCGATCCGTTATCTCTGCTAATCTTGGCATGTGGGTGCCTGCACGACCTTGTCCCGCACTCATGCCGGCTGCCCACACCATCACCTGCCAGATCAAGCCGGGGTTGCCCATCAACGCCTTTTTACTGTTATCGACCAACTCCCTGACGGTTTTGCCCGGGCGCCGGGTGTCGCCTGCGCGATGAGCGATCGGCGGCTGTTTCGTTCCCTGCGACTCTACAACTTTCGCATCTGGGCGATCGGCAGCCTGATCTCCAACATCGGGACCTGGATGCAGCGGGTGGCGCAGGACTGGCTGGTGCTGACCATCCTGACCGAGCACAACGCCAGCGCGGTCGGCATCACCATGGCACTGCAGTTCGGCCCGCAGCTGCTGTTGCTGCCGCTGACCGGCCATGCCGCCGACCGCTTCGATCGCCGCCGGCTGATCATGCTGACCCAGGCGCTGCAGGGGCTGCTGGCGCTGGGTCTGGGGCTGGTGACCCTCACCGGGGTGGTAACACTCTGGCAGGTCTACGCCTTTGCGCTGGGTCTGGGCTGTGTCTCCGCCTTCGATGCCCCGGCGCGCCAGACCTTCGTCAACGACCTGGTCGGTGAGCGCTATCTCTCCAATGCCGTGGCGCTCAACTCCACCTCGTTCAACAGCGCCCGCATGGTGGGCCCGGCCGTGGCCGGGCTGCTGATCGCCGCCATCGGCACCGGCTGGGTCTTTCTGCTCAACGCGCTCTCGTTTGCCGCCGTGCTCGGCTCGCTCTACCTGTTGCGCGTGCACGAGCTGCATGCCATGCCGGAGACCCGGCGCCGCCCCGGCGGTCTGCTCGAAGGCTTCCGCTACGTCCATCAGCGCCCGGACCTGATGGCGATTCTGATCATGCTGTTTCTGATCGGCACCTTCGGCTTCAACTTCCCGATCTTCATTTCGACCATGTCGGTCAGCGTCTTCCACGGGGCAGCCGATCAGTACGGACTGCTGACCTCGGCACTGGCGATCGGCTCGATCAGCGGCGCCCTGCTCGCTGCCAGGCGGGAGCAGCCGAGCATGCGGCTGCTCGGCGTGGCCACGCTGCTGTTCGGCCTCTGCTGCGCGGCGGCGGCGCTGATGCCCAATGTCTGGACCTTCGCCGCGGCACTGGTGGCCACCGGCTTGAGCGCCCTGACCTTCATGACCGGCTCCAATGCGCTGATGCAGCTCACCACCACGCCCGCCATGCGCGGCCGGGTGATGGCGCTGCGCATCGCCGTGACCATGGGCGGCACACCGCTCGGCGCCCCCGTCGTGGGGGCCATTGCCGACCATGCCGGCCCGCGCTGGGCGATGCTGGCCGGGGCCTCCGCCGGGCTGCTGGCCGCGGGCGTTGCCGCCGGTCAGCTGAGGCGGGCACGCCATGCCACACTCTCCGATTCCTCCCACGCCGCAGCAGGGGCCGCCCCCGATCACCGCCCCTGAAAAAAGCCGCCGGCGTGTGCCGGCGGCGCTGTCCTGCCATCGGCCCGCCTCAGAACGGTCCGATGAGTGACAGCCCCGTCTTCTCCCGCGTGAGCGTCTCGTCGGCGCGTCCCCAGCCGCCATCGGCGACCTCTTCCACCCGCACCATGGTGCAGGGGCGCACCTCCTCGCCGAAGTATTCAACGAACATCTCGGTGGTGCGATGCATGATCGCCTCCCTGCGGGCATGATCGGGCAGGCCTTCGGGCACCCTGTGGTTGGCAAGGGGCATGACACTTGCCTCCTTTACTCGCAGTTGAAGGGGCGACTTACACCATGCCGCCGTTGACACGCAGGATCTGGCCGTTGACCCAGCGCCCCTGCGGACCGGCGAGAAACGCCACGGCATCGGCAATTTCCTCGGGCTTGCCGAGACGTTCGAACGGCGAGAGGTTGGCGATCGCCTGCACCTGCTCGTCACTCTTGCCCTCGAAGAACAGCTCGGTGGCCACCGGCCCCGGCGCGACGGCATTGACGGTGATGCCTCGCCCCCGCAGTTCGTTGGCCTGTACCCGGACCAGCCCCTCGACGCCGGCCTTGCTGGCGATATAGGCGCCATAGCCGGGAAAGGACTTGCCCAGTACCGAAGAGGAGAACGCGATGATCCGCCCGCCCTGGCCCAGGGCTTCGGCGGCCCGCGCCATGACCAGCCAGCTGCCGCGCAGGTTGGTGGTCAGGGTACGGTCGAAGATCTCGAGGTTGTCGCTGGTGATGTGGGCCATGTGCATGATGCCGGCACTGTTGACCACCGCATCGAGACGTCCGTACGTTTCCAGGGCGGTGGCGAACAGATGCTCGACCGCCGCCGGATCGCCGACATCCCCCCGTACCGCCAGCGCCCGGCCACCCGCGGCTTCGATTCCGGCCACCGTGTCGTTGGCAAGCTCGACATTACCCGCATAGTTGACGACCACGGCAAAGCCGTCGGCGGCCAGCTTTCGGGCCACGGCGCGCCCGATCCCCCGGGAAGCACCGGTAACAATCGCGACTCGCTCACTGGACTGATTCATGATCCGGCTCCTGTTTTTCATGGATGATCACACCAGCACCAGTATCGCGACTCCCCTGCAAAAAATAATTGGCGCTACACTGACAACACCATTCAGCCAGCCATAATGCGCGCCATGGATCGTTTCGACTCACTGACGCTCTTCATCCGCATTGTCGAAACCGGCAGCTTTACCCGCGCCGCCAACGGCCTGGGGATTCCCCGCGCCACGGCCACGCTGGCCATCCAGCGGCTCGAAAGACGACTGGGGACCCGGCTGCTGGAGCGTACCACCCGCCAGGTGCGGCCCACCCCCGAGGGGCAGATCTTCCACGAGCGCTGTGTCCGCATCCTCGGGGAGCTGGAGGAGGCCGAAGCCGCCATCCGGCCCGGCCCGGAGAGTCCGAGCGGCGTGCTGAGAATCGAGATGCATGGCGCCCATGCCCGCCGGATCGTGCTGCCGCGCATTCAGGAATTTCGCCACCGCCATCCGGCGCTGGACATCGTGCTGACCAGCGGCGACCGCCGGGTGGATCTGGTGGGGGAAGGCATCGACTGCGCCCTGCGCGCCGGGATTCCCGAGGATTCCAGCCTGGTGGGGCGCCGGCTGGCCGAGCTGGCGCAGGTGATCTGCGCCAGCCCGGCGTATCTCGCCCGGGTCGGCATCCCCGACCACCCGGAGGCGTTGCGCCAGCACCAGGTGGTGCGCTTCTTCTCCGGCAGCAGTGCCGTGGACAACACCCTCGAGGTCATTCTCGAGGGCCGGACCTGCGCCTTCGAAGTCGACGGCTGGATGACGGTCAACGATGCCTCGAGCTATGTGGCGGCGGCCCTGGAAGGGTGCGGGCTGATCCAGCTGCCGCGCTTCAGCGTGGCCGACCGGCTCGCGCGCGGGGAGCTGGTGGAGGTACTGGCCGATCATGCCAAGCCCGCCCTGCCGCTGTGGGCGGTTTATCCGCAGCGGCGGCAACTCGCCCCCCGGGTACGGGTCTTCATCGACTGGGTGGTAGAGATCTACGCCGAGTGCTTCGGCAGCCTCGCCGAAGGCCGTCTCTGAAGCGGGCCACGGCGCGGTACGCCCCCTGCGCCTGCCGCGCCCTTCTCTTCTCAGTCGTCGATCAGTTCGCGCCGGTTCGGCGGCACCAGCCCGAAGCGCCGCATGCGCCGATAGACGGTGGGGCGGGAAACGCCCAGACAGCGCGCCACCCGGGAAATGTTCCAGCCGTTGCGGGCCAGCAGTGCCTGCAGCGCCTCGGCCTCGGGCCCCGCCGCCTGCCACGCCGGCACCCGTGCCGATGCCGGCACCCGTGCCGATGCCGGCGCCCGCCGCTCGGTCACGCCCTCTGTCGGCCAGACCCCATGGCCTCCCCGGCACTCCTCAGGCAGATCGTGCACGGTAATCTCGTCGCCCTCGTGGGTCGCCAGTGCAAAGGCCAGCGCATTTTTGAGCTGGCGCACATTGCCGGGCCACGGACAGTCCAGCAGCGCGCTCATCGCATCGGCACGCAGCCGGACGCGGCCGGCGCGCTCGGCCACCAGCGCCTCGAAGACGCTGCGAATCACGAAGTGCCTGTCAGCCCGCTCACGCAGGGGCGGCAGGCTCAGCCGGGCGCCGTTGAGCCGGTAGAAGAGATCCTCGCGGAAGCCGCCCGCCTCGATCAGCGCGGCAATGTCACGGTGGGTCGCGGTCATCACGCGGATATCGACCCTGACCGGCGCATCGGCGCCCAGCGGCATCACTTCGCGCTCGGCCAGCACCCGCAGCAGCCGGCTCTGCAGCGCCAGCGGCATGTCGCCGATCTCGTCCAGAAACAGGGTGCCGCCATCCGCCTGCTGGATCAGCCCGCGCATGCCCCTGGCCCGCCCGCCGGTGAAGGCGCCGGGCAGATAGCCGAACAGCTCGCTTTCGATCAGCGACTCCGGAATGGCCGCGCAGTTGACGGCGACAAAGGGCTGCTGCGCGCGATGGCCGCTGTCGTGCAGCGCACGGGCCAGTACCTCCTTGCCGGTACCGGTTTCGCCACTGATCAGGACGCTGACCGGCTCGTCCCGCAGACGCCGGGCCAGCTTCAGCAGGCGGTGCATGGCCGGATCATCCCCCGCCAGCCGATCCAGCGCCGGGGTCGCCGAAACGGGCTCGGTGACGGCGGCGGCACGCGGCCGGCACGGCTCGATCAGCGTCACGAAGCGCGTCTCGCCGGTTGCGCGCACGCGAAAGGCCCGCAGCTGATCGGGCTCCCGCACCGCCAGGCCGAGCAGGTCATCGAGTTCGGCATCGAACAGCTGGGTGGCAGCCGGCAGGCCAGCGGTTGCCCAGGGCGACCAGCGCTGACAGTGCGCCTCGATCAGCGCCCGCGCTTCGCCATTGCCGGCGAGGATGCGGCCTTCCTCGCCGATGGCAATCAGCCCGCGGCCGTTGAAGTGCACGAACGAACGTGAGGCATCAAAGCGCAGGACCGGCGTGTCGCGATACCGATGCAGAAACCAGGCATCCTCGATCATCCGGGCGTAGAGCGTGACCAGTGGCAGGGCGAAATTCTGACTCTGCAGACTGCGCGGCGACTGCAGTGCCGAAATGTCCAGTACCGCGATGACGTTGCCCTGCGGGTCGTGGATCGGCGCCGCCGTGCAGGTCAGCGCGATGTGCGTGGCGTCGAAGTGCTCGCGCTGATGGCAGGTAATGGCCCGGCCCTCGTGAACACAGGTGCCGACCGCACAGGTACCGGCGTGGCGCTCGCCCCAGTCCGCGCCCAGGTAGAGGCCGGCCCGGTGCAGCGCCCGGTCCTGATCCTCCCGGCCGCGAAAATCCACCGTCACGCCGTTGCGATCCGTCAGCAGCAGCACATGGCCGAGCGGGGCGATCTGGGCATGCAGCTGGTCGATGCCGGCGCGCGCCACGTAGAGCAGCTCATCGATGGGCTCCCGGCAATCGAGCAGCGCCTGCCGGGTCAGCACCCGGACGGGCCGTGGCCGACCGGGATCGAGACGGTACTCGTCAACGCAGCGCTGCCATGAGCGCTGGATGACCTCGCGGCACGGGTAGGCAAGATCGGCGCGGCCTTCACTCAATCGCACCACGGTCTCGATGTGCTGACGCTGCAGCCGGGCATGCATGACGTGGCAACCTCCCCGCACGGTTCAGGGGTCTGCCGGTTCGGGCCCGGCGGACGACAGGCTCCAGACTATGCCCCGGACCGGGTAAGGCGCCCTTCCCCCTTGGTCGGAAGACCCCTGCATCGCGCGTGACAGGTGTCACATCGGCGTGACAGTCGAAAGGCCCTCCGGCGTGACAGCTGTGGCAGGCGTGCCGGTCACGGCCCGCCGCCGAGCCCGCGCCGGACCGGCCCATCGCCGGAGCATCGGGGCCCCGTGGCACTCCGACCAAAGGGGAAGCCCCGCCTGGCACGTTTTCTGCCCCGGGTTTCGGGTGTCGAGCACGATTCACGACCCGATCCGACAAGGAGCAAGCCGACGATGACCCCCCGCACCCCAACCCGCACCGTCGAGCAGTGGCTGAGCGACTTCGAGCACACCCTGAGCGCCCGGGACAGCCGGGGCGCTGCCGCCCTCTTCAACGAGGAGTGTTTCTGGCGCGACCTGGTCGCGTTCACCTGGAATCTGAAGACGATGGAGGGCCGCGACGAGATCCGGGCGATGCTCGACGCGACCCTGGCACGCAGCGCGCCCACGAACTGGCAGATCGACGGCGAGGCCCACGAGACCGACGGCGTCATCGAGGCCTGGTTCACCTTCGAAACCGCGGTCGCCACCGGCAAGGGACTGCTGCGCCTGAAGCACGGCCGGTGCTGGACGCTCCTGACCACCATGCAGGCCCTCAAGGATCACCCCGAACCCCGCGGCGAACGGCGGCCGCAGGGGGCGGAGCACGGCGCCAACAAGGCCCGCGAGACCTGGCGGGAGGCGCGCGAACGCGAAGCCGAAGAGCTGGGTTACACGCGCCAGCCGTTTTGTCTGATCATCGGCGGTGGCCAGGGGGGCATCGGGCTGGCGGCGCGCCTGCGCCAGATGGCAGTGCCGACCATCGTGGTCGACAAGCATCCGCGCCCGGGTGACGCCTGGCGCAACCGCTACAAGTCGCTCTGCCTGCATGATCCGGTGTGGTATGACCACCTGCCCTACCTGCCCTTCCCGGACAACTGGCCGGTCTTTGCCCCCAAGGACAAGATCGGCGACTGGCTGGAGATGTACACCCGGGTGATGGAGCTCAACTACTGGTCGAATACCGAGTGCGAGAGCGCCAGCTTCGACGAGGCCAGCGGCGAGTGGACGGTGCAGGTGAGGCGCGACGGCGAGCCGGTGACCCTCAGGCCGAAGCAGCTGGTCCTCGCCACCGGCATGTCCGGCGTCCCCCATCTGCCGTCGTTCCCGGGGGCGGAGGACTTCGAGGGCGAGCAGCACCACTCCAGTCAGCACCCGGGACCGGATGCCTATCGCGGCAAGCGGGTGGTGGTGATCGGCGCCAACAACTCGGCCCATGACATCTGCGCGGCCCTGTGGGAGCACGATGCCGACGTCACCATGGTGCAGCGCTCCTCGACCCATATCGTCAGATCCGATGCCCTGATGGAACACGCGCTCGGCCCGCTCTACTCCGAACAGGCGGTCGCCAGCGGCATCACCACCGACAAGGCGGACCTGATCTTCGCCTCGATCCCCTACCGGCTGCTGCCGGACTTCCAGCGCCCCGCCTTCGATGCCATCCGCGAGCAGGATGCCGACTTCTACCGCCGGCTGGAGAAGGCCGGGTTCATGCTCGACTTCGGCGCCGACGACTCCGGGCTGTTTCTCAAGTATCTGCGCCGCGGCTCCGGCTACTACATCGACGTGGGTGCCAGCGAGCTGGTCGCCAGTGGCGAGATCCGGCTGCACAGCGGCGTCGGTGTCGAACGCATCCATCCGCATTCGCTCACGCTGACCGACGGCACCGAACTTCCTGCCGACCTGATTGTCTATGCCACCGGCTACGGCTCGATGAACGGCTGGGCGGCGAACATCATCTCGCAGGAAGTGGCCGACCGGGTCGGCAAGTGCTGGGGCATGGGCTCCGACACCCCGAAGGACCCCGGCCCCTGGGAGGGCGAACTGCGCAACATGTGGAAGCCGACCCGGCAGGAGGCACTCTGGTTCCACGGCGGCAACCTGCACCAGTCCCGGCACTATTCGCACTATCTGGCCCTGCAGCTGAAGGCCCGGCTCGAAGGCATCGAGACCCCGGTCTACGGCCTGCAGGAGGTGCATCACCTGGCGTGAAGGGCGCCTTCCGGGCATGCACCGGGCTCGCACCGCAGGCTTGCGAGCCCGGCGGCACGCCTGATTCATCATGTCATCCGGCACACCTGCCCTTGAGGAGCACACCATGAGTCAGCCGAACATGAAGGCCGCCCGCTGGTACCGGGCGCACGATATCCGCATCGAGACCGTCGATGTGCCGGCCATCACCGACCCGCACCAGGTCAGGGTCAGGGTGGCGGCCTGCGGCATCTGCGGCAGCGATCTGCATGAGTATGCCGCCGGCCCCATCTTCATTCCGGTCGAGACACCGCACCCGCTCAGTCACGACAGGGCGCCGATCATCATGGGGCACGAGTTTGCCGGCGAAGTGGTCGCGATCGGCGATGCCGTGACCCGGGTCAGCGTCGGCGACCGCGTGGCGATCGAACCGATTCTCTCGCCCCACCGGGAGGGCGCCTACCTGATGGAGCGCTACAACCTGACCCCGCTGCTCGGCTTCCATGGCCTTTCCGGCGGCGGTGGCGGCTTCGCCGAATTCACCGTGGTCGGCGAGCACATGGTGCACCCCCTGCCGGACGCGCTCTCCTACGAACAGGGCGCCCTGGTCGAACCGGCCGCGGTCGGTCTGCACGCGGTCCGCCAGAGCTCGCTCAAGGCCGGCGACACTGCCGTGGTCTTCGGTGCCGGTCCGATCGGGCTGATGGTGATCGAATCGCTCAAGGCCGCCGGGGCCGCCCGCATCTTCGCCGTTGAAGTGTCCGAGACCCGCAGGCAGCGCGCCACCGAGCTGGGCGCGACGGTGTTCGATCCCGGCCAGGACGATGTCGTCGAGCGGCTGAAGGAGGCCACCGGCGGTGGCCTCGATGTCGCCTTCGAGGTCACCGGCATCCCCGCGGTACTCAATCAGGCAATCCTCAGCACACATCCCGGCGGCGAGACGGTGATCGTCAGCATCTGGGAATCCGAGGCGGCGGTCCATCCCAACGACCTGGTGATCCAGGAGCGCACCGTCAAGGGCATCATCGCCTATCGGCATATCTATCCGGCCGTGATCGCCCTGATGCAGCAGGGCTACTACCGCGCCGAGGATCTCGTCACCGCGCGCATTGCGCTGGATGACGTGGTGGCACAGGGCTTCGAGGCACTGCTCGCCGACAAGGCACAGGTCAAGATCCTGGTCCAGCCCGCCCGGGCGTGACCCTGCCGGCCCCCCGCCGTGGCCCGGACAGCCACGGCGTCGGTTGCCCGACCCTCGCGGGCAGGCAGGGCCCATGCCGGTATGGGATACTCGCCGACAACCCGCTGTCATGGAGTCCTGATGTCCCCCGTCCTCGCATACGCGTTTCGCATCGACATCACCGTCGATCCCCCCACGCAGGTCAGCAATGATCCCATCCACGGCAAGCGCCAGCTGATTCCGATTCGCGAGGGTCGGGTCAGCGGCGCCCTGGAAGGCCGGGTTCTGCCCGGGGGCGTCGACAGCCAGATCATCGACCGTCACGGCCTCTGCCGGCTCTCGGCGCGCTATGCGGTGGAGACCACCGAAGGCGACCGCTGCTACATCGAGAACAATGGCCTGCGGCGCATTCCGCCGGAGTGGCGCGCGCGGCTGTTCGAGGAGGACATGAGCTTTTTCAGCGACATCCCGCCCGAGGAGATCTACTTCCGGGCCTCGCCGACCTTCGAGGTCTACGGCGAGCGCCTGCGCTGGCTGACGGAGAGCCTGTTTGTCTGCAGCGGCCAGCGCACGGCCACGGGTGTGTTCCTGGAGATGTACCGGGTGCTGTGAAGCGCTGCCAGCGCCGGCGCCCTCACCGGTTCAGGGCGGGCACGCCTGCAGCCCGCTGCGAATCAGCAGCGTCAGGGTGTCGGCGGCTTCCGCTTCACTGCAGTGCCCGCGCACCATCGCCGCCGAGATCGCATCGCCGGCGCCGATCAGCCCGACACAGCGCCGCTCGAGCTCGGCCTCGGCCAGCTCGCAGTGGGGCTTCAGTACGGCGACGAACAGCTGCACGTAGCCATCGAGCAACTCCTGATAGACGGCCTCCTTCTCTTCGCTGCCCGTCAGGGCGGCCCCGATGGCGTGCCACTCACCGCTGGTATCGGCATGGCAGTGAACATGTGTGGCCGCCAGCATCGCGGCGGTTTCGGCGAGATCCCGCTCGCCGGTGGTCAAAGCGTTCCTGAGCGCGGTCGTCTGCCGCTGGTCGATCACCCGGTACAGCTCGATCAGCAGCCCTGAGCGGGTGCCGAAATGATCATAGGCGACCGGCTTGGAAACCCCGGCGCGTGCCGCCAGATGTCCCAGCGTCAGTCGATCCGCCCCCTCCTCGCGCACGATCTCGAGCGCCGTATCGAGCAGCTGGCGCCGCCGCTCGGCGGCCGAAAGCCTGCGCGATCCCGATGCCCCGGCTGCATTCTTCATGCGTCTCTTCTCTGGTCATTCACGATGAGGCTTTTTCCTGTTGCAAACCTACCAGGAGTAGCTTAAACCTACCAATGGTAGGTTTATCTCCGAAACAGGATGTCCATATTACAGGCCGGAGGAGCGAACATGAGCGAACCAGGCGTTCTTTTCGTGGGTGGGTCGGGGGTCGTGGGGCGTCATGCCATTGACTGGTTTCGACAGGGCCACGCCGACATGCCGATACTGGTCGGCGGCCGGCATGCCGCCACGGCGGAAGCCGTCGCCGGGGCCACTGCCAACGCCGAAGCCGTTGTCCTCGATCCCGATCGGCCCCGACTGGGGCTCGATACCGAGATGGCAGCCGTGACCATGCTGGCGCCCGATAATGCCCTGTATGGGCTGAGCTTCGCCCATCAGCTCGGTGTGCCCTATCTCAACATCAGCAGCGGCATGACCGAATCGGGCGCCGAAATGGCGCACTTCATCCATCGTCCCTCGGCCTCGCCCGTGGTGCTGGCCAGCCACTGGGCGGCCGGCGCTCCGACGCTGCTTGCCCTGCATGCTGCCGGGCGCCTCGATCGGGTACACGCCATTCGCATCGGCGTGGTGCTGGATGACGAGGAACCGGTCGGCCCGGCGGCGCTGGCGGACATGACCCGGCTGCAGGCCGAGGCGCCGGTCACGCTGGCCTTCGAGTCCGGGCAGCGCGTGCGACTCTCCGGCGATGCCACCCGTCATCCCATCGAAACGCTCGACGGCCGCGTGCTGACAGGCCAGGCCTTCGACCCCTTCGATATCGTCAGCCTGCACGCCGCAACCGGCGCCCCGAACATCCGCTTCGATCTGACCAGTGAGGTTTCCTCCAGCCGCCGCAGGGGCGATGGCATGGCCACCGAAATCATCGTCGACATCGAAGGCATGAGGGGAGACGCGCACAGGCACCTGCGCGCCACGCTGGAGTTCGGGCCGGGGCAGGCATCACTCACCGGACTGTGTACCGCCCTGCTGCTTTCGGCCCTGCTGGGGCAGGACGGCAGCCCGCCTGCGCGCCCGGGATTCTACTTCCCCGAACGGTTGCTGGAGGTCGACCGCACGCTGAAGGTGCTGAGCCGTGCGGGGGCGATGATTCAGGTGGCGCCGAGGTAGCAGCACCCTGCCCCCATTCCCCGGGTCTTTAACGCCATCCCGATGCATTCGCTACAGTGGGTGTACGCCGGGCGCCGCGATGCGCCCGCCTCAACCCTTCACGGCGCGACCCCTGCAAGGAGTCAACATGACACGGATCACGGTAGCCGGCGCCAGCGGACTGGTCGGCTCGAACATCGTCAGGGAGGCGCTGAAGCGCGGTTATCACGTCAGCGGCACGTTGCGCGATGCCGAGGACACCGGGAAGACCCGCTGGCTGATGGCCCTGCCCGGGGCCCCGGAACGGCTGACCCTGTTCTCCGCCGACAGCCGCGACAGCCACAGCTTCGATGCGGCCATGGCGGGCAGCGATGCCGTCTTCATCGCCTGCTTTCCTCCCCTCTACCGGGCCGCCGATGGCACACCGGCCCGGGAGCTGGACCGCCAGCGCGGCTATGAAGAGATCGTGCGGCCGGTGCGAGACGGCTGCCTCAACGTGCTGGCGGCCGCCGAGCGCGCCGGCATCGGCAGCGTGATGCTCTGCTCCTCGACCTCCTCCACCAATCCGCCCGTGCCGCTGGCGATCAAGACCGAAGCCACCGCCCTGTCGGATGCCGAGCATCAGATGGCGCAGGGCAAGTTCACCGCCGCCGAAAAGATCGTCATGGAGACTGCGGCACAGGATTTCTGCGTCGCCCACAACCTGCGGCTGTGCATCTTCCTGCCGACGATGATGCTGGGGCCGGTGGTGATGCCGCAGCACCTCGAAGGCGGCAGCCATCGCTTTCTGGTCGCGCCGATTCGCGATGGCAGGGCCGTACACGACACGGTGCCGGAAGGCTCGATTTCGGTCAGCCATGTCGGTGACGTGGCCGCCCTGTTTCTCAACGCCTACGAGCGTCCGGAAGCGCGGGGGCGCTACTTCGCCGTCTACGAGAGCCTCGACTGGGCCGATCTCTACGCCGAGTTCGCCCGTCAGGCGCCCGGGGCCGAGATGCCACCGGCCACTGAGCGTTCGGCCGAACCGCCGACGCAGTTCGACTTCACCCGCCGCGACGCACTGGGCGTGACCATGCGCGACATCCCCACGACCATCGCCGAAACGGCCCGCTGGCTGAAATCGCAACCGTTCGGGTAATCCCCTCCCCGGCGGCCCGGCGCCATGCCGGGCCGCTCCGTCAGGACCGCTCGAACAGCCGCTCGAAGCGTGCGAAACGGTAGGTCCAGTCCGGGCCGTCACCGGTGCCGTAGGCCAGCTGCGCGGTCAGCAGCGCGAAGGGCTCGGTGTAGCGGGCGACCTGCAGCGGCCCGGCATCGACCGGCTCGAAGCCGATGGCCGCGATCATCTCGGCGGCCGCCCGCTTCGCGCGGGTGTCATCGCCACAGTAGACACAGCTCGGCTTCAGCCCCGCCTCGCGGGCCTCGAAGACCGGCTGAAAGCTCTCGCTCGGCGTGGTCTGAAAGGCAGCCGCTACCGAGGCGTTCGCCAGCCGCCGGGCGATCTGCTCCGCCCCGGAATCGTGATGTCCCACCACGAGCTCGGTATCCGTGGCATCCAGCGGCACGCAGCAGGTGACCACGATCTTGCCGCTCGGATCACCCGCCTGCGCCAGCACGTCATCGAGTCGTGACCAGTGCACCGCGAGCAGGATCACGTCCGACTCGCGAACCGCCTCCGCCGGCGTTCCGGCCCGTGCCGAGGCGCCGCCTCGGCGCGCCAGCTCCTCGAGCTTCGCGGTGCGGCGCGAATAGCTCAGGATCACCTCGTGCCCCGCCCGGGCCAGCAGCACACCGAGCTTGCTGCCCATCAGCCCGATCCCCAGTACTCCGATCTTCATGTTCGACTCCCCGTGTCTGTCATGTCCTGTTGGCCCACCGGCCGTGCGTGCCCTGCGTTAGCGCGCCGAGGCCGTGACCCGCGCCGGATCACGCGCGGCGATCAGCGTGACGAGGCAGGCGATCACCGCCAGCGCCAGATAGCCGCCGAGCACTTGCGGCAGGCTCAGCTCCCGCGCCGCCTGCCCCGCGATGAGCGACGGGATCGCCGCACCGCAGTAGCAGGTCGTGAAGATCACCGAGAACACCCCGGCACGTTCACTCGGCTCGGCGTTGGCCAGCAGGGCCCGGATGCTGCCGGAGAGCACCATGCCCTGGGCGATGCCGGCACAGGCGCTGGCGAGCAGGAACAGGCCGATCGTACCCGCCGTCAGCGAGGCCAGCAGTCCGGCGACACAGACGACGAAGGCGACGCTGCCGAGCCGCTGGGCCCCGTGAGGCGACAGCCGGCCACCGAGCGGCCCGCCCAGCGCGCTCGGTGCCATGTAGGAGGCGAACACCACCGCGGCCACCAGCGCGCTGGAGGAGCCGAGCTGGTCGGTCGACAGTGACGGGCCGAAGGCCTGGAAGAAGCCGCCCAGCGCCCAGGTGGCAATGAAGATGCAGCAGGCCACGGGATAGAGCGGCCTGCTCGCCTGCGGCAGCGCCAGGCGCGGGCGCAGCGAGGCGAGCGCGCCGGCATGACGCGGCGAGGTCTCCCGGCTGCGCCACACCAGCAGCAGGCAGAGCAGCAGAGCAACCGTGATGACCAGATACGGCATCATCCGGGGCAGCGGCGCATGCTCGACCAGCGCCCCCGAGGCCACGGCACCGAGGGTCAGGCCGATCATCGTGCCGGTGCTCGTGACGGCCGGTGCCAGCCAGCCCGGGCGGCGTGGCGCATTATCGGTCACGAAGGCCGCCGCGGCGCTGGACGCCAGACCGCAGGAGAACCCCTGCAGGACGCGCCCGAGGATCAGCGACACCACCCCCGAGACCTCGAGCAGCACCCCGCAGGCGAGTGCGGCGAGCAGCAGCGCGAGCGCCACCACCGGCCGACGGCCGACATGGTTCGACAGCCGGCCGCAGCTCAGCAGCGCAATGATCGCACTGATGAAGTAGAACACCGCGGTCAGCGACAGCTCGGCGTAGGTCAGCCCTTCGGTGGCCCGATAGATGGCGTAAAGGGGAATGGGCGTCGCCGAGGCCGCAAACACCAGGATCAGCGACAGCGAGGCCGCCCAGAACCCCAGCCAGCGGGATGTGTCCGACATGGTGGGCATCCGTACTCCTCCATCCATTGGCAATCCGGTGATCCGACGGCGCCTGCGCCTCGTTTACAGCTGAAAGGCGCGCGCGTTTCCCGTCTTCTTCAGATGCCGGTACAGCAGACCGGCGACCATCAGGCCGGCAGCGGTCATGATGAAACCGGTCCAGATCGGCGACAGCGGTCCGAACCCCGCGCCGATGGCCTGACCGCCGATCGCCGCACCGAGCGCATTCGCCACGTTGAAGGCCGCCATGTTCAGCGCGCCCATCAGGGTCGGCGCCTCCGGCGCCATCTTCATCATCCGCACCGGTATGGAGGGAATGGAAATCTGCATGGTGATGCCCATCACCGCGAAGAACACCATCAGCACCACCGGATTGTGGGCGAAGGTCGCCATGACGGCCAGCACCACCAGCACGGCCGCCCAGCTCGAGAAGATCCCCCGGAACGGATAGCGATCCGCCACGAAGCCCCCGATGACATTGCCGATGGCCAGACCGATGCCGATCAGCGCCAGCGCATAGGGCGTCACGCTGGACGACATGCCGGCAACCCGGGTGACGAAGAGATCGACGAAGGTGTAGATGGAAAACACGCTGGCAATGGCCAGCGCGGTCGCCAGCATCATCACCCAGACGCTGCCGCGCCGCAGCGCCGACAGCTCACGGCGCACGGTACCGCCCCGCAGCGCCCGGGTACTCGGCACACAGCACCACAGCAGTACCGCCGAGCCCAGCCCGCATATGCCGATGATGCCGTAGGCCATGCGCCACGAGAACAGCTGACCCAGCTGCGTGCTGATCGGGGCGCCGATGATGGTGGAGATGGTGATACCCGACATCACCAGGGCCACGGCACTGCCCTCCCGGCCCTGGCCGACGATATAACCGGCCACCACCGAAGCGGCGCCGAAATAGGCCCCCTGCGGCAGGCCGCTGAGAAAGCGCCCCAGCACCAGCAGATCGAGGTCATTGGCGATGGCGGTCAGCAGATTGGCACCGAACGCCAGCGCCATCAGCGCGATGAGCAGACCGCGCTTGTCGACGCCGGCAGCCATGATGGTGATCACGGGGGCGCCCACCACGACGCCCAGCGCATAGGCGGTAATGCCATAAGTGGCCTGGGGCACTGACAACTGCAGATCTTCGGCGAACAGCGGCAACAGTCCCATGCTGGCAAATTCGGAAGTCGAGATGACAAAGCTGCCCACCGCCAGGGCCAGCAGTGCCAGCGTACGGAAGCGTCCGCTCACCGGTTGAGGGTCTGACAAGATTCATTCCTTGATTATCGTACTCGGAAGGACGATCACTCTCCGGCCGGGTTCGGCATCCGGCGCGGCCGGATCACCGGGAAGGGAATGACGCCGGCCGGCGAGTGTCGGGCAGACAGGATAGCAGCGGCGGTATCGCAAAACCGGGCATGGTGTTATGAGCCCGGTTCATGAATGGCCCTCCGGCCGCCACCGTCCTGACCGCCCCGCGGCGCCGATACGCCCCGCAACCGCGGGGCGCGCGGTGTTGTCCCGGTGCTGTCCGGGTCACCGGCGCCCCTGACGCCGGCAGCGTTCGGAACAGTAGATCACGCTCTCCCAGTTGCGCGCCCACTTCCTGCGCCAGCTGAAGGGGCGCTGGCAGACGGGACAGAGCTTGCTCGGCAGATGGGGCTTGCGGTGGGCCATGGCGGGGAACCCTGACGATGATCACGGTGGAGGAAATGGCCGGCGCGAGGCGACCGGCGGCCTCGGCCGGATCGCCTTGCGGCACGAGCGAAGCGGACGCGGACCATGACGGCCCGCGCCACCGATGATGGCAGGGCGCTCCGTTACCCGCGGCGGGCGGTCAGGCGCCGAACCCGCCATCAATGGTATGCATGGCGCCGGTAATGCCCCGGGCCTGCGGGCCCGCCAGATAGAACGTCAGGCTGGCGACGTCTTCGGCGGTGCCATACTGCCCGGTCGCCATCAGGCTTCGCACCTGCTCGGCAAACTCGCCCTCGGCAGGGTTCATGTCGGTATCCGTCGGCCCCGGCTGGATCACGTTGACGGTGATGCCGCGCGGGCCGAAATCCCTGGCCAGCCCCCGGGTCATGCCCTGCAGCGCCGACTTGCTCAGGGAGTAGGCCGCGAAGCCCGGCAGCGGCGAGCGATCGGCGTTGACCGAGCCGATGGTGATGATGCGCCCGCCTTCCGGCATCGTACGCGCCGCCTCCACGGCCGCATGGTAGGGCGCCCGCACGTTGACGTCGATCAGGTGATCGACCGCATCCGGCTCGAGCTCCAGCGGATCGCCCAGCACCGCGACTCCCGCATTGAAGACCAGCACATCCAGCGCGCCCGCCTCACGCACCGTATCGATCACGGCCTGCCGGTCCGCGGCATCCGAGTGTACCGCCGTGGCCCCGGTCTGCCCTGCCAGCTCCATCGCCGCTTCCCGCGAGCCCGAATAGGTGAACCGTACCTCGGCGCCGGCACCGGCAAAGCCGGTCACGATCGCCGCCCCGATGCCTCGGCTGCCACCCACGACCAGCACCCGTTTACCCGTGAAATCCTGCATGCTTACCCTCCATGGCAAGTGGTGTTGATGATCACTGTGTAATCCACGCAGCGCCTTCCCTCAAGCAGTGCGCAGTGCTCATCACCCGGGGGCCGGCCGTGGGCACCGCCAGCGGGCGCGCACCGCCTGCCCGCGAGCCCTGACCGCCATGATTTTTATCGAAGATTCAACAACTCGACTACACTCCGCTCTGATAGCCAGGACACTCAGATCCGGCAGGACCCCGAGCGCCTGACCGGTTGATCAGCACAAGGAGTCCGCCGTGAACACCACTGCCGAACCCACGCCCCGGCGCGGCCTGCATCCGCTCCACGGGATACTGCTTGCCGGTATCCTGCCGCTGTTTCTCGGGGCAGCCCTGAGTGACTACGCCTACTCGACCAGTTATCTCATCCAGTGGAGCACCTTCGCCTCCTGGCTGATCGCCGGTGGACTCGTCTTCAACGGGCTGACACTGCTGTGTGCGCTGCTCGGTTTCTTTCGCGCCAGTGGTCAGCGCCGCCTGGCGGCGGTCTACTTCCTGCTGCTGCTGGTCTGCTGGGGGCTGGGCTTCATCAACGCGCTGGTGCACGCCCGGGATGCCTGGGCCATGATGCCCACCGGCTTCGTGCTCTCGATCATCATCACCGTGCTGGCCGGCATGGCCGCCTGGCTCGGCTTTTCCCGTCTCGGCGCCGGAGGCAAGGCATGACTCTCTCCCGCATTCGCTACGCTGCCCCGCTTTCGCTGCTGCTCCTGGCCGGCACGGCCGGTGCGGCCGCTCCGGAACCGCAGTATGGCCCCAACCCCAGTCTGCCCGATCCGCAGCGGGGGCTGCTGCCCAGCATGACAGTGCCCGAACGCGCCCCCTGGGGAGATCGGAAGCCGACGGTGCCCGAGGGCTACTCGATCCAGGCGATCGCCACCGATCTCAAGGTGCCGCGCCAGACACTGGTACTGCCCAACGGCGATATCCTGGTGGCCGAGGGCAAGGGTGGCGGCAACGCGCCGAAATCGCGCCCCAAGGATTTCATCGCCAGTCTGATCAAGGCGAAGGGCACGACCTCGGTGAGCGGGGGGGACCGGCTGACCCTGCTGCGCGACAGCGACGATGACGGCAGCTACGAGCAGCAGATGGTGTTCGCCGAGAACCTCAACGCACCCTACGGGCTCGCCCTGGTGGGCAACGAGCTCTATGTTGCCAATCAGGATGCGCTGGTGCGCTTTGACTACGAGGAAGGCCAGACCCAGGCCAGCGGGCCGCCCGAGCTGGTGACGGCCCTGCCCTCCCGGATCAATCACCACTGGACCAAGGCGCTGACCGCAAGCGCCGACGGAGAGACGCTCTACGTCGGCATCGGCTCCAACAGCAACATCACCGAGCGCGGCATGGACGCGGAGGTCGACCGCGCCGAGATCTGGCAGATCGACGCCGAAACCGGCGCCCACAAGGCATATGCCACCGGGCTGCGCAACCCGACCGATCTGACCATCCAGCCGGAGACGGACCAGCTCTGGGCGGTGGTCAACGAGCGTGACGAGCTCGGCCCCCACCTGGTGCCCGACTACCTCATCTCCGTACAGGAGAATGGCTTCTACGGCTGGCCCTACAGCTACTGGGGGCAGAATGTCGATCCGCGCGTGCGACCGCAGAACCCGGAGAAGGTCGAATCGGCGATCGCGCCGGATTACAGCCTCGGCTCGCACCGGGCCCCGCTCGGCGTCGACTTCTCCAACGAGGCCGTGGGTGACCGGTTCTCGCAGGGCGTGTTCATCGGCGAACACGGCAGCTGGAACCGCTCGGAACCCGTCGGCTACAAGGTGGTATTCATTCCGTTCGAGGACGGCCGGCCCGCCGGCGATCCGGTTGACTTCGTCTCCGGCTTTCTCACCGACGATGGCAAGACACGCGGCCGCCCGGTCGGCGTGACCGTAGCTCCGGATGGCTCGGTCATTGTCGCCGATGATCTCTCCAATACGATCTGGCGGGTGACGCGGGATAGCGCCGATGCGCCACAGGCTTCGGGCGCGGCCGGCTCCGGAAGTGGCACGGCACGCACCAGCCCGACCGAAAGCGACGGTGACGCCACTGCAGCGCCCGCAGACGAATCAGCCGACACTGCGGACAACGGCGAAACCGCTGCAGACAACCCTGCCCCATCCGGCAACGAGGCTACCAATGCCACCTGAGGCGGCCGGTCGTTCATGACGGCATGATTCAAACCCCCGAGGGCGTCCCCTCGGGGGTTTGTTCATCGCGGCATCAGTCATGATCGAAACACGGGGTTGCATCGTCCAAAACACCAGCTGGCTTCGACAATCATCACAGGTTCGAGAGATCAAGCTCCGGCGACACATGCGCCCGCCACACAAGTCGTCCATGCTGGAGAGCAGGCATCCACCTCAGGTATCTCAGGACAGGCAGGGGACATTCATGACCAGCCCGACAGAACAGACCCGCAAGGCCCTCTACGAGCAGGCCCGGCAACAGGAGATTCCGGGGCGCTCGTCGATGAGCAAGGAGGAACTGGCCGCAGCGCTCGATCAGCCTGCAGCCAGCGAGCCGGCGCCGGTGGCGGCCACCCGTTATGAGACCTTCAGCCGCCTGGCCGAGGCGGTGGCGGCCGGAGAGTTCGTGCTGCGCCCGCGGGCCCTGACCGGCTTCGAGCGCCGCCGCCACGTGCGCCAGACGCTGCGCGAGGATCATGCCACCCGCATTGCGGCAGGCTCCGAGGAGGCCGAGGGCAAGTTCAACAAGCTCTCGGATTCGCTTTATTCGTTCTTTCGCGGCACCGCGCTGCTGTTCTATCGCGACATGGCCGGTGACGATGCCTGGATGCCCACCGTACTTGCGTTAGGCGATGTTCATCCCGAGAACTTCGGCGTCATGCCCAACGTCAACAATGTGCCGATCTTCTCGGTCAACGACTTCGACGAGGCCTATTACGCCCCCTTCACCTGGGACATCAAGCGCGGCGCGGTCGGCTTCATGATTGCCGCGAAAACCGAAGGCGAGCTCAAGCGCAAGCACCGGATCAAGGTGGTGCGCCACTTCGTGCAGGGGTATATCGAGGGCACGCGGCGGCTGGCGCGCGAGGGCACCGAGCAGGAGGAGGAGATGCGCTTCGACAACGCGCCGAAGCTGATTCGCCAGCTGTTCAGGGATGCCCACGAAGAGCGTGCCGAATGGCTGATGGAAGACTATCTCGACGAGACGAAGAGCCGCTTTCGCTCCACGAAGGAACTGGTGCCGATCTCGTCACGCCGTGATGAGTTCCAGGCGATCACCGATCGGCTGATCCGGGAGAACAATATTGAAGTGCCTCAACGCGCCAAAGGCATGCGCGTGAAGGACGTGGCGATCCGACTTGACCAGGGCACCGCCTCGCTGGGGCTCAACCGCTACTACGTGCTGATCGAAGGCCCCGGGCGCGACGGCAGCGATGATCTGATCATCGAATACAAGCAGGCCCGACGCTCCGCCCTCTCCGGGCTGGTGCCCCCCTCTTCCTATGAGATGGACACCCGCGCCGAGCGCATCAGTCACGCCCAGGCGGTTCACCTGAGCCACGGCGACCGCTTCTACGGTCATGTCGAGTTCGACAGCCTGAGCTACATGTCACGCGAACGCGCCCCCTTTCGCGATGACATCGATCTCGATGAGCTTTCCAAGAGCGAATGGAAGGATTACGCCCGCATCTGCGGCGGCGTGCTCGCCCAGGTACATGCCCTCTCCGATGAATCCGGCCGCATCGATTACGACATCGAACCGGCGATCATGAAGGCCATCGAGCCGGCGGAGCTGTTTACCGAGGACATGGTGGCCTTCGCCACCGAAGCCGCCGACAGATTACGCCGTGATCACGAGATGTTCCGCGAGGATCACGCCCGGCGCGCGTTCGAGCACCTGGACTGGGTGCATCGCTGAATCGAGGAGATGAGAGTTGGCCCGGGCAGCCACAAGATCGCCAGGCCGCCGTTACCGCTTACGGCCGTAGCGCTGGTTTTCAGTGACTCATGATTCATGCGATTTCATCGGCCAGCATATTCATGATCAGCCGGATCATCGTCTCCTTGTTGGCAGGATCGGACTCTGCCACCAGAAGCGTCAATGCCGCGAGACCGACATCGTTGATCACGGGTTCACCCATCGATGACAGCAGGCGATGATTACGGTGGAGGAAGTCGACGAACAGAAAGGCCGCACTGCGCTTGTTGCCATCGGCGAACGGGTGATTCTTGATCACGAAATAGAGCAGATGCGCGGCTTTCGATTCGATACTGGCATAGGCCGGCTCGCCGAACACGACTGATCGAGATTACCCAGCAGCGAGGCCAGCCCATCGCCGCGATCCTGCGCAAACAGCGCGGTCGCCTCTCCCCGTCCCATCAGTTCGGCTTTCAATTCTTCCAGCGCTGCTCTCGCCATTGTCAATGAGGGCAGCTGACCACCCGCCTGCACGTCAGGCTCACTCAGCAGCCCTTCGTCATAGCGCTGCAGCAGCAGAAACGTCTGCGCATAGCGCGCGACGATATCCACCAGCCCGCGACCGCCCGTCAGATCCAGCGCGGGGCTGTATGCCGCCTTGCGCACCAGCGCCATCGCCGCCTCCAGCTCGCGTGCATTGGCCTCGAAGCGCTGCTGATGAAGCGTCCAGCCCTGGGTGAGATGCTCACGGAGGACGCGCGTCGCCCACTGGCGAAAGCGGGTTCCTGCCTGAGACTTGACGCGGTAACCCACCGAAATAATCACATCAAGATTGTAATGCTCGATGGCTCGCGTCACCTGACGCGAGCCATCCTGGCGAACTATCCGGAATTTCCGGATAGTTGGTTCCTTCTCCAGCTCGCCCTCATCCTCCCTGGCTACGAAGCTGCATTGACCAAAGGGTTATCCGCCCAAGCGTTTGGTGCGTCTGCTGACCGACTACGACAGTCCCCGCCCCATGCCCCTGCTCTATGCCGCCGATCAGCACATGACGCCCAAGCTGTGTCATTTCATTGATGAGATCGTCACTGCATTCGCCCGAGCATCTTCCCTCACGGCATGGCTCTTGGTATATACTTTCAAGATATACCAAGAGAGAGCCTGCCATGAATACCAAGCTGTTTCTATCCAACAAGAGTCAGGCCGTGCGCTTGCCAAAAGCCGTGGCCTTCCCCGAAGAGGTATCGGAGGTCACGATCATCACGCTCGGCCGGAGCCGCTTGATCACCCCCAGCGGCAACCTCTGGGACGACTTCTTTGATCCCGATGAAAGTCGTGCAGTCAGCGCCGACTTCATGGAGAGCCGTGACCAGCCCGAGCCGCAGCAGCGCGAGACGTTCTGATGCTGCGCTACATGCTCGATACGAACATCTGTATCTACGTCATCAGGAACCGCCCGCCCGCCTTGCGCGCAACTTTCAACGAGAATGCAGCAAGGCTCTGCATTTCATCGGTGACGCTCGCCGAGCTGAGCTATGGCGCGGAGAAGTCGGCCAAACCAGCGCATAACCTGTCAGTCGTGGAGAACTTTACCGCGCGGCTGGCAGTGCTGGACTTCAATGATGCTGCTGCCAGCCATTTCGGACAGATACGTGCCGGGTTGGAACGCGCAGGCACACCGATCGGCGCTTTTGACCTGATGATCGCCGCCCACGCCCGCAGCCAGGGGCTCACAGTGGTGACGAACAACGAACGGGAGTTTGACCGGGTGCCGGGATTGATCGTCGCCAATTGGGTAAATGCTTCGCATGACGAATAGCGGCCGGCTTCGATCAGGGCTGGTAAAACACGTACACCTGCTCGGATTCTGATGCGAGCCCTTCTGATGAACATCCGGGAATACCGGATGACCACCTCTTCGGTCAATCCGGAAAATCGACTACGACATCGAAGCGGCGAACCTGTCTACCGAGGAAGGACATGATGGCATTTGCGACTAGAGCCGCCGGCCGCCCGCGCCGCAAGCATGAGCTGCTTCGGGAGGATGATGGCCAAGCGCATTCGAGCCTATGACTCGAGTGCCCCGGTGAAGAAATTCCAGTAGGGTTACCCTGCAAGGCGCCGCCCTTCTCCACCGCACGGTATTCGAATAAAAGGCACAACAATCCATGGATGAAGCTTACTGGGCCCGGGTCGGTGACCTGATCGATCAGCTTTACACGGCAACAGATGCCCTCGAAGGGCTGTTCCCCGGCCGCAAGTTCACGCTGGATGGGCATCTGGTCGGGAGCGTTGGCGAAGTCGTGGCAGCCTACATGTTCGATCTGGAACTGAAACCGGCCTCCACCCTGGCCCACGACGCCATAACGCCTGATGGCACGAAGATCGAGATCAAGCTGACGCAGGAAAACACCGTCGCGATCCGGCATGAACCAGGAGCATCTTCTGGTGCTTAGCCGACCGAAGGGCCAGAGCATCGAAGTAGTCTATAACGGGCCGGGGGCACTGGCCTGGAATGCGGCCGGCAGGAAACAAAGCAATGGCCAGCGCCCCATCAGGCTGGCGAAGCTCACTGCATTGGATGCTGAACTTTCATCGGAAGACAGGCTACCTCTGGCGCGCGAAGCGCCTGTGTGAGTCAACCTCGCATGGCTAATCAGTAGTTGGGCGTTACAGGTACCACAGAACAGAGCATTGATATGATGGCGCGAGACGCCAACTTGGTCGTAGCGTTTAATACAATGAATCTGCGCGGTATCTCGGCAATTCTTTAGAGGCCGTCGTCGGTGGTGTATGGCTGTCGCTGGATTAGCCTGTGTAGGGCTGGCCGTAGGAGCGAGTGTGGTTAGGCTTGGCGAGCTGAGTGTCTGTTTATCTGAATGTCGAGGAAGAGGCCGGCTATAAAATTCATCACGTCGAGAAGGTATTTGAAATATTCATGACCCCGGACTCGATTACGAAAAAGCTCTTTTTTTATCGCCGGCTACGACGACGACCTGAGAACCGGCAAGGGCGGCAGACTTGAAGACGAAAAAGAAGATATTGGAGTGTTGGAACCGCCGCTGGTAATAATCCAAGCTGGGAGATGGTCGACGTAAAGACCACCATGCTGCTACAGCACATGGCGCTAAGCATGTGATGCTTAGGCCTTCCCTTCAGATTATCACTGTCTCAAACGGCTATTTGATAAGGCAGTGTATGTCACGCCCCATGCACAACAGCAGCCTGTTTATCATCTCCCTTTATCTTCGCGCCGATGATAACGCAGACTCCACACTTGCCTTTTTCAGCGCAGCCTCCGAAAAATGGACGCAATGCAAATTTTAAACAGATAAAAATAATGCTAAAAAAGTTCTTTTTGATTGCTATGTATGTCAGAAACGTCTACAGGCAAGAGCTCCCCCCATGAGTCGAGAAGTCTCTTAACCAATTTATAGTAAAATGCATAGGGTATACCCGTAACAACATAATCATCATAAAATTCCGTCAAATCACACGTATCAAATACCTCAACAGCAAGAGACGCGACGCTTTGGTCGCAGGATATGACACCATTCTCGTATATTGACCGAAACACTTTGGACAGAGTTTTCTTCTGATCTGGGGTTTGCTTATTAACTATATAAAGATATCCCGAAACCAAGTCCTCAAAATATCTTTCGCAACATATTATTTTTTTATTTTCTATATCATAGAGAACCGACTCGAAATTTGTATGAGTCGTTTTCAACAAAGAATTGACACCCTCGAAGACAAATATTCCATTAGAAAAAGACCAAGTATCTTCTGCTTTCCAAAAGTCTATGATCCAACGATCAAAAAAAGCCCTATGCCCGCCAAACTTGTTTTTTTCAACATCAATCGTAAAGTCGGAAATATTAAAATCATTCAAAAAAACAATATCAACATCAGACTTGAACTCATTCAATCCGTGAATAGCCAAATCTCTTACAACACCGCCAAAAAGAAATGGTTTACAACCCTCGAAATTATCTTGTATAAACTCAGCCAGAGGCGCCTGTTGGCTCCCAGTATCGTCGAGAAAATAGTCAATTCTTTTTTTAAGATTTTTGAGACTACTAGCTCTATTCATAACCACTCAACGCAACGAGCACTTTTCATAAAAGGGTTTTATTTCATTATATGTTCTTTGAAGATAATTTTCAGTCATTCCAGACACATAATCAACCAGCAGCTGAAAACGCGCATAATTCTTTTCAGCCCTGTCTTCTCCAGCTTCACTGTAGGCTCTCTTAAACTCTCTGAGATAATTTCTAGATATTTTTGAAAGTATAAACTTATTATAATGACTGCTGCTTGAAAGGCCTTCATCAAGATCTTTTATCCCTTCCCAGACAAAATCCATTACACCTTGGATATAGATCCTACCGCTAAGCTCTAATTCTAAAACATCATGATTACCAAATCCATAATGCTTAGTGAAATCTTTCATGGCTTTAATTTCTTTCTTAAGATGAAATTCTTCCACTATTTCATAATAACCACTTTCGCGACTTTCTAAATAACCCCCTCCCAAATTCTCCATATCATTGCTAAACTGCTCAACAGCTGCATTTAGGAATTGGTTTATAGCTAAAGCTCGAAATATTTCAACCGAAACTTCGTCTCTCACCTCGTTTGTAAGCTTTTGCTGAGCTGCAAAATAATTTATTTTTTTATCTATCTTATTATAAATATCATTAAATGAATTCTTGATTTCTTTATCATCAAGCCATCTTTTAAGATCATTGAAAGATGCGTAACCTTTCTTAATTGTATCTTCTGCATCAATTGTCGCGTAGGCTATGTCATCACAGGCTTCCATTATGTAAGTGAGCGGATGTCTAACGCCTTCTTCCAAGCCAGACTCTTCCCATACCTGTCTGGCTATCTCTTCTTCAGAAACAAATACACCAGCTTTTGTGTAATTACTGTTTTTAGTTGAGTTGAAAACCGGATACTTTATCATAGATGCTAAAGTAGCTACTGTCAGATCAACACCGTACTCCCCATCTGCAGCATGCAACCTATTTACTAGACGAAAAGTCTGAGCATTCCCATCAAAACGCCTAAAATCATTAAACTTGGCGTCTAAACATCTTCCCGATAGCTCATCAGAGTTAAGCTTAGATTCAAACCAATCCCTGATAGCCTGCTCACCTTGATGTCCGAAAGGTGGATTGCCCATATCATGGACCAAGCCCACGGCCGCAAGTACGGAAGGCAAATCCCTTATCAGTCTGTCGCGACACACATGGTCCGTCAAAAACTTTTTATTGCTTAACATCACCCCGGCACCTCTGGCCAGGTTTGAAACCTCATTTGAATGTGTCAACCTCGTTCTGACACTATCATTCTCATCCATCGGGAAAACTTGAGTTTTATTTGCCAGCCTTCTAGTGGCTGCTGAAAAGACCACTCTATCGTAATCCCTTTCAATTTCCGTTCTTGGAGTGCTCCATATATCAGACTCATTAGAAGCCTCCATACTTCTGCGCCGTTTGTTATTGAGCAACTTTGACCAATCGTAAGATGCCATCATTCTTTCCCATTGATTCCATTAAAAACTAAGACTATTAAGCAACAATAGTCTATCACTCCCACTCGATCGTCGCGGGCGGCTTGCTGCTCACATCATAGGTCACCCGCGACACACCACTGATCTCGTTGATGATGCGGCTGGAGACCTTCTCCAGCAGCTCATACGGCAGGTGCGCCCAGCGGGCGGTCATGAAGTCGATGGTTTCCACCGCGCGCAGGGCGATCACCCACTCGTAGCGGCGGCCGTCCCCTACCACGCCGACCGAGCGGACCGGCAGGAACACCGCAAAGGCCTGGCTGGTCTTGTGGTACCAGTCGAAGTTGTGCAGTTCCTCGATGAAGATGGCATCCGCCTCCCGGAGGATATCGGCGTACTCCTTCTTCACTTCACCAAGAATGCGCACGCCCAGCCCCGGTCCCGGGAAGGGGTGGCGGTAGACCATGTCGTACGGCAGGCCGAGTTCGAGGCCGAGCTTGCGCACCTCGTCCTTGAACAGCTCGCGCAGCGGCTCCACCAGCTTGAGCTTCATGGTCTCCGGCAGGCCGCCCACGTTGTGGTGCGATTTGATCACGTGCGCCTTGCCGGTCTTGGAGGCGGCGGATTCGATCACGTCCGGGTAGATGGTGCCCTGGGCAAGATACTCCACGCCCTCGATCTTCGCGGCCTCGCGGTCGAACACGTCGATGAACGTGTTGCCGATCAGCTTGCGCTTGGTCTCGGGATCGTCGATGCCTTCGAGCCTGCCGAGGAACTCGTCTTCGGCGTCGATGCGGATCACCCGCACGCCCATGTGGCTGGAGAAGGTCTCCATCACGTGGTCGGCCTCGTTCTTGCGCAGCAGGCCGTTGTCGACAAACACGCAGGTGAGCTGATCGCCGATCGCCTTGTGCAGGAGTGCCGCGACCACCGAGGAGTCCACCCCGCCGGAGAGGCCGAGCAGTACGTGGCGGTCGCCGACCTGATCGCGCACCCGGGCGGCCAGATCCTCGATGATGCGCGCCGGGGTCCAGAGCTTCTCGCAGCCGCAGATCTCGACCACGAAGCGTTCGAGAATGCGCTGGCCCTGGGCGGTGTGCGTCACCTCGGGGTGGAACTGCACGCCATAGAGGCGCTTCTCCGCCCAGCTCATCGCCGCAATCGGGCAGCTCGGCGTGGAGGCGGTGATCTCGAACTCCTCCGGCACGTGGGCGACCTTGTCGCCGTGGCTCATCCACACATCCAGCAGCGCATCGCCCCGCTCGCCCACGTGATCCATGATGCCGCCGAGCAGCGGGTCCTCGCCGGTCACGCTGATCTGCGCATAGCCGAACTCGCGCTTGTTGGAGCCCTCGGTGCCGCCGCCCAGCTGCGCCGCCATGGTCTGCATGCCGTAGCAGATGCCGAGCACCGGCAGGCCGAGCTCATAGATGCACGCCGGCGCCCGGGGCGAATCCAGCTCGGCAACCGACTCCGGCCCGCCGGAGAGGATGATGCCGTTGGGGTTGTACGCGCGAATCTCCTCCTCGGTGATATCGAAGGCACGCACCTCCGAATAGACACCGATCTCGCGAATCCGCCGGGCGATCAGCTGGGTGTACTGGGAGCCGAAATCGAGAATCAGGATCTTGTGGGCGTGAATGTCGGTCATGGGGCGCTCTTCTCTGCAGGCAAACGTTCGGCGACGATAAAAACAGCAAGCGGGAAGCTGATGCTTCCCGCTCGGGAGAGTTCTTCTACACGGCTCTACACGGTCGAGGCGCTGGTTGTGCGACGATCAGGCCAGGCGAACAGTGGCGCGAAAGAAGATCGGACTTGCGCTCAGGTTTACTGGTGTAAATGAGCAATTTCGCGCCGCTGTTCAACACCGCCTGATCGAGCACGGACAGTGCCTTAACTGCGATAGTTGGGAGCTTCTTTTGTGATCTGCACATCATGCACGTGCGACTCCGCGAAGCCCGCGCCGGTAATCTTCACGAACTGCGGTTTGGTGCGCATCTCCTCGATGTCGTGGCAGCCGGTGTAGCCCATCGAGGCGCGCAGGCCACCCATCAGCTGGTGGACGATGGCGCTCATCAGCCCCTTGTAGGGCACACGGCCTTCGATGCCTTCCGGGACCAGCTTCTCGACGCCTTCGGACTTGTCCTGGAAGTAGCGGTCCGAGGAGCCCTGGGTCTGCGACATCGCACCCATCGAGCCCATGCCGCGATACGCCTTGTAGGTGCGGCCCTGATAGAGCTCGACCTCGCCCGGCGCTTCCTCGGTGCCGGCCAGCAGGCCACCGACCATCACGCAGTGGGCGCCGGCAACGATCGCCTTGGCGATATCACCGGAGAAGCGGATGCCGCCATCGGCGATCAGCGGCACATCGAACTCGAGCAGCGCCTCGGCCACCTCGGAGACGGCGGTGATCTGCGGCACGCCAACCCCGGCCACGATGCGGGTGGTGCAGATCGAGCCCGGGCCGATGCCGACCTTGATGCCGTCGGCGCCGGCCTCGGCCAGATCGCGCGCGGCGTCAGCGGTGGCGACGTTGCCGGCAATCACCTGCACATCGGGATAGTGCGCCTTGGTCCAGCGCACCCGGTCGATCACGCCGGAGGAGTGGCCATGGGCGGTATCCACCACGATCACGTCCACCCCGGCCTCGGCCAGCGCCTGGATGCGATCCGGCGTCTCGGCGCCGGTACCCACCGCGGCGCCCACCAGCAGGCGGCCGTCGCTGTCCTTGGCGGCGTGGGGGTAGGTGCGCGCCTTCTCGATGTCGCGTACCGTCACCAGCCCGCGCAGGCGGAACTGATCATCGACGATCGGCATCTTCTCGATGCGGTTTTCCTGCAGCCGGGACTTGATCTGATCGAGCGGCGTGCCTTCGGGCACGGTCACCAGCTTCTCGCGCGGGGTCATGATCGCCTCGACGCTGTCGCTGTGATCCGGCTGGAAGCGCATGTCGCGCCCGGTCACGATGCCGACCAGGGTCTCCCCCTGGACCACCGGGAAACCGGAGTAGCCGTACTCGTCGGCCATCGCCAGCAGGTCCTGCAGCTTGGCCTGCGGATTGACGGTGACGGGGTCCTTGACGATCACGCTCTCGTGCTTCTTGACCTTCTTGACCTCGGCGGCCTGAGCGGCGATCGACATGCTCTTGTGCACGATGCCGATACCGCCTTCCTGCGCCATGGCAATCGCCAGGCGGGCTTCGGTGACGGTATCCATCGCGGAGGAGAGCAGCGGAATGTTGAGCGTGATGTTGCGGGTGAGGCGGGAGCGAAGGCTGACGTTCTTCGGCAGGACGTCGGAATATCCGGGAACGAGTAATACGTCGTCGAACGTAAGCGCTTCCTGGGCTATACGCAGCATATGACAGGCGTCCACTGAGCGAGTTGTACGGGCCGGCGGGAAAGTTAATCGCATATTTTAACGCTGCTTTGCGGGTCGTACAATGTGCCCTTTGAGATCCCTGCCGCCGTCCCTGCCGTTGCCCGAGGAGCCTTCATGGCCGAAGCCGCCACTACCGCGCTGAGCGTTTCCGACCTCAACCGTCAGGCCCGTCAGGCGCTGGAGCGCGACTTCGGCGAGATCTGGGTGGAGGGCGAGCTCTCCCGGATCTCGCGCCCGGCCTCGGGGCATCTCTACTTCACCCTCAAGGATGATCGCGCCCAGGTCAGCTGTGCGCTGTTTCGCAATCGTGCCCGCTTTGTCGCCGCGCCGATGCGCGAGGGCGATCACATCCGGGTGCGGGCGAAGGTCTCGCTGTTCGAGCCGCGCGGCGACTACCAGCTGATCGTCGAGGCGGTTCAGGAGGCCGGTCGCGGCGCGCTGCTGGCCGCGCTGGAGCGGCTCAAGCAGAAGCTTCACGACGAGGGGGTCTTCACCAACGAGCGCCCCCTGCCCTTTCCGCCGCGCCAGCTGGGCATCATCACCTCCGCCAGCGGTGCGGCGATCCGCGATGTGCTGGCCGTGCTGAAGGCGCGCTGGCCGCTGCTCGCGGTGAGCGTGCTGCCGGTGCCGGTGCAGGGCGATCAGGCGGCGCCTGCAATGATCCGGGCGCTGGCGGCGGCGGCGCGGGATGGCCGTTTTGACGCCCTGCTGATGACGCGCGGTGGTGGCAGCCTGGAGGATCTCTGGTGCTTCAACGATGAGGCGCTGATGCGGGCGATCCACGCCAGCCCGATTCCGGTGATGAGTGCGGTCGGCCACGAGATCGACTCGACGCTGGCCGATCTTGCCGCGGATGCCAGCGCGCCCACGCCTTCGGCCGCGGCGGAGCGGCTGGTGCCGGATCAGCAGGAGCTGCGCCATCGCCTGAACGTGCTGAATCAGCGTATCGAGCGCGCCGGACGCTACCAGCTCGATCAGGCCCAGCAGCGGCTCGATCACGCCCGGGCGCGGCTGCGCCACCCCGGCGAGCGGCTGGAGGCCCAGCGCCAGCAGCTGTCACGGCTGGAGCAGCGCGCCCGGCGGGCGATAACCCAGCGGCTGGTGCGCGAGCGCGAACACCTCACCCATGATCAGCAGCGCCTGCGCGCCTACTCGCCCGAGCGTGCGCTGCAGGAAGCCCGCACCCGGCTGGCGGCCCTGAACCGGCGGCTGGAAGGTGCCACCACGCGCGCCGTCAGCGCCCAGCGCCAGCGGCTGCAGGCCAGCGCCCGTGCGCTCAATGCGGTCAGCCCGCTGGGGGTGCTGGAGCGCGGCTATGCCATTATCGAACAGGGCGATGGCAGCGTGGTGCGCCGCGCCCATGATACCCGGCCGGGCGAGACGCTCACGGCCCGGCTGGGCGAGGGGCGGCTCAAGCTGGAAGTGAAGCGGCGCCTGAAGCAGTAGCCGCGCTACCCCTGCCCCTTGAAACAGGCCGGGTCCAGATCATGCCGATTGAGCAGCTTGTAGAAATCGGTGCGATTGCGCCCGGCAATGCGCGCGGCCTGGGTGACATTGCCTTCGGTGATCTTGAGCACCTTGACCAGATAGCTGTGCTCGAACCCGGCGCGCGCCTCGTTGAAGGAAGGCAGCGCATTCTCGTCCGAGGCCAGCGCCTGCTCGACCAGCGCGCGGGGAATGATCGGCGTGCCGGAGAGCGCCACGCACTGCTCGACCACATTGAAAAGCTGGCGCACGTTGCCCGGCCAGCTGCGGGTCGCCAGCAGGTTGATCGCCTCGGGCGAGAAGCCCTGTACCGAGGCGTTATGGCGCTCGGCAATGCGGCTCACCATGTGCTTGACCAGCAGCGGCACATCCTCGGCGCGCTCCTGCAGTGGCGGCAGGCGCAGATTGACGACGTTGAGGCGGTAGTAGAGATCCTCGCGGAAGTCGCCGGACTTCATCGCGGCATCCAGATTGCGGTGGGTGGCGGAGATGATGCGCACATCCACCGGAATGCTGCGGGTGCTGCCGAGCGGGCGGATCTGGCGCTCCTGCAGTGCACGCAGCAGCTTGACCTGCAGGGCCAGCGGCATGTCCCCGATCTCATCGAGAAACAGGGTGCCGCCATCGGCGGCCTGGAAGAGCCCTTCGTGGGCACTGACCGCCCCGGTAAAGGCTCCGCGGGCATGGCCGAACAGCTCGCTCTCCAGCAGCTGCTCGGGCAGCGCACCGCAGTTGATGGCAATGAAGGGGTGATTGCGCCGGCTGCTGGCCTTGTGAATGGCATTGGCCAGGAGCTCCTTGCCGGAGCCCGAGGGGCCACTGACCAGCACGCTGACATCACTGCCGGCGACCAGCCGGGCCTGTTTCAGCACCTGCTCCATGGTATTCGAGCGGGTGATGATCTCCTCGCGCCAGCGGTCCTCGTCGGTCGCTGCCCCGGGGGTCTGGGCCAGCGCCTCATCAACGAAATTGAACAGCTCCTGACGATCAATGGGCTTGGTGAGAAAGCCGAACACGCCCTGGCGGGTAGCACTGACGGCCTCGGGGATCGAGCCGTGGGCGGTCAGGATGATCACCGGCAAGCCGGGCTGGCGGGCCTGAATCTCGTGAAACAGGGCCAGCCCGTCCATTTCATCCATGCGCAGGTCGGAGAGCACCAGATCGGGACGATCCCGTTCGAAACAGCGCAGCGCTTCCCGGCCGCTCTCCGCCGTGGTCACCCGGTAGCCACGACTCTCCAGACGCATGCTCAACAGCCTCAAAAGGCTGACATCATCATCGACCAGCAGTAGGTGCGCTGCTTTCACTCAATACTCCTTGACGGCCCTCGCAGCGACCGGGCCTCTCGGGATCAGGGTGAGGACCGGCGCTGATTCATGCTTTCCTCGATGGCGGTCAGCGCGTCAAGCTTTGCACTGAGGCGATCGTTCTCCTGGCGGAGTCTTTTGATATGTGCCTTCAGCTCGGCGGTATCCTCGCCCTGTCGCTGACTGCTGTCCTGCATGTGACGGCGCTGGGCGAGCCCGCCCTGCCACTGCTCGAGCAGCGGGCGAATGCCGACCGGGGCCTGATCGATGTTGTTCTCGAACAGCCGGCTGGCCTCTTCCCAGTGCTCGGCATCGCCCCAGGCAAGTGCCGTGGCCCGGACCAGTTTCTCCCGCAGCGTATCGCCGTCCATGTACTGCAGTACCTGATCGCGCCAGCCGTCATCGGCCGTCTGCGACTTGAGCCCGAAGGCCACCCAGGTCGGCAGCATGCAGCCATTATCCACCAGCGTCGGGATACCGTGGGTGTAACATTGTATCCCGGTTGTCTGCTGCGTCTGGTTCGCCTGGCAGCCACCCAGCAGCAGGAGCGCGGCGCAGAGCCAGGGCAGGAAGCGGTATCTCATGTCTCGTCAGCCTCTGTCTGACAGGGCCGGCTCTTCGCGAGAGGCGGCACTGTTGTTGTCCTCGATCGGAAACCACGGCAGTGTCAGTCGGAAGCAGACCTCTGCCTGCTCCTGCGGATCCTCTACCAGCGTCAGTTCGCCCTCCTGGGCGCGCGCGCTTTCGGCGGCCACCGACAGTCCGATGCCGGATCCCTTGAGCGGCCCCTTGCGCTGCGAGCCGCCCTGATAGAAGGGGTCGAACAGGTGCGGCTGATCCTTTTCGGCAATCGGGACGCCGGTATTGGCCACTTCGACGCAGAGCTGTTCGTCGTCGGCCTCGATCCGGATCCACAGCCGGCCGTTGTCCTCGCCGTAGGCCACCACGTTGGAGACCAGGTTGTCGAGAATGCGACTGGTTCTTACCCGATCGGCCTGCCAGTAGATCGGTGCCCGCCGAACCTCCCAGCTGACGCCCTTCTGCTCCAGCGCCAGCCGGTGGCGCGAAATGACTTCATGCACCACCGTGGCGACATCGAACCGGCTCACGGTCAGCCGCCGGTTGTGCTGCAGCAGGTTGTAGTCGAGCAGCTGTTCGATCAGCGTCTGCAGCTCCTGGCTGCTGTCGTCGAGCAGCAGCACGATCTCGCGCTGGCGCGGTGTCAGCTCGCCAACGATACCGTCGGCCAGCAGGCCGGCCCCTTCCCGGATACTGGACAGCGGTGTTTTCAGTTCGTGCGACATGTGGCGTAGAAACTGCTGTTTCTGGGCCTCCAGCTCGCGCAGGCGCTCGGACAGCCAGGAGAGCCGATCGCCCAGCTGTACCAACTCGGCCGGCCCCGGCATCAGCTCGGGCGACTCCGGTTCGTCGCCGCTGCCGATACTCAGGATGCGCCGCTCGAGCTGACGGATCGGCCGAATGATGCGCCAGGTGAAAAACAGGATCAGCAGCAGCGACAGCGAGACCAGCACCAGGGTCTGCACCCAGAGATGCTGACGGATATCGCGCGAACGCGCCTGAATCACATCGATCCGGTTATCGACCAGCTGACGCGTCTGCTCGACCAGGGCATCGGTGCTGGCGGAGAAGAAGTCGAACTCGTTGAGCCGCTCCTGCCAGTCGCTGGGCGGCGCACCGGCCAGAAAGCCCATGGCGCCGAGCTGCGCCCGGATGGCCCGGATCGCGGGATCATCCGGCATCAGCCGGGCATGCTCATCGAGCAGCTCCTTGTAGCGATGCAGCTTGTCGCTGTAGATCCCCAGCAGGCTGACATCACCGACCACGGCATACTGGCGGGCACTGCGCTCCAGCTCGGTCGCAAGACTGCTCATCATGCGGGCACGACGCGTGATATCGACGGATTGCCGGGCGCTCACCTCGGAGAGTCGGGAGAGCTCCGAGAGTCCCTGGCCGGCCTGATAGATCAGCACGGCGATCGGCAGCATGACCATGAAAAAGGCCACCAGTACCAGCTGCAGCAGGGAGCGAGGGCGCCATCGGCGGGAAACCCTGGAGGTCATGGGCGTGTTCCGGAAGGCAGTGAGATAAACAATGTAACGAACGCACACAGCATAACAGAGTCGGGATACACTATCCGCTTTATTGAGGCTTTGGAAAGCGCACAAAAAAGGGCCGGCAAAGGTGCCGGCCCAGGGTACGCAGGGAACTGAAGGGTCAAGTGGTGACATTCACATCTTCGCCTGGCCGAAGCTGCTACCTGTCACCGTGGGTCCCGGGGGACCCGAAGCCGACATCGCGGAAACTGACAGCCAGGTCTTCCGCCATGCCCGGATGACGGGCGTCATCCGAAGGCTTCTTCGGCAGGAAGCGTCGCCCGCCGGCGGCGCTTCCGTGTTCTCCCCCGTAGGGGTGGGGCATCCTTGCCCGGGCATCCGTGCCCGGTTGCGTCATTCCTTGCCCTGTTCGGCGACGCCTCATCACTCGTTGGTACACATCACGAGGAGCGTGAGCGGCGGGATCGGTAACGCACAGGGAGTTCGGTACCTTCTCACCGCTCTCTGAAGTCGACGCTCGAAGACTTCAGCGCTCACCCAACCTCATAGCGAAACGCATGCCACTATTTTAAAAAAATTTTAAAATCAGGATGTTATAAAATCAGGGCAGCGCGGGGTGTGGCGGGAAGGATCGGTTGAGGCCGGCTGCAGCGGCCACCAGCGGCGCAAAGCGTCGCCCTGCGGCGACACCATTTATCAGGGGCGCCGAAAAAGTCAGCTGAATCAGCAACCTGTAGCTGTCTCCCGAAAGCGACAGGCGCTCCCGAAAGGGTGCGCCATGGCCGACACACTCAGGAAGCGGCCGGCAGCGAGCGGACCAGCACCCGGGAGTTGCGCTGCGGGTTCCAGCTTCTGCGGCGCCGCTCGGGCAGCGCCGCAACATCGCCTTCGGTGAAGCCGTGCTCGAAGAACCAGTGCGAGGTGTGGGTGGTCAGCGCAAACAGCTCATGCAGCCCCTGGCGGCGCGCCTCGCGCTCGATGGCCCCCAGCAGCAGGTTGCCGCGATCGCCCCCGCGATAGCTGTCATGCACCACGACACAGGCCAGTTCACCGCAGCCCGCCTCGGTAAAGGCATGCAGCGCGGCGCAGCCGATCACCATGCCGTCACGCTCGATCACGATATAGTCGTCGATCTCCTGCTCCAGCCGCTCGCGCGAACGCGTCACCAGCACACCGCGGGCTTCCAGCGGCTGCAGCAGCGCCAGCAGCCCGCCGATATCCTCGAGCCGTGCAGCACGTACCTGCTCATAGCGCTCCCGGGTGATCATGGTGCCCACCCCGTCGCGGGTGAAGAGTTCACCGAGCAGGGCATCACGGTCCTGCCAGCTCACCAGATGGGTACGCCCGACGCCCTGCCGTGCCGCCTCGCAGGCAATCTGGAGGTGGCGCTGCAGTTCAGCGGAGGAGTCGGAGGCATCCGCCAGCGCATTGGCCTCCCCCGGCGTCAGCTGGCGACAGAGCCGGCCCCGGGCGTCGTGCAGGCCGGCCGAGCGGCCGAGCAGAATCAGCTTGTCGGCCGCCAGCGCAATGGCGGTGTCACGCGCCACCTCGGCCGCATCGAGATCGAACACCTCACCGGTACTGGAGTAGCCCAGCGGCGGCAGCACCACGACCGCCTGCTGTTCGAGCAGCCCCCGAATGGCCGGCGCCCGCACTCGGCGCACCTCCCCGGCGTGCTGAAAGTCGACACCATCGCGAATACCGACCGGCCGGGCCATCACCAGATTGCCGCTGATGGCGTTGATCTCCATGCCGTGCAGCGGTGAGTTGGGCAGCCCCGGCGAGAGCTGCGCTTCGATCAACAGTCGCAGCCGGGCGATTTCGCGCTCGACCACGTCCATGGTCGAGTCGTCGATCACCACCTGCTGCTGATGGCACCGGGGCACGATGCCGGTACTCTCCAGCGCCCGGGCCACGCGGCCGCGGACACCGAAGACCAGCACCAGCCGCACCCCGAGGGTATGCAGCAGGGCCAGATCCTGGATCAGCGAGCTCTGCTCCTCCCCCTCGAGCGCTTCACTCTCGACCAGAATGACGAAGGTGCGGCCGCGGTGCGCATCAATATAGGGAGACGAGTTGCGAAACCAGTCGGCAAAGGGGAAGGCGGTGTTCAAGGCAGGCTCCGGATGCTACTGACGGGCAGGCATCCACTATAGCAGTCCCGGCGCCCCGGCCGCGCCCCCGGGCGGGGGCGCGGTCGCGCATCCGGCATCGCTCAGCCGAACATGCCCTTGAGCATGAAGAAGAAGGCGATCGACAGCGCCGCTCCGGCCGGCAGGGTCACCAGCCAGGAGATCACGATGGTGCCCAGCACGCGCAGGTTGAGCGCACGCATGCCGCGCGCCAGGCCGACCCCGAGCACCGCCCCGACCAGGGTATGGGTGGTGGAGATCGGCAGCCCCGTGCCGGAAGCCAGCACTACCGTGGTCGCCGCTGCCAGGGTGGCGGCGAAGCCGCGTGACGGGGTGAGCTCGGTAATCCCGGTGCCGACGGTGGCGATGACCCGGTGGCCGTAGGTCACCAGCCCGACCACGATGCCGCCACCGCCCAGGATCAGCACCCACCAGGGCAGTGCGGCCGAGGCCCCGACGCTGCCCTGGTTGGCCACCACGCTGACCACGGCCGCCAGCGGTCCGACCGCGTTGGCCACGTCGTTGGAGCCGTGGGCGAAGGCCATGGCACAGGCGGTAAACATCATCAGCACGCCGAAGATCTGCTCGACCCCGGAGAAGCTGAACCGGTCATCGCTGTTGCGGGTGCGACCGATGCGCCGCTCCAGCAGGATGCCGATCAGCATGACCACGGCACCGATCCCCAGCGAAAGCAGCAGACTCTCGCCGAAGCCCAGCGGCAGGCCGATATGGCTCAGCCCCTTGAGCAGGGTCACCATGGCGATGACGAAGCCCACCAGGAACATGTAGCCCGGCACATAGCGCTTGGCCGCGGCAAAGGGGTCGTCGTTTTCGAAGATCAGCCGCTGGATCGAGCGGAACAGCAGGTAGGCAATGACGCCGGCCAGCAGCGGCGAGGTCAGCCAGCTCGAGACGATCTGGCCGATTGCGCTCCAGTGCACCGAGCCCGGTCCGAGACCGGCCACGGCAAAGCCGACAATGGCCCCCACCACGGAGTGGGTGGTGGATACCGGCCAGCCCTTGCGGGAGGCGATCATCAGCCAGATCGCCGAGGCCAGCAGCGAGGCCAGCATGCCGTAGACCAGCAGCTGCGGGCTTTCCTGCAGCAGGTCGGGGTCGATGATGCCCTTGCGGATGGTGGAAGTGACCTCGCCACCGGCCAGCCAGGCGCCGAGAAACTCGAAGATGACGGCGATGACGATCGCCTGACGAATGGTAATGGCCTTGGACCCGACCGATGTGCCCATGGCGTTGGCGACATCGTTGGCACCGACCCCCCAGGCCATGAAGAAACCGAACAGACAGGCCAGAATGACGAAGAGATCGCCGTGCTGCGCAATGATGGTCATGAAGGATTTCGCTTATTGAACAGCTTGCTTGCCGTGAAGCATCACGCTCAACGGGCCATCAGGATCTGCAGGCGGCTACCGACGCGCTCGGCACGGTCGGAAACTTCGCCGATCCAGTCGATGATCTGATAAAGGAAGATGACGTCGACCGGCGGCAGCTCGCTTTCCAGCGCGAACAGCTGGCGACGCACCACGACCTGCTGATCGTCGGCCAGATGCTCGAGCCGATGCAGTTCGCGGATCTGGGTATCAAGCAGATCGGAAACATTGCGACCGAAGCCGGACTCCAGCAGGTCATCCAGCTCGGCCAGCGCCTGGCGGGTCTGATGGACCGTGGCGACAGCGGTCTGGAGGTATTCCCGAATCGGCCCTACCATGCTCTCCGGCAACTGCATCTGCCGGCCGAGCATGATGCCCGCCACATCCTTGATCTTGTTGGCTATCTTGTCCTGCACACTGATCAGCTCGAGCAGATCGGAGCGCGATACCGGCAGGAACATGCTGTTGGGCAGGTTGAGACGAATCCGGGTCTTGAGTTCGTCCGCCTCGTGCTCGCCATCGCTGATGCGATTGCGCAGCTCGGTGGCCCTGTCCCAGTCCGAGGCGTGTGCCGCTTCGAAGAATTCAAGCAGCAGGTCGGCGCACTCGGTAGTCTTGTCGATGTGCTCCAGCAGCGGCTGAAACGGGGATCGACCGAACAGTGCCGAAAAGGGGTTGGAGGTCACCATGATGACGTCGGTCGCGTTGAAAATGGCTGCGCCAGTATATAAATGTGTGTGGCCTTCGTCATGAAAAATTAACCTTTATTGTCCGCGATGATCGAATTGACATGTTGAATACCGACTCTCCCCGGGAGATCGAGCTCAAGCTCGCCCTGGGCCCCGAGGCCGAACGGCTGCTGCCTGCCCACCCTCGCCTGGCCGGCCGGACCGCCCGCATTCATCAGCTGACCAATACCTATTTCGATACCCCCGACCGCGATCTGGAGCAGGCCCGGGTGGCCCTGCGCCTGCGCCGTGACGGCGATCGGGTGGTACAGACGGTCAAGACCGCCGGCCAGGGCCACGGCGGCCTGCACGCACGCGGCGAGTGGGAGTGGCCGCTCGACGGGGAGACGCTCGATACCGACGGCCTTGCCCGGCTCGGGCTGCCCGTGTTCGAGCAGGCCTCGGTACGCGAGGCCCTGGTGCCGGTCTATCGGACCGACTTCGAACGCCGGACCTGGCAGCTGTCGCTGGATGCAGACAACAGCGTCGAAGTGGCCTTCGATCGCGGCGAAATCCTTGCCGGCGAGCACCGTACGCCCATCTACGAGCTCGAGCTGGAGCTGCACGGCAGTGACCCCGCCCTGCTCTGGCAGCTCGCCGAAGCGCTGGCCGAATCGGTACCGCTGCGGCCGGCCAATACCAGCAAGGCCGAGCGCGCCGTTGCCCTGCGCGAGCAGCGCTGGCCGCTGCCGGAGTGCGCCCTCGACACGCCCGATCACTGCGTCGAGCGCGCCTTTACCGCCCTTGATGCGTGGCACGACACCGGTGAAACCCGCTATCTCTTCACCGCTCGCCGGGCCTTCGACTCGCTGACCCGTCATGACGATCCGATCCTGACGGGGCTGGCCGCGCGACTGGCCGACCGGCTCAACCGGCCAGCATGGCTGGACAGCACCTTCGGCACGCTCTCGCTGACCCTGCTGGCCCACCTGCGGCAAACGGCCCCAGCCGGCTGACCCATTCCGCCTGCCCCGATCTCGGGGCGGCCCCTGCCCCCCCGGGAGAATGTCGTGACCGACTCATCCGAACCGGAACACCGCACGCTGCGTGCCCGGCTCTTCCAGATCATCTTCGAATCGGATACGCCGCTGGCCAAGGGCTTCGATCTGGCCCTGATTGCCGCCATCCTGATCAGCGTGCTGGTGGTAATGCTCGACAGCGTTCCCCACCTCAACGCCCGCTATGGCTTCTGGTTTGCCGTCATCGAATGGACCTTTACCGGGCTGTTCACGCTCGAGTACCTGCTGCGCCTGTACTGCCTCGACCGTCCGCTGCGCTACGCTCGCGGCGTCTACGGCATCATCGACCTGCTCAGCATCCTGCCCTCCTGGCTGTCGCTGGTGATCCCGGGCGGACAGTCCCTGCTGGTGGTGCGCATACTGCGCATCATGCGGCTGTTCCGGGTCCTGCGGCTGATGGAGTTCGTCGGCGAGGGCAACATGCTGCTGGAAGCGCTCAAGCGCAGCCGGCAGAAGATCCTGGTCTTTCTGATCACGGTGATGGCGCTGGTCACCATCTTCGGCGCCATCCTCTACCTGATCGAGCCGCACGAGGCCGGCTTTACCAGCATTCCCCGCTCGATGTACTGGGCCATCGTCACGCTGACGACCGTGGGCTATGGCGATATCACCCCGGTCACGCCCGTCGGCCAGATCATCTCCGCGCTGATGATGATCATCGGCTATTCGATCCTGGCCGTGCCCACCGGGGTCTTCTCCGCCGAGGTGATGCGTTCGATCCGCCGCGAGCGCTACTCCGAGGAGGCCTGCCCGGGCTGCGGTCATGAAGGTCACGAACGCGATGCGAAGTACTGTCGGCTGTGCGGCACCTGGCTCGACGAGGACAGCGAGGATCCTCACCGCGAGGAGCAGGAGAAGGAGCGGGCGTCACTGGAGCAGGAAAGCGAGCGGCTTCGCGAGGAGAGCGAAACGCTGAAGCAGGAGCGCCGGGCACTCGAGCAGGCGCGGCGTGACGAGCACCATAACGGCGGGGATGACCCCAGCTCCTGAGCCGTCTCCGGCCCCGGCGAACCGGGGCCGGCGCTCAGCGGAACGGCGCGGTGTCGCCGCGCCCCTCGCGCACGATCTGCGGTGGCAGCTCGCGCAGATCCACCACCGTGGTGGGCTCGAGATGACAGGCGCCGCCATCGATGACGGCATCGAGATGGGCGCCGAAGCGCTCCCGGATTTCCTCGGCGTCAGTCATCGGCCACTCCTCGCCGGCCGGAATCAGCGTCACGCTCATCAGCGGCGCCTCGCAGGCTTCCAGCAGCGCGCGGGCAATGGGGTGATCCGGCACCCGCACGCCGATCGAGCGACGCTTGGGGTGCAGCAGCAGGCGCGGCACCTCGTTGGTGGCATTGAGGATGAAGGTATAGGGGCCCGGTGTGTACGCCTTGAGCAGGCGAAAGACGGCGTTATCGACCCTGGCATAGGTACCGATCGCGGAGAGGTCGGGGCAGACCAGGGTGAAGTTGTGGCGATCATCGAGCGAACGCAGCCACTTGATGCGCTCGATCGCCTTCTTCTCTCCCAGTGAACACCCCAGCGCATAGCCGGAATCGGTGGGATAGGCAATCACGCCGCCGTTGCGCACGATCTCCAGCGCCTGCTGGATCAGCCGTTTCTGCGGCGTTTCGGGATGAATCCGGAAAAACTGACTCATGACACGCTCCCCGTGGTTGGCAGTGAGGCAGGGGCCGAACGGGTCGCATGCCCGCTCAGCCGCGGATGCTGCCAGATCGGCACGACATTACCGGTCGGCAGCGGACCCAGGGTGCCGGGTGCCAGCGCCCCGCCCTCGTAGTGAAAGTCGCTGCCCAGCGAGGCATACAGGCCGCGTCGCTCGAGCAGCCCGGCCAGATCGTAGGTGCGCTGTTCGTTCTGATAGCCGCTGACCAGTTCGGCGCCCTCGCCGCCGGCGGCGGTGAAGTCATCGAGCAGCTGGGTCAGCTTGCGTCGGGTCAGCCGGTAGCGCAGCGGGTGCGCGAGCACCGCCACCCCGCCATCGCGCACGATCCAGTCGACCACGACCGCCAGCTCCGGCCAGTGGGTCTTGACATCGCCCGGTCGCCCGGCGCCCAGGTAGCGCTTGAAGGCTGCCGGCAGGTCGGGCACCAGCCCGGCCGTCACCAGGGCCCGGGCGAAATCGGGCCGCCCCAGCGGGCGGTCGCTGCCGGCCTCCTCCCGGGCCCGTTCGAAGGCCTGCGCAAGCCCGGCCCGCTCCAGCCGGCGTGCGATCTCCACCGCCCGCTGGTGGCGTGCCTCGCTCAACTGCGCCAGCCCGTCGGCCAGCACCGCCCCGGGTGCCGCGGGCAGCAGCGCCACGACATGAATCCCGATACCGCGCCAGCGGCATGACAGCTCGGCACCGGGCAGTAGCGTCATGTCCAGGCTCCGCGCCGTCTGCTGCGCCTCGGCAAGCCCGGCTACGGTGTCATGATCGGTGACCGCCACGGTGTGCAGCCCGCGACGGTGACACAGGTGCAGCAGCGCATCCGGCGAGAGTCGGCCATCGGAGGCGGTGGAGTGCAGATGCAGATCGATGCCGGTTGCATCATGAAAACGGGCGGGCAGCGAGCCCGAGGCATCACCGGTGGCGGACTGAGCACCGGCTGAATTGGAAGCAGCGGTTGGCGGCATCGGCATGACGCGGGTGAGCGTCTTTGTCAGAATGAAGCCTTCATGGTGCGCGCTGCCCCGTTCGCGGTCAACGCTCGCACCGCCCGTTCTGCTGGAGCCCGTGCATGAAGATGCTCATCGATTTCCTGCCGATTGCGGTGTTCTTTATCGTCTACCAGTGGACAAAGGACATCGTGATCAGCACCGCGGTCCTCATTCCGGCCACCATCGTCCAGGTGCTGTTCACCTGGTGGCGCTATCGCAAGGTGGAGCGCATGCACCTGGTCACCCTGGCCCTGGTGATCCTGCTGGGCGGCGCGACCGTGCTGATGGGGGATGGCGCCTTCATCAAGTGGAAGCCGACCGTAGTCAACTGGCTGTTTGCCGCCGGTTTCCTGCTGTCGCCGCTGATCGGCGGCAAGCCGCTGATCCAGCGCATGATGGAAAAGAACCTCAGCCTGCCCCGGCCGGTCTGGATGCGCCTCAACCTGGCCTGGGTCGGCTTCTTCATTGTCATGGGCGCGGTCAACGTCTTCGTGTTCATGAACTTCAGTGAGGAGATCTGGGTCGACTTCAAGCTGTTCGGCATGCTCGGACTGACCCTGCTCTTCATCGTGATCCAGGGCGTCTACCTGGCACGCCACCTGCCCCGCGATGGCGGCAGTGGCCCTCCGGGCGATCAGCGCCCCTCATCCCGCAAGGAAGACCAGTCATGATCTACGCCATCTACAGCACCGATGTGGAAAACTCCACTCCCCTGCGTCAGCAGGCCCGGCCCGAGCACCTGGCCCGCCTCGAGCAGCTGCGCGACGAGGGCCGGCTGGTGCTGGCCGGTCCGCTGCCGGCCGTGGACAGCAATGACCCCGGCGACGCCGGCTTCACCGGCAGCCTGGTGGTCGCCGAGTTCGAATCGCTGGAAGCCGCACAGCAGTGGGCGGATGCCGATCCCTACGTCGCCGCCGGCGTCTACGCCGAAGTCACCGTCAAGCCGTTCAGGCGGGTACTGCCCTGACGCCCGCCGGGTCCGGCCGGCCGAAGCCGGTCGGGCCGGGCCGACCGAACGGCCCTGTTGAAAATCGCCCGCCGGTTACTCACAGCTGCTGTGGATAATCCTGTGAAATGCGCGCGAACATATCGGCACAGCCGTGATGAATCGGCCACCGCCCGAAACTGGTCATTTTTTATACAGTCTCGTGAAATCCTTCCTGCATGTGATGACCTGCCAACGTGACCGACAGCACTGACAGCGCCCGCCATGACGGGCCTTACGGGCGCATGGGGCTGACGCCGGCCCGACTCGAGTGGCGCGACCGGGCCCCCTTCGACATCGACTTCGAGGATGTCTACTTCTCCCGGGAGGGCGGCCGCGAAGAGACCCATCATGTCTTTATCCACCACAACGCGCTGGCCGAACGGTTTGCCCGCTGGTCCGGTGAGCGGCCCTTCGTGATCGGCGAGACGGGCTTCGGCAGCGGGCTCAACGTGCTGAGTGCCTATCACTGCTTTCTGGCCCACGCCCCGCCCGAGGCGCGACTGCATGTGGTCTCGGTGGAGAAGCACCCCTTCACGGCCGAGGCCCTGCACCAGGCGCTGTCGGTCTGGCCATCGCTCGGCGAGGCGGTGGACAGCCTGCTGCGGCAGTGGCCGGCACCGGTGAGGGGGGTGCACCGGCTGATGCTCGATGAGCGGGTGACCCTCGACCTGCATTTCGGCGAAGCCCTCGAGATGCTGGCCACGCTCGATGGGCGGGTGGATGCCTGGTTTCTGGATGGCTTTGCGCCGGGCAGGAATCCCGACATGTGGCAACCGGTGCTGTTCGAAGCGCTGGCCGCGGCCAGCCGCCCCGGTGCCACGCTGGCCACCTTCACCTGCGCCGGCGAGGTCCGTCGCGGGCTCGCGGCAGCCGGGTTCGCGTGTCGCAAGGTGCCCGGCTTCGGGCGCAAGCGCGAAATGCTCACGGCGCACCTGGCCCCGACGCCCGGCCACGACGCCCCGGTCGAGCCGGCGCGCGCCACCACGCCCTGGTTTCAGCCACCGCCACCCGCCCGCGCCGAGGCGCCGATCGCCGTCATCGGCGCCGGCCTGGCCGGCACCACCGTGGCGCATGCGCTGGCCCGTCGCGGGCGCCGGGTAACCGTCTTCGACCCGCAGCCTGCCGGCCAGGGCGCCTCGGGCAATCGCCAGGGCGCACTCTATATCCGGGTGGCCGCCGAAACCAACGTCCAGAGCCGCTTCTACCTTGCGGCGCTGCAGTATGCGACCCGCTTTCTGGAGCGGCTCGATCCTCATCACACCCTGTGGCAACCCTGTGGGCTGCTGCAGCTGGCCGGCTCCGCACGCGAGGACGAGCGCCAGCGACGCTGCATCGACGCCTTCAACCTGCCCGACACGCTGCTGGAGCGGGTCGATCGCTCGCGCGCCGAGGCGCTTGCCGGGGTGTCGCTGGCAGACAGCGTGCGCAGCGCGCTCTACTACCCCGCTGCCGGCTGGGCCGCCCCCGGCGAGCTGTGCCGCACGCTGATGACCACACCGGGCATACAGCAGCGCCACAACCGGGTGACCGCCCTCACCCCGGGGGGCGCCGGCTGGCAGCTTGCGCTGGATGATGGCGCCACGGCCGAGTATGACCAGGTCGTGCTCGCCTGCGCCGACCGGCTGGATGAATTCATTTCGCCCGAATGGCTGCCGATCCAGCACATTCGCGGTCAGGTCAGCGAATTCACCCTCGAGCGTAACGCTCCGGTCGCTACGCCGCGCTGCGTGGTCTGCGCCGACGGCTATACGCCACCGCCGCATCACGGCATCCAGAGCATCGGTGCCAGTTTCGCACCGCATGACCGGGAGATGGCCCCTCGCGAGGCGGATCACGGCCATAATCTCGCCCGGCTCGCCGCCGCCCTGCCGGAGCTCGCCCGCCAGCTGCAGCCGCTGGCACCCCGGGCCCGGGTGGGCATTCGCTGCGCCACGCCCGACAAGTCGCCGTGGATCGGCCCGATCCCCGATGGCGAGCGCTGGCAGCACGACTACGCCCTGCTGCGCCATGACGCCACGCGGGTCCCGGCCATCCCGGGAGCGTACCTGCCGGGGCTGTGGACGAGTGCCGGTCACGGCTCGCGGGGTCTGGTGAGTGCGCCGCTGGCCGCCGAGCTGCTGGCATCCCGGCTGTGTGACGAGCCGATGCCGCTGGAGCGCGGGCTGGTCGACCACGTGCATCCGGGGCGCCGGCTGATCCGCGACCTGATCCGCAATCGCTGATCAGCGTTCGAAGGCGCTGCGCTCGGCAAGCAGCTGGCGCAGCGCCTCGGGATCGAGCCGACGATAGGCAAAGGAAGGCCGGCCGACCTGGCCGTAGGCGAAGGATTCGCTGAGCAGGCTGCGTCCGGCGAGATACTTGAGGTACTTGCGGATCGACACCCGCGACATGCCGGCGGTTTCGGCCAGCGTCTCGGTGGAAAACTCATCGCTCTCCAGACTCAGGATGGCCGCCACCACCTGGCGCAGGGTATGCAGGGTCAGCCCCTTGGGCAGCCCGCCACTGCGCCCGGAGGCGGCGCTGCCCTCGGCACGGAACAGCGCATCCAGCGAGCGCTGATCGACCTCGCCGGAGAGCTCCTCCAGCGTGCGCCGACGCTGGCGACAGGTTTCCAGCGCCTCGCGAAAGCGCCGGAACTCGAACGGCTTGACCAGATAGTCGGTCACCCCCAGCCGACGCGCCTCGCGCACCGTTTCGGGCTCCGAGGCGGCAGTGATCAGTACGATCTCGACCTCCAGCTCGCGCTCGCGCAGCCAGCTGACGAGCTCCAGCCCGCTGCGCGGGCCGAGATAGATGTCCAGCAGCACCACATCGACCGGCTCGCGCTCGAGAACCACCCGCGCCGTGGTCACGTCACTGCAGCGCCCGGCCAGCTGCATGCCGTCCAGCCGCGCCAGATAGTCGATATTGAGTTTCATGACCATGGGGTCATCTTCAACGATCAGTACCCGCATACCTTCCGTCCATCCGGGTGCCGCCCTTGGCGGCACCGACTGCCCTTTTTGAACTGCGGCCTCAGCCCCCGCCCGTGGGATAGGGAAAGGTGAGCTCCACCAGTGTGCCCTCACCCGGGGAGGAGTAGATGGCCACCTCGCCCGCGGCGGACTCGATCTGGTCGCGCACCAGGCTCAGCCCCAGCCCCCGCTGCTCGCCCCGGGTGGAGAAGCCCTGCTCGAAGATGCGCTGTCGGGTGGCCTCCTCCATGCCGGCGCCGTTGTCCTGGATGGCGAGCGACAGGGTGTCGTCCTCCAGCACCATGCTCAGCGCCACCGTGGGTGATGCGCGACCCGCCAGCGCCTCGAAGGCGTTTTCCAGCACATTGCCGATGATACTCACCAGCGCATGCACCGTCGCACTGTCGGCGGCGGCCGGGATCGTTCCCTCGGCCGCCAGCGTCAGGGTAATGCGACACTCGCGCGCCTCGCTCTGCTTGCCCAGCAGAAAGCCGGCCAGCACCGGCTCGCGCACCCGTTCGACCACCGACGCCGATGCGGCGTGACGATGCTCGACCAGTTCGTGCAGGTAGTGCCGCAGCGCCGCCAGATCACCCAGCTGGGCCAGCCCCTGGATTACATGCAGCTTGTTCTTGAACTCGTGGGTACTGGCGCGCAGTGCCTCGGCATAGCGCCGCACCCCGGTCAGCTCCTCGGCCAGCCCCTGAAGTTCGCCGCTGTCGCGGAAGGTCATCACCATCCCGACCTGACGGCGGTCACGATGCATCGGCCGATGGCTGCCGAGAAAGGAGACCCCGCCCAGTCGCAGCCGGACGTCGACCCCGGATTCCCCCTCGAGACTCTCCTCCCAGGGCGGCTCGAGCTGTTGGCCGGGCTCGATCGGCGCCGCCCCGGCATCGGCCAGCAGCCGGTGCGCCGCCGGATTGACCAGACTCACCCGGCGCTCGCCATCCATGGCGATGACCCCCTCGTGCATGGCATCGAGCATGGCGCGGCGTTCGGCCACCAGCCGGGCGATGTCATCCGGCTCCATGTCGAGCAGGCGGCGCTTGATGGTGCGCGCCAGCCAGGCGGCGCCACCGCCTCCCAGCAGCAGGATCAGCCCCAGCCAGACCAGCAGCTGCTGACGCGAGGAAGCCCTGAGCGGAGCCAGCCGGGACTGGGTCACCCCCACCGAGACGGCGCCGATCACCTCGCCCCCGGGGCCGCGCACCGGCGCAAAGCCGCGGATGCTGGCACCCAGGGTGCCGCGCGCGGTCGAGACGTAACGCTCGCCGGCCAGCGCCCGGTGCTCGTCATCACCGCGAAAGTGCTGGCCGATCCGCCCGGGATCGGGATGGGTCAGCCGCAGCGCCTGTGGCGTCATGACCACGATGAAATCCACCCCCAGCCGCTTTCGCAGCCCCTCCATGTGCCGTTGCAGCGACGAGTCGTCGGAAAAGGCGGGCGCGCCGGCCAGCGCCCGCTGCACCTCACCGCCGGCGGCCAGGGTGGTCGCCAGGTTCTCCACCCGCTCGCCCTGCAGGCGCCGTGCGGTATCCCACAGCTGGTCACTGAACAGCCACCAGGCGAGCAGCAGCGAGGCTGCGATCATCGAAAACGACAGCAGCGCGGCCAGCACCCCGAGCCGCATGCGCTTGCGGCGCAGCCTCATGCCCGCCCCCGTGAACAGGCTGAGACCTTGGTGGTATTCCCACCCGGGCAGACGTTGTGGTGGCTGACAATCATTCGATTTCTTTAATTACAAAACACTTTGTCAATTTATCCAATCCTGTTCCCGACCCGCCGATTCCTTATCCTCGCCGACGTGCGCCAGTCCGCGAGCCCGGCCATGGTCGCGATCGGCCGGCAGTCGCGGTGCACACCCTCATTTCAATAACTGTGGTTCATCCTCGGCCCGCTCGTTCGGCCGGAATGCAGGAGAGATCGTGATGAGCGATTCGTCGACTCACGCTGCGTACAGCACGCAGCATACCGCTAGCGGCGGTCTGGCCTCGACCCGAATCTTCGGCCTGCCGCTGCCCCTGTTTGCCATCGCCGTCGGGGTACTGATCGTCTCGATGGTGACCGACACCCTGCCGACCGGCATGATCGGTGCACTGCTGATCATGATGCTGCTGGGGGAACTGCTGGGCTTCATCGGCGACCGGCTGCCGATCATTCGCAGCTATCTCGGCGGCGGCGCCATCCTGGCGATCTTCGGCGCCGCCACGCTGGTTTACATCAACTGGCTGCCCCAGTCGGTGGTGGATAACGTGACCGGCTTCATGAAGGGCGGCGGCTTTCTCAACTTTTACATCGCCGCGCTGATCACCGGCAGCATTCTCGGCATGGATTCAAAGGTGCTGGTCAAGGTCGGTGCCCGTTTCGCCCTGCCGCTGATCTGTGCGGTGCTGTTTGCCTGCCTGTTCGCCATCGCCGTCGGCTGGCTGCTGGGCTTTTCGGTACAGGACGCCGTGGTGGTCATCACCCTGCCGATCATGGGCGGCGGCATGGGCGCCGGCGCGGTGCCGATGAGCCAGATCTACGAGCAGCTGCTGGGCCAGCCCGCCAGCTACTATATCTCGATTCTGGTGCCGGCCCTGGCGCTGGGCAACGTCTTTGCCATCATCATCGGCGGGCTGCTCAACGGGCTCGGCAAGCGTGCCCCGAAGCTCACCGGCAACGGTCAGATGATGCCGGGCGTGGAGATCGACGATCGCGAATCGACGCCGGAAATCAGCCGGCTGGGCATCGGCCTGGTCGCGGCCCTGACCTTTTTCGTCAGCGGGCAGATCATCGGCAGCGTGATTCCGCTGCACCCCTACGCGCTGATGATCATTCTGGTCGCGCTGGTCAAGATCCTCGGCCTGCTGCCGGATTCGCTCAACGAGTCCGCCGCCCAGTGGTTCCGCTTCGTGGCGCGCAACTGGACCTTCGCCCTGCTGTTCGGCATCGGCATCGCCTATACCGACCTGGGCCAGGTCATCGAGGCCATCTCGATCACCTATGTACTGATCGTGTTTGCGGTGGTGGCCGGTGCGGCCTTCGGCGCCGGCCTGGTCGGCAGGCTGGTCGGCTTCTATCCGATCGAGTCGGCGATTACCGCCGGGCTCTGCATGGCCAACATGGGAGGCACCGGTGACGTGGCCGTGCTCTCGGCCGCCGGACGCATGCAGCTGATGCCGTTTGCCCAGATCTCCTCGAGGCTGGGGGGCGCACTGATCCTGCTGATCTCGAGTTTGATGGTGCCGGTGCTGTTCGCCTGATGGCGACCTGTGCCTTCATGGCATGAACGCAAAAGGCTCGCCGGTACATCCGGCGGGCCTTTTTCATGAGGGAGCCGCCATCGGGCGGCGGCCCCTTCAGCAGTTCAGCAGGTTGACCAGGGTAATCCGCGAGGCGCCGGCAGGATCGACCTGCAGCTGACAGCCTTCACGGTCGCGCGTCACGATCAGGTCCGAGCTGCCGCAGTCATCCTGGATGTAGTACTGACAGCGGCCCGTCTCGATTTCGCGGATGGCCTGGGTGGCGGTGACCAGCACCCAGCCGGTGGAGAAGTTGCAGAGCCGGGTAATGCGGCCCCGGGGATCGCAGCCGGTAGCCATGACTCGGCGGTAATGCATCATGAAACTCGCATTGCCGGAACGGAGAACGGATGGCGTCGCATGCCCGGGCAGCCGGACACTAACGTTCAGTTACATGACCAGACTAACGGAGCGCGCGCAGGCCCTTCAACCACGACCGCCGGTTACCCACCCTCCTCCTCGTCATCGGCCAGCTGACGGCCGAAGCCCTGCCACTGTTCGAGCGTCATGACCTCGGTGAACTCGGTCTGCAGGTCATGGACGATCAGCAGTTCGCCGCGATCCAGCTGGTGCCGGACACTGTCGATCCAGCCCCGCTCGCCCTCTTCGGTGTCGGTGGTGTCATAGCCCTGGCGGGTCACGAACTCCGCCAGCAGGCGCTCCAGGGTATCCGCCGGCAGCATGCGCGCCGGCACCTCGATAAACCGTCCCTCACTCATCGTGCGTCTCCCCGGGCATCCCGCCCTGCTCCAGCTGTTCGAGCCGGGCCAGGAAACCCTCCTCGTCGAAAATCGTCAGCGCAAGCTCACGTGCCCGTTCCAGCTTGCTGCCGGCCCCGGGGCCGGCGACCACGGCATGGGTCTTTTTCGAGACGCTGCCGCTGACCTTCGCGCCCAGCGCCGCCAGCCGGGACTTCGCCTCGTCGCGGGTCATCGCCTCGAGCGTGCCGGTCAGCACCCAGGTCTCTCCGGTCAGCGGACGGGGGCGTTCGGCCACCTCGACCTCTTCCCAGGTCACCCCCATCCGGCGCAGGTCGTCGATGATCTCGCGGTTGTGCTGCTCGGCGAAGAAGGCGTGGAGGTGCGCCGCGACGACCGGGCCGATATCCGGCACTGCGGTCAGCGCCGCCTCGTCGGCCGCCATCAGGCGCTCGAGGGTGCCGAAATGTGTTGCCAGTGCCCCGGCAGTGGCCTCGCCGACCTCGGGAATGCCCAGCGCAAAGATGAACCGCGCCAGAGTGGTCTGCCGGGCGCGTTCGAGGGCATTGACCAGGTTGGTGGCGGATTTCTCTGCCACGCGCGGCAGCTCGCTGAGACGCGTCACCTCGAGCCGGAACAGGTCGGCCGGCGTCTTCACCCATTCCAGCTCCACCAGCTGATCGATCAGCTTGTCGCCCAGCCCGTCGATGTCGAGTGCGCGCCGGCTGGCGAAGTGCTTGAGGGCCTCCTTGCGCTGGGCGGCACAGAAGAGCCCACCACTGCAGATGGCATCGACCTCGCCTTCGGCGCGCTCGACCCGCGAGCCGCAGACCGGGCATTCGGCCGGCATGTCGATCGCCCGGGTCCGCGTCGGGCGCTGTTCGATGATCACCTGCACGATCTGGGGAATGACATCGCCGGCACGCCGCACGATCACGGTATCGCCGATACGGGCGTCGAGCCGGGCGATTTCGTCCATGTTGTGCAGCGAGGCATTGGCGACCGTGACGCCGGCCACCTGCACCGGCTCGAGCTCGGCCACCGGCGTCAGGCGCCCGGTCCGGCCGACCTGAAAGCGCACATCATTGATGGTGGTGGTCTGCTCCTGGGCGGGGAACTTGAACGCCATCGCCCAGCGCGGTGCACGCGAGACGAAGCCCAGCTCCCGCTGACTGCGGTAGTCATCCACCTTCATCACCGCGCCGTCGATGTCGTAATCAAGTGATTCGCGCTTCTCGCCCAGCCGCTGACAGAAATCGATCAGGCCCTCGGCGCCGGTCACCACTTCCATCGCCGGGCTGGTACGAAAACCGAAGTGACGCAGGCCATCCATCTGCGCCGAATGAGTGGCCTGCCAGCGCTCGTCGTCGATGCGGGCCACCTGATAGGCGCAGAACTCCAGCGGCCGGGAGGCCGCAATCCCCGGGTCGAGCTGGCGCACGCTGCCGGCGGCGGCGTTGCGCGGATTGGCGAACACCTTGCCGCCGCTTTCGCGCGCGCGCTCGTTGAGACGCTCGAAACCGGAGTGCGAGATATAGACCTCGCCGCGAACTTCAAGCAGCTCGGGCGGCTGCTCGCCACGCAGGCGCAGCGGGATCGACTTCAGGGTGCGCACGTTGGCGGTGATGCCCTCGCCGGTACGACCATCGCCGCGGGTCGCCCCCTGCACCAGCACGCCCTGCTCGTAGATCAGCGATACCGCCAGGCCGTCGAGCTTGGGCTCGCAGCAGAAGTCGATCGCTTCCGGATCGCGCTCGAGCCGTTCGGCCACCCGCCGGGCAAAGGCCCGGACCTCGTCATGGTCGAAGGCGTTGTCCAGCGACAGCATCGCCACCGCGTGGCGCACCTCGGCAAAGCCCTCGGCCGGCTGCGCCCCGACCCGCCGGGTGGGCGAATCCGGAGTCACCAGCTCGGGATGCGCGGCCTCGATCTCCTGCAGCCGACGCAGCATGCGGTCATAGTCGGCGTCAGGGATGGTCGGCGCATCCTCGACGTAATAGTGATAGTTGGCCTCTTCCAGCTCGCGTCGCAGCCGGGCAGCTTCGCGGGCCGGGTCATCGTCACGCTGGCTCATCGGCATCCTGTTGATTGATCACACCGGGCCCGCATTATAGGCAATCGCGCCGCCGGCTACATCGGGCCAGGTCATTCGGCGCGCGGCCGTGGCAGTCCTGCCTCACATGCAAAAGGGGCCCTGATGGGCCCCTTGAAGATGCTTCGATACCGCAACGCGGTAAAATGGCGGAGGCTCAGTGCGCCTGTCGGTGGAGCCGCCAGCGACGTTCGAAATCGCGCACCCGCTGGCGGGCAAACTCGATGGTCTGTGCCGTCATCACGCTGCGGTTTTCGTCCTTGAGCTCACCACCGAGATTGCGCACCAGTACCATGGCGGTTTCCACCATCGCCTCGAAGGCCATGGGCGCATCCTCGGCGCCGGGCAGCGGCATCAGGAAGGTCACGCTCGGCAGGGTGCCATCATCCATGTCCTCCAGATCGAAGGTCCCCGGCTTGAGGCTGTTGATCATGGAGAACTGCAGACCGCTGTCGGCGGCTTCGGCCTCGAACCGGTGGAATACCCCCATTTCCTCGCAGTAGCGCAGCCCGCAGGCAAGCACCAGCTGCAGCAGATCGGGACGATTGAAGCCCTCCTCGTCACGCGCATTGACGCTGATGACAATCACCTCTTCGGCATCCGCCAGCGCATTGCGGGCCCGGCCCGGCGAGACATGATGCCGACGGGCACGCTCCACGGCAGGATGACGGGCCACACCGCGCGGTGGCTCGAAATCGTCCTCCATTCCGTACGGCTCGTCATCCTGCGGCAGATCACGGGCCTCGTCGTCATGTGCAAATGACCACTGCGGGGATTCCTGCTCCGCAGAAGGCGTCTCATCCTGTCGCGGCCGCTCGTGACCGGACTGACGGGCGGGCGCCTGACGGCGTTCGCTCTTCTCCTCGCGGCCGGCATCCCGCCGGCGCGTGGCGTCCTCGCGCTGCTGCGACTGCTGGGCCCGACGCTGATCAAGCGCATCGATCTGCGACTGCGCCCAGTCACGCAGTCCGGCCAGCGGGCGCCGGCGCGGACCCTCGTTCCGATCGTCATCGTACTCGTCCTCGTACTCGAACGATTCGTCACGACGCTCCGAACGGAAATCATCGGGCTCTGCTACCGGCTCGTCACGCGGCGCACGCCGAGCCCGGCTGTCGCGGGTCAGCGGCGGGCTGTCGGGATCATCCAGCGGATCGACCATGTCATCATCATCGCGACTGGCGGCAAGCCGCGGCCCGCGCGGCTCGTCGTCGAACTCCCACGCCTCTTCCCGCCCGCGGTCACGTTCATCACGTTCGCGGAACCGGGGGGCGTCGCGTTCGTCCCGTGCCGGGGACTCACCCCGCGCCTGCCAGCGCTCTTCCATGCGACGATTGTGCGCCTGCCAGCGGGGATCACGCCGATCGGCAGGCTCGAACGCCTCATCCTCCCCGGCTCCCGCACGGGAGTAATGGTCGTCATCGTGCTCATCACGCGTGGGCTGTACCACCCGGGAACCGCCGTTGGGGAGCTCCCAGCTGACCTGCTCCTCACGACGGATATCCTCGGGATCCTTGGGCGGATCTTCGGGATCGATATCCCGGGAGATATCGAGGCGCAGGCCGCGACGCTGGCGCTGCAGACGCCGCACACCATCAACGATGATGATGGTCACCAGTACCAGCCCCAGGATGATGAGCCATTCACGTAATTCCATGGACCTTGCCTGTCTCTTGTATATGGGCGCCACGCCGTCCGTCGCATGGCCCGATCAATCCGAATGCACCAGAAACACCCCGCCGAGGCCCGGTGGGGTGCCGTCGACATTATCAATTATCCCCGGACCCTCGGGCTATGCCAAGTTGGTAACGTCATTTAAGCCGGGATGCAAGCACTTCGGAGCGGAGTTCAAAGCATTCGGGCATCTTCAGGCATCAGCAAGTGCCGCGGCCTCTTCCACCCCGACCGAGACCAGCCGCGAGACGCCGGGTTCCTGCATGGTGACGCCCATCAGCCGATCACCGGCCTCCATGGCCAGCCGGTTGTGGGTGATATAGATGAACTGCACGCTCTCCGACATCTCCCGCACCAGCTTCGCATAGCGGCCGACATTGGCATCATCGAGCGGCGCATCGACCTCGTCGAGCATGCAGAACGGCGCCGGATTGAGCCGGAAGATGGCGAACACCAGCGAGAGCGCCGTCAGCGCCTTCTCGCCACCGGAGAGCAGATGGATGGTGGTGTTCTTCTTGCCCGGCGGCCGCGCCATGATCGCCACCCCGGTATCGAGCAGATCCTCGCCGGTCATCGTCAGCCAGGCCGCGCCGCCACCGAACACCCGGGGAAAGAGTTCACCGAAGCCGGCGTTGACGTCATCGAAGGTCTGGCGGAAACGGCTGCGCGTCTCGCCGTCGATCTTGCGAATCGCCCGTTCGAGGGTTTCCAGCGCCTCGGTCAGCTCGCGATGCTGCCCCTCGATGTAGTCGCGCCGCTCGGCCTGCTGATCGTACTCCTCGATCGCAGCTAGGTTGATCGCCCCCAGCCGCCGGATCTTCTCGCCGACCGACTCCAGCTCCTGCTGCCAGGTCGACTCCTCGGCACTCTCCGCCAGACCGGCGGCAAGCGCCTCGGGATCGTGCTCCTGCTCCTGCAGCTGCTCGAACTGGGCATCGGCCTTGAGCGAGAGGGCCTGCACATCCATCCGGCGCTGTTCGAGCTGCCCTCGCAGCTCCTCGATGCGCCGCTCGTGGCCCTGGCGTCCGCTCTCGAGCTGACGCATGCGCTCCGAGAGCTCACTGGCTTCGTCACGCCGCTCGTTGAGCGCCTGCTCCTCCCGGGCCCGACGCTCCAGATACTCGTCGAGCTGACCCTTCATCTCCTCGATCGGCTCGATGCCCTCTTCCCGCTGCGCCACCAGCAGTTCGCGCTTCTCCTCGAGCCGGGCGCGCTGGTCACCGGCCCGGTTGCGCTGCGACTCGATCCCTTCCCGCTCGGTCACCAGACGCTGGCGTTCCATGTCGAGCTGGTTGAGCGTCTCGCGCTGAGGTGTCAGCTGGCGTGACAGTGCCTCCCACTGCTCGCGGGTATCGCGCCGGCGGGCATCGAGCTGCTCACGCTGATCGGCATTGTCCTCGACCGTCGCCATGGCCTCGCTGTGGGTCATGCGCGCCTGCTCGAACTCCTCGCGGCGCTCTTCCAGCGTGCCGGTCAGCGTTTCGCGCTCCTCCACCAGCTCCCGGCGGCGCGCCTCGACATGCTCCAGCCGACTGGCCAGCTGCCCCTCGCGCGCCATCAGTGGCTGACGCTGGCTTTCGAGCTCGCGCTGACGCTGATGCAGGGTCTCCAGCGCCTCGCCGGCAGCCGTACGGCGCTGGCGCGCCTCATCCAGACGCTCGTCGATGCCCGCCAGCTGTTCATCGAGCTCGGCCAGCTCGGTATCGAGCGCATCGCGCCGCTGACGATTGGCAATCACGCTGTCGTGGCGCTCGCCGCCGGCGTGACGCAGTGCCCAGTGCCGCCCCAGCCAGAGGCCATCCGGGGTCAGCACGCTCTCGCCCGGCGCCAGCTCGGCACGCCGGGCCAGGGCTTCATCATGGCTCGACGCCAGCCGGATGCGGCCCAGCCACTCATCCAGGGCCGGGGCACCGCGCACGCATTCGGCCAGGGTACCGGGCGGCGGCGCATCGCGGCTGTCCGTCTCTTCCACCAGCCTCAGCTCACCGCCGGGTAGTGCGACGAGCGGCGCAAGCGAGGCGCCGGACGTCACCGTGCGCGCTGCCAGCCAGGGGGCCAGCACCCGATCGGCCGCAGCCGCCCAGTGCTCATCGACCTCGAGCTGCTCGCCCAGTACCGGCCGGCCATCGAGCTCATGTTCCTGAAGGTGGTGCGTCAGCGTCTCGTCATCACTCTCCAGTGCTGCCCGGATCAGCGCCTCCAGCGAGGCGCGTTCGCCTTCCAGGGTATGGCGGCGCGCCCGGCTGCGCTCACGCTCGGCGCTCGCCGTCTCGATCGCCTGCTCCGCCTCGTCCTGCCGCTCACGCTCGGTCTGGCGCTCACGCTCGACTTCCTCGCGCTGCTCATCCAGCTCGGCCAGCTGCTCGCGGCATTCGCCACGTTCGCTCTCCAGCTCGCGCGCCTCGGGCAGTTCCGCCAGCCGACTGTCGTTGCGGGCGATCTGATCGGTCAGCTCGCCAATGGCGCGTTCCAGCCGCTGGACCTCGCCCTGGGCCCGCTCGGCGGCAAAGCGTGCCTCGCGGTCCTGTTCATCGAAGCTCTGCCAGGCCTGCTGGGCGTTCTGGCGGACCTCGTCGGCCTCCTCGAGCTGCGCCTCCAGCGTTTCCAGGGTTTGCGCGGCCTCTGCCCGTTCGGGGTCGAGCTCGGCCAGCCGCTCGCCCAGCCGGGTCATGCGCTGCTCGTCATCACTGCCCAGCCGGTCGATCTCGGCGATATCGCGCACCACCGAGTCGATATCGCTGCCGAGCTGACGCTCGCGGGCGCGGGCCGCTTCGAGCTGCTGTTCGAGCCGGGCAATCTCGGCGCCGGTGTCATAGAAGGCACGCTGGTGCTGATCCAGCGTCTCGCTCATGGCGTCGTGATCCTGACGCGCCTGCTCGAGCTGGTTCTCGCTCTCGCGCAGACTCAACAGCTCCCGCTCGATGCCGGTCTCGAGCTCGCTGACCCGGGCCTCCTGCTCGCGCTGCTGCGTGCGCAGCGCATTGCCGCGCATCAGCGCCAGCTCGCCGCGCAGCCGATATTCGCGCTCCTTGAGATCGCGATAGCGGCGCGCCGCATCGGCCTGACGCTTGAGGCGTTCGAGCTGGCGGTCCAGCTCCTCGCGCAGGTCATCGAGCCGCTCCAGATTCTCCTGGGTGCGCCGCATGCGGTTTTCGGTCTCGCGCCGGCGCTCCTTGTAGCGCGAAATGCCGGCGGCCTCCTCGAAGGTGGCGCGCAGCTCCTCGGGTCGCGCCTCGATCAGCCGCGAGATCATGCCCTGACCGATGATGGCGTAGGAGCGTGGCCCCAGCCCGGTCCCCAGAAACAGATCGGAGATATCGCGCCGGCGACACTTCTGGCCGTTGAAGAAGTACTGGGACTGACCGTCGCGGGTCACCACCCGGCGTACCGCAATCTCGGCATAGCCGGCATAGGGGCCGCCGAGCTTGCCGGCGCTGTTGTCGAAGACCAGTTCGATCGAGGCCTGACCGACCGGCTTGCGGCCGGTCGAGCCGTTGAAGATGACATCCGCCATCGATTCGCCGCGCAGGTATTTGGCCGAAGACTCCCCCATGACCCAGCGCACGGCATCAATGACGTTGGACTTGCCGCAACCGTTGGGACCGACAATCGCCGTCATGTTGGCCTCGAAAGGCACCGTGACCGGGTCGACGAACGACTTGAAACCGGCCAGCTTGATCGATGTCAGGCGCATGCGCGTCCCGTTTCCCCTGCTCTCTGCATGATTCCCGTTCCCGGCACCCGGCTGCTGCGCCGGGCAAGGCGCCCTGACTTTCCCCGCTGTTGCCGATGGCGTCAAGCAGCAGTTGAGCCGAACCTGATTCCGACGGGCACGCCCCGAGGTGACAGCGCATTCGGACAGGGGCCCGGCTTGCGATAGCCTGCATTCCGGCAGGGCGAGCCATCATGTCAGTCAGCAGCTCTCGATGACTCGCGCCCGGTCCGATCGGTCCGTTCATCGACGAGCAGCTGGTGGGGCATTACGAGCGCATGACCGGCGGCCATCACGCAGCCCTGCCCGAGCGGCGGCCCCTGTGCTTTTACATTCCACCGGCCGGGTGCGGCTGCTATGATGCCGAATCGGAGTTCCTGCCATCGTCAGGGAGTGCGACGATGGCCCATACGAGGCATGCGCCTCGTCGATCATCCGCAGGATGCCCCGTTTTCGTCTCAGGGAGTTACTGCATGTCGTACGCCGAATCGCATTTTCTGCACCGCCGCCCCAACATTCCCCTGACCGACGACGCCTGGGAGGAGATCGACGCCAGCGACCTGGTGGGCATTCCCCTGCTGGGTACGGTCGCGGCCGGGCTGCCGATGGAGGCCTGCCACGACGACGCAACGGTTCGCATCCCCTCGCGCATGGTGCGTCGCAACACCTATGCCCTGCGGGTGCGTGGCGAGTCGATGATCGACTGCAACATTCATGATGGTGACATCATCATCATCGAACGCTTCGAGTCCGCCGAGAACGGCGAAACGGCCGTGGTCCTGATCAACAATCAGGAGGTGACGCTCAAGCGGCTCTACATCGATAAATCCGGTGTTCGGCTGGAGCCGGCCAATCGCGAAATGGCTCCGATCCATCTGAAAAACGATGATGTCCAGGTGCTCGGGCTGGTGATGGGCGTGGCGCGTCAGCCGGCCCCGGGCCGCGCCGCCTGAACCCGGGTGATCCCCCTTGCGCTATCGCACCCCCGCCATCACCACTGACCACTGCCACATGGCAGAGCTCGAGGTGCAGAAGAGCCGCTTCATCGGCTGGTGCGCGGCCGCCGAAACCCCCGACGATGCCCGCCGGCTCCTCGAACTGGCCCGTTGCCATCACCCCGATGCCAGTCATCACTGTCTCGCCTTCATCGCCGGCCCGCCCGGCGAACAACAGGCCATCGGTTTTGCCGATGACGGCGAACCCGGCGGCACGGCCGGTCGACCGATGTATCAGGTGCTCGAAGGCAGCGGACTGGGCCGGATTGCCTGCGTGGTCATCCGCTATTTCGGCGGGATCAAACTGGGCACCGGCGGTCTGGCGCGGGCCTACTCCCGGACGGTCGCCCACACCCTGACCGACCTGCCCACCCGCCTGCAGGTGCCCCGTCGCGAGCTTCGGGTCGAGGTCGATTTCGCTGATGAGCATCGACTGCGTGGCTGGCTGGGCGAACGCGAGGGTGACATCGTGCAGGCCGATTATGGTGCCGACGGCGTTACCCTGGTCGTGGCCTGGCCGGAGGATGGGGATGACGACTTCAGCGCGCTGGCCTCCCACCTGGGCGGGCGTCTGGTCCTGCACGACCCCGCCGCGACCTGAACCGGCAGCCCCCGGCCCCTTCCCGAGCCGGTCTATTCGGTACAGCTCTGCAGCGCTACCTGCCAGGAAAGCTCGATGTGCGCCTCGAGCAGCAGGCGTGCACGCCCGGCGTCGCGGGCCAGGGCATGATCGACCAGCTGTGCGTGCTGGTCATCGAGCCATTCGCGGCGTCGCTCCGCCTGCGGCGCCAGTCGTCGATAGCGATCGAACTGGTCATAGAGCTGGTCCAGAAACCGCAGCCGCCAGGGCGAGCCGCACCCGGCCACCAGCGCGCGGTGAAAACGGGCATGCATCAGCTCCCACTGCTCATGGGCGGCGCTGTCGAAATCGCCCTGATGCCGCTTGAGGCGGTGCAGCGCGGCCACCAGCTCGGCCTCCCACTCCTGATCGCCGCGCGCGATGGCCTGCTCCAGCGCTTCCCCCTCCAGCTGCCGTCTGAGCGTGGCGACATCATCGAGCGCGGCCCGGGTCAGGCGCGGCACACGAAAGCCGCGCTGATGCGACTGTTCGAGCAGCCCGACCGCCGCCAGCCGATTGAGGGTCTCGCGCAGCGGGCTCAGCCCCACCCCGTAATGCTCCTTCAGCGCCCCGATCGCCAGTTTTTCACCGGCGGCGTAGCAGCCATTGATCAGATCGCGGCGCAGGTCGTCGTAAAGACCGGAGGCGGATTCGGCGGGCATGATGAAAAGTGGCTCTCTCAGCGGTGTGAACAGGCGTTGACAGCGTCCAGCAGGGCTCAGCATAGTAACCGACAGAAAAATCGATTTTCCGGATTCCATCGATCACGGCATCGTCGGCAGCATACATGATCATCCGGCGCCGACAACAACTCACAGGATCGCCCAGGAGACCGCCCCGGTGACGCCCTTCTCCCAGCAGAACCCCTACCCCTCACAGCGCAGCGCCACCTATGCGCGCGACGGCATGGTCGCCGCTTCCCAGCCGCTGGCAGCCCAGGCCGGCCGCGACATGCTGGCGCGTGGCGGCAACGCCGTTGATGCGGCCATTGCCACGGCAGCCGCCCTGACCGTGGTCGAACCGACCTGCAACGGCATCGGGGGTGACGCCTTCGCCCTGGTCTGGATGCGTGATGACAGCGGCCACGGCCAGCTGCACGGTCTCAACGCCAGCGGCGTAGCCCCGGCCTCGCTCACCCGCGAGGCGGTGCTCGGCGAGGGACACGAGAAGATGCCGCTCTACGGCTGGACGCCGGTCACGGTGCCCGGCGCGCCCTCCGCCTGGGCGGCGCTCTCGGAGCGCTTCGGCCGCCTCGATTTCAGCGAGCTGCTCGCCCCCGCCATCAGGCTGGCGCGTGAGGGCTTTCCGGTCTCCCCGGTGATCAGCGAACTCTGGCAGCGCGCCGAGGCCCGTTTTCGCCCGGCCTTCACCCAGGCCTCGACCCAGGCCTGGTTCGATACCTTCACGCCCCACGGCCGAGCACCGCAGCCGGGCGAGCTGTTTCGCAGCGAGGCACACGCCCGCACCCTGGAGTCGCTGGCGCAGACCCGCTGCGAAAGCTTCTATCGCGGCGAGCTGGCCGAGAAGATCGATGCCTTCTCACGTGAAACCGGGGGCTACCTGCGCGCCGGCGATCTCGCCGCCCACCGGGCGGAGTGGGTCGAACCGATCTCGACCAACTATCGCGGCGTCGATGTCTGGGAGATTCCGCCCAACGGTCAGGGGCTTGTGGCGCTGATGGGGCTCAACATCATGAGCGGCTATGACGACCTGCACGGGCGTGACGACGCAAGCGTGCTGCACCGCCAGTGCGAGGCGATGAAACTCGCCTACACCGATGGTCATCGCTTCATCGCCCATGCCGAGTACATGCGCACCCCGGTGGCCGCCCTGCTCAGCCAGGAGTATGCCGCCACCCGGCGCAATCTGATCGGCGAACAGGCGCTCGATCCCTTCCCCGGCGAGCCCGAAGCCGGCGGCACCGTCTACCTCGCCACCGCCGACGGCGAGGGCAACATGGTGTCCTTCATCCAGAGCAACTTCCACGGCTTCGGCTCGGGCGTGGTGGTGCCGGAGACCGGCATTGCCCTGCACAACCGCGGTCACGGCTTCACCCTCGACCCCGATCACGACAACACCCTCGTCCCCGGCAAGAGGCCGTTTCACACCATCATTCCGGGTTTTCTCACCCGCCAGGGCGAGGCCCTCGGCCCATTCGGGGTGATGGGCGGCTTCATGCAGCCCCAGGGGCACATGCAGGTGGTGATGAACCTGCTCGATTTCCACCTCAATCCGCAGGCCGCGCTCGATGCACCGCGCTGGCAGTGGATGGGGGGCCGTCGGATCGGCATCGAACACGGCTATCCGGCCCACCTGGTACGCGAGATGGCCGCCCGCGGTCATGACATGGAACTGGCCTTCGACCCGACCGGCTTCGGCCGCGGCCAGATCATCATTCGCGATCCACGGACCGGCGTTCTCTGCGGTGGCACCGAGCCGCGTACCGACTCCGCCATCGCGGTACTCTGATCATGAGTGCAGCGTGGCAAACCCAGGGCCGTCTCTGCCTGGCCTTCCTGCGGATCGGCCTGCTGGGCTTCGGGGGCGGCCCGTCGATGATTCCGCTGGTGCATGCCGAGGCGGTCAAGCGTTACCAGTGGATGGACGAGGACGAGTTCTCCGACGTGCTGGCCATCGGCAATACCCTGCCGGGGCCGATCGCCACCAAGATGGCCGGCACCATCGGCCATCGGGTCGGCGGCCTGTTCGGCGCCCTCAATGCCACCCTGGCCGTGATGGTCCCCTGCATCATCGCCATGATTGCCCTGCTCGGGCTCTACATGGTGCATCGTGACGAACGCTGGATTGCCGGCATGGGCCAGGGCGTGGTGCCGGTCGTGATGATCATGATGGTACAGCTGACCTGGGATTTCTGGCAGAAGGCGCGCCGCTCGCTGGGCTGGTGGCTCGCCGCGCTGATGGGGCTGGCAGCCGCCGGCCTGATCTTCGTACTGGACGTTCATCCGGGGCTCGTGATTGCCGCCCTGCTGATCGCTGCCCTGCTGCGGCCCGAGCCGCAGCGCCGCCGGAAGAAGGAGCCGACCGGATGATCTACTGGCAGCTGTTTCTGGCCTTTTTCATTCCCAACATCATCGGCTATGGCGGCGGCCCGGCGATCATTCCGCTGATCGAAAACGAGGTGGTCGGGCACTACGGCTGGATGAGTGCCGAACACTTCGCCCAGACGCTGGCGCTGGGCAATGCGCTGCCCAGCCCGATCGCCACCAAGATGGCCGGCTACATCGGCTTCGATGTGGCCGGCACCCCCGGCGCACTGATTGCCGTCTTCGCTACCGTGGCACCGTCGCTGATGCTGATGCTGGTCGCCCTCGGTGTGCTCTACCGCTTTCGCGATTCGATCAAGGTGAAATCGATGAGCCAGTGGGTCCGGCCGGTGATCATGGTGCTGATGGGCGCCCTGGTGTGGTCCTTCTTTCAGGAAGGGGTGCAGGGCCCGGGGCTGTGGCAGACGCTGGGGATCGGGGCCGTCGCTGCGATCCTGCTGATGGGGACGCGACTGCATCCGGCTTTCGTGGTCTGCCTCGGACTCGGCTACGGCGCCCTTTTCCTGGGCCAGTGAACCTTCGGACAGACACTTCATCAACCCTCGGGGAGGCCGCTCAACACAACGTCCACCGCAGGACGTTCACCACCGATTGCCGATCCCGGCTGATGGACCGCCATGACAGCCGGGTCGTTTCGCACCCCAGACCAACAAGGACAACATCATGCGATTCAACACCCTGAAAACGCGGACAGAACCCCATGACAATACCGGCGCCACCCCGCTGCGCTGGCGACGCCCGCTGACCGCGGCGCTGGCCCTGGGCCTTTCACTGGGCGCCGCACTGCCGACGACCCAGGCGCAGGCGGCAGATGACTACCCGAGTCAGGCCGTGCAGTTCATCGTGCCGTGGTCGCCGGGCGGCGGCAGTGACACCCTGATGCGGGTGGTCTCCAATCACATCGAGCCCTATCTCGGCCAGCCGATGCCGATCATCAATCAGCCGGGGGTCAGCGGCACCCTGGGGCTCAAGCAGCTCAGCCGGAAGGACGCCGACGGCTATACCGTGGGCCAGGTGCATGAAGGCCTGCTGGTCTCCCATGACACCGGGCTGACAGCGCTGAATCACGATGACTTCGCACCGGTCGCCGCGATGACCTCATCACCGCAGTATCTGGTCGTCAATGCCGACAGCCCATGGCAGAACTGGGATGACTTCGTGACCTACGCGAAGGCGCACCCGGGCGAGATCCGCATGGGCGTCACCCTGGGCGGGGTCCCGCACGTGGATGCCGCCATGATCGAGGATGCCGGGAACCTGCAGTTCCATTATGTCGGTTTCGAAGGCACCGGGGCGCGCATTCGGGCCCTGGTGGGCGGGCATATCGATGCCGCAATCGGTGACATTTCCTCCTCGCTCGAGTTCGTCAGGAACGGGGACCTGCGCTTTCTCGCCGTGGGCAGCGACGAACGGCTCGAACGTACCCCCGATGTCCCCACTTTCAAGGAGCTGGGCGAGGATATCGAGCTGAACGTGGTACGCGGCATCGTGGCCCCGAAAGGCACCCCCGATGCGCGTATCGAGACACTGGCGCAGGCACTCAAGAGAGAGTCGCAGGACGAGGCGTTCATCGAGGGCTTGCATAATGCCGGCGCCGAGGTCAGATACATGGGCCCCGAAGCCTACGGCGACTATCTCGCCGAAACGGATGACACCTTCAACCGGCTCTCCGGGAAGCTGAAGAAATGAGCGCCGACCCGACGTCGACCGCCCGGTCCGATTCGGACCGGGCGCGTGGCAGCGCGCTAGCCCATGTCATCTTCAATGCCCTGCTGGCGATCGGATTTGCCCTGCTGTTTTGGCGGGCCGGCGATCTGCCTGCTTCCATGTGGGAACCACTGGGCTCGGGCAGTTTTCCACGCCTGGTGCTGGGAGCGCTGATCTGTTTCAACCTGGCCATCATCGTGGAACAGCTGCGGCGGCTGCCACACACCTCAGCGCTCGCCCCGGGCAGCATTCGCCGGTGGCTCTGGCAGCACCGGCTGGCCCTGGCAGTGCTGGCCCTGCTGACCCTCTATCTGCTGGCCCTGCCCTGGCTGGGGTTTGCGCTGGCATCGCTTTCGTTTCTGCTGGCCACCCAGATCCTGCTGGGCGCACGCAGCCCACGCCGCCTGGGTGTGGCGGGCGTGATTGCGCTGGTGTTCTCCTTCGGTCTGGCATGGGTGTTCGCTGACGTCTTCGGCATCATGCTGCCCGCCGGCGTGCTGGGCTGAAGCCACTGACAACAACAAGGCTTCCAGGAGATCAACAATGGATGCGCTACTCAGCAGCATCGATCAACTCTTCACCCTGAGCACCCTGCTCACCATGCTGATCGGGGTCATCGCCGGGGTGGTGGCGGCTGCCATTCCCGGTTTCACGATTACCATGGCGATCGTGCTGACCCAGCCGCTGACCTTTCAGATGCCCCCGCTGCAGGGCATCGCTACCATGCTGGCCGTCTATGTCGGCGGTTCCACGGGCGGATTGATCAGTGCTGCGCTGCTCGGCATACCGGGTACCCCCTCTTCGGTCGCGACCACCTTCGATGCCTACCCCATGGCACGCAACGGTGAACCCGGCCGAGCCCTGGCCATCGGTGTCTGGGCCTCGTTCTTCGGCGCCGTCATCAGTGCCATTGTCCTGATCCTGGCCGCGCCACCGCTGGCGCTGGTCGCCGTCAAACTGGGGGCATGGGAGTACTTCTCCCTGATCGTGTTCGCCATGACAGTGGTCGCCAGCCTGGTGGGCCGTTCGGTGCTGCGGGGTCTGATGAGCGGGCTGCTGGGACTGCTGCTTGCCAGCATCGGCCCCGACCCCATGATGGGCATCCCCCGCTTTACCTTCGATACCGATCTGCTGGCCGCCGGCTTTCCGTTTCTGGTGGTGCTGATCGGCATCTTCGCTGTCAGTCAGTTGCTCGGCGAAGTGGAAGACGCCGATCAGGTGCGTCATGGCAAGGCGCTGATTGCGAGTCAGGTCTCGTTTCGCCCACTGGATGCTCTGCGCGAAACGCTGATGCGCCCTCTGGGGCTGCTGCGCTCCTCGCTGGTCGGGGTCTTCATCGGCGCGGTGCCCGGAGCCGGCGGAAGCATTGCCAACCTGATTGCCTATGATCAGGCCCGCCGGGCGTCGAAGACCCCGGAGAAATTCGGTACCGGCACGGCCGAGGGGGTGGTCGCCTCGGAATCCGGCAACTCCTCGACCGCCGGCGGCGGACTGATTCCACTGATCGCGCTGGGGATTCCGGGTAGCGCCGTGGATGCCGTACTGATGGCGTCACTGATGATTCATGGCATCAGCATCGGCCCGCGGCTGATCATGGATCACGCTGACCTGGTTTATGGCATGTTCCTGGCCATGTTCGTGGCCGCCTTTCTGATGCTGGCCGTCTGCATGACCAGCATGCGCCTCTTTTTGAAGGTCACCCGCGTGCCCAGGTATGTCATCGTGCCGGTGGTCCTGACCTGCTGCGTGATCGGAGCCTATGCGCTCAACAACCGCCTGACCGATGTCTACCTGCTGCTGGGCGTCGGCCTGCTCGGCTATATCCTGAACAAGCTGCACTACCCACTGGCCCCCCTGGTGCTGGGGGTTATCCTGGGGCCGATTGCCGAAACCAACCTGCGCCGCGCCCTGATGACCAATGAGGACTGGAGCCTGTTCTTCACCCGCCCGATCTCCCTGGCCCTGCTGACACTGGCCGTGATTTCGGTGGTGATGACCCTGCGCCATCGCTGGCGAACACGCAGCGCCTGAGCCCGCCTGCCGGAGCGCCCCCCCGTCTGGCCCGTCACCCGACGGGCCTTTTCAGTGCCCTCATCAGGGCCGCCTGACGGTCATGAACGCAGGCGGCAGCTGATGTATCATGCGCGGGATCATCATGCGTCATCACGACGCCCACTCACGCCGCTGCGTTGCCTCCCATGTCATCCACTTCTGCTGTCGGCCGTATCGGTCTGGCGCCCATGGAGGGCGTGATCGATGTCATCACCCGGGATCTGCTGACCGCCAGGGGCGGCTTCGACTGGGTGGTCACCGAGTTCGTGCGGGTCACCGACACCCGGCTGCCGCCGCGCGTCTTTCACCGCCTCTGTCCCGAACTCGCAGCCGGCGCCGCCACACCTTCCGGCACCCCGGTGCATCTGCAGCTGCTGGGCTCCAATCCCGAAAAGCTGGGAGACAATGCCCGCCATGCCGCCGAACTCGGCGCTCCCTGCATCGACATGAACTTCGGCTGTCCGGCCAAAACGGTCAATCGTCACGATGGCGGGGCCTCGCTGCTGCAGACGCCACGGCGGGTCGAGGCCGCCGTGGCCGGGGTTCATCGGGCACTGGAAGGCAGCGGTATTCCGGTGACGGCCAAGCTCCGGCTGGGCTTCGAGGACAAGCGGCTGGCCGTGGACTGCGCCCGGGCCGCCGAGGCGGGCGGCGCGGCCTCGCTGGTGGTGCATGCGCGTACCCGGCGCGAGGGCTATCGCCCGCCGGCCCACTGGCGATGGGTACGCCGCATTCGCCAGCGGGTCGGCATCGACACCGTGGTCAACGGTGATATCTGGACACTCGAGGAGTATCAGCGTGCGCGGGCCATTTCCGGCTGTCGCCACGTCATGCTGGGGCGCGCAGCGCTGGCTGATCCTCTGCTGGCGGCACGCATTCACCACTGGCAGGCAACCGGCGAGGTGCTGCCGGCCACACGCTGGCAGGATCGCTGCGCGATTCTCGAGGAATATGCCCGCCGGGCCGGCAGGGCCGTACCGGACAAGGTGGTGGTCTCACTGCTGAAGCAGTGGCTCAACATCATGCGCCAGCATGATCGTGAAGCCGGGGAACGCTTTGTCGAACTCCGCCGCATTCGGGAACTGACGCCCTTCCTGACAGCGCTTGGCGCTCCCCTCGTGGCACAGGCCGAGGACACGCCACCGCCCCGGCAGCCAGCCTGACCGGGGCCTCGGACAGGGGCCGGCATCCCTGAAACGAGAAAACCCTGCCATGAGGCAGGGTTTTCGGAATCTGGTGCGCCCGGGAGGATTCGAACCTCCGACCACCTGATTCGTAGTCAGGTACTCTATCCAGCTGAGCTACGGGCGCTTTTGATATTTTTGGCAGGATCGACGCCTGTATTCGGCTTGCCACTTCCGGCCTGAGCAGGGTTTTCACGATGGTGCGCCCGGGAGGATTCGAACCTCCGACCACCTGATTCGTAGTCAGGTACTCTATCCAGCTGAGCTACGGGCGCTTAACAGAAAACCGTTACTCATGAAGACGCATGCAAAATAGCTGATGGTCAGCAACTGCTACGTTGACGTCTGCAACGATACCGAAATGGCGGAGAGAGAGGGATTCGAACCCTCGATAGGGCTACTAACCCTATACTCCCTTAGCAGGGGAGCGCCTTCAGCCACTCGGCCACCTCTCCTTGATCGGTACGGCGCGCATATTACAAAACTGATCGCGCCCTGTCCAGAGATTGATAAAAATTCCTTTGGCAACCGGGGGATACCCCGGACGAAACAGCTCGCTGAAGCGGGTTTCAGCGCTCCTCGTCGCCGGCTTCATCCTCGGTCTTCTCGGTCTGAATGCGCTGGTAGATTTCCTCGCGGTGTACCGAGACATTGCGTGGCGCATTGACACCGATACGCACCTGATTGCCCTTTACCCCCAGCACGGTCACGGTGATGTCATCACCGACCATGAGGGTTTCGCCGACACGGCGAGTCAGAATGAGCATTATGACCTCCCTTTCACGAATACTTCCTGCGCACGGATTACGAGTTACAGTTGGCAATCAAGCGTCGCATTATGCGTCATCTACGCCTGTCAAACCAACCTGGGTTAACCAATTGCGCTCCCTTGACGCACTCCGTGCGACCGACGCCGCACTCCAGCGGCGTCGCACAGGCACGCTCACCCTTCCTGACGGATGTTCTGCTGATCCAGTCCGAAAGCGGTATGCAGCGACCTGACTGCAAGCTCGAGAAACTTTTCGTCGATAACGACCGAAATCTTGATCTCTGAAGTGGACACCATCCGGATGTTGATGCCCTCCTGACCGAGCACCCCGAACATGCGGGTCGCCACGCCGGCGTGCGAGCGCATCCCGACCCCGACCAGCGAGACCTTGGCAATCCTGTCATCGCCGCGCACTTCACCGCTGCCGAGGCTCGGCAGCACCTGCTGCTCGAGAATCCGCTGGGTCTGCCGGAAATCGCTCTTCGCCACCGTGAAGGTGAAATCGGTGTAGTCACCGGTAGGCGCCACGTTCTGCACGATCATGTCGACCTCGATCCCGGCATCGGAGATCGGCCCCAGAATCTTCAGTGCCACCCCCGGCACATCGGGCGTGTTGAGCACGGTCAGCTTGGCTTCGTTGGTATTGAAGGCGATACCGGAGATCAGCGGTTCTTCCATGTTGGCACTCTCTTCCTCTTCAGCAACGATCAGGGTACCCGGCCCCTCCTCGAAGGAGGAAAGCACGCGCAGCGGAACATTGTACTTGCCGGCAAACTCGACAGCCCGGATCTGCAGTACCTTCGATCCGAGGCTCGCCATCTCCAGCATCTCCTCGACGGTAATCGTCTCCAGCCGTCGCGCGGCGCTGCAGACACGCGGGTCGGTCGTATAGACACCGTCGACGTCAGTGTAGATCTGGCACTCGTCAGCGCCCAGGGCCGCGGCCAGCGCCACCCCGGTGGTATCCGAGCCGCCCCGTCCGAGGGTGGTAATGTTGCCCTCCTCGTCGACGCCCTGGAAACCGGCCACCACCACGACCTGACCATCGTCGAGATCGGCGCGGATGTCGTCGGTCTCGATCTTCTGAATGCGGGCCCGGGTGTGGGCACTGTCGGTCTGAATGCCGACCTGCGCGCCGGTGTAGGAAGTCGCTGCCACCCCCAGGCGGTGAAGCGCCATCGCCAGCAGCGAAATGGTGACCTGTTCGCCGGTCGAGACCAGCATGTCCATTTCGCGCGGGGTGGGGTCATCGTTGATCTGACCGGCCAGCTCGATCAGACGGTTGGTTTCGCCGCTCATCGCGGAGACCACGACCACCACCTGATGGCCCTCGCTGCGAAAGCGCTGGACCCTTTCGGCCACGGCCTTGATCCGGTCCACCGAACCTACCGATGTCCCCCCGAACTTCTGTACATAGAGCGCCATAGCTGTTCCGTCACTCCCTGTTGGTAACCCTTCGGCGACCGGATACCGATCCCGCCGCGGCTGTTGTTGGCTCAGTTGTGGCTGAGCTGTGACTTCACCCATTCGCTCACGCTGTCCAGCGCCTGCGGCAGGGCCGCAGGGTCACTGCCACCGGCCTGGGCCATGTCGGCGCGGCCGCCACCGCGACCGCCCACCTGACCGGCCACGACATTGATCAGCTCGCCGGCACTGAGCCGATCGGTCAGATCCTTCGTGACCCCGGCGATCAGATTGACCTTGCCCTCACCGGCCACGCCGAGCACCACCACTCCGGACCCCAGCTTCTGCTTGAGCTGATCGAGCATCCCGCGCAGGTCCCGGACGCCCACGCCTTCGAGCTGGCGGGAGATGACCCTGACGCCGTTCACCTCGACGGCCTCGTCCACCAGATCATTGCCGGCCCGGCTGGCCAGCTTGCCACGCAGCTGTTCCAGCTCGCGCTCCAGCTCGCGGTTGCGCTCGAGCAGGCCGTCCAGTCTCGATTCGAGCTGATCGGGATGCTCCCGCAGCTGCTCCGCCAGCGCATTCAGCTGCTGCTCCCGGGCGCGGAAATGCGCCAGCGCCGCTGTCCCGGTGAGCGCCTCGATCCGCCGGACACCGGCCGCCACGCCGCTTTCGGCCACCAGATGGAAGGGGCCGATCTGACCGGTTCGCTGCACATGGGTGCCCCCGCACAGCTCGATCGAGAAGTGTTCGGTGCCCATGGTGAGTACGCGGACATCCTCGCCGTAGCGGGCCTCGAACAGTGCCCTGGCGCCCAGCGCCTTCGCTTCATCAAGACTCATCTGCTGGGTGGTAACCGGTGTATCGGCCATGATTTCAGCGTTGACCATCGCTTCGACCTGCGCCAGCTCCGCAGGCGAAATGGACTCGAAATGGCTGAAGTCGAATCTCAGCCGATCGGGTCCGACCAGCGATCCCTTCTGCTGCACATGATCGCCCAGCACACGGCGCAGTGCCTCGTGCAGCAGGTGGGTTGCCGAGTGGTTGCGCATGATCGCCTGGCGCCGGTCGGCAGCCACCAGCGGTGTGACCCGGTCCCCTACACGCAGGACACCGGCGTTCAGGCAACCGGCATGCAGGTGGTGGTCGTTCTGTTTGCGGGTATCGCTGACCTCGAAGCGGGCCTGTTCGGTCACGAGCGTCCCGGTGTCGCCGACCTGCCCCCCTGCCTCGGCGTAGAAGGGAGTCTGCGACAGGATGATGGTGCCGTGGCTGCCGGCCTCGAGCCGCTCGCAGCGCTCGCCGTGCTCATCCAGCAGCGCCACGATGTCGGCTTCATCACGCAACCGGTCATACCCGGTGAATTCGGTACGCCCTTCGAGGTTGAGTTCGCTGACCTGGTCCGCACCGAACCGGCTGGCCGCACGCGCCCGCTCCCGCTGGGCCTCGAGCTCACGCTCGAAACCGGCCTCGTCAAGCGCCACGCCGCGCTCGCGGGCGATGTCCGCGGTCAGATCAAACGGAAAGCCATAGGTGTCATAGAGCTTGAAGATGGTTTCGCCATCGAGGGTATCGCCCGAAAGCGCATTCAGGGCCTCATCCAGCAGGCGCATGCCGTGGTCGAGGGTGCGCGCGAACTGCTCCTCTTCGCGCAGCAGGATCTTCTCGATCTGGCCGGCCCGCTCGCGCAGGGCGGGATAGGCCTCGCCCATCTCGACATCGAGATCGGCTACCAGCTTGTGGAAGAAGGGATCACGGGCACCCAGCTTGTGACCGTGACGCACGGCACGGCGGATGATGCGCCGCAGCACATAGCCGCGCCCCTCGTTGGAAGGCAGTACCCCATCGACAATCAGGAAGGCGCAGGAGCGGATGTGATCGGCAATCACCCGCAGCGACGGCTGGTCGGGATCGCTCTGCCCGGTGGCCCGGGCGGCGGCCTTGATCAGATTGACGAACAGATCGATCTCGTAGTTGGAGTGCACGCCCTGTGCCACGGCCGCCATGCGCTCCAGCCCCATGCCGGTGTCGATGGAGGGGCTGGGCAGCGGATGGAGCGTGCCATCACTGTCGCGATCGTACTGCATGAAGACCAGATTCCAGATCTCGATGTAGCGATCGCCATCCTCGTCCGCGGAGCCGGGCGGGCCACCGAAGACATCCGGGCCGTGATCGTAGAACACCTCCGAGCAGGGGCCGCAGGGTCCGGTATCCCCCATCTGCCAGAAGTTGTCCTCGTCGAGTCTCGCCAGGCGCTCGGCCGGCACGCCGATCTCGTTGATCCAGATATCGGCCGCTTCGTCATCGCTATGGTGTACCGTGACCCAGAGCTTTTCCGCCGGCAGTCCGAGCACTTCGGTCAGAAAGCGCCAGGCATACTGGATCGCTTCACGCTTGAAATAGTCCCCGAAGCTGAAATTGCCGAGCATCTCGAAGAAGGTGTGGTGACGTGCGGTATAGCCGACGTTGTCGAGATCGTTGTGCTTGCCGCCCGCCCGCACGCAGCGCTGTGCCGAGGTGGCCCGCACATAGGGGCGCTGATCGCGACCGAGAAAGACCTCCTTGAACGGCACCATGCCGGCATTGGTAAACAGCAGGGTGGGGTCGTTCTCCGGCACCAGCGAGCTCGAGGGTACCAGGGTGTGGCCGCGCTCTTCGAAGAAGTTGAGAAAGGCTTTTCGTATCTCGGCGCTTTTCATAGATGTTCCGTGAGCGATGGAAGGGCTGGATGCGTGGCCGCCGTGCCATGTTCGGCCACGCTTCTCCGGGCGCGCAGCTTGAGCGGCGCTCGCGGATACCATTCGTTCGTGACGCCATCATGTTAGCGTCCATGCAACCGAACAGTATAACGACTTCACATCCTGACTAAAGCGCCGGAGACTTGCGACCCGGCAATCGCTTTCGCTCACGTCATGATCAATGCCCTTCCGGGGTTTCCCAGGCCTGGTCGAGGGCATGATACCCCTGTTCACCATCGAAACCCCGCGACGCCAGAAAGCGTAGCCTTCTGGCCTGCTCACGCCGATCACTGCCGGGCCCCTCGAAGCGCCGTCGCAGCGCCTGGCAGGCCAGCTCGAACCAGTCCGTTGCGCTCTGTGCCAGGGTCTCGCCGATCAGGGCCGTGTCGAGGCCGCGCTGGCGCAGTTCGGACTCGATCCGGCGCGGCCCCTGCAGCCGATTGATCCGCGAGCGCACAAACTGCTCGGCAAACCGCGCATCGGATTGCAGCCCTTCGGCCTGCAGGGTACTCAGCACCTGCTCGATCACCTCGGGCTCGTGCTCGCGGCGCGCCAGCCGTTCACGCAGTTCGAAAGCCGAATACTCCCGGCGAGCCAGCAGCACGATGGCGTCCTCGCGCGGGTCCCGCTCTGTTTCGCTCATGCCTGTCTCCCGTCTGCGTCTGGCATACATCAAAAGGGGGTGTGCGCCTCTGGCGCACACCCCCTCTGGCTGTGTCACTGCCCGGGCCCGGCCGGGAGCCGTGACAGTCGCTTACATCAGCTCGTCCTGATCATCGGCATCGGCCGAGGCTTCCGGCACCTCGCCCTCCTGCTTGTCCTGCTCGGCCTGCTCGGCCTTCTCGCGGGGGCCGGGCTGGACCAGCAGCTGAGCGCGGATGGCATCCTCGATCTCCTGCATGGTCTCGGGATTGTCCTCGAGATACTGGGCCGCATTGGCCTTGCCCTGACCGATCTTGTTGCCCTGGTAGCTGTACCAGGCCCCCGCCTTGCTGACCAGGTTGCACTGCACGCCGAGATCGACCACTTCGCCGGCATGATAGATCCCCTTGCCATAGAGGATCTGGAACTCGGCCTGCCGGAAGGGCGGCGCCACCTTGTTCTTGACCACCTTGACGCGCGTCTCGTTGCCGACGGCCTCGTCGCCCTGCTTGACCGACCCGGTGCGCCGGATATCGAGACGCACGCTGGAGTAGAACTTCAGCGCGTTGCCGCCGGTGGTGGTCTCGGGGTTGCCGAACATCACGCCGATCTTCATGCGGATCTGGTTGACGAACATCACCATGCAGTTGGCGTTCTTGATGTTGCCCGTCACCTTGCGCAGCGCCTGCGACATCAGTCGCGCCTGCAGACCCACGTGGGCATCCCCCATCTCGCCCTCGATCTCGGCGCGCGGCGTCAGGGCAGCCACCGAGTCGACCACGATCACGTCGACGCCGCCGGAGCGTACCAGCATGTCGCAGATTTCCAGCGCCTGCTCGCCGGTATCCGGCTGCGACACCAGCAGGTCGTCAATGTTGATGCCGAGCTTCTCGGCATAGGTGGGGTCCAGCGCATGCTCGGCGTCGATGAAGGCACAGGTCTTGCCCTGCTTCTGCGCCTGGGCGATCACCGACAGCGTGATGGTGGTCTTGCCCGACGCCTCGGGGCCGAAGATCTCGACAATCCGGCCATAGGGCAGCCCACCAACCCCCAGGGCGATATCCAGTCCCAGCGAACCGGTCGACACCGAGGGTACGGCCACCCGCGGCGCTTCGCCCATACGCATCACCGCACCCTTGCCGAACTGGCGCTCGATCTGGGAAAGCGCCGCATTGAGCGCCTTGGTGCGATTTTCATCCTGAGCCATGGAGTCCTCCTGTCAATTCATGGCAAGGGAGTCGTCCGACAGGACCGGATGCGTGCAGCAGGACTGGAACCCATCGGCATCGAACGGCTCGGCATGTCTGTATACTTATCCAGTATTTTAAAGCAAAAACGGCGCGGCGCACAGCCGGCATACCACGTGAAAATTCTTCATCCGCGCGCCTCGAGCAGTGCGCTCATGCCTTCCAGCGCCCGAATCACGGCAGCCCGGCGAACCTCATCGCGATCCCCGGCAAAACAGTGGCACTCGGCTCTGGCTTCGGTGCCATCCTGCCAGGCCAGCCATACGGTACCGACCGGCTTGTCGTCGGAACCGCCCTCAGGGCCGGCAATGCCACTGATGGCCACGCCCAGTTCGGCCCCGCTGGCGGCACAGGCGCCGGCGACCATTTCCCGCACCACAGCTTCACTGACCGCCCCGAAGCGTTCCAGCGAGGCCGCGGAAACGCCCAGCAGTTGCTGCTTGGCCGCATTGGAATAGGTCACGTAGCCGGTGCCGAACCAGCCCGAACTGCCGGCCACCGCGGTAATCGCCTCGGCCACCCCGCCACCGGTACAGGACTCGGCCGTGACCACATGGCAGTCATGGCGGCGGCACTGCTCACCCAGCGTTACGGCCAGGCTGCGGATCGTCTCGTCGGTCATGCTCTACTCCCGCGCTGATGGCCCGGTAACCACAGCTGCATACATTAGCACAGCGACGGCGACAACAGCGCCTCCCGGCCAGCCCCGCAAGGATGACCGACACAAAAGGGCCCCGACATCCGTCGGGGCCACGGCAACATGATATCGCAGGCGGTGCTTACCAGCTGTTGACCAGCATCATGTCGAAGCTGTCGGGGATGACCGGCTCACCGGTCGACCGATCGTGAAAGTAGAGCCGAAAGCCCTTGCAGACCCCGTAGGAGCTCCAGGAACCACTGTAGGCATCAATGACCTCCCAGTGATCGAAATCGACCCCGGTATCATTGGTGGTGACCCAGAGACGCGGGCTGCGGGTTTCCATGTGATTGTTATAAACCTGGATGGCATTGTCCTTCACTTCGCTGACATCGAAGTAGGCGCTTTCGTCTTCCCCCTGACCGGCTTCATAGGCACCACTCCAGTGGATGATGAACGGCATGGCCGAGGGCACCCGACGCACCTTCTTCTGCCCGCTGTTGTCCGGATCGGTATTCAGTACCGGCACTCTGGCACGGAACATGTTCATGCGATCCGGCTGCAGCTCAAGCGAGGTATCCACCTCCTGATCACGCAGCTTGCTGACCGGGTAGTTCAGGATCGGCTTGTTGTTCTCGTTGCTGATCGCGCCGTCGCCCTGGCGGATATTGATATAGCCATTGCTGGCGCGCAGGTTGACGGCATTGCTCGAATTCAGACCGATATCGGCGCCACCGTTGCGATTGGATGTGGAATTGATGGCCAGCTCCACCCGGCCCTTCCAGTCATCGAGATACTGCTGCAGCCCGTCGGTTCGAAGGGCGACCCCTGAACCGGTGGCCTCGCTGACGATCACCTTGTTGGTGTCCAGGTTGACCCCGCCGAAGCGGTTGTCGTACTTGTGATCCGAAGGGGCCAGGGTATTGATCCAGCCGCCGCCGTGGAAGTTGTTGCCGGCGGCCCAGTTCTCCCGGTTCTGCTGATAGGTGGTGTTGTCGATGATGCGAACGGGGTCATCCTCGTTGCCACCGCCCTCGATCCAGTTGGTCACGAAACCACAGTTGAAGATCACCTGGGCCACGACCATGGAGCCGCTGCACGCCTCCCAGGTGTTGTTGCTGAACTGGGAGCCCCACAGCTGGCCGGCACAGTTCATCAGATGGCCGACGTACTGGCAGAGGTTGGCGGTAAAGGTATAGGTGGTGACGATTTCGCCTTCGCCATGCGTTCGTACGGCATTCTGGCAGCCGATGAAGTGGCAGTAGACGATGTCGATGTTGGCCCCCGCCCAGACCAGAATGCCGTCATTGGGCATGTTGAACGAGCAGCGGGTGATCTTGTTGACGTAACCGTCCAGCTCCAGGGCGTGATAGACATGACCATCGCGCTGCTCATCCGGACCGAAGAAGGCCAGCCCTTCCGCCATGTAGACATGCGAGAACATGGCGCCATCGACTTCCGGACCGGGCTTGATCGCCGCCCGGTCACGGAAGTAGCCGAAGTGCGACCACATCCGCGAACGCAGGATCATGCGGGCCTCGCCCTGGCGCGTCACCGTACCATCACTGGCAACGGCAGAGACCGGCTGCATGCTCACCGTGCGATCGATCAGGAACACGCCCTCGTTGGGAAAGACGATGGTACCGGTCAGGCCGGAATCGACGATCCGCTGCACGGCATCGGCCGAGCCGGTCGCCCCGGTGGGATCGGCCCCCCAGAGCAGCACATCGCCCTTTTCCTTTGTGCCCCACTCGCGCCGGAAACGATCGCCGCTTTCAGTGACGATGAGGGAGCCGCCATCATCCCGGCCGGTGGCATTATCGGGCTCGTGATAGAACAGCCCACCCCCGTAGCCGCGTACGGTGTGGTACTCGACCCAGATCCGCTCGCCGGCGGTTTCGGGCGTGGTCTGGCGCAGGGCCTCGATGTTTTTCACCAGGCGGGCGGTGGCGCCCCGCGCCTCGCCTTCCTCGATGGTGACGGTGACCTGGGCATTGCTGGCGGTATATTGCTGTGCAGACATGACAGTCTCCCTGAAAGCTGTTGCTGCTGCCGACTCGTGTCGACAGTCGTTGTTGTGTCCGGACACGGCTTCAGGGTGAGACAGAACCCCGAACTTTCATACAGTTCATTGCATGGCTTACACCATGCCACCGCCAGCCCGGCTCATCCGCTCCGCGTGTCTTGCGCCCGGCCACCGTTACCGCCCCTGCTGATCATTCAGCGCTCATGATAACCTTGTACCATCGCAAGGAATGAGGCGATGCCGGGCCCGACCCGGTGGCCCCATTCGCTCTCCGGCAAACCGATCAACAGTGCGGGAACCCCGATTGAACGTGGCTCAGGACGACCTTACCCGGCACACGCCGATGATGGCGCAGTACCTGCGCATCAAGCGCGAGCATCCGGACATTCTGCTGTTCTACCGCATGGGAGATTTCTACGAACTCTTTTATGAGGATGCCCGGCGTGCCGCCAGCCTGCTCGATATCACGCTGACCGCCCGCGGCCAGTCGGCCGGCGCCTCGATCCCCATGGCGGGCGTGCCCTACCACAGCGCGGAAGCCTATCTGGCCCGCCTGGTGAAGGCCGGCGAATCGGTCGCGATCTGTGAACAGATCGGCGACCCCGCGACGGCCAAGGGGCCGGTCGAACGCCGCGTGGTACGCATCGTAACGCCCGGTACCCTGCATGACGAGGCCCTGCTCGATGAGCGGCGCGACAACCTGCTGGTGGCCCTGCACCCCCACGGTGACCAGTGGGGCATGGCCTGGCTGGAACTCTCCAGCGGTCGGTTCAACGTGCTCGAGGTCGAGAGCGAAGCCGACATGCTCGCCGAACTCCACCGGCTCGATCCCGCCGAACTGCTGGTGGCGGAATCGCTGCGACTGCCCGAGACCCTGACATCGCGTCCCGGGCTGCGGCGCTGGCATGACTGGCACTTCGATTACGAGACCGCCCAGCGTCTGCTGTGCGACCAGTTCGGCGTTCAGGATCTGCAGGGCTTCGGCTGCGCTCATCTGACCCGGGCGATTGTCGCCGCCGGCGTGCTGATCGATTACGCCCGTGACACCCAGCGCTCGCGCCTGCCCCATGTGGCCGGGCTGAGCGTGGAGGCGCGCGACGAGGCCGTGGTGATCGACGCTGCCAGCCGGCGCAATCTGGAGATCGATACCAATCTCGGCGGTGGACGCGACAACACCCTGGCCAGCGTGCTGGATACCACCTCGACCCCGATGGGATCACGTCTGCTGCGCCGCTGGCTCAACCGGCCACTGCGCGACCGCAGCCGGATCGAGGCCCGCCAGGCGGCCGTGAGCGCCCTGATCGACGGTGACCGCATCGAGCCCTTCCGCGAGCTGCTGGGACGCATCGGCGATGTCGAGCGCATTCTCGCCCGGGTGGCCCTGCTCAGCGCGCGACCGCGCGATCTGGCCCGCCTGCGCGATGCCCTGGCCACCCTGCCCGAACTGGCGTCGCAGCTGATCGACTTCGCCCCGGAGACCGCCATCGACGAGCTGCGTCATCACCTCGTGCCCTGGCCGGAACTGGCCGATCTGCTCGCGCGCGGCATTGTCGATAACCCGCCGGTGGTCATCCGTGACGGCGGGGTGATGCGCGAGGGGTTCGACGACGAGCTCGATGAGCTGCGCGCGCTGCATGAAAATGCCGGTGACTATCTCGTCCGGCTCGAAACCCGCGAGCGCGAGCGTACCGGTCTGCAGGGGCTCAAGGTCGGCTACAACCGGGTGCATGGCTACTACATCGAGATTCCCCGCGCCCAGGCGCGCGAGGCGCCCACGGACTATATCCGCCGCCAGACGCTCAAGAATGCCGAGCGCTTCATCATCCCCGAGCTCAAGGAGTTCGAGGACAAGGCACTGTCGGCCAAAACCCGGGCCCTGGCCCGCGAAAAAATGCTCTATGACACTCTGCTGGAGCGTCTCAATGCCGAACTGCAGCCGCTGCAGGCCACCGCCCGGGCGCTGGCCAGCCTGGATGTGCTGACTGCCTTCGGCGAGCGCGCCGAGAGCCTGATGCTGACCCGCCCGGTGATGCGGGATGAGCCGGGACTGAACATCGAGGTGGGCCGCCACCCGGTGGTCGAACAGGTCTCCCAGCACCCCTTCGTGCCCAACGGCCTGCGCCTGGACGAGCAGACCCGCATGCTGGTGATCACCGGCCCCAACATGGGCGGCAAGTCCACCTTCATGCGACAGAACGCACTGATCGCCCTGCTGGCCCACACCGGCGCCTTCGTCCCGGCGGAGCGGGCCGAAATCGGCCTGGTCGATCGCATCTTCACCCGCATCGGCTCCTCCGACGACCTGGCCGGCGGCCGCTCGACCTTCATGGTGGAGATGACCGAAACCGCCAGCATCCTGCACAACGCCACGCGCGAGAGTCTGGTGCTGCTGGACGAGATCGGCCGCGGCACCAGCACCTTCGACGGCCTGTCGCTGGCCTGGGCCACGGCCGAACACCTGATCGAGGCCGGTGCCCTGACCCTGTTCGCCACCCACTACTTCGAGATGACCTCGCTGGCCGAGCAGTTCGACAGGGTCGACAACGTCCACCTCACCGCCACCGAACACGGGCACGACATCATCTTCATGCACCGGGTGGAGGCCGGACCGGCCAGCCAGAGCCACGGCCTGCAGGTGGCGCAGCTGGCCGGCGTGCCACCGGCGGTCATCGAACGGGCCCGGGTCCGGCTGGCGGAGCTCGAGGCGCAGGAGTTCGATCATGCACCTGCGCCCCGAGCCCACAGCGACCGCACGGCGCCTCCCGATCCGGTGCAGTCGGACCTGTTCTCCGCCGCCCCCCACCCGGTCCTCGAGGCCCTCGGGGAGCTCGATCTCGACGCCCTGACCCCGCGCGAAGCCATGGCCCTGCTCTATGAGTGGCGCGATCGCCTGTGACGGGCGCTGCAGAGGGCCGGCACGCTTGTCGAAATGCGGCCGGCCCCACTAGAATATGCCCCCTTTCATGCCTTCGTGTCGTCGGGCCAGCCAGGGGCCGATGACACCTGTGCGCGGCCGGAACCTGCCTCCGGCATGCCCGGACGCGATGGCGTTCGGCACCCACCATCTTCAGGGAGCCTGCGACATGACGTTCGTTGTGACCGAAAGCTGCATTCGCTGCAAATACACCGACTGCGTGGAAGTCTGCCCGGTCGACTGCTTCTATGAAGGACCCAACTTCCTGGTCATTCACCCGGACGAGTGTATCGACTGCGCCCTCTGCGAGCCCGAGTGCCCCGTCAATGCCATCTACTCCGAGGACGAGGTGCCGGCGGACCAGGAGGATTTCATCGAACTCAACGCCGAGCTGGCCGAAAGCTGGCCGAATATCAACGAGCGCATCGATCCACCGGCGGATGCCGATGAGTGGAAGGATGTGAAGGAGAAGCGCGATCAGCTCGATCGCAATCCGCCGGCCTGAACCGGGCCCGGCAGTGCCGCTCGGCACGCTGCCTGGTCATGCGCGGGTCATGACTGACCGGCCATGACATGATTCACCGGACATGAAAAGGGCGGCCGCAGCCGCCCGTACCTCCTTCGTCCGTGTCGAGCAATTCCCTTTGCTCATATCCGTTGGCGACGTCCCTGCGCGGAATCGCGCTTCCTGCGCTACCGCGCGCGCCATTGCAATCCCTTTGCCCGATCGTCGTCCTGACCTCCCGGACTCTCCCTCGTCCGGGCGGGAATCCTTCCCGCAGGGGCAAGTAGTGGTGATCAGCAGGGCTGATGAGCGAATCCCGATGCCGTGTCAGTCTGCTGGCGAATGAAGGTCATCCATCACGGCTTTCATCCTGAAAAAACCTGATAATCAATGACTTGAGAGAGGAAAGAGTGAAGTGGGGAAGCGACTTCGCATCGCCTCCGGATATGGCTCATGTTGGTATCTGCCCGACCGGGGGTCAAGCAAAGCCGGGGGCTGTAGCAGGGATCAGGTCGCCATCATGAAAAAATCCGGCCGAATGGCTCGGCCGGATTAAATCCCGTAATTGAAGATTGATTCAGGTTATCAAAAACTACTGGCCCTTGATCTCGGAACGGCCCTGATAACGCGCCTGATCCCCCAGCTGGTGCTCGATGACCAGCAACCGGTTGTACTTGGCCACCCGATCACTGCGCGACAGCGAGCCGGTCTTGATCTGTCCGGCACGCGTGCCGACGGCCAGATCGGAAATGAAGGTGTCTTCGGTCTCGCCGCTGCGGTGCGAGATGATGGCCGTATAGCCGGCATCGCGCGCCATGCGCACGGCTTCCAGGGTTTCGGTCAGCGAGCCGATCTGATTGACCTTGATCAGGATCGAGTTGCCCACACCCTTTTCGATCCCTTCCTTCAGGATCCGGGTATTGGTGACGAACAGGTCGTCGCCGACCAGCTGTACCCGACTGCCCAGCCGATCGGTCAGCAGCTTCCAGCCATCCCAGTCGGACTCATCCAGCCCGTCCTCGATCGACACGACCGGGTAGTCGTTGACCAGCTGTTCCAGATACTCGACAAAGCCTTCGCTGGAATAGCTGCGGTTTTCGCCGGAGAGCTGATACTGCCCATCGCGGTAGAATTCCGAGGCGGCGCAGTCCAATGCCAGGGTAATGTCGCGATCCAGGGTGTAGCCGGCGTCACTGACTGCCTGCTTGATGGCTGCCAGCGCATCGGCGTTGGAATCCAGATCGGGGGCGAAGCCGCCCTCGTCGCCCACGGCAGTCGACAGCCCGCGACCGGCCAGCACCTTCTTGAGGGCATGAAACACCTCGGCCCCCATGCGCAGACCTTCGGCAAAGGTCGGGGCGCCGACGGGCTGGATCATGAACTCCTGGATATCGACGTTGTTATCGGCATGCTCGCCCCCGTTCATGATGTTCATCATCGGCAGCGGCATCGAATACTGACCCGGCGTGCCATAGAGATCGGCCACGTGGGCATAGAGCGGCACGCCCTTCTCCCGGGACGCCGCAACGGCCACTGCCAGCGAAACCGCCAGAATGGCATTGGCCCCCAGGTTCCCCTTGTTGTCGGTGCCATCCAGCTCGCGCATGGCATTATCGATTGCCTGCTGGTCCAGCGCATCCATGCCCTTGAGATGCCCGGCAATCCGGGTATTGATGCCTTCAACGGCTTTGGTAACACCCTTGCCCAGATAGCGTGACTTGTCGCCATCGCGCAGTTCCAGCGCCTCGCGCGACCCGGTGGAAGCCCCGGATGGTGCGCCGGCACTCCCCCGGGCGCCACTCTTGAGCGTCACCTCGGCGAACACGGTGGGATTGCCACGGGAATCGAGGATCTCGAGCGCCTGGATATCAACAATTTCTGCCATCATGAGCGTCCCTGGTGGAGGTTGAGTGAAACGGAACAATAGCCCGGGACAGTGTTGCAGCAACAGCGTACCGCGTCAGTCGCCAGGGTTCCTTCGCCGACCAGGATAGCACGCCCGGGCGCCCTCATGCCCGTCATGGTGAACGAACCTGCGCCAATCCGGTGCCCTGGCCGAAGGGAGCTCGGCTGTCACTTCGGGCGTGATGCCGCCGGGGCCCTTGCAACGAAAGGGGGCACCGCCGATCACGATGCCCCCCTGCTGCGATGCTGCCGACCTGTCCGGGTCGGCTCAGCCCGCCTCGAACGGTGCCAGCCCCTTCACGGTGCGATCGAGCAGCTGAATCTGCTCGAGAAAGGCCGGCAGCCGGTCCAGCGGCAGCGCACAGGGACCATCACACAGCGCCTGATCGGGGTCGGGATGGGCCTCCACGAACAGTCCCGCCAGCCCGACGGCCACGCCGGCCCGGGCCAGATCGGCGACCTGGGCGCGGCGACCGCCGGCACTGTCGGCCCGCCCCCCGGGCTGCTGCAGCGAGTGGGTGACGTCGAACACCAGCGGATAGCCGGTCGACTTCATGGTGGCGAAGCCCAGCATATCCACCACCAGGTTGTTGTAGCCGAAGCTCGAGCCACGTTCGCACAACGTCAGCTGCTCGTTACCGGCCTCGCTGAACTTGGCAATGATATGACGCATCTCGTGCGGGGCGATGAACTGCGGCTTCTTGATATTGATCACCGCACCGGTTTCGGCCATGGCCACCACCAGATCGGTCTGGCGGGCAAGAAACGCCGGCAGCTGAATCACGTCGCAGACCTCGGCCGCCGGCGCGGCCTGGGCCGGCTCATGCACGTCGGTCAGGACCGGCACATCGAAGCGGGTGCGGATCTCGTCGAGGATCGCCAGCCCCTTTTCGAGGCCGGGGCCGCGAAAGGAGTGGATCGAGCTGCGATTGGCCTTGTCGAAGCTGGCCTTGAACACCCAGGGCATGCCGAGCCGCCGCGCGGCCTGGGCCCAGCCATCAGCCACCTCGATCGCCAGCTCGCGCGACTCCAGCACGTTCATGCCGCCGAACAGCGCCAGGGGCTGGTCATTGGCCAGGCGCACACCCCCGATATCGATCACACGCTGAGCACTCATGTCCTGTGAATCAGCCATCGTCCCTCCCCTGGGCCTTCTGGTTGCGCGCTGCGCGATGGGTCAGCGCGGCGTTGACAAAGCCGGTGAACAGCGGATGGCCGTCTCGCGGCGTGGAAGTGAATTCCGGATGGAACTGACACGCCACATACCAGGGGTGATCGGGCAGCTCGATCATCTCGACCAGGGCGTTATCGACGCTGCGCCCCGAAATGACCAGCCCGGCGCGCTCGAGGTCATCAATGAACTGCTCGTTGATCTCGTAGCGGTGCCGGTGGCGCTCGACGATGGCTTCCGAGCCGTAGGCCTCATGCGCCCTCGAGCCTGCCTTCAGATTGCAGCTCTGGCCCCCCAGGCGCATGGTGCCACCGAGATCGGACGCCTCATCGCGCACTTCGATACGCCCTTCCGGGGTGATCCATTCGGTAATCAGCCCGACCACCGGATGGCGGGTATCATGGGTGAATTCGGTCGAATTGGCATCCCCCCAGCCGGCGATATGGCGGGCAAACTCGATCACCGCCACCTGCATGCCCAGGCAGATGCCCAGGTAGGGAATGCCGTGTTCGCGGGCGTAGCGAGCGGTGGCGATCTTGCCCTCGACCCCGCGCGAGCCGAAGCCCCCGGGCACCAGGATGGCATCCTTGCCCTCGAGCCGGCCCACGCCGTCGCGCTCGATATCCTCGGAGTCGATGTAGTCGATGTTGACCTTCACCCGGGTCTGGATGCCGGCGTGAATCAGCGCCTCGTTGAGCGACTTGTAGGCGTCCAGCAGCTCCATGTACTTGCCGACCATGGCAATGTTGATGGTCTTGAGCGGATTGAGCTTGGCATCCAGCACGCGCACCCACTCGGACAGATCGGCCTGCGGCGCCTCGATGCGCAGCTTGTCACAGATGATCTCGTCCAGGCCGAAATCATGCAGCATCAGCGGAATCCGATAGATGGTATCGGCATCCTGCATGGGGATGACCGCCCGCTGCTCGACGTTGGTGAACAGCGCGATCTTGTGACGCTCGCCCTGCTCCAGCTCGACCTCGCTGCGGCAGACCAGGATGTCCGGCTGGATGCCGATCGAGCGCAGCTCCTTGACGCTGTGCTGGGTCGGCTTGGTCTTGGTCTCGCCGGCGGTCTTGATGTAGGGCACCAGGGTCAGATGCAGAAACAGCGCGCGGCTCGCCCCGACCTCGGTGCGCAGCTGGCGGATGGCTTCCAGAAACGGCAGCGATTCGATGTCGCCGACCGTGCCACCGATCTCGACCAGCGCCACGTCGTATCCTTCGCCACCGGCCTTGATCCGCCGCTGGATCTCGTCGGTGATGTGGGGAATGACCTGTACCGTGCCGCCCAGGTAGTCGCCACGGCGCTCCTTGCGCAGGACATGCTCGTAGACCCGACCGGTGGTGAAGTTGTTGGCCTGGCTCATGCGCGAGCGGATGAAGCGCTCGTAGTGGCCCAGATCAAGGTCGGTTTCGGCACCATCCTCGGTGACAAACACCTCGCCGTGCTGGAAGGGGCTCATGGTGCCCGGATCGACGTTGATATAGGGATCGAGCTTGAGGATCGTGACCTTCAGGCCACGCGCTTCCAGGATGGCGGCCAGGGAGGCGGCGGCGATGCCCTTGCCGAGAGAAGACACAACGCCACCGGTCACGAAGATATATCGCGTCGTCATGGAGGGAACCTGTCGGATGCTGAACGACGGCCCGCGCGGAGTGGCAGACCAGGATGGGACGCCAGTCTAAACGAAACGCGGGAAGCGCTCAATTCACCCTGTCCCCGGGATGATCACTTCTCCGACGAGTCGTCGAGCTCCAGCGGCGGCGGCTCGGACTTGACAGTGCGGGTCACGATATAGGTGAAGTAGCGGCGGATGGCAAGATCGCTCACCAGCCAGTGATCGATCAGCCGCTGGTACTGGTCGATGTCGCGCGCCTCGACCCGCACCAGGTAATCGACGCCCCCGCCCACGGCGACGCATTCGGTCACCTCCGGCGTCTCCTTCATGGTGCGCTCGAAACGCTCGAAGACATCGAGACCGTGATGATCGAGCTCGATCTGGATCCAGACCGGGGTGCGCCGCACCTGCACCTTCGGGTTGATCCGGGCGCTGTAGCCTTCGATGATGCCGGCCTTCTCCAGTCGCCGCACGCGCTCCCAGCAGGGGCTGACCGAGAGGTTGATCGACTCGGCCAGCCGCGACTTGGTGATGCGCCCGTCGCGCGACAGGATCGAGAGAATGCGCAGATCAAGGCGATCGAGTTTCACACGGCCTCGCAGGTATCAGCTAGCGGAAGATGACAGGTGGCGGCGGTGCGGCTGCCATCAGCGCTCCAGTGTTTCCACCACCTCGCCGATCACCACGATGGTATCCCCCATGTCGACCCGGGCCGGGAAGCGGCGGGCCAGTACCATGCCATCCCGTCCGGCGCGATACTCCACCGGATCGACCCCGGTACGGGTCATATCCAGGATGCGGGCGACGACCTCCCCCTGGCGAACCATGCCCCCGAGCGCACAGGTCATCTCCAGCAGGCCGGCATGTTCACTCTGCACGTAGCAGGAAGCATCCGGCATTTCGACAAAGGTCTGGCGGGCCGGCCGCTGAAGCTCGCCCTCGGTGATTCCGGCAAAGATCAGGAAGTTGCGTACGCCACGCTCGCTGATCTCCATGCTGGCCGGGGTCGAGGTGCCGCCGCCGCCCAGTTCGGTGGTCACCAGCACCTTGCCCTGGTTTTCCACCGCGGTGTCATAGAGTGCGGCGGCATCGAGCTCATACATCATGATGGCCGTGCCCGCTCCGAAATCCATCGCGCCTTGCAGGCTGCGACGCTCCAGCTCGCGATCCTCGAGCCGGTGCGCCGCGGCAAACGGCAGGATATCGAGGGTGCGCCCGCCGGAGTGCAGATCGAGCGCGTAGTCGCACATCGGCACCAGATAGCGGGTGAAGTAGTCGGCAATCTGCTTCGTCGGTCCGCCGTCGGGATCACCGGGAAAGCTGCGATTGAGGTTGCCCCGGTCCATCGGCGAGGTACGCCGGCCCGCCATGGCCGCCGGCTGGTTCATCATCGGCACGATGATCACCCGCCCGCTGACCTCCTCGGCGCGCAGCGACCGGGCCAGCTTCAGCAGCGCGGTAATGCCCTCGTACTCGTCACCATGGTTGCCGCCGGTCAGCAGGGCGGTAGGGCCCTCACCGTTCTTCACCACGGTGACCGGGATCATCACCGCCCCCCAGGCGGACTCGTCATGAGACACCGGCAGCTTGAGAAAGCCGTGCTGGACACCATCGGCATCGAAGTCGACCGTGGCGGAAATCGGGCTGGGACGCATACGGGCTCCTTGTCTTCGGTCAGCAAACGCTCCCCGGCGGGTACCGGCCGGCGAGCGGCCGGGCTGTTGCGGACTACTTGACGAACAGCTGCCGCGGGAATTCACACAGGGTCTCGGCGCCCTGCTCGGTAATCAGGATAGACTCGGTGATCTCCAGCCCCCAGTCATCCATCCACATGCCGGGCATGAAATGAAAGGTCATGCCCGGCTCGAGCACCGTTTCATCACTGGGGCGCAGACTCATGGTGCGCTCGCCCCAGTCCGGCGGATAGCTGATCCCGATCGGATAGCCGCAGCGCGCGCCGCCGCGGTCGAAGCCGTACTTGTCCATGGCCGCTCCCAGCGCCATGGCAATATCGCAGCAGCGGTTGCCGGGGCGGGCCACTTCCAGGCCGTTCTCGATCCCTTCCAGCAGTGCCGACTCCCCGCGCAGGAAGTCGCGCGAGGGCCGGCCGAGAAAGATGGTGCGCGATAGCGGCGCGTGATAGCGCCTGTAGCAGCCGGCGACCTCGAAAAAGGTACCCTCGCCCTTGCGAAACGGGGTGTCATCCCAAGTCAGGTGGGGGGCCGCGGCGTCAGCGCCGGTCGGCAGCAGCGGCACGATGGCGGGATAATCGCCGCCGTGCCCATCGGTGCCCTCCACGCCGGCGCGGTAGATCTCCGCCACCAGCCGGCTCTTGGGCAGCCCGGGTTCGATCATGTCGAGAATCGAGGCATGCATCTCATCGACGATGCGCGCCGCCCGGCGCATGTAGGTGATCTCGGTAGGCGACTTGATCGCCCGGCACCAGTTCACCAGCGCGGTGGCATCCTGCAGGTGCCCTTCCGGCAGATGCTTCTGCAGGCTGGTGTAGGCCTTCGCGGAGAAGTAGTAGTTGTCCATCTCCACGCCGATGTTGCCCCGGTGCCAGCCCCACTGCGGCAGGACCGACTGGGCGAGATAGTCCATCGGATGCATCTCGGGGTTCTGGACATAGTAGTCCGGATACCAGGCGACATTGGTCTCGGGGTCCATCCAGCAGGTGCGGATCGCGCCGTTGCCGTCCTGACGGCGGCCGTACCAGACCGGATCGCCGCTCAGGCCGACCAGCACGCACTGATGCACATAGAAGGACCAGCCGTCATAACCGGTCAGCCAGGCCATGTTGGAAGGATCGGACACGATCAGCACGTCCAGTTCGGCGCGGGCCATCGAGGCTCGCACGCGGGACAGCCGCTGCGCGTACTCCTCGCGGGTAAAGGGCAGAGAGGGAATCGTCATCGACGTTTGCTCGGCATCCATGGCACTCGGGTTCGGAAGGGCCGGACCGCATCCGGCCACACCGGGGTAACAACATCCGGGTTTCGCGCGCCACAGGCGTGGAATCAGGACCTGCACAGCCGTCACGACCTGTCGGTGACATGCCGTCACTGGCTGATCGACCATGATCGGATTGTTATTGCACTCCTGTTCTGAGTCTGCACCGCAGCTCGCTGCCGGGTCAAAAGCTTTCTGTGCCCGTCCCGGCGCCCGGCGGCGGCCCTGCAGGATGGCGCCGGAGCGACGCCGGTTAAAGTTATCCGCCGGGGTTCCGATGATAGCTGCTGGAAGTGCCTGTTCTGCCGTCCGGCCAGCCTGCGCTGTCCGTCCCTGTTCCGGCATCACGCAGGCCCCGCTATCCGGAGAAACCGTCATGTCGCACACACTTGCTGCCAACAGCGAGAAACTGGAACTGCTGGGCAGTGCCCTCGTTCGTACCCATGCCGTCATCGAGTTCGACCTCGAGGGCAGGATTCTCGATGCCAACCCGGTCTTCCTCGAACTGATGGGCTATCAGCTCGACGAACTCGTGGGCCGGCACCATCGCATCTTCTGCGATGAGCGCCATGCCCGCAGTGACGCCTATCGCGACTTCTGGGCAAAGCTGAGCCGCGGCGAGTCTGCAGGCGGTGAATTCCGGCGCTGCACCCGGGATGGCTGCGACATCTGGCTACAGGCCACCTACAACCCGATCTTCGATGCGTCCGGCCACCCCTGCCGGGTGATCAAGATGGCCAGCGACATCACCGAACAGAAGCTGGCGCAGCTGGCCTTCGAGGGCAAGGTCAACGCCATCGATCGCGCTCAGGCCGTCATCGAGTTCGATCTCGAGGGCCATGTGCTGCAGGCCAACGAACACTTTTTGCAGGCCACCGGCTACCAGCTCGACGAGATCGTCGGTCAGCACCATCGCATGTTCTGTACCCGGGAGCATGTGGTCAGCAGCGAATATCGCGACTTCTGGCTGGCGCTGGCACGCGGTGAATTCTTCTCCGGACGTTTCATGCGGCTGGGCCGGTTCGACCGCAGGATCTGGATCCAGGCCACCTACAATCCGATTCTCGACAGCAACGGCGAACCCTACAAGGTGGTCAAGTTCGCCACCGACATCACCGACCAGGTCGAGCTGGAGCAGCACATCCGGGCCCAGTCGGAGGCCATGAGCGTGTCGGTCCATCAGCTCAATGTCTCGATCGGCTCGATTGTCGAGAACACCCGCCTGACCCGGGAGCTGGCCCGTACCACCCATCGCGAGGCAGAGGGCGGCAGCCGCGCCCTGCAGGAGTCCACCGAGGCGATGACGGCGATCCGCAAATCCGCCGAGGACATCGAGGAGATCGTCGGCGTGATCGGCGAGATCGCCTCCCAGACCAACCTGCTGGCCTTCAATGCCGCCATCGAAGCCGCCCGCGCCGGCGAGCACGGTCTGGGGTTCTCGGTGGTTGCCGACGAGGTGCGCAAGCTGGCGGAGAAGTCTGCCGAAGCCACCCGCCAGATCAACCGACTGCTGAACGAGTCGCTCAAGCGCATCGAGAGCGGCAACGAGATCTCGCAACGCGCCCGTGATGCCTTCGGCCGGATCGCCGAGGGCGTGGAACAGACCACCGGCTCGATCGAGGACATCGCGACCACGACCGAGGCCCAGCTGCAGACCGCCGGGCATGTCGATCAGCTGATCCGCCAGCTGACCGAGGCGACTGACCGTACCGGTCAGGGCCGCCGGCAGACGCACGGAGCGCCGCGCCATGAGTGAGCACGTTTTCGGCATTCTCGATCTCGGCGGCAGCGAGATCGCGCTGGACGCCTCCCACCTGCTGGAAGTGACAGCGCTGCCGACCACGCTCACTCCCCGGCCACTGGCCCCGGCCTGGGCGCTTGGCAGCTTCACGCTGCGCGGCGCCCTGATTCCGACCATCGACCTGGGGCGGCTGCTCGGCCTCGACGACAGCGCTACCGCGCGACCGGCCGGTGATCATGTCGCCGTGGTCGGCTTTCGTGACGGCCGCTTCGGGCTGCGCATTGCCCACGTGCGCGATGTGGTCACCATCGCAGCGCACCAGCTGCAGACGCTGGGCGCCCGGCGTCATTCGCCGGATGCGCTGATCCCGGGCATGTTCATTCATCCCGACGAGCAGCGTCCGATTCATGTGCTGGACCTGGCCGCCCTGTTCGAGCTCGAGGGCATGCTGCTGAGTTTCGATGAGGCGGCCGTCAGCCACCCTTCGACCGATGAAGTCGCGGCTCTGGAAATGCCTCCGGATCGTCAGCGCGCACTGATCGTCGCGCATGGCGCCCTGCGCCTGGCGATCGACGCTGCCGTGGTCCGGGAGGTGGCCGAGTGCACGACCCTGGCGCCGCCGGTCACCCGGGCCCCCGGCTATCTGGGCAACCATTGCCTGCGTCAGGAGACGATCCCGGTCTTCGATCCGCATGCGCTGCTCGGTCAGCGCGACCCCGCCCCGGCCCCGGCCCGCCTCGTGGTGCTGGAAGGCCCGCACGGTCGCATCGCGCTCGGCATCACTCATATCGAGCGCATGATCGACTACACCCTCGACATGTGCCGACCACTGGCCGCGGACGATACGGCCGTACACGCGGTACGCGGTCTGCTGAGCCCGCGGGAGCTGACGCCTGCGCTGCTGTTCGATCACAAGGTCCTGCTGGAGCAGCAGGCATTGAGCGGGCTGGCCGATATCCATGCCTCGCTCAACCGACAGGCCCGGGAGAATCGCGGCGAGCGCCCGTGGCAGCGCTTTGCGTTTCTCAGCTATGGGGCCGCCGGGCAGTATGTGACGCCGCTCAATCAGGTCGATGCGGTACTGCCGATGCCCCGACGGGTGACCCTGCTCAACGGGGGCGGGCCCTTCACGGGGACCTTCCAACACCTTGAGCGCACCGTGTCGCTGGTGGATCTGCGTCAGCTACTCGGCCACGGTACCGAGCCTTCCCCCCGCCAGGTGCTGGTGGTGTCCAGCGGCGACAGTGCGGTCGGCTTCATGATCGATGAAGTGCGCCTGATCGACTATATCGACGCCCCCCGTGACAGCCTGGTGATCCGCTGGCGCGGGGATGCGCGCCCCGGGGCACCGGCCATCGAAAGCTCGAAACGCCTGGTGGCGCTGGGTGAAGGCCAGCGCCAGCGCATCCTGGCCGTGCTCTGTCTGGCCCACCTGGCCTCGCTGCTGAGCCATCACGAGGCGCCGGCCTGCGACTCGCGCACCCTGACGGAAGCCGCCGGCAGCTGATCCGGGCGGCCCGTCGCGCCCTGCAGCAACGGCTGCAGGGCGTGCCGCTGCCGGGAGGCCGGGTTGGCAAAAGCGCTGGCAGAGCGTGCCACTCTCTGGGATCATCGCGGCGCGCAGCCGGCACGCCCGTTCACCCGTATCAGGAAAGTCGCTCATGATCCGCACCTTCATCCTCGAGCATCAGACCATTCAGGAACTGGCCGACGCCCCGCTGAGCGACCGCCTCGCCCGCGCCACCTGGATCGATGCGCATGAAGCGGATGAGAACGAGCGCGAGGCCCTCAATGCCTTTCTGGCCGATGAGCTGCCGGCCAGTACCGATGTCGAGGAGATCGAGTCCTCGGCGCGCTACTTCGCCGATGCCGACGGGGTGCATGTGCACTCGCTGTTCCTCTCGCGCAGCGAAGGCAAGCACAGCAACGCCACGGTGGCCTTCATCCTGCAGAGCCAGCGGCTGATCACCCTGCGCGAGGATGATCTGGCCGATTTCCGCCTGCTGCGCCTGCGCGCCCGTCACGGCCAGATCGAGGTCGATTCGCCGCCGGCGCTGATGGTGACCGTCTTCGAACAGAAGGCGGAAAACCTCGCCGACAGCGTCGAGGACATGCATCGTGATCTCGAGCAGGTCAGCCAGCTGGTGCTGGAGGAGGAAGACGCCGATCTCGAGGATGCCATCGACCGGCTGGCCAAGGTCGAGGACAGCGTCGGCAAGATCCGGCTCTGCCTGATGGATACCCAGCGCTCGCTGCACTTCCTGCTGCGCCATCTGCGCCGCCATCCGGAGCTGCAGGAGCAGGCCCGCGAAGTGCTGCAGGATGTGGATGCGCTGATGTCGCACACCACCTTCCTGTCGGACAAGGTGAACTTCCTGATGGATACCACCCAGGGGTTCATCAATATTCAGCAGAACCAGATCATCAAGATCTTCTCCATCGCCTCGGTGGTCTTCCTGCCGCCCACCATGATCGCCAGCATCTACGGCATGAACTTCGATGTGATGCCCGAACTGCACTGGCCGCTGGGCTATCCGCTGGCGATCGGCGTGATGTTCCTGTCCGGACTCTCGCCCTATCTCTACTTCAAGCACCGCGGCTGGCTGTAGCTCCGGCCACGGCGGTGACGCGGCGACCGGGGCCGTGCCAGGATAGCCGTTCAAGGGTATTACCGAGCCGAGGCCCCGATGCAGATCCTGATTCACGCCCCCGACGCCGAGCAGTGGCGCCAACATCTTGCCCGCCACCTGCCCCGCGCCAGCCTCCTGACCACCGAGCAGGAGGGCGAACAGCCGGCGGATTACCTGGTGGTCTGGCAGCCGCCGCGCTCGCTGTTCGAGGCCCAGGACGAACGCCTGCGGGCCATTCTCAATACCGGTGCCGGGGTCGATGCGCTGCTTGCCAACCCCGCCCTGCCCCGCGGTATCCCGCTCGTGCGGCTGCAAGATGCCGGCATGGGCGAGTCCATGAGCGACTATCTGCTCTACGGCCTGCTGCACTTTCACCGCGGCATGGATCACTACCACCGCCAGCAGCACGAGCAGCGCTGGCAGGAGCATCCGCTGGAAGAGAAGGCGCAGTGGCCGGTCGGCATCGTGGGCCTGGGCACGCTGGGCCGGGTCGCCGCGCGCCGGGTCGCCGCGCTGGGGTATCCGGTGCAGGGCTGGAGCCGCTCACCGAAAACGCTCGACGGGATGACCTGTCATCACGGCGAGGCGGGGCTGAACCGGTTGCTGGCAGAGTCGCGGGTGATCTTCAGCCTGCTGCCGGACACGCCGGAAACCCGGGGCCTGCTCGATCACGAGCGGCTCGGCCGCCTGCCCGAAGGGGCGGTCGTGATCAACGCCGGGCGTGGCAGCAGCCTGGTACTGGACGACCTGCAGGCCCTGCTGGAGAGCGGTCACCTGCGTGGCGCCCTGCTCGACGTCTTTCCGGAGGAACCGCTGCCGGCCGGTCATCCGCTCTGGCAGCAGCCGCGTGCACTGATCACCCCCCACATCGCGGCCCCCACCCCGATTGCGACCGCCGCACGACAGATCGCTGACAATATCGCCGCGCTGGAACGCGGCGATACGGTCGAGACGGTGGACCCCGAACGGGGCTACTGAGCCGGCTGCACCGGCGACGTCACAGCACGGCCATGAACTGCTTCAGCCAAGCCGGATGCGCCGTCCAGACCGGCGCCGTCACCAGCCGGCCGCAGGTCACGGCCTCTTCCAGACCGATCTCGGCGTACTCGCCGCCGGCGAAGCGCACATCCGGGGCACAGGCCGGATAGGCGGAAACACGCCGCCCCTCGAGCGAGACGGCCGAGGCCAGGATCTGGGCGCCGTGACAGAGCACGGCCATCGGCTTGTCGGCCTCGAAGAAGGCCCGCGTGATGGCCAGCACCCGGTCATCGAGACGCAGATACTCCGGTGCCCGGCCACCCGGGATCACCAGCGCGTCGAAGTTGCCGGGCTCGACGCTGTCAAAGTCGGCGTTGAGCCGGAACCGGTGGCCGGGTTTCTCGGTATAGGTCTGCTCCGCACCGAAGTCGTGAATGGCGGTCTGCACGGTATCACCGGCCTGCTTGTCCGGGCAGACGGCGGTCACTTCGTGGCCGACGGCCTGGAGGGCCTGAAACGGCACCATGACCTCATAGTCTTCGACATAATCACCGACAAGCATCAGGATGCGCGACATGGCGTTCTCCTCGGAAACGGCTGATTCGGATCGGGTAATAGACGGCGTGCGGATCGCCCCGCCTGCCTCAAGCGTAGCAGGCGCTGCGGCCCGCCGGGCCGAGACGGAGCCGGGCACCCGCTGACGTTTCGAAGCGGCTGGCGGGTACGCTATATTGGCCCGCCCCCTTTGCCACCGGAGCCCCGCCGAAGTGCTGATCGGTCTGCTGCTGCTGTTACTGCCTCTGGTACTGGGCTATCTGGTGGTATTCAATGACGAGCGCTGGCGCAGCCTGGTGTCACGCAGCGTCAACGCCACCATCCATTTCATCCTGCTGCTGATGGGCCTCTCGCTGGCGGGTCTGGACAATCTGGCCGGCCAGTTCTCGCGCATGGGCGGCCAGGCCCTGGTGCTGTTCCTGCTGACCGCCACCCTCAATCTGGCGACACTGGCCGTGCTCGATCACTGGCGCCACCGCCAGCGTCCGCCAGCCAGCGGTGGCATGCCCGGCGCCGGCGCGCTGGGCGCCTCACTGCTGGATGGCGCCCGCCTCATCGGCGTGGTCGCCCTGGGCCTCACGCTGGGGCTGCTCCTGCCCGCCCTGTCACAGCATGCCGAGCGTGCCACCGAGCTGGCGCTCTACGTGCTGCTGGCACTGATCGGCATGCAACTGCGCAATGCCGGGGTGGCCCTGCGCCAGATCCTGCTCAATCGCTTCGGTCTGGCGGTCGCCCTGACGCTGGCGGGCAGCTCGCTGCTGGCCGGGCTGATCGCGGCCCCGCTGCTGGACTGGCCCTGGTCACAGGGCATCGCCATGAGTGCCGGCTTCGGCTGGTACTCGCTCTCGGCCGTGGTGATCGGCGATCAGCTGGGGCCGGCGCTGGGCGGCATTGCGCTGTTCAACGATCTCGGCCGCGAACTGCTCGCCATGCTGCTGATCCCCCTGCTGCTCCGCCGGCGCCCGGCAATGGGAGTGGGGTATGCCGGCGCTACCGCGATGGATGTCACGCTGCCGATGATCCAGCGCGCCGGCGGCCTGGAAAGCGTGCCACTGGCGCTGGTCAGCGGCTTTCTGCTGTCGCTGGCGGCGCCACCCATCATGCTGATCGTGCTGGCCATGGGCCAGGGGGCCTGATCCGCACCATCCGAATCACGCCCCGTCACCGAGCCGGCGCCGGACCGGGGCACAGCGGGCGTGCCCCTCTGCCGGGCAACCTGTCATACTCATGACCATGACGTGTCCATCGCATTCCGGCTTATCATGTCAGCAGGGCACTGTCGCTGTAACACGAATGACGAGGTCAGGGATGTCGCCAACTGCCATCGATCGTACCCCTCATATCGCCGAAATGCTGATCCGGGACATCCTGGCCGGGCACTATCAGCCCGGCGACTTCATCCCCCGGGAACTGGACCTGTGCCAGCGCTTCGAGCTGAGTCGCAATGTCGTGCGGCGCCAGCTGTCGATGCTGGTCGATGGCGGCATCATCGAGCGCATTGCCGGACACGGCTCCCGGGTGCTGAACTGGCAATCCTGGAACATCCTGGACCCGATGGTGACCGACTGGATTGCCCGCTTCGCCGCACCCAACCAGGCCATCCTGCAGGAGATTCTTTCCTTTCGCCTCTCCGTGGAGCCCTTTGTTGCCATGACCGCCGCGCAGCAGGCCACGGCACACGACCTGGTCGCCATCGAGGAGGCCTGGAATGCCCTCTCCGGGGATTTCCACGCCCTGTCCGATGACACCCCGCGACACCTGCCCAGTGATCATGACGTGGCCTTTCATGTCGCCATCTACCGCGCCACCCACAATGTGGTGTGGTCCCGGCTCTCTCATGTACTGCGCCCCTCGATTCAGCTGGTGGTGGTGGAGTCCAACACCAGTACCCGCAACCCGGGAGAGAGTCTGGAGAGTCACCGCCGGCTGATGGACAGCATTCGCATGCGCCAGCCCCATCAGGCGTTCGAAGCCGCCCGGGAGGTGTTGCACGGCACAGCCATGGCGCTGGGGCTGGATGATGCCCAGACCCCGGTTCCCCATGACATGGCCCGGGCGTGGATGATGTCGACTTCCGGCTGATCGACAGTCAGCCGTACCGATGCCTCGAGTGACGATACCTCGAAAGCCAGCGCTACCCATCTGCCACGGCCCTTCCGGCCGGCCATGACGATATCGACCTTGGTTGCTGTGACCAAAGTTGACCCGTACGTTCCCTGCCCTTCCGGCTGCCCCTTTCATCTCTTCAACGCCATGTTTTTCCGGTAGTTATGGAAAGCCGGCAAAGAACGGCAATGCCGCTTTGGCCACCCGTCAAACGACATGTAAGACATGGTTCAACTAATGTTCAATAAACCGTTGCTCGCGGTTAAGTCATAAATGATTGCACCAGGGCGCACCGGTCAGGGCTCGACCGAGAGTCAGCGGGATGATCAAGGCTTGCTCGCTGCCACGCCCATGGTGACGGCACCTGCTCGGCGAAATCGCCTCGACAATGAAGGCTTCGGCAATTGCTGAAAGCGTCTCGCGGGCCGACAAGAGGGCGGATGGTCATACGGTAATTTCGTGAAGCAATCCGACTACCTGAAAGGAGCGGAGGTTCATGTACAGATCGCTGATTTGCCTTTCCCTGACCGGGCTTCTGGCCGTTGCAAGCGGCGCTATTGCAGCAGAACCCACCTCCAGCAATCAGGGCTCCTCCATGCAAAAGGGCACACCGGGTAGCAGTGACATCCGGATCACGGAATTCGGCAAGCTGCCCGATGGCACCGCCATCAAGCGTTATCAGTTGTCCAATGCCAACGGCATGGAAGTCGCCATTCTGACCTATGGCGGCATCGTGCAATCCATCCGGGTACCGGACAGGAACGGCAACTTCGATGACATTGCCCTGGGCTACGCTACGCTGCAGGGCTATCTCGATGATCAACGCAATGATCACACCTATTTCGGCGCGCTGATCGGCCGCTATGCCAACCGCCTGGCCGGTGGCCGTTTCTCGCTTGATGGCAGTCAGTATCAGGTGCCTGCCAACAATGGTCCCAACTCCCTGCATGGCGGCCCCGAGGGACTCGATACCCATGTCTGGAAGGCGCACACCATCGAGGGGAACGGGTGGCAGGGGGTCGAGCTCAGCACGCTATCGCCTGATGGCGAGATGGGCTTTCCCGGCGATCTGGCCGTCACCGTACGCTATACGCTCAACAACGATAACGAACTGCGCATTCACTACACCGCCATCAGCAATGCGCTTACGGTCATCAACCTGACCAATCACACCTACTTCAATCTGTCGGGCGCGGGTAACGGCACGGTGCTCGATCAAGTGGCGATGCTCAACGCCTCCCACTATACCCCGATGAACGAGCAGCTGATTCCGACCGGCGAGATCGCGACCGTGGCGGATACCCCCATGGATTTCCGTCGGCCCACGGCCATCGGAGAACACATCCACGCCGATCATCAGCAGCTGAAGTATGCCGAACCCGAACAGGGCGGTTACGACCTCAACTGGATACTCGATAACCCCGGCAAGCCGCGGGCACTCGATGCCCGGGTCATCGACCCCGAGTCGGGACGCCAGGTCGAGATGTATACCACCGAACCGGGCGTACAGTTCTATACCGGCAACTTCATCAATGGCATCCAGGGCAAGCAAGGCAAGACCTATCAGCACTGGGGCGGCTTTACCCTGGAAGCGCAGCACTTCCCCGATTCCCCCAATCAGCCGGAATTCCCGTCTACCCGACTGGCACCGGGCGAACCCTATAGCCAGACCACCATCTACAAGTTCCTGCCGCTGTAACACACGCAATAACACTCAAAAGCGTTATCTCAGGGGAGCAGCATCATGACAGAGCAGCATTCAGCACCGGACGAAGAAGCCCTTGCGGAAGTCGAGCCGCCGCGACGTGCCCTGCTCAGGCGCGCGCTCGGCACCGGCGCACTGGCCTCGCTGGGAGCCCTCGGGCTGGGCATGACGGGTCTGACCCGGGCCGCCGAGGGGGGTGGCGCCGGCAACTTCCCCGAGCATCCGAACTGGAAGTTCGTTTTCATCAATCACGTCACCACCAATCCGTTCTTCACCGCCACCCAGTACGGTATCGAGGATGCCTGCGCGCTGCTGGGCTGCAGCTATCAGTGGACCGGCTCCCAGAAATCGATCGCCAGTGAAATGGTCAACTCGATCAACGCCGCCATCGCCGGCGGTGCCGATGGGCTGGCCATCGCCCTGGTCGACCCCAACGCCTTCAACAACCCGGTTGACCGCGCCCTGCAGGCCGGCATTCCGGTGGTTTCCTACAACGCCGATGTCGATAATCACCGCCTGGCCTATGTCGGTCAGGACCTGTTTCTGGCCGGCAAGGCGCTGGGGGCGCGGATTGCCTCCATGGTCGACGAAGGCGAAGTGGCCGGTTTCATCGCCACCCCCGGTCAGCTCAACATCCAGCCCCGGCTCGATGGCGCGAAGGAAGCGATCCGGGAGTCCGGCAAGAACATTCAGCTGCGCGAGGTCGCCACTGGCCCCACCATCAACGAAGAGGTGTCGCGGGTGGAGTCCTGGTATCTGGGACACAGGGATGCCCGGGCGATGTTTGCCGTCGATGCCGGCAGCACCATGGCGGTGGGCCGGCTGATGCAGAAGTACAACCTGCACGAGGAGGGAGTCAGGGCCGGCGGCCTCGACATGCTGCCGGGCACCCTGGATGCCATCAACGCCGGGGCGATGGATTTCACCATCGACCAGCAGCCCTATCTGCAGGGCTTCTACACCGTGCTCGAGCTCTTCCTGTACAAGATGTCGGGCGGGCTGACCGGGCCGGCCAACATCAATACAGGACTGAAGTTCGTGACCCGGGAAACGGTCCAGCCCTATCTCGAGACGAAGACCCGCTACGAGGGCAACAGCAGACAGCCCCAGCGGGTCGAGCGCTCCGGCCCCATCACGGTTGAATGACGCATGACTCAATCCAATCGGCACAACGCGGAAGGCCGGGTCAGTGAGGCCCCGGCCGCCCCGGCGAAAAGGGGCAGCAGTCTCTCCCGGCTGGGGCGCAACATGGCGCAGTGGCGCGAGGCCAGCATCCTGCTGGCCGCCATCGTGCTGGTCATCTACTTCCAGGCCACGTCTCCGGCCTTTCTGACCCTCAACAACATCGGCGTGCTCTCCCAGTTCGCCACCGCCGTGGCCATCATTGCCGCCGGTCAGGTCATGGTACTGATCTGTGGCGAACTGGACCTGTCGGTGGGCCAGGTCTATGCCATCACCCCCTTCATCATGTACTTCGCCCAGCAGGCCGGCCTGCCGCTGGGCGTGGCCATCGTGCTGGGGCTGGTGGTGGCTGCCCTGATCGGGCTGGTCAACGGGCTGATCACGGTGGGCCTGGGGGTCTCCTCCTTCGTGACCACGCTGGGCATGCTGTTCTTCATCCAGGGACTGACCCTGACCATCTCCGGAGGTTTCCCGGTCCAGCCCGTGGCCGGCGAATTCTGGACCGCCGTGCTGGGCGGCAATGTCTTTGGCGCGCTGCTCTGGATGGTCGCCATCGCCCTGCTCTTCCAGTTCATCCTGTTTCGCACCCGCTGGGGGCTGCACACCATCGCGACCGGCGGCAATCCGCTGGGCGCCTCGCAGATCGGGATTCGCACCGGACGGGTCAAGATCGGCAACTTCATGCTGTGCAGCATGCTGGGCGGATTCGCCGGCATTCTGGATGCCTTTCGCATCGGCTCCATCGATCCACTCGCGGGCGGCACCGAAATCATGTTCATGGCAATCGCCTCGGCGGTCATCGGCGGCACCCTGCTCGCCGGCGGGTCGGGCACCGTGATCGGCGCCCTGCTGGGGGCGCTGGTACTGGCCATTCTCAAGGATGGCTTCACCATCTCCGGCGTCAGCGCCTACACCTTCGACATGATCCTGGGACTGGCCATCGTGATCACCATGATCATGAACGTGCACCTGAGTCGCCTGCGGGCAAGGGGAAAAACATGACAGCAGCGACGTCATCCGCCGGCGAGGAGATCCTGCGCGGCGAGAATCTTTCCAAGAGCTTCGGTCAGGTCACGGCGCTGTCCGATGTCTCCTTCCGGCTGAAGAAGGGCGAAGTGCTGGCGCTGCTGGGCGACAACGGCGCCGGCAAGTCAACCCTGATGAAGATCCTGACCGGCTTTCACCGGCCGACCAGCGGCAGCCTCTACTTCGACAATCAGCCGGTCGAGTTCGGCTCCGTCACCCACGCCCGCCGGGCAGGCATCGAGCCGGTCTATCAGGATCTGGCGCTGATCAACGAACTGAGCGTCTTTCGCAACATGTTTCTCAAGCGCGAAATCCTGCGCGGCGGGCCGCTGCGGCTGCTCAACGACGCTGCCATGCGCGAGAAGGCGGATGCCCAGCTGCGCGAGATCGGCATCAAGCTGCCCTCGGTGGATGTACCCATCTCGAAGCTGTCGGGCGGTCAGCGTCAGGCGATCGCCGTGGCCCGCTCGGTCTACTCCGAGAACGTCCGGGTACTGCTGCTCGATGAGCCGACGGCCGCCATGGGAGTACGCGAGAGCAAGCAGATCCTCGATCTGATCCGCCGGCTGAAGGAGACCTCGGAGCTGGCAGTCATCATCGTGGCGCACAACTACGCCCAGATCTTCGATGTCTGCGACCGGATCAATCTGCTGCAGTACGGCACCATCACCTTTGACCGGGCCACGGCGGATACCTCGATCCAGGAGCTGACCGATATCGTGGTCAACTCCTACCGCAATGCTGATCAGACCACACCGGCCTGATCGCCAGGGGGGCGCTGTCAGAGCCGGATACAACCATGGTCGATGTTGCACCATCACCGACCATGTCCGACATTCCCGGGCTGATCCTGGCATCCCCCGTACTTCCGGCCCGTTGCCGGGATAACCGGGCGCCCTGCCACTCCTGCTTCCCGCCTCCCGGTGCCGCTGGACGCCCGGTGCCGGATACCGGCGCTGCCGGCCTGTCACATCCCGGGCGATGGCGGTGGTACACACCAGCGCCAGCGTGGCCTGGCCGGGCGGGGGTGCCCGGCTGCGCTGAAATGATCATGATGACCGATCGCATCTCCCACCAGCTCCGCTACGCTGTAGCGTGGCGCTTCAAACGTACGAGGATCGAGTAATGTCTGCCCCCATTCGCATCGGCATCGCGGGCGTCGGCAAGATCGCCCGCGATCAGCATGTTCCGGCCCTGCAGCACAATCACCGTTTCGAACTGGCCGCCTGCGCCAGCCGCAACGCCAGTCTCGACGGGGTCAAGAGCTTCGACAGTCTCGAGGCCATGCTCGCCGGCGCCCCCGAGCTGCATGCCGTTTCGCTGTGCACGCCCCCCCAGGTGCGCTATCAGCAGGCGCGCGCCGCCATTGAAGCCGGCCGACACGTGTTTCTGGAAAAGCCGCCGGGCGTGACCCTCAGCGAGGTCGAGGATCTGGCCCGCCGCGCCGACCAGGCCAACGTTACCCTCTTTGCCAGCTGGCACGCCCGTGAGGCCGCCGGCGTGGATCGCGCCCGGCAGTGGCTGGAAGAAGCCCGGGTACAGCGCGTCGACGTGCAGTGGCGCGAGGATGTCAGAACCTGGCATCCCGGGCAGCAGTGGATCTGGCAACCCGGCGGGCTGGGCGTATTCGATCCCGGCATCAATGCGCTGTCGATCATGACCCGGATTCTGCCCGACGAGTTCTTTCTCGAGCGCGCGCGGCTGGAAGTGCCGGAGAACTGCCAGGCGCCGATCGGCGCCGAGCTGGATTTCACCGATGCCGCTGGCACCCCCATTCATGCCGACTTCGACTGGCGCCAGACCGGCCCCCAGACCTGGCAGATCACGGTGGAGACCGATCGGGGCACGCTGCTGCTCGAGGATGGCGGCAGTCGACTGAGCGTCGACGGCGAGCAGCTCATCGATGGCGAGGATGTCGAATACGCCGGTCTCTACCGCCGTTTTGCCGAGCTGATCGGGGCCGACCGCAGCGAAGTGGACATCCGGCCGTTCCGCCATGTGGCAGATGCCTTCATGCTGGCCGAACGCATTGCGACCGCGCCCTTTCACGACCAGGACTGAGCGCTCACCCGGCGATGGCCACCTGTTCCGCCAGCGGGCCACCCCGTCTCGAACATTCATCAGCAACGGGTAGCGGGCAGCACCGGTTGTCGCATCGCTACCCCCACTCTTCCCGACAAGGATACCCTCATGGCTTCCGAGCACGCCCTCTATCCCAGCCTGGGCAGCAAGACCGTTTTCATTACCGGCGGCGGCAGTGGTATCGGCGCCGCCCTGACCCGCGCCTTCTGCCAGCAGGGTGCCCGGGTGGTGTTCATCGATATCGCCGAGGACCCCAGCCGTCAGCTGGTCAGCGATATCGAGCGCGACACCGGCAATGCCCCCCACTTCGAGCCCTGCGACATCCGCGACATCAAGGCCCTGCAGGAGGTCATCGGCCGGGTCGAGCAGGAACATGGCGCGATCGGCGTCCTGGTCAACAATGCCGCCCGCGATGACCGCCACGACTGGCGCGAGGTCACCCCGGAGTACTGGGACGAACGCATGGCGATCAACCTGCGCCCGCAGTTCTTTGCCATCCAGGCCGTGGCACCGCAGATGGAGCGCCTCGGTGGCGGCTCGATCATCAACTTCGGCTCGATCAGCTGGAAGCTTGCTCAGGGCAACATGCCGGGCTATACCACTTCCAAGGCCGCCGTGCACGGCCTGACCCGCACCATGGCACGCGATCTGGGAACCTCCTCGATCCGGGTCAATACCGTCATTCCGGGCTGCATCATGACCGAGCGGCAGAAGGAGCTGTGGATTGCGCCGGAGGACGTGGACAACATCCTGGCCCACCAGTGCCTCAAGACCGAACTGAAGCCGGAACACGTGGCACCCACGGTGCTCTTCCTGGCAGCCGATGACAGCGCCCAGTGTACCGCCCAGGAGTATGTCATCGACGGCGGCTGGTGCTGAGCTTCAGTCGACGTCAGCGCCCAGCAGTCGCAGGGTGCCGAGTATCAGTCCGTCGCTGATGGCCAGCGACACGCTGATCTCCAGCACTGCGCCCAGCAGCAGCAGACTCCAGCCCGGCAGGCGCCAGCCGAGCAGAAAACCGAGCATGGCAAACAGCGTGTCCGCCAGCGAGTTGAGGATGCTGTCGCCGGCATAATGGGGTGCCTGGGCCGAGCGGTTGATGGCTTCGATGACCCAGGGCGCATTCTCCACCATCTCCCAGATGGCACTGCTCAGCAGTGCCATCAGGGCCCGGTAGCGCACCGGCCAGCCGGGACGCACGCGCGTCAGGACCACGAACAGCCCCATGCCGAAGATGACATGCAGCAGCGAATACCAGTCAGCGAACTGCTGGGCATTCTGCGCCGGGTCCAGTCGGCCCTGCCAGAGATGCACTTCTCCGCATGGGCAGAAGTAGCTGCGCCCCATCAGACGCAGCCAGAGCAGTTGCATGACCGGCACGGCCACGGCACAGCCCGCCAGCTGCAGATTGCGCTGGCACATTACTGCAAGCTCCCGGCCGGTGCCCGGGCATCCCGTGATCCGACTGGCTGATGTCGCGTTGCAGTCAATGTCCGAAATGAAACGCCGGCACTATGCTGCAGATGATTCCACATTGCGCTCACCTCTCGCCGGTCCCTGGCGTCGTTACGGAAAAGCACCATGGCACATCTCGCTCTGATCTGTCCGCCCTATGCCAGTCATCTGCGCGTATTCGAGAGCCTGGCAGCGCGGCTGATCGCTCGGGGACACGATGTCACCTTCCTGCTGCCACCGGGCACGACGCTTTACCTGCAGCACACCGCAGTCGATGTCTGTCTGCTCGAAACGAGCGGGTCGACACGCCCCACGCCGGGCACCGGAAAACGCCTGACCCCGGCCCTGCTGCAAACCGTTGATGAACTGCGCGCACGTACCGACGCCCTCTGCCGGCTGGCCCCGCAGCTGCTGCAGGAGCGTAACGTCGATCTCGTGCTGGGCGATCAGATGGAAGCCGGTGCCGGGCTGGTCGCCGATCACCTGCAACTGCCGCTGATCTCGATCGCCTCGGCACTGCCGCTCGACCGCGACATCGGCATCCCGCCGCCCTGGCTCGGGTGGCGCTACGATCCCACCGACAGGGGCCGCGAACACCACCGGGTCGCCGATCGCATCTCGCGCTGGCTGATGCGCCGCCACAATCGCACCATTGCCTGCTGGGCCGAACAGCTGGGGCTCGCCCCGCGATACGAGCTGCAGGACTGCATTTCCGGAGTGCAGTGCATTGCCCAGACCGTACCGGGGCTGGACTTCCCGCGTACGTCACTGAGCGCACATCTGGCTCCCGTCGGACCGATTCGCCCCCCTGTGGAAGATACCCCGCCTGCCGTGCTCGATCCTGCCATCGACCCTGCCCGGCCACTGGTCTACGCCTCCCTGGGTACGCTGCAGGGGCATCGGCTGGACATCTTCAGGCTGCTGGCCCGGGCCTGCCGCCGGCTCGACATCCAGCTGATCGTCTCGCACTGCGGCTGCCTGACCCCCGAGCAGGCCGCCACCATCGATGCCACCCGGGTCGAGGCGCAGGTGCCGCAGCCCGCCCTGCTCAAACACTGTGATATCTGCATCACTCACGGCGGCCTCAATACGGTCATGGATGCCCTGAGCGCCACTGTACCGGTACTGGCCATTCCGCTGGCCTTCGACCAGCCGGGCATTGCGGCACGTCTGGTACACCACGAGCTGGGGCTGCGGCTGACGCCGCGCCAGCTGAGCCTCCCGCGTCTGACCGCGGCCCTGACCACGCTGCTGACGCAGTCGGGCTATCGCCGCCGGGCCCTGTCCCTCAGCCGTGAAATTGCCGGCGCCGGCGGCGCCGTGGGCGCTGTCGCACACATCGAGCACATCCTGCAGACACGGGGGACCGGCCCCCGCGAGGCGCTGGCCGGGAGTGCCCTGCCGGCTACCACCGACGAGCCGGTCGGATCACTTCCCCGGCCCGAACACCTGCCTGACGGATCCGGGGCGTAATCGCGCAGCACCCGCCGGCTGCCAGCTCACGCTGCACTGCCCGGCCCGAATGGCCTCATCTCCCGACTTCCCACATCAGGCGGCATGCGCGATGTCTGCCACCAAAGTCCATGTTGAACATTTGCCGGATATGTTCAACATGAATTCAGCTTCGTCACTTCCATCCGTCCATTGAAATCCGGAGTCAACCATGACTTCTTCATCATCCTCGGTGGCCGACGACCGCAAGGCCATGCCGGTCGTCTATGTCATTGGCGCCATCGCCGCACTCGCCGGTCTGCTGTTCGGCATGGATATCGGCGTCATATCCGGTGCCCTGCCCTTCATCGAGCAGGAGTTCAACATCAGCGATCGGATCCAGGAGATCATCGTCAGTTCGATGATGTTCGGGGCGGCCTTCGGCGCCGCCGGCGGCGGCTTCTTCTCGCGCCGCTTCGGTCGCAAGCTGACGCTGGCCGTCAGCGGCATCATCTTCATCATCGGCGCCCTGACCTCGGCCCTGGCGTGGTCTCCCGAGGCCCTGATCGGTGCCCGCATCGTGCTCGGCATCGCGGTAGGCATCTCGTCCTATATCGCCCCCATCTATCTCTCCGAAATCGCGCCCGAGCGCATTCGCGGCACCCTGATCTCGTTCTACCAGCTGATGATCATGGGCGGCATTCTGGTGGCCTACCTCTCCAATGCCGCCTTCAGCTATTCCGGTGGCTGGCGCTGGATGCTCGGCGTGATCGCCATTCCCGCCGTTTTGCTGGTGCTCGGCATGATCGTCCTGCCGCGCAGTCCGCGCTGGCTGGCCAGCAGTCAGCGCGACGAAGAGGCTCGCAGCGTACTGATGCGCCTGCGCGGCAACGATCGCGAGCAGGTGGATGCCGAGCTGGGGCGCATCCGCGAGAGTCTCAACGTCAGCGATGCCGGCTGGAAGCTGTTCCGCTCGAACTCCAACTTCCGCCGCTCGGTCGGACTGGGGATGGTGCTCCAGTTCATGCAGCAGTTCACCGGCGCCAACGTGATCCTCTACTACGCACCGCGCATTCTCGGGCTGGCGGGTTATGACAGTTCCACCGAGCAGCTGTGGGGCACGGTCATCATCGGTCTGGTCATGACGCTGGCGACCTTCATTGCCATCGGCTTTGTCGATCGCGCCGGGCGCAAGCCGCTGCTCTATATCGGCTTCACCGTGATGGGCATCTGCATGGTGCTGCTCGGCGGGCTCTACGAATACGGGCTGGAGAGCGCCTTCGCCAAATACTTCGCGCTCTCGCTGCTGGGCGCCTTCGTGATCAGCTACGCGATGTCGGCTGCACCGATGGTGTGGATCCTGTGTTCCGAGATTCAGCCGCTCAAGGGCCGCGACTTCGGCGTCGCCTGTTCCACGGTGACCAACTGGGTCGCCAACATGATCATCGGCGCAACCTTCCTGACCCTGCTCAACACCCTGGGCAATGCCCACACCTTCTGGCTCTACGCCGGGCTGAACTTTGTGTTCATCATCCTGACGCTGGCCCTGCTGCCGGAAACGAAGGGCATCTCGCTGGAGCGGATCGAGCAGAACCTGATGGCTGGCAGGGCCCTGCGACGAATCGGGCGTTGACGGCGCTGGCGCCCCTGCCGGCATCATCGAGAGTGGCGGTACCCGTGCGGGGGCCGCCCTCTCCTGTCCCTTTCGTCGGACGCCCCACGCCAGCCGGCGCCGGGGTGTCGCTTCAAGGAAACCGCTGCCATGCAAGCCATCAACGCCCACGCCTGTCTGCCCGCCGATGCCGATGCAGCCACCCTGGTCGGCCGCGTCTGGCGGGGCGCCCCCATCGGCGGGCCGGCGGTGGTCGCCGTGCGCCAGGGGCGTCTTTACGACATCACCGCCCACGCCCCCACCATGGCCGACCTGCTGGAACACGACGACCTGCACGAGCTGGTACATACCGCACCGGGCGAGGATCTCGGCCCGCTGACCGCCTGGCTCGAACGGTCGATCGATGCCCACACGCCCACCGAGCGGCTGCTGGCCCCCTGCGACCTGCAGGTGGTCAAGGCGTGCGGCGTGACCTTTGCCGTCAGCCTGCTGGAGCGGGTGATCGAGGAACAGGCCGGTGGTGATCCCGGCCGGGCGCTAGAGATTCGCCGCCAGCTGCATGAGCTGATCGGCAGCGACCTCTCGAACATCACCCCCGGCTCCGCCGCGGCCATGACGCTCAAGCGCGAGCTGCAGGCGCGCGGCCAGTGGTCACAGTATCTGGAAGTCGGCATCGGGCCCGATGCGGAGGTCTTCTCCAAGGCACCACCGCTGGCATCGGTCGGCTTTGGCGCGGCCGTCGGCCTGCACCCGGCCTCGCAGTGGAACAACCCCGAGCCGGAAATCGTGCTGGCGGTCGACTCGCACGGCCGCCCGCGCGGGGCCACCCTGGGCAACGACGTCAACCTGCGCGATATCGAGGGGCGCAGCGCGCTGCTGCTGGGCAAGGCCAAGGACAACAACGGCTCCAGTGCCCTCGGCCCCTTCATCCGGCTGTTCGATTACCGCTACACCCTCGACGATGTCCGCCGCGAAAGCGTGCACATGCGCATCGAGGGCCGGGATGACGGTTTCGTCATCGAAGGCGACAGCCACATGCGCGAAATCAGCCGTGATCCGCTGGCGCTGGTCGAGCAGACCATCGGCGGTCATCATCAGTATCCCGATGGGTTCATGCTGTTCCTGGGGACCATGTTCTCGCCCACCGAGGACCGCGACGGGGAAGGCCGGGGCTTCACCCATCACCTCGACGACCGGGTGACGATCTCCACGGATCGGCTCGGCGCACTGGTCAATCGGGTCGATCGCAGCGATGCCATCGAGCCCTGGACACTGGGCATCCGTGCCCTTTACCGTCATCTGGCACAGCGCTTTCCGCCGTCCCCGGCGGTGCCCGGGCAGTAGCCTCTGCGCACGCCGGCGCTTGTCGCCATGGCGCGACAAGGCCTATTGTCAGCTGTCACAATAAGCCCATCACGGCAAATATCGGAGAGCACCATGCTGGAACAGCACATTCCCCTGCGCATGACCCTTGGCGAAGGTCCGGTCTGGGACGATCAGCTGGGGCAGCTGTTCTGGGTCGACATCACGGCAGGTGCCCTCTATCGGCTCAACGCCGAGACCGGTGAGCACGAGGTGCTGCACGTCGACGAGGCGCTGGCCTGTGTGGCGCTTCATCCCGAAGGCGGCTTTCTGGCCGGACTGCGCTCCGGCATCTGGCGCCTGGACGATGATGGCAGCAAGCAACAGCAGCTGGTCTCCGGCCCCCAGCAACCCGAACTGGCATGGTGCAACGATGCCCGCTGCGACCGCCACGGGCGGCTGTGGATCGGGACCAAGCACGCCGATGAAACTCATCCCGAAGGCGCCCTGTTCAGTTTCCAGGGGGCGCTGCAGCAGCATCTCGACGGCATCACCATTTCCAACGGTCTGGCCTTCAGCCCGGATGACGCCTGGCTCTATCACGCCGACACGCCGAGCCGGATCATCCATCGCCACCCCTTCGACATCGAACAGGGCACCATCGGCCCGGGCGAGGTCTTTGCCGACCTCAACCAGCTCGATATCGACGGTCATCCCGATGGCGCCGCCGTCGATGAGAATGGTCACTACTGGGTGGCCCTCTACGGCGGCGGTGCGGTGGCACACTTCGATGAGCACGGCAAGCTGCTCGAACGGCACCGGCTGCTGGCTCCCAACCCGACCAAGGTCACCTTCGGCGATGCCGACCGCTGCACCCTCTATGTCACCACCGCCAATCAGGGGCTGACCGAGGAACAGCTGGAAGGCCTGCCGGAGTCCGGCTCGCTGTTCTCGATGCGGGTGGAGACGCCCGGGCTACCCGATCAGCGCTATCAGCCCCTGCAGGATTGAGTCTCCGGTTGACCACTACTCGAACCATGGAGCATGTGACTGCATGACACGACGCACGCGGCGCACTTCCGGTCGTGTCACGCTTGATGATGTCGCGCGCCGGGTCGGGGTCAGCAAGATCACGATCTCGCGCGCCCTGCGTGAACCCTGGCGGGTTTCGGAAGGATTGCGACAGCGCATCCATGCCGTCATCGATGAACTCGGCTATATCCCCAACCGTCAGGCCGGCGCCCTGGCGAGCGCCCGCAGCCGCTCGATTGCACTGCTGGTGCCCTCGCTCTCCAATGCCGTGTTCTCGGAAGTCATCCGGGGGGTCGATGAGGGCTTCGCCGGCAGCGGCTATCAGGTCCTGCTGGGGCACACCAGCTACTCCCGCGAGGAGGAAGCGCATCTGATCGACACCTACCTCTCCTTCGGGGTGGACGGGTTCATCATCTCCGGCAGCCAGCATACCGACAGCGCCCGCCAGCGGCTGAGCCGCTGCGGCCTGCCGATCTGCGAAATCATGGAGCTGCCGGAGTCCCCGCTCGACATGGCCGTGGGCCTCGATCACGAAGCGGCCGGCCATGCCCTGACCGGCGCGCTGCTCGAGCTCGGCTACCGCCGGCTGGGATTCATCGGGGCCCGCATGGACTATCGCGCCCGCAGGCGCCTCGAGGGCTGGCAGCGCGCCCTGACGGAAGCGGGATTGAGCACGGCGGCCTGTCTGACCACCGAATCACCCTCGGACTATCGGCTGGGGGGACAGCTGCTGGGTGAGCTGCTGGAACAGTACCCGGCGCTGGAAATGGTCTGCTGCGTCAATGATGATCTGGCGGCAGGCGCGCTGTTCGAATGTCAGCGCCGGGGGATCAGGGTGCCCGACCAGCTCGGCCTGACCGGGTACAACGGACTGGATATCACCGAAGCCACGACACCGACGCTCTCGACCGTCATCACGCCCCGGCGGCGCATCGGTGTTGCCGCTGCCAGCCGGATGCTCTCCCGGCTGGAAGGCGACCAGGGCACGGAAGTGCTGCAGGACCTGGGGTTCGAGATTGCCCTGCGCGAGAGCACCCGCCCGGCGGGCGGGTGATCAGCTCGGCTGCGCGGAGAGCGCGCGGTCCCGGTCGATGATGGCACGCACGCCGGACTCGACGACTTCATGAAAGTCGACGTCGATATCCACGCGCATCGCCTCGGTGTCGGTCGGGCGCTCCAGCGTATCGAACTGGGTGGTCAGCATGTCGGCCGAGAAGAAGTGCTTGCGCTCCTGCATGCGGCCCAGAATCACGTTGTAGCTGCCGTCGAGGAAGAGGAAGATCAGCCCGTCATCCCCCTGCCGCAGGATGTCGCGGTAGCTGTTCTTGAGCGATGAACAGCCGATCAGGACGGTCTCGTCACGCTCCCGGTAGTCGCTGATCAGATCGCTCAGCCGCTCCAGCCAGCCGGCCCGATCATCGTCATTCAGAGGCTCGCCGCGCGACATCTTTTCGATGTTGTGCTCCGGGTGATACTGATCACCGTCGATGTAGGGGATGCCCATCCGCTCGCCGATGGCGTCGCCGATGGTGGATTTGCCACTCCCCGACACGCCCATTACCACGATGCGGCGCGACTTCTCCAGCCTGTATCCTTCGGTGCCTTGTGCCATGTTCAAATCCCTGTTGACGCGCCATGTTAGCGATAACATGGCATTGTTTCAGAGCCGCTGCGGTGTCACAAGCGACTAAGACCAATGGATAATACACCGGGTCAGAAGCCGCCCTTCGCGCCGTGACGGGCCCCCCGGCCGGGCAGCCCCGCCTCGCCCGTCAGCCGCAACACTTGCACGCTGTTTGCACGGAATGCTGACATACTCGGCCCCCTGTTCATCGACCGGAATCATCCGATGTCCTTTCGCCAGTGGTGGCGCACCACCCTCTCTCCGCTGGGACTCAAGCTGTTCAGCGTCATCGTGCTGGTCAACGTGCTGATCAGCGGAGCGCTCTATTTTACCGTCGCCCGCAGCATCGACGACGGCTTCATCGACTATCTGCGCCGCACCCAGCAGCAGCGCATCGACACGCTGACCACCACCCTTGCCGAGGGCTACCGTACCCATGGTAGCTGGGAATGGCTCACCGACAACCGGGATGCCTGGCAGCAGCTGCTGAGAGTGGCGCTGGCGCCGCGGGGCACTCAGTCACGCACCGGCGATGCCCGGCAGCCGCCCCTGCCGCCGGCACTGGGTGACCCCCGCCAGTTCGTGCTGCTCGATGAGCAGGGGCGGCGCATCATCGGCCGTTCCGGCCGGCATCAGCATGAGGCACCGACCTCGCGGGCGCCCGATGAACTGCGCTTTGCGGCCATCCGGATGGGCGGACGCCAGGTCGGTTCGCTGGGCTATCGGGCGCCCGACGGCGTGTTCAACACGATCGATCGCATCTTTTTGCACCGCCAGCTGCGCAACCTCGGCATCATCATTGTCACGCTGCTGATCAGCGCCCTGCTGCTGGCCGGAGGCCTGGCCTTCTGGCTGGGACGGCGTACCCGGGCCATGGCGCTGGCGACGCGGAGCATGGCAGAGGGCGATTACAGTGTCCGGCTGGCGGTTCGGGGACGTGATGAACTGGCCGGACTGTCGCGGGATATCAACACCCTGGCGGCATCGCTGGAGCGCGGTCGGCGCGACCGGCAGCAGTGGGTCGCGGATATCGCCCATGAGCTGCGCACCCCGCTGACGGTACTGCGAGGCGAGATCGAGGCGATCGAGGATGGCGTGCGACCGATGGACCAGCGCACTCTGGGTGCGCTGCACCAGGAGGTCGAGCAGCTCGGCCGGCTGGTGGAGGATCTGCGGCTGCTGGCCCAGTCCGATGCCCACAATCTGGCCGCACCGATGACCCGGCTCGATCTCGGCCGGCACCTTGCCGAACAGCTCGAGGAGAGTCGCGAGGCCCTCGCCCGGCACGGCCTCAGCCTGGCCCATGAACTGCCTGCCGGCATCATGATCCATGGCTCGCCCCATCGGCTGCGCCAGCTGTGGAGCAACCTGCTCGGCAATACCCGCAGCTATACCGATCCGCCCGGCCAGCTGGCGGTGACCCTGAGCTGCAGCGGGGAGCAGGCCGTGGTGGTCTGGGAGGACAGCGCCCCGGGGGTGCCCGACCAGGCGCTGGCACGACTGACCGAACGCCTGTTCCGGCTGGAGAGTTCACGCAATCGCCGCCATGGGGGCAGCGGTCTGGGGCTGTCGATCGCCAGCGCACTGACAAAGGCCCATCACGCCACCCTGACCCCGGCCCGTTCACCGCTGGGCGGCCTGCGCTGGACCCTGTGCTTCCCGCTGGCCTCGTCTGCTGCATCCCCTGCCATTACCGAGGAGTGAGTCATGTCAGACACCGTGCTGATCGTCGAGGACGAACCCAGAATCGCCGAACTGATCGCCGACTATCTGCAGGCCGACGCGATGGCGAGCCACTGGCTTGATCACGGTGACCGGGTCATGGCGTGGCTGGCCGAGCATGCGGATGCTACCAGTCTGGTGCTGCTGGACATCATGCTGCCCGGCCGCGACGGCCTCGCCCTGTGTCGCGATATCCGGGCCCGTTACCCCCGCCTGCCGATCATCATGCTGACCGCCCGGGTCGAGGAGATCGACCGGCTGCTCGGGCTCGAACTGGGCGCCGACGACTATATCTGCAAACCCTTCTCACCCCGCGAAGTGATCGCCCGGATCAGGGCGGTGCTGCGGCGCATGGCCCCCGTCGAGAACGGCGGAGCCGTGGCCAACGCCGCCCTGGCCGGCCTCACGCTCGATCAGGAGGGCTGGCGTGCACTGGCCGACAATCGTGATCTCGGCCTCACGGCGGTGGAGTTTCAGCTGCTGTGGGTCATGACCCGCTCACCGGGGCGCATCTTTTCGCGCGAGCAGCTGATGGATCGCATGTACCGCGACCACCGGATCGTCTCCGAGCGCACCGTCGACAGTCACATCAAGAAACTGCGCCGCAAGATTGCCGACATCTGGCCCGAACGCGACATCATCCACTCGGTCTATGGCGTGGGCTACAAGTACGAGCCCCGGGCCTGAGGGCCGGCCCGACCCACCGGGAGGCGGCGTTGACGATTCGCTCCTCCCTGCCTGCACGTTTCGTGCACGATCCCCGGGGATACTGGCTGCGTACACGGGCTCACCCGATTCGCGACGAGCCCGGCAAGCCGAGGAATCCCCGATGAAGAAGCTGCTACTGGCTGCGGCCATGACCACCGCCGTCACCGCCACGCTCTCGCCACTGGCGCTGGCACACGACTCAACCGCCAGCGCCGACAAAAGCAGGGCTCGCGACACGATCTACGCCAGCTGGTCGCTGAACGATCAGCAGCGCGCCCAGCTCGCCAGCGCGGATCGCACCTTTCAGCAGCGTCTGCAACAGCTGAAATCCGACAATGATGACCAGACTGATCGGGCAGCTTTCCGCAAGGCCGCGCAAATGCACCATGAAGCGCTGGCCGAAGTGCTTGATCAGGCGCAGTTGCGGGTGCTGGAAGCGCTTCATCAACGCCGGCATGCAGGCCGGATGAAGGGTGAACTGAGGCGTGCCCTGATCGCCAGCTGGCATCTGAACGACGATCAGCAACAGGCGCTGAAGCAGGCCCGCGAGCGCATGCAGCAGGATCTTGCCGAGCTGCGTCGGCAGCAGTTCGATTCACGCGCCGACAAGCGTGCCGCGTTCGAGAAGATCAGACAGGCGCAGCACGAGCGCATGGCAAAGGTGCTCGACTCCCGGCAGCTGAAGGTATGGGCAATGATGCGCCATGTCGAACTGCGCGGTCCGAAGGGCAATCCACCGCTGGCAGGCGCCCGGGCACTGGTCGAAAGCTGGCATCTCGATCGGGAGAAACAGCAGGCCTTCGATCAGGCGACCCGTGATTTCTTCGAGCAGCTGCATGAACTGAAGCGGCCGCCACACTCCACTGCCGGCAGGCCCTCGCAGGGCGACAGGCAGCAGCACCGCCAGGCGATGAAGGACGCCATCGAGCACTACCGCGACCGGCTCGATGATCTCCTCAGCCCGGCACAGCTGGCCGCGCTGGAGGTCTTCGCACCGCCTCACCACAGCGGCCGGGGCGGTCCGCATGGGCCCGGCATGAGCCCGAGGCCGCCGGCGCCCCGCGATCCGCAGCCATCCGCGGCCGACCCCTCCTGAACACACCACGGGTCGTGTTCGCCACGACCCGCATGCGGCTTTCAAGCCTCAACGCCCCGCACGGCCCAGGCTCAGGGCTTCGGGACAGTCCTCAGAGGCACCGGGGCCAACATGAAAAAAGCCGCCAAAAGGGCGGCTTTTCGGGATTCGTCCTGACCGGTACCGTCAGAGGCCCGGTCGTCGATAGGCGGTGGTCTGCCCGACCGCCATCAGCGCTTTCTCGAGGTGCAGGGTGCTGCAGCGCACTGCCTGACACCGTGAACACTGCACTTCGCCGCCTTCGCCCCGCTCCATGGGCAGCAGAAAGCAGTTGCTGCCGCAGTGCGAACAGTGCAGATCGAGGGTCATCCGCATCATGCCGTGGCCCTTCTGCTCCCCCACTGATCATTCATCGGCTGGCCTTCACGGGCCATCTGCAGCGTGAGTGTGCGCGACATGTTCAGCATCTGCAGGGCGTAGGAAGGTGAATGCGCGTCCTTCCAGTTGCCGACCGTGTCCAGGAATTCACCGCACTCCGTGCAGCTGATCTCTTCCCAGTCATCATGAACATCCAGAGGTGCCTGCTGGTTGTTGCCGCAACGGTGACACGAAACCTGATAGACCATGACGTGTACTCCTTCCCTGGCAGTGTTTGCCAGCCCGGTTCGGCTGGCGTTTGGGCATCCTTGCCCGGAGATGATCGATTTCCCTTCGACCCGGGCGCCTTCCCTGCGCCCGATGAATCCACCTTGGCACAGGCACACGTCTTGTACAAGGTTTTTACCAGAATTTTTTAAGGTACAGGTTTTGCACCACTGTAGTGCCCCCATGCACCCCGGCAGCGGCGCATCTACAGCAGCTTGTCGAGCGTGATCGGCAGCTCACGCACACGTCTGCCACAGGCGTTGTACACCGCGTTGGCCACCGCTGCCCCGACCCCGGTAATGCCGAGCTCGCCGATGCCGCGCGCTCCCATCGGCGTGTGCGGATCCGGAATGTCGGTCCACATCACCTCGATCTCGGGCACATCCATCTGTACCGGCACGTGATACTCGGCAAGGCTCGGATTCATGATCCGTCCGCTGCGGGTGTCGAACTGCGTCTCCTCCATCAGCGCCAGTCCGAGCCCCATGATCATCCCGCCCCGGAACTGGCTGGCGGCGGTTTTGGCATTGAGCACCCGGCCGCAGTCGAAGGACCCCAGCAGGCGCCGGATGCGCACCTCGCCGGTCACCGCACTGACTGCCGCTTCGCAGAAGATCATGCCGAAGGAGTGCATCGAGAAATGTGACAGCTCCTCGGACTCGGCGGCATCGGCCTCGATGGCCAGCTCGTCGCGACCGGCCCGGGCCAGTATCCGGTCATAGGTTTCAAAACGTGCCGAATCGGCCACGGCGCCGAGTCCGCCATCACGGCACTCGATCTCATCAATGGTGAGTCCGGCCAGCGGCGAATCGCCGTCGACCAGTTCGAGCAGCGCCTCCACCAGCGCGCGATGGGCAGCAATGACGGCCCCGCCGATCGCCGCGGTCTGCTGGGAACCGCCGGCCAGCACCACGCCCGCCAGCGAAGAGTCGCCATAGTTGAACCGTACCTGCTCGACCGGCAACCCCAGCCGCGCCGCGGCCACCTGGGTCTGTACGGTAGCCGTGCCCATCCCCATTTCGTGGGCGGCCACATCGACACGCGCCGCGCCGCTGCGACTCAGTGTGATGCGCGCCGCGGCCCCGGGCATGCGCATGTAGGGATAGGTCGCCGTGGCGCAGCCCAGCCCGATCTGCCACTCCCCCTCGTATCGCTCGCCGGGCCGGGCGCTGCGCTGATCCCAGCCAAAGCGCTCGGCTCCGGCGCGGCTGGCCTCCAGCAGATGGCGCGAGGAGAACGGCAAGCCGCTGGTCGGATCCCGCTCGGGCTCATTGCGTCGGCGCAGTTCGAGCGGGTCGAGATCCAGCTGCTCGGCGAGTTCGTCGATGGCACTCTCCAGCGCAAAGGTGCCGACCGACTCCCCCGGTGCCCGCATGAAGGTGTTGGCGAGCATGTCGAGATCCGCCACCCGGATTGCCAGCTGGACATGATCGGCGCCATAGAGGCATCTGGTCGCCTGGGTGAACGGCTCGGGCAGATTGTTGTGCGCGGTCATTGCCGCCTTGCCGGTATGAATCAGCGCCCGGAAATGGCCCTGCTCATCGGCGCCGATCGCGACCCGCTGTTCGGTACAGGCGCGCCCGCCCACCACGCGATGGACGCCCTCTCGCGAGAGCGCCAGACGCACCGGGCGATCGGCCACCCGGGCGGCAGCCGCGGCCAGAATCTGATGCTGCCACAGGGTCTTGCTGCCGAAGCCACCACCGACGAAGGGAGAGCTGACATGAACCTGCGACTCAGCGATGCCGAATACCTGCGCCAGCGAGTACGCCACGTGATCGACGCACTGCGAGGCGTCGTGCAGCATCAGCTCATCGTCGTGCCAGGCCAGCGTCACGGCGTGCGGCTCGATGGCATTGTGATTGTGGCGTGGCGTACGGTAGATGGCGTCCACCCGCCGGGGTGCGGTGCCGAAGGCCTGCTCGGCGTCACCCACCGAGACCGATGGCGGGCCGCCGAGCACGTTATCCGGCTCGCGCGTTGCGGCTGTCCTGAAATCGGTCACGGCCGGTTCCGGCGCATACTCGGCCCGGATCAGCGAGGCGGCGTGCTCGGCCTGCTCCGGGGTTTCGGCCAGCACCACCGCAATCGGCTGACCGTTCCAGTGCACCTGATCGTTCTGCAGCACCGGATGGTCGTCACCCGCAGCACCCTGTGCCGTGGTCAGAAAGACCGGCGGCGACTGCAGCGTCGGGGCATTGTCATGGGTCATCACCAGTACCACGCCCGGCGCGGCCTCGGCCGCTGCGGTATCCAGCGTGGTGATGCGCCCCCGGGCAATGGTGCTGTAGGCCAGCGCCGCGTGGACCATGCCCTCCAGCGCAAACTCGGCCGCAAAGCGGGCCCCTCCGGTGACCTTCTGCAACCCGTCGACACGCGATAGCGGTGCACCGATACGAGGCTGATCCAGCGCGCTCAGCGGATCCGGCTGGCCGTCCGGGGTACGATAATCGCGGGCCAATGCCACCCCGGCATGCGTCCTGTCCCGCTCATTGGATGCACTCATTGCGGCTCTCCCATCAGCTCGGTGAGGACAGCAACCATCAGCCGGCGCGCCAGCTCGACCTTGAAGCCGTTCTCGGCCAGTGGCCGGGCATCGGCAAGCTCGGCATCGGCAGCGGCCTTGAGTGTTGCCTCGGTCGCCGGCCGACCGATCATCGCCTGTTCGGCTTTCACGGCACGCCAGGGCTTGTGTGCCACGCCGCCCAGCGCCAGGCGCGCATCACTGATGGTGGCGTTGTGCACGTCGACGGCCGCCGCCACCGATACCAGGGCAAAGGCGTAGCTCGCCCGATCGCGTACCTTGCGATAGCTCGACCGTTCCGCCAGCGGCAGTGCCGGCAGTTCGATGGCGGTAATCAGCTCATGGGGCGCCAGCTCGGTGTCAATATCCGGGCGTTCACCCGGCAGTCGGTGAAAATCGACAAACGCCATGGAGCGCCGGCCTTCCGGGCCTTCGAGATGCACCCGGGCATCCAGCGCGGCCAGCGCAACGCTCATGTCGGACGGATGTACTGCCACACAGGCAGGCGAGGCACCGAGAATGGCGTGATGGCGATTGAAGCCCTCGAGGGCATCACAGCCGCTACCGGGCGCACGCTTGTTGCAGTGTGCCGCGGTGTCATAGAAATAGACGCAGCGCGTACGCTGCAGCACATTACCGCCGACCGTGGCCATGTTGCGGATCTGGCGCTGGCACCGGTCAGCAGGGCGCGGGCAAGCATCGGGTAGCGCCGGCGCACGCGCTGATCGGCGGCCAGCGCACTGTTGGTCACCCCGGCGCCGATCAGCAGCCCACCCTCGTCCGTCTCGGTAATCTCCGACGCAAGCGCGGTGACATCGATCAGCGTCGCCGGCTGCTCGATGTTCTCGCGCATCAGATCCACCAGATTGGTGCCCCCGCCCAGATAGCGGGCTGCCGTGTGTTCGGCAGCAGCCCCGATGGCCTGACCGCGGTCATCGGCTCGCAGATAGTCGAACGCTCTCATGAGCGGCCCTCCGTCGCCAGAGTCGAGGCGATCGCGGCCGTAATCCCGTTGTAGGCGCCACAGCGACAGAGATTGCCGCTCATCCGCTCACGCAGTTCCTCGTGGCTCGGGGCGATGTCATCACTGGTCAGGTCGGTCGTGACCGCACTCGGCATGCCGCGCCTGAGCTCGCCGGCCATGCCGAGTGCCGAGCAGAGCTGGCCCGGAGTGCAGTAGCCGCACTGAAAGCCGTCATGCTCGACGAACGCCTGCTGAACGGGGTGCAGCTCAGCGTCCTGCGCCAGCCCTTCCACGGTGGTGATCGAGCGCCCCTGATACTGGACGGCGAGCGCCAGACAGGCGTTGATCCGCTCGCCGTCGACCAGCACCGTACAGGCACCACACGCCCCCTGGTTACAGCCCTTCCGGGTACCGATGAGGTCGAGATGCTCGCGGAGCAGATCGAGCAGGGATGTTCGGAAATCGATCTCGGCCTCCCGAACCCGGCCGTTGATGGTCCACTGCATGTCAGGTCCTCGCTGCACGGTTTCACATCATTCATTGCTGTCTTGCAATCACCGGTCCGGCGGTGTTGTCCCGCCTTCATGGCGAAGCGGAGCACGGGCCCGGGCATCAGCCCGGCATGCTGCTTGCTCGGCCAACCCGGGCCGGCGTAACCGGGCAGGCGGAGTCAGGGCACGGGGCACTTGCCGGCGGACTAGCCGTCAACGGCGCCGGCACGCTCGGCCACGGCCAGAAAGGCGCTGACATCCTCTTCACTGAAGAAGCAGAGCGTGACCGTCAGGGCCTCATGGTGCGGCAGCCGGTCACGCATGACATCGAGCACGACCTCGGCCGCCTCCTCGAAGGGATAGCCATAGACGCCGGTGGAGATGGCCGGAAAGGCCAGACTTTCACAGCCCTTCTCCGCCGCCAGGCGCATGGCGTTGCGATAGCAGCCGGCCAGCAGGTGGGACTTGTCCTTCGTCTTCGCATGGACCGGACCCACGGTGTGGATCACGTAGCGTGCCGGCAGCTCGAAGCCATCGGTCAGCGCCACTTCGCCGTCCGGCAGACCATCGGGCCAGTCCGTCTCGCGCAGTTCGCGGCAGGCCTTTTTCAGGTTCGGCCCGGCCGCCCGGTGAATGGCGCCATCCACGCCGCCGCCGCCCATCAGCGAGTGGTTGGCCGCATTGACGATGGCATCCACCCTCAGCCGGGTGATATCGCCCTGGATGACATGAAGTTGCTGATCGAACAGGGTGCGGGTCATGATCGTACTCTCCCGCCGTGGAGTGGTTATCACTGACCGGCATGCCGGCCGCGCCCTTTTCAGCATAGTGCGCCAGCCATCTGCGTCCAGCTGTCAGCGCCCATGAGGCCGGCTTCCCGAAGTCCGGGCCGAACGCAACAGGGCCGCCCGTTGGGGCGGCCCTGTCACCGGTCATGCGGCCGGTCGGATGATCATGCGCGTCGCATGCGCGCAGGCCTCATGGTGTATCACTCATGACTGCAGGACTTCCAGCAGCAGCTTCGCCGTGGGAGCGCTCGAGGCCGGGTTCTGGCCGGTGATCAGCAGACCGTCGCGCAGCTGGAAGGGAGCAAAGTCGGTATCGTTGCGCTCGTAGATGCCGCCATGTCGAACCAGCTCATCCTGCAGCAGGTGCGGCACCACGGCACTCAGCCCGACAGCCTCTTCCTCGCTGTTGGCAAAGCCGGTGACCCGGCGTCCATCCACGATCGAGCGCCCCTCCTCGTCAGTGATGTTGAGCAGCACGGTGGGCGCATGACAGACAGTGGTCACCGGCTTGTCGGCGGCAAGAAACTCACGAACCAGGCGCTGCGAATCGGGGTTGTCGGTGAGATCCCACAGCGGCCCATGGCCTCCCGGATAGAAGATCGCATCGAAGTCCGTGGCATTGACCGTCGAGAGCGGCAGGGTATTGGCCAGCTGGGTCCTGGCGGCCTCGTCACTCTCGAAACGGCGGGTCTCGTCGGTGCTGGCATCCTCGGTGGTCGAGTTGGGATCGACCGGCGGCTGACCGCCGGCCGGCGAGGCCAGGGTCACCTCGACACCGGCGTCGCGAAAGACATAATAGGGTGCGGCAAATTCCTCGAGCCAGAAGCCGGTCTTGTGACCGGTATCACCCATGGCGTCATGCGAGGTCAGTACCATCAGTACCTTCATCATTTACCCCCTTTGGGTAGCTATCCCGATGAAGCATTCATGATGACAGCGGAGCGGATTTCAAGTGGCCGGCTCCGCCGACCGCCGTCTCAGGCCGGCTGGGAAGCCACCGCCTGCTCGCCGCGCTTGATTACCGAGTAGCCTACGCCGGTAATGACCGCACCCACGGCAATCGCCAGCAGATAAAGCAATGCGTGATTGACGGCATTGGGAATCAGCATCACGAACAGCCCACCGTGCGGTGCCATCAGCTGCACATGGAAGAACATCGACAGCGCGCCGGTCACCGCACCGCCGGCGATACAGGCCGGCAGCACCCGCAGTGGGTCCTTGGCCGCAAACGGGATGGCGCCTTCGGTAATGAAGCACAATCCCAGTACGAAGGACGCCTTGCCCGCCTCACGCTCGGCAGTGGCAAACTTCGAGCGCGCCAGCATGCTGGCGATCCCCATGCCCAGTGGTGGAATCATGCCGGCCGCCATGATGGCCGCCATCGGCGCATAGGTTTCACTGGAAAGCAGGCCGACACCGAAGGTATAGGCGGCCTTGTTGATCGGCCCGCCCATGTCGATGCACATCATGCCGCCCAGCAGCAGGCCCAGCAGAATGGCGTTGGTCGACCCCATCGAGTTGAGGAATTCGGTCAGGGCCGAGAGGATCGCCGCCACCGGCGTGCCAATCACGTAGATCATGATCAGCCCGGTGGCGAGGCTCGCCAGCAGCGGAATGATCAGGATCGGCTTGAGCGACTCCACGCTCGCCGGCAGCTTCACGAAACGGACCACCCCCCTGGCCGAATAACCGGCCAGAAAGCCGGCGATGATCCCGCCGATGAACCCTGCGCCGAGGGTACTGGCCAGCCAGCCGCCGATCATGCCCGGCGCGATTCCGGGACGATCGGCGATCGAGTAGGCGATATACCCCGCCAGTACCGGGACCATCAGCTTGAAGGCGCTGCCGCTCCCGATCTGCATCAGTGCCGATGCCAGCGTACCCTCCTCTTCATACGCCCGGATACCGAACACGAATGAGAGGGCAATGCACAGCCCGCCGGCCACCACCATGGGCAGCATGAAGGAGACCCCGGTCAGCAGGTGCTTGTAGACGCCCTTCTCCTTGAGACTGCGCGCCTTCTCGACCCCGCCGCCCGAGCCGGCGGCCTGCTGCCCTTCACCACCAGCCTGCTCCACTTCGGCACCGGCCAGTGCTGCCTCGATGGTCGGCGTCGGCTGCTTGAGGGCACTGCCGGTGGAAGTCCGGTAGATGCGCTTGCCGGCAAAGCGGCTGTCATCGACCTCGATATCGCAGGCCAGCAGGACCACATCGGCTGCCGCAATCTCCTCGTCGCTCAGGGCGTCCTGGGCACCTACCGAGCCCTGGGTCTCGACCCGGATGTGGTGGCCCAGATTGCGGCCTGCCTGGCCAAGTGCCTCGGCCGCCATGAAGGTGTGGGCGACACCGGTCGGGCAGGCAGTCACTGCCACGATGCGCTGCCCCTCAAAAGCCGATGCCGCTTCAGACGCCGCCGGCTGCTCGCTGTCCGACGCAACATGCTCGGCAGCCTGCTGCTCGGCCCGGGCCAGCACGCCATCGGGATCGGCCAGCGCCTGCTCAAGGGTGTCACGGTAGAGCCGCCGCCCGGCAAGGGGAGCGAGATCGACCGGCACGCTGGCCGCCACCACGACCACCTCACCGGTGGCATCAGCGGGGCGCTCGCCAGCGGTATCGAGCTGCGCCTCCCAGCCGCGCCGCTGTGCCGCCTGCTCCAGCCGGCGTGCTGCCAGCCAGGACGTGGTCGTGCCGCCCGGGCACCGGGTCACGATGGTGATTTTCATACCGGCTTCTCCTGACTACCGCTTGCGGTGGCGGCTCTCCCCCACCGATCGATGATTGCTGCAGTGCGTGCCACCCGAAGCACTGGTTGCATGGAGACGTTCATGACACGCTCTCGATTTGTACCTGCTCACACAGCAGCGCAAAATCCTCGCCATCGCTGCGTCCGACCCCGACACGCCGTACCGCATCTGCCGACAGCGCGGTGGCAAAACGCAGTCCGGCCTCCCTCGACCACTGCGCCAGCCGGGCGTGCAGCAGTCCGGCCAGCAGGGTGTCGCCGGCGCCCACGGTGCTCACCACAGGCATCCGCGGCGGCCGGGCACGCAGTATCGCCACCTGCCCGTCGGGGTCGCGATAACACCAGCACACCCCGTGCTCGCCGAGCGACAGGATAAGCTCGTCGAGGCCGCTCTCCACCAGCCGCCGCGCTGCGGCCAGCCGTTCGGCCTCACCGGTCAGCGGCACACCGGCCCACTCGGCCAGCTCATGTTCATTGGGCTTGGCCACCGCCGGTCGGGCTGCAAGCCCGGCCAGCAGTGCTTCCCCGCTGGTATCCAGCCAGACCGGAATACCATGCGCGCGCACGAGACCGATCAGCCGCCCCAGCTGATCCGGCGCCACCCCGGGAGGCAGACTGCCGGCAATCACCACAGCCGCCGGGGAGCGCTGCAAACGGGCTTCCAGCGTCCGTTCCAGCTGCTGCCAGTCATCGGCCGATACCCGGGCACCGGCTGCATTGATGTCGCTGACCCGCCCGGTCTGTTCCGCCAGCTTGATATTGATGCGGGTGTCACCGGTCACCCGCACGAACGCATCCGTCACGCCCCAGTCGGAGAAGGCCCGCTCGAAGACCCCGGCATTATCGCGCCCCAGAAAGCCCGACACCGTAACGGCATGGCCGTGCGCGGCCAGCACGCAGGCGACGTTGTTGCCCTTGCCGGCGGGGCTCATGCGACTGTCGCTGGCGCGATTGATTGCCCCCGGTACCAGGGTATCCAGCTGCACCGAAAGATCCAGCGCCGGGTTGAGCGAAAGTGCCAGCACCATCCCCATCAGAGCGCCTCCAGCGCATCACGCACGGCGGCACTGGTGGCCCGGGTGAGCGCCAGCTCGGCCTGCCGGCGGGCATCGTCGAGGGTCAGCCGGCGCACCCAGGACTTGACCATGGGCACCTGACGCGCCGACACCGACAGCTCGTCGACCCCCAGCCCCACCAGCACCGGCACGGCCTGGGCGTCACTGGCCAGCTCGCCGCAGACGCCCACCCAGCAGCCGTGCGCGTGCGCCGCCTCGACCGTCATGCGGATCAGCTGCAGCACCGCCGGATGCAGGCCATCGGCCTGGGCCGAAAGCCGGGAGTGGCCGCGATCGATCGCCAGCGTGTACTGGGTGAGATCGTTGGTCCCGATCGAGAAGAAATCGACATGCTCGGCCAGGCTCGGGGCCAGCAGTGCGCAGGAAGGCACCTCGATCATCACACCGAGCTGCACGTTCGGCGCCTGATGGGTATCGGGGTACAGCTCGGCCACGATCCGTTCGAAGATGGCGCGCGCCGCCAGAAACTCCTCGACGTCCTTGACCATCGGGAACATGATCCGTAGCGGCCTTCCTTCGGCGGCCACCATCAGGGCCCGCAGCTGGGTTTCCAGCACGTCGGGGCGGGTCAGCGCCAGACGGATACCGCGCAGCCCGAGAAAGGGGTTGTCCTCCTGGGGTACCGGCCAGTAATCCAGCGGCTTGTCGCCACCGACATCCAGGGTACGTGCCACCAGCGGCCGCTCCGGCCCCAGCGCCTCGAAGGCGCGGCGGTACTCGACCACCTGGGTATCATGATCCGGCGCCTGCGGATGCGCCATGAAAATGAACTCGGTACGCAACAGCCCGATGCCTTCCGCACCGTGCGAGACGGCATCCTCGGCATGGGCGGTATTGCCCAGGTTGGCACCCACCTCGACGTGATGGCCATCCAGGGTCGTGGCGGACTCGAAGCGGGTCTCGTAGGCTTCACGCACGCGCTGATCATGCTCGCGAATCGACAGCTCGGTACGTGCCCGCCGTTCGCTGCCGGGTTCGGCCACCACGCGCCCGCGCACGCCATCGAGAATCATCTCGATGTCATTGCCCAGCGCCATCACGCCCGGGCCGGCGCCGACCACCGCCGGAATCCCCAGCGCCCGGGCCAGGATGGCACTGTGCGAGGTCGCCCCGCCCCGGGCGGTGAGAATTCCCTTCACCCGCCGGGTATCCAGCCGGGCGACGTCGGAGGGGCCGAGATCCTCGGCCACCAGAATATAGGGATGATCGGGCGGGTCGGGCATCCTGACCCCACACAGCACACCCAGCACGCGGCGCCCGACATCGCGCAGATCAGCCGCCCGTTCCGCCAGCACGCGATCGGCCAGGGTTTCCTGGGCGCGGGCCGAGGTATCGATGGCACGCCACCAGCCGGCCTCGGCACTCATGCCCTCGCCGATCGCCTCCCGGGCAGCCTCACGCAGCTCGGGATCCTCCAGCATCTCTTCATGCATGGAGAGGATCTCCGCCACTTCATCTCCCCCGGCGGTGCGAATCAGGGCAGCCAGCTGTTCATCGGCCTCATGTATCGCCTGATCAAGCCGCTCGTTCTCGCGTACGGCGTCATCACCGTGCTCGGCATAATCAAAGGTGGGCAGGCGCATCACGAAGACCGGCGCAATCGACATGCCCGGCGAGGCCGGCACCGCCATCAGCGGCCTGTCGGCCTCCGGCGCCGGCTCGGGAGCCACTGGCGTGATGTGATTGCGCGAGGGGCGCGCCTCGCTGGTGTCATTCAGCGGGGTCACCGCCTCACCGAGACCGTCGCGTACCGCCGCTGCCATGGCATCCAGGGCTTCGCGGGCGCCCTCGCCCTCGGCGGAGAACACCAGCATCTGGCCGCGTCGGGCACCGAGACTCAGCACCCGGGTCAGGCTGGAGGCGGCGACTGCCTCGCCGTTGCCGCTCTCCAGCCGTACCCTGACAGGGACCGACTGCTCGCGCGCCATCTGTACCAGCTGCTTGGCCGGCCGGGCATGCAGGCCATGCGCATTGCGGACCCGCACCCGGGCGGTTTCGGCATCGCTCTTCTCACCGGCGAGGCGACCCAGCAGACGCGCCTGATCGAGCGTGGCCAGCTGTGCCCCCTGGCCGGTTTCAAGCAGCTCGAGCACCCGGTCGAGCAGTGCCTGCCAGGCCCGGGTGGTTTCGGCATCGGCGCCGCCCGGATGGGCCAGGCAGAACACCGCAGCGGTATCGTCCAGAGCGTGCGCTGGCGTTGCCACGCCCAGCGCCGGCTGCTGGACATCCTGCTGTCCCTGCACCAGCCACAGCTTCTGGCCCAGCGCCACCGGCGCCGCTGCCATGATTTCGGCCATGAAGGCAGGACCGACACAGCCGGCGTCCAGCAACCGGCCGGCCGCCATGGCGACCAGCCCCTGCCGGCTCTGTGCCGGTACCCCGGCGGCTACCGTATGCTCATCCAGCCGGGCCGTGACCGGCGGCCGGGAGAGCAGCGCAATGACCGCCTCGGCGCTGTCGGCACTCGCCAGCTGCTCCGCTACACCGGGGCGATCCAGCACATGGGTCAGGGCCCGCAGGATATCGAGATGCTCATCGCTCTGGGCGGCAATCACGACCAGCAGCGTCACCCGATTGCCGTCGTGCCAGGCGACGCCATCGGGGAACTGCAGCACACGAATGCCGGTGGCCTGCACTGCCTCGCGACTCTCCGGCGTGCCGTGCGGAATGGCGATACCGTTGCCCAGCCAGGTGGACGACTGCGCCTCGCGATCAAACAGCGCCCGGGCATAGGCCGTGTCACACAGCCCGGCTCCGACCAGCGCACTACCCGCGTGATCGAGCGCTTCGCGCCAGTCGCCGGCCGACTGCCCCAGCAGTACGGCATCGGGTGTCAGCGTCAGCATGCAGCATCCCCCTGAAGCAGTGATTCCAGCAGTGATCACGTCGCATCATGCCATATGGCTCGTCAGGCGCCGACCGGGCTGACAGCATTGCTGAATCGTGTCACCTTACAGGTTCAACATGCTGAAAGCTTTCATTCGGGGAAGCAAGCGATTCATCGTCGCCCTGGACACAAGTTGTAGAGGCTCGCTACCCGGCCCAGCGGAGGAAGGCGCCCATGAAACCCAGGACCCTGGCCGAGATCGCCCGGCTGGCCGGCGTATCGCGTACGACCGCCAGCTATGTCGTCAACGGCAAGGCACATCAGCACCGCATCAGCCCCCGCACCATCGAACGGGTCATGGCGGTGGTGGAAACCCATCACTTTCAGGTCGACGCCCAGGCAGCGGCGCTGCGCCGTGGCGCGACCCGTACGCTGGGCTTCATCCTGCCGGACCTGGAGAACGGCAGTTACGCCCGGCTGGCCAAGCTGCTCGAGCGCGGCGCCCGCGACGCCGGCTATCAGCTGCTGATCGTCGGCTCCAACGACGATCCCGACACCGAACGCGCACTGGCCCGCAGCCTGCGCGCACGCCGCTGCGACGCCCTGATCACGGCCTCCCGGCTCGAACGCGACAGTACCTTCTATCGTGAGCTGATGACCGACGGGCTGCCGGTGATTGCGGTGGATCGCTGTCTCGATCCGCACCATTTCCGCTGCGTGACCAGTGACAACCGCCATGCCGCCGAGCGACTGGCCGCCTCGGTCATGACGCCCGACATGAGCCGCATCACCTGGTTCGAGGCCGTGCCGGAGCTGTCGATCAGCAGCGAGCGACGTGCCGGCTTCGAGGCGGCCCTGGCAGCCGGCGCGCCACGGGCACAGGCACGCGTGCATGTCGGACAGCACTATGATCGGGCCACCGGCAGCCGGCTGATGCGCGATCAGCTCGACCAGACCGGCATGCCGGAAGCGCTGATCACGGCCTCCTATGCGCTGCTGGAAGGGGCACTGGATGTACTGCTGGAAGCCCTGACAGCGCAGCCTGCAGCGATGCCACCGCGGGTGGCCACCTTTGGCGACAACCGGCTGCTGGATTTTCTGCCGATGCAGGTCAACTCCCTGCCCCAGCAGCACCAGCGGATCGCCGAACTGACGCTCAAGCGGGCGTTCGCCGCCATCGAGGGCGACTACGAGCCCGGCTGCGATATCGTCGAGCGCCAGCTGATCCGCCGCTGACTCTCAGCGGCGAACCACCCGCCCGGCACTTGCCATCACGCCCAGCAGCGCCACGGCAATCAGCGCCAGCGCCATTGCCAGCGAGGTCAGCTCGGAAACCAGCCCCAGTACCGCCGGCCCCGCCAGCAGCCCGGCATAGCCCAGGGTGCTCACCGCCGAGATGGCAAGCCCCGGCGACATGTCGGGCACCCGCCCGGCGGCGGAGAACAGCACCGGCACCAGATTGGAAAGCCCCAGGCCGACCAGCATGAAGCCGCCCAGCGCCGCCGGGGGCCAGGGGGCCAGCAGGGCCACGCCATAGCCCAGTGCGGCCAGCAGCGCCCCGTAACGCAGCACCGGCACCGGACCGAAGCGCCGGATCAGGCGATCACCATTCAGCCGGCCGACAGCCATGGTCAGCGAAAACAGTCCATAGCCCATGCCCGCCAGCGCCGGCGAGGCATCCCGCGAATAGCGCAGGAAGACCGCACTCCAGTCAAGCACGGCGCCCTCCGCCAGAAAGGCGATCAGACAGAGCACTCCCAGCAGTACTACCGCGCCGCGCGGCCAGCTGAACCCGGCGCTGCCCGCGGCAGACGGCGGATCACTCAGCAGCCGCCTGCGCCCGGCCAGCACCATCAGCGTGATGGCGGTGCCACACAGGGCAGCAATCGTGACCAGCGGCAGGCCGAGGCCGATCAGCAGACTCATGAGCCCGGCACCGATCAGCCCGCCGAGACTGAACAGGCCATGAAAGGTCGCCATGCGCGAGCGCTCGGCGGCCGATTCGATGGTCACCGCCTGGGCATTCATCGAGACATCCAGCGCGCCGATCAGGGCCCCGAACAGGAACAGCGCGAGTGCCAGCGTGAGCGCCGTGGGCGCTACCGCCAGCAGTGGCAGCAGCAGCATCGGGGAGAGTCCGGCGAGCACCACCACATGGCGGCTGCCGAAGCGGCGCACCAGCAGCCCGCTCAACGGCATCATCAGCATGCCGCCGGCTCCCAGCGCCAGCAGGATCAGCCCCAGGGTGCCATCACCGATGGCCAGCCGCTCCCTGGCCATGGGGACCATCGGTGCCCAGCAGGCGGTCGCGATTCCGCAGCCCAGGAAAACGGCGCCATTGGCGCGGACCGCGCCCTGCACGCCCTGCGCCGTGACCCCGTCACCCGCCGCGATACCGGCCGCCATCAGTTCAGCACGCGATACATGACCAGCGCATCGACCGCGCCCTGGCGGGGATGCCGGAAGGCACCCGGCAGCCGACCGACGATATCGAAACCGTGACGCTGCCACAGCCGGATTGCCCCTTCGTTGGTGGCAATCACGCTGTTGTACTGCATCGCGGTGAACCCCAGCTCGCGGGCCATGGTCAGCGAGTGTCGGCACATCTCGCCGGCGATGCCCTGCCCCCGCGCCGCATCGGCCACGATATAGCCGCAGTTGGCGACGTGACTGCCGTTGCCACCGAAGTTGGCCTTGAGGTAATAGCTGCCGAGAATTTCACCCTCCCGCTCGGCCACGAAACTCGCCCGCGGCGCCTCCAGCCACAGTCCCCGCCCCTGCTCGGCACTCATGCCGGGGTCGAGCGCATAGGTCTCGCCGGCTTCCAGAATCGGGCGAAAAATGGCCCAGATGGCCTCGAAATCCTCATCGGTGGCGGCACGAATGGTCAGCGACATGGCAATAACGCAGCTCCGGCAGGCAGGGAAAGAAACGGCGCGGCTTCAGGCCGCGCCGCAGGACAGGCAGCATATCATCCGGCGTGTGACGCGCATCACGCCCCGGGCAGTCGCGACCACCATGCCAGCAGGGCCTCGTTGACCCGGTCGGGCTGCTCCAGCGGGGCCAGGTGGCCGCACTGGTCGATCACCGTATACTGCGCATCGGCAAGCGCCTCGGCCATGCGCTGATGATCCTCGGGCGGCGTGATGCCATCCTCGCGACCGCAAATGACCGCAACGGGGCAATCAATGGTCGCCAGGGTCGGCCAGCTGTCGGCCCGCGCCATGATCGCCTGCTGCTGAAGGCGGAACCCCTCGACGCCCACGGCGTGGGCCATGGCCCGCACGCTCGCGGTCAGGGCGCGATCACTTTGATGCCGCTCATGCAGCAGCTTGCCGAGCAGGGTATCGATCACGCCATCGAAGTCATGCTGCGCCTGGTCGATCATGCCGCGACGCGCGCGCGCGCCCTCCTCGCTGTCCGGTGCAGCCGAGGTATCGATCAGCGCCAGGCCGGTCACCCGCTCGGGGGCCTGGCGCATGATCGCCAGCGCGACATAACCGCCCATCGACAGGCCTGCCAGCGCAAAGCGCTCGGGCGCCTCGGCCAGTACGGCATCCGCCATCGCACCGATCGACTCGTGCCGGGTCAGATCCGGCACGTGAATCTCGGCGCGGTCGGCCAGTGCGGCACGCTGGGCGGTCCAGAGCCGTTCATCGTTGAGCAGGCCCGGCAGCAGGATGAGCGGATGCTTGTCGGCTGCGCCGCTGTCACTGTCACTCATGGTTCACCTCCCGTCTCGGTCATCCGTTCAGGGTAGCAGTCGTGATTCGCGCCGGCGGGGCCGCCGGGTCAGTTCGACGACGACTCTCCCTCCCCTTCGCCGGTACCGCTGAGATCGGTATGGATCTGCTGCAGATAGGGCTTGAGATCGTTGGCTGACAGCTCGCCGGAGCGGAACTGCTCCACCGCCCAGTCCAGCAGTGCGGTCGCCACCACCGTTTCCTGCCGATCGCGGCCGGTCGCGGTCATCACCACGTCCCGGCCACCGATGGAGGAGCGGATTACCGAGCCATAAAGCTGGCAGTCCGCCAGTGCACGCTGTACCTGCTCGTTGAAACGGTCGAACTGATCACTGTCATCATCTCGCATGTCGTGTCTCCCCGGAGAAGTGTGGCGTGCGCCGGACCCTGGCATATCAGCGTCCGCAGCGCACTGCCGAACGCTCAGTAATTCCACGAGCGCAGGACATGTTCGACGCTCCTGTCCGGCGCACGACCGTAGAACGTCAGCAGCGCCGGCGCATGATTGGTGAAAAAGCCATCCACGCCGCGATCGCTGTAGGTGCGAAAGTCCTGCGCCTGGTCGACGGTATAAAGATGGACCAGCAGCCCCTTGTCATGACTCATTCCGACCATCCAGCGCCGGGCCAGGTCCATGTAGCTGAACCGGCTGCTGAAGGCGTCATCATGCGCCGACTGTACCGCTGACGGGCCGACCCCCACCGCCCCGTGGGCGCTGGCGAAATCGAGCCAGTCGGCGTAGGCCTGCCGTGAGGCCACCCGCTGGCGGGCGCGGAAATCGGCCAGCGACTCACCCTCGCGCTGCCGGATGCTCTCATCGGCCGGGATGGAGCCCTCGCCCAGCCACAGCAGCAGGATCTTCGGTACCCCGGGCATCTGCTGCTGGAGATTGATCAGGCTCGACTTCTCGAAGGTCTGCAGTACCACCCGTCCCGGCGTGAAGGCCACGCCGATATGGCGGTTGCGATCGAAGCCCTCCGGTGGCTGGCGGACCTGGTCGCCGATCCAGTGATGCGCCTCGAGATAGGCCTTCAGATCCGCCTCGATGCCGGGAAACTGCCCTGGCACCTTGGTCTCGATATAGAGCCCGGGGTGGTTGTCACCCCCCTCGGCGATCCTGCGGACCTCGTCGAGCGTGAGAATCTTGAGCCCCCTGTAGCTCGGCCGGGCGCGCTCGGGATAGCGCTCGTTGAACCAGCTGCCGGCATCGAGCCGCTTGAGCTCGGCAAGCGTGAAGCTGCTGACGGGCGCATCGGCGCGTTCGGGAAAGACCTCTGCCACATTGGTGGTCCGCTCCAGTGTATCGTCGTGAAAGGCGATCAGATGACCATCACGGGTACGCTGCAGATCGAGTTCGAGGTAGTCGGCGCCCAGCGCCCGCGCCAGCAGATAGGCCGGTCGGGTCGATTCCGGCGCATCATAGGAGTCGCCGCGGTGGGCAATCACGGCATGCCAGGGTATGCCGGCCTGTTCGCTGAGCTGGTGCCCGATGGCCGCCTGATCGGAAGCGGGCGCATCACCCGATGCCGCTGATATCAGCAGCCCGAAGACGATCACGGCAGCCATGATGCGCTGCAGCACTGTACGGATGATCACCATGCCCTGTCCTCTTTATCGTCATTGATCGTTTACCACTCTGCCATCATTACCCCAACGGTCGTGTCCCGGCGTGTACACGGCCTGACACTTGCAGGTTCCCCGACTGGAGCGTGGAGAAGCCATGCATGATCTCTCCCGACAGCTGCGCCGCATGCTCGGTGGTGCGATCAGACTGAAGGTACCGGATCTGCAGCTCGAGCAGATCGAGCGCGACTGGCGCTATCCGGAAAGCCATCATCTTGCCCTGGCGAACGGCATCCGGCTGCACTATCGCGACAGCCACCCGCGCGACCGGCGCCGCCCGGTACTGATACTGTTACACGGCATGCTGGTCGACAGCGAGGTCTGGTCCCCGCTGTGGTCGAGGCTGGCCGAGCACTATCGGCTGGTGGCGATCGACCTGCCCGGCCACGGCCTGACCATGGCACCGGCGAGCTTCCCGGCTACCATCGAGGCCCAGGTCAGCACACTGCACGCCGCTCTCGGGCAGCTGGGCATCGAGCGCTGCAGCCTGGCCGGCAGCTCCATGGGCGGCCTGCTGGCCTGGTCACTGGCGCTGGCCGCCCCCGAGCGAATCGAGCGTCTGATCCTGATCGGGGCCGCCGGCTGGGCCGATGAGCGCAGCGAGACACGCCGTATCGAACGCCGCATGCAGCTTCTGGGGGCAGCGCCCCTGCGACCGCTGCTGCGGTACTTCGACCCGGCCGGGATCGTGACGGCCAGCCTGCAGGAGAGTCTCGCCCCGCACGAGCCGTCGGCGGCACTGATCGAACGCCATCATCAGCTTGCCCGGCTGCCGGGCCATCGCGACATCCTGCTCAATCTTGCCCGTCACTGGCGTAGTCGACCACTGGCCGACCCCCGAAAGCTGCAACACCTCTCCCTCCCGGTACTGATCATTGCCGGCGATAATGATGCCCTGATCCCGCTCGAGCATGCCCATCGTTTTCACCGCGCCATGCCGAACGCACGGCTGGTCGTGCTGGCCGGCAGTGGACATCTGCCCATGCTCACGATGCCCGACCGCGTCGCGGCCGAAATCGATGACTGCCTGCAGCGGGATCGGTAATGGCCTCCCATCGACGTCGCGGCTTCAAGTTCCGGGTTGTCAAGCCGATGTTGATATAAGCGGTGTACAGGACATCCCTGTCGAATCACCGACTCCGGAAATCCGCTACCCGGCCTGAGCTGCGCCGGGCCTCCGAAGTTTGCTTTGCGGGATCCGGGAAGGTACCGCCCGATCATCAACGGACAGACCGATGCTTTCATCCTCATCGCTGCGTGCACAATTCATCATTACCCTGGCGCTCACCTTCCTGGTCATGCTGATCGTGCTGGGAGGGGTCTTCTATCAGCTGATGATGCCCGGTCTGGTCCGCGAAGAGCAGCAGCATGCCCGACTGCACATCAGCAATATTCAGCGAGCGGTCGAGCAGCAGATCGAGAAGCTGAGCAGCATGACGCACCAGTGGGCCAGCTGGGACAGCACCCATGATTTCATGCTCGGCGAACAGGCGGATTATCCCCGCACCCACATTACCCGACGAATCTTCGAAAGTGACGGCATCTCGCTGCTGCTGCTGACCGATGCCACCGACGGGGTCAGCTGGGTCGCCGCCATCGATCCGCTCAGCGGCCGGCTGACCTCCTGCCCCGAGGCGACCGGCCGGTGCGCCTGGATGCGTCCGCTGGTACGGGCACTGCAGCGCAGCCTGCCGCATACCACGCCGGCCGGCTCTCCGGGCCACAATCGCATGCTGGCCGTGCCCGACTTCACCCTCGCCAGCAGCTGGCCGATCACCCGCGATGACGGTACCGGTCCCATGGCCGGTCATCTGACCCTGGCCCGTCATCTGCCCAGCATCTGGTCGCTGGGCAGCATCGATGGGATGCCGGTGGTGCTGACCCTGCGTGCAGTGCGCGATCCGGCGGCCCGCCCCGAACGGACCCGGCAGAGCAGCTACATCGAGAAACTCGACGAGGACTCGCTGCTGCTGAGCATGTCCCGGCCGACCAGCAATCCGGACCACCGCCTGCTGCTGCAGACCCGACTGCCCCGCGACCGTTTCCGGGCCGGACTCGAGGACTACTATCGGGTCATGCTCGGCGTGTTCGGTCTGCTGCTGGTCACCCTGATCATCGCCCTCTGCCTGTTCCACCGGCTGGTACTGCAACCGATTGTCAGCCTGTCGCGCTATGCCAAGCGGCTGCGTCACAACAGCGAAAGCCTGGAAATGCCTCCGTCCTGGCTGCAGGCAAGACAGGACGAGCTGGGCCTCATGGCCCGCGAGTTCCAGCACCTGATCACCGATCTCGATGAACGCAACACCCACCTGGAAGCGCTGGTCGAACTGGACGCCCTGACCGGACTGGGCAATCGCCGATTGCTCGATCGCCGGCTGCCCCAGATCCTGTCGCTGACCCACCGCCTTGACCGCCCGGTCGCGCTGATCATGATCGATGTCGATCACTTCAAGGCGTTCAATGATTACTATGGCCACCCCGAAGGGGATGAGTGCCTGAAGATTCTGGCCGCTACCCTGTCGGATATCTTTCAGCGCGATTCGGACCTGATCGCCCGGATCGGTGGAGAAGAGTTCGTGGTCGTACTGCCGGATTTCGACGTCGACGAGGCCCGCAACATCGCCAGCGGCGTGCGCACGGCCATCGAGGCACAGTGCATCGAACACGCCCGCTCGCCCACCAGCCACTATGTCACCATCAGCGCCGGGGTGGCCGTCTCGCATCCGCACCACCCCCTGGCCGCGGCCGCACTGCTCAAGCAGGCCGATCTGGCGCTCTATCGCATCAAGCGCGACGGCCGCAACAGCGTCGGTTACTGCGATGACGGGGAGCCGAGCGCATCGACCGAAGACGAGTCACTCTCCGACGGCTGAGACGCCTGCCCCGCTACAGCGGCAGCATGGCCGCCCAGGTCCACAGCAGCGTGGCGGCGGCCAGGGCGGTAATGTCATGACTGTCGAACGGCGGTGATACCTCCACCACGTCCATGCCGATCATGTTGCAGTGGCGCAGGCTCTCGAGCAGCTCCAGCGCCTTCATGGTGGTGATGCCGCCGACTTCGGGGGTGCCGGTGCCCGGCGCATGGGCAGGATCGAGCACGTCGATGTCGAAGGTGACATAGACCGGCGCCGTACCGATACGCTCATCCACCAGCGCTGCCAGCTGCTCACCGTCGGTGCGCATCAGCCGGCGCGCGCTCATGGCCAGGCCACCCCGGCTGCCCAGCCACTCCCGCGTCTGCGGATCGACCGGTGAGCGCAGCCCCAGGCTCAGCGTCATGGCGGGATCCACCACGCCCTCCTCGATGGCGTTGCGCAGGAAGGTGCCATGACCGACATCGTCATCGAAGTGGCGTGTCCAGGTATCGCAGTGGGCATCAAAGTGAATCAGTGCCAGCGGCCGGTCGTAACGCCGCCGCAGCGCCCGCAGCACGCCCAGGGTGGTGAGGTGATCGCCGCCGGCCAGCATCAGGCGGCATTCGGGACGCTCGGCGGACAGCGTGGTCACTGCCTCCTCGATCCGGGCCAGTGCCGCGTGCTGGGCGACCCGGGTAATATCGATATCCCCCAGATCCGTGACCCGCGCACAGGGGTCGGTCCCGAATTCCGGATGATGACCGTCGGTCAGCATCATGCTGGCGCGGCGAATGGCATTGGGCCCCAGCCGTGCACCGGGGCGAAAGGTGACCGAACCGTCATAGGGAATGCCCACGAACCCGAAGGGACGCGAAGCATCGAGTGGAGACTTGAGGAAGGTGGCGATCCCCTGGTAGGGCAATCCGAACATGCCGATTCCTTGTGATGAGCCCGCGGGCCGCGCGCCGACAGGGTCGCGGCCAGCCGGGAGCCGGAAGAACGCCAGTGTCGCGATTCGCCGCTGCGCTTACAAGCGCCGGAAGTAGAACGCTGTCGGCCACGGCCCGCTGCCGTCGGGGTCGAGCGAATAACCGGGCACCTCGCCGTATCGCTCCCAGCCCAGCCGGGTATAGAGGGTCTCGGCCGGCGAGCCGGACCGGGTATCCAGCAGCAGCAGCGTCAGGCCGAGCGTGGCAGCGTGCGCCTCGAGCGTTGTCATCAGCCGGGAGGCCAGTCCCTGCCCGCGAGCGCGCGAATGCACCATCAGCTTGAGCACTTCGCCACGATGACGACCGCTCGGCTTGCGGCAGGCATTCAGCTGCACGGCCCCCTCGATGTGCCCCTCACGGCTGGCCACCCAGAGCGGCGCATGCGGGCCCGGCGCCGGGGCCTCATGCCGCCACCAGCGCCCGGCAGCCTCATGCGAGAGCGGCGCCAGAAAGCCCATCGCGGCACCACCGGCCACGCTGTCGCGCAGCAGTTCTGCAAGTCCGGCCAGCGGCCTGGCTTCCGGCGTTTCAAGCCGCTCGATAACGCTGCTGGTCATTGTCGGTCTGCTCCGCTGCGTTCAGTCCATGACATCCTGGCGTTGCGCCCGGCCGGAAGTCGACAGGCTCACGCTGCGGATCATCGCCACGACCGCCTGCCCCCGGCACAGCCCGAGCTCATCGAAGGCGTGCCGGGTCACCCGCGAGCGCAGCCGTTCCGAGCCGATCCGCAGGGTCAGCTCCACCGTGGGTCGCTCGCGCTCGGCATCATGCGCCTCGATGGTGGCCGCGAGCAGGTTGCGAAAGCTGGTGTGTCGCGGCGCCTCGAGCGCCAGCGCCACGTCGCGCACCCGGATGCGCAGCGCGATGGCCTCGCCGGGCGCACCGGCATCCGCCGGCAGCAGCAGCTGCTGGCCATCCGCCAGCTGCGCCCGGATCAGCCGGTGATCCGGCTCGGGCTGGCCGAGGACGGCGTGCAGTCGCGAACTCGCTTCGAAGCCGCCCAGCTGGTCACTGAGGTCGAGCCGCGCGAGCATGTCATCCAGCTCGCCGCTGGCGATGATCCGCCCCTGCTCGACCAGTGCCAGCCGGGTCGCCACGGCCATCAGCTCATCGGTGTCATGGCTGACGAAGATGATGGGAATCTCGACCTCCCGCGCCAGCCGGGCGATGTAATCCAGCAGCTCCTGCTTGCGGGCACCATCGAGGCCGGTCAGCGGCTCGTCCATCAGCAAAAGGCGCGGCCCCGACAGTAGCGCCCGGCCGATCGAGACCCGCCGCGCCTCGCCGCCGGAGAGCGACCCCGGCATGCGATCGAGCAGATGACCGATGCCCAGCAGGGCCACGATACGTTCGAATTCGCCCTGCATGGAGGCATGCAGCGCATAGCGGAGATTGCCGCGCACCCGATAGTGCGGAAACAGCCGCGCTTCCTGGAACACCACCCCCAGCCGTCGCCTGTGGGGCGGTACCCAGACCCCGCGTCCGGTGTCCACCAGCGTTTCGCCATCGAGCCGGATCACGCCCCGGTCGGGCCGGTCGAGACCGGCCATCAGGCGCAGCAGGCTGGTCTTGCCGCTGCCGGACTCCCCGAACAGGGCGGTCACGCCCTGTTCGGGGGCGGTCAGTGACGCCGCCAGGGTCAGGTCGCCGAGTTGACGGGTGACATCGAGTTCGAGCATGCCGACCTCAGCGATCCCGCGGTGCCATGCGCCGCCGGGTGCGCCGTGCCAGTGCCTCCGAGGCCATCAGGGAGATCATCGCCACCACGATCGAGATCGCGCACAGCCGCGCCGCGGCCGCCTCGCTGCCGGGCATCTGGATCAGTGAATAGAGCGCCAGCGGCAGGGTCCGGGTCTCCCCGGGGATGTTGGAGGCAAAGGTCATGGTCGCGCCGAACTCCGAAAGGGCCCGGGCAAAGGCCAGCACCGCGCCGGTGATGATCCCCGGCAGCGCCAGCGGCAGGGTGATGGTCATCAGCACCCGCAGCCGATTGGCGCCCAGGGTGCGGGCCGCGGCCTCCAGCCCGGGGTCGACCGCCTCCAGTGACAGGCGCACCGCCCGCACCAGCAGCGGAAAGGCCATGACCCCGCCGGCCAGCGCCGCGCCCTGCCAGCTGAACGGCAGACTGAAGTGGAACCACGCCTGCAGCCACTGGCCGATCACGCCATTGCGGCCCAGGGTGACCAGCAGCAGATAGCCGACCACGACCGGGGGCAGTACCAGCGGCAGGTGCACCAGGCCATCGAGCAGTGACTTGCCGGGAAACTCGAAGCGCGCCAGCAGCCAGGCCACCGCCACCCCGGGCACCAGTATGGCGCCCACGGCTACCCCGGCCACCCTGAGACTGATCAGCAGGGCTTCACTTTCCAGCGGCGTCAGCATGGTGATCGATCCGTGATTCAGACGATGGAGGCGGCCTCGTCGAAGGAGAGCCGCGGACCGCGTGGATAGGCCGATTCCGGCTTGCCCACCCCCAGATTGCAGAGGAAGTTGACCCGGTAGCGGCCATCGGGGAAGAACTCGGCGTTGACGGCGGCCTGGTCGAAGCCCGACATCGGGCCGCAGGCGAGTCCCAGTGCCCGTGCCGCCATGATCAGATAGCCGCCCTGCATCGAGGAGTTGCGAAAGGCCGTCTCCTCGGCAAAGGCCGGGTCGTTCTCGTACATCGGTTTGGCATCGAAGACCGGAAACTGGGTCGGCAGGAATTCGAAGAAGCGGGTATCCCACGCCACGATCGCCACCACCGGTGCCCCCAGCACCTTGCGTCGATTGCCATCCACCACGCAGTCGGCCAGCCGCTGACGAGCGGAATCGGAGGACACGAACACGAAGCGTGCCGGCTGGCAGTTCATCGAGGTCGGTGCCATCCGCACGATGTCATAGAGCTCGCGCAGCGTGCTCTCCGCCACCGGCTCGTCGGTGAACTCGTGCAGGCTGCGGGCGTTGAGAAAGAGCTGTTCCAGGGCGGTGCGTGGCAGCGTATCCATGAGATCTCCTGTTGGAATTGTGCTTGCGCCGATGAATGACCATCACCGGCGCCGGTCATGCCGGACCGTCAGCTGTCATCCGTCCCGGCCGGCTGGAAGCCGAAGCGCCTGAAGACACCGGCCGCTTCACTGCCGGCCAGCCACTGACGAAAGGCCCTCGCCGCATCATCCGGATGTTCGCCGACCAGGGCAACCGGATAGGTGATCGGCTTGTGACTGTCCGCGGGGAAGTACCCCAGCGTCTTCACATCATCGCTGGCCTCGGCATCGGTCGAGTATACGATACCCAGCGGGGCCTCGCCGCGCTCGACCAGCGCCAGTGCCGCCCGCACGTCATTGGCGCGCGCCAGTCGCGGCGCGAGGGCCTCCCACTCGCCGAGGCTTCTGAGCGACTGTCCGGCATAGATGCCGGCCGGCACGTGATCCGGATCGCCGACCGCCAGCCGATCGCCGTCATCCAGTCTTGCCGCCAGCGGATGATCGGCATCCGGCGTGAAGGAGTCGATGCTGCTGTCCTTCGGCGCAATCAGGGCCAGCCGATTGTTGAGCAGATCGGCACGCTCGGAGAGCGCCACGCCCTGCTCGTCCAGCCAGTTCATCCACTTCTCGTTGGCGGAGAAGTAGAGATCGGCCGGCGCGCCGTTGGCGATCTGCCGGGCGACCGTCGAGGAGGAGGCATAGACCGGCACGATGTCGACGTCCTCGTGCGTCTTCTCGTAGCGGCTGACCAGCGCATTCATCGCATCGGTGAGCGAGGCCGCGGCATAGACATGCACCTGCTGGGCCGCCTGGGCGGTCGTCGCCAGCAGGGTTGCAGCGGTGAAGGCAACCCCCAGCAGGGTGCGCTTGCAGGCGGAGGGAGCGGGTTCAGACATCGGTCGGGGTCCTGTCGGTGGTGAGCGAATCAGCCGGGCTACCGGATCGGCACCGTTATGCACGGCTGAACATAACGGATCGACTATAGTCCACACCGCTGCCGGAGACAAAGCGGAAGCCCGATCAGTCTGGAGGGTCGCTCTTCAGCTGACCGGTCAGATACGTCAGGGTGGGGTCGGCATCGGCCCGCGCCCGTGCTTCCAGCTGCTGGTAGCGTCCGAGCAGATCGCGCCCGAACGGGGTCAGCCGGGCACCGCCCTGGCGCACCCCGCCGGTGCGGGTCTCCACGACCGGAGAGACAAAGTGGCTGTTGAGGGTCTCCATCAGCTGCCAGGCCTTGCGATAGCTCATGCCCATCGCCCGGCTGGCGGCCGAGATCGAGCCGGTCCGCTCGATGCCGGCCAGCAGATCGGCCTTGCCGGGGCCGAACACCAGCCCCGGTGCCAGTACCAGACGCAGCCGGATATACGGGGTGGTCGTCTCGGTCAGGGGGGTATGCGTCATGACGGCTCCATCGGTCGAGTGGCCATCCGGGGTTGCATCCGGCAGCCGTGCGGGCATCATCGATCGACGCCGGCATGACATCAAGCCACCTTCGTGAATCGACAGGACCGCCCCCGTGATGCAGCTTCGCCCCTACCGTAACGGCGATGAGGAGGCCGTGATCAGCCTCTGGCAGCAATGTGCCCTGACCCGGCCATGGAACGACCCGCACCGGGACATCGCCCGCAAGTGTGCCGAGGATCCGACGCTGTTTCTGGTCGGCACCATCGACGAGCAACTCATGGCCAGCGCCATGGCCGGCTACGACGGCCATCGCGGCTGGCTGCACTATCTGGCGGTCGCGCCGGAATGGCAGGGCCGCGGCTACGGTCGCGAACTGATCGTGGCCGTGGAACGACTGCTGATCGAGCGCGGCTGCCCCAGGCTGATGATGATGGTTCGCCCCGGCCAGCCGCGCCTGCTCGAGTACTATCGTGAACTCGGCTATGACGCCGGAGACTTCACCACCCTGGGCAAGCGGCTGATTGCCGACGAGTGACTCGCCGGGGCCGGCGCGCTTCCGCCCGGCTCAGCGTTCGGCCAGCGACAGGATCGTCAGCGCCAGCGCCTGAGCGCGCGGTGCCAGGGTGTCCAGCCGGCAGTACTCGTCATCGGTATGCATCCGCGCCCCCACCGGCCCGGTACCACAGAGCGTGGGCACCCCGAGGCTGGCGGTGGTGCCGGCATCGGAACAGCCCCCGGTAAACTCGCCCTCGACGGCAAAGCCGACCAGGCGGGCCTGTTGCTGATAGCGGGCCAGCAGCGCCTCGCTCATCGCCGCCTCCAGCGGCAGGAACTCGCTTTTGGGGATCAGTCGCGCCGTGGTTCCGGGCACGCCGGTGTCGGCCACGATGGCCTCCAGTTCGGCGATCAGGCGGGTACGCTGCGCCCCGGTGATGAAGCGGGTATCCAGTTCGGCACTGGCAAAGGGGGCCACGGCGTTGCGGGCGGTTCCGCCGCTGAGGGTGCCGATGTTGGTGGTGACCCCGCTGCGATAGTCGGTCAGGGCGTGGATGCGGGTGGTTATCCGGGCCAGCGCCTCGATGGCGCTGGCACCGTCGGCGTGGCTCACCCCGGCGTGCGCCGCCCGGCCCGTCACCTCGATGACGAAGCTCGCCCCGCCCTTGCGGGCGGTGACCACGTTGCCGCTGATCCGTCCCGGCTCGGCGTTGAACACCGCCCGGGCGCCCTCGGCCGTCTGACGGATGAAGGCCGTCCCGTCGGGCGAACCGATCTCTTCGTCAGCGGTAAACAACGCCTGCACCGGGAACGGCAAGGCCGTACAGTGCCTGAGCGCGCGCAATACGAAAACATTGAGCACCAGCCCGGCCTTCATGTCGGCCACGCCGGGGCCGAACGCCGTCTCGCCCCGGCGCGTGTAGCCGCGCCCGGCGACAGTGCCGGTGGCAAAGACGGTATCACGATGCCCCATCAGCAGTACCGGCGCCGGTTCGGCGTCATCGCAGCCGGGCAGTGTTGCCAGCAGGATATCCCCCGCTTCCGGCCGTCGGATGCGCTCAACGGCGATACCATCCTCGATCAGCCAGCCCTCGATCGCCTCGCCGACGCGATCGACCCCGGCCTTGTCGAGCGAGTGGGAGTCGATGTTGACCAGCGTCTCCAGACACGCGGTCATCTCCTCGAACCGCTCCGCCAGCCAGTGGTGTACCTGCTCGCTCATGCTGTCTGCCACTGCGCTCGCTCCCTGATCACGGTGCCGCCCTGTTCTGCCAGATCCCACCACAGTCCGGCCATGATCGCCAGTGATTCGCGCGCCACACTGCCCAGCAGATGCTCGTCGGGCGCGTGCTGATTGCAGGCCGGATAGGAGTGCGGCACCCACAGCGTGGGCAGTGCCAGTACGTCGGCAAACACGTCGTTGGGCAGCGAGCCCCCCAGGTTGGGCAGCAGCATCGGCGGATGGGCCGTGCTGCGGGCCATCGAGGCGAGGGCCCAGGCCACCCAGGGGTCGTCGGGATCGAGCCGGGTCGCCGGCATCATGGTGATCCGGGCATTTTCGATGTGCACATCCCCGAAGCCGTGCGCATCGAGATGGGCCCGCAGCTGGTCGAAGAAGGCCTGCGGCCGGCTGCCGACCACGTAGCGCAGCTGACAGTTCGCCCGGGCACGCGCGGGTATGGCGTTGGCCGGCGCCTCGGGCGAACCGGCGGTCATCGCCAGAATCTCGAAGGTGTTCCAGCCCAGCAGCCGTTCCGCCGCGGACAGCCCCGGCTCGCCCCACCCCTCGTCCAGCGGGGGATCGGTCTCGCCGCCGCCGACCTCGATCTGCGCCAGGATACGCCTGACCGAGTCGCTGATCGCCGGTGGCCTGAGCCCCTCGACCAGCAGCCGCCCGCGCTCGTCGACAATGCTCGCCAGTGCCGCATTCAGCCGCGTGGCGGGATTCTTCAGCACGCCTCCCCAGTTGCCGGAGTGATGCGCCCGGTCACGCGCCTCGACCGAGAGATTGACGTTCCACGAGCCACGCGAACCGAGAAACAGGGTCGGCTTGTCCGCGCCCAGCCGTGGCCCGTCGGAGGCAATGAAGACATCGGCCGCCAGCCGGTCGCGCTCGCGTTCGCACAGGGCCCTGAGCCCCGGCGAGCCGGTTTCCTCGCCCATCTCGATGATCAGTCGCACGTTGTAGCCCAGTTCCCCGCGCACCGCGATCACCCGGGCCAGCGCGGCCAGGTTGATGGCATGCTGCCCCTTGTTGTCGGCCGTGCCACGGCCGTACCAGCGATCCCCTTCGACGCTCAGCCGCCAGGGTGAGCGGCCTTCGTGCCACTGCTCGTCATACCCCATCACCACATCGCCGTGGCCGTAGCTCAGCACGGTAAAGCCGGCTCCGGGCTCGACGCGCTCGGCAATCAGGATCGGCCCGAACCCCTCGACCGGATTGGCCAGAACCTCATGGCTGAAGCCCAGCGCGTTCAGCCCCGGAATGACGATCTCGTCGAGATAGGCCTGCAGCCGGGCGCCGGTGCCCTCGATCTGGCTTTCGGTCGCCAGCTGCACCCGACGGGCCAGATCGTCGCGAAACGCGCCCGAATCGAAATGGGCCAGAGCGGCCTCGATCACCTGCTGACGGGACATGGAACCTCCTTGAACAAACCGTGGGAGAAAGACTCAGGCGAAGTGGCAGGCCGCCCGGCCACCGGGGGTGCCCACCGGCGGCATCGCCGGCGCCTGCTGCGAGCAGCGCGCCTCGGCCCGCGGGCAGCGCGGATGGAAGGCGCAGCCGGCAGGCGGCCGGGTGGGGTCGGGCATCACCGTTCCCAGCCCGGCATCCGGCACGCCCAGCCCGGGTTCGGGCGTCAGCGCCGAGGCCAGCAGCGCCTGGGTATAGGGGTGCCGGGCGCCCTTGAACAGCTGCTCGCGGGTGCGCTCCTCGACGATCCGGCCGAGATACATCACCGCCACCCGATCCACCAGATGCTCGACCACCGACAGATCGTGGCTGATGAAGAGATAGGTCAGCCCCAGCTCCTCGCGCAGCGCCATCAGCAGGTTGAGGATCTGCGCCTGTACCGAGACATCGAGCGCCGAGGTCGGCTCGTCACAGACCACGATGTCGGGGCGCATGATCAGGGCGCGGGCGATCGCCACCCGCTGGCGCTGACCGCCGGAGAGCTGGCCGGGATACTGGCGTGCCGCGCGACGCGGCAGGCCGACGATATCGAGCATCTCCACCACCTTCGACGCCCGCTCGGTGCGCGCGCCGATCTCGTGCACATCCAGTGGCAGCCTGACGATGCTTGCCACGCTGCGACGCGGGTTGAGCGAGGAGTACGGGTCCTGGAAGATCGGCTGGATGCGCCGCGCCAGCGCCCGGCGGTCGATGCGGTGAAGCGGTTCGCCGCCGATCAGCACATCCCCGCCGGAGGGCGCCTCCAGCCCCAGCAGCAGCCGGGCCAGGGTGCTCTTGCCACAGCCGGATTCGCCGACCAGCCCCAGCGTCTCGCCGGCACGCAGGCGCAGGGACACCTCGCTGACCGCCTGCAGCTCGCGGGCGGCGCGCAGCATGCCACCGCCGACGCGATAGCGCTTCGACAGTGCACTGAGCTCCAGCGCCAGCGAGGGCGATGGCGCCGGTGCCGACATCTCACGATCACTCTGGATCAGGGTCTCGGTCATCATGAGCAGAGCGCCTCCCGGCTGTCGGTGGCCACGGTGGCCACGGTGGCCGCGAAGTGGCAGCGCGCCCGATGGGCGGCTTCAAGCGAGGCAAACGGCGGGGTCTGCGCGCAGCAGGGCTCGGCGCGCGGACAGCGGTTGCGAAAGGCGCAGCCCTCGAGTTCACCGACCAGGCTCGGCACCACTCCGTCGATCGCCTGCAGGCGGCTGCCCGGCGCGGTACGCCCCGGAGCGGGAATGCACTCCAGCAGCCCGCGGGTATAGGGGTGGCCGGGGCGCGCGTAGAGCGCCTCGACCGGCGCACTCTCCACCACCTCGCCGGCGTACATCACCGCCACCCGGTCGGCAATGCGCGCCACCACCCCCAGGTCGTGGGTAATGAAGATCACCGCCGTGCCCATCTCCTGCTGCAGCTCGCGGATCAGCCGCAGGATCTGCGCCTGAATGGTCACATCCAGCGCCGTGGTGGGCTCGTCGGCGACGATCAGGTCGGGGCCGCACATCAGCGCCATGGCGATCATCACCCGCTGGCGCAGCCCGCCGGAGAGCTGATGGGGATACTGGGACAGACGCTCGGCGGCCGCGGTGATCCCCACCCGTTCGAGCAGCTCCACGGCGCGCTCCCGCGCCTGGCGCTTCGACACCCGCCGGTGCCGCCGCAGCGCTTCGATGAGCTGATTGCCCAGCGTCCAGGCCGGATTGAGGGCGGTCATCGGCTCCTGAAACATCATCGCCATGCGTGCGCCGCGCAGATCGCTGCGTCGCCGCTCGGAGATGGCGGTGAGATCGATGCCGTCGAAGGTCAGGCTGTCGGCCCGCACCTGCGCCCGGCGCGGCAGCAGTCCCATGATCGCCAGCGAGGTCATCGACTTGCCGCAGCCCGACTCGCCGACGATGCAGAGCATCTCGCCGCGCTCGACCGAGAGATCGATGCCGCGCACGGCGTGCAGGGTGCCGGTCTCGACCGGCAGATCCACTCGCAGGTTGCGAATATCCAGTAGTGCCATGATGCGCTCCGTTGTCGTTGTACTGGTGCGCGAAGCGTGTCGCGATTCGTGGCCGGGGTCAGTTGCGCCCGTCCGGGGCGTTGATGTCACGCAGGCCGTCGCCGATCAGATTGATCGCCAGCACCAGCACGAACAGCGCGACCCCGGGGATGGCAATCACCCACGGCTTGAAGAACATGTACGCCTTGCCCTCGGCCACCATCAGCCCCCAGGAGGGCAGCGGCGGCTGTACTCCCATGCCGAGAAACGACAGCGTGGCCTCGAGCAGGATGGCGTGGGCCATTTCCAGGGTGGCGACCACGATCAGGGCACCGGCGATGTTGGGCAGGATCTCGCGCAGCAGGATCCACTGCAGCGAGCAGCCCAGGGTCCGCGCCGACAGCACGTACTCGCTGTCACGCAGCTGCTGGGTGGCCGAGCGGGTCACCACCGCGAAGCGGTCCCACAGCAGCAGCCCCAGCAGCACCACGACGGTGGTCAGCGAGCCCCCCACCAGCGACGCCATCGCCAGCGCCACCAGCACCACCGGCAGCGCCAGCCGGGTGGTGATCAGGTAGTTGATGACCGAATCCACCCGGCCACCGAAGTAGCCGGCGAGAATCCCCAGCGTGATGCCGATCAGCGCCGAGATCAGCGCCGCGGCAATGCCGATGAACAGCGAGATGCGGGCGCCGAAGATCAGCCGGCTGAGCATGTCGCGGCCCAGCTTGTCGGTGCCCAGCATGTGCGCCCAGCTGCCCTGCGCATCCCACACCGGCGGTACCAGGCGCGAGCCGAGCGCCTGAGCGTAGGGATCGTGTGGCGCAAGCCAGGGGGGCAAGGAGCGCCGTCAGCACCACCAGGGCAACAATCGCCAGTCCCAGGCTCAGGCCGTGATGGCCCAGCAGCCGGCGGCGCAGTGCGCTCAACCGGCCGCGCTGGCCGTCGAGCGCGGCCCAGCGCTCATCCAGCGAGGCGTCCCGTTCGGTTGCGGTGGAATCACTCATCCCGAATCCTCCCTTCAGCCGACACGCAGACGCGGGTCGAGCATGGCGTTGAGAATGTCCGACAGCAGTGTCAGGGCGATGTAGAACAGCGCGATGATCAGCACCACGGCCTGCACCACCGGGAAGTCATTGCGCGAGATGGAATCCCATGCCAGCTGGCCCAGTCCCTGCAGCGAGAACACCGACTCGATCACCACCGAGCCGCCCAGCATGAAACCGAGCTCGACCGCCGCCAGTGCCACCACCGGAATGATCGCGTTGCGCAGGGCGTGCTTGAAGATCACCGTCGGCGTGCGCAGCCCCTTGGCCCGGGCGGTGCGGATGTAGTCGGATTCGAGCACCTCGAGCATGCCGGCCCGGGTCAGGCGCATCATCGCCGGCGTGGCGTAGTAGCCCAGCGCGATGGCCGGCAGGATGAAGCTCTGCCAGCCCTCGTGGCCGGCTGCCGGCAGCCACTGCAGCTGCACGGCGAAGAGGATGATCAGCGCCAGCCCGAACCAGAAGCTCGGCATGGCCTGCCCGATCACGGCCACCAGCAGGGCCAGCCGATCGGCGATCAGCGACAGCACCGAACTCTGGTAGTAGTACGACTGGCCGAAATCGAGCTGCAGCACATCCGTGAACCAGTGATAGAACTGCACGATCATCGGCTGGTCGAGTCCGAACTGGACCCGGATGCGCGCAATCTCCGCAGCCGTCGCATCGGGTCCGGCGATGGCCGTGGCCAGATCACCGGACAGATGCAGCAGCAGGAAACTGATGATCGAGACCGTCAGCGCCACGCCGAGGGCGACCAGCGTGCGGCGGAAGATGAAACGCCCCATGGTGCACCTCCATGTTCGATGGGAAGACCGCGTTGATCACCGGCCGCCCTGCCCGGGCGGCCGTGACATGGCGACTACGGCTGCTGCCAGTGCGAGTCGTAGAAGCGCGGGATGGCGTCGGTATGGGGCGTGAATACGAGCTGGTCGGTATAGGCATAGTTGATCGAGTACGAGAACAGCGGTGCCCAGTACGCCTGCTGCGAGATCCGCGCCAGTGCCTGGCGATAGTCGCTGTTGCGTGCCTGCGGATCGGTCTCGCTGTTGGCCTGGCTGATCAGCTTCATCACCTGCGGATCGCGGGCCTCGTCATCCGCGCCGCCGTTGAAGTAGACCCCGGTGAAGGCCGAGGCATCGTTGACCGAGTTCGAGCCCCAGGTCTGGAAGGTCATCGGGGCCCGGCCGTCACGCTGACGCTCGCGCACCGCGGAGTACGCCATGAAGTGCAGTCTGGCGCGAATGCCCACCGCACGCAGATCGTTGAGAATGGCCTCGGCGTAGTTGCGATCGCGATAGGCGTAGAGATCGGTCTCGAAGCCATCGGGATACCCGGCCTCCTCCAGCAGCTGCCTGGCCTGCTGCGGGTCGTAGTCGTACTGCACCACGTCACCGGTCTCACACCCCGCCTGGGAAGGAAAACAGGGCGCGTGGATCGGCCGACTGTCGCCGCGCACCAGGTTGTCCACCATCCCCTGACGATTGAGGGCGTGGTTCACGGCCTGGCGCACCTTGAGCTTGCGAAATGGCGAGTCTTCGGGGGCGTTGTTGTTCGAGTTCATCGACACATAGCCCACGCGCATGCTCTCGCCGCTGTTGACGGTGATATTCGGCATCGAAGCCATCGAGTCGGCCTGGTCGGCGGGCAGCCGCCAGATCCAGTCCACCTGACCGGTCATCAGCTGCGCCACCTGGGAGTCCTGGTCCGGCACCACCCGGAAGACCAGGGTGCCGATCGAGGGCTCGCCCAGCGGGCTGTCACTGAAGTAGCTGTCGTTCTTCTGCAGGGTCACGCCCTCGCCGGGCGAGACCTGCGTGATCTCGTAGGGGCCGGTACCGATGGGGTGGCGGCTGTAGCCTTCCGGCCCGACCTGCTGGTAGTACTGCTGCGGATAGATCGGTGTCGGCCCGGCCAGATACTCCAGTGCCGCCGGGAAGGGGTGGGCGAGATGAAAGCGCACCCGGTAGTCATCCAGCTTCTCGACGTGATCGATCCAGTCGATGTTCTGACGGGTCACGATCTTCGAGTCCGGCTCGAGCATGTGATTGAAGGTAAAGGCGACGTCATCCGCCGAGAACGGCTCGCCGTTCTGGAATTCCACCCCGCGGCGCAGGTCGAGATCGAGCGTGGTGCTGTCCACCCACTGCCAGTCGGTGGCCAGCTGCGGCTGATAGTCGCCGGAAGCGGGATCGCGATGGATCAGCGTGTCCCACGCCAGGTGCGACAGCATCACGCCCTCGCGCAGGTTGTTGAAGTAGGGGCTGACGTTTTCCGGCTCGCTGTTGGAGGCATAGACCAGGGTATCATCGGCGCGATCGGCCAGTACCTGACCGGAGACGGCACCCAGGGTCGCTGCACTCAGCGCCAGCAGGGAGTGGCGAAGGGGCATGGCGGGTCCTCGCATTGTTGTTGTCGCTGTGTTCGGGCGTGATGCCGACGTCGCACCCGTTGTTGTCATGAGGGTGTCGGGCGCAACGCATGAATCCGACTCTATGACTGCGCCCGTAATGCCACAAGCATCGAGTTTCGAAGCCTGCCTTGCCGTTTCGGCAACGCAGTGCGACATTGCGAAGACAATCGACAACACGGCCCAGGAGCCGAGCTCATGCCCTCTTCCTCCCGGCTGCTGATGGGTACCGGCCTGCGTTACTTTCTCGAGGTGGTGCGCTGCGGATCGGTCAGCGAGGCATCCCAGCGGCTCAGCGTGGCCGGTTCGGCCATCAGCCGTCAGATCACCCGGCTGGAACAGGAGCTCGATACCGTGCTGTTCGAGCGCCATCCCCGGGGCATGGTGCCCAGCGCCGCAGGCGAGCTGCTGGCGGCGCATGCCCGGCGCAGCCAGCTCGATACCGAACGGGTCGCCGATGACATTCAGGCGCTTGCCGGCCTGCGTCGTGGCAAGGTCAGGCTGGCCTCTTCGGAGGGGTTTGCGATCGACTTTCTGCCCGGGCTGATTGCCGCGTTTCGCGAGCACTACAGCGGTATCCAGTTCGATCTGCACGTCAATACCGCCGAACAGGCCACCCGGCGGGTACTGGAGGGGGATGCCGATATCGCCCTGACCTACAGCCTGGCACCCCGCAGCGGCGTGCACATCGCCTACCGCCAGAGTTCGCCGATTCACGCCATCATGGCGCCGGATCATCCGCTGGCCGATCGCGAGCAGGTCTCGCTGGCGCAGATGCACCCCTGGCCGATCGCGCTGCCGGAAACGACCACCACCCTGCGCCAGCTCTTCGATGTCTGCTGTTCACGCCGCCAGCTGCTGTTCGAGCCGGTCTTTACCAGCAACTTTACCGAAGCCCTGACCAGCTTCGCCCTGCTCGGACAGGGCCTGACCCTCTCCGGTGAGCTGACGGTGCGTCGCCGGCTGGCGCTGGGGCGGCTGATGGCGGTGCCCATCCGCGACCCCGGCATGGATGCCCGCCAGATCCAGATTCAGACCCTGGCGGGCCGTACCCTGCCCCGCGCCGTCAATACCTTTCTGGATTTCCTGCGCAGTGCCATGGAACAGCCGCCAGGAGCCGTTACCCTGCCGACCGCCACGGCCTGATGGCCGGGGGCACGTTACCGGGACAGGATACGACTGACCGTATCCTCCCGAGCGCCGTCATCCCCCTCGGCGGAGGTATCATTGTCGTCGGTGCCGGCCTGCCCGGTGACCCAGGCCACCCGGCCGTCCGCCTCCACGGCCACGTCCTCGGGCTGAGCGCCAATGTCGAGATCGGCCAGCCGGTTATAGTCGTCGGCATCCAGTATGGTGACCGTGCCGGCATCATGATTGGTGACGTAGATCCGCTCGCCTTCGTCATCCAGGGTGATATCCATCGCCCCGGCGCCGGTATCGATGCTCTGCTGCGTCTGCCCGGAACCCAGGTCGATCACATCGACACTGCCGGAACTCCGGTTGGCGACCAGCAGGCGCTGACGCTGACGATCCAGTGCCACGCTGACCGGGCCACTGCCCTGCGTATCATAGCGGCGGGTCACACTGTGGTTGTCGAGATTGATCTCGATCACCGCATCGGACTTGCGCAGCGTGACGTAGAGGTTCTGATTCTCTGTATCCAGCGCCACGCCGGTGGGGGTATCGCCGATCCCTTCGATGGCATCGGTCAGCTCGTTGCTTTTGCCATCGAGCACCCAGATCACGCCATCACGCGACACCCCGGAGATATAGATCCGATTGTGCGCTTCATCGACCACGGCCTCGTGCGGCCGGGTGAGCTGCTCACCCTCCAGCACGGTCGCCTCGTCGCGCTCGAGCTTGAGCGTCTTGATCACCTCGCCGCTTGCGGCATCGATCACCGAGACCGAGCGGTCATCGGTGTTGGTGGTATAAAGCATCCCGGTCTCGTGGTTCATGGCCAGGCCGTAGGCGCGGGCCGGCATGGCGATCCGCTGCTGTAGCTTGAGCGACTCGGGATCGAGCTGCAGTACGGCGCCACCCCCGTCATCCCCTGATGCACCGGTGGCCGTCACGAACAGCCGGTTGCCGTGATCGGCGTGGACCACCTCGTGGACCCCGCTACCCACCCGGGCACTGTGATCGACATGGGGCGCGGCCGCGGCCGCCAGGGGCATGATCGTCAACCCCGCACCAATCAGCAGCGTCTTCATACAGGCGGTTCCGAAGACCGCTGCGTCCTGTCTGCTCGTTTCGCTCATTACTGCTCCATCCTTGACTGATTCATCACTGTGACGGCCCATCCGACCACGGATTCGATCCGCGACCGTACATGGTGACACCCCCGGCAGGCGAGACACTTTGCCGGTCTGGTGAAGCAGAACTTAACACGATGGCCTGCCATTTCACCCGACAGCTACCGGATCAGGTTCGCATTCGACCTCGGTCGATCACACCAAAGAACCAAGGCACCTGCGCTGCGCCCTGCTATCGTCTTATAAAGAACAACCGAATGAACAGCGGAGGAAACCATGGCCGAACAGGACAGGATAGCGCTTGCCAATCCCGGCCCCCTCGGACTGGTCGGCTTCGGCCTGACCACGGTGCTGCTGAGCCTGATCAATGCCCATCTGCTGCCCAGCAGTGGCGAGAGCGTGGTCATTCCCCTGGCACTGGCCTACGGAGGATTGATCCAGCTGATCGCGGGACTACTGGAGTATCGCACCGGCAATACCTTCGGGCTGGTGGCCTTTCTCAGCTACGGCGCCTTCTGGTGGTGGTGGGCACTGATGCTGCTACTCGGCCATAACGGCATGATCTCGCTGGAGCAGGCCGCCTCGACCATTGGCGCGGCACTCATCCTGTGGGGCGTGTTCACGCTTTACATGTGGATTGCCACCTTCCGCCTCAATCGAGCCCTGTGGCTGGTCTTCCTGACCCTCTGGATTACCTTCATGCTGCTCGGCTTCGGTGAGCTGCTGGGCGTACCCGCACTCTCGCTGGCCGGCGGCTGGCTGGGTATTCTCTGCGGCGCACTGGCCATGTATACCAGCTTCGCCGAGGTGGTAAATCACACCTTCGGACGCGGCGTAATGCCCGTCGGCGCCCGCTGAGCGGCGGGCACCGCAGTCGTCAGGCCCGCAGCATGCGCAGCGCGTTGAGCACCACCAGCACGCTGGCGCCGACATCGGCAAACACCGCCATCCACAGCGTGCCCATGCCGAACAGCGTCAGCGCCAGAAACACCACCTTGATGCCCAGCGCCAGCACGATGTTCTGAATCAGCACCGCACGGGTAGCCCGCGAGAGGCGAATGAAGGCCGGCACCTTGCGCAGGTCGTCATCCATCAGCGCCACATCGGCGGTCTCGATGGCCGAATCAGCGCCCATGGCGCCCATCGCAAAGCCGATGTCGGCCCGGGTCAGCGCCGGGGCGTCATTGATGCCATCACCGATCATGCCGACCCGGCCCTGCCCGGTCAGCTCGGCCACTGCCTGCAGCTTCTCCTCCGGCATCAGCTGACCACGCACGCTGTCGATGCCCACTGCGGAGGCGATCGAGCGGGCCGTGTGATGATTGTCACCGGTCAGCATCAGAGTGCGGATGCCGAGCCGGTGCAGCTCGTCGATCGCCTCGCGACTGGTCTCCTTGACCGTATCGGCCACCGCGAACAGCGCCAGCGCAAGCTGCTCGGTCATCAGCAGCACCACCGAGCGGCCCTCGCGCTCCAGTGCCTCGAGCCGGCGCTCGATGGCCGGCGTGCAGACATCGAGCTCGTGCGCCAGCTGATGATTGCCGAGCCACAGCATTCGGCCATCAATGCGCCCCTTCACACCGCGCCCGGGCAGCGCCTCGAACTGCTCGACAGCCGCTTCGTCACACTGCGCCTCACGGGCTGCGGCGGCAATCGCCAGCGACACCGGATGATCGGAGCGCCCCGCCAGCCCGGCGGCCAGCGACTGCAGCGCCGGTGGGTCATCGCTCAACGCCTCGAACTCGGTCTGCACCGGTCGCCCGTGGGTCAACGTGCCGGTCTTGTCGAGCGCCAGCCAGTCGAGCCTGCGACCCTGTTCGAGATGCACGCCGCCCTTGATCAGGATGCCCCGTCGGGCGGCATTGGCCAGTCCGGTGACCACGGTGACCGGCGTGGAGATCACCAGCGCGCAGGGGCAGGCGATCACCAGCAGCACCAGCGCCCGATAGATCCACTCCAGCCAGGCGCCGCCGGCTACCAGCGGCGGCACAACCGCCATCAGCGCCGCCAGCGCCACCACCGCCGGGGTATAGATCCGCGAGAACCGATCGATGAAGCGCTGGGTCGGTGCCCGGGCGCTCTGCGCCTCCTCGACGGTATGAATGATGCGCGCCAGAGTGGTATCGCTGGCGGTGGCCGTGGTACGAAATTCCAGCTCCCCGGCCTGGTTGATGGTGCCGGCGTAGACGCTATCGCCGACCTGCTTCTCGACCGGCAGGCTCTCGCCGGTAATCGGCGCCTGGTCGACGCTCGACTGGCCGGCAAGCACTTCACCATCCAGTCCGATCCGCTCGCCCGGACGCACCCGCACCCGCGAGCCGACGGCGATCTCTTCAACCGCTACCGCCTGCCATTGACCATCGGGCTGACGGACCGTGGCGGTCGCCGGCGCCAGCTCGACCAGTCCCTCCATGGCATGGCGGGCCCGATCCAGCGAGCGCGCCTCGATCAGCTCGGCAATGTTGAACAGCACCATGACCATCGCCGCCTCCGGCCACTGGCCGATGGCGAGTGCACCGGTCACGGCGATGCTCATCAGGGCATTGATATTGAGATTGCCGTTGCGTACTGCCGTCCACCCCTTGCGGAAGGTGGTCAGACCGCAGCCGGCGATGGCCACGACGGCCAGCAGCGCACTCAGCCACACCGGCCCCTGCAGCCAGTGCACCGCCTCCGAGGCGATGGCCGCCACGCCGCTGGCTGCCAGCGGCCACCAGGGCGTATGCTGCTCGGGTTTGCTGCCCAGCTCGCCCGAGGCATCGGGCAGCTCCGGGGTAAAGCCCAGCGAGCGGATGGCGGCCAGCACCGTGTCAAGCGCATCGGGGGCGTGGACCACCGTCAGCACCCGCTGCACGAGATTGAAATCCATGCGCTCGACGCCCGCCATGCCCTCGAGCTTTTTGCGGATCATCTGCTCCTCGACCGGGCAGTCCATCTGCATGATGCGCATGGCAGTACGCTGCTTGTCGCCTTCGGCCACGCTGCCCTGCAGGCCGCTCAGGTCGGCTGCCCGGTCGGAACCGCCATGGTCATGACCGCAGCAGCCATGGTCAGGCGCGTGCTCACGCTGTGAGGACGCGCCACCGTGTCCGCAGCAGCTGCCGTGATCGGAAGAGCCGCCTTCGCGAGTCACCGGGCCATGCACGGGCGCTTCCTGCTCCGGCGCCACCGGATGCAGGGACTGCACGCTGCGCTGAGAGGTTTCATCGGACATGAACTGGTCACCCATGAGGATTTGTGTTGCAGTAAAAACCCTCAAGTGGCTATAAGGTCAAGCGACCGGGAGGCTTTCATGAAGATTGGTGAACTGGCCACGGCTGCCGGCTGTACCAACCAGACCATTCGTTTCTACGAGCGTGAGGGGCTGCTGCCCGAACCGGCCCGCGATACCAGCAACTACCGCTACTATCAGCAGCACCACCTCGACCGGCTGCGCTTCATTCGCAACTGCCGTGCACTGGTAATGAGCCACGAGGAGATCCGCTCGCTGCTCGAGCTGATGGATCGGCCGCTGGAGGAGTGTCAGCCGGTCGAGGATCTGCTCGAAAATCATATCGGCCATGTCGAGGCCCGCATCCGTGAGCTGCTGCAGCTGCGCTCGCAGCTGCACGAGCTGCAACAGCGCTGCGGCCACGACCGCCACGTCGAAAACTGCGGTATCGTTCAGGGGCTGGCGGAAATGGTCACCGAACTGCCGTCGCGTGGCTCGACCCACCTCGGCTGACGGCGGTGGCGCCTGCCCGGCGGGCAGCAGGTCGCACATGCAACGCACATGAAAGGGGCCCGCCGTGAAGCGGGCCCCGATCGCTCTGCGGCGAAGGCTCGTGTCGTTCAGTTCGCCTGCAGCTCGCGCACCGTGGTGGCACTGCGCGCAAAGCCGTGGAACTCGTCCAGCAGCCGATCCTGCCACTGGCCGACCACGTCCTCGCCGCTCAGCAAGGGCTCGCCACGCATCACGCGCGCGGTCATGAAGATACCGAAGGCGATGTAGTCGGCACCACCGGCAGTCTGACCGTCGAGAAACGGCAGCTCCTGCAGATGCGAGCGCAGCGGAGTCAGCGCCCGGTCGAGCATCTCCCGGCCCTGGTCGGGGTTGTGAAACTCCTCGAGCGTGACCCCGAAGCGCTGCTCGCGGCTTTCGCGGAAGTACGGCTGATCGCGCTCGTCGAGATTGCGAAAGATATCCAGGATGATGATCCGGAAGATCGCCGGGGCCACCTGGGTCTCCGACCAGTACTTGATGAAGCGGGCCCGGGATTCGGCCCGGTCCTGATCCAGCAGGGGGGTGTCCGGATAGGCATGATCGAGATAGCGCAGGATCTCGAAGCTGTCGTTGATCACCCGGTCATCGTCATCGACCAGTACCGGCACGGTGGCCTTGCTGCCATCACCTTCCACCGAGAAGGCAATCTCGTCCTTGTCGGTGAACAGCCACGGCCGGGCTTCGTAATCGAGCCCCTTGTGCCGGAGCGCCATGTGCGCTCGCCAGCAGAAAGGGGAAAAGCGCAGACGCTGGTCCGCGCCACACAGGTCATACAGTATACGCGCCATGCAGACTCCCTGATAACGACCATGTTGCGGCTCAACCATGGCCTGTCGTTTAGAGCATGATGCCGACGACTGTAGCAGCAGGCGCATGTTCCTGCCTGCCCCCTGCCGAAGTCGAGTCGCGCCGGCATCCTTCTCCGGCACTCATCCGGGGCGTGCTAGACTGGCGGCATTCGTACCACCCTGACCGAGGATTCGTCTTCCATGTCGATCGAGGATCTCCACCTCAACCTGCGCAACCTCGAGCCGAGCGACTATCCCCGGCTCAAGGGACTCATGGATGCCGTCTACGACGACATCGGCGGCGCCTGGGAACGACATACCATCGAGCGGCTGATTGCCGAATTTCCCGACGGCCAGATCGTCATCGAGGACGACGACCGGATCGTCGGTGTCGCCCTGACGGTACTAGTCGACTATGACACCTTCTCCAACCCGCACCGCTACGACGATCTGATCGGCAATCGCGAGATCATTCTCAACAACCCCAAGGGGGATGCGCTCTACGGGCTCGATGTCCTGATCGACCCGACCTATCGCGGATACCGGCTGGGGCGGCGGCTGTACGAGGCGCGCAAGGATCTCTGCCGGTCGATGAACCTGCGCGCCATCCTCGCCGGCGGGCGCATTCCCAACTACTACGAGCGCGCCGACGAGCTCTCGCCGACCCAGTACATCGATCTGGTCTCGCGCAAGGAGCTGCATGACCCGATCCTGTCGTTTCAGCTGGCCAACGACTTCCTGGTCAAGCGGCTGCTGCGCAAGTACCTGCCCGAGGATGAGCGCTCGCAGGGCTACGCCACCCTGCTGGAGTGGAACAACATCCTTTATGAACCGGTCGAACGGGTGCTGGAGTCGCGCAAGACCCAGGTCCGCATCGGCGCGGTGCAGTGGCAGATGCGCGAATTCGCCTCGGTCGAGCAGGTGCTGCAGCAGGTGGAGTACTATGTCGATGCCATCGCCGACTATCAGAGCGATTTCGCCGTCTTTCCGGAGCTGTTCAACACGCCGCTGATGGGGCTGACCGACCAGTCCGACCAGGTGAAGGCGATCCGCTTCCTGGCCGGATTCACCGAGCGCTTCAAAAGTGAGATCTCGCGCATGGCGGTCTCCTACAACATCAACATCATCGGTGGCTCGATGATCGAGGAAGGCGAGGACGGCAAGCTCTACAACGTCGCCTATATCTGTCACCGCGATGGCGAGATCGAGCGCCAGGCCAAGCTGCACATCACCCCTCAGGAGCGGCGTGACTGGGTCATCGATGGCGGCGAGGAGCTGCAGGTGTTCGAGACCGACGCCGGCCGCGTCGGCATCCTGGTCTGCTATGACGTCGAGTTTCCCGAGCTGCCGCGCCTGCTCGCCGATCAGGACATGGATATCCTGTTCGTGCCGTTCTGGACCGATACCAAGAACAGCTATCTGCGGGTGCGCCACTGCTGCCAGGCGCGGGCGATCGAGAATGAGTGCTATGTGGTGGCCTGCGGCAGCGTCGGCAATGTGCCCTCGATCGAGAATCTCGACATCCAGTATGCCCAGTCGTCGGTCTTCTCGCCCTCCGACTTCGCCTTCCCGCACGATGCGGTGATGTCGGAAACCACGCCCAATACCGAGATGGTGATGTTCTCCGATCTCGACCTGACCCGGCTGCGGGTGGTGCGCAGCGAGGGCTCGGTCACCAACCTCAAGGACCGTCGCAAGGACCTGTTCGACCTGCGCTGGCGCGACTGGTCGTGGAAGTCGGGCAACCCGGGCCACTGAGGCCCGGCAGGCCACCGGTACTGCAAGGAGGGTCGCCGTCATGAGCTGGCTGCGTTCACTGCGTACCCGCCACGCCCTGACTCATCATCCCCTGCCGGAAGCCGACTGGCAGGCGGCCGTGGCGCGGCTGCCGATCCTGGCCGGTTTCGATGGCGCCACGCTTGACGAGCTGGGCCGGCGCGCCTGGCGGCGGCTGTTCGAGCTGCGCGTGACCCTGGCCGGGGAAGCGCCATGGAGCCATACCGACCGGCTGGCGCTCGCCGCCCAGATCGACCTGATGACGCTGGGCTGGCAGCATCATGCCGAGGCCTTTGCCAATCTGCACGAGGTGATCGTGCTGCCCGACGCCTTTCACCGCCGGGTCGAGGAGATGGATGAGGCCGGGGTGGTCCACGAGTATGTCGACGAGCGTGCCGGCGAGACCTCCTACCAGGGGCCGATCGTGCTCTCGCGCACCGATCTCGAGGCCAGTGGCCACTGGAACGGATTCAACGTCGTCATTCACGAGTTTGCCCACAAGCTCGACATGGGCAACTCGATGGAGGTCGACGGCTGCCCGCCGCTGCCGCGCGACATTTCGGGACGCGAGTGGTACCGGATCTTCACGGCGGCATGGGACGAGCTGCAGGCATGCCTCGAAGCCGGCCACCCCACTCTCGTCGACGAGTATGCCGCGACGCACCCCGGTGAGTGCTTTGCGGTCTGCTGCGAGACGTTCTTTACCGCTCCGGCGCAGCTCAACGGCCACTGGCCCGAGCTCTATCGGCTGCTTGCGCGCTACTTCCGGCAGGACCCGTTCGCCCGCTGGCAGCAGCTCTCCCATGATGCGCCGAGCACGGCGATGTTCTGAGCCCCGGGCCGGCTCGCCCCGGACTCACGGCCATTGCTCACCGGTCTGATCGGCCAGCCACTCCCAGACCCGGCGGGCCGGTTCACGCAGCGAGCGGCGGGCCGGCCGGGTCAGCCAGAAGCCTTCCGCGGTGTGGCACTCGATATCAAAGGGCGCCACCAGCGTTTCCGCCGACCCCATCAGCCGGCGATGCGCCAGCGCCACCCCGCAGCCGTGGGCCGCCAGCCGCAGTGTCATGACCTGGGTATCGCACCACAGCCGATGCGTATCGCGTTCGATCTCCTCGACGCCGGCGGCCGCCAGCCAGGCCGGCCAGCCCACCGCAAAGCCGGCGGCATGCAGCAGGGTGGTACCGGCCAGTTCGGCAGGCGTGGTCAGCCGTTCGGCCATGGCCGGCGTGCACAGCGGCGTCATGCGCTCCTCGCCCAGCGACTCACGCACCATCTCCGGCCATTCGCCCTGCCCGTAACGGATCTCGATATCGACATCCTCGCCGACAAAGTCCTGAGTCCAGACACCGGTCACCACGCGCAGGGCCAGCTCGGGATGGGCCCGATGCAGTGCGCACAGCCGGGGCGCCAGCCAGTACTGCTGTACGGCCGGCGTGGCGCGGATGAGGACCGGGGCATCCGGCTCCGGGCCGAACACTTCGGCCGTGCCCTGGGCGAGCCGCTCGAAGGCTTCCTGAATGCTCGGCAGCCATGCCTGGCCGGCTTCGGTCAGACTCAGCGAGCGGGGGTGACGAATGAACAGCGCCTGACCGAGCCGATCCTCGAGCAGGCGGATACGCTGACTGATCGCCGACTGGGAGACGGCCAGTTCCTCACCGGCGCGGGTGAAGCTCAGGGTACGTGCCGCCGCCTCGAAGGCCTGCAGCCAGGTCACCGGGGGCAGGGATGACATCGGGCAATCTCCACTGAATGTGCTGAAATGATGCCCCCCGTGGAACTCCTGCGCTGGCTGTGGTCACTGGCAGGGGCAAGCGGTGGATGACATGCCGGCAACGGGGGACCTGCAGCGCCGCGTCATGTGACGTATGCTGTCCCATTTCATGCCCTCCGAGCAGTGGCGTCCTTTCTCAGCGAGGAAACACAAGCATGTCGCGACGACTCTGGCTTCTGATCACCATCGTCGTCCTGATGATTGCCTTGGGCTGCCTCTGGCAGTGGCTGACCATGGGCGATACCGTCACGCCCGAAGCCATGGAACGGCTGCTCGCCGATACCATGCAGATGCGCGAGGCCGTCTGGGCACCGGTTGTACTGCTGGCCATCTATCCGATTGCCGCCGTGATCGTCTTTCCGCTCACCGTGCTGGTCGGGGCCACCGGACTGATCTTCGGGCCCTGGTGGGGTACCGGCTACGCGCTGGCTGGCACCATGTGCTCGTCGATCGCCACCTACTGGCTGGGGCGCGCCCTCGGCCGGGATGTGCTGGCGCGCTACGGCAGCGAACGCATCCACGGCATGGCCGATGCCCTGGCCCGCCACGGCATTCGCACCATGATCATCTTCAACCTGCTGCCGCTGGCCCCCTTCACCTTCACCAACATGGTGGCCGGCGCCTGTCGCCTGCGCTTTTCCGAATATCTGCTCGGCTCGATCATCGGCATCGCGCCGGGACTCATTGCGGTCACGGTGGCCGGCAGCCAGCTCGGGGTCCTGCTGCAGAACCATCATCTCGGCGATACCGGACTGGCCATCGGCGCCCTGATTGCCGCCGTGGCCGTGCTGCTGCTGCTGCGTCATCTCGCCCGGCGTCGCAACGGCCCCTGAGCGGCAGCCGACAGCCCTCGTGACGCACCTGCGCCACGGCGCCACCTGCAGGCGGCGATGGCAGGGCCGCCGGAGGATCACTCGCTCGGCGACAGCGTCGCCGACGGGTCCTCGCGATCCAGCGGGTCGCGCTCGCTGTCCGATGGCAGCGAATCATCCCCGTCATCGAACTCATCGAGCACCGCCTTGAGCACCCGCCCGCGGTGCCGAAACAGCTTCCACTCCGAGTCGAGATGCGCCCGCGCCGTCTGCCAGGGGGTACGACGCAGGCGTCGTGCGCCGCGTCGGTGGCTGTTTTCCGCCATCGCCATCCGGTAGACATCCAGACAGCGTTCGGCACAGACCCACTGATCGAAGCGCGACGCGGTGTCGCGCGCGCCCTGGCGCAATGCAGCCAGCCGCGAGGGTTCATCAAGCGACAGCAGCGCCCGGGCAAAGCTGACCTCGCACTCCTCATCGAGCAGCACCCCGTTGATGCCATCCTCGACCACCTCGCTGACCCCGGGGGCTGCCAGTGCAATCACCGGCAGGCCGGCCGCCATCGCCTCGACCACCACCATGCCCTGGGTTTCGCTGTGCGAGGCAAAGGCGAAACAGTCCATGGCGCTGTAGGCATCCACCAGCGCCCCGTCGCGCAGAACGCCGGTCAGATGCACCCGATCGCTGACCCCGTAATCGACGGCGAGCTCGCGAATCTGGTGCTCCTCGTCGCCACTGCCGACCACCAGGAAGTGATGCTCCGGGTGTTCATGCAGTGCCTGACACACCCCACGAGCCAGAAAGCCGAGATTCTTCTCCTGGGCGAGCCGGCCAACGTGGCCGATCACCCGGGCGTCCCCGCCCAGCCCCAGCCGGGCGCGAAAACCGGCACGATCGCCGCCGGTAAAGCGCTCGGTATCGACCCCACTGGGCACCACGTGCACGGGAGGCTCCAGCCCCCGCTCGTAGAGCAGGTCACGAATGCTTTCGCTGGGGGCGATCACGGCATCACTCATGCGGGCAAACCCGGTAGCCACGGCGACGGCAAAGCGGCGCATCGCCGCCGGATCACCGGGCACGTAATGGGTATAGTGCTCATAGAGCGTGTGGTGCGTGAAGATCAGCGGCAGCCGATGAATACGCGCCACCCGCGCAGCGGTATCTCCCAGCAGAAAGGGATGATTGGCATGCACCACATCCGGTTCGAAGCTGCGGATGGCCTCGTCCAGAATCCCGGGCAGCATGATCGGCCACGAGAAGTCGCTGCCGTTGAAACGCTGCAGCGCCGGCACGCGAATCACGCTCTCCTCCCGCTCCGGCTGACCCGACAGGGTGGGTGCCACCACCAGTACACGATGCCCCAGCGCTTCGAAGGCATTGACGAAGCGCTGCACCGATTCGCTTACGCCGCCCACGATCGGGCGGTAGGTATTGGTGAACATCAGAATGTTCAATGCCGGTCCTCCCGGCGGTTCCCGTAACCCATTGCTGCATTATCCTGGCCTGCCGAACGATATCGGCCCTTGCCCCTATTGTGGCATCGACGCCCTGCTTATCCCACCGCCTACCGGGGGAGTCCGGCAAATCCATTAAGGAACCGGCGCCATTGCAGCCATTTGCCCCAGCTCAGCTAAGCCTCAGAGGTTATATTCATCGTTTGCCGCATTGTGCGCCCTCCCACACCATGTGACGCAACACATCAACGTTTGCGGGCATGACTGCCCGTACCGGATTCAGGAGGAGAGCCAATGTCATCGACACTCGCCCGGGGTCGCACCGAGATGAAGGAGCTTGCCGACTACAGCGAGGGCCCGGCGCTGACCTCGGCCACGCTGGAGAATCCGGATGGTCGCTCCCGGATCACCCTGGCCTGGGAGGATGGTACCCAGACCTGGCTGCCGCCGATCTGGCTGCGCGATCACTGCCCCTGCGATGCCTGCCGTCACACCACGTCACGCGAGCGCCTCTACAAGGTCATCGACGACCGGGTCGGCGTACCCGAAGTGGCCCTGGCGAACAACGAGCTGGTGCTGCACTGGCCCGATGGCCATGAAAGCCGCTTCGATGGCGTCTGGCTCTATCAGCGCCGCCCCGGCCAGCATGGATTCCAGCCGGCCATCCCCGAGGCACGTGCCTGGCGTGAAGGCTTTCTACCCGATCATGTCGAGCATCGCGACTTCACCGAAAGCGTGGCCGGCAAGCGCAGCTGGCTGGAAGCGCTGATCCGCGACGGCCTGGTGATGCTCGACAACGGCCCGACCGAGCTGGACGAGGTGATCCGCATTGCCGAATCGATCGGCCCGCTGCGCGCCACCAACTTCGGTGCCCGCTTCGACGTGCAGTCCAAGCCCAACCCCAACAATGCGGCCTATACCGCCATCGAGCTGGAACTGCATACCGATCTGCCCAACTGGCGCCATCCGCCGGATATCCAGCTGCTCTACTGCCTGGAGAACGACGCCCGGGGAGGGGCTTCCACCTTTGCCGACGGTTTCGCGGTGGCCGAGGCGATGCGTCGTGAAGCGCCGCACCACTTTGCCATGCTGGCGGAAACCCCGATCGATCTGCGCTTTCAGGACGGCGATCACGATATCGCGGTGCGCGAGCCGATCATCCGGGTCGACGATCACGGTGTGCTGCGCGAAATCCGTTTCAACAACTGGATCCGCGATGCGCTCGATCTGGCACCGGAGCAGATCGAAGCCTGGTACGACGCCTATCGCGACTTCTGGGCCCGGCTGCGCGAACCGCGCTATCGCGCCGATTTCGAGCTCGCGCCCGGCCAGATGATTGCCTTCGACAACCGGCGCGTGCTGCACGGGCGCGGCCAGTTCGATCCCAATACCGGCAAGCGTCACCTGCAGGGCTGCTATCTCGACTACGACATGGTCGAATCCAAGCTGCGCGTGCTCGGCCGCCACGGCTGACCCGAGACCAGCCGGCTCTCCCCTGTACCCCGCTCCCCGGAGCGGGGTCTTGCGTGCGTGCCCGCCCCGCTCTCGCCATGCCGACGCCCGCCCGGCCTGTGCAATCGCGGCTGGACGTCTACGCTGGAAGACGGATCGGTGGCTGCGCTGACCCGCGCCACTGCTTCTTTACATACAGGGACCGGAGACAAGGCAATGAGCACGATCTTTGACGAGATTCGCAAGGACCATGAGACCCAGCGCACCCTGCTCGACCTGCTGGTGAAGACCCATGGCGACAGCGATGGCCGCGAGGAGCTGTTTCAGCGGGTCAAGAGCGCCCTGCAGACGCATGAAGCGGCGGAAGAGCGCTATTTCTACAACCCGCTGATGGAGTACGACACTGCCATCGGCAAATCCCGTCACGGCATTGCCGAACACCACGAGATGGATGAGGTGATCGAGCAGATGGAGCAGACCGATTTCAGCTCGCCCGCCTGGCTCGGCTACGCCAAAAGGCTCCAGGAGATGGCGCTGCACCACTTCGAGGACGAGGAGCAGCACTTCTTCATCTCCGCCGGACAGAAGCTCAGCGACGAACAGAAAAGCGAGCTGGGGCGCGAGTATCGCAGCGAGATGGAACGGCTCAACGGCGAGTGACATGACCACGCCGGTCCGGTTGCCACGAATCATGGACCACCTCGGGAGACAGCAATGATGACCGCTTTGACCTCCATCGATCGGGTAAGGGCACAGCATCCGCTGATCTTCAATATCACCAATGCGGTGGTGACCGATCTGACGGCCAACGGCCTGCTGGCCGTCGGCGCCTCGCCGGTAATGTCCAATGCCCTCGAAGAGGCCGCCGACATGGCGGCCGCTGCCGATGCACTGGTTTTGAACATCGGAACGCCGAGTGCGGCCCAGGTCGAGGCCATGCTGGCCGCCGGCCGGGCGGCCAATCAGCACGGTATCCCCGTGGTGCTCGACCCCGTTGGCGTGGGCGCCACGCCCTTCCGCAACCGTACGGTGCGTACCCTGCTCGATGAGCTCGAGCTGGCGCTGATCCGCGGCAACGCCGGCGAACTCGGCTATCTGGCAGGACTCGACAGCCGGGTCTCGGGCGTTGATGCAACTGCCGGGGCGGACACCCCGGCCATCGCCGAGCGCGCCTGCGAACAGCTGGGCCTGCCGGTACTCGTGACCGGCCGGGAGGATGCCATGACCGATGGCAGCACCCTGCATGTCGTACGCAATGGCCATCCGCTGCTGTCCCGGGTAACCGGTACCGGCTGTCTGCTCAGCTCGATCACGGCCGCCTTTCTGGCCTGCGACGATCAGGTCATGCGTGCAACAGCCGATGCCACGGGCTTTTACGGCGTTGCCGCGGAACTGGCAGCGGCGCACGGCGAAGGTCCGGGCAGCTTTCGCCACCGGCTGCTGGACAGGCTGGCCGAGCTCGATACCGCAGGCCTGACCCCTCACTTACAGCTCGACTGACGGAAATCGGCCAATGACCCTCCGGCAACGGCTGCAACTCTACTTCATCATGGGCAGCGATGACTGTCTGCATGCGCCCGAACAGGTCGTGGAAGAGGCCCTGGCAGGCGGCATCACCCTGTTCCAGTTTCGCGAGAAGGGAGCCAGAGCCCACAGCGATACGGCCACCAGAGCGCTGGCACTCGAACTTCAGCAGCGCTGCCGCCGCCATGACGTGCCCTTCGTGGTCAATGACGACGTCGAGCTGGCACTGGCCATCGGTGCAGATGGCGTGCATGTCGGTCAGCAGGATGAGTCCGTGGCCGCCATCCGCGCACGCTGCCCGCGGAATTTCATCATCGGCGCTTCCGCGATCTCCCGGGAGGAGGCCGAACGCGCCAGCCGGGAAGGCGCGGACTATCTCGGCATCGGGCCGGTGCTGGCTACCGGCAGCAAGGCCGATGCCGAGCGGCCGATCGGGCTGCAGGGGCTCGCCGATATCCTGCCATTCACCGGCGGGCTGCCGACAGTGGCGATCGGCGGCATCGACGCGAGCTGTTGTGCCCGGGTGATGCGTACCGGAGTTGATGGCGTGGCGGTCATCTCGGCCATCAGCCGGGCCGCCGCCCCCCGTCAGGCTGCCGCAGGGCTGAAGTCGCTGACCGCACGACAGCCAGCCGACTGACTGCTCGCCCGGCCAGCAGGTGCCAACGGCAGTCGGGGGAATCGGCCATTCAGCGCAGATCGGTTTCTCAACAGCACCCTGCGACCGACTAGACTGTCAGGGCAACCTTTCGGTCCGTCAGGAGTTTCGTCATGAGTCAGCGCATCGCCGTCATCCCCGGCGACGGTATCGGCAACGAGGTCATGCCCGAGGGTATCCGTGCTCTGGAAGCCGCTGCCCGTCGCTTTGACCTGAAGCTCGACTTCAGGCACTTCGATTTCGCCAGCTGCGACTACTATCTCGATCACGGTCGCATGCTGCCCGAGGACTGGAAGGAACAGCTGGGCGGCTTTGACGGACTGTTCTTCGGCGCCGTGGGCATGCCCGACAAGGTGCCCGATCACATCTCCCTGTGGGGCTCGCTGCTGCAGTTCCGGCGCAGCTTCGATCAGTACGTCAACCTGCGCCCCTGCCGGCTGATGCCGGGCATTCGCAGCCCGCTGGCCGACCGCCGCCCCGGCGACATCGACTTCTACGTGGTGCGCGAAAATACCGAGGGCGAATACTCCAGCGTCGGCGGCAGGATGTTCGAGGGCACCGAGCGGGAAGTGGTCATCCAGGATACGGTGATGACCCGTACCGGCATCGACCGGGTACTGAAATACGCCTTCGAGCTCGCCGAGCGCCGCCCGCGCCGCAAGCTGACCTCGGCCACCAAGTCCAACGGCATCTCGATCACCATGCCCTACTGGGACGAGCGCGTGCAGGCGATGGCGGAACACTACCCGAATGTCGACGTCGACAAGTTCCACATCGACATCCTGACCGCCAACTTCGTGCTGCATCCGGACTGGTTCGATGTGGTAGTGGCCAGCAACCTGTTCGGCGACATCCTCTCCGATCTCGGCCCGGCCTGCACCGGCACCATCGGCGTGGCGCCTTCCGCCAACATCAACCCCGAGCATCACTTTCCGAGCCTGTTCGAGCCGGTGCACGGCAGCGCGCCGGATATCCACGGTCGCAATATCGCCAATCCGATCGGCCAGATCTGGTGCGGCGCCATGATGCTGGAGCACTTCGGCCACGAACAGGCCGGCCGAGCGATCGTCGAGGGGATCGAGGCCGTGCTGGCGGCCGGGCCGGAAGCGGCACCGCTGACGCCGGACCTGGGGGGAAAGGGCTCCACCAGCGAGCTCGGTGAAGCGATTGCCGCAGCCATCCGGGATGGCGGACAGCGCTGACACCGGCTGCAACAAGAAGCGCCGCCCCGGTCGAGCCGGGGCGGCGCTGTCATGGCATGACGACTCAGGCTTCGTTGACGATCCGAAAGCGCGCCACCGAGCGGTGCAGCTCACCGGCCTGGGTCTCCAGCGACCCCGATGCCGCCGCGGCCTCTTCCACCAGCGCGGCATTCTGCTGGGTGACCTGGTCCATCTGGGTGACGGCATCGTTGACCTGCTCGATGCCCGCGGTCTGCTCCTGGGAGGCCGCCGAGATTTCCGACATCAGATCGCTCACCCGCTGCGCACTGGTCTGGATCTCGCCCATCGCCCGATGAGCCTCATCGACCAGCTCGGTGCCGGTGCTGACCTGGTTCACCGAGCGCTCGATCAGCCCCTTGATGTCGCGCGCGGCCTCCGCCGAGCGGCTGGCCAGCTGGCGCACCTCGCCGGCGACGACCGCGAAACCACGACCCTGCTCACCGGCGCGGGCGGCTTCCACTGCGGCATTGAGTGCCAGCAGGTTGGTCTGAAAGGCGATGCCGTCGATCAGGGTGATGATGTCGGCGATCTTGCCGGAACTCTCGCGGATCTCGCCCATGGTGCTGACCACCCGATTGATCACCTCCTGACCCTGCTGTACCGATTCGGTGGTGCTGTGCGACAGGCGACTGGCCTGCCCGGCGTTGTCGGCATTCTGACGCACCGTGGCGGTGAGCTCTTCCATGCTGGCCGCGGTCTCCTCCAGCGAGGCGGCCTGCTGCTCGGTACGCGAGGAGAGATCGGTATTGCCGGCGGCGATCTCGCGCGCGCCGACGTCGATCGACTCGCTCGAGCGCCGGATCACGGCGATGGTCTCGCCGAGCTCCACGCGCATGCGCTCGATGGCATGCATCAGGCTGCGCTCGTCGTTGCCATGTACCGGCACCGGCTGCGACAGGTCCCCCTCGGCGATCCGCCCCACCACGGCCGTCGCCTCGGCCGGCTCGCCGCCCAGGCTGCGATAGATATTGCGCATGATCAGCACGAAGGCCAGCGTGACCAGCCCGCCCGCGCCCAGCAGCACCAGCGCATACTGCATCAGCTTGCTGTAGAAGGCGGCCTGGATGTCATTGGTATAGACACCGGCTGCCATGTTCCAGCCCCACGGCTTGAAGCGCTCGACATAGCTGACCTTGGGAAACAGCGCATTGCTGGTCGAATCGCGGGAAGAGTAATCGAGATAACCGCTGCCCTGCGTGCCGGCAATCGAGGCCAGCTCCCGATAGACCGCGACCCCGTTGGGATCGGTGTAGCCGGACATGTCGGTACCGGCATCACGCCGGGGGTGATAAAGCAGATGGGAGCGGTTATCGAACACGAACACATAGTTGTCACGCTCCGCCCCGAAGCGCATGGCGCCGATGGCGGCCACGGCCCGCTGCTTCGCTTCGGCCTCGGTCAGCTCGCCACTGTCGACTCTGGCGGCATAGCCATCAAGCAGCGTATGCACCATGGCGATGGTATCGGAGAGCGCCGCCCGGCGATCGCTGAACATCAGATCACGACTCTGCCAGGCCATGCTGAAGACGATCGCGATCATCGCCAGCCACATCAGTCCCAGCGTCAGCCAAAGCTTGCGCCTGAGGGTCCACTCGTCACGACTGCCGGAGACCGCCGGCCCCCGACGCTGCTCGCTCAGGCGCTGCCACCAGGAAGTCTCCCTGGACGAGGGCGCCTCATGTCTCATCCAGCCGGTTTCACTTGCCATTGTCCCGCCCCCCGGTTTCACGTAGCTGCCCGCTCACCGGGCATTCAGTCGCTTCATCGGCGCTGCCCTCGAGAACTTGACCCCTTGCCAAGGGATATCTTGACAGCCTGCTGAAACAGTGCTTAAGCCTGTAGCGGACTGCGGCGTCACGCCGCCGGGCCAGTCGGCGACAGGCGAACTAGACTGCAGGTCAGCCGCATTCAACACGGGAGCAACAAAATGCCCGACAAGGCCGATCTGAAGGGAATGATGTACGGGCTGGTCACGGCGCTGGGTGGTGAAACACGCATCCCGGAAGGGGCGCACGCCGTCACCGACTTCGACATGCAGCGCTATCTCGGCCGCTGGTACGAGATCGCACGGCTGGATCACTCCTTCGAGCGCGAGCTGACCCATGTGACGGCCACCTATGAACTGCGCGAAGATGGCGATATCGAGGTCATCAACCGCGGTTTCAGCACGACCGAACAGAAGTGGGACGAAGCCCGCGGACGGGCGCGCTTCGAGACCGACGATCACCGGCTGGGAAGGCTGCGGGTGACCTTCTTCGGCCCCTTCTACGCCGGTTACAACGTCCTGTGGGTGGATGAGCACTATCAGCACGCCGTGGTGGCCGGCCCGACGCATGACTATCTCTGGCTGCTGGCCCGCACCCCTCAACCCGCCGAGCGCGCGTATCACGCCATGCTGGAACAGGCCCGCGCCAACGGTTTCGATGTCGCACGACTGCTGCGGGTCGGGCACGACAGCGACGCCACGGAGTAGGGGCGCTCAGGCGCACACCCCGGCCCAGAAGACCGTCCACGCCCCTTCCAGTCGGCGATCGAACTCCTCGCGGGCGTAGAGAAAACGCTCGCTGAACAGGCCATCGACGAGGCAGTAGAGGGCACTGACAAAGGCGCGCTCATCCAGGGCGCGCAGCTCGCCGCGGCGCTGTCCCTCGTGGAAGAGTTCGAGCAGCAGCCGGTCGATGTAGCGCTCGCTGTCCTGATTGATCGCGGCCAGGGCCTCCTTCAGTGCCGGCGGCGGAAACAGCAGAAAGCGCTTGTAGAACACGCCCCGGTGCTGCTGGAAGATGAAGTCGCTGGTATCCACGATCAACGCGTGCAGCCGATCACGCACCGGTTGCTCGGCGTAGCGTGCGATGCTGCGGCTGAAGTGGGCCAGCATGTCAGCCTCGACCTCTTCGGCCAGCGCCATGAACAGCGCCTCCTTGCTGTCGAAGTGGTTGTAGAGCGATGGGGTACGAATGCCGACTTCTCCCGCGATCATCGACAGCGGCGTCGCTTCATAGCCCTGCTCGGCAAACAGCCGCAGCCCCGCGGCCCGGATCCGCTCTTCGGTCGTGGTCATCGCACGCTCCTTCGCTGGTCGAAATCCCCGGACAATCGCCTCGCTGCCACGTCGTGGAGTACCGGGATTGCCCTGTCATGGCAGAGTGCTACAATGATAACTAACGAACGTTAGTTAGTTAACCGGCTCATTCATGCAATCAGAGGTGAACATGGCTTCGAACAAAGCAGCAAGCGCCCGCCAGTGGTGGCTGATGTTGCCGGCCGCCGCCTGTGAAGTGGGCTGGGCAATGGGCGCCAAGTATGCCGACGGGGTGCTCGACTGGGCGATCACGCTGATACTGGTGGCCATCAGCCTGACCCTGGCGACGCGCATGGCACGCCACCTGCCCACCAGCACCGTCTATACGGTCTTTGTCGGACTGGGGGCGGCCGGCACGGTGGCCGTCGACATCCTCTTTCTCGGCACTCCGGCGAATCCGCTGATGCTGATGCTGGTCGTTACGCTGCTGATCGGCGTGATCGGCCTGCGCCGGCGATCGGCACACTGACATCCCCTTTCGAACGCAGGAGAACCGCATGTACTGGCTGGCACTGCTGGCCTCCGGGCTGATGGAAGTCGTGGGGGTCATGGGCATGGAAAAACTCAATCGCGGCTCAAGACCGCTGGGGCTGGGCCTGCTGGCACTGGGCTTCGGCAGCTCGCTGCTGCTGATCAGCCTGGCGATGCGCGCGATTCCGCTCGGCATCGCCTACGCCGTATTCACCGCCATCGGCACGGTCGTCAGTGCGCTGCTCGGCATGACACTCTGGAACGAGCCCCGGGACCCGGTGCGGGTCGGCTGGATCGCGCTGATCATCGCCTCGGTGGTGGGCCTCAAGCTGGTCAGTGGCTGAAGCTCGGAAACGTTTCCAGCCAGACCAGAATCCGCTCGGCGGTGGCCGCGACCGTCTCCTCGCTGTTGTCGAGCAGCAGGTCGCTGAACGCGCGCTGCGCGAACCCCTCCTCGTACATCCGGGGCAGCCGCATCCGCTCCCACGCGGTCAGCTCACGGGCGCCCCGGTTGGCGAGTGTCACGGCCAGCGGCGGCGCCAGGGTAATGCAACAGATCGCCGCGCCGCGCTGCTCGGCGGCCCGGCGCAGCCGGGCCATGTCGGCTTCCCGCAGGGGGAAGGCCACGATCAGCCAGCGACAGCGCATGCCCAGCACCTGAGTTTCCAGACGCGTCATGGCGGCCCCGATGCGCACGGCGAGCGGACTGTCGGGCGGCGCACCATGATCATCCCCCTCGATGAAGCGGGCCTCCGGCAGCCGCCGGCTCAATTCGCGCCCGACATGACTCTTGCCGGCATTGAGGGGTCCATTGAGGGCGATGACCGTTCTGCCGCCCATGGCATGATCTCCTTCGGTTGAAGCCTGCCTCGAGCATTGCGCTCGGCGGGAATGACTGCTCAGTATAGAAGTCCCGCTGCGCGGGACAGCCACCCACCCCTGCCCGGACCCCTCTCATGGCCGACACCCCCAACGACTGCCTCCTCAGCGATGCCCTGGCCCGTCTGATCGAACACGCCGACGCCGCCCTCCCGCAGCGCTTTCGCCTGCCCGGCGGCCACGCCGAGCCGCGGGCGCCGGGCGTGATCGCACTGGTGCCCGACACCCCGGCAACCGATGCGGCCGCCACCATCATCTCGGTCGGCCTGCATGGCGACGAAACCGCCCCCATCGAACTGCTGGGCCGGGTCGCCGCCCGGCTCGATGCCGGTCAGTGGCAGCTCGCGGCCCCCGCCCTGCTGATCATCGGTCATGCCGACGCCATCCGCGCAGGGCGGCGCTATCTCGACACCAACCTCAACCGGCTGTTCCGGCGTGATGGCGTGGCGGCCGATGATCCGCGTCAGGAAGCGCAGCGGGCCCGGGTACTGATGCAGGCGGTGGATGCATTCCTGGCCGAGCACGCCGCCCCCTCCGGTGCCGGGCTGCCCGGCGCCACCGATGTGCCCCTGCATCTCGACCTGCATACCGCCATCCGCGACAGCCGCTACCCGCGCTTTGCCGTCGAGCCCTGCTCCGATACGCCGACGCCGGCCACCGTCTGGCCGGTGCTGGCCGGCGCCGGCCTGCAGGCCGCACTCGCCCAGCACCGCCACAGCTGGACCTTCTCCCACTACAGCCGGTACTACCACGGCCTGGCCGGCTTCACCCTCGAACTGGGCCGGGTGGCCCCCTTCGGCGCCAATGATCTCGACGCCCTGGAGCCGATGGCCGCCCTGCTGCAGGCGCGGCTGGCCGGCACCCCACCGGCCACCGCGGACACGGCCCGGCTTGCCTTCTTCCGGGTGGAACAGGAGCTGATGCGCACCAGCGACGACTTCACCCTCGCCTTCGCCGAGGACATCGCCAACTTCACCCGCTTCGACAGCGGCGAGCTGATCGCCGTGGACGGCATCGATGGCGAAACCCGGGTGGGCGATGTGCCACTGCACGTGGTCTTTCCCAATGCCGGGGTGGAGCGCGGCGCACGGGCAGCGCTGCTGGCGCGCGCGGTGCCCGCTCCCGGGGCGCCCCCGGCCGCGACCTGACCGAACGGTCCAATGGTCACGCAGCAGTCCACCCCGGGGCTTCTCCCTGATAGACTGGAGCGCCTTGAGCCGGGCGGCGCAAGTGCAGCCAGCGTGCACTCCCGAGCCGGAGAGAAGACATGACGCAGTCAACAGCGCAGCAGGATGAGCCGGCGCCCGGGTCCGCACACGCCGGGCGGGCGTCGGCCGCCGTCCTGTCAGCCACGCCACAGTACGAGTATTCACCTTCATGGCCGACCAACCCATACCCCTGGTCATCAATGACCTGCACAAGCGCTTCGGCGATAACCCGGTGCTCAAGGGGCTCTCCCTGGAGGCCCATCAGGGCGACGTCATCAGCCTGATCGGCGCCTCCGGCTCCGGCAAGAGCACCTTCCTGCGCTGCATGAACCTGCTCGAGCGCCCCGATGCCGGCGAGATCCTGGTGCACGGTGAACAGATCCGGTTCCGCCAGCTGCGCAATGGCCGGGTACCGGCGGACTGGAAACAGGTCGAACGCATTCGCGCCAAACTGTCGATGGTCTTTCAGAACTTCAACCTGTGGGCCCATCTGACCCTGCTGCAGAATGTCACCGAGGCACCGATTCACGTGCTCGGCGTCCCCAGGCGGGAAGCCCGCGAACGCGGCATGGCCCTGCTCGAACGGGTGGGGCTGGCCGAGCGCGCCGACTATTTTCCCGCCCAGCTCTCCGGCGGCCAGCAGCAGCGCGGCGCAATCGCCCGCGCACTGGCCATGGAGCCCGAGGTGATGCTGTTCGACGAGCCGACCTCGGCGCTCGATCCGGAGCTGGTCGGCGGAGTGCTCAGGGTCATGCGGGAGCTTGCCGAAGAGGGCCGCACCATGATCGTGGTGACCCACGAGATGGATTTCGCCCGCGATGTCTCAAACCAGGTGATGTTTCTTCACCAGGGTCGGGTCGAGGAAGCCGGCAAGCCGCAGGATGTCCTCAACCAGCCGAGTTCGGAACGGCTGAAGCAGTTCCTCGCTCCCAATTTCTGAGGTCAGGTCATGATCGATTTCCAGGGCTATGGTCCGCGCCTGCTCGATGGCGCCCTGCTGACCTTCGAACTGGCAGTACTGTCACTGATTCTGGCCGTGGCGCTCGGGCTGCTGGCTGCCAGCGCCAAGCTGTCCGGTTCACGTCTTGCCCACGGCGTGGCCACCTTCTACACCACCGTGGTGCGCGGTGTGCCCGATCTGGTGCTGATGATGCTGCTGTTCTATGGCGGCCAGATCGGTGTCAACATGCTGACCGATCAGCTCTATTACGCCTTCGACATTGATATCTTCATCAACATCAACGCCTTCGTGGCCGGCGTGGTGACCATCGGCTTCATCTTCGGCGCCTACATGTCGGAGACCTTTCGCGGCGCCTTTCTCGCCGTCGAGGAGGGCCAGATGGAGGCGGCACGCGCCTACGGCATGAGCGGCTGGCTGGCCTTCCGCCGCATCCGCTTTCCGCTGATGATGCGCCATGCCTTGCCGGGGCTGGGCAACAACTGGATGGTCCTGCTCAAGACCACCGCGCTGGTGTCGATCATCGGCCTGACCGATATGGTCCGGGTGGCGGCCGAGGCCACCAAGGCGACCCACGAACCCTTCCTGTTCATGATTCCGGTTGCTCTGGGCTATCTCGCCATTACCAGCGTGTCCGAGCTGGTCATGCTGTGGCTGCGCAAACGCTATGACACCGGCTTCGAGGAGCAGGACTGATGCAGCAGTGGCTGACCGAGATCGCGCCGTGGCTGGCGCAGAACGACATCTTCACGCCCGCCACGCTGGCGCAGTACTGGCAGGGGCTGGTCAATACCGTCCAGCTGGTGTTCATCTCGCTGCTGGTCGGCGTGGTGCTGGCGGTGCCGCTGGCCATCGCCCGGGGCTCGCGGTGGCCCTGGCTCAAGTGGCCGATCTGGTTCTACACCTATATCTTTCGCGGCACCCCGCTGCTGATCCAGCTCTATCTGGCCTATTACGGCTTTGCCTTCATCCCCGGCATCCAGGAAACCTGGCTGTGGTTCTTCATCGATGACCCCACCTATCCGGCATTGCTGGCCTTCACGCTCAATACCGCGGCCTATACCACGGAGATCTTCCGCGGCGCGATCAAGGCCACGCCTCGCGGCGAAATCGAGGCGGCGCGGGCCTACGGCATGTCGAAGGTGCTGGCCTATCGCCGGATCATCCTGCCCAGCGCCTTTCGCCGCGCCCTGCCGGCCTACGGTAATGAAGTCATCTTCATGCTCCATGCCAGTGCCATTGCCAGCGTGGTAACCATCATGGATCTGACCGGGGCCGCCTATTACGTCTATGCCCGTTTCTACTCGCCCTTCCCGGCGTTCATCTTCGTGGCGCTGGTCTACATGGCGCTGAGCTTCGGCATTCAGGGCATTTTTCGCCAGCTTGAAAAGCGCATGCTGCGCCATCTGCGCTCGGGCAGCTGATAACTCCCGGGCCGGCCTCCCGCCGGCCCGCTTCGGTCACAACCACAACAACCGGATAGTCCGCCAATGAATCGACTCTCTCCTCGCCTTGTCGGCGCCCTGCTGCTGCCCATGCTGCTCGGCGCCGGTGTGTCAGTACAGGCAGACGAGGCCGCAGCCGACGGCGAAGAGCGGGACATCGTGCGTATCGCCGTTGATGTCCCCTACCCGCCGATGGAGTATCGTACGCCCGAAGGTGAACTGACCGGCTTTGACATCGACCTCGGCAACGCCCTGTGCGAGCGCGCGCAGTTCGAGTGCACATGGGTGGTGCAGAACTGGGATGGCATCATCCCCGGGCTGATGGCGCGCAAGTATGACGCCATCATGTCGTCGATGCGGATCACCGAAGCACGCAGTCGCCGGGTGCTGTTCACCGAACCCTACGCCCTGTCGCCCAAGGTCTGGGTCGCTCGCCAGGGCCGCGACATCGATATCGCTGATCGCGCGGGGCTGAAGGAGCTGAATGTCGGGGTGCAGCGCGGCACCACCCAGGACCGCTACGTCACCGAACGCTACGGTGATGTCCTCGACATCCGCCGTTATGCCACCGCCGATGATGTCGCCGTGGACATGCAGTCGGGCCGGCTCGATCTCGCCTTCCTGAATTACCCGGTGGCACTGGACACGCTGCAGATCACCCGGCCGGAGAGCGACTTCACCCAGCTGGGGCCCCGGATCAACTCGCCGCAATCGATCTTCGGCAAAGGCAATGCAATTGCCGTACGCCCCTACGACCGGGCGCTGGCCGAGGCCTTCAACCGGGCGCTGGACGACGTCTACCGGGATGGTACCTTCGAACGGCTGATGCAGCGGTATTTCGACTACGATATTCGACCGCCCTCGCGCGACTGACGCTTGCAACCGGGGGCGACTACGTGCTGATAATCACGGCGTAACGGCTTGTAAGCCCATCACGGGCAGGTTTTGTCGCTGCGTCATTACTGATCAAGGATGCTGTAAACAATGAAAAGACTGCTGACCGTCTCCCTGCTGGGCGCTGCCATTGCAGCCGGCTCCGGCACCGCTCAGGCCCGGGACTACGACACGGTGCGCATTGGCGTGGATATCCCCTACGTGCCGATGGAGTACCGCAAGCCCGACGGTACCCTGACCGGTTTCGACATCGAGCTCGGCAACGCCCTGTGCAAGCAGGCCGAACTCGAGTGCAAGTGGGTGGAACAGTCCTGGGATGGCATCATCCCCGGCCTGATGGCACGCAAGTTCGACGCCATCATGTCGTCGATGACGATCAACGACGAGCGCCGCCAGCAGCTGCTGTTCTCCGACCCCTACATCGTGCCGCCCTCGGCCTGGTTCGTGCCGGGCAGCAGTGATATCCAGACCCCCGACGAGAGCGCGCTCGAGGGCCGGGACATCGGTGTCCAGCGGGGTACCGTGCAGGACAACTACGTGACCGACATGTACGGCAGCATCGCCAACATCAAGCGCTACGCCAGTGCCGACGATGTTGCAGTCGACATGGATGCGGGCCGACTTGACCTGGCCTTCCTCGACTATCCGACCGGTCAGGCCGCCCTGCTGGATGACGACAAGCGCGACTATCGCACTGTCGGCGACAAGCTGACCGAGCCGAAGAAGTACTTCGGCGAAGGCTTCGGCATTGCCTTTCGCAAGCGTGACAAGGAGCTCGCCGAGCAGTTCAACCAGGCGCTGGAAACCGTCAGGGAGAACGGCACCTACCAGAAGATCTACGACCGGTATTTCAACAAGGACAACGGCGGCGATTCCGCCGACTAACCCTGTGATACGCCAGTCATGATCGCGGCGGCGCCTTCGGGCGCCGCCGCTTTTTCATGGTGACTCGGCCCCATGACAGCACCGAACATGCAAAGGGGCGCTCCAGTGGAGCGCCCCTTCGAGCGAGCGGTCGAGCGGATCAGCCTGCCGAGGCCGCCACCCCGGCCGGGGAAGCAGCAGAGGTCGGCGTGGCAGGTTCATCCACGGCAAAGATGCCGCCGGAGAGTCGCTTCACCCGCTTCATGAACAGTGCCAGGGCAGCCGCCGTGCCCAGCGCCGCGACCACATAGGCCACCGTCAGCGGCAGACCGAAGCCGATCGGCGCCCAGGCGATATAGGTAAAGGTCGCCATGGTCATGAACAGTGCCGGAATCAGGGTGATCCAGTACGGTTTTTTCGCCAGCACCAGATACATGGTGGCCACCCACAGGGCGATCACGGCCGTGGTCTGGTTGGCCCAGGAGAAGTAACGCCACAGCAGCGTGAAGTCGATCTTCGTCAGCAGATAGGAGAGCACGAACAGCGGCACGGCGATCGCGATCCGCCGGGCAACCACCTTCTGGTCGATCTTCAGATAGTCGGCAATGATCATGCGTGCACTGCGAAAGGCCGTATCACCCGAGGTGATCGGCAGCACGATCACGCCCAGTACCGCCAGGGTGCCACCGATGGCACCCAGCATATTGGTGGAAACGGCACTGACTACTGCCGCCGGCCCGCCCTGGGCGAGCACGCCGGAGAGCGTCTGCTCGCCGTGGAACATGCTCATCGCCGCCGCGGCCCAGATCATGGCGATAATGCCCTCGACGATCATCATGCCGTAGAAGATCTTGCGCCCGTTGTTCTCGTTCTGCGTGGTACGCGAGATGATCGGCGTCTGGGTGGCATGAAAGCCCGACAGCGCACCGCAGGAGATGGTCAGAAACAGCAGCGGAAAGATCGGGGCGTTGTCCGGATGCATGTTGGCAAGACTCATCTCCGGAATCGGTGCCCCGATCACCACCATGCCCAGCCCGATGCCCAGCGCGCTGAACAGCAGCAGCGCCCCGAACCACGGATAGATGCGCCCGATGATCTTGTCGATCGGCAGCAGCGTGGCCAGCAGATAGTAGGCAAAGATCGCCAGCGAGATCAGCGCCACTCCGATCGGCAGCATGTTGGAGAGCAGCTGGGCCGGCGCGGTGACGAAGACGGTAGCCACCAGCAGCAGCAGCAGGATCGCAAAGGCATTGACGATGTGCTTCATCGCCCGGCCGAGGAACTTGCCCGCCAGCTGGGGCAGATGGGCCCCGTGATTGCGAATCGAGATCATCCCGGTCAGGTAGTCGTGCACCGCGCCGGCGAAGATGCAGCCGATCACGATCCAGAAGAAGGCCACCGGACCGTACAGCGCGCCCAGGATCGGCCCGAAGATGGGTCCGACCCCGGCGATGTTGAGCAGCTGGATCAGGGAGTTGCGCTTGGTCCCCATCGGCAGGTAGTCCACGTCATCACGCATCGCATAGGCCGGTGTCGGCCGCCGCTGATTGGATTCGAAGACCCGCTCGACGAATTTCCCGTAGGTGAAATAACCGACAATCAGCAGCGCGATGGCTGCCAGAAAGGTCACCATATCGGCCCCCTGATAATGAACACACAAGCCCGTCGGCCGAGGTGGGCAACACCCGGGCAGACCACTCATGCAGACGGATTGAAACAACGGCTGGACATCACGGCGGTGCGCCGGCTCCGGTCGCAGGTTAGGGGGTTGCCCGCTCGGATGCCATACGACTCTGGTCCAGGATCAGCGTGCCGGCGGCATTTCGGCCTGACGCCCTGCTGGGGTGGAGCCCCGTTGCCCCTTCGAGCACAATGAGGCCGCCCGCATCGCCGGTCGCTCCCGAATGTCACGGAATTGCTTCATCATGCTCAGACGTCTGCCCCTGCTGCCCGACCGATTCGCTGCCCTTCTGACGCAGTGTACCCGCCTGCTGCTGCTGTCAGCGCTGCTGGCCGGCTGCGATCGGCCACCCGAGCTGCAGCTCGCCCGGGGGCATGCCCAGGGCACCACCTGGCACATCAAGTGGTGGAGTCGCCAGCCGGTCGAACCACAGGCCCTCGATGCTGCGTTCCAGCAGGTCTTTCAGGACATCGACCTGGCGATTTCGACCTACCGGGACGACTCCTGGCTGGCACGCTTCAATGCCGGCACGAGTACCGACTGGCAGTCGGCTCCCGAGCAGGTGATCGCACTGCTCGGCGTTGCCCGGCAGGTGCACCACGCCTCCGGGGGCTGCTTCGACCCCACCATCGCCCCGCTCTTTCGCCTCTGGGGCTTTCACGACGAGCAGTTCCGGGTGCCACCGGAGCGCGCCATCAGCAACACGCTCGCCGAAGTCGGGCTCGAACACGTCCATGTCGACGCCGAGCGGGGACGCATTCGCAAGGATCTGCCGGGACTCTCCATTGATCTCTCCGCCATGGGCGAGGGGCATACCCTCAATCGCCTGGCCGCCGTGCTGGAAGCCCACGGCATCGACAACTATCTGGTCGAGATGGGCGGGGATCTCAAGGCGCGCGGCCACAAGCCGGATGGCAGTGCCTGGCGGGTCGGCATCCAGGCTCCCGTGCCGGGGCAGCGCCGGGTACAGCGGATCGTCACGCTCGACTCCGAGCACGGCGTCACCCTCGATACCTCCGGCACCTACCAGCGCTTCTTCGATGACGACGGCCACACCTACGGCCACATCATCGATGCCCGCAGCGGCCGCCCCACGACACACGATCTGGTATCGGCCTCGGTCTTCGGCCATGACGCCGCGCTCTCGGATGCGTGGGCCACGGCCATGCTCTGTCTCGGCGGCGAGGAAGGGATGCAGGTGGCCCGCCGACAGCAGCTGCCGGTCTATCTCATCGAGCGTCAGCCGCAGCAGTTCATCAGCCACATCTCGCCACGGCTCGAACATCATGACGAAATCGACCTCGCCCGGCCGCGCGACTGATACCAGCGAGCCGGCGGTCCGCGACTGCGTTATGCTGGGGCTACATTTCCCACCCTCGAGAGCCCATGACCGATGACCGCACCGGCCTGGCGCCGATCGAATCGCTGCAGGAAAGCATTGACGGCACCCTGTCACTGCCCGGCTGGGTCTGGATGCCGGTGGTCACCATCGTGGTGGCGCTGGTGCTCGATACCACCCTCTATTTCGTGCTGGCGCGACTGGAAAGGCGCCTCAACCGCAGCGGCCATCGCTGGGACGACGCCCTGATCCACGGCATTCGCCGCCCCTTTCGTCTCTGGGTCTGGCTGACGGTCATCACCATTCTCGCCAGCGTGCTCGGCTCCCAGCTGCATATCGGCTGGATCGAGCACAACATCGCGACCGCGCAGGGGCTGCTGACCCTGGCCGCGATCGGGTGGGCCGGTATCCGGCTGATCAGCCGGCTGGAAAAGCGGCTGGTCTTTCCGCCCCCGGCCGGCCGGGCGCGCCCGGTCGACCCCACCAGTGCCTCCGCCATCACCAAGATCATCGGTGCCCTGCTGCTGACCGCCCTGACCCTGATGGCGCTGCAGCTGATGGGATTTTCCATTTCCAGCCTGCTGGCGCTGGGGGGATTCGGCGGGCTGGTGATCGGCTTTGCCACCCGCGATCTGATTGCCAACTTCTTCAGCGGCATGGTGATCTACATCGACAAGCCGTTCGTGGTCGGCGACTGGGTCAAGTCCACCGAGCGCGACATCGAGGGCGTGGTCGAGGATATCGGCTGGCGACTGACCACCATCCGCACCTTCGCCGGGCCACCGATCTATGTGCCCAACGCCGTGTTCAACCAGATCATCGTGGAAAACCCGACCCGCATGTTCAGTCGACGACTGTGGGAAACGGTCGGCATCCACTATGAAGACATCCGCCGGGTGCGCGAGATCACCGGCGATATTCGCCGCTATCTGATGGCGCACGAGCGGATCGATCAGCAGGAGCTGATCACCGTCAACTTCGTGACCTTCGGTGATTACGCGCTGGAACTGATGATCTATGCCTTCACGGTGCCCACCGACTGGCAGACCTTTCAGGAGCTCAAGCAGGAGATCCTGATCCGCATCAGCGAGATCATCGAGGAACACGGTGCCACGCTGGCGATCCCCACCTCGCGGCTGCGTCTCAATGACGCCGACATGACCCTGCGTCACTCCGCAGATCCCGGAAAAGGCGTGCGCCAGTCAGCCCACCCGGCGCCTGCCGAAACCGCCGGGCAGCCCGGCGTGCCGGCAGACGATCACGGCAGCAGGCCATGACCGGCTCTGGTCACACGAAACCGGCCGCATCGCGCAGGAAATTGACCATCCAGCGGGCCATCACCCGCTCATCGGTATCCGCGGTCAGCGACGCCATCCCCTGGCGCCGCCGGCTGTCCGGCATCGATCCGCTCTTGCCGGCCATCAGATCGGCGCTCAGGGTCCGGCTGAATTCCGGATGCCCCTGCAGGCTCAGAAAACACGTGCCGTACTGGATCATGAAATAGGGGCAGAAACCGTTCTCCGCCAGCAGTTCGCTGTTCTCGGGCAGCGTCAGCACCTGATCCTGATGACTGATGATCAGATCCAGGCCTTCCTGCCAGGGGGTCATCCACGATTGGTGAGCCAGTACTTCATTGAAGGCGACACCGACGCCCCAGCCGCGATCGCTCTTGCCGACCTCGGCGCCCATGGCATGGGCCAGCGCCTGGTGGCCGAAGCAGATGCCGACCACCGGCGCGCGGGCCTCCCATAGCCGCCGGATCAGCTGCAGCAGCCCCGGAATCCAGTCGAGATCCTCGTAGATGCCCGCCTTGCTGCCGGAAATCAGCCAGCCATCACAGCCATCGATGCGATCGGGCAGCTCGCCGTCATGAGCACGCCAGGTCTCGAAGGTCAGGGTGGGGTCCACGCTCCTGAGCAGCTCAGCGTAGAGTTCGGGGTAGTTGCCGTGCTTGTCGCGCAGATGGGGCGCGAGGTCATCGCACTGCAGCAAACCGATATGCATTCAGCCTCTCCATGGGTACGGACCGCGAGCGCCATCCGGCGCTCGCGGTCGGAGTGTGCCGGGCACGGGCTAGTCGAGTTCCGCCTCGGCGCGGGCAATGGCCTCGAACTCCTCCTCGGGCGCCCGAGCCACCAGTCGCTTGCGGCTGTAGAAGCCGAACCATGCCAGCATGATGGCGTAGAACAGCGCCGACCACAGCGCCGCCTGAACGCTCACCACGAAGGTCGAGGCAAAGGCCACCAGCGACAGCACGAACGCCACGCCCGAAGTCAGGGTGCCGCCCGGGGTGCGATACGGCCGCTCGAGTCCCGGTTCACGCCGGCGCAACAGGATGTGCGAGAGCGTCATCATGGCATAGGAGATGGTTGCCCCGAACACCGCCATGGTAATCATCAGATCGCCCTGCCCGGTCAGCGACAGCAGAAAGCCGATGATGCCCGGCACGATCAGCGCCAGTGCCGGCGCCCGCCGCCGGTTGGTAATCGACAGCAGACGTGGCAGGTAACCGGCCCGGGAAAGCGCAAAGACCTGGCGCGAATAACCGAAGATGATCGAGAAGAAGGAGGCAATCAGTCCGGCCAGCCCGATCAGATTGACGAAGCCCGATGCCCAGTTCCCCTGACCATAGACGGCTGTCAGCGCATCGACCAGCGGTGCGTCGCTCTGGCTCATGAGCTGCGCTCCGGCCCCGCCCGGTCCCAGCAGCAGGATACAGGCGGCGAAGATCAGCAGCACGATCATCGCGGTAATGATGCCGCGCGGCATGTCCCGGCCCGGATTGCGCGACTCCTCGGCCGCCAGCGGCACCCCCTCGACAGCCAGAAACAGCCACATCGCGAACGGCAGCGCGCTCCAGATGCCCAGATAGCCGTGCGGCAGGAAAGCGGAAGCGCCGGCGGCGCTGCCGGGGGCAATATCGAACAGGTTGGCCACGCTGAAGTGCGGCAGCATGCCCAGCACGAAGACCACGATGGCCAGCACCGCCAGCGCCGTGATCGCCATCATGATCTTCAGCGCCTCGCCGGCCCCCCACAGGTGGATGCCGACAAACACGATATAGAACGCCGCATAGACCAGCGGCCCGTTGAGGCCGATCAGCGACTCGACGTAGCCGCCGATGAAGATCGCGATCGCCGCCGGGGCAATGGCGTATTCCAGCAGGATCGCCGTGCCGGTGATATAACCGCCCCAGGGCCCCATCACGCGGCGGGCAAAGCTGTAACCGCCGCCGGCCGTGGGCAGTGACGAGGAGAGCTCGGCCAGCGAGAACACCATGCCGGTGTACATGATCGCCATCAGCAGGGTGGCAATCAGCATGCCGCCGAAGCCACCGGCCGCCAGGCCGAAGTTCCAGCCGGCGTAATCGCCGGAGATGACGTAGGACACCCCCAGGCTGGCCAGCAGGATCCAGCCTGCCGCCCCCTGCTTCAGTTGTCTCTTTTCGAGATAGTCCGATTCGACGGCTTCATAACCGACCCGGCTGTCATTCGTATTGTTGGCCATGATGCATGCCTCACCGTTGTTTTTGGTGGAGTGGGCGACTGCCGAGGCCGAGTGGGGCGACCGCCCGGCTTCGGCTGCAGGTTCATCATGTCAGGTTGACGAGTGCCGCGTGAATGCTTTTTGCGCCGCTCGGTACTCATCGACGTGTGCGAGCGGCATGCCACTCCGCGCCGCGGCCGTTATCACGCTGACTAGCGCGCCGCGCTGTCATGCTGTTCGAGCCAGTTTCTGAGCGTTTCGATCTCGGCCTGCTGGGCATTGATCACCTGTTCGGCCAGCATGCGCATGCTGGGATCACTGCCGTACCTGAGTTCCACCCTGGCCATATCGATCGCCCCCTGATGGTGCGGGATCATGCCACGGGCGAAATCCACATCCGCATTACCGCTGTAGCTTGAAGTCATTGCCTGATGCATTCGATCGTTCGCGTCGCGATAGGCCCTTGCCGCCTCGTTGTCATCGCTTGCCTGCGCACCATGGTCTCCATGCTTCATTGGCGGGTCCGCCTGCGCCACGGGGACCAACACCACTGTCATCAGTACCGCGACCGCAAGACTGCCGGGGGATAGCCTGCGTTTCATCGTTGTCATGTTCGGCTCGACTCTGTGCAATTGACGGGCGACACCGCGAATCGGTTCACGGTGTCCGACATCGTAATGCCGCAGGGCTACCCAGGGGTCAATCGTGCAGTTGCCCGCCGAATGCGGCGCGTTGTCACATCGAATCCGGACCGTCGAGTTCGCCCCGTCGGGGCAGATCGGGGCCGCGCCGGGTGCAGGTCAGCGCCGAGGCCCGGCTGGCAAAATCGAGCATCGCCTCGATGGCGGACCGGTCCAGGCCGGCCACGCCTGCTGGAGTGGCCCGCTCGTGCTCCTCCAGCCAGCAGATCAGTGCGGCCTGAAAGGTATCGCCGGCCCCCACCGTATCGACCACCTCGACCCGGCGTGCCGGCAGCTCAACGGTGTCACCGGCCCGGGTGAAGGCGCAGACTCCACGCTCTCCGCGGGTCAGGATCACCAGCGCACAGCTCGGACCGGCCAGCCAGCCACGAATCACCTCTTCCGGAGCGTCGTCATAGAGCGACTCCAGATCCTCCTCGCTGACCTTGATCATGTGGGCGTGGCGGGTCATGACCGCCAGCCGCTCGCGCCAGCGAGCCAGGTCGGGCTCGATCTTCAGGCGCACGTTGGGATCGAGGGTGATCAGCCGGCGTTCGTTCTCACCGGTCACCAGCGCTTCCAGCGTCTCCGCGGTCGGGGACACCACCAGCGAGTAGGAACCGACGTGAATACCGCGAATCCGCTCATCGAGTGCCGGCAGGTGCTGCCGGGTCAGCTGACGATCCGCACCGCGGGCGTTGTAGAACACATAATGAGGCGAGCCGCGCTCATCGAGTCCGACCATCGCCAGCGTGGTCGCGGCGTCATCGATGGTGGCCAGAAATTCGGTGCTGACCTGTTCGCGCCCGAGCACCGCCCGCAGGCGCTCTCCCAGCAGATCGTCGGCCAGCCCGGTCAGCAGCGCCGATTCGCATTCCAGCCGGGCCAGCCCGATCGCCACGTTGAACGGCGAGCCACCGGCGACCGCCTCCATACCCAGCGAGGACGCATCCGGTGCGACCCTTCCGGATTCGGCGAACACATCGAACAGCGCCTCTCCACACACCAGAAACATGGCGATTCTCCTGAGATGATGATTGCGGACCCAGCGTAGGGGTCATGACAGCTGCGAGCGAGGCCGGCCTGCCGGCCGGCCGCTCAGGACAGCTGGAAAGGATAGACCGAACCGAGCGCCATGATGCGGGTCAGTTCATCCAGCGCGGTGCGCGACTCCTCGACCAGCGCGGGATCGGCCAGATCACCGATCGCCAGCCGATCGCGATAGTGCCGCTCGACCCACGCCACCAGCTCCGCATGGAGCGCATCATCGAGCAGCACCCGGCCCTGCAGCGCGGCCCGCTCCTGCTCGCTCAGCACCACCCGCAGGCGCAGGCAGGCGGGGCCGCCGCCGTTGCGCATGCTCTGCTTGACGTCATGGGCGCGCAGCTCGCTGATCGGGTTGTGGCCTTCCAGGATCAGCGACGAAATCGCCTGCCAGACCTCCGGGTCCTCCTCGCACTCCGAAGGGACGATCAGCGTCATGCTGCCATCCGGCCGGGTCAGCAGCTGGGAGTTGAACAGATAGGTGTTGACCGCGGTTTCGAGACCGATCGCGGCCTCGGGCACGCGGATCGTCCGCAGCGGCTCGCCCAGCGCATCCATGCGTTCGCGCAGACCGTCCAGCACGCTCTCCTCGTCGAGAAAGGCCCGCTCGTGATAGAGCAGCACCGGCCCGTTGCCGACCGCGATCACATCGTTGTGAAAGACGCCGGCATCGATCGCCTCGGGATGCTGCTGGGCAAACACGCAACGGTCCTCGGTCAGGCCATGCTGCCGGGCGATCGCCCGACTCGCTTCCAGCGTCTGGCGGGCACGGAAGCGCTGCGGCTCGGGCCCCTGCTCGAACGCCCGGCGCCCGTAAACGTAAAGCTGCACGCCCTCGGCCCCATACTCGCCACACAGCCGGGTGTGATTGGCCGCGCCCTCATCGGCAAACGCCGGCGTCGCCGGCAGCGCCGGATGATGGGCAAAATGACGCTCATCGCCAAGGATATGGCCGAGTACGCGCGCCGTGGTGGCCGTCTCCAGCGAGCGATGAAAGCTCGACTGCAGGTTGGCGGGCGTGACATGCACCCGGCCATCCGGGGCATCGGCGCTCGGCGTGATGGTGGCGGCATTGGCGGTCCACATCCCGGCCGCCGAGCAGACCGCGCGCAGCAGCGCCGGAGCCTCGCGTGCCGCGGCGCCCAGCAGCTGCGACGGCGAGCCGCTGAATCCGAGCTGGCGCAGCGCGGCCAGATCGGGGCGCTGCTGGGGCGGCAGCACGCCCTGCAGGAAGCCGTCATCGTGCAGCGCCTTCATCTTGGCCAGTCCCTGCAGCGCTGCCTCGCGGGGATTGGAGACCATGCCCTCATGGCGACTCGCCGCCAGATTGCCATGCGCCAGCCCGCTGTAGTTGTGGGTCGGCCCGACCAGACCATCGAAATTGATCTCGCCGGTCATCTTCGGGGCGCTATCGCTCATGTGTCATGCTCCGTCACGGCGTCCAGCGAAATGCCCGGCGGCAGCTGCTGGGGCAGCGAAGCCGTCTCGGACTCCATCGAGGCCATCGGCCAGGCGCAGTAGTCCGCCGCATACCAGGCGCTGGGGCGATGATTGCCGCTGTCGCCGATGCCGCCGAAGGGGGCATCCGAGGCCGCACCGGTGGTCTGGCGATTCCAGTTGACGATACCGGCGCGAATGCGCAGCCGGAAATCCTCCCAGTCATGGGGGGTACCACCGATCAGCCCGGCCGCCAGGCCGTAACGGGTATCATTGGCCATGTCGATGGCCTCGTCCCAGCTCCGATAGCGATACACCTTGAGCAGCGGGCCGAAATACTCTTCATCGGGGAGCGTCATGCCCGTCACATCGAGCAGCCCCGGCGAGACCAGGCTGGTGCCGGGCTCGAGCAGCCGCATCCGCGACAGCACCCGGGCGCCCTGCGCTTCCAGTTCATCCTGCACGGCGCACAGCCGCTCGGCGGCCTCGGGAGTGGCCAGCCCCCCGTAGAACGGCGACTGTTCACACTCGGCAAAGGGGTCACTGACCTTGAGCGAGGCGAGCGTGCGCACCAGCGCCTCGATCAGCCGGTCGCCGGTGTCACCGGCCGGCACCAGCAGGCGGCGGGCGCAGGTACAGCGCTGGCCACCGGAGACGAAGGCCGACTGCACGATGGTCAGCACCGCGGCCGCCGGATCGAAGCCCTCGGTGACCACCAGCGGATTGTTGCCCCCCATTTCCAGGGCCAGAATCCTGTCGACCCGACCTCCGAACTGCTCGTGCAGCCGCTTGCCGGTATTGGCACTGCCGGTGAACAGCAAACCGTCGATGTCGGCGCTGCCGGCCAGTGCCTGCCCCACCGGAACGGCGCCCTGCACCAGGTTGAGCACCCCGTCGGGGAGTCCCGCTTCCTGCCAGCACTGCACGGTGAGATCGGCCGTGGCCGGCGTCAGCTCGCTGGGCTTGAACACCACCGCATTGCCCGCCAGCAGCGCCGGCACGATATGACCGTTGGGCAGATGACCGGGGAAGTTGTAGGGCCCGAACACGGCCAGCACGCCGTGCGGCCGATGGCGCAGGACGGCCTGCCCACCGGGAATCTCCTTGCTGCGTTCGCCGGTGCGCTCGTGATAAGCGGCTTCCGAGATGGCGATCTTGCCGATCATCGCCTGCACCTCGGTGCCGGCCTCCCACAGCGGCTTGCCGGTCTCCGCGGCGATGGTGCGCGCCAGCCGGTCCCGGTGGTGTTCGAGACGCTCACGGAAGGCTTCGACGATCGCCCGGCGGGCCTCGAATCCGGCACGCGCCCAGGCAGGGAAGGCAGCCCGGGCCGCCTGCACGGCCGCGGCCACCTGGCCGTCATCGGCCGCGGCGCCCTGCCAGAGACGCTCGCCGCGCACCGGGTTGGTCTTTTCGAAGACGGCTGCCGCCCCGCCCTGCCAGGCACCGCCGATGAACTGTTGCTGCTTCACGGAAATGGTCATGTTCGTTTCCTTCGGTGGTCACGCCGGATTCAGTCAGCCAGCACCCGCAAGCGTTCGCCGGCACTCACGCCCAGTCGTCGGGCTTCATCGGGATGCAGCATGAGCCGGCCCTCATCGGGCCCGCGACCGACCCAGCAGGCGCGAAAGGTGGCGCACGCCCGTGTGGTGGAGGCCAGCACCCGGGGCACCCCCGGAGCCTCGGCACGCTCGCTGATCACGGCCTCGACCTCCCGGCTGTGGCGGACCGCCCGCACGTCATCCAGATAGGCCTCGACGGTGGGACCGGCATCGAAGATATCGATATACCCCTCGAAGCGCAGCCCCTGGGCATTGAGCATGGCCAGCGCCGGGCGGGTCTGCTCATGCACCTGGCCGATACAGGCCCGGGCGCTTTCGGGCAGCAGGGCGGTACAGATGGGATAGCGCGGCATCAGCTCGCCGATGAAGCTCTTCTGGCCAAGGCCGGTCAGCCGGTCGGCATGACGGAAGTCAATGGGGAAGAAGTGCCGCCCCAGGCTCTCCCAGAACGGACTGCGACCCTGATCGTCGAAGCGACCGCGCATCTCCGCCAGCACCCGATCGGGGAAGCGTTCGCGCCAGCTCGCCATGAACAGCCAGCGCATCCGCGACAGCAGGGTACCGTTGCGCGCGCCCTTCTCGCGCCACTGCGGGCGCAGATAGAGCGAGCAGACCTCGGCATCGCCGGTATGATCGGAGGAGAGAAAGAGCGTATCCACGATGCGGTGCAGGTCGAGCAGCCGGGAGGACTGTGCCAGCCGCCCGACCCGATAGTTGTAGAAGGGAACGTCCAGCCCCACCCGGGCCTCGATCGCACAGCAGCCGGCGATGCGCTCGGCACGCGGCACCCCGGCGGACAGCTCATCATCCTCGAGGACAAAGAAGTAGTTCGCCGGGTCCGTGGCCAGCCCCGGCGCGCCATCGGGCATCTCGAAGGCGCGCCGGGTCTCGTCGATCCGGGCCGCCAGGAAGTCACGATTGTCCGGCAGCGAGGTAAAGCCGACCCCGGTCTCCACGGCAATCGCCTGCAGCGCCTCGAGATCATCGAATTCGATCGGTCGCATCAGCATGCCGGCATCTCCCTGGCACCCTCTCCCAGCGCCACGGCCAGTATCGCCTGGCCGGCGGCCACGCCCAACTGCCCGGCGCAGGCGGTGGAGAGCCGCAGCTGACGGGTGGCACTGAGAGCATGGGGCACCAGCATGCAGCGGAATTCACCGGTCTGCTGGTTGGCCACCAGCGCCGGCGCATGGCCGGCCGGCGCCACCTCATCATCGATGACCACCGGATGCCACTGGCCGTTGCGGACACTGTGCAGCTGCCCGAAGGGCGCCTCCAGCAGCAGCCCGCCATCGAACAGATCGACGTGGCGCGAATCGGTGAATCCCTCGTCGCGCAGGTCGGCCGCGGCCGCCTGATGGCCATCATGCACACTGCCGATCACGCTGCGGGCGGCATCGCTCAGAAGCGGCTCATAGAGTGGAAACGGCGGCATCACCTCGGCAATGAAACTCTTGGAGTGAATGCCCGCCAGCTCGTTGATCTCGTGAAAGTCCCGCGCGAAGAACCGCCGCCCCACGCTCTCCCAGAACGGCGAGCGGTGCTGATCATCGAGCCAGCCCGGCATGGCCACCCCCATGACCGCCCGGAAACGCTCGGGATACTGGGCGGCAAACAGCAGCCGGGAGCGGCGCAGCAGGCGCTCGGCGGGCGTGCCGCGATAGCGCCCATCCAGGGAGAAGGCACACAGCAGCGACGCCTCGGAGAGTTCGTGGGAGAGCGAGAGAATGGAGACCTCGCGGCGCACATCCAGCTGCTGCGAGGCGTGAATCAGCGTTTCGCGCCGCCAGGTATAGTAGGCCTCGCGTGCCCCGGCGCAGGCGCGCAGGCTGGCGGTGCCGACCACCTCGGGGGTCTCGGCGGCGTGATCCTCGAGCACGAAGGTGTAGCACTCCTCGCCCGGCGCCTCGACGGGCGCGGCCAGCGCCCGGGTCGACTGCTCGAGCCGGGCGGCCAGCCGTTCCCGATGCGCCGGGAGATTGGTCAGACGCGGGACCGACGCCTCGGCCAGGCGCATCAGCGCCGGCAGGTCGGCGGTGCCGGCAGGTCTTACCAGCAGCATGGTGTCTCTCCGCTCAGACCGTCAGTGAGGCAAGGGCGCGTTCCAGACGTGCCATGCCCTCGCGGATATCCTCTTCGGGAATGATCAGAGACGGTGCAAGGCGCAGCACATTGGGCCCGGCCACCAGCAGCATCAGACCCTCATTGATGGCGGCCGCCAGCACGTCGCGCCCGCGCTCGTGATAGCGCTCGTTGAATTCGGCGCCGATCAGCAGCCCCATGCCGCGAATCTCGCAAAAGCAGTCAAAGCGTTCATCGAGGGCTTCGAGATGTTCGCGAATCAGCTGGTGGCGCCTTCTGACCCCTTCCAGCACTTCAGGCTGATTGATGGTCTCGACGGCCGCATGCGCCACGGCACTGGCCAGCGGATTGCCCCCGTACGTCGAGCCGTGGGTGCCCACCACGAAGACCCGACCGACCTCTTCGGTGGTCAGCATCGCCCCGATCGGGAAACCGCCGCCCAGCGCCTTGGCGGAGGTCAGGATATCCGGCGTGATGCCGTACTCCATGTAGGCATAGAGGCTGCCGGTACGCCCCACGCCACACTGCACTTCATCAAGGATCAGCAGCGCCTGGTACTCGTCGCACAGTTCGCGCAGGCCGCGCAGGAAGGCCGGATCGGCCGGTGTCACACCGCCCTCGCCCTGCATCGGCTCGACCATCACCGCGCAGGTGCGCTCGCTGATCAGTTCGCGCACGCTGTCGAGATCGTTGTAGGTGGCGTGCTCAATGCCACCGGGCACCGGGCCGAAGCCCTGGGAGTATTTGGGCTGACCGCCGACGCTGACGGTAAAGAAGGTGCGGCCGTGGAAGGACTGGCGAAAGGAGATGATGGTGTCCTTCTCGGGCCCATGCACATCATGGGCGTAGCGGCGGGCCAGCTTGAGTGCGGCCTCGTTGGCCTCGCCCCCCGAGGAGCAGAGAAAGACCCGGTCGGCGAAGGTGTTGTCGACCAGGCTGCGGGCCAGTCTGAGCGCCGGCTCGTTGGTGTAGACATTGGAGAGGTGCCAGAGCTTCTCGCCCTGCTCCTTCAGCGCCCCGACCAGCGCCGGATGGTTGTGCCCCAGCGCATTGACGGCGATGCCGCCGGCGAAATCGATGTACTCGCGATCCTCCTGGTCCCACATCCGGCTGCCCTCGCCACGCACCGGGATGACGCGCTGTGGCGAATAGTTGGGCAGCATGTAACGGTCGAAATCTTCCCGGGTGGGGGTCCAGCTCATGGTCGCTCTCCGTCGATACAACGTCCTGTGGAAACCGGCAGACACAAGCGGTCTTGTGAACCATGGCCTGCCGGTCATGCCATGAGGGTACTCCGAGGCAGCCCGTACACGCCAGGGGACGAAACGCCCATGGACAGCCGTGGCCGGCCCGCGCCCGCCAGGGCGCGGCGGCAACCGGGGCTCAGCGGGGCGGCGCGCGCAGCGTGCCGTCGTTCAGACGCATCTGCCAGGCATCCCACTGGCTCAGCCGCGAGGCATCGCCGACCCGCTGCCCTCCACTCCCCCGCTGCTCCAGCCACAGCGAGGAGCCGTTGAAGCTGTAGATCGGCAGCAGATCGCTGCGCAGCGTGGCCGGCACGATCTCCCCGTTGATGTTATCCAGCACCAGTGGCGTGGCGGCCGACGATTTGAACCAGGTCAGTACCATGTGAAACTGATCCCATGGCCGGTACTTGACATAGTTCAGCCGCATCGAACTGTCGGGCACGCCCAGCCGGCGCAGGGTCTCATACTTGGCCATGGCGAAATCCTCGCAGTCCCCGGCGCCCACGCCGAGAAATTCCCGCGGGGTGGCCCAGTAGTCCCTGACCTGCCAGACCTCGCGATCATCGCGAAACGCCAGCCGGTTGAAGAAGTCATTGACCCCGGCAAGCTGGCGCGCCACCGGCGCGCCCTGCAGCCGCGCGATCAGGGCATGCCACTGCTCGACCCGCTCACGCCCCTGTTCGCCATAGACCGAGGTGACGGCAGAGTCCTCGGTGATCTCCGAAAAGGCCACCAGCGAACAGCACATCGACACCGTCAGCGTACTGGCCAGCACCACCGCCGGAGAGTGACGGTACAGCCGCCCCAGGCGCCGGCCGAAGCCCCCCAGCCATTGCCATGACCGGTGGCAGCCGACAAGGGCCACGGCGCCGGAACCGGGGCAGGAGCGGCTCATGAGTCGCGACCGCCCGGCAGCAGCGGCTGCGACGGGGTCAGATACCCCTGGAAACCGTCCGCGCCCAGCTCGACGATGCGCTCCCGGTGCTCCTCGCTCTCGACCCGGGTCACGATCACTCGAGTATCGAGCTGATGTACCGCAATGCAGAGGCTGTGCAGGAATTCGGCATTGACGTTGTCACGCACGAAGAAGGTCTGATCGATCTTGATGTAGTCCGGACGCAGCCGGATCAGGCTGGGCATCGCCTGCAGGTTGCGACCGAAGCGGTCGATGCCGACCCGGGTACCGAGACGACGCACCGAACGGAAGAGCTGCTCGACCCGTTCACGATGCCGGACCACCACTTCGCCATTGACCTCCAGGTCGAGCAGTGCCGCCCAGCGGGGGCGCTGCTCCAGCCACTGGATGACATGGGTCAGACTCTCCTCCCCGGTCAGCGTATCCATGCTCAGGTTGAGGGCCAGCCGATACTCCGGCAGCCGCGGCCAACCCGCCAGCCAGTCGAGGACGCACTGATCGACCCGATCGGCAATCCGGAACTGCCGTGCCACCGGCATGAAGGCCGAGGCCAGGTGCTCCTGCCCCGACTCGTCCAGCCGTATGTAGACTTCCTGATGGAACTCGCTGCCATCGTTCATGACCACCGACTGCGCCACGAAATGGTAGTGCCGCTGCGCCAGCGCCGTCTCGATCACCTGGCGCCACTCGTTGCGTCCGCGTTCGTCCAGTGCCGATACCCTCTGCGTGACGATCCAGCGCCGGCCCTGCTCATCGGCCTCGCGCAGGGCGTTGTCGGCGGCGCTCAGCAGGGTCATCCGCCCCAGCCCGGGCTCGCGCGGCACCACCCCGGCACGTGCATGATGGATACGCTCCAGTGCCAGCGGATTGGCATCAACGATATCGTCGATACGATCAAGGATCTCCTCGACCTGCCGATCACGCGCCTGCTCCGTCAGATCCGGCAGGATCAGGGCAAACTCATGGGCACTCAGGCGAGCAGCCATCAGGGCTTCCTCGTCGATGCGCACCCCGGCCAGATAGTCACCGATGGCCCGAATGGCCGTATCCCGTGCCGCGAAGCCCTCCTCGCGATAAATGACTTCGAGCTGATGGATGCGAATGATCATGGCGCTGCCGCCCACCGGCGCCGCCAGCCAGTCATCCATGGCCCGCACCAGATAGGCCCGATTGCCCAGCCGTGAGACCTCGTCGCGCTCCGCCAGACGCTGCAGCCGTACCACCTGCTCCGCCTGGGCTTCGAACTGGGCGTTGAGCCGACTGCCGAGCCGGTTGACCGCCCCGGTGATCCCGTTGAGCTCACGAAACCGGCTCGTGGTCAGCGAGGTTTCAAACCCCTGCAGCTGCATCTCCTCCAGCCGGGCCGCAAGGCGCGAAAGCGGAGCCAGCAGCTGACGCAGGCAGACCACGGCGATGACGATGGCCACCCCCATGCCCAGCAGCATCCACAGCAGCAGCTGGCGAGTCAGCTCCCAGAGCTGGGCATAGGCCAGCCCCTCGTCGGCCTCGACCCTGACCTCGCCCATCTGCATCCAGCCACCGGCCAGCATGCGGCGGGCGCTGATCTGCGAGATCGGCACCAGACTACGGAACCAGCCGGGTGCCGCCGCCGGCCGAGCGTGTTCCACCAGCACCGAGTGCTCGCCATCGGCAGACTCCAGCCGGATCCGGCTGACTGCGCCGCCATCGCAGACCGACTGCAGCAGCACCCGCGCACTGGTCCAGTCCCCCTGACGCACGGCGGGCACCAGCGACAGACTGAGGCTCTGGGCCAGATTGTTGATCTCGCCCCGCTGCCGGTCGACCAGCGCATCCCGGGCCTGCAGTACCTGGATGGTAAAGATGCCCAGCGAGAACAGCAGCAGCAGCGCGATGATGGCACCGATCAGCAGGTTCAGCAGACTGGGATGACGGTGACGGACGGTGCCGGCAATGGATTTCATGTACTTTCTCCGCTCGAGCCGACACCGGTTGGTCGGCTTCGACTGCTGCAATGATATCGGCTTCGAAAATCAGCGATTGAGCGTCATGGCTGCTCGCCGCGATAGGGGGGTGTGTCCCGGGCGATCAGCGTGCCATCGGCCGAGGGACGAACATTGACCCGCATGCTGTCGAGCAGCTGGCCGGTTACCGCCAGCAGCCGATAGCGCGCCCGGCGCAGATCGAACTCCGCCTGCAGTCGCGCCCGGCGGGCATCATAGACCTCGTTCTCGCTGTCCAGCAGGTCCAGCAGGGTGCGTCGACCGATATCGAACTGCTTGCGGTAATTGGTCCGGGTCTGCTCGCTGGCGTCGACATGCTGCTCGAGATAGGGCAGCTCGTTGCGCAGGTAGTCGCGGGCATTCCAGGCCAGTCGCAGCTCGTCGCGCACCTCGCGCAGGGCACGGTCACTGTCGTGACGTACCGCTTCAAGGGCATGATCGCGGGCGCGCAGTTCGGCCAGGTCACTGCCGCCGCGGTAGAGGTTGTAGCGCATCACCAGCTCGGCCTTCCAGTCGTCGGCATCGCTGCCTTCGAAGTCGTAATCACGGCTGGTCAGCCGACTCGCCTCGACATTGAAGCTGGGCAGGAAGTCGCCCCGCTCGGCGGCCACCTCATGGCCCGCGGCCTGCACCGACTCCCGCGTGGCAATCAGCAACGGGTTGTTGGCCGTCGCCATCGCCATGACCCGCTCCAGATCCTCCGGGATGGCCGTCATGTCGACCGTCTCCGGCAGCCTCAGCTGACCGGGCGCTTCACCGACAAGGCGGATGTAGGCGGAACGGGCATCCTCGAGATTGTTGCGCGCCGCCACCAGGCTGGCACGGGCGCGGGCCAGGCGCCCTTCGACCTGGCTGGTATCGGTGGTGGTGCCCGCCCCGGCCTCGCTGCGCCGCCGGATATCGGCGGCCGTGCGCTGATGCTGCTCGACGTTGCGCTCGGCCAGCTCGACCAGCTGCTGATTGAGCAGCACCTCCAGATAGGCCTGTACCGTCGAGAGCGCTATCTGGTTGGCCGCCGAGGCGGTCTGCCAGCGCTGATAGTCGGCCTCGTCATTGGCCTGACGAATCCGGTTGACGGTGCGGTTGCCATCCCAGATCAGCTGGCTCAGCGTGATCGAACCGCGCTGGTAGTCGTGCGGATCACTGCTCTGGTCGACGCCCTCGACTTCACTCTCCTGGCGCCCATAGCCGGTACGTCCTTCCAGCGTGACCGACGGCAGATAAGCGCCCTTCTGTGCCCGCGCCTCCTCGAGCCGCTGCTGATAGCGTGACAGCTCGGTGCGGGTCACCGGGTGCTCACGCACCGCTTCGGTGACCGCCTCGGTCAGTGTCTGAGCCTGTACCTGGCTGCCCAGCAGCCAGCTCCAGCGTTTGACGGTGCACCTGTGCTTCATGCTCTGCCTCGTTTCCCCTTTGCCCGCCAGCACGTGATCCGGCTGACCCTGTTTTCCGCGTGGTGGCGCCCTGATGGCTGTCAGCGCTCGCGCAGCGCGCCCTGCTGTGCTCTCAGAATCGGCTTGAGCAGGTACTGGAGTACCGTCTGCTCACCGGTCAGCACATCCACCGTGGCCTGCATCCCCGGAATGATCGGCAGCGGACTGGCGTCGCTGCCCAGATGGTTGCTCTGCGTGCGCACGGTGATCTCGTAGAAGCTGTTGCCCTCCTGGTCCTGCACCGTGTCGGGACTGATGCGGGTCACCGTGCCCCTGAGACCGCCGTAGACGGTAAAGTCATAGGCCGACAGCTTGACCGTGGCAGGCTGGCCCTGGTGAATGAAGCCGATGTCCCGCGGCTGTACCCGGGCCTCGACCTGCAGCTGATCCTCGATCGGCACGATCTCCATCAGGCTGGCGCCGGGATCGACCACCCCGCCGATGGTGTTGACGTTGATCGAGCGCACGATGCCCTGCACCGGCGACGTCACCAGCGTGCGATCGACCCGATCCTGCAGGCTGGTACGCCCCTGCTGGAGACTCTCCAGCTTGCCCTGCACCTCGTTGAGCGCATCCGCGGCCCGCGAGCGGAACTGGGAGGCCAGATCGTTGCGCTTGCTGATCGCCTGGCCGTATTCGGCCTGCTTGGCGGGAATCGACAGCCGGGTCGACTGCAGCTCACCGCGCTTGTCGTTGACCTCGCGCTGGATCTGCAACAGATCCATTCGTGAGACCACGCCCTCCTTCACCAGCGGGGTGGTGATATCGAGCTGCTTCTGCAGCAGCGCCAGACTGCTGGCCAGGCTGGCGGCCCGTCCCTTGAGCTCGCGCAGCTCCTCGGCCCGCTGGCGGATGACCTGACCGGCCTGGCTGAGCTGGGTCTCGAGCCCCGAGAGCCTGGCCTCATAGGCCGAGCGGGCGGCCTGATAGAGCTCGCCATTGTGCTCCCTGAAGTTCTCGCCGAGATCCAGCGGCTGATGCTCGACCGTGACCTGGTCCTGCCAGGCGTCGGCGCCGGTAGCGATGCCGACCGAGGCCAGTTCGGCGTGATACTGGGCGATCGACGCCCGCATTCCGGCCAGCGTCGATTCGCGCTCGGCCAGATCGGAGCTCGCCCGGGTGGGGTCGATCCGGGCCAGGGGCTGCCCGGGGGCCACCACATCCCCCTCCTGGATATAGATATCGCGGATGATGCCGCCTTCCAGGTTCTGAATGGTCTGAAGCCGCGTGGAGGGCACGACCTGGCCGGTGCCCCGCGCCACGATCTCGATCCGGGCCAGCGACGCCCAGACCAGGAAACTGACCAGTACCGCCAGCAGCACCCACAGGAGCACCCGTGAACGCCAGGGGGTGGCCAGCAGCATGGCGGCACTGGCGTCATCCACCAACTCCGTTTCCTGGCGAGACAGCCTGGAACGCCTGCGCCGCTCAGCCATGCGTGCCATGACGCGCCTCCCGTGCTGCCGGTGCCTGTGCGGGCTGCGGCACATCGGACCCGCTGCCCGGCTGGTCCGCCGTGGTCGCGTGGATACGCCCTTCGTTGAGCGCCTTGAGCACGTTCTGCTTGGGGCCATCGGCAATCACCCGACCGCCATCGACCACGATCACGCGCTCGACCACCTCCAGCATCGAACTCTTGTGGGTAATCAGTACCAGGGTCTGGCTGCGCGGCAGCTCCATCAGCATGCGACGCAATCGGTATTCGGCGCGGTTGTCCATGTGGGCACCGGGCTCGTCGAGCAGCAGTAGCGGCGCGCTGCCCAGCAGCGCCCGGGCAAGGATGACCGCCTGCCGCTGCCCGCTGGAGAGCAGCCGGCCGCCCTCGCCGACCTGGCGATCCAGCCCGTCGGGGTCGCGCCGGGTAAACTCGGTCACGCCGGCCAGATCGGCCGCCCGCTCGATGGCGGCTTCACTGGCGTGCTGATGGCCGAGCACGATGTTGTCGCGCACCGAGCCGAAAAAGAGGGCACTGTCCTGGCCGGCGTGGCCGATGTGACGACGCACATCCGCCGGATGCAGCTGATTGAGATCGACCCCGTCAACGCGCACGCTGCCCTCGGTGGCGCGGTAGAGACCGGTCATCAGCCGCTGCAGGGTACTCTTGCCGGAACCGATGCGGCCGATGATCGCGACCCGCTCACCGGGCGACACGCTCAGCGAGACATCGGCGAGCGCCATCGGCGCTTCGGGGTTGTAGCGAAAGCCGACATGGTCGAATTCGAGCTGCATGCTGAGCCGCTCGCGGTGGACATAGTGCTTCTCCGGCTCGACCTCCTCGGGCAGCGCCATGATCTGCTCGATCGCGGCCATGGCGCTGCGCGTCTGGCCGAAACGGGTGATCAACAGCGCCATCTGCGCCATCGGCTGCAGCGCCCGTCCGGTCAGCATCACCGCTGCAATCAGCCCGCCCATCGACAGCGCGGCATGGCTGATCTGATAGACGCCGAAAACCACCAGCGCCACGGTGGAGAGCTGACTGACGCTGGTGGTCAGGGAGGAGACCGACGTCGACAGGTTGCGGCTGCGCACGCCCCATTTGGCGATCTCGCCGGCCGCGCGCTCATAGTGGCGCTGGGTCTCGCCCTGGGCATTGGCCAGCTTGAGGCTTTCCAGCCCGGAGACACTCTCCACCAGCCGGGCATGCTTCTCGGTGGCCAGTCGCGAACCGAGCTCGATCGAGCGCTTGAGCGGCCACTGGATGATGATGCTGTAGGCCAGCAGAATCAGCAGCGCGATGATCGGTATCCACACCAGCGGGCCGGCCACGATCCACACCACCACCAGAAAGAAGAGCGCAAAGGGCAGATCGATCAGGGTGGTCATGGTCATCGAGGTGAAGAAATCGCGGACCGAGTCGAACTCCTGCAGATGCTTGACGAAGGCACCGACCGAGGCCGGCCGGGCATCCATGCGCAGGTTCATGGTCTTGGCGAAGATCTTCGAGGCCAGCAGGATCTCCGACTTCTTGCCGGCGGTATCGAGAAAGTACGCCCGCACCTGGCGGACCAGCAGATCGAACGCCACCACGATGCCCATGCCGCTTGCCAGTACCCAGAGGGTGTTGAAGGCCAGGTTGGGCACCACCTTGTCGTAGACGTTCATGGTGAACAGCGGCGCTGCCAGCGCGAACAGGTTGATCAGCACCGAAGCGATCAGGGCGTCACGATAGATCGAGCTGGAGAGCCTGAGCGTCGACCAGAACCAGTGCCCCTCCGCCAGACTGACCGTTTCGGGCGCCCGCTCGTCAAAACGGTGCTCGCGGCGGACATAGATCACCTGCCCGGTTGCCCGATCCGCCAGCGCCTCGAGCGTGATGGTCTGGGTACCATCCGCCTCGGGTACATAGATGGTGGCCTGGTGATTCTCGACATCACGTGCAAGCAGCACCACCGCGCGGCGCTCGGGCAGCAGTACGATACAGGGCAGCAGCAGATCGGGTACCCGATCGAGCTGCTGGCTGACCAGCCTGGCCGAAAGTCCGGCGCGCTGTGCCGCACGAGGCACCAGCGCCAGCGTCAGACGGCCGTTGTCCAGCGGCAGTCCATCGGCGATCACCTCCTCGGAGCGGGGCTCACCGTGATAACGGGCGAGAAACACCAGCGAGGCCAGCAGCGGGTCGCGCTCGCGATCGCCGATGGGATCAGGGCGTAAGGGCGTAGGATCTTCCGCCAAGTCGCTCTCCTTGCCTGCCGTTTTGAAGATACCTGTTGCCCGGCACGGTAACCCCACCGGGCCGTTCGCAAAGCCGCAATCAGACAGGGCAGATGCGACCTTACTGGCGCTTTGCCCTGCCCGTCGGGTGTCGCTCAGCCATCCAGGTGCGTCTTGAGGTTGCCGGTATCGATCAGTGATCTGATGATTTCGGTATCCGAACCGCCGAGACTGGTGAGATCAACGCCACCGAACACGATCTTCTGGGTCACCGGCCCTGCGGGGCCTTCCGTCTTGACTTCCAGGGTCGAGCTGGTCCCGCCCACGCCGGCACCGGCCGTATCGCCCGAGGAGAAGTGGAGATACTGCGCCGCCAGATCGGCATTGCCGGAGCCCAGATCGAGCATATCGGAGAGATCGATGACATCCCCGCCGCTGCCACGGGTGAAATCGGTGATGCGATCGATCGCCGGGCTGGCGGCCGTGCCCTCGTCGCCGCGCATCCAGGCGAAGGTGTCGCTGCCCGCGCCGCCGGTCAGGATGTCGTTGCCGGCACCGCCTTCGAGGCAGTCGTCCCCGCTGCCTCCGAAGAGGGTGTCGTTGCCGGCACCGCCATGGAGCCGATCGCTGCCACTATCGCCTTTCAGGGTGTCATTCCCGCCATGGCCGAACAGCAGATCATTGCCGTCGCCGCCGGTCAGGATGTCGTTGCCGGAGGTGCCGAGTTCCAGGTCGTCGCCGGTCGTGCCCGCAATATTGCTGCCGGAGACGACATTGACCGAGGCACCGGCACCGATACCCAGCAGGGACGGACTGTTGAGTGTCACGGTATGGCTTTCGCTGTGCTGGCCGCTGCCATCCACGGTGGCAAAGCTGAAGGCGTCGCTCCTGGGCCCGGGATCCCCCAGTGGCAGGAAGCCCAGCAAGGTAGCCTTCTGATCAGCAGGGTTGTAGGTCAGCGTATGGGCATCGAACACCTTGCCCGCCAGCACGTCAGCCGCGGTCACGGCGGTAGTGCCGGAGTAGAGCGCGCCATGGGTGGGCAGGGCCGTGATGATCACGCCCAGGTCGGTGCCGCTCTCGCTGTCATGAAGCCGGCCGCTGGCGGCAAGGTCGATGTAGACCACATCGTTCTTGACACTGGTCGCGGTCAGCGCCACCGAGAAATCGGCGGCGGTCGGCACACTGTCATGCGCACTGCCGGTCACGTGTACCGCCAGCGTGGCCGTGGCGGTACCGCCATGACCGTCGCTGATGGTATAGCTGAAGGTATCGTCGGCGCTCTTGCCACCGAACAGACTGCGGCTGGCCGGCCGCCCGGCGTCGAGTGTGTAGGTATAGCTGCCATCGGCGGCCAGCGTCAGCGTGCCGTAGACGCCCTGGATCACCGTGGCAGCACCGGCCACTGCCGCGGCGCTGCCCGCCGTGGCGTTGGCGACTGCGGTGATGCTCAGTACATCGCCACTGTCGACATCGCGATCGTTGCCGAGCAGGTTGCCGCTGGCACTCGGTGTCCCCGCCGTTGCCACATCCACCTCGCCAGCAGTGCCGTAGAGCGTCCCACTGCCCAGCGCGGTCAGTGCCGTCGGTGCCCCCAGCACGCGGGTCTCCACGTCCATTGGCGTGGCTCGGTTATCGGTGGTGATGATCAGCAGCCGGCCGCTGGCATCCTCGCCCAGTCCGTAGACCTGGGCCGACATGGTGGCAACCGGCGTCGTGGTGGCGTTACCGCCGCTGGTTCTGATCGTGCCATCGCTGTTGGTCGCAATTTCATGGACCCTGCCGCTCTGATCCGAGCCATAGAGATGGCCGCCGACATACTTGAGGTCGCCGCCGGAGAGGAAGGTATTGCTGGCAACCCGGGTGACCTGCAGGTTGACCGGATTGATCTGATACAGGCTGTTGTTGGTGTAGCTCGCCGCCAGCAGCTGGCCGCCGGGCATCAGGGTCAGCGCCGACAGCCCGAGCGTACCGGCCAGGGTACCCAGCGATGTCGCCACGCCGGTACCGGCGTTGATGCTGTAAAGGACGGTGGCGTTGGCGGTGCCGGAATAGCTGACGCCGTAAAGCCGACCGGCGGTGGCGCTCTGGGCAATATCGCCCAGCGTCGGCACCGAACCACCGCTGGCCGTCTTCATGGTGAGGCTGGTCTGAGCGCCGGTGGTCAGGTTCCAGCTTTCCAGTACCCCCGCGCTGGTCGAGAGATAAACCACCTTCTGTTCACCCCGGCCACTGACGGCGGCGCTGTCCGCGACAGCGCTCGGCGCATCATTGACGCCATTGACGGTGACGCTGATGGTGCGCTGGCTGCCGTCGGCGGCGGTTACCGTGAAGCGATCCACCCGTACCTGTTCGGCGCCGAGCGCCTGGGTGGCCGCATTGGCCACGCTATACTGCCAGTGTCCGCCGGCATCAATGGTCAGACTGCCCAGGTTGCCCTGCGCCGGGCTGACGCTGGCCGGATCGAGGGCGATCTGCTGATTGTGGCCATCCACCAGCAGCAGCAGACCCTCGCTGCCCAGTGTCTGCGGTGACTGATCCTCGGTCACGGTGCCGGTGGTCGGCGTGGCATCGAAGACCACCACGTTCTGTGTTACCGACGCGGAGGCCGTGCCGCCGGCCACGCCGATGGCCGTGGCGGTATAGACCGCCGGAATGATGCCGACAAAGTCGGCCGGGGGCAGCAGCCTGAGGCTCTCCAGCGCCCAGCCATCGAGTATGACCGGGTCGCCCTCGCCCGTGACTACCGAGCGGTGTCCGGCGCCGTCACTGAGCACGCTGCCGGCCGGCAGCGCACTGATGCTCAACGACAGGGTTTCGTGGCCGATCGTATCCTTGAGCGAGGCCACCGGGGTGCCCAACTCGATCCGTGTCCCGCTCATGCCCTGATCCTCGCGGATCGGGTAGTAGCTGACACCCGCCTCGGTCATCGTCAGCGGCGAGCAGGGCTGCTGCAGCGAAAGCAGCGCCCCGAGGTCGGTATAGAGCCCGAAGTTGGCCGCCGACAGCGCGAGCGCAGTGCCGCCATCGAGACTGACCCCGAGCGACAGCGTGCTGGCCGAGCTGCCAGTGTTGCCGACATAGAGCTCGAGCGGATAATAACCGCTGGCGCTCGGCGTGAAGGCCGTTGAATGGTAGTTACCCTCGATCGCCGGGCTGGCCAGCAGCGCTTCACCGCCCACGGAGAGCAGCGCTGCCCCCCGGGTCGATCCGGTAAAGGTGTAGCTGTGGCCGGCTTCGAGATAGACCAGCCCCTGTACGGCGTAGGCATCACCGGCGGCGAGGGAGGTACCGATCCCGGCATCAACGGTCAGCGTGGCCGATGGCGTCAGCCCGGCGAGCAGGTCGATATCACCGACCGCAGCGCCGACCCTGCTGACGGTATCTCCCGTTCCTGCCACGACATCACCGAGACCGCCGACCAGTCCGCCCAGCAGCGATCCCCTGCCGCCGAGCACATCCCCCAGACCGCCGACCACGGTGCCCAGCCCTCCTACCGTGCCGCCCAGGCCATCGACCAGCGAGCCGAGCGCTCCGGTCAGGGTGGCAGCGCCACCGGTATAGATTCCGGCACTCAATCCCAGCGACACATCCAGCAGTCCGGTATCGGCACTGCCCAGCGAGTGCTCGACCACCGCCACGACCGGCGCATCGACACGCCCTTCCACCGTCACGGTCAGGGTACTGGTGGTCATGCTGCCCTGGCCGTCACTGACACTGTAGCGGATCGAGGTGGACTGCTGACTGCCCTCCGCCAGCGCCTGAAAATCACTGCCCGGATCAAAGCGGTAGCTGCCATCGCCATTGAGTACGAAGGTACCGCCATGACTGCCCGCCACGATCTGTCCGACCGCGGTGCCGACACCATTGACCGCACTGACCGTCAGCTCGGCACTGGCATCCGGATCGAGGTCATTGACCAGTACCCCGCTCGCCGCATCCATGCTCAGCACGCTGTCTTCATCGATCGTGCCGGTATCGGCGACCGCAACCGTTGCGCTGTTGCGACCCACCACGGTGACGGTGATCGTTTCGCTCGTGCCATCGCGCGTGGCGACCGTGAAGTGTTCGGTCTTCGTCTCGCCCGCCCCCAGATAGGCAATGGCACTGTTGGCCACGCTGTAGGTCCAGTGGCCATCGGCACTCAGCGAAAGCTGGCCAAGGGTGTCCGGCGCCGGCGTCACGCTGGCCGGATCGAAGGCCGACTCACCGGCATCGGCATCCGTGACGGTCAGGGTGCCGCTGGTCACCAGGGTCGTCCCGCCCTCGCCCGGCGACTGCACGATCGCCGTACCGCCGGTGCCGAGCAGGTCGATCACGAGGGTATGCAGGTTACCCAGCGTATCCGCCACGGTGAAGCGCTCCTGGCGGGTCGCTCCGCTCGCCAGATCGACCGTGGCCTCGGCCTGGACGCTGTAGAGCCAGGCCCCCGAGGCATCCAGGGAGAGCGTACCGAGCGTGCCCTCTCCGGCCAGCAGGGTGGTCGGATCAAGCTCGATGCCCACCCCGGCCCCCAGCAGACCGCTCTGCGAAAGCAGCCCATCCAGGACCGGCTGCCCGATTCGCACACCGTCAGCGGACCCTGTCAGCTCGACACTCACGGCATGCGATTCGCCGCGGGCATCGGTGACGCTGAACAATTCGACCCGAACCTCACCCTCGGCCAGGGTCGGCAAAAGACTCCTGTCGAGGCGATAGTCGAGATCGCCCGAGACACTGACCGAAAGCAGCCCCAGCGTGTCCGGCCCGGTGACGACCGTGGCCGGCAGCAGCGCCACCTCGAGCAGGCTGCCCAGCAGCCCACCGAGTCCCGTTACCACGGAGCCCGCTGTCGATGCCTCATTCGACTCCACGAACTCGGTCACCACCCCGCTGTTCTGACCGGTGATCACGGCCGGGGTATTGATGCCATGAACGGTCACCGTAATGGTCTGCGAAGTACCGTCGGCGGTTCTGACCGTGAAGCTCTCCTGCTTCGTCTCATCGGCATCGAGATAGCGCACGCGGTCGTTGGCCACGCTGTAGGCCCACTGCCCGTCAGGCGTGATCGTCAGTGTGCCCAGGGTGCCTTCGGCCGCTTCGACACTGTCCGGCAGGAAGACACTCTCACCGGTATCGATGTCGGCCACATTCAGCGTGCCGCCGGTGGTCAGCATCGCCGACTCGGTATCCGCGTGATCGCTGCTGCCCCCGGTGCCGGCATTCGGATCGACCGGAATCGGCACACCGCCGGTCCCCACCAGATTGAGGGTCAGGGTATGACGGGTGCCGGCGTTATCGGTCCAGGTAAAGACTTCGGCCTTCACCTCGCCGCGAGCCAGTGCCGGCGCGCTGGCACCGGCCAGCTGATAGGCAAAGCGGCCATCCGCCGCGATCGTCAGTGTGCCCAGCGTGCCGAGCGCCGGCACGGCCGCACCGGGAGCCAGTGTCACGCCGACTTCGGCAGCCAGTTCGCCGCTCAGATGCAGCGTCTGCGGGAGCAGTGCATCCACGATCGGCTGCCCGATCACCGCCCCTTCAGCGGTGCCCACCAGATCCACCGTAATCGCGTGCTGATGACCGGCAGCATCGGTGAATTCGAACACCTCGACCCGAACTTCGCCCTCCAGCAGAGTGCCGAGACTGGCGCGCTCCACGCGGTAATCGAAACTGCCATTCGCCTCAACGGAGAGTACGCCCAGCGTTCCGACGCCGGGCACTACCGTATTCGGCAACAGGTCAAGGTCGAGCAGTCCGGACAGTACCCCGGCCAGCGAGCCGCTGCCGTGTATCGTCTCGTGTCCGGCGCCCCCCACTGGCGCCGTAACGGCCATTTCGGTGACGTCACCCCCGGCCTGACCGGTAATCAGAGGCAGGTCATTGGTGCCGGTGACGGTCACGGTCAGGGTTGAAGTCGAGCTGTTGCCCTGCCCGTCGCTGACCGTATAGGCGATCGCCGTCGTGGCCGTCTCTCCGGCCGGAAGAGCCGCGAAGGCACTGCCCGGTTCAAAGCGATAGCTGCCATCACCCGCCAGGATGAAGCTGCCCCCATGGCTGCCGCTGACGGCCTGACCGACACCGGTGGCACTGTCATTGATGGCAATAACCCGCAGCGTGTCCGCCGGGCTGTCGGCGTCGCTGTCATTGGCCAGTACGCCACGCTCCACTTCGACCGTCAGCGCCACATCCTGTTCGGTGGCCTCGGTGTCAGCGACCGCCTCAGGCGCCAGAATATCGATGCCATAGTGGCGCGCGGTGGTTGCACGACCGCTGTTACCGGCGGCATCCACATGAATCACGCCAGCAGTAACACTACCGGTACCGGCATTCGCCAGGACACTGCCCGGGACCACAACACCGAACGCGCCGTCCTGGCCGACGGTGGTGGTGTAGTTCTGGCCGCCGACCGAGACGGTCACGGTATCGCCGGGCACGACATCACCACCGGCGGTACCGGTAATGGCAACGTCACGGCCCGCCTCGGCGGCGTTGAGCACGTCATCGCCGGCGATGGTATCGAGGCTGATGGAGACTTCAGGCGCGTCGGTATCCACCGAGTAGCTGGCCGCGATGTTGGCCGCGCCGACATTGCCCGCCGCATCGGCATGACTGACGGAGGCCTGGAGCGAACCGTGCTGTACCAGCTGGCTGCCCGGTACGTTGATCGCGAAAGAGCCGTCGGCATTGACCGCGCCGGTGATCGGAATGGTCTGATTCGCCTCGTCGGCGTTGAGCACATCGTCGCCGGCCAGGGTAGCGAGCTGAATGCTCAGCGCCGGCGGCGCGGTGTCGACGCTGTAATCACGGCTGGTGCTGGCTGAGCCGATATTGCCGGCGGCATCGGTGTGGCTGACCGAGGCACTGACCCGGTCGGTGCCGGCCGTAGCCAGCACCGAACCGGCAACGGCAACGCTGAACGCACCGTTCTGGCCGACAACCGCGGTGTAGCTCTGGCCGCCGATCGAGACGGTGACCGTATCGCCGGGCACGGCATAGCCACCCACTGACCCCGTCAGAGTGATCTGCTCGCCCGCTTCGGCGGCGTTGAGCACGTCATCGCCGGCGACCGTATCCAGCAAGATCGAGACTTCCGGTGCGTCGATATCCACCGAGTAGCTGGCTGCGGTGTTGGTCGCGCCCACGTTGCCTGCCGCATCGGTATGACTGACGGAGGCCTGGAACGAACCGTTCTGCGCCAACTGGCTGCCGGGAATGGCAATGGAGAAGGAGCCATCGGCATTCACCGCGCCGGTGTAGACCTGATCACCGACCGTCAGAGTGACGAGATCGCCGGCGGCGTATTCGCCGCTGACCGAGCCGGTCACCGGGATCATCTGCCCCGCCTCTTCGGCATTGACGATATTGTCGCTCGCCAGGGTGTCGAGCTGGATGTTCAGCGCCGGCGGCGTGGTGTCGACGCTGTAGTCACGGCTGGTGCTGGCTGACCCGGTGTTGCCGGCAACATCGGTGTGGCTGACCGAGGCTGAAATACTGTTGGCGCCGCTGGCAGCCAGGACCGAACCGGCGACGGCGACACTGAACGCACCATTCTGTCCGACCATCGCGGTGTAGTTCTGACCGCCGACGTTAACCGTAACCGTGTCACCCGGCACGGCATCGCCACCCACTGACCCCGTCAGAGTGACCTGCTCGCCAGCCTCGGCGGCGTTGATGACGTCATCGCCGGCAATCGTATCCAGCGTGATCGTGACTTCAGGCGCATCGGTATCCACCGAGTAGCTGGCCGCGATGTTGGCCGCGCCGACGTTGCCTGCCGCGTCGGTATGACTGACGGAGGCCTGGAGCGAACCGTTCTGCGCCAACTGGCTGCCGGGAATGGCAATGGAGAAGGAACCATCAGCATTAACCGCGCCGGTGTAGCTTTGGCTGCCCACCGTCAGGGTGACGAGGTCGCCGGCGGCGTATTCACCGCCGACCGAGCCGGTCACCGGGATCGGCTGACCCGCTTCTTCGGCGTTGACGATATTGTCGCTCGCCAGCATATCGAGCTGGATGCTCAGCGCCGGGGGCGTGTTGTCGACGCTATAGTCGCGCGAGGTGGTGGCACTGCCGACGTTGCCGGCGGCATCGGTGTGGCTGACCGAGGCACTGACCCGGTCGGTGCCGGCCGTAGCCAATATGGAACCGGCGACGGCGACACTGAACGCGCCGTTCTGGCCGACGGTGGCGACATAGCTCTGATCGCCGACCGAGACGGTGACCGTATCGCCGGGCACGGCGTCGCCACTGGCGGTGCCGGAGATCGCGACGTCCCGCCCTGCCTCGGCGGCATTGATGACGTCATCGCCGGCGATGGTATCGAGACTGATCGTCACGATCGGCGCATCAACATCGATGCCGTAGCTGGCCGCAACATTAACGGACCCGATATTCCCCGCCGCGTCGGTATGACTGACGGACGCCTGGAGCGAGCCGTTCAGTGCCAGCTGGCTGCCCGGTACGGTGATGGCGAAGCGGCCATCGGCATTGACCGCGCCAGTATAGACCTGATCACCGACCGTCAGGCTAACGAGATTGCCGGCGACATACTCGCCGCTGACTGAGCCGGTCACCAGGATCGTCTGCCCCGCCTCTTCGGCGTTGACGATATTGTCACCGGTCAGGGTGTCGAGCGTGATCGCCAGCTGCGGCGGTGTGGTGTCGACGCTGTAGTCACGGCTGGTGGTGGCACTGCCGACATTGCCGGCCGCATCGGTATGACTGACCGAGGCTGAGACGCTGTTGGTGCCGGCCGTAGCCAGTACAGAACCGGCGACGGCAACGCTGAACGCGCCGTTCTGGCCGACGGTGGTGGTGTAGCTCTGGCCACCGACCGAGACGGTGACGGTATCACCTGGCACGGCGTCACCACCGGCGGTGCCGGTGATCGCAACGTCCTGCCCCGCTTCCGCAGCATTAATGACGTCGTCGCCGGCGATGGTATCGAGACTGATCGTCACGATCGGCGCATCAACATCGACGCCGTAGCTGGCCGCAGTATTGGCCACGCCAACGTTGCCCGCCGCATCGGTATGACTGACGGAGGCCTCAATCGAACCATTCTGTGCCAGCTGGCTGCCCGGTACGTTGATCGCGAAGCTGCCATCGGCATTAACCGCGCCGGTGTAGAGCTGATCACCGACCGTCAGGGTGACGAGGTCCCCGGCAACGTATTCGCCGCCGACCGAGCCGGTCACCGGAATGGTCTGGTTCGCCTCTTCGGCGTTGACGATATTGTCGCCGGCCAGCGTATCGAGCTGAATGCTCAGCGCCGGCGGCGTGGTGTCGACGCTGTAGTCGCGCGAGGTCGTTGCCGACCCAACGTTGCCGGCGGCGTCAGTGTGGCTGACCGAAGCAGCGATGCTGTTGGTTCCGGCCGCGTCCAGCACGCTACCTGCCACGGCGATGCTGAACGCGCCATGCTGCCCGACAGCCGTGGTATAGCTCTGGCCACCGACGTTAACCGTGACCGTGTCACCCGGCACGGCTTCGCCGCCGGCGGTGCCGGTGATCGCAACGTCCTGCCCCGCTTCCGCAGCATTGAGCACGTCATCGCCGGCAATCGTGTCGAGGCTGATGGAGACTTCCGGCACGTCGGTATCGACGCCGTAGCTGATCGCCGTATTGACCGCGCCGACGTTGCCCGCCGCGTCGGTGTGACTGACGGACGCCTGGAACGAATCGTGCTGCGCCAGCTGGCCGCCCGGTACGTTGATCGCGAAGCTGCCATCAGCGTTGACCGCACCGGTATAGACCTGATCACCGACCGTCAGGGTGACGAGATCGCCGGCGGCGTATTCGCCGCTGACCGTGCCGGTCACCGGGACCGATTGCCCGGCTTCTTCGGCATTGACGATATTGTCGTCGGCGATGGTATCGAGCTGGATGCTCAGCGCCGGCGGCGTGGTGTCGACGCTGTAGTCACGCGAGGTGGTGGCACTGCCGACATTGCCGGCGACATCAGTATGGCTAACCGAAGCAGCGATGCTGTTGGTTCCAGCCGCCGCCATTACCGAACCGGCGACGGCAACGCTGAACGCGCCGTCCTGGCCGACGGTGGCAACATAGCTCTGGCCACCGACCGAGACGGTGACCGTATCGCCGGGCACGGCGTCGCCACCCACTGAACCCGTCAGATTGATCTGCTCGCCCGCTTCGGCGGCGTTGATCACATCATCGCCGGCGATGGTATCGAGACTGATCGTCACGATCGGCGCATCAACATCGACGCCATAGCTGACCGCGGCATTCGCCGCACCCACGTTACCCGCTGCATCGGTATGGCTGACGGACGCCTGGAGCGAACCGTTCTGTACCAGCTGACTGCCCGGTACGTTAATCGCGAAGCTGCCGTCAGCGTTGACTGCGCCGGTATAGCTCTGATCACCGACCGTCAGGGTGACGAGATCGCCGGCAGCGTACTCACCGCTGACCGTGCCGGTCACCGGGATCGATTGCCCGGCTTCTTCGGCGTTGATGACATCGTCACCGGCCAGGGTGTCGAGCGTGATCGACAGCTGCGGCGGTGTGGTGTCGACGCTGTAGTCACGCGAGATCGTCGCGCTGCCGATATTCCCCGCCGCATCGGTATGCGAGACAGACGCCGAGACTTTGCCTGCACTAACTGCGGCCAGTACCGAACCAGCGACGGCAACGCTGAACGCGCCGTTCTGGCCGACGACCGTGGTGTAGTTCTGACCGCCGACATTAACCGTAACCGTATCGCCGGGCACGGCGTCACCGCCGGCGGTGCCGGTGATCGCAACGTCCTGCCCCGCCTCGGCGGCGTTGATCACATCGTCGCCGGCAATCGTATCCAGCGAGATAGTGACTTCCGGCGCATCAATATCGACGCCGTAGCTGACCGCGGTATTCGCCGCGCCCACATTGCCCGCCGCATCGGTATGACTGACGGAGGCCTGGAGCGCGCCATTCTGCGCCAGCTGGCTGCCGGGCACGTTGATCGCGAAGCTGCCATCGGCATTAAGCGCACCGGTGTAGAGCTGATCACCGACCGTCAGGGTGACGCGATCGCCGGCGGCATATTCGCCGCTGACCGTGCCGGTGACCGGGATCGACTGCCCGGCTTCTTCGGCGTTGATGACTTCATCACCGGCGATGGTGTCGAGCGTGATCACCAGTTCCGGCGATGCCGTGTCGAGGGTATAAGATTGCGAGGCTGTAGCCGTGCCGGTATTGCCGGCGGCATCAACCTTGCTGACTATCGCCAGCACGGAATGATCGGCGCTGTCGGCCAGTGCGATACCCGGCACAGTGATGCCAAAGGTCAGGTCATCCCCGACCGTGCTGAAAAAGGCCCGACCTCCCAGGGTAATGGCAACGGTATCTCCTGCCATCACGTCGCCGCCGACGCTGCCGACAATGGTAAAGGACGCACCGGCCTCGACTGCATTGATCAGATTATCGCCGGTAATCGGCTCAAGGCTGATCGAAACCTCGGGAGCCTGCAGATCCACGTCGTAGTTTCTGGTGAGGGTGGAAGTCACCGAGCCGTTGGCAGCGGCATGGGTGACCGTGGCGGTCACTACCCGGTGGTCTACCAGCTGCGTACCCGGCACGCGCAGTGAGAAGGCCAGATCATCGTTCAGTGTGGTGACAAGCGTAGTGCCGCCGATCGTCAGCGATACGGGATCGCCCGGACGGGCATCACCGGTGGCACTTCCGGAAAGCGTAATGAAGCCATCGGCTTCGGCAGCATTGATGAGGTCGTCTTCGGCGATCGGACTCAGGACAATACCCATGACCGGCTGTAATACCTCACCCTCTCCAGCCGGATCGGTAATGACAGCACCACCATCCGTGGGCTCGGGCGGCGTACCACCGCTCACGGGCGGATCGATGGCAGGGTTTTCATGCGTGGGATCCGAAGTGCCGCCACTGGTCGGATCGGTCACGGCCCCTTCGTCGTCAGTGGAGCCGGGCGTCGTCCCGCCGGTCGCGGGCAAGTCGATATCAGATCCGCCATCGCTCGGCCCGGAGGCAGCACCACCACCGGTAGTCGGAGCAGTCGCAGTATCACCGGGCGCGGCAGGCGCCGTGCCACTGCCCTCCGGGGGGGTACCGGTTGTCGCATCCGCCGGGCTGGAAGCAGCACGCCCATTGCCTGCAAAGGCAGCCGGCGTCACCGTTGGCGTGCTGGTGTTGTCACTGAAATCAGCCTGGTAGGTATAGGCGGTGCGTTCTTCGCGACCGGTGCGGGCAATATCGAAACTCGAGCCGGAGCCGCCATCCCCGGCGAGACTGCCGCCATCACTGAGTCCCGCATCGGAGAGCCCCCCCTGCTGACGGGGCCTGCTGGATCAGTGTGGGGTCTTCACCCTGTGCAATGGCCTGCTGCAGGGTGGCCACATCAGGATCGCTCCCGGCGTCACCGGGGGCGCCGGGCTCAAGCGTCGGTGGGACATCCGCCGTGACACTCAGCTGCATCCGCTGATTCGCCGGCACCATCAGCACGGTGCCATCGGCCAGCACCAGCCGCGCCCCCTTCAATGCAAACAGCATCACCGGCGGCGTCAGTATGGCCCCCTGAACGATCGGACTCCGGGTTTCCGACTGATGAAGTATGCCGTCAACGCGGGCGACGATGAGCGATGCTGCCATTTATTGTTTCCCACCCCTGCTGAAGGATTTCAGTTCCGAATGCCGTCTCATGGGCTGAAGGCTCCGGAGCCGATGGCCATATTTTCGGTTTTTCTAATTAAATGAGATGCATGACTTACCAATTAATACTAGAACCTTATATATTTTTTTCTTCAGACCTGAATAATTCAAAAGAAGTACATAAACCACCCTTTTCAGGGTATGAGGAATTGGTCATCAGAGACACGCAGCCGCCTGCCCCACCCTTTCAGCTGGAAAGGGCGCGCAGCGACGGTGCATCGGCTGGAAAGAGAGTGCGAGGATTAGTCGGGGAGGGTCGCAATGAAACGGTTGGAGCGTTCGATGGCCGCATGCATCTGCTGACGCAGCCGGGTCACCCGAGCCTCGAGCCTGTCGACTTCGGGGGCCAGGGCGCCAATGGCCCGGGCGTTGAGGTTGTGCTTGAGAAAAAGCACGTTGTCATGCATCAGATCAAGCGCCGGCTGCAGGCTCTGCTCCGCTTCATGCATGGCATCGAGCATCTCGGCATAGTGCTGGCGCGCCTGCTTCAGCTCGGCGGCACTGCGCTGGCGGTAGCTGGCATTGTGATAGTCGTCGAGTTCACCCTGCCACTCATCGAACAGGGCCTCGGAGGCCCCTTCGATGGCATCAATCCGCTGGTGCACCGCCTGGGCGGCACGCTGACTGGCCTCATACTCGTCAGCCAGGGCGTCGTAGGTCCGCGAGAGCTCACTCTCGGGGACCTGCACCACACTGCGAAAGCGCTCGAGTGCCGATGAGAACTGGTCACCGGCCTCCTGTTGCGCATCCCGGGCCGCTTCGACCCGATTGACCACCAGCGTGCGAATGGGGACACCCGCCTGCTCCATGGCGCTGTAGTAGGCGCTCTGACAGCCATTCATGCTCAGCAGTAATACTGCGCAGCACAGCCCCTGCAGGTACGCTGGACGCATCCGTGCCCCCGATTTGCCATGGTTTGCAAGCGATGGCGGAAACCCCGCCCGCTCAGGTCATGTTGACGACGTCGAACTCACGCCGGGGATCGACATCGGCATCATAATCGACATCTTCCCGACCGAACCCGAACAGCTTGAGGAATTCGCGCTTGTACTCGGCATAGTCGGTCAGCTCGAACAGATTCTCGCTGGTGACTTGAGGCCAGAGATCACGGCAGGCCTGTTGCACGTCATCGCGCAACTCACGGTCATCGACCCGCAGCCGTCCGGCCTCGTCGGTTTCGACCGGCGCGCTGGTATAGAGCCGCTCACGATAGAGCCGATTGAGCTGATCGATGGTACCTTCGTGCAGCCCCTGCTCCTTCATGACACGATAGACCATCGAGATATACAGCGGCATCACCGGAATCGCGGCGCTGGCCTGGGTGACCACGGACTTGAGCACGGCGACATTGGCATGACCGCCACTGGCGTCGAGGCGCCGGTCGATCTCGCCGGCAGCCCGGTCAAGGTCCTCCTTGGCCCTGCCCAGCGCTCCGTGCCAGTAGATCGGCCAGGTGATCTCGGTGCCGATGTAGCTGAACGCCACCGATCTGGCGCCGTCGGCGAGCACGCCGGCCCGGTCGAGGGCATCGATCCAGAGTTCCCAGTCCTCGCCGCCCATCACGGCCACGGTGTCCTCGACCTCCTGCTGGGTGGCAGGCTCGACTTCGGCCTCGATGATCTGGTCGCGGTTGGTGTCCACGGCCGTGGCACGATAGGTTTCCCCGATCGGCTTGAGGGCCGAGCGCTTCACCTCACCGCTGTCGGGATGCTTGCGTACCGGCGAGGCCAGCGAATAGACCACCAGATCCACCTGGCCACCCATTTCGTTGCGGATCATCTCGATCGCCTGGTCACGCACCTCATGCGAGAAGGCATCACCATTGATCGATCGGCTGTAGAGCCCCGCCTGTTTGGCATGCTTGTCGAAGGCCGCCGAATTGTACCAGCCGGCAGTCCCGGGCCTTTTCTCGGTTCCCGGCTTTTCGAAGAAGACCCCCAGGGTATCCGCGCCATAACCAAAGGCCGCGGTAATGCGCGCCGCCAGGCCATAACCGCTCGAGGCGCCGATCACCAGCACCCTTTTGGGGCCATCGGATTCGACACCGCGGGCCCGGGTTGCCTCGATCTGCTCGAGCACATTCTGCTCGCAGCCGACCGGATGAGTGGTGGTGCAGATGAAACCGCGAACCTTGGGATGTATGACCACGCAGGAACCTCGACTATCGCTGACTGATTGGGTCGGCACGCCATTGAGGCGTGCCATTGCTGAGCGCTATTTTAACGACAGCGACCCGGACTGTCCGCCCTTGTTCGATGGTACTCTTGCCGCATGTCACCGAATAACGAACCGACAGCGCCGGGAGCAGTGTCATGACCGAAGCCCAGGCACTGCTCGACCATCGCCGTCACCTCTGGATGGTACTGGCACCCCTCTGGCTCGACCGGGAGCCCGGCGAGCGCGACTATCAGCGCATGATCGCGGAAATCGAACGACTCGAGCTCGATTTTCGCAGCCTGGAACGCATCTACCGGCTTGAACTGGCCCCGGTACTGGCACGTCACCAGGTGTCGATGGTGGGAGGCTGGCGGCACTTCGAGGAGGAACCGCTGCTGCATGCCCTGATGCGCCACGCCCTTCGCCTGACGCCATGGCGACGCCGGCTCTGGTGGCTGATGTCGGGGCTGACGACTGCCATGACGCGCCACCGCTGGCACCATCTGATCCGGCAACTGATGTCGCACCGGCGCACCGGTCAGCACCCGCCCGAATAAAACGGGGCGCCCGAAGGCGCCCCTTTACCGGATGAGAGCGGACCGGGAGACTCAGCGATCCCCGCCGGTGCTGTCATCCACTTCATCACTGTCGGGCAGACGTTCGTGATCGCCGTCACCTTCCTTCCGGCGGTCGCTGCCGGCGCCGGCAGCAGGCGTTCTCCCGCCACCCGGGGTCTGTCCGGCCGCACTCGCCTGACCTTCCAACACGTCATGATTTTCGATCATGTGAATGTTGGCCGGCGGCGCATCACCATTCTTGTCCTGACCGAAGTAGAGCGTGGTATGCGGGAACGGAATCTCGATGCCGGCCGCATCGAAATGCTCCTTGACCAGCTTGTTGAAGGCACGGCCAACGCCCCACTGGGTGCCCGGTGCACACTTGATCACGATACGGATGTTGACCGAACTGTCGGCCAGCGCCACTACCCCGGGTACCGTCATCTCGTCGAGAATGTTGGGCGCCACGGTTTCATCGGCCTTGAGGGCCTCGAAGGCCTTGTGCAGCTGCTCGATGGCGTAATCGACATTCTCGCGATAGGCGATGCCGTACTCACCCACATGGTTGGCAAAGTCGCGCATGTAGTTGGAGACCACATCCACCGACGAGAACGGCACCACGTGATAGGTTCCTGACAGGTCGCGAATGCCGACCGAGCGGATGGTGAGCCGCTCGGCCGTGCCGACCACCCCGCCGGCCGTCACCACATCGCCGGTATTCATGGCGTTTTCGAGCTGAATGAATACCCCGGTAATGACATCCTGGACCAGCTTCTGGGCACCGAACCCGATGGCCAGCCCCAGTACCCCGGCACCGGCGATCAGCGGGCCGATGTTGATGCCGATCTGCGAGAGCACGATCATCACCGTCAGCGTCACGATGGCAATCGCAATGGCATTGCGGAACAGCGACAGCAGCGTCCTCTCCCGGGCGCTGGGCTCGCCGTTGCCGGTATCGGGGCTGAGCCGATGCTCGATGACACTGGCCAGAGTGACCCAGATCAGCGCCGCGATCAGCAGGATGATGGACACATGCACGATCATGGCGACGGTACCGATGCCGGCTTCGGACGCCAGCCAGCCGGTCAGGTCAAAGACCCGCCAGGCATCCAGCACCACCAGCGCCACGATGATCAGCAGGATGACGCGAATCACCTTGAGGGCGTTGGGCACATAGGCGTTGAGCCGCTTCTCCAGCAGAGGCAGCCGGCTGCTCATGTTTTGCGGCAGGGCCACCCGCTGCCCGATCAGCCGTGTCAGCAGCGCGGAAACGATACCCCCGACGGCAAAGGCCAGCAGGGTCTGCACCGTCGCCCGGGAGATATAGGGCAGCGCCTGCTCGGGCTGCACCTGCGACATCACCAGCAGCACGGTGAAATAGGCAATGGCCAGCAGATGCCAGGTCTTGGCGAGGATACGCTGCAGCACGGCAAAGAAGCCGAGTGACGCATGGCTGGCACTTTCAAGCAGCCGATCATGCAGATCGCGCCGGTTGGAGAGAATGACCGACAGCGCATAGCACCATGTCACGACCATGATGACCAGTCCGGCAAACTGGCCCAGCGCCGAGGAAACGATGTTGTTGATGATCGGTACGGCCACCATCAGGCCATAACCGACAAACCCTACCAGCAGCGCCAGCCGGGTATTCCAGTAGCGCGCCACATCGGCCGACATGGCAAAGGGACGCAGCCCTTCGTAGCGGGCCGCGAAGACCATGCGGATCAGCGCCTTGACGATCTCGATGATGGCAAAGGCATTGATGAACAGCGACTGCCGGGTCGCGATGCTGCCCTGGTCACCGGCGCCGAACAGCCCGATGGCGTAACCGGCCACGCAGGCCAGCACGATGACCACGATATCCACCAGCAGCGACAGCACGATCGCAATGACGCGCTTGAGCAGATAGGAAGGCCCGTCATCACGCTGGACCCAGTGACCCGCCCGGGCGAACAGCGGACCGGCCAGCCGCCGGAAGATGAAAAAGGCCACAACGGTCCCGACCACCACCAGCGCGAACTCGAGCAGCGCACTCAAAAAGGCCCCGGTATCGAATGCCGGGCCGCTGGCTGCGGCGGAGTCGCTGCCCAGAGCCCCGATGGCGGCAATGGCCCCGGTCACCATGGAACCGACATTTTCGGCAAATGACTGGGTTACGCTCGCCACCTGACGCGGCAACGACATGACTTCGGATTCGGACTCGGATGCCTCGCGGGATTGCACCGGCTGCTCTTCGGCAACGGCGGGCTGATCGGCCGCGTTCTCGGTCCGTGACGTCGCCAGCTGCCGGAGCTGATCGATCAGCTGTTGACGGGTCTGCTCATTCTCGAGCATGTCCGCCAGCGTGGCATAGGGGGTCTGTTGCGCCTGCTGTTCGGCTGCCGATGCATCACCGCTGGCCGCATGTGCGGTCGGCATCATCAGTGCCAACAGCATGATGAACGGCAGCACACGCAGCCACCGTAGGAACTTCATCAATGCCACGGGTTGTCTCCCTTGTCGATGGCTTTTTCATGTCGATCGCAACCTCTTTCTCCACCTCTCGACAACGATCTTTCGCGCCATCGAAAAGTGCTCTTCCGTCCCGGAATCGGCGAGGCAACGTGAGAGTTTAACCTGGTTCAGGTCCGGCTGCCTTTACAAGACCAGCCGGGTGCCATTCGCCGCGGTGCCCTGCAAGCCTGCCACAATGACAGGATGACAATGAATACGAAGCGCGTGGAAATGCCCCCCGGTCAGGCCGAAAAGGGCGTCTCCAGCGCTGCCACGATGGCACCATCGAGTCGCTGCCGCGGGACCGAAGGACCGAACCGGCAGATGACCTGGCCATCCCGACCGACCAGAAACTTGGTAAAATTCCATTTGATCGGTGTCGACCCCAGCACGCCCGGCGCCTGCTGCTTGAGCCTCGTGAACAGCGGATGGGCATGGGGGCCGTTGACCCTCACCTTCTCCATCAGGGGAAAGGTGATGCCGTAATGCCGGGTGCAGAACTGCTCGAAGCGCGCGGATGACTCCGGAGCCTGATGGGCGAACTGATTACAGGGGAAACCCAGCACGGTGAACCCCTGATCACGATGCAGCCGGTAGAGTCGATCGAGCTCGGAAAGCTGCTCGGTAAAGCGACAGCGACTGGCAACATTGACCACCAGCAGCACCTGGCCGCGCAGTGCGCGAAGATTGAAGGGCTCTCCGTTCAGTGTTCGACAGTCATAATCATGGATTTGCATGGTCAGGGTCACATCATGAGCATGGCGCCGGGCAACCAGCGGCTGAACCTGCATGCAAAGCCGCCGGAATCGGGCAGGAATCGAAAGGGTTCACGGGCCGGCGAAGCGACCGCAACTTGAACATTCACTGACAAACCACGTATGTTGAACCCGACCATACACGGTTCGACCGGACGGCGGAGCCTTTTCGCAGCCAACGGTCCGATCTCAATATAATGACCAACATGTGCGTGTAGGGACCATCATATGCTCGACAACTTCAAGAAACACTCCTCCCTTCTTGCCGCCACCGCCCTGCTGGGCTGCCTGACCCTGAGTCAGGCCCAGGCGGCCGACTTGGACACCATCCGCGATCGCAACACGATTCGCATCGCCGTCGCCAATGAAATTCCCTATGGCTACACCGACATGAACGGAGAAGCCAAAGGTGCCGGCCCCGACGTGGCCAAACACATCGTCGGTGAACTGGGCATCGACAACATCCAGTGGGTCACCACCAGCTTCAGCTCGCTGATTCCCGGTCTCAAGGCCGATCGCTTCGACATGGTGGCCGCCGAAATGGCCATCCTGCCGGATCGCTGCAAGCAGGCCGAATTCTCCCAGCCCAACTCCTCCTACGGCGAGGGTCTGCTGGTGAAGCAGGGCAATCCGAAGAACATCCACGCCTTCTCCGACTTTGCCGATCGGGAAGACATCAGGGTCGCCATCATGTCCGGCGCCGATCAGCTCGAAATGCTGCAGCAGCTCGGTGTACCGCAGGACCGCATCGTACAGCTCTCCAGCAATGCCGATGCCATTTCCACCGTGGCCACGGGTCGGGCGGATGCCTATGCGGCGACCGGCCTGACGGCCAGCAATCTGGCAGGCAAGAGCGATGAGGTGGTCGTGGTGGAAGAGTTCCAGGACCCCGTGATCGATGGTGAAGAAGTGCGCAGCTGGGGCGGTTTCACCTTCGCACAGGGCAACGACGCCCTGCGAGATGCCGTCAACGAGGAGCTTGCGCAGTACAAGCAGACCGACGAATGGCGCAATACACTCTCGCAGTACGGTTTCACCGAAACCGACATCAAGGCGTCCTTCAATCACGACACCAGTGAGCTTTGCAGCGCCGAAGAGTAACGTTCGGTCAATCCGGCCATGCGCATGAGTCGCGGTCGGCTGTAGCGTGATGCCAGCGGTGGCAGCCCGGATACAGCGGCTGCCATCCCCATCGGCCAGAACCCTGCGAGGCTTCCGTCATGGATTGGCAAGACTATCTGGCGCCCCTGTCGCAGGGCGCCTGGGTCACGATCGAACTGACCGTCTATTCAACCCTGCTGGGTGCTCTGCTCTCCTTTGTTTTCGGTATCGGGCGCGACGCCCATACCCGGCTGCTGCGCTGGCTGTCGATCGGCTATATCGAAATCTTTCGCGGCACCTCACTGCTGGTCCAGCTGTTCTGGCTCTACTTCGCGCTGCCGGTCATCGGCCAGGCAATAGGGGTCAATCTGCAGCTGGCGCCTGTCACGGCAGGCGTGCTGGCGCTGTCGCTGAATATCGGTGCCTACGGGGCCGAGGTCGTGCGGGGCGCGCTGAAATCGGTGCCGCGCAGCCAGCACGAGGCTGCCGTTGCGCTCAACTTCACCCCGCGCCAGCGACTCTGGCGCATCGACCTGCCCCAGGCGATTCCCGAGATGATGCCGCCGTTCGGCAATCTGGCGGTGCAGAACCTCAAGGACACCGCCCTGGTGTCGCTGATCAGCCTCGGCGATCTCGCCTTCCGGGCGGAACAGATCCGCAACTTCACCCAGGACAGCACGACCATCTACACCATGGTACTGCTGATGTACTTCGGCATGGCCCTGGTGCTGACAGCACTGATGAAGCTGCTGGAGCACCGGGTCGGCCGCTGGCGCACGGAGAACTGATCATGCTGTTCGGATATGCGTGGGATACCAGCGGCTTCTGGCCCTTCGTGATCTCGATCATGCCGATTTTGCTGATCGGCCTGTGGGTCACCCTCAAGGCCACCGTGATCGGCTTCGCCATCGCCCTGGTACTGGGGCTGCTACTGGCCGCCCTCAAGGCAGCCCCTACCCGTCTGATTGCCTGGCCGGCCCGGGCCATCACCGAGTTCATCCGGGATACGCCACTGCTGATCCAGCTGTTCTTCCTGTTCTATGTGCTGCCCGATTTCGGCCTGACGCTGCCGGCCTTCATGACCGGCGCGCTGGCACTGGGCCTGCAGTACAGCGCCTACACTTCGGAGGTCTATCGCGCCGGCCTGGAAGCGGTACCGCGCGGCCAGCGTGAAGCCGCCCGGGCCCTGAGCATGGCACCGGGGCGAACCTTCACCCACATCATCCTGCCCCAGGCCATCCCCCGCATCATACCGGCACTGGGCAACTACCTGGTGTCGATCATGAAGGATGTCCCGGTGCTCTCCGTGGTCACGGTACTGGAGATGCTCAATGTGGCCCGGATCATCGGCGATCGTACCTTCAACTACCTGGTGCCCCTGACCATTGTCGGCATTCTCTACCTGCTGCTGACCCTGATCGCTGCCTGGGGCATTCGCTGGCTGGACACCCACCTGCCCAGCCACGGCGTGGCCCTGAAATGATGTTCACGAGCCCGCAAACCGAAAAGAGGGACACCCCCGCATGAGCCGCGAACCGATCATTCGCTTTGACAGGGTGAGCAAGCGCTTCGGCGACTTTACCGTGCTCGACAACCTCGATTTCCAGGTCCAGCCCAACGAGAAGGTCACCATCATCGGCCCCTCGGGCTCGGGCAAGTCCACGGTACTGCGCGTGCTGATGACGCTGGAGCCGATCAACGAGGGCGTGGTCTACGTTGGCGGCGATCCGCTGTGGCACGAATACCGCCGCAACAATGAGCTGTCCCCCGCCCGGGGGGCGCATCTGCGGCGCATGCGTGAACGGCTGGGCATGGTCTTTCAGCAGTTCAATCTCTTTCCTCACATGACCGTGCGCCGCAACCTCACCGAAGCGCCCCGCCGGGTGCTCGGCCTTTCTCGCGCCGAAGCCGATGAGCGGGCACATGAACTGCTCGAGCTGGTCAATCTCGGCAATCAGGCCGACAAGTACCCCGGCCAGCTCTCCGGCGGTCAGCAGCAGCGCGTGGGGGTTGCCCGGGCGCTGATGATGCGCCCCAGAATCATGCTGTTCGACGAGCCGACCTCGGCACTCGACCCCGAACTGGTGGGCGAAGTGCTCAAGGTCATTCGCCAGCTGGCGGATACGCACGATCTCACCATGCTGATGGTGACCCACGAGATGCACTTCGCCCGGCAGATTTCCGATCGGGTGTGCTTCTTCGACCAGGGCCGCATCCTGGAGCAGGGGCCACCGGAGGAGATCCTCTCCTCACCGAAGGAGGCGCGGACCCGGGAGTTCCTGCACGCCGTCCTCAATCCCGACGAGTAGCCCGGTTCAGGTCGGCTCGGGTGCCAGCCCGGCCTCGAGCAATTGCGCCAGTGCCGCCCGGGTATCGGGTGTCACGTCCTCCTGCGCCAGCGCGTGCTCGGGCCGCCACCACTCCACCGCTTCGACCTCACTGGGCTGACAGGTCACCGGCCCGTCATGCCTCACCCGGTACACGCCACCATGCAGGTGCAGACCGGGCGATACATGAGTGAAATTGAAGCACCAGTGCAGTGGCACCCTGCGGATGCCCAGCTCCTCGAACAGCTCGCGACGCGCCCCGACATGCATTGCCTCACCGGCCGCCACCACGCCGCCGGCCGCCAGATCGAGCCCGCTCGGGAAGATATCCTTGGTCGATGTACGACGCTGCACACACAGCCGCCCCGCGGCGTCGAACACGAAGATGTAACTGGCACGATGCCAGAGGGCAAGCCGACGCATGACACTGCGCGGCGCACTCCCCCGGGGGCGATTGTGCCGATCGACAAGCTGCACCTGTTCCATGGCCATCCTCCTCGACAAAGCCATCATTATTGCAGCCGTCTCGCATGCAGGCAGCCACCGGGCAGGCAAAAAAAAAAGCTCCGGCAAAATACCGGAGCGAGTCAGGAGCCATCACCATGGCATCACGAAGAATTCGGGCAAGACGAGACAGCGCCGTATCGGCAGACAAGCGGTCGGTACGGCATCCGAATCGTTGCGACTACAACAAATATAGCCCTTGTAAAGGAACTGTCCAACACAGGAAACTTTTTTTCACTGCCTTCGCCGACCTTCCGAATTCCATGACCACGAAAAACGTCCGCGGTTCGAAACATGGACGTCATGTGCACTATTCTGAGATCGTGCCCCCGGGCAACAAGAAGCGACCGCGTGGTCGGCCTCACCGGTCCAGTCAATGCATGTCAATGGAGGACACCCATGTTCGGATTGTTACCCTCACGCCGGGAACGTGATGCCCGTGCCAGGCTCGATCAATACGAGAAGGAACTGAGTCGTCGTGGCGCGCGAGCACTGCGTCAGTACGAGGAGGAGCTCGGTGCCCGGGGCAACCGGGCCAGACGCCGCCTGCGCGAACTGGGCGAGGATGCGCACGAGCAGTGGGACCACGCCCGTCAGCGAGTCGGTTCCGAAGGTCAGCGCGCATGGGAGTTCACCGAGCACACGGCACGCGACATCGACAATCATGTCCACAGCAATGCCTGGAGCTATATCGGGGCAGGCGTTGCCGTAGGCGTCGTGGCCGGCCTGCTGCTGAGCCGTCGCGTCTGAATCATCACTACGCATGACGACTCGACAGGGACAGCGGCTTCGGCCGCTGTCACTGTTTCGAGCCGTGATCAGGGAGGATCGAGCTTGAGTTCCGTCAAAGGTGATCGCATCCGCTACGCCGTTGTCAGCGGCGGCGAAATTTCCCAGGGCGCCTTCATGCCGGGGGTGGCCAGCACCACCAACTCCGAGCTGGCCGCACTGGTCACCGGTGATTCGGAAAAGGCCCGGGTGCTCGGCGAGCGCTACGGCATTACCACCTGTGGCTACGAGGACTACGAAGCGCTGCTGCACTCCGGCGATATCGATGCCGTCTATGTCGCCTCACCCAATTTCCGCCACCGTGAACATACCGTGCCGGCACTGCAGGCCGGCATTCATGTGCTGCTGGAAAAGCCGATGGCCACCAGCATCGAGGATTGCGAAGCGATGCTGGCAGCCGCCGAACAGGGCGGCGCCAAACTGATGATCGCGTACCGGCTGCACCACGAGCCCGGCACGCTGGACATGATCGAGCGACTGCGGCAGGGCGACATCGGCCAGCCACGCACCTTCAGCTCGCATTTCCTGCAGAATCTCAACCAGCGCAATCATCGTGCACTCAACGGCTACTGGGCCGGCCCGGTGCCCGACATGGGCACCTACCCGATCAATGCCGTGCGCCACCTGTTCGCCAGCGAACCCATCGAGGTCAGCGCCATGGCGGATAACACCCCGGGCCGCGACTACGACTGTCACGACACCTGGTCGGTGACCATGCGGTTCCCGGAAGGCCGCATGGCGCAGTTCATCGTCGGCTACGCTGCTTCCGTCTTCAATCAGTTCTCGGTGGTCGGCACAAAGGGGCAGCTGCAGGCGTCGCCCTGCTACTTCTTCGGTCCGGGCGTGTCGATTACCCACTCGCTGACCCGGGACAACACCACCACCACCGTCGCCCCCGGCGCCGTGGAGCAGTTCGGCGGTCAGACCGATTACTTTTCGGACTGCATCCTCAATGATCGCGCTCCGGAAGCGGACGGCATCGAAGGACTGCGTGACGTGCGCATCCTGGCGGCCATCGAACGGGCCATGGAAACCGGGCAGCCGCAGTCGCTCGAACCGCTGGCCTATCGTGATCGCATTCGCAGCGATCAGGTGCGGCGACTGCCGCCGGCCATTCCGCCACGGGTGGTCAGCGTGGAAACCATCAGCGGCTGACCGGCGCTGGTCACATAAGCATTCATTAACCTGACAGCCGCCTTATTGGCAGTATCGACTGCCAATCTATAATGGGACGGGGGACGTAACCGGACGTGCCCCGTTGCGTAATGACATTCACAGGGAGCAGGCGCTACCCGGCTCGGGTCGACCCCGTGATTGCGCCGCGTTCGCCCTCCCGACAACAACCACGGAGGACACATGTACAAGACCCTGCTGGTGCCCCTTGATGGCTCGGGCAATGCCAACAAGGCACTGGATGTAGCGGCGCAACTGGCCCGCCCAGGCGAGGGGGAGCTCTATCTGCTGCACATTCCCGAGCCCGGCAGTGCCTCGGGCACCCCGGCGGGTACCGGCCCGACCCACGCCTCCGGATGCACCGCCGAGAAGAGTGGCCGCACCATCATCGATAATGCGCTGGATGTGGTAGATCCACGTGATGTTCGCCACCACGTGCTGGTCATTGATGGCACGCCGGGTGAGATCATCGAGCGTGAAGCCATTCGTCTGGATGCGGATGCCATTGTCATGGGCCATCGGGGACTCACCCGAGGCACCGGCGAGAGCGGTGGCCACGTCTCCCGTGAGATCCTTGCACGTGCTGCCTGCCGCGTGATCACGGTCCGCTAGCGCCGGGCTGTCCGAAAAGCTGACGGGCACGAGGCACTTTTTCGGACAGCATCCGGCCCGGCGAATGCCACCGGGACAGACCGCTGCTGCGGTCTGTCCTGCCTTCCGGACAGCCCATGCCCGCTGCCCACCACAACATCCACTGGCAGCCCATGCTGGTTCAGGTGGCGCACGTTAACTACAGTCAGCTAAAGCCCCTGCCACGCAGGGCGGATCATGACCGACAGGGATGTTGAAAGGAGATTGTCATGGCACAGCGTCGCAACCCATCATGCCCCCATTGCAGTGGCGGCGGACTCGGCGCCCTCGGACTGGGAGTGGCAGCCGGAGCCGCCGCCGCGCTCGGCACCCTGCTGGGGCGCCGCGCCCTGAGCATGGCGCGCAGCAGCAGCGGTCATCCGCTCAAGCATCGCGCGCTCGACATGGCTTCCGGCACGCTGCAGCGCAAGTATCCGCTGGAGGCGATGAACACCTACCTCAACGGCTTTCACATGTATGCCGATGACATGGGCCGTCAGGTCGAGGCCAGTCATTTCTGCATCCATCTCGAACCCGATCTGCATCAGTGCGTCATCTTCGACTCCAACCGGCCCGATGCCCGGCTCATCGGCATCGAATACATCATCAGCGCCGAGCGTTTCAGTCGGCTGCCCGAGGAAGAGAAGAAGCTCTGGCACAGCCACCATTACGAGATCAAGTCCGGCCAGCTGGTAGCCCCGGGCATCCCCGAGCTCGCCGAGCATGCCTACTTCGAGGATCTGATCACCACCTACGGCAAGACCTTTCACACCTGGCAGATCGACCGGCACGACTTCCCCTACGGCGCCCCCCAGCTGATGATGGCCTTTACCGGCGACGGCCAGGTGGATGAAGCACTGGTCGAGGCACGTGATCGCCGGCTGGGGGTTTCCACCTCGAAGCGCCGTCAGCATCGTGCCGACATCCCCACCCCTGCCGTCATGCAGGACGCCAACTTCTGGGAGAGCGGCCGCGCCCTGCAGACCCGGCTGGAGGAACAGGCGTTCCGGCGTCGCTGAGCCCTGCCCATCGACCACACGCATCAAACCCCGCTGCATGGCGGGGTCTGCATTATCCAGCCGAGGCGTTTGGAGCGTCAGAGGTTGATCGGCCCCTTCTGGCTGGCACCGGAATCCTGGATCGCCAGGGTCGCCAGCCGGAACCGGGCGTGCTGCAGGTTCTGATCCTTGTCGAACCAGACGCAGGTCACGTCACGATCCTCCACGCTCTCGACCACCATGACCGGACCGCCCGATCGCAGCTTGACCATGTAGCCTTCGGCAATCTGTTCATTCATGTCCGTGACTCCCCGATTGATTGATCTGACCGGGAAGTATCGACGATGAGCAGGAAGTTCAAGGACCGGGCGTGGAAAAGCCGCTTTCCGCCGCCGGATCTTCAGCAACCCGGCCAGGCATGACACTGCTGTTTCGGCACAGCAGCCGGGCACACGAGAGCCGTTATCATGCGCAACTGCCCGGGTATCGCTTTTGCGCCCGGCCACTCATGCACAAGGGCCTTCCCGATGAAATTCAGCGATCTCGTTTCCTTTGACAGGTTTGTCTCTCCCACCCTGATCCGGATCGGCTACTGGATCGGCATTGCCATGATCATCCTCTCCGGTCTTTCCGCTGCCATATCGGCAGTGGCCGGTTATGGCGGCAGCATCGGTACGGCCTTCATGATCGTGATGGGGACGCTGGTCACGCTGATCTTCTGGCGGGTATTCTGCGAACTCGCCTTTCTGCTGTTTGCCATTCATGATCGGCTCGGCGAACTGAAGCCGACCCGGGAGCGCGGGGACGAGGACGGACACTCCTGACGCTCATCCATCCGGCAACATTTTCATTGCAATGAAAAAACAGGGTGGCTCGCGCCATCCCCGGATGACCCGTGCCCCAGGGCAGCAACGCGATCAAGACCCGGCTCCGGTAACAGGCCGCCCGCTTTCGGATGCCGCGACCCATCCATCCGGTGGCGGTCTGGCTTGCCGATGGCACCTGACCGGCGTCACAGGCATGAGCTCCGAGGCATCTTCCCCCTTTCTGCTGCAGGGGAAACCACGCAGGCGCCCCCCGGCTCAGCACAATCGCACTCATGACGTCCGGGGCACGGTTCAAGTCCTGCCGGCGCCACCACACGAGCATGCCCTTCCCCGCTTTTTCGCCCTGCACGGTTTTCACACCTTCCCCGTCCCCTGAGCAGCGAGTCCTGCGGTTCTCCGCCGCGGGCCCGGACAGCCTCATTCCTATTTGCTCATGTTATGCTTGCTGATGTTTTCCCGGAGCGTGTATCGCTCGAGGGATGCAGAAAGCCCACCTCCGTTGCGGCGATGATGGCATGCCCGGGAGGTGGCGCGCGGAAAGGGCGTACGCTCGTGAGTACGGCATCAGAAAGCGTGAGGATCAGCCGCTGGTGAGGCTCCGGCTGCACGGCGGCTGGAAGGCCCCGACCCTGCTCGGGGCGCGGCGGCACCCACCGCCTGTCTGGAACAAGGAGATGAAATCATGAGCCTGCAGGACACCTACACACTTTCCAACGGCGTGAAGATCCCCAAACTGGGACTCGGCACCTGGCTGATCAGCGAAACGGATACCGAACAGGCGGTGAAGGAAGCGATCAGGCTCGGCTACCGCCATATCGATACCGCCCAAGACTACGGCAACGAGGCCGGGGTCGGCGCGGCCATGAAGGCTTCCGGCGTCAGCCGTGACGAGCTGTTCGTGACCACAAAGCTGGCAGCGCAGTACAAGTCCTACGAGGGCGCGGCCGAGGCCATCGACGCCTCGCTCGAGCGCATGGGCCTGGACTACATCGACATGATGATCATCCACAGCCCGCAGCCATGGGGCGAGTTCGGCGGAGATGAGCGCTTCTTCGAGGGCAACCGGGCCTGGCGCGCGCTCGAGGAGGCCTACGAGGCGGGCAGGCTGCACGCGATCGGACTGTCCAACTTCACCGAGCAGGACATCGACAACATCCTCTCCACCTGCAGTGTGGCGCCGATGGTCAACCAGATCCTGGCGCACGTGAGCAACACGCCCGGGGCGCTGATCGAGTACTCCCAAGCCAGGGGCATGCTGGTCGAGGCCTACTCGCCGATGGGCCATGGCGAGCTGTTCAAGAACGACGAGATTGCGCAGATGGCCGACAAGTACGGCGTCTCCGTGCCGCAGCTGTGCATCCGTTATACCCTGCAGCTCGGCCTGCTGCCGCTGCCCAAGACCGCCAATCCGGCGCACATGCAGAACAACGCAGACGTCGACTTCGAGATCGCGGCCGAGGACATGGCCGTGCTCGAGGGCATGGAGACCATCAAGGACTACGGCGACGCCAGCGCCTTCCCGGTCTACCAGTAAGCCGTGATCCGGTCGCCGGCGGCGACCGGACCCCCCTCCTGTACACCGGGCGATGGCCCTCCCCGTGTCCATTGCCCGGTATCGCGTGATCCGCGATGTAACAGCCATCATCCGCTACTGGAATGCATCGGATACAGCCTGCCTGATCCATCCCGGCCCCTCGCCAGGGGTGGCAAGAGGCCCACCTGAGCAGGTCTTCGGTTTTACGCCCCCCACCAGCGGCAGTCGCCTTCTGCTGTGCCCCACATCCGGCGAAGTCAGGTAAAGCCAGCGTATGAGTGCGCTTATTCAACGACGGCGCCCCGACGGTTTTTCGCCGGATCACTTTTCCTGTCAGGCCGGTTTGACTTGCTCGTCGCCGATAATCCCGTTTCAAGCGCTGCATGCCTGGCTGCCAGACGTACTTCGAGCTCTCGGCGTTTCAGCAGCAGTCGCGGATGCGGATGACCGAGCAGGGCGAAACGCACAGGGGCGGGCACTTTCCGTGCTGCCATCGGCCGGCGCCATGACCGAAACCGCAGACAGACACTGACACCGGCGCACAAACGATCGCCGATTCGCAGGTACAGGAGGAAGGAGAAAAAGCCGTAAACCACTGATTCGAGTGGTGCCGGTGGTCGGACTCGAACCGACACGGGGTATTAGCCCGGCGGATTTTGAATCCGCTGCGTCTACCAATTTCGCCACACCGGCATTGGGGCGGGACGTATTATACGAGTACCAGCCGATGGGTCAATGCATCCGCCCCGGCTGGCCGCCCCGGTCTTTCCGCGCCATCCCGGCTTCGCTATCATGCGCGCACACCGAACCGGCCTTCGAATGTCAGAGCCCGCACCCTTTACATGCAGCGTACCGATTTCCACTTCGATCTGCCCGATGAGCTGATTGCCCGCTATCCCAGCGAACAGCGCCGCGACTGTCGCCTGTTGTGCGTCGATGGTGCTGCCGGCACGATCGAGCATCAGCAGTTTCCCGACCTGCTCGACCATCTTGATCCCGGCGATCTGGTGGTCTTCAACGACACCCGGGTCATACCGGCACGGCTGTTCGGCCACAAGGCCAGCGGCGGTCGGGTCGAGATGTTGCTGGAGCGCCCGCTGGATGCCCATCGCGGACTCGCTCACCTGCGCGCCAGCCGGGCACCGAAGCCGGGCACCGAACTGATCTTCGAGGGGGATATCCGCGCGGTCGTCGAGGAGCGTCGCGATACCCTGTTCGAGCTGCGCTTTCTCGGTGACACCCCGCTGGTCGAGCTGCTGGATACCCACGGTCACATGCCGCTGCCGCCCTATATCGAACGCGAGGATGAACTCGCCGATCGCGAGCGCTACCAGACCGTTTACGCCCGACGCGAGGGTGCGGTGGCCGCCCCGACCGCCGGCCTGCACTTCGATGAACCGCTGATGGCCGAAATGCGCGAGCGGGGCATCGAGCACGCCTTTGTCACCCTGCATGTCGGCGCCGGCACCTTTCAGCCGGTCCGGGTCGACAACATCCAGGAACACCACATGCACAGCGAGTGGGTCGAGGTCACGCCCGAGGTCTGTGATCAGGTGCGTGTTGCCCGTGCTCGTGGCAATCGGGTGGTGGCCGTCGGCACCACCAGCGTGCGCTGTCTCGAGAGCGCCTGTCAGCAGTCACCGGATGGCGATATCGCCCCGCTGACCGGCGATACCGATATCTTCATCTACCCGGGCTACCGGTGGCGCTGTGTCGATGCGCTGGTGACCAACTTCCATCTGCCGGAGTCCACCCTGCTGATGCTGGTCACGGCCTTCGCCGGCCTTGAACCGGTAATGCGCGCCTATCGCGAGGCAGTCGAACAGCGCTACCGCTTTTTCAGTTACGGCGATGCCATGTTCCTGACCCGCAGACCGGCCTGAGCTCGACCCGGCCCCGTTTTTACCGGATTGCCACGGGCGACCGGGTTTTCCGGCGGTACTGGCCTCATTCGCCTTGTGCCGGCCCCTGCCCCATTATCGAGATGACCGATGCGTAACGACTGTTTCATGAAATTCGAGCCTCTGGCCACCGATGGGCGCGCCCGTCGCGGCCGCCTGAGCTTCCCGCGCGGCACGGTGGAAACCCCCGCCTTCATGCCGGTGGGCACCTACGGCACGGTCAAGGGGATGACACCCGGTGCGGTCGAGGAGATCGGCGCCGAAATCATCCTTGGCAATACCTTTCATCTCTGGCTGAGACCGGGCACGGAGATCGTCTCCGCCCATGGCGACCTGCATGATTTTGCCCAGTGGCAGCGGCCGATCCTGACCGACTCCGGGGGCTTTCAGGTCTTCTCGCTGGGCGAGATGCGCAAGATCACCGAACAGGGGGTGCACTTCCGTTCGCCGGTGGATGGCGCAAAGGTGTTCATGGGGCCGGAAGAGTCGATGGCGGTGCAGCGGGCGCTGGGTTCCGATGTGGTCATGATCTTCGATGAATGCACGCCCTATCCGGCCACCTTCGAGGAGGCGGAGCGCTCGATGGAGCTGTCGCTGCGCTGGGCGGCCCGCTCGCGTGAGGCACACGGCGACTCCCCGGCGGCGCTGTTCGGTATCATCCAGGGGGGGATGTACCGCGACCTGCGCGAACGCTCGCTGGCGGGCCTGCAGGAGATCGGCTTCGATGGTCTGGCCATCGGCGGGCTGTCGGTCGGCGAGCCCAAGGAAGAGATGATGGGCGTGCTGGACTACCTGCCCGGGCTGATGCCCGAGAGCAGCCCACGCTACCTGATGGGGGTCGGCAAGCCCGAGGATCTGGTCGAGGGCGTGCGCCGCGGCGTCGACATGTTCGACTGCGTGATGCCTACCCGCAACGCCCGCAACGGTCATCTGTTCACCGACGAGGGCGTCATCCGGCTGCGCAATGCCCGTCACCGCACCGATACCCGGCCGCTCGAGGCAACATGTGACTGTTATACCTGTCAGAATTTTTCCCGCGCCTATCTGCATCATCTCGATCGCTGTGGCGAGATGCTCGGTGCACAACTCAACACCATCCACAACCTGCGCCACTACCAGCGCCTGATGGCCGGTTTGCGCGGTGCCATCGAAGCGGGTACATTGGCGGACTTCGTGGCACGGTTCTACGCCCGTCGCGGTCTGGAAGTGCCGCCGCTGGCGGGCTGAAGACCACTTCGCTGCCGTGGCGAAGCCTTTCGTCACCGCGTTGACGCGTCGGCAGGGAGTGGCACGACGACCCGATCCTTCCGGTCATACAACAAGCCCTGAAGAGGAACATCCATGTTCGAATTCCTGATTCCCGCTGCGCATGCTGCAGGCGGGGGTGGTGCCGGCGGTGCCGGCGGTGGTGCAATCGCCCAGATCGTGATGCTGGTCGGCTTCGTGCTGATCTTCTACTTCCTGCTGTGGCGGCCGCAATCCAAGCGCGCCAAGGCCCACAAGAAGCTGATGGCTGAACTTTCCGAAGGTAACGAGGTCCTTCTCAACGGAGGGCTGGCAGGTCGCATTACCAAGGTCGGCGAGGAATTCCTGACCATCGAGATTGCCAGCGGTACCGAGGTCAACGTTCAGAAGAACGCCGTGGCATCCGTGCTGCCCAAGGGGACCCTGAAGTCCATCTGATTCCCGCAGGCGGCACCTTGCTTCCGTTCCGCACCTCACGGTGCGGAACGGCAACCATCACCCTGTCAGCAGGATGATCGGACTGGCCCGTGCCGGTAGTGTGCCGCCCCGAACTTCCCCGAAATACCAGCCAATCAGGACAGGGCCCCGATGCTCAACCGCTATCCGCTCTGGAAGTATCTGCTGATACTCCTCGTGCTCGTCGTGGGCGTGCTCTACGCGTTGCCGAATCTCTACCCCGCCGATCCCGCCGTTCAGATCAGTGGTGCCAGCGGCTCCGACACCGTGACCGCCACAGACATGAAGCAGGCCCGCGCAGCACTGGATGATGCCGGTATCGGGGTTCAATCGAGCAGTCTGGACAACAACACCGGACTGATCCGGCTCAGGGACGGCGACAAGCAGCTGCAGGCGCGTGATGTCATCTCCGACGCACTGGGACAGGACTTCGTGGCCGCCCTCAACCTGGCCGACTCCACCCCGGGCTGGCTGCGCGCCATCGGCGCCCAGCCGATGAAGCTCGGCCTCGACCTGCGCGGCGGCGTGCACTTCCTGCTGCAGGTCGACATGGATGCCGCCCTTCAGCAGCGCCTCGACGTCAATGCCAGCGCCATGCGCGAAACGCTGCGCAACGAGCGCATCCGTTATCGCGACAACCAGGTCGAGGATCGCTCGATCCGATTCACCTTCGCCAGCGAGGAGGATCTGGAACAGGCCGAGCAGCTCTTTCGTCAGCAGTACGACAACTTCAACTTCGAGCAGTCGCAGCAGGGACGCGCGCAGACGCTGACGATGAGCCTGACCCAGCAGGCGGTCAGCGACATCCAGGATTACGCCGTCAACCAGAACCTCACCACGCTGCGCAACCGTGTCAACGAGCTGGGGGTTTCCGAACCTCTGGTACAGCGTCAGGGGCCCAGCCGCATCGTGGTCGAGCTGCCCGGCATCCAGGACACGGCAGAAGCCAAGCGCGTGGTCGGTGCTACCGCCAATCTCGAATTCCGTCTTGAAGCCGCCGGCGACACCCCGGCCGAGGAGCAGGAGAGCTTCAGGTTCCGCAATGACTCCTCCCGCAGCGCCGCGCTGCAGAAGGATGTCATCATCACCGGTGACCGGGTCTCCAGCGCCAGCACCTCTTTTGACCAGAACGGCCGACCGCAGGTCAACATCAACCTCGATGGCGCCGGCGGTTCCAAGATGACCCGGATCAGCCGCGACAACATCGGCCGCAACATGGCGGTGCTCTATATCCAGCACAAGAGCCGTACCCGCACGGTGATGGAGGATGGTGAGCAGGTCGAACAGCGCGATACCTATACCACGCGCCGAATCATCAGCCTGGCGACCATTCAGAGCACGCTGGGCAATCAGTTCCGCATCACCGGGCTGGACTCCCCGACCGAGGCCCGCGAGCTGTCGCTGCTGCTGCGCTCCGGCTCGCTGGCGGCACCGATCTACTTTGCCCAAGAACGCACCATCGGCCCCAGCCTCGGCCAGCAGAACATCGATCGCGGTATCATGTCGGTGCTGGTGGGCGCTGCCCTGCTGCTGGTCTTCATGGTAATTCGCTACAAGGCCTTCGGGCTGATTGCCAATGCCGCCCTGACCATCAACCTGACCCTGCTGATCGCGGCGATGTCACTGCTCGGCGCTACCCTGACACTGCCGGGGATTGCCGGGATCGTCCTGACGCTGGGGATGGCGGTCGACGCCAACGTCCTGATCTACGAGCGCATCCGCGAGGAGCTGCGCGGCAGGGCCTCGGTACAGCAGGCGATTCACAATGGTTATGATCGCGCCTTTACCTCGATCCTGGATGCCAACATCACCACCCTGCTGGTGGCCGTCATCCTGTTCTCGATCGGCAGCGGTCCGGTCAAGGGCTTTGCGGTGACCCTGTCGCTGGGGATCATCACTTCGGTATTCACCGGCGTCTTCGTCAGCCGCGCCATCACCAATCTGACCATCGGCGGCAAGCCGTTGAAGAAACTCTGGATATGAGGACGCCCGGAATGCCGCAAATCGATTTCATGGGCAAACGCCGGATTGCCTACGCCGTCTCTCTGCTGCTGCTGATCGTGGCCCTGGGGTCGCTGGCGATCCAGCACCTCAATCTGGGGCTGGATTTCACCGGGGGGACGCTGGTCGAGGTCCGTTACGATACGCCGCCGGAGCTCGACCAGGTGCGCAGTACCCTGTCGACCGCCGGCTACAGCAACTTCTCGGTGCAGACCTTCGGCTCGCCGAGCGAGATCATGGTACGCCTGCAGCAGAGCTATGATCAGAGCATCGGCAACCAGGTCACGCAGACCCTGGGCGCCGATGGCGAGAGCGTCGATCTGGTACGTGCCGAATTCGTCGGCGCCCAGGTCGGCGACCAGCTGCGCGATCAGAGCGGGCTCGGCCTGCTGGTCGCGCTCGGGATAGTCTCGCTGTACGTGGCCTTCCGCTTCCAGTACAAGTTTGCCCTCGGCGTACTGCTGTCGCTGGGCCACGATGTGGTCATCCTGCTGGGCGTGTTTTCGCTGTTCCGGATCGACTTCGACCTGACGGTGCTGGCGGCGGTACTGGCGGTGATCGGATACTCGCTCAACGACACCATCATCGTCTATGACCGGATACGCGAGAACATCCGCAAATCCCGTACCACCGACATGGCCGCGATCTACAACGACGCCATCAACCAGACGCTGGCCAGAACCCTGTCGACATCGGGCACCACGCTGCTGGTGCTGTTCGCCCTCTTCTTCCTGGGCGGCGACATGATCCACGGCTTCTCGCTGGCCCTGATCATCGGCGTGGTACTGGGCACCTTCTCGTCGGTCTATGTTGCCGCGGCGCTGCTGCTGGTCTTCGGCCTGCAGCGTGCCGACCTGATCCCGGCGAAGAAGGAGAACGCCGAGGACGACGAACTGCCCTGAAACACCACCGCAGCGTCATCACCGTCGTCGCGCCATCAAAAAAAGCCCGCCTCTTTCGAGGCGGGCTTTTGCTTTCAATCCTCCCGGCAGATGCGAGAGCAGGCCATGTCAGGCGGCGGTGCCTACCAGCTGTACCAGCTGCTTGTAGAGACGCGGCGCAGCCGCCATCAGCACCCCTTCCGGGGCCACCTGAGGATGCCCTTCGGGAGAGCCCATCAGCGCCCCGGCCTCCTTGAGCATCAGATTGGCGATATGCAGATCCTGCTCATCGATACCCAGCACCAGCGCCGCATCCACGCGGCCGGAGGCGAGTTCGAGCAGATCGAGCAGCGGGCAGCCGGAGGTTCGCAGCAGCCCCATGCGGGGTCCCAGCCGGGTACTCAGCGACTGCCAGCGATCAATGTGACGCGCCTGCATCCAGCTCTCGGGCAGCCCCATCGCCAGCCGCGCCCCATCAACCGCCGTCCGGCGGGTCACACGCAGCCGATGCCCGTTCATCTGCACACCGCGACCACGGCTGGCGACGAACTCCTCGTCGGTAAAGGGCGAGATGACCACGGCGCACTCGGGGCGGCCGTTGTGCAGACAAACCAGTGAAATGGCACAGCCCGGCGCCCCGATGGCCAGATTGGGATAGCCGTGAAAGAGCTCGATCTGCCACTCCCAGCCCCGGCTTTCGCCGCTGCTCTCGCGGCGGGGGATATAGCGCCCCGACAGGCCGTGCTGCGGATAGCCGCGCGCAAAATGCGAGGCGATCAGTGACTCGGCACGACCGCCGGCGTCGGCCAGCAGTTCATCGAGGGTGTTGTCCTCGCGGGCGATTTCGAGACGTTCGCGGATACGCACGAACTGTTCCTGGGCACCGCGCAGCGCACGCAGCGCGAATTGAACCATCGGTTGCATCATCAACCCCTGGGCATCGGAAGACTTTTAAAGAGCGGACACGCTGGCACCGAGACAAGCGATCGGTGCCGGTTCGATACACCGTCGCTGCGATGCAGTGATCTCATGTTCGTGGCAACGGGATCGGAAGCTGTCCGGGAGACGAGCGCCACTGAATCCGGGCTCGGGTGACAGCAGAAGTGCCGCGATGCTACCAGACCCGTTCCCCGTCGGCCAGTCACCCCGGCAGAGCCCTTGCGCCCATGATAGAATCGTCGCGCACCGTTTCGTTCGTCCCGCCCCTGAACTCCGTGAGCCCGTTTCATGCTCGACCGTATCCGTATCGTCCTCATCGGCACCAGCCACCCCGGCAACATCGGTGGCGCCGCCCGCGCCATGAAAACCATGGGGCTCGGTGATCTGGCGGTGGTAGCGCCACGCTGTGATCCCCGGGATGGGGAAGCCCATGCCCGCTCCTCGGGATCAGAGGACATACTCGATCGCATGCGCCATGACGACACCCTCGAGCAGGCGGTTGCCGACTGCACGCTGGTGGTCGGCGCCAGCGCCCGCTCGCGGACCCTGCCCTGGCCGCTGTGCTCACCGCGCGAACTCTCCGCGCGACTGCCCGGCGAGCTGCGCCCGGCAGAGGCGCGGGCAGCCCTGGTGTTCGGCCGCGAGGATGTCGGACTCTCCAACGAAGAGCTGCAGCGCTGTCACAGTCACGTGCACATTCCCACCAGCGACTCCTACGGCTCGCTCAACCTGGCGGCGGCCGTCCAGGTACTGGCCTACGAGTGCCGTCAGGCCTGGCTGACCACTGCGCCCGCCTCCGCCCCGGAGCCGTTCGGCGTCGAGTGGGACAACCCGCTGGCCAGCCATGACGATACCGAGCGGCTTTTCACCCATCTCGAGCACACCCTGACCGGGATCGGCTTTCACGACCCCGCCAATCCCCGTCAGCTGATGGCGCGACTGCGGCGGCTGCTGCTGCGTTCACGTCTGGACAGCATGGAACTGAATATCCTGCGCGGCATTCTGACCCGGATCGACCGGGCCACGCAGAAGGGCGACAGCGAGCACTCCCGCTGACCATTCCCTGCGCCACACCGCGCCGCTATGCTGAAAAAAAGCGGGACCGGTTTCCCGAGGCAACGCCAGGATCACCCCATGTTTGCACGTCTGCGCGAAGACATTGATAGCGTGTTCAGCCGCGATCCGGCGGCCCGCAACTTCTTCGAAGTACTGACCAACTATCCCGGCCTGCACGCCCTGCTCGCCCACCGCCTGGCACACTGGCTGTGGCAGCGCGGCGCGCGCTGGCTGGCGCGTACCCTCTCGACCCTGATGCGCTGGTTGACCGGCATCGAGATCCACCCCGGCGCGGTCATCGGCCGGCGTTTCTTCATCGACCATGGCATGGGAGTAGTGATCGGCGAAACCGCCGAAATCGGCGATGATGTCACCCTCTATCACGGCGTGACCCTGGGCGGGACCAGCTGGAGCGCCGGCAAGCGTCACCCCACGCTGGAAAAGGGAGTCATCGTCGGTGCCGGCGCCAAGATCCTCGGCCCGTTCACGGTCGGTGCCGATGCGCGGGTCGGCGCCAATGCCGTGGTCACCCGGGAAGTACCCGCCGGGGCAACGGTGGTCGGCATTCCCGGCAAGGTGGTGCGCCAGTCCGACGACCGGCAGGCCGGGGCTGACCTGCGGCATGGGGTCGACCCGGCCCGGCGTCAGGCCATGCAGGACAAGTTCGGCTTCGACGCCTACGGCATGAGCGAAGAGATGCCCGACCCGATGGCCCGCTCGGTGCAGGCCATGCTCGATCACATGCATGCCGTCGACGAGCGCATGGAGCAGATGTGCCGGGTACTGCGGCGACTCGACGGTGCCGATCGCATTCGTGAACTGCCACCGCTGGAGCGCGAGGACTTCGATGCCATGCTCGATGAGCTCGACTTCCCCTGCTCACCGCCCCGCCATGATGATCCCGCCCGACAGCGCCATACCGGAAACGACGGCGATGCCAGGCAAGCGGCCTCGAACCCGCGGCCCGATAGTTGACCAAAACACTCAGACTTCTCATAATTTCGTCATTCGGCCACTCCTGCTCGAGAGTATTCCATGCGTCTGACGACCAAGGGGCGATATGCGGTAACGGCGATGCTGGACCTGGCCCTGCAGGGTAACGGCACGCCCGTCAGTCTTGCCGACATCTCGCGCCGCCAGCAGATCTCGCTCTCCTACCTGGAACAGCTGTTCGCCCGACTGCGTCGCCAGTCGCTGGTCAGAAGCGTGCGTGGCCCGGGTGGCGGTTACCTGCTGGCCGATGATGCCGATGACATCTCGGTGGCCTGCATCATTGACGCCGTCAACGAGTCGATCGACGCCACCCGTTGTCAGGGCGCCGGGAACTGTCACAACGGGGAGACCTGTCTGACCCACTTCCTGTGGAGCGATCTCTCCGATGCCATCCACGATTTTCTGAGCGGTATCACGCTCGGTGAACTGCTCCGGCGTCAGGATATACGCGCCGTGGCCCTGCGCCAGCAGCGCAGCAGCACCGATGCCGATACCATCGTTGCCCAATAGCACACATCCGGCGGCTGCTACGCTGAAAGCCACCCTGCCGGATGCCGGAAACGAAACCATGAACACGTCACTCATCTATCTCGATTATGCGGCTACCACGCCGGTCGATCCCCAGGTGGCCGAGGTCATGGCCCGTCATCTGACCCGTGAGGGCACCTTTGCCAACCCGGCGTCGCGCTCGCACATGGCCGGCTGGATGGCGGAACAGGCCGTCGAGGGCGCCCGCCGTCAGGTCAGTGACCTGATCGGGGCCGACCCGCGTGAAATCGTCTGGACCTCGGGCGCCACCGAAGCCGACAACCTGGCGCTGACCGGCTACATGCGCGCCAATCGTGCCCGCGGCCGCCACCTGGTCACCTCCGCCATCGAGCACAAGGCGGTGCTCGACACGGCGGCCATGCTCGAACAGGAAGGCTTCGAGGTGACCCGCCTGACGCCCCGCGCCGATGGCCGGATCGACCCGGCTGACCTGCAGGCCGCCCTGCGCCCCGATACCGTGCTGGTATCGCTGATGGCGGTGAACAACGAGCTCGGCAGCATCAATGACATCACTGCGCTGGGGCGTGTCGTCCGGGACCATGGCGCCGCCTTTCACGTCGATGCCGCCCAGGCAGCCGGCCGGCTCGAACTCGACATGGCCGAACAACCGATCGACCTGCTGTCGCTGTCGGGCCACAAGGTCTATGGACCCAAGGGCATCGGAGCACTCCATGTCCGCCGCGGCATCCGACTCGAGGCGCTGATTCACGGCGGCGGTCACGAGCGCGGCATGCGCTCGGGCACCCTGGCGACCCATCAGATCGTCGGCATGGGGCAGGCCTTTGCCCTCGCGGCCGATGCCATCGAGCAGGATCGCCGTCATGCCGAGGCCATGAGAAAACGCCTGCTTTCGTCACTGAGCGATCAGGACGGTATCCACATCAATGGTGACGGCAATGTCAGCGTGCCCAATATCCTCAGTCTCGGCTTCGATGGCGTTGATGGCGAGGCCCTGCTGATGGCGCTGCGCGATGTGGCAGTGTCTACCGGCTCGGCCTGCAACTCGGCCAGCGTGGATCCTTCCTACGTGCTGACCGAGATCGGCCTGCCGCGCGAACGGGCGCTGGCCTCGCTGCGCTTCAGCTTCGGCCGGTTCACCACGCCGGAGGAGATCGACCGGGCCGGCGAGGCCCTGCAGCAGGCCCTCGCCTCGTTGCGCCAGCCGACCAGTGCCTGAGTCCGTTGCCGAAGGACGCATCGAGCGCACGCATGTCCGGCAACAGGATTGACATTACTGACTGCTACCTTCACTGATGAGCGGTAGCCAACCACCGGGAGGAGAGCCAGATGGCCCGGATCAGCATTACCGAATCGGCAGCCCACCAGATCAGGCACGTGCTCGACGAGCGCGGCGAAGGCATGGGGCTGCGTGTCGCCGTCAAACCCAGCGGCTGTTCGGGTTACAGCTATGTGCTCGATTTCGCCGATGAAGTCGCCTCCGGCGATGAGGTGTTCGAGGATCATGGTGTCAGACTCATCGTCGATCCCGAAGCGCTGGAAATCCTCGACGGTACCGAAGTCGACTATGTCAACGAGGGTCTGAACCGGTTCTTCCGCTTCAACAACCCCAATGTCACGGACGAGTGCGGCTGCGGCGAGAGCTTCAGCGTCTGATCGCGCATCCCCGGCCCCGGGGGATGCAAGCACCCCGCGTGGCCGGTATAATGCCGCGATTTTGATCGCGCCCATCGCGTTCATGCAGCGCCGATGGGCGCCGTTTCATCTTCTTCACGCACTTGCGTGGCCACTTTCAATCAAGGAGAGAGTTCATGGCCCAGGAACGCACCCTGTCCATCATCAAGCCCGACGCCATTGCCAAAAATGCCATCGGCGAGATCATCAGCCGCTTCGAAAAGGGTGGTCTGAGTGTGGTCGCAGCACGCATGATGCGTCTGACCCGCGAGCAGGCCGAAGGCTTTTACGCGGAACACAGGGAGCGTCCCTTCTTCAATGATCTGGTCGCCTTCATGACCTCCGGTCCGGTCATTGTTCAGGTACTCGAGGGTGACAACGCCATCGCCCGCAACCGCGAGCTGATGGGCGCCACCAACCCGAAGGAAGCCGATGCCGGCACCATCCGCGCCGATTTCGCCTCCTCGATCGATGCCAACGCCGTTCATGGCTCCGATTCGCCGGAGTCGGCCGAGCGCGAAATTCATTATTTCTTCGGCGACGCCGAGATCTGCGCGCGCGGCTGAAGCAGGCACGGCGATGGCCCGCCCTGCGGCCATCGCCATACCGCCGTTTCAGCCGTCGGTCACCGACGCCGTCGCCCCTGCCATGAGGTATCCGCTGCCATGACTCGAGACACGCAACCGACCCACGTTCAGGCCGATGCGGCCGAGACGTCGCGCGTCAACCTGCTCGGTCTCTCGCGCGAGCAGCTGCGAACATTCTTCGCCGAGCTCGGTGAAAAGCCGTTTCGTGCCACCCAGGTCATGAAGTGGATCCACCAGGAAGGGGTCGACAGCTTCGCCGACATGACCAACCTGTCCAAGGCACTGCGCGCCAAACTCGAGCAGCGGGCCGAAGTGCGCGCCCCCGGGGTGGTCTATGAGGGCGACTCGAAGGATGGCACCCGCAAGTGGGTGCTGGAAGTCGAGGACGGCAGCTATGTGGAGACGGTGCTGATCCCTTCCGAGAACGGTCATCGCCGCACCCTGTGTGTCTCTTCCCAGGTCGGCTGTACCCTGGACTGCAGCTTCTGCTCGACCGGCAAGCAGGGTTATCAGCGCAACCTGACCAGCGCCGAGATCATCGGTCAGGTCTGGGTGGCGCAGCGCAGTGCCGGCGGCCGGGAAGGCTCCGGCGACGGCCGCAAGGCCGTGACCAACGTGGTGATGATGGGCATGGGCGAGCCGCTGATGAACTTCGACAATGTCGTCTCGGCGATGCAGCTGATGCTTGATGACAATGCCTATGGCCTCTCCAAGCGCCGGGTCACGCTGTCGACCTCCGGTGTGGTGCCGCGCATTGATCAGCTCGGTGACATCATGGATGTCAGCCTGGCCATCTCGCTGCACGCGCCTACTGATGAGTTGCGCAATACCCTGGTACCGCTCAACCGCAAGTACAACATCGACACCCTGCTCGATGCCTGTCGTCGCTATCTGGCCAAGTGTGATGACACCCGCATGCTCACCGTCGAGTACACCCTGATCAAGGATGTCAACGATCAGCGCGAGCATGCCGAAGGGCTGGCCGAAATCCTTGCCGATCTGCCCTGCAAGATCAATCTGATTCCGTTCAACCCCTTCCCCGGTTCCGGGTACGAGAAGCCATCCCGCAACCAGATCATGCGCTTTCAGCAGTGGCTCTACGAGCTGGGCTATACCGCGCCCATCCGCATGACCCGCGGTGACGACATCGACGCCGCCTGCGGTCAGCTGGTGGGCCGGGTCAAGGATCGCACCAAACGCTCGCAGCGCTATATCAGCACCGTGCAGCTGGATGCCGGGTAAAAGCGGCTGCCGTTCGCTCGCCACGCCTTGACTTCACTGGCAGCCGGCGCTTTGATGGTCGTCGTTCGAGGCCACCGGTGCGATCATCGCGACCCGTCAGGGGCCATGCATCGATCGCGGGGTAACCGATCCTGCCCCCGCTACCGACCGAGGAGCACATGATTCATCGTTTCTGCCGGACGCCGACCCTGGTGGCCTGCGTACTGCTTGTCAGTACCTGGGTCGTCGGCTGCGCCACCACCGGTGATGCGCACACCCGGGGAGATGATGACGCCGTCGGGGCCTATACCCGACTCGGCATGGCCTACCTGCAGCGCAACGAGCTTGAGCGCGCCCAGCAGGCGCTGGATCGGGCGCTCGATCTTTCCGCCGGCAATCCCGATGTCCTCCAGGGTCTGGCCCTGCTCTATCAGCGCCAGGGTGAGCATGAGGCCGCCGAGCGTTATTTCCAGCGCGCACTGGCGGCAGACGGGCAGGCTACCCGGATTCACAACAACTATGCCGCCTTTCTCTACGAACGCGGCGACATCGCCCGCGCCTGCGAGCAGCTGGAGCAGGCCACCGGTAATCTGCGCTATGACAAGCGCGCCCGGCTCTACGCCAACCTCGGCCAGTGCCGCCGTCAGCTCGGCCAGCCCCGCCGCGCCCTGGCTGCCTGGCAGCGCGCCCAGACCATCGCCCCGGAAATGACCGACAGCTATCTGGCCGTGGCCGAGCTGGCCTGGCAGCTGGGTGATCGAACGACTGCCAGTCGTCAGCTGGCAAGATATGAACAGATGGCCGGTCCGAACGAGGCAACCCGCCGGCTGGCCCGCGAGCTATCCGGTGACAGGGACGCCGCCGATCCGGGTTTTCGTCCTGTACCATCGTCATCGCAGCCTGCCGGGGCGGCGAGCGATGTCCCTGCCACCAATAACCGATAAGGACCTCCTGCATGAGCGATCCTCACGTCTCGACAGTTTCGACCGATTCCGAGGACACTGCACAGAGTCCCGGTGAACTGCTGCGTGCGGAGCGTGAACAGCAGCGCCTCTCCCGGGAAGAAGTTGCCGAACAGCTCAATCTGCGCCCCTCGCTGGTCGCCGATCTGGAGCAGGACAACTACGAGCAGGTCCCCGTTGCCACCTATCGGCGCGGCTACCTGCGCGCCTATGCGCGCCTGCTGGGAATCAACGACTCGAAGGTCGTGGCGGCGCATGACCGCACTCACGGCCGCCAGGACCTCGATGCCCGCCAGGTCAAGCCGGTCACCACCATCAAGCCCCCCAACCGCTGGGGGCGTATCCTTTTTAGGCTGGTGACACTGATCGTGGTGATCGCGCTGATCGTGCTGACCCTGAGCTGGTGGCAGAATCGCGACAGCTCGCCCGATTACGACAGTGCCGGCAACGGTGACGCGGCAGCACAGGAAAGCGTCGAGTCGAACAGCAGCGGCGAGGACAGCTCGCTGCCCCCGCTGCCCGAGCAGAACATCGAAACCGGCGGTCCACCGCCGGAAAGCAGCGACAGCAATGCCGCGTCGCTGTCGATGGGCAGCGAGGACATCAACCTGGCCGCTGCCCTGATTGTTGCCAATCGCCCGTTGAACAACGCGGACAGCGAGCGGAACAATCTGCAGGTTTCCACCCCCGAGGGGCGTGATGGCGCCACCGCCGGGCTCTCCGGAGCGGAAGAGACCGCCACCTCGCAAAGCAGCGAGCAGGATGATGCTCCCAACCCCCGTCAGGCCCGGCTCGTCTTCAACGGCGACTCCTGGGTGGATATCCGCGATGCCAGCGGCACGACCGTACTACGCGGTTTACAACAGGGCGGTACCTCAACCACGATCAGGGGTAATCCACCCTTTCATCTGACCATCGGCAATGCCAGTCAGGTCGAGCTTGACTATCTGAACGAGCCGGTCGATCTGTCCTCGCATGCCGGTGGCAACAATGTTGCCCGTTTCAGCCTGGGGAGTGATTCCACATCATGATCAGCCAGTCCCCGATCAACCGTCGCCAGTCCCGTCAGATTCATGTCGGCAATGTTCCGGTCGGCGGTAACGCGCCGATCTCGGTACAGAGCATGACCAACACCAACACCCTCGATGTCGAAGCCACGGTCGAACAGATCGAGCGCATCGCTGCCGCCGGCGGCGACATCGTCCGCGTTTCGGTGCCGGACATGGAGTGTGCCGAGGCGTTCGGCCAGATCAAGCAGCGCACCTCGGTGCCGCTGGTCACCGATATCCACTTCGACTACCGCATCGCCCTGCGGGTTGCCGAACTGGGCGCCGACTGCCTGCGCATCAACCCCGGCAACATCGGTCGCGAGGACCGGGTGCGGGCGGTGGTCCAGGCCGCCCGTGACAACGGCATCCCGATCCGCATCGGGGTCAACGCCGGTTCGCTGGAGAAGGACCTGCAGAAAAAATACGGCGAACCGACCGCCGCCGCGCTGGTCGAGTCCGCCCTGCGTCACATCGAGTACCTCGATCGCCTGGACTTCCACGACTTCAAGGTTTCGCTCAAGGCCAGTGATGTCTTCATGGCCGTCGAGGCCTATCGCCAGATTGCCGATCGCATCGAGCAGCCCCTGCATCTGGGCATCACCGAGGCCGGCGGTCTGCGCAGCGGTACCGTCAAGTCCTCGATCGGACTGGGCTCGCTGCTGATGGACGGTATCGGCGATACCGTGCGCATCTCGCTGGCGGCCGACCCGGTCGAGGAGATCAAGGTCGGTTATGACATCCTCAAGAGCCTGCGACTGCGCAGCAAGGGCATCAACTTCATTGCCTGCCCGAGCTGCTCGCGTCAGAACTTCGATGTCATCGGCACCATGAACCAGCTCGAGGAACGGCTCGAGGACGTCATGACGCCGCTGGACGTGGCCGTGATCGGCTGCGTGGTCAACGGCCCCGGCGAGGCGAAGGAAGCCGATCTGGGCCTGACCGGCGGCAGCCCCAACAACCTCATCTACATCGACGGCAAGCCGGCCCGCAAGCTGCGCAACGACCACCTCGTCGATGATCTGGAAGCCATGATCCGCGAGCGCGTGGCCCAGAAAGAGGCCGAGGAACAGAACGTGATCACGCGCGAAGCCTGATCCGCGTCAGCTCGTCGTGAAGCGACGACCGTCAACCTTCAGTCACCGAGCAATATCGTGTCCAGCAAACTCCAGGCCATCCGTGGCATGAACGACCTGCTGCCGGAGCGCTCGCCGCTCTGGCAGTATTTCGAAGATCAGGTGCGCCGGCTCATGGCGCGCTACGGCTATCTCGAGATCCGTACGCCCACCCTCGAGCAGACTGCCCTGTTCAAGCGCTCCATCGGCGAGGTTACCGACATCGTCGAAAAGGAAATGTATACCTTCGAGGATCGCAACGGCGACAGCCTGACCCTGCGTCCGGAAGGTACCGCCTCGGTGGTGCGCGCCGCGATTGAAAACGGTCTGCTGCACAATCAGACCCAGCGCCTCTGGTATGCCGGACCGATGTTCCGCCACGAGCGGCCGCAGAAGGGTCGCTACCGCCAGTTCCATCAGGTCGGCGTGGAGACCTTCGGTCTGGAAGGCCCGGACATCGACGCCGAGGTCATTCTGATGTCGGCACGCCTGTGGCAGCAGCTCGGGCTCTACGAGCATGTGCAGCTCGAGCTCAATTCGCTCGGTTCGGCCGAGGCCCGGGCGGCCTATCGCCAGCAGCTGGTCGAGTATTTCGAAGCACACCACGATCAGCTCGATGACGATGCCAGACGCCGCCTGCACAGCAATCCGATGCGCATCCTCGATACCAAGAATCCCGACATGCAGACGCTGGTCGAGGGGGCGCCGCAGCTGATCGATCATCTCGATGCCGAATCGCAGGCGCACTTCGATGCCCTGCGCACCCTGCTGGATACCATCGGCATCGAATACGTCATCAATCCGCGGCTGGTGCGCGGGCTGGACTATTACGATCGCACCGTGTTCGAGTGGACCACGACCGCGCTGGGCAGTCAGGGCACCATCTGCGCCGGCGGTCGGTATGATGGGCTGGTGGAACAGCTCGGCGGCCGTGCTACCCCCGCGGTCGGGTTTGCGATGGGGGTCGAGCGGCTGATCCTGCTGCTGGAGACGCTGGCCCTGATCCCCGAACAGGCGCATGACACCCTGGATGTCTATGTCATGGCACTCGGCGATGATGGCACCCGTCATGCCCTCGCCCTCGGCGAGCAGTTGCGCAGCCGCTTGCCTGAGCTGCGCGTACAGGTACACTGCGGCGGCGGCAGTTTCAAAAGCCGGATCCGCAGGGCCGATCGCAGCGGTGCCCGCTACGCCCTGATTCTGGGTGAAGAGGAGCAGCGCAGCGGCATGGTCGGCGTCAAGGACCTGCGCAGCGAAGCCGAACAGCAGACACTGGACTTCGAAACGCTGGTCACCACGCTGGCCCCGTGCTCATCCGCCCCGCGGGCCTGAGCCCTCCGACGTCCGACGGACGTGCGGTGACAGGACCGAGAGTCGAACAGGAGACCGCCCGTGGCGGAAATCAGGAATCATCTGGAAGACGACGAGGATCAGGAGCTCGAACGCGCCAAACAGATGTGGCGCAACTACGGCAAACCGATCCTCGGTGGCGTGATCATCGCCGTGATCGCCGTGCTGGGCTGGCAGTGGTGGCAGAACCACCAGGCCGAGCGTCAGCAGGCCGCATCACTGCGCTACAGTCAGCTCGTGACGCTGGTCAGCGGCCAGTCGCTCGATGAGGGCGCGCGCAGCAATGCGCTCGAACTGGCCAGTCAGCTCGAGAGCGAGTTCGGCGGCAGCCTCTATGCCGATCTGGCAGGTCTGATCGAAGCCCGGGTGCTGGTCGAGGGCGACAGTCTCGACAGGGCCGCCCAGGCGCTGAACAACCTGATGGACCGCACCGAGCGTGGCTATGTACAGTCGCTGGCTCGGCTGGATCTGGCACGCATCCAGCTGGCCCGCTCCAATCCGGAGCAGGCGCTGGCGACCCTCGATCAGCATGATTTCTCCGGCGCCCTCGGCGCCCGGGCACTGGATGTCCGCGGGGATATCCTGAAGGCGCTCGACCGCCCTGCCGATGCTCGCAAGGCTTGGCAGCAGGCACTGCAGACGGCACAGGAGAACGACCAGCCGGCCTTCGGCATTCAACTCAAGCTCGACGATCTGGCACCTGCGGAGGCCTCATGACTGTTTCTGCTTCGCGCCCTGCCCTGCGCATCCTGACCTGTGCAGCCGCCCTGACGCTGCTGGCCGGGTGCTCCGGCAACGTTCAGGAGAATCCGCCCAAGCCGCTGACCGACTTTACGCCGAGCGCCGAGCTCGACGGCCAGTGGTCAGCGGGTATCGGCTCACTGAGCCGGGCACGCTATCCCATTACCCCGGCCATCTCCTCCGATACCATCTATGCCGCCAGCGCCAGCGGTCATCTCAAGGCCATCGATATCGACAGCGGCGAGGTCCGCTGGGAGCAGGATCTCGATGCCAGGATCTCCAGCGGGCTGACCTTCGATTCCGGACGGCTCTACTTCGGTACCCGCAACGGCGAGGTAATGGCCCTCGATGGCGAGAGCGGCGATGTCGCCTGGCAGAGTACCGTCTCCAGTGAGGTACTGGCGCCACCGCAGCTCAACAGCTCGCTGGTAGTGGTACAGAGCGTGGACGGTGCGCTGACGGCGCTGGATCGTTTCTCGGGCGAGCAGCAGTGGCTCTATACCTCGAGCCAGCCGGCGCTGACCCTGCGGGGCACCGGTACTCCCCGGACCATCGAACCGGTCACCTTTGCCGGATTTGCCAACGGCCGTCTCGGTGTCTTCGACAATCGCAACGGCCAGCAGCTCTGGGACATGCGCGTGGCGGTCCCGAAGGGACGTACGGCCGTCGAGCAGCTGGTCGATCTCGACGGCCAGCCGGTGCTGACCGAGGACGGCCGGCTGTTCGTGACCAGCTACAATGGCCGCGTGATGGCACTCAACGCCCGCAATGGAGATACCCTCTGGAGCCGTGATGAATCCAGCTATCTGACGCCGGTGCGGGTCGGCGATCACCTGTTTACCGTCAATTCCAGAAGTGAGGTGCTGGCGCTGGATGTCGATACCGGGCGGGTGATCTGGAAGCAGGACGCGCTCAGCGGGCGCAACCTGACCGCTCCCGTCTTCATCGACGGCGAACTGGCCATGGGCGACTACCAGGGCTATGTCCATCTGCTGGACGCCGAAACGGGCGAAATTGCCGGCCGCACCCATGCCGGCGGCGACGGCATCAGCGTCCGCCCGCTGACCGACGGCAACCAGCTCTACGTCTTCACCAATGACGGCGAGCTGATCGACTACGACCTGAAACAGCTCTCCGGCAACGGCGGCTGACCCGGTTTGCCCGCCCCTGGCGGGCAGATCGACAGGGTCGGCGTTTCCCGCCGATTCGGTTACAATGGTGGCGCGTGGCCGGCAACGGTCGCGCGCCATCGCTTTTTTCCCGATCCACTGCCCGTCGGACCATCATGAATCCCGTTATCGCCCTCGTCGGCCGACCCAATGTCGGCAAGTCCACGCTGTTCAACCGCCTGACGCGGTCGCGTGACGCCATCGTCGCCGACTATCCCGGCCTGACCCGCGACCGCCAGTACGGCAACGGCGTGCTGGGCGGCAAGGCCTACACGGTCATCGATACCGGTGGCATCGGCGAGGAAGAGGCCGGCATCGAGGCTGCCATGGCCGATCAGTCGCTGCTGGCGATCGACGAGGCCGACATCGTGCTGTTCATGGTCGATGCCCGGGCCGGCCTGATGCCCGATGACGAAGCGATCGCCAACCATCTGCGGGTCAACCAGAAGAAGACCTGGCTGGTGGTCAACAAGTCCGACGGCATGCAGGAAGAGGTGGCCGGCGCCGAGTTCTGGGCACTGGGGCTGGGCGACCCGCATCCCATTGCGGCCGCCCACGGTCGCAACGTGACCACCCTGATCGAGCATGTGCTCGAGCCCTTCCCCGAACCCGAGGAGGAAGCGCATCCGGAGCTGCTTGATGAAGGCATTCGCATCGGCATCGTCGGCCGTCCCAATGTCGGCAAGTCCACGCTGGTCAACCGGCTGCTCGGTGAAGAGCGGGTGGTCGTCTATGACGAGGCCGGCACGACCCGGGATGCCATCGAAATCCCCTTCGAGCGGCGCGGCCGGCCCTATGTGCTGATCGATACCGCCGGCGTGCGACGGCGCAAGAACGTCAGCCTGACCGCCGAGAAGTTCTCCATCATCAAGACCCTGGAGGCGATCAAGGAGTGCCATGTCGCCGTCATGGTCCTCGATGCCCGCACCGGGCTGGTCGAGCAGGACCTGCATCTGCTGGATTTCGTGCTCTCCAGCGGGCGGGCGCTGGTGCTGGCGGTCAATAAGTGGGACGGCCTAGAAGCCGACGTGAAGGACAAGATGCGCAGCGAGCTCAAGCGCCGGCTCGGCTTTGCCGATTACGCCGACCTGCACTTCATCTCGGCGCTGCACGGCACCGCGGTCGGCGATCTCTATCCCTCGATCGAGCGCGCCTTTGCCTCCTCCACCACCCGCTGGTCGACCAATCGCCTGACCAATCTGCTGCATGACGCCGTCAGCGAACATCAGCCACCCATGGTCAACGGGCGTCGCATCAAGCTGCGCATGGCCCACCAGGGGGGTGCCAATCCGCCGCTGATCGTGGTGCACGGCAACCAGACCGATGCGCTGCCGGAAGCCTACAAGCGCTATCTGACCAACACCTTCCGCAAGGTACTGAAGGTGCGAGGCACGCCAATGCGCTTCGAGTTCCGTTCGGGCCGCAACCCCTATGACAGCAACCCCGACGCCAGTGACCGCGAGCGGGCGCGCGAGCGTCAGCTGGCGCGTACACGCCAGTCCCGACGCGGCAAACGCTGATTCGCATTGGCGGATGCACGACCCTTGCGGGTGGCCCATCGAACCACCAGACCCGTCATGAGCAGAGCCAAGCTGCTGGTCATACTGGTGCTGATTACCGTGATGGTGCTGTTCTTTGCCACCGGGCTGAACGAGGCGCTGTCCCTGCACAACCTGCAAAGCGGCCAGGCGCACTTTCGCGCGTGGTTCGATCACTCCCCCTGGCTGATCGCCGGCGCCTTCTTCGGCGGCTATCTGCTGTTTGCAGTACTGATGCTGCCCGGCGCCACGCCGCTCAACCTGCTGGCCGGGGCGCTGTTCGGGCTGGGCTGGGGCGTGCCGATCGTCTCCTTCGCCAGCGCCCTGGGCGCCATGCTGGCCTTCCTGCTCGCCCGTACCCTGCTGCGCAGCAGTGTTGAAAGGCGGCTGGCCCGGCATATCGGCATCATCAATCGCGGCATCGAACGCGAAGGCGGACACTATCTGTTCATGCTGCGCCTGCTGCCGATCTTCCCCTTTGCCGTGGTCAACCTGGCCATGGGGGTAACCCGGCTGCGCCCGGCGGTCTTCTATGCGGCCACCCAGCTCGGTCTGCTGCCCGGCATCGTGGTTTTCGTCAATGCCGGCCAGCAGATCAGCGAACTGCAGGACTTTCACGACCTGCTTTCACCCGATCTGCTGGGCGCTCTGGCGCTGCTGGCAACGCTGCAGCTGACACTCTATCTGCTGCAGCGCCGGCGCAATCGCTGGCGCCCGGCCGACCAATCACGCCACGAATCATAGCGTGACCGCCAACCTCAACCGTGCGAGGGATCGCCTACCCAGCCGGCCGCGAACTGCCAGGCCGCCCGTCCGCTGCGCACACCGCGGGCAATGGCATGGCGGTGGGCCGCTTCCCGGGCCGCCTCGTCGAAGGTGCCGCCGAGCTGCTCGACCCACCAGCCACAGGCCTCGAGATAGGTCTCCTGGTTGAAGGGGTAGAACGACAGCCACAGCCCGAAACGATCGGAAAGCGAGATCTTCTCCTCCACGGCATCGCCGTGATGAAGTTCGCCGTTCTCGATGTGTGTCTCCTGATTGTCGGCGCTGGACTCCGGCATCAGATGGCGCCGGTTCGAGGTGGCATAGAGCAGCACATTGTCCGGCGGACCGGTCAGTGCCCCGTCCAGTACGCTCTTGAGCGCCTTGTAGGCATCGTCATTGCTCTCGAAGGAGAGATCGTCACAGTAGACGACAAAGCGGTACTCACTGTCCCGCAACCGATTGACCAGCGTCGGCAGGCTGCCAAGGTCATGACGATCCACCTGGATCAGGCGCAGCCCCTCTGCAGCCAGATCATTGATCAGCGCCCGGACGACCGAGGATTTGCCGGTACCCCGGGCGCCCCACAGCAGCACGTGGTTGGCCGGTCGACCGGCCAGAAAGGCGCGGGTATTATCCACCAGCGCCCGTTTCTGGCGGTCGATGCCCACCAGCGCCGACAGCTGCAGCGTATCGCGCGGCACCACCGGCACCAGTCGGCCCCCCAGGGCGTGACGCTCCCACAGGGCGGCCACGTCACTGTGCCAGTCGATCGGTACGCTCTCCGGTGGCAGCAGGGGTTCCAGCCGGTCCAGCAGATTGGCCAGTCGTTCGTTCAGTCTCTCATCCATGCGTCTTTTCCATCCCCATGCCACCCTCTCGGATGGCATCATTCAAGATGCGTGTCACGGGCTGCGCCCACCATCATGTCAAAAAGGGAGTTTCACCCATCATGTGTCGTCGCCTTACCATCCTGCTGGTCATGCTGTTGCCGCTGGGGCTGGGCGCCTGCGCCACGTCCCCGCTGGGACGCTCGCAGCTGGCCCTGTTTGATGACAGCCAGCTCCAGCAGCAGGGAGCCGAAGCCTATCAGCAGTATGCCGGCAGCCATGAGCGGGCCACCGGCGCCACGGCCGATTACGCCAGCTGTGTGGCCAATGCCATCATCAGGGAGCTGCCGCAGGGAGATGGCCCGGAGCAGTGGCAGGTGGGCGTATTCAAGGATGACTCTCCCAATGCCTTCGCCCTGCCGGGCGGCTATGTCGTGATCAACAGCGGTATGCTGAAGGTCGCCGAGAACCAGGATCAGCTGGCCACCGTGGTCGGCCATGAAATGGCACACGTGCTGGCCGATCATGCCAACGAGCGGACCTCTACCCAGACACTGACCCAGTCCGGTCTCGGGGTCATCCAGGCGGTTGCCGGAAGCGGCGGCGAACAGCTTGCCACCCTGCTGGGAGCCGGCGCCCAGTACGGCATCCTGCTGCCCTATTCACGCAAGCAGGAGAGCGAAGCCGACGTGCTGGGCCTGCGGCTGATGGCACGCGCCGGGTTCAACCCCGAAGCCAGCCTCCAGCTGTGGCAGAACATGTCGCAGGCCTCCGGAAGCAATGAACCACCGGCCTGGGCCTCGACCCACCCGAGCAACGGCCAGCGCATCAACGCCCTTGAAAGCCACATGAGCGAAGCGCAGCAGACGGCCGCCCGGGCCCGCGAGGCAAGCCTTCGTCCCGACTGTCAGCGCCCCTGAAGCGGTGGCTGGCAATCAGCGCCGGGAGATGAGCCTGGCACGCAGCGCCATCAGCACCGGCGCCGTCAGGGGGCGGCGCTGGCGCCACAGGAAGAAGGATTCGGCAGCCTGTTCGACCAGCATGCCGAGCCCGTCGGTGCCCCGCACGCCACGCGCCCTGGCCCACTGCATGAAAACGGTGGACTCGACACCATACATCATGTCGTAGGCCAGGGCGCCTTCGTTGAAGAGATCGTCCGGCAGCGGCGGCAGGTCACCGGCCAGACTGGCACTGGTGGCATTGATCACCAGATCGAACCCGCCGCTGATGGCCGGCAGCCCGATTCCGCTGACCGTACCGAGATCACTGAAATCCTCGGCCAGCTCGACGGCCCTTGCCTCGGTCCGGTTGGCAATCACCAGCTGCTCGGGCCCCTCGTTGAGCAGCGGCTCAACCACCCCGCGCACGGCACCGCCGGCGCCGAGCACCAGCACCCGGGCGCCGGCAAGCGGCGCCCGGGCCCGCTGCAGATCGCGGATCAGGCCAACGCCATCGGTATTGTCACCGAAGATATCCCCGCGCCGGCCCAGCATCAGGGTATTCACGGCCCCGGCGCGACGCGCCCGCACGCCCAGGGTATCGGCCAGATCCAGCGCCTCCTGCTTGAACGGCAGGGTCACGTTGGCCCCGTAGCCGCCGTCATCGAGAAAGCTGCGCCAGGCGCCGGCAAAATCGTCCACCGGGGCCAGACGCGCCTCATAGTGCAGGGTCTCGCCCAGCTGCTCGGCAAAGATGTTGTGAATGTCCGGTGACAGCGAGTGCTTGACCGGATTGCCGAAGACGGCATAAAGATCGGTCGGGAGATTCATCAGGCCCGCGGCCCTCCTTGCTCGGCTTCGGTGTGTTCCCCCAACCAGTCCCGGGGGCGGAGATAATCCCGATAGAGTTCGGCTTCCGGTGTATCCGGCTCGGGCTGATACTGATAGATCCAGCGCGCCACCGGCGGCATCGACATCAGGATCGACTCGGTACGGCCACCGCTCTGCAGTCCGAACAGGGTGCCGCGATCATAGACCAGATTGAACTCGACGTAACGACCGCGCCGGTAGGTCTGGAAGTCGCGCTCGCGCTGCCCCCAGTCGAGCTGCCGGCGCGCCCGGGCAATCGGCTGCCAGGCCGGCAGGAAGCTCTCGGCCACTGCCTGCAAAAAGGCCAGGCAGGTCTCGAAGCCGCCCTCGTTGACATCATCGAAGAAGAGCCCGCCCACGCCCCGGGTTTCATCACGATGACGCAGGTAGAAATATTCGTCACACCAGGCCTTGTAACGCGGATAGACCTCGTCTCCGAACGGCGCACAGGCGTCGCGGATGGTGCGGTGCCAGTGCAGCACATCTTCAAGACAGGGATAGTAGGGTGTCAGGTCGATACCGCCGCCGAACCACCAGACCGGCTCCTCCCCTTCCTTCTCGGCGATGAAGAAGCGGACATTGCCATGCGTGGTCGGGATATGGGGGCTGCGCGGATGCAGTACCCAGGAGACACCCACGGCATGAAAGCTGCGCCCGGCCAGCTCCGGCCGAGAGGCCGACGCCGAGGGCGGCAGTTCATGACCGAAGACATGCGAGAAGTTGACCCCGCCCTTCTCGATCAGATCACCGTCGGTCAACACCCGGGTGCGGCCACCGCCGCCCTCCTCGCGCGTCCAGCTGTCCTCGTGAAAGCGGGTACTGCCATCCTCCTGCTCCAGCGCCGCGCAGAGGCGGTCCTGAAAATCCAGCAGAAAGCTCTTGACCGGTTCGAGATAGGCATGTGACACGCGTATGGCTCCATGCAGGGAGAGGAGGGGATTCAGTCACGCAGGGTGGCCCCGGTGACAAGGTCACGGATGCGGCTGGGGCGATCATGATTACCCGTGGCGCCATCGAACGCCACGAGCTGCTCGCCGAACACGGTTCGGATCTCGGCCAGGCTGCGGCAGGGGGATTCACCGGCCCGGTTGGCCGAGGTCGACACCAGCGGCCTGCCCATTGCCTGTACCAGCGCCACCACCACCGGATGCGCGCTGAGGCGCAGCGCCACGCTGTCGAAACGGCCGCGCACCAGCGGATGCGCCCGACCGTTGTCCGGCACCAGCCAGGTGGTCGGCACCTCGGTCGGGGCTGCAAAACGCGCCTTCAGGGCCGGATCGAGCCCCTCGAGCCAGGGCGCACAGCGCTCAACGCTGTCCGCCACCAGAATCAGCCCCTTGTCCGCCGGACGCGACTTGAGTACCAGCACCTGTTCGAGCGCCCGGTCATGATCCGGATCGCACCCCAGCCCCCAGACGGTTTCAGTCGGATAGGCCACCACCTGCCCCTGGCTCAGGGCGGTGAGTGCCTGCTGCAGCATGGCCGCTTCCGGCCGGGTATCGGAAAAGGACATCGGGACAGTTTCGCAGCCGCTAACCGGGTAGACCCAAGTGTAACGCTCGCCTGCCGGCGTCTCTACCGTCCGGTCGAGGCCCGCCCCGGTTCATGCGGTGGTATTTCGCCGCACCCAGCCACCCGGGGCCTGCGCCGCCCAGCCTTCCAGCTCGAGCATCAGCAGCCGCTGCTGACACTCGCCGACGGCCACCCCGCTGAGCTCGACCAGCCGATCCAGCGGACAGGGCTCGCCGGTCAGATGACGCCAGAGCGGATCGTCCGGAGCTCCCTCGCCGGCCGCAGCCGTAGCCGGCGCCGCCGTGGCGGGCGGGCTCGCCGATACCGTTCGTCCGGCCAGCGCCGGCAGCTCGCTGAGCAGGTCATCCCGACAGGTGACCAGGCGGGCCCCCTCCTGGATCAGCCACAGACAGCCCCCGGCCTGGGGGTTGTGCAGCGAGCCGGGCAGCGCGAACACCTCCCGGTTCTGCTCCATGGCCAGCCGGGCGCTGACCAGCGAACCGCTCCTGAAGGCCGCTTCAACCACCAGCACGCCCAGCGAGAGTCCGGTAATGATGCGATTGCGGCGAGGAAAGAACGGTGCCCGCGCCGGAGTCCCCGGCAGATGCTCCGACAGCAGCAGGCCACCGCTGTCGAGCAGGCGCTGGCGCAGCCGCCGGTGACTGCGCGGATAGAGCACATCGACCCCGCAGCCCAGCACGGCCACGGTACGTCCCCCGGCATCGAGGGCCGCTTCGTGGGCATGACCATCGATGCCCAGCGCCAGGCCGCTGACGATCGTCAGTCCGTACTCCGCCAGCGCCCGGCTGAAACCGAGCGCATTGTCGCGCCCCTCCCGGGTCGGCCGGCGGGTGCCAACCATGGCCAGCGCCGGCGGCGTCAGGGCCGCCAGCTCTCCCCAGCCCCAGAGCAGGGGCGGCGGATCGGGCAGTTCATCAAGCAGGCGTGGCCAGGCGGGGTGATCCGGCGTCAGCAGATGCCGATCGGGCCCCGCCTCGAGCCAGGCCATGGCACGTTCGATGGGGGCATTCAGGGGACTGCGTGACGGGGCCTGCAGCCAGGCCATCAGCTGATGGCGGGCCTCTCCCGGCAGCGCCGCCAGCCAGCCGTCCGGCCACCCCGGCTGCTGCAGACGCATGGCGGCCAGCCGATTGGCCCCCACCCGCGGCAAGAGCGAGAGGGCCAGCCAGTGCCGCGATGACATCCGTGCGCCGCTCATGAGCGCGGGGCCGCCAGCCGATCCCCGGGCGCGATCGGCTCATCGGCCTGCATGACCAGCGCATGACCGGCACCTTCATCGCTGCGAAAGACCAGTGCCAGGCCGATCCGGCGCGGTGGCAGCGCAAGTGGCTCGCGAGTACGCGGATCACGCACCCCGGGGTCATCCCGGTAGATCCCCAGCACCGTACCGGGCGTTATGCCGTCGCGCCGCCCCAGGTCAATGGTGATGACGTCATGGGGCGCGATGACATCGGCAGCGTCCGGATCACGGATGACATGACCGGTAACGCCGGAAGGCGGCGCATGCGGCCACAGGCTTTCCGGGGGAATATCATCCTCGCGGGGCAGCAGCAGAGCGCCGGCCGCCACTTCCCGCTGGCTGCGAACCAGGGTCAGCATCGCAAGCGATGAGTCGACCCGTTCCAGCCGCGCTTCCCCCACCCCCTCCAGCGAATATCCGCGGACGCTGCCACTGGCATCGCGGATCGTGCCGGCCGGCGTGTAAAGACCGTAATAGCGCCCCGGCTCTCCCTGCAGCCCGCGCGCCAGAATGCGCTGCCCGGGCACGCTGAGCAGCTGCCCCTGCTCCCCGGCGACGACCCGGGGCAGCCGGTCACAGCAGGCCGTCACGATCCGATGTTCGGTCAGCCAGACCCGGATCGGTGCCATCGGCACCGGGGTAATCTCCTCGCGCGGCGGCAGCCGACGCATCTGTGGCGAGAGTCTTACCACCGCCGACTCCACCCGTTCCACGCTCAGGCCGGCCGGGGTGCGGTGCACCCGATCCCCCGGGCGCGGCGTCAGGGGTCGCGCCGGGTCAGCCGTCTCCCACGCCCAGGGCGGCGCCTGCAGCTGTTCGGCAATCTCCCAGAGGGTTTCCCCCGGCTGTACGGTATGGCTTGCGCCGGCCGCGGCCAGCCCCACCCCCGGCCACAGCCAGAGTCCCAGCACGACGGCTGTCCATCTCCTTCCCGCAACCCGCGGCATCGAAGCTCCTCTTGCGTCGCGCCGGTTCCGTTGCCCGGTCGCGCGCACTACAATAAGGTCAGTGCGCACGACGCTGTGGCTTCCCGCAGCGCCGCATGCTTCCTGACTGATTTTACGGCAGCACCGGGGGATCACTTGATGGCGATCGCCCCGGTCGCGCCGCAATCCCGACACCGGAACACTATTCATGGCCCTACTGGACATTCTCGAATATCCCGATGAGCGCCTGCGTACCCGGGCAGCGCCCGTCGAGCAGGTCGATGACGAGGTGCGCCGACTGGTCGACGACATGTTCGAGACCATGTACGACGCGCCGGGTATCGGCCTGGCCGCGCCCCAGGTGGATGTGCACCGTCGCATCGTCGTCATGGATATCAGCGAGCAGAAGAATCAGCCCATGGTGCTGATCAATCCCGAATGGGAGGCGCTGGACGACGAACGTGCCCCCCTGCAGGAGGGCTGCCTGTCGATCCCCGATTACTATGCCGAGGTCCCCAGGGCGCTGCGGGTACGGCTCAGCGCGCTCGATCGCCACGGCCAGCCCTGGCAGCTCGATGCCGATGGCCTGCTCGCCCACTGCATCCAGCATGAGTGCGATCACCTCGACGGCGTGCTGTTCGTCGATTATCTCTCGCCGCTCAAGCGCGAACGAGTCAGAAAGAAGATGCAGAAACGCCACCGCGCCACGACCTGAGCACCGCACGCCGGGAGCGCCGCGCTCCATCTGCCACGACAGGCCCGCTGCCCCGGCATCGGGCCCACCATCCGGATCCGACCATGTCCCGAAGCCTTCGCGTCGCCTTTGCCGGCACGCCCGAATTTGCCGCCGGCCATCTGCGTGCCCTGCTCGACAGTCGACACGAAATCGCGCTGGTCCTGACCCAGCCGGACCGGCCGGCCGGACGCGGGCGTCAGCTGACGCCGTCCCCGGTCAAGGCGCTGGCACTCGAGCATGCCCTGCCGGTGCATCAGCCCGAACGCCTGAAAGAGCCAGCGGACCAGGCCCCGCTTGTCGAAGCCGACATCGACGTCCTGGTGGTGGTGGCCTACGGGCTGATCCTGCCACGCGCCGTGCTCGACCTGCCCCGTCTCGGCGCGATCAACGTACACGCCTCGCTGCTGCCGCGCTGGCGGGGAGCGGCCCCCATCCAGCGCGCCATCGAGGCACGCGATGCGCGCAGCGGCATCACCCTGATGGCGATGGACGAAGGGCTGGATACCGGCGACATGCTGCTGGTGCGGGAAACGCCCATCGATGAACACACCACGGCGGCCACGCTGCATGACCGGCTGGCCGAACTCGGCAGCGAGACCCTGATCGAGGGCCTGGACCGGCTGGCCGCGGGCGAGCTCCCGGCCACCCCGCAACCCGGTGATGGCGTAACCTACGCCGCCAAGGTCAGCAAGGCGGAAGCCGAGCTGGACTTCAGCCGCGCCGCCGACGAACTGGCCGCCCGGGTGCGCGCCTTCAATCCGGTGCCGGTCGCCTGGACCCGGCTGGGCGAGGAGCGTCTGCGCATCTGGGAAGCCGTCGCCGAACCGCGGGCGGCGACCGACAGCGCTACCGCGCCGGGCACCCTGCTGCCGGGGCCGACCGATGCCCTGCGCATTGCCTGCGGCCATGGCGTGCTGCGCGTTACCACCGCCCAGCTGCCCGGCGGCCGCCCCATGCCTATACAGCAGCTGATGCACAATCGACGCCACCTGCACGGCGCTGGCATGCGCCTGGGCCGGCACTCATGACGTCCACCACCCGTTCCCGCACAGAGACGACCAATGTGCGCGCCGCTGCGGCCCGGGCACTGGTACCGGTGCTCTCCCGCCAGGGTTCGCTGGCCGGACTCGATACCTCCTCGGTCGGCGAGCGCGATCGCGGCCTGATGCGTGCGCTCTGCTTCGGCGTCTGCCGCCAGCTGCCCCGCCTGCAGGCACTCGCCGGTGAGCTGCTGCGCAGCCCGCTGCGTCAGCGCGATCTCGACATCCAGGCACTGCTGCTGATCGGGCTCTACCAGCTCTACGAGATGCGGGTACCGACCCATGCCGCAGTGGGCGAAACCGCCGGTGCCGCCCGCAGCCTCAACAAGGCCTGGGCGACACGGGTGCTCAACGGCTGTCTGCGCCGCGCCGACCGTGAACGCGACGCCCTGCTCGCCCGGGTCGACGAGCACCCCGAGGCGTACTGGTCCCACCCGCAGTGGCTGCTCGAGCGGTTGCGCCGTGCCTGGCCGCAGCAGTGGGAAGCCATTGCCACGGCCAACAACGTGCCCGGCCCGATGACGCTGCGCGTCAATACCCGGCGCATCAGCCGTGACAGCTGCCTTGAACGCCTCGACGCCGCGGGCATCGGCGCAACGCCCTGTCTCCACAGCAGTGAAGGCATCAGCCTGACCCAGGCCTGCGATGTGGAGCAGCTGCCCGGCTTCGCCGAGGGTGAGCTCAGTGTTCAGGATGAAGCCGCCCAGCTGGCCGCACCGCTACTGCTGCGCGATCTGCCGGCAGCGGCGCGGGTGCTCGATGCCTGCTGTGCGCCGGGGGGCAAGACCGCGCATCTGCTCGAACAGCGTCCCGATCTGGCACTGACGGGGCTGGACAGCGATGGCGAACGCCTGACCCGCGTCGAAGCGACCCTGCGTCGGCTGGGACTGACGGCCACCCTGCGTCACGCCGATGCGACCGGCACCCGGTGGTGGGATGGCACGCCCTTTGATGCCCTGCTGCTGGATGCCCCCTGTTCCGGCACCGGCGTGATCCGGCGCCATCCGGACATCAAGCAGCTGCGGCGCGACAGCGATATCGCCAGCCTGGCCGAGCTGCAGGATCGCCTGCTTGATACCCTGTGGCCGATGCTCGCCCCCGGTGGCCGGCTGGTATATGCCACCTGCTCGGTGATGCCCGAAGAGAACCAGCAGCGCATCGAGGCCTTTCTGGCGCGAACGCCGGATGCCCGTACCCTGCCGATCGAAGCCGACTGGGGCAGTCCGGCCGGCCCGGGGCGTCAGCTGCTGCCGGCGATCAACGGACACGATGGCTTCTTCTACGCTGTCCTGACGCGCAGCGCCGACGGCTGAGACGTTGCACATGCCGGCTTGTCAGCTTCGCCGCCAGCTTCGATACTGACTGCCGGGACCATCGCCGGCCGAGATACCATGACCGAAACCACAAGTGGCCAATCCGCCCTGCAAGCCGAGGGCATCGACCCCGGACAGCGCGCCCTGATCGTGGTCGACGTGCAGCCCGACTTCATGCCCGGCGGCCCGCTGGCCTGTGCCGAGGGCGATGCTCTCCTGCCCGGCCTGCAGGCACTGCTGAGCGCGCACCATTTCGGTCATGTCGTGGCCACCCAGGACTGGCATCCGGCGGATCATATCTCGTTTGCCAGCCGCCACCCCGGCTGGCGGCCCTTTGAATCGACGCAGCTGTATGGCGAGTCCCAGACCCTGTGGCCGGATCACTGCCTGCAGGGTTCGCCCGGCGCGGCGCTGCATCCGGCGATCGACTGGTCGCGGGCCGATACCATCATTCGCAAGGGTACCGATCGCCGGATCGACAGCTACAGCGGCTTTCGTCACAACCTCGCTCCCGATGGCAGCCGCCCGCCGACCGGGCTGGCCGGCTGGCTGCGCGAGCGCGGCGTGACCCACGTCTGGCTCTGCGGACTGGCCCGCGATGTCTGCGTGCTGTGGACCGCCGAGGATGCCGTGCTGGCCGGCTTCGAAACCCGTTTTCTATGGTCGCTGACGCGTCCGGTCAGCTTCGAAAGCGATGCCGACACGCGTCAGCGACTGCAGCAGCAGGGTATCGACATCGTCGATGCCGATTTCATGGACCCTGTCTGAATCCCTGCGCCGCAGGCCCTTCAGACCCCGATCAGGGAAGAGTGCAATGAGCGATCACGTCTACAAGTCCGTCGAACTGACCGGCTCCTCCGAGAGCAGCATCGAGGATGCGGTACAGAACGCCCTCACCAAGGCCAGTCAGACCATCCGCAACATGGAGTGGTTCGAGGTGACCGAAACCCGTGGCCACATCGAGAACGGCAGTGTCGGGCACTGGCAGGTCAGCCTCAAAGTCGGCTTCCGGCTGGACTGATACCGCCGCCGTCACGATGGTCACAGCGCCCCGGTCCGTCCGGGGCGCTGTCGTTCGCTACCCGCCCCGACGCCAGGCTGGGCGCTGACACGGACAGTGGTTTATCCTTGCGCGGATACCGTGATCCGCTTTCCCAACTTCCCGGGCTACCATGAAAATCATCATTCTGGGCGCCGGTCAGGTCGGTGGCACGCTTGCCGAGCACCTGGCGCACGAGGAGAACGACATCACCGTGGTGGACACCGACACCACGATGCTGCGTGACCTGCACAACCGGCTCGACATCCGCACCGTCCAGGGCCCCGCCTCCTATCCCGCCATCCTGCGCCAGGCAGGCGGCGAGGATGCCGACATGCTGATCGCCGTGACCAACTCCGATGAGGTCAACATGGTGGCCTGTCAGGTGGCGCATACCCTGTTCAGCACCCCCACCAAGATTGCCCGGGTGCGCTCCACCGCCTACCTCACCCGCAAGGGGCTGTTCTCCCAGGATGCGATTCCGGTCGATGTGCTGATCAGCCCCGAGCAGGTCGTGACCAATCACATTCGCCGGCTGATCGAGTATCCCGGCGCCCTGCAGGTGCTCGACTTCGCCGGCGGGCTTGCCCAGCTGGTGGCGGTCAAGGCGTACTATGGCGGACCGCTGGTCGGTCAGGAGCTCGGCTTCCTGCGGCGTCACATGCCCAACGTGGATACCCGGGTGGCCGCCATCTACCGCCGCAACCGCCCCATCATTCCGCATGGTGATACCGTCATCGAGGCGGATGACGAGGTCTTCTTCATTGCCGCGCGCAAGGATATCCGGACCGTGATGGGCGAGCTGCGACGCATCGATCGCGGTTTCCGGCGCGTCATGGTGGCCGGTGGCGGTCACATCGGCGAACGGCTCGCCGAAACGCTCGAGCAGGGCCACCAGGTCAAGATTCTCGAACAGAGTCTGGAGCGCTGTACCCAGCTCTCCGAGCGGCTCGATCGCACCGTGGTGCTGCATGGCAGCGCCACCAGCAAGCGACTGCTGCTCGAGGAGAACATCGAGGAGTGCGACATCTTCTGCGCGCTGACCAACGATGACGAGGTCAACGTGATGTCCTCGATGCTGGCCAAGCGGCTCGGTGCCAAGAAGGTTTTGACCCTGATCAACAACCCGGCCTACGTCGACCTGGTGCAGGGCGGCGAGATCGATATCGCCATCTCGCCCCAGCAGGCCACCATCGGCAGCCTGCTGACCCATGTGCGGCGTGGCGACATCGTCAATGTGCACTCGCTGCGGCGCGGCGCCGCCGAGGCGATCGAGGCCATCGCCCACGGCGATGCGCGCTCCTCGAAGGTGGTGGGCCGCACCATCGAGGAGATCGCCCTCCCCGATGGCGTGTCGATCGGTGCCATCGTGCGTGGCCGCGAAGTGCTGATTGCCCATCACGACCTGCGCATCGAGAGTGCCGACCACGTCATCCTGTTCGTCGTCGACAAGCGCCGCATGCGCGAGGTCGAGCGTCTCTTCCAGGTGGGCCTGACCTTCTTCTGAGCGGGGGTGAGGTCAGGTCAGGATGTCGTACTCGCGGACCGACATCTGCGCGATGCGGTTTTCGAGGGTCGCGGCCATCTGTCGGTAGTGCTCGGTGGCGAGGTGCGCCTCGAGCGCCGCGCGATCGCGCCACTGCTCGACCATGACGAACACCCGCTCGTTCTCGCGATCGCGGGTCAGCGTATAGTGTTCACAGCCGTCATCCCGGCGCGAGGGAGGCACGACCTCCTGCAGGGTCTGCCCGACGAACTCGACCTGATCGGCCTGCGCCTCGATGGTGGCGATGATGCCCAGTGCCATGGATGGCTCCTCAGCGGGTGGAATGATCACTCACCAGTATAGCCGCCCGCCTCGTCCGCGAAAGCGTGCCGCGCCCGCAGTCGTGCCATCGCCGGCGTATCCTCGTGCAGGCGGCGGTGTACCCGGCTGGCGGCGTAGCAGTCGTTGAAGGCTTCGAAGTAATCGTCCAGCACCGCCGCGGGCCCGGGCTCGTGATTCAGGCGCAGCAGCTCGGCGGCCACCTCGGCGGTACACAGATGGTGGGGCGAGCTCGGCTTGCGCAGATGGTAGCGGGTGACCCGGTCGGAGCGCAGGGCCACGATCGGCAGCTGCTGCAGATACGGGCTCTGGCGAAACATCTTGCGCGCCTGACGCCAAGTCCCGTCCAGCAGCACGAATACCGGAATGCGCCCCTCGTCACGGTGATCCTCCAGCGCAGTGACCACCCGCTCGGCATAGTCCGACTGGTCATCAGGATAGACCAGGAACGGCTGAAAGCGCGGGTCGGCCAGCCGCTCGAGCAGCCGCGGATCGGGCTCGGTGCGCGACCAGGTAAAGGTCTCGGTATGCGTCAGGCAGTCGCCGATCAGTCGCCCGGTGTTGGTCGGCTTGTAGTGCTCCAGGCGATGAGTGATCAGCCAGAACCGGGCATGGCTGACGACCGCCACCCGATAGGGGCAGAGGCAGTTGAGCGCCGGCAGCCGGCACTCGTCGCAGCGCACGACGAAACTGCCGCGCGCCGTGAAGGGCCGTCGCGGCGGCGACGTCCCCTCCTCGGCATCCGCTTCCTCGTTCAGCAGCCGGCCGGCGTCGCGACTCATGAGCTCACCTCACGGGGCTGACGGGGTTCGGCCGGAGGCAGTTCACGCCGCTTCCAGTAGCCCGCCAGCAGTGACCCGGAGATATTGTGCCAGACCGAAAACAGCGCACCGGGCAGCGCCGCCACGGGCGAGAAGAACTGGGCCGCCAGCGACGCAGCCAGCCCGGAGTTCTGCATGCCGACCTCGATCGCCACGGTGCGGCTGTCGCGCCGGTCGAGACGCAGCGCCCGGGCCAGCCCATAGCCCATGGCCAGCCCGCTGACGTTGTGCAGCACGACCGCCAGCGCGACCATCGGCCCCAGCGACGTCAGGCGATCGGCATTGAGCGACACCACGATGGCAATGATGAGCACGATGGCCACCATCGCTACCGTGGCCAGCGCCGGCTCGATACGGCGGATCGTGGCCGCCAGCCAGTGATGCACGAGACAGCCGGCCACGATCGGCAGTACCACCAGCTTCGCGATGCTCCACAAAAGACCGAGCACGGGCACATCGATCGAGGCGCCCATCCACAGCCAGACCAGCAGCGGCGTCAGGAAGATCGACAGCAGCGTCGAGACCAGCGTCATGCTGACCGACAGGGCGACATTGCCGCCGGCCAGCCAGGCCATCACGTTGGAGGCCGTGCCGCCCGAGGTCGCCCCGACCAGCACCATGCCGATGGTCAGTGCCGGCGACAGACCGAGCACCGAGGCAATCACGAAAGCCGCTGCCGGCATCAGCGCATACTGCAGCACCACGCCGATCACGATCGCCCGTGGCGAGCGCAGCACCCCGGCAAAATCGGCCCGCGACAGCGTCAGCCCCATGGTGAACATGATCAGTGCCAGCAGCGGCTGAATGGCGACGGCCCCAGGCTGGAACAGGCCGGGCATGAAGGCGGCGATGGCCGCCGCACCAATGGCCCAGAGCGGAAAAAGACGATTGAGTGTCGTGAACATGCTAGTCATCCGGTCAACAACAGATTGCCGCGCACGGGCAGCACGGATCGCCACGGCACCTTCGGTGGATCACACCCGGGTGGGCCGACCGGCGGGGTCGCCGGCTCAGGCCGGTTCAGTCGGCGAGAAAATCGGGCAGTTCGAGTCGACGGTGTTGCCGCCAGTAATCGACCAGCTGCGAGACGCCCTCGGTCGCGCTGGTGGTCATGGCAGTAATGCCTGCCGGAGTCAGTTCGGCAGCAGCCGGATCAACGAGAATGCGGGGCACGTGCCAGTCGGCCTCGTTGACCAGCCCGGAGGCCGGTGCCACCGCCAGCGAGGTGCCCACCACCAGCACCAGATCGGCCTCGGCCACCAGCTCACAGGCCGTCGGAAACAGCGGCACCGACTCGCCGAACCAGACCACGTGCGGACGCAGCTGACTGCCACGATCGCAGTGATCGCCGATGCGGATCTCCTGGTCTTCGTCGAGCCGGTAGATCAATCGCGGATCGGCGCTGGAACGGGCCTTGAGGATTTCACCGTGCAGATGCAGCACCGAGCGCGAGCCCGCCCGTTCATGCAGATCATCGATGTTCTGGGTCACGATGCTGACCCGGAAGCCATCGCTTTCGAGCGCGGCCAGAGCCCTGTGGGCCGCGTTGGGCTGCGCTGCCCGCACCTGACGGCGGCGCTCGTTGTAAAAGGCCAGTACCGTTTCGGGATCGCGATGCCAGCCTTCCGGCGTGGCGACATCCTCGACCCGATGGTTTTCCCACAGGCCATTGCCATCGCGGAAGGTGCGGATCCCGCTTTCGGCGCTGACTCCGGCACCGGTCAGCACGACCAGATGCGACATGGTGCGTTCTCCCATCCCTGTTGCCGACGCATGCGACGTCATCCGTGCGCGCGGATTCTACCAGATCCACCGCAGGGCGCCCATGCACGGGAGGCCCCGCTGCCCCGTCTGGCGCCCTCAGCCCAGCTGGAAGATGATGATGCCGACCGCCATGGCCGTGGCACAGGCCAGCCGCTGATAGAACAGCCGCCCCCGGCTGAGGGCATCGGTCAGGCCGATCCCCAGCCGGGTCATGACCAGCGCCACGGCAATCGACAGGATCCCCCGCGCCGACTGCAGGATATTGGCATGCACGGCGCCGAGCACGTTGAAGGTCACGAACAGCAGCACCATCGAGCCCATCCAGCTCGCGGCCAGCGGCCAGGTGGCCAGCACCCGGCGCCAGTCGGCACGGCCGAGGCTGAAACCGACCGGCAGCACCACCAGCCCGTTGAGGCAGTAGACCACGCTGACCGCCAGCATGATGCCGTGCAGGCCCTCGACCCCGATATGATGCATCAGGGCGACGACCCCCAGATCGGAGGCGGAGTAGCCCAGTACCGCCAGCAGCAGCCAGCCCAGGGCACGGGAGCGGATCGCCCCGCCGGCCAGGCTCATGGCGATGGCCGCGAGCCCGCAGATCGCCACCCCCAGCCACTCGAGCCGCCCCAGCAGTTCACCGGCAAACAGCGTCGTGATGACGGCCAGCGATACCACCTTGAGCCCCAGCAGCGGCGAGACCCGGGAGGCCACGTCATGGCGCAGCGCGGCAAACAGCGCCGCCTGCCCCAGCAGGTAGCAGCCGGAAGCGGCCGCCAGCGGCCCCAGCAGGGTCATGAGCGGGGCCATGTCCGGGCTCCACAGCATGATCACGCCGATGGCCGAGCCAAGCCCCATCAGCAGGTGACTGAACACCAGCATGGCGCGCGAGCCCAGCCCGGTGGTCAGCCGCACCTGGGCGGCCAGAAAGTAGTACAGCGCCTGCCCCAGGGCGCCCAGTAGTCCGCAGATCACGGCAATCGCTGCCATCGTGTACCATCCCCTGCCCGGCATCTGACATAATTGACATGCTCGCCCCGCACGGGGACAAGCCCATTCTTGCGCTTCATTCGGAACCGATGTCCGCCACCCTCGATATCATCTTTCAGGACGAACAGCTGGTCGTGGTGCACAAGCCGGCCGGCGCGCTGGTTCATCGCAGCGCGCTGGACCGGCATGCGCCGGTGGTCATGCTGCAGTGCCTGCGTGATCAGCTCGGCCGCCGCGTCTATCCGGCCCACCGTCTCGACCGGCCCACCTCGGGGCTGCTGCTGTTTGCCTTCGATAGCGCGACCGCTGCGCGGCTGGGCGAAGCCTTCCGTGAGCAGCAGGTCGCCAAGCGCTATCTGGCGGTGGTGCGCGGCATCGGTCCCGAAGAGGCGCTGTACGACTGGCCGCTGCAGGAAGAGGACGGCCGCCGGCCCAAGGCCGAGCAGCCCCCCATGGCGGCCGCGACCCGGGTGCGTCGTCTCGACAGCATCGAGCTGCCGGTACGCGTCGATCGCTATCCGCAGAGCCGCTACTCGCTGATGGAAGCGGTGCCCCTGAGCGGCCGTCGCCACCAGATTCGCCGCCATCTCAGCCGCGGCGGCTATCCCATCATCGGCGATGCCAAGCACGGCAAGGGCGTGCACAACCGCTTCTTCCGGGATCGCCTCGACAGCGATCGCCTGCTGCTGGCCGCCGTCGAGCTTGGCTTCACCCACCCCGCCGATGGCCGCTGGCTGAACCTGCAGGCGCCGGTAGCCGATGATTTTGCCGCCCTGCTGGATCGACTGGGTTGGGCCGGCCACAATCCGCCCCGGGAGGTCGCGCATTTCGATCGGCGCCCGTCGGACGAGTCGATTTCCACCTCCCCCACCGACAGCGAGTCGCCATGAGCAGTGCACCCGATGACTCCCGCTACAGCGCCGCGCACGAGCAGGATTACGCCCGGCGCTTCGATGGTATCCGCCGCCTCTACGGCCAGCGCGGCGTCGAACGCCTGCGGCGCGCGCACGTGGTCATCATCGGCATCGGCGGCGTGGGCAGCTGGACGGTCGAGGCGCTCGCCCGCAGTGGCCTGGAGCGGCTGACCCTGATCGATCTCGATGACGTCTGCATCACCAATGTCAATCGTCAGATCCACGCCCTGGATGGCCAGATCGGCCGACCCAAGGTGGACGTACTGGCCGAGCGCTGCCGGCTGATCAACCCCTTCATCGATGTCCATACCGTAGCGGCCTTCGTCACCCCACACAACGTGGCCGAACGGCTGCCGGCGGATACCGCGCATGTCATCGATGCCATCGATCATGTCGGCGCCAAGACCGCCCTGATCGCCCACTGCCGCCGCCGGCGCCTCGGTCTGACGGTAACCGGGGGCGCGGGCGGGCTGACCGATCCGGGCCGGCTGCAGGTACTGGACCTGAGCCGCACCGAGCAGGATCCGCTGCTGTCGAAGGTACGCGCCCGACTGCGGCGCGAGCACGGCTTCCCGCGCAATCCGAAGCGCCGCTTTGCAGTGGCGTGCGTCTGCTCCAGCGAGCAGCGCCGCTATCCGGATGGCGCCGGTGAGATCTGCCATACGCGTCCGCGCGGTGAAGAGTCCCTGCGTCTGGGCTGCGCTGCCGGCTTCGGCGCGGCAAGCTTCGTGACCGGCGCCTTCGGCTTTGCCGCGGCCGGTCATGCCATCGAACGGCTGATCGAGCACTCCGGCGAGGCTGCCGGTCAGCCCGCTCCGGAGATTTCCCGATGACACAGCAACGGCCGGTTCCCGGTATCTATCGACACTACAAGGGCGCCCTGTACGAGGTACTGGGCACGGCACACCACAGCGAAAGCGAGGAGCAGCTGGTGGTCTATCGCGCGCTTTACGGCCATTACGGCCTGTGGGTACGCCCGCTGGCCATGTTCATGGAGAGCGTGGAAATCGACGGCGAACCGGTGGCCCGCTTCGCACTGGAGCAGGCCTTCGGGTAACCGGTTCGCCCGGAGCGGCAGCGATCAGTCGTCGTCGCCGTCTTCCTGCCCCGGCAGCTGCATCTGACGCTGCTGGTAGTTCTCGATGCCGATCCGGTCGATCAGCCCCAGTTCGGTCTCGATGGCGTCGATGTGCTCCTCCTCATCCGCCAGGATCCCCAGCGCCAGATCACGACTGACATAGTCGCGCACGGACTCGAAGTAGCTGATCGCCTCGATCAGGGCCTCGCGCCCCTCATGCTCGATCTTCAGATCGCTTTCGAGCATTTCCCGGGTGTTTTCGCCGATGTGCAGCTTGCCGAGGTCCTGTAGGTTGGGGACACCCTCGAGAAAGAGAATGCGCTGGATGTAGCGGTCGGCATGGTTCATCTCGTCGATGGACTCGTCGTACTCCCATTTGGCGAGCCCGGCCAGTCCCCAGTCCTTGTACATGCGGGCATGCAGGAAATACTGGTTGATGGCAACGAGTTCATTGCCGAGCAGACGATTGAGATGCTCGATGACCTTCGGATCGGCTTTCATGAGTTGTTCTCCGCTGACAGGCACATGGAGGGCGCGTGGCCCGTGAACATGTCACGAGTATCTCTCATGAGAGGGCAGATTTCGAGGGGAGCACGTGCCGAATCAATGACTTGCGAAGGATTCTCATTAGCCGTGGCAAACGCCCCGAGACCGCGGTCTAACCGGTCGCTGCCACTGCCAGATCACCGTGGTGACTGACCAGCCGATGATAGCGGCTGGCATGGGCAAGCAGCGCTTCCTCGACGATCGACTCCGCCATGCAGGCACACTTGCCGCACTGGCTCGAACAGCCGGTCATGCGACGCACTTCCTGCCACGAGCGCGCCCCTTCGCTGACGGCGTCACGCAACTGATGATCGGTCACCTTTCTGCACAGACAGACAAACATGCCGGACTCCTCAGTGGTCATGGTCTGAATGTAAATGATTCTCAGCCATTTGCGCAAGAATCATCGAGAACAATTTGCATTCCGGCACCGGGAGCGGCCTCTTCATTACCTCATGACAACGCCCCGCGGTGCGGGGCGTCGATATCACCGGGCAATTACCGTGACCAGATTCAGTAGAGGCCCATCGGGTTGTCGCTGTAGGAGATCAGCTGACACTTGATCTGCTGATAGTTGTCGAGAATGGTCTTGTGGGTCTCGCGCCCAATGCCGGACTTCTTGTAGCCGCCGAAGGCGGCATGCGCCGGATACTGGTGATAACAGTTGGTCCAGACCCGACCGGCCTGGATCCCCCGGCCCATACGGAAGGCGCGATTGATATCGCGGGTCCAGACGCCGGCGCCCAGCCCGAACTCGGTATCGTTGGCAATCGCGAGCGCCTCCTCCTCGGTACGGAAGGTGGTCACGGACAGCGTCGGCCCGAAGATCTCCTCCTGGAAGACGCGCATGTCGTTGCGGCCCCGGAAGATGGTCGGCTGGACATAGAAGCCACCCCCCTGTTCGCCGGTCAGGGTTTGCTTTTCACCCCCCAGCAGCAGTTCGGCGCCCTCCTGACGGCCGATCTCCATATAGGACATGATCTTGTCGAACTGCTCGCGGGAGACCTGGGCACCCATCTCGGTTTCGGAATCGAGCGGGTTGCCGAACTTCAGCCGTTTGGCCCGCTCGATCACCCGCGGCATCAGGGTGTCGTAGACATCCTCGTGAATCAGTGCCCGCGAGGGGCAGGTGCAGACTTCCCCCTGGTTGAGGAAGGTCATCATCAGCCCTTCGACGCACTTGTCGATGAAGCTGTCGCCATGGCCGAGGATATCCTCGAAGAAGATGTTGGGCGACTTGCCGCCCAGTTCGAGCGTGGCCGGAACGATGCGCTCGGCGGCCTTCGCCATGATGTGGCTGCCCACCGGGGTCGAACCGGTGAAGGCGATCTTGTGAATACCGGGGTGCACCGCCAGCGCTTCACCGGCCTCTTCGCCCAGACCGTGCACCACGTTGAGCACACCCTTCGGCAGCAGATCGCCGATCAGGCCGAGCAGCACACAGATCGAGGCCGGGGTCTGTTCTGCCGGCTTGAGCACCGAGGCATTGCCCGCGGCCAGCGCCGGCGCCAGCTTCCAGCCGGCCATCAGCAGCGGAAAGTTCCACGGGATGATCTGCCCCACCACGCCGTAGGGTTCGTGATAGTGGTAGGCCACCGTGCTGGCATCGATTTCACTGATGCTGCCTTCCTGGCTGCGAATACAGCCGGCAAAATAGCGGAAGTGATCGACCAGCAGGGGCAGATCGGCCGCCAGACATTCACGGATCGGCTTGCCGTTGTCCCAGGTTTCGGCGACCGCCAGCATTTCGAGATTGGCCTCGATGCGATCGGCGATCTGCAGCAGCACGCCGGCACGCTCGCTCGGTGACGTGGCTGCCCAGCCCGGCGCCGCGCGGGTCGCCGCCTGTACGGCACGGTCGATATCGGCCGCCCGGGAGCGCGGGACCTGACAGAAGACCTCGCCGGTGATCGGCGTCAGGTTATCCAGGTACTCACCTCCCTCGGGAGCGACCCATTCGCCGCCGATGAAGTTCTCGTAGCGCTTGCTGAACGTGACCAGTGCATCTGCCTGGCCGGGACTGGCGTATTGCATGATGCGCTCCTTCGACTCGGAATCGCTTGCCGCTTGCAAGCGATCTCAGATTAGAAAGCGTTGCGACATCATCGCAATGTGGCAATGGTCCAGGTCTTCAGCTACGCGCGGTTCCCCGGTTGCGCTGCCAGCGCTTCTCGTTGCGCCGCGCCTTCTGCACAAAGGGCGACAGCCGGATCAGGGTGAAGGCAAGGCGGTTGACCAGCGAGGCCGGAAAACGCATCGGCCGCTCGACATCCATGAACAGCACGACCCGCTGGCCGTCGGTGTCGTTCCACACCTCGTGATCGAAGGTGTCATCGAAGATCATGCTGCGCCCCTCTTCCCAGTGCGCGATCTGTTCATCGACCCGAATGCGGCACTGTTCACGGGGCTCGGGCACCTGCAGGCCGAGGTGATAGCGCAGCACACCCTTGTAGGGTCCCCGGTGAGCCGGAATGTGCTTGCCCGGGGCGAGAATCGAGAACATGGCGGTTTTCATGCCGGGCACCTGCTCGATCAGGCGCGCCGTCTCCGGACAGCGCTCGCAGTTCTCCTCCATGCGGTAGCCGTAACCATAAAGGAAAAAGGTCTTCCACTGATCATCCTTCGACAGCCGCTGCTGGTCCTCGGAAATATCCTGGAAGTTGGGCAGCTGGTCGCGCTCGCGCAATACTTCATCAAGTTCGGCACGAATCTTCTGCCAGTCGGCTTCCAGCGGCCCTGTCCAGCTGAACTGCGAAGCGTCAAAGAAGGCCCTGTCCCCGACCAGCGAGTGACGGGCGATGAAACGGTCAATACCGACCAGCAGGCGCCGACCGACGCGTATATACCAGGGTTTGCGGCGTTTTCCGGCGCGCTCTTGCGCGGGGGCAGTGGAATCATTCATGACGGGCTCTCCTTGCAGGGGAACAGGATTGATGCCGGAAGACCCGTGGCGACACCGGCTAGCGCAGGATGCGATCGCGCAGCAGTCGCCACAGCACCGGCCAGCCGAAGATCAGGGGGTATGAACGCAGGCGCGGCGTGACGGTGATCGTATGGCCGGTATGACGCCGCAGCTTCCAGGCGGCATAATCGACCCCGCCCTCGAAGGTCGTGATCGATTTCATCAGCCGCAGCACATGCAGCACACGGCCCTGGCGGCGACGCCAGCGCCAGCGCCGCTCGGCGCGGCGCCGATCACTGTCACGCGCATGATTGACGAACGCATCCGCCCCCTCGGCGTCGAGTGCGGGCAGCACTCCGGTCAGCGCACGCGCCAGCTGACGGTAATCCTCCAGACCGTCCCGGACCAGCAGCGCGGCACGGCCGCTGCCCTCGGGTCTCAATTCCACACCGTAGCTCAGCGCCAGTGCCTGCTGCCAGCCGGTCGCGGCATCAAACCGCACCGGCAGGCACGGTAGCGCCTCGTGCCAGAGTCGGGTCACCGCGCCGGCCAGGGCGCCCTCCAGCCGCTCGCGCACGCCCTCGCTGCGCCAGAACACCAGCCGGCAGGGCTGGGAGAAACGCCCCCACAGATAGGACTCGAAGGCCCGCGTGCAGCCACGTTCGAAATCGGCGGTACTGACCACGGCACACTTGGCACGCAGGGTACGCTCGGCGGTGGCGTCGCCGGCTTCCAGATAAAAGACATTGGGGGGCAGCCAGCGGTTGACCAGCCGCCAGCTGTAGCGGGCATAGATCCGGCGATAGTCATCGACCACGGCATAGAGATCGACCAGCCCCTCGCCGGGATCACCATCGCGCAGACAGGAGCCATAGAACAGGATCGCCTGCACGGCGCTGCCGAAACGCTCGTGTACCCGGCGGATCAGCGGCTCGAGCGCGGCACCCACCGGACGCGCGCTCTGCTCGGCCACCACGGCCTGCAGACTGCCGGACGATTGCGGGTTCATTGCGTCACTCTCCCGAAAACACGAAAGTCGATCGGTCCGACGGCGCGTAGCGTCAGCCGCTGATCCGGCGTCGCCCCGGCACAGGTGCCGTAGAGTTCACCATCCAGCATCCAGCCCTGGCCGAGTTCGAGCTCCAGCCACTCGGTGCGGGCACTCAAATAGCCGGACGCACCACGGGTCGCGGCACGCCCCCGGCCCATCAGTATCAGCGGCAGCCGCCACCAGGGCGCAGGCGCCTCCGCGCCCATCAGCGCCACGCCCAGACCGCCGCGGCCCTTTCCCCAGAAGGGGCGAGCCCCCAGCATCAGTCGGCTGAAGGTACTGACGGCTACCAGCCGACAGTCACCCTCGAACGCCTGGCCATCCTGCAGCCACAGCCGCGCAAGCGTTGCCGGCAGCAACGGGTGGCGACCGCCTCGCAGCAGTGTCAGGAAAAGTCGCAGGAAGGCCAGCCGCGGGCCCCAGCGCCCGGCCACCTGGTCACGCAGCCGCTGTTGAAAGAAGCTGACGCCACTGGTCAGCGCACCACCGCCGAAAAAGAAACCGCAGCGAGCGCGCCCGCCATCCTCGATCCGCACCACCGGATGGACAACCCGGCGGGGCGCTTCTCCCCCGCGCTGCCAGGCAGCAGCGGCGGCCAGCGCCTCCAGCGGTCTGACCCGACTGCCCAGCGCCCGGGCGCTCATGTTGGTGGTACCGCCACCGACCACGAGCAGGGCCGGCCACTGCTCCGGGGGCAGCGCAAAACGCTCCAGCAGCAGCGTCAGCAGTGCCTGCAGGGTGCCATCGCCGCCGAGCACCATGATGCCCGCGACCCGGTCGCCCAGCCACTGCTGCAGCACCACCTCGATCGCTTCGGGATGACTCGCTTCACGATAGTCACTGTCGGCAACTTGCGCTGCCCGCCGGCGAATGGCGGACAGCGAGCGCCGGCAGCGACCGCTGGCGGGATTGCAGAGAATGGCAAGCGTTCGAGGGCGACTCCCACTGTCAGTCATTGGTGGTCACGAACCAGCGCACCACCAGCCGATGACGTTCGGCGCGGGGTTCCACCCGCGACAGCCAGGGAGTAACCGCCGCGCCGCGGCTGACCTGGCGCCGGGCCTGCAGGACCCGGATGATCAGCACCACGGTCGAGATGAGCGTCCAGAGCATGACCAGCAGCAACCCGGCATAGGGCGCCCCCAGCAGCCAGCACAGGGTCAGCAGCAGCAGGCAGGGGTTGCGGCGAGCGGTCACCAGGCGGTTGACCGAGTCGAACGGCTCCCAGATGAACATCGAAAACGGCCCGGCGGTCTTGAAGGCGACTTCCGACAGTCGGCCGCCGATATAGGCGATGAAGATCACCCAGTAGACGGCTACCGGCACCTGAGTCGCCAGCCCTACCCCCCAGGCGAGATACCAGAACGGCGGATGAACGATATCGAGAATGTGGTCGAACAGGTTACCGAAACGGCTGGAATTGAGCGTCACCCGCGCCAGCTTGCCATCCACGGTATCCAGGAAGGTCATCAGCCATGCGGCGAGCAGCCCGGGGCCGTAGGCGCCATACCAGAAGGCCAGACCGGCGAGCAGCGTCAGCAGATAGCTCAGCGCGGTGACGTGATTGGGACGAATGCCGCGCCGGGCACACACCCTTGTCACCGCCCGGGCCGGCAGCGGCCACACCCACTTGGTGATCAGATCGGTCACTCCCTTGTAGGCGGAGTCGTAGAGCGCATTCTCGATGCGCTCCCGGTCCCCCTGCGCCACCCGGGACACCCAGGGGGTATCGAACTTGCGCAGCTTCGACTGCAGCCCCAGGCCGATCCGATCCGGTGTCACCTCTTCCAGCCCGCCGGTATCGATGCCTGCCAGCTGCAACGCGTTCGCCGGGGCCTTCATGCGTACGGCCACCAGGGTATGATCGGCCGGGTCGCGCAGTGCGACCCGCTCGGCCTCGACCAGACCTTCGAGCACCCGCTGATCGAAGACATAGTCGCCGCGCAGCAGCAGCACTTCATCGCCTTCGGCAATGGCCGACTCATCGCTCAGGACAACACCCTTCATGCGCGAGAGCGCGCGTACCAGCCGTTCCCGGGGCGTCAGGCCCCAGATGCGGGTGGCGGTATCTTTTTCGAGCGCTGCCTTTACTGTCATGATTGCATCCGTTGCGTTCGTTTGATTCACCTGTCCCGGGTCGCCGTATCTTATGCGATTCCTGATACGACCGCTAAACCCTTCATGCTGGCGGCATTCGACATGACCTCATCGCTGTCGCGTCCGGCCTGGCGCCTGGCGCATCTTTCAGATCCCCATTTTACCGTGCCCGAATGGCGACACTGGCGCGAAATGCTCAACAAGCGGGTGCCCGGCTACCTTGCCTGGCACCGGCGGCGACGTCACGTGCACCATCGGGCCATCCTGGATGCGCTGATGCAGGATATCTCTCACCAGCAGCCGGATCATGTGGCCCTGACCGGCGACCTGACCCAGCTGGGCCTTGCCGCGGAGTGCCGCCAGGCCCGCCACTGGCTCGAGCAGCTGGCGCCGGAAAGTAGCGTGACCATGTCGGTCATCCCCGGCAACCATGATACCTATGCCCCGGAGCCGACTGCTGTACCGCTCTCGCTGTGGGAGCCCTGGATGAGTGACGATCCGGACAGCACCCGGAAGGCGCCTGACCACCCCCGGCTGGCCGGGAGCCGCGACAACCGGGCCGCCTTTCCCTGGCTGAGACGCCGCGGCCGCATCAGCCTGATCGGCACCTCGACGGCGCTTCCCACCCCCTGGCCGATGGCAACAGGCAGTCTGGGCAGCGCCCAGCTCGAACGCCTTGCCGCGTGTCTGCAGCATGCCGGACGGCGCGGCGACTACCGCATCCTGCTGATCCACCATGTGCCCTGTCGCGGCATGATTCACTGGCGCAAGCGGCTCACCGACATGGCGGCGCTGCAGGACGTCATCCGCCGTTACGGAGTCGAGCTGGTACTGCACGGTCACGCTCATCGCCCGATGCAGGGCTGGCTGGAGACTCCGACCGGTCATGCCCCGGTGATCGGGGCCCCCTCGGCGTCACTGACCCCGCCGAAACAGGCCGGCTATGGCCTGTTCGACATCGCGCCGCACCCGCGGGGCTGGTCGACAACGGTGACATACCGTACCCTGAGCGGTCATTCCGGTCACTGGCATTTCACGACCCGAGGCTCGGCCCGGCTGCCGGACGTCACCGCACCGATCACTACCGCAGCCTGAATCCGGCATCAGCCGGAAGTACAGCCGGGTTGCCACATTTCATCATGCCTGACCCTTATCCGTATCTGCAGCGAGAGATGTCATGAAGGATTCAGTCGTACGAACGCGACCACGACGCGCCATTATCCTGAGCGCCGGCCAGGGCAAGCGGCTGCTTCCCTATACCGCCGATCGGCCCAAGTGCCTGATCGAGCTCTCCGGCCGCGCCGTCATCGAACATCAGATCGACACCCTGCTCGCGGCCGGTTTCGAACGCATTACCGTCGTGCTCGGCTATGCCATCGATGTGGTCGAACAACGGCTGCGCCAGCGTTATTCGGACACCCTGCTCGACATCGTGTTCAACCCCTTCTTCGAGCTGGCCGACAACCTTGCCAGCTGCTGGATGGCACGCAACGCCATGCAGGAGGATTTCCTGATTCTCAATGGCGACACCCTGTTCGAACCCGCGGTGCTCGATCAACTGCTCACCTCGCCGCAGCAGCCGATCACCCTGGCCATCGACCACAAGGCGCACTACGACGCCGATGACATGAAGGTCACCGTCGAGGGTACGCGGCTGACCCGGGTAGGCAAGGCGCTGGCGCTGGATAGCATTGATGGTGAATCGATCGGCATGATGAGCTTCCGCGACAGCGGCCGCGAGCTCTTCCTGGAAGCGCTGGAGCGCAACATGCGCTCGACCCGGGCGCTGAGCCGCTGGTATCTCAGTGTCATCGATGAGCTTGCCGATCGTGGCGCGGTCCATACTGCCTCGATTGACGGACTGCGCTGGGCCGAGCTGGATTTCCCCCACGATCTCGAACACGCGCGGGCACTGGTGCGTGACATCACGGCCAGCGCGAACACCACCACTCCCTCGCCGACCGATGGCTGACCCGCATCCGCCTGCAGCCGCGGAGCGTTCAGTGCTCGGCAGCGGCCGCCAGCAGGGCTTCCACGGCACGGCGATCCTCGGCGCTGTCGACGTCGACCGCCGCTTCCGGGCGCTCCAGCATGACGGCTCCGATACGCACTCCCAGCCGTGACGAGAGCCGGTTCAGCGCCTCCTCGAGGGTCAGCCGGCCGGCCAGATAGCGCAGCGCGCCGCGCATGCCCAGGGTGCCGGCGATCACGCGCCACGGCTTCTTGCGACTGTTTTCCACCCGCTGCCAGAATCCGGCCAGTTCACGCCCGGCCGGGGTCATGAAGGCGAACAGGTTACAGCCACAGACCGCCCCGTCGGCGAACCGGGTCGCGGTACGCCGCATCTCGGGAAAGCGCGCCATGATGGTCTCGTGGCGCACCAGTGCCACGGCAAAATCGAGCCCCCGGGCCCTCGCCGATTCAAGAAATTCATCCACCATTGCGCCATCAAGCAGCGCATGGTCGGCCGTGGTCAGCAGCACCGGCCGCTCGCGTTCGATTTCATCCAGCGCCGCTGCCGCACTGGCACTCGGTGAAGAGCGACTATCGTGCCAGTACCGTTCATCCGCTCCCAGCATCTCCGCCAGCGCCGGCTCGGCATCGACGATGGCCCGCGGCGGCCCGGCCAGATGAATGCGGCCGACATCGCGACTGGTTTCAAGAGCCCCCAGCACCCGTTCCAGCATGGCCACTCCAGCAATCGGCGCCAGTGCCTTGCAGCGGGTACCGGCATCGAGGGCCACGGGGTCGCTGGCGCCGCGATCGGCTGCCAGTACCAGTGCATCGGCAAACGGCGCCTCGGCAGCAGCCTGCTGAGTCATGCTTCGGCACTCCCGTTACGCATTGCGGCCAAGCCTCTCCGGTCACGAGTGCCGGGACCGAACAGCCGCAGGATCCGGAAATGCATCGAGGTGCACAATGACGAAGGGGCAGAACTCACGGTACAATGTCCCGTTGACTGAATGGCAGAATCAGGAGTGCCGGATCGGCAGGTGCGACAGCATAGCGCGTTCGCCCGCCCCTGTGCATCCTGCAGGCCCCGTCCCTGGCGGCAGGCCCGCGGAGGGCAGTGCAAGCCGGCCCGATTTGCCATATGCTTTCAGTAACCCATACGTCATGGACGGGCCATGATGCCGGCCCGTTCGGCAATCGAACCGATCAACGGAACTGAAAGGTAATGAGCAGCGATTCCTCGGAGCTTCATCAGACGCTGCGTAAATTCGGCGCTCCTGCCAGTGTCATCAGGGAGTATGAACACTGGAGCGTACTGTTGCGCCCGGCCCAGGCGACGCTCGGCTCGCTGGTGCTGGTCGCCCGCGGGACCCAGACCGAATTCTCTGCCCTGCCCCCGGCAGCCTTCGGCGAGCTGGCCACCGTCACCGCGGATCTGGAGCATGCGCTGCATCAAGCCTTCGACCATGACCGGCTGAACTATCTGATGCTGATGATGGTCGATCCACAGGTGCACTTTCACGTGCTGCCGCGCTACGCTCGCTCACGCGAATTTGCCGGCGTTACCTTTGCCGATCCGGGCTGGCCCGGCCCCCCTGAGCTGGGCCACACCACCGACACCGATGAAGCCACCCGGCAGACCCTGTTCGACGCCCTCGATGGCGCCTGGCCACGGAAGACATCTCCTTCGGGATAACCCGCTCGGTGTGGCTTCGCTCTTCCCGTCGCATGCGACCAGGGAAGTGGCCGATCGTTTACTCGGGAAACCGGTCATCTGCCGGTATTCAGGCCAGCAGCGGATCGGACAGGGCCGTCAGGAGCGATGCATGGCTCGGGCATGGTGTCCGACGTACGCTCCTTCAACAGGATGACATTGTTGATGACCGAATTATGTATCACCGCGACCCCGACCTTTAACAGCAGTCCTCAGCGCCTTGCCGACTTTGCCACGCTGGCAGAAGCGCTGGACTATGCCGCCGAAGGCTGCACCGGGTTCAACTTTCATGACAACCGGGGTCGCCTGCTGGCACCGCTGGCCTATGTCGAGGTACGCCGCCGTGCACTTGATGCGGCCCGGCGCCTCAAGTCGCTGGGGCTGGAGCGTGGCGCCCGGGTCGCCGTAATCGCGGACACCGATCCGGCCTTCATGGAAATCTTCTTCGGCTGTCAGTACGCCGGACTGGTACCGGTACCGATGCCGATTCCGATGAGCATCGGCGGTCACGAGCGCTACGTGGCCCGGCTGGACCGACTGGTGGAGAGCTGCGAGGCCCGGGTCGCCATCGCTCCCACCCACATGGTCCGCTATATCGAGGAGATGCCTTCGGTCGATACGCTGGCCTTCCACGGGGATATCGAGGCCTTCCGGACACTGCCCGTGGAAGAGGGCATGACGCTGGCGCCCTCGGGCCCCGACGAGATCGCCTACCTGCAGTACACCTCGGGCAGCACCGGCTTTCCGCGCGGCGTGGAGATCCGTCAGCACGCCATCATGGCCAACCTGCGCGCCATTCTGGCGTCCGGCCTGGCCGTGCGCCCGCAGGACCGCTGCGTCTCCTGGCTGCCCTTCTACCATGACATGGGGCTGGTCGGCTTTGTACTGGGGCCCATGGCATCACAGCTCTCGGTTGACTATCTCGGGCCGCGGGAATTTGCCATGCGCCCCCGGCTGTGGCTGAGCCTGATGACCCGCAACCGGGGCAGCATCGCCTTTGCCCCTCCGTTCGGGTATGACCTCTGCACCCGGCGCCTGCACGGCAGCGACATCGATCGGCTCGACCTTTCCGCCTGGCGGGTCGCCGGTGTAGGCGCCGAACCGGTGCTGCCCGATGTGCTGGAGCGCTTTGCCGACCATTTTGCCGCCGCCGGGTTCGACCGCCGCGCCTTCCTGCCCAGCTACGGCATGGCGGAGAACTCGCTGGCCGTCAGCTTCGCACCGCTGGGCACCGGAATGTCGCTGGATCACGTCAATCGCGATGCACTCGAACAGCACGGGGAAGCGCGCGCACTCGACGATCCGGAAGCGGCAGAAGTCAATGCCACCAGCTTCGTCAACTGCGGTCACCCCCTGCCGGGGCACGACATCATCATCCGTGACAGCGAAGGCCAGCCACTGCCGGAGCGTCATGTCGGCCGGGTCACCATTCGCGGTCCCAGTCTGATGAGCGGTTACTTTCGTGATCCCGAGCAGACCAGAAAGTCACTCGGCGACGATGGCTGGTTCGATACCGGTGATCTGGGCTATCTCACCAGCCAGGGGCTGCACGTCACCGGGCGCCACAAGGATCTGATCATCGTCAACGGCCGTAACATCTGGCCGCAGGACATCGAGGCGCTGGCGTCCCGGCTGGCCGGCATCAACCGGGGAGAGCTCACGGCGCTGGCGCCACCCGAAGAGGCGCCCGAGGTGGATGTGGTCGTGCTGGTCCAGACCACGCTCAGTGACGAGCAGGAAAGAGCCGCCCTGGTAAAGGAGATGGCGGCCGGCATTCGCAGCGAGTTCGGCATCCGCTGTACGGTTTCGCTGCTGCCACCGCGCACCCTGCCGCGCACCTCGTCGGGCAAGATTTCCCGTAGCCAGGCGCGCCGCCAGTATGCCGCGCAGCTGCGGGAAGCAATGGGTGCCGCGCCCACCCCCAGTGCGGCCGCCTCATCTTGAGATGCGTTGCGGTTACCGGGGCGACCGGCTTCATCGGCAGCGTCCTGTGTCCGGCGCTTGAACGGGCCGGTTACCGGGTACAGGCGCTGACCCGGCGCGAGCGCCGCGACAGCGAACGGATTCACTGGATCAGGGGCGGCCTTGATGACCGGCAGGCGCTGAAATCGCTGGTCACCGGCGCCGACTGCGTCATTCACTGCGCCGGCGCGGTACGGGGAGCCGATTACGAGTCCTTCCACGAGATCAATGCTGCCGGCACGCAGCGGGTCTTCGAAGCTGCCCGCAGCGAGGGCTGCGCTCACCTGCTACTGCTCTCCTCGCTGGCGGCACGCGAACCGGCACTCTCCTGGTACGCGCGTTCCAAGCAAGCGGCGGAACAGGAACTCGACGATCACGGCACACCAAGCGTGACCATCTTCCGGCCGCCGGCCGTCTATGGTCCGGGAGATCGCGAGTTGCGTCCGCTGTTCGAACTCATGCTGCGCGGCATCATGCCGATTGCCGGTGCCCCGAAGGGCCGACTGACCGTCATCCATGTCCATGATCTGGTGCAGGCCATTCTGGCCTGGCTGCGCAGACCCGCCACCGGACGCGGGCCGTTCGAGCTTCACGATGGCGCAGCGGATGGTTACACTTGGCCGCAGATTGCCGCCCTTGCGGCCCGGATGCGACAGGGAAGGGTGCTGTCACTGCCGCTGCCCGAAACACTGCTGCGTGCTCTGGCCCGAAGCAACCTGATGCTGGCCCGCTGCACCGGCCGAACACCAATGCTGACTCCCGGCAAGGTCAACGAGCTGCGCCACCCCGACTGGCGCTGCGACAATACGGCCATCAGCGCAGCACTGGACTGGCAGCCGACCATCACGCTTGAACGCGCCCTGGCCGAACCGGGGCTCTGGCGTGATCCGGGACAGTAATCGTCAGCGTGGCACGACCACCCCGAGTCGATCGACACCGCGCCCCACACCAACAGGCTAGCCATGACGCGACACGAACAGATACTCGAGCGACTGATGCAGCATCTTGAGCGTTTCAAATCGGAAAGCGGTGAGCTGCACGCCGATGCCGATCTGATCAATGAACTCGGCCTGGACTCGGTCAACGTGATGGACATGCTGCTCGAGATCGAGGATGAATTCGACATCTCGGTGCCGATCAACATGATCACCGATGTCCGCACACCGCGCCAGCTGGCCGATGTCATCGTGAAGATCGAGAGCGGCGAATGAGTCTTTTCGACAAGTTTGACCGGGTGCGCGATGCCAGTGGCTCGCTGGCGCTGGACAGTGAACCCAGCCCGCTGGGGACCCGCATTGATGAAGTCCACTCCCCGACGCGTGGACGCATCGGCAACAGCGAGGTCATCCTGGCCGGCACCAACAACTATCTGGGGCTGACCTTTGATCCGGATTGCATCGCTGCCGCTCACCGGGCGCTCGATGAAGCCGGTACCGGTACCACGGGTTCACGCATGGCCAATGGCAGCTATGGCAGCCATCGCCAGCTGGAGCAGGAACTTGCCGAGTTCTACGGCATGCCGTCGGCAATGGTCTTCTCCACCGGCTACATGGCCAATCTGGGGCTGATCACGTCGCTGCTCGGCCCGGGCGACAGCGTGATCCTCGATGCCGACTGCCATGCCAGCATCTATGATGCCTGCCGCATGGCCGGCGCCGATGTCATCCGCTTTCGCCACAATGACGCCGAAGACCTCGACAAGCGACTGCGCCGACTCGCCGATCGCCGCGAAGACGGACTCGACAATGCCCTGATCATCGTCGAGGGCATCTACAGCATGCTCGGCGATCGTGCCCCGCTGACCGAGATCGCGGAAGTCAAGCGGCGCCGGGGTGGCTATCTGCTGGTGGATGAAGCCCACTCCATGGGCGTGATGGGCGCGACCGGCCGTGGCCTTGCGGAAGCCGTCGGGGTCGAGGCCGATGTCGACTTCATCGTGGGCACCTTCAGCAAGAGCCTGGGCGCCATCGGCGGTTTTGCCGTCAGCCGTCATCGGGATCTGGAGCTGGTGCGTTTCGACAGCCGCCCCTATATCTTCACGGCCTCCCCCTCGCCCGCCACGATTGCTTCGGTACGCGAGGCGCTCGCCATCGTGGCGCAGCGTCCGCAACTGCGCGATCAGCTCTGGCGCAATGCCGAACGTCTCTATGCCGGGCTGCAGGAGCAGGGCTTCGAACTCGGACCAACGCCGGGCCCGGTGGTCGCGGCACTGGTCGAGTCACCCCGCCAGGCAATCGCCTTCTGGCATGCCCTGATCGAGCACGGTGTCTACGTCAACATGATGCTGCCACCGGCTTCTCCCAACGGTCGTGCCCTGATGCGCATCAGCCTCAGTGCCGCGCACAGCGATGAGCAGGTCGATGCCATCCTGGACGCCTTTGCCACGCTGGGCTCGATGCTCGATCCTTCCACTCCGGCGTAACACTCGATGAGCTGGCCGATACAATCGGCCGGCTCGGGGCAATCGCAATGAAACTGCTGCTCGCCTTTTTCCGACTCTACCCCCGACGCACCGCCATCATGCTGATCTGTCTGCTGTTTGCAGGGGTCGCCGAGGGCGTCGGACTGACCACGGTACTGCCACTCCTGAGTGTCGCACTGGGTCAGGAACACGATACCGACGGTTTCTCCGCCCGGGTGATCGAAATCATGAATTCGATCGGGCTGCCCACTACCATCGGCGTCATTCTGAGCATCATTGTCATCGGCATGACACTCAAGAGTGCGCTGGTACTGCTGGCCAACCGTCAGGTCGGTTACGCCGTGGCCCGCGTGGCCACCGACCTGCGCCTCGAGCTGATCCAGTCGCTGCTTTCCAGCCGCTGGGAGCACTACCTGCGCCAGCCGGCCGGCAGCATCGCCAACTCAGTGGCCACCGAAGCCACGCGTGCCGCGACCGGCTATCAGTACTGCGCCACGGTGATTTCGCTCGCCATCCAGGTGGTCGTCTATGTCGTGGTCGCGATGATGATCAGCTGGCAGGCGACCCTGGCCTCGCTGGCGCTGGGACTGTTCATGTCGGTCGGGCTCTACCAGCTGGTGGCCGCTGCCCGCAGGGCCGGCAAGCAGCAGACCCGGCTGATGCGCGATATCCTCTCGCGCCTGACCGATACCCTGGCATCGGTCAAGCCGCTCAAGGCGATGGCACGTTATGACGTGGCCGACACCCTGCTGCGCCGCCAGACCCGGCGTCTCAATCGGGCCATGGAGCGTCAGGTCATGGCGCGCGAGGCGATGAAAGCCTTCCAGGAACCGATCATGACCCTGTTCATCGCCGTCGGCCTCTACCTGGCACTGGAGGTCTGGGGGCAGTCACTGCCTTCGGTGATGGTCATGGTCTTTTTGCTGGCACGCGTGGTCATGCAGCTCAACCAGCTGCAGCGACGCTATCAGCAGATGCAGACCCAGGAGAGTGCCTACTGGGCCCTCAAGGATGTGGTGCATGCCGCCCGGGCCAATGCGGAACCCGCCGGTGGTGACCGCCTGCCCACCCTGGAACGGGAAATTGCCTTCCGGGACGTGCGCTTTCACTACGGCGAACACACCATTCTCGGCCAGACCGATCTGGTCATTCCGGCGGGCACCTTCGTGACCATTGTCGGCCCCTCCGGAGCCGGCAAGACCACCCTGCTCGATCTGCTGTGCATGCTGCTCGAGCCCACCCAGGGCAATGTTCACATCGACGGCATTCCGACCTCGGAAATCGATCGCATTGCCTGGCGCAAGATGATCGGTTATGTGCCGCAGGAAACCCTGCTGCTGCACGACAGCGTGCTGGCCAATGTCACCCTCGGCGACCCCTCGCTCACCGAGGAGGATGCCGAGCGTGCCCTGCGTCAGGCCGAAGCCTGGGACTTCGTCAGCAACATGGCAAACGGCATGCACGACTCCGTGGGCGAACGCGGCAACCGCCTCTCGGGCGGCCAGCGCCAGCGTATCGTGATTGCCCGGGCGCTGGCCCATCAACCCCGGCTGCTGATTCTCGATGAGGCGACCAGCGCGCTCGACCCTGCTGCCGAAGCCTCCATCAGTAAAACGCTGCGGGGGCTGAGCAACCAGCTGACCATCGTCGCCGTGTCCCACCAGCCGGCGCTGGTACAGGCCGCGGATATCGTGTATCGACTGGAACAGGGTCAGCTGGCCCGGGTTGAGAAACAGGCAGCCGATAACACGCCGGTATGAGAGTCATGATAGCGATCCTGCTTCAGTGCTCACGGGCCGACCGTTGATGATCATCGCTGCCCCGGAAGTTCGGCTGCGGCTTGATCCTCCCGCGGAGGGACGCTGATGGCGCCGACCGTTACCGTGCTCATGCCGGCCTACAACAGGGCCGACGTCATCCCCTGGGCCATCGACAGCGTATTGCGCCAGACGCTGGATGACTTCGAGCTGCTGATCGTGGATGACGCCTCAACCGACAGCACCGCATCGGTCGTCGAAGGATATACGGATCCGCGCATCCGACTGATTCGGCAGACCGGCAACCAGGGGCCGGCACGGACACGCAATCACGGGCTTGAGCTCGCCCGGGGCCGGTATATTGCCATTCTGGACAGCGATGATCAGGCGGTCCCTTCCCGGCTGGCGCGTCAGGTCGCGTTTCTGGAGCAGCATCCGGACATCGGCGAAGTCGGTGGCTGGATCCGGGCCATCGATGCCACGGGCCGGCGTGGCAGGCTCAAGCGAATGCCGACCGACTCGCGCCGGATCCGGGCGCAGATGCCCTGGCGCTGCGGCATTGCCCACACCACGGTCATGATCCGGACCGAACTGGCCAGACAACTACGCTACGATGAAGCGTTCGAGCTCTCCCAGGACATCGATCTCCATGTCCGCCTGCTGGCCAGCCACGAGATTGCCAATATCCCGGCCGTCATGACCTGCAAGCGCACCCATGCCACGCAGATTTCCCGCAATTCGGACAAGGCGGCCCGGTACAAGAAGATCATCCAGCGCCGACTGCTGGAGCAGCTGGGCCTGGAGCCTTCGGAGAAGGAACTCGACAGGCATTTTGCGCTGGGCAGGAAGCAGAAGACCGATCAGCGCACGGGTGCCGAGCATTTTCAATGGGCGCACGACTGGCTGGCGACTCTGGTGCACCAGAACATGCTGTATCGGATATTCCCCGAACCGGAATTTTCCCGATATGCTAACCGTGTCTGGAGACAGCTTTGCCGCTCGGAATGGCGCCGACTTCCCTGGCAGGCCAGCAGAGGACTGCTCCAGCCACTGTGAGCGGACTCGGCAGTTGCAGTCCGGCCATGGTGAAGCCCGGCACCATGCCCTGTACTCTCCCCCTGAATGAATCACGAGGACTCGAGTTTGCCATCGTCTGATACAACATTTCATGTCGCTCTGTACATGCCGGATCTGTCAGGCGGCGGCATGGAACGCTCGATGCTGCATCTGGCAGAAGGTCTTCTGAATCGGGGCCATCAGGTCGACATGGTGGTCAATCAGCCCAGGGGGGCCTATCTCGATCAGATCCCGGAAGGCATCAGGCTGGTAACGCTTGACCGTCGCCTGCTACGCAGTCGCCTGCTTGCGCTCAGGGCAGCCCCCCGTAACTGGCGCATCCTGACTCGCTCCGTGCTGCTGACTCCCGCCTCGGGCAACAAGCTGCCTCATCTTCATGGCATGGTCCGATACCTGCAGACCCAGGTTCCCGATGCCCTGATCGCCGCATCCCCCTTCTGCAACCTGGTGGCCACCTGGGGCAGGCAGCTGGCCGGAACCACAACGCGGGTCATCGTCTCTGAACGCAATACGCTGAAGCAGAAGGTCATGAAGAAATCCGCCAATGGTGGCCGCTGGCGTCATCTGCCGGCGCTGGTCGGTTGCACCTATCCCGATGCCGATGGCATCGTCGCCGTTTCCGACGGCGTGGCAGCCGACCTTGTCGCCACTGCAGGTCTGCCGGCGGCCAGCATTACCACCATCTACAATCCGGTGGTCACCCCTGGCATGCTCAAGATGGTCGATGAACCCTCGCCGCATCCATGGCTGGAAGACGGCGGTACACCGGTGATCGTGGCGGCGGGTCGACTGGTGCCGCAGAAGGGGTTTGCCACGCTGCTGCAGGCGTTTGCCAGAGTGCTGCAGCAACAACCCGCGCGCCTGCTGATTCTGGGTGAAGGTCCGGAACGCGACGCCCTGCTGGCTCTTGGTGAGCAACTCGACATTCGGGCGCACATCGATCTACCCGGTTTTGAAACCAATCCCTATGCCGCCTTCGCGCGCGCTGACCTGTTTGTACTTTCCTCGGAACATGAAGGCCTGCCGGGTGTGCTGATTCAGGCACTGGCCTGCGGCTGTCCGGTGGTCAGCACCGACTGCCCGAGTGGCCCGGTCGAGATTCTGGAAGACGGCCGTTACGGAAAGCTCGTTCCGGTCAATGATGCTGTACGAATGGGTGATGCCATGCTGGAAACACTTGCCAATCCGCTACCCACCGAACTGTTGAAACAGCGTGGCGGTTATTTCAGTCTGGATCGTAGTGTTGAACTCTATTTACAACTGCTGCCAGCTGATCAACTGAACAGTACCAATACTTCCACCACAGCTTTCAAAAACTGAAATGGCAACAACCGACTCCAGTCCCGCTCCCATAGTTCATATCGGATACCATAAGACGGCTTCCACCTGGTTTCAGAAGCAGCTTTACCCACATGCCAGCAGTCATCGCTATGTGCCGCGAGAACATGTCAGAAGTGTCCTGACTCGACCGCATGCTTTCTCTTTTGACCCTTCAGCAGTTATCAGAACGCTCGTTTCCAGCGATTCTCGGCCATTCGTGCTTTGTGACGAGGATCTGAGCGGGCATTTCGAAAGCGGTGGTCACATGGGGGCGTTATCAAAGGAATTTGCCGAGCGAATTTATAGTGCATTCCCCCGCGCACGAATCGTTATCGTCATACGCAATCAGCTGGATATCATCGCAGCGGCCTATGCACAGTATATCAAACAGGGCGGCACTCATAAGCCGGAACACTTCCTGTATCCATCACTGTATCGTAAGGGAAACGCTGCATAAATCCCGCCGCAGCTGCCTGATCGCCATCGGCGGGGTAGAATCTGGCTACCCTGTCACCACCTGACCGAGCTACCCGATGA
>NZ_RBIN01000003.1 GCF_003633775.1 Kushneria sinocarnis
ACGGACCACCTGAGGTGGTCAGAAAATGATCGCTGACGCGATGGTTGTGCCACTCTGAGCCCTTCAACCGCTCAGAGACGAATTGATCAGCGATTCCTTAAGGTTGCCCAGCCGAACCACGGCATTGCGGGTGAACTTGGAGTGATCGGCTGCCAGGTAAACCTGGCGCGAATTGCTGATGATGGCCTGGGCGACACGCACCTCCTGATAGTCGTAATCGAGCAGGGCGCCATCCTCGTCGATGCTGCTGATGCCGATGATGCCGTAGTCGACCTTGAACTGGTTGATGAAGTCGATGGTGGCTTCACCGATGATGCCGCCATCCCGCGAACGTACCGAGCCACCGGCAATGATGACGTTGAAATCCTCGCGATGCTGCAGGATGGCGGCCACGTTGAGATTGTTGGTGATGACTTCCAGCTCGCTGTGTTCGAGCAGGGCCTTGGCTACCAGTTCGGTACTGGTGCCGATATTGATGAACAGCGAGCTGCGATCGGGAATCTGGTTGGCCAGGCAGCGTGCAATACGTGCCTTGGCTTCGTGATTGATCAGCTTGCGGTCACTGTAGGCAGTGTTGACCGTGCTGGATTCCATGCCGGCGCCGCCATGCACCCGGCGCAGTCGACCGGCATCGGCCAGCTGATTGAGATCGCGTCGGATGGTCTGGGGGGTGACGCCGAAATGATCGGTCAGCTGTTCGATCGAGGCATAACCGCGCTGTCTGACGAAATCCAGAATGGCCTGATGTCTGTGGGATTGTCGCACGTTGGATTGATCCGCTCTGCTGACTGGCTGCGTATGAGACGACAGGGTGACCTGACTTGAAATCGTGCCATGGCGACAGACCGATCCTGTGCCGTTGTCGCTGGCGTAGACAAAAGTCTAAGCGTTTTCGGCTTTCCGGCAATTGTTGCCGAAAGATGAAATCTATATGTTCGCAAGTGAGCATTGTCGCGGTGTTCATCGGTGCGGCAAGACGGGTCGAATCGACCGAAGGGTTCGATATCGAAAACTGTCTTTCCGGATGAACATGCCTTCTCACCTGCGTCGTAACCGACAGGCATACTACGGCGTTTCATATCCGACGAGGAGCACGATCCATGACCTCCTGCATACTTTCCATCGATCAGGGCACCACGAGTACCCGAACCATTCTATTCAACCGGGAAGGTCAGGTCGTGGGGTTGGCCCAGGAAGAATTTCCCCAGCACTTCCCCGACAGTGGATGGGTAGAACACCATGTGGATGATCTCTGGCAATCGGCCCTGCGCACTGCCCGACAGGCGCTGACCAATGCCGGCAAGACCATTCATGATGTAGCGGCACTGAGCATTACCAATCAGCGGGAAACTGCCATCGTCTGGGATCGTCACACCGGTGAACCGATTCACAATGCCATTGTCTGGCAGGACAGGCGTACCAGTGACTACTGTCAGCAGCTTCGCCGTCAGGGGTACACGGATACCATCCAGGCCAAAACGGGGCTGTTGATCGACCCCTATTTCTCCGCTTCCAAGGTGCACTGGCTGCTCGAGAATGTCGAGGGGGCCCGGGAGCGGGCAGAGCGGGGCGAACTGCTGTTCGGTACGGTGGACAGCTATCTGATCTGGAAGCTGACCGGCGGGCGGCAGCATCGTACCGATGCCACCAATGCCTCGCGCACCTGTCTGTTCAACATTCACGAGCAGTGCTGGGACAGCGAGCTGCTCGAACTGTTCGGTATTCCTGAATCGATGATGCCGGAAGTCATGGATTGCAGTGCCGAGTTCGGCAGGACCGACGCCCAGCTGCTGGGTGCTTCGGTACTGATTGCCGGGGTGGCCGGTGATCAGCAGGCAGCACTGGTGGGGCAGGCCTGCTTCGAGCCGGGCATGGTCAAGAGCACCTATGGCACGGGCTGCTTCATGATCATGAACACCGGCGACAAGGCCGAGCTGTCCAGAAACAAGCTGCTGACCACGGTCGGTTATCGCCTCAACGGCAAGGTGACCTATGCCATGGAGGGCAGCATCTTTGTTGCCGGCGCCACCGTGCAGTGGATGCGTGATGGTCTCAAGCTCTTCCAGGATGCTTCGGAGACCGAAACCCTCGCCCGCAAGACCGGTTTCGGCCATGGCGTCTATCTGGTGCCGGCATTCACGGGGCTGGGAGCTCCGCACTGGGATCCGCAGGCGCGCGGTGCCATCTTCGGACTGACCCGCAGCACCGGTATTGCCGAGATCGTGGCTGCCGGCCTGCAGTCGGTCTGCTATCAGACGCGTGACCTGCAGGAGTGCATGAATGCCGATACCTCGGCGCCTGCTGAAACACTGCGGGTGGACGGGGGCATGGTCAGCAACAACTGGGTCATGCAGTTTCTGGCCGATATTCTCGATGTGCGGGTCGATCGCCCGCATATCCTCGAAACCACGGCGCTGGGCTCCGCCTATCTCGCCGGCCTTCAGATCGGCTGGTACAACTCCCTCGATGACATCACTTCGCTCTGGAATTGCGAGCGTTCCTTCTCCCCGCGAATGGAGGACCAGGAGCGTGAGTCGCTCTACAAGGGCTGGCTGGAAGCCGTCGACCGGGTGCGCTCCGGTGACAACGGCGACGGCTGAGACCGTTCGCGTTCGGATGCGGGGGCCGATCCCTCGCATCGCATTTCACAGCCGGCAGACCCTGTCGGGTCCCGACCGCTTTCGTGTCCTGGAAGGAGCACGCCATGCATGCCCTGATAGGGGAGTTTCTTGGCACCATGACGCTGATCGTATTCGGCGATGGTGTGGTAGCCAATGTGGTACTGAGAAAAACCAAGGGGTCCGGTGCCGACTGGATCGTGATCGCTACCGGCTGGGGGATGGCGGTCATGGTCGCTGTTTTCGTGGCCACGGCGACCGGGTCACCGGACGGTGACATCAATCCCGCCGTGACGCTGGCCAAGTGGATTACCGGCATGCATCAGGATCCCGCGATGATTGCCGGCTATATCGTGGCCCAGATCGCCGGCGGCTTTGCCGGTGGGGTGCTGGTCTGGCTGGCCTACCTACCGCATTTTCGAGCCACGCCGGAGAAGGAACTCAAGCTGGCCGTGTTCTGCACCGATCCCGGCATTCGCAGTCCGTTTGGCAATGTGTTGTGCGAGATTGTCAGTACTGCCATCTTCCTGCTCTGCTTGGGTGGCATCGTCGCCACTGACAATGTATCGCCGGGACTGCTGCCATTTCTGGTGGGTGGGCTGGTCTGGGCGGTCGGTCTCTCGCTGGGCGGTCCCACCGGCTATGCCATCAACCCGGCGCGGGATCTGGGGCCGCGACTGGCGCATGCGGCACTGCCGATTCATGGCAAGGGCGGCTGCGACTGGGGATACGCCTGGGTGCCGGTAGTCGGTCCGGTCATCGGCGCCGGTATCGGTGGGCTGCTCTGGTATGGTCTGATCCTGCTGCCGTAACGTCGCTTTCGCTGATTCAACGGTTGCGCCAGTCAGCAGAATCAGTACAATGTCGCAGCGTTGTCGGGAGGCATGCGAAAGCAGCCACGATCCGGACTGTCTCTCGAATCAGCAGGATGACGTGCAGGACCGTAGCTCAGTTGGTTAGAGCGCCACGTTGACATCGTGGAGGTCAGCGGTTCAAATCCGCTCGGTCCTACCAGACTGTCGAAGTCAGCAGCTCGACAGGAGAGTCGTCCCGCCATGCAGGACCGTAGCTCAGTTGGTTAGAGCGCCACGTTGACATCGTGGAGGTCAGCGGTTCAAATCCGCTCGGTCCTACCAGATTGCAAAACCCCGCCTTCGAGCGGGGTTTTTTCATTTCCCGGGACATGCCCGGGAGTCAGGCGCGATTGTCGCCCGGGATATCGGTCAGCTCCGTGGTCCGGATCAATATCTGACAGAGGGCCTCGATCCCCTTCTGATCCTCGGTGGTAAAGCGCGCCGGACGAGGGCTGTCCAGATCCAGTACGCCCACCATTCGTTCGCCGACCAGCAGCGGCACCACCAGTTCGGAACGCGAGTCTGCATCACAGGCGATGTGGCCGGGGAAGGCGTGCACATCGTCGATGCGCTGGGTTTCACCACTGCGGGCAGCAGCGCCACAGACACCCTGGTCGAAGGGGATCGGGTTGCAGGCGGGCTGACCCTGGAAGGGCCCCAGGATCAGGGTCTGCGGCTGTCGGTGAAGATAGAAGCCGGCCCAGTTCAGTTCCGCGACATTCCGGAAGATGAAGGCGGCCGTCTGGGAGAGGTTGGTCAGCCAGTCCCGGGTGTCGAGCAGGGATTCGAGCTGTCTTGCCAGCATGGAATAATCGGTCATTGGGCTGCTCCTTGGTCGTTCGCTTGATCGGGAGGGTGGTGGATCGCCGCTCCGGCACGAGCCGCCACGTCTTGCAAGATGAAATGGCCGAGGATGGTTGCATCAGGATAGCCGCTCGGTCCACGCAGGTGCCCGGCGTCATGAACAGGATGGCCGGAGGCAGCTCCGGCCGTGAGGTGGGTGCGTCAGCCTAGCGAGCCTGTTCGGATGAAGCCTCATCGGTCTGCCAGCCGGCGATGGCGCCCGAACCGAACAGCTCCCGGGCCTTGTCGGCCACGGCCGGGCTCTGGAAGGCCTTGACCAGGTGACGGATGGCCGGCTTGTCCTGGTCGCCCTGCTGGACCACGATCAGGTTGACATAGGGAGAGTCGGGGCTTTCGCGCAGCAGGGCGTCATCCAGCTTCAGCCCGGCCGGCTCGGCAAAGGTATTGTTGATGAAGGCGAGCCCGACATCCGAGAGCGAACGTGGCAGCTGGGCAGCATCGAGTTCGACGATTCTGAAGTTGTGCGGATTGGCGGTGATGTCATCCGGAGTGGCCAGTGGGTCGCTGGCGTCCTTCAGCTCGATCAGGTTGTTGCGGGCCAGTATCAGCAGTGAGCGCGCCTCGTTCGACGGATCGTTGGGCAGCGCAATGGTGGTGCCATCGGGAATGCTGTCGATGGCGTCGTATTTCTTCGAGTAGGCTCCGATCGGGTAAAGGAAGGTCTTGCCGGCGGCCACCAGATCCCAGCCCCGGTCACTGTTCATGCTGTCGAGATAGGGCTGGTGCTGATAGGCGTTGGCATCCAGATTGCCATTGGCCAGCGCCACATTGGGCGAGACGTAATCATTGAACTCGGTGATCTCGACCTCGAGCCCATACTGCTCCTGGGCGATGCGTTTGGCTTCCTGCATCAGTTCGGTTTCCGGTCCGGCGATCGTGCCGACCCTGACGGTCTGGTCGTCGCCCTCCGAGCCACCGCAGGCGGAAAGCAGGGCGGCGCCGGTCAGGGCCAGAGCGGCACCGGTCAGGCGCAGTGAACGGGAAAGAGTGAATGGCATGGTGGTTGTGCTCCCTTGAGTGGTGTCTTGCAGAGAATCATCTGCTACCGCGTCAGCGGTGCTGTGCCCGGCGAACCAGACGATCGCCGAGGGTCTGAATGCCCTGAACCATGACAATCATGATGATGACGGTGATCAGCATGACGCCGGTGTCGTAGCGGTTATAGCCGTAGTTGATGGCCACGGCCCCGAGCCCGCCGGCGCCGATTCCTCCCGCCATGGCGGAGTAGCCGATCAGCGAGATGAAGGTGACGGTGATGGCGGTGATGATGCCGGCGGCGGCCTCCGGCAGCAGCACCCGAAAGATGATCTGCTGCGGGGTGGCGCCCATGGCCTGGGCGGCCTCGATGAGGCCGTCGGGAACTTCGAGCAGCGCCCCCTCGACCAGCCTTGCCACGAAGGGAATGGCCGCGAGCGTCAGGGGGACGACTGCCGCCGTATTGCCGATGAAGGTGCCCACCAGCAGCTGGGTAAAGGGCACGATGGCCAGGGCCAGAATGATGAAGGGGACCGAACGACCGATATTCACGATGATGCTCAATACCCGATTGAAAAGCGGTCTTTCAAGAAAATTGCCCCGGCGTGTGATGTACAGCGCGACGCCCATGGCCACCCCCAGCACGGTGCCGATGAAGCCGCTCAGGATGACCATGTAAAGGGTCTCGAAAACGGCGTTGACTATGCGTTCAATCATGGCGCTGGACATGGCCCAGAATCTCCACATCGAGTTCGAGAGTATGCAGATGCTCCAGCACCTGCCGGGTGCGGCTGGCGGGGCCGATGATTTCGGCAATCATCAGGCCGAGTGTGCGTCCTCGTACCTCTTCGATTCGTGACTGCAGGATGGCGAGATCGACGTCGAAGCGGCGGGCCAGGTTCGAGGCCAGTACCCGGGCAGCGCTGTCGTCATGGAAGGTCAGCCTGACCACCGGATGCCGATCCTCCGCCGGCTCGGAGAGCAGACGCTGCTGCAGGCTGCGTGATGGCGGAAGTTCGAGATAGTCATTGAGAAAGGAGCGGCCCTCGGTACTGGCGGGGCGGGTAAAGAACTCACCGGTCGCGGCATGCTCGATGATGCGGCCTTCACTGAGCAGCGCAACCCGGTCGCAGATGTTGCGCACCACTTCCATCTCGTGGGTGATCAGCAGGATCGTCAGGCCGAGCTGGTCATTGATATCGCGCAGCAGGGTGAGAATCGAGGCCGTGGTCTGCGGATCAAGGGCAGAGGTCGCTTCGTCGCACAGCAAAAGCTTGGGGCGACTGGCCAGTGCGCGGGCGATGGCCACACGCTGTTTCTGACCACCGGAAAGCGTGGCGGGCCAGGCGTCCGCGCGGCCGCTCAGTCCGGTCAGCTCCAGCAGCGGATCGATGCGTGCCTGAATATCACTTCTGGTGACCCCCATCAGCTCCAGTGGCAGGGCGATATTGCCCCGCACCGTACGCGAGTTCAGCAGGTTGAAGTGCTGAAAGATCATGCCGATGTCATGACGCGCCCGGCGCAGGTCGCGCTCGGCGAGGCTTGTCAGGTCGGTGCCATCGACCGAAACACATCCCGAGGTCGGGCGTTCGAGCAGGTTGACGCAGCGGATGAGGGTGCTCTTGCCGGCGCCGGAAGTGCCGATGACGCCGGTAATGCTGCCTGCGGGGACGTGCAGGGAGACGTCATCCAGTGCCCTGACGGCAGCAGTCCCCTGGCCGAAGATGCGGGTCACATTGTCGAGTTGAATCATGCAGCAGTGCCTTGCCGAATGGCGATAGCGCCATGCAGTACAGGAATGCGCCGAAAGCGGGCTGCCGGAAAACGGGAGGGAACACTGCCTGACGGGGATGACGGTATCGCTGATGAACAGTCGAACCTGCGTTGCAGGGCCGGCAAACCCGGATGCCGCCTCACCTCTTTAGCCGTATTTCTCGAGCGCCCGCAATCCGGTTACAAATCGGCGCCGTAAAACGTGGAGCAGGATTCTATGGAGTCCTCGACGGGGTGTCAACGAATCGCCCGGCCTACCTCACGCGCGTATGATGACATGAACATAACGGGCAGTATGGAGAGCGGGAATGTTTACCGGAATCGTGCAGGAAGTGGCCACGCTGGTTGAGCTGCAGGAGTCGGAAGGTCTGCGTCGTCACGTGGTCGAGCTTTCACCGGCACTGTGTGAAGGGCTCGAGCCGGGGGCCTCGGTGTCGCATAACGGTTGCTGTCTGACCGTGGCGAGCATTGACGGCCAGCGTGTCAGCTTCGATCTGATGCGTGAAACGCTTGCGACCACCAATCTGGGGGAGCTGGCGGTCGGCAGCCAGCTCAATATCGAGCGGGCTGCCCGGTTCGGTGACGAGATCGGTGGCCATGCCATGTCGGGCCATGTCATCTGTCTGGGGCGCATTACCGAGATCGAAGAGGCACCCAACAACCGTCGGCTCTGGTTCTCGCTGCCCGAGGCTTATCGCCGCTTCGTGTTCGAGAAGGGCTACATCGGTATCGACGGCATCAGCCTGACCGTGGGCGCGCTGCGCGAGGGAGAGTTCTGTGTCAATCTGATTCCCGAAACCCTGGCGCGTACCGTCATTGGTTCGCGCAGCGTGGGGGATCATGTCAACATCGAAATCGATCCGCAGACCCAGACCATCGTGGAAACGGTGGAACGTGTCATGGCGGCTCGGGAAGGCGCTGCGGGCTAGCCGTCGGCGGCACGGAGCGACGGTCGATTGGCAGCGACGCTTTGGTTAGAATGTCGCACCTGCCTGCCTGGCGCCCGGCCATGACGCTTTCGGTTCATGCGTCGGGTGGTCCATCGGGTAACAGATTCGACTTGATCCGACGAGTCGGTCCCCAGCCGCCGCTACTGACTGGAGCCTGCATGAGCGTTTATGGCGACTATCTCAAGTCCGTGATCCGGACGGTTCGCGACTGGCCCGAGCCGGGCATCAACTTTCGCGATATCACGCCCGTGCTGCAGAACAGCTCGGCATTTCGCAAGCTGATCGATTCCTTCGTGCATCGCTACCAGGGGATGGAAATCGATGCGATAGCTGCCATTGATGCCCGCGGCTTCATCATTGGTGCGCCGGTCGCCTATGAACTCAACTGCAGCTTCGTACCCATCCGCAAGAAGGGCAAGCTGCCTTTCCAGACCATCAGTGAAACCTACCGGCTCGAGTATGGTGAGGCGACCGTGGAACTTCATGCCGATGCCTTTCGTGAAGGCGATCGGATCGTGGTCATGGACGATCTGATTGCGACCGGTGGCAGCATGCTGGCAGCCGCCAACCTGATCGAGCGCAGTGGGGGCCATGTGGTGGAAACGGCCGCCATTATTGATCTGCCGGAAATCGGTGGTTCGGAGCGGATTCGCGGTGAAGGGCACAGCGTTTTTGCCGTCTGTGAATTTACCGAAGATGAATGATGAACGCGCCGGTTTTCGAATCGGCATTCTTTTGTACGCACCCGCTGGCAAAGTGAAGTGCCCCAGCCCGGAAGCTGAGCCATGAGCGTTGACCGCTACCACCAATACTTCGTGATTTCCTGGGATCAGCTGCACCGCGATGTCCGTAGCCTGTGCCAGCAACTGGTTGAACGAGACTTCGAGGGTATTGCTGCCGTGACTCGCGGTGGGCTGATCCCGGCGGCGCTGATCGCACGTGAACTCAACGTGCGGCTGATCGATACTGTCTGCATCAAGAGCTACGAGCACATGGATCAGGGGGGGCTGCAGGTGCTCAAGGGCATCGATCATGATGGCGCCCGCTGGCTGCTGGTGGATGATCTGGTTGATACCGGACGCACGGCACGAGCGGTACGCGACATGCTTCCCCGTGCGCACTTCGTTACCGTCTATGCCAAGCCCGAAGGTCGCCCCCTGGTGGACCAGTACCTGGTCGAGGTGCCCCAGGATACCTGGATCCAGTTCCCGTGGGACATGGGCATCACCTATGTCGAGCCGCTGGTCGATCAGCTCCGGTCGCAACAGGAGTAACCAATGAGTTCACCGCTTCCGGAGAGCTGGGGGCGTCATCTCGACGGTGAGTTCGATGCGCCCTACATGCAGGCCCTGAAAGCCTTTCTGCGCGATCAGAAAGACCAGCGCCGAATCGTTTATCCCTCCTCGGAGAACTGGTTTCGCGCCTTTACCCTGACGCCCCTGGATCGGGTCAAGGTCGTGATTCTCGGACAGGATCCCTATCATGGCCCGGATCAGGCGCACGGGCTGTGTTTTTCGGTACGTCCGGGGGTGGCCATTCCGCCTTCACTGGTGAATATCTACAAGGAGCTGGAAGCCGATGATGTGGAGTTTGACGCCGTCAACCACGGTTTTCTGGAGAGCTGGGCGCGTCAGGGCGTGCTGCTGCTCAACAGCGTACTGACCGTCGAGCGGGGCCAGGCTGCAGCGCATCGCGGTCAGGGCTGGGAGACCTTTACCGATCGGGCCATTGCCGCCATCAACGAGCAGTGTGAACACGTGGTCTTTCTGTTATGGGGCAGCTATGCCCAGAAGAAGGCGTCATTCGTGGATCGCCAGCGCCATCTGGTACTGCATGCGCCGCATCCTTCCCCGCTGTCAGCGCATCGCGGCTTCTTCGGCTGTCATCACTTTTCCCGAACCAACGCCTTTCTGCAGGAGCATGGCATGACGCCCATCGACTGGCGGTTGCCGCCACGCCCCGAAGGCTGAAATCGATTCCCCTTCAAATGCGTTGCTCATTCAGCTTACGCCACGTCAACTGCGACTATCAGAGGACCTTTCGGCCATGCCCGTTCATGCCATCAACCACCCGCTGGTCAAACACAAGCTGGGAATCCTGCGTACCGCCCATGTCAGCACCAAGGGGTTTCGTGAGCTTGCCAATGAACTCGCCCAGCTCTTGACCTATGAAGCCACCCAGGGGCTGGAGCTGACCAAACGTACCATTGAAGGCTGGAATGGTGACCCGGTCGAGATCGAGGAGATCAAGGGCAAGAAGGTGACGATCGTCCCGATCCTGCGGGCCGGACTGGGCATGCTGGATGGTGTAACGTCGCTGCTGCCCAGCGCCCGCATCAGCGTGGTGGGTCTCTATCGCAATGAAGAGACTCTGGAGCCGGTGCCCTATTTCGAAAAGTTCGTGCACGACCTCGATGAGCGTCTGGCCATTGTCATCGATCCCATGCTGGCCACGGGCGGCTCGATGGTGGCAACGCTGGACATGCTCAAGGCGAGAGGCTGTCAGGATATCAAGGTCATCGTGCTGGTAGCGGCTCCGGAAGGTATCGAGCGTGTCAGGCAGGCGCATCCCGATATCGATCTCTACACGGCTTCCGTGGATGATCATCTCGACGGCAATGGCTATATCGTGCCGGGGCTGGGCGATGCCGGCGACCGGATCTTCGGTACACGCTGATATCGGTTCACTGAACAGACCACAATCGCACTGCAATAGTCCTCTTCGGCACTGCCCACGATTTGAACCGACTGGCTGGTCTCGACTATATTGATGTTTGAATATACAGGCGCCATCAATGTCGATGCCCGAGAAAGAACTCACTGCCGTAATCCTTGCCGGAGGGGAGGGCAGACGCATGGGGGGCGTGGACAAGGGACTGGTTCCGCTGGCCGGGAAGCCCATGATCGATCATGTCATTGCCCGGCTGCAGCCTCAGGTTCATCATCTGCTCATCAATGCCAACCGCTCTCATGAACAGTACCGTGGCCTGGGCTGGCCGGTAGTGGCCGATCAGGCAGGCGGCCATGCCGGGCCACTCATGGGCATGCTGACAGCGATGCGCCATGTGCAGGCTTCCCGGGTGCTGATTGCCCCCTGTGATACACCTCTGCTGCCTCACGATCTGGTTTGCCGGATGTGGGAAGCAGCAACTTCCGATGTCGATATCGTGCAGGCTCGCGACCGCGAGCGGGTGCATCCGGTCGTGGCCCTGCTGCGAACGGCGCTGGCCGATGATCTGTCAGCAGCGCTGGCAGCCGGTGAGCGTCGCATTGATCGATGGTATGCCCGGCATCGTCTGACCAGTGTCTGTTTCGAATCGCATCTGGCATTTACCAATGTCAATCACGAGTCCGATGCACAGGCACTGCTACCATTGCTGGATAATTCTCGAGGCGACTACCCGGGAGCATGATGTCACTCGATCTGAGTCAACAGACCATTCCGCTGCTGGGCATTGCTGCGTGGAGCGGGACCGGCAAGACCACCCTGCTGGAAGCCATGCTGCCCCGGCTGCAGGAACGCGGCATGCGGGTCGCCGTCATCAAGCATGCCCATCATGAATTCGATGTAGACAAGCCCGGCAAGGACAGTCATCGATTGCGTCAGGCGGGCGCTGCACCCATGCTGGTAGCATCCGGCAGACGCTTTGCCCTGATGATGGAAACGCCGGAGCAGGAAGAACCCGATCTCGCCATGCTGGTCAATCAGGTGCAGTCGCTTGAGCCGGACATGATCCTGATCGAAGGGTTCAGGCAGTGGCCCCTGCCCAAGCTCGAACTCTATCGCCGGGAGCTGGATCAGCCTCTCCGGGTACATGAGGATCCCTGGATACACGCCGTGGCCACTACCGATGATGTGGAACTGCCCGAATCGGTCACCCGTCTATCGCTTGATAATCACGACATGCTGTCGGAATGGTTGCTAACATGGCCGCTGCGCTGGCCCATGTGCTGTCGACCGCGCAATCTGACTACCACCGGGGGAGAAGGGGCATGACACTGACGCATCTGGATGAACGCGGCCAGGCCAGTATGGTGGATGTTCATGGCAAGGATGAAACCCGCCGGGAAGCCGTCGCCAGCGGCTGGATCCGCATGCAGCCGGATACCCTGAAGCTGCTGGTGGATGACAGCATGCCCAAGGGAGACGTGCTGGCCACGGCACGCATTGCAGGCATTCAGGCGGCCAAGCGCACCCATGAGCTGATTCCCCTGTGCCATGCGCTGATGCTGTCGAAGGTCAGTGTCGATTTCGAATTCGATCATCGCCTGCCCGGGGTCCGGGTGCGAAGCTTCTGTCGTCTGGCAGGGCGGACCGGTGTCGAAATGGAAGCGCTGACCGCTGCTTCAGTGGCCTGTCTGACCCTTTATGACATGTGCAAGGCCGTTGACCGGGGCATGGTGATTGGTGGCGTACAGCTGGAGAGCAAGTCCGGCGGTCGTTCCGGGGAGTGGCATCGCGAAGATGCAGGAGTCGAGGCAGTGGAGCATGGCCCTGCCGATGACGAGGCTGCGGTACACTCTTCCGGGCTTTCGAGTGACCAGATCACGGTGCGCTTTTTTGCCGAACTGCGTGAAAGTCTGGGGATGGAAAGCCTGACCGTTCCTCTCGCCGAGCTCGCGGACTCGCGTCTGTCCACGCTGCGGGCCTCGTTGCTGCAGCGGGTTCAGTCCGGTGAGCTGCTTGAGCAGCCGCGCATTCTCTGTGCCGTCAATCATGAGGTGGTACAGGGCGACATTACGCTCTCTCCCGGCGATGAGATCGCCTTTTTTCCTCCCGTCACCGGCGGATGAATGGCGTCTTCTCCCGTCTGCCGGAGGCTACCGGTCGAGGTGACCATGAATTTCAGTGTCACGGTACAGCAGGAATCGTTCGATATCGGTCAGCTGCAGCAGCAGCTGACGGGTGAGCGAACCGACATTGGCGCCATTGCTGCCTTTACCGGGCGCGTGCGCGATTTCAGTGAGCGTCCCGATATACTGGCCATGACGCTGGAGCACTATCCCGGGATGACGGAATCGTCATTAAGGGCAGTGCTGGCGGAAGCGTGTGAGCGCTGGTCGATTTCGGCAGGCTGCATCGTGCATCGCGTCGGGCGACTGCAGCCCGGCGATGATATCGTTGCGGTAGTGATTGCCAGTGCACACCGACAGGCAGCCTTCGAAGCCTGTGCCTATAGTATGGATCATTTGAAGACCCGGGCGCCCTTCTGGAAGAAGGAGCACACCCGAAGCGGCGATTACTGGGTCAGTGAGCGCGCCTCTGACAATGAGGCGTTGCAACGTTGGAGGTCCGATGAGCGAATTGATCGATAATTTCCAGCGCCGGATTCGCTATGTGCGAATTTCCGTGACGGACCGCTGTGATTTCCGCTGTGTATATTGCATGAGCGAGCAGATGACCTTTCTGCCGCGTGATGAAGTGTTGTCCATCGAGGAACTGACTCAGGTGGCTCAGGCCTTTACCGAACTGGGCGTCGAGAAGATTCGTCTGACAGGCGGTGAGCCGCTGGTCCGGCGCGGGATCGATCAGCTGGTCCATAATATCGGTCAGCTGGATGGGCTCCGGGATTTCACCATGACCACCAATGGCGCGCAGCTGCGGCGCTATGCCCGGCAGCTGCGGGAGGGTGGCATGACCCGTCTCAATATCAGTCTGGATTCACTCCAGTACGATCGGTTCAACAAGCTGACGCGTACCGGCAATCTCGACAAGGTGATGGATGGTATTCGCGCCGCCCGTGAAGCCGGATTCGAGCGGATCAAGCTCAATACCGTGGTGCTCAAGGGGCGCAATGAGGATGAGGTGCTCGATCTGGTCGACTTTGCCCGCCGGGAAGGAGTCGATATCAGTTTCATCGAGGAGATGCCGCTGGGTGATGTATCCGACCACGGTCGCGATGAAACCTTCTTCTCCAGTGATGATGTGAGAGGGCGCATAGAACAGCGTTATCCGCTGCTGCCTTCCACCGAGGACTCGCTCGGACCGTCCCGCTATTATCGCATGGCGGACAGCGATAGCCGCATCGGTTTCATCTCGCCTCATACGCACAATTTCTGTGACAGCTGCAACCGTGTTCGTGTTACGGCGGAAGGACGATTGTTGCTGTGCCTGGGCAATGAGCATTCAACGGATCTGCGTGAAGTGCTGCGCAATCATCCGGGGGAAATGGAGCCGCTCAAGGAGCGCATTCGTGATGCCATGGCGCTCAAGCCGCATCGCCATCATTTTACTACCGATGGCGATGTCCAGGTCGTTCGCTTCATGAACATGACGGGCGGTTAATGATCGACAGGATGGTTCATCAACCACCCTGCTGGCGGTGATTCCTTGTGTAATATGTGGCATGGATTGCCAAGTAGTTAATTCCTTTTATACTGATCGGGAGAATCGGTAACGAACAGGAGTACTGCCATAATGTCGAATGAATCGCTTGAGCGCATTGCTCGCAACAAGAATGTTGCTCGTGCAGCGGCGCGTCAGCTGAGCATGGAGCAGTTGCACAAGTTATCCGAGGTTGTTGCCGAGGTCATTGACCAGAAGGAAGAGGAAGAGCGCAAGCGTCAGCAGGTAGAAGCCGAAAAGGAGCAGAAGCTGGCCGAGATTCGGGCAGCCATGAATGATGCCGGTCTGTCCGTTGATGATCTGGTCAGCGAACAACCCCGTCGCCGTCGTGGTCGTCCGCCCAAGGAAAGTGACAGTAGTGATGGTCACAAGAGCAAGGATAACAACGGATAACCCGCCCGGGATGCAGTGTTCCTGTCAGCCTGTCTTCACGACATTCAGTTCGGTTCTGATGAATTGACCTGAATGTCGGCTGATCCACTTCTCGAGCCTGGGTGCCAGCAGTGGATACAATTGATCGGTATCTGCGACCTGCCACTGTGCCAGGCAGTCATCAATCCAGTCACTCAGCGCCAGTTCATCCGTGAATCGGTCGGCCTCACCATCCAGGAGCAGTCTGCCACGCCGCTCACAGTAACCCGCATTCATGGTAATGGGGAGTATGACGGTCAGTGCAGTTTCCGGGGAGGCCGTGCCCGGGTTACTGCGGTTCTGAATCAGTCTGGTCTCCAGCGGCAGGCGGGAGTCACATCGTAACTGTCGACCATCCCACTTGAGCCAGTCGCCGTTAACGGGAATGAGAGGGGCATTGATACCCAGCTGGGTGGCCAGCTCGACATGTGACTGCTGATGCTGTGGTTCACCATGTACGGGCAGCAGGGTAGCGGGCTTGACCCAGCTATAGAAGCGTGTCAGCTCTTCTCGTGCCGGGTGCCCTGAAACATGCAGTTCGGGGTGACTGTGCTCATCGAGAATCCGGATGCCACGCTGACGCAGGGCGTTCTGCAATCGAGCGACCGCGGTTTCATTGCCGGGAATGGTCCGCGACGAGAAGATGACGCTGTCACCAGCCTCGAGTTCGATTTCGGGGTGTCTGCCCATGGCCAGTTTTGACAGGGCGGCACGTGGCTCTCCCTGGCTGCCGGTGGCAATCAGCAGTACTTCTTCCGGCGGAAGGTAGCCCACGTCCCGCAGCGGAATGATGTCCGGGAATTCATCGAAATATCCCAGCGTGCGTGCCAGCCGAACCATGCGTTCCATGGCGCGTCCCATCAGGGCAATGCGGCGTCCGGAGATCCGGGCGGTGCGTCCGATGCTGGCGATACGGGCAAGGTTGCTGGCAAAACAGCTGACGACTACCCGCTTCTGGCAGGCGGCCACTGCAGCGGTCAGTGCCTGCGCGACATCAGCTTCGCTGCCGGCAAGGCCTGCTACCGTGGCATTGGTGGAATCACCCGTGACAAGCCCGATCGGTGCCAGCGCTTGCAAGGCCGCTTCATCGGTGAGGGTACCAAGCACGGGGGCAGGGTCCAGTTTCCAGTCCCCGGTGTGCAGGATACGGTGCGAGCGGGTCTGAAGCAGTAATGCACAGCTCTCCGGTATGGAGTGCGTGACCGGAATTGTAGTGATTTCAAAACCGGGGATCTCCAGGCTGTCACCGGGGCGATAGGTCCGGATGGCCGTCGTGCTCAGACCCTTGTCGGCAAACTTGTGCTTCAGCATTTCGGTGGCCAGTGGGGATGCATGAATCGGGCATCCCCAGTGCGGCCATAGCCAGCTCAGTGCACCGATATGGTCTTCATGGCCATGGGTGATCAGAATGGCTTCCGGCCTGATGCCATGATGGGTAACTGAAGCGATATCCGGAATCTGCAGGGGCGTATCGGGAAGATCCTGACGTAGTGCCATGCCACAGTCGACGGCTATCCAGCGACCTTCAAAGCCGTAGAGCGTCAGATTCATGCCGATGCCACCACAGCCGCCCAGCGGGATGATATCCAGTTCGGGGCGACGGCGAGGCCTGATGTGAACGCGTGGTTGAGTCATGGGCAACCTTTCAACCCTGGAAATCCCACTATACGCACCGCGTTTGCAGGTAACAACGAAAGGTGCTCAAAAGTATCTGAATTCGTTAAACTTATCCTTTCCTTTCGTCAGGCGGTACTTACACCCTCATGTCATACGATTACAGACTCGTCGTCGCCTGCCCCGATCAGGTTGGTATTGTGGCGAAGGTATCGGCCTTCATTGCAGCGCATTCGGGCTCGATCATCGAAGCCAGTCAGCATTCGGATCTGACCTCGGAAAGCTTTTTCATGCGCTATGAGGTACGTTTCGAGCAGCCGCAATCGCAGGCTCAGCTGAGTGAAGCGTTTCGACCGATTGCCGAGTCATTCGAAATGGAGTGGCGCTGGCAGGATACGCTGCAGAAACGCAGGGTCGCCATTCTGGTATCGCGTCAATCCCACTGTCTGGTGGATCTGCTTTACCGCTGGGCGACAAATGAGCTGAACTGCGAAATTGCATGCGTGATTGCCAATCATGAGGATCTTCGCAGCCTGGTGGAGTGGCACGGTCTGGAGTATCACTATATTCCGGTCACCGCTGCCGAGCGGGATTCGGCATTCACCCGGATCGAGCAGATAATCGAGGCCCGCGCTGTCGATACCATTGTACTGGCGCGCTATATGCAGATCCTGCCTTCATGGTTCTGCGAACGCTATCAGGGGCGGACCATCAATATTCATCACAGCTTTCTGCCATCGTTTGCCGGGGCCCGACCCTACCATCAGGCATTCGAGCGTGGTGTCAAGCTGATTGGTGCTACCTGTCACTATGTGACCGATGAACTCGATGCCGGTCCGATCATCGAACAGGATATCCAGCGGGTCACGCACTGTCATACACCGGATGATCTGGTGCGGCTGGGCAGCGATGTCGAGAAGAGCGTTCTGGCCCGGGGTGTGCGATGGCACCTTCAGGATCGTATCCTGATCCAGGGCAACAAGACGGTAGTGTTTGCCTGACTGCCTTTCACGGGCCACCGATGGGGCGCGTAGTTGCTGCCGTTCGGGTAGTCAGGGCAGGCTGGGCAGGCCCGCCAGTGAATGGCGTCAGTTCAAGCGCTCTTCGAATGACCGGTTTTGATCATCGAAAAGATGCATCTGTCGGCCGGCTTCCGGCGGTACAAGTCTTACCCCGACACCGAGCAGACGAACCGGTCTGGCACTTCGCTGCCAGGCGTTTTCCAGCAGCGAGCGGAAATGGTCGGCAACAGGCTGGGTGCCTGCGATCTCGAACGAGGCCAGGGAAAAATCATCAAAGCGTACCTTGACGAAAAGCTTCTGGATGGCAGGTCGACCGTGACGTTCAATGCGTTCTTCAAGTCTGGCAAGCAGCGGTGCAAGGGCCGTCCGGCATTCATCAAGCGTGGCAAGATCCCGGTCAAAGGTGGTTTCAACGCTGATCGACTTGCGTTCTCGCTCCAGCAGGACCGGGCGCTCGTCAATGCCGCGGGACAATTCGTGCAGACGTGCACCGAACTTGCCGAAGTGCTCCAGCAGACGGGCAAGAGGCTGCTGTTGCAGATCACTGCAGGTACGGATGCTCATGTTATGCAGCTTTTCGGCAGTTGCCGGGCCTACGCCGTGCAGCTTGTCGATGGGCAGGTCCTGAATGAATCGGTTGGCCTGATCGGGCGGGATGACGAACAGTCCGTCCGGCTTGTCCCAGTCGCTGGCAATCTTGGCCAGAAACTTGTTGGGTGCCACGCCAATGGAGATGGTAATGCCGGTATGCTCATGAACCCGTTGCTTGAGCCAGCGCGCCATCCAGGTTGCGCTGCCCCGGAATCTGTCGATATCACTGACATCCAGATAGGCTTCATCAAGCGAGAGCGGTTCCACCAGGGGAGTCAGTTCATGGAAGATCTTCTGAATCCGGGCCGAGACCTTGCGATAGCGGTCAAAGTCCGGCGGCAGTATGTGCAGGTGAGGGCAGAGCCTGACTGCCTGCGCCATTGACATCGCCGAGTGAATGCCGAAGGTACGGGCGGGATAGTTGCACGTTGCCACGACACCACGCTGTTCGGCCCGGCCCCCTATGGCAAGAGGCACTGTATTCAGCGAGGGGTCATCGCGCATCTCGACGGCTGCATAAAAGCAGTCACAATCGGCGTGAAGAATCTTTCGCATGGCTGGGGCAAGTCATGTATTCATATCCAGTGCTGTACAGCATAGCTTGCCGTCCGGCGCAGGGTGAAGTCCCTGAAGGGTACGCAGGCCCGCGAAGTGTACCGTATTCAGGATTGATCAGTATCGCCGGGGAGTACACGGCATGGTAAGACTCGGTGCGGCCGGGGCACTGATTGGTGAGGGTAATGACCGACGGGTTTACCGCCATCCGATGGAGCCTGAACGATGCATCAAGGTGCCTCGTTATCCACTGCGTGGCAGTGAGCAGAATGAGCGGGAAAAATTGTATTTTACCCGACTGACATGGCGCCTTGGGAATTGGCAACACGTGCCGCGCTACTTTGGCACCCTGATGACCGATCAGGGTGAGGGGCTTGTTTACACGCTGATTACCGATCGGGATGGTCAGGTATCCCGAACCGTGCGTCATTATCGCCAGGCTGATCCTGCCCTGCTGGCGAGCGAGCAGTTTCGCCATCAGTTGTTGTCACTGGGGCAATATCTCGACAGGTACTGGATCATGCCTGCAGACCTCAATGATCGCAATATCGTCTGTCAGCTTGGAGAAGAAGGGCTCAGGCTCTGGCTGATTGATGGTATCGCCAATCCATCGCTGGTGCCTCTGGCAAACTACTGGCCATGGTTTGCCCGCCGCAGGATACGGCGTCGCTTCAATCGTTTTCTGGTCAAGTTGACGGGTTATGAGTTGCTGGACAGGGCCACTGCGCAAGCGATGCAATTACCGATCATGTCAAATCGACGGCCACATGAGAAATGACTCGTTGCATGCTCCGGTAGCACTGGAGCGAACTGGTGTTTCTCGGCCTTGCAGCTGAAGCCGCACAAACTATGGCTAGCACTGCGGAAATATGCTGAAACAAACATTATTTGTCTTGCGGCAGTAAGAAAGGGCAAAAACGGGGACAGGGATTTTGAAAAACAGCGCAAGTGACAATATAATAAGTTCACACCTGCAGGAAGTCAGGATGTAAAAGGCATCCGCACTCGTTGCGATATAGCAGAAATGCTGGCTTGTGCAGACTCCCCTGATCGATAAAGGCGGTCGCATGTCTTTGTCAGTGCTCTTTGAATGAGGTCTTTAATGTCGTTACTCAATGAATACATGCAGAAAGAGCAGCAGCTCCGGCAATTGCGTGATGAGCTGCAGCAGTTGGAGCAGGATCAACGACTGAAGAGCGAGCTGGAGTTCAAGGAAAAACTTGAAGCACTGATGTCGGAATACGACAAGAGCGCCAGTGATATCATTGCGATCCTGGATCCGGAACGTCGCCAGTCGAGCCAGCGCGAGACATCTTCCAGGTCTTCCGGCAACGCTTCGGGTGGCAGGCGCAAGCGCAAGCTGAAGGTCTATCGCAATCCGCATACCGGTGAAGTCGTGGAAACGCGTGGTGGCAACCACAAGACGCTCAAGGCCTGGAAGGAAGAGTACGGTAACGATACCGTGGAAAACTGGGTTGAGCGCACCGAGAGCTGATTCAGCCATGCTCTGATGTCTGCAGTATGCCGGATACTGAAAACCGCCTTCCCTGGAAGGCGGTTTTTTATCAGCGGGCAGACGAACGGCGCTTATTCGTAGGAGGCGTCGTTATCCTGCCAGTAGTGGTCCATATCGCGATGGCGGGTCATTTCGTACAGTCTGTAACGGCGGTCGAGGGTAGCACCGCTATCACGCATCAGTGGCTGCCAGGCGATCTCGCCATTGCTGTCTCCCGCGCCTGAGAAGAAGGCATCGAGCGGCACACTGATATAGACACCGCGATTGAAGTCGCCCTGATCGAAATCATCATTGGCATCGGTAAAGGTCGCCCAGGCGCCGATTCTGGCACCATCCACGAACTCCCTGGACAGATCCAGCGTGCCACCCCAGTCCTTGGCCAGATAGCGGCCCGCACTCACCTTGGCCAGAACATCGTGGTACCCGGTGTCGATATAGGCCGTCGCCTGCCCGGTCCAGGCATCATAATCGCGTGTACCGAAACCCTGATCGAAATCACGCTGCTTGACCCAGTTGATATCCATGCCCAGTGCGACACTGCTTTCGAGCGGCCGATAGAGCACTTCACCGCCGGCACCGGCGTACATCATCTCCAGCAGGCCACCATAGGCCATGACCGACCAGTCCCTGTCGAGTTGTGCTACCCGGGTATACTGCAGGTTATAAAGTCCGACACTGCTCTCGTCGAGATAGTCATCCCGGCGAGAGCGCACTCGATGCAGCTTGCCATTGTCACGATACTCATAACGATCCAGATTATCGGCCACATTCACACCGGCTTCGCCCGAAAACCAGCCGCGCCTGTCGGTGAAGAGTTCGGCATCGGCTGTTGCGAAAAGCTGATACAGATAACCATCCTGGCCGCCGGCGTTCTGCAACAGGTGGGGGGTTACGCCCAGCCGCAGCCGGTCGGGGAAGTGGCTGGCGACCGTTTCGCCCTGTGGCGGTTGCAGGGTTGTGCGCGCGTAGATGCCTTTTTCATAGCCGGTGGCATTTTCGTCGGAGCGCACGGCCTGCATGAAATCCTGCCGATCATGAAAGTCGTCGCGTATGACCAGGCCGTGATCCAGCTGGCGATAGCGAAAGGTGCTGATCTCGGGATCCACCCGGTTGGTCAGGATCCGATTGGCACGGCCTTCGGTTTTCCGCCACGAGCGATGGCTGCGTGACTCACCTTCAAGGGTCAGGGTGTCGTCATTCCGGGTGATGCGGTGAACGTCAAAGCCGGCATTGTCTGCCAGCCTGTCGCTGGTCTCCTGCCAATCCGTTTGAGCCGATGGTTGCTGCGAATCGATTTTTTCCGGCGGAGTGCTGTCCTGCGCCTGGCTCAGTCCGGCCAGGTTGGTCGACAGGCTCACTCCCCACATGAAGGTGGATCCCCGTTCCCAGCCGGCATGCATGTCGATGTTATCGGTCAGCTGATAGTGTGCCCCGTAATTGACATGCGAATCCTGCTCCCGGGCGTCCTTGAGCGGTTCGTTGTCATAGTCATTGGCATCGTATTCAAGTGCCAGCCGCAGCGGTTGCCATGGGGTCTGGTACTCGATGCCACCAAAGACCCGGGGTGAACCGCTGAAGAGATCGCTGACCGAGAAGTCATCGACATCGGAGGCGCTGACACTGCCATCCGGATTCACGGTGACATTGTCGGTCGCCTCATCAAGATCATCATCTCCAGCCAGGTATCCCCAGCCGAGCCCGAGGCTGAAATCGAAGTCATACCAGCGCTTGCTGGCTACCAGGTATTCACTGCGAAACAGGCTGGCACCGCCGAGGTTTCGAAACCCCACTGCCAGCTGCGGGAGCGTGGCACTTTCACGGTTCAGCAGCAGCTTGGTATCGATGCCGTTGTTGAGATAATCATTGCCCTCGACAAGTTCGTCGAATCCCTCCGGAGTCTCCGTTGTGCGCGCATAACGAATACCGAATTCGAGCCAGCTCAGGGGTTGGGTGCTGAGATTATAGCGCTCGTAGGGAACGGCACGGTTGAAGCTGAAAGTAACTTCCCCGACCGGTGCCATGCGGGCAGTAGGCGTCTGCATCAGTCCCACGCCACCGAAATCACTCTGCATCTGGCCGGTCTGGGCGTAGGCTGCTGCTGGAATACAGCATGCGAGCACGGGATACCAGTATCTGTTTTTCATCGGGAATTATCATTCGTTGTAAGTGAAGACATCCTTGAACTGTCGCTCACTGTATCAGGATCATATGTCCACTGCCGACAGTCATGGCCCGGCCTCCGGGTTGCCAGCCACTGGGGGAGGGCATGATTCATCCAGCGAGCGGCTACGGCATCCAGTGTCAGTTCGGGCACAATACGACTGCCTGCCGGCACGGGCAGGGGATCACTGTTCCAGGAAGAGTAACCGAAGCGTTCCACACGACCGGTTGGCGTGATCAGCCATGCCCAGTTGCCGGAGAAGCCTTCAGGCAGTGACCAGTCGGCAGTAATGTCGCGAGTGGTCATGCCGTCATGCCAGGCCTGCTGTTGAATCCCCTCCACTCCCCAGCGGGTTACGGTGGTAGCAGGCTGACAGTAACCAATGGTAATGGCATGGGTGATATCCCTGTCATGGCGCGGGTGTGCCATCAGCCAGGCGGGGTCAAGATTGGCGGGGACACGCTTGCTGTCGGACAGGGACTGCAGGGCCTGACGCCACTGCTGCATCGCCCGGGAAGCCACTGCATGGCCCTGAATGCGATAGCGCAGGGAGAGATTGTCGAGCTCGGCGGCAAACCGGTAGCGGTTCATGTCCGGATCGTGCTGCCGGTTATCGTTATAAAAGGCGAATGGCCATGAAACAGGCTTTTCCGCCAGCTCCTGCAACGCCACCTGGCTGAGCGGGACGGCCCGGGCGAATGATGCATGGAGTGACAATAGACATGCCATGCTCATCAGCATTGTCAAAAGCAGGGGTCTTGTTACCACCATGGTTTGATCACTTCCCAGCTCAGTTCAGGCGCACCCGGCCACGGGATCTGACGAGCACGCACGATATGGCCCCGCGCATCCCGCCAGATATGATTATTGGTGGCCTTGCCATTGGCCCACTCGATATGTTCCAGACATTCGAACGCAGCAATTCGCTTCAGCGGCAGCCTTACCATGCCGGCGTGCGGCTTGCAGCGCAACTCGGCACGGCCTGTCAGCATGTGCTCCCGATCGGTTTCAAAGTATGCCGCGACCCGATAATAGGCAGGTAAGCGAGCGATCGGGCGCTGCCAGGGAGGTGTGCCTGCATAGTGGTAGCGCAGGTCGAGCAGTCTGTTCTCGTGGCCTGCGGTCGTATTGAGGCGCTGATGAAGTGTCGAGACGAGCCGCAGGGGGTAGTCCGAGCGCCAGTAGCGCCGGATCTCCGTTGATTCGGCAAGGCTGTAAATACGATACCCGTCATTACTTGCCATCAGTACAGCGGGACCCGGCGTTGCACGTAATGTTTCCCGGTCCGGCGGCGGTTGACCGAACAGGGAGTGCCAGGTGCTCGATACCGAATGAAAGCCCACAGCACTGCAGCCCGAGAGCGCCATTGCCAGAAGCATGAGGCCGACGCATCTGCCGGGTCTGATGGCATTCCTGCAGTTTGCAGCGTATTCAACCATGTACCGGGCTCACGGTATCCATTTGATGAAACGGGACAATCCATGTTCTCACGGGAGTCTTCCTTACGACACCATGGTTTCGGATCCGATTCGGCAATGATAGTCCGGGCAGGCCGGCCGTGGCCTTGACGGCCTCTCGAATCGGCACTTGTGGCAACAAGGTTATCGGCCACATTATCTTCATTTACCATGGCCATGGGAATGGCCCGGGGGCTGTCAACAGCATCCTACCCGGAACGGCACAATTATCGGATACTGCAGTCTCACTCTCAGTCTCCGATTTTTACCGAAAACAAATTTTTCTTTATTATCATGTGGCTGACGATTTCTGGCATAGTGCGCGAAGCGGCACACCCAAGTGTGAGAAGGTTTGATAGCCTTTGTTGCACTATAACCGGAAAGCCTATTGGCGGTTATGGAATGATCCGGCTTCATTTCCTGCATATCTCGTGGCGTTACCTATCATTACTGGTGATTCGCAGTGATGCCACTAAAGTGTGCAGGCTCGGAAGATCGACGCGATCCAGCCGAACCGGCCGGCAGCCGTATAGACAGGATGTACTACAACAGGATGGCCCAGGGGATAGTCAGGTTAACCCCGGGGCGGTAGCGTGTCCGAAACTGATTTTCCGCTACTTGACAGGAGCAGCGCGGTTCATGAAACGTCTACTGAGTTTGGTGCTTCTGGGAAGCACGCTTGTACTGGGAGGCTGTGCCTTGGCTCCCGGAAGCAACATGCCTTACGACTCTTCATCGCCCCCCATCGATGACCTTGTAGATGTCAGGCCCATTACCATGGGGCTGGTGCAGTCGCAGAACCGGGCACGTGAAACAATGACGTCCGATTCGGAAATCTCCAGCCGTTCGGTCGCGCTCTCCAGGAATCTGGCGGACTATCAGTATCATGTAGGCATTGGTGATACGGTGAATGTCATCGTTTATGACCATCCGGAGCTGACCAATCCCTCGGGCTCGGACAACAACTCCAGTGGCGCCGGTCATGTCGTCAACAGTGATGGCACCATCTTCTTTCCCTATATAGGCAGAGTGCGGGTAGCAGGCGAGACGCGTGCTCAGATCCGTGATGAAATCAGCGGCCGGCTGGGCGATTACGTGGCCGAGCCTCAGGTCGAGGTCAATATCTCGGATTTCCAGTCCCAGAAGACCTATGTCACCGGTGAGGTCAGCAATCCCGGCGTTCAGCCCATTACCAATGTACCGCTGACGCTGCTGGATGCTATCTCCCGGGCGGGCGGTATGACCGATAATGCCGATTGGCACCATGTCGTCCTGAACCGGGACGGCGACAAGCAGGTGATCGATGCCTACGATCTGCTCCGGCACGGTCAGCTGGGCGCCAATCAGCTGCTGCGCGCCGGTGATGTCGTGCATGTGCCCGAAGTCGGTGATCAGAAGGTCTATGTCATGGGAGAAGTCAGGAATCCCCAGGGGCTGGCGATGGGCAGCTATCGGATGAGCCTGACGGATGCCCTGAGCCAGGCAGGTGGCATGGACCAGATTACAGCGGATGCATCGGGTATCTTCGTGGTGCGTCGCACCCCGGATCGGAACAAGCTGGCGACCGTCTACCAGCTTGACGCTGAAAATGCCGCGGCCATGGCACTGGGAACCGAATTCCAGCTCGAGCCGCAGGATATTGTCTATGTGACTACGGCTCCGATCTCGCGCTGGAACCGTGTTATCAGCCAGCTGCTGCCCACTACCGGGCTGTTCAGTCAGGGTGTCGATACGCGCAACGATATCAGGGATAACTAAGGCGTAGTCCGTATACCGGCGTACCCGGGCTGAACGGGTGCGCCGGCCATCGCTGTTGACCCGGAAAGAGTTCGGCGATCCTTTCGAAAGTTGTTACAAGCTATCAGTAGAGAGCGATAATTCATGGCCTCATCACTTGAGAAGGATCAATCGGCGAGCACCAGCGACGAAGTCGATCTGGGCCGTCTTTTTGGTCTGCTGCTGGATCACAAATGGCTGATTGCAGCCATAACGGCAGCCTTTACGGCACTGGGCATCATCTACGGTGCCATGCAGACGCCGATTTATCAGGCCAATGCCCTGATGGAAATCGAAGAGCGTTCCAGCTCATCCAATCCTGTTCAGAACATTGGCATCTTCGGTCAGTCGACCAGTCGCTCCCCGGCGGAAATCCAGATCCTCCAGTCCCGTATGGTACTGGGCAAGGCAGTGGATCGGGAAAACCTGCAGATGGTCGTCAAGCCGAAGCGTTTCCCGGTTATCGGTGCCATGCTGGCCAGGCGTGGTTTCGAGCGTCCCGGCTTTGCGCAGGGCTGGTCTTCGGTATGGGCCAACGAGAACGTGAATGTTACCCGTTTCGTGATTCCACGAGAGTGGGTCGGACGCCCCCTGACGCTGCGGGTTACCGGGCCGGACAGTTATGCCCTCCTGGATGGAGGCAGCACGGTACTGGAAGGTCAGGTCGGAGAACTGGCTCAGTCGCGCAACGGCAATGTCGAACTCCGGGTCATGGACATCAATGCCGGTCGTGGCGCCGAGTTCACGCTGATGAAGCGTTCATCGCTTTCGGCCATCAATGGCCTGCGAGGGCGGTTTGAAGTGGAAGAAGCCGGCCAGTCCTCTACCGGTATTCTCAACCTGACCCTCAAGGGTGCCGAGCCGCAGCAGGTTGAAGACAGCCTCAAGGCAATCAGCGAAGTCTATGTGACCCAGAATATCGAGCGGCAATCCGCTGAAACCCAGCAGAGTCTGGACTTTCTCAAGAAGCAGATCCCCGAGATCCGCGAGCAGCTCTCCAATGCCGAAAACGAACTGAACAATTACCGGGTTTCCCAGGATTCGGTGGATCTCAATCAGGAGACCCAGTCCGTTCTCAATCGTCTGGTCAATGTAGAGGGCCAGCTCAATCAGCTCAGCTTCAATGAGGCTGATCTCTCCCAGCGATTCACCAAGAACCACCCGGAATACAAATCGCTGCTTGAAAAGAAACAGCAGCTTCAGAATGAAAAGGCACAGCTGCAGAAACAGGTCAACAACCTGCCTGAAACCCAGCAGAAGGTGCTGAGGCTGCAGCGTAATGTCAACGTTACCCAGGATATCTACACCCAGCTTCTCAACCGTATGCAGGAGCTGAACATTGCCAAGGCAGGCGCTATCGGTAATGTCAGGATAATTGACGATGCCGTGGTCGAGCCCTGGCCCGTGGCACCCCGCAAGACACTGATCACCTTCCTCTTCATGGTGGTCGGGTTCATCCTGTCGGTCGTATTCGTGCTGGTGCGCGGCGCCATGAAGCAGGGCGTGGAGTCCAGTGATCAGATCGAAAACATCGGTCTGCCGGTCTATGCTTCTGTACCACTCTCCAGTGGTCAGAACCGACTGACCCGCAGTCTCGGTATGCTGAAACGCGGCAAGCGTGGTAGCAGCAGCGTTGATCGGGGAGTGCTGGCGATCAACGACACCATGGATCCATCCGTCGAAGCTGTCAGGAGCCTGCGTACCAGTCTCCAGTTTGCCATGATGGAGGCTCCGGACTCCCGGCTGATGATTACCGGCCCGAGCCCCGGGGTCGGCAAGAGCTTTATTACAGCGAATCTTGGCGTGGTGTGCGCCCAGGCAGGACAGCGGGTGCTGATGATTGATGCCGATATGCGCAAGGGCCATCTGCACCAGATGTTCGATGGCAAGTCTTCATCCGGCCTGAGCGATATCCTGCTGCGCAAGGACGGTCCGGAGAACATCATTCGTCAGACCAGCGTGGAAAACCTGGATTATGTGGCTCGCGGTACCGTGCCGCCCAATCCGGCCGAACTGCTGATGAACGCACGCTTTGGCGAATTCCTCGAATGGGCCGACCGACATTATGATCTGGTCATCATGGATACACCGCCCATTCTTGCCGTGACCGACGCGGCCATCGTGGGTAAACAGGCCGGGACCAGCCTCATGGTTGCCAGATACGGGGTGAATCCGCCTCGCGAGCTCGAGCACGTCATGCGGCGTTTCCAAACCAGCGGTGTCGAGATCAAGGGCTGCATTCTGAATGCCATTGAACAGCATGCAGCGTCCCGGTACAGCAACTACTATTATGCCTACCGTTGAAGACAATCGGGGCACCAGGCCTGGTGCCCCGCATGTTTGAAAACTCGAGTCATGATGATGACGTTATTAGTGCTGCAATAACGTATTGATCATCTTGAGGAATACTTCCGTGCACATCTCGATAAAGCCCATGCAAAAAAATCGCCGCCACTCTCTATGGTACGAGCGGATTCTGCTCAGTTTTCGCATACATCTGGTACTGGGGCTGATTGTTGCCGTTGTTCTGCCTGCACTGTGGCACTGGGGCTGGACATTCTGGAGCGCTCAGCCTGATGTCCGTGCAACCACCCTGGTTGCCACGGCCATTGCCTATCTGATCTCCATCAGTACCGTGCATCGGCTTTCGGTATTCCCGGGTACAAGAGCCTTTGCCTATGTCATACCTTCAATCACGCTCTCCTACATACTGATTGTATGTCTGCTTCTCTTTACGGGGCTGCCCTTTGCACGCTGGCAAATGGCCGCTTCCTACATTATTTCCATCATTTACGGTTGCGCGGGTTATCTGCTGGCCAATCGATTCAGGACACGCAAGCTTGCAGTAGTGCCCATGGGGCGTGTCAGCGAGTTCTGTCAAACCATGCAGATCGACTGGCGCTGGCTCTCGGAGCCCGATCTGCAGGATATGCGGGTTGATGGTGTCGTTGCCGATCTGGCCACCGAGCTGGATGAAGAGTGGCAGCGCTTTCTCGCGGACTGCACCATTCACAGGATTCCTGTTTATGATGCCCGGGAAGTCCACGAAACAATGACCGGGCGTGTCGGGCTCGATCATCTTTATCAGAACCGCTACGGCTCACTGCTCCCCAGAGAAGATTACGAGATCGTCAAGCGCTGTATCGATATCGCTGGTGTACTGCTGGTGATGCCGGTCGTGCTGCCGGTCATGGCAGTGACAGCCATCATGATCAAGCGGGATGATCCCGGGCCTGCAATCTTTGTACAGAAGCGTATGGGCTTTCAGTGTCGTACCTTCAATGTCTATAAATTTCGAAGCATGTACGCGAATCAGGAAGGACTCGGTTTTACCTCGGAAGGTGAAGATCCGAGAATTACCAAAGTCGGTCGCATGATTCGCAAGTACCGCATTGACGAACTGCCTCAGCTGTTCAATGTACTCAAGGGCGACATGAGCCTTATCGGGCCAAGGCCGGAGTCGAGCAGTCTGGCCGAATGGTACGAGAAGGATGTGCCATTCTTTCATTATCGTCACGTGGTTCGCCCCGGTATTTCCGGCTGGGCCCAGGTCGAGCAGGGCTATGCCGCCGAGATTGAAGGTATGACCAGAAAGCTGGAATATGATTTTTACTATATACGTCACTTTTCCTTCTGGATGGATATGCTGATAGTGATCAGGACCATCAAGACCATATTCACCGGGCATGGTGCTCGCTAAATGCCCAGGGTGTGCAACAAAAATGGGGTCAAAAGCACACGGAAGGAATTTTCGAGTCGGAAACATGCAGTACAGGCTGTGTGTTTCCGACAAACGGGATGGTTCTGAAAAAAGGTTGACGGGTGAACTGCTTTTATAATTCCGAGGGTCAGGTTTTTGAGAAAACCATTTCTGTAATCATACCTTCATATAATAGCGGTGCATTTATAGGTGACACCATAAGGAGTGTGGTTCGAGCTGCAGAAAACCATGATCATGAAATCATCATCGTTGATGACTGCTCAGACGATATAGAGCTTCTTAGAAATGTAGTAGCTCAGTTCCCCCAGGCTTTTCTTGTCGAAAAGGATCGGAAGAGCAATGCGGCAATTTCCCGAAACATCGGCATCGGGAAAGCCTGCGGTAAATATGTCTTTCTTCTCGACTCCGATGATCATTTTGAGCCCGATTACGTCGAGCATCGCCTCAGAATGATGGAGGCGGGGGGGTATGAATTTGTCTTTGGTAGTTATATCAATGTTACTTCATATAATGAATCGGTCGTCTGTGAAGTGCCTCGCGGAATTGATCCCAGAGACTTTCTGTTTATCGAAGACAAGGACATAAGAACTTCAACCATAAGCTTTACAGGACACAAGAAGGAAAGCTTTCGGTTCAATGAAAGCCTTGAAAAGCATCAGGACTGGGCCTTTCTGATAGATACCCTGGAGCAATGTACCCGATGGGCTTATGATGTCACCCCCGGGGTCAAGCTCAATTGTGTTCGCGATAGCCGAATGAGTGGTGCGATGAACATCAAGGCCAGTCAGTATTTTATCAGCAATTACCTTGATGATGGCGTTCATGTCTCCGGCTTTTGCAAGCGACACTTTGTGCTTGCTGCACTGGTGGAAAATGAAGAAGCCTACCGCTATTTCTCGTCACTGGTCATGCTGTCCCGGATAAAATCAAAATACAAGGCAATAAAGCTGGTGGGTGATTTCATGACGGGGCTCGGGCTTTTTCCGTTGCTTTCCAGGTCCCTGTTTCTTTTTCGTTCCCTTGTTGGCAATTTTGTCAGGAAGTAAGCAGGGTTACATGTCTTTTGAATCAGAATATGTCTAAGGGTAAATACCGTGTCTGATTTTTCGGTACTGATATCAGTTTATCACAAGGAGTCGCCGGAATTCCTGAGAAGCTGCCTCTCAAGTCTTGGCGAACAGACTCTGCCGGCCTCGGAAATAGTTATTGTGGAAGATGGGCCCATAGGGGATGAACTGAAAGGGGTAATTAACGAATTTTCGGATTCATTGCCTATAGTTTCTCTTCCATTGAAACAGAATGTCGGGCTTGGAGAAGCACTGAATCAGGGTATGGCGGTCTGCAGTCATGATCTCGTGGCCAGAATGGACGCCGATGATTTGTGCACCAGCGATCGATTCGAAAAACAGATCTCCTATCTCGACAAGACTTCAAGCAACATGGCCTTGCTTGGAGGGGCCATTGCCGAGTTCGATTCGGATCCATCCAGTCCCCACTCCTACCGTATCCTCCCTACCGGCCCGGACCAGGTAAGGAAATTCGGCAAAAAGCGCTGTCCCGTTAACCACATGACAGTTGTTTTCAGAAAGGAAGCGATAAAAGCCGTTGGCGGATACAAGACCTTTCTGGGAATGGAAGATTATTACCTTTGGGCAAGATTACTCGCTTCCGGATATGAAATGGATAATCTGGCTGATGTAGTTGTCAAGGCGCGTGTCGGCAATGGAATGATTGCACGTCGGCGGGGATGGCATTACTTCAGACAGGATCTGGCCCTGCAGCGGAAGTTTCAGGAAATAGGTTTTATTGGCTGGCATGATGTCATCATCAATTCGCTGGCTCGCGCGCCCTTTCGTCTATTACCGGTCAAATGGCTTGACTGGTTTTACAAGAATTTCTTGCGCAAGAAAGCAGCATGATCAAGGTCTCCGAAATCAACCACAAAGCCCGAGAGAGCCGCGATACGTCACCCTGGATGCCGAGTAATTTATGAATTGGGAACTTTATTTTTATATAATCATGGTGGGTCTGACGCTCGGCTATACCTTTCTGAACAAAAAGAAATACCTGGTCGTCCTGTCGTTTATCATGAGTTCGGTGCTGCTATGGCTGGTGCGCATGGCAGGACTGGACTACGATATGAATACCTATGCCTCAGCCCTGCATTATGAGTATGTGTTCAGTCTCGAAAACATGTACTTTATCAGGGAGTTTCTGTACTGGTCTGGTGCCAGTTATATTTTTCAATGGGTCCAGGATGAGCAGTTGACCTTCTGGACGATAGATCTGATATGGCTGGCATTGCTGCATATTGCGCTGGGGCGAACACATAATAATATAAACATGCCTCTGTATGCGATACCCTTCATGGTGATTTTCTTTCCCTCGCTGATGGGCTACGAGAATATTTATCGACAGCTTATCGCTTCCATGTTTGTCATTTATGCCTTTTTCGGGACAAGAAGCGTTTATGGAGCAGCGGTTGTTGGTATTCTGGCCTTGTTTATTCATAATGCTTCCATCGTGTATGCCCCGCTGATTTATATTTACAGTGCAACCAAAAATTTCTCGATACCGAAAGTCAGGGTTTCTCACAAGCTGATATTCGGTCTGGTTTACCTGATGGAAATCGGTGGCGTTTATTATGCTTCCCTGGGCGATTCGGCACTGAGCAAGTCCTCCTCGTCAACCGGGCTGAGCCTGAGTTTTGCCTATGGCATTCTCTTTATCGCAATGTTTTTCCTGGCACTTTATCTATCGCATTTTCAGCTGGTAAAGTTCGTGAAAAGACATTTCTATATTGTTTATGCGCTGTTCACTTTCATGCTCTTTGTTCCGGTGCTGGGGCCTGCCCAGGCAGAAAGGATAGGCATGATGTTGCTGGTTCTGGTTACTCCGCTGTTTATTGCCGAACTGGATCGGAGTTTCAGAGAGGATAATTCCAGAATTATTATACGAATGCTATTTGTAATGGTTGGTGCTGCGCCGACATTTCTATTTGGTTCAGCATTCAATTTTCTGCTTACCAGCCAGGGATGAGAAAGGGTTGATGTGATGAAAATTGCCCATATTATTACCAATCTCAAGCTGGGTGGACCATGCAAGGTGATGTCGGAAAATATTTCGCATCTGCCTTCATCGGTAGAGTCCCATGTTTATTATTGCAAGGACCTGGAAGGTTTTGACAACTTTCTGAATGCTCGAAAATTGACCGCCGGCAATTTTCGGGAACTCAGGAACTACGATGTCGTGCACTCACACGGGCTACGTCCTGATGGCATAGCTGCCCTGTCCGCCATCCTGCATAGAAAAACGGTGCATGTCAGTACCATACATAATTACGTGCAGGAAGAGATGCTCAATATTTATGGTGAACGGGCTGCCAGGATCATTTCACCCTTGTGGATCCGGGCCTGGAAACAGCTTGATGCGCTGGCCGTTCTGACGAATGACTCAAAGCGGTATTACGAAAGATGGTTTGAACGGGAAAGCCTGAATGTTATCGGCAATGGCATGGATTTCAGTCTTTCTGACAAGCCCTTGAAGGAAGAAGACAGGAAAAGTGTTGAACGTCTCAGGGAAAAATACAGGATAATCGGGTCCAATTCTCATGTCATAAAGAGAAAAGGCCTTGATCAGGTAATTCGCGCGATAAGGGAGATGCCTGATTACGCACTGGTAGTAGTGGGAGATGGCCCTTATCGTGAAACCCTGGAGCAATTTGCGAAAGAACAGGGCGTAGCGGATCGCTGCCTGTTCCTGGGGTTCAGAAAGAATGCCGTCAATTTTCTGCCATATTACGACCTTTATGTCATGGCGAGTCGGGATGAAGGTTTCGGTCTGGCACTGATAGAAGGGTTGGCATTCGGAATACCCTGTATCTGCTCGGATATACCCAGTTTCAGAGAGATTCTTGATTCAAACTCGGGTTGTTTTTTCGAGCTGGATAATACAGATTCTCTCAGGGAGGCCATTTCGGGTGCCTTTTCCAGAAAAGACGAGCTGGGGGATAACGCTCGTAAACTTTACAGGGAAAAATATACCGGACAGATCATGGCAGACAGGTATTATACTCTGTACCAGAACCTGATTCATCAGAAAGGAAATAAGGGAAAAATTCGATGAGCTACAGCGAATCCTCCCTTGATATTTACGTAGTTATAGACAATATATGCACTGGCGGCGGTATGGAAAGGGTTTGCAGCATCATACTGCCGCTACTTGCCAGAAAGCACCGTGTTACTGTACTGGGCCTGCTGGACGAGTCTCCGCAGCCGGTCTATTCCTTCAGCGGTATCAATATCAAAGCGCTCGGACAGCAGGGACCCACTGGCCAGCTGGGTTACCTGAAGATTCTGAACAGAGCCTTTTCTATCCTGAAGGAAGATCAGCCTGATGCCGTACTGTATCTTACAATGGGGCGTTTGAGCGTATTTGCAGCTCCCTTTATTGCCTGCAATCAGCGCTTTCTCAGGAAAACGAACCATATTGCATGCGAGCATGTGGCCTTTACAAGTCATTCCCCGACAATTCAGAAGCTGAAAAGAGCAGCTTTCAAAAGCTACAATAAGGTGGTCTTCCTCACCGATCGGGATCTTGAAAACTTTTCCGATACTGCAAGGTTTGTTCAAATTCCCAATCCGACGCCTTTCTCGGATATTGCTCTTCCACGGCAGCAACCTGTTAATAAAACAGCGCTTGCCGTAGGCCGACTGACGGCACAGAAGGGATTTGATCTGCTTGTGCCGGCCTGGAAATCCTTCGTGGAAAGCCATCCTGGCTGGAAAGTAGTGATCGTCGGCGAGGGTGAGGACCGCCCCGCGCTTGAAAAAATGATAGCCGATAATGGCCTGCAGGATAGTTGCGTACTGCACGGGCAGAGTCAGGATATTGAATCCTTCTATCGGGAAGCCGACCTGATGCTGATGAGTTCACGCTTCGAGGGGCTGCCGATGTCGCTGATCGAGGCTCAATCATTTGCTTTGCCCATTGTTTCCTTTGATTGTGAAACCGGCCCCCGGGAAATAGTCAATCATGGCAAGGACGGCTATCTTGTGCCGACTTTCGATACATACGCTTTTGCCCAGGCCATCAGCGCTGTGGTTGATGATCCGGATATTTATGCCCGCATGTCCGAAAGCGCAGGGCTTGGTGCCCAGCGCTTTGATCAGGCCCGTATTGTAGAGCAATGGGAATCACTGTGCCTCAAGGCATCCGATGCTCGAAAGTCAGCAAGGTGAATATATGCGGCATCGTGAAAGGTGCCGGCCAATAATTTTCAATTTTCAATCTGCCTGATTCGAGGTCTACCGGTGCGTGTATGTTTTCTTGTCCGTAATATATCGATGCCTTCCGGGATAGAACGGGTTACATCGGTTATCGCCAATAGGCTTGCTGAGCAGGGTGTTGCGGTATCCATTGTCAGCCTCTGGGGTGGGCTGGAGCCTTTCTATCCGAAGCATGAAGCTGTAAGTCTCCATCAGCTTTTTTCCTCGCAGGTGCGATCTGCCAGCAGGTGGGTGGCCATGCTTCGTCGGCTTGGTCGAGTGCCACTGGCTTCCTGGCGCTTGCGTCAGCTGTTGCGTCAGTATCCTCAGGATATTCTGATTGATACGGATTACCTGCTGGGCCAGGTCGCCTTGCCGGCTGTGCCGGGCATGTCTGTCAGACATGTTCACTGGGAGCATTTCAGCTTCAACCTGGATCTTGATAAACCCCACAAGCTTCTGGGCAGGCGCCTGATCGCACGCGCGACCCGGGGGATAGTCACGCTTACTCAGCGAGATCGCGAGTACTGGCTGAAGGGGGCCCGCGTACGGGGCGAAATTGCTGCCATCCCCAACCCGGTGCCGTTTGAAATGCCTGAGACTACCTATCAGCCCGACACCTTTATAGTACTGGCGGTAGGAAGGCTGAATTATCAAAAGGGCTTTGATCGGCTTATTGAGTCCTGGGCCGAGATGAAAAATGAAAAGGGTAATGACGTTTCCCACTGGACCCTGAGGATTCTGGGTGATGGTGAAGAAGAGCACGAGCTGAAGCAGAAAGCCCACCAGCTCGGCGTAAACGACTCCATTGAATTCCTGCCAGCCACGAAGGACGTGGATCATTACTACCGTAACGCTTCCATTCTGGCCATGACCTCCCGCTTCGAGGGCTTTCCCATGGTGCTGCTGGAAGCGCAGTCCTATGGACTGCCCATAGTTGCCTTTGACTGTGATACAGGTCCGGCTGAAATCATATCGGATGGTGAATCAGGTTTTCTGGTCGCTCAGGGAGACACCCATGGCTTCGCACACCAGCTTGCCAGTCTGATTCAGGACAGTGAACTTCGCATGAAGTTCTCGGCAAATGCCCGCGATTCGGTATCCCGGTTCAAGCCGGAAGCCATTGTTGTGCAATGGAACAGGTATCTGGAAAATCTCATGAGTACCAAGTGAGCGTTATTCAATATGAAGAATAGAGACTCACAATCCTGGTTAACCGTTATTATTGCTGCTTATAATGTCCAGGATTATATTGAGCAGTCCCTTCGATCTGTCCTGTCACAGATTGATGAAAGAGTAAGGCTGATCATCGTCAATGATGGCTCCAGGGATGACACCCTGTCGGTTATCGAGCAAACCGTTGCACTTTTTCCGGACAGACAGGATCATGTCCAGATAGTGGATCAGGAAAATGCTGGTCCGAGCGAAGCCCGGAACCGGGCTCTGGATCTGCTGGATACACCCTATGTCACCTTTCTGGATGGTGACGATTTCTGGGCGCAGGAATATTATGCGACCGTGCTTGATCTGGTCGAGGAACCTTTCAGTGAAAGGTATGATCTGCTCGAGTTCAATGCCATGGAGTTCAGGCAAGCTGACGATGGAACTTCTTCCCAGGAGCTTTTGACCTTTAACAGTTTTGAAGATTTTCGCGGCGAGATTACTTCGGAAAAGCTGCGCGAGATAGCCATTAATTCGAAGTGGTATATATGGTCACGTGTTTATCGATCCGCGCTTTTTGAGAAGTTGCGCTTCCCGCGTGGAGAGCGTTACGAAGATCTCTTTCTGACTCCCTTTGTCTATCTCGAGGCAAGAACCGTATCTGCTACCCGGGCGCCGCTGGTGTATTACAGGGTCAATTTCGGTGGAATAGTGACCAATCCGACTCAAAGCGACATAAAGGATATTGAAAGCCATATCCGCAGTCATTTGAAGCACGCTGATGAGTGTGGGAATAATGCCTATAAGTCGTTCCTGGTGTTGGCAGCATGCCAGACTCTGCTTTACTACAAGATTATAACCAATAATTATTATGGCTATACCAGGTCGATCCCTTTGATTCGAGCCTGGGGCAGGGAATTGAAACCCCTTGTAAAGCGCCATCAGGTACAGCTGCCCCTGAAGACCCGGCTTCTTTTCGTTTCTCCGGAGCTTTCCAATTTTTACACCTGGTTGAAGACAAGGCGCTGAGCCTGACCACCAGCAGGAATTTCTACCCCGCCGATGCGGGGTTTTTTGTTTTTGGATAACCGGATCCGCTATCGTAGAGGGATTCGTAAAATGATTGTCATCTACCGGAAAAGACCTGAGAGGAAAAGTATCAATGACAGCACAAGTTTCGCTGGATTCAGTGATTGAAATCGCCAAACGAGCGGGTCAGGCCATCATGACCGTGCGCGAGCGGGATTTTGATGTCGAGGAAAAGGAAGATCACAGCCCTCTGACCGAAGCGGACATGGCCGCTCATGGGGTTATCCGGGATGCATTGCTGCGGTTGACTCCTCAGTGGCCCATCCTGTCCGAAGAGTCCTCGGCAGCAGAGATCGAGCAGCGCGGGCAGTGGTCAACCTACTGGCTCGTGGATCCGCTGGATGGGACCAAGGAGTTCATCCGGCGCAGCGATGAATTCACGGTCAATATTGCCCTGATTCAGGACCATGTACCTGTCATGGGCATCATCCTGGCGCCTGCAAGCGGCATCTGCTGGTATGGCAGCGCGGGCCAGGGGGCCTTCATGGAAATGCAAGGGGAAACCCGGCGCCTGCAGTGCGCTCCTGCCGATCCAGAAGCACAGCTGAGGGTGGTCGGCAGCCGGTCTCACAAGGGGGCCAGTACTGAAGCGCTGGTCGAGCGGCTCAGAGCCAGCGAATGGCAGGGTATCGGCAGCTCACTGAAATTCTGTCTGATTGCCGAAGGACGTGCTGATTTCTACCCCCGGCTTGGCCCAACCAGCGAATGGGACACTGCCGCCGCGCAGCTGGTGCTGGAAGAAGCAGGCGGTAGCGTTCGAGAAATGAATGAGCAGGGCGAGATCGGAGAACGGTTGCGCTACAACACGCGGGATGGCCTGCTCAATCCCTATTTTGCAGCGGCGGCGGTCACGGATGATGTCGAAGCCTTTGTCGGCCTGAGGTGACCCTGCGCAGATAAAAAGTCATCGAAGGGATAAATAACCCCCGTTCACTGCCGATAACCGGGACAACGATGTTGTCATTCGCCCCTATCATGGGGCGGCTCAAGTGAACGGGAGTCTGGAGCATGCCAAGCATTACCTCATTGGGGATCGGGTCGAATCTTGACCTGTCCTCACTGCTGGATAGTCTGAGCGAGGCCGAAAACCAGCGGCTGCAGCCGATTACCAGCAAGCTCAGCAGCTATAATTCCAGGCTGTCGGCCATGGGACAGATCAATAGCGCTGTGAGCAGCCTCAAGGATGCGACCAGTGCCTTGCAATCTCCGGACCTGTTCAGATCTCGTGCGGCTGATAGCAGCAGCGAGTCTGTTGTGGCTTCCGCGAACAGCACGGCAGTGGCAGGGAACTACAATATCGAGGTTTCCCAGCTGGCCCAGGCTGAGACACAGGCGGCTCAGGGGCAGGCGGCGACCGATGTGGCTCTTGGTAGTGGCACCCTGAAAATAACGGTGGGTGATCAATCCACCGAAATCAACCTGGATGAAAGCAATAATACGCTGGCTGGCATCCGGGATGCCATCAATGACTCTGATGCCGGTATCACGGCAAGCATTATCAACGATGGCAGCGAGAAGCCCTATCGACTGGTGCTTTCTTCCAATACAACCGGTACCGAATCGGCCATGACTCTTGGGATGACCGATGGTACTGGCGCTGATGTTACTGCCACTGCGCTCGATGGGCTCTTTGCCAACATGGATACCACGGTTGCTGCACAAAATGCCGAGTTCAGCGTCAACGGTCTAGCGATTACCAGCCAAACCAATACAGTCGAAGAAGCCATTCAGGGCGTTACGCTGACGCTCGATGACATCGGTGCCAGCAAGGTAACCGTTGGCAATGATACCGATGCCATGCGTGGTGCCGTGGAAGATTTTGTCAGTAGTTACAATACCCTGGCTTCCAAGATCGATACCCTGACTGCTTATTCGGCAGAGACCAACCAGAGTGGAGTACTAACTGGCAATTCCACTGTCCGTACGCTGGAAAATCGTCTGCGTGGATTGGTCACCGGGCAGAATGACAATGAAGGGAGTTATCAGTATCTCTCGCAGATTGGTGTGTCCTTTGACAAGGACGGCAAGCTGTCAATTGATGACGATAAACTGGATAAGGCTCTGAGCAAGCCAGATGATGTCAGCAAGCTGCTTGCGGGTGATTCAGGTCTTGCAGGCGTGTTGAATAACTCGATGGATCGAATGCTTAATGACAATGGGCTGATTGCCAGTGCTACCGACGGTCTTCAGAGTACTATTGATAGTCTTAAAGAGCGTCGAGCCGATATGCAGGAAAGTATCGATTCTACTATCGAGTTGTATAGAAAACAGTTCAATGAACTGGACCGCACCATGGCTTCCATCAATTCGACCAGCAATTATCTAAGTCAGCAGTTTGCAGCGATGAGCGGTAGCTCGGAAAGCTAATACGGGGTAGAGCAATCATGTATACAAGACAGGGTGCCCAGGCCTACGCTTCGGTAGGTGTTGAAACCGGCGTCATGAGTGCGTCGCCCCATCAGCTCATCGTGCTGCTTTTCGATGGCGCGCAGGCTGCCTTGCGCAAGGCACGCTGGGCTCAGTCGCAGAATGATATTGCCGCTCGTGGCCAGGCGCTTTCGAAAGCCATCCGGATCATTGATGAAGGCCTCAAGGGCGGCCTTGACCCGGAGAAGGGTGGAGAGCTGGCTGAGCGGCTGTCATCGCTGTATGACTATATGGTTCGACAGCTGATCAGGGCGAATATCCATGGGGATACTGATCGCATGGATGAAGTCGCTCATTTGCTGACGGATATCGGCGATGCGTGGAAATCCATTGGTGAAGGTGCTCCACCTTCCGCGTCACCGATCCGGGCCTGATATGCAAACGCCTTGCAACAGCCTGCTGGAAGCCTTTCGTGACGCCTTGAGCCTCAACCGGGAGATGCTGGAGAGCGCTCATGCCCAGCAATGGGAGAGGCTTATCCAGCTCGAGGATGATTACGTCCGGAGCATTCAGCATATACGCAGGCTGGAAGAGTCGGGCGCCGGGGTGATAAAGGAAGTGTCGAGCGAGTCGGAAAATGAGTGCAGAGAGATTCTGCAGCAGTTGCTCGCCAACAGTCATACCATTCAGCAGCTGCTGGATGCGCGTCAGCAGGAGCTTGGCAAGCTGATGAGCGATGCCGGCAGTCGCCGCCGGCTCGAAAATACCTACGCCAGTATTGATCGCCTGCGATCATAGGATCAGGCCGTGAGCGTCATTTCTCCACTGCTGGATACACTGCTGCATCAGGTGCTCGGTCGTCGCGCCGATCTGGACCGGGTGGCTGCCAGACCGATGCAGCAGCCACTCGGGGCCGTGACCTATACACCGCCACCCAGACACGCCACTTCGGATACTCCGGAAGAGCATCAGACCCCCGCCAATGGGCAATCTCCGGTTCAGCGCCAACGCCCGGCCGTACAGGAGCTACAGTCCGGCGTGCAGGAATTCCGGGCCGCCGAGCAGGGTGTTAATGCCTCCACGCGTCAGCATTTCAGTCCGGAAGCCCGGACCATTGCTGCCATACTGGCGCGCTTTCCGACCAGAGAACCCATGGTTCAGGGGGCGGCCCCCCTGATTTCGGACGCTCGATTACCGACCATCGGCCTGCTGGCTCATGCGCTGGGACGTGAAGTAGCCTTGAGTGGCCTTTTCTATGAGGCGCATCTGGCCCGGTGGACGCAAGGACGCCTTGATCGACAAGGCTTGCAGCATGAGCCACAGAGCGCTCTGATGGCAATGTCGAAGGACTCGCCTAAGGCAGGAAATGGCCAGGAGGAGTCGCTCAACCGCTCAGCGACCTCGGCTGCCGGCACTGCCGGCACGATCGTTCATCATGACGCTCAGTCACTTTTACGCCAGCAGCTGGAGCTGATGGCCAGCGGCATCTTTCGGTGGAATGGTGAAGTCTGGCCGGATGTGCCCATGCAGTGGGAGATCGAAGAGCAGCAGCAGGGGAGGGGCGATGAGAGTCCATCCTCCTGGTCGACGCGGCTTTACCTTGAAATGCCCGTTCTGGGCCCGATCGAGTTCCGCCTCACGCTGACCGGACAGCATCTTCAGGTCAGAGGCATCAATCTGTCTTCCGATACGGCTCAGCGTCTGGAAGAGGGGGGCGAGTCACTCCAGCAGCGCCTGACGGATGCCGGCTTTTCGACGACACTGCCCTCCTTTACCAGAGGAGAGGATCACTGATGGCTGGCAATGATGACAGTCGCGATACCTCGGCTGGTGAAGAGTCGCGTCGTTCGGCAGTCGCCATCGCCTATTCGGATCAGGATGCAGCACCACGCGTCGTAGCAAAGGGTTATGGGCTCACTGCAGAACGTATTATCGAACAGGCAAACGCACACGGTCTCTATGTTCATCAGTCGCGTGAGCTGGTGCAGCTATTGATGCCGCTTGATCTGGATGAGCGGATACCTGCAGCGCTTTACCTGGCCATCGCCGAGTTGCTGGCCTGGGTTTACGAGATGGACCAGAAGAATGACAGCCCTGAGCATGGCCATTCTGGACCTGTCGGATGATTTCCGATTACCGACTTGATGCCTTGATGGCTGAACGGGTCTGGTTTGTTGGCAAGCCATGCCTTGTACCTTTCTTACTCCTTCCTTAAGTATTCACGAACGAGTCTCATACACTTTCTGTATGAATGAAACTCATTGGAACTCCCCCTGAGAAGCTTTTTTCCGAGCAAGAGTTAATGAATAACCTTTTGTAATTGAAGGGCTATTTTTATCCATTGCGCTTTCCCCGACCAGTTCTGCATGAAAAATATGCCATTTTGCCTACCAGCACATCTGCCAGGCTGGAAATAAATTCAGTTTGGCTTTTGCAAAAAGGTTTGTAAGCGTAAAGTATGAGTGTCATGATGTACTCGTAACGCAAGGTAACTGAACAGTTGTAATGGGTTTCAATGATGGAATCGGGATTACAGTCAGCCAGATGGTCAACGATCCCGGTAGCCGGTAGCAGGGGGTGAAAGTGACGCTCCGGCTGATTTCCGACTCAAACATGATATAACTCGAATGGGGAAACGCAGGCATGACCAGTAACGATAACCTGTTGGAAGATATCCGGAACGTGAATCTGTCCTATCTGCTACTGGTGCAGCGCTTGATCAACGAAGACAGGGCGCTGGCGATGTTCAGGCTGAAGCTCAGTGAGCAGATGGCGGATGCTCTTGGAGCGCTGCCCATTTCCGAACTGGCCAGACTGGCCAATACCAACCAGCTGCTCTGTCATTTTTCCCTGACCGACCCCGATATGCTGGCCACACTGACCGGCAGCTCACGCGATCAGGATCTGCAGCGTACACATGCCGCCATTCTGCTGGCCGGCCAGCAGGTCGAAAATGAAGATGACAACCAGCCGGTTCGCCTGATGGCCGGGGGACAGCGAAGTGGCGGATAAGAGCGTTGTCAGTGAGTTGCATCAGATCCAGCTGGCCATCGAACTGATCGAACTCGGCGCTCGGCTTCAGGTGCTGGAAACCGAAACCGATATTTCCCGGGGCCGGCTGATCAGGCTCTACAAGGAGATTCGTGGCGCTTCTCCGCCCAAGGGGATGCTGCCTTTTTCGACCGACTGGTTCATTACCTGGCTACCCAATATCCATTCATCGCTTTTTTACAATATCTACCGCTACCTGCTCGAGCAGGGTGGTTGCGAGCGAATGGAGGGGATCATCAAGGCCTATCGGCTTTATCTCGAGCAGGTTTCCATGCTCGAAGAGGGCGAACCGGTGCTCGGCCTTACGCGTGCCTGGACCCTGATCCGGTTCTTTGAAAGCGACATGATGCAGCTTTCCACCTGTCAGCGATGTGGTGGCCATTTTGTCGCTCATGCCCATAGTCTGGACCACGATTTTGTCTGTGGTATCTGTCAGCCGCCCTCCAGGGCCGGCAAGACACGTCGTGCGGCAGAGCGTGAAAAGCTGCGTCGTGTCCAGAGTGGTTCTGCCTCCAGCTGAAGACGGTGTTCCCCGGTCGAGTAGCGTCTTCAGCCTTGTCCTTCCCTGCTCAATCTTTGTCGAACCTACCCTCAAGCCCCGTCCCGTCATGCCGATGATAGGGGCATGAAGGCATCAGCTAGGGGCTCCTCTCGTGCTCATCTTGATTGGTTATATTGCGGTTATCGGTTCGGTTCTGGGTGGTTATCTGACTGTCGGTGGGCATCTGGGCGTACTCTGGCAGCCGGCCGAAATCATCATTATTGTCGGCGCGGCAATCGGTGCCTTTGTAGCCGCCAATAACGGCAAGGGCATCAAGGCGACCATCAAGGTCTTTCCGCGCCTGCGCCAATCCGGCAAATACAACAAGACCATGTTCATGAACCTGATGGGACTGCTGTATCAGCTGCTGGCGAAGGGGCGTTCGGAAGGCATGATGGCGCTCGAACGGGATATCGATAATCCCGAAGAAAGCCCGCTCTTTGCCGAATATCCCATGCTGCGCTCCGATCCGCTGCTGATGGAGTTTCTGACCGACTATCTGCGCCTGATGATCAGCGGCAACATGGATGCCTTTGAAATCGAGGCGCTCATGGATCACGAGATCGAAACCTTCAAGCATGAGGCCGAAATTCCGGTTCACACCCTGAGCTCGGTGGGCGATGGTCTGCCGGCCTTCGGTATCGTGGCTGCCGTGATGGGGGTCGTGCACGCCCTGGGCGCGCCTGATCTGGCCCCCGAGCAGCTGGGGCCGCTGATTGCGAATGCCATGGTCGGCACCTTCCTCGGCATTCTGCTGGCCTATGGCTTCGTGACCCCGCTTTCGTCACGTATCAAGCATCAGGTGGCCGAAGTGGAAAAGATGCTGCAGTGCATCAAGGTGACCCTGCTGGCCAATCTGAACGGCTATGCCCCGCCGATTTCCGTCGAGTTCGGTCGCAAGGCCCTGTTCTCCAGCGAGCGTCCGAGCTTTAACGAGCTGGAAGAGCATGTCCGGTCGGTACGTTCCCAGCCTGCAGGTGGCAGGTAAAGCGCCATGAGCCAGCACCGACGCCCTATCGTCGTTCGTCGCAAAAAGGTCGAAGAGCACGGTTCCCATGGCAGCTGGAAGATCGCCTATGCGGATTTCATGACCGCCATGATGGCCTTCTTTCTGGTGATGTGGCTGCTTTCCGGTACCAGCAAGAGCGAACTCGAGCACGTCAGCGAATATTTTCGTACACCACTCAAGGTGGCGCTTGCCGGTGGTGATAGAAATACGGCAAGCGACAGTGCCATCCCGGGTGGGGGTGATGATGTCATCCATTCGGATGGTGAAGTGGCCAGGACGGTTCTGCAACCGGCCAACTATCAGTCTGATCGCTCGCTGCGTCGACTCAAGGCACGGCTTGAAAATCTGATTCGCGAGGACCCGGCACTTCAGGCCTTGCGCTCACAGCTCAAGCTGGAGCTGACGCCCGAGGGGCTGCGTATCCAGATCATCGACAGCCGGAAGCGACCGATGTTCGAACTGGGCAGCGCCAGAATCCAGCCCTACATGCGCGAGGCTCTGGAGCATATTGCTCCGCTGCTCAATGAACTGCCCAACGGCATTACGCTGGCCGGTCACACCGACGATCTGCCCTATGCCTCGGGAGAGAGTGGCTACAGCAACTGGGAGCTGTCGAGTGATCGTGCCAATGCTTCCCGGCGGGCGCTGATTGCCGGCGGACTGGATGGCAAGAAGTTGCTGCGAGTGATCGGGATGGCCGACACGATGAATCTCGACCCTCATCCGGACGCTCCGATCAATCGTCGGATCAGTATTCTGGTGCTCAATCAGCAGGCTCAGCAGCAGCTCGAGCAGCAGAACGCTTCGCCGGGAGTTCCGGCACGCATCAACGCCAGCGATGCACCTTCGACCCTGGAAGACATGCTGGATGACAGACCGGTATCGGCTGAAGAGTCCTCCGACACGCCGGCAGCCCCCTGACCACGACTGGAATGGGGTAACTGTTCGTACCTCGTTTCGGCAGAGGCCGTAAAAGGCAGGTAACCATGAGCATTGATATTACCGAGTTCTATCAGACCTTTTTTGAAGAGGCCGCGGAGCTGCTCGCAGAGATGGAGCAGCAGCTGCTGGCACTGGATCCGGATGAGCCCGATACCGAACAGCTGCACGCCATCTTTCGGGCAGCGCATTCCATCAAGGGGGGCGCCGGTACCTTCGGCTTTACCGTATTGCAGGAGACCACGCACCTGCTCGAGAACCTTCTCGACCGGGCGCGACACGGTGATCTGCAACTGGACCGGGCGACGATCGACATCTTTCTGGAAACCAAGGATATGCTGAGCGACCAGCTGGAGGCTTACCGTCAACAGACCGAGCCGGATGCCGAAGCATTCGCACGAATCTGCCAGGTGCTCAAGACGCTGGCCGAGGAAGGGAGCGAGCAGGCGGCGGTCGCTGCAGCGGCAGACAACGGCGAGGTGTCCGCTCACGCTGCCGAGGCGCCGCAGGGTGGGAGCGAGAGCGAGCCCGGTCAGCCCGAAGGCCTGCAGCTGATCCTGCACAAGGTGCCGGCCGAATCGGCCGATGCCCTGCTCGAAGAGCTGGCGCTGTTCGGCGAAATCAGTGAGCAGAAGCGTGACGGCGAGACGCTGAGGGTCATGCTGGCCACTCAGAACAGCGGCGATGATGTACGTGCCGTGCTGGGCTTCGTGCTCAATGAGGACCAGATCGAGATTCAGCCGATTCAGGCTGATGCCGCCGCTGACAGTGAATTGGCACCAGCCGTGCAGAGTGAAGAGGTTGCCGCATCGGCAGCCGCGGCGTCTTCCGCCGAGCCGGCAGGGGCAAACGCAGCCCGGCCGGATACCGGAGCCGCGGAAGGTGGCACCAGGGGTGCTGATGCCAAGGGAGGCGAGAAGCCTCGTCCGGCGCCACGGGCCGGTGCCAGTGAATCGAGCTCGCTGCGGGTCTCGATCGAAAAGATCGATCAGATCATCAATCTGGTCGGCGAACTGGTGATTACCCAGTCGATGCTCGAGCAGGGCGCCGGCGAACTGGATCCGGTGGTGCATGGCAAGCTGATGAGCGGCATGAACCAGCTGCAGCGCAATGCCCGCGATCTGCAGGAGGCTGTCATGTCGGTGCGCATGATGCCGATGGATTACGTCTTCAGCCGCTTTCCGCGACTGGTACGGGATCTGGCTGCCAAGCTGGGCAAGGAGGTCGAGCTGGAAACGGTCGGCAAGTCGACCGAGCTCGACAAGAGCCTGATCGAGCGCATCATCGATCCGCTGACGCACCTGGTGCGCAACAGCCTTGACCACGGCATCGAGTCTCCCGAGAAGCGTGCCGCGGCCGGCAAGCCGACAGCCGGCAGGCTGACGCTGGCGGCCCAGCATCAGGGCGGCAATATCCTGATCGAGATCAGCGACGATGGGGCCGGCCTGAGCCGCGACCGCATCCTGGCCAAGGCTGCCCAGAGCGGTCTTTCGGTATCGGAGAGCATGAGCGACGACGAGGTCTGGCAGCTGATCTTCGCGCCCGGCTTTTCGACGGCCGATCAGGTCACCGATGTATCAGGCCGCGGCGTGGGCATGGATGTGGTCAAGCGCAACATTCAGCAGATGGGCGGTCATGTCGATATTGTCTCCAACCCCGGTCAGGGCACCAGTATCCGGATCGTGCTGCCACTGACACTGGCCATTCTGGACGGCATGTCGGTGCGGGTCGGCGATGAAATCTACATTCTGCCGCTGAGCGCGATCATGGAGTCCATGCAGGTCAGCGAGGAGCACATCAATACCGTCACCGGCAGCGAGCGGCTGCTGTTTGTGCGGGGCGAATATCTGCCGCTGGTCGAACTGCACCGGGTGTTCGATATTCCGGGCGCCGAACAGGACGTGACACGAGGCATCGTGATCATCGTTCAGAGCGAAGGGCGTCATTTCGGGTTACTGGTCGATCAGTTGATCGGTCAGCACCAGGTCGTGGTCAAGAATCTGGAGACCAACTACCGCAAGGTCAACGGAGTCTCCGCGGCCACCATACTGGGTGACGGCAGCGTCGCCCTGATTCTGGATATTCCGGCTCTGTCGAGAACCACGCGCGATCGTGAGAAAGCGCGTCTGCAGGCCAACGTCAACAGGGGAGAAACGGCATGATGGACGCCGCTGCACGCGACCTGCAGAAGGTCGATAACGAAGGTCATGAGTTTCTGGTCTTTCGACTGGGAGACGAAGAGTACGGCATCGATATCCTGAAGGTGCAGGAAATCCGCGGCTATGAAGGGGTGACCCGAATTGCCAATGCCCCCGATTTCATCAAGGGGGTGACCAATCTGCGCGGGGTCATCGTGCCGATCGTGGATCTGCGCCTGCGCTTTGACATCGGTAGTGCCGAATACACGGCGCAGACCGTCGTGATTGTTCTCAATATCGGCCATCGCGTGGTCGGCATCGTGGTAGACGGGGTCTCCGATGTCCTGACCCTGACGAGTGAGCAGATCAAGCCGGCACCGGAATTCGGGTCCTCGCTCTCCACCCAGTACCTGACCGGTCTGGGCAGTGTCGAGGAGCGCATGCTGATTCTGGTGGATATCGAAAAACTGATGAGCAGCGAGGAGATGGCGCTGGTGGACGAGGTGGTCTGAAGCGCCACGATCACCCCCCGGCATCATTTTCGCTTCAGCGCCGGCCCTCCTGGGCCGGCGTTTTGTTGTGTGACCGGGGCCCGATTCGCCGGAGTGCTTCAAGTGACAGGTTGCCGGTGACGTTAAAGCGGTAGAGGCCCCTGCTGGTGGATAGTGCATGGGGCTGATTCCAGAGCACCACCAGGGTGCCTGTCCGAAGCCGGAAATCGGGAACAAGCCATGCGACACAACCACCCTGTCACGCAGCAGGAATATGAACTTGAAGAGCACCAGTATCTGATCTCCCAGACGGATCCGGAAGGCAACATCGTGTTTGCCAATCCGGATTTCGTGGCTGTCAGCGGTTTTGACTGGCAGGAGCTGATGGGATCGCCTCATAACATGGTGCGTCATCCCGATATGCCGCCCGAGGCCTTTGCCGATTTCTGGAAAACCATCCGCGATGGCCACACCTGGACCGGGCTGGTCAAGAATCGCCGCAAGAACGGCGATCACTACTGGGTTCACGCCACGGTGACACCCATCTTCGAAGCCGGTCGCATCGCGGGTTACGCCTCGGTCCGGATGCGGCCGGATGACCGGGATAAACAGCTGGCCGAAACGGTCTATGCCCGCATGCGCGCGGGTCAGAAACCGCGTGCTCACCTGGTCAGGGGCGTCATTCACTCGCACGCACCGAAGGCGCGCCTCGCGCGTCTGACCCGGCTGACGGTAGGGCGTCGGCTGGCACTGCTGATCGCCGTGGCGGCGCTGGGCATGACCGGTCTGACCCTGGCCGGCGGCTTCGCCCTGCACAGCATGTATGAAGCCGGTCAGCAGATCGCCGAGCGCGGTCTGGCCCAGACCGGACGTCTGCAGTCGATCGATCAGCGCCTGAGCCGGTACGGCAATCTCATCAATGACGCCATGGGCAAGGCCAATGGTGCCGATGTCGAAGCGCTCGAGTCTGATCTGACTGATGCAGGCGCGGATATGCGCGCGCTGTGGCAGCGCTATCTCGAGCACGGGGTCGAGGCGGGATCGGAGAGTCGCCGGCAGATGGATGCCCTGCTGAATCAGTTCCTGACCAGTGATATCCCCACGATGCTTGCCAGCATGGAAAAGGGCAGCTATTTCGCCGCCATTTCGCAGTGGCGTACCCGCACCCAGCCCCGGATCGAACAGCTTCACGGCCTGGTCAACGATCTGGTGGAGGAAGCCCGGCAGACTGCAATGACCACGCAACAGCGCGCCGACGAAAGCTATCAGCTGGCCCTGTGGGGCATGGTCGGGCTGGCCGGTGGCGTGCTGCTGATATTGCTGATCGGCGGGCTGCTGGTGACCCGTGGCATCGTGCAGCCGTTACGGGCAACGCTGGATCTGTCGCGCCAGATCGCAGCCGGCAATCTGAGCGCCGAGCTCGATACGAGTCGCCAGGATGAGTTCGGTCGCATGATGAATGCCCTGAATGCCATGCGGCGCAGCCTGATCAGTATCGTCGAGGATGTGAAACAGGGCGTCGAGGTGGTCACCCCGGCTACGGCGGACATCGCCAGTGGCAATGCCGATCTGTCGCGCAGGACGGAGGAGCAGGCAGCCGCGCTCGAGCAGACCGCCAGCAGCATGGAGGAGCTCAATTCCACCGTGGCCCAGGGCTCGGAGAGTGCTGCCGATGCATCCCGGCTGGCCGGTGAGGCGTCAGGCGTTGCCGAGCGAGGCGGCCAGCAGGTCGGCCACGTGGTCTCCACCATGGAGGAGATCAGCGAGGCTTCGACACGCATCACCAATATTGTCGGCATGATCGATGATATTGCCTTCCAGACCAATATTCTCGCGCTCAATGCCTCGGTCGAAGCGGCTCGCGCCGGAGAGCAGGGACGCGGCTTTGCCGTGGTGGCCGGCGAAGTGCGGGCTCTGGCTGGTCGCAGCGCCGAGGCCGCCCGCGAGATCAAGTCCCTGATCACGACTTCCAGCGAGCGCGTCGAGGCCGGTAGCGCACTGGTAGCGCAGACACGCCAGACCATGGACGAAATCGTGGCCTCGATCCATCGGGTCAGCACGCTGATGGGAGAAGTTTCCCATGCTGCCGTGGAACAGCGCAGTGGCATCGAGCAGGTCACCGAAGCGGTGAATCGCATGGATCAGATGACCCAGCAGAATGCCGCTCTGGTCGAGCAGTCCGCGGCCTCGGCCAATGCGTTGAGTCAGCAGGCAGAAGGTCTTCGCAGCGCGATTTCGATTTTCCGCATCAAGAATGTGTCGCACGCGCCGATAACCGGATCGTCATCCGGATACCGCCAGGCGCGTTCGCCTGAATCGACTGCCGCAGGGTCAGCCCGGCCTGCGAAGGAGACCGGTAAGCGGTCGGCATCGGAAAGCGGGCAGTCGCAGGAAAAGCATGCTGGCAATCCTGCGACAGGGGGCAACAATTCGGTCGCCCGGGAACAGCGGAATCGGTCGGAAGGCGTGATGACCCGTAATGTACAGCATGGGGCTGCCGGTACGGTCGCCGAGGATGAATGGGAGACCTTCTGAGAAGAGGGTCCGGCTTACACTGCGGTTGTCGCGAACAAGAGGATACGGCTGTGGCAGAGACTGCAGAGCATCGCGAACTTACCTTTACCGACGCGGACTTCGAGAAGGTGCGTCAGCTGATCCATCAGCGTGCCGGTATCGCCCTGGCAGTACACAAGCGTGAAATGGTCTACAGCCGCCTTGCTCGCCGGTTGCGTGCCCTGGGGCACAGGAGTTTCAAGCAGTACCTCCAGGCGCTCGAGCACCAGGGGGAAAAGGGGATGGAGTGGGAGCATTTCGTCAATGCGCTGACCACCAATCTGACCTCCTTCTTTCGTGAGGCGCATCACTTCCCGCTGCTGGCCGAGCATGTGCGCAATCGCTCCGAGCCGGTACGGGTCTGGTGCTGCGCGGCGTCTACCGGTGAAGAGCCCTGGTCTTTGGCGATCACGCTGAGTGAGGCGCTGGGCAGCCGTGCCAGCAGCGCCAGCATCATCGCCACCGATATCGATACCCGTGCACTCGAAGTCGCTCGCCAGGGCATCTATCCGATGAATCAGATCGAACGGCTCAGCGAGCAGCAGCGCAAGAGCCACTTTCAGCGCGGTACCGGCGCCCGCAGCGGCATGGCGCGAGTCAATGCCGGGCTCAGGGCGATGGTGGAGTTCCGGGCGCTCAACCTGCTCGAACAGGGCTGGGGGCTGGAGGGGCAGTTCGATGCCATCTTCTGTCGCAACATCATGATCTATTTCGACAAGCCGACGCAGAAGCGGCTGCTGGAACGTTTCGTGCCGCTGCTGAAGGCGGACGGCCTGCTGTTCGCGGGCCATTCGGAGAATTTCACCTACCTCACGGACGCCTTTCGCCTGAGGGGGCATACCGTCTACGAGCAGGCTTCCCAGCGGCGGATGGCATCATGAAGACCATGTCCGAATGTGTGGCGACGCATCGCTACGTCGATCGCGACACCGGTCTGGCAGCCATCAAGCTGTTGCCCTGTGAATACTTCGTGACCCGTTTCGAGGGGGAAGGCACGGCTCAGCCCCGGGGCCGGCAGCAGGAGAGCATCGGTCTGCTGTCGACCGTGCTGGGCTCCTGTGTCTCGGCCTGTCTGCGGGATCCGGTAGCAGGGGTGGCAGGCATGAATCACTACATGCTGCCCTGGACCCATCAGGCGTGTGACCCCCGCCACGGTTTGCGTTATGGCAACCACGCCATGGCCGTACTGATCGAAGCCATGGAGCGGCAGGGGGCGCGCCGGGAGCGAATGGAAGCCAAGGTAACCGGTGGTGGCCGGGTCATGTCGGGCAGTGCTGCCCGCGTGGGCGATGCCAATGCCGACTATGTCATTCAATCCCTGGCCGAGCATGGCATCAGCCTGCTGGCCCGGGATCTGGGAGGACCCTCGGCGAGGCGAGTTCATTACCTGCCCGCCAGCGGTCGGATGCTGGTACGCAAGCTGGGCGCCCAGGAGGGTGCCGAGCGGGTGCGTCAGCAGGAGAGCCGGCTGATTGCCGAGCTGCCATCGCGTGAACTGCCTCGGGAGATCCGGGCGCTCATGCCTGATGTGAAGGAGTGCAGAACATGACCAACAGGATTCGGGTGCTGTGCATTGATGACTCGGCACTGATTCGAGCCCTGATCAGCGAGATCATCAACAGCCAGCCGGATATGGAGGTGGTGGCCACGGCCCCGGACCCGCTGATCGCCCGGGAACTGATCAAGCAGCACAATCCGGATGTACTGACGCTGGATGTCGAAATGCCGCGCATGGATGGGCTGGACTTCCTCGAGCGTCTGATGCGGCTGCGTCCCACGCCGGTGGTGATGATTTCCTCGCTCACCGAGCGGGGCTCCGAGATTACCATGCGGGCGCTGGAGCTGGGGGCAGTGGATTTTGTCAGCAAGCCGAAGCTGGGCATCCGCGACGGCATGATCGAGTATACCGAGCTGATCGCCGACAAGATCCGGGCAGCGGCCCGGGCACGGCTCAAGAAACCGGTGACACCCCAGGCGCCGACGACGACGGTTCGCGCCCCCATGACCTCCAGCGAAAAGCTGCTGATCGTGGGCGCTTCGACCGGTGGCACCGAGGCGATTCGTGAACTGCTGATGCCGCTTCCGCCGGATGCGCCTGCCGTGCTGATCACCCAGCACATGCCGTCCGGATTTACCCGCTCCTTCGCCGAGCGTCTCAATACGCTGTGCCGCATCAGCGTGCGTGAAGCGGTACATGGCGAGCGGGTACTGCCCGGACATGCCTATATCGCCCCGGGGGGCGAGCGTCATCTCAGACTCGGCCGCAGCGGTGCCAACTATGTCATCGAGCTGGAAGAGGGCCCCCCGGTCAATCGGCATCGGCCGTCGGTCGATGTGCTGTTCGAGAGCGCCGCACGCCACGCCGGCCGCAATGCCATCGGCGTGCTGCTGACCGGCATGGGGCGTGATGGTGCCCAGGGGCTGAAACAGATGCGCGATGCCGGTGCTCACACCCTGGCGCAGGATGAAGCGACCTGTGTGGTCTTCGGCATGCCGCGCGAAGCGATAGCGCTGGGTGGTGCCTGCGAGGTAGTCCCCATCCAATCGATGTGCGAACACGCCATGGCAGTCATGGCCAGCAGCCATCGACAAAGCCTTCGTGTCTGATCTCCCGGGCACGATCAGTGATTCAACGGGGCGCCCGGCGCCCGTAGCAACAGGATGATTCTCATGGCCGACAAGAACATCAACATTCTGGTAGTCGATGATTTTCCCACCATGCGCCGCATCGTGCGCAATCTGCTCAAGGAGCTGGGATATCACAACGTTGAAGAGGCCGAGGACGGCGCAGCCGGACTCGAACGTCTCAAGGCCGGAGGCTTCGGTTTCGTGGTCTCCGACTGGAACATGCCCAATCTGGATGGTCTGGAAATGCTCAAGCAGATCCGGGCGGATGACGCGCTCAAGCATCTGCCGGTCCTGATGGTGACTGCGGAGGCCAAGAAGGAAAACATCATCGCCGCAGCCCAGGCAGGTGCCAACGGCTATGTTGTCAAACCCTTCACGGCCGTGACGCTGGAAGAGAAGATCAACAAGATCTTCGAGAAACTCGATAATTAATGGCGATTGCGCCATCACGGCTCAACAGGGAGCAATCACCATGACGAGTCAGGACCCCGCGGCAAGAACCGAAGCCGAGAACTTCGAGCTGATTGCCCGCATCGGCCAGCTGACCCGTGCACTGCATGAAAACATGCGTGAACTGGGGCTGGATCAGGAGGTCGAACGGGCGGCCCAGGCCATTCCGGATGCCCGCGATCGCCTCAATTACATTGCCACCATGACCGAACAGGCCGCCGAACGGGCGCTGTCGGCCACCGAAGTGGCGCAGCCGCTTCAGGACAGCATCGAGGCGCAGGCCAATGGCCTGGCAGAGCGGTGGGACAGCTGGTTCGAGCAGCCCATCGAACTGGGTGATGCCCGTGAACTGGTGGCCGATACCCGGGCCTATCTGGCCTGGATTCCGGACCAGACGCGGGCCACCAATGCCCAGCTGCTGGAAATCATGATGGCGCAGGATTTCCAGGACCTGACCGGCCAGGTCATCAAGAAGATGATGGATGTCATCCGGGAAATCGAAAGCCAGCTGGTGCAGGTACTGATCGACAACATTCCCGAGGAGCACAGGGAGCGCAAGAGCGTCCAGAAGAGTGCGCCCTCCGAAGCCTCGTCACTGCTCAACGGCCCGCAGGTGGCGGCCGAGAAGGCCGACGATGTGGTCAGTGACCAGTCGCAGGTGGATGATCTGCTGGACAGTCTCGGTTTCTGAGCGGGTCTTCGCTGCTGTATCGGATGAAAAGCCCGGCAAACGCCGGGCTTTTCGCATGATCGCGGCGCTGGGCTGCCGATCACAATAGCCCTCCGGAAACTCCCGGTGGTTATCTCGGATCGGTCATGGCCAACGACAGCGATCAGGAAAAGACGGAACAGCCTACCCCCCGGCGCCTGGAGAAGGCGCGCGAAGAGGGGCAGGTGGCGCGTTCGCGTGAGCTGACCACCTTTGCCCTGATCAGTGTCGGCATCGGCGCCCTCTGGCTGCTGGCCGGCTGGATGGGCAGCATGCTGGCCGATGTCATGCGGGGCAGCATGAGCTTCGGCCATGATGAGCTGTTCGATGATTCGCGCATGCTGATTGATGGCTTCAGGCTCGGCACCCATGCATTGCTGGCGCTGGCGCCGCTGCTGGGGGTGCTGGCCGTGATCGCGCTGATAGCCCCCATGCTGCTGGGTGGCTGGCTGTTTTCGACCAAGTCGCTGAAGCCCGATCCCAACAAGCTCAATCCGGCTTCGGGGCTCAAGCGCATCCTCTCCTCGCAGGCGCTGGCCGAGCTGGCCAAGACGATCGCCAAGTCGATTCTGATCGGCGTGGTGGCGGCCATGTATATCTATTTCCATCAGGAAGAGCTGGTCGCCCTGGCCGGTCAGAGCGTGCTGGCGGCCATCCGTTCTTCACTGACCATGGCGGTGACCTGCTGTGCCCTGATCATGCTCGCCTTCATCGGGGTCATCCTGCTGGATGTGCCGTATCAGATCTGGAGCCATCACAAGAAGCTGCGCATGAGTCGCGAGGATATCCGCCAGGAGCACAAGGAGTCCGAGGGCGACCCGCAGGTCAAGGGACGCATTCGTCAGCAGCAGCAGGCGATGGCGCGGCGGCGCATGATGAGCGAGGTACCGACCGCCGATGTGATTGTCACCAACCCGACCCACTTTGCAGTGGCACTGGCCTACCGCGAAGAGGAGATGGGCGCGCCACGGGTCGTGGCCAAGGGGGCCGATGCCGTGGCGGCGCGCATTCGTGAGGTGGCCCGGGAAAACCATGTGCCCCTGCTGGAAGCGCCACCGCTGGCCCGCGCCCTGTATCGCCATGCCGATCTCGAGTGCGAGATTCCCGGCGCCCTGTATACCGCCGTTGCCGAGGTGCTGGCCTGGGTCTATCAGCTGCGGCGTTTTCACAGCGAAGGGGGCCAGCCACCCCGTACGCCGCAGGCCATTGCGGTGCCTCCCGAACTAGATCCCAATGCCGGTGATGAGTCGGCGACTACTACCTGAAGGAACATCGAGATGATGGTTTTTTCGCCGAGTGCAATGTCATGAATGCCGTGACCGCGATGTTTCAACGGGTCGGCGTGTCCCAGTCCGGTCAGCTGAAAATGCTGGCCGGGCCGGTACTGATCATCATGATCCTGGCGATGATGGTGCTGCCGCTGCCGCCGTTCGTGCTCGACATGCTGTTTACCTTCAACATCGCCCTGTCGATCATGGTGCTGCTGGTGAGCATGTTCACCACCAGGCCGCTCGATTTTGCAGCCTTTCCGGCAGTGCTGCTGTTCTCGACCCTGCTGCGGCTGTCGCTCAATGTGGCCTCCACCCGGGTGGTACTGCTCAACGGTCATAGCGGCGGTGACGCTGCCGGTCAGGTCATCGAGGCGTTTGCCCAGTTCCTGGTGGGCGGCAACTTTGCCGTGGGGCTGGTGGTATTCATCATCCTGGTGGTCATCAACTTCATGGTCATTACCAAGGGGGCGGGTCGTATTGCCGAGGTGGGTGCCCGCTTCGTGCTCGATGCCATGCCCGGCAAGCAGATGGCCATCGACGCCGACCTCAATGCCGGTCTGATTGATGAAACCCAGGCCAAGCATCGGCGCAGCGAAGTCTCCCAGGAAGCCGACTTCTACGGCTCGATGGATGGTGCCAGCAAGTTCGTGCGCGGCGACGCCATTGCCGGCATCCTGATCATGGTCATCAACATCATCGGCGGCCTGATCGTGGGCGTGGCACAGCACGGCATGGATGCCGGCACCGCCGCGCATACCTATACGCTGTTGACCATCGGCGACGGTCTGGTGGCACAGATTCCCGCACTGGTGATTTCCACGGCCGCCGGTGTCACCGTCTCCCGCGTCAATACCGAGCAGGATGTCGGCCAGCAGTTGCTGGGCCAGCTTTTCACCAACCCACAGGTACTGATTCTGGCCGCGGGGGTACTGGGGCTGCTGGGCATCATTCCGGGCATGCCCAACCTGGTCTTTCTGTTCTTCACCGCGCTGCTGGGCGGGCTTGCCTGGTGGCTGATGCGTCAGAAGCGGGCCGTTGAAGCGCAGGAGGCCAGTGCTGCGCCGAGCGCGGCTGCGGCCACGCCGGAGGCCAGCGAGGCCAGCTGGGATGATGTGCAGCTGGTCGATCCGCTAGGGCTGGAAGTCGGGCATCGACTGATTTCGCTGGTTGACCAGCAGCAGGATGGGGAGCTGCTCAGGCGGATCAAGAGTGTGCGCAAGAAATTCGCCCAGGAGATCGGTTTTCTGCCGCCGGTGGTGCATATCCGCGACAACCTCTCCTTCGCCCCGCATCATTACCGGATCACGCTCAATGGCGTCATGATCGGCGAGGGCGAAGCCTGGCCCGGCCAGTTTCTGGCAATCGATCCCGGCCAGGCGAGCGGTTCACTGAGTGGCCGCGCCACGCATGACCCGGCCTTCGGTCTGCCGGCCACCTGGATCGACGCCGAGCAGCGCGATCAGGCGCAGGTGCAGGGCTACACCGTGGTGGATGCCGGCACCGTGGTGGCGACCCATCTCAACCATCTGCTGACCCGCCACGCCAGTGACATGCTGGGTCGCACCGAGACCCAGAAGCTGCTGGACCGGGTCAAGCAGGAGTCGCCCCAGCTGGTCGATGACGTAGTGCCCAAGCTGGTGTCGATGACCACGCTGATGCGGGTATTGCAGCATCTGCTGGAAGAGGAAGTGTCGATTCGCGACATGCGCACCATCCTGGAAACGGTGGCCGAGCATGCGACGAATACCGGCGATGCGCTGGAGCTGACGGCCGCCGTGCGTCTGGCACTGGGCCGCGCCATTACCCAGCAGCATCTGCCGGGCAGGGAACCGGCTGACGTGATCGGCCTGGACGGCCAGCTCGAGCAGATGCTGATGCAGGCGATGTCCAGTGGCGGTGGACTGGAGCCGGGGCTGGCCGAAACGCTGATCCAGCAGGCTGAACAGGCCATCGCCAATCAGGAGGCGCGCGGGCTGCCCACCGTGCTGGTGGTGCAGCATGCCCTGCGGCCATTGCTGTCCCGCTTTCTGCGGCGTCGGCTGGATCGCCTGGTGGTGCTTTCCCAGGCCGAGATTCCCGAAGAGCGTCATATCCGGGTAACCGCCATGATCGGCGGGCAGGGGTGATCGGCGCCTTTCGGCGCCGCGGAAGGTGGCGAGACAACGGCGGCTGCAGGTGGGGCGCGCTGCTCCTGCTGGTCGCCGTGCTTGCCCCGTTGCCGACGCGCGCGGCGGCCGGTGGTGCCTGGATCGGCGATGAGCAGGCGCCGACACTGCGGCATGGCGGACGTGACTATCACAGGACCCTCACGCCACCCGATGGTCTGCCGCAGGGTAGGGTCAGTACCGTCAGCTGGCGTTATGAGCTGTTACCCCTGAACACGGCACTGCAGGCCGCGCTCTGTCATCGCCGGCATTGTGTTCCCCTGGCTGCTGCCAGAGGGCAAACCACCGGCTTTGCCGGGTTGCCGGTGGCCGGGGCGTGGACCTTTCACTTCGGCATGCCGGGCGAGGGGCAGCGGCTCGCGCCTCGTCTGCGGGGCGGCCCACTACAGCTGATCGTGAACTACACCACGTCCTGAGGCGCTTGGCGAAGTTCGCTCTGGCAGTACAAGCAATCGGGCCCGCCGGTCGGTAACAGGCGCTGCCGGCATGCAAATACCGTTGGCATGCAAAAGGCCCCGGCGATCGCTCACCGGGGCCCTTCATTGACATGCCGTAACGCCGGAGCCGGAGGCGCGGGGTCAGCACTGGCCGTAGGTATTGCCCTGACTGACCGGACTGGAGCGGCCATTGCGACCATAGAGACTGGTACTGCTGGCGGTTTTGAAGAACCGCAGTGCCCGTTCGTGCATGTCCAGGCGCAGATGGATGGCAAGTCCATTGAGCCGATTGCGGGTGCGTGCCTGCTCGCCCGCCGCGACGATCTGCTGCCAGAGCTCGTCCAGCTCGTGCTGGTGCGCTGCTGCCCGGCTGCCACTGCGATCCACGCTGAAACCCTGTTGCTGCAGCCACTGACAGCGCCTGCCTTCCAGACGCTCGAGCGTGGCCGTGACCACGCTCTTGCGCTCGGTCACGTCGGCCAGGGCGCCAGCTGCCACCGGCGTATCGGCCAGCAGGGCAGACTCCTCGTCGAGCAGCGCATTGAATCGCTCGAGAGCCTCGAGCAGCTGGGTCAGCAGAACCGCTGGATCATGGGACATGCAGTTATCTCACTGGGTCATGAGCTCAGGACTGATCGTCGACCAGCTCCCGGGCGCTCTGGATCAGACCGTCGGCAATCCGGTCGGAACGGATCTCGAAGCTGCCGTCGCGGATGGCCTGACGAATTTCATCGACCTTGGCGGTGTCGATATCCCTTGACGCATCACTGGCGCTGGAAGGTGTCCAGCTGGACGACACGGCGTCTGCGCGGGTGGCGTTCTGAGGACCGCCGGTGCGCTGAGCATCGCGGGTCGCCCCGGGCTGCAGATGCGTGATGTTGGTGCTGGAATCGATTTTCACTTTGACTGTCCTCTCGGGCACTCGACCGGATGCCATTCGGGTGCGGATGGATGCGTGGCTGCACTGTAGACTTTATCGACGCCATGATGGGGATCTTTAGGCGCCGGTGTCCACGGTTTCGTATCCGTATGTGTCAAAGCGTAACGCCAGTGCTGATACCTGTCGGACGCGGACTAACGCAGCTCGACGGTATCGTGGCTGATGGCGGTTCCCGTCAGGATCCTGCCTTCACTGGTGCGGACACGCAGCCTTTCATCCCGTCCCGCCCCGGACAGCGCAGTGCCCTCGGTGCGAATCGCGAACCCCCGGCCCTGCGCCACCACCCTGACCTGCTGACCGCTTTTGATCAGCAGGGGAGCGCGCAGCATGTTGCCCTGCAGGGGCAGCCCCTCGCCGATGCGACGTGTCGCGACCTGACCGGTCGGGTCGTGATCACCCGTCAACAGCTGCTGCGACAGCCGGGTCAGGTCACCATTGCGCAGGTTGACATCGCCCGGACCGATGACGCTGCCCGGGGCAATATCATGGGCCGCCACGTAATAGTCGCCTTTCACCCGCACGTAGGCCTGGAAATAGCGGGTCGAGGGCCGATCGTCGGGACAGCGCACGCCCACCGTGGTCCTGCCCCACAGACGCTGACCATTGCCGGGCAGGAACGGCTCCGGATTGTGGCAGCTGATCCGTTGAACGTTGGGGATATCCAGCTCGACGCTGACATCGCCCGACAGCGAGGTGGACTGATCGAGCAAAAAACCCTGCAGCGTGGTTTCCAGCACGCTGTCGGCTGCCATCACCGGCAGTGCGAAGCAGCCCCCCAGTGCCAGTGTCGCCAGTGTTCGCTTCGGAATCGAAAACTTCATGCCACGCCTCGCTAGCGATAGAACCGGGTCACGCGGGCTGACTGCGCCCCGAGCGTGCCCGATCACCATGTTCGGCGCAGTGTAATCGCAGGCAGGCAATTCCAGCGCAGGAATTGGCACGCAAAAGTCACGCTATTTGTTCGATTGTATGGTTTTGTAAATCCCTATTCTTCACCCTGCATCGAGGGGGCTCGCCAATGGTGAAGATGATCGCCGTTCAACGCGCCTCGTCATTCGTCAACCTGTTCAGGGGATGAGGCAATGATCGATCGCCTCAACGCATCACTGAATTTCCAGCAGCAGGCGCTGAACCTGCGGGCTGAGCGTCAGAAGGTTCTGTCGGCCAATATCGCCAATGCCGATACCCCCGGTTATCAGGCCCGGGATTTCGATTTTCGCGGCGAGCTGGAGCAGGCGGTAAAGCGCGGAAGCGGGGGAGAAGGCAGCGGCGGTCTGGCCATGACCACTACCTCGTCGCGGCACATTCACGGCCAGGCCCCCGGTGGTGGTGGCGTCACCGATCTCATGTACCGGGTGCCGACCCAGCCGGCGCTGGATGGCAATACCGTCGACATGGATCAGGAGCGGGTCAACTTTGCCGATAACTCCGTTCATTATCAGGCAGACCTTCAGTTCATTACCAGCAGGTTGCAGGGGCTGAAACAGGCCATGCAGCCGGAGTAACGGGAAAGCCATGCTCAACGTCTTCAACATTTCCGGTTCGGCGCTTTCTGCCCAGTCGCAGCGCATGAACGTGACGGCCAGCAACATGGCCAATGCCGATAGCGTGGCAGGGCCGGATGGTCAGCCCTATCGTGCCAAACACGTCACGTTCGAGCTGGATGCGGCGCCGGGGCAGTCGGTCGGCGGGGTACGCGTCTCGGATGTGGGCGAAAGCCAGAGTCCCTTTCGTCGCCAGTATGATCCGGGCAATCCGGCCGCGGATGACGAGGGCTATGTCAGTCTGCCCAACGTCGATCCCACCGAAGAGATGGTGAACATGATCTCGGCGGCGCGCTCCTACCAGGCCAACGTCGAAGTACTCAATACCAACAAGTCGCTGATGCTCAAGACGCTTACTCTCGGTGAGTGAGCGGCGAGCGATGCCACAGGAGTGCCGCCATGAGTTTTGACACTTCCATCATGAGCCAGCTCAACGGGACGGTGTCGACCCCGAAGAGCCAGACGACCGGCCAGGGGAATATCAATACCGATCCCACCCAGCTCAGCGATCAGTTCCTGACGCTGCTGGTGGCCCAGATGAAGAATCAGGACCCGCTCAATCCGACCGAGAACTCCGAGTTCACCTCGCAGATCGCGCAGATCAATACCGTCAGCGGCATCAACGATCTCAACGATACGCTGAATTCGATCACCGGTCAGATCAACACCACCCAGCAGCTGCAGGCCAGTGCGCTGGTCGACAAGGGGGTGCTGGTCAATGGTAACCAGGTCGCGGTCGGTAAGGATGGCGAGACCGTAACGCCGTTCGGGGTCGATCTTGCCTCCGATGCGGATAACGTCAGGGTAACCATCACCGATCCCGGTACCGGCAAGGTGATCGATCAGTATGACCTGACCGAAAGCGGGCCCATGCAGGCCGGCATCCAGTCCTTCTACTGGGACGGCACCAACAGTGCCGGCGAGAAGGTCGGCCAGGGGAACTACACCGTTTCCGTTGAAGCCACCAGTAACGGTGAAGAGGTCAGCGCCGCGCCCCTGCGCTATGCGCTGGTGAATGGCGTGGCCCGCTCCGAGGAGGGGGGCGCCATGCTGGATCTCGGTCCGATACTGGGTCAGGCCTCGCTGTCCGATATCAAACAGATCCTGTAATTCGATTATCGTTCAGGGCCCCGGGCCTGGAATCGATCAAATGGCGGCCGTGTGCCGCACCCGGGCAACCTCAACACATGCATCAGAGGACGTCACATGGCTTTTTCGCAGGGTGTCAGCGGTCTTAATGCGGCCGCCAGCCAGCTCGATACCATCGGCAACAACATCGCCAACTCCCAGACGGTCGGCTACAAGAGCAGCCGTACCGAGTTTGCCGACATCTATGCCGGCGCCAAGGCCGGACTGGGCACCAAGGTTGCCGCGGTTACCCAGAACTTCAACAGCGGCTCGCTGGAAACCACCAACCGGGATCTGGATCTGGCGATCGACGGCGGCGGTTTCTTCCGGCTGACCGATGGCAACCAGATCAGCTATTCGCGCAACGGCCAGTTCCAGATGGACAGCGAAGGCTACCTGGTCAGCAATACCGGCCAGCAGCTGACCGGCTACAACGTGCAGAACTTCAACAGCCTGACCACCGACCCCAGCGTGGCCACCGGTGGTACCCCCGAAGCCATCCAGGTGCCCAGCACCTCGATGATCGCCAAGGGCACCTCGGAAGCCCGGGGCAAGGTGGCACTGGATGCCGGCAGCGACATCAAGGATCCGGCCAATTTCAACTCGAGCGATATCAACACCTACAGCTGGAGCACCACCAATACGGTGTACGACTCGCTGGGAAATGCCCAGTCGCTGAACCTCTATTTCGTCAAGGATGGTTCCAACAGCTGGCAGGTCAATGCCGAAATGCCGCTGGGCAGTGAAGCCAACTGGTCCGGTACCGTTTCCGATGGTGGTACATATCCGGGAGAGTTTGACCCTGCGACCAGTGGCAATGGCACGTCCACGTTTACAACGGAAAGTGGACATGAATACCGCGCTGTCGTTACCGGTGCCAGTCAGGATGCCGATGGTGCCTGGAGCGGTGGGGAGATCAGCTATACCGAGATTCAGCCTTCCATCCAGCTCTCGTTCAACGGCAACGGGGTGCTGACCCAGGCCGATCAGACGGACAAGCCCGGCAATCTGAGCACCAACCAGGTGCAGTGGGCGTTCGACTCCCAGAACGGCTCGGCCGAGACCGACTTCAGCTTCGACTTCAGCGGCGCGACCCAGACCGCCAAGTCGTTCTCGATTGCCGATGTCACCCAGAACGGCAATGCCCCGGGGGATCTGACCGGCATCTCGATCGGCGACGATGGCACGATCAGCGGCAGCTACTCCAATGGTCGGACGGTCGGCCTCGGTCGTGTGGCGCTGGCGGATTTTGCCAATGAGCAGGGCCTGAGCCCGATCGGCAACAACCAGTGGGTGGCGACGACCAGCTCCGGTCAGGAGCTGCTCGGCACGGCCGGGACCGGTCAGCTGGGCAGCCTGATTTCCGGCACGCTCGAGCAGTCCAATGTCGATCTCTCCCAGGAACTGGTCAACATGATCGTCTCGCAGCGCAACTACCAGGCCAATGCGCAGACCATCAAGACCCAGGATCAGATTCTGCAGACGGCCGTTTCGCTGCGCTGATCCTTCACGGCGCGCCCGCCCGGGCGCGCCGTTCCTGCAGGGGCCTTTTGGGCAGGAATCCCGGATCGTCTCCCGAATTGGCTCCTTTCGAGCGTGTTTCTCTTTCCTTTATCACCGTGCGCTTCAGTGTTTACTACGCGCATGACGATCACGCTCGCTGACTGGAGAGCCGCATGGATCACATGATTTATACCGCCCTGTCCGGGGCCAAACAGACCCTTGAACGCCAGTCGGTGGTGGCCAACAACATGGCCAATGCGTCGACGCCCGGCTTTCGCGCCGAGCTCTCCGCCTACCGGGCAGTGCCGGTCAACGGGGTGGGGCTTGCCACCCGCGCCATCGTCGCCGACAGCACACCCGGCTCCGATTTCCAGACCGGCACCATTCAGGCCACCGGGCGGGCGCTGGATGTCGCCATAGATGGCCAGGGCTGGCTGGCGGTGCAGTCGCCGGATGGCAGTGAAGGCTATACCCGCGGCGGTGGGCTGCAGGTCGATTCGACCGGCATCCTGCGCTCCAACGGCCACGCCGTGCTCGGTGAGGATGGCCCGATCGTGATGCCGCTGGGAGCCGAGGATGTCTCGGTCGCCGGTGATGGCACCATCTCCGCCGTCGCGGCCGGTGGTCAGCCCAACACGCGCGCCGAAATCGGTCGTCTCAAGCTGGTCAACCCGGCCGAAGACGGACTGATGCGTGGCGAGGACGGGCTCTTCCATATCCGCACCGGGGATGGCCAGCCGGCTGCGGCCCAGCCGCTGGATGAGGGTGTCCGGTTGGTCAGTGGGGCCATTGAATCGAGCAATGTCAATCCGACCGAAGCGATGGTGGCCATGATCGATAACGCGCGGCGTTTCGAAATGCAGATGAAGATGCTGCAGAGCGCCGACGAGAACGCCCAGAGAGCCAATTCGCTGCTCTCGCTGAGCTGACAAACACGCTGATTTGCTGAATGCATGCTCCCCGCGGGAGCACATGGAGAACCCCTGATGATTCGTTCACTCTGGATTGCCAAGACCGGTCTTGACGCCCAGCAGACCAACATGGACGTCATTTCCAACAACCTGGCCAACGTCTCGACCAACGGCTTCAAGAAATCGCGTGCGGTGTTCGAGGATCTGCTCTATCAGAACATGCGCCAGCCGGGTTCGATGTCATCGGTGCAGACCAACCTGCCCTCGGGGTTGCAGGTCGGTACCGGGGTGCGGCCGGTCGCCACCGAGCGGCTGCACACCCAGGGCAACCTCGAGCAGACCGGCAATTCCAAGGATGTGGCGATCAACGGTCGCGGCTTCTTTGCCGTGCAGATGCCGGACGGGACCTCCTCGTATACCCGCGATGGCTCCTTCCAGCTCAATGAAAACGGTCAGCTGGTGACGGCCAACGGCTTCCCGATCGAGCCCGGCATCGTGGTGCCGCAGAATGCGCTGTCACTCTCGATTGCCCAGGACGGTACCGTCTCCGTGACCCAGCCCGGCGTGACCGGCAGCAGCCAGATCGGCCAGCTGCAGCTGTCGACCTTCATCAACCCGACCGGGCTGGAGAGCATCGGGGACAATCTCTATCGCGAGACCAACGCCTCCGGGCCGCGCAATGACAACGTGCCGGGCAACAATGGCGCCGGCCTGCTGCAGCAGAATTTCGTCGAGACCTCCAACGTCAACGTGGTCGAGGAGATGGTCAACATGATCGAGACACAGCGCTCCTACGAGATCAACTCGAAGGCAGTCTCGACCGTTGACCAGATGCTCGGTCGCCTGACCCAGCTGTAATCATGACGGCCCTGATGACTGCCGACGTGCGTCGGCTCGTGCCTGAACGATCGCGTCTGCGTGCGCTGGCGCTGATCGTACTGCTGACCCTGATGGCCGGCCTGGGCGGGTGTGCCCAGATTCCGCGCCAGAATGTCGTGCAGGGGCCGACCACGGCGCCGCCCCAGCCGGTGCCGGTGCCGGATGCCAATGGCTCGCTCTTCCAGGCGCGCTACTCCAAGCCGCTGTTCGAGGACCGCAGGCCGCGAGCCATCGGCGATATCCTGACCATCGTGCTGAACGAGAATGTCAGTGCCACCAAGAGCTCGGCCGCCAATGCCAGTCGCAACGGCTCCGCCAGCCTGGGGCTTGATACCGTACCGCAGGGGATTCGGGGCCTGCTGGATGAGCGGGCGTTCGATCTGGAAGGTGAAAACCAGTTCTCGGGTCAGGGCGGGGCCAATGCCTCCAATACCTTCACCGGTACGATTACCGTGACCGTCATGGATGTGCTGCCCAATGGCAATCTGGCCGTGGCAGGCGAAAAGCGGATCGGCATCAATCAGGGCACCGAATACATCCGCTTTTCGGGGACGGTCAATCCGCGCACGGTCAGCGCCAATTCGAGCGTGGTGTCGAATCAGGTGGCTGATGCTCGCCTGGAATACTACGGCGATGGCTATATCAATGAGGCCCAGACCATGGGCTGGTTGCAGCGCTTTTTCCTGAACATTTCACCGTTCTGAGTATGCCGCGATGATGTCACTGTCTGCTGTCCGTCTGTTGCGTCGCCATCCCTGCAAGGCCCTGATGCTGGTGCTGGGCATGCTGCTGGCGGCACCGGCTCGTGCCGAGCGCCTCGGCGACATCGCGAGCTTCCAGGGGGTGCGCGCCAACCCGGTGGTGGGTTACGGGCTGGTGGTCGGTCTGAACAATACCGGTGACCAGACCATGCAGACGCCGTTTACCGGCCAGTCGGTCACCAACATGCTCTCCGAGCTTGGAGTCACGGTGGATGGCTCGACCAACATGCAGCTCAAGAACGTGGCTGCGGTGATGGTGACAGCGGATCTGCCGCCCTTTACCAGCCCCGGCCAGGAGATCGACGTGACGGTCTCCTCGATCGGCAACGCCAAGAGCCTGCGCGGCGGCACGCTGCTGATGACTCCGCTCAAGGGAGCGGACGGGGAGATCTATGCGCTGGCCCAGGGCAATGTACTGATTCCGGGTATCAGTGCGGAGGCTGCGGGCAGCAGCGTACAGGTCGGTCAGACCTCGGCAGGGCGCATTCCCGACGGGGCGATCGTGGAGCGCAAGGTGCCGGTGGATCTGGCCAAAAACGGCAGCATCGATCTCGAGCTCAAGAATGGCGATTTCAATACGGCGCTGCGGGCCATGAATGCGATCAACCAGGTCTTCGGCAGCGGGGTGGCCACGGCGAAGAACTCACGCACCATCTCTTTGCAGGCGCCGATCGATGATGCTTCCAAGATCTCCTTTCTGGCCCGCGTACAGAACATCGATATCAATCCGGCCGCGCCGAAGCCGAAGGTGGTGATCAACTCGCGTACCGGCTCGGTGGTCATGAATACCAATGTCACGCTGGGGCGGGCTGCGGTCGCGCATGGCAACCTGTCGGTCGTGATCGACAACAATCCCATCGTGAGCCAGCCCAATGCACTGTCCGGTGGTCAGACAGCGGTCGTGCCCAATGCCGATGTCAATGTGCAGGAGGAGAGCGGGGCGCTGCAGGTCGTGCCGAACTCGACGGATCTGGTCGATGTGGTGGATGCGCTCAATCGCATGGGCGCCACGCCGAGCGATCTGATGGCGATCCTCGAAGCGCTCAAGCGTGCCGGCGCCCTGAATGCCGATCTGGAGGTGATCTGATGGCACTCGATTCGGGCAGTCCCCGGTTCGCGCTGGATGTTCAGGGGCTTTCGAAGCTCAGGTACAACGCCCGTCAGGCGCCTGACCAGGGGCTGAAGGAGGTCTCGCAACAGTTCGAATCCGTGCTCTTGACGATGATGCTCAAGAGCATGCGGGCGGCTTCGCCGAAAAGCGAGCTGCTGGATAACTCCAGCATGGATACCTACAAGTCGATGATGGACCGGCAGTGGGCGCAGACGCTCTCCCAGCGGGGGATCGGACTGGCTGACATGCTGGTCAGCCAGCTGGGCGGGCAGAAGGCCGGCAAGCCCGATGCCGTGGAGGGCGCAGCGCCCGGTGAGCGCACCGGGCTGCCTGCCCCCGAGGCTCCCCGCACGCTCTCCCGGGCCATGTCGGTCGGCGAGGAGCAGGTGGCGGCGCTCAATGCCGGGCGGCTGGAGGCACTGCGGGCGATTGATGAGCAGAGCAATCGGCCGGTGGTGGCCGGCGCCGGCAGTGAGCCGGAGCGGGCCAGCGGTTCACTGTTTAATCAGAGCAATACCGGGGCGGGCGTGAACCGTGCCGGTGGCAGTGCCGTGGCGCTCGAGGACCTGCCGGCCCATGTCAGTGCCTTCATTGCCAAGGTGGGGGATGCGGCCCGTGATGTCAGCCGTGCCACGGGCCTTTCCAGCCGGCTGATCATGGCTCAGGCCGCACTGGAAACCGGCTGGGGCAGAAGCGAGATCCGCGATGGCGAGAGTGCCAGCCACAACCTGTTCAACATCAAGGCGACCGGCGGCTGGCAGGGCAGGAGTACCAGCGTGGCGACCACCGAATACGAGCACGGCCGCGCGGTGAATGTTCGTGACGACTTTCGCGTCTACGACTCCTATGATCAGGCGTTTGCCGATTATGCCCGGCTGATTACCGACAACCCGCGCTATGCCGGGGTCGTCCAGGCCGGGTCGCCGGAAGAGGCGGCCCGCCAGCTTCAGCAGGGCGGTTATGCCACCGACCCCAACTATGCCAGCAAGCTGATCGCGATAATGTCGCAGATCCCGGATCAGCTGGGCGAGATGGCCGATCGCATGGGCGATCGGCTGTTCGGTGATGGCGGCCGCTCAGCCGGATGGCTGGCCGATAATGCCCGGGGTGCTACCGATACCCCGGCTGATCGGGATGAGTGGTCACTGGCGCGCCAGCCGACCCGGCTGTTCTGAGTGACCGGCTGCATCCGGATGACAACAGGCGCAAAACCGGGCGTGGGTACTCAATCTTCCGATCTGCCTGCCGTTAAATACACCATGACTTCAACTGCCATACGATACGTCGAGGAACCGACATGAGCAGCTCGCTTTTCGGCATCGGTCTCAGTGGCCTGAGGGCATCCCAGATTGCCCTCAACACCACCAGCAACAACATCAGCAATGTCGATACCGAAGGGTATAACCGTCAGATCACCCAGCTTTCCCAGAATACCGGCAGCTCCAGCGGGGGCGGTTTTTCGGGCAATGGCGTGACGGTGACCGGCGTCGAGCGGCAGTATCAGCAGTATCTGAACAATCAGCTCAACTCGGCGCAGTCCACTCAGAGTGCCCTGAGTACCAGCCTGAGTCAGGCCTCCCAGATCGACAGCCTGCTGGCCGACAGCGATGCCGGCATCAATACGCAGATGCAGCAGTTCTTTGCCGGCCTGCAGACCGTGGCGGACAACCCTTCCGATACGGCGGCACGCCAGTCGCTGCTGGGCAATGCCGAGAGCATGACCGCCCAGTTCAACTCGATCGGCCAGTATTTCGACAATCTGGACAGCAGTACCGAATCGCAGATGAGCACTGCGGTGGACGAGATCAATGGCTATGCCAGTCAGCTGGCCGAGCTCAACAACCAGATCAGTCAGACCACCGCCAAGACCGGCACGCCGCCCAACGGGCTGATGGATCAGCGTGACGCGCTGGTGACCCGGCTGAACAAGCTGACCGATATCACGGTGGTCGATCAGCAGGGTCAGTTCAATGTCTCATTGCCCGGCGGTCAGCCGCTGGTCATCGGCGATTCGGCCAACAGCCTCTCGATGGTGTCGGCGAAGGATGACCCGGATCGCATGACGGTCGGTTTCAATACCGCGACCGGGCAGACCCTGGAACTGAATGAACAGCAGCTCAGTGGCGGCACCCTCGGCGGTCTGATCGGCTTTCGCAATGATGTGCTCGAGCCCGCTTCCCAGCGCCTTGATCAGCTGGCACAGACCCTGAGTTCGCGAATCAATGCCCTCAACAAGCAGGGGGAAACCCTCAACGAGGGAGAGGCCGGCGAGGCACTGTTCTCGACGGCCGAGCCGGTGGTGCGTACCAGTACCGATAATGCGGGCAGCGCCACGCTGACCGCTGAATTTGCCCGCGATGGCCAGGACAACCTCAATGCCGGGGCCATGCGTGCCAGCAATTATCAGGTCGAAGCGGATGGCAGTGGCGGTTTTACCGTCACTCGCCTGAGTGACGGCAAGGCCGTCAGCCCCGATGCCGAGGGGGCCTATGATGGTCTTGCCATCACGCTCTCGGCCGGCGCGGCGGCGGGTGACACCTTCACCGTCAAGCCGCTGGAAGGCGCTGCCAGCAACATGCAGCTGCTGGCCTCCGATCCGGCCGCCATTGCGGCGCGCAGCCCGGGAGAAGGGGTCGGCGGCAACAGCAACGCCCTGAAGATGGCAGCGCTGCAGGATGAGAAGGTGGTCAACGGCAACGCCAGCTTCAACAGTGCCTATGCCCAGATTGTCAGCAGTGTCGGCAACCAGGTGGCAACGCTTTCCAGCAAGAGCGATGCCCAGAATCAGGTGGTGCAGGAGCTGCAGGGCGCCCAGCAGTCGGTATCCGGCGTCAATCTCGACGAGGAGGCGGCCAACCTGGTGCGCTATCAGCAGCTCTATACCGCCAATGCACAGGTCATCAAGACCGCTTCCGGTCTGTTCGATACCCTGCTGGGTATCATGGCATAAGGTCCGATAATCATGCGTATCAGTACTTCCATGATGTTCGAGCTGAGCAGAAACGCGATGCAGGATCGCCAGAGCGACCTCTCCGAAATCGGGCTTCAGCTCTCTACCGGCAAACGAATTGCTACCCCGTCCAGCGACCCGCGGGCGGCGGGCCAGGTGCTGCTGACCCAGCAGGCGAATGCCCAGAACAGTCAGTTCGAAAACTCGCGCATTACCGCCCAGCAGCAGCTGGCCACCCAGGACAGCGTGCTGGACAGCGTGACCAACCTGATTACCCGGGCCAAGTCGCTGATCGTGCAGGCGGGCAACGGCACGATGTCCGATGTTGACCGTCAGTCGAACGCCACCGAGCTGGAAGGTCTCTATCAGGAAGCGCTCGGTCTGGCCAACAGCCAGGATGGCAACGGCAATTATGTCTTTGCCGGCTCGCAGACCGACCAGCCTGCCTTTGTCGAAGAGGCCGGCGGTGTGACGTACAACGGGGACGATGTGGTGCAGTCCATGCGGGTTGATGCTTCGCGCAACATGAAGATCAACCGGATCGGCAGCGAGGTCTTCGACATCGGGGCGAGTGGGGATGATCCGGCCAGCAGCCTGTTCAACAGCCTGAAGTCGGCCATCGATGTCCTGAATCAGCCGCTGGGCGATGGCGCCGATGGTACGGTCACTTCCGAGCAGTACCGCGCCACCATCGACCGCACCAACCGTCAGCTCGATCAGTCACTGGACAACGTCCTGACCGTGCGCTCCAGCATCGGCTCCAATCTCAACGAGATCGATGCGCTCGACGAGATCGGCAACACCCGCTCGCTCAATTACGAGACCCAGATCTCCTCGCTGCAGGATCTGGACTATTCCGAAGCCATTTCACGCTACTCGGTCAGCCAGGTGGGCCTGCAGGCCTCGCAGCAGCTGTTTACCCGGGTACAGGAGCTCTCGCTGTTCAAGATGCTCTGACAGCCGACCCATCCCGTGACGCCACTTCTCATGAAGTGGCGTTTTGCTTTCCGGGGGGCAGCGGATCAAGGCGCCGGCATGCGAGCCCGAGCCGGGGGAGCCACTACGAGGAGCTGTCGGCCAGCGTCATTACCACCTCGACCATCTGCTGCAGGCCCTGCTCGAACATGCGCTGAAAGACTGTCCCCAGTTCCGGGGTCATGAAGGTCAGCAGCACCACGCCGGTCAGCAGCGTAATGGGGAAGCCGACCGAGAATACGGAAAACTGGGGGGAGGCCCGATTGAGGATGCCCATCGACAGGTTGATGATCAGCAGGGCGGTCAGCAGCGGAATGGCCAGCAGCATGCCGGCACTGAAGATGATGCTGCCGTAATGCGCCACATCCCGGAAGCCTTCGGTATTCAGGGTGCCGGTCCCCACGGGCAGGCGCTGGAAGGTTTCGATCAGCAGCTGGAGCATGATCAGATGCCCGTCGAAGGCCAGAAACATCAGCACCGCAAACAGGTTGAGCAGTCGCGCCAGCACCATGGTATTGCCCTGGGATTCGGCCGAATAGAAGGAGGCGAAGGAGAGCCCCATCTGCAGACCGATGAAGTCGCCGGCCGCCATGATGGCGGCAAATACCACGCGCATGACCAGCCCCAGGGCAAGACCGATCAGCAGCTGTTGTGCGATCAGCCAGAAGCCGGCATAGGAAATGGGTGCGATGTCCGGCATCGGTGGCAGGGTAGGGGCAATCAGTACGGTCAGGGTGGCGGCCATGCCGATCTTGGCCAGCCGGGGAATGGCGGTTTCGCCGAAAATGGGGGCGGCAGCCACGAAGGCCAGCAGCCGGAAGAAGGGCCACAGGAAGAGCGTGACCCAGTGCATCAGCTGCGCTTCGGTAACCTCGAGCATGACGGTGGCCGGTGCGGGGTCAGCTGCCGATGATCATCGGCAGGTTGCGAAACAGCTCCCGCGTGAAATCCGTCAGGGTGCCGAGCATCCACTGTCCCGCCAGGATGATGGTAATGAAGACCGCCAGGATCTTGGGAATGAAGGAGAGTGTCATTTCGTTGATCTGGGTGGCCGCCTGAAACAGGCTGACCAGCAGACCCACCACAAGCGCCACCAGCAGCAGGGGCGCGGCGATCATCAGTACCAGCTTCATGCCCTGATAGGCCAGGCTCATTACCATTTCGGGTGACATGCGAACTCCTTGAGCGAGCGTGATGCCGGGAGATGAAGATTCGGACGCCGCGTCCGACTCAGGTCATGAAACTCTGGGCCAGCGAGCCCATCAGCAGCCCCCAGCCATCCACCAGCACGAACAGCATCAGCTTGAACGGCAGCGACACGATCGCCGGCGGCACCATCATCATGCCCAGCGCCATCAGCACGCTGGCCACCACCAGGTCGATGATCAGAAACGGTATGAAGATGGTAAATCCGATCTGAAAGGCGGTTTTCAGCTCGCTGGTCACGTAGGCCGGCAGCAGCAGCCGCATCGGGACATCCTCGGGGCCCTGCAGCGGGCCGATATCGGCAATGTCGGCGAACATCGCGATGTCCCGCTCACGGGTCTGATGCAGCATGAACTCCCGCATCGGCTGGGCACCGCGGGCAATCGCCTGCTGAAAGCTGATCTCGCCGCTGGAGAGCGGCTGGTAGGCGGTGTCGTAGATCCGCTCGAAAACCGGCGACATGATGAAGAACGTCAGAAACAGCGCCAGTCCGATCAGGACCTGGTTGGGCGGAGCGGTCTGGGTACCGAGCGCGCTGCGCAGCAGGCCCAGCACGATGATGATGCGCGTAAAGCTGGTCATCATTAGCAGCACGGCCGGCAGGAAGGCCAGCGACGTCAGCAGCACCAAAAGCTCGATCGACAGCGACCAGGACTCGTTGTCGCCGCTGCCGCTCTGGGTGATCAGACCGGGCAGGGCAGCCGCATGCGCCGGGGAGGACGATAGCAGTGCCAGCAGTACCAGCGGCATCACGGGGCCGAGGCGCAGCAGACAGCGTGACAGCAGCGAACGTGATGACATCATGAATTGCGATCCCGACGATCGAAGCGCTGCGCCAGCACGCGCCTGAAGCTTTCTCCCAGTCCCGGCGCAGCGCTGTCCTCGCCGGGGGTTTCGGCACTGCGTGCCGGCAGCGTGTGCAGGGTGCGCACACTGCCCGGGGCGACGCCCAGCACCAGCCAGGTATCCTCGACCTCGACCATCACCACCCGTTCACGCTGGCCGAGATTCTGGCTGGCGATGACCCGCAGCTGACGCTGGCTGCCCATCAGCCGGCCCCGGCCGAGCCGACGGATCGCCCAGGCACACAGCCCGATGATGGCCAGCACGACCACCAGGCCGATCATCGTCTTGCCCATGCCCGCCGCGGCCATGTCGGCATCGCTGCCCTGCAGGTAGCCGCTGCCGCCCGCCGGCGCCTGCGTGGTCTGCAGGGTGGCGGCGGTGTGCAGCGCCTCTGAGTTCAGCGACGCTTCCGGCAGGAGCGTGTCGGGGTGCTGGGTGCTCATCGATTGAGTTTGTGGATCCGTTCCGAGGGGGTAATGATGTCGGTGACACGAATACCGTACTTGTCATCGACCACCACGACTTCGCCCTGAGCAATCAGATAGCCGTTGATCAGGATGTTCATCGGCTCACCGGCCAGCCCCTCGAGCTCCACGACCGAGCCCTTGGCCAGATCGAGCAGTTCGCGAATGGTCAGCCTGGTGCGGCCCAGCTCGACCGAGAGCGTGACCGGAATCTCCATGATCATGTCGAGATCACGGCGCTCACCGCCAGTCGCTTCCTCGGTCAGCGGTTGAAAGACGCTTTCGCTGGCAGCCTGTTGATCGCTGTCGCTCTCCTCGGCCGCACCCTGTTCGGCCATGGCGGCCGCCCAGGGGTCGTCTTCCGGCGCTGCGCTGTCTTCGGCCTGCTGTTCGGCAAAGGCATCCGCCCAGTCATCCGCGGCGCTCCCGCCTTGTTCGGTGGCGTCGGAGTGGCGGGTGTTCTCGTCTTCGGGCTTGTTGGTATCACTCATCGTGCGAATCCCAGTAGGTATCGGGGGAGCGGTGATCGACCAGCTGTTTGACGCGCAGCGCCTTCTGGCCATTCAGGCTGCCATAGTTGCAGGTCATGACCGGCACGCCATCCACCCGGGCGCTGATCTCGCCGGGCAGATCGATGGGCAGCACATCACCCACCTGCAGGTGCGCCACCTGCGCCATCGTGGTTTCGATCGTGGTGAAGTCCGCGATCAGCTCGACGCTGGAACGCTTGACCTCACCGGCCAGCCGCTGCATGCGGCTCTTGTCCTCATCGGGATCGTTCTTCTGCAGGGGGCCGGTCAGCACCTCGCGGATGGGCTCGATCATCGAGTAGGGCATGCAGATGTGAAAGTCGCTGCCGAACGAGCCGACCTCCACGTGGAAGCTGGTATTCACCACCAGCTCATTGGCGGTGCTGGTAATGTTGGTAAACTTCACCTGCATCTCGCTGCGGTGATACTCCAGCTCGACCGGGTAGACCGTCTGCCAGCCTTCGGCATAGCTCTCCAGCGCGAGATCCAGCAGGCGACGGATGATGCGCTGTTCGGTATGGGTAAACTCGCGGCCTTCCGACTTGGTCAGGAAGCGCCCGTCACCGCCGAACAGGTTATCGACGATCAGAAAGACCAGGTTGGGCGGAAATACCAGCAGCGCATTGCCCCGCAGCGGCTTCATCGAAATCAGGTTGATGTTGGCCGGCACCGGCAGATTGCGCGTGAAATCGCTGTACTTCTGAATCCGTACCGGACCGACGGTGATGTCGGCGCTGCGGCGGATCAGGTTGAACAGCGACATGCGAAAGCGTCGGGCAAAGCGCTCGTTGATGATGTCGAGCGCATGCAGCCGCCCCCGTACCACCCGCTGCTGGGAAGCCGGATCGAAGGGCCGGATCTTCCTGCCATCGGCCGTCTCGCGGGTGCCGGATTCCTCCTGATCACCGCTGACACCCTTGAGCAGGGCGTCGATTTCTTCCTGCGAAAGCATGTCATCCATGGGCGTCACTTCACTGCACAATGAAATCGGTGAACAGGGCCTGGGTCACGTCGGCCCGGGTCTGGCCGTCATCGAACGGCTGATCGAATGCCGCCACGATCTCCTTCGCCAGCGCCTGCTTGCCGGCAGCACTGGTCAGGCTGGCAGCGTCGTGGCTGGTCAGTACCATCAGGATGCGATTGCGGACTTCCGGCATGTGGTCCCTGAGCAGGGCGGCGGCCTCGTCGCTGCCGGTCTGCAGGGTGATGCCGGTATACAGCACCCGACCGTTGTCATCACCGACATTGACGGTGAACGGCTTGAGCTCGACAAAGACAGGTGCTGCCGGCGGCGCGGGTTCGGCCTCCTCGGTGCTGGCAACGGCCTCATCGCTGCTGCCGAGAAAATACCAGCCACCGGCGGCACCCGCGCCGAGGGCCGCGATCAGCAGCAGGGCGATCAGCCACCAGGCAGGGCGTTTACGGACAGGAGTTGCCGAAGCATCGGTCATTGTGGCCATCACCAGGATTCCGAAAAGAGTGAACGGGGCGGTGGGGAGTGCCAGGGGCCCGAGAGGGCCCGCAGCACCGGTTACCGTCGGAGGCCATGTTACGATGCGTAGCCGGCGACGATGGATCAAATAGCGCCATTCAGGTGGGCCAACTCAATGCTTTGGCTGGCCCGGGGTGTGGAAGGCGATCAGGCGAACAGATCGATGCCGCTGAGAGGGCGCGGGCCCGAGCTGTCGATGACAATGGCGTCATCGCTGTCGGGGAACAGGCCATCGCTGCCTGTCATGCCGGCACGGGAGAACTGGCCGGAGCCCGGAGTCGACTGCTGCTGCTGTTGGGCGCCCTGGTCGCTCACCGAGGTCTGGCCGAGTTCGATGCCGCTGGCCGAGAAGGCATCACGCAGCTGGGGCATGGCGGCTTCCACGGCCGCCCGCACGTGGGCGTGGGGCGACATCACGTGCAGCTGTGCCTGCTGGTCGCCCAGCTTGAGACTCAGCTGCAGCTGACCCAGATCCGGGGGGTTGAGATGCAGTTCGGCGCTGCCACCGCCCTGATGGCTGAGCCGCATTACCTGCTGATTGAAGGCCTGATCCCAGCCCTCCGCCTGCAGCTGGGGCGTCAGGGTGGCGGTCATCATCGGCTGCGGGGTGGCACCCGCGCTCGGCATCACGGGGCTCGTGCCCTGGGGCATGAACGCGGCATTCGAACCGTCGGCTGCCTGCAGGCCGGTTGCATGCAGGGTGAGGCGCCCGGAGGCTGAGCTCTCGCTGCCTTCCAGTGCGCTCAACCAGGCCGTACGCTGATCGCTGGCATTCGAGGAAGAGGTGTCGATGGCATTGAGCAGCCGACCATCGGCCTTGAGTTCGCTCTGGGCCCCCTTGCCCTGATCGTCGGCGCCCTGCAGGCTGGCGGTTACCGCCTGGCGGGAGAGTGCATCGTTCCGCCGGGCGCCGCCGCTGCTGTCATGTGTGACACCCGTCGAGTGTCGGGCCGCCGGCTGCTGCTGTGCCCCCAGCAGCGAGGCGAGGGCAGCGGAACCATCGATGGAAGGCTCGTCATCGTGCGTTCGGCGATCCTCACCCTTGTCATTCATTACACGGCCAGCGTGCTGTAGCCGATTCTCGGGTTTGCCCGGCATGTCCGCCGCTGCACGAGCGTCGTCCGGCACGCTTTTGATGTGCTCGACCAGTGCCGCCTTGTCGCTGGCATCCGGGCGGGAATGATCACGGGACTGAGCCTCAGTATCGGCGGCCGCCTCGTTGCGCGCAGGTCCCTTGCCTTCATGCCTGGCGGCCAGCTGCTGCAGCGTGCCGGCCGGGTCATGCGCATGGCTGCTTGCCTCCTTGCCGGGCGAACCGTGCCGCTTCGCCGTGAGGTCAGGCGCCGACGGTTGCGCTGGTTCGCCGCCGCTCTCGTTTTTGCCGGTTGTCTGCCGGTCATGAGAAGCGGTGTGCTCGGAAGCGGAGCGGGATGCGTGCCTGTCGGAAGCCCGGGGCGTTTCGGCCGTTTTCGCGTCGCTCCTGCTGCCGGACTGCTGCTGGGTGAGCATCGCCTTGAAATCGCTTCCGCCTCCCTGCTGACCGGCGACGGTCGGGGAGGAGGCGCTGGTGGTTTGGGTCGGGCTGAGTGAAGAAATCGATGTGGTCACACCGGCATTCCCTTGGATTCAGAAACCACCCATCGCGGCACTGGCGCGACTGGCGAATTCATCGGTTTGGCGCTGCTCACGCCGATTGCTGGCCAGCCGCTCTTCCTCGAGCCGGCGGGTGGCCAGAACGTCATAGGCGTTGACGCGCTGCTGCTGTCGCTGCCAGTCCGTCACGCCCTTCTCGACGCGACCTTCACTGCGGGTCACCTGCTGGTGCTGATGGTCGATCGCCTGATCCAGCGAGCGCATGAACCGCTGATAGTTCTGCAGGGCTGCCATGCTGATGCCGTTGGCCATGGCGGCCTCGAACTGACGGCGATACTCGTCGCGATAGTGCAGCAGCGAATCGAGCTGCTGATGGCTGCGCTGATGCGAGCTGCGCAGCTCGCCCAGCAACTTCGCGGCGCCATCGCGATGTTCGCGGGCCAGTTCGACCAGGGTGTCCAGTGAAGAGTTGCGATTCGACATGTCGGTGGGAACTCATGAAATTGCGCTGCATGACACTCAGCCGGCAAGCGGTATCAGCTGCCTGAGCTGTTCGAGTGACCCGTTGAAATCGGCGCGCTCGGACATGCGTTGCTGCAGAAACCTTTCCAGCTCCGGATAGAGGCGAATCGCCTGATCGAGCAGGGGATCGCTGCCGGCGGCATAGGCCCCGACACTGATCAGGTCCCGGTTGCGCTGATAGCGGGACATCATTTGCTTAAAGTACTTGATGCGTTCGAAATGTGTTTCATCGATAAGCGCGGTCATCGCCCGGCTAATCGAGGCTTCGATATCGATGGCCGGATAGTGGCCGGCCTCCGCCAGTCGCCGCGAGAGCACAAAGTGGCCGTCCAGGATGGCGCGGGCGGCATCGGCAATCGGGTCCTGCTGATCATCGCCTTCGGTCAGTACGGTGTAGAAGGCGGTGATCGAGCCACCGCCGGCCTCGGCATTGCCGGCCCGCTCGACCAGCGTGGGCAGCCGGGCGAATACCGACGGCGGATAGCCCTTGGTGGCCGGCGGCTCACCGATCGCCAGGGCGATTTCACGCTGGGCCATGGCATAGCGGGTCAGCGAATCCATGATCAGCAGGACGTTCTTGCCCTGGTCCCGGAAATTCTCCGCCAGACGCGTGGCATAGGCGGCGCCCTGCAGGCGCAGCAGCGGTGAATTGTCCGCCGGCGCGGCAACCACCACGGAGCGACGCAGCCCTTCCTCGCCGAGAATGTTGTCGATGAAGTCCTTCACCTCGCGACCACGCTCACCGATCAGCCCCACCACGATGACATCGGCCCGGGTGTAACGGGCCATCATGCCCAGCAGCACACTCTTGCCGACTCCGGAGCCGGCAAACAGCCCGAGCCGCTGACCACGTCCCACGGTCAGCAGGGCATTGATGGCACGCACGCCGACATCCAGTACCTCTTCTATCGGCGCCCGCTGCAACGGGTTGAGGATGGGCGCGTTGAGCGAAGCGTGCTCGGGCTCTTCCAGCGGGCCACGGCCATCGAGAATCCGGCCGCGGGCATCCACCACCCGGCCCAGTAGGCTGTCACCGACCGGCAGCCGCTGGCTGGCGGCTGCGTTATCGCCCGGTCGTGGATTGGCCGGCCAGACCCGCGCCCCGGGGACCAGCCCGGCGGTTTCCACCAGCGGCATCAGGAAGAGCTTGTCGCCGGTAAATCCGACCACCTCGGCCTCCGCTTCGCCCTGGCCATCGGCGAGCTCGACGACCACGCTGCTGCCCAGCGGCAGTTTCAGCCCGATGGCCTCGAGCACCAGCCCGGTGGCCCGGGTCAGTCGGCCGCGCTCACGATAGGGGGAAACCCACGCCGCGCGGCCGGCGGCCACGTTGAGCGTGCGTCGCCAGCGATTGAGCAGGATGGCATCGGTGGTCATGTCATCTCCCTTGCCGCCAGGGCGGGGTTGCCGAGCGGATGATGAAAAAAAGGCCGGCGCCGGGTGGCATCAGTGCTTGCCGTGGCCGACGGCATGGCGCAGCCGCTCCCAGCGATCGTTGCGGCTGGCATCGATCTCGCGCTGCTCGGTTTCGACCCGGCAGTCGCCCGGCGTCAGCGACTGGTCGGCGCGCAGCTGCCAGCCGATGTCGTTCAGCATGCCGCCCAGTTCGCGTTGTACCAGCACCAGATCATCGGGGTGCACGCACAGTGTGGGAGAGCCGCTCAGCGTCGGTTCGGCCGCGATCAGCGCCTCGATGTCATCCAGGATATGCTCCGGTGCCAGCTCCAGCTGGCGGCCGGCGAGCTGGCGGCCGGTCTCCAGCGCCAGTTCGACCAGCGCGTAGGCCACATCGTCATCCAGCTGGGAGATGGCCCGCTCGAAGTGATGCACCAGGCGGCTCATCGGCTCGAGGGTGGTCGCCAGCTCGGCGTCAAGCCGTGCCTGGTGATCGGCCAGTGCCTGGTCGAGCCCGGCCTGATAGCCCGCCGCATAGCCCTCGCCGTGGCCGGCTTCGTAGCCGCTGGCACGGCCTTCCTCGAAGCCGCGCTCCGCGCCCTGGCGCCTGAGTTCGTCCTCCTGGCGGCGCTGCTGCTCCTCGCTGGCGGCCACATTCTGACGTCCGGCATCGACATCCCCCTGACGCCGCGACTGCCGCCGCTCCAGCTGGCCCATCTCCCAGCGCTGCCAGTGAGGGTTGCGATCGCCGTGGGCTCGATCAGACATAGGCGTCGTCGCCTCCTCCCAGGGTCACTTCGCCGGCATCGGCCAGACGCTTGACCAGGGTCAGGATGTTCTTCTGCTCGGCCTCGACCTGCGACAGCCGGATCGGACCGCGCATCTGCATGTCCTCGAGCAGCATCTCGGCTGCACGGCCGGACATGTTGGCGGTGAAGCGATCGCGAACCTCTTCCGGGGCGCCCTTGAGGGCGATGACCAGCGAATTGGTGTCGATGTCCTGCAGGATGCGCTTGATGCTGCGATCGTCGACATCGGCCAGATTGTCGAACACGAACATCTCGTCGATGATCTGCTGGGCGATGTTCTCGTCGTAGCTGCGCACGCTGTCGAGCACGCTCTCTTCCTGAGTGGAGTTCATCAGGTTGAGGATCTCCGCTGCAGTACGAATGCCACCCATCTTGGCGCGCTTGAGGTTCTGGCCGTCCAGCAGCCCGCCCAGCACCTCGGTCAGTTCCTGCAGGGCCGCCGGCTGGACGCCGCTGAAGGTGGCGATACGCATGACCACATCGTTGCGCTGTCCGTCATCGAACAGTGCCAGCACATCGGAGGCCTGACTGCGCTCCAGATGGACCATGATGGTGGCGATGATCTGCGGATGTTCATCGCGGATCATTTCGGCCACCACGCTGGGCTCCATCAGGTTGAGGGCATCGATGCCGTTGTCCTGATTGGACTCGAAGATGTCCTCCAGCAGACTGGAGGCGCGCTCTTCGCCCATCGCCTTGACCAGTACGGCACGAATGTGGTCGCTGGAGTGCATGCTGATGGCGTCGTACTGGCTCAGTTCCTCGTTGAACTGCTTGATGACCTCGCTCATGCGCTCCATCGACACCTGACCGAGCCCTGCCATGGCCATGCCGATCTGTTGAACCTCGCGGGGCGAGAGGCTCTTGAAGACTTCGGCCGCGGTATCTTCATCAAGTGCCATCAGCAGCAGGGCACTGTGCTCGACGCCGGCTTCGTTGAGTTTAGTCTTTGCCATTCATCCAGCCTCTGAGAATCATCGCCACCATTCGGGGATCGTCCTTGGCACGCTCCTGTGCCTCTGCCAGCTGGTTGTCATAGACCTTGCGCTGACGCTTGCGGGCCTGTTCCGCCATGTTGCGATTGAATTCGGCCTCTTCCTCTTCCGCGCTCCCCTCGAACTCCTCGTCATCACCGGCCACCGCGGCGAAGCTGCCAGTGCTGCTGGTGCCGGTGGCAGCGGGGGCCGGGGCGGCTTCACGCTGGCGATCCAGCAGCGGCTTGATCAGCTTGCGCCAGAGAATGAAGGCCACCAGAGCGATCAGCAGGTAGCGTCCCACGGTCATGGCCAGCGAGATCAGCTGCGGATTCTGCCACCAGGCCGGGGCCGGCGGTTCGGAGAGCATCTGCTCGCTGAATTCGGCATTGACCACTTCCACCGAGTCGCCACGCTGCTGCGAATACCCCACGGCTTCGCGCACCAGACGCTGGATCTGCGCCATCTGCTCGTCGCTCAGCGGTACCCGGCTGATTTCACCGTCGTCACCCACCTGGTTGCGGTAGTCGACCACCACGCCTACCGAGAGCCGCTGAACCCGGCCGGACTCCTCCTGGACATGGCGAATGGTACGGTCGAGCTCATAATTGATGGTGGAGCTGTGGTTGCTCGAGCGCGGGGTGCCGCGCTGGCCGGCAGTCCCGTTGGCGTCGCCGCCATTGTTATCATTCTGGTTGTTGCCCTGGTCATCATCGCCCTGGTTGTTCCCGTTATCCGGGTTCTGGATCGGGGAAGGCGCCTGCGGGGTGGGCTGATTGCTTAGCGCACCCGGTACGCCCCCGATGCCGCTGCCACCCAGCTGGTTGCTTTCACTGACCTGCTTGCTGCGAATGGCGGCCTGAGCGGGGTCCTGATTCGGGGTGTACTGCTCCCGGGTGTGTTCGGCCCTGGAGAAGTCAAGGCTGGCGGTGACCTGGGCACGCACGTTCTCGCGGCCGACCACCGGCGCCAGAATGGTTTCGATCCGGTTGCGCAGGTTCTGCTCGATCCGGGCGGTATACTCGAGCTGGGTGTCATCCAGGCCGCGTCCGTCGCCGGCACCCGCCCGAGAGAGCAGCCGGCCGTTCTGATCGACCACCGTCACGGCGTCGACCGGCAGGTTGCTGACACTCGAAGAGACCAGATGCGCAATCGCACTGACCTGGCCATCGGCCATGGCCCGGCCCTGGTAGAGGGGCAGGATGACCGAGGCGGTCGGCTGCTTGCGATCGCGAACGAAGACCGACTCCTGGGGCATCGCCAGATGCACCCGGGCGCTGCTGACGGCATCGATCGATTCGATCGAGCGGGCCAGCTCGCCCTCCAGCGCACGCTGATAGTTGACGTGCTCGACGAACTGACTCACCCCGAAGGACTGGTTGTCCATCAGTTCGAAACCGACGCCGCCGCCCTTGGGCAGCCCCTCGCTGGCCAGTGACAGGCGGACCTGATCCACCCGGTCGGCCGGCACCATGATGGCCTGACCCCCCGAGGTGAGCCGGTAGGGGACCTGCATCTGTTCGAGCCGGCTGACAATGGTGCCGCCGTCGGCATTGCTCAGATTGGAGAACAGCACCCGGTAGTCGGGCGAGCGGGCCCACAGCAGCAGGGCCACCAGAATGGCAGCCACCGCCGCGACCGCAATGATCAGCGGCAGGCGCGGATTGGCCTTCAACCGCTCGAGCATGGCCCGGGGCGAGGTGGCTGTGGCATTGGCGTCGCTCATTGGTGGCGACCTTCCCTTGAATCAATAAAGCCACCGGACGCTGAGAAGCGCCGGGGAGCCTGCCTGCAACCAGTCATAAGGGGAGCGATCGGTTTCACGAAATGCCTTCCTTGTAGTACCCGCCCTGTGGCCAGCCGCGCCCGGCGGGGCGCGAAGTGCTGCCGGCGAAATGGCGCCATTATTCCGGGTACAGTTTTTTTTGAAGGATTGAAAAGCCGACCTTTTCCGTACTATTTGGCGGGATCACAGCAACAGCACACGCTATAACATCCGTGACACTTGGTTACATTGGGAATCGTTTGGGCGCTTCCCGTAACAATTTCGTGGAGTGAATCATGGCAGTGACCGGTGGCGGCCTGGAGGCCCTTGTTCAACAGATGCAGCAGGTGGCGCAGCAGGCCGGTGGTCAGCAGGCCGCGCCTGTGCAGTCCGAGGGTGCGAGTTTTGCCGGTGAGCTCAAGAGTGCCATCGACCGGGTGGATGGGCTGAAGAAGAATGCCGCTGAAAAGAGCATGGCCTTTACCCGCGGCGATCCCGGCGTGGAGCTCAACGACGTCATGGTGGACATGCAGAAGGCCAGCGTTTCCTTTCAGATGGGGCTTCAGGTCCGTAACCGGCTGATGACCGCCTACAAGGACATCATGAACATGCAGGTGTGAGGGCAGGGCGTGCGAAGCAGGGCCTGCATGTTGCGATAAAAAGGGCAATCGCGACTGAAGTCGCTCCTACACTCTGGGTCTGCGGGGCGATTACGAACGAAGGCGGAAAGATCACTGACCATGGAGTTTTGCAGGAGCGACTTCAGTCGCGATGAAATGCCGGCTGGCAACGCATCTCCTGCGGACACGACTTCGGCCGCGGCTGGCTTGCCTTCCGTGTTCCGGCTGACCATGGGTTTTGTAGGAGCGAATTCAGTCGCGATGAAGCGCCCGCTGGCAGCGCATCTCCTGCGGACACGACTTCAACCGCGGCTGGCTTGCCTTCCGTGTTCCGGCTGGCCACGGCTTTTGTAGGAGCGACTTCAGTCGCGATGAAGCGCCGGTTGGCAGCGTATCTCCTGCGGACACGACTTCAACCGCGGCTGGCTTGCCTTCCGTATTCCGGCTGACCCCGAGTTTCGTAGGAGCGACTTCAGTCGCGAAGGTGCTGATACTCATGGCCGGCACCCGTCTGCCAGACACAAAAAAACAGGGCCCGCCGTAGCGGACCCTGCATGCCTGCCCAAATATGCCGGACAATCAGTCCAGGCAGTTATTCAGGCTGGATATTGGAGGCCTGCAGCCCCTTTTTGCCCTGAGTAATCTCGAAGGAAACCTTCTGACCTTCCTGCAGAGACTTGAAGCCGTCCTGCTGGACTTCAGAGAAATGGGCAAAAACGTCATCACCGCCGTCGCTGGGAGCGATGAAGCCATAACCCTTGGCGTCGTTGAACCACTTAACCGTGCCAGTTGCCATATTCGATCTTCCTGCGCGCATAAAGCGCTATTCGTACATAGAGTGCCGGTTCTACCCGGTCGTGCGAGGGTAGGGCAAGACTACTATACAGCGGCACATCGATGACTCGATGACAACTGACAATAGGCCTCTTGCGCCCATCCACGTGTACAGTGGCATTTTCACTTCGCGCCGTCAAATACGATCTGCGGGAAGCGACCAATGGATCAGACGCCATTGCGCTCGAAGGCTCCGTACCATTCATGGTCAGTGGCATGAAGCCGGGAATAACCTGTACGCATGTGCCGCCGGGCAAGCTGTATCGCTGGCGCGGTCAGCCCGGCGGCTCGGGCTCGCAGCATCGGCTTCGAAGCGAAAGGCCGGCTGATCGAACGCTCACACCAGTTCGCTGAACAGCAACCCGGCCTCCGCAGCGGCCGGCTGGCCAGCCAGCCGATGCAGAATGCGCACCACCTCTTCTGTGGGAATCTGGCGAATCTGCTCCCCGCTCTGCCGATCGACCACCCGGGTGATCACCCGGTCGATGGCACTGTCGATCTCGAACTCCACGCCGAAACGGCGCAGGGTCTGATTGAGCTCGCTGACCAACTCTTCCAGCTCCAGCGTGGCTTCGCCCGGGGAGCGGGCAAGGGCGGTCTCCCGGGCTTCGGCTGAAGCGGTAACGGGAACAGTGCCGGCTGAGAGATCAGCAGTGGCTGCCAGACCTGGCGAGATGGAAAAGGCAGGCGAGGATGCCTGAGTGACTGTAGTCATTGCCGAACCCCCTGAAGACCCGGGTAACACTTGTAATCATATGAGTACCTGCTTTTTAACAGGGTGGTCAGAAGGGAGCTACTGCCCGAAAGGCTGGTTTGAGGTATGAATTGCATGAATGAGCCAGCATTGGCCATGACATGAGCCGCATGGCAGTGCTGATGAGAGCAGGGTGATCGGTTTCCTGCGAAGCACCGGCATGTATGGGGCGGGCAGGGCGGCAACCGAGGCGGGCCGGTCTGGATGAAGGGATCATGATCAGGCGAGTCTGCCGAGGCGATTTTCAATACAGCATGAGCAGATCCGGGGACATCGCACTCAAGAACTGATCAAAAGAAAAAAGCCACTACGATTGCCATATGTTGTGTGCCAGGGTGGATAGCCTGATAGTCTTCATGATCTTTCAATTTTTTTTATCTTCGTAGAGTTCGGGTCACCATGCCGAAGAAGAATGACTGGAGTCAGCGCCTGCATCAGCGCACCGATCGCATCGGCAAACTGCTGGTAGGAGGCTTTCACTTCATGGCCCTGTTTGCCATAGGTGGCGCCATCGCCTGGGGGGCGCTGTTTACCTTTCTGGACATGCTGGCCGATGGCGTACCGGGGGTCGATGATATTCTGCTGCTGTTCATCTATCTGGAACTGGGCGCGATGGTCGGCATCTACTTTCGCACCAATCACATGCCGGTGCGGTTTCTGATCTATGTGGCCATTACGGCCCTGACACGGATGATGATCGGCGATATTCAGCACAATCACCACGACCCGGACATGGGCATCATCTATATCGCCGTCTCCGTACTGCTGCTTTCCATCTCCATTCTGATCGTACGCTACGGTTCCGCGCGCTTTCCCTCTCAGCCGGAGCGCCCGCCCTACACCACGGACAGCGGTGAAAAGGACGACAAGGTGGATGAACGCTAGGTGCTGGCATGGATGCTGGGGTAGATGATCATGCTGGTGTTGCAGGAAAGAGTTCAGTCGCGATGCTGCAGGTACCTTTTAACCCGGCCTCCGAGCCCTGCCTTTTTACCACGGTCTCTTGCAGGAGCGACTTCAGTCGCGATGCTGTAGAGGCCTTTTATCCCGCTCTCCGAGCCTGCCTCTTTACCACGGTCTCTTGTAGGAGCGACTTCAGTCGCGATTTTCACTTGTTGGCGCGATCCTGAAAATCTGAGTTCCGAACGGACCATGTACCATGTATATGCAACGCTACGGAATTTATTGCAGCAGCGACAACACATTCTGATTGCTCTGGTTGGCCTGGGCCAGCACTGCCGTACCAGCCTGCTGCAGAATCTGTTCACGGGTCATGTTGGAGACTTCAACGGCATAATCGGCATCCATGATGCGTGAGCGCGCCTGGGAGAGCAGGGTAGTATCCCTTGCCTGCTGATCCAGAATTGAACTCATCCGGTTCTGAGTGGCGCCGAGCTGGCTACGTTTGTCGTCGACTCGTGCAATGGCGCGATCAAGCGCTGCAAGCGGGTGATCAGGCGTTTTCAGACGAATTTCTCCCCCCACTTCCCTCAGGCCAACGGTGCTGTGCTCTGCAGGCACATCCGTATTGGCGTTCTGCGCAAATTGATAATAGAGGATGACATCGCCGGTACCGTTACGGGTCTTGAGCAGCGTCCCCATGTTCTCGCTTTCAACCAGCGTTGCAGTCTTGTAGCTGGGAGTATTGGCATCTCCTCCCGCGACGCGCAGATAATACTGCCCCTCTTCATCCGTTCTCAGGGCATCCGCGAAATAATTGCCGTCGCGGTCGGTGTAGTCGACCGTGACATTGGCTGGGTCAAGCGTGATGGTTGAAACCCCTTCCACTGTTTCCGATTCGGTAAATACCGGCGCATCCAGCGCCGTTGCGGTCGTGGCTCGAGCGGTTACCTGGGCAGACCGGGCGGAAGGAGCGGAAACGGCGTAGTAGTTACCGTCGTCTTCAAGATAATAATGGCCGCTATCATCTACTGTAAGCACTGCATCGGCATCGAGTGGGTTACCCTCTGCATCCAGATATCGAAGCTCTGTATCGGCATCCGCGAGCGACTGACCATCGAGTTCCGTCACCGGCTGCAAGCCGGTTAGCATAGCAGGATCCATGGTGGATGAGCTGTCTGCCCGAGCTGTCACAATGGGGTTGTCGGTGGTAACCGCTGCGCTGTAAAACTGGGCAGTACTTCCTGTGCCCTGTTGAATGAAGTACTGGTTGCCGGTGGCTACCAGTCGAGCATTTTCGATGCTGTTACCGCTTTGATCTTCAAACACAACGGTGGCGCTATCAAGCTGTACGCTGTTGACGTCTTCCACGGGGGCGTACAGTTGCTCGCCTACATCGACTGCAATGCTGTTCCGGCCACTGGCAGTCTCATGGCTGGGCTGCGCCGCAAGCGTGGAAACGTAATAAACGGTCTCGCCGTTTTCCTGAGAGCGGGTATAGCGAGCGCCATAGCCCGGGGTGCTGCTTTCCATCAGCACCGGATTACTGGTACTGCTGCCGTTGAAGCTCAGATTGGTGGTCGGATCCACGACCGGAATCTGATGTGCTGCACCTGCCACCATGTTCAGAGGAGTGACATGACCGCTGACACCGGCAATGGTGAAATCCTTCAACCCCAGCTCCTCGACGCTGAAACCGGGCGGATTGAGATCGACGCCGAGCGTCTCCCCATCATTGGCCCCGATCTGCACATCGATTGTGCCGGCGGTTCCATCCAATAGATTGAGCCCATTGAACCGGGATTGTGATGTCAGGCGGTCGATCTCCTTGAGATTGAGATTGATCTCCTGCTGGATTGTATCCTGATCTGTCAGGTTCAGCGCACCGTTGATGCCCTGTACTGTCAGTTCGCGTATTCGCTGTAGCCGCTGATTGATCTGCGAGAGGGCGCCTTCAGCCGTGCCGGAAACGGAAATGCCATCATTGGTATTGGCTGCCGCCTGTTGCTGACCACGGATCTGACTGGTCATCCGATTGCTGATGGCCGATCCGGCAGCATCATCCCTGGCCGAGTTGATTCGCAGCCCGGTGGAAAGCCGTTCGATCGAGCGCTTCAGCGAGCGCTGGGTCTTGTCCAGCTGCTGCTGGGTGTTCAGTGAGCTGAGAAAGGATAGGGTGGACATGAGCTTTCCATGGCTGGTAGCGACCTAACTAAAATCAGTACTCGGCTCGCACTGACAAAACTTTAGAGGAAAATGGAAGAAAGAGGCGAAAAATGAAAGGAATAGGAAAGGTCATTTTTTATCTTTTTTAGAAAGTTGCGGCAGAGCAGCGGAGAGTATGCTGACAGGTACTTGTCAGTGATTGGAGAATGCTATGATTAAAATTTTGGATGAAAAACCTTTGGGTTCGGCAGAATCCAAGAAGATTGATGGTATTAGCGATCAGGTGAAAGATGAAAAGGAAAGTGATTTTTTATCTCTTTTGAGAACTGCTGAAAAAAAAGATTTGGATGTGCTTTCTAGGCTCTTAATGCCGTATATAGCAGAATACGAAATGAGGCAACCTAGAATATGGGGAGATAAAAATCGCGTACATATTGAAAGAGCTACTATTTCTATTAACGATTTAGTTTTAAACACGCGCTCTGGGCATATAACTATCGAAGCGGACTGCTTTTTTGGTCATCGATGCATGCTGCTAACGGGTACTCATGACTATACGAGAGTTGGCATGGAAAGGTTGAAAGCAGTCCCTGATGAAGGTCGCGATATTTGTGTGAAAGAAGGAGTCTGGATGGGCTCTGGAGTTACTGTGCTGGGACCCTCTGTAATAGGAAAAAATGCAGTAATCGCCGCCGGCAGCTTGGTTGTGGGAGATGTACCTGACAATACTGTTGTTGCAGGGAGGCCAGCTAAACCTGTTAAAAATATAAATGGTGATTTCTTATGAAAAACATGATTTTTACTATCACACATGGAAGAACGGGGACAACTTTTTTAACAGAGTTGTTTGGCCTTTTTCATGACACGTTGGCACTACATGAACCAGAGCCAAACTATGCTGACATCTTTCCTTTGGTTAAAGAAGATCCGCGCCATGCGTTGGGCTTCCTTAAAAGGAGAATTGAAAATATTAATAAGATCAAGCAAAAAAATTATATAGAAACTAGTAATGTTTTTGGTAAAAGCTTTTTTATACCCTTGTTGAGACTTGGCGTGCAGCCAAAAATTGTCCTGCTCAATCGAAACTTTAGAGAAGTTGCTAAAAGTCTTTATGTTCGTGGGAGTTACCCCATGCGCACAGAAAGAGGCCGTCAATACTCTTCTGACCCATCGTTCCCCGGTAATTTACCGATATACTTGCCAGAGTCTTTGAGCAACTATCAGCTTTGCTATTGGGGGGTTTTAGATTCATTTTTCCGACAAATTCAGGCAGCAAATATATATGAATCTATGGGTTTGTCATCAAAAATTTTTAATGTTCAAGCTGATGATCTTCATGATTTTAAGTGCTTTGAAAGTATGGGGGAGAGATTTGGTCTTTATTTTTCTGATCGTGACGAGGCATTAAAGCAGCATGGCGTGATTAAGAAGAAAAGGTTTAACCCTAACCTTGGGGTAAAAAAGACCGGTGACATAAATTTTGATAATGAAGAATCCTTGGTTTTAGACCGGATTGCTTATTTTGACCCTATCTTTGTAGAAAAAGTTTTAAGCGAAAAAATGACTGAGAATGGAGTCAAAGAAAATTTCAAATAAAAGATGGGCAGGATGGCAGCATCCTGCCCGCCTTTTTTATTTAATATTTTTCAGTATATGATCGATTTCTAAGCTGATATTTGATTTTTTAGATCTTTCTGTGGAGTCGTAATTTTTCTGCAGCCCATAAAATTTTTCACCTTTTTCTTCAAAGACTCCTCCTTCCTCAGTTATCTTCAGGGCTGTAGCTTTATTTCCTTCACAATATCGCTGCCAGATAGCACGCATGGCCGTTGAAAAATGCTTGCCGAATTTCTCTGCGTCGCAGACCGGCGATTGTATCAGGAACTGACGCAGGCAAGCACGGATCACACTCAGGTTGGGGATGTCGGAGGCCAGTTCAACAACGCGCTGACGGTACTCTTCCCAGCTACTGGTAACCAGCTCAGGCATGCCCGCGTTGATAAGATGTGTTGCCGAGTGGCGGCCGGCAAAGGTTGGGCCTGGCAGGGTAACGACTGGCACCCCCATCATGAAGGCTTCGCAGGTCGTGAGCCCACCTGAATAAGGCCAAGTGTCTAGGGCAATATCAACTCGGTTATAAGAGTCAAGCAATTCACGGTGTTTGGAAGGGCCTTCTAGTATGAGTCGGTCGGCTGAAATACCGTATTCATACATAACATCGCGAATAAAGTCACAATACTCACTGCTGCTGTATTGTATGCTTTTTAACAAAAGCCGACTCTCCGGAAGATCTTGCATTATCTTAGCCCATTCACCTAATAGAACACGATTTATCTTGGCAGGATTGTTAAAGCAACCCAAAGTAATAAAGCTATTATAAAGTGCTGGCAACGCCTTGATAGAAGGTGCGTAATTAGGTGGGGTATAGCAAATGTAGTCGTTGGGCAAGCGAATCAATTTTTCCGTATAAAAGTTATCGCTACTTTCCGGGGTTTCGAATCGATCGCTAAGAAGATAATCGAAAGCTGGCAAACCCATAGTGTTAATAAGCCCACCAACCCACTTGACGATAATAGGGGCTGGTTTGTAAGACATGGTTTTCAGGCGGCTACCGTCACCATAGCCAGACAGATCAAAAAGAATATCAATTTCATCTTTCTGAATTTTTTCAGCCAGTTCTTCCTGATTGAGATGGCGTACTAGATGCCAAGATTTAGTACATTTCTTGAGCCTTTCCGTAATATGATCATTGGTATTGTTAGTGCTGTAGGCATGGAATTCCATGCCACCGAGATGTTGTTCAAGAGCGGCACATATCATCTGACCTACCGGATGTAACCTGAGCCCCGAAGACACTAGGCCAATTCGGATTATTTTGTCGGAAGAATTATTTGCTGGTATGTGTTGAAAGGGTGTTCGGTTAAGTGAGAAGCGACTTTCCCATTGCCGAATAGCGTGATAAATTTCATTTCCTGAACATTCAGGGTTATAGTGCTTGCAAATTAGATAGTTAGAAAATGCAGCCTGATAGTCAGGATCTATTTCACATGCGCGATGGTAGTATTTTTCTGCAAATGAAAATTGCCCGAGGTCTTTGTAAAGATTGGCAATGTCATTCAGGAAGTGAATGTTTTCAGGGATTTCTGAAATCAGCATTTCGTACGTTTGTTTAGCTTCATTATAACGCCCCAGCTTTATAAATAAATGACCTTTTGTCAATAAGCAGGAAGTGCGTTCGTAGCCTAGCTCTTCAGCTTTGCAAGCGTGATCGAATGCGTTTTGATAATTGCCGCTTTCAGTTAAAACCTCTGCGAGTGTGTGATGGCCTTGAGAAAAGCTTGGTTCTAGTGTTAAAGCTTTGTTTGCATAAGCCATTGCTTGAGTGGGATCCCCTAGATCATACCAAGTGCGTGCCATCAGATGCTGTGCCTGTGCATCGTTAGTATTGATTTGCAATGATTGGCTTAGTGCATCCTTGGCTTTCATAATTTGGCCATTTTTGTGCAAACAACTACCCAGTACTTTCCAGCCGAAAGCATCTTTTGGATAGCGCTGGGTCAGCTTTTCTGCATAGTGCTCTGCTTCTATAAAACTTCTGGCATTGTAGAGTTCCAAAAATTTTTTCTGTTCCTGCGGTGGAGCAATAGCTGCACTCTTGGCTGAGGAGCGATGCGGCTTGGCGCGGTCTGAGGATTTCTTTTGCTTGCGAGCGCTCATGGATACACCTGCTGATTCTGAAGATGGGGCCTGAAGCCATTCTAGAGGCACGCAATAGAGCGAAGGACTTGAATAGAAGTCGTTAGCTGGTCCAATCCGGCATTTTGAGACACACCATGCAGGCAATAAAAAAGGCCGGCATAAGCCGGCCTTGAGTAGCTTCAGGTGCAACTGAAGTGCTTACTGGAGCAGCGAGAGCACGCTCTGGGTCGTCTGGTTGGCCTGAGCCAGTACCGAGGTGCCGGCCTGCTGCAGGATCTGCGCCTTGGACATGTTCGAGACTTCGGTAGCGTAATCCGCGTCCTCGATTCGCGAGCGGGCAGAGCTCAGGTTGGTCGAGGTGGTGTTGATGTTCTCGATGGCCGATTCGAAGCGGTTCTGCACGGCACCCAGATCGCTGCGATTGTCGTCGACCGATTTCAGCTTATCGTCCAGATCAGCCAGAGCGGTGGAGCTCATGACGTCAAAACCCTGGGCACCGACGGTACGATCACCACCAGTAAAGTTGACGCCGGTACCGCCACCCAGAGCGCCGGTCGCGCTAGCAGAATAAGCATTCCAGCCCGAAGCTGAACCGATATTGATGGAGATATTTTCACCATCGTTGGCGCCAACCTGAATGCTGAATTCAGTACCGGTGCTCTGTGCGAACAGATCAGTACCATTGAAAGAGGTACTTTCAGTAACGCGATTGATCTCTTCCAGACGCTGATTGACTTCCTTCTGGATGGAGTCGATGTCGCTGGCGGAGTTGGTGCCGTTCTGGGCCTGCACGGTCAGCTCACGGATGCGCTGCAGGTTGTCGTTGACCTGATCCAGCGCGCCTTCGGCGGTCTGGGCCAGCGAGATGCCGTCGTTGGCGTTGCGGCTGGCCTGGTTGAGACCGGTGATCTGCGAGCTCATGCGGTTGGCGATGGCCTGACCGGCGGCATCGTCCTTGGCGCTGTTGATGCGCGAACCGGAGGAGAGGCGCTCGATTGCGGTGTTGAGCGAGCTCTGGGACTTGTTCAGGTTCTGCTGAGCCATCAGCGACAGCGAGTTGGTATTGACGACCATTGCCATGGTTGCGATTCCCTATTGCGTTTCAAAAGGAAGCGGCGTGTTTCGCCGGTATTCGCGGCACTGCCTGCCGCCTGATTCAATTATCGGGTTGTTCCGATTTTTCTTTAGCGCCACCGGGCATTTTTTGTTTCCGGTGTGGAGCTTAGCGCCTGCTCCGCGTTGGCAAGGGGATTAACGTCACCTGTGGGCGCGGCTTTAGGGAAGGCGATGGATTTCCCTGAATCGTCATATGGCAGGAGGGTGATCGAGGTGGGGTGGTCATTGAGGCTATTGTAGGAGCGACTTCAGTCGCGATTGATCTGTCACCCAGGCAACCCCATCGCGACTGAAGTCGTTCCTGCATCAGGCGGGGAGGCTGGGTGGTTGGGTGATCGCGACTGAAGTCGCTCCTACATCAAGCGGGGAAGCCGGGTGGTCGGATAATCGCGCTGAAGTCGCTCCTACCACGATCAGGGAGGTTGGGCGACCGGACGATCGTGGCTGAGGCCGCTCCTGCAAAGAGTGTGATAGCAGGGCGGTGAGGAGTGCCGCGCGGCTATTGGCAAAGAAGGCCGCGCATTCATGGCCTGTTTATTGTTTCGAAGTGTAAGGCGAGGCGCATAATGCTCTCCATCCGCGCTGCGCGCATCAGGCGCATGGGCGCACCACCGTGTAGAGACCAGGGGATGCCACGCGCATGTATACGGCTCAGGGTAGAATCGATCATACGCAGCTGATGGATCAGTATATGCCGATGGTGCGCCGTCAGGCGTTGTCCATGCAGGTCCGGTTGCCGGCCTGTGTGGATCTCGATGATCTGATTCAGGCCGGGCTGGTGGGTCTGCTGGATGCCTTCAACCGCTTTGATGCAGGGCAGGGGGCGACCTTTACCACCTACGCTTCGCAGCGGGTTCGGGGCGCCATGATCGATGAGTTGCGTTCGCGGGACTGGCTGCCGCGCAGTGTGCGGCGGGTGTCGCGTGATATCGATCGGGCCGTCTGGAAACTCGAGCAGCAGAATGGCCGATCGCCCAGCGAGCGCGAAATCGCGGCCGAACTGGATATCTCGCTGGATGACTATCACCAGACGCTGACGGACGTGAACAACGGCTTTCTGATGCCCTATGAGGACGTCAGCACGGATGAATCCGAGGCGTCGCATGTCGATCACAGCGTCCCCCGGCCGGATACGCCGCACGATCAGTGGCTTGCCCACGCACAGCGGGAGCAGCTCGCGGCCGCGATCGATCGCCTGCCCGAGCGGGAGCGTCTGCTGCTGGCGCTCTACTATCAGGAGGAGCTCAATCTCAAGGAGATCGGCGCCGTGATGGGGGTCAGCGAATCCCGGGTCTGCCAGCTGCACGGCCAGGCCGTAGCCCGGCTGCGGGTGGCACTGGCCAATGAAGATGACGAGTAGACCGCCACGCTCGCGGTCCGGCGCCATGGCGTGATACGCCCGGCGCCGCTTCATGCGTGTCATGCCCCCCCTTTGAAGTTTTCCTGCCCATCAGCCCGGTTCTTTCGAACCGGGTTTTTTTGTATCCGCAATAGCAACCCTGTTATCAGGCTGAATTGATGTGAGGTTGTTACGTGGACTTGCCGAAACGTTTCAGCAGGTCGTGAAGCAACAGGTTTAAATGTCGCCGAATGGCGACGCCCGATAAAAAACAGCCCTTCAACGCTGGGCGGGAAGCCGCTGGTGCCCGAAAAAAGAAGGACTGATGTCAGTACACCAGGCTACGGATTGTGACTGAACGTTTTTGTAATGAAACCATGAATTTCCAAATGAAAAGCCTTAGGAAACAGGAAGAAACAGCACAGGAACCAGTTTCCTGGTACTTTTTATAAAAAATATTCTAGTTCTTTAGTCGCCGGAAAAGGCTTGCAGGATTAGTTAGCTCTATTTTCAGGGATTATTGCAGCATGGGTGGGCGATTATCATAAAGGGTCAATTTTGTAGTCTTCGCAATTTTCATACTTTACTTGTTGCTGGCATAAATTAATCTGCAACCTGTTCCGGCGATCATTTCCGCAAGCGCAATAAAAAAGGTTGCCCGGACAGGTGATTCAATCACCACTGGATCAGTCACGGGATGACAGTAGCGGGAATATAAAAAAACTTCCTGCGCTCATGTTTCGTACTGATTCAACCGGCACTCATCAAAGACGGCCTGATGGAACATGGCGTTTGCCCGCCTGATCGGCTGGCAGTGAGTGCGGTTCGCAGAGAGGCGTACAAAAGCGCCAGCAAGTGACTTATATCGCCTATGGGATGGGATACGATATGGATTGCAGAGAATTCGACGTTGCCGCGACAGAAGTCATTCTGCACGAGCACACCAATGAACTGATGCCCATGACCATGGTGGCTCGCCAGGTAGGGCTGTCCACCTCGCATCTGCGGCGCAAGTTCAAGCAGTCCTTTGGCGTTACGCCGACGGACTATCACGCGACCATCCGTCTGGATCGCGCGGCGATGCTGCTGATCTATACGCGCAAGTCGATCATGGAGGTCGCGCTGGAGTGCGGCTATCAGGATCATGCCGCCTTCAGCCGGGTCTTTCGCCGTCACTTCGATCTGTCGCCGCGGGCCTATCGCGAGCAGATGCGCAATACGCTCAGTGCCCTGCCGCGTGTACCGGATGCCACGCCGCACGTGGAGGTCCGCGAGAACGAGGAAGAGTACTACTTGGTGATCCGCGACTTCGGTGATAGCGGCCTCAGTGAAGAGAGCCTGCGTCAGCACCTGCTGACCCTGTGCCCGCAGCGCGCCAAGGAGTCGATTCTGGAATCGGTCTGCTTTCTTTATGACGACCCGCGGGTCACGCCGGCGCATCGGGTACGCAAGGATATCGGCTACCGCATGGCGCGTCGCGAGACCTGGCATCCGCCGCTGCCGCTGCGCTGGGTTACCGTGCCGGCCGGCCGCTGCATGAGCACCCGGTTGAACAGCTGGAAGGATTACGAAGCGGCCTTTCAGCACATGGCCCTGAACTGGGCAATGATGAACGATGAGCAGGTCCGGGTGGATCACAGCCGCGTCCTTTACAGGGAAGGGCGCCGCGATGCCGGCCTGAGCAGCATGGAACTGCTGGTTCCCGTCGAATAGATCAGCCGGATCATCTCCGCTCCGCGCTATCCCGCAGGCTCCCGCGCCCGGTCGTTTCTCGACCGGGCGTTGCCTTTTATCGGCAGCAATTTCGTGTGGCCGATGCCCTTTACGTCGGTCTGAAGGCGTTCGCCCGCGTGATTTTCCGGGATGGGCTATGCTGCTCCTCTCGAGTACTCGGTCAGGGCTCATTTACATACATACAGGAATGCATCTAAAATTCAATGCATCGAAAATCAGGATAATCGTGGATATTCCAATGATCCGGATGCTTGCCAATCGGGCCCCGCAATGGGGGCTCATCGGAGTCGTGACGTTGCTGCTTGCCGCCTGTGGCGGTGGTGATGAAAGTCAGCAGCAGAGTCAGGGAGGAGGCTCCCAGCAGCCACCACGCAAGGTGGCGGTAATGAAGGTGCAGCCGCACGATCTGGAACTCGATATGGAATATCCGGCGATGATCCGCAGTGATCTCTCTGCGGATATCGTTGCGCGGGTTTCCGGCGTGCTCGAGGAGAAGCACTATCAGCCAGGCGAAATGGTCGAGAAGGGGCAGACCCTGTTTACCATCGAGCCGCCGCCCTATCAGGCCACCGTGGATCAGCGCGAAGCCGATCTGCAGAGCGCACGGGCGGATCTGGAGGAGGCACAGCGCAACTGGGCGCGCTACAAGCGGCTCTATTCGCGGGGTGCCATCAGTCAGCAGCAGCGCGATACGGCGCTGAATACCCTGCAGACGGCGCAGGCGTCAGTGGCCCAGGCGAAGGCCTCGCTTGAAAGCGCCCGCATCGATCTGGACTACACCACGGTGAAGGCGCCGGTGGATGGCATGGTCAGCCTCAATGAGGTCAACGTCGGCAACTTCGTGGCGGAAAATACCGAGCTGGCGACCGTGACGCCGCTGAATCCACTCGAGGTGCGCTTCTCGCTGCCGCAGGAAGATGCCTTTGCCCTGCGCCGGCAGCGGCAGATGGAGGATGCCCCGGAGGTGACGGCTCGGCTCCGCTTCCCCTATGCCAACCAGCAGGACACCACCGCCAATACCCTGACCGGGCAGATCGACTTTCTGGGGTCGCGGGTGGATGAATCCACCAGTACCGTCCAGGGTCGGGCGATCTTCCAGAATCCCGATTATCTCTACCTGCCGGGGCAGTTCGTGCGCATCGGCCTTGAGAACCTCAAGCGATTCAATGTGCTGTCGGTGCCCAACGAGGCCGTGACGGAAGGGCTCAAGGGGCCGCAGCTGTATGTGCTCAACGATGACAATGTCATTCAGAGCCGCTTCGTGTCGCTGGGTGAACAGGCCGGTGAGCAGACCATCATTACCGAAGGTCTCAAGGCGGGCGAACGGATCGTGGCCGGCAGCATCGGCAGCGTCAGCGTGGGTGAGAAGATCGATCCGCAACCCTGGCAGGGCGGCTCCCAGCAGCCCACCGATCCTTCCGGTCAGCCGCTGCGCTCCGAAAAGGAGCCGAATCAGGGCACCGGTAATACGGGTGTGACCGAACAGCGCGAGTCGGATCAGTCACAGCAGGCGACACAGCGTGGTAATGGTGCCGAACCCGAGGACAACGACGGTGGCGGTGAATAACCACAACGGGGCAGCCGAATGAATTTTGCAAGCTTCTTTATCCATCGGCCGATATTCGCCACGGTCGTTTCGATCATCATTACCCTGATGGGTTTGATGTCCGTGCGTGCGCTGCCGATCCAGCAGTACCCGAACGTGGTACCGCCCACGGTCAGCGTGAGCGCGAATTTTCCGGGTGCCGATGCCACCACGGTTTCCAATACCGTGGCCTCGCCACTGGCGCAGGAGATCAACGGCACCCAGAACATGATCTATCAGACCTCATCGAGTTCCGACAGCGGTCGGCTGCAGATGCAGGTCTATTTCGATATCGGCACCGATCCGGATCAGGCGACCATCAACGTCAACAACCGGGTCCAGCGGGCGCTCTCCCAGCTGCCCCAGTCCGTGCAGAACCAGGGCGTGACGGTTCAGAAGCAGTCCAGCAGCGTACTGCTGTTCGTGGGGATGTATTCGCCCAACAACCAGTACGACTCGCTCTATCTGAACAACTACGCCAACCTCAATATCATCGATGAGCTCAACATGCTCCCCGGTGTGGGGCAGTCCGAGGTCCTGGGGAACCAGGAGTTCGCCATGCGGGTCTGGCTCAACCCGGACAAGATGTCCCAGTACGACATCACCCCGGCCGAGGTCTCCAGTGCCATTGAGGCTCAGAATACGGTGGTGCCAGCCGGCAAGCTGGGCGGCGCTCCGCAGCGGGATCCGACTTCCTACACCTATACTGTCAGCTCCAAGGGGCGCTTTACCAACGTCGATCAGTTCCGCGATATCGTACTGCGCACCCAGCAGGACGGCGGCTCGCTGCGTCTGAGCGATGTGGCGCGGGTCGAGCTGGGGGCCTCCAGCTATGCCGTTCGCGGGCGGGTCAACAACAGCCCGATGGCGCCGATCGCCATCTATGCCCAGCCTGATGCCAATGCGCTGCAGGTGGCCAGTGAAGTCAAGAACAAGATGGAGGAGCTCAAGGAGCGCTTCCCGGCGGGTATCGATTATTCGATTCCCTACGATACGACCCTGTTCATCAATGCCTCGATCGAATCCGTGGAGCATACCTTCCTCGAGGCGCTGATTCTGGTCGCGGCGATCATCTTCATATTCCTGCAGAACTGGCGCTCGACGCTGGTGGCGATGTCGGTGGTGCCGGTCTCGGTGGTGGGCACCTTCGCCGGGATGTACCTGATGGGCTTCTCGATCAACCTGCTGTCACTGTTCGGCATGATACTGGCCATCGGTATCGTGGTGGATGACGCCATCGTGGTGATCGAGAACGTCGAGCGCATACTCGAGCACGATCCCGAAGCAACGCCCATGTCGGCGTCGCTTGAGGCCATGCGGGAAGTCTCCGGACCGGTCATTGCCACGGCCCTGATCATGGCCTCGGTGTTCGTGCCGGTCGGCTTCCTCTCCGGGCTGACCGGGGAGATGTACCGGCAGTTCGCGATTACCATTGCAGTGTCGGTGGCGATCTCGGCGCTGGTCGCACTCTCGTTCACACCGGCGATGTGCGCGATCTTCATCAAGCACAAGGAAAATCTGAGCGAGTCGAAATTCATCCGCATGATCAGAAAGCCCTTTGACTGGTTCAATCGGGGCTTTTCACGGATTACCCGGGTCTTCCTGAGCTGTGTGGCCTTTCTGCTGCGTCACCTGCTGATCTCGCTGGCCGGGGTGGTGGCCGTCTGCGTGATTTCGGTGATGGTCTACTCCCGCTTGCCGGGCAGCCTGCTGCCCTCGAGTGACCAGGGCGTGGTGCTCGGGATCGCTTCGCTGCCGGCCGGCTCATCGATGGATCGTACCGATGAGTACCTGCAGAAGGTGTCGAAGCAGATGATGGATAATCCGGCCGTGGAGTACGCGACCGCGGTTTCCGGCTATGACTTCCTGTCGAACGGCGCCAACCCGGCCAAGGGGGTCATCTTCGTCTCGCTCAAGCCGTGGGGCGAGCGCCAGGCGTCTGCCGAGGACATGATCAAGAACCTGCAGCAGGTGGGCGGTCAGGTCGATGGCGGCAATATCATGGCGTTCAACCTGCCTCCCATCCAGGGGCTCTCGACCACCGGCGGCTTCACCGGCTATCTGCAGTCCTTCGGAGGGGATTCGCCCACCCAGGTCTATCAGAACGCCATGAAGGTGGTGCAGGCGGCCAACCAGCGGCCCGAGCTGGCCCAGGTCTTTACCACCCTGGATGCCACGGTGCCCAGTTACAGGGCGAACGTGGACGAGCAGAAGGCCCAGAGCTACGGGGTGAATCTGTCGGATCTGAACACGACGCTGTCGAGTACCCTGGGTAATTCATTCGTGAACTACTTCCAGAAGAACAGCCGTAACTTCCAGGTCTATCTGCAGGCCGAGGACACCTTCCGACGCAAGCCGGAGAACCTTTCCAGCATTTATGTACGCGGTGGCGACGGCGAGCGGACCCCGCTCTCCAACTTCGTCACCATGGAGCGCACCCAGGCGCCGCCGATCGTGGATCGTTACAACGTCTATCCGGCGGCACGCTTCCAGGGGGGCGCAGCGCCCGGCTACAGTTCGAGCCAGGCGATCCAGGCCATGCAGGAGGTCATCTCCAAGCAGCTGGGCTCGCAGTACAGCATGGGCTGGACCGGGGTCGCCTATCAGCAGCTCAACCAGGGCAATGCGGCGATGCTGGCGATCATCTTCGGTATCGTCATGGTCTTCCTGATCCTGGCGGCCCAGTACGAGCGCTGGACCCTGCCGCTGGCGGTGATCACGGCAGTACCGTTTGCGTTCATCGGCGCCATCCTGGCGGTCTGGCTGCGCGGCATGGGCACCAGCATCTACCTGCAGATCGGGCTGTTGACCGTAGTCGGGCTGGCGGCCAAGAACGCCATCCTGATCGTGGAGTTCGCCCAGCAGCAGCGCGAGCACGAGGGGCTGTCGATTCATGATGCCGCCATGCGTGCCGCCGAAATGCGTTTCCGGCCGATCGTGATGACCTCGCTGGCCTTCATCGGCGGTACCCTGCCGCTGGCGCTGGCGGAAGGGGCCGGTGCGGCCAACCGCCACCAGATCGGCACGCCGGTGGTCGGCGGCATGATTACCATCACGATCCTGGCGAGCCTGTTCGTGCCGGCTACCTACGTGATGATCATGCAGAGCTCGGAATGGCTCGGACGCAAGCTGCGGCGTGGTTCGAATCAGCAGGGTGATACAGCCGTCGAGAGCAGTCACGACCAGCACTGACGGCTCTGTCATGCCCGCAAACGAAAAGGCCGTGGTCCCTGGACCACGGCCTTTTTTCATGGCGCTTGCAGGCCTGGCATGCGCGAGTTGCGCGCTTTCACCAGAGCCAGCTGACCAGGAAGGTCACCAGGAAGGTGATCAGCAGGGTACTGACCACATTGAGCATCAGCCCGGCGCGAATCATCGACTGGATACGCATTTCGCCGGTGGCGAACACGATGGCATTGGGCGGCGTGGCGACCGGCATCATGAAGGCGTAGCTGGCAGCGATGGCCGCCGGTACCGTGATCAGCAGTGGTGACAGGTTCAGGGACATGGCCAGGGCGCCCATCAGTGGCAGGAAGGCGGCTGCCGTGGCCGTGTTCGAGGTGATTTCGGTCAGCAGGATGATGACCATGACCACCACGGCCACCAGGCCGAGCAGCGGCAGGACACTGAACAGCTCCAGCTGCTGGGCGATCCAGTCCGCCAGACCCGAGCCCTGGATCAGCTTGGCCAGTGCCAGGCCGCCGCCGAACAGCAGCAGCACGCCCCAGGGCAGTTCGGAGGCCTTCTCCCAGGTCATCAGGCGATCCTTGCCGGAGGTGCCGGCGGGTAGCAGAAACAGTGCAATGCCTGCGATCATGGCAATGCCGGTATCCGACAGCCATGCCAGACCCAGATCAGTCAGCAGCGGACGGGTCATCCAGGCCAGCGCGGTCAGCAGAAAGACCACGCCGACCCGCTTTTCGGCCGTGGACATGCGCCCCATGCGCTGAAGCTCTTCCTGCAGCAGCTGCTGCCCCCGGTCCTGCTGGCCGAGCTGAAAGCCCTTGTGGGTCAGCCACCACCAGGTGATCAGCAGCATGATGATGGAGAGCGGCAGGCCGACCATCATCCACTGGGCAAACCCCAGTTCGATCTGGCTGTTGTCTGATACATAGCCGGCCAGCAGGGCATTGGGAGGCGTGCCGATCAGGGTGGCGACGCCGCCGATACTGGCCGAATAGGCAATCGCCAGCAGCAGGGCCGTGGCATAACGCTGCCGTTCGTGATGCTGCTCCTCGGACTCCTCGCTGTCGTTCTGCCATAGCGCCAGTACCGAAGTGCCGATGGGCAGCATCATGATGGCGGTGGCCGTGTTGGAGACCCACATGCTGAGAAAGCCGGTGGCCAGCATGAAGCCGCCGATCTGGCGGCGGGGGTTGGTGCCGACTAGCGTCAGGATGCGCAGTGCGATGCGCCGGTGAAGATCCCAGCGCTGCATGGCCAGTCCAAGCAAGAAGCCGCCCAGAAACAGAAAGATAATGGGATTGGCATAGGCTGCCGTGACATCATCCATGCTGCCGATGCCGGCAGCCGGCCCCAGGATGATGGGAAGCAGGGAGGTGGCCGGAATGGGGATCGCTTCGGTCGACCACCAGCAGGCCATCAGCAGGGCGAGGCCCAGACAGTGCCAGGCCGGTTCGGCAAGACTGCCCGGGGCGGGGAGGATGAGTGTGACGGCCAGCAGCAGCAGACCGAGCCAGAGCCCCACGAGCGGGGCCCGGGCGCTGCTGTGTTGCGTGTTTCCGGTTGAGGTTTCCGACATGAAAGAGCCTGCTTTTCGGTCAGGTGAATGCATCAGGGCCTTGCAGGATCATGGCAGTCTGGCCCCGGCCCATGGGAAGGGACCCTGCTTCAGGCCCCTTTAACGGGAATCAGCCCGGGCGCCGCTGGTCATGGCTGATGACAGGGCTATGCTGTGTGAGCCTGGCGGTGCCCATCGGGCGACTGATTACATATGGATGATAGGAGAAACAACATGATTCTGGTGACTGGGGGGGCCGGTTACATCGGTTCCCACACGGTACTGGCCCTGCTGCAGGCCGGGCATGAAGTCGTGGTGCTGGATAGCCTGACCAATTCCAGTCCCCTGGCCATTGAACGGGTAGCTACCCTGGCCGGTCGGGAAGTACCGCTGGTCGAGGGGGATATTCGCAACGAGGCCCTGCTGGACAGCCTGTTCGAGCGCTACGACATTTCGGCCGTGGTACATTTCGCCGGTCTCAAGGCGGTGGGCGAGAGTGTCGAGAAGCCGATCGCCTATTTCGACAACAACGTCAACGGCACCCTGGTGCTGTGTCGCGCGATGGCGCGTGCCGGCGTCAAGAGCATCGTCTTCAGCTCCTCGGCAACCGTCTATGGTGATCCGGAAACGGTCCCCATCCAGGAGGATTTCCCGACCTCGGCCACCAACCCCTATGGCCGCTCCAAGCTGATGGTGGAAGAGATCCTGCGTGATCTGTGCCAGTCCGATGAAGAGTGGCGGGTGGCCCTGCTGCGCTATTTCAATCCCGTGGGGGCGCACGAGAGCGGCATGATCGGCGAGGATCCGAACGGGATTCCCAACAACCTGGTGCCCTTCATCAGTCAGGTGGCCATCGGCCGGCGCGAGGCGCTGTCCGTATTCGGGGATGATTACGATACGCCCGATGGCACCGGGGTACGTGATTACATTCATGTCGTGGATCTGGCCGATGGCCACCTGAAGGCGCTGGACTTCCTCGAGCAGCACCAGGGTGTGCACACCTTCAATCTGGGGACCGGCAAGGGCTACAGCGTGCTGGAAGTGGCCGATGCCTTTGCCCGGGTCAGTGAACGCGAGATTCCCCGTGCCATCAAGCCGCGCCGCCCCGGCGATATCGCCTGCTGCTACGCTGATCCGGCTCATGCCGAGCGCGTGCTGGGCTGGCGGGCACAGTTCGGCATCGAGCGCATGATGGCGGATACCTGGCGCTGGCAGCAGCAGAATCCCCAGGGGTACGAGCAGCAGTAGATTCAACAGGTTGCAGCTCTCATTGGCATGGCGGGAGCAGGATTCGTTCGCTGTGCAAGGCGTGGTAGGATTCGATGTCCTACCACCCCAATGCGGCAGTCACACAGGGATAAGCAATGAAGATTACGGTTTTCGGCACCGGTTACGTGGGTCTGGTTACCGGGAGTTGTCTTGCCGACGTCGGCCACAATGTCATCTGCATGGATGTGGACGCCGACAGGATTGCTCGTCTGGAAGCCGGCGAGATGCCGATCTTCGAGCCGGGGCTGGCTGCCATGGTGGAGCGCAACGTCGAGGCCGGGCGACTCTCCTTTACCACCGATGCCCGGAGCGCGGTGGCGTTCGGCGTGCTGCAGTTCATCGCCGTGGGGACGCCGCCCGACGAGGATGGCGGTGCCGATCTGCAGTACGTGCTGGCGGTGGCCGACACCATCGGCCGCTACATGAATGACTACCGCGTCATCGTGGACAAGTCCACGGTGCCGGTGGGCACGGCCGATCGGGTCCATCAGCGGGTGGCGGGGGCGCTCGAGTCGCGCGGCGTCGCGCTGGAGTACGATGTCTGCTCCAATCCCGAATTCCTCAAGGAAGGGGCGGCCATCGAGGACTTTACCCGGGGCGCCCGGATCATTGTCGGCACCGACAGCGATCGCGTGCAGGAGCTGATGCGCGACTGCTATGCCCCCTATAACCGCAATCATGACAAGCTGATGTTCATGGACGTGCGGGCGGCCGAACTGACCAAGTATGCCGCCAACGCCATGCTGGCGACCAAGATCAGCTTCATGAACGAGATCGCCAACCTGGCCGAGCGGCTGGGGGCCGATATCGAGGCCGTGCGCCGCGGTATCGGCAGTGATCCGCGCATCGGCTATCACTTCATCTATCCGGGCTGCGGTTACGGTGGTTCCTGTTTTCCCAAGGATGTCCAGGCGCTGGCGCGCACGGCGCATCAGAACGACTATCACGCCGAGCTGCTGGATGCGGTGGAGCATGTCAACGATCGCCAGAAACGCACCCTGTTCCAGAAGCTGTCGCGTGCCTTTGACGGCGAGCTGGCGGGGCGCACGATTGCGCTCTGGGGGCTGGCCTTCAAGCCCAACACCGATGACATGCGCGAGGCGCCCAGCCGTACCCTGATGGAGGCGCTCTGGGCCGCCGGTGCCCGGGTACAGGCCTATGATCCGGAAGCGATGCAGGAGTGTCGTCGCATCTATGGCGAGCGGGACGATCTGACGCTGGTGGCCGATCGGGTGCAGGCCGTGCAGGGCGCGGATGCGCTGGTCATCGTGACCGAGTGGAAGGAGTTCCGGACGCTGGATTTCGAGTGGCTGAAATCCCAGTTGTCGCTGCCGGTGCTGATCGACGGTCGCAACCTCTATGATCCCGAGACGGTACGGGAAGCGGGCCTGATGTATTACGCAGTGGGCCGCGGGAAGTCACTGCAGACGGCGCCCCAGGTCGCCATGACCGACTGATGGCCATGACCGAGCGTCCTCTCGCCGCCATTGCCATTCGTCAGGTGGAGAAAAGAACCGGTGCCAGTCGCAATGCGCTCGAGCAGACAGCGGCGCTGCGTGAACTGGGCTACCGGGTCGTGATTCTGGCCGAGCGTGGCGCGGTCGATATCGTGCAGGCGGCCGGCGCCGAGCTGGTACGGCTCAGGCGCTGGCCCTTCAAGGGGTCGTTCAGACGGTTCTGGTTCAACCGTCGGGTTCAGGCCTGGTGCCGTCGTCACCGGCCCGCGATGCTGGTCAGTCATGGCGATGTCGTCACCGATGACGTGGTCTATATGCACAACTGCGTGCATCTGGCGAGTCAGCGCATTCATGGCCGTGAGCTGCCCGCGGGACATGAGGTCGCGGCCATTCACGATCATGTGCTGGGTGGCGGGCGTTACCGGCGCGTGGCAGTGAACTCGCGGCTCATGGCGGAGGACTTCCAGACCCGCTATGGCATCCCCGCCGAGCGCATCGAGATCAGCTATCCCGGCTATGATCCCGGGCAGTTCTCGCCCTCGACAGCCCGGCAGCGGCGCGACGAGGTGCGCCGATCGCTCGGTATCGACCCGGGCAGGCTGCTGGTCGGACTGGTCACTTCCGGCAACTTCGTCAAGCGCAACGTGCGCGGTTTCATCGACATGGCGGCGTTGCTGGAAGGGCGTGCGCCGGGCCGGTATCGCTTTCTGGTGGTCGGCAAGGATGACATGTCCTCGCTTAAGCGGTACGCCCGGGAGCAGGGGGTCGAAAGCGCCTTTATCTGGCGCAGTACCGTGCCCGAGGTGGAAGAACTCTACGGTGCGCTGGATCTGTTCGTGCTGCCGGCGCACATCGAGGAGTTCGGCCGCGTGGTACTGGAGGCCATGGCCTGCGCAACACCGGTGCTGGTGTCCTGTCATGTCGGCAGTGCCGAGCTGCTCCGGGAGGGCTTTGAAAGGCTGATCATGACAGAGCAGGGGGCTGAGGCCTGGGCGGAGCGCATTGCCGAACTGCTGGACGCTCCCGATCTGCAGCAGACGCTGGGTACCCGGCTGGCCGAGCGGGCGACCGGCTATTCCCATCAGCGCCAGTATGAAAAGCTGCGTGCCTCGTTCGAGGCCCTGACCACGCCGGGCGATGACACATGATGGCCAGCGCCCGGGTGGTCCTGCTCCCGGTCTCAGGCAGTCGGGGCAGCGTCGAGGTGCCTTTCCCGACTGCGCACGCTGGCCCATAGCACGACCAGCCAGAACGAGTACATCATGACCCCGCTGTTATGGGCCATGAACACCTGCGAGAGCCCGAAGTCCATGTAGTTGATGGGCAGCAGTACGCCTGCCAGGGCGAGCGCGCGCAGCTTCAGATCCTCCCTGGCCAGCCGTTTCGTGAACAGTTTCAGGGGCACGAGATACAGCGCCAGCAGCAGCACCAGCCCCGGTATGCCCCGTTTCAGCCAGGCATCCAGATATTCGTTATGCACATGGCTGTAATTGCCGATGACCGGACTGGCTACGCCCTCGTCAATCAGTCGGTCACGCGCCTGCTCGTAGCCGTGCAGGCCGTATCCAGCAAGGGGCTTTTGCGGGATCAGCCGGATGGCGGTCTCCCACATCGCAAAGCGCGCTCCCAGCGAGGTATGCGTATCTCCCTGCTCATGGAAGGCCGTCACGTTGCTGAACGCGGCATTGACGCGGTGCTGAATGCCCAGGGAGGGAACGGCGTAGGCCGTGATCATGGCGGTCAGCAGTGTCACCCCCATGGTGAGGGCCCATCGGCGCGGGATGTGCTGTCGGTAGGTTCGGTAAATGACCCACAGGATGATCGGAAACCCGATCCATCCTCCGCGGCTGCCGGACATGAGCGAGCCGAAGATGCCCATGCAGGCGCCCACGGCGAGAAACGCCATCCAGCAACGCGCGCGGGTTCTGGTGCAGGCCCATCCCAGGCCGGCAAGGCACATGACCCCCATCAGCATGTTGAGATCGCCATACTGGATCACGTGCGTGAACCCTCGGGCGCGCTCATTCTCCTCGACCAGCTTCTGCCAGCCGGCCCAGCTTCCGGAGGCCATGGCCCCCAGCGCCAGCCCTGACCACAGCCAGCCATGGCGGGGCGGGTATTTCATGAGAAACATCAGGGCGGGGATGGCCAGCACGAAGCGAATGGGCAGATCCAGTCCGCTGACCCCCTGGCCGTCCCAGCCGGCTTCGAGGGCATTGATGGCGAAAAAGGCCACGAGTACGCCAATGATCAGCCGGTCTTCCCGGTCGGTTTGCGGCCTGTTGCCGGTCACCAGGATTGCCAGCCCGCCCAGTAACAGCAGCGCAGCGCCAAGTGAATAACCGGAAGAAATGATCAGGGCAACGGCGCCCAGCAGAAAAACCGATAGGCTGGAATAAATACTGGTGGCTTTTTTTCCAATTGATATATCGTGATGCAAAATGGCGTCCTTTGATCCATCGACGGCGTACCCACCGACTGCTTTCGCCCCGGTCAGGAGTACAAAATGGTTTTCGGGTACGAATACGGGCCCGGTGACAGGGTCGGCAAACTTGTTATTGACCGCTTCCATGCCTGTCCCGGGGTGGCAGACGCGCACCTGCATGCGGCCAGAGCGTGTGCAGTCCGGTCGCGATTTTAACCACGGGCAAATCGGATATCCAGACTCTTTTCAATGGCCGAAGGGGCAAGAATGTACCGAATACCGGCCGTATTTTTTCCTTTGAAGCAAGGATTTCCATGATGCCGATGAGCTGGAGTTTATTGCTGCTGATTCTTGCAGTGGTCATCGTGTTTGCCCTGGCAGCTTATGCCTGGTCGCTGCATCGTGAGCTGGCAAGAAGGCGGCAGGCCTGGTTAAGCGAACGTGACAGGGCGCGTGATTATTGTTTCGAAAGCCTGGATGTGATCGGTCGGGCAGTGCTGGCGGATCAGGTCGATCTGGTCGAGGGCTGCATTCGCATCAGTGTCATGCTGGATATTCTGGGGCAGGAGTTTGACCCACAGGGTGAGTTCGCCATCTTTGATCGTATAAGACAGCGTACCGAACATCTGCATACCCATGAGGCGAGGGCGCAGCTGACGCCCGGCGAGCGCCTGCGGGAGGACCGCGATCGCTTGCACATTGCCGCTGACGAGCGCGACGCTGTGCATCGGCAGCTCGGGGAGTTGCTCGCATGGATCAGGCAAGCCGATGAAACCGGCACATCGAGCAGGGACAGGAGAGCCTCTTCATGAGCATCGAAAGGGTCATTCATGCTGACGCTTGAGCAGTTGCGGGCGGTCGCTCCCGGTCGTCGTCTCGACCGGTGTCGGCAGCAGCTTGCGGCACGTGTGGAGCAGGTGCCCGGCCACCCCTGTATCGGCTATCGCGCCGGTCGGAGCGGGCCCTGCGTCAGCTGGGAGATTCTGCTCGATCCCGAGGCCGACGCCCTCGATGAGGGCGAGGCAGGACTGCTGCTGACCTTGTTCGAAGCCCTGCAGCATCTGGGGGAAGAGTTGCAGTGCGGAGCCGTCATGCTGCATTTCGGTCCGCTGAACAGGCCGTTGCATGAACTGCGCGCGGCGCTGGGCTGGACGGATATGCACCCCGGTCAGGCTTATCGGGTCATCGTCGGCGAGCCACGCGAGACAGCTGCTACGCTGCTGCCGGAAGCTGCCGGCCCCGGGGTGGCGAGATGGCTGGGCATTACGCTCAGTGGCGTCCGACCCGCTCGCGAAGGCCGGACTGCCGGACGCAGTCCGATCCCGGCAGCCTGTCGCATGGTTCAGGCTCTGCAGCGGTTGCCACTTCAGCTGCCCGAAGAGGAAGGTGCGGCCGAAATCAGCGTGACCCATCTGCGCGGTGGGGAGAGCGGTCATCTGCAAAGTCCCGACTCGGCCCATCTCGAGCTCGTGCTCAGGGCGCGTGACGAGTCGGCGCTTCAGGCGCTGGCGGAAGCGGCGGTTTCACTGGTCAGGGCCGAGGCAGCGGACGAGCTGCTGGGCGTCAACCTGGACTGGCATGAGCTGCCCGGACGCGATCGTTCCGCGGATTACCGGTTGATCGAACGTCTGACCCGGGCGCATGAGCTTGTCCTGAGCTATGGTGATGCCCCCTTTGAATACCAATCGACGTCGAAAGGCTTCGAAGATGATACAGTACCGGTCGTGCTCGGGTTATGCCCGGGGCGACCCCGGCGATGGCGGGCTGGTAGAAGCCGATCTCCTGCCGTGTCCACGGAGCGAACACCGGCTGAATTGGTGATTTCCCTGACCAGATACTATTGTGAGAAAAACAGTGTTTGACAATCATGCCCACATGCTGCAAAACACTGTTCTATCATTGCATCGTCCTCATGTATGGGGCACGTTGTTAATGCTGTCAGGGCACGGAATTGCCTTGATGAAAGAAGGCGTGCCGACTGGCTGAAAGAGTGCAAATGTGCTTTCTTTTGCCAGGCAGGAAGAGTGATTTCTTCTTGTAACGGCCTGAGCGCCTGAACCAGGAGCCGCTGAGTGATCCATGATCACCCGGCGCTTTATATAAAGAAGGAGTCTTGCATGAATAAATCTGCAACTGGCTTACTGCTGGGATCTGCGCTGGTACTGGGCCTCTCCGGCTGTGCCAGTTCCGGTTCGCAGTCCTCCATGTCGAGCAGCAGTGGCAACGACGCATGGTATTCGTCGCCGTTCGTCTGCGGCCTGGCCGGTGGTCTGATCGGTGGTGGCATCGGTTATGGTGTCAGCGGCGATGATGATGAAGAAACCGGTAGTGCCGTGGGTGGCGTTGCTGGCGCAACAGCAGGCGCCCTGTTGTGCTCCAGCAACGAACCTGAAGTGCTGGATTCCGACAATGATGGCGTCCCGGATGATCGCGATCAGTGTCCGGGTACTCCGGCCGGCGTTGCCGTTGATGCCCAGGGCTGCCCGCTGGACAGCGACGGTGATGGCGTTCCGGACTACCAGGATCAGTGCCCGGGTACCCCGGCCGGCGTTGAAGTGAACGCCCAGGGCTGCCCGCTGGACAGCGACGGTGATGGCGTTCCGGATTATCAGGACCAGTGCCCGGATACTCCTGCCGGCGCCAAGGTCAACGCGCTGGGTTGCGTGGCCAACCTCGTGCTGCAGGATGTCAACTTCAAGTTCGACTCTGCCGAACTGACCTCCAACGCTCAGCAGATCCTGGGTGGCGTGGCCGAGAAGCTGAATGCCAACAGCTCCGTGCGTGTCAAGCTGAAGGGCTATACCGATTCCATCGGTACCGAGGCTTACAACAAGGATCTGTCGCAGCGTCGTGCCGATTCGGTCAAGCAGTACCTGGTCAGCGAGGGCGTCAGCGCCGATCGTATCGAAACCCAGGGTTATGGCGAGTCCAACCCGGTTGCGACCAACAGCACCGCCGAAGGCCGTGCCCAGAACCGTCGCACCGAAGTCGAGCCGCTGGGTGATGCCGGTCAGACCATGAACCGTTCGCAGGACAGCGGTTCCATGTAAGACGGTGGACCGACCGGACGGAGATTTTGTCGTAAAGTCTTCCGTCGATCAGAGAGCGCCTTCGGGCGCTCTCTTTTTTTGTCCGACACCTGCGCCTTGCCAGGGTATCGGTCATCAGGGTCGGGGCAATGGTTCCGCTGGACGCCGCCCCGTGTCGCTGGTAACGTTTTCGGCCACTTATTGTCCGGAGCTTGCATGTTGCCGGGCAGTGCGTCCGCGTTACCAGCCTTTTTGAAAAGTCCTTCAAGTGGCCCTTGGTAGGTGGTCACCACTGAACAGTCGAGGAAGATTCATGCCCGTCATTTCACTGCCGGACGGCAGTCAGCGTCAGTTCGATCATCCCGTCTCCATCATGGAAATCGCCCAGTCCATCGGTACCGGTCTTGCCAAAGCTGCCGTGGCCGGTCGGATCAACGGTGTGCTGGTGGATACCGCTGATACCGTGGATCAGGATGCCTCGGTTGAAATCGTGACCGTCCGCGATAATGACGGGCTGGAGATCGTGCGCCACTCCTGTGCCCACCTGCTGGGCCATGCCGTCAAGCAGTTGTATCCCGATGCCAGAATGGCCATCGGCCCGGTCATCGAAGAGGGGTTCTACTACGACATTGACTTCGGGCGCTCGATTACGCCCGAGGATCTCGAAACGATCGAAGCTCGCATGAAGGAGCTGATCGAGCAGGACTACGAGGTCCGCCGCGAGTATGTCGATCGGGACCAGGCGCTGGCCACCTTCGTGGAGCGTGACGAGCCCTACAAGCAGGAGATCGTGCGCGAAATACCTCCCGGCGAAACCATCCGGCTCTACCATCATCAGGAATATGTCGACATGTGCCGCGGGCCTCACGTGCCCAATACCCGGCACCTCAGGGTATTCCGCCTGATGAAGCTGGCCGGTGCCTACTGGCGGGGGGATGCCGAAAGGCCCATGCTGACGCGCATCTACGGTACCGCCTGGGCCGACAGGAAGCAGCTCAATGCCTATATCCAGCGAATCGAAGAGGCCGAAAAGCGGGATCATCGCAAGCTGGCGCGCAAGCTTGATTTGTTTCATACCCAGGAAGAAGCGCCCGGCATGGTGTTCTGGCATCCGCTGGGCTGGACGCTGTGGCAGGTGATCGAGCAGTACATGCGGGGGGTCTACAGGGCAGGTGGCTACCAGGAAATCCGCTGCCCCCAGGTCATGGATGTCTCGCTCTGGAAGAAATCCGGGCACTGGGACAACTATGCCGACAACATGTTCTTCACCGAGTCGGAAAAGCGTGAGTATGCGCTCAAGCCGATGAACTGCCCGGGGCATGTGCAGGTGTTCAACTCCGGGCTGCGCAGCTACCGCGAGCTGCCGGTCCGCTATGGCGAATTCGGTGGTTGTCACCGCAATGAGCCTTCGGGTGCGCTCCATGGCATCATGCGGGTCAGGGCCTTTACCCAGGATGACGGGCACGTGTTCTGCACCGAGTCCCAGGTCGAATCGGAGGTCACGGCCTTTCATCAGCAGGCCCTGCAGGTCTATCGCGACTTCGGGTTCCAGGATATCGCGGTCAAGATCGCACTGCGCCCCGACAAGCGTCTGGGCGAGGATGCCGAGTGGGATCGTGCCGAACAGGCCCTGAGAGGCGCGCTGAGCAGTCATGATGTACAGTGGGAGGAGCTGCCCGGCGAGGGCGCCTTCTACGGCCCCAAGATCGAATATCACATGAAGGACTGCCTGGGCCGGGAGTGGCAGGTCGGCACCATGCAGGTGGATTTCATGATGCCTTCCCGGCTGGGCGCCCAGTACGTGGCAGAGGATGGCAGCCGGCATACCCCGGTGATGCTGCATCGTGCCATTGTCGGCTCGATGGAGCGCTTCATCGGTATCCTGATCGAGCACTACGCGGGGGCCATGCCCCTGTGGCTGGCGCCCGTCCAGGCCATGGTGATGACCATTACCGATGCCCAGGCACAGTATGCCGCCGGTCTGACCGAGCAGCTGCAACAGGCAGGGCTGCGTGTCAAGTCGGACTTGAGGAACGAGAAGATCGGTTTTAAAATTCGTGAGCATACACTGCAGAAGGTTCCTTATCTGCTGGTGGTCGGTGATAAGGAAATCGAAAACGGCAGCGTTGCCGTCCGGACGCGGTCGGGTGAGGATCTGGGATCGATGCCTGTCCCCGAACTGATCGAGCGGCTGACCGCGGAGACCGGGTGAACGCAGTTTCATCTCAACGACGGAGACCTAACGATCAAGCGTAATAATCAGCGTGGACGGCCCCAGGACAAACGGGCCCCGATCAACGACCGTATTCGCGCCGACGAGGTCCGGCTCATCGACAATGACGGTGAGCAGCAGGGTGTCGTATCCCTTGAAGAGGCCCTGGACCGGGCAGCGGAGGCTGAACTGGATCTCGTTCAGATCTCCAATGCCGATCCTATCGTCTGCAAGATCATGGATTACGGCAAGTATCTCTTCGAGCAGAAGAAGCAGAAGGCTGCTCAGAAGAAGAAGCAGAAACAGATCCAGGTCAAGGAAGTCAAGTTCCGGCCTGGCACCGACGAGGGCGACTATCAGGTCAAGATGAAAAACCTGATTCGCTTTCTCGAGGACGGCGACAAGGGCAAGGTCACGCTGCGTTTCCGCGGGCGTGAAATGGCCCATCAGGAGATCGGTCGCCGGCTCATGGAGCGCATTGAAAATGACCTTCAGGAGCTGGCTACCGTGGAGTCCCGTCCGAAAATGGAAGGCCGGCAGATGATCATGATGCTGGCCCCCAGGAAAAAGTGATCCGCTGGCAGTCAAACGGGTACCCTGAGTACCGGCCTCGGGTTTTCTAAAGAAGATCGTGTGGAGTTATCCCATGCCGAAAATCAAGAGCAACAGCGGGGCGGCCAAGCGCTTCCGGCGTACCGCTCACGGCTTCAAGCACAAGCAGTCGTATCGAAGCCACATCCTGACCAAGAAATCCACCAAGCGTAAGCGCCATCTGCGCGGCATGAAGCAGATTCATGACGCCGATCGGCAGCTGATCAATCGGATGCTTCCCTACATCTGAGTCTTACCGGATTTTCTTTCGTCAGGAGTTGAATTATGCCTCGCGTTAAACGTGGTGTCGTCGCACGCCGTCGTCACAAGAAGGTACTCAAGCAGGCCCGCGGTTACTATGGTGCCCGTTCGCGCACCTTCCGTGTTGCCAAGCAGGCGGTCATCAAGGCCGGTCAGTATGCCTACCGCGATCGTCGCCAGCGCAAGCGTCAGTTCCGGGCGCTCTGGATTGCACGCATCAATGCGGCTGCCCGCGCCAACGGCATGTCCTACAGCCGTTTCGTGGCAGGTCTGAAGAAGGCCGGCATCGAGATCGACCGCAAGGTGCTGGCTGACCTGGCGGTACACGAAAAGGCGGCCTTCACTGCCATCGTCGACAAGGCGAAGGCAGCCTGACAGTCGCCGCAGACGGATCTTCATGATCCGGTGGCCCCGGTAACGGGGTGCAGGGGAAGAGTCGAGGCTCTTCCCTTGTTTTTTATGGATGGTCCGAAGATCGTCGGGCAGGTTGCCGCACGCCGGGATCAGAGCCGGAGCGCAGGCATCCGCCGGACCCGAGCGGAAAACATGGAGCAAAGGGATGGAGCATCTATCCTCACTGGTGGCAGAGGCACGAGCGGCGATCGAATCTGCCGAGGATCTGACGACGCTTGATGACATTCGGGTGCGCTATCTGGGCAAGAAGGGGGAGTTGACGGCACTGCTCAAGGGCCTGGGCCAGCTGCCTGCCGAGGAGCGCCCGCGCGCCGGGGAAGCCATCAATCAGGCCAAGCAGACCCTGTCAGGTGAACTGGAAGCGCGCCGGGAGCGGCTCAATACCGCAGCCATGGAAGCGCGTCTGGAAGCCGAGCGCCTGGATGTAACGCTGCCCGGGCGAGGCAGTGCTCCGGGCGGGTTGCACCCCGTGACCCGTACCCTGCAGCGTATCGAAAGGCTGTTTGCCGAAATCGGTTTCGATGTGGCCGAGGGCCCGGAAATCGAGGATGACTATCACAACTTCGAAGCGCTCAACATCCCGGCGCATCATCCCGCCCGGGCAATGCATGACACCTTCTACTTCGACGCCCGCCATCTGCTGCGTACCCATACCTCTCCCGTGCAGATCCGGACCATGAATGAACAGGCGCCGCCGGTGCGGATCGTCTGTCCGGGTCGGGTCTATCGACACGATTCCGATCTCACGCACAGCCCGATGTTCCATCAGGTAGAGGGGCTGGTGGTCGACGAGGGCATCAGTTTCGGTGATCTCAAGGGCACGATCGAGGCCTTCCTCAAGGCGTTTTTCGAGCGCGATCGTCTGGATGTCCGATTCCGGCCTTCCTACTTTCCCTTTACCGAACCCTCGGCTGAGGTGGATATCCAGTGCGTGATGTGCAGCGGCCACGGATGCCGGGTGTGCTCCCATACCGGCTGGCTGGAGGTCATGGGCTGCGGCATGGTGCATCCCAATGTATTCGGCCACGTGAATATCGATGCTGCCCGCTACAGTGGCTTCGCCTTCGGCATGGGGGTCGAACGGCTGGCGATGCTGCGCTATGCCGTCAATGATCTGCGCCTGTTCTTCGACAATGATCTGCGTTTTCTGCGCCAGTTCGGCTGATTCATGCAGCTGTCAGCGTCATAGTTACCGGTTTAGCGAGGCAAGATGAAAGTTTCACAGCAGTGGCTGCGTCAGTGGGTGCCCCTGACGCTGGATGCCCAGACAATGGCCGATCAGCTCACCATGGCCGGTCTGGAGGTGGACAGTGTCGAACGGGTGGCAGGATCGTTCAGCGGTGTGATCGTGGCGCGTGTGGTGTCGGTCGAACCTCATCCCGATGCCGGTCGGTTGAGCGTCTGCGAAGTGGATATCGGGACTTCGGCCGGCCTGCAGGTGGTCTGTGGTGCGCCCAATGTGGCAGTCGACCAGAAGGTGGCCTTCGCCAGGGTCGGTGCCGTGCTGCCGGGTGATTTCCGCATCAGTCAGACCGAGCTGCGTGGCGTGGCATCGAATGGCATGATCTGTGCCGAATCCGAACTGGGGCTGGTGGAAGAGAAATCCCCCGGTATCTGGGTGCTGCCAGCGGATGCTCCGGTTGGTGAGGACCTGCGCGACTGGCTTCAGCTCGATGATGCCACGCTGGATATCGATCTGACCCCCAACCGGGGTGACTGCCTGAGTGTGGCCGGACTGGCCCGCGAGCTGGGCGTGCTCAACCGCCATCCCGTCAGTGTACCCGAGATAGCGGATGTGCCGGCCGTGACGTCCACGGCCTTTGATGTCAGCGTTTCCGCGTCCCGGGGGTGCCCGCGCTATGCGGCGCGGGTCATCGAAGACATCGATATCTCGGTCGACACGCCGCTGTGGATGGTGGAGCGTCTGCGCCGCAGTGGCATACGCTCGATCGACCCCGTGGTTGATGTGACCAACCATGTGATGCTCGAGCTCGGTCAGCCGATGCATGCCTTCGATCTCGAACAGCTGGATCAGCATATCGATGTACGCATGGCCGAGCCCGGAGAGGAGCTGATCCTGCTCGATGGTCAGACAGTCGAGCTGCGCGAGGACACTCTGCTGATTACCGATGCCAGTGGCCCGATTGCCATTGCCGGGGTCATGGGTGGGCAGCGCTCTGCCGTCGGTCGGCAGACCCGTCATGTGGTGCTGGAATCGGCCTTCTTTGCGCCGCTCGGCGCCGCCGGGCAGGCGCGCTCCTATGGACTTCACACGGATGCCTCGCACCGTTTCGAGCGAGGTGTCGATCCGGCCCTGCAGCTGCAGGCGATCGAGCGTGCCACGCGCCTGCTGATCGATATCTGCGGCGGCCAACCCGGCCCGGTGGTTGAAATTGCCAGTCCCGATCACCTCCCGGCCACCCGACAGGTGACCCTCGACAGCACGCGGGCTTCCCGGCTGCTGGGCAGTGCGCTGGGGCATGATGAAATCGTTGATATCCTGACCCGGCTGGGCATGTCGCTGAACGAGCTGATGAGCGGGCACTGGGAGGTCGAAATCCCCAGCTGGCGTTTCGATATCGGTCTGGATGTGGATCTGATCGAAGAGCTGGCACGCATTCACGGCTACAATCGCTTTCCTTCGCGCGCGCCGCAGGCACGCATGGCCCCGAAGGCCATCCCGGAGCAGCGGCTGTCACTGGACCGGCTGCGCGATCAGCTGGTGGCGGCAGGCTACCAGGAAGCCATCACCTACAGTTTCATCTCCCGTGAACAGCAGGCGCTGCTGACGCCTGAAAGCCAGGCCCCCGAGCTGGCGAATCCGATCTCCTCGGACATGGCCGTGATGCGTTCCAGCCTCTGGCCCGGGCTGATCCGTGCGCTGCAGCACAACCTCAATCGCCAGCAGACCCGCATCAGGCTGTTCGAGATGGGGCAGGTGTTCCAGGGTGATCTCGATTCGCTGCAGCAGTATTCCACGCTTGCCGGCGTCATCTGTGGTCCACGGGAGCCCGAAGGCTGGCTTTCGCACCGTGAGCATGTCGATTTCTTCGATCTCAAGGGGGACGTTGAATCGCTGATCGCACTGGGCGGCGATCCTGCTGCATGGCGTTTCGAGGCGGCCGAACATCCGGTATTGCATCCGGGCCAGTCGGCGCGACTGCTTCACCATGAGCGTCCGGTGGGCTGGCTGGGGGCGCTGCATCCCCGGGTGCGCGAAAGGCTGGATATCCGGGTCGGCGTGCTGGTTTTCGAGATCGAGCTCGAGGCGATTCAACAGGCGGCGCTGCCGGTGTTTACCCCGCTGTCACGCTATCCCGAAGTGCGGCGCGATCTGGCACTGATCGTCAACGAGCAGCTGCCGGTCGATGAGCTGCTGACACTCATACGCCGGCATGGCGGCGAGCATCTCAGGGAGTTGCGTCTGTTTGATGTCTATCAGGGCTCGGGGGTCGAGTCCGGCTACAAGAGTATTGCCCTGGGGTTGACCTGGCAGCATGCTTCGCGCACGCTCACCGATGAAGAAATCAACCACCTGGTTGATGCCATCGTCAACGAGGCATCGAATCGCTTCGGAGCCACCCTGCGCGGTCAGGGGGGAAGCGCCTGACAGGGAAAACGGACATGAGCGCGTTGACCAAGGCGGAACTCGCCGAACATCTGCACGCCGAACTTGGCTTCTCGAAACGGGAAGCCAAGCTGATGGTGGAGCGTTTCTTTGACGAGATTCGCAGTTGCCTGCGCGAAAACGAGCAGGTCAAGCTTTCGGGATTCGGCAATTTTGACCTGCGTGACAAGCGCGAAAGGCCCGGTCGCAATCCCAAGACCGGTGAGGAGATTCCCATCTCCGCTCGCCGGGTGGTGACGTTTCGGCCCGGTCAGAAGCTCAAGAGCCGTATCGAGCATCACGACGATCAGCTCTCCGATTCGGCCACCGATACGGCCTCGAACTGAGCCGGCGACTTCCGAAAGACCGAGACCCCGCCGGGTGCCATGACTTCCCTTCTGCCATGTTCGCCGCTGCAACCCACGCATGCAGCGAGCATGGTAGGATGGGGGCTGGCATTCAATGAGGAGTCGAGCAGTCGTGCCCAGCATGCGTATTTTCGTGGCGACCGTTTACGGTGGCGCACTTGATGTGGCCGAACTGTCGCAACCGCAATGTGAAGAGGCCGGATTCCAGGTCGAAATTCTCGAGGAGCCCGAGCTCGGGCATCTGCTGGATACTCCGCCGGATATTGCACTGTTCTGCATTTCCACTACCGGCTCGGGAGATTTTCCGGGCAACTTCATGCGTTTTGCCGATCATCTCGCGGAGCAGCAGCCGGATCTGACCGGCCAGCGTTATGGACTGATCGCCATGGGCGACAGCAGCTACGATACCTTTTGTGGTGCAGGCCGAAAGCTGGATGGCATTCTGCAGCAGTGTGGAGCACAGCGTGTCGGTAAGCGGCTGGAAGTCGACGCCTCGCGCACCCCGATGGCAGATGACGAAGCCCTGCCATGGATCGAGTCCTGGCTGCCCGCTGCCCGGGAAAGCCTGCAGTGAGCCAGTCGGGAACGCGCGAGCGGCTTTCGGCCGAGCGTGCCTCCGCGCTGATCGGCCTGCTGCTGGTCATGCTTTCGGCGATGCCCGGCTACTGGTTGCTGGGGGATCATCAGCGATTGATGCTGGCTGTCAGTGTCTTCGTGGCTGCAGCCATGCTGACGCTGCTGCTGTTATGGCGCATGAGCGGCAGCCAGCGCCGGCGGTTATGGCGCATGGGATCGCAGCTGCTGCTCTGCTTCGTGATCGGCTGTGCGATCATGAGTATCTGGAGCGAGCTGAGCGCCGACATGCGCCATCTGCCGCGCTGGGCCACCATGCTGCCTGCGGGCACGACCACCGGGCTGCTGCTGCACGTGGTGGTGTGCTGGTGGCGGCTGCCCCGGGATGAATCCTGAGGCAGCCCCGTGGCTCGTTGTCAGTGCGAAGCCAGGGTGTAACAGGGTTCGTACTCGCTGCCCGGCAGCTTCATTCTCTTCTGTGCCACGAAGGATTTCAGCAGCTCGTCCAGATGGTGCATCAGACCGGGTTCGGCATTGAGCTGGAAGGGGCCGTGCTGCTCGATGGAGCGGATGCCGAACTCCTTGACGTTGCCGGCCACGATGCCCGAAAAGGCCCGGCGCAGGTTGGCGGCCAGGTCGTGAATGCCCTGGTCGGGGTGCAGATGCAGGCCGGCCATGCTCTCGTGGGTCGGCGTGAATGGAAGCTGAAAATCCGCAGGTATGGTCAGGCGCCAGTTGAAGTAAAAGGCGTCCTGATGATCCCGCCTGAACTCGGAAACCTCATTCACGCCCTGAAGCATGGCGCGTGCCACTTCGACCGGATCATCAATGATGATCCGGTAGCGATTGCGCGCGTCCTCTCCCAGCGTATAGGCAATGAACTCGTCGATGCGCCGGAAATAATCGGCACTGGAAGCCGGGCCGGTCAGGATGACCGGAAAGGGGATGTCGGCGTTGGCCGGGTGGAGCAGTACCCCCAGCAGATAAAGGATCTCTTCGGCAGTGCCGGCGCCGCCGGGAAAGATGACGATGCCGTGGCCCAGGCGGATGAAGGCCTCGAGCCGTTTTTCAATATCCGGCATGATGACCAGTTCATTGACGATCGGGTTGGGTGATTCGGCGGCAATGATGCCGGGTTCCGAAATGCCCAGATAGCGACTGTCGCGCCGGCGCTGCTTGGCATGTGCCACGTTGGCGCCCTTCATCGGACCCTTCATGGCGCCGGGACCACAGCCGGTGCAGATGTCGAGATCGCGCAACCCCAGGTGATAGCCGACATACTTGCTGTAATCGTACTCCTCGCGGGAGATGGAGTGCCCACCCCAGCAGACCACCAGACTGGGCTCGCGGGAAGGTTTCATGACACCTGCGTTGCGCAGGATATGAAAGACCGCATTGGTGATGCCTTCCTGGGAGTGCAGGTCGAAGCGATGCTGCTGCTCGATCTCATTGGAGACATAGACGATGTCGCGCAGCACCGAGGAGAGCAGCTCACGAATGCCGCGGATCATGCGGCCATCCACGAAGGCCTGAGCGGGCGCATTGGTCAGCTTGAGCCGGACGCCGCGATCCTGCTGAACGATCTCGATATCGAAATCGTGATAGGTCTCCAGCACGCTGCGACTGTCATCGGTACTGCCGCCGTAGTTGAGGATGGCCAGTGCGCACTGGCGCAGGACGTCATGGATGCCCTGTTGCGAGGTGTCACGCAGCCGGTTGACTTCCAGCTGGGAGAGCACTTCAAGACTGCCTTCCGGGGCTATGGTGGTCGATATCTTGTCGGGGTAGCTCATGCTCGGTCTCTATCCTGTGTGCTCGGCCGATGTATCGTCGCAGGCGGGTGCGTGCATGCCATGTCATGGCGTACTCGCTGGCGTGGTCTCATGTTTCGGTACGCTTGAGTGCCTGATGCCAGAGCTCCCTGATGCGATACCGATCGGGATCTTCCATGCCGTCCTGGTCAAAGGCCATTTCCAGCCAATCCTGATAGGTGTGATCAAACTCCTCAGCACTGACTTCGGCAGGGTCGTATTCGGCCATTTCCAGTACCAGCTCGAGCTGGGGAATCATGTAACCGATCGAGAACAGGTCCTCGTCGCCGGCTTCCTGCTCCATGGCCAGCAGTGTGCTTTTCAACTGATAGGCTCGTGCGACGAAGGGATCCTGCATGATCGGGCACCTCACGTGGTTTGATGACCAATGATGCTAACATGTGTCTTGATGGAGCTCATGCGGTGTGGTGCGGACTCTGTTATGATGTGCATTCCAACTCCCTGATCCAGGACGATTCGCATCGTGCGGTTGCCGCCAGGGGACGCAACCTGTCGAGTGATACTTGAGCGCCGATGTTCAACGCCCAGTACTTCCGAACCTTCATTACACTGGTGGAAACCGGCAGCTTTACGCATACCGCGCGTAAGCTGGAAATGACCCAGCCCGGTGTCAGTCAGCATATCCGCAAGCTCGAGCAATATCTGGGGCGGACCCTGCTGCGTCGTCATGGACGGCGTTTTACCCTGACCGAAGCCGGCAGGCGCAGTTACGATTATGCCATTCGGCTGTTCGCCGAGCATGAACAGTTTCGTCATTCGCTTGACGATGAGTCGCTTGATACCGGGGATTGCCGGATCGCCAGTCCGGCCAGTGTCGGGTTGATCTTCTATCCGTTTGCACTGGGGTATCAGCAGATTCATGCCGGGCTGACCATCAGTTACAACTTTGCCTTCAATGACGAGATCGTGCAGGACGTGCTGGCGGGGCGATGTGATGTCGGTATCGTGACATCGCTATCGCGTCATCCGGATCTCTCTTTCGAGCTCTGGCATCACGAACCGCTCTGTCTGGTCGTGCCCGCCGATTTCCGGGGCAATTCGCTCAATGAGCTGATGGCACTGGGTTTCGTCAATTACGCCGATGGCGTACATAATGCCAGTCAGCTGCTGCGGGAAAACTATGCCGGTGAATTCCGGTCGATCAGTCATTTCCCGCAGAAGGGCTACACCAATGATGTCAGTGTGGTATTGGATGCAGTCGCCCGCGGGCTCGGTTTTACCGTGGTTCCCCGCTCGGTGCTGGAAACCTCTCCCTGGCAGCGTCAGGTGAGAGAGCTGTCCCTGACCACATCGGTCTATGAGGCGCTCTATCTGGTGACCCGGCAGGGCAGCGAACTGCCGCGTCGCTACGGGCAGTTGCTGGCCGATTTCCGTCAGGAGCGGCGTAATACGCTTTACGGCTACAGTGAAGCCCCGGCAACCGACAGTGGCTGATAGGTGCTGCCTCCCTCCGGGGCGATGATGCTTTCCAGCAGGGCAATGCGATCGAAGTGGCACTGCATGGAGACGTCGCGCCGGGGCCAGGGTTCGGGATTGCGACTGCGGGCCAGGGTAATATGGGGCCTGAAGTCGTGACGATCGTTCGCCAGTCCGGCAATCTCCGGGAATTCCAGCAGATGCCGGTGCCACGATTGTGGCGTGGCAGCTTCATCGGACGGCATTGCGGTGGTTGTGAATGTCAGCGTCCAGGTGCGTCCGGGGCGATCCGGATCCGGAAAGCCCTGCAGTTCCCGGGCCGTGGCCCGGGCTCCCCTGAAACCTTCGAACATTTGCTGACCGAGCGCACTCAGCTGCTGACGTGTGTCGGGGCTGCATGAACCGAGAAAGGCAAGCGTGACATGCCAGTTCCGGGGAGGCACCCAGCGTATTGCCCGTGAGCTCTCCGGGAAGTCGAAGGCAAGGGCCCGACTGCGGAGACGCAGCATGGCCCGGCGGGTAGCTTCATCGGGCATCAGGGCCAGAAACAGTCGGTGTTGCCCGGTATCAGTCACGGTACTCATCAATGCTCGGACAGCTGCAGATCAGGTTGCGGTCACCGTGAACATTATCCACCCGGCTGACCGATGGCCAGAACTTGGCCTGTTTGACGGCCTCGCTGGGGAAGGCGGCCAGTTCACGACTGTAGGGGTAGGGCCACTCTTCGGCATAGAGATCGCGCTGGGTATGAGGTGCATTCACCAGTGGATTGTTGTCGCCGCTCCATTCCCCGTGTTCGATCCGACGAATCTCGTGGCGAATGGCAATCATGGCATCACAGAAGCGATCCAGCTCGAGCAGTGATTCCGATTCGGTGGGCTCCACCATCAGGGTGCCGGCCACCGGGAAGGACATGGTAGGGGCGTGGAACCCGTAGTCCATCAGACGCTTGGCAATATCTTCCTCATCGATGCCGCAGCCATTCTTGATCGAGCGGATATCGATGATGCACTCGTGCGCCACCGTACCCTTGTCGCCTCGGTAGAGGATCGGGTAGTGACTTTCCAGCCGGCTGGCAATGTAGTTGGCACCGAGGATGGCGATTTCACTGGCTTCACGCAGTCCGCGTGCGCCCATCATGGTGATGTAGGCCCAGGAGATCGGCAGTATCAGTGCGCTGCCGTAGGCGGCAGCCGACACGGCTGTCCCCGGGGTGAACCGTCGGTGTCCGCCGAAAACATGGTCAGGCAGATGGGGGGCCAGATGTGCCTTCACCCCGATCGGGCCCATGCCCGGTCCGCCACCGCCATGGGGAATGCAGAAGGTCTTGTGCAGATTGAGGTGTGAGACATCACCGCCGTAGTCGCCTGGCCGGCAGAGGCCGGTCTGGGCATTCATGTTGGCGCCATCGATGTAGACCTGACCGCCGTGTTCATGAACGATGCGGCAGGCTTCCTGGATATCGGCCTCGAAAACGCCATGCGTGGATGGGTAGGTCAGCATGATCGCCGAGAGCTGGGCGGCGTGCTCGGCAGCCTTCCGGCGCAGGTCATCCATGTCGATGTTACCGCGCACATCGCACTCCACCACGACCACCTTCATCCGCGCCATGGCGGCCGAGGCCGGATTGGTACCATGGGCCGAGCTCGGGATCAGGCAGATATGGCGATGCCCTTCGCCCTGTTCCTGCTGATAGCGACGAATTGCCACCAGGCCGGCATATTCGCCCTGGGCGCCGGAGTTGGGCTGCATGGAAACGGTATCGTAGCCGGTGATATCGGCCAGCTGCCTGATGAGATCCTCGATCAGACGGTGATAGCCCTCGACCTGATCGCGCGGAGCAAAGGGGTGAATGCGAGTGCACTCCGGCCATGACAGCGGTGCCATTTCGGTGGTGGCATTGAGCTTCATGGTACATGAGCCCAGCGGAATCATGGCATGGGTCAGTGACAGATCCCGGTTTTCCAGCCGCTTCAGGTAACGCAGCATTTCCGTTTCACTGCGGTATCGCTGAAAAACCGGATGGGTCAGGTAGGTACTCTGACGCTGACAGCGGTCCGGTATATGTGTTTCGCCGGCTTCGATGACCCGGCGATCCAGAGTCTCGATATCGCTTTCGCTCTCCTTGCCGGAAAGGATGCGAATCAGGGCGAGCACATCCTCGGCAGTGGTGGTCTCATCGAAACTCACGCCGATGCGGCCATCCGCGTGATAGCGCAGGTTGCGATTATCGGCCAGGGCCCGGGTCTCGATGGCTTCACGATCCAGATCGCTGAAGGTCAGGGTATCGAAGAAGCCGTGATTGTCCGGTCGAATGCCCCGTGGCGCCAGGCCCTCGGTGAGCAGGGCGGTCAGACGGTGGATGCGGCTGGCGATGGTATGCAGGCCATCGGCACCGTGATAGACCGCATAAAAGCCGGCCAGATTGGCCAGCAGGGCCTGGGCGGTACAGATGTTCGAGGTCGCCTTTTCCCGGCGAATATGCTGCTCGCGGGTCTGCATCGCCATGCGCAGGGCAACTCCGCCATGGCGATCGCGCGAGACGCCGATGACCCGCCCGGGAATGGAGCGCTTGAGGCGGTTGGTTACCGCAAGATAGGCGGCATGCGGGCCACCGAATCCCATCGGAATGCCGAAGCGCTGGGCGGAACCGAGCACGATATCGGCGCCCATCTCGCCGGGTGGGGTCAGCAGGGTCAGCGCCAGCAGGTCGGCGGCCACGGCCACCATGGCGCCATTGTGCCGGGCAGTATCGATCAAGGGCTGCAGATCAATGACGCGCCCGTCATCGCCGGGATATTGCAGCAGGGCACCGAACACCTGATAGTCGCCCACACGCTCGGCATCATCGACAATCAGCTCGATATCCTGCCACTCGGCGCGGGTGCGCAGTACATCAAGGGTCTGGGGAAACACGTCCCGTGCCACGAAAAAGCACTGGCTACCGGCCTTGCGATTGGCGCGATGGCAGAGCGTCATCGCTTCCGCGGCTGCGGTTGCCTCGTCCAGCAGCGAGGCATTGGCCACCCCCATGCCGGTCAGGTCCATGACCATCTGCTGGAAATTGAGCAGGCCTTCCAGCCGCCCCTGGGCAATCTCGGGCTGGTAGGGGGTATAGGCCGTATACCAGCCGGGGTTCTCCAGCACGTTGCGCGCAATGACAGCCGGCATGATGGTGTCGTAGTAACCGGCACCGATGTGGCTGCGGGCAACCCGGTTGTGGCTCATCAGGCTTCTGAGGTGCTCGAGTGTCTCCTGCTCGCCCCGCGGGCCGGCCAGTGGCAGTTCACCCTTGAGCCGGATATCAGCTGGAATGGTGCGATCGATGAGCGAGGCGATGCTGCCTTCGCCAAGCGTATCCAGCATCGTGGCAATGGCTCGGGTATCGGGGCCGATATGGCGACCGATAAAGGCATCCCGGTGATTCAGATCGGTCAGCGGACGAGCATCAGAAACCATGAAGTATCCTGTCTTCCGAAAGGAAATGGTGCCACGGCACCAGATCGGGTGCCCGGCGTCGAACGGTGCTGTTCGGCACGCCGGGGACATCGGCTACGGGGTAGGAGAGCAGCGCCGTGGGCGGCGCTGCCCGGTGATCAGTCGTCGGCGGCCGCCACCAGTTCACTGTAGGCTTCGCTGCTGAGCAGCTTTTCGAGCTCACTGGCATCGTCAAGGCGCAGCTTGATCAGCCAGGCATTGTCGTAAGGGCTCTCGTTGACGCTTTCGGGAGCGTCCTCGAGGGCCTCGTTGATCTCGATTACCTCTCCGCCGAGGGGCGCATAAAGATCGGAAGCTGCCTTGACGGATTCGACCACACCGAACTCCTCGCCGGCCTTCAGGGTTCGGCCGAGCTCGGGAAGTTCGACGAATACCACATCGCCCAGCGACTGCTGGGCATGATCGGTAATGCCGATGGTGGCAGTACCATCCCCGTTGTCCTGAATCCACTCGTGACTATCGGTGTAGTGAAGATTGTCAGGGATCTGGCTCATGATGAATATCCTGTTATTGGTCGAGCCCGCACCGCCGCGGCCGACAAGACCACCTGCGATCACGGAGGTCGCTGACGATACCGTTGCACCGGGATGCGCCCCGGATGGGCAGGGCCATGACTGCGCTGGCAGGCAGAAGTGACCGGAACTGCTGATACAGCGGCATTGTTGCGTGTAACACGGGAGTTTCCGATCGGAAACTTTTTGCCTATCGTAAGCACCTTCGGCGGTAACGAAAAGGGATCAGACAAAAAAAACGTGCGATCCCCGGCCGGAAGCTGCGGCGAGATGCCGGGAGGCAACAGGCTGCCCTCCGGGTTCTGTGCTGCTTGCAGCCGGATGCTGCCATTTTCCGTCAATTCCAGGAGACTCGATCCCATGTCCGACGATCTGCTGCATACACCGCTTCATGATCTGCATCAGCAATCAGGAGCGAAGTTCGTGTCCTTTGCCGGTTATGCCATGCCCGTTCAGTTTGCACCGGGGGTCAAGCGCGAGCATGAGCATGTCCGCCAGCGGTGCGGTTTGTTCGATGTGTCGCACATGGGGCAAATTCTGCTGCATGGCAGTCAGGTGGCGGCAGCACTCGAACGGGTATCGCCCATCGATGCCTGCGGACTGAAGGAAGGACGTCAGCGCTACGGCCTCTTTACCAACAACAATGGTGGTCTGCACGATGATTTCATGGCCGTCAATGCCGGCGACCACTTCTATCTCGTGGTCAATGCCGCTCGTCGCAGTGCCGATCTGGTGCTGTTGCAGACAGGGCTGGGCGAGGGTGTCGAGATCGAGGTGCTGGAGGACAGGGCGCTGCTGGCCCTGCAGGGGCCTGAAGCACGTGACGTGCTGGGCAGGCTCTGCCCTGAAGTAAAGGACATGGTCTTCATGGATCATCGGCGTGTCGAAATCGAGAGGATTCCGGTATGGGCCAGCTGCTCAGGGTATACGGGCGAGGATGGTTTCGAACTGTCGGTACCCTCCGATCAGGCCGAGGCGCTTGCCCGGCGTCTGCTGGCATTCGAAGCGGTCGAGCCGATCGGCCTTGGGGCAAGGGATTCACTGCGACTGGAAGCCGGGCTGTGCCTCTATGGCCATGATCTTGACGAGACCACGACCCCGGCCGATGCCAGCCTGGGCTGGGCAATCGGCAAGGCCCGACGTCAGGGCGGCGAGCGTGAAGGTGGCTTTCCCGGGGCCGATGTCATCCTGACCCAGCTGGCCAATCGGGACAGTCCGCGTATCCGGGTCGGCCTGCTGGGCAGGACACGTACTCCGGTGCGCGAAGGCACGCGACTCCATGACAGTGAGGGTACGGAAATCGGCCAGGTCACATCCGGGACCTTCGGCCCCAGTGTGGGAGCGCCGATCGCCATGGCCTATCTGGAGCGCGACTGGGCAGAGCGCGAGCAGGTCGTGCATGCCGAGGTGCGCGGCAAGCGTCAGCCGATGCAGGTAAGTGCCATGCCCTTTGTGCCGCCGAGGTATTATCGCGGCTGATTTATACCGTTATCCTTGTTGTATGCAAACCAGCTGCCGATCCTGTAGATAGTGAGCGAGAGCAGGTAACAGGCGGGGAGCTTACCCCGCCTGAAGAGTGGCAGGCAGCAGGGCGGTCAGCCAGGTGATGATGCCGACCCAGGCTTCGGCCAGCAAAAAGCCGATCAGCGCACCGGCCGCAACGTCGGTCAGATAGTGCAGCCCCAGGATTACCCGCGACAGCATGACCAGAATGGCAAACGGCAGCACCACGAGCAGCAGTATCGGCACATAGGTGGCAAACAGGGTGGTGAACATGACGGCATGCAGGGTATGGCCACTGGGAAAGCTGTAGCGATCCAGCGGTGGCATGGTGCAGGGAATCTCGAAGGAGATATAGGGTCGTTCACGGCACAGCCTGTTCTTGACGAAACGGTAGAACAACCCCCCGACGGCTGCGGAAAGCCCGAAACAGACCGCCAGCAGCCAGCCGTACAGCCCCCGGAAGATGGGGACGGTAAAGCATAGCGCGATCCATGCAGGAGCATCGCCCAGCCGGCTGGCCAGCCGCAATACCCGCAGCAGCGGACGATAGGCTCCCAGGCGGGCCAGCCGGTTGCAGGCCTTCCATTCAAGCGTATCCAGCCGCTTAAATACCGGATATACGCGCTCTTCTCGCACCGGTCACCTCCTGTGCCTGGGATAGATATTCGATGAAGGCATCGCCGATGCTTGGCCACGCCAGTGCCCTGACCCGTTCCCGAGCTGCTGCTCCCAGGCTCTTTACGAGTGCCTTGTCGTCGCTGAGTGCCGTCGCTGTCGCGATGAATGCGTTCGGGTCCCGCAGGGGGACCAGTCGTCCATCATGACCATCGCTGATCAGCTCTCCTGCTGCTGCATAGTCGAAGGCGACCACGGCAAGGCCGCTGGCCATCGCCTCGGTCACCACATTGCCGAAGGTTTCCGACAGCGAGGGAAACAGAAACATGTCGGCACTGGCATAGTAGCGTGTCAGGGCTTCTCCGCGCTGGAAACCGGCAAAATTGACCCACGGCAGCCGCTCCTCGAGCTGGGCACGCAGCGGGCCATCGCCTACCAGCACCGCGCATAGTGCGGGATGGCGCTGGCGCAGGGCATTGAGCGTGCGCTCGAGCAGCTCGACATTCTTTTCGGCGGCCAGCCTGCCGACATGCAGTATGACCGGCGTCTCCGCTGGGGCATGCCACTCCCGGCGGAGAGCCGGGCTGCGCTTGTCGGGCGTGAATTGCCGACAGTCCAGTCCGCGACCGAGTACCCGGACGTTGTCGTATCCCTGACTCGTCAGAGTATGGGCCTGCCCGCTGGTTGGCACCAGTGTCATCAGGGTCCGGTTATGGAAGTGTCGCAGAAAGGGTCTGACCAGCGGCCTCAGGATCTGCAGCAGGATGTAGTAACGGCTGTACTGATCGAAGTTGGTATGATAGCCGCTGATGATTGGAAGGTTCAGCCGCCGGGCCACATGCAGGGCAGCCATGCCCAGTGGTCCTTCGGTAGCGATATAGACGACATCGGGAGGGCTGGTTGTCCAGAACTGACGCAGTTGCCTTACCGCCGGCATGCCCATGCTCACGCCGTCATAATCGGGAATCGGGATGGCCCGTACCTGCAGTTCCTCGCTCATCATCGCCGCCGTCGTGTGATCTTTCGGGCGGGGTCGAATCAGCTGAACCCTGAAGTCCCGTTCGATCAGGTGCCGGGCGAGATGATGCAGTGTATGCGTGACGCCATTGATTTCGGGCAGCCAGGTTTCACTGACGAAGGCGATACGTGTCCGGGGGGCGGGCTGTTCGACCGCAACCGAGGATGGCGGCTTGTCCATGACGACGGCACGATGCTCCTGTGACCGTTCGATATTATTGCACGGGCTCATGATATCGCATGTTGCCTGAATATGATGCGGTAGATAATGATGCCTGCTCCCTGATGTCGCAGATACCCGTGACCCCGTTATTTCAGCAGTCGGTCGGGATTGACGGGGCGGCCGGCATGACGAATGTCGAACAGCAGATCGAAACGACCGGTGCTGGCGGAATTGGCGACGCTGCAGATGGGGGTGCCGGTGCTGATCCGCTTGCCTTCCTGAACCTTCAGCTGGTCGCACTGGGCATAAACGGTCTGCAGGTTGTGTTCGTGATGCACGATGATCACGCCACCCAGATGGCGCATGGTACCGGCAAACCTGACCGTTCCAGCGGCGACCGCCCGGGCAGTGCGGTCACGCCCGGCGGCGATGATCATGGGTTGCAGCTGCCCCCGCTGGTCGGGCCCGAAATGTCGCTTGACGCTCCCTCCCTGAAGTGGCCATGGCCAGTTGCCTACTCCCGAGGGCAGGGGCTCGGTGCTCTGCCGCGCTGGCTGTCGAGTCGGGGCAGGCCGGGCGCGTCGACTGCTGCCGCTCGAGGCGGCCTTGCCTACCGGGACGGTGATCATGTGGCCGATGGCCAGATGCTGGTCATCCAGCCTGGCATTGGCGCTGCGAATATCCGCAACGCTGCTGTTGAACCGTCGGGCAATGGCCGAGATGGTGTCGCCCGGACGAATGCGATACCGGTAGCGTCCATTGCCGGGTGCTCGTTCATCCCCACCGGGAAGCAGCAGTTGCTGACCGACCCGCAGTTGCCTGGCGCTGGTGCCCGGGTTGAAGCGCTGCAGTCGCAGCAGCGGAATGCCGGCCTGGCGTGCAATCCCGGATAGCGTGTCGCCGCGCTGTACCGTGATCCAGCCCGGACGATCGGAAGGCCCTGACAGCCCGGCACAACCTGTCAGCAGTAGCAGGGCGAGCAGTATCAGGACTCGCGGGATGATAACTGTTGATCCTTTTCCTGCCAGACTGCATTGACCCATGCCTGAAAGCGTTCCCGATAAGCCGTGTCATTGAAATAGTCTCCCTCCCGCATCCATGACGGAATGTCGAGATGGCGAGCACTCAGATGGATGGTGCCCGAGCGCCCGCACAGAAAGGCGCCGAAGCCGGAGCAGCCGTTACGATAATCCAGGGTGACATCGATGATGCCCGCCAGCCGGTCGCCCAGCAGGTCAATGACCTGAGCACAGCCGCCGGCACGAGGACGCAGCAGATGCTGGTAGGGGCTCTGCTGGTGGCGGTGCTTGTCACGGGTGAAACGTGTCCCCTCGAGGAAGTTGTAGATGGCCATCGGCCGCTGGCGGGCATTGGCACACATGCGCCGGGTCGCCTGGCGATCGCGCTGGGCCAGCCCGGGATTGCGTCTGATCTGCTCGCGCGAGTAACGCCCGACGAAGGGAAATTCGAGCGCCCACCAGGCCAGCCCCATGACAGGCAGCCAGAGCAGCTCGCGCTTGATGAAGAAACGGGGGGTGGGCAGCCGACGGGTCAGGGCGTACTGCAGCACGAAGATGTCGGTCCAGCTGCGATGGTTGGCAATCACCAGCCACCACTGCTCGGAAGAGAGCGAGTCCGTCAGCTCGATTCTGAAATCGGGTTTCAGCCAGTAGCGAATCCAGAGATTGTTGGTGGCAATCCAGCCGTTGGCGAGCCACTCCAGAGCGCTCAGCAGGTGAGGCTTCAGCCATGCCACGGGGAGCAGCTTGATCAGTGCCAGCACGATCAGCGGCGGGCACCACAGCAGTGTATTGAGTGTCAGCAGCACAAGGCTGACAGCACCTTTGATGAGCGACATGGCTGATTCGCTTCAACCCATTGCAGCAGAAATGAGCGTCCGGTGATGATCCCGAACGGTGTTCATCGTAATGGATGAGCCCCTGGCTGCCCAGCACTCGGCGCAATTTGCCCAGTCACCCTGTTCAATGACTCTGCCGCCACTACAATGGGCGGCGCCATGAGGGCCGGGACCCGGCTCCGGAGTTTTCTTCATCATCTGCACGCGAGGTGTCACTTGCGCAGTCTGCCCAGGACGCTGCCCATTCTGTTTCTGTGTGAAATCTTCTTTCTGCTCGGTCACGGCCTGATCATGACCCTGCTGGGAGTGCGGATGTCACTCGAGGGCTTTCCCTCCCAGATGGCCGGGCTGCTGATGTCGAGCTTCTCGCTGGGCTTCGTGCTGGGCAGTTATGCGCTGGAAAAGCGCATCCGCTCGGTAGGTCATATCCGGGTGTTTGCGGCCTGTGCCGCGGTACTGGCCATCACCGCGCTGCTGCACGGCCTGTGGGTCAACCCCTGGGCATGGCTGGTCTGGCGTGTCTTCGGCGGGGCCGCGACCGCCGGCATGCTGATGGTCATGGAGTCCTGGGTATCGGGAGAGTCCAGCAACGAGAATCGCGGTCGGGTGCTGGGCTGGTACATGGTTATTTCGACCACCTCGCTGGCGGGCGGTCAGTGGCTGCTCAACATGGCCGACCCGGCCACCATGATCCTGTTCACCATTACCGGCATCCTCTTTACCCTGTCGCTGGTACCACTGTCGATTCATCGCATTCACGGGCCCTCGCAGAGCAGTCACGACATCGCGCTCAAGCTGCCGCTGAAGACGCTCTATCGACGCGCTCCGGTAGGGCTGGTGGGGGCCTTCATTGCCGGCATGATGGTACAGGCCTTCTTTGCCATGACTCCCTATTACGGGCAGGAAATCGGCCTTTCAACCGGTCAGACGGCCCGTTTCATGTCGATTACCACCCTGGTGGCACTGGTCGCGCAGTGGACGCTGGGCCGGGTTTCGGACCGATTCGATCGCCGCAAGGTCATCCTGTTCATGACCCTGGTAATGACGGTTTCCGGAGCGCTGATTACCGTCGTGGCCCGCTTCGACTACCTGATCCTGCTGATCGCGGCCTGTCTGCATACGGCCATGCTGCATACGCTGTATTCGATGAGTCTGGCCCATACCAATGACTGGCTGGAGCCGGAAGAGACCATTCAGGCCAATGGCAAGCTGCTGATCTGGTATGGCATCGGGTCGGTCATCGGGCCCTATACCGCCTCGCTGGCGATGGAGGTTTTCGGGCCCGCCGGGTTGTGGCTTTTCCTGGGGAGCGCTTCGCTGAGCCTGGCGCTGTTCGTGATGAGCCGGCTGCGTGGCCGCCGCAGCTGGCAGCCCGAGATTGCGCAGGAGCCGTGGGTACCCATGGCGCCGGTGGAGAGTACCCACTATGTCGATCTTGATCCCCGTTATGAGCCCCGCCAGCTGGAGCTCGAACTGGACAGCGCGTAATACGGCAGCGGCAGGCTCAGCCCTGCAGTACCTGATCGATGGCACGCTCGACGGCACCGCGATAGCCGCCGCCAAACATCAGCAGATGGTTGAGCAGCGGATAGAGCTGAAAGAGGGTGCGGCGCAGCGGCCAGTCGTCAGGAGCTGCGCCGTCCCAGTAGGCCTCGAAGGTCTCTTCGGGCGGGGCACCGAAGAGCTCCAGTGCGGCCAGGTCAACATCGGGATAGTGCCGGTAGACGGCCGGATCGATGAGTGCCGGACCGCGTTCGCAGAAATGAACGTTGCCGAGCCAAAGATCACCGTGCAGCAGGCTGGCCGGTACATCGGGCAGCCATGCCTCGAGGCCGTGCGCCAGCCGTTCGAGCCGCTCGAAACCGGCACGGTCCAGTCCGCCCTGATCACGACAGGCGCGTCCCAGGGGGAGCAGGCGGCACTCGCGCTGAAAGACCCGGCCATCGGCATGCCGGGTATTGACCTGCCGGGTGTTGCCGGCGGCATTGTCCACCGACCAGCCGTGTTCGTCGGCCGTATTGGCATGCAGCTGGCGCAGCCCTTCCCCGAGGCGGGTAGCGCTTCGGGCCGTTCCCCGGGCCGGGGCCAGATACTCCATCACCAGCACATCATCGAAGACACCCAGCAGTTCCGGAACGATCAGATCGGTGCCGGCGTCGCGCAGCGCCTGCAGGCCATCGGCCTCAGCCTGGATGGCATAGGCAGTGGCATGCTTGACGACCACGCTTCCCTGGTTGGTATCCACCCGCCACAGCTCGCCGATGTCGCCACCGCTGAGTGGCTGAGGTCGGCCGGTGGGGGTCAGGTCGAGCTGTTCGATGATGGCAATGGGATCAGGTTGGGCCATGCCTGCTTCTCCTGATTGGCGAATGAGAAGACCTGCTTTCAGGTGGATGAGTCCTGCTGCTCATCGTCGAGGGCATCTTCACGCCTGGGGTCGTGCCGGCGCTGTTCCTGGCGCTCCCGTTGGAACAGGGCCTGCAGCTCCGCCATGGCGGCGCGATCACTGCGCAGCAATGCCTGATTGTCGTGTCGGTGCTGATAGGAGTGATGAAACAGCTCGGTATCGAACTCGCGAAATGTCCTGACCGCTTCACCAGCCGTCGAGCCGGGATACCCCATGCCGCGCAGCAGGTCATCACACATCTCCAGGCTGGCGGCAAGCGTTTCGCGTACCACGTGTTCGACACCCAGTTCCATCAGCTGCCAGGCGTGATGCCGATTGCGTGCCCGGGCATAAATCTGCAGTCCGGGAAAATGGGCGCGTGCCAGCCGGGCGATGGTCAGGGCCGCCTCGTCATCATCCACGGCGATCACCAGGATCCGGGCCTCGCCGGCGCCGGCAGCGTGCAACAGTTCCAGACGTGTGGCATCAGCGTAGTAGATGCGTGCGCCGAAGCGACGGATGAATTCGACCTGGGCAATATTGGGATCAAGCGCGGTAAAGGCGATGTTCTGGGTGCTGAGCATGCGCGCCACGATCTGGCCGAAACGGCCCAGCCCGGCGATCAGTACCGGTGGCGTCTGCTCACCGAAGTCGCTGTCCCAGGGGCGGGATTCCCGAAGGCGCTCGCCGAGCCGGCCACCCACCCGGTAGAGCAGCGGGGTAACCGCCATCGAGAGGGTCACGGCGGCGACACAGAGGCTGGCGGTGCGCTGATCGAATACACCGGCGCTGACCGCGGCGGTCAGCAGCACGAAATCGAACTCGCCGCCCTGGGCAATGATGGTCGCCAGCCGGGGAAGGCTCTGACGGGGCAGACGTGCCAGCAGGCCGATCAGGGTCAGCACCACGAACTTGGCCAGCAGCAGTGCCAGGGTCAGGCCGATGATGACAGGCAGATTGTGTGCCACCAGGGGCAGGTCGACCGTCATCCCGACGCCGATGAAGAACAGCCCCAGCAGGATGCCCTTGAAGGGTTCGATATTGGCTTCCAGCTCGTGCCGCCATGGGGTATCGGCCAGCAGCACCCCTGCAAGGAAGGCGCCCAGTGCCATGGATAATCCGGCCTGCTCCATGATCAGGGCGGTACCCAGCACCAGCAGCAGTGCAGCGGCGGTGAAGACCTCGCGCAGCTCGCTGCGAGCGACCAGCCTGAGTACCCGGGGGAACAGCAGCCGGCCGACCAGAATGACCAGTACCACCATGCCGATGCCGCGCCCGACCACCAGCCAGGTCTCGCCCGGCGAGGCCGCGAAATCACCGGCAAAGACCGGCAGCAGGGCCAGCAGCGGGATGACGGCCAGATCCTGGAACAGCAGGATGGCGAAGGCCAGTTGGCCGTGTGGCGTGGCCAGGTGCTGGTGTTCGGCCAGGACCTGCAGGGCAAAGGCGGTCGAGGAGAGCGCCAGAATCAGTCCCAGCAGTATCGCCTTGTCCGTTTCAAGTCCGAGCAGCCAGCCCAGCGGGGTCAGCAGCAGACCGCACAGCGCCAGCTGCAGTCCGCCGAAGCCGAACAGGCGCTTGCGCAGCGCCCAGAGCCGTTTCGGTTCCAGCTCCAGACCGATCACGAACAGCAGCATGACCACGCCGATCTCGGCCAGGTGAAGTACTGCTTCGGGCTCGGCAATCACACCGAGCAGCGAAGGTCCCAGCAGCAGACCCACGAAGAGATAGCCCAGGATGGAGCCCAGCCCCAGGCGCTGAAACAGGGGCACGGCGATGACCGCTGATCCCAGCAGTATGGCGGTTTCCAGCAGAAACGGCATGCTTGCTCCTCGTCTCGGACCCGCCGAAGACCGTTCGGCCCGTCATGCATGACGGGCCGCCATGGATGGCAACGTAGCCGGTCGGGGCGGATCGAGGCCGGCCTGTCAGCCCTCGAGCCGACCGTTGTCGGCACGCTCGATCAGCTGGCACAGCGGATCATGCAGTGCCGGTGAGGCCGCGACCAGGTTTTCGCCGTACAGCTCCGCCGGAATACCGTCGGGGCAGGGGTAGACGTTGCCGAGCCGGGCGCCGGCTTCCGCGGCGATCAGACGACCGGCTGCAAAATCCCAGGGCGACGAGCTTTCATAATAGGCGTCGAGTCGACCGCAGCCGACGTGGCAGAGATCCAGTGCCGCGGCCCCGTTGCGGCGGATATCGCGGCAGTTGAGCAGTACGGCGTGCAGCCGGCGCATCAGTGGCGTGCGGGCATCACGATCATAGGGAAAGCCGGTAGCGACCAGGGCTTCCGGCAGCCGGGTGGTCTCGCTGCAGTGAATCGGGCTGCCATTGAGCCAGGCACCGCGGCCGCGTATTGCCGTGAAGGTTTCGTTCATGAAGGGCGCGTGCACGACACCCAGACGAATGCGGCCATCCTCCACCCAGGCAATGGACACCGCGACATGGACATGACCGTGGGCGAAATTGACCGTGCCGTCGATGGGATCGACGATCCAGAGTGGTCCTTCATCGGTCAGGCTCTGTCGTCCGGGGGAAAGCTCTTCGGTCAGTCTGGGTTCGCCGGGAAACTGCTGCTCCAGCTGTTCGCTGATATAGCGATCCGTGGCGATATCGGCATCGGTCACCAGTTCATTGCCGTGCTTGTAGTCACGGTCGAAACTGGCTTCCTCCCGTGCGCGGCGGACATGCTTGCCGGCTTCACGAGCGATGGTAACGGCCTGTTCGAGTCGGGCCTCGAGGTCCATGTACTTCTCCTGCGGCGAAATTCGGAAAAAGGCAATGGTTCAGCGCTTGACCGGGCGTTTCTGCAGCTTGCGCTGCAGGGTGCGCCGATGCATGCCGAGACTGCGCGCCGTGGCGGAAATGTTGCCGTCGTGCTCGTGCAGTACCTTCTGGATGTGCTCCCAGGTCAGTCGATTGACCGAGGGTGGGTTATCGGGAATCTCGGCATCGGGATTGCCTTCCTCGGCATCCAGGGCATGCAGCACATCCGGCGCGTCTACCGGTTTGCAGAGATAGTTGACGGCACCGAGCTTGATGGCTTCGACCGCCGTGCTGATGCTCGAGTAACCGGTCAGTATGATGGCCCGACAGTCGGGGCTGATTGCCAGCAGTTCCGGCAGCAGCTTCAGCCCCGAGCTTTCACTGAGCTTGAGGTCGATGGTGGCGTACTCCGGTGGTGCCTCGCGGGCCACCTGCAGGGCCTGCTCGGTGGTATAGGCCACCCGGACATCGAATTCCCGCCGGGTCAGGGCGCGCTCGAGCACGCGGCAGAAGAACTCATCGTCATCAACGATCAGGAAGGTGGATTGATGGGCTGTCATCCTGTGGCTCGCCTCCGTGATGTCAGGATTGTGCCGGGGCGCGGCGCTCGGTCCGGGGCAGTCTGACTTCGGTCAGGGTGCCGCCTTTTTCGTGATTGTAGAGCGTAACACTGCCGCCGAAACGATTGACGGTGGCATGGGTCAGGAAAAGTCCGATGCCCATGCCCTTGGAGCCGTTGGAAATGAAGGTATCCCCGAGCTGATCGGCAATCTCGATCGGCACCCCGTCACCATGATCGCGTATATCGATGATCATCGCATCATGTCCGCGCTCCAGCGTGATCTCGATGTCTTCGGGATTGGCATCGGCGGCGTTGTTGAACAGGTTCATGATCGCCTGGTCCAGCGAAACATCCGTCAGCAGCCAGCCTTCACGCTCGCCCGTGAGCGTGATCCGGTAGGTGACATCGGGACGCATGACCAGCCATCGCTCCAGTACCTCCTCGAGCCACTGGCCGGCCTCCCGGGGTTCGGGCGGGTCACTCTGACGACGTTCGGCGCTGGCGGCCAGGCGTCTGAGATGGCCCTTGCAGGTAGCCACCTGCTGGCTGAGCAGATCGATGTCCTCGCGCATGTGGTCGCTTGCCGCTTCCTCGCGCATTTCCGACAGCAGTACCGCCATGGTGGAGAGCGGGGTGCCCAGCTCATGTGCCGTACCGGCGGCCTGGCTGGCGACGGCGAGGATCTGTTCGCTGCGCAGGGCCGACTCACGGGTCCGGGACAGCGCCCGGTCACGCTGACGCACCGATTGCGCCATCTTGTAGGCGAGCCAGGTGATCAGCCCGGCACACAGCGCGAAATTGAGCCACATGCCCAGTACCCGAAGGCTGACATCGGTACCGGGGACGGGCCGGCTGAGCCCAGGGATGGGCTCGAAAAATATCATCAGCAGCGTATAGGCGATCATGGCTGCGGTGGCCGTGATCCAGGTGTGTCGCCAGGGCAGGGTGGCCGCTGCAATGGTCACCGGCAGCAGATAGTAGGTGACGGCCGGATTGGTGGCGCCACCGGTGAAGTAAAAGACGATCGTCAGACCGGTGATGTCGACCAGCAGGTGAATCAGATATTCGATATCGGTAACGGCGCGGGCTCGCCCCAGCCGCCACCAGGTGGCGATATTGAACAGCCCCATGGCCACGATGATGCCGATGATCGGCAGGACATGAAGCTGAAAGCCGAGAAGTTCGATGCCGAAGATGACCGCGCCCAGAAAGCCGGTCCACGTGATCCCCCGGGCGATGGTCAATCGGATCAGGTTGCGACTGGGAGGGGTCAGTGGCAAGGAGGGGGGCAGCGACTGTGGCATGTTAATCCGCTCGGCCGGAATGGTGCTGCCAGTAATGATGCTGGCACTGTGCGCGCCATCTTAGCGCACGCGCCGGCCTCCCTGGAGACTGCAGGAGCAATATATAAACCCTCGCGGGAGGAGCGAGGGTTTGAAGCGTCTTGAAAATGTAATTTTACTTTCAAAAAGGTGCCGGAAGCACCTGTCATGCAGTCAGTGCCGGAGTGGGGCCTGTTCGTCACGCCGGGCCTGCTCACCGCTGCCGGTCACGGGCATCAGCGTCAGCGAGCGCTGCAAGGCCTGCAGGGCATAGGCTTCGGCACGGCGCTCCTGTTTCCGACGATGGCGCATGGCGGCATCCTCGCGCAGCATGACATCGTGACCACCTCGCTGATTGGCACTCATGGCAACCTCCCCGGAATGTTGAAAGGATCAGTCCTGAGCTCTCTTCAGGTCTGCAGGCACAGTATATCTACGACTAAAGGCTAAATGAAGTAATTTTACTACGTAATGACATTTTGCCGCATCCTTGCCCCGGTTCATTCGCCTGCAACCCCGGCAAGCGGTTATGATGCCCGCTATCACAACCCGATCTCCGATCCGCATGGCGTCCCGCGCCATATCCAGACTGACAGGCCGTATGACAGACAACGCCATTGCACACGCTGCCGCCAGCCGCAGAACCTTCGCCATCATCAGCCACCCCGACGCCGGCAAGACCACCATTACCGAGAAGATGCTGCTGTTCGGTAATGCCATCCAGGTCGCCGGTGCCGTCAAGAGCAAGCGTGATGACCGGCACACCACCTCCGACTGGATGAAGATGGAGCAGGAGCGCGGCATCTCCGTGACGACCTCCGTCATGCAGTTTCCCTACAAGGGACGAATGGTCAATCTGCTGGATACCCCCGGCCACGAGGATTTTTCCGAGGATACTTATCGTACCCTGACGGCAGTCGATTCGGCGCTGATGGTGGTGGATGGCTCCAAGGGGGTTGAGGATCGCACCATCAAGCTGATGGAGGTCTGCCGGTTGCGCACCACGCCGATCCTGACCTTCATCAACAAGATGGATCGGGACACCCGGGATCCGGTCGAGGTCATGGACGAGATCGAGACCGTGCTCAACATTGCCTGTGCGCCGATGACCTGGCCGATCGGCATGGGGCGTCACTTCCGGGGGGTCTACCATCTGCTCAATGATACGGTACACCTCTATCAGCAGGGACACGGCAATCGGATTCCCGAGGATGTGCGCATTGACGGGCTCGACAATCCCGAAGTCGATCAGGCACTCGGCGAGAGCCAGGCCAGTGAACTGCGCGAGGAAGTCGAGCTGGTCCGCGGTGCCTCCCACGAATTCGATCTTGATGCCTATCGGCGTGGCGAGCTGACGCCGGTCTATTTCGGCACCGCCATGGGCAACTTCGGGGTGCGCGAGATGCTGGACGGTTTTGTCGAGTATGCGCCGGCGCCCGGTGTCCGGGAGACCAATACCCGCAATGTCTCCTCCGAGGATGAACGCTTTACCGGGTTCGTGTTCAAGATCCAGGCCAACATGGATCCGCGTCATCGCGACCGCATTGCCTTTCTGCGGGTCTGTTCCGGCCGCTACGAACGCAATATGCGCATGCGGCATGTGCGCATCGGCAAGGACGTCAAGGTGGCTGACGCCCTGACCTTCATGGCGGCCGATCGCTCCCATGTCGAGGAGGCCTGGCCGGGGGACATCATCGGTCTGCACAACCACGGAACCATCCAGATCGGGGATACCTTCACCAGTGGCGAGAGCATGCGCTTTACCGGGATTCCCCATTTTGCACCGGAGCTGTTCCGCCGGGTGCGCCTGAAGGATCCGCTCAAGGCCAAGCAGCTGCAGAAGGGGCTGCAACAGCTCTCCGAGGAGGGGGCAACACAGGTCTTCATGCCAGTAAACAACAATGATCTGATCGTGGGTGCCGTGGGGATGCTGCAGTTCGATGTGGTGGCGCATCGGCTGCGCGATGAGTACAAGGTCGACTGCATCTACGAAGCGGTCAATGTGCAGACTGCCCGCTGGATTCATGGCGAAGAGCGCAAGATCGACGAATTCCGCAATCGTGTCAGCGAAAACCTGGCGTTCGATGGCGGTGGTTATCTGACTTATCTGGCGCCGACCCGGGTCAACCTGCAGCTGACCGAGGAGCGCTGGCCCGACCTTGATTTCAGTGCCACGCGAGAGCACTGAGCGTTCGCCCGGCCGATCATGCCCGGCTGATCGGACCGCGCGCTGATGTCCGGGGCGCCGGGAGATGTTTCACTTTCGGGAGGTAACCTCGATGGCTGGGTCCGGTTTTCTGAAGGAATTCCGCGATTTCGCGGTGCGCGGCAATGTGGTCGACATGGCGGTGGGGATCGTGGTGGGGACGGCCTTTACCGCCATCGTCAACAGTCTGGTCAGGGATGTCTTTTCTCCCCTGATCGGTCTGATGACCGGGGGGATGAACTTTGCCAACCTGTTCATGGTAGTCCGGCAAGGCGTTACGCCGGGGCCTTATACCACGCTGGCTGATGCCCAGGCGGCCGGTGCCGTAACCCTCAACTACGGACTGCTGCTCAACGCCGTCATCTCCTTCGTGATCGTCGCCATGATGGCCTTCGTGCTGATACGCAACGTCAATCGGCTGCGGCGCCTTCACCACGCTGACGAGCCGTCGTCGCAGGCGCCCACGACCAAGGGCTGCCCCTACTGTGTGACCAGTATCCCGATTGCTGCCACGCGCTGTCCGGCCTGCACCTCGCAGCTGGATGTCCGGCCTGACGCTGCCTCCTGAGCCGATTTGCATGAGCAGTTTCACGGATGCGCACTGTCATCTGGACTTCGATTCCTTCGCGGCCGATCGGGAGGCCGTGTTCGAGCGTGCCCGGGACGAGGGAATTGGCCGTTTCATCGTGCCGGGGACACGACGCTCGCGCCTTGAGGCGGTACTGGCGCTGAAGCGTTTTGCCGGCGTATCGACCTGCCTGGGGCTGCATCCGTACTTTCTCGACGAGCATGACGATGAGGCCGATCTGGCGGTGCTGGAGCAGGCGCTGACAAGCCGGTCGGTGGTGGGGCTGGGAGAGTGCGGGGTGGATGCCCGCCTTGATGATCTACCCCGTCAGTGGCGATTGTTCGATGCTCAGCTGAAACTGGCCAGGCGGCTGGAACTGCCGGTAGTGGTGCACTGTGTGCAGCTCAATGATGAAGTCGGCAAGCGGCTGAAACAGCTGGCGTTACCGGCACGAGGGCTGATTCATGCCTTCAGTGGCAGCCTGCAGCAGGCGCAACGCTTCATCGAGCTTGGTTACCTGCTGGGCATCGGGGGTGCCGTGACTCATGATCGGGCACGCAAGCTCAAGCGGGTGGTGGCCGAGCTGCCCGCGGACAGTTTCGTGCTGGAGACGGATGCCCCGGACATGGCACCGCAGGGCGTATCCGGGCGTAACGAGCCGGCCTGCATGAGCCGGGTGATCGCAGAGGTCGCCCGGCTGCGCGGTGTCAGCCGGGAGACGCTGGCGGCAACCACCAGCGCCAATGCCGAGTGCCTGTTTCGGCTGGAGAACTGACTCAGCCTGCCAGCGACTCCGGATCGCGCCGTTCGACGGGATAGGGCAGCGACTGCAGGGTGGCGGGCTGTTCATCGATGGTCAGGGGCGGCATCTCCTCGCGCACGTTGAGCACGGCCAGCACCTCACTGCCTTCGCTGGTGGGCACCATGCTGACGACTTCGCCCATGCGCTTGCCGTTGTCATCACGTACCACGGTGCCGATCGCCGGGGGGGGGCCAGACGTGAGGGTCAGGTGCATCAGTCGTTTCTTGACCTGGCCCCGGAAATGCGCCCGTGCCACGACCTCCTGGCCGGTGTAGCACCCCTTCTTGAAACTGATGCCGGCCAGTGCTTCCCAGTTGATCATCTGGGGCAGCCAGCTCTCGCTGGTGGTGTCATTCACCCAGACCAGCCCCGCCTGAATATCGAGCAGCTGCCAGTGCGTCTCCGAGACCGGTGCGGCCCCCTGCCGGCTCAGTGCGTGCCAGTGCTCCAGCATTCTGTCTGCCGTATCCACCAGCACGAAGCGCGGGATGGGATGCGGATGTCGAACGACCAGTGTCGAGTCGGCCAGGGTCATGGCCCATTCGGCCCGGGGCGGCTCGAACTGGCAGGTGGTCAGTACCGATTCGGCGTCCGAGCCGCTGACCCCCAGGGCAACCAGATCGCTGCAATGATCCAGCTCGGTCTTGTAGAAGACCGCAAACTTTGCCAGATGGGCACGCAGTGCTTCAGCGACACCGCTGTTGAGCAGCAGCCAGTAGCGATCGGTATCGATTCGGGCGATCTGGGCGTTGGCGATCATGCGCCCCTTGGGGGTGCAGAAGGCGGTAGGCGGGGCAATTTCACCATTGGCCAGGTCAATCTGGGCGCTGGTCTGTCCCTGCAGAAAGCGGGTGGTATCCGCTCCGGCAATTTCAATGACTCCCAGCGGGGAGAGGGGGGTAAGCTGACAGCCGTGGCCTGTGGCGGCAGTGAACTGCCACTGACCGCTGTCGTCGATTCGGCCACCGGCATCATGCAGATGGGCCTGCCAGCTTTCGGGAAGGTCGGGTGCGCTCATGTCTCTCTCCAGTGCTCGACTCGCTCCGTGAAGGATGGTGAGTGCGAGGCCGATACCGTTTTGCTAACCTGGTATGATTTGGGCAATGGTGGGTCTTTACAACCATCTGCCAGAATTCGTGCATGCGCGCTGCATCACGACAATGATGAAATGACCGGAGAATTGCAGCATGGCGGTATCACGATCACTGACACTCGAGGGGCTTGCAGGCGTCGAGGATGTCAATCGGGTCACCACGGCCCTGATGGAAGTGGATGGCGTCGACAGCGTCGAGGTGGCACGCGAATGGGCGGAAATCGAAGGTCAGGCTCGTATCGGTGACCTGGTGGCTGCCGTGGAGAAGGCCGGCTTTCGGGCGCGTCGTGCCTGAAGGCATCCGCAAGGATGCCTCGCGTGCACGGCCACCATGTACCACGGGCATGTACAACGGGAGAGTACTGGCATGAGCATTCTGATCGAGACCGAACGTGAAGGCGCGCTGCGACAGCGCATTACCCTGGACGAGATCCACGATCTTCACGCCGATGTCGCCGAGAGTGCCGGCGGCGAAGGGTGCGTCCCCGATCCCCACGATTACTTCGACATGTCGCTGGGCAGTTGCAAGGCCCTGACCGTGATGATGTACGCCCGCCGCAAGGAGATTCCGCTGAAAGGGGTGAGTGTCCGTGTGACCCGTGATGCCTCACGGGAGCGGGAAGGACATTACCGGCTGGATGTCTCGATTGGCCTGATCGGCGAACTCAGTGGTCAGGCGCGCGAGCGTCTGCAGGAAATTGCCGATCAGTGCCCCATTCACAAGCTCATGACCGGCGCCAGCATCGAAGTGAATACCGAAACGCATCTGAGTTGAGCGCAGCAGGAGTGACGCAGGTGGTCGAGGGCTTGCAATCGGCGCCTGTGCCCGCATTCAGTCGGCATTGGTACTCGTTACGGTGGTTCCGTCGCTGACGGACATGCGACCGGACGGCGACAGCGGAGGGCCGGTATGGCCAGAGAGTTTCAGATTGCATCGGAGTACAAGCCGGCCGGGGACCAGCCTACGGCCATTGATGGTCTGGTGCGTGGCGTCGAGGCGGGCCTGGCCCATCAGACCCTGCTGGGGGTAACCGGTTCGGGCAAGACCTTTACGATAGCCAACGTGGTGGAGCAGCTGCAACGCCCCACCATTGTCATGGCGCCCAACAAGACCCTGGCGGCTCAGCTTTACGGCGAGTTCAAGGCATTCTTTCCGGAGAATGCCGTCGAATATTTCGTCTCCTATTACGACTATTACCAGCCCGAGGCCTATGTGCCCTCTTCGGATACCTTCATCGAAAAGGATGCCTCGATCAACGATCACATCGAGCAGATGCGCCTGTCGGCGACCAAGGCGCTGCTGGAGCGGCGGGATGCCCTGATCGTGGTGTCGGTGTCGGCCATCTACGGGCTGGGGGACCCCGACCAGTATCTGAAGATGCGTCTGCACTTCAACCGCGGTGAGCTGATCGATCAGCGGGCCTTTCTACGTCGGCTGGCGGAGCTGCAGTACACTCGCAATGACACCGACTTCCGACGCGGTACCTACCGGGTGCGCGGGGATGTCATCGATATCTTCCCGGCTGATGCCGAGGAGGAGGCCGTACGGGTGGAGCTGTTCGACGAGGAGATCGAGTCGATCAGCCTGTTCGATCCGCTGACCGGTGAGATTCGCGGCAGGGTGCCGCGCATGACCATCTATCCCAAGACGCACTATGTGACCCCCCGGGAGACCATTCTCGAGGCCGTGGAGTCGATCAAGGGCGAGCTCAACGAACGGCTCGAATGGCTGCGCAACCATGACAAGCTGGTCGAGGCGCAGCGGCTGGAGCAGCGTACCCTCTACGATATCGAGATGATGCTGGAGCTGGGATACTGCAACGGGATCGAGAACTACTCGCGCTATCTTTCCGGGCGCGACCCCGGTCAGGCGCCGCCGACCTTCTTCGACTATCTGCCCGACGATGCACTGGTCTTCATTGATGAATCGCACGTCAGCGTGCCGCAGGTCGGGGGCATGTACAAGGGTGATCGTTCGCGCAAGGAGACCCTGGTCGAATACGGCTTCCGCCTGCCTTCGGCGCTGGATAACCGACCGATGAAGTTCGAGGAGTGGGAGTCGATCCTGCCCCAGACAGTGTTCGTCTCGGCGACACCGGGCCCCTATGAGGAGAAGCATGCGGGGCAGGTGGTCGAGCAGGTGGTGCGTCCTACCGGGCTGCTGGACCCCGAGGTCGAGGTTCGTCCGGCGACCACCCAGGTGGATGATCTGCTGTCGGAAGTGCAGCAGCGTGTCGGCGTTGGCGAGCGGGTGCTGGTCACCACGCTGACCAAGCGCATGGCCGAGGATCTCACCGAATATCTCGATGAGCACGATATCAGGGTGCGTTATCTGCACTCCGACATCGATACCGTGGAGCGTGTGGAAATCATTCGTGACCTGCGCCTGGGCAAGTTCGATGTGCTGGTGGGCATCAACCTGCTGCGCGAGGGGCTGGATATCCCGGAAGTCTCGCTGGTGGCCATTCTGGATGCCGACAAGGAAGGCTTTCTGCGTGCCGAACGCTCGCTGATCCAGACCATCGGCCGGGCCGCGCGCAACGCCAATGGCAAGGCCATGCTCTACGCCGATCGCATTACCGACTCCATGCGCCGTGCCATGGACGAGACCGAGCGGCGTCGCGCCAAGCAGATGGCCTTCAACGAGGAGCATGGCATCACGCCGCGTACCATCACCAAGAACGTGGCGGATATCATGGAGGCCTCCCAGGCGCCCGGCACCCGGCGTGGCAAGCGCAAGAGCGAGCGTCAGGCGGCTGACGAGGGGCCCCGTTATGATGCCGAGCAGCTGCGCAACATGACCCTTGATGACGTCAATCGCGAGATCAGGCGGCTCGAGGACGAGATGCACAAGGCCGCAAAGAATCTCGAGTTCGAAACGGCGGCCCAGCTGCGCGACGAGATGCAGACACTCAATGCCCGCCTGATCGAACTCAAATGAGGCAGCCTGCGTACTCGCTGGACAGTTGCGAGGGAAGCCATGCCCGAGGGACCTGAAATCCGGCGCACGGCCGATCGGCTGGGCAGGGTATTGCAGGGGCAAGCGCTCGACTCGGTCTGGCTGGCCTTCGAGTCGCTGCGTCATCATGAGTCGCAACTCATCGGCTGCCGGGTGGCTGCGGTGGACAGCTGGGGCAAGGCACTGCTGGTCCGTTTTGCCAACGATCGGGTGCTCTACTCGCACAATCAGCTCTATGGGGTATGGCGCATCATGCGACGGGAACGAACGCCGCAGACCCGTCGCTCTCCCCGGGTGCGACTGAGCACGGCCACCCATTCGGCATGGCTGTTCAGCGCCTCGGATGTGTCGCTCTGGACGGTCGACACGCTAAAGCAGCACCCCTTTCTGGCACGGCTGGGGCCGGACCCCCTGACCCATGGGGTCACGACCGATCAGCTTGTGTCGCGTCTGGGGGAGCGCCGGTTTGCCGGTCGCAGGCTGGGGACGCTGCTGCTGGATCAGGGCTTTCTTGCCGGGATCGGCAATTATCTGAGATCGGAAATACTGTTCTTCGCGGCGCTGGCGCCCGGGGTCCGTCCCCGGGAACTGTCGGACCACCATCTCCGATGGCTGGCGAAGTGCATCCTTGACATCACCCGGCGTGCCTATCGGCTGGCGGGTGTGACCAATGAAGAGCGATGGCGTCAGCCGCTGATCGAACAGGGTTGGCCACGGCGTCGCTGGCGGCATGCCGTATTCAATCGCGAGGCAGAGCCCTGTTTCTTCTGTGGCACCCCGATTGCCAGACGGATGGTTGCTTCCCGGCGGCTGTATTATTGTCCCGGCTGTCAGCCTGGTCCGATCTGAAGTACGCTGGAAGTGGTCGCTGCCTGCCCCGGCACCAGGGTATGCTGCGCGCATTCGTACGGGATGCACCTTGTTGTTCATGAAAGAGGCGGGTGAGCAGTGACAGGGTTACTTGGTGGTATTTTCATTGTCCTGTTGCATCTGCTGGGGGCGCTGTCGGGTCTGATGGCGCTGATGTCCAGTCGCACCTCCCAGGGGGCCGTCGCCTGGATCATTTCGCTGGTGACCTTCCCCTACCTGGCTATCCCGGCCTTCTGGATCTTTGGACGTCCGCGCTTCTACGGGTACGTGTCGGCACGCGAGGAGCGTGATAGCAAGTTGCGCCGGGCACTGATCCCCTATCGTCGTCGGGTTGATCCCTGGGCCACGGTGCCCGAACAGGCGGCTGCCCGGGTCCGTGCGGTCGAACGGCTGGCAATGATGCCGATGACCCGGGGCAACCAGGCACGGCTGCTGATCGATGGGCAGGCGACCTTCGAGAGTATCTTCGCCGGACTCGACGATGCCTGTGATTATGTTCTGATCCAGTTCTTCATCGTACGTGACGATCGACTCGGGAGAGAGTTCAAGCGTCGCATGATGCGCTGTGCCGAGCGGGGGGTACGGGTCTTTTTCCTGTTCGACGAAATCGGCAGCCGCAAGCTGCCCGACCAGTATCTGGATGAGCTGCGCGAAGCCGGTGTCGAGGTACATCACTTCGGTTCTTCACGCGGCTGGCGGCATCGCTTTCAGGTCAATTTCCGCAATCATCGCAAGATCGTGGTGGTGGATGGCCAGGAAGGCTGGATCGGTGGCCTCAACGTGGCGGACGAATATCGTGGTGGCAATAAGCGTTACGGTGAGTGGCGGGATACCCATCTGAAGCTGCTGGGCCCCAGTGTGCTGGGGCTGCAGGAGGCATTCTGGGAAGACTGGTACTGGGCTTCCGGGGATATCCTGTCCCTGCAGTGGCGGCCGGAGCCGGTGGCAGCCGATCAGCATGTGGTCATCGTACCCTCCGGTCCGGCCGACCGTCAGGAGACGGCCAGTCTGCTGATGCAGCATGTCATTCATGGCGCACAGCAGCGCATCTGGATTACCAGCCCCTATTTCGTGCCCGACCAGGGCGTTCAGGATGCGCTCAAGCTGGCGGCACTGCGGGGGGTCGATGTCAGGGTTGTCATCCCCGAGCGGCCCGATCATCTGCTGGTCTTTCTCTCGGCGTTCTCGTTTCTGGGGGACATGATTCGCGCGGGCGTCCACATCTACCGGTATCAACCGGGCTTTTTGCACCAGAAGGTCTTTCTGGCCGATGACCACACGGCAGCGGTAGGCACCGTGAACCTCGACAATCGTTCGTTTCGCCTCAACTTCGAAGTGACGGCCTATGTCGCCGACCAGGGATTTGCCGGCGAGGTAGAAGCCATGCTGCTGGCGGATCTTGAACGTTGCAGACAGGTAACGCTGGAAGAGATCACGCATCGGCCGCTATGGCACAAGCTGGCAGCACGCGCGGCCTATCTGGCGGCCCCGGTGCAGTGATGAACTCCCCATGGCCGGGTGAAAGCGAGGAGCGTTCTTGAATCTGGAAACCAAATGGCTGGAAGACTTCGTGGCGCTCAATGGCACCCGCAGTTTTTCGGCTGCAGCGCGCCAGCGGCATGTCACCCAGCCGGCCTTCAGCCGGCGAATCCGCGCTCTGGAAGAAGCAGTAGGTGCCACCCTGATCGATCGTTCGACCACGCCGGTCAGCCTGACGCCGGAAGGGCAGCTGTTCCTGGTAACTGCCCGTCATCTGGTTGAACAGCTCAATGAGTCACTGGGGCATCTGCGCGGCCTCAACATGGCGAACGAGGCACTCGATATCGCGGCAGCGCACTCACTGGCGCTGGCCTTTTTTCCGCGCTGGATATCTCGCCTGCAGAAGGGGGTCGGAGAGTTGCCTACCCGCCTGCTGGCAATGAATGTCGGTGATGCCATCCATCTGCTGCGTGAAGGCAACTGCGACCTGATGCTGGCCTATCATGATCCTTATGCCACCATGCAACTGGACAGCGATGTCTTTCCTTCCTTCTCCATGGGGGAGATCAAGCTCTTGCCGGTGAGTATCCCTGACGGTGAGGGCCAGCCGCGATACGATCTCGAACAAAAGCGGGATATCCCGCTGCTTGCTTATACTCAGGGGGCACTGCTGGGCCGCAGTGTCCGCATGCTGTTGCGTCATGATCCGTTGCGTCTGAGGCTGCGTACCGTGTATGAAACCGCCATGGCGGAGGGACTCAAGGGCATGGCGCTGCAGGGTGTGGGCGTGGCCTGGATTCCGGATTTCTGCATTCGTGAAGAACTCAGGGATGGTCGTCTGGTACGGGCAGGCGAGTCACGCTGGGATATTCCGCTGGAAATCCGGCTGTATCGCTGCGCCCTGGTTCATAAACCGGGGGTGGAGCGATTGTGGCGTCAGCTGCAGAAGCTGCCGCGGGATTTTCTCGAGGGTTGAAATACAGGATATCGACGCAGGATATCGGGGAGGCCGAGATGACACAGCGCACGATCGAGGTTCGAATCGAGGGCCGGGTTCAGGGAGTCGGTTTTCGTCAGGCCACGGCACAGCAGGCACGGCATTCGGGGCTGACAGGCTATGCGGAAAACCGCACCGATGGCAGCGTACAGGTAGTGCTGCAGGGAGAAGCGCAGGCCGTGAATGAAGTGCTGCAGTGGCTGGAGACGGGTCCCCCCGGTGCCACGGTGGCACGGCTGGAGACCCGTGAAATGCCGGTTGAGCAGCACTGGCACGAGTTTTCGACTCGCTGATCGCCCGGGGCGGGCTACCGCCCCGGCTTACTGTTGCTGGCCATCCCTGCGCCGGCCGGCATTGTGATCCAGCGCGGCGAGAAAGCTCTCGCTCCACTGATGGATGTCATTGTTGCGCAGCACCGTCATCATGCTTTGCCAGCGTGCCCGTCGCTCTTCCAGTGGCATGGAAAGGGCCCGCTCCATCACTTCGGCAACGCCGTCGATATCGAAGGGGTTGCACAGCAGGGCGCCGTCAGCGAGCTCCCTGGAAGCACCCGCCAGGTGGGAAAGAACCAGTACACCGGGATCTTCCGGATCCTGAGCGGCGATGAACTCCTTGGCCACCAGATTCATGCCATCGCGCAGGGGCGTGATCAGGGCGACCCGGCTCTGACGCAGGAATCCCATGATCGAGGCGCGGTCATAGCCACGATTGAGATAGCGCAACGGCATCCAGTCATACTCTGCAAACCGCCCGTTGACGTGCCCGGTGACACGTTCAAGTGTTGTACGCAGTGCCGCATACTCTTCAACGTCGGTACGTGACGAAGGAGAGATCTGGATATAGATCACGTTGCCGCGGCGTTCCTCGAAACGCTCGAGCAGTCGTTCGTAGGCCTGAAAGCGCTTGTAGAGTCCCTTGCTGTAGTCGAGCCGATCGGTGCCGATCATCAGTGGCCGGTTGTTCAGGGAGCGCTTGAGGCGCTGGCCTGTTGGCGAATGCTCGCCCTGTTCGGCCATTTCGCGTGCAGTTTCGATATCGATCGAGATGGGATAGACATCGGCCCTGGAGCGCCGACCATCCACGACCAGCGTGCCATCTTCCTCGACTTCCGCGCCGATGCCGCGCTTCATGCAGTCCCGGAAGTTGTAGAGATCCAGATCGGTCTGAAAGCCGATGGTGTCGTAGGCACTCATATAGTGCAGCAGGTTTTCGTATTCGGGCAGGATGCGCAGCAGATCCCAGGGGGGGAAGGGCGTATGCAGGAAGAACCCGAGCGGCGCTTCGACTCCCGACTGACGCAGCAGGTGACCCACGGCCATGAGCTGATAGTCGTGAATCCAGATACGGCTGTCTTCATTCACTACGGTACGAATGTTGTCCGCAAACAGCTGATTGACGGCCAGGTAACCCCGTTCCTTCTCCCGGTTGTACTCGATCATGTCCGGGCGATAGTGAAACAGCGGCCAGAGCACCTCGTTGGAATAGCCGATATAGAACAGGCGATGTTCCTCGATGGACATCGGAAAAGTGGCAAAGCGCACGCCATCGAAGTCGTAATGATCGATGACGCGCGAGGGCGCCTCTTCGGTGTTGCCATTCCAGCCCAGCCACAGCCCATCCGTGCGGCTCAAGGCGTTCATGACGCCTACAGCCAGACCGCCCTGACTGCCACTGCCCTTGTCGGGTGAGGGCACACGATTGGAAGCCACGATCAATGAGTTCAAGTTTCCTCCCTCGTCCATGATGGAATCGATCATTGTTGCCAATGATAACGCATGACGCAGCTCCTGCGCGCCATTACTGCTTCAGGGTCGCCAGGCACTCTTCCAGCCACTGGCGGGCCTGTTCGGTATCGGCCAGTCGGAAGTCGGCCCGGGTTTCACCATCACCAACCTTGATGCCGAAACCGCCCATTGCCTGGGCACTGGCAAACCCGTTTTCGTCGGTTGCATCGTCGCCCACGAAGATCGGCTGACGACCACTGAAGGGCGTGGTGTTCATGAATGTCTCGACGCTCAGCCCCTTGTGACAGCGAGATGATTTGATCTCGACCACGCACTTGCCCTGGTGAAGCTCGAAATCGCTGCCGAGCTCATCCACCATGGTCTGACCATGGCGCACGACCGTATCAGCGAGTTCCGGGGCGCCGCGATAATGCACGGCAAGACTGGCGCCCTTGTCCTCTACCATCAGCCCGTGATGGGCATCGGCGAATTCGTTCAGCCGCTGTCTGACACTCTCCAGCGGGCCACTGTCCATGGCATGCTGATAGCGGCCTGCGGCATCACGCCGTTCCGCGCCGTGCTGACCGGCACAGGCCAGCTTCAGTGGTGCCAGATGATAATCGAGATCACTGATGCTGCGGCCACTGACAACTGCCAGCGCACCATCCAGTCTTTCCGAAAGTGCCTGCAGCAGGTCACGCAGCGACTGATCGACCATGACGCCGTCGGGATGATCGACCAGCGGGGTCAGGGTGCCATCGAAATCGAGAAACAGCGCCCATTCATGCTGTGAAGGTGGCAGCGGCGGGCGCGCATGAGTTGCATCGGTCATGGATCATTCTTTCCTGTTCTCGGAAGATCATTGTCCCGGGTAGTATGGCTCCGATTTACATTCATGTCGGGCAAATTGCTGGCTTGTCCTGTCAGCTGCGGGTCAGCAGCTGTTCCATCCAGGTCACCACGGCTTCGCCATCCACCCCGAGGCAGACCTCGGCCCGGCTGTCGTTCTGCCAGCGCCGGTCGATATACTGACGATCGCTTCTGGCCAATAGTGTCTGCCCCTCTGCCAGGCCATCGGTGATCACGTTCAGACGACCATGAACGCTCTGAAACAGTTCGGGATGCTTCAGCCAGGCCAGGGCGCAGCTGTCATGCGGGCAGCAGCCTTCGATGCCGCGCGCCTGCTCATAGAACTGACGGTAGAAGGCATAGCTGGCGGCCAGAACCTCACCCAGCCTGCCCTGGGCGCTACAGATCCGCTCCATCCGATCCGGTGCCAGCACCGTTTCGTGCGTGACATCAAGCCCCACCATGGTGAGAGGCCAGCTGGCGCCCAGCACGCGGGCTGCCGCGTGAGGATCGGAAAAGATATTGGCTTCCGCTACCGGCGTGACATTGCCGCCTTCATGGATGCTGCCGCCCATGACCACCACGCGCGCAACCCGCTCGGGCAGCTCGGGGTCGAGCTGCAGTGCAGCAGCGAGATTGCCCAGTGGCCCGACACAGACCAGCGTGATCTCGCCCGGGCGTTCCCGGGTACTGTCCACGATGAAGCGTGCGGCATCGCTGTCGATCGGGGCGCGTTGCGGTTCGGCGAGAACCTGGTTGCCGAGGCCATCCTCGCCATGAATGTGTGCCGGTACCGGATGCGGCTGCTTGACCATGGGAGCCGCAGCACCACGGGCAACCGGAATGTCCTCGCGTCCTGCCAGCTCGGTCAGCAGCAGGGCATTGCGTGTCGCGACATCGATCGGAACATTACCGAAGGTGGTGGTGAGTCCCACGATCTCGATATCCGGATCGGCCATCAGCAGGGCAATGGCCTGGGCATCATCAACCCCGGGATCGGTATCGAAAATGACGGAATATGACATGACTGCTTCAGTGAGACCTCTGATGGAGTTCGATGGTATCTGTTGTTTATACCGTTATCTTCATTTCAGTTTCAACCTTCACCAAGAAAGGCATGAATATTGTCGGCACTAAGTTCAACAATGCGCTGACGGGCCTGAAGTGTCGTCCATGCGCTATGAGGCGTCACGATCAGGTTCAGTACTTCATCATTCAGGGCGGAGAGCAGGGCGTGACCCTGGCGAGGTGGCTCCTCGGGCAGCACATCAACACCCAGTCCGCCCAGTCTTCCGGCCTGCAGTGCCGTCAGGGCTGCCTCTTCATTGATGATGCCGCCCCGGGCGCAGTTGATCAGCAGCGCATGTTCGGGTAACCGGGCTATCATCTCGCTGTCGAGCAGCTGATGAGTCGAGGAGGTCAGTGGACAGTGCAGGCTGAGAATGTCGGCTCGCGGGGCCAACTCCGCAAGCGGGGGACGATCATCGTTTCCTTCATGGCCGGGTCGGGCAGCAAAGGAAACGTGCATTCCGAAAGCCCCGGCCAGTTCGGCGACACGCTTCCCCAGCTCGCCCTGTCCGACCAGCACCAGATGGCTGCCGGCAAGCTGCATGACAGGGTGGTTCATGAGGCAGAAGAAGGGCGCCTGCTGCCACTGTCCTTTTCTGACGTCATGCTGATAGAGCGGCAGTCGCACGGCGAGTGACAGCATCATCATCAACGCATGCTGGGCCACGCTTTCGGTACCGTAGGCTGCCACATTACGCACTGCGACGTTGCATTCGCCGGCGGCTTGCATGTCGATGTTGTTGGTGCCGGTGGCCAGTACGCAGATCAGCTGCAGGCGGGGCAGCGCGCTGATGACGCCGGCTTCGATGACCACCTTGTTGGTCAGTACAATCTCGGCATTCTGCAGTCGTTCGGCGACCTGCCCGGGAGCAGTGGCTGGCCAGACGTCAAGCTGATCAACCTGCGACCGAATGGGCGCGAGATCGATATCTCCACCCAGCGAGTCGGCATCCAGAACAACGGCTTTCATGGGACCTCCACGAGTCATGGTGGCTGGTCGCCGGGAGCAGAACATGTGACAGCTTGCCCCTGACAGGTAGCACCACGCTATAATGGTGCGCCTCGATCATCATGATGCCGCATGTGGCATCATGAATCGAGCCGGCGACCGGCAGCAGTATCTGTCGGCTTCAGGTGGGCTTCGGTCGAATGACCGGCGGGTCGAGTAACGCCTGCAAATGCCCGGATCATCAGCAGAGTGTGATTCAGCAATCATGCCTATTTACGAATATCAGTGCCAGAATTGTGGCGCCCGTCTTGAAAAGATCCAGAAGATAAGCGCTTCACCGCTGACAAACTGTCCTTCCTGCCGCGAGGAGGCACTGGAACGGCTGATTTCACCGGCCGGTTTCCGGCTTTCCGGACAGGGCTGGTATGAAACCGACTTCAAGGCCGGCAATCGTCGCAATCTTGCAGGCGACAGCGGTAGCACGAGTGGTGCTTCCGGCAAGGGCGGCGCGGAGTAGACCACTCACTCACCCCGGCGATGACGGGGTGAGCGCGCCGACGATCTCAACGACAGCTTCAACGCGTCACCTCAAGGCGTGTGATCAGGATACGAAAATTGGTGGGAACCAGGATGCGCAGCCATTATTGCGGCGAGTTGAACGACACCTTCGTGGATCACGAAGTCACCCTGTGCGGATGGGTACATCGACGGCGCGATCACGGCGGTGTCATCTTTCTCGACATGCGCGATCGCGAGGGTATCGCCCAGGTCGTGGTCGACCCGGACACCCCTGATGCCTTCGCCCGCGCGGACAATGCCCGCAGCGAATATGTACTGCGCATTCGGGGCCGTGTGCGTATGCGCCCCGAAGGGACGCGCAATCCCAATATGGCGACCGGCCTGATCGAGGTGCTGGCACTGGAGGTGGAGGTTCTCAATACCTCGGTCACACCGCCGTTCCAGCTCGATGAGCACGGCAAGGTGGGCGAAGACGTCCGGTTGCGCTACCGCTACATTGATCTGCGCCGTCCGGAGATGATCGAGCGCCTGCAGTTGCGCTCCCGGATCACGCACAGCGTGCGAGCCTATCTGGAAGGTCAGGGTTTTCTGGATATCGAAACACCGATCCTGACCCGGGCCACTCCGGAAGGGGCACGTGACTATCTGGTACCCAGCCGGACGCATGCCGGCGAGTTCTTTGCACTGCCGCAGTCGCCACAGCTGTTCAAGCAGCTGCTGATGGTGTCCGGCTTCGACCGCTACTATCAGATTGCCAAGTGCTTCCGTGATGAAGATCTGCGTGCCGACCGGCAGCCGGAATTCACCCAGATTGATATCGAGGCCTCCTTCGTTGAAGAGCAGGACATCATGGAGATTACGGAAACCATGATCCGCCAGCTGTTCCGCGATGTGCTCGACGTGACACTGCCCGAATTTCCGCGCATGCGCTGGGCCGAAGCCATGCAGCGCTACGGCTCGGACAAGCCCGATCTGCGCATTCCGCTGGAGATGGTCGATGTCGATGACCTGATGACATCCGTCGACTTCAAGGTCTTCTCCGCGCCAGCCAATGACAGCGAGGGCCGTGTGGCAGCGCTGCGCGTGCCGGGTGGTGGTCGTCTGACCCGCAAGGAGATCGATGACTATACGCAGTTCGTGAACATCTATGGCGCCCGTGGTCTGGCCTGGATCAAGGTCAATGACCGCAGTGCCGGTCTTGAGGGTCTGCAGTCGCCGATCGTCAAGTTCATGGAAGGCGTGGTGGATGAACTGCTGGATCGGGTCGGGGCCGAGGATGGCGACATCATCTTCTTCGGCGCCGACAAGGCCGGTATCGTCAACGAGGCGCTGGGGGCCCTGCGGGTACGCCTCGGTGAGGATCTGGCTCTGTATACGCGAGAATGGGCGCCGCTCTGGGTGGTGGATTTCCCCATGTTCGAGCGTGACGACAACGGCCGTCTGGCCGCGCTGCACCATCCGTTCACGGCGCCGGCATGCTCCTCCGAAGAGCTCAAGGCCGACCCGGCGGGTGCGCTGTCCCGCGCCTATGACATGGTGCTCAACGGCACCGAGCTGGGCGGTGGTTCGATCCGTATTCACGATCATGCCATGCAGCAGGGGGTCTTCGAGGCGCTGGGCATCGGTGAGGAAGAGGCCCGTGAAAAATTCGGCTTCCTGCTCGAAGCACTGGCCCATGGTGCACCTCCGCATGGCGGGCTGGCCTTCGGGCTGGACCGGCTGGTCATGCTGATGACGGGCGGTCGCACCATCCGGGATGTGATCGCCTTCCCGAAAACCCAGAGTGCCGCCGATCTGATGACCGATGCGCCGGGTGAAGTCAGTGCCGAACAGCTGAGGGAGCTGCATATTCGCCTGCGGTCAAAGGCGAGCGAGCAGTCCTGACCCCGAGTCGTATCGAGCTACAACAGCAGTCAATCGGGCGCCGGCAGATACCTGTATCCGCCGGCGCTCTCATGCCACAGGGGGCTATGCCATGGCTGGCCACAGCAAATGGGCCAATATCAAGCATCGCAAGGCGGCGCAGGACGCCCGGCGAGGCAAGATCTTTACCCGACTGATTCGTGAACTGACGGTGGCGGCGCGCCAGGGCGGGGGCGAACCGAATGACAATCCGCGCCTGCGGGCTGCCATCGACAAGGCCCTGTCCAACAACATGACCAAGGATGCGATCCAGCGGGCCGTGGATCGGGGGGTCGGTAATACCGAAACCGACAACATGGAGGAGCTGACCTACGAGGGGTATGGTCCGGATGGCGTGGCGATGCTGGTCGAATGCATGACGGACAACCGCAATCGCACCGCTTCCGAGGTTCGCCATGCCTTCAGCAAGCAGGGGGGCAACATGGGCACCTCGGGGTCGGTATCCTTCATGTTTCGCCATCGCGGCTATATCAGCTTTCCCGCTGGCAGTAATGAAGAGACGATCATTGAAGCGGCCCTGGAGGCCGGCGCCGAGGACGTGGTCACCAATGAAGACGGGTCAATTGACGTGGTGACGACCCCGGGGCACTTCGGGGCGGTCAAGGATGCGCTGGTCAGTGCCGGGCTGGAGCCGGAGCGCAGTGAAGTAGGCATGTATCCGGATACCTATTCGACCGTTGATGATGTCGAAACGGCTCGGAAGGTCATCAGGCTGTTCGACATGCTCGAGGATCTCGATGATGTGCAGAATGTCTACTCCAATGCCGATTTCGCCGATTCGGTCATGACCGAGCTGGAAGGGTCCTGATGCAGCGCCGGAGAATCTCTGCCGGGGTGGTCGCTTGATCCTGCTGGGTATCGATCCCGGCTCTCGGCTGACCGGTTTCGGCGTGATCGATACGACGGCGGCCAGTCCGCGTTATATCGCCTGTGGCTGCATCCGCATCGATGGCGATCAGCTGTCTCAGAAACTGGCCCAGGTCTACGCCGGCATTGCCGAGGTGATCGCCGAATATCGTCCGGCTGAAGTGGCCATTGAACAGGTCTTTCTGTCGCGCAATGCCGATTCGGCACTCAAGCTGGGTCAGGCGCGCGGCAGTGCCATTGTCTGTGCTGCCAATCACGGACTCGAAGTGTTCGAATATGCAGCGCGCGCGGTCAAGCAGGCGGTGGCCGGCAATGGGGGAGCTGACAAGCAGCAGATCCAGCAGATGGTGACCGCCACGCTGGGGCTTTCCGCTGCTCCGCGCAGTGACGCCGCTGATGCCCTCGCCATTGCCCTGACGCACTGCTATACCCGGCGCGGTCTGACGGCACGGGGCATGGGCGGTGGTCGAGGCGGACGCCGCTCGAGCTGGCGTCAGTTCAGGCCGCAATGAACCGGTGGTCGGTCGGGCAGGCGCGCCATGTAAGCGAAGGTGTCGCGTCTGTTCACCGCACCGGTCGATCAGTATAGTGACGAGCATTGTTATAAAGCATCTTTTGGGGAATTCCGGAGCATGATCGGAAGGCTCTCTGGCACGCTGCTGGAAAAGCAGCCGCCGCTGGCAGTCATCGATGTACACGGCGTGGGCTATGAAATCGAAGCATCGATGAATACGCTGCTGGCTCTTCCGTCACCGGGAGAGGCCGTGCATCTCTATACCCATCTCAGCGTGCGCGAGGATGCGCATCTGCTTTATGGCTTCATTGATGAAGCCGAGCGTCACCTGTTCCGGGAACTGATCAAGATTTCGGGCGTGGGACCGCGTCTGGCGCTGGCGATCCTGTCGGGAATGGAGCGCGAGCAGTTCATGCGCTGTGTGACCGAGGAAGACAGCAAGGCGCTGACCCGGTTGCCGGGCGTGGGCCGCAAGACGGCCGATCGGCTGATCGTCGAAATGCGGGATCGTTTTCGGCACTGGCCGGAATTCGAGCAGGCGAGTGGTTCAACCTCAGCCACGGAACAGGCCCTGCCACTGGAAGCCGACAATTATGCCGATGCCGAAGCCGCGCTGGTGGCGCTGGGCTACAAGCCTACTGACGCGGCGCGCATGCTGACCGGGCTGGATACCACTCAGCCTACCGAAGCGCTGATCAAGTCGGCGCTGTCACAGCAGCTGACAGGGCGGGGGAGCAGGCACTGATGATTGAGACCGAGCGTCTGATCGGTGGCGCTGCCCAGAGTGATGATACCCGGCATGATTCCGCCATCCGTCCCGACCGGCTCAATGAGTATATCGGTCAGCGCGGTGCTCGCGAACAGCTGGAAATCTTCATTACCGCGGCGCGCCAGCGCCAGGACAGCCTTGATCACACGCTGATATTCGGACCGCCGGGATTGGGCAAGACCACGCTGGCCAACATCATCGCCGGCGAGATGGGGGTGGATATCAAGTCGACCTCGGGTCCGGTGCTTGAAAAGGCCGGAGATCTGGCGGCCATGCTGACCAATCTGCAACCCGGCGACGTTCTGTTCATCGACGAGATTCATCGGCTCTCTTCGGCGGTTGAAGAAGTGCTTTATCCGGCAATGGAAGACTTTCAGCTCGATATCATGATCGGAGAGGGTCCGGCCGCCCGTTCGATCAAGCTGGATCTGCCGCGCTTCACGCTGGTCGGCGCTACCACTCGAGCCGGATTGCTGACCTCTCCGCTCCGCGATCGCTTCGGTATCGTGCAGCGCCTCGAGTTCTACGGAGTCGATGAGCTGACCGAGATCGTGACCCGCAGTTCTCGTCTGCTGTCACTGGAGGCTGACGAGGCGGGCGCGCGCGAGATCGCCCGCCGTTCCCGGGGGACACCGCGGATTGCCAATCGACTGTTGCGCCGGGTCAGGGATTTCGCCCAGGTACGGGGCGATGGTCGACTGGATCGGGAGATCGCCGATCAGGCACTCAACATGCTCAATGTCGACCGCTGTGGCATGGATCACATGGATCGCCGGTTGCTGACGACCATGATCGAGAAGTTCGATGGGGGGCCGGTGGGTGTTGAAAGCCTGGCTGCGGCCATCAGCGAGGAGCGTGACACCATCGAGGATGTGCTGGAGCCTTACCTGATTCAGCAGGGTTTCATGATGCGTACCGCTCGCGGGCGTATTGTCACCCGCTCGGCCTACCTGCATTTCGGACTCTCGCCCGGTGATGATGTTCCCGAATCCGAAAGCGACAGAGCGGTACCATGACATTTGCGCTCCCGGTGATGGTCTATATCGAGGATACCGATGCCGGCGGTATCGTCTACCATGCCCGTTACCTGCATTTCATGGAACGGGCGCGTACCGAATGGCTGCGTTCACATGGGTTCGGCCAGCAGGCACTCATGGATCGGAATATTCAGCTTGTGGTCAGTGGTCTGAGTTGTCGTTACCGACAGGCAGCCCGACTTGACGAGCAACTGTCCGTTACTGCTGCAGTAACGACATTTTCGCACTGCAGTGCCACCTTCGAGCAGCAGGTCAGGCGCTCGGATGAGCTGCTGGTCAGCGCTCGGGTCGATATTGCCTGTATCGATGCCGGTCGTTCCCGCCCCGTTCGCTGGCCCGAATCCCTGCGTGCAGCGCTGGATGAAACGGCCGCTGCCTACAACCGGATGTCATGATGAGGTTCCCCAGTGAGTGATTCGATGTCGATTATTTCCCTGTTCTGGCAATCCAGCGTTGTCGTGAAGATTGTCATGCTGATCCTGCTGGCAGCCTCCATTGTTTCCTGGGTGGTGATCTTTCAGCGTGGCATGTCGCTGCGGCGCGATCGTCGCGAGCTCGAGGATTTCGAGGATCACTTCTGGTCCGGGGTCGATCTCAATGAACTCTATCGTGAACTGCCTTCCACCCAGCCGACCGGTGCCGCACATGTCTTTCGCTCGGGGTTTCGGGAGTTCAACCGGCTGCTGCCCAAGGCGCGCAGCAATGATGCCGTGCTGGATGGTGTTCAGCGCGCCATGCGGGTAGCGCTTTCGCGGGAGGAGTCCCGTCTGGGGCGCCACCTGGCCATTCTGGCTACCATCAGCTCTTCCGCGGTTTATGTCGGCCTGTTCGGCACCGTCTGGGGCATCATGGGCACCTTTCAGAGTCTGGGCAGCGTTCAGCAGGTGACGCTGGGGGTCATCGCACCCTCGATCGCCGAAGCACTGGTCGCTACCGCCATGGGATTGTTTGCCGCCATTCCGGCCGTCATTGCCTATAACCGTCTGGTCAGTCGCGTGGATGAGCTGATGGGGCGTCTGGAGAACTTTGCCGAGGAGTTTCACTCCATCCTGCATCGCAATCTCCAGGGGCGAGCCTCGGAAGAAGCAGCCTGAGGAGCTTACCCATGTCATCGCCATATCGCCGCAAGGGGCGCCGCAAGCTGGCCAGTGAGCTGAATGTGGTCCCCTTTATCGACGTCATGCTGGTACTGCTGGTGATCTTCATGATCACCGCTCCCATGATCAATCAGGGAGTGGAAGTGGACCTGCCGCAGGCGACTTCCGAGCCGATTCAGGATGATAACAAGCCCCTGATCGTCACCGTGGATCAGGACGGCAACTATTACATCAGCCTCGGTGATCGCGAACAAACCGTGGATCTGGACAATATCGCCAGTCAGGTCAAGACCGTGCTGAGCCGTAACCCCGATACTCCGGTCATGGTGAGGGGGGATCGGAATGTCTCCTATGGACAGGTGATCTCGTTGATGGGAACGCTGCAGGGGGCCGGAGTACCGAATGTCGGGCTGATTTCGGATCCGCCGTCGGGCGGTCAGAATCAGGGCTAGCGCATGAAACGCTACAGTCGCGTCGGTTATACACTGCCCGTTATCCTCGCTGTACTGGTGCATGCCGGTGCACTGGTCCTGACCATGCTGAATCTTTCCTTCAGCTCTTCGGAGAAGACTTCCAGCGCGGTTGTACATGCCAGGCTGGTAAAGCTGGAAACGACTACCGACCAGGCGCAACAGCCTCAGGAGTCGGCGCCATCGGCTTCGAGCACGCCCGAGCCTGAAGAAGAAAGCACTCCGGCAGCCGAAGAGACTGCCTCATCCCGGGAGAGCGAGGAGCAGTCAGACGAACAGGCTCGGCAGTCGCAACAGGAGGCGCGGGCGCGTGCCGAGCAGGCGCAACAGCTGGCCCGGCAGCAGCAGCAGGAAGCCCGTCAGCGACAGCAGGCCGAAGCCCAGCGTGAGCAGGAGCAGGCTGCTCGTGAGAAGGCGGCACAACAGGCGCGTGAAAAGGCTCAGGCGGAACAGAAGGCTGCCGCCGAGGCGAAGCGCCAGGCCGAGCAGGAAGCGAAGGAGAAGGCCGCCGCCAAAGCGAAACGCCAGGCCGAGCAGGAGGCGAAGGAGAAGGCCGCTGCCGAAGCGAAACGCCAGGCCGAGCAGGAAGCGAAGGAGAAGGCCGCTGCCGAGGCGAAACGCCAGGCTGAGCAGGAGGCGAAGGAGAAGGCCGCCGCCGAGGCGAAACGCCAGGCCGAGCAGGAAGCGAAGGAGAAGGCCGCTGCCGAGGCGAAGCGCCAGGCCGAGCAGGAAGCGAAGGAGAAGGCCGCTGCCGAGGCGAAACGCCAAGCCGAGCAGAAGCGCATGGCTCAGGCTGCGGCCGAGGCCAGCGGTGACCTGGGCAGTGAAATTTCCAGTGAACAGCAATCCATCGCCAATGCACGTCAGGCCAGGGAAGCGGCCAATGGCTTCATGAATCTGGTCAGGCGTTATGTGGAACAGAACTGGTCTCAGCCCCCCAATATCTCTTCGGGGGTTCAGGCGACGATACGTATCCGCCTGCTGCCTACCGGTGAGTTGGTTGATGCCAGAGTCCTCGAAGGCAGCGGTAATGCCAGCTTCGACCGTTCAGCGCTTCAGGCGGTACGCAAGGCGGCTCCCTTTACCGAATTGAGCAAGTTGCCTTCGGCACAGCAACGACAGTTTCGTGAATTCAATCTCCGCTTCAACCCCGAGGATGTGCGCTGATGAAACGTATGGTGGCCCTGACGGGCATGATCATGATGTTGCTGGTCAGCATGACGGCGCGAGCCGAAGGTGATCTGACCATCGAAATCACCAAGGGTAACGACCAGGCCATGCCGATCGCTGTGGTGCCCTTTCAGGCGGATGGCAACAATCCTCCCCAGGATATTGCACGTATCATCAGCAATGACCTGCAGCACAGCGGTCAGTTTTCGCCTCTCGAGCGCAGCGAGATGCTGTCGACCCCGGCCAGTGGTGAACAGATTCACTATGCGGACTGGCAGCAGCTCAAGGCCAATTATCTCGTGGTGGGCAGCATCGAGCAGTCCGGTAATGGCTACAGGATCAGCTGGGAGCTGCACGACGTCTACGGCAACAAGCGCATGATCGGTGAAAGTGTTACCTCCAGCGCGGATCAGCTGCGCTCGCGGGCGCACTACATCGCCGATCGCATCTTCAAGGCCATTACCGGAATTCGAGGCGCCTTTCAGACCAGAATTGCCTATGTTTCCGCTACCGGCGTGGACGACAATATGCAGTTCGCGCTCTATGTTGCCGATCAGGATGGACACAATACCCAGCAGGTGCTGTCCTCTGATCAGCCCATCCTGTCGCCCGCCTGGTCCCCTGATGGTCAGAAACTGGCCTATGTCTCCTTCGAGTCCGGCCGTCCCGCCATATATGTGCAACAGCTCTCGACAGGCAAGCGTGTCAAGCTGAGTTCCTTCGAGGGCATCAATGGGGCGCCGTCATGGTCACCGGATGGCCGCAAGCTTGCCATGTCACTATCCCGTGATGGTCAGCCGGAAATTTATGTGATGAACGTGGCATCGCGTTCGCTGACCCGGATGACCCGCTCGGAGGCCATCGAAACGGAGCCGGACTGGAGCCCTGATGGTTCGACACTGCTGTTCACTTCCGATCGCAGTGGACAACCTCAGCTTTATACGATGTCCTCCAATGGTGGCAGTGCTTCCCGGCTGACTTTTACGGGCAACTACAATGCCGGTGGTCAGTACGGGCCCGATGGCGAGGCAGTTTTCATGAGCACAAGAACCGATCGGGGATTTCAGGTTGCCAAGCAGAATCTGGAAACCGATCGTGTGACCGTTCTGACCTCAACGGCCCAGGATGAAGCACCTGCCGTTGCACCCAACGGCACTATGGTGGTATATGCCACTCAGCAGGGGAGCCAGGGTGTTCTCGGTGCTGTATCAGCGGACGGCCGCGCCGAATTTGTCATACCTTCCCCCAGCGGGAATGTACGCGAACCGGCCTGGTCGCCGTTTTTGAATTAAACCACTAGAATGAAGTCGTCATTCGTTAAACGAGCAAGGAGATGATCATGCAATTCACCAATTACGCCAGGACTCTGACTGCCGCACTTTCGCTGGCTGTCATTGCCGGTTGCTCCAGCGGCGGTGGTACTCAGGACGGCGAAATGGGTGGCATGAGCAGCGGTACCAGTACCGGTGCAAGCACTCAGGGAATGAGCAGCAGCCAGGGCGCACAGGGCGCCGGCATGGATCAGCGCGATCAGATGCCCAGTGAAACCACGGTCTACTTCGAGTTCGACAGCTCGAGTATCCCGTCGCAGTACGAGTCGGTGCTCAATCGCAACGCCAGCTATCTGCAGTCTCATCCGGATACCAGTGTCGTGCTGGAAGGCCATACCGATCCGCGTGGCACGCGTGAATACAACATGGCGCTGGGTGAGCGTCGTGCCAACTCCGTCAAGCAGTACCTGACCATTCAGGGTGTTTCTGCTTCCCAGATCGAAGTCGTCAGCTACGGTGAAGAGCGTCCGGCAATGCAGGGTAACTCCGAGCAGGCCTATGCCAAGGACCGTCGCGTCGTCATCGATTACTGATAGCTTCGGAGACGACTGATGAAACACAGTCTTGTCAGACTGTGCGGCGCGGGAGCCCTGGTGCTCCCGCTGTCCGTTATGGCCGAGTCCGGTACGGATCTTCCCGCACAGGGCAGTTCGATCTACGATCAGACCTCGACCGGCAGCGGTAACATGATGCTGTTCAACCGCCTGCAGGATCAGCAACAGTCCATAAACGAGCTGCGTGGCCGAATCGAAAAGCTCGAACATGAGCTCGAGCAGCAGACCCGGCTTTCCAAGCAGCGTTATCTCGATCTGGAAGAACGGCTTTCCGGTAACAGCGGAAGTGGCGCAGGCAGCTCGGCCGGTGCTCCTGCCAGCTCCGGCAGCGGCGATGACTCCAGCGACCCCATTACCCGCGCCGCACGCTCCGGGGCAGGAGACGTATCCGGCTCGTCGGGAAGTAGTGATAATGCTGCCGCCGGCAGTGCGTCTTCCTCGGGTAGCGCTTCCTCGTCAGCGTCAGCTAACGGGGCAGGCGATGCCCAACAGGCTTACCAGGAGGCGTTTGCTCTGGTGCAGCAGCGTCAGTTCGATCAGGCCATCGACGCCTTTGAACAGTTCAACCAGCAGTACAGCGATACCCCTCTGAAAGGCAATGCCTACTACTGGCTTGGTGAGCTCTATTCAGCCAGGTCGCGGCTTGACCAGGCAGCCGGGGCCTTCCAGACGGTCATTGACGACTATTCCGGGAGCAGCAAGGTATCGGATGCCATTTACAAGCTGGGTCTTGTCAGGGCTCGCCAGGGAGAAAGTGACCAGGCCCAGCAACTGCTGCAGCGCGTTATCCGGGACTATCCCGACAGCAATGCGGCCGGTCTGGCGCAGGATTTTCTCGACAAGACCGGCGGCTGATGGCGTCAGGAGTCACTCGTTGCGCCCCGACCTCCCGGGGAGGGCTGGGCGCGATCGGCGGTATCATGGCAGTGCGTGAGCAGCATTTCCGCCAGTTCCGATGACGTTTCAAAACGGTGATGGGCAGGCCAGAGCAGTGGATCATCACCTTCTCTCAGGTAACCGTAGTGCACCGCCACGGCTGTCATCCCGGCAGCCATCGCGGCTTCCATGTCACGTTCATGATCACCGATGTACCAGCACTCCCGGGGAGAAACCTGCAGACGCCGTGCGGCTTCGAGCAGAGGCGCGGGGTCGGGTTTCTTGACGGGTAGATCATCGGCGCAGAGCAGTACATCAGGTACCAGCCCCAGTGCTTCAAGCAGCGGCTCGGCATAACGCCGAGGCTTGTTGGTAATGATCCCCCATGGCTGCTGCTGTTCGACGTAGCGATTCAACACCCGTTCCAGCCCTTCAAATAGATGGCTTTCCTCGGCCACGTTGTGCCCGTAGGCTTCAAGCAGCCGGTGGCGTGCCGTTGCATGCTCGGGATGGTCGGTGGTGTAGCCGAGAGCCAGCGTGACAAGGGCATTGCCCCCATGAGAGACCTCGGCGCGGATGATCTCATAGGGAAGGGGGGCCAGAGAGTGAGCCCGGCGCAGCGCATTGGTGGCACGTGCCAGATCAGGCGCGGTATCCACCAGCGTACCGTCGAGATCGAACAGCACCGCCCGTGGCACGGGTATACCCTGTTCTGCGGTCATGGGGTTTCCAGCCGGGTATGCATCAGGTAGTTCACGTCGGTGTCGTTGGCCGAAAGACGGTACTGTCGCGTGACCGGGTTGTAGGTCAGACCGGTAATATCGTTGACCTGAAGATCGCTGGTACGAGCCCAGCGGGCCAGCTCGGAAGGGCGGATGAATCGCTTGTACTCATGAGTTCCGCGGGGGAGCAGCTGCAGGACATATTCAGCGCCGAAGATGGCCAGCAGCCAGGATTTCGGGCAGCGGTTGATGGTTGAAAAGAAGACATGGCCACCGGGTTTGACGAGTCGTGCGCAGGCGGCCACCACGCTCTCGGGACGTGGTACATGCTCCAGCATCTCCAGGCAGGTAACGATGTCGAATTCACCGGGATGGGCTTGTGCCATTTCTTCGGCACTGATGCACTGATAATCGACCTCGACACCGCTTTCCTGCTGATGAAGGCGTGCCACGGAAAGCGGTGTTTCTCCCAGATCAATGCCGGTTACCCGAGCGCCACGATGTGCCATGGCCTCGCTCAGGATGCCGCCACCACAACCGATATCGATAACCCTTTTGCCCACCAGTCCGGCGCGTTCATCGATATAATCCAGCCGTAACGGGTTGATGTCATGCAGCGGTTTGAATTCGCCCTCCCGATCCCACCAGCGACTGGCCAGGGAGTCGAACTTGGCGATTTCGCCCTGATCCACATTGGGCATTGATAACTCCTTCATGATGCAGGATGGGGCGCGTTGTCGGCCATCTGCTGCTGCCGATGCCGCGCCATTTGAATCAGTTCGCGCTCGTCTTCATTGACCAGCTCCCCTTCATCGAGCAGCAGCTGACCGGCCACCCAGACGTGTGACACCTGCCGACTGTTTACAGCATAGACAAGTGCCGATTCAGGATGATGAACGGGCTGGCTTTCCAGACTGTCAAGATTTACGGCAATCAGATCGGCTGCCATGCCCGGCTGGATGCTGCCGACCCGGTCAGCCATGTCCAGGGCACGGGCACCCTCGATGGTGGCCATGGCCAGCGCTGCCATGGCCGGAAGCGAGGCCGCGTCGCCACTGACTCCCTTGGCCAGCAGGGCGGCATGACGCATCTCGTCGAACATGTCGAGATCGTTGTTGCTGCAGGCGCCATCGGTCCCCAGTGCCACATTGATGCCCGCTTCAAGCAGGCGAGTAACCGGGCAGAAGCCACTGGCAAGCTTGAGATTCGACTGGGGGCAGTGGATAACAGAGGCGCCACTGTCGGCAACCTGCCGGATCTCGGCTTCCGTCAGCTGGGTCATGTGAACCGCCTGAAAGCCGTTATCAAGCAACCCGGCATCATGCAGCCGTTGCAGCGGACGTATCTCGGCCGAGTCCACTTCGTCCCGGGTTTCATGAACATGCATCTGTATCGGCAGCCCCAGTCGGTCACGTGCCTGACGCAACTGGCGCAGGCTCTCGTCGCTCACCGTATAGGGCGCATGGGGCCCGAGGGTAATGGAAATGCGCTCGTGATGGCGATAGCGTTCCAGCAGCGCCGCACTCTTGTCGAGTCCCGCTTTAAAACCCTCCGACCAGGGGGTGGGGAAATCAATCAGGGGAGTACAGAGCTGGGCCCTGATGCCCGATCGGTTGACCACCTCGGCAGCGGCTTCCGGCGCCAGATACATGTCGGAAAAAAGGGTGGTACCCGAGCGCAGCATTTCGGCGATGGCCAGCCGAGTGCCGTCAGCAACGAATTCGGGCTGCATGAAAGCAGCTTCGGCGGGCCAGATGTGTTCCTTCAGCCAGGTCATGAGGGGAAGATCATCCGCATACCCCCGCATCATGCTCATGCCGGCATGATTGTGGGCATTGACCAGCCCCGGCAGCAGCGCATGCTGTTCCAGCCGAAGGGTCCGACCGGCTTGTACCCGGGTCCTGGCTTCATCAATGGGCCACACGCCCTGAATGATACCATCGGATATGGCAATGGCCTGCCACTCTTTCACCGGCCATCCTGCGGTCATGGGCAGCAGCCAGCGACACTCTATAAGCAGATCGGCAGAGACGGACTGAGTAGCAGGCATGTAAAACTCCCTGGAAATTCGGCTATCCTAACTTGGTAACCGCATGTCGTCAGTGAATGACGTATCCGGGCGGTACCCTTTTTATACCGTTATCTTCTTTCAAGAAAAACAAATAACACAGGTATAAACGGAAACTGGATACAAAACACCACAAATTGCCGGACTGAAACTGCTTTTCAAGCAGTAACCATCGACGTTTCAATACCACGATAGACGTACACCACGCTGAAAAAGGACTCAGGGAATGATTCGTAAGGCCGTATTGCCTGTTGCAGGTTTTGGAACACGCTGTCTGCCAGCTTCCAAGGCCATTCCCAAGGAAATGATCACGATCGTTGACAAGCCGGTCATCCAGTACGTTGTTCAGGAAGCGGTAGCTGCCGGCATCAAGGAGATCGTACTGGTCACCCATTCATCCAAGTCGGCGATCGAGAACCACTTCGACAAGCATTACGAACTTGAATCCCAGCTGGAAGCCAAGGGCAAGGACGAGCTGCTGAGTGAAATCCGGGACATCATCCCCGAAGACGTTTCAATCATCAGTGTACGTCAGCATGAAGCACTGGGTCTGGGGCATGCCGTGATGTGTGCTCGCCCCGTGCTGGGCGACAACGAGCCCTTCGCGGTACTGCTGCCTGATGTGCTCGTCGATGCCGACGGTCTGGAGCAGAATGACCTGGCAGGCATGATCAAGGCCTATGACGACACCGGTCATGCCCAGATCATGGTCGAGGATGTGCCGCGTGAAGTTGCCTACAAGTACGGTATCGTGGCACTCGAGGGAGAAACGCCCGAAGCAGGCAAGAGTGCTCGTATCACCGGCATGGTCGAGAAGCCGGGCAAGGGCGAGGAGCCTTCTACCCTGGCCGTGATCGGACGCTACCTGCTGCCCGGTCGGATCTTCCCGCTGCTGGCCGAGACCACCCCGGGTGCCGGTAACGAAATCCAGCTCACCGATGCCATCGACAAGCTGCGTGAAGAGCAGGATGTGGCCGCCTATCGCATGAAGGGCGATACCTACGACTGCGGGCACCAGCTCGGTTACCTGGAAGCCACGATCTCGTTCGCCAAGCGTCATCCCAAGTTCGGTGAAGGGTTCCGTGAGCTGCTGCAACGCTACAGTGGCGAGGCCTGAGCATGCAGGTTGTCGTTCATGGTAGTGAACTGAGTGCGGCCACGGCAGCGGCCGCTCTTTCAACCGTGGGCCACCAGGTTTACTGGTGGCCTCATCCTGCCCAGCCCTGGTCGCAGCTGCGTGAATCGGACTGGCTCAGAAGTGAACCGGGGCTGGCCGATCAGCTCCAGCAGAACATTGCCGCAGAATCCCTGCAGCTCTGTGATTCCCAGCGTTCACTGCCTGCTGCCGATATCTACTGGCTCGGGCTCTCGGCCGATCAGCGCCATGATGCCGATCAGTGGGTCGAAAGCACGCTGGGCAAGGAATCGCACGATTTCGTGCTGGTGAATAACAGCACCTTCCCCATCGGGCATACCGAAAAGCTTGAAGAGCTGATGCGACGCGAGCGTCAGGTGGCCGTGGCACTGCCCGACATGCTCGAGGAGGGCAGGGCGCTGGGCATGTTCATGCGCCCCGAGCGCTGGATGCTGGGCAGCGAGAACGAGTGGGCGGAGCGTCAGATCCGTGAACTGCTGCGCGCCTTCAATCGCCGCGAGGATGTTTTCCAGCTGATGCCCCGGCGGGCTGCCGAGCTGACCAAGCTGGCCATTATCGGCATGCTGGCCACTCGGGTGAGCTACATGAACGAGCTGGCCGATATGGCGGATCACCTGGGTGTTGATGTCGAAATGGTGCGTCAGGGCATGGGGGCCGATCGGCGCATCGGGCATGAGTATCTCTATCCCGGCAGCGGCTTTGGTGGCCCGAGCTTTGCGCGCAACCTTTACCGGCTCTCCCGGATCGGGGAACAGAGCGACCGTGATTCGGCACTGCTCAAGCAGGTCATCGAGGTCAACACGCAGAAGCAGGAGACCCTGTTTCGCAAGCTCTGGCAGCATCATGACGGTCGGATCGGGAATCTGACGGTGGCCATCTGGGGCGCTGCGTTCAAACCCAATACCGCAAGAATCGATCAGGCTCCCGTACTGCGGCTGATCGAAGCACTGTGGGCTCAGAATGTGCATGTCCGGGTCCATGATCCAGCGGCACTGCCATCACTGGCACGCTATTACGGCGAGCACCCGCTGCTGACTCTGGTCGATGATGCCTACAAGGCCTGCGAGGGTGCAGATGCCCTGATGCTGGCCACCGAATGGAAGTGTTACTGGAACCCCGATTGGCGCCGTCTGGCGACGCTGCTGAACAATCCGCTGATTCTGGATGGCCGCAATATCTATGATCCCGCGTTCGTGGCCGGTCACGGACTGACCTATCGGGGCGTTGGCCGACAGGCCGACCCCGGCTCCGGCATCGATACCGAATAGGCAGTCCTTGCTTCATGTGAAGGGTGGTGAAGGTCAAAGAGGATCGATACGATAAATCGGTCCTCTTTTTTTGATTCACGAGGCGTGATTCTGTTCTGCAAAATCCCAGTTGGCCAGCTGCCAGAACCCCTGCACGTACTTGTAGCGATCCATGCGGTAGTCGAGATAATAGGCATGCTCCCACATGTCGATCACCAGCAGGGGGATCAGACCGCGCATCAGGGGAGAGCTGGCATCGCTGATATTGACGATATCCAGCTGGGTGTCGGGCCGCCGGACCAGCCACGTCCAGCCTGACTGGAAATGGGCCAGCGCACTGCGCTCGAAGATCTCCTGAAAGTTGTCGAAACTTCCCCATTGTCGGTCGATCGTTTCGGCCAGCCGCCCGCCGGGTGTTCCGCCTCCCCAGGGGGAAAGGCACTGCCACAGGAAGGCATGGTTCCAGGCCTGAGCGGCACAGGCCTGCACCTCGCCCTTGCCGGTCTGCATCAGTGCTTCGAGGGACTGGTGTTCCGTCGGCTTCCCTGCAGTCAGTTGATTGAGTCGTCGCAGCAGCTGGCGATGATAGAGTTCATGATGACTGTGCAGGTTTTCCTTTGAAATGCAGGGCTGCAATGCATCGTAAGCGTAGGGCAGTGGGGGAAGCTCGAACGCCACTGAGATCTCCGGCAGATGATAAACAAGGGAGTCGAAACGACCAGGTAGTAGCCGAGCCCAGCATATCAGGCTGCCGGGTCGAATGAACGCGCCCCGGCGTGCAGGCTGTATGCCATGTTGTCACGGGTTGTATCCCGGCACATGAGCGAACCGGGCTGGTCTCGAAGGTGGATTGCATCGTAGCATCTGGCCTGTAAGTGCCGATGGTCACTGCTCATGAGGCGCATTGCAGCGCGAATCCGGATCCGGAAATCCCATGTCTGATGACAGCTATCGTAACCCGCGGGCCATTGTCCCCGATCAGGAAGACCAATTGACAAGCCATCACTCCGAATCGGCGCGATACGGTCGACAGCGCATGTCTGCATCACGGCGACGGCCGCTCTGGCCCCTGTATCTGCTGATCCTGCTGCTGGCGCTGGCATTATGCGGCAGTATCTATATGGACTGGCAGGCACGTCAGCAGCTGCAGGACAGGCTGCATCACCAGGCCGGTACTCGCGCTGACCTTGATCAGCAGTTGAATCAGCTGACGCAGCAGGTCAAACAGCAGCGCCAGCAGCTGTCCAATCTCTCAGCGGCACTGCAGTCACGGCCCGAAGTAGCCCCCGAGGAGCTGCAACGCCTGCAGCAGGCCGGCACCCGGCGCGACGACACGCTTCAATCCCTGCAGCAATCCCAGCAGGCGCTGGACAAGAGCATTGCACAGCTGCGCCAGATCATGACGGGAAGACAGGAGGGCGTTCAGAAGCGTTTCAACGACCTGCAGGAGGGCATTTCGCAACTCTCCGAGGCGGCTTCCAGCCGCGATCAGCGACTGGATACCCTGAACGAGCGCCTGGGGCAGCAGCAATCGGCTCTCGAGCAGCTTGATCAGGAGTCATCACAACTGTCGACACTATCGGATCAGGTCAGCCAGCTTTCAGAGCGTAACCGAGAATTGAATCGGCAGATTGAGGGTCTGAAGCAGCGTCAGACTTCGCTTGAGGCGACTCAGGCCTCCATTCAGGATCTGATCAACAGCAGCGAAGTGGAATAGAAGCGGGAGAATGACATGAATGTGTGCTTGCCGACAGGAATGTCCCTGTGATTTTGCCGGTTACCGCTCGCAGAATTCCATTGATTCGCTCATGCAACAGCATCCGTTTGAAACAGAGGCCATTCTCGCAGCAGTGCACCCTGGCTGCGCTGGGCACGCTGATGAGTCTGCTGCCGGCGCAGGCGCTGGCCATTGAAGCCTCCGTCAGTGGTGTGTCGGGGGAGTTGAGCAGCAACGTGACCACCTGGCTGCAACCGGTGACGATTCCGAAAGGGGCGGAGACCGAGAGTTATGCCCCGGATGTGCGTCACCGGGTGACCGAGGCCCTTCGTGCGCTGGGGTACTATAACGCCGAAATTGCGCTGGCCTTCCGCAATCGGCAGCATGTTGATGTCACCATCAGGCGTGGCAAGCCGGTGCGCGTCAGGTCGCTTGATATCCGGATTCTGGGTGACGCTTCCACGGACGAAGCCTTTCAACAGGCGGTCGACAACAGTGCCCTGAGCCGCATGAAGGGCAAGGCACTGCATCATGCCGACTATGAAGCCCTGAAGTCACAACTGAGCTCACTGGCCCTGCAGAAGGGGTATTTCGATGCCGGCTACCGCGCCAGCCGCATCGAAGTTCGGCCCTGGGAGAACAGTGCCCGCATAACGCTGGTGTTCGACAGTGGCAGGCGCTACCGTTTCGGCCAGATCCAGTTCTCGGGAAGCCAGATTCGCACCAGCCGACTGCGCAACATGGCCCCCTTTGAGCCCGGCGACTTTTACGATGCCGGCAAGCTGGCCACTTATAACCAGCGCCTGAGCGCCTCGAACTGGTTTCGCAGTATCGGTGTGCAGCCACAGGTCGATCAGACCGGCAGGCAGGCGCCTTCCGGAGATGCTGAAGTAGCCGATCGTGCAGCTACCGGGAGATCGTCTGCGCGACGTGCTGACGGGCCGCCGGCGGATGGAGGGGGCGCAAGGCGCAACGAACCATCGCCGGCGTCCGATGTCTACCATGAGGTGGCCGCACAACAGCCACGGCAGGTGCCGATCAATGTGAATGTCATTCCGGCCGATCGCTACCAGTTCGAAACCGGTATCGGGTATGCCACCGACATAGGCCCCAGACTGCGCTTCTCGATGGATATGCCGTGGCTGAACGATCATGGCGACAGTCTGGTCAACGACCTGATCCTGTCCGGCCCGGAGCAGGAGTTCAGCGGCAAGTACAACATGCCACTGTCCAACCCCGAGCGTGGCAACTACAACATCCAGTACGGTTTCAGCAAAACCGACCAGGATACCAGTGATACCAACAGCTTCGAGAGTTCGGTGCAGTTCGGGCGGCAGTGGAACTTCGAAAACGACTGGACCCAGAACGCCTATCTTCGTACAACCTACGAGGATTTCAAACAGGGCAATGACAGTGGTACGGCGCTGCTGTTCGTACCCGGCATGAGCTGGAGCCATTCCCACACCGATGATCCTACCTTTCCGATGCATGGCAACCGCCAGGATCTTCTGATCGAGGTGTCGGACAAGCGCTGGGGGTCTGACGTTACCTTTGCCCGGACGCGTCTTGATGCCCAGTGGATCGACAGCATCGGCCGCAACAACCGTTTCGTGGTTCGCGGTTCGGCAGGCGCGACCGCCACTTCCGAGTTCCATCAGATGCCACCGTCGTTGCGCTTCTTTACCGGCGGGGATCGTAGCGTGCGGGGCTACTCCTACGAGAGCCTGTCGCCCGAGGACAGTGATGGTGATCAGCTCGGTGGGCGCCAGCTGCTGGTCGGTTCGCTCGAGTACCAGCGCCGTATCGTCGGCCAGTGGTGGGGCGCTACCTTCCTTGATGCAGGTAACGCCTTCAATGACTGGTGGCCCGAATCGCTGAAAAAGAGTGTCGGCGCCGGTGTGCGATGGATTTCACCGGTGGGGCCGATTCGACTGGACATCGCCCATCCGCTTGATGACGAGGAGGAGTCTTGGCGTCTGCATTTCGGCATCGGGCCAGAGTTCTGATGTGGCTACCGCGTTTCATCTTCTGGCTGGTGGCATGGCTGATCGCCGTCGTCATGATCGTATCGGGTCTGGCGCTCTCGCCATGGGGCACCCACTGGCTGCTTGATCAGGCCCAGTCACGCGATCTTGTCCGTTTCGATAGCGTTACGGGGGCCCCGCTGGATGATTTTCACATCCGTGGTCTGCATATCGCACTGCCCAGCCTGACGCTGGACGCTGCAGAGTTCGAACTGAGCTGGGCCAGTGATTGCCTCTATCGGGGGCGACTGTGCATTGATCAGCTTCAGACCAGAGGGGTTCGGGTCAAGCTGCACCAGAGCACGCAGCAGACGCCGCCCGAATCACCGGAAGCAGGCAGTGGCATGCCGCAGATTGCCACGCCTGTGCCGATTGAATTGCGTCATCTGGCGCTGGATGACGTGGCGGTTGTGCTGCCGGATGGCACCCGTGCGGGCTGGCAGAGCCTGCACGGCTCTGCCAGTTTCAGTGGCAACCAGCTGATGCTGGGCAGTACCCGCTGGCAGTCGCCCTGGGTCAGGCTACCGACGATTGCCACGCTGGATATTCCCGATCCGCTGGCCGGCGATGTGGACGTGCGTACGGCACGCCGGGTGACTGACCCCGATATCGTGACGCTGAAGGCCATCGAAGCGGCTCGTGAGGTGGGAGCTTCATCGTCCGATGGTCGGAGCGGTGGCATGATCGACCAGCTGGCCGAGCAGGCGGCACGTGCTTCGATCATCGAGCAGAGTGCACTGGCGCCGGGGATAATCGATCTGGAGACCTCTGAGGGGAGTCGATCGGCTACCCCGGAGAGTCCACTGCTGGCTGCCCTGCTGAAAGGCCAGGGGCCGGCCAACCCGCTGGCAGCCCTGATCGGACAGACCGATGAGCAGGGCCGGGTCGTCATGCCGACGGTTCATCTGCCCCTCGATGTCGAAATTCCCGATTTCGTCATCAATGATTTTCGCCTCACTGGCAGCACGCCGCTGCAGGTTGATCAGCTGCGTCTGTCAGCCCGTGCCCGGGATGATCATGTCGAGCTCTCCGAGCTGAGCATCGATTCTCCTGATGGCCGAGTGCGGCTGTCGGCGGCCGCTACCCTGTCGCAGGACTATCCACTCTCCCTGTCACTGGATGCCGATGTTCAGCGGGGCCCACTTGGCCGGGAGCAGGTCGCGCTCCGCGTGGATGGCTCGCTGAGTCAGCTGGCGCTGCAGCTCAAGGCCTCCGGGAGTATCAAAGCGACCCTGAACGCCAGCGCCGATGTACTGGCCCGCGAACTGCCACTGGAGCTGCATCTGGATTCGCCAGCGCTGCGCTGGCCCCTCGAGGGCAGTGACGCCACGGCCTATCAGCTGCGTGATCTCGATTTCGATGTGACCGGCAGCCTTGCCGATTACCAGCTGCAATTGAGCACCCGGGCACGCGGGCCAGCCTTCCACCCCCTGCAGCTCGCCCTGCAGGGCACGGGAGACATACGGCACTTTCAGTGGTCGACGCTGCGAGTGACCACGAGCCGCGGCGGGACGCTGAGCAGTAACGGCACGCTCAGCTGGGCACCGGATATCAAGGCCCGGCTTGAGCTGGCACTCGATCAGTTCCGTCTGCAGGAGGTAACCGATCAGGTCACGGGCACGCTCAATGGCAAACTCGCCGGGCGCTTTGAGAAATCCGGCAGTGACTGGTCGCTGGCTGTGCCGAATCTGGCCATCACGGGCACGCTGCAGGATCGCCAGCTGTCACTGCAGGCCCGGCTGGACGGTAACAGCGATATGGTCTGGCATATCCGACAGCTGGACCTGCGCCAGGGCCGCAACCGTATTCGGGCCAGTGGCGAGGTGACGGATCGCCTCGCGCTCGGTGCCGAGATCGATGCCCCACAGCTGCACACCATTCTGCCCCAGCTGGGCGGCAGCCTGAGCGGTCGCCTGCGACTGGATGGGACGCTCGAACAGCCCGATGCCGAGATTGACCTGAACGGTCGCAACGTTCACTACGCTGCCAATCGCGTCGGACAGCTTTCATTGCAGGCCGAGAGCAGCGGGCTTGAGGACCCTCGCGTTGATCTGGAGCTGGAGGCCAGTGCCATTGAAGCGGCCGGCCAGCAGATTCAACAACTGGGTGTGACACTGACCGGACGGCTCAGTCAGCATCAGCTGACGCTGGAGGCGGCCGGGGGGGAAGCCCTGCCGCTGCGAGAGGCGAGGTTGGCACTGAATGGCGGCTTTGACCGTGCCACGCAGCGTTACCGGGGGCAACTGACACGTCTGTCCGCGGACACTCGTCAGGCCGGTCTGCTGACGCTGGATGAGGCACTGGCATTCAGCGCCGATGCAGGTGCCGGTCGGATCACGGCGCAGCCGTTCTGCATTGTCCGCCAGCAGGGAGGGCGTCTGTGCTCGACCCGTGAGCTGCAGGCCAGTGCCGAGTCGGGCGAGGCGGCGCTTGCGCTGCAGGACATGCCTCTGGCACCGATCAACGAGTATCTGCCGGAACCATGGCAGCTCAGTGGCAGCAGCGATGCAAACCTCAATGCCGACTGGTCACAGGGAGGGGCACAGTGGCAGGCCGACCTGCAGCTGAACGGCAATGCTGCCATACAGGGCAGAGACGCCCGGGGTAACCCGCTCTCACTGCCACGGCTCGATCTGACCCTCGAAGCACAGGCTTCGCCCGATGCTGCCGAAGCACAGCTCGATCTGGCACTCAATGATGCCGGCACGCTACGTCTGCAGGCCCGGGTCGACAATCCGCTGGGCGACCGTCGGATCAGTGGTCGCCTGCAGGTCAATGATGTGATCCTGTCGCCCTATCGACCGCTGGCTGCGGGGCTGGAGCAGCTCAACGGTGCACTTGACGGTGATATCTCCCTCTCGGGGACCCTGCGCCAGCCGCTGCTGAATGGTAACCTGGTGCTTTCGAATGTACGTGCCAGTGGATCACAGCTTCCCGTCAGTCTGAATGACGCCCGGGTAGCACTGAACCTTCAGGGCAGTCAGGGGGCGCTCGAAGGGTATCTTGATGCCGGAGAGGCTCGCTGGACGCTGGCAGGTAACGCCAGCTGGCCCACCACCGCAGAGTGGCAGGCGCAGCTGGCGCTGAATGGCGGCAACTCCCCGCTTCAGATCGCGTTGCCGGAATATGGCCGGCTGCGGGTGGCGCCGCGCATCAATATCGCCGCTGACCCATCACGGCTCGACATCGGCGGGCGCATTCGGGTCCCATGGGCAAGGCTTGAAATCAGTCAGGTGCCGGCTTCGGCGATCAAGCCATCCTCCGATGCGGTCATCATTACGCGTGAAGAGGATGAGGCCGCCCGTCGCGGGGCAACCGGTGAAAACTCCGAAACGCCGGATTGGGCCACCACCGGCGCCCAGTCGCTGGAAGAGGCCGGCATGGCCGTCAACATCGATGTCGGCGTGGTCATCGGCGATGACGTCCATCTGGAGGCCTATGGTCTGGAAACCAATCTGGAAGGCACACTCAATGTGCGGCAGAATGCCGGAGCACTGCAGGTGTTCGGCGATGTCTCGCTGGTTGATGGCCGCTTCCGTTCCTTCAGTCAGGACCTGGTGATCCGTCAGGGCAAGGTCATCTTCAGTGGCCCGCCAGCACAGCCCTATCTGCAGTTCGAGGCCATTCGCAATCCGGAAAACACCGAGGACGATGTGATTGCCGGGCTTCGTGTCAACGGTGCGGCCACGGCCCCCGAGCTGCAGATCTTCTCCGAGCCGGCCATGGACGAATCCAGCGCGCTTTCGTACCTGCTGCGGGGGCGAGCGCCCGATGCCGAAGGAGGTTCCAGCAGCGATGCCCTGACCTCGGCACTGGTAGGACTGTCACTCTCGCGCAGTGGCAGGGCCATCGGTGCGCTGGGGGAAACCTTCGGCGTGCAGGACCTCTCGCTGGAGAGCAGTGGCAGCGGTGAAGACAGCCAGGTGATGGTCAGTGGTTATCTCTTTGACCGTCTCCGGATCAGCTATGGGGTGGGACTGTTTTCGCCCATTGCCGAGCTGACCCTGCGCTACAAGCTGGTACAGGATCTATATCTGCAGGCAGTCTCCGGGGCCAACCAGGCACTGGACCTTTTGTATACCTTCAGCCTCGGACATACCAGGGCGCGGGATATTCGACAACCTAACCACCAGGATTAGTCATTCTCCGGGAGGACCGAGTTATGCTGGGAAGAGAAAACACTCGATTGCCCGATGCCGATCAGGCACTTCCGGGCCGTGAACGGCCGGTCGAGATCAGCGGCGAACATCATGTCACGGGGCACGCCATCGTGCCGCCGTTCCCTGATGGCAGCGAGGAACTGGTGCTGGGCATGGGCTGCTTCTGGGGCGCCGAACGGTTGTTCTGGTCGCTCCCCGGAGTGCATGCCACTGCCGCGGGTTATGCCGGTGGTACCACGCCCAACCCCACCTACGAAGAGGTCTGCTCGGGCAGGACCGGGCATGCCGAAGTCGTGCGTATCATCTATGACCCGACCGTCATCGGTACCCCGGAGCTGTTGCGCCTGTTCTGGGAGTCGCATGATCCGACCCAGGGCATGCGTCAGGGCAATGATGTCGGCAGCCAGTACCGTTCGATGATCCTGACCACCAGCCCGGCCCAGCGTCAGCTGGTTGAACAGAGCCGGGATGAATACGCTCGGGCGCTTGAAGCCAGTGGTCGCGGCCCCGTCACCACCGAAATTGTCGATCTCGGCAGCTTCTATTACGCGGAGGAGTATCACCAGCAGTATCTGAGCAAGAATCCCGCCGGCTATTGCGGGCTGCGCGGCACCGGGGTCAGCTGCCCGATCTTCTGAATGGCGGCTGGGCTCGAGGAGTCCGCTCAGGCGCGGGGCATGCTGCGATCCAGCGCGGTCAGGGAGGGGACGCAGGACCAGGCCTTGAGCTGCTCGCTCACGCGCCGGGCCAGCCACGATCGCAGCAGGCCGCCGCGCCGCTCCACGAAGCCGACATGACCACCATGCTCGGCTATTTCGACCCGCACGCAGGTGGATGGCGTGGGCAGGCGGGTAAACATCTGGCGTGGCATGAAGGGATCATCCTCGGCATGCAGAACCAGGGTCGGCAGCTCGATCCGATCAAGCCAGCGTCCGGCCGAAGCCCGCTGATAGTAATCGGTGGCTGATTCAAAACCGTTCAGCGGGGCCGTGATCTCATTGTCCCACGCCCAGAAGGTATCCAGGCGGCGATGCCTGGAGTTGGCCAGCTCGACCGGAGAGGATTGGCTCGGTTCGAGAGACGTCAGCCTGTGCCTCAGTCTCGCCAGCATATGACGCTGATAGACCCGGGCAAAACCGATGTTCAGGGCATCGGCGGAGGCAGCCAGATCGAGGGGTGGGCAAATGGCAATGGCGCCCGCCAGATCCAGCCCATCGCCTCCCTGTTCGCCTGCCAGTTTCAGCAGCATGTTGCCACCCAGTGAAACGCCGATGGCGATCTTGAGTGCATTCGGATAGCGCCTGGCCAGCTGACTGATGACCCAGTAGGCGTCGGCTGTTTCACCGGCATGATACGTGCGAGGTCCGCGGTGGGGGACCTTGCCGCATCCCCGGAAATGCATGAGTACGGCGCGCCAGCCCATGCGGGTAACGCTCGACAACAGGGCCCGAATACGCGGAGAGCGTACCGAGGACGCCAGCCCGTGGAAGATGATGCAGATCGGTGCATGCGGGTCTGGCGGGGCAGGCAGCGCCCAGCTCAGTTCGACGAAGTCGCCGTCGGGCAGATTGATCAGCTCGGTTTCACTGCGCAGTGAGGCGCGCGGCATCAGCTGCGGCAGCAGGGTCTGAACATGCGGGTTGCTCAGACCATGAGGGGCGTGAAAATCGGCAGTGAACAGCATGTGGAATCCGGACGACTCTTCAGAGTACCCGATTGCGAAAGGACCCGAACGATTTATTCGTCATGCACCAGCCATGACAGCGATAACGCCTTCCGTTATCGCTGTCCGGCGCTCATGAATCAAGCCTGCCTTTGGTGAAGATCACTCGGTCAGACTCTCGATCTGCCACAACCGTGCCGCCTGCTGCTGATCATGCACGCTGCATTCCAGATCGTGAATGGAGCCATCCGCCAGGCTGTAGCACCAGCCGTGTACAGCGACCGACTGGCCTCGCTGCCAGGCACGCTGCAGGATGCGGGTAGAACACAGGCTGTGTACCTGGGCCTTGACGTTCAGTTCGCACATGCGATCGATACGCTCGTTCATGGGCAGCGGTGACAGCTGTTCATGATGGCGATGGTACAGCGCCCGTATCGAATGCAGCCAGTAGTCCACCAGGCCGTTATCCTGGTCATCGTCGGCCAGCGCGGCCCTTACGCCACCACAGCCGTAATGACCCACGATCATGATGTGACGGACCTTCAGCACATCAACGGCAAACTCCACCACGGAGAGGGCGTTCATGTCATTGTGGTGCAGAATGTTGGCGACATTGCGATGCACGAAGACCTCACCCGGTGGGAGGTCAATGATCTGGTTGGCCGGTACCCGACTGTCGGAGCAGCCGATCCAGAGATAGTCGGGGTTCTGCTGGCTCGACAGGCGACTGAAGAATTCGGGATCTTCGGCCTGCATGGCCTCGGACCAGCGGCGGTTCTGATCCAGCAGCTGTTGGATATCAGGGTCGTCGGAATGATGCATGGGACTGGAACTGTGCTCCGCTACGGCATATGACGTCAGCTACTATCATCCGACCGCATCGATGCGTCAAGGCTGCTCCCGCAACGCGGTGTGCCCTGATAAAATGGTTGTATTGTATTTTGTCTCCGTTTTTGAACGCGACGGAGGCACATCTGTCCATGACTGCATTCAATTTATAGCGGGAGATCAGCGTGTCGGATCATGATTTCGATCTGTTTGTCATCGGTGCGGGCTCCGGAGGAGTGCGTGCAGCCAGAACGGCGGCGCAGCGTGGCAGGCGTGTTGCCATTGCCGAGGATCGCAATCTGGGGGGCACCTGCGTCAATGTCGGCTGTGTCCCCAAGAAGCTGTACTCGCATGCTGCCCATTTTGCCGATGCTTTTCATGACAGCGCCGGCTTCGGCTGGCAGTTCGAGCAGCCCCCGAGCTTCCACTGGCCCACCCTGCGGGATAACAAGACCCGGGAGATCGAGCGTCTCAATGGCATCTACGAGAAACTGCTGGTCAATGCCGATGTCGAGCTGCTCCGGGGGCGGGCACAGATCGTCGGTGCACATGAGGTAGAGGTCAACGGCCAGCGCTACAGTGCCGAGCGGATCCTGATCGCCACCGGTGGCCAGCCCTGGATTCCGGAATTCGAAGGCCGCGATCATCTGCTGGATTCCGATCGCATCTTCAATCTCGAGCAATTCCCCAGGCGGTTTCTGGTGATGGGCGGCGGCTACATTGCTGTCGAGTTTGCCAGCATCTTCAACGGCCTCGGTGCCGAAACCCACCTGGCCTATCGCGGGCCGCTGTTCCTGCGTGGTTTCGATTACGAAATCCGCGAGTTCACCCGCGATGAAATGCTCAAGAAGGGCGTCAACCTGCACTTCGAGACCACCATCGAGCAGGTAGTGGCGCGTGATGATGTCTATGACGTGACGCTCAGCAATGGCGAAACCCTGGAGGTGGATGTCGTGCTCGGGGCCACGGGGCGCCGGCCGCGCTTCAACGGCCTCGGGCTGGAAAATGTCGAGGTGGAGTTCGAAACCAACGGCAAGCTGAAGATCGACGATCATTATCGGACCGCCACGCCCTCGATTCTGGCACTGGGCGATATTACCGAAGGGCCGGAGCTGACGCCGGTGGCGCTCGAGGACGCCATGCGTCTGGTCGAGCTGCATTTCGGGTCCGGGGAAGCCGAGCCCATCGACTATGACAGCGTCGCCACGGCGGTCTTCTGTCATCCCAACATTGGCACGGTAGGGCTGAGCGAAGAAGAAGCGCGTGAACAGCATGAGCAGATCCGCGTCTACACCACCAACTTCCGACCCATGCGCCACACCCTGTCCGGTAGCGATGAGCGCTGCCTGATGAAACTGGTGGTGGATGAGTCCAGTGACCGCGTGCTGGGGGCGCACATGGTCGGCGAGGAGGCCGGCGAGCTCATCCAGGGACTGGCCATTGCCGTGCGTGCCGGACTGACCAAGCGCGACTTCGATGCCACGGTGGGGGTTCATCCTACCAGTGCCGAGGAGTTCGTGACCCTGCGACAGGTCACCCGTACCTGACCCTCGCTGGATCGAACCCCGTGACAAGCAAGGCAGGGCGCATGGCGCCCTGCCTTTTTTGATGCCGAGTCATCGACCTGACACATGATGCCTGAATGATGTGCAGATCATGCGGGTTGCGCCACCCGGAAACGACTATAGTGTCATGTGGCCGGTCATTGAAAAGACTGTCCTGACAAAGTCTGCCAGAGCCTTTTATAAACATGCGTTATAAATTTCGCGGGTTCTGATAAGGCAGGGGTTTGCGCAATGTTCCGGGCGTTGTTATGGTTACTTACTAATTCGCCGATAGCGAAATGTTCATGAGTACACCCAATCAGACATTTACATCGTCCTCGGAGATGGCTCACCAGGTCATGGCCGAGTCCATGGTAGAGGGCGATATCCCGCTGTTCATCCGACCTCCCAGCACGGATGATGGCTGGGGCATTTATGAACTGATCAAGTCCTGCCCACCGCTGGACGTCAATTCGACCTATGCCTATCTGCTACTGGCCACCCAGTTCCGTGATCGCTGTGCAGTGGCCACCACCTCCGATGGTGAAATCGTCGGTTTTGTTTCCGGTTACGTCAAAACCAATGCACCGGATACCTATTTCCTGTGGCAGGTCGCCGTGGGTGAAAAGGCACGCGGCAAGGGCATGGCGCGGCGTCTGGTAGAGGCCGTACTCAAGCGCGAGCATCAGGCCGATGTGCGTCACCTCGAAACCACCATTACTCCGGATAACGAAGCTTCATGGGGACTGTTTCGCCGTCTTGCCACACGCTGGCAGGCGCCGCTCAACAGCCGGGAGTATTTCTCGGAAGAGCAGCTCGGGGGCGAGCACGATCCGGAGAATCTGGTCCGTATCGGGCCTTTCGATCCCCAAAACATCTGAAAACGGGAGCAGTGCGTCAATGGATACCCAGTTTTTCGAACATATTGAATCCGAGGTTCGTACCTATTCCCGATCCTTTCCGACCATCTTCGACCAGGCCAGGGGTGCCAAACTCTGGACCACGAATGGTACCGAGTACATTGACTTTCTCGCCGGCGCCGGCACGCTCAACTACGGTCACAACAATCCCAACCTGAAGGGCAAGCTGCTGGAGTACATCGAGCACGACGGTATTGTCCATGGGCTCGATTTCTGGACGGACGCCAAGCAGGATTTCTATCGGACCCTGGAGCGGCTGATCCTCGAGCCGCGTGGCCTGGATTACAAGATCCAGCTGCCGGGGCCGACGGGCACCAATGCGGTCGAAGCCGCCATTCGGCTGGCGCGCAAGGTCACCGGTCGCCACAACATTCTCTCCTTCACCAATGGCTTCCATGGGGTCACCATGGGCGCACTGGCTACCACCGGCAACGCCAAGTTCCGCAACAATCTTGGCGTGCCGGCGGTAGGGGCCCAGTTCATGCCTTATGACGGCTACATGGGCGAGGGCGTTGATACGCTCGATTACGTCGAGAAGGCGCTTGATGACGGCTCCAGCGGGCTGGATTATCCGGCTGCCGTGATCGTCGAGGTGGTGCAGGGCGAGGGCGGTATCAATACGGCGTCCAATGCCTGGCTCAAGCGGCTGTACGACATCTGCAAGCAGCGCGATATCCTGTTCATCGCCGATGATATCCAGGCAGGCTGCGGGCGGACCGGCAAGTTCTTCAGCTTCGAACATGCCGGCATCAAGCCGGACATGGTCACCAACTCGAAATCGCTCTCCGGCTACGGGTTGCCGTTTGCCATGCTGCTGATGCGGCGTGACCTGGATATCTGGCAGCCCGGCCAGTACAACGGCACCTTCCGGGGGCACAATCTGGCCATGGTGACTGCGGCCGAGGCGCTGCGCCAGTACTGGCGTACCGACGAATTCGAACGTGAAGTGCAGCGCAAGGGCGAGATCGTGCGCGAACGCTTTGCGCAAATGGCGGAGACCCTCAACCAGGCTGGGCACAATGCCAGCGAGCGTGGCCGTGGCCTGATGCGCGGGCTGGATGTCGATGATGGTGCACTGGCTGATCGCATCACCCATGGCGCCTTCGAGCGCGGACTGGTGATCGAGACCAGCGGGCAGGCCGGCGAAGTGGTCAAGTGTCTCTGCCCCCTGACCATTACCGATGAAGAGCTCAATACCGGCCTTGATATGCTCGAAGCCAGCGTCCGGGAAGTGGTCGCCGGCTGAGAAGGCAGGTAATTTCGGGCTGTTGAAGTGCCGGTCGCGCCCGGCACTTTTTTTCTGTTCGCAGCCAACCTGCGAACCTTTCATTCATGCAGTGATCGAGGAAGCAACATGATCGTGCGCAATCTGGAAGAGTGCCGCAAGACGGACCGTTTCGTCGAGGCAGAAAACGGTAACTGGGACAGTACCCGTCTGATGCTGGCCGATGACAACTGCGGCTTTTCCTTCAATATCACCCGGATTCATCCCGGCACCGAAACACATATCTATTACAAGCACCATATCGAAGCGGTTTTCTGCTATGAAGGCGAGGGTGAAGTGGAAACCATCGCCGATGGCAAGAAATACACCATTCGTGCCGGTGACATGTACCTGCTCGATCAGCATGACGAGCACTGGCTGCGCGGCAAGGAGCAGGGCATGACGGTGGCCTGTGTGTTCAATCCGGCGCTGACCGGTCGTGAAGTCCACCAGGCAGACGGCTCCTACGCACCGCCGCAGGATTGATCCGGCAAGCTTGCGAGGTCACGAATCAGGCCGCTTTCATGCGGCCTGATGTCGTCATGACAGGTCAGTTGCCGGGGGTGATCTGATGATCATCTTCATCGGCAAGGAATCCCGACATTTCCTGCTGAATGGTTTCACGCAGTTCGATCAGCCGCACGGCATAGTCGCGCATCGCCTGTTCCCGCTCGGTTCGCGGCTCCCAGCTCGGTACTTCAATCTTGTTGCCGTCTTCATCCAGCGCCACGAATACCACGATACAGTGTGTCGTCAGGCGGCTTTTGGCGCCACGTGGATTGCGTGCCCGTACATCGACACCGATATGCATGCTGCTGCGGCCGGTATAAAGAAGCTGGGCATGAACGTCGACAACATCACCGATGGCAATGGGGGAAAGAAAGCGAATGCCGCTGACATAAACGGTGACGCAGTAATGGCCGCTCCAGCCCGAGGCGCAGGTATAGCCGGCGTGATCAATCCAGCGCATGACGGTACCGCCGTGGACCTTGCCACCGAAATTGACTTCATTCGGTTCGGCAAGAAAGCGGAGAGTGATTTCATGGGAGGCTTCATCATTCCGCGACATACGGTTGCTCCTTGCGGGGTGATTAAACCTTCAGGGTAGATCATGGCTTCAGCGACACCGTAGCCGTGAACCGTGACGTGACAATGCTGGCAATCAGCGCCACACTACTCAATTTAACATAATATATATTATACGAAATAAAGGTTGGGGTTCGCGCTGGGCCCGATATTCCGGCTCATCACGAGCAGGATGTCGTTTCGAGCGCATCGAAGCCGGCGAATGGCTCCTGTATGATGAATCGCATCTTCGCCGCACAGGTAACGGGCGGCCATCTGCGATGAGTGACTATGAGCGATACGGATACCCTGGTTCGAGTGGCCGAGCAGCGTTGCCAGGCCAACGGCACCCGTTTTACGCCGATCCGGCGACGTGTCTTCGAGCTGATCAGCGAGAGCCCGGGCGGCCTCAAGGCCTACGAGCTGCTTGATCAGCTCTCCAGCGAGCACGCCTCCGCCCGTCCTCCCACTGTCTATCGGGCGCTCGAGTTTCTGAGCGAGCAGGGTCTGGTTCATCGGGTTGAATCGCGCAACGCCTATATCGCCTGCCCCTGCCCCGAGCACAGCCGCGGTTTTCAGCTGATGATCTGCCGCAACTGCGGCCGCGTGGAAGAACTGCACGAACAGGAGGTGGTCGATCTGCTCGAACGGATTGCCTCCCGCTACGCCTTTCGAATCGAGCGCCAGACCATCGAACTGTCGGGGCTGTGTCATGAGTGCCGGGATTGAGACCGCAAGTGCCGGATGCTGGGCACGCCCGCTGGTATGTTATAAAATAACCCCACGATGAGGAGAGTCGCGTGCTGGATCTGCTGATTACCAACGCCCGCGTGGTCAATGAAGGACGCATCCGCACACTGGATGTCGGCATTCGGGATGGGCGCATTGCGCGCATGGAATCGCAGCTCGATCAGCCCGCCCGGGAGACACTGGATGCGGCCGGCTGCCACCTGCTGCCGGGCATGATTGATGACCAGGTGCATTTTCGCGAACCGGGATTGACCCACAAGGCGGATATGGCCACCGAATCGGCTGCGGCGGTAGCCGGAGGGATCACCAGTTTCATGGAGATGCCCAACGTCAAGCCGCCTACCCTGGATGCGGCAACCCTCGAGGCCAAATACGAGCTTGCCCGGGGCCGGGCCTGGGCCAATTATGCCTTTTATCACGGTGCCAGCAACGATAACCTGGAAGCCATCAAGGCGCTCGATCCGGCCACGACCTGCGGTATCAAGATCTTCATGGGGGCCTCGACCGGCAACATGCTGGTGGACGCACCTCAAACGCTCGAATCCATTTTTGCCAATGCCGCCATACCGGTGGCAACGCACTGTGAGGATACGCCCATGGTGCAGGCGCGCGAGCAGGCGTATCGCGAGCGTTACGGCGAGGATCTGCCCTTTCGTCTGCATGGTGAAATCCGCTCGCGCGAGGCCTGCCTGACGAGTTCGCGCATGGCCGTGGACCTGGCACGCCGTCATGGGACCCGTCTGCATGTACTGCACCTGACCACGGCCGAGGAGCTGGCGCTGTTCGAGCCGGGCCCCGTGGCAAACAAGCAGATCACGGCCGAAGCCTGCGTGCACCACCTGTGGTTCAGCGACGAGGATTACGATCGGCTGGGCTCCTTCATCAAGTGCAACCCGGCGATCAAGACACCGGCCGATCGTGACGCCATCCGGGCGGCGGTCAACGAGGGCCGCATCGATATCGTGGCTACCGATCATGCCCCTCATACCCTGGCCGAGAAACAGAACCCCTACTTCTCGGCGCCTTCCGGCATGCCGCTGGTCCAGCATGCCATGCTGTCACTGCTGGAACAGGTGCAGCAGGGCCACTTCACGCTCGACACCGTGGTGGAACGAACCAGTCACAATGTGGCCCGCCGTTTCGAAGTAGCCGACCGCGGCTTCATCCGCGAGGGGTTCTTCGCCGATCTGGTGCTGGTCGACATGACGCGTGACACCCGGGTCGACAGGGAGACACTGCTTTACAAGTGCGGCTGGAGTCCGTTTGAGGGCACTGCATTCCGCTCTCGCATCGAAGCCACCCTCGTCAATGGGCAGCGGGTCTGGGATGGTCGACAGCTGAAGGGCGAGCCCGCCGGCCAGCGATTGACCTACCGGCGCGCCTGATTTTCTTCAACAGGCCACAAACCACAAGGCATGAGCGATGATGCCGGTCATCATCGACGGAGAGCAGCATGGAACCCGCCATAGATCTGGAGCATGTCGGTCTCACCCTGGAGGGTCAGTCGATTCTCGAGGATGTCTCGCTGCGCGTGCCTCATCAGCAATTCCTGGGGCTGATCGGCCCCAATGGCGGCGGCAAGAGCACCCTGCTGAGAATGATGCTGGGGCTGATGCGCCCTGATAGCGGTCGAATCCGCATGCTGGGGCGCTCCCCGCGCCATGCGGCCCGCTCGATCGGTTATGTGCCCCAGTTCACCCGCTTTACCCGCTCCTTTCCGATTTCGGTCGAGGATGTCGTGCTGATGGGTCGGCTCGGGAGCGGACGCTGGTGGGGGCCGTGGCGGCGTCAGGACCGGCGCGCCATCGACGGCGTGTTTGAAACCCTGGCAATCGAGGCGCTGCGTCATCGGCGTATCGAGGGGCTCTCCGGCGGCCAGATGCAGCGGGTGCTGATTGCACGAGCACTGGCCTGTCAGCCATCGATCCTGCTGCTGGATGAGCCGACGGCCAGCGTGGATACCGATGGTGAACGCGCCCTCTTCGACCTGTTCGCGCATCTGCGCTGCGACACGACCATCGTGCTGATCTCCCACGATCTCGGCTTCATCAGTGACCACGTGGACCGCGTGGTCTGTCTCAACCGTACCCTGATCGATCATGCCGCCGAACCCGTTACGGCCGATACCATCGCCCAGCTTTACGGTCAGCAGGTGCGCATGGTGCACCATCATCACTGAGTTTCCAGCATGAATTTCATTGCCGCCCTGCTCGAGCAGCCCTTTCTGCAACAGGCCCTGCTGGTCGGCCTGCTGGCCGGCATGGCCAGTGGTCTGATCGGCCCTTACGTGGTAGTCAAGCGTATCGGCTACATGGCCGGAGGTATTGCGCATACGGTACTGGCCGGGATGGGCGTGGCGTTTTTCCTGGGAAGCTCCCCCATGGTGGGCGCCTTCATCTGTGCCATCATCGCGGCACTGCTGATCGGTTGCATCAGCCTCAGTGGCATTGACCAGGAGGATACCCTGATCAGTGCCTTCTGGGCGGTCGGCATGGCCGTGGGACTTTTGTTCATCAGCCAGACGCCGGGCTATCGTACGGATCTGATGAGTCTGCTGTTCGGTAACCTGATGCTCTCGACCCGCACCATGGTGTTCGGTCTCGGTGGCATCGTTGCCGCGCTGGCAATCATTCTCGGGCTGATTCATCGGCCGCTGGTCGCGGTGATCTTTGACGAGGAGTTTACCCGGCTGCGGGGCGTCCCGACCCGGGCACTTTACCTGCTGCTGCTGTGTCTGGTCGCCGTTACCATCGTGGTGCTGCTGCAGGCGGTCGGGCTGATCATGGTCATCGCCCTGCTGACCCTGCCTGCCGCCCTTGCCGGTCATCATGTACGCTCACTGGTCGGCATGATGGTGATGGCCTCACTGATGAGCATGCTCTTTATCGGTGCCGGGCTGGGGGTGGCATGGCAGGCCGACCTGCCCGCCGGTGCCACCATTGTGCTGCTGACCGGCATAGGCTATATCATTTCGCTGACCGGTCATCGCCTGAACCGTCTGTTCAGGCGGCGACAGGCGGCATCCGGAACCGAGCGGAGTCATTCATGAGTCAGGCCAACGATACCTTCCGACAACTGGAAAAGGCCTCGCCGGGCACCCGGCAACCCCTGGACCGGCTGCTGGACGACATGACGTGGAACGAACAGGGGCTGATGCCCGCCATCGCCCAGCAGCACGACAGCGGCGAGGTGCTGATGATGGCATGGATGAATCGCGCCTCGCTGGAGGAGACGCTCGAGACCGGCCGGGTCTGCTACTGGTCGCGCTCACGCAATCGCCCCTGGCGCAAGGGAGAGTCCTCGGGACAGCAGCAGCAGCTGATCGAAGCCCGGCTCGACTGTGATGGTGACACCCTGCTGCTGCTGGTGGATCAGCTGGGAGCCGCCTGTCATACCGGTCGGCGCCACTGCTTCTATACCCGCCTGACCCGGGAACAGGGTGAGGTGATCAGTGCCCCGCTGGTGGATCCCGAGACGCTCTATGGCGCGTCGCAATAGGTCGTTTGGTAACAGGCCGTTCGGATATGACGTCAAGCTGATGCGGCGAGGCACCACGCTGCTCATGGTGGGTCTGCTGCGACTCTATCAGTATGGCATCAGCCCGTTGCTGGGCCCGCGCTGCCGCTTCTGGCCTTCATGCTCGCAGTATGCCATCGAGGCCCTGCAGACCCACGGTGTGCTGCGTGGCAGCTGGCTGGCGCTGCGCCGTATCATACGCTGCCATCCCTGGCACCCCGGTGGATTCGATCCGGTGCCGTCCTGCTGCAGGCAGCACCGTGACAAGTGACCGTGCAACCCGGTGTCAGGCGTAATGCCTGGCCGTGGCATAGATGCGATCGAGCATTGCATGCAGCCCGTTGCTGCGGGTCGATGAAAGGTGCTTGTCCAGCCCCAGCTCGGCCAGAAAATCGGGCGAGGTTTCGACGATCTCGCCGGGTGTGCGGTCATTGTAGATCCGCATCAGTACGGCGATCAGTCCCGAGACGATGGCGGCATCGGACGTGGCCTGAAAGTGCAGCTGCTCGCCCTGTGCTTCATGATGCATCCAGACCTTTGACTGACAGCCCTCGATCCGGGTGTGCTCTGTCTTCAGTTCATCCGGAAATGCCGGCAGCTGGCGGCCCATGTCGATGATGTACTGATAGCGATCCATCCAGTTGTCGAACATGTTGAACTCGTCAACCAGTTCCGCTTGCGCTTGTTGCAGGCTCATTCTGCCTCCTGAATCGATGTCTCCCTGATTATAACGTGCCATCGTCCGGCTCGTCGGCAGTGTTCGGCACTTTCGACGACAGGGTATGGCGCTGCATCTGGGCATGCCATTCGAGATCCTCTTCATGCAGATAGCGCGCGGTGGTCTCGAGTCGGGCATGGCGCGCAGTGCTGGCCAGATAGCGCAGCTCGACGCCCTGCTGGGCCTGGTGGGTAATCGCCGTATGGCGCAGCCAGTGTGGCGTGGCCTGGCGCAGCTGTTCGGCCATGCGCTGGCGCCCGGCGGCCGGCAGGCCACTGTCTGCATCGCTTTCCAGCGCCCGGGCCGCCTGACTGAAGGCCCCCCTGATCAACCGATAAAGCTGGTTGTCGGTAATGCCTCGCCGGCCATTGAGTGCTCGAATCAGGGGGGTGTCTTCTCCCGGTTGCGGCGTGCCTGACAGGCCCAGTGCTGATCGCCACTCGGTCAGCTCCCTGACCAGTGCCGGAGTTACCGGCACTCGACTGGTGCGCGCACCCTTGCCGGTCACCTGCCACCACCACTGCCCTTCCCGACAGAAGAAATCGTTCATCCGGGCCCGGGCCATTTCGCTGATGCGCGGTCCCAGCAGGTAGGCAAAGGCGAAGGTGAAGCGCAGGCGCGCCTGTTCAAAGCGCTGCCGCATGGTCTGCTCCGCCACGACTGTACTCAGATGCTGCCACAGCCACTGCCAGAGCGGCCGCTCCAGGTAGCGCTCCACCCGGCCATGACGATTGTCCATGCGCTGGCGTTTGTTACGCATCAGGCGAAAGGGGTTGTGGGTCAGCCAGCCGGCCTCGACCAGCCAGGCCATCATGCCCTGCAGGATGACCAGCGCCTGACGCCGGCTGGCCGCTGACAGGGGCTGACGAAACGGTCGCCAGGCGGGGCTCTGGCGCGGGCGTGGCGGGCCGACCCAGCGCTCCCGGGGCTGCGGGTCGGCGAGGAAGGCCTCGAAGTCATCGAGCTCGTCGCGACGCAGCTCATGCAGATGCCGGCCACGGCTGGCAAGCCACAGCAGCAGTCGTTCGCTCTCCTTGCGATAGTGGCGAAAGGTCTGCGGGCTGTGGCGATACTCGCCAAGCCACTGCGCCACCGCTTCGGCATCGCTGCCGGCCGCAATGAGCGCGTTACCGGGCGGCGATGCCGCCTCGCTCGGCTGACGCTCCAGGGCCTCTGTCAGTGTCACGAGTACTGTTTCGGTGTCACGCGTCATGGCGCTGCTGCCCTGCCCTCTCGGTCACGCTTTCATGTGTCGGATTGAACCCGGCTCGTAGGCATCTATTTCCCGTCTCGCCACCCGGTTACGGCATGATCCCGTCTGAGACCGGAATATTCAAGATAAGCCGCGTAATCATGAATTTTTCGGCTAATTGATAGTGTATCGTTATGTTTACGTAAAATGTAATATTGGCAGCAGGGAAAATTCGCACTATGCTGCTTCAGTCCTCTCGGAGGAGTGACAGGGATCATTCAGGCTACGGAAAGTGGCCACAGGGAACGGCGGAGGCGTCATGGCGCGTAATGGCGTGCAATACGAGGATGTTCAGCGAGCAATCGAAACGCTGATCCAGCGGGGAGACACCCCCAGCGTGCAACGCATACGTGAAGTGCTGGGAACCGGCAGCTTCACTACCATCAGCGATCATCTGCGGGAGTGGCGTACCCGGCGCGAGGAGAATCGGGATGCCCCCCTGCCCCAGGCCATCCCGGAGCGGCTTCAGGATGCCCTCTATGGCCTCTGGCAACAGGCGCAGGAGGAGGCGCATGAAGCCCTTGCCTTCTACCGCCGCCAGGCGGACGAGGATATTCAGCAGGGTCAGGAAGAGATGCGCCTGGCTCAGCGTCGCGCCGAGGATGCCGAACAGCGCCTGCAGGCGCTGGGTGAGCGTTTTGATGCCAATGAGGCGCGGCTGGAAGAGAAGACCACCGCCCTGGCACGCCAGGAGAGTGAGCTGACCCAGCTGCGTTCGCAGTGCGAGGAGCGTGATCAGCGTCTGTCAATGCGTGATGCCCAGATCGAGGCGCTCAGCGAAGAACGCGAGCGACAGGAGCGGGAACATCAGCAGGCACTCGAGAAGGCAGAGCAGAACCACCGCAAGCGGCTGGCCCAGGAGGAGAGCCGCCACGAGACGGCGGAAAACCGTCTGATGCAGCTGCTGGACAGCGCTCGTCACGAAAAGCAGGAAGCCGACAAGCAGGCTCGCCGGCGCCAGGAGCAGCTCGAGGAGCGCATCGAAAAGATGACGGCCCAGGTCGAAGAGCAGCGTCGTGCCCTGCAGGAAGAAGAGCGCAAGAGCCGCGACCTCTCTGCCCAGATCAAGCAGTCCGAAAAGGCGTTGCAGGAGAGTCACGCTCGCGAAGAGCGCCTGAATGGCGAGGTGACCGAAAACGAGCAGGAAATGACGCGACTGCGCACGGAAATCCGGGTGCTGCAGGAGCGCCTCTCCCGTGCCCCGATGCCGCCCTTCGTGTACTAGATCCGGACCGGCACGGCCGGCTTCGGACAGCACAGGTCGTGATCGAAAAAGAAAAAGGGGCCGGCTCATGATGAGCCGGCCCCTTTTTCATGGTGGCCGCTACCCTGCCACCGGATCCCGCCCGACTCAGTAGTAGGCGTTGGTCGTGTCGGTGTGGTCGGTCACATCCCGAATGGCCGTCAGCTCCGGGATCCGCTCGGTCAGGGTGCGCTCGACGCCCTGCTTGAGCGTGATATCCACGGCGGCACACCCCTGACAGCCGCCGCCGAACTGGAGCACGGCCACGTTGTCATCGGTCAGCTGAATCAGCCGGATTTCACCACCATGCGCGGCCAGCCCGGGGTTGATTTCACTGAACAGGATGTAGTTGACCCGATCCTCGAGTGGGCTGTCCTCGCTGACCTGCGGCATCTTGGCATTGGGCGCCTTGATGGTCAGCTGCCCGCCCATGCGGTCGGCATTGAAGTCGACCACGGCTTCTTCGAGAAACGGGGCACTGTTCTGCTCGATATAGACGTTGAAGCGCGACAGCTCGATGACCTCGTCGGTGGCCTCTTCCTCGCCGGGGCGGCAGTAGGCCAGACAGGTTTCGGCATAGGGCGTGCCGGGCTGGGTAATGAATACCCTGACGCCGATTCCCTCGACGTCCTGCTTGGACAGCAGCTCGGCGAGATACTCCTGAGCGCTGTCGGTAATTTCAATGATCTGACTCATTGCCGGCCTCGTGGAAAACGAAACTTTCCTCAATGGTAAGTCAATCGCGTTAGCGGTACAAATCCCAGGTAATTCACTCGGGATATGAAAAAACCGCAACCCGGCTCGGTCCATCCCCGCAACAACATCTGCTAAAGTCTACGCTCGGTTGCGGATCCCCACCGGGGTACGCCCGATTGTCCCGAAACCGGAGGAGTTGCTGCTGCCCATGAGTGTTGTCCCCGAATCGCTTTCGCAATCCCTGTCCCGGCGCATCCTGATCCTGGATGGCGGCATGGGTACCATGATTCAGAATCAGCGCTTTTCGGAAGCGGATTTCCGCGGCGAACGCTTCTCCGACTGGCAGACCGACCTTCAGGGCAACAATGACCTGCTGGTACTGACCCAGCCGGATGCCATCAGGCAGCTGCATCGGGAGTACCTCGAGGCGGGCGCCGACATCATCGAAACCAATACCTTCAACAGCACCCGGCTGTCGCAGTCCGACTATGCCATGGAGTCGCTGGTGCCCGAGCTCAATCGGGCGGCTGCCCGGCTGGCCCGCGACATCTGCGACGAGGTGGCCGAAGAAACCGGGGTGGCGCGTTACGTGGCAGGGGTGCTGGGGCCAACCAGTCGCACGGCCTCGCTCTCGCCGGACGTCAATGATCCCGCCAGGCGCAACATTACCTTCGATGAGCTGGTCGACAACTACCTCGAAGCGGCCGAAGCGCTGATCGAGGGCGGCAGTGACCTGATCCTGATCGAGACGATCTTCGATACGCTCAATGCCAAGGCGGCGATCTATGCGCTGGATGTGCTGTTCGAACGTCTCGGGCGCCGGATACCGCTGATGATCTCGGGGACCATCACCGATGCCTCGGGCCGCACGCTCTCCGGGCAGACCACCGAAGCCTTCTGGAACTCGGTGCGCCATGCGCAGCCGCTCTCCGTGGGCCTCAACTGCGCGCTGGGCGCGGAAGACCTGCGCCCCTACCTGGCCGAACTCGGACGCTGTGCCGATACCTTCATCAGTGCCCACCCCAACGCCGGTCTGCCCAACGAGTTCGGCGAGTACGACCAGGATCCCGACGAGATGGCCGCTATCGTCCGCGAGTTCGGCGAAGGCGGTCTGGTCAATATCATGGGCGGGTGCTGCGGTACCACGCCGGAGCACATTGCGGCCATCAGCAGGGCCATGTCGGGGCTGACACCGCGCGGGATTCCCGACATCGAACCGGCCTGCCGGCTCTCCGGGCTCGAGCCCTTCAATATCCGGCGTGACTCGCTGTTCGTCAATGTCGGGGAACGTACCAACGTCACCGGTTCGGCACGTTTCAAGCGACTGATCAAGGAAGAGGATTACACCACGGCGCTGGAAGTGGCCCTGGAGCAGGTCGAGAACGGTGCCCAGGTCATCGACATCAACATGGATGAGGGGATGCTCGACTCGCAGGAGGCGATGGTGCATTTTCTCAACCTGGTGGCCGGCGAGCCCGACATCTCGCGGGTACCGATCATGATCGACTCTTCCAAGTGGGAGATCGTCGAGGCCGGCCTCAAGTGCATCCAGGGAAAGGCCATCGTCAACTCGATCTCGCTCAAGGAGGGTGAAGAGCAGTTTCGCCACCAGGCCAACGAGTGCCGTCGGCACGGTGCCGCCATCGTGGTCATGGCCTTTGATGAGGAAGGCCAGGCGGATACCTTCGAGCGCAAGACCGAGATCAGCGAACGTGCCTACCGCCTGCTGGTCGACGATATCGGCTATCCGGCCGAGGACATCATCTTCGATCCCAACATCTTCGCCATTGCGACCGGGATCGAGGAGCACAACAACTACGCCGTCGATTTTATCGAGGCCACCCGCTGGATCACGACCCAACTCCCCCACGCCATGGTCTCCGGTGGGGTGTCCAATGTCTCTTTCTCGTTTCGCGGCAACAATACGGTACGCGAGGCGATTCACGCCGTCTTTCTCTACCACTCGGTGCACGCCGGACTGACCATGGGAATCGTCAATGCCGGGCAGCTGGCGGTCTATGATGATCTGCCGGAAGAGCTGCGCAATGCGGTCGAGGATGTGGTGCTCAACCGCCGTGATGATGCGACCGAACGGCTGCTCGACATCGCCGAGCAGTACCGGGGCGATGGCAGCAGCGGATCGAAGAAGGAAGATCTCGAGTGGCGCAGCTGGGAGGTCGAAAAGCGCATCGAGCATGCGCTGGTCAAGGGCATTACCCAGTACATTACCGAGGATACCGAGGAAGCCCGACAGCGCGCCGAGCGCCCCATCGAGGTCATCGAGGGGCCGCTGATGGATGGCATGAACGTGGTGGGCGATCTCTTCGGTGACGGCAAGATGTTCCTGCCCCAGGTGGTCAAGTCGGCCCGCGTCATGAAACAGGCGGTGGCGCACCTGATTCCCTGGATCGAAGCCGAAAAGAGCGAGGAGACCCAGAGCAAGGGGCGAATCGTGCTGGCCACGGTCAAGGGCGATGTGCACGACATCGGCAAGAACATCGTTGGTGTGGTACTGCAGTGCAACAACTACGAGGTCATCGATCTCGGGGTCATGGTGCCCACCGAGAAGATTCTCGCCACCGCCCGCGAACAGAACGCCGATATCATCGGTCTCTCCGGGCTGATTACGCCTTCGCTGGATGAAATGGTGGGTGTGGCGCAGGAGATGGAGCGTCAGGGGTTCGATGTGCCCCTGTTGATCGGCGGGGCCACGACTTCCAAGGCCCATACCGCGGTCAAGATCGAGCCGAACTACACGCATCCGGTGGTCTATGTCACGGATGCCTCCCGCGCGGTGGGGGTGGCCAGCCGGCTGCTGTCGGCCGGGCTGCGCGAGGCCTATGTGGCCGAGATTCGGGCCGACTACGACAAGGTGCGCGAACGGCACAGCAAGCGTCGCCCCAAGGCGGCCGACATGAGCTATGCCGAGGCCCGCGAGAAGGCCTTCGAAGGCGACTGGGACAATTACGTTCCGCCGCGACCGAACTTCACCGGACTCAGGGTGTTCGAAGACTATGATCTCGACGAGCTGGTCGAGCGCATCGACTGGACGCCCTTTTTCATGACCTGGCAGCTCTCGGGCAAGTTTCCGAAGATTCTCGAGGATGACGTGGTCGGGGAGGCGGCACGCAATCTCTACCACGATGCCCGAACGATGCTCGATCGGCTGGTGAACGAGCGACGCATCAATGCCCGGGGGGTCATCGGCTTCTGGCCGGCCAACACCGTCGATCAGGATACCATCGAGGTCTATGGCGATGACGAGCGTCGTGACGTGATCCATCGACTGCATCATGTCCGGCAGCAGAGCAGCAAGGGGCGCGATGGCGTCTGCTACAGCCTGGCGGATTTCGTGGCCCCGCTGGAGAGCCGGCGCGAGGACTGGATCGGTGCCTTTGCGGTCACCACCGGTCATGGCGCCGATGAGCTGGCTCGTGAATACGAGGCCGCCGGAGACGACTACAACGCCATCATGGTCAAGGCACTGGCCGATCGGCTGGCGGAGGCCTTTGCCGAGCGGCTCCATGAACGGGTGCGCAAGGAGTTCTGGGGGTATGCGCCCGAGGAAACGCTCGATAACGATGAGCTGATCGGTGAGAAGTATCAGGGTATCCGCCCGGCCCCCGGCTATCCGGCCTGCCCCGATCATACCGAGAAGACTACCCTGTTCGAGATGCTGGATGCCGAACACAATGCCGGCCTGACGCTGACCGAGAATTTCGCCATGTGGCCGGCCGCCGCCGTCTCCGGCTGGTACTTCTCCCATCCCGGCTCGAAGTACTTTGCCACCGGTCGCATTTCCCGCGATCAGGTCGAGGCGCTCGCCGCGCGCAAGGGGATGTCCCTGGCGACCCTGGAGCGCTGGCTCTCCTCCAACCTGTCCTATGATCCGCAGGCCGAAACGGCCTGACGGCCGGCAGGCTGGCACCCTTCATGAAGCCCGCCGACCTCAGGGTCGGCGGGCACTCCCGCAGGTGGCCGAAAATGGTGGCTGACCGGAGTGGGGCTCAGCCACTGCCCCGCTTCTGGTGCATCTCCCGATTGCGCTGCCGGGCGCGCTCCGACTTGCGCAGCATCACATAGGTAGCGCCAATGCTGCCGTGATGCGGCTGCGCACTGGTATAGGCCTGCACTTCATCGAACTGGGTCAGCCAGCGGGCCACATGCGATCGCACCACGTTGGAGTGGCTGTCATCGCTGCGGCCACGCCCGTGTACCACCATCACATTACGCAGCCCCTGCCGGTGAGACTCCCGGATGAAGCGAAAGAGTGCGCTGCGACACTCCCGCACCGGTCGGCGCTGCAGATGCAGACGTGACTCGATGGTGTATTCGCCGTGGCGCAACCGTTCAATGACACCGGTCTGAATGCCGTCGCGACGAAACTCGATGGGATCATTGGGGGGCAGCAGTTCCACGAAATCATCGGAAAGAAAGTTGCTCTCCTCCTCGCCGTCCTGGGCACGGCTGCGGCGGGCCAGCTGAGCCTCGGTCGGCTGTTCGGGTCGGGATGATGAATGAGCCTTGTCATGTCCCTTGCGCAGTGGCACGACATCCGCCATGGCTTCGGAAAACAGCTGCTCGTCGTCGCGTTCGGCAGTCATTACAGCGCCTCCTCAACGAAACCCGGGATTCCGGGAGCTGTTATGCTTGTTGCCCCCTGACCATTATGCCCAATCCGGTGACCGTTTTACGACCGCTCGCGTTCGGTCAGCTTGGCGCGATTCGGGCGTCCGGCTTTCGGCGACATCCAGTGCTCGGGGTCATGTGCGCCGAACAGCTCGCCCAGCGGATGGTCGAGGATGGCCTTCCGGGATTCGCAAGCCTTTTTCAGCGCTCCATGCACTTCCAGCAGCGGTTCGGGAGCCTGGTCATCATCGGGTACCGGATCAGGCATGCCAAGGTTGTACTCCCAGAGCGTCAGGGTGGAAAGCGAGTGCGCCAGCACCCAGTTGCCCTGCTCCGTGGGCGCCGCCCAGCCGGCCCTGGCAAAGATCGCCAGCAGCACTCGCGCTCTTCCTCCCAGCAGCCGGCGCAGAGTGGCAGCGCTGACGGCGCCCCGGCCCTCGCGATGCGCCCTGTCCAGAATCATCAAGACCCCCAGGCCCTGCCAGTACATCGGCCAGTGGCGCCATTCGGCACGCTGGGACTCTCCCAGCCAGGCGGCGACTTCGGCGCCCAGCAGTACAATGGCCCAGCAGAGATAGATCCAGAGCAGAAACAGCGGCACCGCTGCAAAGGCGCCGTAGATCACCTGATAGGATGGGAAGTTGGCGACATACAGTGAAAATCCCAGCTTGGCCAGCTCCAGCAGAGAGGAGACCAGCAGCGCCCCGCCGGCTGCATGGCGCATGCGCACCCGATAGTTGGGTACTGCCATGTAGAGAAAGAGAAACGCCAGAAAGCTCAGTACCGGCGGGAGCAGATGCAGCAGAAAGTCGCCACCGCCAAACCATGAAGCGGCATTGCTGACGAAGGTCAGTGAGGTCAGGTAGGAAGAGAGCACGAACCCCGTGCCTACCAGGATCGGGCCCAGTGTCAGTACCGCCCAGTACAGCAGAAAGCTGGCAATCCCCTTGCGATTGTCCGGTACCTGCCAGATGTTGTTGAACGCCTTTTCCACCGTGATCATCATCAACAGCGAGGTTACGAACAGGAACAGCACCCCTACCACGGTCAGATTGCGTGCCTGGGTAGTGAAATTGTTCAGCGTTTCGAGCACAACCTCACCGGTGGCCGGCACAAACTGCTGAAAGAGATACCCCTGCACCTTATCGCCGACGCCCCGGAATTCCGGAATGGCGGCCAGCATGGCGTAAAGCACGGTGGTCAGCGGGACCACGGCAAACAGCGTGGTATACGTCAGTGACGCCGCCGTCTTCTGTCCATCATGGCGGTTGAAACGCTCGATGAGCTTGCGCGTCACGGCAATCAGCCGGGTCAGGCGCGGTAACCCGGCAAGTTGTGGGATCTGCATAAGCCACTCTAGAATGAATTGTTCCGGGGTTGCCGGCGCCTGCTGCGCTTGCGCTACACCGGGCAACCCATGTTTCTGCTGGCAACAGCTTCACGGGTTTCGTCCAGTACTCATCCGTTGCAAGGAAACCTCATGGCTTCCCCTTATGTACTCGTTCTCTACTATTCACGTTCCGGTGCTACCCGTCAGCTCGCCGAGCAGATGGTCGCCGGCATCGAGGAAGTCGACGGCATCAGTGCCCGACTGCGAACCGTTCCTGCTGTGTCAACCGAATGTGAAGCCGTCGCCGGGGATATCCCTGCCGAAGGTCCCGTTTATGCTTCACTTGATGATCTTCGTTATTGTAGCGGGCTGGCGCTGGGCAGTCCGACCCGCTTTGGCAACATGGCGGCGGCGCTGAAGTATTTTCTCGATTCCACCAGTACCCTGTGGATGAACGGCGCGCTGATCGACAAGCCGGCCACTGCCTTCACCTCCACCTCCAGCATTCATGGCGGTCAGGAAAGCACCCTGCTTTCGATGGTCAATCCACTGCTGCACCATGGCATGGTATACGCCGGTATCCCCTACAGTGCCGATGAAATGTTCCAGACCACGACCGGTGGCACCCCCTATGGTGGCAGCCACTTTGCCGGCCCGAACAATGATCGTCCGCTGGATTCCGACGAGCAGGCCCTGATCCGTTTTCAGGGGCGTCGGCTGGGGCGCCTGGCCCTGGCCCTGGCCCTGGAATCCCTGCGTCATGCCTGAAACGGCCATTTCATGATCCCAACCATTCCGGTGCCTGGCATTCGACCCGCACTGCTGCGCATGGCCTGGCTGAGCTGGGGCACGCTGCTGCTGCTGGCGCTGGTACACGGCTGGATGCTGCATCACTCCCATCAGCTGCCTCTGCTGCCCATGCTGCTACGGTTGCTGCCGCTGCTGCTGATTGCGCCCGTGTTGCGTACCCGTAGAGCCAGGGGGTATCTCTGGCTGACGTTCATCGGGATACTGGGAGCTGCACAGGGGCTGGTACTGTCGAGGCTGTTCTCCTGGTGGTGGCTGGCGGGCCCGGAAATACTGGCCGGCCTGTGGCTGACCGTGACGGCACTGCTGATTGTCCGGCAGCTTCATCGGCAAGACCTCGATGGCATCTTTCGCGAACGGTAGTATGAGACGATCGGGCATCGACCATATCCATGACATCCGTGATGCAGATCATGCATCCCAAGCGAGCGAGGACAGGGCAACATGACCAGCGATATCGGCGACGTGCGTCGCGATTATCAGGGTGAGACACTGGACCCCACCACGACTCCGGAGACGCCTTTCCCGCTGTTTTCCGAATGGCTCAATGCGGCGCTGGAGAGCGATGGCAATGATGGCAATGTCATGACGCTGGCCACAGCCGACAGCAGCGGCATGCCCCATGCGCGGATCGTGCTGCTGAAGGGCTTCGATGAAACAGGTTTTGTTTTCTACACCAGCTATCAGAGTCAGAAAGGCAGCGAACTGGCCAATATGCCGCATGCGGCGCTGGTCTTCTGGTGGAGTACCCAGCAGCGTCAGGTGCGTATCGAGGGAAGCGTCGAGCAGATCGGCGCCGAACAGTCCGACCGCTACTTTCATTCACGCCCCAGAGCCAGCCAGCTGGGGGCCTGGATCTCTCAGCAGAGTGTCGAAATTCCCGATCGCCAGTGGCTTGAAGATCGTCGCCTGCGCTTCGAGAAGGCCTATGATCACGGCGAAGTGGAGCGCCCGGCGCACTGGGGCGGCTATCGGATACGGCCGGTCATGATCGAGTTCTGGCAGGGCCAGCCGAGCCGACTGCATGATCGGGTCCGCTACCGCTGGTTCGAGCGGGAACATCACTGGCAGAAGGTACGCCTCGCTCCCTGAACCTGCCGATATGAAAAAACCCGGCCATGCCGGGTTTTTCATGGCTACCTTCACTTTCAGCTGTTGCAGCCTTCGGTCCACTGACTGACCACATCCTCGTGATTGCTGACCCACTGTCTGGCGTTCTCGTAGGGGTCGCTGCCATCTTCCCGATTCATGAGCATGACCTCGCCCATCTGGTCCGGGGTCCAGTGGAAGTTGTCGAGAATGCAGTAGGCACCCGGCATCTCTTTCTCGAGCCCCTGGCGTGCGATGGTGTCGATCTCTTCGGCGCCCCCGAAGACCCCTTCGGGATCATTCAGATATTTGAGATCATAGCGCGAGAACATCCAGTGGGGTGTCCAGCCGGTGACGACAATGGGCTCCTCGTTCTTGATGGCACTGTCCAGCGCAGCCGTCATGGTCGCCCCACTGCCGGAGGTCAGGGACATGTTCGAGAGACCATAGGTGTCGATGGCATCCTCGGTCTTGGACATGATGCCGGCGCCGGGATCGATACCGGTAATCTTGTCATTGAACTCGTCGGCGTGCTCTTCGAGATCGCTGATCATCGAGACATCATCCACGTATTCGGGGACCACCAGACCCAGTTTGGTGCCCTCCAGATTGGCACCGAGGTTGTCCAGCCGATCCTTGAGCTTGCTGTAGTAATCGGCATGGGTGGTCGGCAGCCAGGCCGAAACCATGGCGTCGGCATCCCCATAGGCCACGGCCTGCCACATTGCGGCGGCAGAAAGGGAGGAGATGTCGACGTTGTAGCCCTGCTGCTCGAGTACGGCGCGGACCACATTGGTTGAGGCCACTTCCGAGGACCATTCCACATAGGCCAGGGTGATATCTCCCTTGTCACCCCCTTCCGAGGCCATGGCCGGCATGCCGGTCAGGCCGGCGCCGAGCACCATGCCGCCCAGGGCAGTGACCACGGCCTTGCGCAGTGTCGTGTTGCGTTCTTGTTGCATCATTGTGTTGTCCTCTCCTGCGTTACAGTTGTGTCATTGGCATGACACGCCCCGTGTTCCGGGAGCGCCCTTGGCGATGACCGACACCGCATGGCCCACCATCGGCGGAAACGGCCCGGCCTCGCCCGATCACTCCGGCTTGCCGCGCAGCGTCTGGGTCAGACGGTCAAGCAGCATGGCCAGAATGACCACCGCAATACCGGCTTCGAAACCGGCACCCGGCTGGAGTCGCTGAATGGCCCGCCAGACTTCACTGCCCAGACCATTGGCGCCGATCATGGCGGCGATGACCACCATCGACAGTGCCAGCATGATGGTCTGGTTGATGCCGGCCATGATGGTCGGCAGTGAAAGCGGCAGCTGGAGTTTGACCAGCTTCTGGGACTTGGTTGCACCATAGGCATCCGCGGCTTCCATGAGCTCAACCGGTACCTGGCGAATGCCCAGCGTGGTGAAACGGATGGCAGGTGGCATCGAGAAGATGACCGTGGCAAAGATGGCCGAAACCGAGCCGATGCCGAAGAAGGGAATGGCGGGGATCAGATAGACAAAGGCCGGCATGGTCTGCATGAAATCAAGTACCGGCATGATGATGCGATAGAACCGCTCCGATAGCGCGGCCAGTATGCCCAGTGGCAGCGCAATGATGACGGCCACGAACGTGGCGATCACCACCAGGGTGAAGGATTCGATCATCGGATCCCACAGCCCGAGATTCCAGATCAGTCCCAGCCCGAGGATGGAGAACATGGCCAGCCGTACGCCTGCCAGTCGCCAGCTCAGCAGGGCAATGGCAATGATCAGCACCCAGGGTGGCAGCCACATGAGGCCATCGTTGAGGCTGCTGATGCCCGTCTGGGTCACGGTCGAAATGCCGCGGGTGATATTGGAGTAATGCCCGGTCAGGAAGTCGAGCCCGGCCTCGATCCAGTTGCCCAGCGGGATGGATGGAATCGTGAAGTTCATGCCTTTTCTCCCTGCTGGGGTGCATCGGGCTGCGGCTGACCGACGGATCCGCTCTCCTGCTGTGATGATGAGGTTTCGGCCAGCTCGGCCAGTACCGATCCCTTGACCACCACGCCCTGGAGGCACCCTGCCTCATCGACGACGGCGATCGGATAGCTGCGCTGCTGAAACATCGCAAACAGGTTGTGCAGGGGCTCATCGGGTGCTGTCCTGGGAGAGTCGGTCACGATCAGCTCATCGATGCTCTCCTGCCCCTGGCGTGCCGCCCGATCAACGGCCTCGGCTTCCACGATGCCCATCAGGCGTCGGTCACGATCAATCACGTAGATCGAATCGAGGCCGTTCTCCCGCATGCGGTGCAGGGCGGTTCTTGGCCCCTCCCCGAGTCGCACCGTGGCCCGTACCGGATGCATGGCCGAGGACGCTGTCAGCACGCGGGACATGTCGACGCCTTCGATGAAGCGGCGGACATAATCATTGGCAGGCTGGGTCAGGATATGTTCGGGCGTACCGATCTGCACGATCTCGCCATCCTTGAGCAGGATGATGCGATCCCCGATGCTCAGGGCCTCGTCCAGATCATGGGTGATGAAAATGGTGGTCTTGCGCATGCGATGCTGGAGCTGCAGCAGCTCCTGCTGCATGTCATTGCGGATCAGCGGGTCGAGTGCCGAGAAGGCCTCGTCCATGAGCAGGACACTGGCGTCATTGGCGAGTGCCCGGGCCAGCCCCACGCGCTGCAGCATGCCGCCGGAAAGCTGTCGGGGCATGGCCTGTTCCCAGCCTTCCAGACCGACCTGTTTGAGCGCCTCGATGGCCCGCTGCTGGCGTTCCGCCTTTTCGACGCCGCGAATTTCCAGTCCGAACTCGGCATTGCCCAGCACGGTTCGATGCGGGAACAGGGCAAAATTCTGGAAAACCATCGAGAAATGACGGCGCCGGCACTGCAGCAGCGCCTTGTCATCCAGCTCGGGAATGTTTTCCCCATCGATGATGATCTGCCCTTCGGTCGGCTCGATCAGCCGGTTCAGACAACGGATCAGGGTCGATTTTCCCGATCCGGAAAGCCCCATGATGACCAGCAGCTCACCTTCGCGAACATCGAATTCGATATTGGAAAGGCCCAGTGTCTGACCGGTTTTTTCCCGGATTGCAGCGCGATCAAGCCCCTGGTCACGAAGCTCGAGCGCCTTTTTGGGGTGGTGCCCGAAGACCTTGCTCAGCCCGCGCACCTGAATCTTGACGGAATTGGTGTCACTCATGTGTTGTTCGATCCAGTCATCCCCTCGGGGTTGATGGTTACGACCGTGGCAGGGCATGGATCACACGGCGCGATACATAACGCATGCCTCTAGTCGTCTGTAATTCTTGATTATATTTCGTAATGGATCATACGTTGTCATCTTCTGATGATCAACGATAACACAGCATTATGTTATGACACGTTAACGGAGCGCTGCTGGACGTGATCCTTCCAGGGCTCAGTCGCGCAGGTTCTCGAGCCGATGACGCTGCCAGTCACTGCGAGGCTCATTGAGCCTCAGCGAAAGCTCCAGCATCTGCTCTTCGGGAATCAGACGCACCCGGAACCCGAGCTTTTCGACCAGACGGCGCATGCCCCGGTTGTCAGCGCGCACCTCACCGACCATTTCCAGCGTGCCCACGCTGCGACAGTAGTCGATCAGCTTTTTCATCAGCCGCTGGCCCAGCCCAACCCCCTGCAGGTCATCGCGAATGATGATGGCGAATTCGGTGCGAATGTTGTCGGGATCGTTCCATACCCGGCTGATGCCCAGCATATATTTCTCTCCCTGCGGGGCGTGATACTCCGCCAGGAAGGCCATCTGCCGGTCATAATTGAGCTGGGTCAGTTCGGCAAGCTCGCGCTCGCTCAGCGTCGCCTTGTGATGGAAGTAGCGGTAGCGGATACTCTGCTCGGAGAGATGGGTGTGAAATTCGCGAATCAGATCGGCATCCTCGCCGCGGACCGGGCGCAGCGTGACCGGCCAGCCATTGGCCAGCACGACCTGCTCACGAAGCTCTTCGGGGTACGGCATGATGGCATGATGCGCCGGTTCGCCGAGATCCAGGGCAAAGTCGACAGCCAGCAGTTGCTCGCGATTGAGCAGCAGCGGATTGATTTCCAGACCGCGCAGCTCCGGCAGATCGGTACACATCTGGGACAGTCGGGTCAGCAGTATGGCCAGCCGTTCGAAGTCCCGCTCCGGTTCGGGAGAGTGCTCGCGGATCAGGGTGGCGGCATGGGAAGAGTCGATCAGATGGTGGGCGAGGTTCATGTTCAGGGGTGGCAGGGCAATACAGCGATCACTCATGACATCGGCTCGATAGCCACCCAGTCCGAACACGATCACCGGTCCGAAAACCGCATCCCGGGTGATGCCGACAGCCAGTTGGAGGGATTGCTTGCCGCGCTGCATCGGCTGCATGCAGTAGCTGTAGATCCCTTCGCCGGGCATGGCAGCCTCGACCCGCTCCTTCAGTACCCGAATCCCTTCGGTGACAGCTTCGGGAGTATCAAGATCCTGCAGCAGATCCGGAGCCGGACGGTCCGGGCGTCGATCGGCACGGAAGGGCAGGCAGTTGCTGCGATGCACGGCCTTGAGTGCCACCGGGTGTTCGAGCTCGTAAAAGCGCCTTCTGCCCTCCTCGGCCGATTGCACATAGAGTGCGGGCGCCGTGGCAATCCCGTAGGCGCGCAGGGCCATGGCGGTCTCTTCATGGGTCAGGCGGTCCCGGCCACGCCGATGGGCATCATCGATCAGCTCATGACAGCGCTGTCGCACCATTTCTGAAGTATCGAACGCCAGCGCCGGTGGGGTCTGGTGCAGCAGTGACTGTACGCGCTGATACTCGATGTTCAGCATGAAGGCCCGCACGGCCTTTTCAGGAGAGACGTGGGTGGCCAGGCCCACGCGATGGCAGGCATCCCGTGCCGGGCGCGCGGTGGCCAGGCCCATCCAGCTGGTAAACAGGGTAACGGAGGTATGCCGCCAGAACTCGATGACGGCCTCGGCGAGTTCCACCGAAGGCGCCATGCGCGTCGGAGCGTGAATCAGTAGCACGGCATCCACCCCCTCATCGCCTGCCAGCAGTTCCAGGGCACGTACGAAACGCTGGGGTGTGGCATCGCTGCCCAGGTCAATCGGATTGCGTCCCGGCAGGCTGTGATCCAGCCCTTCCGCCCCGAGCAGCCTGCGGGTAGTGTCGCTGAACTCGGCCACCTTGCCACCCTGTTCAAACAGTCGATCCAGCGCCAGCATCGCCGGCCCCAGCCCGTTGGACAGAATCGCCAGACGCGGTCCACGGGGGCGGGCCCGCGGCCGGCTGAGCACTTCGAGTGCCTCGAACAGTTCATCACTGTCCGACACCCGCACTACCCCGGCTCTTGCCAGCGCGGCATCGAAGACCCGGTCCCGGTGCTCGATGCCCGGGGTAGCCACCATCGAAGCGGTCTCGGTCTGCGCCGTTCGGCCGCTCTTGATGGCCAGTACCAGCCGCCGGCGTGATGCTTCACGCAGCGCCGTCATGAAATGCATGGCGTCGAAGATATACTCGACATGAATGATCAGCGCCCGGGCACTGCCCTGATGATTATTGAGGTAATCGATCAGATCCGGCAGTCGCACATCGATGCTTTCGCCCAGCGTGACCAGATGGGAGAGCCCCAGTCCGCGACCCGCAGCCCAGTCGATCATGGCGCTGCCGAGCATGCCGGACTGGCCCAGATAAGCCACGCGCCCATGTTCGAGTGCAGTCGTGGCGTAGGTGGCATTGAAACGCCGGGCCGGTACAGCCAGACCCCGACACTCCGGCCCCAGCACGCGTACTCCAGCCTGCAGGGCAGCCTTCAGCAGACGCGGATAGCACTCCGGGTCATCCTCGCGTGGCGGTCCGGAAAACACCATGGCGGCTCGGATGCCGTGCTCGCCCAGCTGCGTCAGAATGGACTCGACTGCATCGATGGGGGCGCAGACAATCGCCAGGTCCGGGGTCTCCGGCAGCTGATCGAAAAAGGCGTGTGAGACGATGCCTTCAGGCAGCGCTGCCGGTTCCAGCGCCACGGCATCCATGCGGCCGGTAAAGCCCGCCTCGACCAGGTTGCGGATGATGGTGATGGCAGTAGCGTCATCCCCGGCCACCGGACCGACCACGACCAGTGAACGAGGTTCGAAGAAGTAGCGCAGGAACCGGGTGCCCATGCTCCCCTCCTACAGCGTTGAGCGGCATACTCTGCCAGTATGTCGGCATGAGCTGATGAGCACCACCCTGTTACGGCCCGTTCATACCGATCTGCCCCTGCATGCTGGTGCCGCCGGGGCATGGCGACGGAGGGAGAGAGCATGATCACGTCCTGGATCAGTGACCGTCAGCATGTCCGGCACCACATGGGCGCCGGACATCCCGAGAGCCCGGAGCGCCTGGCCGCCATCGAGCAGCGCCTCAATGCCAGTGGCGTGCTCCATCATGCCGTACAGTTCGCGGCACGTCCGGCTACCGATGAACAGATCCTGCAGGTACATTCGGCGCAGTACTGGCAGCAGTTGTTGCATCAGACACCTGCCGAAGAGGGCGAGCTGACAGCCCTGACCTCGGATACCCTGCTGACTCCCTGGAGTGTCGAGGCTGCCCGCATGGCGGCGGGTGCAGCCATTCGCGGCATCGATCAGCTCTATCGCGGACAGGCCGACAATGTCTTCTGTGCCGTCCGTCCGCCCGGCCATCATGCCGAGCGCAGCGGCGCCATGGGGTTCTGCCTGATCAACAATGTTGCCATTGCCGCAGCCCATGCCCGTCTCGTCTACGGGGTCGAACGCATTGCCATCCTCGATTTCGATGTCCATCAGTGCAACGGCACCATCGATATTTTCCGACACGACCCCGGGGTGCTGGTCTGCTCAAGCTTCCAGGAAGGTCTGTTCCCGCAGCGCTACCATCAGGCGCCCTCCGCGAACGTGATCAATACCCCGCTCGCGGAGGGCAGCAACGGTGATGCCCTGCTGGCCGCCATCGAGCGTGAATGGCTGCCGGCACTGGAGCGTCATCGCCCGCAACTGATCTGCATCAGTGCCGGTTTCGATGCCCATCGCGATGATCCACTGGGAGGGCTGAGCCTGAGCGGCACGGATTTTCATCGGATATCGCGTCTGCTGGTCTCGCTGGCCGGCGAGTACAGTGAGGGGCGCCTGCTATCGGTACTGGAAGGCGGCTACGAGATGAATGCGCTGGCCGAAGGGGTCGAAGCCCATCTGGCGGCGCTGCTGGACATGCCATGGTCGCCTGCAAGCTGAATGCCCCCGTCTCGGACGCTGGGCGACCTGACTCGAGTATGTCACGATGAAAGCATGTGTCCCTGATTGATAGCCTGATGAGCGATAGCAATGAATCGGCCATGCCGCCGGGGCTGATGACCGATCCCGACGGTCTCGTGGAGCCCCTGCGCCTGGGTGAACGGCTGCGCGCCATTCGTCGCGCACAGCGCTGGACACTGGAAGACGTGCGCCAGCGTACCGGCGTTGCACGCTCTACCCTTTCCAAGATCGAAAATGATCAGCTCTCGCCCACCTTTACGGTGGTACAGAAGCTGATCAATGGGCTCGACATCGATCTTCCCCAGCTGCTGCGACAGCCGCCCCGACCACCGCAGCGCACGGGGCGGCGCGATCTGGATCGTGCCGGTCAGGGTCGTCTTCATCCTACGCCGACCTATGAACATGAACTGCTGGCCGGCCGGCTGGAACACAAGCACATGGTGCCCTTCAAGACCGTGGTGCGGGCTCGTGAAATCAGTGAGTTTACCGACTGGGTCCGCCACGGCGGCGAGGAATTCCTGCTGATTCTGGAAGGAGCCATTCTGCTCTATAGCGAGGCGCATGAAACGCTGCAGCTCGACTGCGGCGACAGCCTTTATTTCGACAGCAGCGTGGGGCACGCCAAGGTCTCGATCAGTCCGCAGGATGCCGTCGTGCTTTCGGTCTGTACCGATGCCGACTGATCCGGCTCATGGCAGGCCGGTCCGGCTTGCCAGCCGGCTCATTGGTGCCACAATCCCGGACAGATTGCCGTATTCGGCTTCATCGCCACGGAGAAAGTCATGCAACATCTTGATAACGCTACCCGCACCGAAATAGAAGCGGCGGCCTTCCGTCAGCTACTGGCTCATCTGGATGCCAACAAGGATGTGCAGAACATCGACCTGATGATCCTGGCTGACTTCTGTCGCAACTGCCTTTCCAAATGGCTGGTGGCAGCAGCCGGCGAGCGCGGTATCGAACTCGAATATGAAACGGCGCGCGAGTATGTCTACGGCATGCCCTATCAGCAGTGGAAGTCGCTCTATCAGCAGCCGCCTTCCGAGGAGCAGCTGGCGGCGCTGAAAGCCCGTCAGGAAAGCCACGAGGAAAGCGGAGCGCATCAATGAGCGCCATCGAGGAGGGGTTCATACCACTGTCGGTGGCCGTATTGACCATCTCCGACACCCGCACCGTCGATACCGATCGTTCGGGCCGATTGCTGATCGATCGACTCGAAGGCGCAGGTCACCGGCTGGAAAAGCGCGAAATCATTCCTGACGATCCTTATCGCATTCGCGCCCGGGTCGCGGACTGGATCGCCGATCCGGCCGTCCAGGTCATTCTGACAACCGGCGGTACCGGCTATACCGGGCGGGACTCGACGCCCGAGGCTGTCAGTGTCCTGTTCGATCGCCCCATCGAGGGTTTCGGCGAGCTGTTTCGCCAGCTCTCGCGCGAGGATGTAGGCAGTTCGACGGTTCAGAGCCGGGCGCTGGCCGGCATGGCCAACGGCACGGTCATCTTCTGTCTGCCCGGGTCGACCGGGGCCTGCCGCACCGGCTGGGAACGCATTCTCCACGAGCAGCTCGACTCCCGGCATCAGCCGTGCAATTTCGCCAATCTGGTCATCCCGGGGCGCGAACAGCATGGCAGCTGAAGCGAGACATGAAGGATTGCACGATCCGGCCACGGCCCTGACAGCGCTGCTGGATGGGGTGATGGCTCTGGAGAGTGAATCGGTAGCGCTGACCCAGGCACACGGGCGTACCCTGGCCGATACGGTGACCGCACTGATGGATACCCCGCCGGCCGACAACAGTGCCATGGATGGCTATGCCATTCGAGCGGCCGATGCCGGACGCACCCTACCCGTCTCACAGCGCATTCCGGCCGGCCATGCGCCTGCGCCACTGGCTCCGGGGACCTGTGCCCGCATCTTCACTGGTGCAGTCATCCCCGAAGGGGCCGATAGCGTGGTGCGTCAGGAAGTGGTCGAGGAGAGCGCTGAAGGCGCCGCGATACCCGGGCCGGTGACGGCAGGCAACAGTGTGCGACGGCGCGGCCGGGAGATGCAGCGCGGGGCCACCCTGCTGGAAGCCGGCACACGCCTGAACGCAGCTGCCGTGGGCTTTCTGGCCAGCCAGGGGTACGACCGGGTGGCGGTTCGACGGCGACCGCGGGTCTCGCTGCTGGTCACCGGTGACGAGCTGGTAGAACCCGGCAGGCCGCTCTCGCCGGGGCAGATCTACAACTCCAACGCGCCGATGCTGGCCGCCCTGCTGTCCGAATTCGGGGCCGAGGTGGTGGCGAGCCGGCATGTGGCGGACAGCCTTGATGCCACCGTAGCCGCACTGGCTGACGCCGCCGAGGGGTCGGATGTCGTGGTCACCAGTGGCGGCGTCTCGATCGGCGAAGAGGATCATGTACGCAATGCCCTGCAGCAGTTGGGCACGCTCGATCTCTGGCGTCTGTCGATCAAGCCCGGCAAGCCGCTGGCCCTTGGGCGGATCAAACGGGGCAATGGTGGCGAAACCCGTTTCGTGGGTCTGGCCGGCAATCCGGTATCCAGCTATGTCGGGGCCTGGCTGTTTCTTCGCCCCCTGATGGGCGCCCTGCTGGCCCGGCCGGATCAGGCTGCGCTGCCGGCTCTGCGCGCGCGCGCGGGGTTCGAAACGAGCACCGAGCGGCGGGCCAACTACATGCGAGTCTCGCTGACGATCGAGGACGATCAGCTGGTGGCCCATGCCTTTGCCGACCAGGACTCCTCGGTGCTGCATTCCTGTGTTCAGGCTGATGGGCTGGCGGTGATTCCGGCCTGGCATGAGATCGCCCCGGGTGACATGATCGACGTCCTGCGCCTGCAGCCCTGAGCCGGCAGGCCCGAGCCTGTTTCGAAACGGAATGAGCAGTTCACGGAGTGAACCATGATGGCGGGAAGTCGGCGGCTGATGACGCTTGGTATACTGGGCATGATGGCGGCTGTGCCCGCACTGGCTGAAGAAAATGCACCCCAGGTGCGGGAGTGGTCCTGGTCCGGCGACACCGGACCGGAGCACTGGTCAACCATCAACCCGAATTATGAAACCTGCGGTACCGGCAGCAACCAGTCGCCGGTCGATCTCGGAGACTCCCTGAAAGTGGCCGGGCTTGCTGCCCCCGAGATCAGTTATGACCAGCCACTGCTGGTGGTCAGACGGGAAAGCACCGGCCTGATGATCGAAGGGCCGGCGGATAATACGGTTACCCTGCATGGCCATATCTATACGCTGGCGCGCATCGAGTTTCATGCCCCGGCTCAGCACAGCGTCGAGGGTGAGCGCGCTGCCATGGAGATCGATTTCATCCATACCGATGAAACCGAGCAGACCCTGGTCATGGCGGTGCTGGTCAGGGAGGGGGAAGCCTCGCAGGCCCTTGACCGGATCTGGAGTCGGGTGCCCGATGTCGATCGCTCGATGACTCTCAACGGGGAAATGCTGCCATCCCGGCTGCTGCCCCGGGAGCGAAATGGCTGGTCCTACAACGGTTCACTGACCACCCCACCGTGCAGCGAGGGGGTGCGCTGGTGGGTCATGAAATCGCCGATTCATGCTTCCCGGGCCCAGATCGAGCGCTATCGCCAGTGGTTTGACGTCGATACGGCTCGGCCGACCCAGCCGCTCAACGCGCGTTACGTGCTTGAGCAGCAGTAGTCACGCGGCATTCATCACGCAGGCTCAGCATATCCGGCCACAGGTCCCGAAAGGCAGCGGCCAGCGTGGCGCGATGGGCGCGAATCCAGGGCAGCAGCTGTGCCAGCCGATTGACGCCTGTCAGGCGCTCCCCCAGACCACTGATCGCCTGGCAGGTAAAATCGAAATCGGCATAGCTTGATAACCAGTCATGCCGGCGCAGCAGTGAAATGGTGGTCGCCACACGCGGCGGCACCTGCTGCTCCCCCTGTTCCAGCACCCGATAGCTGCGTTCGATCAGAGCCCTGCCGGCGGGTTCGGCAAGACAGTCTTGTGCCAGAAAATGGTCCCACAGCAGATCAAAGGCGATGCCGGCCACTCGCCGTTCCGGCCCCTCGATCCGGCGCCTGAGGGCAATCACGGTGGGATGATGGTCGATGGTGGCATCAACGCGCCGATGATGACGAATGCCCAGGGCAATATCCTGCGGCCATTCGTACAAGCGACTGCCGCGCACCCCATCGGCGATCAGATTACCGAAGAGAAAGCCGTCACTGCCCGGCTCGGCCAGTACCGCATGTGCCAGAAAATTCATGGCCTGTTCCAGGAGTGCCGTATCGTCATGCCGCTTCAACCATTATAGGCAGTTGGTCGGTTTCGGCAGTCCGGCCAGCCGTGCCACCACCCGTGCCGGACTCTCCGGAAACAGGGTCATCAGATAGACCGAGCGCCCCTGCTCCTCACCGAGTGACTGGCGCACCAGCTTGACCAGCGCTCGCATGGCGGGAGCCATTTCATAGCGTTCATAGAACGCCCGCACCAGCTCGATGATGGCCCAGTGCCGCTCATCCAGTGTACGGCCTTCGTGCTCGGCCAGTATCCGGGTAACCGCAGGCGTCCATTCGGCGGGATCGAGCAGATAGCCCTCTTCATCCAGCATGACGCAATGGTCCCCGATATCGAGCCGTCGATTGTCTTCCGTCATCGGTCAGAACCAGCTGATAATGTGTCGGCAGCGTTCAGTCAGCGCAACGAACCCCTTCATGTCGACCCGCTGTACATCCTGTGCGATTTCAAGCAGGTGCAGGCCGCGCGCCCGGAGATCCTCCTCGAGCACATGCAGGCGTTCACCCAGCGCAATCAGGCGTTCGGGGGGATGGGCAAGGCTTGTGACCCCATCCTCGATCAGCAGTACCTGATCATGCGCGCCCAGCGCACTCATCATATCTTCCCAGACCCGATGGCCATGAGTGGCGCGATTGAGCAGATGCAGACTGGCTTCGGCCGAAGGCGCGTGTTGCTCTGTCATGGACTCCCCGCTTGGCTAGAAATTCAGCACCAGATCACTCTGCGCGATCAATTCGGCCGGCTCCGCCGGCCCGGTGTCACAAGCCAGCTGCGAGCGGCGCAGGCCCAGATGTTCGAGTGACGCATCAGTCACGTGAAGCTGCTCGATATCATACATCGGCAGCACGTCGATCATGGCGCCGGTACCCTTCTGGCCGAGCGGCCCACTCTGCTGGGCAGGCAGCAGCGCCAGCACGCCCTCGCCCATGAACAGCAGCGAGATGGATTGCCCCAGTGCCGCGCCGACCAGCGCCGTCTCCAGGGCCTCACGGACCCAGCTCGAGCCGGTCGGCGAATGGCGAATGATGATCAGAAGCCGCTGTACATTTTCACTCATCGGAATCCACCTTCAGGGCGCAAAGGTCAGCAGCCGGTCATGGGTCAGGCCGGCCTCGATCAGCTGTCCCAGTCCGGTCAGTTCGAACGGCGCTTCAAGCGTATGAGCCTCCCGCTCATGGCGCTGCGCTTCGCGCTGATCCAGCAGGCCTCGCCTGAGTCCCGAGGCGACGCAGACCAGCAGCTGTGTCTGCTGCTGGTCATGCAGTTCACACCAGCGCTCGAGCAGGTGTGGCTCATCGCGCGGAGGGGTCATCAGCCGGGATGCATTATAGACCCCATCGTGATAGAAAAAGACCGTCCCCACCCGATGGCCACGCGCCGGCAGTGCCATGGCAAAGCGTAACGCAGAATGGGCGGCCTGTTGGCTGTAGGGGGCCCCCATCACCAGCAAGGCGTAATTCATCGGTAACGGCATCTCCTCATGCAATGGCCCCGCATCCTTGCAGATGCGGGGCCATCAGGTTACTCCGTTCGGCGCTTCCATGCAGCAGATCAGTCGTCGGACATGATCCCGAGAATCGACAACAGGCTGACGAAGAGGTTGTAGATCGCCACATACAGTGAAATGGTCGCGAGAATATAGTTGGTCTCACCACCATTCACGATACGGCTGGTTTCGAACAGGATCATTGCCGAGGCAAACAGCACGAAACCGGCCGAGACGGCCAGCGCCAGGGCAGTGATCTGGAAAATCATCGCAGCGACCATGGCCAGGATCAGCACGATGGCGCCGGCCATGATGAAATTGCCGAGGAAACTGAAATCCTTGCGCGTTACCAGCGCGACAGCGGAGAGCCCCACGAAGGTCAGCCCGGTCATGCCCAGTGCCATGCCGACGATCTGCCCGCCATTGGGCAGGGAAAGGTAGAGATTGAGCATCGGCCCGAGCGTAAAGCCCATGAAGGCCGTAAAGGCGAAGATGGCTGCCAGCCCGGCAGCGGAATCCTTGCACTTGTGGACCAGAAACATCAGCCCATAGGCGCCGATCAGGAAGATGAAGATATTCATCTGTCCGACACCCATCGCCATGGCGGTCCATGCCGACGCTGCCGAAACGAGCAGCGTCATCGACAGCAGCATGTAGGTATTGCGCAATACCTTGTTATTCGACAGCGAACCGGTATTCGTCTGCGAAATATCGTAGGTTCTGTTGGCCATTCTGGCTCTCTCCTGGGTACCCTGGTTCAGGCATTGGCGGAACACAGCATGCCCGCTTCGTTACGGACTCTGCAAGGAGCCGGCTTGACGGGACGCGGGTGGCTGGTATGATTGCTCGCCGTGAGCCGGAGGGATGGCAGAGTGGTCAATTGCACCGGTCTTGAAAACCGGCAGGGGTTAACGCCCCTCCAGGGTTCGAATCCCTGTCCCTCCGCCACCTGCTCTTCTTTCTCCCCATCGCCCGCCTGGCCGATGGGGTTGCAGCCGGCAACCGTTTCTTGCCGTGCCCTGCCATCCTTCTGCACCTCAAGCTGATTGATTTCACGCCTTCGGTCAACATGACATCAAGCTGCACCTAAGCTTGGCGATGTGGGCAATGGCCATTGCCGTCATGCTCATCAAGGAACCCCATGCTGACACTGGCATGCCGTTCTGCTCCGAAAGATGTATTTCCAGTTCCTGTCATCTGCCTGACACTCCGGAGTCATCTGCTTAAAAGCCTACAGTCACTGTAAAGGACATACTGATGCTGAGTAGGCAGTTCCATTGCGCAGGGTTCAGGGAGCTGCAGACATGATGTATCTGGCGGGTTATCTTCTTACAGTGTCCTTCATGGGTGTGTTCGTGCTGGGAGCACTCAAGGTGAGATCGGGAAGCGGCCATTACATGGAGGAGTAGGCTCACCTGCTCCAATCGGTTGCTGCAGGGGCCCGCTTTTGCTGATAGCGGGCCCCTGCCGTGATGAGCCAGCCACTGTTCAGCCGGCCACGATCTCGGTGTGACCACAGTTCCAGCAATGCCACTCATGACCATCCGCAGTGCGCGAAACGCAATCGTCCCAGCGGCAGGCCGGACAGCGCAGGGTGGCATCAAAGATGTCCTCGCAGCGGACGGCGTGGTAGTGGTCCGTGCTGACGAACGACGCTTCAGCTGTCGGCCGCGGCGGGAGGCGGGCTACACCATGCTCGGCCACGGCGCGGTCGTGGCCGGGTCTGGCGATGGTGTTTTCGCCCTGAAGAGTGATGTGACAAACGGAGTGGTCGGCTTGTTTTATATTTCAGACTGATACGTTAATAGTACTCAGCGATACACTGGCGACTTCCTGATAACTGATTTTGACATCAGCGAAGTCTTCCGGGTAACCCCGGCACCTTATATCAGAATATTTAGATAATATGAAATTTTTCCGGGTCCTGTTCCTGTTTCCGGGGTGCCCCGAACCGGCTCGCGACCCATGAGCATTGCAGGCCGATCGCGTCTTGCCTAACCTTCGGATGACCATTCGAGTCAGGGGATAGATCATGACAGGTGATAAAGGACGCGGCTTCACCCGTGGCAACATGAATCGCGAAGGCTTCCATGAGGAAGGTCGAATGTTCAGTCCCGGCGATCGCCCCGGACATGCCGGTGAGTTTCAGGAGTGTGATTCACAGGGTAATCTGCTTGATCAGGAACATCGTATCCAGCTCGACAGTGATGATGAGTCCCTTCCCGACACCTGGCACAAGAACAATCTCTGGAAGATGATGAACTGACTTCTGGCAAGGCAACCTGTACTTTTTCCGCGCCTCCGGCATATGCCGGAGGCGTCATATCGGGCCCCATCACGGAAGGAAACCAATGCGCCCCGCCCTGATGATTTCAGCCATGAGTCTGGCTCTGTTGAGCGGTTGTGCCGGCCTGGAGCATGACACCACGCATACTCCCTACGCCGAGCAGCCCCCCGTACAGGCCCGTGCCAGTGGCACGCTGAACTGTAACGACTGCCCTGCCCGGCCGGTAGAGCTGACGCTCTATTCGGCCACCCGCTTCGATCCCGAAAGCTTTCGGCTGACCCTGGCCGGTGCCGATGGCACTTCGGCCACCAATGCCGACTTCCAGCCTGCCAGTGGCAGTGTGTTTCGTATCAGTGGCGGACAGCAATATCCCGATCAACAGCTGCTGATGCTGGTGGAGCCCATCAATCAGCAGGTCATGATGCTGCTGCCCATGCAGGATCAGCGCTACCGGGTGCTGCGCTACAGGGGGCAATCCGTCACGGGCTCGTCGATGCTGACCCCCGTACAGGCGCGATCGGCCACACGCTAGACGCCGATTCTCGTCCGGTCACTTCACGCCGACAGCTGCATGGCCGTTTCAGCCATGCAGCCTGAGTCCGACACGCAGCACCCGGTTGCCCTCCACTTCCTGAACAATCCAGTGAATGCCGTGCCAGTCGATGTCATCGCCCACTACCGGATTACCGCCCACCCGTCTCGAAACGAACTCACCCAGCGTATGATCACGCTCGCCGGCTGACAGGGTCAGACCGTAGGCATCGGCGATATCCGCCATTGTGGCGCTGCCGTCGAGTGAAAAGGCGCCGTAGAAATCACGCTCCCGCTTGAGCTCGGCTTCGCCGTTGAATAGACGGTTGAGCGCAGGCAGATCGGCTGTTCTGCCGATCATGCAGGCAATGTCTCCGGCCTGGGGGCGCGTGCTGCCCTTGGGGTGAATCATGGTATGACCGCGAAACAGGGCAGCCATGGTGGAGCCCGAAGGGAAGCGCAGCATGCGCAGGGGGGTATTTTCCACCCGGTGGCTATCGATCCGATAGACAAACATCTCATAGTCGTCCTCGGGCAGAATGCCCAGCAGCCGACGTCTTGCCGGTGCCACCCCGGGAGGAAGTATGACCTTCAGTCGTCGTGCAACGGGTCCCAGCGTGGTTCCCTGCAGCATCAGTGAAATCAGCACCACAAAGAAGGCAATATTGAAATAGAGTGAGGCGTTCGAAACCCCGGCGATTACCGGGAAGATGGCCAGCACGATAGGCACCGCACCACGCAATCCCACCCAGGCAATGAAGAACAGTTCACGCCAGCGAAAACCGAAAAAGGGTCTCAGGCAGGCCAGTACGGCCAGCGGGCGAGCCACGAAAATCAGCGTCAGGGCCACCAGGATGCCCGGCACGGCATAATCGATCATCTCACTGGGGGTAACCAGCAATCCCAGCGTCAGAAACAGGCCGATCTGGCTGAGCCAGGCAAGCCCGTCATGTACCGGCAGGATGAACTCCAGATGCCGGCCGCGGGTGTTGCCGATCATCAGCCCGGCAAGATAAATGGCCAGAAAGCCACTTCCGCCCATCAGGTTGGTCACCGAAAACAGCACGAATCCCATGGCGGCCGTCAGCAGTGAATAGAGCCCGGGGGCGAGATCCAGCCACTTGAGCAGTCGCGCCAGCAGCAGCCCCCCTCCGATGCCGACCAGCAGTCCGACACCGAACTGGCCGACGAACAGCCAGAGGCTGTCGACCACACCCCTGCCGGTGCCGGTCAGCAGCTCTGACAGCAACAGGGTCAGGAAAATCGCCATCGGGTCATTGGTGCCTGATTCGATCTCAAGCGTGGCGCCTACACGTTCGTTGAGATGAATGCCCTGGCGACCCAGCATGGAAAAGACGGCGGCAGCATCGGTGGAGCCCACGATGGCACCGACCAGCAGTCCCTGCAGCAGGCTGAGATCGAAGGCCCACATCGCAATCAGACCAGTCAGGCCACTGGTGATGAACACCCCGAGCGTGGCCAATGACAGCGCCGGTCGAAGCCCGACCCGGAAGGTTTTCATGCGTGTGCGCAACCCCCCGTCGAGCAGGATCATGGCCAGAGCCATCTGTCCGATCAGATAGGCCTGCGAGTAATCCTGGAAATCGATGCCGCCTATACCATCGACACCGGCCAGCATGCCGATGCCCAGAAACAGGGGAAGCAGGGGCATGCCCATCCTGGCCGAGAGCCGGCTGGCCAGAATGCTCAGCGTCAGCAGTAGTCCACCGATCAGGAAAAGGCCGTTGAAATCACTCACGTATCAGTCTTTACCCCTCTGGATGGTTGACTGCCAATCATTGAGCCACCCGATGATCCAGCCAGTCAGGCTGATCGCGCATCACCGGCCATGACATCGGCCCCAGCACCTCAAGACACCACAGCACCGCTCGGTAATGCAGGCGTTGCCGGCTGATGCGGGGAACCGCCCCATGACACCGATAGGCCCTGCAGAAACGCTGACGCAACGTCTCGTCATCCAGCAACAGTTCCAGCAATGCCCAGTCAAACTCGATGGGAGCGACCACCAGGGCTTCCCAGTCACTCCAGAAACCGTCAGTGGCGCTTTCGAGATACTGATCGGCACGCAGGTCCGGCAGGCACCATACTGCCCGGTCAGGTAGCGCAACGGGTTCATCGGCCAGTTCGTGCATGGCCCGTGCATCCGACTGTCGCAGAAAGTTGCATACCCTGTCCGGCCATGCGGCCAGCTCGTGGCGTCCGGATAACGGGTGCCCGAACCAGTTGGCGGTCTCGCGGTGCAACAGGCCCACCTGGTGCCCGAGCCGTTCGGCAAACTGTCCCGTCCAGCTTGCCTGCTCGGCCTGTCGCCATGGCAGACTCCAGATCGGCGAGTGCTGCAGGCGCGCCAGAAAGGTCATGGGCATCGGCATCAGGGGTAGATCGGGCGGCAGCATGCCGGCCACCATGGGCAGTGTCTCGGCATGCGCCCAGCGATCAAACCCGAACAGCTGCCGGATACCCCGCCAGAAAGGGGATGTCACGTCGGTACGCGCCAGCTTGATCAGCTCCGGCGCTACGCCATCGCTTTTCCAGCACCAGTTGGAAGCATCTTCCCAGTCCAGTGACAGGGGATTCAGCTGCCGACCCAGCAGCATGGCAAGACGTCTGGTCAGCTCTTCATCGGGGAGCATGCGCAGCTTCCAAACTCACCGGATGGCTCTCTTCGTTTCGTTCGCTCGGTCATTAACATTACATGACTGGAAGCGCTGGGCGAAACGCTGCATGACATATACACTGCAGATTGTCTGGATGGGGGTGCCCTGCGATATACGCATATCAATGGGCTGAGAGTGGCAACACAACCCCTGGGTCCTGCAATGGACTCGCTACCTGATCCGGTTAATACCGGCGGAGGGAATTCCGGACCGTGCCGAGGCACGCCCTTCGCCTCGACATGGAGATTGTCGATGCCATCTACCCGGGCTGTTGCGGTTGATCCCCCGACCGTGCGGCTGGATGACGTCCACCTTGCCTATGATGATTCACCGCTGTTCGAGCAGCTCGAGCTGACCCTGCCCGCCGGCAGCTGGACCTGTCTGCTGGGGCGCAGTGGGTGTGGCAAGAGCACACTGCTGCGCCTGATTGCCGGTCTGGCAACCGGCGGCGAGTCGCGCTTCACGCTGAGTACCGATGACCAGTCTCCCCTGCGGCATCGCATTGCCTGGATGGCGCAGCAGGATCTGCTGCTGCCGTGGAGCCGGGTCATTGATAATGTCACCCTGGGCAGTCGATTGCGCGGCCAGACGACCGACCGGGAGCGTGCACACGAGCTGCTTGCTGCCGTGGGGCTGACACATGCCGCCCAGCGCCGGCCCGAGGCGCTTTCCGGTGGGCAGCGCTCGCGTATTGCCCTGGCGCGTACCCTTTATGAGGGCGCCAGTGTCGTATTGATGGATGAGCCCTTTGCTTCCCTGGATGCCATTACCCGACTGGAGCTACACGAGCTTGCCGCACGGCTGCTGGCCGGTCGCACGGTCATCATGGTCACCCATGATCCCGCCGAAGCCCTGCGTCTGGCGGATCGTCTGCTGGTCATGCACGGCCTGCCGGCGACCCTGTCGCTGCACGAGGCACCGTCCGGCACGCCTCCGCGGGATATCCATGATGCCGAACTGATCACTCATCAGCGTCAGCTGCTCGACCTGCTCAACGAGCAGACGGCTCCCACCGACATCGCCGTTGGGCAGCAATGAAGATCATGCAACGACTGACTGCAATGACGCCCGCCCTGCTGGGGATCGGACTGTTGCTGGCAGGCTGGCAGGGGGTGGTACTGCTGTTCGATCCGCCGCGCTATATCCTGCCCGGCCCCGCTCGGGTAGCGCTGGTTCTCTGGTCGCATCATTCGCTGCTGCTTCATCATGGACTGATCACACTGCTGGAGATCCTTGGCGGATTTGTGCTAGGGGTATCGCTGGGCGTGCTGACGGCCCTGGCCCTCTCCGTCTTTCCGACCCTAAGGCGCACCCTGCTGCCACTGCTGCTGGTGACCCAGGCGATTCCGGTCTTCGCCCTGGCCCCGATCCTGATGCTCTGGTTCGGCTATGGCATGCTGTCCAAGATCATCATGGCCATGCTGATCATCTACTTTCCCGTGGCTTCAACCAGCTACGACGGATTGCGCCAGACCCCGCCGGGCTGGCTGGAGCTCGCCACCACCATGGGGGCCACGCCCTTCAGGCGGCTCTGGTTCATTCGCATTCCGGCCGCCCTGCCCTCCTTCGCTTCGGGATTGCGCATGGCGGCCACGGCGGCGCCGATCGGAGCAGTGATCGGCGAATGGGTCGGTTCCAGTGCAGGGCTGGGCTATCTCATGCTCCAGGCCAACGGGCGCATGCAGACGGATCTGATGTTTGCTGCCCTGGTGGTGCTGGTGGCGTTTGCCGTGACCCTTTATTTCCTTGTCGACGGACTGTGTCGCCAGCTGCTGCCCTGGCAGCCGGACCGTCGCCATAACGATGATTGATCAATCCGGAGAATTGCCATGAATCAGTGGTTTTCCCCTTTCATGAGTCGACGCCGTTTCACCCAGCTGCTGGGACTCTCGCTGCTGGCGCCCGAGGTCTGGGCAGGTACCCAGCCGGACAGCGGCCAAGGTTCATCTGATGCCGGTGGCAACCCGTCCACCGCTGATGACAATGCCCTGTCGCCACCGCCCCTGGACAAGATGAGTGTCATGCTGGACTGGTACGTCAATCCCAGTCACGGCCCGCTGATCGTCGCCGCCCGGAAGGGCTTGTTCAAGGAGTATGGTCTTGATGTGGAACTCTCCACTCCTGCCGATCCCAGCGCACCCCCCAAGCTAGTGGCCGCCGGGCGCAGCGATCTGGCCGTCAGTTATCAGCCCCAGCTGCATCTGCAGGTGGATCAGGGGCTGCCACTGCGCCGGGTCGGCACTCTGATCGGTACGCCGCTGAATATCGTGATGACACGCGCCGACAGCGGGATCGAACAACTTTCCGACCTCAAGGGTAAAAGGATCGGCTATTCGGTCGGCGGCGTCGAGGAAGTGCTGCTGGAGGCCATGCTCAATCATGCTGACCTGACCCGGGAGGATGTGGAGCTGGTCAACGTCAACTTTTCCCTGACGCCTGCCTTGATCAGCGGTCGTGTCGATGCCGTAACGGGTGCCTTTCGCAACTTCGAACCTGCCCAGATGGCACAGGAGGGCGTCAAGGGGCATCCCTTCTATATCGAGGAAGAGGGTGTTCCCATCTATGATGAGCTGATTCTGGTCGCCAACGGTAATTCGCTGCCGGAGCAGCGCGATCGGATTTCCCGCTTCCTCAAGGCCGTGGAATTCGCCACCATGTGGATCATCAACCATCCTGAAGAGAGCTGGGAAGTCTTCCGATCGTGGGATGCCTCGCTCGATAACGAGGTCAATCGGCAGGCCTGGCGGGCCAGTCTGCCACGCTTTGCACTGCGACCTGCTGCCGTTGACGTTCGACGCTACCAGGAGTTCGGCCAGTTCCTGCAGGAGCGCGGCGCGATTGAACAGACGGCGTCACTCGATCAGCTTACGGTGGATGTCAACCGCACACCCGCCGAACAGGAGTGAGCGCGGCCGCCTCCGGGCAGCCGGTCCGGGGCAGCCAGCTTGTCTGCTGCCCCCGCGTCTTCTATGGTCTGCAGATCATACGGGGCATGAGATCAGCGAGACCGTCGCCCTGTCTTCCCCATGCTGGCCTGCATGCCTGGAGTGCGGGATATGGCAGCAGTAAGCCGGCAACCTGCGCGGATGTACGCATTCCTTATTATTCTACTCAACTTTTATGTGTTATTTTCTACTCTGGTTCGTGAATAACCCGAGAGTCGCGAGAGCCACATGAATCTAACGCCCCATCACGAACATTTCGAACGTGTTCGTCAGGACCATCAGCGCGAGCTGGTCGAGGATTATGTGGAAGAGATTGCTCATCTGCATCGCCACCTGGGTGAAGCACGTGCCAGTGATCTGGCCGAACGTTTCGGCGTCAGCCCCGCGGCCGTCTCCAAGGTCGTCTCTCGGCTCAAGCGGGATGGACTGGTCAATGCGCGCCCTTATCGGGGCATTTTCCTGACCGAGTCGGGAGAAGAGCTCGCTCAGAAGGTCGCTTCACGCCATCGGGTGGTGCTCGATACCCTGGTGGCGCTGGGCGTGCCTGATGCCGTGGCACGCGCCGATTCCGAAGGCATCGAGCACCACTGCAGCGATGAGACCGTAGCTGCCATGCACCGTTTCCTGCAGGAAAATCCCGAGCTGGCGGCTCGCGCCCGAGGCAATCGTGAAACCTCTGACCGCTGAACCGGCGCCGGCATGACGGGGCATGCCCCCGGCCATCCGGTGAGATGCATGGCCGGATGAGCCCGAATCTCCTGCGTACCGAAGTCGCTTTCGTCTGATGTCATCTGCTTCTGCCTCTCCTCATCTGCCGCTGGCTGATACGCCCCTGATCTTCCTCGATCTGGAGACCACCGGCACGCGCGCCACTCGCGATCGCATTACCGAGATTGCAGCCCTCAAGGTGCTGGATGGTGAAGTGGTGGATCGGTTCGTTACCCTGGTGGACCCCGGTGTGCTGATTCCGCAGGCCATCACCGGCCTGACAGGCATCAGTGATGAAACCGTGCAGGGTCAGCCGGCCTTCGAGACCATTGCCGATGAGTTCCGCCACTGGGCCGAGGGCGGCATTCTGGTGGCGCACAATGCCCGCTTCGATATCAGCTTTCTGCGTAACGAGTACCGTCGTCTCGGAGGCCGCTTTCATGCCCGGGTCATCTGTACACTCCGGCTTTCGCGTCAGCTGGAGCCCGGCTTTCATCACTATGGACTTGATGACCTGATTGCCCGTCATGGGCTCTCCTGTTCGGCACGCCATCGTGCCCGGGGAGACGCCGAGGCCCTGCTGACACTCTGGCAGCACTGGAGTCGCCATCATCAGACCGAAAGGATCGAGTCACTGGCACTTGCCCAGGAACGGAACAGCAGCCTGCCAGCCCATCTCGATCCCAATCTGCTTGATGAACTGCCCACCCGTCCGGGCGTCTACCTGTTCTATGGCCAGGACCGCATGCCGCTTTATATCGGCAAGAGCATCAATCTGCGCTCACGGGTACTGAGTCATTTCAACAGTGATCATCGTAATGACCGTGAAATGAAAATCATGCGTCAGCTCCATCATCTTGATTGGCATGAGACCTCAGGTGATCTGGGGGCGCAACTGCTCGAGTCGCACCTGGTCAAGCAGCTGTCTCCGATCTACAACCGGAAGCTTCGGCGTCAGTCCTCGCTGAAGACCTGGTGGTGGCGTACGGCTGCCGAGCGCCCCGAGCTGGCAGGGGCCGAAGCGCTCGGCCAGGCCAGTGACGGTACAGCATTCGGCATGTTTCGATCCCGTGGTGAGGCCACCAAGGCACTGCGGCAGATTGCCGAAGAGCATGGCCTCTGCCCCCGGGTGCTCGGTCTCGAAAGTGGTCGGGGGCGATGCTTTGCACATCAGCTCGGGCGCTGCAGCGGCGCCTGTTGCGGTGAGGAATCCATCGAGGTGCACTCCGAGAGAGCGCTGGCCGCCCTGGAGGGGCTGCGCGTCCGACACTGGCCCTGGCCCGGACGAGTGGCTTTTCGCGAGCATGATGACCAGGGCGTGCCGACCTATCATCTGGTGGACCAGTGGTGCTACCTGGGCAGCTTCAGCCATCTCATGGAGGCCCCGGAAAGTGGCACCCCCGTGAGCTTCGACGCTGATACCTATCGGATACTGCGCCGTTTCATGCCCGAATATGCCGACAGTGACGACATCATTGCTCTGGATTGAGCGGCCTACCCGGCGGTTTTCAGGAACCGGTCCACGGCCTGGCGAAAGGCTTCGGGCTGCTCGGCATGCAGCCAGTGCCCGGCACCGTTCAGGGTTTCGATACTCGCATGGGGCAGTACTGCCATGATGGCCTCATGGGTGCTGTCCGGTACGTAATCGGACCGATCGCCACGAAGCACCAGAGCGGGGCCCGGATAAGGTGCCTCTCCTGCCGGCGCTGCTGCCAGGGCAGCATAGTCGGCTTCAATCTGTTCCAGCCCTACTCGCCAGCCCAGCACCCCCCATTCGTCACGCACCAGATTGGTGGAGAGGAACTGGCGGATGGCGGGCGTCCCGATGGCGGTCGTCATGGCCTCATCGGCTTCGCGGCGCGACTCGGGCTGGGCATCTTCAGCGGCATGCATGGCCCTGAAGATGTCATCGTGACCGTGTTCATAGGCCACCGGCGCGATGTCGGCCACGATCAGGCCGGCAATTCGATCTGCCTGCTGGCGCGCCAGCGTCATGGCCAGCTTGCCCCCTATGGAGTGCCCCAGCAGGAAACACTCCCTGATATCCAGCTGATCCAGCACGGCCAGTACATCCTGCGCCATGGCATCGTAGCTCATGCCTTCCGCATGAGGAGAGCGTCCATGGTTGCGCAGATCCATGGCAATGACCCGATACTGCTCCTGCCAGACCCGAATGTGGGAGCGCCAGTTGTCCAGGCTTCCGAACAGACCATGGAGAATCACCAGTATCGGTCCATCGCCACCTGTATCCGTATGATGCAACTCAAGCGTCATGCCGTACTCCACTCCTGTCCTCTTGCGGGCACCGGTACTGCCAGAGTGTAACACCCCTGCTGGCACTCGACCTGCAGGCAGTGCCCAGCCTGTCCTGACACCCGCCCGGGCGAAGCGTTGGGCGAAGGCGAACAATCGCCTGAAAATGTGCTTCACAGCACCGTTGAAAGAGCGTTAATTCAGCTTATGGACAACCATTTTTGGTTTATTGATCATTCGGTGAACAACGGGTGTCGATACGGTCGCCCCGATCTTTCCCGAAAGGAGTCTTCATGAGCGCATGCACCACGTCACCGATGGCTGAGGCAGGGTGCGAGATGGTTATCGAGTCCGCTTCATTGCTCAAGGCCATGGCCAATGAGAATCGACTGCGCATTCTCTGTCTGCTGCGCAAGGGTGAGATGTCGGTTACCGAGCTCAACACCCAACTCGATCTCAGTCAGTCGGCACTCTCACAGCATCTGGCAGTACTGCGACGGGAAGAGCTGGTCAATACCCGCCGCGCTTCCCAGACCATCTATTATTCGCTGCGTGGCGAGCAGGCAGTGGCGGTCATCGATACGCTGGTCGGACTGCGTCGCTCCTGACCCCGACTACCGATATCGGGAATCAGGCACCGGTGTCGATTTCACCGGCCATTGATTATTGGCGATCCCAGCGGGATGCCGTGACTCGCTCTATGGCCCGATCGACGCCACGCTCGATGGCACTGCCTGCCGTTTGCCCCAGTCGCTGCATGACAGAACGCTTCGACCTGAGCGACACTTCCAGAATGCGAAGTTCATCGCCGTGGCTCTGAAGCCATGCTTCGCTGGTATTGACCTCATCGATCAGTCCGGTTTCGAGCGCCTGGGTGCCGAACCAGATATCACCATCGGCGACCTGTTCGATATCGAGGGCCGGGCGATGCTCGCTGACCCATGACTTGAACAGGTCATGGGTTTCCCGGAGATCCTCGAGGAACCTGGCCCTGCCCTCTTCGGTGTTTTCGCCCAGTACGGTCAGGGTGCGCTTGTAACGGCCGGCAGTCAGTACATCCACATCGATATCGTTGCGTTTCAGCAGGCGGTGAACATTGGGCACCTGTGCCACCACGCCGATGGAACCGATCACGGCGAAGGGTGCGGCTATCAGATGATCGGCACAGCAGGCCATCATGTAGCCACCACTGGCAGCGACCCGATCGACACAGATGGTCAGCCCGAGTCCGGCCTCTCTCAGACGATCAAGCTGGGCACTGGCCAGACCGTAGGAATGCACCAGCCCTCCACCGGATTCCAGGCGGATCATCACCTCATCACCGCTTTCGGCTGCCAGCAGAATGGCGGAAATCTCTTCGGTCAGGGAGGGAATGCGTGATGCCTTGAGATCACCGTGAAAATCCAGCACCCAGAGCGTGTTACGCTGATCGTTACTGCGATCACGCCGCTCGCGGCGTACCTGCTTGCGCCGCTGCTTCTGTCGACGGAGTCGCTGAGCACGGGAAAGACGTGCATCCTCGAGCGTTTCACGATGGCGACGCAGATGTGCCCGGCGGTCACGGACCTGCAGGTTCGTACCCTGTCGAGCGCCCCCATGGCTACGGGCTCGAACGATGATTGCCGCAATGGCGGCTATTGCCACGACCAGGGTAGCGACTTCAGCCAGAAACATTCCATATTCGTACAACCAGTCGCCCACGATATATCCTCATGATGTATGCAATATGTGAATAAGGCCCGAGCCCGGCTGTGCCGCCCCGGTTTCAGCGGGTATCCCGCCTCGAGTCTCGATCATCCGGAACCAGCCACGTACCTTTCATCATGTACGACAGCCAGCACCTGATTTCCGAACTCGGCGCCCGCTTCGACAGCACCAGTGCACATGGCCTTCATGCAGTGCTCCAGCTGGAGCTGGATGAGGGTGACATCTGGCACATGGTGATCGATGACGGACAACTCGACTTCATCCGCGGCCGAAACGAGTCGCCGGCTGCCGTCCTGTTTGCCAGCTCGGAAACGGTGGTGCAACTGATCCGTCATGAACTGAGCGGTATCCAGGCCATCATGTCAGGCCGGGTACGGGTCAGGGGCGACATCATGCTGGTGGCCCGGCTTTCCCGTCTGTTCGACAAGCCGGGCAATGGAAGGGACCCGGGCTAGCCCTGAAAGCCTGCCGTACTGTGCAGGAAATTATCGATCAGATGGCGAGAGATCGAATAGGAAGGTGGCAGGCCGGGCAGCTGCTCCGGCAGAAACCAGTCCGCAGCCTCGATCTCCACGCCATCGATCTCAAGCTCGCGGCTGGAGGCTTCCGCATAATAGCCCATCATGAAGGAGTGCGGCATCGGCCATGACTGACTGCGAAAGTAGCTGATGCGTCCGACGCACACACCCACCTCTTCGAATACCTCACGCCGCACCGCCTCTTCGGCCGATTCACCCGGCTCGATGAAGCCGGCCAGCGTACTGAAGCGACCCGAAGGAAACCGTGGGCTGCGTGCCAACAGCAGCTCCCGGCCGTGGGTCACCAGGGTGATGATACAGGGGGAAATGCGGGGATAGCTGCGATGCCCGCACTCCGGGCATTCCATGGCAAATTCGCCCCGACGGCGTTTCATGGCGGTCCCGCAGCGTCCGCAGAAACGGTGATCGCGGGCCCAGCGAGCCACCTGCAGTGCTGTCGACACCAGCGCAAAGGAAGGCTCGTCCAGCCGACCCAGCCAGTCACGCGCCGGTGGCCACGATTCACTGCCCTGCTCGACAACTACCGCCACCGGTACCTGATGCCAGTAGCCCAGTGCAATGGCCCCCTCCGGCCAACGTCCGGGTGACTGGAGAACACCATTGCGGCCGTTGTCGGCAATGCCCTGCTCATTGATACGAACCAGATAACCCTGCCGACAGTCGGTCAGGGATGCGATTTCACGAGTCAGCATGATCAGGAGCCCAGCTGGTCCCAGAGGCATTCTTCTCCATCTTCACGCAGTCGTGCCAGTGCCTGCTGATGAGCCTGCCATTCATCATCACCTGGCTTTACCACCTTCAGCGATGGGCGATCGCTTGCCAGCCGGCTGATCCCGCTGACCCCCGTGGCACTCTGCTGTTCACGGGAGTTCCGCGTGCCCAGTACCAGCGACGTCTGGCCACCGGTCATCGCCAGATAGACATCCGCCAGGATTTCAGCATCCAGCAGGGCGCCGTGCAGCTCACGACGACCATTGTCGATATCGTAACGCTTGCACAGTGCGTCCAGCGAGTTGCGCTGTCCCGGATGGCGTTCCCGCGCCAGTTTCAGGGTGTCCAGAATACTGCAGTTTTCGGCTACCGGGCCCAGGGCCGGTTGACTGCGTTCGGCGCTGAGCCAGACCAGCTCCTGGTCGATGAAGCCGACATCGAAAGGTGCGTTGTGAATCACCAGTTCGGCGCCGTCGATGAACGCCCAGAATTCATCCGCGATCTCGGCGAAGACCGGTTCATCGGCAACCCGCTCGTTGGTAATGCCGTGCACCCCGACAGCCTCGGCATCGATGGCTCGTTGGGGATTGATGTACTGGTGATAGTGACGCCCGGTCAGACGCCGGTTGATCAGCTCGACCCCCCCGATTTCGATCAGACGATGACCATCCCTTACCTCGATCCCGGTGGTTTCGGTATCAAGCACGATCTGTCTCATGGACTTGTCTTCTCCTTGAAAAGGGATTCAGGAAGCGGATTCGGCCGCAAGCGTATCCATCGCCTCATTGGCAAGACGGTCTGCCTGCTCGTTACCTTCATGACCGCTGTGCCCTTTCACCCAGTGCCATTCGATGCTGTGTCGCTGCGTCTGTGCCAGCAGGGCCTGCCAGAGCTCGGCATTCTTGACAGGCTTGCGGGCGGCCGTTTTCCAGCCATTTCTGATCCAGCCGTGAATCCAACGGGTAATACCGTTGCGCAGGTATTCCGAGTCTGTCCACAGAGCGACCCGACAGGGGCGGCTGAGAGCCTCCAGCGCCCGGATGGCAGCGGTCAGCTCCATGCGATTGTTGGTGGTATAAGGCTCATGGCCACTGAGCAGCCGTTCATGTTCCCCGTAATGCAATACGGCTCCCCAGCCCCCGATACCGGGATTGCCGCGACAGCCGCCATCGGTGTAGATCACGACTTCGGGGGTAGTATCCTTGCTCAAGAGTGCTCCCGTCTGACATGAGATATGAATTCTTTTGCCCGTCTGTCACGGGGATAACAATGTCGCTCATCATTGCAGGGCTGCCGGGCTGCAGATACGCCTCCGTGAAGCGAGCCCCCCGGCACCAGCAACCGCGGGGTGAAACGTGGTCTGACTGGTGTTACCCGCTGAATGCGCCGTTTGGCCCGGATCACGAAGCTCTGGCCGAGCGGCAGGTTCCAGCGTCGGCCCAGCGCTTCCATGGCATCATGCGGCAAGGAGGCCGAGGGGGGAGCAAAACCGCAGTAATCGATGTGTTCGATTTCGAAATCGACAAAGGTCAGCCAGTCACGCAGCCTCGAGACGCTGCGCCAGACGCCTCCCATGGGCCAACTGCCATATCGGCGAGCCAGCCAGTGACGGGCACAGGCACTGCCATACGGATGCCAGCCGATGATCAGCAGACGGCCGTTGTGATCGGTCACCCTGGCGGCTTCACGCAATAGATGGTGGGGCTCCGGAACCATCTCCAGAAGATGGTGGATCAGAACCAGTTCCATGCTTTCATCGGCAAGCGGAATGGCATCCGGAGCACAGACAAGCGTTGAGGCGTGCCGCACATCCTCGTGACGCGGTGCCCATTCCATGACATGCCCTACCGCTGAGAGATCAAGCAGTGAGCCACCGGCTGTCATCTCGAGTCCGTGACGTCCGGCAAGATTTTCCAGTACAGGACCCAGGCAGGCACGTTCGGCACGTACCAGTGCCTGGCCCGATGGTGACCCCAGATACTGCCTGGCGGCCCGTAGACGTTCGACCAGCCGGACTGCGTCACACTGCTGATTTGACATATCGAACTCATCCCAGCAAGGTTATCGCACCTTGCGCCGACGCCCGTCCCAGAGCCGCTGAAACGGGATTGACCATCTCAGGGTCGAGGGCGTGCCAGTGCGGCATATCACTTTTCCGAACCTGCAAGCGACTCTCGAGGGTGCCATGTTGACCGTCAAGCCGTTACCTGCATTCAAGGATAATTATATCTGGGTGCTTCAGCAGGATAATACCCCCGGTATCGTGGTGGTTGATCCCGGTGATGCAGAACCGGTCATCGAACGAGTCGAGCAACAGGGACTGACCGTTGCCACCATCCTGATCACCCATCATCACCCCGATCATACCGGTGGCCTGAAGGAGCTGGTGGAACGTTACTCGCCACGTGTTATCGGCCCCGACAACTCGCGCATCGAAGGCATCACTGAAACCGTGGGAGAAGGGGATACCTTCCGCCTGCTCGGGCGACAGTTCGAGGTCATGGAGACACCCGGGCATACGCTCGATCACATTACCTTCCTGACCCCCGGCACGCCACCACTGCTGTTTTGCGGTGACACCCTCTTCTGCGGGGGATGCGGCCGACTGTTCGAAGGTGAGCCGAACGACATGTTCAGGGCGCTGTCACGTTTTGCGGAACTCAGTGATGACACGCTTGTCTTCGGGGCACACGAATACACACTGGCCAATCTGAAATTCGCCCAGGCGGCCGAGCCCGAGAACGAGACCCGTGATGCCCTGCTTGAAGAGTGCCAGAAGGCTCGCTCCATGGATCGTCCCACGCTACCGAGCAATATCGGACGCGAAAAGGCGGTCAACCCCTTCATGAGGGTAGCTGAACCCGGAGTGCGCAAGGCCGCCCAGCAACAGGGCGATGCCAGTGATGAGCTCAGCACGTTCGCGACCCTGCGTGCCTGGAAGGACAGTTTCTGATCTCGAGCAGGCTACAGCCTGATGGCTGTTCATCCTGAGCACGCGTTCAGGCTGCTGTCGCATGCTCCGATGGACAGCGCCTCCTTGTGGAAAACAAGCAGTACGTTCGGCCGACATGGCGAGCGGCTGATTTATCGGATATGGCCGCCGTTGCAGGCTTCATTGCGCCCCCTGGAAGGACGTTGATTTCATGCCGCCCGAAAACAGTTCCCGGCCCCGAAGACGGGGTGCCGGTCTTGTTGCATTGACACTCTCCAGCCTCGTTCTTGCCCATCAGGCCCCGGCTTCCATGGAAACCGCCGACCCCACGGCCGGGACTCGGGACAGTACGAGCTTTTACAGCGCCCTGGCCCTGGATGCCCGATCCGAGGACTCCCTCTGGCAGCAGCTGCGAAGCGGTTTCACGCTTACCCATGAAACGGACAATCCCCGTGTTCGGAAATGGCTGGAGTGGTATGAGGCGCACCCTTCCTTTCTGACCGAAGCCAACACCAATGCCCGGCACTGGCTTGCCTGGGTAACGCAGCGAGTGAAGGCGCGCGGCATGCCGGCCGAGCTTGCCCTGTTACCCTTTGTCGAAAGCGCTTACGACCCGAGTGCTCACAACCCGGCCGGTTCGGCCGGCATGTGGCAGTTCATGCCAAAGACCGGGGCCGCCATGGGGCTGGCCCGCACGGGAAGCTATGATGGGCGTCTGAACGTGATCGCGGCCACGGATGCGGCACTCAGCTATCTGAATCAGCAGGCCCAGCGCTGGTACGACGGTGACTGGAAGCTGGCTCTGGCCGCCTACAATGCCGGCCCCGGCACCGTTAATGGTGCCATTCGGGAGGCGGAACGCCATCATCGGCCAACGGACTACTGGCATCTGGATCTGCCAACCGAAACCATGAACTATGTGCCTCAGCTGATGGCCCTGTCGGCTATCGTCTCCGACCCCGAGCGCTACGGTATAACGCTTCCCGATGTACCTGCCCGGCCCGAGTTTGCCCAGGTCAATACCAATGGCCAGATCAACCTTTCCCGGGCAGCACAGCTGGCGGATATTTCCGAGCAGCGCCTGAGGGCACTCAATCCCGCCTATAAGCGCGAGCTGACCCGTCCCGAGGGCAATCCTCCCCTGCTGATCCCGGCCGATCGTGTGGATACCTTCAGGCAACGGCTGGCACAGCTGACCCCCTCGGAACGGCTGGGATGGCATGAATATCGCGTCAGCTCGGGGGATACCCTGTCAGCCATTGCAGCGCGCCATGACAGCAGCGTGGGCCAGCTCAAGAGCCACAATCGCATGAGCAGCACTCGTCTTCAGGTGGGCCAGACGCTGATGGTGCCCGGCAAACCGTCCACCGGGCCGCAGGCTCCCCGTGAACGCACGATCCAGGTGCGTGAAGGAGAGAGCCTCTGGTCCATTGCCCAGCGCCATGATGTCGGAGTCGCCAGGCTGGCGCGCTGGAATGATCTCAGGCCGGATGCGACCCTGAAGCCGGGCCAGCAGCTTACCCTTTATTGATCATTACAGCGGAGCCTTCATGACCCAGACCTGGATTCCCGGCAAGGACGAAGCGCTGGAAGCCTCGATCGATAGGCTGCATCACTGTGTCAGTGAACTCGGTTTTCATATCGAGGAAGGACGCTGGCTCAACCCTGCCCCTCATGTCTGGTCGGTGCACATTCGCGATCGGGAGTGTCCTCAGGTCTTTGCCAATGGCAAGGGCAGTACTCATCAGGCCGCTCTCGCCAGCGCTTATGGAGAACTGCTCGAGCGTCTGTCCACGCGTTACCTGTGGGCAGATTTTTATCTGACGCCGGTGCTGAAACGCTTCGGTTTCATCCACCAGAGCGATGAGATCTGGTTCGATACCAGTCAGCGTGACGAGCATGCTTGGCCCGAGGCGCTACTGGATGACCATACGCTGAATCATTTTGATCCCGAGCGGGAGCTGACCCTCGGGGAGCTGCAGGATCTCAACGGCGGTGACAGCGGCCATGGCGTATGTGCACTGCCCTACTCCCGGATCAGTGATGGCAGGCAGGTCCTGATCCCGGTCAATATCATCGGCAACCTGTTTGTTTCCAATGGCATGTCGGCCGGGAACAATCGGGATGAAGCTCTGGTTCAGGGGCTTTCGGAAATATTCGAGCGTGGTATCAAGAATCGTATCATCAGCGATGCCATTACCCTGCCCGAAGTACCGGCCAGCGTGCTTGAACGCTATCCCGGGATTCAGGCCGGCATGTCGGCGCTTGAAGCTGCCGGGTTTACACTCAGGGCGCTGGATGGATCACTGGGTGGTCGTTATCCGGTAATGTGTATCGTGCTCCAGAACCCGGCTGATGGCGGGGTCTATGCGTCATTCGGTGCCCACCCCCGTTTCGGCGTGGCACTGGAGCGTGCCATGACCGAGCTGCTCCAGGGGCGTGCCCTGGACGAGCTGGAAGGCTTCCCGGCGCCCACGACGGATATGGACCTTGTCAATGAGCCCTATAACCTGGAGCTGCATTTCATTGACTCAAGTGGTTATGTCAGCTGGGCGCTGCTCGGGGATCGGCCCGATGTGGCATTTCATGACTGGGACGACCCGCGGGATAACGCCGCAACAAAGCAGGCGCTGATCGACCTTCTGGCCGAGGATGGTCACGAGGTTTACGTTGCCGAGCACACGGCACTTGGTGCCTATGCCTGTCGTATCCTCGTGCCGGGCTTTTCGGAGGTTTATCCCGCCGATGAGCTCAAATGGCACAACAACAATCAGGCGTTGTCTCATCGTGCCACGCTGTTCAACCTGCCCAGTGCCGGGCATCATGCATGGCAGCAGCTGCTTGAAACCCTGGAGCATCATGGGGTCAACGAGCAGCTCAGGGTGCTTGAGTGGGCCGGTATCGTGGGTGATCCGGGCACATCCTGGGCGCGCCTGAGGATCGGTGAACTCAAGCTGTGGCTGATGCTGGCACTGGAAGATACCGAGGGTGCAATGGCCCAGCTCTCCATGATTCTGGGTTCCGGTCACCTGTCACTTGATGAACGTACCCGGCTGCGTGCTCTGGAAGATGTCCTGTCACTGCTCAACGCCGATGCGGATCTCGAAGAGTTTCGCCGCGCTCTCAACGTCTACCATGGCGAAGCGCTGGTGGAAGAAGCCGAAGAGCTGGCGCAGGCACAGGTGCTCTTCCCTTCATTGCCCGCACTCGATCCCCGGTCTCCGACCGTCGCCCACGGTCGTCTGCTGGAGGCCTATGAAAAGGTCCTGCATGGTCAGCGCTGGTCCGGCCGGATACACCCGGCCGGGCGACCCTCATGACGACCAGCCCTGCTCGGGTGGATGCTGCAGCGAAAAACGATCGGCATCACGCCAGGCCGGAAAGCGTTCGCGATAACCCTGCAGTCCTTCCAGCCCGATGGTGCCGGTACGCACGAAGGGCACACTCTGTGGCTCATCGATCAGGGCCTCGCCGGTATAATCCAGCAGCATGGAATCCCCGCTGTAGTGCTGCCCCCTGGCGTCTTCCCCGGTACGATTCACTCCGATCACATAAGCCTGGTTCTCGATTGCCCGCGCTTGTAACAGGGTTCGCCACGCATTTCTTCTGGCGGAAGGCCAGTTGGCAACACACAGCAGTACATCATATTCATTATCGACATTGCGCTGCCATACCGGGAAACGCAGGTCATAACAGACACCAAGGAGGATGCGGAAACCGGCCAGCTCAATGACACGGCGCTGCTGCCCCGCGCCGTAACGCTCCTGCTCACCCGCCATGCGAAACAGATGCCACTTGTCATACCAGTCCAGCGAGCCATCCGGGCAGGCCCAGACAAGGCGATTGAAACAGCGTCCCTGATCCAGGATGGGCAGGCTCCCGGTGACCACGGCGCCACTGCGTTCGGCCAGACCACGCATCCATTGCACGGCATGACTCTCTGCCATGCTTTCGGCCAGATCCGGCATGTGCGAGGCAAAGCCGGTGGCAAACATTTCCGGCAGAACAATCAGATCAGTGGCGTGCACGTCACGCAACCACTCATCCAGCATGGTGCAATTGGCTCTGATACTGTCCCCACGCGGATCCGCCTGCACCAGCGTGATTCTCATTTCGCTCATGGCCAGCTCCTTGTATACCCTGTACGGCCGGCGAGACGCCCTTCTACCGCGCTGTATCGCTCGCCGACCTCAGCATAGAGCATTGCCCGACCCCATGATATGACAACAGCAGTGGCCTTGCGGGGCGGGCGGCAAAAATGCCAGTAATGCGCAAAGCAGCCAGGCAGGATTTGACGGTATGTCATACCCTTGGGGAAGCTATCAGGGAGGATAACATCATGGACATGAACCAGCTGGCCGTACTTGGCATCATCGCACTGGGGGCACTGGCCTATACGGGTGTAAAGCGCGTTATTCGCATGCGTGAAATGGGCTCCCCCGTCGACACGGAAGGAGAAGGCTGATTTTTCTCCTGCGTACTCACTGCAATGGCTCTTGAGATCCGTTCAGGGATGATCGATGGTGCCCCACTCTTCGGGGCATCGGGAGACGCAGGTGCAAAAAACGAAAGGTGCAATGACAGGGAAAGGATGATCAACTGATTCGGGCCGGAGATGGTCCGAATCGCCGTTTCAGGCAGGCGGGGTATACACCTGGCCAATATACCATGCACCAGCAGCGGCCATGATCATGATGACAATGCCGAGCAGGCAGAATGTATTGGCCCAGGGTCGCTGTCTCTTGCGTTTGACTATGCCGGCAACAATAAGCGCCATGCCGACTGATATGGTAATGGGCGAAAATGTTGCGAACCACAGCACCATATTCTCGAAACCCGACATGTGCTGCTCACTCTTCCAGCGTCTGGCATGAAAATTTACACGCCTCGACCGGTTGTGTTTCAACCGGCCAGCATGCCTGTTCCAGATGCAGCATAGCAGCTTGCCCAGATGGCAAAAACCCACACCGCTGATGAGATCCCTTTTCGGGATTCGATTCAGCGTGATGTTGCCCTGGTCGAACGTTTCAAGAGCATGTCGACTTCTTCAATGATCGTTTTATCCCGTTCCAGCTGAAAAATCCGGCACGGCAGCATATTTTCAGCATCTGACGCATTCGCCTTGTCGGGGTCAACCGTTATACGGCATCTTCAAAAAGTTTCCCCCAGGCTCGGTCATGCGCTGGCGTTTTGAAATGCATCATCCCCTCTCCCGGAGTAAACGAGATATCCTTGAAGCGGATCTGATTCTCTCCGATGTAAAAGTCAATTCGTGCAAAACCGAAACCTTCGGAAAGTCCGGCTGCGGCTTCAAGCGCATCATCCAGCATTGCAGGGCGCTGTCGATGAATACCCGAGGTAAAACGACTTTCGATTACTTCAATCGACTGCCAATCAGTGTCGTAATAGTCATGAAACGAGCCGGTTGCTCCTCTGTGTACAGCCTCGATATAAATGCGCGGCCCTGCCCCGTTACCGTGAAAGCAATAGAATCTGTATTCCTGCGCAGGCTCATCCATTGACTCCTGCGGTAATTGCTCGAAAATCAGCTGAGGATCGATTTTCTGGTAGTAGCGTATCCGCTCGAACAGATGAAAATCCGTGGCCAGCCACTTCTGACCCAGTAGATTCAGTAAATTGACAGGATAATCGGATTTATCCTCCACACACAGCTCGGCATTACTACCGTGGCTGGCCTTCATCAGGAAACGGTGCGGCAGCGCATGGTATTGTTCCCGATCAAGGACCTTGCAGATGAGATAACATTCCGGCAGAAACTGTTTCCCTATTTTTCTTCCGACATGCGCTCTGGCCTGCACCCTATCGGACAGGGCGGTAAAATCGGCATTGGGCATGATACGCCGTCGACATATCTTTTCATTGAAGGCGACAGGCTGTTTCAGATCGGGGAATTTGCCGAACTCCCTCCTGTAGGCCAGGCCTATATAACGAGCATCGGAAAGATGACGAACAGCAGCACTCCTGAAGCGCCCCATCAGATTGCTCAATAAAGGAGGTTTGGCTTCTGCCAACGGCATAATCGCTGTAGTATCCGCCATTCGAACTTCCCTGTATTCGATAAGAAATATCAACGGTGAACAATCTTTCATTACCTAATGTGACACAAGGTAAATGGACTATATATGCCGAATCGCTGATCGACTGCTCGCATGGCAAAATCCGCATCGTCAGCAGGACGATGCCGGCTGCCTGAGGGAGGCCGGCTCAATACCCGGGCCCTGTCGATGGGTCCGGGCCTTACCGGGCACCGGTGAAACCTGCACTGTACCGAAGGAGTAGTTCCCCCCGATGCAAATATATCAGCCTGCTGATTTTGCTTCGGTTTTACAGTCGATGTGATGTAAGCAGTGACTCATGCCGGGGCAGTGCATGGGGCCATGGTTGCGTGCAGTGCGGATTTTCAGTACGGTTGCGCCAACTTGAGCTAAAACGCCCCACCTCTCAGGCTGGGGCGTTTTTCGTTGTTGAACAGCGCAGTTTCAAGAAACAAATGATGAAATACGTCAGGAGTTCGGGATGATAAGACTGGAAAGAAACATTGTCGATCTGGCAAAGGACCATCTTCAGCGTCTGGAAAATCAGATTACTGCGGATAAGGACGAACAGGATATTTCAGATGCCAGAACAGCTTTTTCACAGCTTGCCACCCTGGCTGAACTAACAAGACAGAATGACACCGGCATGTCCGATGAATGTATTGGCATACTTGAAGAAATCGAGCGGCGTGCCAATGCTGTAGCTACAAGGCTACCCGGTATCATCGAGCGCTAATTCGACAAGGGCAAGCCGAAAACAACACCCGTGGTGCCTGGCAACTCAGGCACCTCTTCCCTTTATCCTGCCCAAGGCCCGACGTAGTCATAATGCACCAATTTTCGGTCGCGGTCGCTTCAGCTCTGATGAAGACTGTGTTTCAGCACTGTCTTATGCGTTTCACGACCCTGACGGGGGGCGGTCCTGCTTTTATCCGTTGCTGATTCTTTTTTCAACAATAACACTGCCATCAAAACTGACACGGTAGGTAGAAGAACCCTGCTTCCCATGAAAAGTGGTCTGATCATGGTCCGATGTCCTGGCGAAGGTCGCATGATCGGTTTCAATGGGTACTCCTCTGGCAGGGCCCCGCATCTGTTTCGCATAGTAGCGAACTTCCATATCAGCTCTCACCTTTCGCAATTGAGTTGCCCGCCGACCAGCGGTATAACACAATTTAACCATTTGTTACCCCTGCCAAAGCCAAGGAAAGGCGCTGCTGAAAGCCGTTTTCATCAGGATTGGCTTACCAGATATGCCATCCGAAAAGCCTGACAAAAGAGCATCGTTTCGGTTCGGGGGTGAAACTATCGGCAAGCCCCTACTGCTCAAGCGGTTTCGGCGTGCTACATGCAACCGAGAGTTGCATATCCCACGTGGCGAATGATGGGCAGGCCTCGAACGAGGAGAAATGATTCGGCAGTATATATGCCCGGCCTGAGGGGCTTTTGCTGTCCGGTCGCAGTCGGGCATGAAAAAAGCCACCTGAATGCCATGCATTCAGGTGGCTGATTTCGCTTTCTTCTTGGTCGGGGCGACTGGATTCGAACCAGCGACCTCAACAACCCCATTGTTGCGCGCTACCAAGCTGCGCTACGCCCCGTCAGCAATGTTCCGATCCAACTTCCGTGGAACGAGGCGTATCCTACAATACGGTCTTGCAGAATGAAAGGGGCATGAAAAAATTCTTCAGGCCGAACCAGTTACAACCTGATCCATCGAATCGCTCAATCTTTCAACGATCAGACGATTGGACAGAAAGACACCAATGTCAATATAGCGCACATTACCCAGCATTCGGGGACGCTCTACCGGCGTATGACCGACCACGACCCCGGTAATGTTGTGTACCGGCGTGGTATCACCAGCCTGAATCCGCTGACGTGACCAGACCAGCGCCTGACGATCACACTGCTCGATGGCGGCCCAGTCTTCGGGAGGTTCGGCATGCACGATACCAGCCTTGCGGCCATCCGATAGTGCCACTTCCATCGCCCAGGGCATCTGCATCATGCATTCAGCCAGTGTCGTGCGCAGCGCCACCCGGTCATGCTCCTTTGACCATGCCCCACCGTTGTGCAGCCACATCCCCCACTCGTTTTCGAACAGCGCCCTCTTGGCCATGAGTTCGTGGTTACCACGCACGGCGAAGAACCACGGCTCCAGTACCAGCTGCAGACATTCGAGCGAACGCGGCCCGCGATCAATCAGATCACCGACGCAGAACAGACGATCGGATTGACGGTTGAAACCAATATGCTCAAGGGTCGTCATGAGTACATCGTAATGGCCATGGATATCACCCACGACATAATCATCGCCGATGCGATTCTGCCCGAATCGCTCGATCATCAGTGCAACTCCCTTCTCAACGAAGTTATCGATAACATCCTTCTGACCTGTTCGGATCAATACCAGTGACGCGTTTACGCCAGGGAATGGCCAATCCGCAAGGGACCGAGACGGCAATTGTACGGAGTTTCAATCCCGATACGCCCTTCGAGCTGGCTACCGGAGGCAGCATCAGGATGGGCAGGAAAGCCGATACTCAAGAGTCTGAAACGTTACCCTTGATCACTCGGCAGGCAACCTGCCTGCCATCACGTACCGGGGCCTCGTAAAGCCCCGGTATCGGGCAGCTTACCAGCTGATGGCGCTGCGAAGATCATCGGGTGCCGGAACGCGACGGGCAAAAGCCTGTCCGTTTGCGGATTCCGGATCATAGGGATTGCTGGAAGCTATGTAGGCCGCCAGGATGCGATCCCCCTTGCGTGCCATGACCGGCGGCAGCGGCCTGGATTGTGACTTCAGCTGTTCCCACTGCTGCTGGGTATAGACTGCCAGCGCAGTCAGCGGCTGCGGAGCACCGTCCGATTCGTAGTTCTTGTAGTGAAACATGGCAACGTTCTCGGCCGGCAGGGTTTGCCCCATCCACTGGGCACTATCCTGCTCGATGACGTTGGTATCCCACTGCTCGGGGTAGGTCAGCGTATACCCCTCGGACGTATTGCGGTACTGCTGATGCTGCGGCGCCGTCATGGCAGCCGAGGCATTATCACCTTGCGTGGACTGATTGCTGTCGCTGGCGCAACCGCTCAGAGCCAGAATCGAACCAACGGCGAGTATCATTCCCGATCGCAATGGCCTTCCCTGCATGATTACTTCTCCTTGATGCACTGGAGTCGAATATTCACCCATGTATCCTAGTCAATGTCAGCCCATTCTGCCCATTATGAAAAAAGCTCGGATGTCAGCGGCATATCATTCGGTAGGTGTCGGCCAGCCGTTTTCACCGATCAGTGTTTCTAGGGAGCGTCGCTCATCCCACCCTTCATGCGCCAGCATCGGACCCTCATAGAAGGCTTCGACATGCCCCAGGCAGAGAATGGCGATCGGCTCCGCAGCGGCAGGCATGGCAAGCCTTTCTGCCACTGCTTCGGGATCGAATATGGAAACCCAGCCCATGCCGATGCCCTCTGCCCGCGCGGCAAGCCAGAGATTCTGGATCGCGCAGCTGGCCGAAGCCAGGTCCATGCGTGGCATGGTTCGTCGTCCGAATACATACGCCTGGCGCTGTTCGGTCAGTGCGACGACCCACAGCTCCGGACACTCCCGCATCCCCTCGACCTTGAGCCGGAGAAACTCGTTTGAACGCTCGCCCAGCGCCTCGGCAGTCCGCTGTCGTTCCTCTTCAACCAGTTCCGCCAGATCATGGCGCATGATGTCATCCGTGATACGGATGAAACGCCAGGGCTGCATGTAACCCACACTGGGCGCAGCATGAGCGGCTTCCAGCAGCCGCTGCATGATCTCGGAAGCGATCGGTTCGGGCAGAAAATGACGCATGTCGCGCCGCTCCCTGATGGCGCGATAGAGAGCGGCGCGCTCTTCGTCACTGTAACGATGCGAAGCAGTCATGGTCGGGTCAGCTCCAGAGCGTTGAACAGTCGCTGTCGGGCAGGCGTATCCTCCTCACGCAACAGCCCGAAGCGCAGGCAGCCACGCTGTTCATCAAGCGGCCACAGGCGCACGAGTACTTTCTGCGATCTCAATGCCTCCTGGCGTGCCACGGCCTGATCCAGGGATAACGTGATGGTCACGAAAAGCGGAGTCACTGCCAGGGCCTGAATCGGATCCGGCTCGAAGGCCTGCTGCAACAGCCTTGCATATGCCTTGCTCCAGCGCTCAAGCCTCGAACGCATGCCCTGCTGCCATTCACCATCGGCCAGGGCTCGTGCACCGATCCTTTGGGCCAGCGCCCCTACATGCCAGGGGCCACCTCTTGCTTTCAGTTCAGCCATCATGGCGCCCCGCCCCAGCACTGCGCCCAGGCGCAGGCCGGGCAGCCCGAAAAACTTGCCGAACGAGCGTAATACCATCGCATTGTCAGGCAGCTGACCGGTCATCGACAATTCGGGCTCGGCATCGGCAAAGGCCTCATCAATGATCAGCGTGATCCCGGCTTCAGCCAGTCGCCCCGCGACCCTTCGCAGGACGTCAGGTGAGTAACGGTCGCCGGTGGGGTTATTGGGATTGATTACCACCACGGCGCGTAGTTCGCTGTCAGCGGCGAGTTCATCAACCACCTCTTCCAGCGCGTCGGCCGGATAACCCACACAGGCATGCCCCTTGCGATGCCAGCACCAGCCATGTTCCCGATAACCAATGATCGGCAGGGCCACCCGGCCGGGCGGAAAGCAGTGCGGCAACTGCTCGATGGCCCACTGGGAGCCGGGAACCATCATCGGTTCGACGACCTCGCGATCCGCCCCGGCCTGCTCGCTCAGATAGTACTGCCGGGCTGCGGCCAGCAGGGGCTCTTCTTCGTCAGGCAGTGTTCGAAGCGCCTCGAGATCCTCGGCTCTGCAGGGATAATGCCAGGGATTGACACCGGTGGACAGATCAAGCCAGCCGCCGGACTGTTCGCTTGCACGAGGTCGACTGCCGCCATGTCTCGGCGGCCCTTCCCCGAAGGTCAGCGGTATAATGCGAAAAACGTTCGACATGAGTCAGCTCATGACTTTTAGCAGGAGCAGCACGAGGCACCATAGCACCACCGCGCGATTGATCAGCCGGCAGGCCAGGTCGAGTGTCCGTGCATTTGGTGCACCTCCGGCACCCAGCACCGGTCGCGCCTGCCAGTGTCCGTGGTAGCGCCCCGGCCCACCGAGCCTGACATCAAGAGCACCTGCTCCGGCCGCCATGACCGGCCCGGCGTTGGGACTCTTCCACTGCCTACCCTGCTGACGCCAGCAGCTCAGGGCCTGGCGCACCCGCTGCGGATGCAGTGCACAAAGCGCATAGCTCAGTGCACACAGGCGTGCCGGAAAAAAGTTCATGACATCGTCGGCACGCGCCGCGAGTCGGCCGAACTCATTATAGCGCTTGCTGCGATAACCCCACATGGCGTCCAGGGTGTTCACGATACGATAGCCTACAACCCCGGGTATGCCTGCCACGGCGAACCAGAACAGGGTTGCGAAGACAGCGTCACTGCCATTTTCCAGTACGGATTCGGTCGCAGCCAGAGCAATACCGCGCTCATCCAGCGTTTTTGTCTCCCGGCTGACAATCATTGCCAGCTGCTCTCTGGCCGTTGTCAGATCACCAGTGTGGAGCGGCTTTGCCACTCGGCGGGCATGCAGCAGCAGGCTCTGCCAGCCCAGTGCCATATAAAGCACCAGTGCCTGAACCACGACTGCCAGCCAGTCGGCAGTCATGGATAACAGCAGGGTCGTCAGCCCGGCCAGAGTCATGCCGGGCACCATGACCGCAAGCCAGGCAAGGCTGCCTCTGAACAGGTTCGAGTGGCGCTCCGACTGTTGTGTGTGGAGCCTGTCTTCAATAATGCTGATATATCGACCGAGCCCGATCAGAGGATGCCATCGTCCTGGCTCTCCCAGTATTCTGTCCAAGGTCAGTGCAGCGGTGATTGATATAATCATTAAGGGTAGATAACGGTATAATATTTCAATACGAATTCAGGCTCGGCAGCGTCATGGAGGCCCCGGGGACTCCCAGAAACAGCAGCTGCGCCAGCGGTGCTTCCCCGGGCAGCAGCTCCACGCGCAGGCGCATCACGCCTGAATGCGCCACTTCAAGCCGATGCAGATGCATCGCTTGTCGAGTCTCCATTTTCAGAGCTTTGGCCAACCAGGTCTTGATCACGCCACCATGGGTGACTATCAGCTGATGCTGAACCGGAGCAGCCAGACAGTGCTGCCAGGCCCGTTCGACTCGGGTCTCGAAGGCATCGAGCGGTTCACCACCGGGTGGCGCGGCCCGAGCCGGGTCGCGCCAGAAGGCGGCCAGAGCTTCCGGCTCCCGGTCGGCCAGCTCCCTGAGTGACCTGCCCTCCCACTCACCGAAGTGCATTTCCATGAGATCGTCATCGATCCTGCACTCGAGCCCCCACTGCTCGGCCAGTTCGACCGCAACCGAGCGACAGCGCGTCAAGGGAGACGAAAGCAGCCGATCCGGTTTGGGCAATCGAGCGCCACTGGCGTGCATGGCGGCCCTGCCATCGCAGGTCAGCTCGACATCCTGCTGTCCACGCAGGCCCCGGGCCCCTTCGCACTCACCGTGGCGCAGGCAATCAATGATCAGTGAGCGATAGCCGCTCGAAGCGACGGAGTCGTGAGAGGTCATGAGGAGCACGCCCCCTTGAGGCACTGGGGCAAACCGGCGGTAACCCACCAGACACGCGAGGCACGGGCGGCCAGCGCCTGGTGCAACCGCCCCGCTTCATCGACAAAACGCCGGGACAGCGGCTCGAGCGGCGTAATCCCCTGCCCGACCTCATTGCTGACCAGCAATATGCGACCCGCCGGCGGTGACTCCAGCAGTTCCAGCAGCCGCAAAAGCTCACTCTCCCAGGCCTCCGCCTCTTCGGCCAGCAGCGCATTGGTAAGCCAGAGCGTGAGACAGTCCACCAATATCAGTCCATTCGGTTCATCAAGCTGTGACAGCGTTTCGGCCAGAGCCAGAGGGCTCTCCTGTAATCGCCAGTGCGCCGGGCGGCGCGCGCGATGCGTTTCAATCCGCTCGCGCATCTCTTCGTCAAGCGCTCTGGCAGTGGCCACATAGGTCACCACGCCCTCGTGATCCAGCGCGAGTCGCTCGGCAAAGGCGCTCTTGCCACTACGCGCCCCTCCCAGAATCAATTCCAGCATGAAGATGTCACTCAGCCTTGTCCGAACCAGGCAATCGAGACTGCCAATATCAGCAATTCACCGAACTGCTGAGCAGCCCCCAGCGTATCGCCGGTGTATCCCCCCAGCCGTTTCATCAACCATAACCGCATCAGCCAGCCGAGCAGCACCAGGGTCAGCAGTAACACCATCACCAGCGTCAGCGGTAGCAATAATCCGGCCACGATCAGCACCGTGGCCAGCATAACGGTACGGTCCGCATTCGACTGGTAACCGGTCAGTGATTCAATGCGGCTGCTGTCCTGAGCATCCTGACGCCGATATGGCAGGCATCCCATCAATCCGCCGGCCAGAGCTCGACTCAGGCAGTGACTGACAATCAGTAAGATAACGGTATAATCAGTACTGCTCAAAAGCGTGAATCGGGCCAGCAGCACCAACCCCAGGCCGAGCACCCCATAGCTGCCGACCCGACTGTCCTTCATGATGGAAAGCCGCTGTTCGATGCTCCAGCCGCCACCAAAACCATCCAGCGTATCCGCCAGCCCATCCTCGTGCAGGGCCCCGGTCAGCAGGGTCGTCAGCGCCATTGCCACGACCACTGCAACGGGCGGCTGCCAGAACTGCATCCCCAGGAGGTAACCGAGCGCTGCGATGCCCCCCACCAGCACCCCCGTCAGCGGGAACCAGCGCTGGCAGGCACTCAGGCTTTCCTGGTCGAAAGGCGTGGCAGCCGGCACCGGCAGTCGCGTCATGAAAGCCAGCGCCGTCAGCATCAACCACCCCTGACGGCGCCAGCCCTGCGGTTGCTCAACCGCCATCACACCACCACGCCGGCCTGTTCGAAACTGGCCATATCGTTGTAGAACCCCAAGGCCGAACGCAGCAGTGGCAGTGCCAGAGCGGCACCGGCGCCCTCGCCCATGCGCAGCTCCAGTGACAGCAGCGGCTGCGCCTGCAGGTATTCCAGCAGCGCGGCATGTCCCTGCTCGCCTGAGCAGTGTGCAAATATCAGATAGTGCCGGGCTGCCGGCTCGATCCGACAGGCCACCAGCGCTGCTACCGTGGTAATGAAACCATCCACCAGCACCCCCATGCCTCGTTCGGCAGCGGCCAGCACGGCACCGGTCATGCCGACAATCTCGAACCCGCCCAGCGCCGCCAGAGCACGCCTCGGGTCACCGGAAGCATCGGCGTGCAGTTGCAGCGCCAAGCGCACGATCTCCTGCTTGTGGAGCAGCGCCTTGTCATCGATCCCGCTGCCGCGACCAATGCACGCCTGCACTGGCAATCCGGTCAGCGCTGCCATCAGTGCCGAGGCCGATGTGGTATTGCCAATGCCCATTTCACCCAGCCCGATCAGGTTGCACCCCGCATCATTGAGATCACTGACCAGCTGGCGGGCATTGGCCATTCCCCGGGCTACCGCCGAGTCGGGCATTGCCGCCTCCCGATGGAGAGGGGCCGTACCGGCACCGAGGCGATGATCGATCAGCATCGGATGCGTCGGTAGAGGTTCGAGCATGCCGCAATCCACGACCCGCAGTGCCATGTCTGACTGTCTGCAGAAGGCATTGATGGAGGCGCCCCCCTCCAGAAAGTTACGCACCATCTGTCCGGTCACGGCACTGCCGGCAATCGACACCCCTTCACCGGCCACGCCATGGTCACCGGCAAAAACCAGCATGGTGGGCTGTTGCAACTGCGGGCGCTCGTTGCCATACAGGCGGGCCAGCTGCAGGGCCAGGGCTTCCAGCCGCCCCAGGGCGCCGGGGGGTTTGGTGCGCGAGTCAATACGGGCACGAATGACCTCATCCCGGTCATGGGCGGGTTCGGCGATCGAAAAATGCGGCATTGCAACTGCATCGGTCATGAAGAGCAGAACATCCTCTTGAGCGGAAAATCATCATGCCCGGGGTCAGGCAACCGAACACCATCATGCCATGAAACGCCTCGTCCGGGCTCGCCGATGGCCGTTTGACTCCCCCCGGGTTCGATTCTACGATGGCCCGACCCGTCAGGGTGCCCCCGCACCACGCTTGTGCCGGGGATAATCGGGAAAGTGATGCAACTTCACTGCTGTCCCCGCAACGGTGATCGAGTCGGAGACGAGGCATCGGTTCGATGCAGCCACTGAAACCCGCGGTTTCGGGAAGGCTCGTTTCAACATGGCCACCGGCCATCACTCGTCAGCCCGGAGACCGGCCCTGACGGCATGCCGGGCGGCTGCGTCACACCATAGGCGCATCGCCTCATCCGGACCGTCCTGAAGAACCCATCAGACCTCTTCTCCGACGCTTCGGCAACGTACGGGTCGATACGCAGGGCATCAACCATGTTTCCATTTACCGCCGTTGTGGGCCACGACCGGCTCAAGACCGCGCTCATCCTGGCCACACTGGACCCGCGTCTGGGTGGCGTGCTGATCAGCGGGCCCCGCGGCACCGCCAAATCCACGCTGGCCCGAGGCCTTGCCGAGCTGCTGCCGGAGCAGGATGCCCGGCTGGTCACCCTGCCGCTGGGGACCAGCGAGGAACAGCTGATCGGCACGCTGGATCTAGAACAGGCGCTGGGCAACGGCAGCCTGGCCTTCCAGCCCGGCCTGCTGCATCGTGCCCATCACGGCGCGCTCTACATTGACGAAGTCAATCTGCTCCCCGACACGCTGGTCGATCAGCTGCTCGATGTTGCTGCCAGTGGCATCAACCGGATCGAACGAGACGGCATCAGTCATGAGCATCCGGCGGACTTCCTGCTGATCGGCACCATGAATCCCGAGGAAGGCGAGCTCCGCCCTCAGCTGACCGATCGCTTCGGGCTCTTCATGATGCTGGATGATACCTTCGATGCCGAGCAGCGCATGACCATCGTCGAGCGCCGCCTCGCCTATGACCGCAATCCCGACGCCTTTCGAGCCGAATGGCAGCCCCGCCAGCAGGCGCTTCGCACACGGCTTGACGAGGCTCGTTCCCGTCTGCCGACCGTGCAGCTGCCGGCCATGCTGGCCCGGGAAATTGCCGAACGCTGTATGCAGGCCGGCGTGGAGGGCGTGCGTGCCGATCTCTGCTGGCAGCGCGCCGCGCTGGCACATGCGGCCTGGCAGCAGCGCAGCATGGTCGAGCAATCGGATCTCGACGCAGTCCAGGCGCTGGTACTCGATCATCGCCGGACACGCCCGCCCGAGTCCTCGGCTTCCAACCCGCCCGATGAGGGCTCCTCCACGCATTCAGCAGGCGGCGCCCCGGAGCGTCAGCGACCGACGGTCGAGCGACCCGATCTGGACCAGCAACAGAGTCGGAACACCGACGCCTCCGGCGCTGACCATCCGCAGGAGCATCAGGCGCAGGCACCCTCGCAGGGCGATGATTCCGGCCACGCCGGTGACCATGGCAGGCTCGAGGCTCCCGCCACGCCCACTCGCGTTGCCATGGCGGAAATACAGTGGCCTTCAGCGCCCCGCCGGACAGCACCACACCACGCAGGCAAACCACCTGCCGCGGATCGGCACGGTGCCCATGCCGGCCCGAGCGCGACTCGGCACGGGGTCGAGACGCCACGGTGCAGCTCTTTTGACAGGCCTCGCATTCACTGGCCACGCACGCTCATGAGTGCCGTTCGTCGGCAGCGCCCGCTGTCCGAGAGCCTTCATCATCATCCGCCCCGGACGAACTCGAGTACGCTGCAGTGCCTGCTGGTCGACACTTCCGCTTCCGGCATCGATGCTCACGGGGCCACGCCGATCATCGCGGTACTGCAATCACTGCTCGAGCGTGCCTACCGATCGCGACACGAGGTCATGGTGCTGGGATTCGGCGGCAATGGCTGTCACTGGCTGCTCGAGCCCCAGCGCGCACCACGCAACCCGTCTCCCTTGCTGTCACGGCTGCATTTCGGCGGAGGCACGCCCCTGCGCGAAGCACTGGCAACGGCACAGCAGAGACTGGCACGGATGGCGCAGCGTTCGCCGGCACGCCACCTTCAGAGCTGGCTGATTACCGACGGCCGCTCGCGCGACACCATTGACGCACTGGCCTGGCCCGGTCAGCTGACCGTGCTGGATACCGAACAGGCCCGGGTGCCGCTGGGCCACTGCCGCCATATCGCTGCCACCCTGAAGGCCGAATACATCACCACCCGGGCGCTGTCAGCCGGCAGCGCCACTAACGCCTTTATCCCATCCTCGGAGCGCCATCCATGAGCCAGCCATCAGACGAGTCGGCGCGTCATCAACGACGCATGGCGCGCAAGAAACAGGTGGTCGATGAGCGCATCGCCGCTGCCAGCGAAGAGCGTGGCGTACTGATCCTGATGAAGGGCAATGGCAAGGGCAAGAGCAGCTCCGGCTTCGGTACCATGGCTCGCGCACTGGGTCACGGGCAGCGCTGCGGGGTCATCCAGTTCATCAAGGGGCGCCGCGAAACCGGCGAGTATCGCTTTTTCCGGGAGCATGAACAGGTCGATTTCCATGTCATGGGCCACGGCTTCAGCTGGGAGACCCGTGACCTGGAACAGGACCGTGCCGCCGCCGGGCAGGCGTGGCAACTCGCCGAGCAGCTGCTGAGCGATGCGCGCTACGACTTCCTGCTCTTCGATGAACTCTCCTACATGCTCAAGTACGGCCATCTCGAAGCAGAGCGCGTTGCCTACGCCATCGCCGAACGGCCGCGCCATCAGAACGTGATCGTGACCGGGCGCACCATGGCGCGTGAACTGCAGGCGATCGCCGATACCATCAGCGTCATCCACGATGAACAGCACGCCTTTCGCCTTGGCGTAAAGGCCCAGGCCGGCATCGAATACTGAAACTGCCGGACAGGGAGAGCGTCATGACAGCTTTGCATACTGAAACGCGTCACTGCCCGGCCCTGCTGGTGGGCGCCATGGCCTCCGGTCAGGGCAAGACCACGGTCACGGCTGCACTGGCGCGCTACCATCGCCGTCAGGGGCGACAGGTCGCGGTATTCAAGACCGGGCCGGACTACCTTGATCCGCAGATCCTGGCAATGGCCGCCGAATCGCCGGTAGAGCCGCTCGATCTCTGGATGGCCGGTGAGGCCTGGTGTCGTCAGCAGCTTTATCAGGCCGCCGGCTGGGCCGATCTGATTCTGATCGAAGGCGCCATGGGGCTGTTTGACGGAACACCGTCCAGCGGCGATCTGGCAGCCCGTTTCGGTATCCCGGTCACCTGTGTCCTCAACGCCCGCGGCATGGCACAGACCGCTTCTGCCATCGCCCTGGGACTGGCACGCTATCGTGACGACATTCGCTTTCACGGCCTGATCGCCAACGCCGTCGGCAGCGAGCGCCATCGTCAGCTGATCGCCGACAGCCTGCCGGCCGACATCCCCCTGCTCGCGACCCTGCCCCGCCGCAATGAACTGGCTCTGCCCTCGCGCCATCTCGGCCTGATCCAGACCGGCGAAACGCCTGAGCGCGATGCCGAGCTGTGCCGTCAGCTGGATGCTGCCGCAGACACCCTGACCGACAGTCCCCTGATCGAACTGCCGCCAGCGGTTGGCTTTACACCCGGCGAAACGGAGATTCCCGAACCGGCGCTTGCCGGGCGTCGCATCGCCATTGCCCGGGATGCCGCCTTTACCTTCCACTACGCCGCCAATCTGCGACTGCTCGAAGCGATGGGCGCAGAACTGCAGTTCTTTTCACCGCTGGCCGATGCCGCCCTGCCCGACGGGAGCGATGCCATCTGGCTCCCCGGCGGCTACCCGGAACTGCACGCCGCCGAACTGGCGGCCAATCGCACCATGATCGATTCGCTGCACGCCGCCTGGCAGCGTGGGCTGCCCATGCTGGCCGAGTGCGGGGGCATGCTTTATCTCCAGCAATACCTGACCGATCTCGATGGCGCCACGCACACCATGGCCGGACTGCTGCCGGGCCGTGGCGAGATGCGCACCAAACGTGGCTGTCAGGGCATGCAGAGCGCGCCCCTGCCGGAGGGCACCCTGCGCGGTCACGCTCACCACCATGCCCGTAGCCATGACACACTGGCTCCACTCGCCCACGGCATTCGTTCGAGTCATACCGCGCCCGGCGAGGCGATCTATCGACACGGGTCACTCACCGCCAGCTTCCTGCATCTGTTTTTTCCGTCGAATCCGAACGCCCTGGCGCAGCTGCTGACTTCGATCCAGTCCCCGACGGAACACGCCCGAACCGGGGAGCTTCATGGGACGACACCGTGACGGCAGTACTCGGCATGGGCTGCCGACGCGGCTGCACGGTCGAAGCGCTCGAATCGCTGATGCTGGCCTGCCTGGCGCGCCATGGCTGGCCCGTGGCGAGAGTGGCGGCACTGGCCACGCTGAACGACAAGTGTCGCGAACCCGGTCTGCGGCAGCTGGCAGCCCGCTACCGCTGGCCGCTGCTGGGATTCGAACGCGAGCAGCTCGACAGCTGGCGTCAGGCCATCAGTCGGCCGAGTACGGCAGCCGCCAGACACATGGCCGTGACCAGCGTGGCCGAAGCCGCAGCGCTGGCCGGCTGCAGACAGCTCGACGATAGCGGCCACGTCACCCTGCTGGGGCCACGTCAGCAGAGTGACAGGGCCACCGCAGCCCTCGCCGCTACCGTTTTTCGACCCCTTACCGAATCATCATGAGGATTTGCAATGCCACAGCTCGACAAGATTCCCGCCACGGTCGTCACCGGCTTTCTCGGCAGTGGCAAGACCACCCTGCTGACCCACCTGTTGCGCCACGCCGGCAACAAGCGGATTGCCGTCATTGTCAATGAATTCGGTGAACTGGATGTCGATGCTGAACTGGTCCGGGGCTGCCGGCTGGAAGGCTGCGAGGACAACCCGGCAAGGGAAGTGGATAACGGTATATTCGAACTCGCCAACGGCTGTATCTGCTGCACCGTCGAGGAGGAGTTCCTGCCGGTCATGCAGCAGCTGGTCGAACGGCGTGACGAGATCGATCATATCCTGATCGAAACCTCCGGCCTGGCCCTGCCCAAGCCGCTGGTGCAGGCCTTCAACTGGCCGGATATCAAGCGCTTCTGCACCGTCGACAGCGTGATTACGGTGGTCGATGGCCCGGCCCTGGCCGAGGGCCGGGTCGCCCATGACCCCTCGCGCATCGAGACCCAGCGGCTGGCCGACAGCAGCCTCGATCACGATCCCACCCTGCAGGAGCTGCTGGACGATCAGCTCGCCTCGGCGGATCTGGTGGTGATTGCCAAGAGCGATCAGCTCGGTGAAGCTGGCCTGCAGCAGGTCGAAACCTGGCTGTACGAACAGCTGCCCGAGCGGGTCAAGACACTTCGAGCCGCCAACGGCGAGGTCGAGCCGGCCGTGCTGCTGGGCATGGGCGCCGAATCGGAAAACCGCATCGAGACCCTGAAGACCCATCATGATCATCACCATGAACAGGGTGAGGAGCACCATCACGCGCATGATGACTTCGACAACTGCGTGCTTCATCTTGGCGCCGTCGACACGACCCGCCTGCTGGAAGCGCTGAAGGATCAGATCGCCCGCCAGACCATCTACCGCATCAAGGGCTTTGCCGATGTCGGCAAGCCGATGCGCCAGATCGTGCACGGGGTGGGCAACCGGCTCTCCCATCACTTCGATCGTCTCTGGCGGGAGGATGATCTGCGTCGTACCCGACTGGTGGTGATCGGCAAGCAGCTGGATGCCGGCGCACTGGAGCAGGCCGTGGCCACCGCAGCGCTGGACGACACCGCCATCCAGCACGAGCGGCAGGCCTGAGCCATGCACCTGCTGGCCTCACAGCCGGGCGGTTTCAGCGACGACGAGGGCATTATCGACCTCGGTCAGACGCCCGGCGAGCTGGTGATCCTGTCGGCCGCGGACAGTGTGCTGGCCCTGCTGGCCGAGCGGGCCGAGGCACTGCCGGACGATTACCCTTCGGTACGGCTGGCCAACTGGCTCAATCTCAAGCGCCCGGCCGCGCTGGATCTCTATCGTGACCGGGTGGCCGACCGCAGGGGATCGCAGGCCCCGCAGGGCACCCGGCTGATGGTGCTGTCACTGCTGGGCGGTGAAAGCTACTGGCAGTATGGGCTGGAGCAGTGTCAGGCGTGGGCGCGGGAAACGAACGGCACGCTGATCGTGGTGCCCGGCGAGGACTACGAGGATGACACCCTGCTGAACGCCGGTAACGTGGATTACGCCACCGCCAGGCGGGTCTGGCGCTATCTGCGCGAAGGCGGCCGGCACAATATCGATCAGCTCTACCGCTACCTGGCAAGTCTGGCCTTCGACCATGCCGATGAGGCCCTGCCGCCGAGTCGTACCCCGCGAGCCCTGCTCTATCAGCCGCAGGCGATCGGTGCCGTGGCCACCCTCGATGAGTGGCGCCAGCGCTGGCGAGCGGATGCCCCGGTGGCCGTGCTGGTGTTCTACCGCGCTCATCTGCAGGACGCCAACGTGGCGATGTTCGACGACCTGATCGAGACCATGCTCGCGGGCGGCCTCAATCCGCTGCCGATCGCGGTCGCCTCGCTCAAGGAATCCCTCTGTCTGGAGACCGTCAATGAGCTGATCGAGCAGGCCGATGCCGACATCATGCTCAACGCCACCGGCTTTGCCCTCTCCGGGACGGTCAACGCCTCGCTCTCCTCGACGCCGAGCGACTATCATCACCCCTTTCAGCGCGAGCTGCCGATCCTGCAGGTGATTCTCGCCAGCAACAGCGAAGCGGACTGGCGCGAGCAGTCCAATGGGCTGCGTTCACGCGACATCGCCATGCACATTGCGCTGCCGGAACTCGATGGTCGCATCATCACCCGGGCCATCGGCTTCAAGTCGGGCGAGCGCTACAGCACTCGCACCCAGCATCAGGTGATCCGTTACGAACTCAACACCGAGCGCGCCCGGTTCGTCGTCGAGCTGGCAAGACGCTGGGCCGGACTGAGGCGTACCCCCGCCAGCCAAAAACGGATTGCGCTGATCCTGGCCAACTATCCTTCCAGTGATGGCCGCATTGGCAACGGTGTGGGGCTGGATACACCGGCCAGCACGCTGAACATCCTGCACGCCCTGAAGGAGGCCGGTTATCCGGTGGGCGACACCCTGCCACGCGATGCCACCGCGCTGATCGAGTGGCTGCAGGCCAGCGTGACCAATGATCCGGCCAGCTGGCGGACCCGCCCGGCGGCACAGAGCCTGGATCTGGCGACCTATCGACGCTGGTTTGCCACCCTGCCCGAGCAGTGTCAGCAGGCCGTACTGGTGCGCTGGGGCGAGCCCGAGCAGGACCCGCGCTGCCGCCAGGGCCGACTGATGATCGCCGGCATGCGACTGGGCGAGACCTTCATCGGTGTTCAGCCCGAGCGGGGCTACGATGTGGATGAAGTGGGCAGCTATCACGCCGGCGATCTGGTACCGACCCACGCCTATCTCGCCTTCTACTGCTGGCTGCGGGAAGTCTACGGGGTGGACGGCGTGGTACACGTCGGCAAGCATGGCAATCTCGAGTGGCTGCCAGGCAAGAGCACCGCACTCTCCGAAACCTGCTGGCCGGACATTGCTCTCGGGCCGATGCCCCACCTCTATCCCTTCATCGTCAACGATCCCGGTGAAGGGGCCCAGGCCAAGCGACGCAGTCAGGCAGTGATCATTGATCACCTGATGCCGCCGATGACCCGTGCCGGCGTTCATGGCGAGCTGGCCGAACTCGAACGGCTCACCGATGAATACTATCAGGCGCTGGGGCTGGACCAGCGCCGCGAGCAGTGGCTGCGCCGGGCCATCGTCGAGCAGCTGCAGCATTCCGAGCTGTTGGCCGAACTCGAGGCGATGCCTGCCAGCGACGGCCGGGACGGTGCGCTGGAAGCGACCCTTGATGAAGAAACCCGGCTGCTCAACCGCCTCGATGGCTACCTCTGCGAGATCAAGGAAGCCCAGATTCGTAACGGCCTGCATCGTCTCGGTCAGTTGCCCGATGCGGACCGGCTGACCGATACACTGCTGTCACTGATGCGCCTGCCCCGGGGCGAGGCCCCCGAGGACGCCGGTATCCTGCATGCCCTGCGCGATGATCTGGCACTCGATGACGAGTTTGATCCGCTCGACAGTGATGCCGGTGCCTGGCCGGGACCATACCCCGATCTGTTACAGCAGGTGCTGCCGGACCGCCCCTGGCAGACGCGTCCCCATACCCGGGAGCGGCTGGAAGCGCTGGCTGGCCAGCTGGTCGAGAACCATCTGGTCCAAGGCGTTTCCCTGACCGAGCTGCCCGCCCGGCTCGAACGTACCCGAGCCCTGCTCGAAAGCGCGCAGCGTACCCTGCTGCCCGTATTGCACCGGAGTGTCGCTAACGAGCTCTCTGCGCTGCTCGATGGACTCGCGGGTCGCTTTGTCGCCCCCGGCCCGAGCGGTGCACCCACCCGCGGCCGGCTGGATGTGCTGCCCACGGGGCGCAATTTCTATGCGGTCGACAGTCGCGCCATTCCTTCCCGAACGGCCTGGCAGCTGGGTCAGCAATCGGCCGAAGCGCTGATCGAACGCCATCTCCAGGAACACGGCGATTATCCCGGGTCGATCGGCCTGTCGGTGTGGGGCACTGCCACCATGCGAACCGGGGGCGATGACATCGCGCAGGCAATGGCCCTGATGGGGGTGCGCCCGGTATGGGCCACCGGATCCCAGCGCGTGGTGGATTTCGAGGTGATTCCGCTCTTTCTGCTCGGCCGGCCAAGGGTGGATGTCACCCTGCGCGTCTCGGGTTTCTTCCGGGATGCCTTCCCCAACCTGATCCGGCTGTTCGACGCGGCGGTACAGAAGCTTGCCGAACTTACGGAACCCGGCGACAACCCCATCAGACGCCATGTCGAAGAGCAGCAGCAGGCGCTGATGACAGAGGGCCATGACCGGGAGAATGCCCGACTCGAAGCCGGCTACCGTGTTTTCGGTGCCCGCCCGGACAGCTATGGCGCCGGGCTGCAATCCATGCTGGATGAGGGCCATTGGGAGAGCAGTGACGATCTGGCGCGGGCCTGGATCGACCAGACCAGCTTCGCCTATGGTCAGACCGGTTTCGGCACCCCTGCCGGCCGTGCCCTTGCCCGCCAGCTCGGCCAGCTCGATGCCGTGCTGCACAACCAGGACAATCGCGAGCACGATCTGCTCGACTCCGGCGACTACGCCCGCTTCCAGGGCGGCATGGCCAATGCGGTACGCAGCCTGCGCGGTGAAGCCCCCGGCATTTATCACGGGGATCATGCCAATCCGGCCCGGCCGAAGGTACGGACCCTCAAGGAGGAGCTCAACCGGGTCGTGCGTGCCCGGGTGACCAACCCGAAGTGGATCGCCGGCATGCAGCGCCACGGCTACAAGGGAGCCTTCGAAATGGCAGCCAGCGTGGATTACCTGTTCGCCTATGACGCCACGACCGGCCTGATCGATGATCACCAGTATGCCAACGTCACCGATGCTCTGGCGCTGGAGCCGGAAAACCGGGCCTTCATGGCCGAACACAATCCACGCGCGCTGAAGGATATGGGTGAGCGCCTGCTGGAAGCCATTCAGCGCGGGCTCTGGGCCTCACCAGGTGAGTACCGGCAACAGCTGGAAGCGTTGCTGCTCGATCTGGACGCCCGCGAGGAGCAGGCCGCCTCATGACCTCTACCTACGGTACCCCCCGCCACCGTTTCAGGGCCGATCGCACCCTGATGATCCAAGGCACGACCTCGGACGCCGGCAAGAGCGCACTGGCCACGGCCCTGTGCCGCCTGCTCGCCAGGCGGGGCCATCGCGTGGCCCCCTTCAAGCCACAGAACATGGCGCTCAACAGCGCCGTGACCATTGATGGCGGTGAAATCGGTCGCGCCCAGGCGGTGCAGGCCATGGCTGCCGGCATCGAGGCTCGGGTGGATTTCAATCCGATCCTGCTCAAGCCCACCTCAGATCAGGGCTCGCAGGTCATTGTCGGGGGGCAGGCGATCGGCACCATGCGGGCCGCCGAGTACTACCGTCACAAGCCGGCGCTGCTCGACGAGGTCATTGCGGCCCACGACCGCCTCAGCGACGAGTTCGATCATGTCATCGTCGAAGGTGCCGGCAGTGCGGCAGAGATCAATCTGCGTGCCCACGATCTTGCCAACATGGGGTTTGCCGAAGCCATCGACTGCCCGGTGATACTGATTGCCGACATCGATCGCGGCGGCGTCTTCGCCCACCTGGTCGGCACCCTGGCAGTGCTGCCCGAGACCGAACGCGAGCGCATCGTCGGCTTTGTCATCAACCGCTTTCGAGGTGACCCGGCCCTGCTCCGGTCCGGGCTGGAATGGCTGGAACACGAAACCGGTCGCCCGGTGCTGGGCGTGCTGCCCTGGCTCGAGAATCTGCATGTCGAAGCCGAGGACAGCCTCTCCCGCGCCGAGGACTCACACCACGAGAGTGCCCGGCTGAAGGTGGTGGTGCCGCTGCTGCCCCGGCTGAGCAATCACACCGATTTCGACGCCCTGCGCCTGCACCCCGATATCAGCCTGAAGTTCTGTCACACGCCAGAGCCCGGCGATCTGATCATTCTGCCGGGCAGCAAGCACGTGCGCGCCGATCTCGACTGGCTGCGCGCCCGGGGCTGGGAAACGGCCATCAGTCGTCATCTGCGCTACGGCGGTCGGGTGATGGGCATCTGCGGCGGTTATCAGATGCTGGGACATCGCATCATTGATCCGGATGGCGTCGAGGGGGAAGCCGGCGAAAGTGACGGACTGGGCTGGCTGGATCTCACCACCACGCTCAAGGCCGATAAGCAGCTGCGACGCGTCACCGGCCATTGCCTGCTCGGCGGGGCGCCCGGCACCCCCCTGACCGGTTACGAGATCCATGTCGGCGAGAGCCGCGGCACCGGACTGCGTGATGATATCTTCCTGCTCGAGGATGGTCGCCGGGACGGTGCGCTCAGTGCCGATGGCCGCATTCTCGGCACCTATCTGCACGGCATCTTCGATCGCCGGGAAACCCTCGAATGCCTGCTGGAGTGGGCAGGACTGAAGCAGCCGCAGCCCTTTGATTATGATGCCTTTCGACTGGCCGAAATCGATCGCCTGGCCGATGCCGTAGAGGAGAGCCTGGATATCGGTCAGCTGATCCCCGGGGCACGCCCTCCGCAACGGCCATGAAATCGTTCAGCCCATTGCCCGGATGCGACCTTTTCATCAGCGAAACCCAACTTTGCGGATAGCTGGCGACTGCCCGACAGTGTTCTAAACTCGAACCATTGCAGCCCCTGATAACCAGAAAAGAAAGGGTAACCCCATGGCCATGGAACAGGTGAAAGGTCTCGTGGATGCCGATTATGCCCGTGCGTTGAAGGCAATGGCCAAACGCAAGGGCATATCGGAGGAAGAACTGGTTGGACGCGCCGTCACCCACATGGTGCACTTCGAACTGCAGCTGAGCAGCCGCGTGCGCCGGCATGCACCGGATTCCGACGAGCTCGGCAATCGCATGGTCTGAGTACATCAAACGGCACGTTCACTGACCGGGCCCGCGGCTCACACCGCGAGCCAGCCACGATCAGAAGGTTTCCCAGTCATCCGATTCGACAGCAACGGGCTCGGCACGCCCGGACTCCTGCCCCTGCCCGTCTTCCCGAGCGCCGGATCGACGAGAGCCTGCAGCCCTGTCGAGCCCTGCTGCCTTCTCGGAGCGTCCATGCCGTTCGCCAGCCGCTGACTCGCTTCGACCGGCTGCAGTACCCGAGGATCCGGGGCGTGATGCTTCAACCATCACCGGAACCACACCCTCCGCCAGCCGGAAGGAAGCCACGGCTTCGTGCAACCTGCCCGCCTGGGTCTGCAGGTCCTGGGCCGCGGCCGCCGACTCCTCGACCAGTGCCGCATTGTTCTGCGTAACCTGATCCATCTGGGATATGGCCTGATTGACCTGTTCGATACCGTTGGACTGCTCGCCCGATGCCTGCGAGATCTCCTCGAGCAGCTGACTGACGTTGCGTACCTGCTGAACCACCTCGTTCATGGACCCCTTCGTGCGCTCGACCACGGTCATCCCTTCTGCGGTACGACTGCCCGCATCGGTCACCAGCGTCTTGATCTCCTTGGCGGCATCGGCACTGCGACTGGCCAGTTGCCGGACTTCTCCGGCCACCACGGCAAAGCCACGACCGTGCTCACCGGCCCGAGCGGCTTCCACCGAAGCGTTCAGCGCCAGCAGGTTGGTCTGAAAGGCAATGCCATCAATCACCTCGATGATGTCGGTGATCCGCTTCGAGCTTTCATCGATGCCCTGCATGGTGGTTACCATTTCCTCGACATCCTGACCGCTGCGCCCTACCGACTGCGAAGCAGTCAGCGCCATGGTATGCGCCTGCTCGGCATTCTGGGCATTCTGACGCACTGTGGCCGTCATCTGCTCCATGCTGGCCGCGGTCTCCTCAAGCGAGGCAGCCTGCTGCTCGGTCCGACCGGAGAGATCGTTACTGCCGGCGGCAATCTCGCTGGAGCGCGAGCCCACCAGCTCACTGCTCTCCCGAATGGTACCGACAGTCCGGACCAGACTGCCCTGCATGCGGCGCAATCCTTCGAAGAGCTGACCGATCTCGTTGCGACTGCCCTCCCGGATGTGGTGTGCGAGATCACCACGGGCGATGTGATCAAGATGGGCAACGGCCTCGCCCAGCGGGCGGGTAATCACCCGGGCGAACAGCATGCGAATGGCAAGCACGATGCCAAGAATCACCATGGCAATGATGGCCATGGTCCAGTTGATGGCCGTCTGTCGGCTTTCGGCAGCCTGGTCCAGCGCCGCGGAGATCCGGTTGCGATGAGCAATCAGGGCATCCACCGAGTCTTCGAAGCGGGCATCCATCTTCGGTACCACGGTACGAGCCACTTCCCGGTAGCGCTCCAGATCTCCCGCTCGCAGAGCGGTAAACAGTGGCTCGAGCCCCTGTTCGATATATTCGTTCTGGCGTTGCTGAAAGGTTTCTGCCAGCGCCGTTTCAGTCCCTTCCTGATTCCCTGACTGATAGTTCGCCATGCTCGCCTGCGCCTTGCCCAGGGTTTCACGCGCCTGATCCAGCCACTCATTCACCTGCTGCTGACTGCTGCCATCGGCAGCATCACGCTGGGCATTGGTCAGTCGCACACGTGTGGTACGCAGATGATTGATGCTGTCGGCAATATCCAGTGTGGTCTGGATCTCGTCATGCGTTCGATCCAGTGACCGGTTGGTCACATGAAGACTGTAGACCCCGTAACCGATAGAGCCGACGAAAAGTGCTGCAAGTAACGCAAGTCCTGCCGTCAGCAGCGTCATTACCCTGATGTTTTTAAGCATTCTCAACCGTGACCATAACCGATGAAATCAATGGCACCGGTTAAACCGATGCCCGGCCTGCTCGGGTCATGCCGAGCACACAGGCATATCGGCAGGTATTACATCGCGGTTTATTAAGATCAGCTGAACACCAGCGATAGTCCTGTCATGGCCCTCGGCTGAACTGCCGACAGGCCCGGGGGCCAACCACCCCGGGTCTCACCCGGGAAATGCCCCCTGACAAGCCGTTGACGATGAGATGCCTGACGATGCTCCACCCTGACATGAGCGGGTCAGCTACCGGCAGCCATTCGTGCTGGTGGTGATAGCACAACTGCATGACAGCAGGACAAGAGGCCTGTTGCCTCATCACGCGAACAGGCATCGACCAATGGGCGTAACGTCCTTCAATGGTCTGACGGATGAGCCCGCCAACCGTGGTGGGAATGCAGGAGCAGAAACCTTGTGCGCCACCTGCCGGAAGGCAGGCGGCACGGAACAACGTGATGCTATACCGGCAAACGGCTTCAGGAGCGTAACCGGAAATGCCCCGGGAGCGGCATGGCCTTCTGGTGTTATCCGGCCTGCCGGCGACGAAGTCGCGGACTGAGCAGTTCACCGGCGAAGACACAACCCAGCAGTACTGCCAGCAGCCAGGGCCACTGGGAGCCCATGTCGAGCTCGGCGATCCCCAGCGCATCGATGAAGACCACCACGATTGCCAACGGTGTCACATAACGAATCATGAACAGCCACAGGGCATAGCGTACCCCGGCAAGCCCCAGCTCATCGCGCATGACATTACTCTTGAGGAAGAAACCGGCCAGCAGCGACAGGCCCAGCCCTCCCAGCGGCATCATCCAGCGCGAGGTCAGGTAGTCGAGCCAGTCAAAGAAGTTGCGACCGGCCACCGTCCACTCCGCGGTAACGTTGAATGAGAGCACCACCAGCAGACTGACCAGCCACAGCACGACACCGGTGCTCCAGGCTGCGCGTGCGCGGGAGATGCCTCGGCTCTGCTGCAGCCAGGCCACCGTGGCCTCGATCATCGAGATCGCCGAAGTGAGCGCGGCCATGGTCAGCATGATGAAGAAAATGACTTCCAGCACCGTGCCCAGCGGCATCTGCTGGAAGGCCAGCGGCAGGCTCATGAAGATCAGCCCGGGACCACTGGCCGGGTCCAGGCCATTGGCAAAGATGATCGGGAAAATGGCAAGCCCGGCCATGAGCGCCACAACGGTATCGCAGATCGCAACGGTAAAGGTCGTCCTTGCGATCGACTTGCCCGCCGGCAGATAGGCGCCGTATGCCATGATGGCGCCGGCGGCAAGCGAAAGAGTGAAGAAGGCATGCCCCATGGCCGCCAGCAGCCCCGCGCCGGAGAGCTGGTCGAACTCGAAACCGAACAGGAAATCCACCGCGCGGCCGAATCCGCCGGAAAACATGCCGTAGATGATCAGCACCGCCAGCATGAGCACCATGCCCGGCATCATCCAGCGCACGCTGCGCTCGATCCCTTCCTGAACGCCCTTGCCGACGATCCCCATGGTGACCACGGTGACCAGGGTACTCCAGAAGCCCAGATTGAGCGGATTTGCGTTATTGGCGCCGAATATGCCGGCCATGCCCTCGACGCTCGCGGCATCCAGTCCACCGGTAACGGCCTTCCACAGATAGGAGATCGACCAGCCGGCCACCACCACATAAAAACAGAGGATCATGAAACCGCAGATCATCGACATCCAGCCGAGCACTCGCCAGAAAGAGGCGCCACCGGACTCCGCGACCACCCGGCGCACGGCTTCCACGGGACTGCCCCGGCCCCGGCGCCCGAAGGCAATCTCCGTCATCATCAGTGGAATGCCGATGGCGGCAATACAGAGCAGATAAACCAGCACAAAGGCGCCACCGCCATACTCACCGGTCATGTAGGGGAATTTCCAGATATTGCCGAGTCCTACCGCCGAACCGGTCGCGGCCAGCACAAAGCCCCAGCGTCCTGCCCAGAGCGGGCCGGAAGAGTTGTTTGTCGTCATGAGGGTACCCTGATTGTTATGGGTCCATGGAAATCAGACCTTGCAAGAACGCCGCCTGCTCGGCTGTTCGTGATTCCGTTCAACATTGAAGCTGACGGACCACCGAAGAATCGAAGCCGCGGATTATAACTTACCGATCCACGCCAGTGCGCGCAGACCCTTCACGGAGCCAGACCGATCCGATCACGGGGAACACTCGGCATACTCGGCCCCGGGCCGGCAGGCCCCGGCTGCGACAGGCCTTCATGACCGCTATCAGCGCCCGGCCGGTCGCACCAGGGCAACACCCGCCGCGGCGATGCCCATGCCCAGCCAGGCCATGGGCGGCATCGCCTCATCCAGCATCAGCCACGCCAGCAGCGACGCACAGGGCGGCACCAGATAGAACAGTGCCGAAACCCTGGAAGCCTCGCCCAGACGGATCATGGCCAGCAGCAGGGTAATCGCGATCAAGGAGTTGCCGATCACCAGATAAGCCAGCGAGGCCACCACCACGCCATTGAAATCGGCATGCAGCTGGCCGAAGATCACGGCCAGCGGCAGGGTCGTGATCAGCCCAGTGGTGTACTGGATCAGGTTGGCCGTCACCGGATGCTGGCTGACCCCGAAGCGTTTCTCGTAAAGCGTGGCCCCGCTCATCCCCAGCAGCGCCAGAAAGGCGCAGAGCAGACCGATCGCACTGGTCGCTTCCACCGCCGTGCGCCCCACCACCACGATGAGCGCACCGACCAGTCCCAGTACAAACCCCAGCCAGCGGCGAAGGCCGATCACCTCGCCCACCAGCGCCGGAGCCGCCAGCGCCACCAGTATCGGCTGCAGCGATACGATCAACGCGACCGTACCCGCCGAAGCATGAAAGGCGAAGGCACTCCAGGAGAAGCCGAAATAGAGGGTCTGGATCAGAAAGCCGGTGACCACCAGATGGCCCCAGTCGGCGGGCCGCTTCGGCAGTGGCGGACGCAGCCACAGGGCCAGCGGCAACAGCACGATCAGCACGCATACAAAGCGCAGCGCCAGCAACAGCATGGGGTCGACATAACCGGTGGCGATCCTCGCCACCGGGAACCCCAGCGACCACAGCAGCAGGAAGATCGCGGGCGCCAGTGGCAGCCAGCGCGGGGCGCTTTCGTTCGCAGCCTCGTGTTCGGGCGCGACACCACTGGATGAGGCAGATGATGAATTTCCGGCAGACACGTGGTGAGTCCTGAATCGGGTGCCAACAAGCCATTGACGGTCAGTGCCCCCGGTGGGCTCCGGGTCAGGGGATAAGCAGGGAAGCCGTAACACCACCGAATCCGCCCGCTTCCCCGGCCAGCCGCCCCGCTATCATACTGACCGGGCTCAGTCCGGCAGCAGGAAATTGCCCTGCCGGCCATCGCCCAGACTCGAGTCCACTACCGAATCATCCTTGAGCGAGACACCCGACAGCTGACGCTTGTCCGCCTCCTTCAACAGATACATCAGCAGTTCGGATGCTGCCTGAAAGGATTGCCCGTTGGGCCGGATATTGGACAGACAGTTGCGCTCGCTGTCGCGTCGGCCGGGTCGGGGCCCCCAGGTAAAGTAGATGCCGAGACTGTCCGGCGAGCTCAGACCGGGACGCTCACCGATCAGCACGATGCTCATGCGACCCCCCAGCGCCTCGCCGATCGGATCCCCGATCGCAACCCGCGCCTGCTCGACCAGTGCTACCGGTCCGATCTGCCAGCCCTGCTGCTCGATCATCGGCAACAGGGCCTGCAGCAACGGCACACTGTTTTCGTGAATGGCCCGGGCCGATAGGCCATCCGCCACCACGATCGAGAGATCGCATTGCGCCACGTTCATCGCCTGGAGCGCTTCCCGGGACGGCTCATCGAGCTGTCGGCCCAGATCGGGGCGCCGCAGATACTCATTGCGATCGGCAGCGGCACTGTGCAGGCGCATGACGCTGTCGCAACAGGTGGCCAGCTGGTCCACCATCCGCTCGGTATCCAGTGGCAGATGCACGGCATCCCGGGCCTGGGCGTGGGCCAGCTGAAACTGCAGGTGGGCATCGGTGGGCAGACTGCTGCCGGCACGCCCGAGCCCGATTCGGGCCTCGGTATGTTCCCGCAGTACCTGCCAGGGATTGCTGATGACGCCCGGGGTGATGGTGCTGTTATCGTTGTTCATGATCATGCGACTCCCATTCAGCTGGCACGGGCCAGTGCATGACGAAAGGCCTCCGGCAACTGCCGACCGACCCCGATGCGGCCCTGGCCATCCACGATCGACATGCGCTCCAGCCAGGCCTGAAATTCCGGAGCCGGTTTCAGCCCCAGCACATCGCGGACATAAAGCGCATCATGAAAGGAGGTGGTCTGGTAGTTGAGCATGATGTCATCCGAACCGGGGATGCCCATCACGTAGTTGCAGCCGGCCGCCCCCAGCAGGGTCAGCAGCATGTCCATGTCATCCTGATCGGCTTCGGCGTGATTGGTATAGCAGACATCACAGCCCATCGGGACACCCAGCAGCTTGCCGCAGAAGTGATCTTCCAGCCCGGCACGAATGATCTGCTTGCCATCGAACAGGTACTCCGGACCGATGAAGCCGACCACCGTATTGACCAGCAATGGCGAGAACTCGCGCGCCACAGCATAGCTGCGCGCCTCCAGGGTCTGCTGATCGACGCCCTGATGGGCATCCGCCGAAAGCGCACTGCCCTGCCCGGTCTCGAAATACATGACGTTCTGGCCGACCGTGCCCCGCGCCAGCGACCGAGCGGCATCATGGCCTTCACGCAGCAGGTCGAGACTGATCCCGAACCCCTCGTTGGCAGCCTGCGTGCCGGCGATCGACTGAAACACCAGATCGGTCGGCGCGCCGCGGTTGATGGCCTCGATGGCGGTTGTGACATGCGTGAGCACGCAACTCTGGGTGGGAATTTCATAGCGGCTGATGATCTCGTCGAGCATCTTCAGCAGGGTGGTGACCGACCCGGTATTGTCGGTGGCCGGATTGATACCGATCACCGCATCCCCATTACCGTAGAGCAGGCCATCGAGGATGCTGGCCGCAATGCCGGTAGGATTATCGGTAGGATGGTTGGGCTGCAGTCGGGTGGCAAGTCGCCCCTCCAGCCCGATGGTGTTGCGAAACTGCGTCACCACCCGGCACTTGTGCCCCACCAGCACCAGATCCTGCAGACGCATGAGCTTGGCCACTGCCGCGACCATCTCCGGGGTCAGACCGGGTGCGACAGCACGCAGGGCGGCACTGTCGACTTCATGGGCCAGCAACCAGTTGCGGAATTCGCCGACCGTCAGATGCGCAATCGGCTCGAAGGCGGCCCGATCGTGACGGTCGATGATCAGCCGGGTCACCTCATCCTTTTCGTAGGGTATGACGGTTTCCTCGAGGAATCGCTGCAGTGGCACTTCTGCCAGTGCCAGCTGCGCGGCCACGCGCTCCTCGGCCGTAGCCGCAGCAATGCCCGCCAGCTCATCACCGGAACGGCGCGGCGTGGCACGGGCCAACAGCTCGCGCAGTCCTTCAAAGCGATAGCGACGACCCGAGATATCACACTGATAGGTGCTCATGACTGTTATCCTTGTACTCGGTGGCCTCTTTCTGCCTATCTGAGCACCCGCCAGACGGAAAGCGCAATAGCCTGCCGCCCTGCCCCCCCCTGCACGACCGGTTACGGAATCCTCATGATCGTCACCCTGAGCATCATCGTTCTCACCTGCCTTGTCTCCATCGCCGCCCTGCGCAACTTCCGGCTGCTCGACCGGCTGCTGTTCTGGCCCCCCGGCATCGCGCGCGGCCAGCTCTACCGTTTCGTGACACATGGCTTCGTTCATGCTGATGGTCAGCATCTGCTGTTCAACATGATCACGCTGTATTTCTTCGGCAGGGCCATCGAACCGTTCTTCAGTCAGTATCTGGGCACGATGGGCTATGCGGGGTTCTACCTGGGAGGGCTGATTGTCGCCATTCTGCCCGGTTACTGGCAGCATCGCCGGGATGATCGCTATCGCAGTCTGGGAGCTTCAGGGGCGGTTTCGGCAGTGCTGTTCGCCTTCATCCTGATCCAGCCCTGGGCCACGCTCTATGTGCTGGTGATCCCGGTCCCGGCCATCATTTATGCGATCGCCTACACGCTCTGGTCGATTTATGCAGGACGCCGCGGGGGGGGACAACATCAATCACAGCAACCACCTGTGGGGCGCTGCCTATGGCGTTATCTTCGTGCTGGCGATGGAGCCACGCCTGCTGGAGGTATTCGTGAACCGGCTGCTGTCACCCGGCCTCGGCTGAATCGGGTCCAGCAGAGGGATGGCCGGCCACCGAGGGCTCAGGGCGCAAGCGGTTCATCCATTCGATCATTGCCGTTGCGCCCCGGTTCGGATCCCAGTCCGCCGGGCGAGATATCATCGGTGGAATTGACGCTGCCGTTATTGATCGGCAGGTTCAGATCGCTGGTGGCATCCAGCGGTGGCTGATGCTCCACGATGTCATTATCGGGAGAAGGCGAATTGCTGGCATGGCGATAGAGGCAGCTCTGGATGTCATCGGCCGTCTGCTGCAGCACCTGCCAGGTCTGCATCGGAGCCGCCGTGTCCCAGGCCCCCACCGGACTGAAGGCCTCACCGCCCGAAGCACGACCGATGCGATCGAAATAGTAATAATTGGACGTTGATCCCAGCTGCAGTTTCAGCCGAAAGGCCACCGGAGGCTGGCTGCCCTTCGCCACGCCGGTCATGACGGTACTGCCCTGACTGTTCTCTTCACTTACCGGCTGGCTGCCGGTATTCGCGGCGTCGATCTCGCCGGCCAGTTCGAGTGGTGCCACTGTAATGCGACGATGTTCGACCGAGGTCTGCATGCACTGCTGCAGCTGACTCTGCTCTACCTTTGTCCATGGCTTGCGAAACCAGACAGAGCCGATGTAACTGCCCGATTCCGCCTGAACGGGATTGATCGAGTCATGCGAGACAACCTCCGGCGCGAGTACATGCTGAGGCGCTGTGGAACAGGCGGATAACAGTGTCGCGGCGGCAACACTCCAGGCAATCTTTTTCATGATGTTTCCCAGATGATCATGGCTGACTGTGTGGCAGGACCGGATCTCACTCGGTTCCATGTTGCCCATTGTAGGGGGCGAAACGCCTCATGCGTTAATATTGATCGTCATGAGCAACATGATCGCCATCTCGGCGGGACTGGCACAGCATCCGAGGCATGAAAATGAGAATCTGGTGGCGTTGTCGACGCTTGCAGCGACAACATGAAGTCGATCACTGTCGGGCGAATTCCTCATTACCGGAATTCAAACGGCAACGGTGTATCGAATTCTCTGCGTTTGGCCCGTGTCTCATCGGGCCCTTTTTCCTGCCGATCTGCATCGACGACAAGCCATCACGGCACCGGTTCGACACACCACTTCACCCTACCAGTGACCGAAAGAATCAGTCCGCCAGTGAAATGCCCATGCCACGGGCGAGCCATTGCGTCTTGAGACAGGCATCCGCCAGCGGAGTCGGCCGGATCGCGGCCATGACAGCACCATAAGTGGCCAGAAACTCGCCACACTCCCGGCAGATCACCTCATCCCACTCCACGGCATCCTCCGCGACATGCAGGCTGTTGCTTCCACAGCGATGACAGGTCATATCCAGCATGAGACGCTCCTTGTCCAGCGACTATCCATACCCCGTCCACCACGGAATCGGCGAGTGCTTCTGACAGGGGCTGACGTTCATGCAGCATGCCGCCGGAGTGCGCCGGATCATTCCCTGCCAGACAGCGGACATGCTCGTCAAAGCGCGTGACAGGATGGTGACACCGTCATGACCGGGCCTGCCGGAACCTATCGACAAAAGCAGTGTATAACCGTTATCGGAGGTCAGCTCGCCGGGGTGGCCGACCGTGGGGTTGATCAGCGAAGATGGGCGTCATAAACCTGCATGAACGGAAAGACGAGCATATGGATGCGACCGATCTCTTGAACGAATATCGCAACTGGCAGCGTTTCAGTCGCCAGGAGAGCCTTGACCGGGAGCATCGCGGCGCCGTGCGCAAGCTTGCCCAGTCGGGCGCCATGGCCAGTCGGATGGCCGAATCCTACCGCAGCATGGCATCACGCGGCGCCTCCGAGAGCGCCTGCTATCGTACGCTGTTCAAGCGCCGCATGGACGAAGACACCGACCTGACCTGCGAAGGCTGGCTGTTCGTGCGCCGAGTGCTCAGTGAAGGGGGCACCACCCGGGTCAGAGCCACCCTGCTGGAAAGCTTCACGCTGCCCAGTGGCACCATTGCGCCGGGCACGCTGGAGCCCCAGGGCATTACCCTGGAAATATATGATGAGCTTCTGGTGAGCCAGAACATGCAGGTGGGCTGCCGGGTCGATCGCCGTGACGACGAAAATGACACCCGTTTCCTGACCTTCGTCGACAGCGTACGCGGTGATCTCAAGGCCTATCTCTGATTCAGCCCGACCCCGGGCTTGTTCCGCCCGGCAGGGAAGCTTCAAAACCGATCATGTCAGCACTGTTGATGGTAACCCCATCAGCCTGCAAGGAGCCTTTACGAATGGATACCCAACCCGAATCCTATACCAACCTGCCGCTGCATACCCTCGATGGTGTACGCGACATCCGGCGGCCGGATACGCGCGCCGCTTCGGCTTCGCTCGACATGGACAGTCCGGCCATTGCTCTGCTGACCGATTTCAGCGAAGTCCGGGCCCATACCATTGCGGCCGGCGCCAGCGCCTCTCAGGCCCACGAAACCATGAAGAACAACGGCATACACATGCTGCTGGTGCTGGATGATGATGGCCATTTTGCCGGTATCGTCAGTGCCCGCATCCTGTTTGGCGGACGCGCCATCACGCTGGCCATGCAGCAATACGAGGTCAACCGCGAAGATGTAACCGTCGAGATGATCCGCACCCCTCGCGAAGAGCTGCACGCCATCGAATACAGGCGACTGGAGCGTGCCACGCTTGGCGATCTGGTACAGACCCTGCGAACTTCCGGAGATCGGCATGTGTTGATCACCGATGGCGACTGCGACACCAGCGATTGCCGCATCCGTGGCGTGGTGTCAGCCTCGGATGTCAGCCATGCACTGGGCATCAATCTCGACCATCCGCCCGAAGCCCACAGCTTTTCAGCCATTCGTTCGGTCGTGCTGGGCCACGATCTCTGATCGCGCTGACCAATGCCGGCATGCACTGTCGGTTGTCCCTGTTCCGCCCTGACAACCGACGGTGATCCGATCACCCTGATGTGCTGTTGAAATGACTCGCATACTGATGATTTACACGGGGGGCACCATTGGCATGCGCCCCGGCCACCGGGGGCTGGAGCCCGGTCACGATTTCGAGCAGCGGGCCCGAGTGCAGCTGGATCGCCTGCCGGCCGAGCGCCGAGCGGCGCTTCCCCGTTTTCACTGCCTCGCCTATCGGGATCCGATCGATTCCAGCAATACCCGTCCGGAACACTGGGCCCGTATCGCCCATGATGTCCTTGCCCATCAGCATGAATATGATGGCTTCGTGATCCTGCACGGGACCGACACCCTGGCCTGGACCGCCGCCAGCCTGAGCTGGCAGCTTGCAGGCCTGAACAAGCCGATCATCGTGAGCGGCGCTCAGCAACCGCTGGAAGTCGAAAGCGGTGATGCGCTCGCCAATCTCGAACAGGCCCTGCGGTTTGCCGCCTGCCCCGGGCTTGCCGAGGTCGCCGTAGCCTTCGGTGGTCGGCTGCTGCGTGGCGATGCGGCCCGCAAGTGGGACACCCATGCGCATCAGGGATTTGCCAGTCCCAATGCGAACTGGCTGGGTGAGTGGCTTGATCATGCGCCGGTGCTGCATGTCACTCGCTCCCGACCGCCGGAAGGTGTTTGCCGGCCCATGCCCTGGCCACTCGAAGCTCCCCCCAGGGTGGCGCGCCTGGCACTATGGCCCGGCATCGACTCGGACATGATGGCCCGCCTGCTGACTCCGGAACTTCAGGGACTGGTGCTGGAAGTCTGGGGCAGTGGCAATGTGCCCGAGGATCCGGCACTGCTTGCGCTGCTCTCGACCGCCACCCGGCGCGGCTGCCTGATCGTGGCCATCAGCCAGTGCCCGCACGGCAGTCTCGCAATGACCAGTTACGCTACAGGCCACGCCCTTCGAACCGCAGGGGTCATTGATGGGGGCGCCATGACGCCGGAAGCGGTCTTTACGCGTCTGAGCCATCTGCTGAGTCTGGGGCTGAGCCCACAGCAGTGCCGTCATCACCTCGTGCCGTAATCATTCTGTATTATTGTTGAAAGATAACGGTATAAACCCGACAGTGATCCTGTTGATGATGACTGTCGCCCGCGCCGTTTCGGCGTTACAATGCCGACCAGTCTCGCCCGGACCGGATCCCGGGCGTCGATACTCATCGGCAAAAGAAATTCTCCGTCATGACACAACCCAGTACGACTCCCCGCGCCGTGGTGATCTACTCCGGCGGCATGGACTCCCTCACCGTGCTGCATAATGCGCTCGAAGCAGGCTTTGAGGTACATGCCCTGTCGTTTCACTACGGCCAGCGTCACGCACGCGAACTCGATGCGGCGCGTCGGGTCTGCGAACAGCTGAATATTGCCCATCAGGTCATCGATATTCGTGCCATCCATTCGCTGATCGGCAATTCCGCCCTGACCGACAGCGAACGGGAGATGCCGCGCGCCGATTACGCTGAAGACAACATGCAGGATACCGTGGTCCCCAACCGCAACATGATCCTGCTGTCGCTGGCGATCGGCCATGCCGTCAACACCGGCGCCCGGGTCTGCTACTACGGCGCTCACGGTGGCGACCACGCCATCTATCCCGATTGTCGGCCGGAATTCGTCGAACGCATGAATGACGTGGCCGCCATCGCCAATTATGAGCCGGTCGAGGTGCGCACCCCCTGGCTGCATGCCGACAAGAGCGACATCCTGGCGGACGGCGTACGCATGGGCATTGATTATGCCGCAAGCTGGACCTGCTATATCGGCGATGAACTGGCCTGCGGCGAGTGCGGCAGCTGTCGCGAACGGCTCAAGGCATTTCAGGCGCTCGGCATGACCGATCCGCTGCCCTATCGGCAACGCACGCCCTCAGCCACCGATTCGCAGACGGATTGATCGATGTACGCCATCAAGGAAGCCTTTTATACCCTTCAGGGTGAAGGGGCACAGGCGGGCCGCCCTTCGGCCTTCTGTCGCTTTGCCGGCTGCAATCTCTGGTCGGGCCGGGAAAAGGACCGCGAACGCAGCATCTGTCGTTTCTGCGATACCGATTTCGTGGGCACCGACGGCCAGAACGGCGGGCGCTTTGACACTGCACGGGCGCTTGCCGAACATCTGCTGGCGCTCTGGCCCGAGGCCCGCCCGGATTACACGGGGGGGACGCCCTATGTGGTCTTTACCGGTGGGGAGCCCCTGTTACAGCTCGATCCCGACCTGATCGAGGCCATGCATGCCTGCGGCTTCGAAATCGGGGTCGAAACCAACGGTACCCTGACAGCGCCCGAAGGCATCGACTGGCTCTGCGTCAGTCCCAAGGGGGTCGCCGAACTCAAACAGCAGAGTGGCCAGGAACTCAAGCTCGTGTATCCGCAGGAAGAGGCTCATCCGAGCCGCTTCGAGCATCTCGACTTCGAGCACTTCTACCTGCAGCCCATGGATCTGGCCCCCCGCGGCGAGCAGGGCAATACCATGGCGGCGACCGTGGACTACTGCATGACCCACCCTCAGTGGCGGCTGTCACTGCAGATTCACAAGATTGCGGGAATTGACTGATGACACTGTTTGTCAACGATCTGACCAACCTCGACGTCTCCCTGCTCTGCCCTCAGCGGGGCATGATGGGGGCCAGCTGGCAAGTCAACCTGACGCTTGACGGGGAGCTCGGTGACGACGGAATGCTGTTTGATTTCGGCGAAGTCAAACCATGGGTCAAGTCCCGCATCGACAGTGAATCCGATCATACCCTGCTGGTACCTTCCAGAGCCGATTGGGTCAGCGTGACCGAATGCGCCGAAGGCCTCTGCGTCCGCACCTCCAAGCCCTGGGGGATGGAGATCCGTGCCCCCCGGCAGGCCTTTACCCTGCTGCCCTGGGACACCATTACCCTGGAACGCCTGAACGAGCGGCTCTCCCTTGAGCTGATGAAACGCCCACCGGCCCGGGTCAGTGATATTCGGGTGGAACTCGACGAGGAATGGATCGACGGCGCCGCCTTTACGTACAGTCACGGGCTCAGGCGTCATGCCGGCAACTGTCAGCGCATCGCCCATGGCCACCGCTCGCGTCTGCTGGTCTGGCGCAACGGTCAGCTCGATGAACCGCTGGCCGAAGCCTGGGCCAATCGACTGCAGCATATCTATCTGGCCGATCGCAATGACCGCATGAGCACGGCTTCTGCCGATGAGTGCGCCTTCGGCTATGAAGCCCCCCAGGGGCGCTTTCGCATTCAGCTGCCCGCCGAGCGGGTCATGACCCTGCCGACCACCACCACCGTGGAGCTGATCGCCCGCTGGCTGGCGGAGACCATTGCCCGCGAGGCCGGTGGACATATCCGGGTTCAGGCCTTTGAAGGCATTGGCAAGGGCGCGGTGGCCGAAGCACACGGCTGAAGCGGGTCTTGTCTTCCATAGGTAATCATCGGAGCCAACATGAGTGAGCTGATTGCCAGCGACGATTGCCGACCCGGGTGCGGTGCCTGCTGCATCGCCCCTTCGATCTCCTCTCCGATCCCCGGCCAGCCGCATGGCAAGCCGGCCGGGGTTCGCTGCATCCAGCTGGATGACAACAATCTCTGCCGGCTGTTCGGTCATCCCGAACGGCCGGCAGTCTGTCGGGCCTTCGATTACGACAGCGCCCTCTGCGGCGATCACCGCGACCAGGCGCTTGCCAGACTGAGCGAACTGGAAAACGACAGCCTGTCCGGCTGACTCGTCCGGTTCACGCCTCGTCAGCCCCTTCGAGCCTGACCAGCATCTTGCCGGTATTGCCTCCCTCGAACAGGGAAAGGAAAGCATCCGGGGTCTGTTTCAGCCCCTCGAACACGGTTTCCTCGTAATCGATCTCGCCGCGCTCGACCCGTGGACCGACTTCGCTGACGAACTGCGCATAATGTTCCATGTGCTCCAGCACAATGAACCCCTGCATGCGCAGTCGACGCAGCAGGATATGCGTGATATTGGAGGGCCCCGGCGCCGGCTCGGCATCGTTGTAGTGGGCAATCATGCCGCATACGGCAATACGGCCGAAGGGATTGATGACATTCAGCGCAGCTTCCAGCATTGCACCACCAACGTTTTCATAATAAACGTCGATGCCCTCGGGGGCCGCCTGCTGCAGATCGCGGGTCAGGGCCTCGACCGACTGGCGATGATTGACCGCGCGAATACCATGCGCTTCCAGCCACTCCCGCTTGGCCGAACTGCCGGCCGTACCGACCACGTCACACCCCTTGAGATGTGCCAGCTGTGCAGCCAGTGATCCCACTGCCCCACTGGCTGCCGATACCAGCACGCGATCACCGGACTGAAGGCCGGCAATGTGCTCCAGCCCCAGCCACGCTGTCATGCCGGGCATGCCCAGCACCCCCAGGAAAGCCTGTTCGGGCACATCATGTTGCGGGAGATGCTGAATCTGATCACCCGGCAGCTGAGCCACGTCACGCCAGCCCCCCATGTGAATGACCCGATCCCCGACGCCGAAACCATCATGGCGTGACTCGATGACTTCCCCCAGGGCCCCGCCTTCAAGCGGCTCCTCGAGCTCGAAAGGCTCGATATAGGTACTCACACCATCCATTCGGCCCCGCATGTAAGGGTCCACCGACAGCCAGCGATTGCGAATGCGTACCTCACCGGATTCCAGCGCCGGCAGTGTCGAACTGCGAAGCTCGAACAGCTCCTTCTCAGGCAGACCGCTCGGGCGACGGGTCTGCACATAGTAACGACTTTCGGTCATGGGATGCTCCGAATATTGATAACATTCAATATTTACAGCGTAGCACTCTCGCGCCGGATCGCTCCAGCGCTCCGTGCCCTGATCCATTGTCACGACAAAAAAAGGCGCTGCCCGAAGGGCAGCGCCTGAGTGGTCACATGACTCGATCAGCGACGCCTGATCTCGGCTTCCTGACGAAGGGTGGATGTCAGACCATCGATGGCGGTCTGTACCTCGAGATTGCGCAGCCCCGATCGAACCTGAGCGCCGGCCTGATCGCTGTCGGACTGACCGACCTCCTGAAGCGCGATAATGACCTGATCCTCGCCATTGCTGACATGGGTGAAGGTCGCCCCTTCCTGCTCCGGTCTGGGCATCGCGAACGCGGCCTCGATGATGGCCGGATCAAGCGCATTGCCGGAGCGTCGGGTAACGCTGTCAGCCTGCTGCCAGCTCAGCTGAACGCTCTGCCCGTTACGCAGTTGCTGCACGAGCTCCTCGGCTCGTTCGGCCAGCTGCCGCTGGCGCTCGTGCCGGGTCACGGCCTGACGCACCTGATCACGCACCTGCTCGAAAGGCAGGGTCGTGGCCTCACGATGCTCGCTGACCCGCAGCACCAGCCGACGATCATCACCCAGCTCGATCACTTCGCTGTTGTAGCCATTGTGCAGCACATCATCGCTGAAGGCAGCCTTCATGACACCGGGCTGTGAAAACAGCTGATCTTCCGTGTCCTGTGACAGCCAGTCGCTCTGACGCAACTGCAGGTTCAGGGACCGGGCGACACTTTCCAGATCTTCGGCCGAGAAACTCTGATCCTTGAGCTGCTGAACGCGATCCTCGAACTTCGAGCCGACAGCATCCTCGCGCGCCTGCTCGGCAAGCTGGTCACGCATCTTCTCGAAGGGGGGGATATCCACCCCGATCACCCGAATCAGATGAAGTGCATTATCCAGCTCGATCGGCTGGGCCGTCTGCCCGACTTCCAGATCACTGACGGTCTGATCGAACTTCTCGCCGAAGATGCCTTCCGTTACCACACCCAGGTCACCTCCCTGCTCCGCCGAGGACGGATCATCGGAGTACTCTCGGGCAAGTGCTGCGAAATCACCGCCATCGCCAAGCTTCGAACGAATCATCTGCATCCGCTGGCGCGCTTCTTCCTCACTGCGCTGCTGGCCATAACTGACCACGATATCCGAAACATGACGGGGTGCCTGAGCCCGACGCTGTTGATAGAGCTGACGCAGTTCCTGATCGTCCACATCAACGTTTCGGGCCATCTGCCGGCGATCCAGGATCACGTAATTGAGCCTGACCTGTTCGGGCCGCTGATAATCGGACTGATGCGACTGATACCACTGCTCAAGCTGGGCCTCGGAGATCGAGGGCGCTTCGATCGAGTCAGCCGTCAGCGTGGCATGGCGGAAGGTCCGTGTCTGGTGAATCAGGCTTGCCATGCGCTGCTGCTCTTCCGGCAGCACGAAACTGCCGGCCGCAAGCCCCTGCTGCAATTGGCGAATCAGCATGTCATCCTGCAACTGACCCCGGAACGACTGCGGTGTGTAACCGGCACTTGCCAGCCGACGCTGATAGATATCGCTGGAAAAATGCCCCTGCTCGTTCTGGAACTCGCCACGTCCCACGATCAGCTGATCCATCTGCTGTTTGGAGAACGTCATGCCGCCCTCATGCGCATACTGGCGCAGCAGGGTTCGGGTCACCATCTGATCCAGAATGCCCGAGCGCGCCTCACGCTGCTGATCCGGGGGCACCTGCCCGCTGCGCACGGCACGCTGCAACTGGGTCTGCAGCTCACCCTCGCTGATGCTTTCGCCATTCACGGTGGCAGCATCATTGCTGTTACTGGTAAAAGCGCCCACGATCGACTCGACACCGAAAAATGCAAAGGTCAGTGCGATCAATCCCACGATCACCTTTACTGTCCAGCCGTGAGCACGATCTCGAATCTTTTGCAGCATGCAGACCCCTGCCTTTTCAACGTGGCTTACCGTGACGACGCATTATACCCATCACAGCGGCCACGACGACCCGTAGCCGAGATGAAGTTCGAACGCGATGGTAGGAACAAACAAAAAGCGCACCGCGAAAACGATGCGCTTTATCTACGGGATCAATCGATCATGCAATCGCTGATACCCGAGTAACGTTGTCTTAGTTGACAGCGTCCTTGAGTGCCTTGCCTGCCTTGAAGCTGGGCACCTTTGCCGCATCAATCTGAATGGACTGCCCGGTCTGAGGGTTACGACCGGTGCGTGCAGCACGCTCCTTGACGGAAAAGGTGCCGAACCCCACCAGCGCCACGGAATCACCCTTGCGGAGACTATCCGTGACAGAGTCGATCATCGCATCAAGGGCACGCGAGGCTGCGGCCTTGGGAATATCCGCAGACGCGGCGATGGCTTCGATCAGCTCGGATTTATTCACTTTTCACCCCTTGGCTGTAACAGAAAATGCCTGATTCGATTTCGGAAAACCGGGAAGAATTACGCGATCAGACGACCGGCCTTTTATAGCAATGTGCCATATTTAGCGTCAAGTTACTTTTGGCGCCAGCGCCCGTCATGCCTGACCTTGGCATCAAACATGACGGGCAATTCGTCTCAATGTGTGCTGGCAACCGTTCGCGACTGTGACAGATCTTCCGTGTGACCTTCCTCGATATCCATCTCCTGCTTTTCAAGGAGTATTGCATCCAGGACTTCGTCTATCCAGCGAACAGGCCGGACGTCCAGCGCTTCCTTGATCGAATCAGGTACTTCCTTGAGATCGCGCCGGTTTTCCTCCGGAATCAGGACGGTTTTTATACCACCGCGCCGGGCAGCCAGCAATTTTTCCTTGAGCCCGCCGATCGGCATGACCTCGCCACGCAGGTTGATCTCGCCAGTCATGGCGATATCACAGCGTACCGCCCGACCGGTATAGGCGGACACCATGGCAGTGACCATTGCCACCCCGGCGCTCGGGCCATCCTTGGGCGTTGCCCCTTCGGGCATGTGGATGTGAATGTCCTCCTTTTCGAAACGCTCGGGATCAATGTTTAGCTGAGCAGCCCGCGAACGCACCACGGTATGTGAAGCGCTCACGGACTCCTTCATGACATCGCCAAGCGAGCCGGTCTTGTGTATGCGCCCCTTGCCGGGCGTCACGACCGATTCGATGTTGAGTATTTCACCACCCACGGAGGTCCAGGCAAGACCGGTCACACGACCAATCTGGTGCTCGCGATCCGCCAGGCCATAATTGTAGCGGCGTACACCGGCATACTGCTCGATATCCTCGCCACTCAGCGTCTGGGCGGATTGCGCAGCGCTCTGCTGTTCGTGCTCGATGCGCTCACGCAGGACCTTGCGCGCCACCTTGGCGATCTGCCGCTCCAGTTCGCGGACGCCAGCCTCGCGCGTATAGTACCGAATCAGCTCCAGCAGTGCATCGTCACTGAAGGTCAGCTCATCCTGCTTAAGACCATTGGCCTTGAGCTGCTTGGGTGCCAGATAGCGGCGGGCAATGCCGAGCTTTTCATCCTCGGTGTAGCCCGGAATCCGAATGATCTCCATCCGGTCCATCAGCGGTTCCGGAATGTTCATCGAGTTGGCGGTACAGATGAACATGACATCGGACAGATCGTAGTCCAGCTCGAGATAGTGATCGCTGAACTTGTCGTTCTGCTCCGGATCGAGCACCTCGAGCAGCGCCGAGGAGGGATCACCCCGATGATCCATGCCGACCTTGTCCACTTCATCAAGCAGAAACAGCGGGTTGCGCACGCCGGTCTTGCTCATGCGCTGCAGCAGCTTACCCGGCATGGAGCCGATATAGGTGCGCCGATGGCCGCGAATCTCGGATTCGTCACGCACCCCGCCCAGTGCCAGTCGGGTATACTTGCGATTGGTGGCTCGCGCAATCGACTGCCCCAGCGAGGTCTTGCCAACCCCGGGTGGGCCGACCAGACAGAGCACCGGCCCCTTGAGCTTGCGTACCCGCTTCTGTACGGCCAGATATTCGAGAATGCGCTTCTTGACCTCTTCGAGGCCGTAGTGATCCTCCTCGAGCACCCGGTCGGCGTAGCTGATGTCATGGCGTACCCGGGTACGTTTCTTCCACGGCATCGCCAGCACCCAGTCCAGGTACGAGCGGACCACGGTCGCCTCGGCCGAGGTCGGTGCCATCATCTTGAGCTTGTTCAGCTCCTGACGCGCCTTTTCTTCCGCCTCCTGGGGCATGCCGGAGTCGGCAATCTTCTGCTCATACTGCTCGGCCTCGTTCGGCGCGTTCTCGAGCTCGCCCATCTCCTTCTGGATGGCCTTCATCTGCTCGTTGAGGTAGTACTCGCGCTGGGACTTCTCCATCTGCTCCTTGACCCGGGAGCGGATACGCTTTTCCACCTGAAGCAGATCGATCTCGGCTTCGATCAGCTCCATCAGCCGCTCGATGCGATCGCGCACACGATCCATTTCCAGCAACGACTGCTTGTCGGCAATCTCGAGCGAGAGATGAGCGCTGATGGTATCCACCAGACGGCTCGGATCCTCGATCCCCTGCAGCGAGTTCAGTACCTCATTGGGTACCTTCTTGGAGAGCTTGACATACTGCTCGAACTGATTGAGCAGTACACGCACCAGCGAGTCCTGCTCCCGCTCGGTGAGAGGCTGGCTGGCACGGGAGGATACGGTGGCAACCGGATAGCCGGTATCGTCGGGCGAGTCGATCCGGTTGATATCCGCCCGCGAGCTGCCTTCGATCAGAACCTTGACGGTTCCATCGGGCAGCTTGAGCAGTTGCATGATCTCCGCGATGGTACCGATCTCGAACAGGTCCCCGGCTGCGGGATCATCCTGGCCGGCTTCACGCTGGGCGACCAGCAGCACACGCTTGTCGGCCTCCATGGCCGCCTCGAGCGCATGAATCGATTTTTCACGGCCCACGAACAGCGGAATGACCATCTGCGGGTAGACCACCACGTCCCGCAGCGGCAGCAGCGGAATGGTCAAAGTTTCAGGGGAGTCCTGCGCCATCGCAACTAATCCTCGACGATTCAATGGGTAGGCCGCATGCGATGCGGCACGGATACCCAGTGGATGAGGGTGGGGACCCCGTATTACAACCGAACATGAAGGCAACGGATGATTCACTCATCATCCGTTGCCTCCGGCCATCGGATGAAGGATCAGCCGTCCTTGCCTGCAACCCTCTTGCTCTCTTCCTGATTGGAATAGATCAGCAGGGGTTCGCTGTCACCGGCGACCACCGACTCATCGATAACCACCTTGGAGACGTTCTCGGTCGAAGGGATCTCGTACATGGTATTGAGCAGGATGGACTCCAGGATGGAACGCAGCCCACGCGCACCTGCTCGCCGTACAATGGCCTTGTTGGCCACCGCGCGCAGCGCATCTTCCCTGAAGTCCAGTTCGACACCTTCCATGTCGAACAGACGTTCGTACTGACGAATCAGGGAGTTCTTCGGCTCTGTCAGGATCTGGATCAGCGCGTCTTCGTCCAGCTCGTTGAGCGTGGCCACGACCGGCAGGCGACCGACGAATTCGGGAATCAGCCCGAACTTGACCAGATCCTCGGTTTCGACGCCGGCCAGTACCTCGCCCACGCCCTTGTCGGTTTCCTGGCTCTTGACCGTGGCATTGAAGCCGATGCCGCCGCGCTCGGCGCGATCCCGGATGACCTTGTCCAGCCCCGCAAACGCACCACCGACAATGAACAGCATGTTGCTGGTGTCTACCTGCAGGAACTCCTGCTGGGGATGCTTGCGACCGCCCTGGGGAGGCACGGAGGCCGTGGTCCCTTCAATCAGCTTGAGCAGCGCCTGCTGTACACCCTCGCCGGAAACATCCCGGGTGATCGAGGGATTTTCGGACTTGCGTGCAATCTTGTCGATTTCGTCTATGTAGACGATGCCACGCTGAGCCTTTTCGACATCGTAATCACACTTCTGAAGCAGCTTCTGGATGATGTTTTCAACATCCTCGCCCACATAGCCGGCTTCGGTCAGCGTGGTGGCATCAGCAATGGTAAAGGGTACGTTGAGCAGTCGCGCCATGGTTTCGGCAAGCAGCGTCTTGCCACTGCCGGTAGGCCCGATCAGCAGGATATTACTCTTGCCGAGCTCGACCGTCTCGTCCTTTTCCTTCTTCTCGTCGGCACGCAGCCGCTTGTAATGATTGTAAACAGCCACGGAGAGCACCATCTTGGCGCGATCCTGACCGATCACGTAATCATCAAGGGTATTGCGAATCTCGTGAGGCGTAGGCAGACGCTCCTCGCCGTCACTGGTATCCGCTTCCAGCACTTCCTCGCGAATGATGTCATTGCACAGATCGACACACTCGTCGCAGATGTAGACGGACGGACCCGCAATCAGCTTGCGTACCTCGTTCTGATTCTTGCCACAGAACGAGCAGTACAGCAGCTTGCCGTTTTCGTCCTTGCCTTTGCCGTCAGCCATTCGCGTACCTCTTGGTAACAGCGGCCGGTATTACCGACCGCCGGTCATTGCCATGTACAGAATTTACGCTATCAAGTTGTCGGACGCTTATCCAGCACGTCATCAACAAGCCCGTATTCGACCGCCTGACTGCCACTCATGAAGTTGTCACGGTCGGTATCACGGGCGATTTTCTCGTAATCCTGTCCGGTATGGTATGCCAGAATTTCGTTGAGCCGCTTGCGGATATTGAGAATCTCACGGGTGTGGATTTCGATATCGCTGGCCTGGCCCTGATAACCCCCCAGCGGCTGGTGAATCATCATGCGCGAATGCGGCAGGCAGAAGCGCTTGCCACTCTCGCCGCCGGCCAGCAGCAGCGCGCCCATGCTGGCAGCCTGCCCGATGCAGACCGTGGACACGTTGGGCCGAATGAACTGCATGGTGTCATAGATGGACATGCCGGCCGTGACCGAGCCCCCGGGCGAGTTGATATAGAGATGGATATCCTTGTCCGGATTCTCCGACTCCAGATACAGAAGCTGTGCAACGATCAGGTTGGCCGTGTAGTCTTCCACCGGGCCGACCATGAAGACCACCCGCTCCTTGAGCAGGCGCGAATAGATGTCGTAGGCACGCTCACCCCGAGCATTCTGCTCCACGACCATCGGCACCAGTCCGCCGGCATTGGTGATATCAAAATCGTCTTGCATGAAGGCCTACCTCGTCCAGTGATTAGAAACCCGGCGTGAAGCCGGGTTCATTGTGTCTGCGAGTCAGGGGCGAAGCAGCACGGCTTCAGGCGTTTTCGGTACCGCCTTCCTCGGCTGCCTGCTCTTCGCTCCCCGGCTGCTGCTGAGCGGCCTGCAGTGCCTCCTGATAGGACATCGGCACTTCGGTGACCTGTGCCTGGGACAGCAGGACATCCACGGCCTTGTTTTCAAGCACAGCAGACTTGACCTGATTTTTCAGCTGCTCATTGCCCATGTAGTGATCCACGACCTGCGAGGGCTGCTCGTACTGGCCGGCCTGCTCCTCGATATAGGCGCGAATCTCGTCGTCACTGGCATCCAGCTCGTGCCGGCTGACCACTTCGGAAAGCAGCAGTCCGACCACCACCCGGCTGCGAGCCTGCTCGGCAAACAGCTCATCGGGCAGCTGAGAGACATCAAAGTCCTCGCCCAGCCCGAACTGCTGGGCCGCCTGCTTCTTGAGGCCCTCGGTTTCCTGCTGGATCAGTCCATTGGGTACGGTGACCTCATTGGCCTGCTTCAGTGCTTCGATGACCTGCTGCTTGACGCTGTTTTCGACCGCATTGTCCAGCTCGCGCTGCATGTTGCGCTGCACTTCGATACGGAACTGCTCAAGGTCACCATCCTCGACACCGAACTGGCTGGTGAAGTCGGCATCCAGCTCCGGCAGCTGCTGGGCCTCGACCTTGTGAATCCGGGTCTTGAAGGTGGCTTCCTTCCCGGCCAGATGCTCGGCCTGGTAATCCTCGGGGAAGGTGACCACCACCTCCGGCGCCTCGCCGGCACTGACGCCCTTGAGCTGCTCCTCGAAACCGGGGATGAAACTGTTGGAACCCAGCACCAGCTGATGGCCCTCGGCACTGCCGCCTTCAAAGGCCTCACCCTCGATGAAACCTTCGAAATCGAGGGTCACCTGATCACCCTCTTCCGCCGGACGCTGCACTTCCTCGTACTGCGCATTCTGCTTGCGCAGGGTTTCGATCATTTCATCGACGTCTTCACTGGTAATTTCGGCCTGAGGACGCTCGACTTCAGTCCCGTTGAGCTCGTTGAGCTCGATTTCGGGATAGATCTCGATGGTGGCCACGAACTCCAGGTCGCGTCCGGACTCGTTGACGGTCGGCTCGATGGAAGGCTGCCCCGCCGGATTCAGGGAGTTTTCGGTAATGGCACGGACGTAGTTCTGACGCATCAGCTCGTCGACGACTTCATTACGCACTTCCTGGCCGAAGCGCTGCCGCACGACACTCATGGGGACCTTGCCAGGCCGGAAGCCGTTCAGACGGACACGCTTGGCGGTATCCCGCAGTCGATCGTTAACGGTTTGATCGACTTCCTCAGCCGGGACCTGGACGGAAACACGGCGTTCGATCGGCGAAGTCGTCTCGACGGAAACTTGCATGAATGATCCTCTACCCACAGGCGGTGGTGTGCGTCAATGAAAAACGTAAAGGCAAAGATTCTAAGAAGCGCAGCCAGCCCTGGCAAGCGCGTAGAGCCTTAATATGGCGTGAATGGTGCAATTTCAAGGGCTGAAAGGGGTTTCGTCGGGTTCCGGGATGACCAGCCTGCGCAAACGGCAGGACAGCGAGCTGGTGCGAAGGGGATCATCCGGACAGAAAAAAGGCAGGAAAGCCGAACGGCTTCCTGCCTTGCGAAAAAAGCGTCGAACGCTGTCTATCTGGGGTGGATGATGGGGATCGAACCCACGACCACCGGAGCCACAATCCGGGGCTCTACCACTGAGCTACATCCACCATAAACTGTTGCTCTGCCGGACGGTTGTTACAGTATTCCTGAGCTGGTACGCCCAGCAGGACTTGAACCTGCAACCTACGGCTTAGAAGGCCGTTGCTCTATCCGGTTGAGCTATGGGCGCATTCTACTTGCCGGTCCTTGTTGCGTCAACATGCTGATCCAGAAAACCTCGTTGGAAATCAGCATATTGGTCGGGGTAGAGGGATTTGAACCCCCGACATCCTGCTCCCAAAGCAGGCGCGCTACCAGACTGCGCTATACCCCGGAACGTCGGCCGTCGATCGACAGATTTTCAATGCGAGGCGCATTCTACCGAACCAGCGCCGCGGGTCAAGCCCGTCGCAGTGAATAGCGCCATTGACTGCCTTCCGGGGCGTGAGACAATTGCGCGCCCTGAAACCGCTCTTCCTGTAACAGTGCAAGGAACCAGGCTGATGACCGCTCAATTGATCGACGGCAAGGCAGTTGCCTCCCGGGTACGCGAACGTGTGGCACAGGAGGTCGCCAGCCGCAGGGATAACGGACAGCGCCCACCGGGCCTGGCGGTCGTGCTGGTAGGTACCGATCCGGCTTCACAGGTCTATGTACGCAACAAGCACCGCGCCTGTGAACAGGCCGGCATCCGCAGCCTTCAGCACGAGTTGCCGGTCGATACCTCCCAGCAGGCTCTGGAGCAATTGATCGATGAGCTCAATGCCGACTCGACCATTGATGGCATTCTGTTACAGCTACCCCTGCCCGAGCATCTAGATGCCCGCCCTATCCTCGAACGGATTCATCCCGACAAGGATGTCGATGGCTTTCACCCCTACAACCTGGGTCGGCTTGCTCAGCGGCTGCCCACCCTGCGCCCCTGTACCCCCAAGGGCATCATCACGCTGCTGCAGGAGTCCAACCTCTCCATCCGCGGTCTGGACGCCACCATCGTGGGGGCCTCCAATATCGTCGGCCGCCCGATGTCACTCGAACTGCTGCTGGCAGGCTGCACCACCACCATCTGCCATCGCTTCACGCGCAATCTCGAGCAGCACATCCGTAATGCCGAGCTGCTGATCGTGGCGGTCGGCAACCCCGGGCTGGTACGCGGCGACTGGATTCGCGAAGGCGCCATCGTCATTGACGTCGGTATCACCCGCACGGCGGAAGGCAGACTGATCGGCGATGTCGAATTCGAAACGGCTGCGGCACGCGCCAGCTACATGACGCCGGTGCCCGGCGGAGTCGGCCCGATGACGGTCGCCTCGCTACTGGAGAACACCCTGTTTGCCGCCGAACAGCATGACCCGCGCCCCTGATCCTGCCTGCCCTGGATGCTGAAACGGCGCCCCCTTCCAACGTGACGCCGTTTCAGTCAGCCCGCTTGTCGACCGGGCGCGTCCATGCCTCTCAATGCTCGATGAACCAGCGCGTGCCCTCGCGGGAATCCTTGAGCACGATGCCCTGCTCCGCCAGCTCGTCGCGAATGCGATCGGCCTCGGCGAAATCCCTGTTGCGCCGCGCCGCATTGCGGGCCTCGATCAGGGCATTGATGTCACTTTCCGCTAGCGGCAGCTCATCGGCCATCCCGGCATTCAAAAACTCTGCCGGTTCACGCTCGAGCAACCCCAGGATAGCCCCCAGCCGACGCAGCTCGAACGCCAGTGCACCAGCCTCGGCGCTGCGCCCTTCACGCTGGGCGCGATTGAGCTCCCGAACGAGATCGAACAGCACCGCCAGCGCTTCGGGCGTATTGAAGTCGTCGGCCATGGCTGCATGAAAGCGCGCTGCCCAGTCGCCGGTCACTGCCCCCGCCACCGACTCGACCCCGTCCAGAGCGTTATAGAAACGCTCCAGCGATCGTCGCGCCTCATCCAGGGTGTCGGGCGCGTAATTGATCGGGGTGCGATAGTGGCTGGCCACCAGCAGGTAGCGCACGACCTCCGGGTCATGACTCTGGAGTACATCCCGAATGGTGAAGAAGTTGCCCAGGGATTTGGACATCTTCTCCTGATTGACCCGCAGCGCACCGGCATGCATCCAGGTATTGACGTAGGGCTGGCCGGTCGCTGCCTCGCTCTGGGCAATCTCGTTCTCATGATGCGGAAAGGTCAGATCGGGGCCACCGCCATGAATATCGAAGGTATCCCCCAAACAGCAGGTCGACATCGCCGAGCACTCGATATGCCAGCCGGGACGCCCCTCGCCCCAGGGGGAAGACCAGCTGGGCTCATCGGCACGGGCGGCCTTCCATAGCACGAAATCGAGCGGGTCCTCCTTGGCGGTGTCGACTTCCACCCGGGCGCCGGCCCGCATCTGGTCGGGATCACGGTTGTTGAGCCTGCCGTAGTGGTCGAAGCGCCGCACCCGATAGTAGACATCCCCGTTGTCGGCGCGATAGGCATAGCCCTTGTCGATCAGCACCCCGATCATGGCGGTGATGTCATCGACATGCCGGGTTGCCCGCGGCTCACGATCGGGTGGCAGAATGCCCAGCGCCCGCTCGTCCTCGTGCATGGCCTCGATCATGCGCTCCGTCAGGGCATCGATCGACTCGCCGTTTTGTCGCGCCCGCTCGAGGATCTTGTCATCGATGTCGGTAATATTGCGCACATAGTCAACGGTATAACCGTGAGCACGCAGATAGCGCACGATGACATCGAAGGCCACCAGCACCCGGGCATGCCCCAGATGGCAGTAGTCATAAACGGTCATGCCACAGACATACATGCGCACATGGCCCGGCTCGATCGGCTGAAAGGGCTCCTTGCGTCGGGTCAGCGTATTGTAGATCTGCAACTCGCTCATGAGCCCTGCCTTTTCTGGGCCTTGGCCCAGCTGTCCTTGAGACTGACCGTGCGGTTGAAGACAGGACGTTCAGGGCGAGTATCGTGCCGATCGGCACAGAAATACCCCACCCGCTCGAACTGATAGCGGCTTTCCGGGGACACATCGGCCAGCGCCGGCTCTCCCCAGGCGTGCACGACCTCGAGCGAGCCTTCATTGAGATGTTCGAGAAAATCGACATCCCGATCCCGATCGGGCTGCTCCACCTGGAACAGGTTATCGTAGTTGCGCACCTCGACCGGGATGGCATGGGCAGCACTGACCCAGTGGATGACACCCTTGACCTTGCGCCCTTCGGGGTTCTTGCCCAGCGTCTCGAAATCGACGCTGCAGTGCAGTTCGCTGACTTCACCCTGCGCGTCGCGGATCACCTCATCACAGCGGATCACGTAGGCGTTGCGCAGACGGACCTCACGCCCCGGCGCCAGTCGAAAGTACTTCTTCGGCGGCTCTTCCATGAAATCGTCGGTATCGATCCAGATCTCACGGGTCAGCGGCAGCTGCCTGGTGCCCATGTCACTGCGAGCCGGATGCCCCGCCACCTCGAACACTTCCTCGTGCTCATCGGGCACATTGGTCAGCACCACCTTCAGCGGCTTCAGCACGCACATCGCCCGCGGCGCGTTATCCTCCAGATCACTGCGAATGGCGTGATAGAGCATCTGGATGTCGACCAGACTGTCAGCGCGCGTCACCCCGATCATGTCGCAGAAATGACGAATCGAGGCCGGTGTATAGCCGCGGCGACGCAGGCCGGCAATGGTCGGCATACGGGGATCATCCCAGCCATCGACGATACCGCGCTCCACCAGCATCCTGAGCTTGCGCTTCGAGGTTACCGTATAGCTGAGATTGAGACGCGCGAACTCGTACTGTCGCGGTCGGCCTGGCACCGGCAGATGCTCGAGGAACCAGTCGTAGAGCGGCCGGTGGTCCTCGAACTCGAGCGTGCAGATCGAGTGGGTCACGCCCTCGAGGGCATCGGACTGACCATGGGCGAAATCATAGGAAGGATAGATCTTCCACTGCTCGCCGCTCTGATGGTGACTCGCATGGCGGATGCGATAGATTACCGGATCACGCAGATTGATATTGGGCGAGGCCATGTCGATCTTCGCCCGCAACACCTTCTCGCCTTCCGCGAACTCACCGTTGCGCATCCGCTCGAACAGCGCCAGATTCTCCTCGGGCGAGCGATCACGCCACGGGCTGGGGCGCCCCGGTTCGGTCAGGGTGCCGCGATATTCGCGGATTTCCTCGGCGTTGAGATCGTCGACATAGGCGTCACCCTGGCGGATCAGATGACAGGCCCAGTCATGAAGCTGGGCGAAATAGTTCGAGGCGAAGCGGACTTCCCCCGCCCACTGAAAGCCCAGCCAGGTGACATCCTCGCGGATGGAATCGATGTAAACCTGCTCCTCGCTGACGGGATTGGTATCGTCAAAGCGCAGATTGCAGCGGCCACCGAACTGCTCGGCAAGCCCGAAATTGAGACAGATCGACTTGGCATGACCGATGTGCAGGAACCCGTTGGGTTCGGGGGGGAAACGCGTCACCACGGTTTCATTGCGCCCGGCCTCGAGATCCTCGCGGACCTGGGTACGGATAAAATTCGGTGCGCTGGTGCTCTCGTCACTCATGGGGCGTAACTGGGCCTCCTGACGGCTCTTGGGGGCAGGCCGGGCTGGTTGTTTCGCCCGAACAATCAAAACCGTTATTATAACGTGGCCGCTGCCGGGCTTCACCAGGCAGTCGAAATGCCCTGTGTCGGGATCATCTGTGCATCAGTGGTTGCCGGCACCTCCTGTCATCGCCTCAGTCGGGAAATCTTGCATGATCGTGTTCACCACCAGTGTCGGGGATATCACAGTCGAGCTCTTTCATGAGCAGGCCCCGCAGACCACCGCCAACTTCGAGCGCTACGTGCGTGATGGCCATTTCGACAATACCCTGTTTCACAGGGTGATCGATGGTTTCATGGTTCAGGGCGGCGGTTTTACCACCGACTTCGAGCAGAAACCGACCCGGACCCCGATTCGCAACGAGGCCGACAACGGGCTGAAGAATACCCGCGGCCGGCTGGCGATGGCCAGAACCGGCGACCCGCATTCCGCAACTGCCCAGTTCTTCATCAATGTGGCTGACAACAGCTTTCTCGACCACAGTGCGCCCACTCCTCAGGGCTGGGGGTACTGTGTCTTCGGGGAAGTCGTCAAGGGCATGGATGTGGTCGATACCATTCGTGGCGTGGCCACCACCCGTCGTGGCATGCACGCTGACGTGCCCAGCGAGGACATCGTCATCCACCGGGCCCGCATTGCCGAAAGCTGATGCCCGCCCCGCGTCCGGCGCTCGCGAGTGCGCCGGCCCTGACCGGAGACTTCATGACCATACTCTTCGTTGCCGATCTGCACCTGCACTCCGGCATCCCGGGGATCGCCGACGGCTTCATCGCTTATCTGCGCCACCGGGCGGCCGGGGCCGAAGCCCTGTATATCCTGGGCGATCTTTTCGAGGGCTGGATCGGGGATGATGGCTGCGGCCCCTTTGAAAATCGCATCATCGACGCACTGCGCCAGTGCAGTGATGCCGGCACGGCGGTCTACTTCATGCACGGCAATCGTGACTTCCTGATCGGGGAGGAGTTTGCCCGGCGTGCCGGGGCCACACTGCTGGATGATCCTACTCCGATCGAGCTCGAGCCAGGCAGCCCGGCCCTGCTGATGCATGGCGACAGCCTGTGTACCATGGATGAGGAGTACATGCAGTTTCGTGCCATGACCCGCGATCCCGAGTGGCAGCGGCGCACGCTTGCCATGCCGCTCGAGCAGCGTCAGGCACTGGCCGGCCAGCTGCGCGAACACTCGGCCAGTGCCAACCGGGACAAGCAGGACGAGATCATGGACGTCACTCCCCAGGCGGTCATCGATATCATGGCCGAATGGAACGTGAGCACCCTGATCCACGGTCATACCCACCGTCCGGCCGAGCATGAGCTGACCCTGCCCGACGGCACTCCGGCACGGCGCCATGTGCTGGGTGACTGGCACGCTGACTCCGGCTGGCAGCTTCGGCTCGAGCATGGTCGGCTGACGCTGGAGAGATTCACCCTTTCGGCGCTGACCGACTGAATCAGTACCGATCGCCCGGCAGCGACTGGCCGCCGGGCCATTGCCGCCAGCGTTCGGGCACCGCCCGATCACGCGGACCAAGCGCCTTCAGTCGCTCGGTCAGGACCGGTTGCCAGCGTGCGCTCCCTTCCAGCCGGATACGCCACTCCAGCGTCATCAGTTCACCATGCAGCGAACCATGACGACGTGCCGCCGACATGGCCTGATCCAGCAGCCATCCTGTCCGATTTCCGGCCCCCTGCTGCTGATCCAGACGTGCCGCCAGCAGTAACAACTCCGCCAGATAGAGCAGATCATGCTCCTGGGCAGCCGCCAGATGACGGCGCAGGTAATCCGCTGCACGCTCTCCCTCCCCGAGCAGCAGACACCCCTCGATATACCAGACAATCGGATGGTCCGGCACTTCATGACCGACCTGCATGGCAATCTCGCCCATTGCCGCCTCCAGTGGCTCCGCGGAAAGCTGTTCGCCCTGGCGGATACGGCACCACTCGAGGATGCAGTGAGCATGATGCTGCCAGAGCATTCCCTCTTCATGCTCTGTCAGAGCCATGACTTCATTGGCTCGCGCCCGGACCTCGTCAGGCATGCCCAGATGACGATAAAGCACGGCAGCCCGGATCAGGACCAGCGCCCGGGTCCGTGAATGCTCCAGTGACTCGGCCAGCCGTACGGCGGATTCGATCCACAGCACGGCCTGCTGATACTCGCCCCGCATGCAGCATGTCATCGCCCGATAGCCACAGGCACACGCCCGGGGATGCTCGCTCCACGGCAGCTCATCGGGTAACGATACCTGATGCAGCAGGTCCAGCGATTCGAAACGACGGCTGGCCTGGTGCAGGCTGCCTCCCCAGTAATCGACATAGCCCCGGGCATATTCCGTGAGATAGCGATAACAGGGCCTGTCGAGCTGCGCTGACAGCTGCTGCAGGTGCCCGAGCATGGCACGACTGCTTTTCAGTCGCAGCCGAGTGCTGAAAACCAGCCATACTCCCCAGCAGATCATGAACTGCTGTTCCGGATCCCTGTCATCTCCCGCCATCTCGCTTCGCCTGCGTGCCTCCACCAGGCTCTGGACCGCAATATTCGAAACATGTCCCTCGAGAGCAAAGCCGAGTCTGGCGCGCAGTATCAGCAGTGTCAGACGGGGCCCCTGCACGGCACTGTTGGTCAGACACTCCAGCCCCCGCTCGGTCATCCGCAGCGCCATGCTCAGTGCCGCCCGCGCCAGCGCCTCACGGGCGGCCAGCAGATAGTAACGAGCCGCCCGCTGACCGGCACCACTGCGCTGCAGATGCTGGGCGAAATGGCCTGGATATCGACTCAGCCATTCAGGCTGATGCTGCTCGAGATAGCCGATCAGATGATGGTGGGTCTGTCGCCGCGTTTCGATCGGACAATCATGATAGGCAACCTCCTGTAACAGCTGATTGGTAAAACGGTAATCGAACTCCGTAGCGACAGAGCATGAGGTGATGATCTCGAGGTGCTGCATCCGCCGGATGCCTTCCCGCAGGAAGGCGGAATTCCCGGGACCCAGACACTCCCGCAGCACATCAAGACTAAACTGCACGCCCAGCACTGCCGCAACATGGGCGACACGACGATGGACATCCAGCTGATCGATCCTGCCCGACAGCAGGCCGTGCAGCCCTCCGGGCAGGGCTTCCAGCTGCTGGGGGTGTCCGACATCGCGATCATGGACAAACCAGCGATACAGCTCACACAGATAGAGTGGCACCCCGCCACTGCGCTCGATCAGACGCCGGCACGAGACTTCATCCGTACGGATGCCGCAACGCTGCGAAAGCCGTGACAGCAGCACTCGACTCTGAACGGTATCCAGCGGCTGCAGGTTGATCTGGCAATCCCAGCCGGAACGGGAGGTAACCAGGTCCTGGCTGCCCTGACTGGCTACCAGCATGACGCGGGAGTTGATCGGCAGCCGGGTCTGCACCCTGCTCAGCACGCCGCGCGAGGCCTCATCAAGCCACTGCAGGTCATCGATCATGACCACCAGCGTACGCCCGGATCCGATGCTCAGCAGGGTCAGCACCAGGCGGGTCATCAGCTCGAGCGCCTCGCCACCGTACTCCCCGGGCTTGTGCAGCTCGGGCATCAGTATGGCTCTCAGACGTGCCCGTCGGCGCTCATCCCACCAGCCGGTCAGATGCCTCGTCATCCACTGATCCAGCACCTCCTCCGCAAGCGCCTCGCCCAGCTGCCAACGCAGCAGCGAGGTTACCAGATGACAGGGTTCCTGCTGGGAGAGCCGGGTCGCCGCCAGCCAGAAAAGCGTCACGTGCTGACTGCATTCGACCTGACGAAAATTCACCATCAGCGCGCTCTTGCCCATGCCGGCAGCACCGCGAATCAGCACATTCTGTCGCACCCCGAGCTCTACCCGGTCAAGGGCCTCACGAAGCTCATGGCGTTCATGATCCCGGCAGTGCAGCTCCGGCAGGGAGGTATCAACATCCTTCGCTTCGGCAAGCTTCAGGGCGTTGAGCCTGACCTCATCATCCAGTGTCACGGTCCGCGTCTGCAGCCGCGGCTGCAGGTCAATTGCCGGTGGCATGTGCTGACTGGCCAGCCGGGAAAGCACCAGCTCACCCTCACGGGCGGCATACAGCAGCTCCAGCGCTGACTGGGTGACCTGCCCCAACGGATCGATCAGCCGGCGTTCGGGCATGTACAGGACCCGCCCACTGTGCAATCCCGCCGAGAGTTCAAAATCCGGCAGGGAGGTGCCATCGGCCGGCCAGCGCCTGCCGACTTCTGTCATCAGATCCATTCGGCAGCGTTCATGGAGCGCTACCAGTTCCATCAGCTGACGCGCCGGCCCATGGGTCCCGAAACACGCCATGCCGATACCCGCGGTACTGCCCCGGACCCAGTGCCCTCCGAGCGCTCGACACCGCTGCTCCAGCCACGCCATCAGATCGCGCAGCAGCAGCATCACGTCAAGTTCCCAGTGGCGGTCAACCTCTCCGATCTCACGAAATGTCAGACGCATGGCCAGCACCGTCACCTGACGATGATCCAGCTCGGCTTCGCTCGGGATGTTGCCCTGGCCGGGAAGCGCGTTATCCAGAAATTCCGGGACGACTGCCGAAGGTTCATCATGAGCCGCCTGGCGCAGGCTGGTGAATTCCTCGGGGGGCTGACGACCGAGCAGTTCCAGCTGCTGCAGATGGGCATCATGATGGGCCTGTGCGGAGGCCTTGTGCCCTGCTGCCAGCAACTCACTGATCAGACGCTGATGGAATGGCGTATGATCGCTGAATCGCTCGGCCAGATGCCTGAGCTGGGCCAGCGAATGCGTCTGCTGAGATGCCAGCACCCGTTCGGCGAACTCCAGCACCCGCTGACGGCATCGATGCTGCTGCTGCAACAGCCAGCCCCGGAATTCGGCGCACTGGTTCAGCCTCAGCGCGGCGGCCGGCTCGCCATGGTAAAGCTTGAGCACTTCATTCAAGCGCGTTGCGCTAGCAGGCTGTTCGAGCAGTGCCTCGAGCATGCCGGTATCGAGCCGCCAGTGGACGGGTATTTCCAGCCGGATCGTGTTGCGTGTAACACCCAGCTGACGCTCGAACTCCGCACCCAGTACCCGGCGCAGCGTGTGCAGGGCATGACGCAGATTGTTACGAGCACTGCTGACCTGATGCTCCGGCCACAACAGTCTCGCCAGTTCGACACGCTCGACCGGCGGTGGCTGCAGCAGCAGGTACACCAGCAGCGCGCGCACCTTGTCATAGCCGAAATCTACCGCCCCCTCGCCGTTTTCCGCCTCGACGGCGGTGCCCAGCAGGGTGATACGCAGCGAAACCGGCGGCCGTGACCCGCTCATGTCGATCTTCGACCCCTCGGCCGGTGCGCCTCAGGCATGGACGGGTACACCGCTGTGAAAACGGAACTCCTGATCCTCGGACTCGATCAGCTGACGTTCGCACTCTGCAAAGAACTGTACCCGCTGCTCGATGGGGGCTGCCGCATATTGCTCCGCAAGTGCCAGATAATCCTCGAAATGCCGCCCTTCCGACTTGACCAGTGCACGATAGAAACGCGCCAGCTCATGATCCAGATGAGGAATCAGCGCCGCGAAGCGCTCGCATGACCGGGCCTCGATGAAGGCCCCGATGATGAGCAGGTCTATCAGCCGCCCCGGCTCTTCACGGCGCATGTGCTGACGCAGGCCCTCGGCATAGCGGGAGGCCCCGATATGTTCATAATCGATGTTGCGCTGACGCATCAGCTTGACCACCTGCTCGAAATGCAGCAGCTCCTCGCGTGCCAGCTGGGACATGCTGGTCAGCAGATCGGGATGATCCACATAGCGGAACATCAGGTTCATGGCAGTGGATGCAGCCTTCTTTTCGCACTGGGCGTGATCGATCAGCAACAGCCGCTCGTGCTGCAGCGCCTCGCTGACCCAGGCTGCAGGCGTGCGGCAGGGCAGAAACGTCAGCAGGCTGTCGGGCAGGGTTACGTCATCATTCATGGGGGTTCTTCCTGTTACCGGACCTCGATCCGTATCGGGCTCGGCCGATATGACCGTGATGATGCCATTCTAACCGCCACCCCGGTTACCGACGACCGCAATTCCCCGGCATCCCTGCGTTACGTCAGCCTGAAGTAACACTGCTTCGGATTCACAAACCAAACATCACCCTTCTACACTTTACTCGGCAGCAAAAACAGTGTTAAAAAATGGTTTTGAAACGCTGTTCACATAAACGCAATGTTTCTCATGGCAGGACGCCTGGTCTTGTAGAATCAAAGCAAGGAGATCATCAATGAAACGTATTGCGCTCGCGACCGCTCCGCTGCTGGCCACTTCACTGCTGGCAGCCCCCCTCGCCAACGCCGCTGATGACACCTCGAGCGGAATCTATTCCGGGGTCGGCGTCGGTAACACCATTTCCCACGACTGGGATCCCCAGGATTTCGGCGGCAACGATGGCCCCAGTAGCCGTGTGGATGACAACAACGATGCAGCTCAGAACGCCTTCATCGGCTACAAGTACAATGACTGGTTCTCCACCGAGATCGGCTATACCGACTTCGGCAAGATCGGCTTCACCGGTGGTGGTGAGGACGGCGGTTACCAGACCAAGGCCTACACCCTCAGCGCCCTTGGCGAGCTGCCGATCTGGAACGGCCTGAGCGGCTATGCCCGCGTGGGTGCTGCCTACTGGAAGGCCAATGGCCGCGGCAACTTCGCCGATGGCAGCGACGTCTCCAACGAATACGGCACCGATCCGATCTACGGTCTCGGCCTGAAGTATCAGTTCAGCGAAACCATGCCGCTCTTCGGTCGTCTCGAATACACGCGCTACGACCTCGACAGCGACTTCAAGCTCGACACCACCATGGCCTCGGTGGGCGTGCAGTTCTGAACAGCCCGCTCAGGGCAAGGATGGAGCAGCCTGGCTGCTCCATCTCCCGCAAGGGCGTGAAGACAGGCTTCACGCCCTTTTTTTCGCCTGATATTGCGACTCGGCAACCACCCTGCGGACTCGACCGTGTTCAGCAATCCCGTCTGCTATCCACCGGCTGCGGCACACAGGGCCCGGTACCGTTCTCGTATCCCTGATCGTTGACCCTGGGGGGTGTCATGCGCAGGTCCGTATCATCCCCGATCATGACCGGCTCCTGGCCCACGCAACCACTCAGCGTCAGCAACAGGCATCCCGTTACATACCACTTCTTCATGTGCTCGGCTCCCCTGCTCATTGTCTGTCAGTGCAGGCGCCATGCAAGCTTTCGGGCACAGATCCGGTGCACCCCCTGTCGATTTCATGACGCTGCCCTTCCACAGTAGAGCATGAAAGCCGGTCCGGACGCTGTCATTTCCCTTCCGTCATCCCTGCCTTGCCGTTCCGGTCGGCCTCGAGCATGCCGGCAGGGTGACCGGCACCGGCAAACCGCCGGGACAACCCGAATCGGACCATACTTTGCCGGGCCTCTGTGGTTGACCGTACAATAGCGGGCATTGCGTCGATGCCGACACCGACCAGTCAGCCCACCATCAAAGAATCGGGGAATTCGCGGACCCATGCGCGCCAGTCAATTGCTGCTTTCAACCCTCAAGGAAACCCCTGCTGATGCCGAGATTGCCAGTCATCAGCTGATGCTGCGCGCCGGCCTGATCCGTCGTCTTTCGTCCGGACTGTACACCTGGCTGCCGCTGGGACTTCGAACCCTGCACAAGGTCGAACAGGTCATCCGCGAAGAGATGGATCGTGCCGGCGCCCAGGAAGTGCTGATGCCATCGATTCAGCCTGCCGAACTGTGGCAGGAATCCGGCCGCTGGGATCAGTACGGCAACCTGCTGCTGAGAATCCGGGACCGGCACGAACGTGACTTCTGCTACGGGCCGACCCACGAGGAAGTCATCACCGATCTGGTACGCAACGAGATCCGCTCCTATCGTCAGCTGCCGTCGAACTTCTACCAGGTCCAGACCAAGTTCCGCGACGAGACCCGGCCCCGCTTCGGCGTCATGCGCGCCCGCGAATTCATCATGAAGGATGCCTACTCCTTCGATGTCGATGAAGCCGGCATGGCACGTTCCTACCAGGCCATGTACGACGCCTACGTCCGGATATTCACTCGGCTGGGACTGGATTTTCGTGCCGTCCAGGCCGATAACGGCGATATCGGCGGTTCCGGGTCACACGAGTTTCAGGTGCTGGCGGAGTCCGGTGAGGATGCCGTGATCTTCTCTACCGGCTCGGACTATGCCGCCAACATCGAGAAGGCGGAAGCCGTGCCTCGCGAGCAGGAACGGGCAGCGCCGGTCCAGCAGCTTCGCCGGGTCGACACCCCCGATGTGCGCACCATTGCCGCACTGGTAGAGGGCTTTGACCTGCCGATCGAGAAGACGATCAAGACGCTGGTGGTGCACGGTGCCGAGGGCGGTCTGGTCGCGCTGCTGGTGCGCGGCGATCATACCCTCAACGAGGTCAAGGCCGAGCACCTGCCGGAAGTAGCCACTCCGCTGACCATGGCCGGTGAAGCCGAGATCCGGGCAGCGGTCGGCGCCGGCCCCGGCTCCCTTGGCCCGATCGGAATCGGCATGCCGCTCGTGATCGATCGCAGCGTCGCCATGATGAGCGACTTCGGCGCCGGAGCCAATACCGATGATCAGCACTGGTTCGGCATCAACTGGGAGCGCGATCTGCCGTTGCCGAAGGTCGCCGACATTCGCAATGTGGTGGAAGGTGATCCATCGCCGGATGGTCAGGGCACGCTTGCCATCGCCCGCGGCATCGAAGTCGGCCATGTCTTCCAGCTGGGTACCAAGTATTCGGAAGCCATGAACGCTACCGTACTGGATGAGAACGGTCGGGCCGTCCCCCTGCTGATGGGCTGTTATGGCATCGGCGTGACCCGGGTGGTCGCTGCCGCCATCGAACAGCATCATGACGAGCGCGGCATTACCTGGCCGGCCCCCCTGGCCCCCTATCAGGTAGCGCTGGTGCCGATGAATGCCCACAAGTCGGAAGCGGTGCGCAACGAAGCCGAACGGCTCTATGCCAGCCTGACCGAAGCCGGTTTCGAGGTGTTGCTGGATGACCGCGACGAACGCCCCGGCGTCAGGTTTGCCGACCTGGAACTGATCGGGATCCCGCATCGCATCGTGATCGGTGATCGCGGTCTCAACAACGATGAACTCGAGTACAAGGGGCGCCGGGACGATGACGTCACCATGGTGCCACGTGCAGACGTGGTGGAGATGTTGCGTACGAAACTGGCATGACCTCCCCTGGCCGGCAGCGGGGCTGATGGCCGCGCTGCTGTTGCTGCCCGTCCGGGGCATGGCGGCGACCATGCCCCCTGCCGACATCCCCCGAGAGCTGCTGCAGACCCTCAAACAGACCCTGGCCTCCGATCACGGCTTTCGTGATCACTATGCCGCGGAAGTCTGGCTGATGGACATGCAGCATCGGCTGAGCGATTTTCTGCCGGAGACTCAACAGCGCCTGAAGCTGCTGGAACTGCTGCGGCGTCAGGCCTGGCGCACGCAACTGGACCCGCAGCTGATTCTGGCCCTGATTCAGGTCGAGAGCCGGTTCGATGCCGAGGCCGTGTCGACGGCCGGCGCCCGGGGGCTGATGCAGGTCATGCCCTTCTGGAAACGGGAGATCGGGCGCCCGGGGGATGATCTGAGCGACCCTGCCACCAATCTGCGCTACGGCTGCACGATCCTGGCCTGGTACCTGCAGGACGAACATCACGACCTGACACGAGCCCTGGCACGCTACAACGGCAGTCTCGGTCGAACCGACTACCCGGAACGGGTCATGCAGGCCTGGACCAGCCGATGGTGGCTCGAACGCTGACTGCCCGGGCCCGGGATCGGATGCCGAGGCTCAGAGGGAACGCCGCACCTGTCCGATCGAAAACTGCATCTGATGCTCCCGCTGCAGGATATTGAGCAGCACGATGACACGCTCCTCTCCCTTGCGATCGAAAAACACCCCTTCCATCTCGCGAAAGGGCCCCTCGGTGATCTCGATCCGATCACCAGGGCGGAAGTAGTGCTCGCGGCCCTCTTCGTCCACGCTCCGGGCGTGATGGCGCAGGGTGTCGATCAACTCATCAGGGATCGGTGTCGGTTCATTACCGAAGGCCACCAGCTTCAGCACCCCACGTGTGGAACGAATCGGACGCCAATTGTCGGAGAGACGATCGAGACGAATGAACAGATACCAGGGAAAGAGCGGTTCACGCACCGTCCTGATGCGTCCCCGCTGGCGACGTTCGATATCGATCACCGGATGAAACAGCTGATAGCCCTGGCGGGTCAGGTGTTCTGCAGCACGAAAGGACTCTCCACCCTTGCACTGGATGGCATACCAACGGGGCTGCTCGATATCGGCGGTGCTCAAGGGGATGCCTCCTGATATGGCCTGACGCCTGCGGCTCTGCGAGAATCAACGGCCCCGCCGTCACCCATGTATCAAAGGATCGGACGACACACCTTGATTTCAGCACGCTCATTGAAAGCCGTCGTAATCCGGCATGGTATCACGTTCATGATGGGACTGGCCTCCGGCCTCCCGCTGCTGCTGACAGGCAGCGTCATGCAGGCCTGGATGACCGATGCCGGGGTCTCGCTGGATGCCGTGGGCGTGCTGGCACTGGTCGGGATTCCCTATACCCTGAAATTTCTCTGGGCGCCGCTGCTCGATCGACTGCCACCGCCACTCATGGGCCGCCGGCGCGGCTGGCTGAGCCTGATTCAGTTCGTACTGGCCCTGTTGATCATGCTGCTGAGCATGTTTGACCCCGGTCATCTGCCGCTGGCGGTAGGCGTGATGGCGCTGCTGGTCAGCTTCTTCAGTGCCAGTCAGGATATCGTCATCGACGCCTATCGACGGGAACATCTGCCGGAGCGCGAGCTGGGTCTGGGGTCAAGCTTTTATGTCTACGGCTACCGTATCGGCACCCTGATTGCTTCCGGCGCCGGTCTGATGCTGGCCGATCAGGTCGGTTTTCAGACGACCTATCTGATCATGGGCCTGCTGCTGGGGGGCTGCATCCTGATCACCCTGCTGGCTCCCGAACCGACAGCCGCACAGCCCGACACGTCACTGGACTGGCGCAATACCTTCCTGGAGCCGATTCGCAACTTTCTTGATCGATCGGGGGCCTGGTGGCTGCTGCTGTTCATCCTGCTTTACAAGCTGGGCGACTCCGTGGCCACCAATCTCACCATCCCCTTCTACAAGGAAATCGGTTTTTCCAATACCGAGATCGGCACCACCGTCAAGCTGTTCGGCGTCTGGATGATCATGGCGGGCACCATGCTGGGCGGGGCGCTGATCGTCCGGCTGGGCATCTACCGCTCACTATGGTGGTTCGGGCTGCTGCAGATGGTCTCCACTGCAGGGTTCATCTGGCTCAATCATGTCGGACACTCGCTGACCGCCCTGGCTGCAGTCGTCAGCTTCGAAAACCTCGCCGCGGGCATGGGCACGGCCGCCTTCGTCGCCTTCATGGCAGCGCTGACCGACAAGCGCTTCACGGCCGGCCAGTATGCGCTGCTCTCCTCGATCATGGGGCTGCCGCGGGTCATCATTGCCTCGCCCAGCGGTGTACTGGCAGACGCCGTGGGCTGGGACCTGTTTTTCCTGATCTGCACCCTGGCGGCCCTGCCGGGCCTGGCCATGCTGTGGCGCTTCCGCGAATGGCGTGACCAGCTTGAAGCCGGTCGCCAGCATGACCAACCGGCAGAAGCAATTGAGTGAACGCCCCGCTAGCCGGTTCGCAGGGCCCGGGTCAGCCATGCCAGCGCACCGGGAGTGGAAATCCACTGCTCGCGCATCAGCACCCGATACTGCCAGGCCTCGGCGCGTGAACCGGGAAGCGGCGTATCCTCGCTTGCCGGTTCACGTCGCGGATTATCCCGGGTCAGTAGCGAAAGAATATACGGGTTCACCTCGTTGACCCGCTCGAGTATTTCGAGCGCCTCCTCTTCTCGCGCCAGACGGTAAAGCGCCAGTGCCTGACCGATCAGCAGTCCCAGCCACTGCTGTTCTTCCCCGGCCTGCCGGGCCGCCATGGCTTCACTCATGCGTACCGCTTCCTGATTGTGTCCCGCCCGCAACAGCTGCTCGAGCAGTACTTCCCGCAGGCCAAGCGGATCACTCCCATCAAGCGCCAGCAACCTTTCCGCCAGCGTTCGGGCACGCTCCCCACTGCCACGTTCAAGCCCGAGAATCAGTGCCAGACCAAGGCGGAACAGCGTGGCGTTATTGCCCTCGGCAAACAGGAACCGGCGGCCGCTGCGCTCGATCACGGTCAGCCATTGTGACAACCGCTCATGCAGCGGTGTAAAAAAGGGGGCAGCCATCCAGGGCAGATTGCCCATGCGGCTGGTCAGTGCCATGGCCAGCTCTTCCAGAATCGGCGGAGACGCCAGCCAGCCGGGATGACGCAAGAGTGCGTCCAGCCAGTCACCGGCATGGCCCCAGACATCCTGTCCGGGCTCCAGCTCGTACTCATCACCCGACATGGCACGAAAGACCCCCTGCCAGGCCTCGTAATGAGCGATATCGATATCATCGAAATGATACTCCAGCCGCTCTTCGGCATTGACCGCAAGCGATAATGGCGGCGCCGGCCCAAGCTGCCCCAGCATCTCCTGCAGATCACTCAGCGGCAGTGCCAGCTCCTCTTCGGAGTGGATCATCTGCTCAGCCAGGGCAGCAGCAGGATTGGCCGCCAGTTCTTCCAGAAAGGCCAGCTGCTCGCCCTCGATATCGTCACGTCGTGACAGGCGACGGTACCAGAAACCGGCTCGCTCCTTTGCCTCGCCCTCATGGCCCTCGTGCAGCAACAGCATGATTTCCAGCCATGCCAGGGCAGGCGCGTTGGGCAGGGTCTGCAGGGCCCGCAGAAAGGTCTGTCGGGCATTGCCGAGATCGTCACTGTCCAGATACATCAGACACTGACGCTCAAGCGCCGCACCGCGCAGGAAGGGCGGCCCGTGATCAACGGCGCTGTCCAGCAGGGCCGTCTTCTTGCGATTGAAGCCGCGTTCCTGGTAAAGGTCGGTCAGCAGTTCCAGTGCAGGTTCCGACTGCTCCGGCATGCCGCACCAGTCAGGACACTTGAAAAACACTTCAAGAATCAGCTGGGCACGTCCCGGCTGGCCGTTCTCAGCGGTAATGATACCGGCCTCGAGCAGTGCCTGGGCCGGCACCTCCGGAAACTGCAGCGCCCGACGCAGGGTATTGCCCCGCCAGCGGCGCAGCGACAGCATCCACATCAGATGCGCTGGCAGCGGACCGGGCAGCGTTACCTGCTGGCAGCAGTCGCGATGGCGCCGCCCCGAATCGCACCAGCAGGGTTCCTCGGGCCCGGGCCGCGCCAGCGGCTCGCTGGCGAAATCTTCACGTAACAGGGGTGTCTGGTTCCACAACTCAGGCGCCAGCGCCTGGGCCAGCGCCAGATCGCCGCCTACCAGCGCACTCCCCTCATGGCGGGCCCAGTGCATCAGCGATGGATAGCTTTCATCCTCGCGGATGCTATCCAGTGCCCCGCTGGCATATCCCAGTAACAGATCCACCCACTCTGCAAGCATTCAGGCACTCCCCGCCAGCCACTCAAGCCTTTCCCCGCATCGTAACATGCCGGTCGAACAGCGCTATGACTGGTTCACTGCGCAGGCCAGTGATACCTTGTGCCCGCCCGTCGACAGCGCATCAGGTAATGCCGTGCAGTCTCCGTTTGTTCTATTCCGACGCCCCCGTCGCAACCGTAACAGTGACAGCGAGGATATCGCCCAGATCCGGCTGGAACGCGAGGGTCGCAACGAGATCCGACGCATCACGGCAGCCGTTGAAAAGGTGCCCTGGTCGGTCAGCACCCTGCAGATCCTCTGGACAGCCGGTCCGGTTACCCTGATCGGTGCCTGGGGCGGCTATCTGCTGGGATACGGCAAGGCGCCATCGATGGAGAACTACATCTTCTTCATCTCGTATACGGTGATCACCGGTGTCGCCGGCATCATTGCCAACCTTGTCTATCATCTCACCCGCGGCCGTCAGTATGAACGTACTGCCGACAAGATCTCGCATGTCATCGACGAACTGCCCGAGCTGATTCTCACCACCCGCAATCTGATTGTCGAAAGCCTCGAAGGCGAAGCGCGACGGCGGGAGTCCGCGGCGATGCTGTTGCGCAAGCAGGATCTCTCCCCGGAAGGCGTCGAACTGGCCGCACTGGAACTGCTCGATGATCGCGACAGCGCTCGCATCATCGCCCAGATTGACATCTATCGGCGCGTTGGCCTGCAGGCCCGCATCCAGGACATGATCGAGCTGTACCGGGATACCATCGACCCCCAGCTCAGCGAGCTGACCGAGGTTGCTCCGGAAGCGATCGCCCTGCTGCGCGACCGCTTCGCCGGGCATGCGCCCAACCTGCACCACGGGGTGCCACGCGATGACAACTTCATCGAACGCATCATGGCGGCCATCGAGGAAGATAACGAGCTGCTGATGACCCTGCAGGACGTTGAAGAGGTGCTCCTGCTGGCCTTCGAGCTGATCAGCGGCCGCGAAATTCCCATGCTGACGTTCGAATACCGCGGACGCTGGCAGCTGGCACGCACTCTTGATGCGCTTGAAGAGTCCCGCTCACGCTATCGCATCAGCCAGGCCACCGGCCTGTCGCGTCTGAAGGCACTGACGGTCTATCTTGCCGAACAGTCCGGTACCCTGGTCGAAGATGCCGCTCAGGGACTGCGTGCCGAAGCACTGGCCCAGCGTTCCCGGGAAGCGATGGATGCCCTGGCCGAGCAGATTCACCAGCTGGCAGCACGGGTACGTCAGGGAGAGACAGGGCTGCGCGGTGAACTGCGCAATCGAGCCAATATCCTGACCAACGCACTGAAACTGTTTCGCAGCGTTCATGAAGCCTACGAACAGGTGGGCCGCAACCATGCCAGCCTGCTGCGCATGTCGGAACGCTGGGACCGCATGACCAACACCGAATCGGATGACGCCACCCGGCTGCAGGTGGGCCCGGGCAGTCGCGGTCTGCGCATCCGGGAAAAACGCATCGAACTCGATGATGCCGCCAAGGCACAGGTCTGCAAGCACCTCTTCCGTCATCTGCGTGACACCCGATTGCCGCATCGGCGCTTCGAGCATCAGACCACCCTGCCACAGGATCATGCCGGTGACGTCGAGGCCGCCAAGCGACTGGCGATCGAAATCGCCCTTGCCCTTGAACCCCACATCCAGCTCTCTCGCCCCGAGGTACAGCGCGCCATCTATGCCAGCAATGCTGCCTACTTCGGTCAGCTCGAGCCCAACCTCTCCGCCTCTGCCAAGGCGGCGCTGGGCAGTGCCATGGTCAAGGAAGTCAACGAGGATCTCTCACGCAGTGCCGAATCACTGGCCGTTGCGCTGGTACGACACTACCGGGTCGCCCTGCCACCCGAGGCCATCGAGTTTCTCAAGAATACCTATGGCGCCCGGGAGAATACGCTCAACATGGTGTCCAATTACGACACCCGCATGCATCGCAATATCAGTCTGCTGACCCACCGGCCGCCACTGATCGGCACACCAGCCCGTCACTGGTATCGGGCACTGGTACGCGCCCGCCGCGCGCTGGGCTGAGTACTGCCATGAAAAGAAAACGGCGTGCCGGAAATTCCGGCACGCCGTCATCATGCTGCCGAGCTCACCGGGAGCTCGGCACTATTCGTCGATCAGCGATCAGCTCGTGGCTGCGTTGTAACGCTTCTCGACTTCGGCCCAGTTGACCACGTTCCAGAACGCCTTGAGGTAGTCAGGACGACGGTTCTGGTAGTTGAGGTAGTAGGCATGCTCCCAGACGTCGACACCGAAGATCGGCTGGGCATCCGCACCACCGTAGGCCTGTGCCATCAGCGGGCTGTCCTGATTGGCCGTCGAGGTGATCATCAGCTCGCCGTTCTTGACGCAAAGCCAAGCCCAGCCGGAGCCGAAACGACCCTTGGCAGCAGCTTCGAACTTCTCGGCGAAGGCATCAACGCTGCCGAAGGCCTTTTCGATGGCGCCCATCAGGGTCGGGAATTCCTTCAGCCCCTTGGCATTGGGCGTCATGATTTCCCAGAACAGGCTGTGGTTGGCATGGCCACCGGCATTGTTGCGCACTGCAGTACGCTGTGCTTCCGGTACCCGATCAAGCTGCTGCACCAGCTCTTCGGCCGACAGACCGGCCAGGTCATCGGGCAGCTTCTCCAGCGCCGCATTGGCGTTGGTGACGTAGGTGTTGTGGTGCTTGTCGTGGTGGATCTGCATGGTCTGCGCATCGATATGGGGTTCCAGCGCATCAAACGCATAGGGCAGATCGGGAAGCTGATAAGCCATGGATGAACTCCTTCTTGCTGAACCGCCCGCAGGCGGATGGATAAACGACGCCTCGAACCCTGACGTCCAACGGCTGTAGCAAGGGCTGCGCCGCATACGCAGCCGAAACTGCCGTAATACTGTCGACCTTCGCCGGGAACCCGCCGGCTGCTCGACAAGCTTCCTGTATGGTCATTAAGTTAGGAGGCTTATCGCACTTTTCAAGGGCGACGGCGATGATTTCATGCATCGCCGTCGCCACCGGGCCGGATAACGCCCCTAACCGGTATTGCGCAAGCCCGCGGCAATGCCCGCCATGGTCACCATCAGCGCCCGCGAAAGCTCGTGCGAGATGGCGCCATCGGCATCCCGGTTGCGCTGCAGGAGTTCGGCCTGCAATCCGTGCAGCGGGTCGATATAGGGATTGCGCACCTCGATCGCCTGACGAATCAGTGGCGTGTTCTCCAGCAAGCGTTCCTGATCGCGAATCTTCAGCAGCACATCGATCAGATTGCGCAGCCGTTCCCGCAACGACTCGCCAAGGCGCATCAGGGGCGGCTCATCGATCAATCGATGCTCATAATAGGCCGCAATGTCCAGGTCGGACTTGGCCAGCAGCATCTCCAGCATATCGAGATAGGTGCCGAAGAAGGGCCACTCGTTCATCATCTCGCGCAGCCGAGCCATGCCCTCTTCACTTTCGATCCGTCGGGCAAAGGCCTCACCGCTGCCCAGCCATGCCGGCAGCATCAATCGGGTCTGGGTCCAGGCAAAGATCCAGGGGATGGCCCGCAGGGTCTCGACGCCTCCCTCCTGACGGCGCTTGGCCGGCCGAGAACCCAGCGGCAGGCGAGAGAGTGCGGTTTCCGGCGTGACGGCCCGGAAATAGGGGACAAAATCCGGATCCTCGCGTACCACGCTGGTATAGACGCCGTGAGCGCGGGAGGCGAGCTGATCCATCTCCTCGCGCCAGTGTGCCTTCGGCTGCGGCGGTGGCAGCAGCGTGGCCTCCAGCACGGCGCAGGCATAGATCTCCATTGAGCGCACGGCAATACCGGACTGACCGAACTTGAAGCGGATCATTTCGCCCTGCTCGGTTACGCGCAGGCTGTTATCCACCGAACCCGGTGGCTGCGACAGGATGGCGGCATGAGCCGGACCGCCCCCGCGGCCCACGGTACCACCGCGACCGTGAAAGAGCGTCAGCGCCACACCCTGCTCCCGACAGATCTCCACCAGTTGCTCCTGGGCACGATACTGTGCCCAGGCCGCCGCCAGCTGGCCGGCATCCTTGGCGGAATCCGAATAACCGATCATGACTTCCTGACGGTCCTGGATCCAGCGCCTGTACTCGGGCAGTGACAGCAGTCGATCGACCACATCGCCGGCGCGATCGAGATCATCCAGTGTTTCGAACAGCGGCGAGATGGGCAGACGCACATCGCCTCCCATCTCCTTCATCAAAAGAGCCACGGCCAGCACATCGGAGGGCTGACCGGCCATCGAGATCACATAGCTGCCCAGGGATTCGGCGTGCTCGTTACCGATCACCCGGAAGGTTTCCAGGGTCTCCCGGGTTTCCTCCGAACACTCCCAGTGAGCCGGGACCAGTGGCCGGCGGGAGCCGAGCTCTTCGAGCAGGAAACGCTGGCGCTGCTGCTCGTCCCATTCGCCATAACTGCCAAGATTCAGGTAATCGAGCAGCTCTTCGAAAACGGCGGTATGCCGGGAGGATTCCTGCCGCAGATCGAGCCGGGTCAGGGTGACGCCGAAACATGCCACCCGCCGCAGGGTATCCAGCAGCGCCCCGTTGGCGATGGCATCCAGACCACAGTCGCACAGCGAGCGATAGCAGGAGAGCAGCGGGGCGTAGAGCTGTTCGCGGGTTTCGATCACCTCATCGTGATGGGAGAAGGGTTCACCATCGAGACGCGCCTGGGCCCAGTCACGGGTCAGTTCGACGCGCCTGATCAACCGCTTGATGATCTCGCGGTAGGGTTCGGCCGCCTCGCCGGCCTCGGCACGCAATACCGAGGTGGCACGCCACATCGACAGTTCATGGCGCAGCTGTTCGAGATCACGCAGATAGAGATCCGCTGCCATCCAGCGACCCAGCAGCAGCACTTCGCGGGTCACTTCGGCAGTGACATTGGGATTGCCGTCACGGTCTCCGCCCATCCAGGAGGCAAACCGGATCGGCGATGCATCCAGTGGCAGTCGTTCACCGGCGTTGCCAAGCAGCAGGTTGTCGAGATCGCGATAGAACTGGGGAACAGCATCCCAGAGCGAATTCTCGATGACCGCAAAGCCCCAGCGCGCTTCATCCACCGGCGTCGGCCGCTCACGCCGGATTTCATCGGTGTGCCAGGCCTGACTGACCAGCTCGGCCAGTCGACCGCGAACGCGCTCGGCCCGCTCCTGCTGATCGCCGGCTGCTTCAAGCTCGCCCAGGCAGTGATCAATGGCATCGTATTTCTGAATCAGGGTACGTCTGACCACCTCGGTAGGATGCGCAGTCAGTACCAGATCGATACGCATGTCGGCAAACCGCTCGACCAGTGACCGCGCATCATGGCCGGCTTCCTGGACCCGACGGAAGAGATCATCCAGCCGGGGCTGACTGCCGGGGCGATAATCCTCGACGCGCCGGAACCGCGAGCGATAGTGCTGTTCGGCAATATTGGCGAGGTTGAGAAACTGGTTGAAGGCACGAGTCACCGGCAGCAGCTCGCCCTCCGGCAGCCGACGCAGATAGTCGATCAGGGCGGCACGCCCTTCGTGACCTTCCTGGCGCCCGCGCTTGGCGAGTGCCCGGATGGTCTCGATCCGGTCAACGAAATCTTCCCCCAGGTCACTGGCGATGGTGCGTCCCAGATTGTCACCAAGGATGCGAACATTATCGCGCAGCGATTCGTGCAGAACGTTATCGGAACCGGCCTCGAGGGGCGGGACATCCGATACGGACGTATTCGATGCCTGACTCATGACGCCTCGTCTCTGGTGGTTTGTCTATATCCTGAACGGCAGTGGCCGCCAGCACAATGCTGGCTTACTCCGCTGGAGAACCTCCGCCGCCACGATCAGCACTGCCGGCTTCATGCCTCTCGCGCTGCTTGACGCGCTGCCAGCACGCTTCCAGATCGTCAAGCGAGGCCGATGACAGCGCGTTACCGTTCGCCGCAAATGCCTCTTCAACGCCTCGGAAACGCCGCTCGAAACGGCTGTTGGTGCCACGCAGGGCCTGCTCGGGATCAATATCAAGATGACGTGCCAGATTGGTCACCGCAAACAGCAGATCACCCAGCTCGTCACGACTGCGCGAGTGATGGCCCCGGTCGATCTCGACTTCCAGCTCGTCCAGCTCCTCGCGCACCTTGGCCAGCGCTCCGCGGTAGTCCGGCCAGTCGAAACCGACCCGGGAGGCACGACGGGCCAGCTTGTTGGCGCGCGAAAGGGCCGGCAACGCCAGCGGGACATCGTCCAGGGCCGAGCGGGCCGCACGCTCGACACGCTCCTCGGCCTTGCGGGTCTCCCAGCGGGCATGCACCCGATCGGTGGCCACATCTTCGGCCGCGACGCCTTCCCGGCGTGATTCGAGCGTACCCTCGGGAAAGACGTGCGGATGCCGGGCGAGCATCTTGGCAGTCAGCACATGCACGATATCGTGAAAGTCGAAACGCCCTTCCTCCTCGCCGAAGCGGGCGTAATACACGACCTGAAACAACAGATCGGCCAGCTCCCCGGGGAGTTCATCGAAGGCTCGCCGCTCGATGGCATCCGCCACTTCGTGTGCCTCCTCGAGCGTATGAGGCACAATCGAATCCCAGTGCTGTTGCACATCCCAGGGGCAACCGTACTGCGGGTCGCGCAGCACAGCCATCAGCTTCAGCAGATCCTCCAGCCGATGGCGCTTTATCTCCCCGTCGTCAGACCGGAGTTCGTTCATGCCGTGTTCTCCTGCTGGCCACCCTGGCGCAGTCGCTTGATGTCGGTCACGTTGGGCAGTTGCTGAATGCGGCTGAACAGCCGACCCAGCACTTCGAGACCGGCCACTTCCAGTGTCAGACGCAGGGTCGCGAGGTTGTCATTGCGATCGGTCGTGGTATTCACGGAAAGCACGTTGACCTTCTCGCTGGAGAGAACCCCCGTCACATCGCGCAGCAGGTTGGTGCGGTCCCATGCCAGGATCTCGATATCCACCGGATACTGGATCGGCTGACGCTGCCCCCATTCGACCTGCACGATGCGTGCCGGCTCATCACTCTTGAGCTGCAGGATATTGGGACAGTCCTGACGGTGCACGGTGACCCCACGACCCTGGGTAATGAAGCCGAGAATCTGATCACCCGGTACCGGGTGGCAACAGTTGGCCATCTGGGTCTTGAGATTGCCCACACCCAGCACGGTAATGGTATCGGCGCCTTCGGTGCCCTTCTCCTGCTTGCGCGGCCGGGTCAACAGCCGATCGATCTGCTCTTCGTCCTCGTCATGCTCGCCGAACAGCTGCTGCGCCTGAGAAAGTACCTGGCCGATACGCAGATCCCCTGCGCCGATGGCAGCAAACATGTCCTCCGCGGTGGCATGGTTGACTGCCCGCGCCAGTCGCTGACGATCGAGGCTTTCCAGATCGAGCCGCCGGAACTCGCGCTCCAGCAGGGTGCGCCCCTCTTCGAGGTTCTGATCGCGGGCCTGCTGCTTGAACCATGACTGGATTTTGGAGCGCGCCCGCGAAGTCTTCACATAGCCCAGGGAGGGATTGAGCCAGTCGCGGCTGGGACCGCCCTGGGTTGCGGTAAGAATCTCGACCTGCTGACCGGTTCGCAGCCGATAGGTCAGCGGCACGATCCGGCCGTCCACCTTGGCTCCCCGGCACTGGTGGCCGACATCGGTATGAACCCGGTAGGCGAAGTCGATCGGCGTGGAAACCCGGGGCAGGTCGATGACATGGCCCTCGGGCGTGAAGACATAGATGCGATCGGGCGCGATGTCGGTCTGCAACCCCTCGCTGAGGTCGGTCAGTTCGCCGACTTCCTCCTGCCACTCCAGCACCTGCCGCAGCCAGGCGATCTTCTGCTCATAGCTGCGGCTCTTGGAGTCGACATCGGTGCCCTTGTAGCGCCAGTGGGCACAGACGCCCAGTTCGGCTTCCTCGTGCATGGCAAAGGTACGGATCTGAATCTCCAGCACCTTGCCCTCGGGGCCGAAGACCGCCGTATGCAGCGACTGATAACCGTTCTTCTTGGGATTGGCAATATAATCGTCGAATTCGGTGGGCACGTGATGCCACAACGAATGCACGATGCCCAGTACCGTATAACAGTCGGTCACCTCGGGCACCAGAATGCGCACTGCGCGCACATCATGGACCTGGGAGAAGTCGATGTGCTTGCGCTTCATCTTCCGCCAGATCGAATAGATGTGCTTGGCACGGCCACTGATGTCATAGCGGGTGATGTGCTGGGCTTCCAGCAGCCCCTTCAGGGTTTCGATGACATCCAGGATATAGCGATCGCGATCCAGCCGCTTCTCCGCCAGCTGGTGGGCGATGGCCTTGTAGTCGGCCTCGTGCAGATAGCGGAAGGAGAGATCCTCCAGCTCCCATTTGATCTGGCCGATTCCCAGCCGATGGGCCAGCGGCGCATAGATGTCGAATACTTCACGTGCCACTCGCAGGCAGCGCTCGCGCGAGGTATGACGTACCTGGCGCAGCATGCAGGTACGTTCGGCAATCTTGATCAGCGCCACCCGGACATCATCCACCATGGCCACCAGCATCTTGCGCAGGTTCTCCTGCTGATTGTGCTGGCTGAGCCGATTTTCCGGGGCCTGCAGCTGGCTGATGGCAGCCATGCGCAATACACCATCGATCAGCCCGGCCACTTCCGGGCCGAAGCGTTTCTCCACACCAGCATGATCGATCAGCCCTTCCCTGACGCAGCGATACAGCACGGCCGCAATCAGGGTTTCCTGATCGAGCTGCAACCCTGCGAGGATTTCGGCCATCTCCAGCCCGATCCTCAGGCTGGCACCGGGGTCACGCCAGCTCGGCAGCTCCTGCTCGGCCTTTTCCGACAGTGCATTCGCCAGCTGACAGGCCTGCTCGAGCCGTTCGGGCTCACGCAGGGCAATCTCTTCCTGCAGACGGGTCAGCCAGGTCGTGACGTCAATGCGACCACGACTGTCCAGCGGCTGATCTTCTCGCACCTTGACCATGGGATGCCCTCGAATTCGGCAGCCTTGTTATTGCCCGATTATCGCTCGTCCACTCGCCTGAGCAGCAGCACGCTCTCCTGGTGCGATGTCTGGGGAAACATGTCTGCGACCGCAGCCCGTTCGATGCGATAACCGCCCTCCACCAGTATGCGAACATCACGCGCCAGGGTCGCCGGATCACAGGAGATATAGACCACCCTGGCCGGTTGAGCCATTGCCAACTGGCGTGCCAGTGTCCGGGCACCGCTGCGGGGCGGGTCGAGCACCACCAGATCCGCCCGGTCCGGCTCGGCGACGGCCAGCGAGGCATACTCGGCCAGATCGGCCACGCGAGCGGTGATCTGCCGCGCCAGCCCGTTGCGCGCAGCGTTGTGCTGCAGCCGATCGACCATGGCGGCACGCCCTTCCAGTGCCGTGACCCGTGCCCCAAGGGCGGCCAGCGGCAGGGTGAAATTGCCGACCCCGGCAAACAGGTCGAGCACCTGCTCACCCGGCCCCACCTCACTCCACTCGAGCACCGTGTTCACCAGCTGTTGATTGACGGCGGCATTGGCCTGCAGGAAGTCCCCCGGTGCCAGCTCGAGCGTCACGGGCCCGTTTCCGGCCACGTTCACGGTCTGCTGCAGCGGTGGCCCGTCATCGAGCCTGTGCCATACGGGCTGCTCGCGCCCGATGCCCATCACCAGGGCCAGCTGATGCTCATCGGCGAAGGCACGCCAGCGCTCGATGTCACCGGGCACCTCGCGCAGCTGACGAATGCTCAGGCAGCACTGCCCGTCCAGCTCGAGCAGTTCGACATGTCCCACGCGGCGTGGCGCCTCGAGCTGCTCGAGCTGATGACGCAACGGTTTTAACAGCGCTTCCAGCCGGGGGGTCAGAATCGGACACTGGGTGATGTTGAACAGGTTGTCCTGACTGCGGCGGCGAAAACCGAAATACAGGGCACCGTCACTGTCCACCCGCACCCCCAGCCGGGCCCGGCGCCGATAGCCGTAACCGGCAGACTGTCGGGCATCATCACCGATCAGTTCGATCTCCGGCAGGATCAGGTCATGATGAGCAAACTGCTCCGTCAGCACGGCCCTGCGATGCGCCCGCTGGGCATCCAGCGCCTGGTGCTGCAGATCGCATCCGCCGCACTGCCCGAAATGGGTGCAGGCTGGCGTAACCCGTTCGGGTACCAGCGCCAGCAGTTCACGCACATGTGCCTCGTCGTAGCGACGATGTTCGGCATGCACGGCCACGATGACCCGTTCGCCGGGCAGCGCTCGCTCGACAAAGAGCGTCTTGCCCTCTGCGTTGCGCGCCACACCCCGGCCATCGTGTGCCTGACGCTCGATGAGCAGCTGCCCGTCCTGTGGCGGTTCACTTCGGGCTGTCGAAGTGCGGCGTCGTTTCGGTCGTTCGGCGACCGGCCGGCGAGTTCCCAGTCGAGCCATGGCGCTACTGCTGCCCGGGCGCATAGAGACCGGTGGAGAGATAGCGATCTCCCCGGTCACAGACAATGAAGGCGATCACGGCGTTCTCGACCTCTTCGGCAATCCGCAGCGCTCCGGCCAGCGCCCCGCCGGAGGAGACACCGGCCAGGATGCCTTCCTCCCTGGCCAGCCGACGCATATGCTCTTCCGCCTCGTGCTGGCCGATGTCGAGCACCCGATCCACCCGGGCCTGATCAAAGATCGAGGGACGATAGGCTTCCGGCCAGCGCCGGATACCCGCGATCTTCGCGCCATCCTCGGGCTGCAGGCCGATGATCTGGACGGCCTCGTTGCGCTCCTTGAGATAGCGCGACACCCCCATGATGGTGCCGGTGGTCCCCATCGAGCTGACGAAATGAGTGATGGTGCCCCCGGTCTGGCGCCACAGTTCGGGCCCGGTCGTCTCGTAGTGCGCCAGCGGATTGTCGTGATTGGCGAACTGATCGAGCGGCTTGCCCCGCCCTTCGCCAATCATCCGCTGCGCCAGATCGCGGGCGCCCTCCATGCCCTCCTCGCCGGTCACCTCGATCAGCTCGGCCCCATAGGCCGCCATTGCCTGCTTGCGCTCGGCGCTGGCGGTCTCCGGCATGATCAGTACCATGCGATAGCCCTTGATGGCTGCGGCCATTGCCAGCGCAATGCCGGTATTGCCGGAGGTCGCCTCGATCAGGGTATCGCCCGGTGCGATCTCCCCCCGGGCTTGCGCATGAGCCAGCATCGACAGCGCCGGACGATCCTTGACCGAGCCGGCGGGGTTATCGCCTTCCAGCTTCGCCAGCAGCACATTGTTGCGACCGGCGGTCATTCGCTTGAGCTGCACCAGCGGCGTATTACCCACGATCTGCTCGAGGGTCGGATATGCCATTGCCTTCTCCTGTCCCGCATGTGCCTTCCGGCCATGGTTCATGCCGCAGGTCACGCCTGCGCGATAGCCGGCATTATACTCGCCCACCCTGAGCGCGTCAGGGCGAACACCGCCCTCTCAGTGTTGATGCGCGTCATCACCATGGTCGTGATCATGCGCTTCCAGAGCCTGTACCAGACCGGCCTCCTGGCCTGCGATGATCAGACGCTTCATTTCCGCCACGGCGTCCTTGAGTCCCACGAACAGTGCCCGGGCAATGATCGAATGACCAATGTTGAGCTCGTTGATGCCGCCGATGGCCGCAATCGCTTCGACATTATGATAATGCAGGCCGTGACCGGCATTGACGATCAGCCCCAGATCACCGGCCATTTCGGCCGCAGCCGCGACCCGGGCGTGCGCCTCCCGAGCCCTGTTGCCGGTGGCTTCAGCGTACTCGCCGGTATGCAGCTCAACGGTCGGCACCCCCAGCTGATGAGCCGCCTGGATCTGTGCAGGCTCGGGATCGATGAACAGGGAGACCTCGCAGCCCGCTGCCGCCAGCCGCTGGCAGGCTGTCCCGATGCGCTCTCGATCACCGGCAACATCCAGCCCGCCCTCGGTGGTCAACTCGGCACGCTTTTCCGGCACCAGACAGACGTGCGCCGGCCGGAGCCGTTCGGCCAGGCTCACCATCTCTTCGGTCACCGCCATTTCAAGGTTCATGCGCGTGTTGAGCATTTGGCTCATCAGCTCGACATCGCGGTCCTGAATATGGCGACGATCCTCGCGCAGATGCAGGGTGATTCCGTCGGCGCCGGCTTCCTCGGCCAACAGGGCAGCCTGTACGGGGTCGGGAAACCGGGTGCCACGGCTCTGACGCAGCGTGGCAACATGATCGATATTGACGCCCAGCTGGATACGCGGTGGATGCATGGCACTACTCCTGTTACAGATTGTTCGCAATCATCCCGGCCGGAGGCCCCGAACCCGGAATGCCGAGATACCTTCATTCGGATCTGGTGTGACGACGTCGCACAATCAGATCCTGCATCAGCTCCCGTGAACGCAGTGGGCGATCGCCCAGCAGGGGCGCCAGTGCAGCCCGGGCCAGCGCCCGGGCCACGCCCGCCAGCCCGGGTGCCTCCCAGTCATCACGCGACAGCCACAGCAGCGCCCGCCCATCCAGACCTGCCTCATCCTGCGCCGCCATCCGAAAGCGGCGCCAGTGTGGCTGATAGATGTAGCGTGCCGAAGGCTCAAGCGGTGTATCGCGCTCCGTCAGAAAGACCGGATCAGCGTCCAGACTCTCCAGCAGGGTAATTTCGAAACGACGCAGCGCACTGGCCCGTCGAGCCGGCACCGGGAGCGCCTCGAGCAATGCGCCATAAAAGATGAAAACCCGCTGTGCCGGGAGCTCCAGCGGCAGACAACGGGTCAGCAGCTCATTGGCATAGAAGCCGCACAACAGACCTTCACCTGCCAGCATGGCGCCCGGGCCTCCGGACTCGATCAGCCGCAGGGTCTTGAGTTCGCCCTCGCCCACCCAGGTCAGGTGCAGCGGAGAGAATGGCTGCAGACGATGCCGCGTTCGACTGCCGGGACGCATGGCGCCCCGTGCCACGGCACGAATCCGGCCGTGCTCCGCGCTGATCAGATCCACCAGCGCACTGGTTTCACGGTAGGCCCTGCGATGTAGTAGATAGGCCGGTTGGGGTTGCATGACCGGGCTCCACGCATTCATACCGGCAATCCTGACTGCCGGAGCAGTGTGATCCGGTGCCGTTGGCAAGCGGCGGTACTGCAGGAACAGCACCCCGGAAACAGATTCAGAAGCAGCCCCGCCACGCGCCTGCGCAGCCAGCCGAGGCTGCCTGCCGACCGCCGGTCGGGGCCGAAGCACCTGCTCCGTCGAACTCAGTCGAGGTCGTAGCCCAGACTCTTCAGCGCCCTGGCGTCATCCGACCAGCCACTGCGCACCTTGACCCAGAGCTTCAGCATCACCTTGCAGTCAAACGCCCGCTCCATGTCGACACGGGCTTCACTGCCGATCTTCTTGAGCCGCTGACCGCTTTCACCGATCAGGATCTTCTTCTGCCCATCCCGCTCGACCAGCAGCAGGGCATGGATATAAATGATCGAGCCTTCGTCACTGAACTGCTCGATCTCGACCGTCATCTGATAGGGCAGCTCGTCCCCCAGCTGACGCATGACCTTCTCGCGTACCAGTTCCGCCGCCAGAAAGCGTTCGCTGCGATTGGTGATCTGGTCTTCGGGAAAGAAATGGACATTGGGCGAAAGATGTCGGGTCACTTCGGTCTCGAGTTCCTCGACCTGGGTGCCATGGCGCGCCGATACCGGCAGGATGGCGGCAAATTCGCGCTTCTGCGACAGCGCCGACAGCCAGGGCAGCAGCGCCGCCTTGTCCTTCATCCGATCGACCTTGTTGACGACCGCAATCACCGGTACCGAGACCCCGCTCAGACGCTTGAGCACGATCTCGTCCTCGTCCGTCCAGCGGTCACGATCAATGATGAAGACCACGCAGTCGACATCCCGCAGCGCCTGGGTGGCAGCCTGGTTCATGAACTGATTGATGGCGCGATTGCGATCACGCTGCATCTGATGCATGCCGGGCGTGTCGACATAGACGGTCTGGAGCTCGCCCTCCGTCTTGACCCCCATGATCTGATGTCGGGTCGTCTGCGGCCTGCGCGAGGTGATCGACAGCTTCTGCCCCAGAATACGATTCATCAGGGTGGATTTGCCCACATTGGGACGGCCGACGATGGCCACGAAACCGCAGCGCGTGGCCGGCGGCGTCGAAAGATCGATTTCTTCTTCACTCATGAGCTTGCTCCACCCGTACCATGACGGGGCTCGAGACGCGCCAGCGCCTGTTCGGCCGCCTGCTGTTCGGCATGACGGCGGCTGGATCCGCTGCCGGTAGTGGCATCTTCCAGGGCACTGACATGGCAGCTGACCCGAAAGGTCTGGGCATGTGCCTCGCCCTCCACCTCCAGCACCTCGTACTGCGGCAGCGCCAGCTGGCGTGACTGCAGAAACTCCTGCAGCCGTGTCTTGGGGTCCTTCTGATTGTCCTGCAGGTTCAGATCCTCGAGACGATGCGCATACCAGGCGAGTACCCGTTCGCGCACCGATTCCATGTCGCTGTCCAGATAGATCGCCCCGATCACGGCTTCCATGGCATCGGCGAGGATGGATTCGCGCCGGTTGCCACCGCTTTTCATCTCGCCCGAGCCGAGCCTGAGTACCGGCCCGAGCTGAAATTCGCGAGCCAGTTCGGCCAGGGTCTGCCCCTTGACCAGACGCGCCCGCAGCCTGGAAAGCTGACCTTCACGCGCCTGGGGAAAGCGTGCAAACAGCGCTTCAGCGATCACGAAATTGACGATCGAGTCGCCCAGAAATTCCAGCCGCTCGTTGTTCCGACCGCCGAAGCTGCGATGCGTCAGGGCCAGCTCGAGCAGTTCGGGCTGATGGAAAGCATAGCCGAGGCGACGGCTCAGATCATCGAATGAGCTGCTCACCGCTTCCTCCGCGCCAGGTTCATGCTGCTCATTAACGCTCTCGTTAGCTGTCAGGTGACTCGTGATTCAGTGCAACAGACGCGCCTGGGTAAAATCGGGCAGTCCACCCTTCCAGTGCATCCAGACGGCAAAGGCCTTGCCGACGATATTGTTCTCCGGCACGAAGCCCCAGTAGCGGCTGTCATTGGAGTGATCGCGATTGTCACCCATCATGAAGTAATGCCCCGGCGGCACCGTGATTTCACGCATCTGCGGGCCGGGGTCATTGGGATTGTTGTAGATCCGGTGATCACGGCCGAACAGATGCTCCAGCAGCAGATCCTCTTCGGGGTTGGCAGCCGGCGCATCGTCGAGCAGCTCCTTGGGCACCGGCTTGCCATTGACGTACAGCTGCTTGTTTTCGTAACGAATATGATCTCCCGGCACGCCGATGACACGCTTGATGAAATCGACATCGGGTTCCTGCGGGAAGCGGAAAACCATGATATCGCCTCGCTGAGGCTCGCCGACATCGAGAATCCGGGTATGCACGACCGGCAGCCGCAGACCATAGGCAAACTTGTTGACCACAATGAAATCGCCGACCTTGAGCGTCGGCCGCATCGACCCCGAGGGGATCTGAAAGGGCTCGATCAGGAAGGAGCGCAGGAGCAGTACTACCAGCAGTACCGGAAAGAAGGAGCGTGCGTAGTCCACATACCATGGATCACGCTGTGCCCGAACCCGCCGGCGGCGTCCGGAGGTCCCGGCGGCCGTTTCGCTGGCCGCATGATCAGCCGCCGGGCCCGGCGCCGTACGAAGCCGCCGCAACAGGACCAGATCCAGCAGCCAGACCAGGCCGGTCACGGCCACGGCGAGCACGAGCAAAAGGGTGAAATCCATCGTCGCTTCCTGTTTCCTGTGCGGAGCCGAACGCCCCGGCGCGAGTCATCGCGGCAGCGGCATCACGCTACTGCGCACATCTCAATCATTGACCTTGAGCACTGCAAGGAAGGCATCCTGCGGAATTTCCACCCGGCCGACCTGCTTCATGCGCTTCTTGCCCTGCTTCTGGCGATCCAGCAGCTTGCGCTTGCGCGAAACGTCGCCGCCATAGCACTTGGCCGTGACATTCTTGCGCAGTGCCTTGACGGTAGAACGAGCGACAACGTGTCCGCCAAGTGCAGCCTGGATGGCAACATCGAACATCTGCCGTGGCACCATCTCCTGCATCTTTTCGACCAGTACACGGCCACGCGAATGCGCCTGATCGCGATGAACAATGGTCGCCAGAGCGTCCACGCGATCACCGTTGATCAGTACGTCCAGCCGCGCCAGTTTCGCGGCCTCGAAGCGCTCGAAGCTGTAATCCAGCGAGGAGTAGCCCTTCGAAATCGACTTCAGCCGATCGAAGAAATCCATCACCACCTCACTCATCGGCAGCTCGTAGGTCAGCTGCATCTGGTTGCCCAGCACCTGCATGTCCAGCTGCACGCCGCGACGCACCACGCACTCGTTGATGACATTCCCCACGAACTCCTGGGGCACCAGGATACTGGCACGCACGATCGGCTCACGAATCTCGCTGACCGTGCCCATGTCGGGCAGTTTGGAAGGATTGGAGACATACATCATCTCCCCGTCTTCCATCACCAGCTCGTAGATGACGGTCGGCGCGGTCGTCAGCAGATCGAGATTGTATTCGCGTTCCAGCCGCTCCTGAATGATCTCCATGTGCAGCGTGCCGAGAAAACCGACACGGAAGCCGAAACCGAGAGCATCGGAATTTTCCGGGATGTAATCCAGCGAGGCATCGTTGAGCGCCAGCTTCTCCAGCGCATCACGGAACTCCTCGTAGTCATCGGCACTGATCGGGAACATGCCGGCGTAAACCTGCGGCTTGACCTTCTGGAAGCCGGGCAAACGCTGTACCTCGGGGGTTTTCGCATGCGTGATGGTATCGCCCACCGGTGCCCCATGGATGTCCTTGATGCCGGCGATCACGAACCCGACCTCGCCGGCACGCAACTGCCCGGTGGTTTTCTGGCGAGGAGTGAATATGCCGATGTCGCTGACTTCCCATTCGCGACCGGTCGATTTCATCAGGATCCTGTCACCCTTTTTCAGGGTGCCATCGAACAGCCGAACCAGGGATACCACGCCCTGGTAGTTGTCGAACCAGGAGTCGATGATCAGTGCCTGTACCGGCGCATCAGGATCGCCCCTGGGCTCCGGAATATCGGTAATCAGTCGTTCGAGCAGGGCTTCCATGCCCAGACCGCTCTTGGCGGAGACCCGGCAGGCATCGGTAGCCTCGAGCCCGATAATCTCCTCGATCTCGTGGGCCACCCGCTCCGGATCGGCCTGGGGCAGATCGATCTTGTTGAGCACCGGCAGTACTTCAAGATCCTGTTCGATGGCGGTATAGCAGTTGGCGACCGACTGGGCTTCGACCCCCTGACTGGCATCCACTACCAGCAGTGCACCCTCGCAGGCGTAGAGCGACCGCGATACCTCATAGGAAAAGTCGACGTGACCGGGGGTATCGATGAAGTTGAGCTGATAGACGGTGCCATCCGCAGCGGTATAGTCCAGCGTGACCGACTGGGCCTTGATGGTGATCCCGCGCTCACGTTCGAGATCCATCGAATCCAGGACCTGCTCGCGGATATCACGCTCACTCAGCCCGCCACAGATCTGAATGATGCGGTCGGCCAGCGTGGACTTGCCGTGATCAATGTGGGCAATGATCGAAAAGTTGCGAATGTGCTTTAGTTTTCCGTCACTTGCGTCAGTTGCCATGTAGTCTATTGCGCCTTTGTGTACATGCATGGGTACACGTTCTGCAGGATAGGTCAGCTCGGCTGACACGAATGGGCGCATTGTATCTATTAAGACGTCCAGCGACCATCTATGGTGGCACTTCGTTCAGCAGAATGGCCGGCAACCTGATCGAGCCGGCCCCGGATGAGCATAGGGCCGGCACCCCTATCGGATGCCGGCCCTGCCATCAACGAAGCGGACCATGTCGCCATGACGGCCCCGTTTCGATTACCGCGTTACTGCTTGTCCTGTGCCTGCAGCCGCAGCGCCACGAACAGCGGCGTACCATTGCGCGAGATACGCACCGGTACCGCCTGGTCCTTCGGCAGCTGGCCGATCACTTCCCGCAGCTTCGACACCGAGTCGATCGCTTGCCGATTGACTTCGACAATCACGTCGCCACGCTGGATACCGGCCCTGGCCGCTGCACCGCCGGCATCGACCCGCTGCACCAGGACACCGTTGTCCACGCCCAGCTGACCGAGCTGATCTACATCGAGACCGGTTACCGCCAGCCCCATGCTGGGCTGATTGTTGTGCTGGCCGCTATCGACCTCGCCACTCTCGTTCTCGTCCGGCCAGTTGCCGACCCTGACGATCACCTTCTGCTGTTCGCCGTTGCGCAACAGCTCGAGATCCACCTTCTCGCCGGGAGAGACCCTGCCGATGATGCGCGGCAGCACATCGGAACTCGAGATGTTCTGCCCCTCGGCCGACAGTACGATATCACCGGATTGCAATCCTGCCTTCGCTGCAGGGCTATCGGGCGCCACCTGCGCGATCAGTGCACCGCGCGCCCTGTCCAGTCCGAACGAGTCGGCCAGATCACGCGACACCGGCTGAATCACCACGCCCAGCCAGCCGCGGCTGACATGACCATTCTCCTTGAGCTGGTCGGCAACATTCATGGCCACATTGATCGGTATGGCGAACGAAACCCCCATGAACCCGCCACTGCGGGTGAAGATCTGCGAGTTGATACCGACCACCTGGCCATCGAGGTTGAACAGCGGCCCGCCGGAGTTGCCCGGATTGATGGCCACATCGGTCTGGATGAACGGCACATAGGTCTCGCTGGGCAGGGTACGATTGATGGCACTGACGATCCCGGCTGTCACCGAATGATCGAAGCCGAAGGGCGAGCCGATCGCGGCCACCCACTCGCCGGTCTGCAGCGAGTCCGAATCGCCGATGTTCAGGGTCGGGAGATCATCGGCCTCGACCTTCAGCAGCGCGATATCGGTCTTCTTGTCCCTGCCGACCAGAGTGGCATCCAGCTCCCGCCGATCGTTGAGCCGGACCTTGATCTGATCGGCCTCGTCGACTACATGGGCATTGGTCAGGATGTAGCCATCCTGGCTGATGATGAATCCGGACCCCAGCGAGTGCAGCTCTTCACTGCCGCTGCCACCGCCCTGCCCCCGACCGAAGCCGGGCGGCATCTGATCGCCGAAGAAGTGACGAAAGATATCCGGCAGCTGACCATTGGGGCCCATGCTGTTGTTGTCCACCTCACGTGTGGTGGAAATATTGACAACCGCCGGGGCCGCCTGCTTCACCAGACTGGTGAAATCGGGCAGCCCCTTGCGGATTTCGGGATTGTCGGCGGCCTTGGCCGGAGACATCAGGCCCGCCACGGCCAGCAGCAGCACACAGACTGCCAGCAGGGAGTACAGTTGCCGCAGGGTACTCCCGAACCTGGCGGAAACAGGTACACGGGGCAGGGTTTGTCGATACATCATCGATCAGGCTCCTGAGCGCTGAAAGGGATCGTTACTCTTTAACGGTTCATGCCAATGCCCTGTCGAATGAATGCCTGCAAGAGCACGGATTCGACAGCTGCACCCTCCCTATTGACGCTGCAGGCATCGCGAAGTTCACAGCCGGTTACAATTTTGGCCTGCAGGGGCATGGCACCCCTGCCACCGCCTGCACAGGAGTTGGCGCAACAGCGCTCAGGAGGAGGGAGAAGCACCGCCGGCAGCGGGTGCGGCCGCGGTTTCGGCTTCTGCATCGTTGCCGGACTGCCAGTCGATACCGGAAACGGTGTGGGTCAGCACCTCGGTGGGCACCTCTCCCACGGCAACCAGCTGCCAGCTCTGTCGGTCATGACTCAGATGGCGGGAGGCCGCGCGGAAGTTTCCCAGCTGATGCACGCCCTCGCGCAGTGATACGGCCTCATCGAGCGGCCCGAGAAAAACGCTGAGCGTTGACAGGCCATCGCTGTAGAGCTGACGGCGCATGGTAACGCCATCAATGACCACTTCGTCATCGACCGGCTGGGGATAGAACCCTGGTGGCAGCCACTGGGGCGACCAGCGGGACTCGGGAAGCCGGCGGCGGTCGGGTAGTGCCAGTTGACCGGCATACAGGCTGACATCGGACAGACTGGCCAGCTGGATCACTTCCAGCGGATCCCCCTGCCGACCCAGCAGTTGCTGTTTCAGCAGCAGGCCGGTCGTGCGATCCAGCCAGAGACGGTGGCCGTAACGCAGCGCATCGCGCGGCTGAATATCAATGACCACCGCCTCGCGATCGGCCACCCGGCTCTGGCCGACCATTCGGAACCGGTAGTGCCGCTTCATGGCCGTTACCACATCATCCTCATCACCACCGGCTCGATTCAGGGCCTCGGCAGCAATCTGCCAGCGACGCTCGAGATGAGCATTGCTGCGGACATCCGGATGAGGGCCATCCAGAAAACGCGTGGTTTCCCATTCACCCTCGTCACTGACGCGATGCCGGATCTCGACGGTACGAATACCACCGGGGCCGATACGCATGGCCACCGCGCGAAAGTCATGGCAGCGGCCCGCCATGATGCTGTAGGCAAACCACTGATCGGCCTGCTCCGGAGTACGCTGCTCCTTCAGGAGGCTGCAATCGATACGACCGGCTGCCAGACCGGTCATCGGCAGAGCCGACATGAGCGTGCCCAGCAGCAGTGCGCCAGTCCGACGATGCATTCAGGGCTGACTCGCGGTACGCCCGCCGCCGGCAGGCTGCACGACCGGCATCCAGCTGTTGCTGACATGGTAGCCGGCCTGCTCGACATGGCGGTTCAGATAGCTCTGCAGCACCTTCGCCTGGGCGCGCTCGTCCTGTGGCGGCTGATCGGTAGCCGTCAGCCAGCCGGGAGTCGCCCCCACGGTCATGGCACCACTGCGCGCCGATCGGTTCAGGGCTGCCGGTTCCGCGCCATCGCCGGCGCGTGATGGCGACCAGTTCCGCGACTCCCGCTGGGTAGCCAGTTCGGACATGCCGGGGTCGCTGCCCTGACCGCCTCGATAGACCTGAACACCGGTAATGACCATGAGACTGACCGCGGCAGCAATGGCGGCACTGCCCACGAACGAAAACGGTGTCCCCCGCCGCCCGGCGGAATTGTCGGTTTCCTCTTCCGTCGCAGCAGTTTCTTCACTGATCCGCGCGGCTACCGCCGCCGAGATATCAGCGTTGACATCAATATCCCGCTCGCGACCGATGGCACTGCGGACCAGATGGTAGCGACGCCAGGTATCGGCTTCCTCGGGCGCGGCATCGAGGGATTTCAACACCCGCCGCAGTTCGAGTTCATCACCCTCGCCATCCATCAGCGCAGACAGTGATTCCCGTACCTTCTGATTCATCCCGAAACCCTCACACTCGGCGTGACCGATTTGCCACTACCCTCATTGACACCGGAAACGCCGACAAGTTTAGTCGCGACGCTTATCCGGCTCGCCGGACTACTCATGTACCACATCATCAGCCTGCTCCGGATGCAACAGCGGACGAATACGGTTATCAACCGCTTCACGTGCCCGAAAGATCCGGGAGCGGACGGTGCCCACGGGACACTGCATGATCTGGGCAATATCCTCATAGGCGAGCCCGTCGAACTCGCGCAGCGTAATGGCGGTCCGCAGATCCTCCGGCAGGTTGTTGATCGCCTCGAATACCACCGTTTCAAGCTGATCGCGGGCGATGGCGGCTTCGGGGGTATCGATATCCGACAGGCGACCACTGGTATCGACCACCTCGGCATCACTGATATCGAGATCGCTGCCCGGCGGACGACGCCCGCGAGCCACGAGATGATTCTTGGCCGTATTGATGGCGATCCGATAGATCCATGTATAAAAGGCACTCTCGTTACGAAAGCGCGGCAACGCCCGGTAGGCCTTGATAAAGGCCTCCTGGGCGACATCCTGGACCTCGGCCTGATCGTGGACATAGCGACCGATCAGACCAATGAGCTTGTGCTGATATTTCTTGACGAGCAGATCGAAGGCGCGCGAATCCCCCTTCTGAGCCCGATCAACCAGCTGCGCATCGGTTTCCCTCACGCCCATCCGTCCCCTCCCGGTCGGAGAGTCCGGTGACCTGGGCATTTCGACCCGGACAGTAACTTGTTGGGTCCCGCTGAATGGGACAATCGTATTGCTATCATGGCGTCAACCTGGTACCCGGGTCGTCATCATCTGCCGACAGTGTTCCCCTTTATTTTCGCTCCATCAAGCGAAACCGGCCCGAGCAATCCCTTGAGACTGCGTTGGCGGCACAAAGTTCCGTGTTAACATCATCGGGAAATTCGCCCGTTCTCCGGGGCAATACGGACTTACCGCTCGACACTTGCCCGGCACCCATCGTACAGGTCCATCATGTCCGAACAGAGAATCAACAACCTGAACGTTACCGCCCAGGATGTGCTGATCACCCCTGACGCCCTCAAGCGTGAGGTCCCGCTCAGCGAATCCGCGGAAAACACCGTCATCGACAGTCGCGAGACCATTGCCCGGATCCTGGATGGCCGCGACCCGCGGCTGCTGGTGGTCATCGGCCCCTGTTCGATTCATGACGCGGAGGCGGCCCGGGAGTATGGCCGGCGACTGAAGGCACTGGCCGACAGCGTCAGCCACAGCCTGTTCATCGTCATGCGGGTCTATTTCGAGAAGCCACGCACCACCACCGGCTGGAAGGGATTGATCAACGACCCCCATCTCGATGACTCGTTCGCCATCGAGGACGGTCTGCATATCGCTCGCGGACTGCTGGTGGAACTCTGCGAAATGGGTCTGCCGCTGGCCACCGAAGCCCTCGATCCCATCTCGCCCCAGTATTTGCAGGACTGCATCAGCTGGTCGGCGATCGGCGCCCGTACCACCGAATCCCAGACCCATCGCGAAATGGCTTCCGGACTCTCCGGGCCGGTCGGCTTCAAGAATGGCACCGATGGCAGTCTCGACGTGGCGGTCAACGCCCTCAAGTCGGTGGCTCACCCGCACAATTTCCTTGGCATCAACCAGCAGGGCCAGGTCTCGATCATCCGGACCCGAGGCAACCCCTGGGGTCATGTCGTGCTGCGCGGTGGCAATGGCAAGCCCAACTATGACAGCGTCAGCGTGGCCCTGGCCGAGCAGGAGCTGGAGAAGGCCGGGCTGAGACCCAATCTGATGGTCGACTGCTCACACGCCAACTCCAACAAGGACCCCTCGCTGCAGCCACTGGTACTGGACAACATTACCCAGCAGATTCTCGAGGGCAATCGTTCGATCATCGGCGTGATGCTGGAGTCCCACCTCGGCTGGGGGGCGCAGAAACTGCCCGATGATCCCGCGCAGCTCGAATATGGTGTCTCGATTACCGATGCCTGCATCGACTGGCCGACAACCGAACGCATCCTCACCGACATGGCCGACAAGCTGGCCGAGGCGCTGAAGGGGCGTCTGGCCGGCTGAGTCCCTGCCGGCCCACCCCGGCATGGCGCCTTGAGCGTCATGCCGGTGGCCCGCCGAGGATTCAGGCCGAAGCGCTGCTGGCCGCGGTTTCGATATCACGCTCGAAGGGTGGCAGTGCATCCAGCAATGCCTTGCCGTAGCGTCGTGTCAGCACGCGCCGGTCAAGCAGCGTGATGCGCCCGGAATCAACCTCCTTGCGGATCAGCCGGCCACAGGCCTGTACCAGCCGAATCGAAGCGTCCGGTACCGAGATACGCATGAAGGGATTGCCCCCGCGCGACTCGATCCACTCCGCCATCGTCGCCCCCACCGGATCATCCGGCACCGAAAACGGCAGGCGGGTAATGATGACGTGCGTCAGGTACTCACCAGGCAGATCGACCCCCTCGGCAAAGCTGGCCAGACCGAAGATGATGCTCCCCTGACCGGCATCCACCCGGGCCCTGTGCTGTCTAAGCAGTTCGTGACGTGGCAGCCGATCCTGGCAGAGCACCCGCGCGGCCACGGCCTCGGTCAGCGATTCGGCTACGGCACGCAGCTGCCGGCGTGATGAGAACAGCACCAGTACCGCTTCATCGGCACCCAGCGCATCGACGAAGTCGACGATGGCGCGCTCGTGCCCCTGACGATCCGACGGATCAACCGCCGCCACCGGGACCGACAACCGCGCCCGGGAGTAATCAAACGGACTGGGCAGCGCCTGGTAACGATAACGACTGGCCAGCCCCGCCCGCTCCTGAATGCGATCGAAACGCCCCAGTGCCGTCAGCGTCGCCGATGTCAGCACGGCACCATAACAGCTGCCCCACAGATAGCGTGCCAGCGTTGGTGCGGCACTGACCGGGCTGGCCGAAAACATGATTTCGCCTTCCTGGGCACCGCGCTGCTGAAAGGAGAGCCAGCGGGCCTGGGGCGGCTCATCCTCACCGCGCTCGTCACTGGTGAAGGCCGTCCACAGCTCGGAGGCCTCGAGCGCCCGACCATGCAGCAGCGCCACCAGGGGCAGCCACTGCTCGGCCTGCTCGCGATCCAGACCGGTGGCCTTTTCGGGATCAAGACTCTCGCGCAGTATCTCGCTGATACTCTCGAGATGCCGCGACAGCTCGGCGAACGGCGTCACCAGCTGCTGCACCACCGTCAGCAGGGAGTCGGGCACCACCCCCAGCGGAAAGCGGTGATGCACACTCTCCTGCTCGCTGGCCGGCAAGCCTTCGGCATACTGCTGGGCCAGGCGGGCTACCTCACCCAGCTTCGGTTCCAGCGTGGCCAACAGGTCAGGGAACTCGCCCAGCAGGCGTGCCACGGTGGGCTGACTGCCCAGCGCCGTGGTGAGCTCGTTGAGCGACTTCTTCAGCTGGCCCAGCCAGCGCAATGCCGCATTGATGCCTAGCCGGTGGTAGAAGTGATCCAGGGCCTTGTCGGGCAGGTGGTGCCCTTCATCGAAGATGTAGATGCACTCCTTCGGCGGAGGCAGCACCATGCCTCCGCCGAGCGACAGATCCGAGAGCACCAGATCATGGTTGGCCACGATGACATCGGCTTCATCCAGACGGCGCCGGGCCCGGAAGAAGGCGCAGGCCCCGAAATGACCACAGCGACGATTGGTACACTGCCGGTGATCGGTGGTCAGTGCCCGCCAGTGGCTGTCGTCGATACTTCCGTGCCAGCTGTCACGATCGCCCTCCCACCGACCAGCGGCATAGGCATCGGCCATCTCGTGCGCCAGCTCGCCCAGCGCCTCCCGGTCCGAGTGCAGCTGCTGTTCGAACATCGACAGGGTCGGATTGGCCTCGGCACCATCCATCACCTGTTCGAGTTTCGACAGGCACATGTAACGACCGCGTCCCTTGGCCAGCGCGTAGTCGAACGTCAGCCCGCTGTGCTCACGCACCGTCGGCAGATCCTGATGCAGCACCTGCTCCTGCAGGGCCACGGTTGCCGTCGAAATCACCAGTCGCTTGCCGTGGGCACGCGCGATGGGCAGCGCCGCCAGCAGATAGGCCAGCGTCTTGCCGGTACCAGTACCGGCTTCGAGCACACAGACATGCTCGTTGCTGGTGCGGCACCCGCTGTCGTCACGCTCGATATCACCCAGCGTCCGGGCAATCTCGGCGATCATCAGCCGCTGGCCGTAACGCGGCCTGAGCTCCAGCGCCTCCAGCACCTTCCGGTAGGCCTCCTGGATCTCGTCCTTCAGAGCCGTATCGAGCATTCAGGCTCCCTGTCGGCAGGCTTGCCGTACATTACTGCTGATCATCAAGCAGATGGGCCGGCGGCTGTTCACAGGGCAGCTTGTCATCGATGAAGCGCTCGATCTCGGGCAGCGCAAAGGCATCCTCTTCGCCCACGAAGCTGATCGAAGTGCCCTGGGCACCGGCACGGCCGGTCCGGCCGATCCGATGGACATAGTCCTCGGGGTCTTCCGGCAGGGTATAGTTGATGACATGGCTGACATCGCTGATGTGAATGCCGCGCCCGGCCACATCGGTCGCCACCAGCACCGCCACTTCACCTTCGCGGAAGCGCTCCAGCGTCTTCAGCCGCTGTTTCTGCGGCACATCGCCGGAGAGCATGGCAACGCTGATGCCGGCCTCGCGCAGCTGCGCCTCGAGATCGCGCACATGGTCGCGCCGATTGGCGAACACCATGACCCGCTCAAGCTGTTCACGCTGGACCAGCCGTGTCAGCACGCCGAGCTTTTCGCTGTCACTGACCAGATAGACCCGCTGATCGATGTTGGGCGCCGCGCTGGTATCCACGGCAATCTCGACATGCTCGGCCTCATGGGTCCACTGTGCGGCCAGGTTGAGAATATCGCGGGTAAAGGTCGCCGAGAACAGAAAGGTCTGACGCTCCTCCGGACGCGGCGTGGCACGAATGATGCGCTTGACGTCGGGAATGAAGCCCATCGACAGCATGCGATCGGCCTCATCGAGCACCAGCACCTCGACCTGGGAGAGATCGGCATCGCGCTTCTGGTGGAAATCCAGCAGCCGGCCTGGCGTGGCCACCAGAATATCCAGCGGCCTGGTCAGACGCTGGCGCTGCTTCTGATAGTCCATGCCTCCCACGGCGCTGGCCACCTTCAGTGACGTGTGCCGCATCAGTGCCCTGGCATCCTTCTCGATCTGCAGTGCCAGTTCACGGGTCGGAGCAATGATCAGGGCGCGTGGCGCACCCGGCTTCTGGCGGCCCGGCGCCTCTTCCTCGAGGAAGTAGGCCAGAATCGAGATCAGAAAGGCCGCCGTCTTGCCGGTCCCGGTCTGTGCCTTGCCCACGACATCGCCACCCAGCAGGGTATGCTTGAGTGCTTCCGCCTGGATCGGGGTGCAGTACTCGAACCCCTGGTCGATGATGGCACGCATCAACGCCTCGGGCAGCTCGAAATCCTGGAAACGCCACTGGCCGGCTACGGCCGGAGGCTGATAGCCGGAGAGGTCAACCTGGCCGCCACGCGACTTGTCACGGCCACCGCGGCGTGTCTTGCGCCGGCGACGCTTGGGCTTGCGGTTGCCAGCTTCGCTCGACTCGTTGCCAGCGCCCTCTCCGGCTTCACCCTGGGAACCGGTTGTCGCCGCAGCGGCAGGCTGCGCTGCCTGCTCGCCGGTCTCGCTGTCACTACCGGCCTCCTGCTGCGCGGACTTGCCGGAACGACCGCGCTGACGCGATGGTTCACTGCCCTTCGAGGACGAGTCGGTCGTCTCGGCTGCCGGCCCTTGCGATGAAGCGCTCTCCTCTTCCCCGGCCTGTGACGAGGCTGCCTGAGACGTATCGTCTTCGTTGCCTGCAGTTTCCTGCGTCGCCGATGCCGCGTCCGCCTGACGCCGCTGACGCTGACCGCTGCGTGAACGACGATTGCTGCCGCTGCGCCGGTTACCGCCGTTGTCACCGCTCTCGGCCTGCTGCCGTGAGGATCCGGAAGTACCTTCGCTGCCGGCATCGGCCTGCGCTTCGGGCTGTTCGGCAGCGGTCTGCGCCCTGCTGGCGCCATTGCTGTCAGCGCTAGCGGCCGAAGACACCTGCGAGGCTTCCGCCGGCGACTCATCGCGCTCGGCCGAGGGGGAGTTTCGGGTACGTGCCGCGCTGCTGCTGCGCTGCCCGGAAGATTCGGCCCCGCCATTGTCCGACTCGGTACCGCGTGCAGGGACGTCATCGGCTACCGCCGAGGGCTCGACTGTCGAGGGCGCGGCCCCGGCCTGCTGCCGCACGGTGCGACTGCCTGCTGCCTGCTGATCACTGCCCTGGTGCTGATCACTGCCCTGGTGCTGATCACCGCTCTGGTGCTGATCACTGCCCTGCTGCTGATCACCGCCCTGCTGCTGATCGCTCCCGGCATCCGCCTTGCGGGCACTGCTCGTCTGCCGGGCAGCAGCCCCATCGTCGGCCGGGGCAGCCGCGGCACCGGCCTGCGCAGCGCTCGACTCATCGGATGGCGATGAGGCCGGTGCCGGCCTCTTCGGATCATTCGATTCCGAAGAAGGCTGCGCCGCCTGCCTGTCTGCTTCGGCATCGCGGGCACTCGACCGCTCGCTATCGCCTGACTCATCACTTGATGCAGGCTGCCTGTTCGGGGTCGTCTCCGCTGAAGCGTCGCTGTCGCGCTGGCGGCTTCGTTCGGATGCCTCCCGATGCTCTTCGTCAGCCACCGGTCGCTCAGCCGATGTTTTCGATCCGCGGGAGGGGGTGTTCTTGTCCGACTCGCTCATATGCCGTCGTTCACCTTTCAAGGTATTGAAGCCGGCTGGCGGGCTGTACGCCTGCAATGGCGTAAACCGGCCTCGGAGCGCTGCCGCGCTCGACGAGACCGGCTGCTGGCCGCTGCCCCGAAGGGGGCGCGGCAGGCGACCCGCTACAGCCGCATGACTCGCTAGCCGGCGTATTGTACCAGTCTCGCGCCGTACTCGCGCCTGTTGTCAGCGAGGTACTGTCCTTTCCGATCACCACAGTGTATCGCAACGATTTCCGCCCGGTGCACTGCTCCTGGTAGAATCATTCGGGACAGCAACAGGAGTTGGTCATGACCAGACGCAAGAAGACCCGATCGATCGCCGACAAGGTGACGATTCGTACCGGACGACGCAAGGATTACCGCAAGTGGCGGCATGACAATCCCGAGGCCGTACGCTCCAGCGATCGCTTCTCCAGGAAAAAGCAGCAGCAGCGCAAAAGCCAAGCCGCACGCAAGCAGGAACGTCAGCGCCGCGAGGCCGCCTCGCTACCGCTGCACAGTGACAATGATCGGGAAACCTGAAGATCATGCGACTGGTTTCTTTCAACATCAATGGCGTACGTGCGCGCCCGCACCAGCTTCAGGCTCTGGTGGAACAGCACGCCCCCGAGGTCATCGGTCTGCAGGAGACCAAGGTTCAGGACAGTGAATTTCCGCTCGCCGAGATCGAAACACTCGGTTACCACGTCCACTACCACGGCCAGAAGGGACATTACGGTGTTGCCCTGCTGACCCGCACCATGCCGGAGGCCGTTTTCTACGGTTTTCCCGATGACGACGAGACAGCGCAGCGGCGCATGATCGGCGCTCGACTGATGACCTCCCGGGGGCCGCTGACGGTCTGGAACGGCTACTTTCCGCAGGGGGAAAGCATCCATCATCCGGTCAAGTATCCCCACAAGCGCCACTTCTACCAGCAGCTCACGCGTCTGCTCGAGGAGGATACGCCGCGTGACGAGGCCGTGGTGGTCATGGGGGATTTCAACATTTCGCCCACTGACAGCGATATCGGCATCGGTGAGAGCAACCGTCGCCGCTGGCTGCGCGAAGGCAAGACCAGCTTTCAGCCCGAGGAGCGTGAATGGCTGGGTCGCATTCATGACTGGGGCATGACCGACAGCTATCGCCATTGCCATCCGGCAGTCGATGATCGCTTCAGCTGGTTTGACTATCGCTCGAAGGGGTTCGAGCGCGAACCCAGGCGAGGCCTGCGTATCGATCTCATCCTGACCAGCCAGCCCTTGCTGGAGCGGGTGCGCGATACCGGGATCGACTACGAGCTGCGGGCCATGACCAAACCTTCCGACCACGCGCCCGTATGGGTCGATCTCGAGACCTGACAGACAAAATCGCCACGGCCCCGAGCGTCAGCCCGGGGCTGCGGCAGGCTTATCGCGCTTTTTTCCGGAGTGCGAAGCACCACCCGCCCCCTCGAGCGCCTGTAGCCAGGCGCGGGCCTGATCGGCACTGTCGCCCTGCTGCGCGGCCTGACGGAAGGCCCGGCGAGCCTGATCATCCTCTCCCAGCTCATGGGCCGCCACGCCCCTGAGCAGCCAGAGCCGACCCGGCTGCTCGGCGCCCTGTTGCAGGGCCTGCTCCAGGGCCTCTATCGCACGCTGCCAGTGTCCCCAGCCATAGGCCAGTTCGCCCAGCTGACGCCAGTCGGCGGCCTCACCTGTACGTTCGGCCAGGCGCTGCCAGGCCTCCAGGGCCCTGTCACGTACCCGTGCCCGGGTCCAGGCCTGAGCCAGCAACCGGCGGTGCTCGACAGTGTCCTTCAACTGTTCATTGCTCAGGGCCGCATCCAGCAGTTCACCGGCACGTGCCGGCGTGCCACCGGCCATGTGCAACCGGATGCGCTGCATCAGATCATCGCGCCCCTGCAGGATGCCGCGCTGCCAGCCGGCCTCCCAGATGGCAGCCGCCCGACCCGGTTGCCCGCTGCGCTGATAGAGCGCAGCCGCACGCCGCCAGTCTTCGGGGTCGGCATCCTGTTCATCCAGCTGCGCTTCGATCATGGCCACCGCTGCACCACTGTTGCCGGTATGCTGATAGACGGTTGCCGCCAGCTGGCGCTGCTCCGGACTCAGTGACGCTGAATCGCGACGCGCCTGATCGATCCACTCGCCGGCGGCCTGCCAGGCACCGCGCTCGGCATCGACCTGCGCTGCCGACCAGAGCGCCCCGGTAGGCAGTGAAGCCTGCCCTGCCCAGCGATGATACAGTCGCGACGCCTCATCCAGCTGATCCGCACGGGCGCGCAGCGCCGCTTCCTGCTGGAGCCATTCCAGCCGTCTGGCATAGGGGGCCACCTCCATGCTGCGGGCCTGCGACAGCAGCTCCGCCGCCTGAGCGGGGTTGCCTTCACGCCTCGCCGCGCTGGCCGCCAGCTGCAGATAGAGCGCCCGGGCCCAGCCATCGGCCCCGCTGTCATCCAGCCGCTCAGCCCGGGCCTGCCCCTCGCGCAGCACCTGCCCGGTATTGCCCGCCGAAAGCTGCTGCTGCAGCTGCTGCAATTGATTCACCGTTGCCTGTGGCAAGGCCGGGCCATCCGCATGCGCCGGCAACACCAGCCCCATCATCAACACCAGCACGGCACTGGAGCAAGACAGCCAGCGCAGGGCGGTGCCGACGGCAATCCGAAACCTTCGACCGGGTTCAGTCACCATGCCCTGACTCCTCAATTCAGTTCGAAGACCAGCTTCTGGCGCGTGCGCACCGGCTGATCCTGCGCCTGATAGGTCGACTGCGAGACGGCCTGGCGCGCCGAATCGACAAAGATATCCCCGGGCCGCGAATCCACCACGCGAATGGAGTCATTACTGACATGACCATTCGGACGGATCACGAACTCCAGCACCACGTAGCCCTCCTGACCCCGCCGGCGGGCACGCATGGGATATTCCGGGCGCACCTGGTTGGTGGGTTCTGCCGAAGCCATCGGTGCCTGACTTTCGGCAGGCGCACCGCTCTGCTGGCTGGCTGGTGACGAGGATGCCTGCTGCGCGCTGTCGGACGACTGCTCGGCATCCGCCTGCTGCGTGGACTGCTGCGACCGGGGCTCGCGACTGGGCTGCTGCTCGGGTTGTGGCTGAGGATCGGGCCGGGGCTCCGGCTGCTGCACATCCAGCTGTGGCAGCGCCTCATCCGGCGAGACTTCGGGCTTCGATTGCGGCGGCAGCGGTGTCTGCTTCAGGGCTATATCGCTTTGCACATCGGAGGCGGGCTGCGGTGCCGCTGCCGGCCGCGGTGGCGCCGCCGGAGTCGAGGCGCTGGTCGCCGAAGAAGGCGTTTCGCTGCTCTGCGGTGCACTGTTGCGTGGCGCATCCACCATGGCCACCGACAGCTGCTTCGGCGGCTGACGAGGCGCCTGTGGCGGCGCCACCAGCAGCGCCAGCCCCAGAAACAGTGCCAGCGCCAGCACCATGCCGCCGGCCAGTGCAAGCAGTCGCCGCATCAGTCGCCTCCCTCCGAGGCGGCCACGGCAATGTTGTCGACACCGGACTGACGAATGCGATCCATGGTGCGAATCAGCAGACCGGTCCGGGACTGTTGGTCGGCCTGGATGACCACGCTGCCATCACCGTCGCCCATGGCACCGGAAACCGCCTCGCCGACCCGATCGGCATCCACTGCTTCACCATTGACCCAGATGGCCCCTTCGGGCGTGATCGCCACCATGACCTGGGCATCCGGCCGGGCACTGGCAGTGCTGGCCTCGGGACGCTGGATATCGACCCCGCTCTCCTTGACGAAACTGGTCGTCACGATGAAGAAGATCAACATGATGAAGACCACATCGAGCATCGGGGTCAGATCGACCCCGGCTTCCTCTTCCTGCTGCATGCGACGTCTACGCATGACGGTCCTCCACGGCACGGGCGAGCCGATCATGCAGACGCTGATCCTCGCGGCGTACCAGATATTCGAAACGGCTGGTAAACAGCAGGCCCACCACGGCCACCGCCATTCCCGCCAGGGTAGGCAGCGTGGCGCGGGCCACGCCATCGGACATGCTGCGGGCCTGGCCGATGCCGGTCAGCGAGAGCGAGTCGAACACCTGAATCATGCCGGTGACCGTGCCCAGCAGCCCCAGCAGCGGACAGAGCGCGACCAGCAGCTTCAGCCACGGCAACGGACTGCGCAGCGACGCGAGCAGCTCCCGGCACCAGCATTCCCTCAGGGTACGGGCACTCCAGCTGACATGTTCGTGACGCGCCTGCCAGCGTTCGATCAGCGCCCGGCGTTCGTGGCGATAGCGCCGCTGCCAGTACAGCAGCCGCTCGATGCCGAGAGCGAACATCACCATGGCGGTCAGCGCGATGGCAACCAGAACCGGCCCGCCGGCCTCGACCAGACGAACAATGGGGTCAATGACCTGATCCATGCTCTCTCTCGCGATGCTCCCGGACATCCGCGGCCAGCGACTGCTCCTGACGATCGAGATATTCCGCCAGAGCCGCGCTGGCGCGGCCTTCGACGCTGTTCATCAGCCGCCGGCTGCGACTGGCCAGTGCGGTATGGGCAAACAGCAGCGGAATGGCCACGATCAGCCCGATCACCGTGGTCACCAGCGCCTGACTGATGCCGCCCGCCATGACCTTCGGATCGCCGCTGCCGAATACGGTGATCGACTGGAAGGTCCCGATCATGCCGGTGACCGTGCCCAGTAGCCCCATCAGCGGGGCAATCGCCGCCATCACCTTGATCAGCGCCTGCCCCCGTTCCAGTCGCGGCTGCTCGGCCAGCAGCATCTCGTCGAGTCTGGCCTCGAGCACTTCGGGATCATGATAGCGCCGGATACTGCGAAAGCGGGTCAGGACACGACCGAGCGGATTATCCTCCTGCAGATGATCCAGGTTCCTGACCTGACGGCGCAGGCGGCTACCGGTTACCAGCAGGTACCCCAGCTGCACCAGCGCTGCCAGAAGCCCCAGCGCACCCAGCGCCAGAGTGACATAACCGATCACACCCCCCTGGCCCAGACGCTCCAGCAGCGTGGGCTGCTGGGCCAGCGCCCGGAGTACATCCCCCTGGGTGGGATCGACTGTAACCCGCCCCTGGCCATTTTCGGCAAAGTCGGCCAGCTGACTCGCTGCCGCTCCTGGCGTGTGTTCGGCCACTGTCAGGGTCTGGCCCTGTTCGGGAAGCTGAAGCAGATCGGGCGGACTGAAGGCATCCACACCGCCGACCCGAATCACCGGCCGCTGCCGTACGCTGCCATCCTGCCCCGCTACCGCCCGGGTTTCGCGGGTCACGCTGCCGCTGGCGGCGATCAGCGATGCCATGCGGTCGGTATAGCCTTGCAGATCCGTCAGCGAGGGAATGGCATCTTCTTCGATCGCCTGCGGCAGCCGATCGGACTCTCCCAGCATCAGCCAGCTGCCCTTGAGCTCATCCCGGGTCCGGTCGATCTGCTGACGCAGTACATCAAGGACCGGCATCAGGTCGCCGCTGCCCGACTGGCGCTGCTGGCTGATATCCTCGAGCGCCTGCTGCTGCTGCTGACGCCGTTGCTGAAGCTGCTGCTGACGCTCTCGGGCCTGCTCAAGACGCTGCTGCGCCTGTTGCACGGCCTGACGCAGCTCGTCACGGTTGTCGAGCAGCCGGGAAAGACGCTCGCTGTCGCGCTGCTCGGCCGCCCGGGCCTGCTGCTGATACTGCTGAACCACCTGGTCAAGCGAGGGTGCCGCCCAGCTTCGGCCCATCATCAGCATACCGGCAGTCATCATCACTACTGCCCATATGACACGACGCCCGACATGCCCACTCATGAATCGCTCCCGTTATTGCCCGCGGCGGATGCCGTACCACTCCGACGGTCACTTTCCGGCCTTTCGTCATTTTCCGTCGAAGCGCTGCTGCTCTCCCCGGCACTGTCGGATAGCGCAACCGACAGCGGCAGGGAGAGCAGTTCGGGACTGCGCTGATCATTGGCAATCTTCACGCCCCGGCGCACCTCTTCCAGTGCATCGCCGTCAAGGGGCTGCCACTCACCGCTGCCGGCCTGCCAGATACTGCCGCGATGACCGTCCAGCGTCAGGTAGTACCAGCCCACGCGACCCAGTCTCAGATACTGCACCCGGGTGTCTGCATCACCGTGCAGCGGCCCCTGCCATGCTTCGATGCCGGTACCGTAGTCCAGCTCCTGCTGCCAGGCGGACAGTACCCGCTTGAGCTTGTCGGCCCGGGACATCGAAGCCTCGCCCAGCATGCGATCCAGGCTGTCGAGCCGAGCCATGCGCTCACGCTGGTGAAAGGGGATGTCCGCCCTGACCAGCGCCCGAAGCTGTTTCACCATATTCTGGAGGGTGGCGGGCAGCGCCTCATCCGTGGCATCCATCGAAGCCAGCGCCTGACGCTGCCGTTCGATGCGCTGCTGCTGGCGCTCCAGCATCGGCGCCACGGTCCGATTGTGCTGCTCGAGCCGGTCCGCCGATTCGCGGGCATCCCGCAGCTGACGCAGCAGCTCCCGGGTTTCATCATCGGCGTTATCGATCTTCTGCTGCAGAACCTGCTGTTGCTGCTGATGCTGACGAGTGGCATCACGTACCGGTGAATCGGCTTGGGCAGGCATTGCGGCAGCCATCGTGCAGGCCATGCTCAGGCAGGCTGTCGCCAGCCGCCGGACACCGGGATCATGCAGTAATAACCTCACTCGGTTCTCCTGAAAGACAGCCAAACTCGGATTTCAGCTCGCCATGATTCGAACACGATGCAGCTCCATGGCACTGGCCGCCATGGCACACGCTGACCGGCAGGATGGGACTGCTCGTTCGGAAATCAGGGCAGCGCGACAGCGCCTCTGAAAATTGCCTTCCAGGGTAATAGAAACAAGAACAATTATCAATTGTTGTTGATCAGCATTGGCAGCAGCACCTCCGTCATGATGGCCGGATACACTACGGGCTGCTCCGTCGGGAGCAGCCCGTAATGCCTGCCATTATCTGCTGGCGTCGCACCTGCCCCGTGACGCCCTGTCAGGGATGAAACGGCATCATCGACGCCGGATGCCGGACGCCGGGGTCACGACTCATGCCGAGGAAGCTTCTCGACCAGCTCCGGGAGGATCTCGAACAGATCGGCGACCAGCCCGTAATCCGCCACCTGGAAGATCGGCGCCTCCTCGTCATGATTGATGGCCACGATTACCCGGGAATCCTTCATGCCCGCCAGGTGCTGAATCGAGCCGGAGATGCCCACTGCAATATAGAGCTCCGGCGCCACCATCTTGCCGGTCTGACCGACCTGCATGTCATTGGGCACGTAACCGGCATCCACGGCAGCCCGCGAGGCGCCGATACCGGCCCCGAGGCGATCGGCCACGGCCTCGATGAGGCGGAAGTTGTCGCCACTGCCGAGGCCGCGGCCACCGGAGACAACCACCCGGGCCGACGAGAGCTCGGGCCGTTCGCCGCTGACCAGCTGCTCATCGACCAGACGCGACAGTCCGGTATCCTCCCCCGCGGCCAGCGCTGCCACGGGGGCCGCCTCCTGCGCCCCCACGGCATCGAAGGCAGTCGGCCGGATGGTCAGTACCCGCAGCGCATCATCACTCTGTACCGTAGCCAGTACGCTGCCGGCGTAGATCGGTCGCACGAAGGTATCGGGGCCCTGAACAGCCACCACCTCGGAGAGCTGGGCGACGTTACACAGTGCCGCCACACGCGGCATGATGCTGCGCCCGGTAGTGCTGGCCGCCGCCAGCAGGTGGGTATACTCCCCGGCCATGCCGGCCACCAGGGCCGCGGTGTTCTCGGCCGCGGCATGATCGTAGTGCGCTGCCTCGCAGCAGTGCACGCGCTGTACACCGGCCAGCCGCGCCACCTGCTCGGCAGCACGCTCGGCGCCACTGCCGACAACCAGCACCTCGATCGCTTCCCCCAGCGCGGCTGCCGCAGCCACGACCCGTGCGGTAGCGGCATCCGGTTCGCCACTGCTCTGCTCTGCCACGACCAGGGTGCGGACGGTCTGTTCACTGCTCATCAGATCACTCCGGCTTCGTTCTTCAGGCGGTCTACCAGTTCATCCACGCTATCGACCCGTACCCCGGGCTGCCGCTCGGCGGGATAGTCGACACGCAGGGTGCGTACCCGGGGGGCCAGATCGACACCCAGGCTCTGCGCCGCGCGCGACTCGATCGGGCGCTTTTTCGCCTTCATGATATCGGGCAGTCGGGCAAAGCGTGGTTCATTGAGGCGCAGATCGACACTGATCACGGCAGGCAGCTGCAGTGCCAGGATGCGTAATCCACCGTCGATCTCGCAGGTCACCGTAACCGACTCGCCCGCCACCCTGATGTCGGACGCATAGGTGGCCTGCCCGCATCCCAGCATGGCGGCCAGCATCTGCGCCGTCTGGTTGTTGTCGGAATCGATCGACTGCTTGCCCAGCAATACCAGCCCGGGCTGCTCTTCTTCGACCACCCCGGCCAGCAGACCGGCCACGTGCAACGACTCCAGGGCCTCATCATGCTCCAGGTGCAGCGCCCGATCCGCGCCCAGCGCCATGGCCGAGCGCAGCTGTTCCTGAGCAGCCTTAGGTCCGATGGTGACCGCCACCACCTCGCTGGCAATGCCCTGCTCCTTGAGCCGCACGGCCTCTTCAAGCGCGATCTCGCAGAAGGGATTCATGGCCATCTTGGCATGCGCCAGATCGACGCCGGCATGATCCTCGCTGACGCGTACCCGAACGTTGTAATCGATGACGCGCTTCACCGCGACGAGTACTTTCATGACACCCTCATGAGTTGGAAAAACTTGCCGGCGCGACGATACGAGCGCCGGGAAGCGCCCGCTCGCCACGCTCGACAGACGGACCAGCGAAGCCGCGTTCCGGGCTATCGCGGGCAGTGTGTCTCGACATGTCCGATGGGCGATGTGTTGATGGCAGCAAAAAATGGCACAATCGGTATGGCACTGCCATCACTGCCGAACATATCGCGTCAGCACGGCAGTGTAACATGCCGGATGGCCATGAGCCGGTCCCCCTGTCTCGCCCACTTGTTCATCAGAGAGTAGCTGGTTGCCCATGACTGCAACGGATTTCGCGACCTCCCGAATCGACACCCCGATCGAAGAGCGGGAGAGCATGAGTTTCGATGTCATCATCGTGGGTGCCGGTGTGGCCGGCCTTTCCGCGGCCTGTCGGCTGATGCAGCAGGCCGAAGCGAACGGTAGCGAACTCTCCGTCTGCGTCCTGGAGAAGGGAGCGGAAGTCGGTGCGCATGTCCTGTCCGGCGCGATATTCGACCCGCGCGCCCTGACCGAGCTCTTCCCCGACTGGGAGACACTGGGCGCACCACTACATACCCCGGTCGAGCGCGACGAGTTCTACCGTCTCGATGAAGTGCAGGGCAGCACGCTGCCGGCAGCGCTGCTGCCGCCCTCGATGCACAACAGCGGCAACTACATCATCAGCGCCGGCGAACTCACCCGCTGGCTGGGCGAACGGGCCGAAGCGCTGGGCGTTGATATCTTTCCCGGATTTCCCGCCCAGTCGCTGCTGGTCGATGACGGCGGCGGCATTGCCGGGGTCATGACCGGCGACATGGGAGTGGACCGCGACGATCAGCCGAAGGCCACCTTCATGCCGGGCATGGCGCTGTACGCCCGCTATACCCTGTTTGCCGAGGGATCACGCGGCCATCTCGGCCGGCAGCTGATCGAGCGCTTCGAGCTTGACCGCGACAGTGACCCGCAGCACTACGCCATCGGCCTCAAGGAGCTCTGGGAGGTACCCGCCGAGCAGCATCAGCCCGGGCTGGTCGTGCACGGCGTGGGCTGGCCGCTGCAGGGCAATGCCCAGGGCGGCTCGTTTCTCTATCACGGCCCCGATCGACAGGTGATGGTCGGTCTGATCATCGATCTCAACTATGCCAACCCCTGGCTTTCGCCCTTCGACGAATTCCAGCGGCTCAAGCATCATCCGAACTTCGCCCGCCATCTCGAGAGCGGCCAGCGCATCGGTTTCGGCGCGCGCTCAATCACCAAGGGTGGCTACAACAGCCTGCCACGCATGGCCTTCCCCGGCGGGCTGCTGATCGGCTGTGACGCCGGCACACTCGACTTTTCACGCATCAAGGGATTGCACACGGCGATGAAATCGGGACTGCTGGCCGCCGACAGCGTGACCGAGGCCTTGCAGATGGGCGATGACGCGCCGTCTACACTGACCGATTACGGCCAGCGTCTCGAGCAAAGCTGGCTGGGCGAGGAACTGCGGCGCAACCGCAACTTCGGCCCCGCCCTGCACCGCTTCGGCGATACCCTGGGTGGTGCCTGGAACTGGCTCGATCAGAAGCTCGGCGGACGCCTGCCGGTTCTCCATGACCGCACCCGCGATCACGAAGCCATGGAGAGCATCGAGCAGCATGCGCGCATCGAGTACCCGCGCCCTGACAACCGGCTGTCGTTCGACAAGCCGAGTTCGGTTTACCTCAGCAACACCAACCATGACGAGGATCAGCCCAGTCACCTGCGGCTGAAGGATGACCGCATTCCCATCGAAACCAACCTGCCCCGTTACGCCGAGCCGGCCCAGCGCTACTGCCCGGTCGGCGTTTATGAGGTGGTGGAAAACGAGCAGGGCGCCCGCTTCCGGATCAACTTTCAGAACTGCATTCACTGCAAGACCTGTGACATCAAGGATCCGTCACAGAACATCGTCTGGACACCGCCGGAAGGCGGCGGCGGGCCCAACTACCCGCACATGTAACCGACCGGCCGGCCGGCTTCAGATATCCGGACGGCGGCTCGGATGTTCGGTCGCCACCGGCCGGCTCGGGTCACTGCTCCACTCGCTCCAGGAGCCGGGATAAAGCTTCGGCAGTGGCCGGCCGAGCGCCGCGTGCGCCAGAATGATCAGACAGGCACTGATGCCTGAACCGCAGTAGGCAATACTCTGCTGTCCGGTGGCCGGCAACAGCTGTTCCAGTTCGGCACTGTCGATCAGGCAGCTGGTATCGTCCAGCATCGAGGCACCCGGCAGATTGTGCGCCCCGGGGATATGACCGGCGACCGGATCGATCGGCTCGTTGTCACCGCGATAGCGGGTCGCCGGACGGGCATCGAGCAGCAGCGCGTTACCGCTGGCCACCTCATCGGCAGACGCGATCATGTCGTGGTTGAACTCCGGCTGCCAGCCGCTCGGCGTCGGCAGCGGGGTCTCGCCGCTCTCCAGCCGCCCGCCATCGGCCTGCCACACCTGAATGCCACCGTTGAGCACATGCACGTTTTCGTGCCCGGCCCAGCGCAGCATCCACCACGCCCGGGCAGCGGCCAGCTGGCCACCGGCATCGTCATAAACCACGACCCGCACGCCGGGATCGATCCCCCAGTGCTGCAGGGTCTCTTGCCACTGCGCCGGGGCCGGCAGCGGATGACGCCCGCCATGGGCACCACCCGGCGGTGCCGACAGCTCGCGGTCCATGTCAGCGTGCAGCGCCCCCGGCAGATGCCCTTCCAGCCACATCCGGCGGCCGGCTTCGGCATCATCCAGCCGTGCCCGGCAGTCGAGAATCAGCAGCGGGCGTGGGTCACGCTGCCAGAGTGCCAGCGTGGAAATATCAATCAGGGCAGCCATGGCAATCCTTACTTGTTGACAACGCGTTCAATGGGCGCGCGGGCCGCTACCAGCCGGCGACGCCCTGCTCGACTGAAACTGACCTCCAGAATACAACGCTCCCGTTCGCCTTCCACGATTTCAATCGCACCTTCACCGAAAACGGCATGATGAATGCGCTCACCGGGTCGCCATCCGGATACACCGGCCGCATGCGTCCCGCCGGACCGTGATTCGCCAGCCGTTACCGTCAGGGGACTGCCCACGGCCTGCAGGTAGCGCTGTACCAGTGCCGGCTGCGATACGGCAGGTGTGCTGCCATCATACGCCTTCAGCTGCCGATCGATACGCATGCAGTCCGGCCAGGCGGTTTCGCCGATGAAGCGGCTGGCCTGCCGCTGCCCGCCATCCCGGCAGAGCAGCAGCGACTCCCGCGCCCGGGTAACACCGACATAGAAAAGCCGGCGCTCCTCCTCCAGGGCCGCATCACTCAATGGCGCTTCGCGGCTGTAGGCCGGGAAATCCTCCTCGTTGAGGCCCCATAACACGACCATGGGCCACTCCAGCCCCTTGGCACCGTGCACCGTGGAGAGCAGCACCCCCCCTTCGGCCACCTCGACGGGATTCTTGAGCAGCGCGATAAAGGCCGTGGGATCATCCGCCAGCTCACCGGCCTGCTCGATCAGTACATCCAGCAGCCGGATATCCTCCTCTCCCTTGTCGCGTCGGGCCGCGGCACGACGCAGCAGCTTTTCGGCATCCAGCGTATCGACCACGTGCGCAAGCAGCCGGGCCGGTGACCAGGCAGCAAGTGACGGCAGGTCACACAGTAATGTCCAGCGCTTCTTGAGGTTGCGCCGCTGCACGGGACGCAGGCCGCTCAAGAGCGGCGAATGCTTGTCCGGCCACTGCTGATGTTCCGCCAGCTGCTGGCAGAGTCGCTCGAGCCGCTCGCGTGCCACGAAGGTCGTGGGCTGCTCGAACAGCAGCTGCAGATGCTGCGGGTCGCGCAGCAGCGAGGCATCCATGGCCAGCTCCAGAAAGCCGGCAAGCGCTCGCACCAGCGGCAGACGAAACACGAACCGATCCTCGCGCCCGAGCCGAAAGGGAATGCCCTGGCGCAGGAAATGCAGCTGCACCGGCACCGTCAGCGTCCAGCTGCGTACCAGAATGGCTACTTCATCCAGCCGTCGGCCACCGGCCACCCAGTGCTGCACCTGCTCGATCAGCGCGCGGGTGCCACTGCACTGATCGATCCGGGTCACCGGATTATCGGGGGCCGCCAGCGTCAGCTGATCGGGACGGCGCTGATTGGCAAGAATGGCGTGGTTGGCCACCAGGGCCAGGGCATGACCATGGCGAAAGGTGAAGCTGAGAGCATAGTCACGCGGTCTGCCAAACAGCGCTTCGAAGCGCTCGCCCATGGCATCGGGACGCGCCCCTCGCCACTCGTAGATGCACTGGTTGGCATCGCCGACCGCCATCACGCTCGCCCGGCCCCCGCTCAGCATCGCCAGCAGCTGCAGCTGGGCCTCGTTGATGTCCTGATACTCATCGACCACGACATGATCCAGAAAGCCGCCGACCCGATCGCGCAGGGCCCGGTCGCGCCGCAACGCTTTCAGTGGGCGATAGAGCAGATCGGCATAGGTCATCAGCCCCTGACGCTCGAGCAGGCCCTCGAGCGCCCGGCAGGCCGCCGGAAAGTGACCGGTATCGCTGCCGTAATCCAGCCGCTCATAGAGCCTTTCAGGCGCACAGCATTCCGCCTTGACCAGATCACAGAACTGGGTGAGGGTTTCCAGCCGTTCGGTTTCAAGTGCCGTTTCCAGGCGCTCCGGGTCATCCTCGAGCACCTGCTGCAGGGCCTGCTTGAGGAGCCGCTCATGCTGCCAGTCGGCTTCCAGCAGCTGTCTCGGTTCCAGCACGCCCCAGCGGGTCAGGGTCGTGGTCAGCCGGTGGCCGATGGAGTGAAAGGTCCGCACCCGCGGCAGCTCGGCACCGGATGGCGCATGCTGCTGCAGACGGCGGGTGAAATCCTCGCGCGCCGCGCGGTTGAACATCAGCACCATCAGCCGCCCAGCCGGCACCCCGCATCCCAGCAGATACAGCACCCTGGCCACCAGCGTGGCAGTCTTGCCGGCCCCTGCCACGGCCATCACCCGGGCATGGCCCTGGTCGTGATGAACCACGGCATGCTGCTGCTCGGTCAGTTCCGGATCGGTTGCCGCCACGCTCTCCCCGTTCAAGCGGATGTGCCCCGGGGCGGGGCATCAATCATGTCCGGCGGCGGATAGCCCAGCGGCTGCCAGACACCGTCACTTTCCAGGCCGAGTTCATGACGGTCCTCGATCAGGCGAATCTCGCCCTGCTCGATCAGGGTCATGAAAACACTGTTGCCGAGCCGGGCATGCAGGCCGAAACGCACTGCCACGGTCGGAGGCCGCTCCTTTTCGTCGCGCTCGAGCCGGTGCGTGGCCCCCAGCGCCAGACGGTCCCCCGTGCCGGTGGTCAGCCACCAGACCGGCACGCCATGCTCATTGACCTCTCGCCGGGCATCGACGATCAGCAGGGGATGATCCTCGACCCGGATACGCCACTTCTCCACCGGCGTGAGCAGATAGTAGTCACCGTCCGACTCCCGGCGCAGTAATCTGGAAAGCTGGCGCATCACGCGCGGATGCGACACGTGACGCCCCTCGTGCCACCACTCGCCACGCCGATCGATACGCATGTCGATATCGCCGCAGAAGGGAGGCTGCCACTCCATGAGGGGCGGCAACTGCTCCTCGTCATCGGCCAGCGCTTCGATCCAGGCCCCGAAGGGAAAGGATGTGGACATGCAGCCTCCCGCTTGCTCAACCGTCGACGGACTCCGGCACAGCCTGCCGGAACAGGCGATAGAAATTGGATGTGGTCTGCATGGCGACCTCATCCAGGCTGATACCGCGTACCCGAGCGATGGTGCGCGCCACCTCGATGACATGCCCGGGCTCATTGGACTGCCCCCGATAGGGTACCGGCGCCAGCCATGGACTATCGGTTTCGATCAGCAGCCGATCGAGCGGAATGACGCGAGCCAGCTCACGGACCGACTCGGCACGGGCGAAGGTCACGATACCGGAGAGCGAAATGTAAAAGCCCATTCCGATCGCTTCCCGGGCCATGTCGAGATCCTCGGTAAAGCAGTGCAGTACCCCGCCGATGGCGGGGTCACTGTAGCGCGCGATCATTTCCAGAGTGGCATCGCGTGCACCCCGGGTATGAATGCTGACCGGCAACTCGGCACGCGTGGCAGCCTGCAGGTGGGTGGCAAAGCGGGCGAGCTGACGTTCACGGTCGATACGCGGCTGCGCCGAGCCCTCGGCCGGCAGGAAATCGAGGCCGATCTCGCCGATCGCCACCGGATCAAAGCGTTCGATGGCCGCCTCGACCTCCTCGAGAGTCATCTCCCGTTCGGGATCGGCCAGCGGATGCACCCCGCCGGCATGGACGATCTCGTCATGACGCCGTGCCATGGCCACCAGAGCGGGAACGCCCGACCAGTCGGTAGCCACGGCCAGACAGCAGCGTACGCCATGGGAGCGGGCTCTGGTCAGCGTCTCATCAAGATGACCTGATCCGTCATCGTGCCCGGCCACGCCAAGCCGATCCAGATGACAGTGGGAATCGACCAGGCCGACTCCGTGAGAGAGTGTTTCGGATGTTTCTGCGGGCATGATCGGTCACTCAGAATGTATAACCGGAACGCGAAGGCGTTCCAAGGCCGTCAAGCAGGCGTTCGATCCGCAGCCGCAGCGCATGTTCGGCAGCATCGAAGTGCACCCCAATGCCGGCGGCCCGGCGGCCCGAGACCCCGGGTGGCGATACCCAAGCCACCACCCCCGATACCGGGATGCGCTCGCCTTCATCGGGCAGACGCAGCAGCAGATAGACGCGTTCGCCCAGTGCGTATCGCTCATCGGTCGGCACGAAGATACCGCCCTGCTCGAGCTGCGGCATCCAGGCCGCCTGCAGGGTCTCCAGCTCATCGAAAGCCAGCGATAGTGCCTTGTGGGACGCCATGGTTTCTCCTTGCAGGTCAGTAGGCCGGCTACACGTCACGGTCAGGAGCGCAGCAGCGCCGACCAGCGGATCAGCCAGGCTTCCAGTACCAGACGATCATTGGGGTTGCCGCCCGAGACCAGCAGGCGACGCTGTTCACGCGCATAATCGAGCAGCTTGAACCAATCCCTGACCCGCCCGTTCTTGACAGCCTGACGATAGAGCGGCATCAGATCCTCATTGCGAACATGACCGATTTCACCGGAAAGTCCCAGCCGAATCAGATCCTCCAGCCACTCGATACCGTACCACAGGATGGTTGCCAGCGGCTGGCGCTCCAGGCGGGCCGCCTCGCTGACCGGGTCGCCACCGCGCACCAGCGTCTCGAAGATATCCCGCAGCGTCTGACGCAGCTCGCGAGTCTCGCCTTCGGCCAGCGAGCGGGCCAGCAGCGGCTGCCCCCCTGCCACCTTCAGCCAGAACCCGGCCTCTTCCTGCTCGCCGAGCACCTCCCCGAGCCAGGCCAGGCACTGCGCCTGGTCGGGCAGCGGAAACTGCCACTGCTGACAGCGGCTGCGAATGGTCGGCAGCGCCCGGGAGGGCGTATCACACAGCAGCAGGAAGAGGGTGCGCGCCCCGGGCTCTTCCAGACTCTTGAGCAGCGCATTGGAAGCCGACACCGTCATGTTTTCCGCCGGCGCAATGCGAATGACACGATAACCGCCCTGCTGCGCCGTCTGGGAAACGAAATGATTGATGTCGCGGATACTGTCGATGCGGATCAGCTTGCCACTCTCGGCAGGCGAGATATCAAGCAGATCGGGGTGATGGCCTGCCTGCAGCATGCGACAGGCATGACACTCACCGCAGGCCAGCTCACCCGGCGCATGGCAGAGCTGTCGCGCCAGCAGTGCCTCGGCAAAACGCTCCTTGCCCACGCCGGCAGGGCCCGACAGCATCAGCGCATGCGGCATGCGCTGAGCATCCGCCAGGCGCAGGTAGTGTTGCCAGAGTTCATCCTGCCAGGGCCAGGGCGACAGTGACAGGGCCTGATGTTCCCCGCCCGCTGAAGCTACTGCCATTGTGCGAGCCGCTCCTCCAGCACCTGCCTGATGCCGGACTGCACCTCTGCCAGGGGCCTTGCTGCATCAATCACGGCAAAACGCTCGGGAGCACGGGTGGCCCGCTGTCGATAGCCGTCACGCACCCGTTCGAAAAAGCGGGCGCCCTCCTGCTCGAAACGATCCGGAGCAGCACCACGGGCACGAAGGCGCTCACGCGCCGCTGTCACGGGCATATCCAGCAGCAGGGTCAGATCGGGCTGCAGCCCCTGCTGCACCAGACCTTCCAGCTGCTCGATACGGGCGGAATTGCCTCCCCGCGCCGTCCCCTGATAAGCGAAGGTGGCATCAGTGAAACGATCACATACTACCCAGTCTCCCCGTGCCAGCGCGGGCCGGATCACTTCCGCCAGGTGCTGGGCACGGGCGGCGAAGACCAGCAGCAGCTCACCGAGGTCATCCAGCGGTTCGGTCTCATCCGGATCGAGGAGCAGACCGCGTATCGCCTCGGCGCGTGGCGTTCCTCCCGGCTCCCGGGTGACCACGACCCGGATACCCTGCTCCTGCAGCAGGTCACGCACAAAGGCCACGTTGGTGCTCTTGCCGACGCCTTCACTGCCCTCGAGGGTGATGAAGCGCCCGTTTGCGGTGGTCATGCCGATACCCTCTACTGCCTGTCCAGAATATAGCGCCGCACGGCAGCATTGTGTTCCTTGAGCGTGGCCGAGAAATGATGTTCGCCATTCCCCCTGGCCACGAAATAGAGGCTGTTGCCATCGGCCGGATTCACCGCTGCCCGGAGCGAATCGCGACCCGGCATGGCGATCGGCGTGGGTGGCAGGCCATGGATTACGTAGGTATTGTAAGCCGTCGCCTTCTGCAGATCGGCGCGCGACAGGGAGCCATCGTAGGCTTCCCCCAGTCCGTAGATCACGGTGGGATCCGTCTGCAGTCGCATGCCGCGCTCCAGCCGGCGCACGAAGACACCGGCAATCCGGGCCCGCTCTTCCGGCACCCCGGTTTCACGCTCGATCAGGGAAGCCAGGATCAGGGCCTGATAGGGCGTATCGATTGGCAGATCTTCATGGCGCGTGCTCCAGGCCTGCTGGACTTCCTGCTGCATGCGGGCATAGGCACGCCGATAGATATCAAGATCCGAAGTTCCCTTGTGATAGCGATAGGTGGAAGGAAAGAATCGCCCCTCCCCCTGCTGATCGCCATGGCCCAGCGCTTCCATCAGGGCCTGATCACTCATGCCGCGGGTGTCATGCGCAAGCCTGGACGTCTGATCAATGCGCTGTCGCATGCGATCCAGGGTCCAGCCCTCCGGAATGGTCAGCTCGTAGGTCACGATATCGTTGCTGGAGAGCTTTGCCAGCAGCTGGTGGGCATTCATCCCCGGCTGCAACCGAAACTCGCCGGCACGCAGATGACGCAGCTGTTGCGGCTCCAGCACCCCGACTACCCGGTAGGGCCAACGATGATCGATGATTCCCTGCTCGGCAAGCCGATCGATGACCTGGCGAGCGCCGCTGCCCGGCATCACTTCAAAGACCCGGGACTGCTCCAGCGCGATCGGCGCCTGCATGCGATAACGCCAGTAGCCGTAACTGCCCGCGACGATCAGCGCCATGAGCAGCACGGCCATCAGTGCAACCTTCCACCAGCGCATTCAGCAGCTTCCTCGACAGTGTTCGGGGGTGTCTTCATGACATTACATTCGGGGATAGCCCAGCCGGGCGTGTGCCGCTGCCTGCAGGTCCCGCAGTGGCTTCTGGACTGCGGGATCCCGAAGCCGCCAGTGGCAACGCAGCACAGCCGTATCAGACCGGACCCCCTCCAGCCAGCGCTCGAGCGGCCAGACCCCCTGCACACTATTGAACACACAGGCGGCTTCGGCCTGCTCGAGTGCTGCCGGGCCGGCTTCGACTTCGGTCAGCTGTCCTTCTTCCAGCAGTACCTCGCGCAGCGTGCCTGCCACGCCACACTGCTCCAGCCGGGGCGTCAGCCAGCGTCGGGCATCACGATCGAACCAGGCCAGATTCATGGCGGTGGCTTCGATCAGTACCCCCTCGCCATCACGGAGCAGCCCTTCGGCAATGGCCGGATCCGTCCACTCCCGGCGCGCCAGCACATTATCGAGCCGGTTGAGATGCTTGAGTCCTGCCAGGGCAGGCTGCCGGGCCAGGCGCCAGGCGCAGCTGCGTACGGCAATGCCGTCCTGCCAGCGTTCGGAACGAGGAGCAAAGGGCATGATGCGCCACCGCAGGCGCGGCTGTACATCCTCGGGCACCTGATAACCGCGCCCCCCGCTCCCGCGGGTGATCATCAGCTTGAGGATCGCCAGACCGTGACCGGCCTGCGCCGGCAGAACCGTCAGCGCATCAGGTTCGGGAGCCGGAATGCCCAGACGCTGCAGGCCGGCATGCAGACGCGCCAGATGTGACTCCCACAGGAGAGGCTGGCCGTCACGCACCAGAATGGTTTCGAACACGCCGTCGCCAAAGGCCAGGCCACGATCATCAACCGGGACCGGTGCGTCACCGCTTGAATGCACCTCGGCATTCATGGCAGCACTCCGCTACAGCTTCGAGAAGACCAGCGAACCATTGGTACCGCCGAAACCGAAGGAGTTCGACAGCACATAGTCGATCTTCATGTCGCGGGCCGTATGCGGGACATAGTCAAGCTGACAGCGTTCATCGGGGTTGTCGAGATTGATGGTGGGCGGTGCCACCTGATCCCGCAGCGCCAGAATGGAGAAGATCGCCTCCACCGAACCGGCAGCTCCCAGCAGATGCCCGATCATCGACTTGGTCGAGCTGACCGCAACACTTCTGGCGGCTTCTCCCATGATCTGCTCAACGGCACGGCTTTCGGCAACATCGCCGGCCGAGGTCGAAGTGCCATGGGCATTGATGTAGTCGATCCTGTCGGGATCGATGCCGGCATCACGGATGGCATTGCGCATTGCCAGTGCCGCTCCGGTACCGCTTTCCGGCGGCGCCGTCATGTGGTGGGCATCATCACTCATGCCGAAACCACAGAATTCGGCATGGATGGTCGCCCCCCGGGCCCTGGCATGCTCATACTCCTCGAGCACGAGAATCCCGGCCCCATCGGAGAGCACGAAACCGTCACGGTCGCGGTCCCACGGCCGACTGGCCGCTGCCGGATCATCATTGCGTGTGGAGAGCGCCCGTGCGGCGGAGAAGCCGCCGACACCCAGCGGTGTGGTCGCCATTTCGGCACCGCCGCAGATCATGACATCGGCATCACCGTAGGCGATGGTACGCGCGCTGTAGCCGATGTTATGGGTACCCGAGGTGCAGGCCGTGGTAATGGCAATATTGGGGCCACGAAACCCGTACTGAATCGCCAGATTGCCCGAGATCATGTTGATGATCGAGCCGGGTACAAAGAAAGGAGAGACGCGTCGCGGCCCGCCCTTGAGCAGGGCATTGTGATTGGTTTCGATCATCGGCAGGCCACCGATGCCGGAACCGATCGCCAGGCCGATGCGTTCGGCGTTCTCCTCGGTGCATTCGATCCCGGCTTCACTGATCGCCTGAGCCGCTGCGGCCATCCCGTACTGAATGAAGAGGTCCATCTTGCGGGCCTCCTTGGGATTGAAGTACAGCCCCGGATCGAAATCCTTGATGGATCCGCTGAAGCGGGTATTGAAGGCACTGGCATCGAAATTCTCGATCGGCCCGATACCGCTGCGACCTGCGGTAATGGCACTCCAGCTATCCTCGACGGTATTACCCACCGGGGTAATCAGGCCCATGCCGGTTACCACAACCCTTCTGCGAGGCATTGGTCTTCCTCCAAACAGCCAAATGGATGCCACAGCGCCCTCTGATGGGGCACGCTGCAGGCATCACTCCATTATACCGATTGTCGAACCTTCCGGGACGGTCTGATGCCGTAAAAACGGTAGCCGACAACAGCGCATTATCCGGCCATGAACACCGAATGAACGCTTCAAAACGACAGGGCCGCCTTGCCTGACGACAAGGCGGCCCTGCAATGCACGAGTGGTGCGGGAACCGTCAACCAGGATTACTGGTGAGCAACAATATAATCGATCGCTTCCTGCACGGTCGTGATCTTTTCGGCTTCCTCATCGGGAATTTCGGTATCGAATTCCTCTTCAAGTGCCATCACCAGTTCAACGGTGTCGAGCGAGTCGGCGCCGAGATCTTCAGTGAAGGAAGAGCTGTTCTGAATCTCTTCTTCCTTGACGTTCAACCGCTCGGCTACAACCTTCTTCACACGCTCTTCGATGGTACTCATTGGCTTACTACTCCTGGTTGTGCAAATCCGCCAGCTCGAAACTGCCGGGTAGTTTATAGACCGCTATAGATCGACGCAACCGCGCGTCAGGCGGACCTCAGCGCATGTTCATGCCACCGTTGACATGCAGGGTTTCACCGGTGACATATGAGGCAGCGTCACTGGTCAGAAAGCCGACCGCTGCCGCAATCTCCTCGGGTTCACCGAGACGGGCCAGCGGGATCTGTCCCAGCAGGGCGTCACGATGTTCCTCGGGCAACTCCCGGGTCATGTCCGTTGCAATGAAGCCGGGCGCCACGGAATTGACGGTGATGTTACGCGAGGCCAGCTCTCGAGCCAACGAGCGCGTAAAGCCTTCCATGCCAGCCTTGGCTGCAGCGTAGTTGGTCTGACCGAGATTGCCGAGGGTGGCCACCACCGAACTGACATTGACGATGCGGCCGAAACGGGCCCGGGTCATGCCGCGCAGGCACGCCCTGGAAACCCGATAGACGGATTTGAGATTGGTGTCGAGCACCTCGTCCCACTCGCTGTCCTTCATCCGCATCAGCAGATTATCGCGGGTAATGCCGGCATTGTTGACCAGAATGGTCGGTGCCGCAAAACGCTCCCCCACCCGGGCAAGCAGTTCGGCCACGGCATCGCCATCGGTCACGTCAAGCATCATGCCCGCGCCTTCAATACCGTGCGCTGCCAGGTCGGCATCGATGCGTTCGGCACCACTCTCACTGGTGGCAGTGCCCACCACGATCCGGCCCTGACGCCCCAGCTCGCGTGCAATCGCCTGACCTATCCCGCGGGTGGCACCGGTGACCAGTGCCACACGTGCTTCATCTGTCATACCTGCACTCTCTTGTTGCCAACAACACTCTCCCTCGGAAGGTGGCATGCACCTTACCGCGAGGACTCCGAGGTCCCACGGGCCAGTTCCAGCGCTGCCGCCAGACTTTCGGGATCATTGGCAGCCAGCCCGCGACTGCCACTGACAATGCGCTTGCCAAGCCCGGTCAGCACCTTGCCGGGACCGCACTCGATGAAAATCCGGGCACCGCGATCCGCCAGGGTCTGCATGCAGGAGGTCCAGCGCACCGGCTGATGCAGCTGGGCGACCAGCCGTTCGGTAATCTCACTCGTCTCGGCATGCGCCCGGCCATCGACATTCTGTACCACCTCGTAGCGAGGCACGCGCAGCTCGATGCGACTCAGCGCTTCCTGCAGACGCTCTGCCGCCGGCTCCATCAGGGCGCAGTGGGAAGGCACCGATACCGGCAGCGGCATGGCCCGGCGGGCCCCGGCCTGCTGGCACAGCTCAATGGCCCGCTCCACGCCACTACGATGGCCGGCAATGACCACCTGCCCGGGGGCATTGTAATTGACTGCAGCCACCACCTCACCACCTTCGGCGGCGTCCCGGCAGGCCTGCTCCACGATACTGTCTTCCAGCCCCAGAATGGCGGCCATGGCGCCCTGCCCTTCCGGCACGGCTGCCTGCATCGCCTCACCGCGCAGTCGAACCAGTCGGATGCCCTCGGCAAAGCTCATCGCTCCGGCACAGACCAGCGCACTGTATTCGCCCAGACTGTGGCCGGCCATCGCCTGCGGACGCGGCCCTTCCAGCTCCTGCCAGATTCGCCATATCGCAACGCTGGCCGCCAGTAGCGCCGGCTGGGTACAGCTTGTCGCATTGAGCACCTCGGCCGGGCCTTCCTGGGTCACATGCCAGAGATCGTACCCCAGCGCTTCGGAAGCCTCTTCAAAGGTGGTACCCACCACACTGTAACGCTCGGCCAGCTCTCGCAACATGCCTACCTGCTGTGAGCCCTGACCGGGAAATACCAGGGCCGGGGAATCGGTCATCGGTTCACCTATGCGTTCATTGGTCGAAGGACTCGGACCCGATCCGCACATGATCGGAAGCTCGTCACAAGGCCTTTCGCCGCGTGCGTTTTCGTCTGTACCGTCGATCACGATACAGGCGGAAACGATCGCCCGGGGCCCACCTCAGCCCGCGGCCCCGGTAGCCAGTGCCGCTGCCAGTCCGGCACTCAGCTGACCGGCGATCTCATGGTGCGCCCGCCGTATGGCCCAGCCGAACCCGTGGGCATCGGCGCTGCCGTGACTCTTGACCACCGTTCGCTGCAGTCCCAGCAGACTGGCGCCATTGTAGCGAACCGGATCGAACTCCCGACGAAAACGGGACAGCGCAGGCCGCGCCAGCAGGCTGGCCAGCCTTGAGCGCCAGCTGTGCTGAAAACACGCGCTCAGACGCTCTACCAGCAGTTCGATCAGTGCCTCACCGCTCTTGAGCGCGATGTTACCTACCATGCCATCGCAGACAGCCACATCGATAGCGCCACCGAAAAGGCCATCGCCTTCCACGAACCCACGATAATCGAAGGCAGCATGGTGCTGACGACGCAGCAGCTCATCCGCTTCACGAATTCTTCTCTCGCCCCGCCCCGGCTCGACTGCCACGTTGAGCAGCGCCACACGCGGGCAGGCGACCCCGTCGACGGCGCGCGCCATTTCGGCACCGATGCGGGCAAATTGCAAGAGATGCGTTGGTCGAGTGTCCACGTTCGCCCCCAGATCCAGCAGATAGCAGCGACCCGGACCGCGCGCCGGAATGGCCGTACTGATGGCAGGACGTGACAGACCGGCAATCATGCCGAGCTGCTGGCGGGCCAGTGCCATCAGCACCCCGGTGGCACCGGCACTGACACAGCCGTCCGCCCGCCCGTCAACTACCGCCTGCAGGGCTGCATGCAGGCTGCTGCCGGAGGATAGCGAGGGAAGACGAAGTGCACGGGAAGGCGAGAGAGTATCCGGCAGGCGCAGTGGCGCATCCACGATCGTCACGCGCTCCGGGATATCGGCATTTCTGCAGGAACGGGGGAGCGAGCCGAGCTGCGCCTCGAGCTGATCCCTGGCGCCGTAGAGCAGCACCTCAAGCTCAGGCAGGGCTGCAAGCGCTTCAATGCTCCCCCTGACAGTAGCGCGGGGACCGAAGTCCCCGCCCATGGCGTCAACGGCAAGACGCACGAGTGCCGCGTCGCGGCTCGATCAGTCGTCGACTTCGACGATCTGGCGGCCACGATAGTAGCCGTCCGGAGCGACATGATGGCGACGGTGGGTCGTACCGGTTTCCCGATCCTGCGCCAGGGTCGGCTTGCGCAGGGCATCATGGGCGCGACGCATGCTACGCTTGGCACGAGACTTACGATTCTGTTGGACAGCCATGAGGTGTCTCCAGTCAGGGCATCAAATGGGTGATCACTGATTCTTCAGCGAGCGCAGCACACTGAAGGGATTGTCATCAGCAACCGTTTCTTCGGAATCTTCACCGCTTTGCAGTGCATCACGCGAGACGGGACATTCCGACTCGTCGTGATAAACCACCTGCGGCAGCATGAGGAGCACTTCATCCTCGACCACCGGCAGGAGTTCCAGCTGATCGTCTTCCACGATCACCGGCTCGTAGCGGGACGGCAGCGCTGAAGCCAGAGCATCGCTGGTAATCATGCCCAGCAGAAAGGAATTCTCCAGTGCCACCGGCATCGGCTGCAGGCAGCGCTGACACGGCATCGCCAGATCCAGCGCCAGCCACCCTTCGATATGGCGCTGGCCCTGCTGATCGATGTCGAATGCAAGCGTAACCTGGCAGCTGCCTGCCTGGCTGCCGACAGCCTCGACAAGCCGAGGCATGTCCTCAAGCGGCACACTGCCCTCAAGCCGCTCGGCATTGGCTGCCAGCCGCCAGGGCTCGACACTTTTCGGCAATCGCGTGGTTGACATAGGCGCGCAATAATAGGGATTGTCGGGAGTAGTGTCAAAACTGCAGCGTGATCGCGCGGTGCTGCACCAATGACCAGATTTCCACACCGTGGTCGAAAACGCTACTGTCGCCCGCTCGATGACGGCATCAGTGGCTTCGATATCGTCTTCATCAGGAAACCTCCATGCCCTCTCTTGTTCTGGCATCCGGCTCGCGCTGGCGCCATCAGCTGCTGACCGATCTCGGTCTGCCCTTCGAGCATGCCAGCCCCGACATTGATGAAACGCCCCATGCCGGCGAACTGCCCCAAGGGCTTGCCGAGCGCCTGGCGCGGCGCAAGGCGGAGGCGCTCGGCACCCGCTTTGCCGAGCATCTCATCATCGGTTCCGATCAGGTCGCCTGGTTCGATGGCGAGCTGCTGGGCAAGCCGCACACCGAAGCCCGGGCCCGCGAGCGGCTGGCCCGTTTCTCCGGCCGGCGTGTGCAGTTCTTCACGGGGCTTGCGCTGCTGGATAGCCGTACCGGCCGCTGCCGCACTCACGTCGAGCCCTTCGATGTGGTCTTTCGCTCTCTGAGCGAACAGGAGATCAACCACTACGTGCGTCGCGATCAGCCGCTCGACAGCGCCGGCGGCTTTCGCATGGAAGGGCTGGGCATTGCCCTGTTCGAGCGACTGGACGGTCGCGATCCCAACGCCCTGATCGGCCTGCCGATGATTGCCCTGTGCGACATGCTGCGCGACGCCGGTCTCGACCCGCTGACCGGCGCCGGCTGAAACGGCCATTTCAGGGTGTCTGATAACGTACCGGCGAACCGCCCAGCTCGCCCAGCCCCAGCCAGTGAGCAGCCACCTGCCCGAACCGGCGCGAGAGCTGCTCGAACGGAGCGACGCTGGGGGTAAAATCGACGGTGCATCGACTGCCGGTCAGGCGCTCGGCTACATCGTCGACACTGGCCAGACCGTCGATCAGACCGAGCTCCCGGGCGCGCTCACCGGTCCAGACCAGCCCGGAAAAGAGCTCCGGGGTGTCCGTCTTCAGACGGTCGCCCCGCCCGGCCCTGACGGCCTCGATGAACTGCTGGTGCGTACGGTCCAGCACCGACTGCCAGAACTGCCGCTGATGTTCACTGATCGGCTGGAACGGATCGAGAAAGTCCTTGTTGTTGCCGGCGGTGAATATCCGCCGCTCCACACCCAGCCGCTCGATCGCATCCTGCAGTCCGAAACCGGAGTAGATCACACCGATCGAGCCGACCAGGCTGGCGGGCGCCGCATAGATCTCATCGGCAGCCGAAGCCGCATAATAGGCCCCACTGGCACCGATATCCTCGATCACCGCCACGATCGGCTTGTCACCCTGCTGCTGGAGACGCCTGATTTCACTGTAGATGCGCTGGGACTGTACCGGGGAACCGCCCGGACTGTTGATGCGCACGATGACCGCACCGGCCGGGCTCTGCCACGCCTTGCGAATGCCTTCGATCATGCGATCCGCACTGGCCCGGGAGTCACTGTCGATCACCCCCTTGAGCTCTACCACGGCAGCCTGTCCGGCACGGCCACCGGCGCTTTCCGTTTCGAGCACACCCCGTACGCCCCCTCCGATGATCGCCAGCAACAGCATCAGCCAGATCAGCCGGAAAAAGATCTTCCAGCGGCGGCTGCGGCGCTGCTCCTTCAGGGTTTCTCCCAGCCAGCGATCCATCATCTCGATCTGGGCCAGGCGCTGACGCTCCCGAAGCGCTTCGCTGCCTTCACCCGCGGTCTCGGAAGACGATGCCGGAGCCGACTCATCCCATTGCAACCTGTCACTCATGACTCACTCCTGTCATTTCACCGGCTGCGACCAGCCAATCGAACATCGCCGCCGGTTCATCGGCCAGCCACAGCGGCTCATGCGCCTGCAGCCGGGCCCGGTCGTGAACGCCCCAGCCGACTCCGAGCTGGTCCATACCCAGCTGCCGCGCCATGCCGAGATCATATTCGCTGTCACCGATCATGATGGCCTCCTCCACCGGCACCTGCAGCTGCGCAAGCAGCTCCGTGAGCATCAGCGGGTCGGGCTTGGAACGGGTCAGATCCGCCGTACGTGTCGCATCGAACCAGTGGCCGCTGCCGGAGCTCGCCAGGATGCGATCCAGCCCGCGGCGACTCTTGCCGGTTGCGACCGCCAGACGCTGATCGCGATTTTGTCGCAGTCGGGCGATACCCGCTTCGACCCCGTCGAAGAATGGCATCGGCGCCTCCCGGGTTTCGGCCGCCACGAAGTGTTCGGAGTAACACTGGCGCAGCCGCTCGGCCTGCTCGGTGGTCATGCCCGGACAGAGCCGGGCGATGGCCTCCGGCAGTCCCAGTCCGATGATGTCACGCACTGCCTCTGCGGAAAGCGGCGCCCAGCCGACATCGCGGGCCGCCCGCTGCATGCACTCAACGATGCGTGGCGCCGAGTCCATCAGGGTGCCATCCCAGTCGAAAATGATCAGTCGGTAACGCATCTCTCGGGTATCCAGGTTATTGTCGTCGCAGGTGTTCAAGCACGGTGCTCAGCTCTTCATCCAGCGGGGCCTTGAGCGTCACTGCCCGCCCACTGCGCGGATCGGGAAAGGTCAGCGCCTGGGCGTGCAGGAAAAGCCGCTGCAGCCCGAGCGACCGTGCCAGATGCTCCCCCCGACGGCTGCCATACTTGGCATCGCCCAGCAGCGCGTGCCCCAGGTGGGCCGCATGCACCCGAATCTGATGGGTGCGACCGGTGATCGGCTCGGCCTCCATCAGGGCGGTCTCGGCGAACTGCTCCTGCAGGGCAAAGCGGGTGCGGGAGCGCTTGCCATCGCTGGCGACCCTGACCCGCCGCTCGCCGTTACCGGCCTCGAAACGCTCCAGTGGCGCACTGACGAAATCCCGGCGCGGCGGCCACTTGCCCTGTACCAGGGCGAGATAACGCTTATCCATGCGCTTGCCTTTCATCGCCTCGTTCAGTGACAAGAGCGCCTCGCGCGACTTGGCCAGCAGCAGCACGCCGGAAGTATCGCGATCCAGTCGGTGGACCAGTTCGAGAAAATCGAGATCCTCGCGCACCTGACGCAGCGCCTCGATCAGACCGATCTTGACACCGCTGCCGCCGTGCACGGCCAGCCCCGAAGGCTTGTTGATTACCAGCCAGTCCCGGGATTCGGAGAGCACGCTGCCGGCCAGCAGGTTCTTGAGGTTGTCACTGACCTCCTGAACGGCCTCCGCCGGCGACAGACGCAGGGGCGGTACCCGCACCCGGTCACCGCTGACGAGTCGCTGATCGGCGCGGGCCCGACCGCCATTGACCCGCACCTCCCCACGCCGCACGATCCGGTAGATCAGCGAGCGCGGCGCCCCCTTGAGCCGGGCCAGCAGAAAATTGTCCAGACGCTGTCCGGCCTGGTGCTCACCAATATCGAGCCACTGTACTTCACGACCTTCGGCCATTTGCGCTTCCCACCGTCTCGCTGGCTTGCACTTGTAAATAACGCTGCATTCTATCCGATATGAACGCCCACGCCCTCAATTGCCGGCTCAATGCTTTATTGTTATATTCCGGTAGCGTTCGAAGGGAGCATGGATCACCCTGCAACGCCTGCCCGATCGACACGCAGGCCCTTGCGTTCATTACGAATTCGAACGACGAATTACAGTTTTTCAGCGCCCGGATGCCCGAACGCGGGACGGGATAAGCCAATACCGTACCGGAAGCCGGCGGCGCCGAATCGATAAATGCCAGGTGTCTGGTGGCTGGCTACAGGACCGGTGAGCGTCGATTGCTGCCGCGACATGTCCTGCCGCCGCCTTGTACTCAACATGATCAAGACAGTATGGATCCCCGCAACTCATGACAGGGGTTGCCATGCAGACGCATTCCCGACATGCGCTGAGCACAACACGAAGCAGTAGCGGTTCGCCCGTCGCCGACGCTCGTGTCACCGTTTCACTCCGTCGACGCTGCAACCGTGCGCGCCGGAGCCCGGACACGACGGCCACCTTTCGGTGCGCACAGTCAGCGAGAGAACATGAAACGCATGCTCATCAATGCGACCCAGCCCGAAGAGCTCAGGGTCGCTCTGGTCGACGGACAACGCCTGTATGACCTGGACATCGAATCCGGTGCCAGGGAACAGAAAAAGGCCAATATCTATCGCGGGCGCATTACCCGGGTAGAGCCCAGCCTGGAAGCCGCCTTCGTCGACTTCGGTGCCGAACGACACGGCTTTCTGCCCCTCAAGGAAATTTCCCGCGAATACTTCGTCCGTGACTCCAGCCAGGGGGGACGCCCCAACATCCGCGAAGTCATTCGCGATGGTCAGGAAGTCATTGTCCAGGTCGACAAGGAAGAACGCGGCAACAAGGGTGCGGCACTGACCACCTTCATCAGTCTGGCCGGTCGCTTTCTGGTACTGATGCCCAACAATCCGCGTGCCGGCGGGATTTCACGGCGGATCGAGGGCGAGGAACGGGCCGAACTCAAGGAAGCCATGAGTGGGCTGGAAATGCCGGAAGGCATGGGCGTCATCGTGCGCACCGCCGGTATCGGCCGTTCCAGCGAAGAGCTGCAGTGGGATCTGAACTACCTGGTACAGATCTGGGAGACGATCACCGAGGAATCCGGCAAGCGCTCGGCGCCCTTCCTGATCTATCGCGAGTCCAATGTCATCATCCGCGCCATGCGGGATTACCTGCGCCAGGATATCGGCGAGGTCCTGATCGACGACCCCACCGTCTATAACGAGGCACTGGGCTTCGTCCAGCAGGTGATGCCCACCTATCAGCAGAAGATCAAGCCCTACCGGGATGATGTCCCGCTGTTCTCGCGCTTCCAGATCGAGTCCCAGATCGAAACCGCCTACGAGCGTGAGGTCAAGCTGCCCTCCGGCGGCTCCGTGGTGATCGATCATACCGAGGCACTGGTCTCGATCGACATCAACTCCTCACGCGCCACCAAGGGCGGCGATATCGAGGAGACCGCGCTGCAGACCAACCTGGAAGCCGCCGACGAGATTGCACGCCAGCTGCGCCTGCGCGACATCGGTGGCCTGGTGGTCATCGACTTCATCGACATGGGCCCCTCGCGCAATCAGCGGGAAGTGGAAAACCGGGTACGCGATGCCCTGAAGATCGACCGCGCCCGGGTCCAGATCGGCCGCATTTCGCGCTTCGGCCTGATGGAAATGTCCCGCCAGCGGCTGCGCCCCTCGCTGGGAGAAACCAGTGGCGTGGTCTGCCCGCGCTGCAACGGTCAGGGCACCATCCGCGACGTGCGCTCGCTGTCGCTGTCGGTGATGCGGCTGATCGAGGAAGAGGCGATGAAGGACCGCAGCGCCCAGATTCGCGCCATCCTGCCGGTGCCCGTGGCCACCTATCTGCTCAACGAAAAGCGCAGCGTGCTCAGCGATATCGAGCGTCGTCAGGGCGTACGCGTGATGCTGCTGCCGCAGCCCGACCTGGAAACTCCGCACTACGAGGTCCATCGGCTGCGCGATGACCAGGTCGACCCCGAGGATGCCGGCAAATCGAGCTATGAACTCTCGGTGGAGTTCGATACCCACGAAGCCGATGAGTCCACCTTCAGCAAGCCCACCCCTCGCGCCGAAGCCGCCGTCAGCTCGGTCGCCTACACCGCACCTGCCCCCGACAGCAGCCGCCAGACGCAGGCGGCCGAAACGCCCGATCCCGGTGAAGGCGGCTTCATCGGCCGGCTGTTGCGGGGCGTTGGTCGACTGCTGGGCAACGAGGAGCAGAGCACCCGTCGTGGCGAGGCCCGACAGGGAAGCGACAAACGCTCGGGCGATGGCAATGGCAGTGGTCAGCATGCGCAGGGCGGCGCTCGCCATCAGCATGAGACCCGCGAAACCGGCAGCCAGTCTCAACGCAGCGAGCGAGAGCAGGACCAGAACCGCTCCAGCGAACGCGGTGACAACCGCTCGCGGCGCAGCGGTGAGCGTCAGCAGCGCAGTAGCAACGGTCAGGGTGAGCAGCGCCAGGACAATCGTGGCAAGCGTGACAATCGTCAGAAGGAACATAACGGCCGCCAGAAGGACGAACGCCAGAAGGATCAGGACAGCCGGCAAAAGGACGACAACCGCCAGAAGGATCAGGACAGCCGACAGCAGGACGACAATCGGCAGAAATCCGGCGAGCGTCGCCACGACGAGAACGGCAAGGGCAAGGGTCGATCCGACAATCGCAGCGGTAACGGTAACAAGCGCGGCAAACGGGACAATCACTCCGGTCATCCGCAGCGCGATCAGGTCGCAGGGAGCGGCAGCGGCGAAGAGCAGCCCTCGTCCGGGTCATCCGGTGACGGGAAAGGCAGTGACAAGGGTACCGGGAAGCAGGATGCCGCAACCCCCGAGAGTACTCCGACCAATGACCGCACTCGCAACAACCCGCGTCAGCGCTCACGGCAGTATGCGCTGAAACCGGCTGCCGTGGCCGAACAGGAACGCCTGCAGGCCGAAACCGACGAGAGTGAGGGTACCGTCACGTCGAGCGCCACCGGAACGCCGGCAACGGCTGAAACGACCGGGAGTGCCAGAGGATCTGCCTCGGCGACCTCCGACACGGCGCCCCGGCAACAGAGCACCTCGGCCGAGACCGGCAGCCAGCAGCGCAGCACGTCGTCATCACGACGCAGGGACACACAGGGCAAGGCCACCGGCTCTTCCGATGATCGGACCACCGATGACAGTACACCGGCCTCCACCCCGTCCCGGGACCATAATGGCAAGGCCCACGCCAGCGCCTCCGAGCCCGAAGGCAAGCCGGCTTCCAATGCGGCTACCGACCACACGGTCACCGAGTCGGCCGAGCAAGCCAAGCCGCGTGCTCATCCGCACTCAACCGACGGCGGTCACAAGAGCGCCGACGACTCACAGGCGGCCGCCACGCGTGACACAGCCGATCCGGCCGACAGCGATGCGACAGCCGGTTCCGGTTCGCGGAAGCCGACAGCGGCCGAAGACGAAGCGGCAGCACAGCCTGCACAGCGCCGCGGCCGGGCCCACAATGACCCGCGCGAGAAGCGCAGGCGCGAGCAGTCCTCCAGCGACTCCTCGAACTGATCGGGGCGGCAGGTAAAGGGCGCCGCCCTTGCCTGCCGGGCGACAACAGACAACAGGGCCCGACCGATAGACCGGTCGGGCCCTGTTTGTCAGGAGCACCCCGCTGCCGAGCGTGCCATGACCACTACCCTGTCACGCCATACAGCCGGGGTTCGGGGTCGAGATTGACTTCGAACGTCTGGCGAACGGCATCGCGAATGCGCTCAGCCAGCGTCATCAGCTCAAGGGCGCTGCCACCGCCATGATGTACCAGCACCAGCGCCTGGCGGTCGTGCACCCCGACATGGCCGCTGCGATGGCCACGAAAGCCGCACTGTTCGATCAGCCAGCCGGCCGCCAGCTTGACCCTGCCTTCGCCGGCAGGATAGTGCGGCATCTCGGGATGGCACGCCTGCAGTCTTTCAAAGTGAGCGCGGCTGATGACCGGATTCTTGAAGAAGCTGCCGGCATTGCCCAGTTGTTCCGGATCGGGCAGGCGTTCGCGCCGCAGCGCACTCACGGCTTCAGCGACCCGGGCGGGTGTCGGCTGCTGCACACCGCACAGCGCTTCCACCCTGCCGCGCAGCTGGCCGTAACCCAGCCGGGGGGCGGCATGACGGGAAAGCCTCAGCTCCAGCCGGACGATCAGCATTCTGCCCGCCAGTTCCCCCTTGAAGACGCTGTCACGATACCCGAAGGCACATTCGGCCCGGCTCAGGATCCGGTAGCGGCCACTGTCGATTTCAAGACAGTGCACCCGCTCGACAAGATCGGCCAGTTCCACACCATAGGCCCCGATATTCTGGATCGGCGCGGCACCGGCACTGCCCGGGATCAGCGCCAGATTCTCCAGTCCCCACCAGCCATCAGCCGTGATCTCGCGTACCAGCGCCGGCCAGTCTACGCCGGCCTCAACATGCAGCAGGGCCTCATCACTGCCCGATGCCCCGGGCTCCAGCCAGTAGTGCCGGGCACTGGAGCGCAGCACGGCGCCCTCCAGCCACTGCCCGAGCACGACATTGCTGCCGCCACCCAGCACGGTCAGGGGCCAGCCACGGCGTCGAATCAGGGCCAGCGCCTGGCGATGATCCTCCAGGGTGCAGGCCTCGAACAGGCAATCGGTACCGCTCGGCAGCCGCAGGCTGTTGGCCCGTGCCAGCGATGCCCGGTGATGAATGCGCAGCATTACAGCCCGTGCCGGCGACGCAACTGTGCAATCAGGCCGGTACAGGCCTGGTCGATCAGCTCATAGACCCGACTGAAGCCCTCTTCGCTGTCGAAATAGGGATCCGGAATTTCCCGCTGATCGCTGTCGGCAAAGTCCATCAGCAAGGCAACATGCCCCCGGCTGCCGGCGGGCCGACGCTCCTCGAGGACGGCCAGATTGGATTCGTCCATTGCCAGCAGGTAATCGAACTTCTCGAAGTCTCTTGCCTGCAGCTGTCGCGCGACCAGCGTGTCGATATCGATATCACGGCTACGGGCTTCGCGAATGGCTCGCGCATCGGGGCTCTCACCGATGTGATAATCCCCTACCCCACAGGAATCCACCGTAACGCGACCCGCCAGCCCCTCTCGAGCAAGACGCGCACGCAGCACGCCTTCCGCGGTCGGCGAGCGGCAGATATTGCCCAGACAGACAAAGAGCACCTGGATCATCGAGCGGCCTCCATGATGGCACGGATACGCACCACATCCTCGGGTGTATCAACGCCCGGCGCCCAGTGTTCGCTGCTATCGGCGACGCTGATGGCGTAGCCATGATAGAGCGCCCGCAACTGCTCGAGCTGCTCAAGGCGTTCCATGGGCGCTTCGGACAGGGCGGCGTAGCGTCCGAGGAAACCGGCACGGTAGGCATAGAGCCCGACATGGCGCCGCCAGGGCCCGGCCGCCAGACTCACCGCCGCCCCCCCGTCGAAGCGATCGCGATCCCAGGGAATGGGCGCCCTCGAGAAATAGAGCGCCCGCCCGCGCGCGTCGCAGACCACCTTGACGACGCCCGGCCGCATCAGGGCGTCATGATCCTCGAGCGGTTCGGCCAGGGTCGCCATCGCAGCCCCTTCATCCTCGAGCAGGCGCGAGCGAACCCGTTCGATCATGGTGGGAGGCAGCAGCGGTTCGTCACCCTGCACATTGACCACACAGGTATCGTCGGCCAGCCCCAGCTGCCCGGCCACCTCGGCCAGCCTGGCAGTGCCGTTGACATGATCGCCCCGGGTCATGCTGACTTCACCGCCGAAGGCGCGCACCGCCTCGGCAATCCGCTCATCATCGGTGGCCACCAGCACCCGGTCGAGCCCGGCCTCGTGCGCCCGCCGCCAGACATGTTCGATCATGGGTCGTCCGGCCAGCTCGATCAGCGGCTTGCCGGGTAGCCGACTGGAAGCGTAGCGAGCCGGAATGACGGCCAGTGATTCACTCATCCCCGGCCGGCGCCTTGCCCAGCTTTTCCTCGACGCCGAGGACACGGGCCTGCTCTTCGAGCATGACCGGAATGCCATCGCGGATCGGATAGGCCAGCCCGCTTTCGCGACAGACCAGTTCACCGGCCTGACGATCGTAGATCAGTTTGCCCTGGCTGCGTGGGCAGACCAGCAGGGCGAGCAATTCCTTGTCCATGGCACTCTCCGCCGGGATCACGCGGATCCCGCAATGATTGAACGGTACGCGGCCTTGCGCGCTTCTGTCATGTTACAGCGTCTCGAGGCGCTGACGCAGCCACTCGATCAGCTCCGCCTCGGGACGGGCCTCGATATCCAGTGCCCAGCAGCGCTCATTGGCAAAGCGGCGGCATTTGACCGCATCCTTGGCGGTCATGACCACCGGCCGGTTGTCGGCAAAACGCAGATCCTGGGCCGTGAAGCGGTAGTGATCGGGAAAGGGATGACGCTGAAAATCCACCCCGAGCCGCTCCAGCGTACCGAAAAAGCGTGCCGGGTTGCCGATCCCGGCCAGGGCATGCACCCGCCCCGAGAAGGGACGATCGGCAATGCTGTAGCAGACATTGTCATTGAGATGGCGCCAGGCATGCGGTACCAGCGTCATGGAGTACTGACTGGCCGGCACGCGCACGCCCAGATCACCATTGGTAATCACGGCATCCACATCGGCCAGCCGATCAAGCGGCTCGCGCAGCGGCCCGACCGGCAGGCAGCGATGATTGCCGAACCCCTTCTGGCCGTCCACCACCACCAGCTCGATGTCGCGCCCCAGCGGGAAGTGCTGCAGGCCGTCATCGGAGAGCAGGATATCGCAGCCCGCTGCAATCAGCTTGCGTGCTGCCCGGGGGCGATCGGGGTCCACCGCTACCGGCAGCTGGGTCTGCTGCGCCAGCATCACCGGCTCGTCACCGGCATAGGCCGTGTCGGTGGTTTCATCGACGTACAGCGGATAGCGTGACGCGTGTCCGCCGTAGCCGCGCGCAATGATCCCCGGGTGCCACCCCTGATCGCGCAGCCAGCGCCCCAGCCAGGCCACCAGCGGCGACTTGCCGGTGCCGCCGAGGGTGATGTTGCCCACCACGATCACCGGTACCGAGGCATGCCATACCTCGCGATCGCCGTTCTGGAAGGCCTGACGCCGCCGGCGCACCACCGTACGATAGAGCCGCTCCAGCGGGGTCAGCAGCTTTACCCAGCGGGCATCACTGTACCAGGCCTGTTCAAGTCGACGCATGCACTCTCCGGTGTATTTGCTGACGTACCGACCTCAGGTCAGCTCATCGGTACGTGAAGGTTCTTCCTGGAACTGCACCCGGTAGAGCGCGGCATAGGCCCCGTCCTGATCCAGCAGCTGCTGATGGGACCCCTGCTCGATGATTCGCCCCTGATCCATGACCAGAATGCGGTCGGCCCGCTCGATGGTGGACAGCCGATGTGCGATGACAAAGGTCGTGCGCCCCTGACAGACCCGCTCGAGTGCCTGCTGGATATAACGCTCGGACTCCGTATCCAGCGCCGAGGTCGCCTCATCCAGAATCAGCAGCGGCGCATCACGGAAGATGGCGCGCGCGATGGCGATACGCTGACGCTGCCCGCCCGAAAGCATGACCCCGTTATCTCCGACCACGGTGTCATAGCCGTGCGGCAGTCGCTCGATGAACTCCTCGGCATAGGCTGCCTCGGCAGCGGCCCGAACCGCTTCCGGATCGGGACTGTCGATACCATAGGCGATATTCTCGGCCACGGTGGCATTGAACAGCGTCACCTGCTGGTTGACCAGCGCAATCTGACGACGCAGCGCCTTGAGATCGAAGGACTCCAGCGGGATCTCATCCAGCGTGATGGCCCCCTGCGTGATGTCATAGAAACGCGGCAGCAAATTGACCAGCGTCGTCTTGCCGCTGCCCGAGCGCCCGACCAGCGCCACCATCTCGCCGGGCTCGACCTCGAGGTTGATGTCCTGCAACACTTCCGGCAGCTCGGCCCCGTAACGAAAGCCGACGCCGCTCATGCGTACCCGCCCTTCCACTCGGCCGGGATCGGTATCGCCATGATCAGGCTCGGGTTCGCGATCGAGCAGGCCGAACAGCTCCTGTGAAGCCGCCAGCCCCTTCTGGATCAGGCCGTTGATGTCGGTCAGCGACTTGATCGGCTTGATCATCATCGAGGCGGCGGTCAGAAAGCCGACGAACTCACCGGCATTCATGTCGCCCAGCAGATCCGGTGCCAGCGCCAGCCATACCAGCACTGCCAGCGAAACGGCCACCAGGGTCTGGATGACCGGCGCACTGATCGCCTTGGTCAGTGCTTCCTTGAGACTCTGCCTGCGGTTGTAGTCACTCGCCCGGTGAAAGCGCTGATACTCGTACGCCTGGGCACCGTGCATGCGCACCACCCGATAGCCCGAGATGGCCTCGGAAGCCACATGCGTCACATCGCCCACCGAGCGCTGAATGCGTCTCGACAGACGCCGAAACCGGCGACTGGCGTAACTGACCACGCCCCCGATCAGGGGCGTAACGGCCATGAAGACCAGCATCAGCTTCCAGTTGGTCCAGAACAGGTAGATCGTCAGGCCGACCACCAGCATGCCCTCCTGCAGGATCACATTGAGGGCCTTGGTAGCAGCGCCGGTAACCTGCTCGACATGATAGGTCACACGCGAGATCAGATGACCGCTGGAGTGCTGATCGAAGAATCTCCCCGGCAGGTGCAGCAGGCGGTCGAACACCTCGACCCTGAGCCGATGCACCACATTGCGCGCCACGTACTCCATGCCATAGGACCCCAGAAAGGTACCAATTCCGCGGGCAATGAAGATCCCGATCAGCAGCAGGGGCATCACCATCCGGAAATCGGCATCGGGATTCTGGATGCCATTGGTCAGATATTCCATGATACGCGCCATCAGCGTACTGGAACCGGCATAAATGGCGTTGCCGATCAGGGCTACCACGAATGCCTTCCAGAACGGACGCACATACTTGAGCAGGCGCTTGTAGAGCGCCCAGCTGGTATTGTCTTTCACGTACGCTCCCCGCGGTATTCGTCGCTGCGCCATTGGCGGCGAGCTGTTACGACGTCTCGGATGTTCGCCGCTGGCCGACATGCAAGGCACCGGACAGCGGCGCTGATTCTACCCCAGCACAGCCACCTTCGACACCGCCGACAGCCATCCGATCACTGGCATGATGGCGTACCCCCCGAATGCTGCCGCCGCCTCCGCGAACGAGATCGAGCGTGACAGCCCCATCCACGGCCGTGCTCCACAGACAGCTGCGGGCATGATGAAAGCGCCGGACCACGGCATCAGCGGGGTGGTGGTAGCGATTGAGATAACCGGCACTGAAAATGACATGGCGTGGCTTCAGATGATTGATCAGGGCGCTGCCCGAACTACTGCTGCTGCCGTGATGGCCCGCCACCAGCAGCGTGATCGGCCCCGCCGCCAGATGTGCCAGAAGCTGTCGTTCGACAGCGGTATCGGCATCCCCGGTCAGCAGCACCCGGTGCCGACCATCGGTAATGGCCAGTATACAGGAGCGTTCATTGTCCTCGGCCGGCAGGGTGACATCCGCCATCGGCCAGAGAAACCGAAAGGTGATGCCATCGACCCGCCACGCCGCTCCGGCACGGCAGGGGGTGATACCGGAAACCGCCATGGTGTGCCGGGTCGGCGCCCACCAGTGGCCGACATCATGCCGTTCGGCCAGCACCCGAACGCCGCCGGCGTGATCGAGATCGCCATGACTGACGATCACACCGTCGAAGTGCCCGGGGGTCTGCCAGAGGGTCATGATCGGCGCAAAGCCGCTCGGAAAACGGGGCCCGGTGTCATACAGCCAGCGCGAATGCGCGGTCCGAATCTCGACCAGCTCCCCCTGACCGATATCGTGTACCACCACCGACCAGTGCCGGCTGTCCGACGCCAGTGGCGCCAGCCCGGGCAGTACCAGCAGCAGGCTCAGCGAGGCCGGAATGCGCCAGCGCAGATCAAGTCCGGGCAGCAGCCAGCAGAGAGCCAGCAGGCCCAACACCATCATCAGCGGCAGCTTCAGCCAGTGCGCCGGCTGCCAGGCTGGAAAATGGCTCGCCAGCGCCGTAATGGCCTGCGCAAAGCCGTCGGCGCACAGACCGAACAGCTGCCAGAGCCAATCGGTCAGCATTGGCAAGGGGGTCAGCAGCCAGCCGAGCAGGCCCAGCGGCACCATGATCATCGTTACCCAGGGGATGGCGAGCAGATTGACCGGCAGTGCGATCAGCGACAGCCGATCGAATGCCCAGAGCGAGGCCACCGCAGTTACCAGCGCCATCAGGCACTGTGTGCGCAGCAGCACCATGCCCCCACGCCCGCGTGGCCGACGGCACCAGGCCATGATCAGGGTGGCCACGGCACCGAACGACAGCCACAGACCGGGCGACATGATCTCCAGCGGCTGACAGAGCACCACCACCACCAGCGCCAGCCACCACCCCTGCCATACGCCCGGCGCATGACGACCACTGGCCACCCACAGCCCGATGATTGTCATGATGGCCGCCCGCAGTACCGGGGCGCCAAAACCGGCCAGTGCGGCATAACCGAAGGTTGTCAGCGCCGCCATCAGCCAGGGCCAGTCCAGCATCCGCCAGCGCGTCGGCTGCAGCAGACGGCTCAGGCCACGACACAGCAACAGCGCCCAGACCGCCACCAGCGACACATGCAGTCCGGAAACGACCATCAGATGCGAGGTCCCGGTATCCGCCAGCGCCTGCCACTGCGCCCCTGACAGGGCTTCGCTGCGCCCCAGGGTCAGCGCTGCCAGCCACGCCCGGGCAGCCCCCGAAGGAGCATGCGCCTTCAGCTGTTGATCCAGCCAGGCCCCCACCGGCCGATGCGCCGCCTGCTGCAATACTGCCCGGGGAGCATCCCGGACATAGCCTGTGGCACCAAATCCCTGTCGGATCAGCCAGTAGCGATAATCGAAGCTATCGGGATTGGCATAACCGTGCGGGGGTTTCAGCCGGGCAGTCAACTGCCAGTGCTGACCAATGGCGAGCGGCTCGGGCCGATACCAGTTCAGCCGTACCCGACCCAACCCCTCACACTTCGGCAGCCCGTGGTGCAGGGGATGACAGCTCGTCACCACCAGTGCCAGCCGGTCCCGGCCCTGCAGCGTCTCGAGCTCGACAATCCTGCCGGTCAGGCGCACCTCCTGACCGGCCAGACCGTCCGCCAGCAGGCGGGGCTTCGCCATGATGGCATGCCCCCCGGCCAGCAGTGCCACCAGTAGACACCCCACGAGCAGCCACCGGCGCAGGGCCAGCGCCAGCATCAGCAACAGCATCCAGAGCGGCGCCACGGCCGGATACCCCTTGAGCGCCAGCCAGCCGCCGGCCACGGCACTCATCGCCAGCAGCGGCAGGTGCCATTTCATGGTGCCATCTCACCGGATCGGCGAAGGGTCGACGGGCTTCCCTCAGGCGGATTCAGACTGCAAAAACCCAATTCGAAGGTTCCCATGTCATGGTGGTCACATGGATAATGCCGTTTCCTCCTGTCAGTGTCGGACTTCATGCGTCGCCAACTGCTTCAACGCTACCTGCCCGATCCGGAACGCCTGCGTCGTTACAGGTCGCTGCGCTTCGTGCATCCGTTGATCGACAAGCGCGCCCTGTGGCAGGTGTCCCGACATACCATTGCCAATGCCGTCTCGGTGGGACTTTTCTGTGCCCTGCTGCCGATTCCCTGCCAGATGCTGGTGGCTGCCCTCGGCGCCTGGATCATGCGGGCCAATCTGCCGCTGTCGATCGCGCTGGTCTGGCTGACCAATCCGCTGACCATGCCGGTGGTGTTCTATACCACCTATCGGGTAGGCGCCTGGGTGCTGCAGCGGCCGATCATGCAGCTGCCCGATCAGCTCAGCGTGCAGTGGTTTGCCACCCAGCTGACGGATGCCATGCCCTCCCTGATTCTGGGCTCGCTGATCTGCGCCATGGTTATCGGCGCGCTGGCCAATATCTTGACCCGGCTGATCTGGCGCTGGCAGATCACCCGCCTCTGGCGCCGTCGCCGCCACCGCTCCTCCCGCCACTGAACTCCCGCTTTGACCGGCGTACCGCTACCAACCAGGTTAAGGGGGGATTCGGCGTCCGCCCCGGGCGGCGTCGCAAGGTTCAACAGTCAGGAGGACGACCCATCATGGATCTGGGAATCAGCAACCGCGTCGCGATCATAACCGGCGCAGCCGGCGGGCTGGGCTTTGAAACGGCGCGTGTACTGGCCGAGGAAGGGGTGCGGGTCGTACTCAGCGACACTGATGATTCCGCCGTGAAACAGCGGGCCGAAGAGCTCGGCGCCGACTGCTGTACTCACGTCGGTGATCTCACCCGTCAGGCAGACGCCGATGAACTGGCCCGCTGCGCCCTGGAACGCTTCGGTACCATCGATATCGTGGTACACACGGCCGGTATCACCGGCGCCAAGGGCGAGCCGCTGGAGATGAGTGACAGCGACTTCGAAGCGACCTGGCAGGCCAACCTGATGTCATCGGTCCGCATTGCCCGCGCCACCTTCCCTGCCATGCGCGAACGGGGCTGGGGTCGGTTCGTCTGCGTCAGTTCGGAAAATGCCGTGCAGCCCTACTGGGACGAGGTCGTCTACAACGTCTCGAAGGCGGGCCTTTCCGCATTCGTCAAGAACCTTTCCTACGGCGAGGCGAAACACGGCATCCTCTGCAATACGGTCGCCCCGGCCTTCATCGAATCCCCCATGACCGATGGCATGATGCATCAGCGCAGTGACAACCTGGGGGTCTCGTTCCAGCAGGCCGTGGAGTCGTTTCTGGACGAGGAACGGCCCGGCATTGCCCTCGAACGCCGCGGTCAGGCCCATGAGGTGGCCGGTCTGATCGCCCTGCTGGTGTCCGAACGGGGCTCGTTCATCAACGGTGCCAACCTGCGCGTCGATGGCGGCGCCGTGATGTCCGTCCAGAACTGAAGGGCTGCGCCGCTCCGGCGGATGCGGAGCGGCGCATGGCGTGGCCGGTCACGCCTCCTGAGTCAGGCGCCCGTGATCGAGCGTCAGGATTCGATCCTGATGTGCGGCAATCCGGCGATCATGGGTCACTACCACAAAGGCACTGCGCGAGCGCGCCGCCACGTCATCCATCAGCTCCAGAATATTGCCGGCCGTGGTCTGATCGAGATTACCGGTCGGTTCATCCATCAGCACCAGACTGGGATCGGTCACCAGCGCCCGGGCGATGGCCACCCGCTGCCGCTCTCCACCGGAAAGCTCACCCGGCTTGTGGTGGCCCCTGGCCCCCACGCCGACGCGCTCCAGCAGCGCCGTCGCCTTTTCCGCCGCCTCATGGCGGCGATGCCCGCGTATGATCAGCGGCATCGAGACGTTCTCGATGGCGGTAAACTCCGCCAGCAGATGGTGAAACTGGTAGACGAACCCGATATGGCGGTTGCGAAAGCGGCCGATGGCGCTTTCCGACAGCCCCTGCAGGGTCTGCCCGGCAATCCGGATCTCGCCACCGGAGGGCTGATCCAGCCCGCCCAGCAGATTGAGCAGGGTCGTCTTGCCGGACCCCGAACTGCCGACAACGGCCACCCGCTCACCGGCATGCACCGTCATCTCGAGCTGATCGAGCACGGTCACTTCCTGGGGCCCCTCGCGATAGACGCGCACCAGCTGACGACACTCCAGCATGACATCACTCATAGCGCAGCACCTCCGCCGGCTGAACGCGCGCGGCCCGCCAGGCCGGATAGAGCGTGGAAAGGAAACTCAGGGCGAAGGCCACACCGACAATCACGCCGATATCACTCCACTGCAGCCGCGAGGGCAGATAGCTGATGAAATAGACGTTGGGATTGAGGAACTGCACATTGAAGACGGCCTCGATCCACTCGAAGATGTCCGAAATCGACAGCGCCAGGGCGATGCCGATGCCCAGGCCCAGCAGGATGCCGATGATGCCGATGGTCAGCCCCTGGACGATGAAGATGCCCATGATGGTCCGCGGCGTGGCGCCCAGGGTCCGCAGGATGGCGATGTCGGCATGCTTGTCGGTCACGACCATGACCAGGGTCGAGACGATGTTGAACGCCGCCACGGCCACGATCACCATCAGCAGCAGTCCGATCAGATGCTTCTCCATCTGGATGGCCTGAAAGAGATTGCCCTGGGTATAGGTCCAGTCGACGCCGCGATAACCCGGTGGCAGGCTGTTGATGATATCCCTCGTGATGGCATGCGCCTTGAACAGGTCATCGAACTCGAGCCGGATGCCCTGCGCCTCGCCGGACTGACGCGCCAGGGCCTTCATGTCGCCGAGACTGGTATAGGCCAGATTGCCATCGACCTGGGCGCCGACACTGAAGATCCCCGAGACGGTGAAACGCTTGAGCCGGGGAAATACACCACCCGGGGTAACCGAGGCCTCCGGTACCAGCAGCGTTATCTGATCCCCGACCCCGACGCCCAGATTGCGGGCCAGCAGGCTGCCCATGACCACATTCCAGCTGCCGGATTCGAGTGAATCGAGACTCCCGGCGGTCATGTGGTCTTCCACGATCGACACCCGTTTTTCCGCCTCGGGCTCAATGCCCTCGACCATGGCGCCGGATGTGTTGCCGCTGGCCGAGAACATGCCCTGCTGCTGAATGTAGGGCGCCGCCCCCGTCACATGCTGATGCTGCTTCAGTCGATCAGCCAGGGCATGCCAGTCCCGGACGCCCTCGCTGGCCTCGATGCGACTGTGCGGCACCATCCCCAGCACGCGTGAACGCAGCTCATGATCGAAGCCGTTCATGACCGAGAGCACCAGAATCAGCACGGCCACGCCGAGCGTCAGCCCCAACATCGAGGTCAGCGAAATGAAGGAAATGAAATGATTGCGTCGCTTCGCTCGGGTATAGCGAAGACCGATCAGAAATGGGAGGCGATCCAGCATCGATATTCCAGCCGCAGACAGAAGCGGCCATGTTACGGATTTTGCCACGGCTGTGCACCATACCTGTCACGTGACCTTTGCCGTCGGGCTGCTAGAATGCAGCCCGGAAGTCATGGGCCGTGGCACGGCTCGTCATCCGCTTCTTCACCCACGCCCCCCTTTCCGCTGCTGCTCCGGGACAATCAAGATGCTGCGCATGCTGCCCGAATGGTCTCCCCAGGATGCCATCATGCTGACCTGGCCCCACGCCAATGGTGACTGGGCCGACCTCCTGTCGATCATCGAAGCCACACTGGAGACGATCGCCACGGTCATCAGCCGCTATCAGCCGGTGTTGATCGTGGTGCCCGATCAGACCGCCCGGGAACAGCTACAGCAGCGCCTGGTCCGCCTGGGGGCCGAGCCCGCGCAGCTCCGGTTTCTTGTTGCCCCCAGCAATGACACCTGGGCACGCGATCATGGTCCGATCGGCATCATGCGCCATGACGCGCCTGAACTGCTGGATTATCGCTTCACCGGCTGGGGCGGCAGGTTTCCGGCCGAGGACGACGATGCGCTGAACCGCCGGCTCGGCACGGCCGGCGCCTGGCAGGCCCCGCTGCACTCGCATGACGATCTGGTACTGGAAGGGGGCGCGCTGGAAACCGATGGTCAGGGTACCCTGCTGACCACCGAGGCCTGCCTGCTCAACCCCAACCGCAACCCGCAGCTGGATCGGGCCGGGCTTGAACAGCGGCTGGCCCGGGATCTCGGCATCGACCGGGTGCTCTGGCTGCGCAGCGGTTACCTGGCAGGCGATGATACCGACAGCCACATTGATACCCTGGCCCGCTTCTGCGATGCCGGCACCCTGGCCTACGTGCGCTGCGACGATCCGGAGGACCCCCACTTCGAAGCACTGGCGGCCATGGAGCGGGAGCTGCAGCAGCTCCGCCAGCGTGACGGCTCACCCTATCGACTGATCGCCCTGCCATGGCCGAAGCCCTGCTTCGATCCGGAAGACGGCCATCGCCTGCCGGCCACCTATGCCAACTTCCTGATCATCAACGGTGCGGTACTGGTCCCCGTCTACGCCGATGCCGCGGATACCCGGGCCCTGCAGGCCATGGCCACGGCCTTCCCGGAGCGGGATATCATTCCCATCGACTGTCGCAGCGTCATCCGCCAGCATGGCAGCCTGCACTGTCTGACCATGCAGCTGCCGCAGGGCACGCTGAATCACTCTGCAGCGGAGGTATCATGAGCCCGGATCTCAACGTCGGCATCGTCCAGCAGCGCGCCTGGAACGACAAGCATCGCAGCCTCGACGAGAGCGAACGCGGCCTGCGCGCACTGGCTGCGCGGGGCGCCCGGCTGGTGCTGCTGCAGGAGCTGCACGCCACCACCTACTTCTGTCAGACCGAGGACACCAGCGTCTTCGACATGGCCGAGTCCCTTGAGGGCCCGACCGTCACCCGGCTGGCCGGACTGGCGCGTGAGCTCGATCTGGTCATTGTCGGCTCGATCTTCGAGCGTCGCGCTGCCGGTCTCTATCACAACACGGCCGTGGTGCTCGATCGGGATCGCGGGCTGGTGGGCACCTACCGCAAGATGCACATTCCCGATGATCCCGGCTTCTACGAGAAGTTCTATTTCACTCCTGGTGACAGCGGGCATGGCCGGGGCCGGGGCTTCACACCGATCGATACCTCGCTCGGTCGACTGGGGGTGCTGGTGTGCTGGGATCAGTGGTATCCCGAAGCGGCCCGGCTGATGGCGCTGGCCGGCGCCGATCTGCTGCTCTACCCGACCGCAATCGGCTGGGATCCCAATGATGATGCTGCCGAACAGCAGCGTCAGCTGGAGGCCTGGCAGCTGATCCAGCGTTCCCACGCCGTGGCCAACGGGTTGCCGGTGGTGGTGGCCAACCGTATCGGCCACGAGGCCGACCCTTCCGGTCACGGTGACGGCATCGATTTCTGGGGCAACAGCTTCATCGCCGGTCCCCAGGGGGAACTGCTGGTACAGGCCGACAGGGAAACGGAGCACCCGATGGCCACCCTCCCGCTCGGTCGCAGTGAAACGGTACGCCGGATCTGGCCCTACCTGCGGGACCGCCGGATCGACGCCTATCAGGATCTCACCGAGCGCTATCTCGATCATCGCTGAGCCCCGGGCGACACCGCTCTCTGTACCCGCTCGACGGAAGCCGTTATGCTTCGCAAGATAACGGTATAAGGAGGTCCGCCATGACCCTGCAGTACCAACTGCTTGCCGAACTGGAGCACGCCTTCGATGCACTCGTCGACAGTACCGAGGCCCTGCTGGCGCACTGTGATCGCCAGTGGCCGGCGGCCTGGGCCCTTGGCACGCAGCCGGCGGACAGCCAGTGGCTGCGTCGGGCCCTGACGGATTTCTGGTATCAGGATGGTCAGGATGGCCGCACCACCCGCAACTACATCGGGCTGGTGGTCGCCGATGCGGTCATGCTGGAAGAGGTGGCCAGGATCAATCGGTGCAAGGATCACTTCGCCGCCCTGCTGGAACAGATCCGTCGCGATCATCCCGCCATGGTGCCCGAGATCAAGGCGACCCTGCCCTTTCGTCATCCGGTGCTGCACGATCACCTGCGGGGCGAAGGCCTGGCCCGGCTGCATCTCAAGCAGTGCTGGCGCCACATTCCCGTGGCGGAAGCGCCGGTAGCCCGGGTCCGCATGGCCTGGTACTCGAGCGGTCGTTCGATCAAGCGCCTGACCGTCAGCGAGGTGGAAGAGAAGCTGTCGCGGCTCAACAATGAAGCGGCCCATGTGCGCATTCAGTGGCAGAAGCTGGCGGGACTGCCCAGCGGCGAGATACTGGCGCAGGTACAGCAGCAGGCGCCGCTGATGCGCGCCAATCTCTTCTACCGGGAGCCGCTCGAGGATGGGCGTACGCGACGCGCGCTCAACGTGCCGCTGCCGGTCTTCCTGCCCGCCGAGGACAACCGGCTGCCGCAGGTCAATCAGCCGCCCGAACACCCCCCCGAGAAGCGCACCCGGGCCCTGCGGGGTGATGCCAAGCTGGAAAGCGAGCCTTTCATCCCCAGTCTCAGGGTCTATCGTTACCGTCAGCGCAACTGAACCGCGCGATGCATGCATCCACGAGGAGTGCCCGATGCCGCACCTGGTGACCAGCCGACAGCGTCTTTTCAGTCCATCGCACCGGGACACCGGGCACAGCTCCCATCTGCGCTGGGAGAACGTCAACGCCTTTACCTACAAGCTGGGCGGCCTGCTGTTCGTGCTGGGCAGTATCCTGTTCTTTCCCATGCTGGCCGACTATCAGCGTATCGGTGCCTGGCTGTTCTTTCTGGGCTCGCTCTGCTATCTGCTGGTTACCGCCCATGACCTGTTCGAGGCGCTGCGCTACTGGCACAGGCACCGGACAGCCACGAGTGCCGATCACATAGAGCTGACAGCGGCCCTCAACTATGTCAGCGGCAGCCTCCTGTTTGCCATTGGCAGCCTGCTGTTCCTGCCCGGGCTGGCGCTGGAGCATGCCGGCGCCTGGAGCTTCATCGTGGGGTCGGTCTTCTTCGTGGTGGGGGCCTGCGCCAATCTGCTGCAGCTGGTCGATGCCCCCTCGAAGCTCTACATGCAGCTTTTCAACTTCACCCTTGCGACCTTCATCGTGGGTTCGGTGCTGTTCGTGGTGGCTTCCGTCCCCTATCTGATCCATTTCGACAGCTCGGGCGATGAAACCGCCATCCATCGGCTGGCCGCCGGCCAGTTCACCTTCGCCAGTCTCCTGTTTCTGCTGGGCGGCCTGTTCATCTACTGGCGAATGTTTGCCCAGCGCATGCTGGAACACGAGCACGGTGCCGACCGCTTCGGCAAGAACTTCATCATGGCGATACGTCGTGAAAACCGACGGGAGCGCAGCGGCTGATACGCCCCCGCGGGCAGGCATCAACCGGCTTCAGCAGAGCCGGTTGAGCCCGTTGTAGGCCGCGATCCGGTAGGCTTCCGCCATGGTCGGGTAGTTGAAGGTGGTATTGACGAAATAGTTCAGCGTATTGGCATCACCCGGCTGATTCATGATCGCCTGACCGATATGCACGATCTCGGAGGCCTGATCGCCGAAGCAGTGGATGCCGAATATTTCCAGCGTATCCGGGTGGAACAGGATCTTCAGCATGCCCACGGTATCGCCGGTAATCTGCGCGCGGGCGGTATCCTTGAAGAAGGCCTGGCCCACTTCATAGGGAATCCGGGCCTCGGTCAGCTCCCGCTCGTTGCGGCCCAGCGAGCTGATCTCGGGGATGGTGTAGATACCGGTGGGGATGTCATTGACATAGCGGAAGGCGCCGTTCAGTGCATCGCCGGAGGCCGAGCGCCCCTGGTCATAGGCGGCACTGGCCAGGCTCGGCCAGCCGATCACGTCGCCGGCGGCATGGACATGCGCCAGCGTTGTCCGGTAATGCTCATCGACCTGCAGCTGACCGCGCGAATTGGCTTCCAGTCCCAGCTTGTCCAGGCCCAGCTGATCGGTGTTGCCGGTCCGCCCGTTGGCCCACATGAAGGTATCGGCGCGCAGTCGCTTGCCCGATCGGAGATGAAGGGTGACCCCGGTATCGTCACCTTCGACCCGCTCGTACTCCTCGTTGTGGCGGATCTGCACCCCGTTGTTGCGCAGATGGTAGGAGAGCGCATCGCTGATCTCGTCATCCAGGAACGACAGCAGCCGATCCCGGGTATCGATCAGGTCCACCTTGACGCCCAGCCCCGAGAAGATCGAGGCGTACTCCGAACCGATCACCCCGGCCCCATAGATGATCATCCGGCGCGGCGTGTGCGACAGCCCCAGAATGGTATCGGAACAGAAGATGCGGGGGTGTCGAAAGTTGATGTCCTTCGGCCGGTAGGGCCGCGACCCGGTAGCGATCACGAAATTGTCGGCACGGACTTCCACATGGCCTTCGTGCGCATCACGCACCACCAGGCTGTGCGGATCGCTGAAGCTGGCCATGCCGTGGTGAACATCGATGCGATTGCGGCTGTAGAAGGCCGTGCGCATTTCCACCTGCTGCTCGATCACCCGGCGTGACCGCTCCAGCATGCGGGGAAACGAGACCCCGCGCGGTTCGGCGATCTCGCGAAACAGCGGATTGTCACGAAACTGCATCAGCTGTTTGACGGCATGCCGCAGGGCCTTGGAAGGAATGGTACCGCGATGGGTACAGTTGCCGCCGACCGTGGTCTGCGCGTCCACGATGGCCACGCGCCTGTCATGCTTGGCGGCATTGATGGCGGCACTTTCACCGGCCGGTCCCGAACCGATGACAACAACATCATAATGATAAACGGTCATATCCCGGCATCTGCTCCTCTGCCAGCTGCTCAGCGTTGCCGGGTAGCATCAACGGCAAGATCCGTGCGCAACTGTTGACCGGCCTCGCGCGAACGTTTCTCGCACACTTCATCATTTCCGCCGCAGATGTCACACCCCTCCTTCAGACCCAGCTGATTGAGTCCGCCGCAGGAGCCGGCGATCGGCTTGCGGCCGAGCAGCACGCCAACCGACATGGCGGTTACCAGCATCAGCATGGCAACCAGCACCAGAAGCCAGGTGGTCATCATCGGATCCTCACCCTGTTATCCGCTTCGATGCGGCCAATCCGGCCGCATCGCACTGTATCAATGGTACACATCAAGGGTAGACCGCCGCCCTGCACGGGTCATGGCCGTAACACGGCAGCGGGCGCCGAAGGCTTTCGGCCTTCGGCGCCCGCACGCGCGATCAGCCGCCGAAATCGTCCAGCAGGATGTTTTCCGGTTCGACCCCCATGTCGGTCAGCATCCTGATCACGGAGGCGTTCATCATCGGTGGACCACACATGTAGTATTCGCAGTCCTCGGGTGCCGGATGATCCTTCAGATAGCGCTCGTAGAGCACGTTGTGGATGAAGCCGGTCGGACCTTCCCAGTTGTCCTCGGGCTGCGGATCGGAAAGCGCCAGATGCCATTCGAAATTGGCGTTTTCCTGCGCCAGTCGGTCATATTCGTCATTGTAGAAGGACTCGCGCATCGAGCGCGCGCCATACCAGAACGAGATCTTGCGCTCCGAACCCAGCCGCTTGAGCTGATCGAAGATGTGACTGCGCATCGGCGCCATTCCGGCGCCCCCACCGATAAAGATCATCTCGGCATCGGTATTGCGTGCGAAGAATTCGCCGAAGGGTCCGTATACGGTGACCTTGTCGCCTTCCTTGAGATTGAACACCCAGGTCGACATCAGCCCCGGAGGGTGATCGCTGTTCGGTGGTGGCGTGGCGATGCGGATATTGAACTTGAGAATACCGCGCTCTTCGGGATAGTTGGCCATCGAATAGGCACGGATCACCGGCTCGGTGGTCCTGCCGCGCACATTGAACAAACCGAACCTTTCCCAGTCGCCACGATACTCCTCGGGGATCTCGAAATTGCTGAAGGCGATGTCATAGGGGGGCGCTTCGAGCTGCATGTAGCCCCCGGCCCGAAAGGCCACATCCTCGCCCTCCGGCAGCTTCAGGGTCAGTTCCTTGATGAAGGTGGCCACGTTGTCGTTGGAAACGACGGTGCACTCCCACTTCTTGACCCCGAACACCTCTTCGGGCACCTGGATCTTCATGTTCTGCTTGACCGGTACCTGACAGGAGAGCCGCCAGCCCTCCTTCTTTTCACCCATGGTGAAATGACTCTCCTCGGTCGGCAGGATCGAGCCGCCCCCATCCAGCACCCGGCACTTGCACTGGGCGCAGGAGCCGCCGCCACCGCAGGCGGATGAGAGAAAGATGCCGTTGCCGGCCAGCGTCTGCAGCAGCTTGCCGCCCGCCTGAGTCGTCAGGGTATTGTTCGGGTCATCGTTGATCTCGATGGTGACGTCGCCGCTGCTCACCAGCCGGCTGCGTGCTGCCAGAATCACGACCACCAGCCCGAGGACGATCACCGTGAACATGACGACACCGAGCAGGATTACGGATGTATCGACCATGCCTGTTTCCTGTTATTCATCATTGCGTTGGGGGACACGGCCGCGGCTTACAGCTGCACGCCGGAAAAGGACATGAAGCCCAGCGACATCAGGCCCACCGTCAGGAAGGTAATGCCCAGGCCCTGCAGCCCGGCAGGTACATCACTGTACTTGAGCTTCTCGCGGATACCGGCCAGTGCCGTGATCGCCAGTGCCCAGCCCACGCCGGCACCGAGACCATAAACCACCGATTCGCCGAAGGCGTAGTCGCGCTGCACCATGAACAGCGAAGCCCCGAGAATGGCGCAGTTCACCGTGATCAGCGGCAGATAGACCCCGAGTGTGTTGTAAAGCGAGGGCACGAACTTGTCGAGGAACATCTCCAGAATCTGTACCAGCGCCGCGATGACCCCGATATAGCTGAGCAGCCCGAGAAAGGTCAGATCGATGCTGTCCGCGCCCGCCAGCCCGGTCCAGCCGAGCGCACCCGGGCCCAGCAGGTAATTGAGGATCAGATTGTTGACCGGCACCGTGATCGTCAGTACCACGATCACGGCCACGCCCAGGCCGATCGCCGAGGAAACCTTCTTGGACACCGCCAGGAAGGTACACATGCCGAGAAAGAAGGCCAGCGCCATGTTTTCGACGAACACGGCCTTGATGAACAGGCTCAGATAGTGCTCGAACATTCAGGTGGCCTCCAGGGGGCTGGTGTTGGGACGAATCCGGTACTCCGTGGTCTCGACCTGCTCGGGACTGAGACTGCGCAGCCCCCAGATCAGCAGGCCGATCACGAAGAAGGCCGAAGGCGGCAGCAGCATCAGGCCATTGGGGATGTACCAGCCGCCGTTGCTGACCGTGGGCAGTACGGTTATCCCGAAGATCGACCCCGACCCCAGCAGTTCCCGGAAGAAACCGACGATGAGCAGGATCACGGTGTAACCCAGTCCGTTGCCGATGCCATCCAGAAAGCTCATGACCGGCCCGTTCTGCATCGCGTAGGCCTCGGCACGCCCCATGACGATACAGTTGGTAATGATCAGTCCCACGAATACCGACAGCTGCTTGGAGATGTCATAGGCGTAGGCGCGCAATACCTGATCGACCACGATGACCAGCGAGGCAATGATGGTCATCTGTACGATGATCCGGATCGAGGACGGCATCTGATGGCGGATCAGCGAGACAAAGAAGCTCGAAAAGGCCGTCACCAGACAGACGGCAATCCCCATGACCAGAGCGGTCTGCATGGCGTTGGTGACTGCCAGCGCCGAACAGATGCCGAGAATCTGCAGGGTAATCGGATTGTTGCGAAAGATCGGCGTCGTCAGGACACCCGTGGGCGTATCGGTATTCGCCATGGTCAGACTCCTTGGGACACGTCACGAAAGCGCGCGAGATATTTGGCAAAGCCCTCGTCGCCCAGCCAGAACTGCATGAGCTCGGTGACGCCGCGACTGGTCAGGGTGGCCCCGGACAGGGCATCCACCTTGTGCTCGGCGTCCGGGGTATTGCCGTCCACGCCCCCCTTCACCAGCCGGATGGCGGGCTCCGTGCTGCCGGCGGGATAGATCTCCTTGCCCGGCCACAGTGCTTTCCACTGGGCACTGTCGACCTTGCCTCCCAGCCCGGGCGTCTCACCCTGCTGATAGAAGGAGAGCCCCGTCACGGTATTGCCATCTCCCTTGAGGGCGAGATAGCCCAGCATCAGTGACCACAGCCCCTGCCCCCGAACCGGCAGAATGATCTCATCGGGATTGTCGGGATCACCGACCAGATAGACCGTGGCGTAGTCTTCCCGCCGGCCGATCCCGGCGCGATCTTCCGGGCCGCTCAGTGTCCGCGACTGCGATGGATCTGCTGCCGCGGCCAGCTGATCGTACTGCTGCGGATCGATGCTGTCGGCGTATTCGCCGGTATTCAGATCGACCACCCGGGGGGTGATCTGCGCAAACTGTGCCTGGATGCTGCGCCCTGCGTCATACAGCCCGGCCACCCGAAGGATGTTGCTCTTGCGATCGAGTTCCTCGTTCTGCTGCTGTTTCGGCCGCAGGGCCACGGCCGCGGTCGAGACCACGACCGAGCAGACCACACAGAGCACCAGGGCCACGATCAGGGTGCGGGCAACGGAATTCCTGCTGGCAGCCATTTATGCCACCTCCCGGCCGGTGTCGATCAGTGTCAGCCGTTTCTGACGGCGCTTGATGTTGGCCTGGATCACGAAGTGATCGATCAGCGGCGCAAACAGGTTGGCGAACAGGATCGCCAGCATGACCCCTTCCGGAAAGGCCGGGTTGGCCACCCGGATCAGCACCGTCATCACCCCAATCAGCGCACCGAAGCAGAGCTTGCCGGGATTGGTCATTGAGGCGGACACCGGATCGGTGGCCATGAACACCATGCCGAAGGCGAAGCTGCCGATCACCAGGTGCCAGTACCAGGGCACGGCGAACATCGGATTGGTGGTCGAACCGATCCAGTTGAACAGCGAGGCGGTCGCGATCATGCCGAGCAGCGTACCGAGCATGATTCGCCACGACGCGATCCGGGTCCACAGCAGTACCGCGGCGCCCAGCAGGATCATCAGCGTCGAGGTCTCCCCGAGCGAGCCCTGCATGAAACCGAAGAAGGCATCACTCCAGCCGGTCTGCGCCATCAGTTGCTGCAGGCCGTCCTGGGCGGCGGTCGAAAGCGCGGTCGCACCGCTGTAGCCATCGGCCGGTACCCAGACCGAATCCCCCGACATCTGGGCGGGATAGGCGAAATAGAGGAAGGCCCGACCGGTCAGGGCCGGATTGAGGAAGTTCTTGCCCGTCCCCCCGAAGACTTCCTTGCCGATGACCACCCCGAAGGTGATCCCCAGCGCCACCTGCCACAGCGGGGTGGTGGCCGGCAGGGTCAGGGCGAACAGCACCGACGTCACGAAGAAGCCCTCGTTGACCTCATGGCCGCGCCTGATCGCGAACAGCACTTCCCAGAACCCGCCGACAATGAAGGTCACGGCATAGATGGGCACGAACCAGGTCGCACCCAGGACGAAATTGGCCCAGAGGCTGCCGGGATCATGGCTGCCTGCCAGCAGCATGGTGATCGCTTCGCGCCAGCCGGCAAGCGATCCGGCACCATCGGCCATGGCCAGATTGGCCTGCAGCCCGGTGTTGTACATGCCGAAGAACATGGCCGGGAAGGTACACAGCCATACCGTGATCATGATCCGCTTGAGATCGATGCCATCACGGACATGAGCCGTGCTGCCGGTCACCGTCGGCGGCGAATAGAAGATGGTATCGACCGCCTCATAGAGGGCGTAATAGCGTTCGAGCCGGCCACCCTTGTGAAAGTGCGGCGCAATGTTATCCAGATAGCGACGAATCCCCATGCGTCACACCTCTTTTTCTATCGTTGTCAGGTTGTCGCGCAGGATCGGTCCGTACTCGTACTTGCCCGGACAGACATAGGTACACAGCGCCAGATCCTCTTCATCAAGCTCCAGGCAGCCCAGCGCCATGGCCGACTCGATGTCACCGACAATCAGCGAGCGCAGAAGCTGGGTAGGCAGGATATCCAGCGGCATCACCGTTTCGTAGCTGCCCACCGGCACCATGGCCCGTTCCGACCCGTTGGTATTGGTGTTCGGCTGGTACTCGGCCGGCTTGATGAAACGCGACAGATAGATGCCCAGCACGGAGTGGCGCTTGCGACCGGGTGACAGCCAGCCCATGAAGGTGTGGCGATCCCCCTCCTCGATCAGGCTGACCTGATTGTGAAAGCGTCCCAGGAATGCCTGGGCGCCCCGGGCGGTGGTGCCGCCGAACACGGAACCGGAAATGACCCGGGTATCCGCAGGCTGCTCGATTTCATCACGCAGCAGCTCATCAAGGCTGGCACCGAGCCGGGTCCGCAGCAGCCGGGGATGACGCGCCCGCGGGCCGCCCACGGCAATCACCCGTTCGCTGTCGAGCCGCCCCTCGGCGAACAGCACGCCCATGGCGATGACATCCTGATAGCCCAGATGCCAGATCTGTCGCGCCAGCCCGACCGGCGAAAGATGATGCACATGAGTGCCGGGCAAACCGGCGGGATGCGGGCCACTGAAGGTTTCGTGCCGGATGCGCTCGAGTTCGCCACCCGGAATATCGGCACCCGGCGCCTGGCAGACGAAAACACTTCCCCGGGTCAGCCGCCGCAGTACCGCCAGACCATTGACGAACGCCTCGCGTCGCTCCCCGATCACCAGCGCGGGATCACCTGCCAGCGGATGCGTATCCATGGCAGTCACGAAGATATCCGCCGGCTCGGCATCCAGCGCCGGCACACGCGAAAACGGCCGGGAGCGCAGGGCCACCCACAGCCCGGCCCGGTTGAGTCGTTCGACAATCCGCTCGCGCGCCATCTCATCGAGCTCATGACGCTCGATCGGCTCGAACTCCGCCGCCTGCGAGGACGCCGTTTCATCGATGCGAATGACGACCGACAGCAGGCGACGCCGCTCCCCCCGGTTGATGGCCACCACTTCCCCGGCGGCCGGGGCACAGTAGCGCACGCCTTCGGTCTTCTTGTCGGTGAACAGTGTCTGACCGAGTGCTACCCGATCGCCTTCGCTGACCGCCATGGTCGGCTTCATGCCGATATGGTCGATACCCAGTACGGCTACATGCTCGACGCGCTGTCCCGGGTCAATCTGCCGGGCCGGTGCTCCCGCGATGGGAAGGTCCAGGCCTCGTTTGACTTCTATCATGGACTTGCCCAGTTGCCGGTTTCAGAACCTGTTTGCTGGTCAGGGGGAGCGCCCGAGCACGAATCAGGAAGGTCGATGGTGTTCGAGCCGGTACCTCGCGGGCGGGATGCGTCCGATCGGCGACGATCGGGAACAGTCGCAACAGGAAGTTCCCACTGAAAATCGGCCGCATTATATGGTCAGGAGTTCATAAAAACCACTGTTCGAACGGCGCAAATGAGCCCTGCAAACAGCGTTGATCGGGCTTTTGGATCCGCCCGGAAGGGTGACTTCCGGGCGGCAGGCATCACTGTCCGGGCAGGGAGGGCAGTCGCACACCGGCCATCTGCTGCACCAGCCGGATGACCTGGCAGCTGTAGCCGAACTCGTTGTCATACCAGACGTAGAGCACTATTCGGTTGCCATCTGCGATGGTCGCCCTGCCATCGACGATGCCGGCATGCCGATTGCCGATGAAGTCCGACGACACCACCTCGGGAGAGTCGACATAGTCGATCTGACGACGCAGCCCCGAAGAGAGCGACAGCTCGCGCAGATGGGCGTTGAGCGCATCGCGCTCGACCTCGTCTGCCAGGTTCAGATGCAGGATGGCCATCGAGACATCGGGGATCGGAACACGAATGGCACTGGCGGTCAGCCGGCCCTCGAGCTCCGGCAGCGCCCGGGCCGCCGCCCGGGCCGCACCGGTTTCGGTCAGCACCATGTTGAGCGCAGCACTGCGCCCGCGCCGCTCGCCCTTGTGGTAATTGTCGATCAGGTTCTGATCATTGGTATAGGCGTGCACCGTCTCCACATGACCATGCAGGATGCCGTAGCGCTCGTGGATCGCCCCCAGAATCGGCACGATGGCATTGGTGGTACACGAGGCTGCCGAAACGATGCGTTCATCGCTCGGCAGCGAGGCGTGGTTGATACCGAAGACCACGTTGCGAATATCGCCCTTGCCCGGCGCCGTCAGCAGCACCCTGGCCACTCCGCGGGCCTCCAGATGCTTCGACAGCCCCTCGCGATCACGCCAGCGCCCGGTATTGTCGATGACCAGCGCGTCCTCGATGCCGTAGGCGGTATAGTCGATCGCTTCCGGTGACTCGGCATGCAGAAAGCGGATGTAATTGCCATTGGCGATGATCGCGCCATTTTCCTCGTCGAGCGTCAGGGTACCGGCGAAGGCACCATGCACCGAATCCCGCCGCAGCAGGCTGGCGCGCTTCTCCAGATCCTCGGCGCCACCCCGCACGACGACCGCCCGCAGGCGCAGCGCCGAGCCGCTGCCGGTCCGCTCGATCAGCAGCCGTGCCAGCAGTCGCCCGATCCGCCCGAAGCCGTAAAGCACCACATCCCGCGGGCGTTCGGCCGCCCGTTCATCCTCTCCGTGCCGACCCACGATGGAGGCGAGTGTCTCGCGCAGATAACGCATCGGATCCTCGCGCAGCGGGCTTTCCGACAACCCCTGGGCCAGCTGCCCGAGATCGATGTGGGCCGCCCCCGGCGAGAGCTCCAGCAGCCGCTTGAGCAGTGGAAAGGTCTCCCGTACCGTCAGCTCGACCCCCGTCACGCGCCGGGCATAGCGGTGATGCTTGAGAATGCCGATGACCGACTGGTTGACCAGCGACCGGCCGTACAGCAGCGGCACCACGTTGTACTGACGATAGAGCTGTCCCAGTAGCGGAATCATCTCCTCGGCCAGCGCCTCCTGGGCCTGCCACTGCTCCAGACATGCCTCACGCCGATCCCCCATTGCCTGCTCTCCTCGTTGCCACGCTGCGACTGGACATGGGCCACCGACGGGCCCGCTCGGGCCGGAATTATCCGAGGGCGCATCCGGGCAGGCAACGCAGGCGTGGTCGCAGCCACTTCAGCCCCGCTACATGATGGCCGCGGCAATCCGGGGGCAGCCCCTGCGGCCGGGCGGCGGCGCTCATCCACCCGGGGCATCCCCGCCGGCCCGAAACGCACACTCGGGCACAATCGGAAGCTTCCCCCCTGTCCGGTGCCACGCGATGCTTTAAACGACCTCGCCGGGGCCCCATCAAACGGCTACTTTCTGTTATTGTTCCGTCACACCGACAACCGATCGATGCCCGTGTCCAGTACCGTACTCAGCCCGCTGGCGCCACAGGCGCCCACCTCGAATCGCGAACTCCGCTACTGGCAGGCGCCACACGGTAGTGCCGATGCCCTGGCCCTCGCCCGTCTGGCCGATGAGAGCAGCGTGCCGCTGCTGATCATGACGCCGGATACCGCCAGTGCCCAGCGCCTGGAGGGTGCCCTGCGCTTCTATGGCAGCGACCCCGACGGCATCCTGGTCTTTCCCGACTGGGAGACCCTGCCGTACGACAGCTTCTCGCCCCATCAGGACATCGTTTCCTCGCGCCTGCGCACCCTGCGCCAGCTGCAGCAGGGGAAGGCCCGCATCATCCTGGTGCCGGTCAACACCCTGATGCAGCGGCTGCCACCGAGCGATTTCGTGGCCATTCAGGCCCTTCGCCTCGAAGTGGGCATGCGCATTGACCGGGAGCACTTTCGTCATCAGCTCCACCGCAGCGGCTATCGCGCCGTGGAAACGGTCCAGGAGCCGGGCGAGTACACCTTTCGCGGCGCCCTGATCGATCTCTACCCGGTCGGCAGCGAAGCACCCCTGCGCATCGATCTGTTCGATGACGAGATCGATACGCTGCGCACCTTCGATCCCGAGACCCAGCGCTCCCGCGATCGCATCGAGCAGATCGAATTGCTGCCGGCACACGAGTATCCACTGACGCCGGAAGCCATTGCCCGGTTCAGGGAAGGCTTCGAAACGCTCTTTGATGTCGATCCGCGCCACTGCCCGCTCTATCTCGATGCGCTGCAGGGGATTCCGGCACCGGGTCTGGAGCAGTATCTGCCGCTGTTCTTCGAACAGACGGCCACCCTGTTCGATCACATCGGGGATCGGCTGCAGATCGCCATGCTGCCGGGCACCTTCGAAGCCGCGGAGAGCCACTGGGATTCGATCCAGACCCGCTTTGACAATCTCGGGGTCGATCCGACCCGGCCACTGCTGGCCCCCCACCGGGTCTTCACGCCGGTCAGCGAACTGTTCGAGCGCATCAAGCGCTACCCGCGCCTTCAGATCACCCGCGAGGATCATCGCCACGCCGTGGCGCTGGCCACGGCCGCACTGCCCGAGGTAGCCGTCGACGGCCGCTCGACCACACCCCTGCGCTCGCTCGAGCAGTTTCTGGCCGAGCATGACGAGCAGCGTGTGCTGTTCGTGGCCGAATCGCGGGGTCGTCGGGAGGCGCTGGAAGAGACCCTGACGCCGCTCGGACTGACCCTGTCCGAGGTCACCGACTGGTCGAGCTTCGTGACCTCCGACAGCTACCGCTACGCCCTGGCCGAAGGTGAGCTCGACGAGGGCGTCTGGCTGCATGACGAGGGACTGATCGTACTGACCGAAACCGAACTGTTCGGCGAGGTCGTGCGCCAGAGCCGCCGCCAGCAGAAGGCGACCGATGACAGCGAACTGGCCGTGCGTCACCTGTCCGAACTGCGCCCCGGCTCACCGGTCGTCCACCAGCACCACGGCGTGGGCCGCTATCTGGGGATGGAAACCATCGAGGCCGGCGGGACCCCGGCGGAATTCCTCTCGCTCGAATATGCCGAGGGTGCCCGGCTCTACGTCCCGGTGGACAGCCTGCACCTGATCTCGCGCTACAATGGCGCCAGCGACGAATCCGCGCCGCTGCATCGCCTCGGCAGCGACCAGTGGGACAAGGCGCGGCGCAAGGCCGCCGAAAAGGTACGCGACACGGCAGCCGAACTGCTGGATGTCTATGCCCGCCGCGAGGCACGCGAGGGCTTTGCCTGTGATGCCCCCGACGATGCCTACGCCCGCTTTGCCGCGTCCTTCCCGTTCGAGGAGACGCCCGATCAGCGGATCGCGATTGATGCCGTGATCCACGACATGACCGCTACCCGGCCGATGGATCGGGTGATCTGCGGTGACGTCGGCTTCGGCAAGACCGAAGTCGCGATGCGGGCCGCCTTCCTGGCGGTCCAGTCGGGGCGACAGGTGGCGTTGCTGGTGCCCACCACCCTGCTGGCCCAGCAGCACTATGACAACTTCCGCGATCGCTTCGCCGATACCGCGGTCAACATCGAGATCCTCTCCCGCTTTCAGGGCGGCAAGCTGCAGTCCCGCGCCTTCGAGCGCATCGGCGACGGTCGCGCCGACATTGTCATCGGCACTCACAAGCTGCTCGGCCGCGAACTCGAATTTGCCAACCTCGGACTGATCGTCGTCGATGAGGAGCACCGCTTCGGGGTGTCGCAGAAGGAGCGGCTCAAACAGCTGCGTGCCGAGGTCGATATCCTGACCCTGACCGCCACCCCCATTCCGCGAACCCTGTCGATGGCGATGAGCGGGATGCGGGATCTGTCGATCATCGCCACGCCGCCGGCACGCCGGCTGTCGGTCAAGACCTTTGTCCAGCAGCGCAACGAGGCCACCCTCAAGGAGGCCATCCTGCGAGAACTGCTGCGCGGCGGTCAGGTCTACTACCTGCACAACGAGGTGCGCACCATCGAAACCACCGCCGAAAAGGTGCGGGAGCTGGTGCCGGATGCCCGGGTGGGCATTGCCCATGGCCAGATGCCGGAACGGGCGCTGGAACGGGCCATGTCCGACTTCTATCACAAGCGTTTCAACGTGCTGGTCTGCTCGACCATCATCGAGACCGGGATCGATGTGCCCAGCGCCAACACCATTGTCATCGAGCGGGCCGACAAGTTCGGTCTAGCCCAGCTGCACCAGCTGCGCGGACGCGTGGGACGCTCCCACCACCAGGCGTATGCCTATCTGCTGACACCGCCGCCGAAGCAGATGACCGCCGATGCCGGCAAGCGCCTGGAGGCCATCGCCCAGGCCGAGGATCTTGGCGCCGGGTTTACCCTGGCCAGCCACGACCTGGAGATCCGTGGTGCCGGTGAGCTGCTGGGTCAGGAACAGAGCGGCCAGATCGAAACCATCGGCTATACGCTGTACATGGAAATGCTCGATCGGGCGGTGAAGGCGATTCGCAACGGTCAGACGCCCAATATCGAGGCGCCGCTCGAGGCCGGTATCGAAATCAGTCTCAACATGGCGGCCCTGATTCCGGAAGAGTATCTGCGGGATGTGCAGCAGCGGCTGATCATGTACAAGCGCATCAGCAACGCCGCCGACGAGGAAGCGCTACGAGAGCTTCAGGTGGAGATGGTGGATCGCTTCGGCCTGCTGCCTGATGCCGTGCGCAATCTCTTCCGCCAGACCCGCCTGCGACTGCAGGCCGCCCGGCTCGGCGTGACCCGGCTGGAAGCCGGCGAACAGCGCGGCCGCATCCAGTTCACCGACAAGCCGGCCATCGATCCCATGACCCTGATCGAACTGATCCAGAAGGAGCCGAAGCGCTACAGGCTGGATGGCAGCGATACGCTGCGCTTTGAAGCCGACATGGCGGAGCCGGAGCAGCGCTTTGAAGCGGTGGAAGCACTGCTTGACCGGCTGGAGCAGCAGGCCGAGGCCGCCTGAGCGACCGGGCGGTCAGCCGGCGCCGAGCAGCGCCGTTACGACCCGACGCGCCCGGCCGATGCCCTGTTCGAGCGCGGCGTGAATCTCGTCGAGACTGATCTCGCGCTCGACCACGCCCGCCGCCGGATTGACCACCAGGGCCAGGCAGGCGTACTCCAGCCCCAGTTCCCGGGCCAGTACCGCTTCCGGCATCCCGGTCATGCCCACCAGCGTACAGCCATCACGGGCCATGCGGGCCACTTCGGCAGCCGTCTCCAGCTGTGGCCCCTGGGTAGCGCCGTAGACCCCAGCTGCCCTCACCGTCTCGCCACACTCGGCTGCGGCGCCGAGCAGCTGCTGGCGCAGCGCTTCGGTATAGGGCCAGGAGAAGTCGATGTGCTGCAGCGGGCGGAATCGGCCGTCGAAGAAGGTCGAGTCGCGACCATGGGTGTAATCGATCAGCTGATCCGGCACGGCCATGGTCCCCGTCGGCAGTGACGGGTCGATCCCACCGACCGCGTTGACGCCCACGATCCGGGTCGCCCCGGCCTGCTTCAGTGCCCACAGGTTGGCGCGGTAATTGACCCGGTGCGGCGGCAGCCTGTGCGGATGACCGTGACGCGCCAGAAACAGCAGTTCACGGCCCGCGAGGCGCGCGTGCAGTACACCGGCAGAGGCCGCCCCGAGCGGTGTCTCGCTGCCATGCCGCCGCAGCAGCTCGAGCCCTGTCAGCTCACTCATGCCGGTCCCACCGATCACCGCCAGCATTGGGGTCGCCTCCCTGTCATTCGAGCCGTACCACTGCCGGTCGGCGTGGCACGGTCAGAGTCCACGCGGGGCAAAGATGCCCGGCGCGTTACGCCAGTAGCCCTTGTAATCCATGCCGAAACCGAACACATAGCGATCCTCGACTTCAAGCCCGCAGTAATCGGCTCGCCAGCCGGGGATCGCCTTGCGATCGTGCTGCTTGTCGACCAGGACGGCGCTGGCAATGCTGGCAGCCCCGCTGGCCCGGCAGTGCTCGATGATCGCCGCCAGGGTGGTGCCTTCATCCAGAATGTCGTCCACGATCACTACATGGCGACCACGCATGTCGACTTCGGGCGCCACCCGCCAGTGCAGTTCGCTACCGTGAAGCTCACCGCGATAACGGGTGGCGTGCAGGTAGTCCACCTCGAGCGGGAACCCCAGCCGGGGCAGCAGATGCCCGGTGGTAATCAGGCCACCGTTCATGACGCAGTAGAATACCGGCAGATAATCGGCCAGGTCACGGGTCATCTGTTCGGCCATGCGATCCAGCGCCGCCTCCACGGCCGGCCGTTCGACCAGACAGTCCGACTGGGCCATCAGCGCACGCATGTCGGCGTGCTGGCGCTGCCATTCGCTGGCGAAACGCTCGTGATGCGATGTGTCAGGCATCGCTCTCTCCCTGCTCCTGTTCTTCGGGGCCGCTCTCCCCCCGACGTGGGGGGCGCCTGTCCCGGGACGGGTTATCGGTTTGCGCTGCGTCACTGTCCTCGCCGTTGCCGGTCTCGCCGGCACTGCCGCCATGGACCGTCACGCCCTCCGGCATATACAGCTGGGACATCGGCAACGCCAGTTCGGCACCATGCTCATGAATGATGTCGCGCACCTTCAGCAGGATGGCCTGCTTGATCTCGTGAAAGCGCTGCCAGTCCGTAACGCCGGTAAAGGCATAAAGCATGATCTCCAGCGAGTAGTCACCGTAATGGACGAAATTGATGGTGATCAGCTCTTCCTGGTCGATCTCGTCATGCTCGCTCAACATCTTCCGGATGCTACCGGTGATGCCCTCGATGGCATCGGCATCCCGATAACGGATACCGACCTTCTCCCAGAGTCGACGGCTGTGCATGCGGGTCGGGGTTTCCACCGAGATCTGGCTGAACCAGGAGTTGGGGACATACAGCGGCGGCCCGGCAAAGGTGCGGATGGTTGTCAGACGCCAGCCGATATCCTCGACAATGCCCTCGATCTGACGCTCGGGCGAACGGATCCAGTCGCCGACCACGAAGGGCTTGTCGAGATGCACCACCATGCCGCCGAAGAAGTTGGCCATCACGTCGCGCGCGGCAAAACCGATGACCAGTCCGCCGAAACCGCCCATTGCCAGAATGCTCGACATGGATACGCCGAGCAGCTGCAGGCCGATCAGGGCCACGGTCACGATCAGCGCCGCCCCGCCGATCTTGGTCACCGCCGAGGCCGAGGTGGCATCCACCGGCTTCGCATGACAGCTGGCCGGTGGAAAGACCAGCCGCTGTTCGAGCCGCCGCAGCAGCCGGATACCGCCCCAGGCCACCAGCAGCAGCGTCACCAGTGCCCCGATCAGCGACAGGTAGCGGGCCATTGCCGTGACCCCGAAATGACTGCCGGCAACGCCGATACTGACGATCAGGGCGGTCAGCCAGATCCAGATTCGCAGCGGAACGCGAAGGCCGTGGATGAGGGGATCATCCCAGCGCCGCGGCGACTCCTGCAGCCGATGCTCCAGCCGTCGCATCAGGTAGAGGATGACCAGGTCGATGATGACCGCGCCGAGCAGCAGCAGCCCCGGCAGCAGGATCCAGCCCGGAATGTGCAACCACTGCGCAAGCTGCTGCTGCAGTGACCATGCCAGCGAGGCACCCGAATCGATGATATTCATGATGGCTTTGATCGAATTGAAAACAGGGCATTGAAACGCACACCGATACCGCGCCCCACCCTACTCCAGCTGCAGCAGGCGAGACCGGATCTCGCTCAGGCGGGCATCATCGGTCAGCTCGCTCAGGGCCGGACGCGGCCCCGCCAGCTGCAGCCGCGCCAGACGATGGCGCTGCGCCTGCGAGGCCCCCTGCGCAGCGACCGTACGGCGTGCTGCCGCAGCGGCCGCGGGATCATTGCACATCAGTACGAGATCGCAGCCCGCCTCCAGCGCGGCGCGGGTACGCGCACCGGCATCCCCCGCCACATGAGCGCCCTGCATCGACAGGTCATCGGAAATGATCGCCCCTTCGAACCCGGGCAGGGCCCGCAGCATGTCGAGCCACCGGCGGGAGAAACCGGCCGGCCGTTGATCCACCGCCGTGAACCGGACATGCGCCGGCATGATGCCGGCAAGGCGCGCCGCCAGCTGCTCGAACGGAATCAGGTCACGGCCGCGCAGCTCTGCCAGCGACCGGTCATCCTCCGGCAGGGTCAGGTGGGAGTCCAGAGAGACCCCGCCGTGACCGGGGAAATGCTTGCCCACCGCTGCCATGCCGGTCTCTGCCAGGCCACCGATGAAGGCGCCGGCCAGCGCCACGACCGCTTCCGGCTCGCTGCCGAAGGCCCGGTTGCCGATCGCCGGACAGCGCGCATCGTCCAGATCCAGCACCGGTGCAAAGCTGAAGTCCACCCCGCAGCTCGCCATTTCGGTCGCCAGCAGCCAGCCGGTATCGCGTGCCAGCGCCACTGCCGCTTGCGGTTCGCTCTGCCAATAGCGGCCCAGCGCCGCCATGGGCGGCAGGCGGGTCACGCCCTCGCGCAACCGCTGCACGCGCCCCCCTTCCTGATCGATGGCAATCAGCAGCCGCGCATTGAGCGCACGGATTTCATCGCACAGGGACCGCATCTGCGCGGGCGACTCGACATTGCGGGCAAACAGGATGATGCCCCCCAGCGCCGGGTCCTGCAGCCAGTCGCGCTCTTCATCGCTCAGTGACGTACCGGCGATATCGCACATTACCGCTCCGGACACCCCGTTCATGTGCGCGATCTCCCGCGGTTGCCTTGCGACAGGCGCAACAGGCGTCGGGCGCGCACCTCAGATACGGATGGGCATGGCATGGTCGGCATCAAGCTCCTCACTCGTGGTGGCATTCGTGGCCGGCAGGGGCGCCCGCATGGCGCTGATGGCTACCGGTCTGAGGCGCCGGATCAGGGTACGTACCCGGAGCTGCTGGTGATAGGCATTCTCGGCCAGATCGCGCAGGGTGGCCGGATCCGACAGGGTGAAGATGACCGAACCGAGCAGAAAGTGCAGTCGCCAGAAACGCTCGTCGGTCGGCAGTTCCGGCGTGGCCTGGCGCAGGATCTCGAGAACACGCGCCATGCTGTCGCCGTAATGGCGCCACAGATGGGTACGCAGGTGCGCCTGTCCCTGACTGTAGGCGACACCGAGCAGTTTCATGAAGGTTCGCAGGTCACCACTGCGCGAGGGCGTTTCCAGCATGCTGTCGAACAGCACATCCAGCAGCTGCTCAAGGGTGGGCGGCTCGCCACCGGCCCGCGCTGCCAGACGATCGAGCGCGTCATGCAGATGGGCGCAGAAGGGGGTCAGATAACGGGAAAAGACCGCCTCGATCAGCGCCTGCTTGGAGCCGAAATGATAGTTGACCGCCGCCAGATTGACACCGGCACTGCTGGTGATACGGCGCAGCGAGGTTTCGGTGAAGCCGTGCTCGGCAAACAGCGCCTCGGCCGTATCGAGAAGACGTGTCACGGTATCAGGGATGGTCATGACAGTATCGCTTGTCCGTTCGTTGCAATCTCGGAACTTCGGCAGGTCCCGGCGGTTGGCATCCACCTGACAGCTGGATACAATTACAGGCTGTATACATTAACATCGTGAGCCTGCCCATGACACGTTCGCTCACCCAGCGCCAGCAGCTGGTCTACGATTTCATCCGTCAGACCATTCAGGATTTCGGCTACCCACCGACCCGCGCCGAAATTGCCTCTGCCCTGGGATTCCGCTCGCCCAATGCCGCCGAGGAACATCTGCGCGCCCTGCGCCGCAAGGGCGTGATCGACATGGTGCCGGGGACCTCGCGCGGCATCCGGTTACCGCCGAGCGAGGATGCCGATGAAGGCTTGCCGGTCATCGGTGAAGTGGCCGCGGGCAGCCCCATCCTGGCGGCCGAGCACATCGATCGCCACTGCCCGCTGCCGCCCGATTTCTTTAATCCGCGGGCCGACTACCTGCTGCGGGTTCGCGGGCTGTCGATGCGCGATGCCGGCATCCTTGAAGGCGATCTGCTCGCGGTGCATCGCACGGCGGATATCCGCAACGGCCAGATCGTGGTGGCCCGCCTCGATGACGAGGTCACGGTCAAGCGTTTCGAGCGTCACAGCAACCGCGTGCGTCTGCTGGCCGAAAACCCTGACTTCCAGCCCATCGAAATCGATACCGCTACCCAGACCCTGGAAATCGAAGGGGTAGGCGTCGGAATCATCCGCGGTGGCAACGGCCAGGGGCTCGACTGAGACACTGACCCGAAGCAGAGCTGCGCCCGACGCTCATGTCGGGCATGGCCCTGCCGATCGTCAATGGACGACCGACGGCCGCTCGCTCTCCTCTTCGGTGTCCTCTCCTTCCCACAGGGTCGTGCGCGAAATGACATGATCCAGCATTTCGCGTGCCACCTCGAAACGGCTGCAGCGCAGCATATCCAGCACTTCACTGGAAAACCGGATGGCCACCAGCGGCTCCTCGTTGCTCTGCGAAGGCCGTAGCACCACCTCGCCATCGGCAAGTTCAACGATTTCCAGAATCGCGGCGTCGGACATTCGTTACCTCTCTGGCCATGAGCGGACAGCCCTGCCTGTCCGACAACGAAAAGCGACCACGACATTCGGGTGTCGTGGTCGCTATGAAACATGCAGCCTAACACGGCCGGCATGCGGCGTCACCACTCCATACCGGTCTCGCGCAGCGCCGGCAGCAGCTCGCGAAAGCCCTCGAGTGCCGCCTGCAGATCATCCGCCAGACTGCCCCGGCTGGTACTGGCGATGGTGGCCATCGATCGCGTTCGCGTGGCAGCGCCCTCTTCGCCGTGCAGCCTGTCGATGTGCCCAAGCAGCCGAGCCAGCCAGCTGTCGGCCTCTTCACGCAGGGCCCGCAGGCGCTCGATCTCCGCCACCCTGCGGGGCGGATCGATCAGCGCCTGACGCCAGTCCACATCCGGCCAGTGACAGGTATGAGCAATCTCCTCGATGGTCGAGGCCAGCGCCAGCTCGAGCTGCGCCAGCGCCCCTTCCTCGAGCGCCATGCGACGCGCTTCGGCATGCTCATCCTCGCCCACCGGCATCGCCAGCAGCAGGCGTGTCTGATACAGCAGCTGATTGGTGCGTGATCGTGCGCTCATGAACGACAACCCCCTTCGCTGATCACGAAGCCTTGCGACCCTTGCGGTTATCCTCGACCCGCCACTGGCCGTCATCGAAGACCGCGCGCCAGCCGCTGGCCTTGCCATCGACTTCGGTCATCACATACTGGCTTTTCGTCTTGCGCGAGAAACGGATCTGGGCTGGATGGCCATCCGGGTCCTCCTCCGGCGCCTTCAGCAGAAAGTGATACTTCTCCGGCAGCTCTTCGCCATGCGGCTTGAGCTCACGGACCAGCGGCGGCCGGGTCTCGCGGTTCTTCGGAAACTGACTGGCCGCCAGAAAGAGCCCGCTGGCACCATCGCGCAGCACATAATGGTCGTCCACCTTGCGACAGGCCAGCTCCGGCATCGGGATGGGGTCCATCTTGGGCGGTGCCGGCTCGCCGCTTTTCAGCAGCTTGCGAGTGTTGCGGCAATCATCGTTGGTGCAGGCGAAATACTTGCCGAACCGCCCCGAGCGCAGCTGCATCTCGGCACCACACTTGTCGCACTCGATGGTGGGCCCTTCATAGCCCTTGATCCGGAAATGGCCGTACTCGATCTCGTAGTAGCCATCATCGTCGTTGCTCAGATGCAGCTTGCGGGTCTCGTCGACCAGATAGCTGTCCATGGCGGTACCGGTATTCGGATTGCGCCGCTTGGCGCGCAACGCCTCGGTTTCCGCTGCTTCATCGGCATCCGACGGAATGGCCTCGTCGCCGGGCAGCAGATCGATGGTGGTCTTGCAGCGCTCCTTCGGCGGCAGGTTGTAGCCCGAGCAGCCCAGGAAGACGCCCGTCGAGGCGGTACGAATCTGCATCTTGCGCCCGCAGGTAGGGCAGTCGATGTCGGTCTCCACCGGCTGGTTGGGCCGCATGCCGTTCTCGCCTTCGGCATGATCGAGCTTGCGCCGGAAGTCCTCGTAGAAGGCATCCAGCAGCCCCCGCCAGTCACGCTGACCTTCGGCGACGTCATCGAGCTCGTCCTCCATGCGCGCCGTGAAACCATAATCGAGCAGATCGTGGAAGGACTCCACCAGCCGATCGGTCACGATCTCGCCCAGCTTTTCGGCATAGAAGCGCCGGCTTTCGAGCTGGACGTAACCACGCTCCTGAATGGTCGAAATGATCGAGGCATAGGTCGAGGGACGACCGATTCCGCGCTTTTCCAGCTCCTTGACCAGACTGGCCTCGGTATAACGTGCCGGCGGCTTGGTGAAGTGCTGTTGCGGATCGAGCGCCTCCAGCGTCATTGCAGCACCCTGCTGCAGATCAGGCAGCGACTGATCCTCCTCACGCCTGCCGCTCGGCTTCATCACCCGGGTATAACCATCAAAGCGCAATACCCGGCCGCGGGCGCGCAGCTCGAAACCTTCGGTCTCGATGGTCAGCGTGGTGGACAGGTACTGTGCCGGCGTCATCTGACAGGCCACGAACTGGCGCCAGATCAGCTCGTACAGCCGCTCGGCATCCCGCTCCATGCCACTGAGATCCCCCGCGGTACGATCCACGTCACTGGGACGAATGGCCTCGTGAGCCTCCTGGGCCCCTTCGCGGCTGCTGTAGCGATTGGGGGAGTCGGGCAGATAGCGCTTGCCGAACTGTTCGTCGATGTAGGCACGCGCCATGCTGACGGCGTCACTCGACAGGTTGGTCGAGTCGGTCCGCATATAGGTGATATAGCCCGCCTCATAGAGACGCTGTGCCAGGGTCATGGTCTTCTTGACCGAAAAGCCCAGCCGCCCGCTGGCGGCCTGCTGCAGGGTCGAGGTAATGAAGGGCGCATTCGGCTTGCTGGTGGTCGGCCGATCCTCGCGCCCAATAATGGCGTAATCCGCCTCGTGCAGCGGCGCAATCTTCTCGAGTGTTTCCCTTTCGGAAGCGGGCTGGAACTGCTCGCCCCGGTGACGCGCCACCTCGAAGCGTACCGGACTGCCATCCGGCGCCTTGAGGTCGGCATGCACATCCCAGTACTCACGCGGCACGAAGGCGCGAATCTCGCGCTCGCGCTCGACGATCAGGCGTACCGCCACCGACTGCACCCGCCCCGCCGAGAGCCCGCGCGCCACCTTGTTCCAAAGCAGCGGGGAGAGCATGAAGCCCACCACGCGATCGAGAAAGCGCCGGGCCTGTTGGGCATGGACCCGGTCGAGCTGGAGCTCGCCGGGCTGCTCGAAGGCCTGCTGGATCGCGTTTTTGGTGATCTCGTTGAACACCACCCGCCGATAGCGGGTATCATCCCCTCCGATGGTTTCGCGCAGGTGCCAGGCAATCGCCTCCCCCTCACGGTCCAGGTCGGTGGCGAGATAGACAGCATCGGCCCGTTCGGCCAGCCGACGCAGCTCATCGACGACCTTCTCCTTGCCGGGCAGGATTTCGTAGTGCGCCTGCCAGCCGTTCTCGGGGTCCACACCCATGCGCCGGATCAGCTGATCATGCTGTTTCTGCTGTTTCCAGGCAGCCTTTTCCTCGGGCGACATCCGGCGCGTGGCAGCAGCCTGTCGAGCCCGCTCGTTCGGATCGCTGGCCGACTTGCCCTGTCCACTGGTCGGCAGGTCACGAATATGACCCACACTCGACTTCACGATGAAGTCGTTGCCCAGATACTTGTTGATGGTCTTGGCCTTGGCCGGCGACTCGACGATCACCAGTGACTTACCCATAGGTCTCCATCTCTGCCTGTCCGATGCTGCTACCGATCCGACCAACGCCGCCGGCGACATCCTTGTGGTGTCCGATGCTCGTCCGGACCCCGTGTCTGTATCCACCCATTACATTCGCCGCCCGTTGCCGTACCACGGTCCTGACCGGCTTCGGGAGCAGGCGACAATGGCACGATAACGTCATGAGTGCCAAAATCGCGCCTACCCTACCCCGACTTGATTGACGGTGCCAGCACCGGTTTTCATGCCATCCGGTCGCGGCGGGGTACGACACCCTGTCCCGGGCATCGCACACCGCCCGGGTGCCCATGGTGCTCGACAGAACGGGCAACAGAGCTCACGTGATGTCTGATCGACCGGATTGCAAGAGGGACCCGATACGATTCAGTGCCGGACGAACCCCGGGGGAATGTAGTAAGCTCAATACGCTATTCCGCGCAAGGAGAGAGTCTCATGTCGCAATCGTATACCGGCCGCATTCGACGCACCAAGATCGTCTCGACACTCGGTCCGGCCAGTGACCGCGAGGGTGTGCTTGATGCCATGGTGCATGCCGGTGTCGACGTGGTTCGCCTGAACTTTTCACATGGCGATGCCGATGATCATCGACGTCGCGTCCAGGCCGTACGTCAGGCCGCCGAGCGCCAGGGCCGCAACGTGGCGATCCTGGGTGACCTGCAGGGGCCCAAGATCCGCATTGCGCGCTTCAGGGAAGGTCCCGTCGAGCTCGAGGAGGAGCAGTCCTTCATCATCGATATGGCGCTGGGCCGTGACGAGGGCGATGCCACCCGGGTGGGTTGCGACTACAAGGCCCTCGCCGATGATGTCTCCCCCGGGGACGTGCTGCTGCTTGATGATGGCCGACTGGAACTGGTGGTCGAGAAGGTCGAGGCACCACAGATTCACTGCCGGGTTCGCGTGGGCGGTGAACTCTCCAACAACAAGGGCATCAACAAACAGGGTGGCGGCCTCTCCGCCTCGGCACTCACCGACAAGGATCGCGAGGACCTGAAAACCGCCATCGATCTGGATGTCGACTATCTGGCGGTCTCCTTCCCGCGTTCCGGCGAGGACATGGACCTGGCGCGCGAACTGCTGGGTGAAACCGGCCGTCACATCGCGCTGGTGGCCAAGGTCGAGCGTGCCGAGGCCGTGGCGGATGAAGCCACCATGGACAGCATTATTCTGGCCTCCGATGCCGTCATGGTCGCTCGCGGCGATCTCGGCGTGGAGATCGGCGATGCCCAGCTGATCGGCGTACAGAAGCGCCTGATCGCCCGCGCCCGGACCCTCAACCGGGTGGTGATCACCGCAACCCAGATGATGGAGTCGATGATCGAATCGCCGCTGCCCACCCGGGCCGAGGTCTTCGATGTCGCCAATGCGGTGCTCGATGGCACCGATGCCGTCATGCTGTCCGCGGAAACCGCCGCCGGCCAGTATCCGGTAGAGACCATCGAGGCAATGAACCGGCTCTGTCTGGGAGCCGAGCGCGAACGGGAAGCGCAGCAGTCCAAGCATCGCATGATGGATGAGTTCCATCGCATCGATGAGACAGTAGCGCTCTCGGCGATGTATGCCGCCAACCATCTCGAGGGCGTGGCTGGCATCGCCTGCCTGACCGAAACCGGCTATACGCCGCTGATCGCCTCGCGCATCCGTTCCGGGCTGCCGATCGTCGCGCTATCGGGCAATCAGCGCACCATGCGTCGCATGGCGCTCTATCGCGGGGTCATCGCCATTCACTTCGATACCGACGAGATCCCCAATGGCGAAGTCAACCGGCGTGCCATTGCCGAGCTCGAAAAGCGCGACCTGGCCCGCGCCGACGATTTCGTGATTCTCACCCGCGGTGATCATGTCAACGCCCAGGGAGGGACCAATACCATGAAGATCGTGCGCGTCGGCAGCCATATCGGCTGACCTCTCCCGCGCCGGAGCAGCCGGTATCACGCCACTGCTCCGGTACGCCCCAGGATCCATCCCTCCCAGTCCAGCAGTACCGGATCGGCCGGACGCTCTTCCGGTTGATGACCCGCCACCACGGTGGTCATGTGGAGCACGCCTAGCATGGCGTCAAAGGCATCCTCGCCCACAGCCCGGCTGCCAAAGCCGTCGGCCAGCTGCTCCAGCGCCGCACTCTCCCAGTACCAGACCGTCTCCTGTCGCTGCAGAAGCTGACGCCCCCAGTCACGGCGATCCGCCTGACGCCGCTTGCTGCGGCGTCCCCCGGTAGCCAGCCCGAGCGCCCGAGACGCCCAGCGCCCGCGCCAGATCGTGCTGACACTGGCCGCGCCGGGCACGGCGGGGATAGAAGGGATGTCCCGGGTGAACGGTGGCGATATCGTCGGCCACCTCGAAGAAGGCCTGCCAGCGCCCTCGCCCCAGCTCCTGCAGGGCTTCGGGGAAACGCCCTGCGGGGAGCGAGGGCCGCACTGCCCGGGACAGGCCGATGGGCATGTCGAACCCGGCCAGTGTGGCCCGCTCATCGGCCTGCTTGAACAGCAGTGTCAGGGTATCCCGCGGCACCGGTCGGGAAGGCTCGATGACCCAGCCGCCCGAAGTCCGGGTTGCCGTGGCATACCAGCACTTGTCAGCACGAACACTCCAGTCGAAATGAAGCAGACGCTCGAACATGGTAATGGGCGTTCCCTGGGCTCGCCACGGTAAAACCGGACCGCAGCAGGGTGGCAGTCGACAGCAGCTCCAGATGCGCCGCCGGCGAGGCCAGCCGGGTCCAGATCTGCTGATGGTGGTCGATGATCGTGTCAGCGGACAGCGCACCACGATCGCAGGTGGTATGAGCATCCGCCACGGCCACCACGTCGAAGCCGTGACTCAGCGCTGCGCGCAGCGTGGTATCGACTGCCAGTTCGGTGGCATGCCCGGTCAGCAGCAGGCGCGTGACCCCGGCCTCGCGAAGCGACTCGGCCAGGGCAGTCCCCAGAAAGGCATCGCTGGCGTCGCGGCGGATCACCCGATCCATGTCCGGACGCTCGATCGGGGGCAACAGCTGCCAGCCGGCGTGCAGCGGCGCCATGGCCGACTCGGGTGCGCCATCGAACTGCAGATGGATTACCGGGCTGCCCTGCGCGCGCATCCCTGCCGCCAGCGCATTGATCCGATTGATGACGCCATCGATATCGTGACAGGGCCTGCCGGTGCAGATTCCGATCTGCATATCGATAACAAGCAAGGCATCCATGAGGGGCACTCTCCGATATTCGTCACTTCCTCGCGAAAGTGCATTGATGTTGCAGTGAACGTCGCTGACGTTCCATGCCGATCAGGATGCCACCAACCGGCGCAGGCGATCGGATAAAAAGCGCGCAGACTTGTCGCCAATCGCGCCGTTCAGTCGGAATGGACCCGCTCGCTCCGGCCGCTGGCGAAAGCGTGACACTCGTGGATATCCTCGGCCAGGGTACGCCCCAGGGAGAGCGGCGGCAATGCATCAAGGGAGAAGAAATCGGCCGCATCGGTTTCGTTGTTGTCCACGAATTCGCCCCCCAGATGATCACAGACGTAGAACAGCTTGTAGATGTGATCCGGCGTCGCCGGCTGATAGGGATGCAGGCTGCGGTCCTTGAGCATGGCCAGTCGCGGGTTCTCGGCACGATGACCGGACTCCTCGACAATCTCTCGCAGCACGCCTGCTGACGGTGCTTCACAGACGTCCGCCCAGCCACCCGGCAGGGTCCATCGACCATCCTTGCGCTCGCGTACCAGCAGCACCCGGTTTTCGACGAATACCGCGCCACGCACATCCACCTTGGGCGTCGCGTAGCCGCGATCGGGCACGATGAAGTTTTCCACCCGTTCGACGGGGACATCACCGAGTACCGCAAACATCTGATTGGTCAGTGCTTCCAGCTCACGGTAGCGCTCGAGTTCATAGTGGTTGGTGGTATAGGTCTGCCCGGTCTGCGCAATCGAGCGCAGCTGCTTGGCGAAATCGACCCAGTCGTGTGCCATGTAACACTTCCCGTTGCTGAATGCCCGGATCACAAGTCGATCCCGGCGGATGGATGGATGCGGTCGCAGGGGGCGGCCTCTCCGTGTTGCTCGTGACTGCTGATCAGAACGGCTCCCTGATCAGGCCATGCACCACCGAGGATGGCACACGAGCCGGTTTTCCGCCTTGCACCGGGCGGCTTTCGGTGAGTCCATCCTGTACCCCCGGCAGTGGCCGTAAAAGGCGCAGCACCGCCCTGTAGCTGTTACCATACCCGAAGTCGGCCATCTGCAGTGACAGACGCTGTCATGCCACACAGGCAGCCAGTGCAGCGTCGCGCGCGAGCAGTCATCTGCTGCGCTGCCCGGCCGGAATTTCTGCCGCCACCCGACCCGGATCTCTGCATGACCCAGCCCGCGCTGCTCAATCGGCTGACCTTTCGTCAGTTGCAGGTTTTCCAGACCGTCTATCGCCAGCACTCCTATTCCCGTGCCGCGGCCGAACTGGGCCTTACCCAGCCGGCCGTCAGCGCCCAGATTCGGCAGCTGGAACAGGCACTCGGTCAGTCCCTGTTCAAGTATGCCGGCAAGACGCTGCATGTCCTGCCGCCGGCCGATGCGCTGGCGGAGTCGATCGGTACCATCTTCAGCGAGGTTGCCAGCCTGCAGATGGCGCTCTCCAGGCTGACCGGGACACTGCGCGGAGAGCTGAATATCGCGGCGGTCAGCACGGCGCAGTATATCGTGCCTCACATCCTGGCACGCTTTCGTGCCCGCTATCCCGAGGTGCGGCTGCGCCTGCGGGTGGTCAATCGCAACGAGGCCCTGGCCCATCTGGCCGAACGCTGCGATGACCTGGTCATCATGGGCATGGCCCCCGAGGACAGCGATCTGACCTTCATGCCGATCCTGCACAACGATCTGCTGCCGATTGTCTGGCCCGGCCACCCGCTGCTGCAGGCCGAACAGCCGGGTCTGGCGGCCTTCACCCGCTATCAGGTCCTGATGCGTGAACCCGGCAGCGGCACCCGGCTGGCGCTCGAGACATTCACCCGGCAACAGCAACTGGCACTCGATCACACGCTCGAACTGGGCACCAGCGAAGCCATCAAGCAGGGCGTCATGGCGCGGCTGGGGGTCGCGGTACTGCCCCGGGTAGCCGTCCAGCTGGAGTTGCAGAGCGGTCTGCTGGCGACCCCCAAACTGCCGGGCTTTCCCCTGCGGCACGCATGGGGGGTGGTACAGCATCGCGAGCGCTATCCGACACCGGTGACCGAAGCCTTCATGCAGCTGTTGCGTGAACTGCTGCCCGAACTCGAACAGCTTTTCAGCGACTCCCTTGCACCACGTTCCGATGCCACCTTCAGCTGTCTGCCCTAGGCCCTGGCGTGCCGGGGTGTGCTGGGCCACAATGAAGGCATCGAATCACATCGCCGAACAAAGAGGATCCGATGAAGGCAATTGCAACGAAAGGCGCCAGTGATGTCCGAGCGACCGGTGCACTGGAACTGATCGAGCTCGATATCGAAGAACCGCACGGGCACGATCTGCGGGTGCGCATCGAGGCCATCGCGGTCAATCCGGTCGATACCAAGGTACGTGCCGGGGCGCTCGGCCCGCTTGATGACGCCAGGATCCTGGGCTGGGATGCCGTCGGCCGGATCGAGGCGATCGGCGAGCGGGTCACGGATTTCGCGGTAGGCGAACGGGTCTATTATGCCGGGCAGGTGGATCGACCGGGCTGCAACGCCGAACAGCAGCTGGTGGATTCACGGCTGGTCGCGTATGCCCCGCGCTCGCTGGAAATCGAGGAAAGTGCGGCCATGCCGCTCACCGGTCTGACCGCCTGGGAGGGACTGTTCGATCAGCTGCGCCTGGCGGTCGATCCGAAGGCACACGGCGACGAGACACTGCTGGTCATCAATGGTGCCGGCGGCGTCGGCTCCACGGTCATCCAGCTAGCGCGCCAGCTGACCGGCCTGACCGTGATCGCCACCGCGTCGAGACCCCAGTCCGCCGAATGGTGCCGCGAGATGGGCGCCCACGAGGTCATCAACCATCATGAGCTGGTCAGCGAGCTGCACGCCACCGGCCGCCAGACGGTGGATTACATCTTCAACTGCCATGATATCGGCGTGCACTGGGAGAACATGGCGACGCTGATTCGTCCGCTGGGGCGAATCGTGGCGATTGCCGAAACCGCACAGCAGGTCGATCTGAATGCGCTGCAGAGCAAGGCGGTCAGCTTCAGCTGGGAGTTCATGTTCGCTCGCGCCCTGCACGGCTATCACCCCGAACGTCAGGGCGAGATTCTGGCCGAACTGGCCACCCTGCTCGACGAGGGACGGATCCGCAGCATCCTGGGCGAGGTCATCGGCCCGCTCGATGTCGACCATCTGACCCGTGCTCACGAACAGCTGGAAGCCGGCCATACCACCGGCAAGCTGGTGCTGACGGCCATGCGCTGAGCTGCGGCGGGCTCCCCGGAGACCGGCCCTCAGGGATCGAAAGGCCCCGGCGAGGGTCGGGGCGTCGGCCGCCGGCGCCCCAGCCGGGAGAGCCTCCGGCTTACCGGCGGCAACCGCAACAGCATCAGCGTCGTCGCCGCCAGCGCATACCCGCCCCACTGCCCGAGATCGGCCCGCACGATCCAGAAGAAGTGCAACAGGATCAGCGCCAGCGCGGCATACACCCATCGGTGCAGCGGCTTCCAGCGCTTGCCCAGCCGCTTCATGGCAGCACGATTGGAGGTCGCGGCCAGCGTCAGCAGGATGAGCAGCGCCAGCGCCCCGACAATGATGTAGGGACGCCGGCTCAGATCCGCCCCCAGCGCCGACCAGTTGAGTTCGAGAATGAACAGCAGATAGCAGACCAGGTGGAGTACCGCGTAGCTACAGGTCCAGAGCCCCAGCTGGCGCCGTATGACGCTGAACCCTTCCAGCGGATCAGCCGCGTCAGCGGTGTCAGACAGAGGGTCAGCAGCAGCAGGATCAGTCCGCCCTCCCCCAGATTGAGCAGCAGATAGCGCCCCGGCTCGGGGCCGGCGGCGTTGTTCGCCACCTGCCACCCCCACCAGAGCAGCGGCGCCAGCGCTGCGAAAAAGACCGCAACCCGCCATGACCGGATCAATAGTGCTTCCTCAGGTCCATGCCCCGATAGAGTCCGGCCACCTGTTCGCCATAGCCGTTGAACATCCGGGTATCAATCACGTTGGGATTGAACAGGCTGTTGGGCAGGCGCCGTTCGGTGGCCTGGCTCCAGCGTGGATGATCGACCTGCGGATTGACGTTGGCATGGAAGCCATACTCGTCCGGAGCCAGCTGATGCCATGAGGTCTGCGGCTGCTCTTCGACCAGCGAGATGCGCACGATCGACTTGATGCTCTTGAAGCCGTACTTCCAGGGCACCACCAGGCGGATCGGCGCCCCGTTCTGATTGGGCAGCACCCGGCCGTACATGCCCACTGCCAGAAACGCCAGCGGATTCATCGCTTCATCGAGTCGCAGACCTTCCCGATAGGGCCAGTCGATCAGACCGAAACGCGAGCGCTGACCGGGCATCTGCGAGGGCCGTTCGAGGGTTTCCAGACGCACGTATTTCGCATTGCCTGTTGGTTCGAGCCGATTGATGACCTCTGCCAGCGGTACGCCCAGCCACGGGATGACCATCGACCAGGCTTCCACGCAGCGCAGCCGATAGATCCGCTCCTCCAGCCGTTCGGGACGGATCAGCTCCGCCACACTGTACTGTCCCGGGCGGGCAACCTCGCCATCGACTCTGACGCTCCAGGGCTCGGTCACCAGCTGACCGGCATTCTCGGCAGGGTCTTCCTTGCCAGAGCCGAACTCGTAGAAATTATTGTAGTGCGTCGCATCCTCGAACGGCGCCACCCTGTCCAGCTCCGGATTGTCGGGCGTGACCGCCTGCCACCGGGCCCCGGCCAGCTTCTCCCCGAACCAGGCCGGTGCATCAGCCGGTTTGACGTTCTCGTATTCGGAAGCCGCCCATACACTGCGCGGAACACCTGCTGCCAGTCCCAGCGCTGCCACGCCGGCCATGAACTGTCGGCGCGAGTGATAAACGGATTCGGGAGTAACGTCATTCTCTCCCGCGGCACTGCGATCACGGCTACGAATCAGCATGGCTGTCACCTCGCTGCTGGAGATACCGGGAGTTACAGTACATCACCGGCAAGCCGTTGCGGGGAAAATGCCGGAAATTTCCTCGGCCGGCTGTACGGCAAGTACCGACCGCCCACACAAAAGCGCCCGATCCGGCAGGATCGGGCGCCATGATGCGAATCAGCCGGCAAAGTGTCCGGAATCAGCTGACCTTTTCGCCGTGCGCCTGCTTGTCGGCATGATAGCTGGAACGCACCAGCGGACCGGAAGCGACATGCCGGAAGCCCATCTCGTAGCCCTTCTCGGCAAACCATTCAAAGGTCTCGGGATGTACCCAGCGATCGACCGGCAGGTGATCACGCGAAGGCTGCATGTACTGCCCCAGGGTCAGCATGTCGACATTGTGTGCCCGCAGATCACGCATCACCTCGAGCACCTCCTCGTCGGTTTCACCCACGCCCAGCATCAGCCCGGACTTGGTCGGCACCTCGGGACGCACCTGCTTGTAGCGTTCGAGCAGATCCAGCGACCACTCGTAGTCGGCTCCGGGCCGAACCCGGCGATAGAGCGACGGCACCGTTTCCAGATTGTGGTTGAACACATCCGGCGGCATCTGCTCCATGATGCCCACGGCACGCTCCATGCGACCGCGGAAATCCGGCACCAGTACCTCGATTTCGATCTCCGGATTGAGCCGGCGGATCTCTTCGATGCAGTTGTTGAAATGCTGGGCACCGCCATCACGCAGGTCGTCGCGGTCCACCGAAGTGATCACCACGTAATTCAGGCGCATGTCGGCGATGGCCTCGGCCAGCTCGCGCGGCTCATCCTCGTTGAGCGCGTTGGGGCGGCCATGCGCCACGTCACAGAACGGGCAGCGCCGGGTACAGATGTCCCCCATGATCATGAAGGTTGCCGTACCGCCGCTGAAGCACTCGCCCAGGTTGGGGCAGGAGGCTTCCTCACAGACCGTGTGCAGGCCGTGCTTGCGCAGGGTCTGCTTGATCCGCGATACCTCGGGTGAGGCCGGCATGCGAACCCTCAGCCAGTCCGGTTTCTGTGGCAGCGTCTCGGTGGGAATGACCTTCACCGGAATGCGCGACACCTTGTCGGCGCCACGAAGCTTGACGCCGCGTTCAGCCCGCTGCTTCTTCGGCGTTGCAGTAGTCTCGGTCATCAGTTCGATCCTGTTCCTCGAGAGTGTTCGGCCAGCACTTCCGGTATGCCGGAAGCTTCCCTGAACGCCAGTCCGCCCAGTCGGCGTGAGAGATAACCAAGCCAGCGTTCGGCTTCCCGCGCCCTGTCGACCGGCCCAGCCACCAGCTCACGCAGCTGCGTCATGGTCTGACCGGCGTGGCCGCAGGGATTGATTTGCCCGAAGGGGCCGAGGTCCATGTCCAGATTGAAGGCAATACCATGAAAGCTGCTACCCCGGCGAATGCGCAACCCCAGCGAAGCGATCTTGGCCCCGCCGACGTAGACACCGGGGGCATCAGCGCGTGCATGGGCATCAATGCCGTGTTCGGCCAGCGCATCAATGACCGACCCTTCCAGCGCACTGACCACGGCGCGCACGCCCAGCCCCCGCCGACGGACATCCAGCAACGGGTAGGCAATCAGCTGACCCGGACCATGATAGGTCACCTGGCCGCCACGATCCGTCTGAACCACCGGAATATCGCCCGCCATCAGCACATGTTCGGCCCGCCCGGCCTGTCCCTGGGTAAAGACGGGAGCATGCTCGACCAGCCACAACTGATCCGGCGTGCGGGCATCGCGCTCATCGGTGAAGCGGCGCATCGCCTGCCAGACCGGCAGGTAGTCTCGCACTCCCAGGTGATAAAGCGACACCGGGAGAGGCGGAGAAGCTGCCACCTCGGCCGTCATCTGCTTACAGCACCATCTGGACCATGCCGGTTGCCTTGAGCTCGTCAAACAGCGCCTTGAGCTGCTGCTCACCGGTAGTATACAGGGTGACATGCAGCGAGCGGTACTTGCCGCTGCGGCTGTCATGATGGGTCACCGCGCCGCGATCGACCTCGGGATCGAAGCGCTCGACCACATCGAGCATGCTGGTTTCGAAATCGACGGCATTGTTGCCGACGATGCGAATGGTGTAATAGCAGGGAAACTCTATGCGCGGCGCCTGTTCACCCTCGGTGGCGCCCGCCGGTGCGGAAGGTGTCATATGCCTTGATCCGGGACTCAGCCTTTGTATCCATTCTACGCGAACAAGGGGCGCCCCGTCAGCCGGAACGCCCCCTTCACCGCCGAAAACGGATGAAGATCAGTCAAACAGACCGAGCACGAATTTCACGACCTGGTCCCACATGCGCTTGATGAAGCCGCCCTCATCCACTGCCGACAGGGCTACCAGCGGCTCCTGATCGATGCTCTTGTCACCCTGCACCACCTCGAGCGTGCCGAGCTGCTGGCCCTTGCTGATCGGCGCGCTGAGGTCGGACTGAATGTTGAGCCGGGCGTTCAGCTTGTCATCGCTCTGCGCGGAAATGGTGGTGTAGACATCGTGATCCACCCCGATCGGCACTTCATCCTGGGCGCCTCCCCAGACCCGGGCCCGATTGAGCACGTCGCCCTTGCTGTAGAGCTTTCGGGTCTCGAAATAGCGGAAACCATAGTTCAGCAGCTTCTGGGACTCCTGGGCACGAGCGTCCTCGGACTTCGTTCCCATGACCACCGCGATCAGTCGAGTGCCCTCGCGACTGGCCGAGGACACCAGGCAGTAGCCGGCTTCTTCGGTATGACCGGTCTTGAGACCATCGACCGACTTGTCACGCCACAGCAGCAGATTGCGATTGGGCTGACGGATATCGTTCCAGGTGAAGTACTTCTCGGAGTAGAGCTTATAATGATCCGGGAAGTCATTGATGATGTGACGCGCGATGATCGCCAGATCATGTGCCGAGGAGTAGTGCCCCTCGGAAGGCAGACCGGTGGGATTTTCGAAGTGGGTGTTCTTCAGGCCCATGCTCTGCGCATACTGATTCATCAGCGTCGCGAATGCCGATTCGCTGCCGGCCACGTGCTCGGCCACGGCAACCGTGGCATCGTTGCCCGACTGCACCACGATGCCCTGCATCAGATCCTTGAGCGGCACATAGCTGCCCACCTTGACGAACATCCGCGAACCGCCCGTCTGCCAGGCGTTGTTGCTGATGCGAATTTTGTCATCTTCCGAAAGATCACCGTGGTCGATCTCGTATTCGGTGATGTAGGCCGTCATCATCTTGGTCAGACTGGCCGGCGGCAGGCGCTCGTCGGCATCATGCTGGACCAGGATCTGGCCGCTTTTGGCGTCCATCAGCACCCATGACTTGGCATTGAGGCTGGGGGGCGATGGCACGAAACTGGCAATGCCCCTGGCATCTTCAGCCCATGCAGGGGAGGCAATCAGGGTGAGTGCCAGCCCGATCAGTGCGATCAGTTGACGCCAGCAACTCTTGGGTGCAGCTAAAAGTGTCATGTTACACGTTCTCATTGTGCCTGATGTTCAGTCATTTACCGAAACGATGTAGCCCTGGTCGAAACCGGCATCGCGCAGTTCGGACCGGACGGATTCAGCCATGATCGGATCGCTGAGCGGACCAACCTGGACACGATGGAGGGCAGCGTGCCGGGAAATCCGGACCGGCTGGTTCAGACGCGACTCCAGCCGCGCCTTGAGTGCCTCGGCGCCGGCCCGGGAGCTCAACGCTGCCACCTGCAGATACAGGGGAGAATCCCCTGCCGATTTCCCGCCGGCCCCGGCCCTGCCGGAAGCGCCCGGCGAGGTCGCGACCTGCGCATGCGCCTCGCGGGTGTCATTGGCAGCGTTGCCCTCGGGCGTCGCTGACCGTGGTGTTTGCTCCTCCCTGCCGGTCCGGACGGCAGCTGTCACGGACGACTGAGCCCCGTCATTCTGCCGGCTGTCGGCTACCGCCCGGCCGGGGGATGAAGCCCCCTCATGACGGCGCTGCCAGGCTACCGGATCAATCGCCGTCACCCGTACCCGGGCCGTGCCCTGATCCAGCATATCGAGGCGTGCCGCAGCCGCATAGGAGAGATCGATCAGCCGATCTTCGTGAAAGGGCCCCCGATCATTGACCTTGACGATGACATGCCGCTGGTTGGCCAGGTTGGTCACGCGGGCATAGGTCGGCAGCGGCAGCGTCTTGTGCGCTGCCGTCATCCGATACATGCTGTACTCCTCGCCGCTGGCGGTCGCATAGCCATGAAACTTGGTGCCATAGAACGAGGCCTTCCCGACCGCACTGTAATCGTCGGCACTCTGCATGACGTGATAGGTCTGTCCCCACACCGAATAGGTCGACCGATTGCCGGAGGCCGAACGCGGCTCCACCTTCGGAACGGCATCCGGCACCTCGGAGACATCGATCGCACCGTCCGGATAACCATCCTGCGACTGACTGTAGCGGCCACCATCGCCATTACCACCGCCCTTCGTCGCACCGCCGCCCTGCACGCCGCCGCCGGACCCGGCACAGCCTGCCAGCAGCAGGCAGAGTACACTACTCAGCCATGCCGATCTGCTGCCCATCATGATCTCAGTCGTCCTGATTCAGTTCGGCATGGATACGCTCGGCCAGCGTGGTCACGGCAGCCGCATAGAGATGGCTGTGATTGTAACGGGTGATGACGTAAAAGTTGTTCAGCCCGAAGGCATAGCGCTTGTGCCCGTCCTCGAAGTCCAGTGCCAATGGCATGACCCGGGTATCGCCGGCCAGACTGCGCTCGGGCGTGATCCCCATCTTCTCGAACCGGCTGACCGGCTGATCGGGCGCGCTGACGGCGTTGAAGCTGATGCCGTCATCCGGAGTGCCGGAAGCCTGCGCCGGAATCATGACCGGCTGGCCATGCTGCCAGCCGTGTTCGGCCAGATAGTTCGCCACACTGCCAATGGCATCGACCGGCTCATGCCACAGGTCTCGCACACCATCGTTATCAAAATCGACGGCATAAGCCTGATAACTGGTAGGGATGAACTGCGGATAACCCATGGCACCGGCATAGGACCCCTTCAGGGAGAGCGGATCCAGGTCCTGCTGCAGGGTCAGGGTCAGATAGGCCTCGAGCTGCTTGCGAAAGAAATCCGCGCGCCGGGGGTAGTCGAAGGCCAGCGTCGACAGCGAGTCGATGACACGATAGCTGCCCTTGTGACGACCATAGAAGGTTTCCACACCGATGATGGCGGCAATGACCTCAGGCTCGACCCCGTAGCGCTCTTCCGCACGCTGCATGGCCTGGCGGTGATCGATCACGAACTGGACACCCGCGGAAACCCGCGACGGCTGGATGAAGATATCGCGATACTTTTCCCAGCTCAGCCGCCCCTCCGCCGGCCGGGAGATGGCATCAATGATGCTCTGCTTGTGGGAGGCATCACTCATCGCCCGCTTCAGCGCCTGTCGATCGAGCCCCTGCGCGGAGAGCTGGTCGATCATCTGCTCGACCGGAGGGTGCGAGGCGGGGTCGAAATCGTTGGCAGCCTGACCCGCTCCGGGCAGGGTACCTGCTGCTGCCAGCACCATCAGGAGCATCTGGCGCGAACGACCGGCAAAACGGCGTGACTTCATGCAGTTTCTCTCTAACGCGGCGACATTTTACGGTGACCGAAAACGGCCATCAGAATACCGAAGCCCGCCAGCAGGGTCACGCTGGATGTCCCACCGAAACTGATCAGTGGTAGCGGCACTCCGACAATCGGCAACAGTCCACTGACCATGCCGACATTGACAAACACATACACGAAAAAGGTCAGCACGATACTGCCTCCGGCAAGACGGCCGAAGGTATCGGGCGCCTGTGCTGCCATGTAGAGCCCGCGCCAGATCAGGAGCAGATAGACGCTCAGCAGCACCATCATGCCGATCAGCCCGAACTCCTCGCCCAGCACGGCGACGATGAAGTCAGTATGGCGCTCGGGCAGGAACTCCAGCTGCGACTGGGTACCCTGCATCCAGCCCTTGCCCCACAAGCCTCCCGAGCCGATGGCCGTCTTCGACTGGATGATGTTCCAGCCGGTCCCCAGCGGATCGCTTTCGGGATTGAGAAAGGTCATCACCCGCTGGCGCTGATAGTCATGCATGTTGAACCACAAAAGCGGCATGACCGCGGCGACCATCAGGGCACAGATCCCCACCACACGCCATGACAGGCCCGCCAGCAGGATCACGAACACGGCCGAGGCAGCAACCAGCAGGGAAGTCCCCAGGTCCGGCTGATCGGCGATCAGCCCCACCGGAATGACGATCAGCAGCACACAGAAGATCAGATCCATCCAGCTCGGCGGCAGCTGACGCCGGGCCAGATAGCTGGCCAGCATCATCGGCATGACCAGCTTCATCAGCTCCGAGGGCTGGAAACGGAACAGCCCCGGGATCTCCAGCCAGCGCTGGGCACCCATGGCATGGCTACCGATCAGATCCACCGCCAGCAGCATCAGGGTCACGGCCAGGTACAGCAGCCATGCCAGACGCATCATCAGTCGTGGCGGGATCTGGGCAATGCACAGCATCACCGCAACGGCCAGCAGCAGACGCAGCGCCTGCCCCTTGACCAGCACCATCGACTCCCCGCCCGCGCTGTAGAGCACCATCAGTCCACCGGCCATGATGACCAGCAGCATGAGCAGCAGCCATGGATCAATGTTCAGCGTGGCCCAGTTGAAGCGCTGATAGCGGCGGCGCGAACGTCGAATCCAGCGGGACCAGGTTTCCTTCATCTCATACCTCAGTCATGCACGTCCTGCGTGGATTCCCGAACGGGCTGATCGAGCAGTCCCGGCTTGTCCTTCCTTTTGAGCCGGGGCAGCAGCCAGTGATCGAGCAGCTTGCGGACTACCGGCCCGGCATTCTTGCTGCCCCAGCCGGCATTCTCGACCACGACCGCCACTGCGATCTGCGGGTTCTCGACCGGTGCGAAGGCGGAAAACAGTGCATGATCGCGCAGGTGTTCCTTGAGCTCTTCGGCGTTGTATTTCTGATCGTTGTTGAGCGTAAAGACCTGCGCGGTGCCCGACTTGGCCGCCATGGTGTATTCGCGACCGGGCCCGGTCGCCTCGGTCTTGTTGGCGACATCCTGCATGGCGTCGATGATCAGGTTCCACCACTCGGGATTCTCGAGCTCGATATCCGGTGGCGTATCGGGAAACGGCGGCTCGATGTCACGATCCCCGATCCTTTTGGCCAGATGTGGCCGTACCCACTCGCCCCGGTTGGCCAGCACCGACATGGCATTGGCCATCTGCAGCGGTGTTGCCAGCCAGTAGCCCTGGCCGATCCCTGCCGACAGGGTTTCGCCGGGATACCAGACCTTGTCGTAGCGGGCACGTTTCCACTCCCGGGACGGCATCAGGCCGTCGCCGGCCCCCCAGACATCGAGGGTATGATCCTCACCGAAGCCGAACTTGTGCATGAAGGGGGCAATGCGGTCGATGCCAAGCTCATGGGCCAGGTGGTAGAAGTAGGTGTCGTTGGACACCACGATCGCCCTGTGCATGTCCACCCGACCGTGCCCCCAGCGCAGCCAGTTGTGATACCGGCGATCGCCGTTGGGCAGCTTGTAGTAGCCCGGATCATAGATGGTGTCCGAAGGCCTGACGGCCCCCGTCTCGAGACCATCCAGCGCCATGTAGGGCTTGACCGTTGATGCCGGCGGATACTGGCCACGGGCGGCCCGGTTGTAGAGCGGCAGGTCGGTATCCTGCTGCAGTGCCTGGTAGGCCTTGCTGCTGATGCCGTTGACGAACTGGTTGGTGTCATACCCCGGCGTCGAGACCATCGCCAGGATATCGCCGTTGCGCGGATCGATGGCGACGATGGCGCCCCGCTTGCCCTTGAGCAGCCTGGCGCCGAAGGCCTGCAGATCCTTGTCGATGGTCAGGGTCAGATCCTTGCCGGGCTGCGGCGGGGTACGGCTGATTTCCCGCAGGATGCGCCCCCGGGCATTGGTTTCCACCCGGCGCACGCCGGCATTCCCGTGCAGTTCCTGTTCGTAAAAGCGCTCGATGCCGGTCTTGCCGATGTAATGGGTACCGGCATAGTTACCGCTGTCGATGCGCTTTTCATCCTCCTGGCTGATACGCCCGACATAGCCCAGCACATGCGCCATGATCCGGCTGTCGGGGTAGTAGCGCATCAGCTGGGCCTCGACCTCGACGCCCGGCAGTCGGTACCGATTGACGGCAATGCGCGCGATCTGGTCCTCGGTCAGATCACTCAGCAGCAGTGCCGGCTCGAATGGGCGCTGACGCTGACGTGAACGCTTCTGCAGGGTGTCATACATGTCATCCGGCAGGGCCAGGATCCGGATCAGGCGCTCGAGGGTCTGATTGACGTTATCGGCCTGTTCGCGCACCAGGGTGAGGTTGTAGGTCGGCCGATTCTCGGCCAGCACCTGGTGATTGCGATCGTAGATCAACCCCCGATTGGGCGGCAGCGGCTCGACCCGGATGCGGTTGTTATCCGAACGGGTGATGAAGACATCGTGCTCGAAGATCTGCAGGTAGACGAGCCGTCCGACCAGGGTCCCCATCAGCAGCAGCACGATCAGCGCCGCCAGCAGGCTGCGTCGGCGAAAGACCGCGAGCTCACGCTCGGTATTGCGCAACGAAGAGTGTGGACGACGCATGAACTAGCGATGAACCGGAAGGAAAGAGGAGATGACTGCAGTCGGCATGACAACGATCAATAGCGGCTCGAGCATTAGACACAATCGCCTGACTGAAGGATGAAACCGGTTCCCGGGGCGCACCTGTACACGGGCCGTTGATCGAGTAATCACCGGCTCCGACCCTGCCATGTCGGCCCCGCCGCTGCCTCAGCGGTGATAGGGATGCCCCACCAGCAGCGTCCAGGCCCGATAGAGCTGCTCGGCCAGCACGATCCTGACCAGCGGATGCGGCAGGGTCAGGGCCGACAGCGACCAGCGCTCTGCCGCCTTCGCCAGACAGCGTTCATCCAGGCCATCCGGCCCGCCGACCAGCAGCGCTACATCACGCCCGCCATGGCGCCACTCATCGAGCCGCCCGGCGAGCCGTTCCGTGCTCCACTGCCGGCCTGCCACGTCCAGCGCTACCACATGATCATCCCGGCCCAGGCGGGAGAGCATGCGCTCCCCCTCGTGCGCCACGGCACGGGCAGGATGATCGCTGCCGCGCCGGTTACCGGGCGCTATCTCGATGATCTCCAGTGCCATGTCTCGCGGCAGACGCTTGCGATATTCGGCAACGCCCTGCTCGACCCAGCCCGGCATCTTCTGACCGACAGCCAGAACACGCAGCCTCATTGCGGTGCCGGGCTTGCGCCTTCGCGTACCACATCACTGGGCAGCTCGGTCCAGAGCCGCTCGAGATCGTAAAGCTTGCGGGTCTCGGGCATCATGACATGGACCACCACATCGCCGAGATCCACCAGCACCCACTCCTGGCTGCCCTCGACTCCCAGCGGTCTGACACCGCTCTTCTTGGCATGTTCCACCACGTTGTCCGCCAGCGCGCCAACGTGGCGACTCGATGTACCGCTGACCACCACCATCACGTCGGTGACACTGGTCAGCCCGGCAACGTCAAGTTCGGCAATCTCGCGCCCGCGGAGTTCCTCGAGCGCCTCGATTACCAGCGATGAGAGTGCTTCTGTCTGCATAGCTCCTCATGGATGTAGTCACGCAGTCGGCATTGTACCGATGCATGGCGGTTTCGGCACTGATGTTTTGCCCTTCCCCGCGGTCGAATCGGCTCTCGGGCGCCTGCCCCTCACTGGCTGTCGGGACCGTAAAGCTGATGATCGCGGATATAGCGCTCTACCCCTGCCGGAAGCAGATAACGCACACTCGTACCAACAGCAAGCCGTCGGCGAATTTCGGTGGCCGAAATCGCCATGGCCGTGGGCAGCTCCAGATACATCATCCGCCCGTGCGCGTGCGCCATCAGCGATGGGATATCACTGACCTCGCGCCCGCGGATCAGCGCCTCGAGCGCCGGATCGTCCGGGCGCTGATGCTCGGGACGCCCGATGACGACAATGTGTGCCTGATCAAAGAGCGCTGCCGGCGCATGCCATTCGGGTAACAGCCGAAAGGCGTCCAGTCCCAGCACCATGATCAGCCGGGCCTGCTCGCCATACTCGATACGCAGTGATTCGAGCGTCTGCAGCGACCATGACGGACCATCACGACGCATTTCGCGATCATCGGCCGTCAGTCCCGGAGTGTCACCGATACCGGCCGCCACCATGGCCAGCCGATCGCTTGAAGCCACGCCCGGCGCCTCGCGATGCGGCGGCAGGTGGCTGGGGATGAGATGGAGGCGATCCAGCGCCAGCACTTCCCCGAGCTCGACCGCTGCCCGCAGATGACCGAGATGTATGGGATCGAAGGTACCGCCCAGCATGGCAACCCGTGGCGGCCCCGTTTCATCGCCTGTTTCAGTGCCGGACATGGCCATCGCCGATCACGATGTATTTCCGGGTAGTCAGCCCCTCCAGCCCCACCGGACCGCGCACATGCAGCCGGTTGGTCGAGATGCCGATCTCCGCGCCCAGGCCGTACTCGGCACCATCGGCAAAGCAGGTAGCCGCGTTGACCATCACCGAACTGGAGTCAACCGCCGCCATGAAGCGGCGGATATTGCCCTGATGCTGGCTGACAATGGCATCGGTGTGATGGGAGCCGTAGTGATTGATGTGATCGATCGCGCTCTGCAACCCATCCACCACGCGAATCGACAGGATCGGGGCCAGATACTCGCTCGACCAGTCGCTCTCCTCGGCAATACCGGCCTCGATCAGCTGCCGGGTGCGGTCGCAGCCGCGCAGTTCAACGCCCTGCTCGCCCAGCCGACGCGCCATCTCCGGCAGGAAGTCGGCGGCCACTGCCTCATCCACCAGCAGGGTTTCCATGGCCCCGCAGATGCCGTAGCGGTAGCACTTGGCATTGAGCGCAATCTCACGGGCCTGGTCGAGATCGGCATGGCGATCGACATGCACGTGACAGATGCCTTCCAGATGCTTGATGACCGGCACGGTCGCACCGGCACTGATGCGCTCGATCAGCGACCGGCCACCTCGCGGGATGATGACATCGACATGCTCATCCATGCGGATGAGCGCACCGACCGCTTCCCGGTCACTGGTGCCCACACGCTGTACGCACGCCTCCGGCAGACCGGCCTGCACCAGTCCGGCCCGGATGCACTCGGCAATCGCCGTGTTGGAGTGCACCGCCTCCGAGCCGCCGCGCAGGATGGCGGCATTGCCCGACTTCAGACAGAGCGCGGCGGCATCGATGGTGACGTTGGGACGGGACTCGTAGATGATCCCGATCACCCCCAGCGGCACACGCATCTGTCCGATCTGCAGGCCGTTGGGACGGGTACGCAGGCTATCGATCTCGCCGACCGGGTCCTGCAGGGCAGCCACCGTTTCCAGGCCGGTGATCATGGCGTCGATGCGCCGATCATCCAGCTGCAGACGATCGACCAGCGCTGCCGAAAGGCCCTCCTGCCGGGCATGTTCGAGGTCACGCGCATTGGCCGAACGCAACTGTTCACGCTGCTGTTCGAGCTGGGCCGCCATGGCTCGCAGGGCGGCATTCTTCTCCTCGGCAGTGGCTTCACGCAGGATGGCCGCTGCACGGCGGGCCTGCTGACCCAGACGGGTCACATGCGCGGCAACATCCTCGCACCGCTCGCTGTCGGCAATGGTCCGGGTCTCGGCTGAAGACGCCATCTGGCGCACTCTCCCGTGGGCAGATACATGGAACCGTCGGAGCGGCGTATAGACGAACGGGTACCGTCGGTCGGGGCGGTCACCTATACTGGCTGCCCCCGGCGACCTGCAACGCGCTCGGCAGGCCGTTCGCCGACTGTCCGGCGGCGCAATGGTACTGCCTGTCACTATACGGCAGTCGCCTGACCCGATACAAAGTCGCCGGCCGAACCCCCATCGTTCGCCCTTCCGCTCATGGAGTCCCGGATGTCGCCCGTTGACTGGATCACCCAGCTGAGCCACAGTCCGCTGCTGCTGATTCTGGCCGTGGCCGTGACCGCCTTTGCCGAATCCCTGGCGCTGGTGGGGCTGCTGGTCCCGGGCGTGATCATGCTGACGGCAGCCGCCTCGCTGGCGGGCCACGACCAGGTATCGATCACGGCACTGCTGATCAGCGGCTTTATCGGCGCGGTACTCGGCGATGGCATCAGCTACTGGCTGGGTCACAGATACCGCGAGCGCATCGTGCAGTGGTGGCCGTTCACACGGCATCCGGAACTGATCGAGCGCGGTCGAGCCTTTTTCGAACGTTACGGCAGCCTCTCCATCATCTTCGGCCGTTTCGTCGGGCCGGTCAGACCGGTCATTCCGCTGGTCGCCGGCATGATGGCGATGCCCTGGCGGCGCTTCATGCTGGTCAATGCGCTGTCGGCCGCCGCCTGGTCACCCGCCTATCTGCTGCCCGGTTACTTCCTGGGGCGCAGCTGGCAGGAGCATTTCGATCTGCCGATGCACAGCGAACACTGGCTGAGCGTGCTGCTGCTGATCGTGATCGTGGCCGGCCTGCTGTTCTCATGGCTGCGACGCCGACTCGATCGGGACAGCCGCTTCTACCGGCTGCTGCTGCGTCAGGCACGACGCCACCAGCCGCTGCGCTGGCTGTGGCTGCGTCTGCGTCACGACCATCTGCATGGCGAAGTGCCGCTGGCCTCGGTCGCCATGCTGCTCACCACGGCCATCGGCTTCGTGACCTGGACCCTGCTGGCCACGGGGCTGCAGCAGCCGCTGCTGATGGATGTACAGGTCCAGTCCATCTTCCAGCTTGTCCAGCACCCCTGGCTGACCCGGCTGGCCGTGATCTGTGCGCGCATCGGTGACGCCTATGGCACCCTGGCACTGCTGCTGCCCTGGCTGCTCTGGCTGCTGGCAGGGCGCTATCGTGCCGCCCTGTTTCACTGGCTGGTGGGGCTGGGGCTGCTGTCGATCGGCAACACCCTGCTCAAGCAACTGATCGGCCGCACTCGCCCGGACGCCCCGGAGTATCTGGCCCACTCCTTCTCCTACCCCAGTGCCCACGCCTCGACGGCAGTCCTGGTCGCCGGCCTGGCCAGCGCCTTCTGGGCCGAATCGCTATCGCTCAAGCGGCGCCACTGGCCCTATCTGCTGGCAGTGCTGTGGGTCACCGTGATCGGCATGTCACGGCTGGTCTTCGGCGTCCACTGGAGCAGCGACATCATCGGCGGCATTCTGTTCGGGCTGACGCTCTGCGCGGGATTGCGCATCAGCTATCACGCCAGCACCCACAAGGTAGTGACCGGCGCTCCCTGGCTGATGCTGGGGATGGCCTCGCTGGTCCTGGTCGGCGCGCGCATCCTCTGGCTGCCGCCCTTCTAGCAGCGCCCGGCTGCCATGTCAGCCGGGCAACCCTCATGACAGCGGAGCGTCGGCACGCTGCATGAGCGCCTCGAGCAGGCGCTCGTGCAGCCCGTCAAAGCTGCCGTTGCTCATGATCACGATGCGATCCCCGGGCTCGGCATCGCTGACCAGCGCATTGATCAGCGCATCGATGCCGTCGAAGACCGCCGAAGGAGGACGACAGGCCTCGGAGACCTCGTGCACCGACCAGCTCAGATTGGGGGGCTGATACCAGTAAACCCGATCGGCAGTGGCAACGCTCTCCGGCAGGCGAGTCTTCATGGCACCCAGTCGCATGGTATTGGAACGGGGCTCGATGACCGCCAGCAGTCGCCCGCTCCCCGCCAGCGAACGCAGCCCGGTCAGGGTGAAAGCAATGGCGGTGGGATGATGGGCAAAATCGTCGATGACCTCGATGCCATTGACCACGCCGCGCAGCTCCTGACGCCGCCGCGGCGAGGCAAATTCGGCCAGCGCCCGGCCGGCGGCTGACACACTGACGCCCTGGGTTTCGGCCGCGACTATCGCCGCCATGGCATTGGCCAGATTATGCTCACCGCTCAGCGACCATTCGATGGCAACCGGCGCGTGATCGCGATGATGCAGGGTAAACCGGCGCGTCTCGCCCGGCTCATGGCTGACCTGCCAGTCACCCTGTCGTTCACCGACGACACCACCGAACCGGGTCACCGGCGTCCAGCAGCCCTGCGCCAGCACCCGCTCCAGCGCCGGCTCAGCGGCATTGACGATCAACGCCCCCCGTCCCGGCACGGTACGCACCAGGTGATGAAACTGGCGCTCGATGGCCGCCAGGTCGTCGAAGATATCGGCGTGATCGAATTCGAGATTATTGAGTACGGCCACGTCCGGTCGGTAGTGCACGAACTTGGAGCGCTTGTCGAAGAAGGCCGTGTCGTACTCGTCGGCCTCGATGACAAAGGGAGCGCCCGCGCCGCCCAGCCGGGCCGAAACACCGAAATTGCGTGGCACGCCACCGATCAGAAAGCCCGGTGCAAGACCGGCATGCTCGAGCAGCCAGGCCAGCATGCTGGCGGTGGTCGTCTTGCCATGGGTACCTGCCACGGCCAGTACCGGCCGCCGTGTCAGCACGTGCTCCTGCAGCCACTGCGGGCCGGAGGTATACGGCAGATGGCGATCCAGCACCGCCTCGACCTCGGCATTGCCGCGCGACAGGGCGTTGCCGATGATGACCAGATCGGGCGCCGGCTCGAGATTGGCGGGCGCATACCCGTCCATCAGGGCGATCCCCTGCGCTTCAAGCTGGGTACTCATCGGGGGATAGACACCGGCATCCGAGCCTGTCACCCGATGCCCGAGTTCGCGTGCCAGCAGCGCCAGACTCCCCATGAAGGTGCCGCAGATGCCGAGGATATGAATATGCATGCCACTCTCTGTATGAAATCAGCCAACCGGCCGGAGCTTACCAGAAGGCGACAGCCACGAACGAACATCATTCGACGCCGGCCCGCCATCCATCGGGGAGCCACGCCGATGCCCGGATCGGCCTGGCAGCCACAGGAGCGCGGCCTCACCCTGTAGCCGGCAGCGACATCCTGTCGCACCCGGTCCGGGAGTCGACTATGCTGCCCGGGCGGCGAGCGGCTTCGCCGTCGCGAGCTTCATCCGCCCGCCGGATGGAGCATCATCGGCCGTTACCAGAACGGCTACTGTCGAGAGAGCTCCGATAACGAAGCAGGAATTCCATGACTGCCTATAATGCCTTCTACGCGCAATCCGGCGGTGTCTCGGCCGTCATCAATGCCAGCGCCTGTGGCGTGATCGAAACCTGCCGCCGGCATGACGATCGGATCGGGCGTGTCTACGCCGGCCGCAACGGTATCATCGGCGCCCTCACCGAGGACCTGATCGACACCACCCCGGAGAGCGATGAAGCCATCGCCGCGCTGCGCCATACCCCGGGCGGCGCCTTCGGCTCCTGTCGCTACAAGCTCAAGGATATCGAAAGCCACCGGCGTCAGTACGAGCGTCTGATCGAGGTCTTCAAGGCCCACGATATCCGCTACTTCTTCTACAACGGCGGCGGCGACAGTGCCGATACCTGTCTCAAGGTTTCCCAGCTTGCCGAGCACATGAACTATCCGATCCAGGCCATTCATGTTGCCAAGACCGTCGACAATGACCTGCCGGTGACCGACAACTCCCCCGGTTTCGGATCGGTTGCCAAGTACATTGCCACTTCCGTGCGTGAAACCGCCCTGGATGTGGCCTCGATGTGCTCGACCTCCACGAAGGTCTTCATCCTGGAAGCCATGGGGCGCCACGCCGGCTGGATTGCCGCGGCCGGGGCGCTGGCCAGCGAGGACAACGACGGACCGCCCCACATCATCCTGCTGCCGGAAGTCCCCTTCGACCGCAAGCGCCTGATGGCACGCATCGACGAGACCGTGAAGCGCTGCGGCTACTGCGTGATCGTGGTCTCCGAGGGAACCCGCTACGAGGATGGCACCTTCCTGTCCGATGCCGGCAACACCGATGCCTTCGGTCACCGCCAGCTCGGTGGCGTGGCGCCCACGCTCGCCGGCATGGTCAAGCAGGATCTGGGGCTGAAGTATCACTGGGCCGTCGCCGACTATCTGCAGCGCGCAGCGCGTCACATTGCCTCCCGGGTCGATGTCGAACAGGCCTATGCCGTCGGCCAGCGCGCCGTGGAGTGCGCGCTCGAGGGGCAGAATGCGGTGATGCCGGCCATCCGCCGCGACAGTGAATCCCCCTACCGCTGGTCACTGTTCGATGCGCCGCTGAGCGAGATCGCCAATCAGGAGAAGTTCATGCCGCGGGAGTTCATCCGCGAGGACGGCTTCGGCATCAATGAGCTCGGGCGGCGCTATCTGCGACCGCTGATCCAGGGCGAGGATTTTCCACCATTCGAAAACGGGCTGCCGAAGATGGCGCAGCTGGCACTGCGTCCGGTCGAACGCCGGCTGCCCGAATTCGAACTGTAGGCAGTCGTCGGCCGGTTCGGCCCGCCGGGCCGGACCGGGTCAGTGCAGCCACCAGGAAAGTACCAGCAACAGCAGCAGCACACCCGCCACCATCTGCCAGAGCTTGGCGGGCTCGCGCCAGACCGGACGCTTCTCCCTCTCCTCTTGCTCGGTGGCAACGGCTGCCACGTCGGCTTTCCGATCCCCGCCCCGGGGTTCCTGACGCAGCGCATGCACGAATTCCGACAGGCGCCGATAGCGCAGTGCGCGCTGCGGCGAAAGCGCCCGCTCCAGCGCACTGTCCAGCGCCTCGGGAATCGCCGGATCATAGCTGCGAATGCTGCGATACCGCAGCTGCGAGAGCTCGGCAGGCTGACGCAGCGATGTCATCGGATAGTCATAGGGCAGCGCACCTGACAGCAGCCAGTAGATGGTCGAGGCGAGCGAAAACTGATCGCTGCGCCGGCTGACCTGCCCCTCCAGGGCATACTCCGGCGCGCTGTGCACGCTGAGCCCCACCTCGCGTGCCAGCCGCACGGCCTCTCCGTGCTCTTCGTCCTCACGCCGTGAGCAGGCGCCGAAATCGATCAGCACCACCTGCTCATGCGGGTCGAGCATGACATTTTCCGGGCGAATGGCCTGGTGCAGCAGCTCGCGGCGATGCAGCGAGTGCACGGCCTTGGCGAGCTGACGCGCAATATCCAGCCGCTGCTCGAGCCCCGCCGCGGCATGGGTCTTCAGCCACTGATCCAGAGTCACACCCCCGACATCGCGCATCAGATAGTAGAGATAGCGTCGCGGCCGGGGCGGGTCGACCACCTTGACCACGAACGGTGATCTGACCCGACTGGCAACCCAGTGCTGCAGCATGAAATGCTCCAGGTAGGCGTTGCGCTGTGACAGCTCCGGGCTGGGAGCCTTCATGATCAGACGTGTGCCGTGCTCGCCATCACGCACCCGATAGACCCGCGCCTTGGCGTTGCGCGACAGCACCGCCTCCACCTCGTAACCATCGAGCCGATCGCCCGGCTCCATTTCCGAGGGGATCGGCAGGGTGTCATAACGCTGAAAGCTCGGCTCGCCCTTCGCCTCCGGCAGCCGATCCACCCGCACCAGCTGAAAGCAGAAGGCCTCGGCGCCGTAGCCCCGATCCAGCGCCCGCTCGCTGGCAAAATGGGCCAGCCGCTCACAGGCAGCATCGAGATCGCTGGCATTGCGACGGATCAGCTGGACATAGTCCGAGGGCAGCAGCGTGCCCCGCACGGCCTGGGTGGTGAAGAGAAAGATATCGCCCTGCTTGAGCGGCATGCTCAGATAGTCGATATCGATGCTGCCATCCATGCCCAGCGCCCGGGAGGGGTAGCGATAGCCGCCGAGATCGGTGACATGATCACGCGAGAGCTGCTCGAACTCCGCGCCGCGCAGCCGGAACACCAGCGTGTCGCCCATGTGGAAGAGATGGGCCTCTTCCCCGCGGAACACCACCGCCGACAACGAGCTGACATAGCTGCCCCCGGTCACGAAACGGCTCTGGCTGAAGCACCAACCGTTGAGGGCCCGCAACACCCGGGTAGCGGATGTCTTGACGTCCCAGTGCTCGGGAGTGGAAAAGTAATCCGCCAGAAAGCCGCGCACCGAGAGATCGCCCGCCTGGCGGGCAATGGCATTGCGCCAGGTGGAATCGGCGATCACCGCGCAACCGCCCTTGGCCGCCAGCTGCACCGATTGTTCCGGAACCTGAACCGCCATCGAGGAGCGATGATGGCGCTGATCGGGTGCAACAAAGGCGTGGCCGAAGCTCAGCGATAGTTCATTCTCCACGTAACCCCCTGTCATACCGCGTCCACTGTCTCCCTGCGCACTATGCGCAGATGGCGATCGTTCCGGACCCGTATTGGTAATCGCACAACCCAGTTCGTATAATTCCGGGGATTCTCGCCCTTAAGACCATCAACCCGCAATGCAAGGACTCAATCAATGAGTTTCGACAGGCTCCCTGCCGGCAAGGATATCCCCGATGATCTGTACATCGCGATCGAGATCCCTGCCAACCATACGCCGATCAAGTACGAGATCGACAAGGAACTGGATGCCGTGATGGTCGATCGCTTCATGGCGACTCCCATGTTCTATCCGGCCAACTACGGTTTCATCTCCAACACCCTGGCAGATGACGGCGATCCACTGGATGCCCTGGTCGTGACCCCCTATCCGGTACAGGCCGGCTCGGTGATCCGGGCGCGTCCGGTGGGTATCCTCAACATGAGCGATGAAGCCGGTGAGGATGCCAAGCTGATCTGTGTGCCGCATCGCAAGCTGACCAGCCTCTATGACAGTGTCGAGGAGATCACCGATCTGCCCGAGCTGCTGCGCCAGCAGATCGCCCACTTCTTCGAGAACTACAAGGATCTCGAGAAGGGCAAGTGGGTCAAGGTCGACTCCTGGGACAACGCCGACGCTGCCCGCCGCGCCGTCGAGAAGGCCGTTCGCGCCTGGGAGCAGGAACAGCAGCAGTAATCCGGCTGCTGCCGGTCGACAGTGGCCAGCCCTGCCTCCCTTCTGCGCCCGGCCTCGCCGGGCGCAGCTTTATCCAGCCCGCTCCGCGCTCTCGTCAAGCGCCATCGGGACGGCTATCCTGCCGCCTGATTCACTGCCGGAGCTCACGATGCCTCGTCCCGTTTGGGTCCTGCTTGTTCTGCTCGGCTGGATGCTGCTCCTGCCTGCCATGGCTGAACCAACGGCATCATCGACCTTTCCCGATAGTACCTCATCCCCGGCGTCCGGTCGCTGGTTCGACGGTACATCACCGAATGACCTGCTGCCTGCCGAGCGGGCCTTCAAGAGTCATGTCTGGCGCAGCAATGGCCAGGTTCATGCCGGCCTGCAGAGTGCCGAGGGCTACTACCTCTATCGCCACAGCCTCGCCCTGCACAGCGCCACGCCGGGACTCCTGCTCGGCTCCTTGCAGATGCCCGCCGGCGAGCACAGGCAGGATGAGTGGATGGGCGAGGTGCAGGTTTTCCACGACCGTGTGACAGTCAGCGCCCCGCTCAGCACCGTGGCCGATGTCGACCCGCGGCTGCTTGATGTTCGACTGGAGTTCCAGGGCTGCGCCGAATCACGTCTCTGTTACCCGCCCCGGCAGCGCCAGCTGGCGGTTTCCGCCCGCCAGCCGCCAGCTGGTTTCACCCCTCCCGACACCTTCAATGCAGCACCATCCGGCGAGCGTTCCACTGCCACTTCGGATCCGGCTGCCTCCATCCCCGACCCGGCCACCGGCAACGGGCATTATACCGACCTGCTTGCACAGGCTTCGCTGCCCTGGCTGCTGGGCCTGTTTCTGCTGGCGGGACTCGGCCTGACCTTTACTCCCTGTGTGCTGCCGATGCTGCCGATCGTCACTACCCTGGTCGTGGGACAGCACGCCCGGCGCAGCCGGGCACTGGTGCTGTCGCTCGGCTATGTCGCGGGCATGGCCGCCACCTATGCGCTGGCAGGCACCCTGACCGGGCTGTTCGGCGCCGGGCTCAACCTGCAGGCACGCCTGCAGTCTCCCTGGGTGCTGGGCAGCGTTGCCCTGCTGTTCGTACTGCTGGCGCTCTGGCTGACGGAGTGGGTTCGCCTGCCCGCGCTGCCCGGCAACCGGCTGCGTCAGGGCCTCGAGGCCCTTCAGCACCGACTGCAGCAGGCCGGCCTCGGCGGCGCCATGCTGGCCGGCGCACTCTCCACGCTGGTGGTTTCGCCCTGCATCTCGGCGCCCCTGGCCGGTGCCATGGTCTACATCTCGACGACCGGCAATGCCCTGCAGGGCGGGCTGGCGCTGCTGGCACTGGGGCTGGGCATGGGCATTCCACTGATACTGGTTGCCACGCTCGGCGCCGGCTGGCTGCCCCGCAGCGGCCCCTGGCTGCACAGCGTACGCCTGGCCTTTGCCCTGCTGCTGCTGGCCCTGGCGCTCTGGCTGATCCAGCGTCTGCTGCCGCCACCGGTCACCGTGCTGCTCTGGGGCGCCCTGGCGCTCTGCATCGGCGTGGGGCTCGGCGCCCTGCGCCTCGACACCCCGGCCGGCTGGCCGCGCCTGCGTCAGGCCCTCGCCCTGGTCGCCACGGTCTGGGGCATTGCCTGCATCATTGGCGCAGCCCGGGGTACAAGCGATCCGCTGCAACCACTGGGAGCGACGGAAACATCCGCTCCAGCCGGGGCCTTACACCATGCCAGCGAGCCGCAGTTCACCACGGTCACCTCTCCCGACGAGTTGCAGGCCGCTCTGCAGCGTGCGGCCGAGCGCGGCCGGCCGGCACTGGTGGACATCTACGCCGACTGGTGCATCAGTTGTCGCAAGATGGAACGGGATGTCTTCCCCGCTGCCACCCTGGCCGAGCGGCTCGACCGCTTCACCCTGATCCGGGCCGATGTCACCGCATCGCCCGGGCAGGCCATCCTGCGCAATCGCGACCTTTTCGGCCCACCGGCCGTGCTGTTCTTCTCGCCGAACAGCGATGGTGCGCCAACAGAGCAGCGCGCCCTGCGCAGCCAGGGAGAGATCGGCATCGAAGAGCTGGGCCGGCTGCTCGATAGCGCTCTGGCGAACGCGACCTCCCGGCACTCCCTGTCCGAACGGCAGTGACATGGGGGTCGCAAAACGGTGTTCGTCATGCGCTGGACAGCACAGTTTTTTTTCGGCAAACTCCGCCGACATCGTACCCGGACGGCAACGTCCCTGATTGTGACGTGATCTTGTCGCTGAAAGGGCAGGTTAACAGCGTCTCTCATGCCCGCGATCACGGCGCCCATCACGGCCATCGCTGCCCGTCCGGATTCGGGTTCCCCCGCGGGACCGGGTCGACCAATCACTTATTCAGCGGAACAACGACATGGACATTCGCAAGGTCAAGAAACTGATCGAGCTGCTGGAAGAGTCCAACATCAGCGAAATCGAGATTCAGGAAGGCGAGGAGTCCGTGCGGATCAGCCGCAATCTGCTCGGTCAGGGATCAGCGCCCCAGCAGCCGATGGGCTACTATCCGCAGCCCCAGGCACCGCAGGCCGCACCTCAGCAGGGGGCAGCCCCCACTGCGCCCGCCGAGGAGGCACCAGCCGAGACACCGACCGGCAACAGTGTCAACTCGCCCATGGTCGGCACCTTCTATCGCGCTCCGGCACCCGGCGCCAAGCCCTTCATCGAGGTCGGCCAGCGCGTTCGCAAGGGTGACACCATCTGTATCGTCGAAGCGATGAAGATGATGAACCAGATCGAAGCCGATCATGACGGTGTGATCGAATCCATTCTGGTCGAGGACGGCGAACCGGTCGAATTCGATCAGCCGATGATCATCATTGCCTGACGGAATGTGACCATGCTGGAAAAGGTACTCATCGCCAATCGCGGCGAGATTGCACTGCGCATCCTGCGTGCCTGCAAGGAACTGGGCATCCGCACGGTAGCCGCCCACTCCAAGGTCGACCGTGACCTGATTCATGTCCGTCTGGCCGATGAAGCCGTCTGTATCGGCCCGACGCCTTCACCGGGTTCCTATCTCAATATCCCGGCGCTGATCTCGGCTGCCGAGGTCACCGACTCGACCGCCATCCATCCCGGTTACGGCTTCCTTTCGGAGAATGCCAATTTCGCCGAACAGGTCGAGCGTTCCGGTTTTGTCTTCGTCGGCCCGACGGCGGACGTGATCCGCATGATGGGTGACAAGGTCTCGGCGATCGAAGCCATGAAGCAGGCCGGTGTCCCCACGGTGCCCGGCTCGAACGGCCCGCTGCCGGACAATGACGACGAGGTGGTGGCCATCGCCCGGCGCATCGGTTTCCCGGTCATGATCAAGGCAGCCGCCGGTGGCGGTGGTCGGGGCATGCGCGTGGTGCGCGACGAGACGCAGCTGGTCTCCTCGGTCGCCATTACCCGCTCGGAAGCCAACGCGGCCTTCGGCAGCGACGTCGTCTACATGGAGAAATATCTCGAACGGCCGCGCCATATCGAGGTCCAGGTACTCGCCGACGGCCAGGGCAATGCGATCCATCTGTATGACCGCGACTGCTCGCTGCAGCGTCGTCATCAGAAGGTGCTCGAGGAAGCCCCGGCACCGCATGTCAACGAGGAGTCACGCCAGCGGGTGCTGCAGGCGTGTGTCGATGCCTGCATCGAAATCGGTTACCGCGGCGCCGGCACCTTCGAGTTTCTCTACGAAGACGGCGAGTACTTCTTCATCGAGATGAATACCCGCGTGCAGGTCGAGCATCCGGTTACCGAGATGGTCACCGGCGTGGATATCGTCAAGGAGCAGCTCAAGATCGCCTCCGGCATGCCGCTGTCGATCCGGCAGGAAGACGTGACCGTGCTCGGCCACGCCTTCGAATGCCGCATCAATGCCGAGGATGCCCGCACATTCATGCCCTCTCCCGGTCGCATCGAGTTCTATCACGCCCCTGGCGGTCTGGGCGTACGCATGGACTCGCACATGTACACCGGCTATACCGTGCCGCCCAGCTATGACTCGCTGATCGGCAAGCTGATCACCTGGGGCGAGCATCGCGAGAGTGCCCTGACGCGCATGCGCAACGCACTGGATGAACTGCTGGTGGAAGGCATCAAGACCAACACCGACCTGCACAAGGACCTGGTCCGCGATCCGGCCTTCCGGGAAGGTGGCGTCAACATCCACTATCTTGAGCACAAGCTCGGCCTCGAATAACCCCCGGGGCACATCACGATCGATGACGGAGGCGATTCATTCGCCTCCGTTTTCGTTTCCTCCCTTACACCGCCGACAGCAACGGGATACCACCATGGCCTGGCTGCAACTCAAGGCACATGTCTCACCGGACAATGCCGAACTGCTCGAGGAACTGCTGACCGCCGAGGGGGCCAGCGCCATCACCCTGGAAGATGCCGTCGATGATCCGGTATTCGAGCCCGAGCGCGGTACCACGCCCCTGTGGCAGCAGACCGTGCTGACCGGGCTGTACGATGATCTCGAGGACGTCCAGGCAATGATCGAGCGCGTGGCCCGTGGCTGGGCCGAGCAGGCCGCCGAAGAGCCCTGCCCCGAGATCGAATACGATGTGCTCGAGGATCGCGACTGGAGCCGCGAGTGGATGGAGGGCTTCGAGCCGTTGCAGATGGGCCGGCGACTGTGGATCGTCCCCAGCTGGCAGGAGGCTCCCGACCCGGAAGGCGTCAATCTGCTGCTCGACCCCGGCCTGGCCTTCGGTACCGGCACCCATCCGACCACGGCACTCTGTCTGCGCTGGCTCGATGAACTCGCCGATCAGGGCGCTCTGACCGGCGCCGAGATCATGGATATCGGCTGCGGCTCGGGCATTCTGGCCATTGCCGCACTGAGGCTGGGCGCGCGCCATGCCATCGGCACCGACATCGACCCCCAGGCGCTGCAGGCCAGTCGCGATAATGCCCGGCGCAACGAGATCGAGGACGATGACTTCGATCTCTACCTGCCCGAACAGGCGCCCGACAGCGCGCACGGCGTGGTGATCGCCAACATCCTGGCCATGCCGCTGATCGAGCTGGCCGATACCATCGCCGGCAGCGTGGCGCCCGGCGGCCGCATTGCCCTGTCCGGCATTCTCGTCCATCAGGCCGAAAGCGTGCTGGAAGCCTATCGCGAGCGCGGGCTGATCATGCATGAGCCCACCGAGCAGGAAGGGTGGATACGTCTGGACGGCTACCGACCGGCCTGACACCCTGCGCCATGGCAAACGCCGACACCATGTCACCGACGGTTGCCATGCGGGCATGGAATTATCCATCAATGGTTCTTCAAGAAGCGCTGCCGTGCCGTTATCATGTGCATCCTCTTCCCGCAAAGCCCGACTTCATGACTCAGCCTCTGCCTCGCATCGGTCAGCATGAGCTGTCCGGTCGTGCCATTCTGGCCCCCATGGCCGGGGTCACCGATCGCCCCTTCCGGCAGCTCTGCCGAAGGCTGGGTGCGGCGCTGGTGGTGTCGGAAATGGTCACGGCCGACAAGCGGCTGTGGCATACACCGAAGTCGCGGCTGCGGCTGGATCATCGCGGCGAACACGGACCGCGCAGTGTACAGATCGCCGGCGGTGATGCCGCCATGCTGGCCGAGGCGGCACATATCAATGCCGACCATGGCGCCGACATCATCGACATCAACATGGGCTGTCCGGCCAAGAAGGTTTGCAACAAGGCCGCAGGGTCGGCGCTGATGCGCGACGAATCGCTGGTCGCGGAGATTCTCGCGGCAGTCGTGGCCGCCGTCGATGTACCGGTCACCCTGAAGATACGCACCGGCTGGTGTGAAAACAGCCGCAATGCGCTGACCATTGCCCGGCTGGCCGAGGAGCATGGTATCGCGGCGCTGGCCGTGCACGGCCGCACCCGCGAGCAGCGCTACAGCGGCAGCGCCGAATACGACACCATTGCCGAAATCAAGTCGCAGCTGAGCATCCCGGTCTTTGCCAACGGGGATATCGATCACCCCGAGCGGGCCCGTGAGGTACTGGATTATACCGGGGCCGATGCCCTGCTGATCGGTCGTGGCGCTCAGGGCAACCCCTGGATCTTCCGCGAAATCGAGCACTACCTGCGCACCGGCCACCACCTGGCACCCCCGGATGACGAAGAGCGTCTCGGCGTCATGAGCACGCATCTCGACGCACTTCACGAACACTATGGCGAATACATGGGCGTTCGCATCGCCCGCAAGCACATCGGCTGGTACCTGGCGGCCGGCGTGCATGATGATGCGCTGCGCCAGGCCTTCAACGGGCTGACCAAACCAGACGAGCAGCACCGGTTTCTCGCCCGGTTATTCGCCGGTACGCAGGGACGTGCCGCAACCAAGGGAACTCGTGCAGCATGACCACTGAATATGCCCTGACCCCCAACGATCGGATGCGACAGGAGTCATCGGCGTCGGCGCCCGAAGCGCAGACCCTGCGTGAAGCCGTGGAGCGCGCCATGACCCGCTATTTCGATCATCTCGACGGCGAAACCGTCACCGACCTGTATCCGATGGTACTGGCCGAGGTCGAAGCGCCCCTGCTGCGCTCCGTCATGGCTTATACCAACGGCAACCAGACCCAGGCGTCCAGCATGCTGGGCCTCAACCGTGGCACCCTGCGCAAGAAGCTCAAGCAGTACGACCTGATCTGAGCCGGGCGGCCCGAACGGTCTGCTCCTCCGGAGTACCGCTCTACCCGCCCGGGCCACGCATGACACCCTTCCGACCACCCCGAACAACGGATTCACGCCATGGCCGATGCCTCTTCCGTTTCCGCCACGACTCCCGTACGTCGCGCCCTGCTCAGCGTTTCAGACAAGACCGGCATCGTCGAATTCGCTCGCGCCCTGTCCGAGCGAGGCGTCGAGCTGCTCTCCACCGGTGGTACCTTCCGGCTGCTGCGGGACAGCGGCATTGCCGTCACCGAAGTCTCCGATCACACCGGCTTTCCGGAGATCATGGATGGGCGCGTCAAGACGCTGCATCCCCGCATTCATGGCGGCATTCTCGGCCGGCGCGGCGAGGATGACGCGGTCATGAGCGAGCACGACATCCCGCCGATCGACATGGTGGTAGTCAATCTCTACCCCTTCGAGGCCACTGTTGCCCGCCCCGGATGCAGCCTCGAGGAAGCCATCGAGAACATCGATATCGGCGGCCCCACCATGGTGCGGGCGTGCGCCAAGAACCATGCCCATACCACCGTGGTGGTGGATGCTGCCGATCACGCCCGCGTGCTGGAGAGCATGGAGGCTCACGCCGGAAGCGTCGACGCCACGCTGCGTTTCGATCTCGCGGTGCGCGCCTTCGAGCACACTGCCGGCTATGACGCCGCGATCGCCCGCTACCTGGGACGCCGGGTGGAAGAAGACGACATGCCGCGTACCTGGAGCACCCAGTACTACAAGCGCCAGAGCATGCGCTACGGCGAGAACCCGCATCAGCAGGCGGCCTTCTATGTCGATCGCGAGGCACCGGAAGCCTGTGTTGCCACCGCCGAGCAGCTGCAGGGCAAGGCGCTCTCCTACAACAACGTGGCCGATACCGATGCCGCGCTCGAATGCGTCAAGAGCTTCGATGATGCCGCCTGTGTCATCGTCAAGCATGCCAACCCCTGCGGCGTCGGCGTCAGCGCCGAGGGCAGCATCGCTCAGGCCTATGAGCTGGCCTTTGCCACCGACAGCGAATCCGCCTTCGGCGGCATCATCGCCTTCAATCGTGAACTCGATGGCGAGACTGCGGCCCGGATTGTCGAGCGTCAGTTCGTCGAGGTCATCATTGCCCCGCAGGTCAGTCAGGCGGCCCGTGACGCCGTGGCCGCGAAGAAGAACGTGCGCCTGCTGGCATGCGGCGAGTGGCCCGCCGAGCGGACCCCGGATGTCGATTACAAGCGGGTCACTGGCGGATTGCTGGTCCAGAGCCGCGATATCGGTACCATCCGGCGCGAGGAGCTGCAGGTGGTAACCGAACGCGCCCCGAGCGAGCAGGAGCTCGATGATCTGCTGTTCGCCTGGCGGGTTGCCAAGTTCGTCAAGTCCAACGCCATTGTCTACGCCCGCAACGGCCAGACCGTGGGCGTCGGCGCCGGCCAGATGAGCCGGATCAATTCGGCGCGCATCGCCGCCATCAAGGCCGATCAGGCCGGCCTCGAGGTACGCGGCTCGGTCATGGCCTCGGATGCCTTCTTCCCCTTTCGGGACGGCATCGACAACGCCGCGGCGGCCGGTATTACCGCCGTCATTCAGCCGGGCGGGTCGATGCGCGACGAGGAAGTCATCACGGCTGCCAACGAGACCGGCATGACCATGGTCTTCACCGGCATGCGTCACTTCCGCCACTGAGCGGCGAATGACGCCCCAGCTGTCGGTCCCGCTACGGGGTAGCGGGGCCGCGGCGTGATGCCTGATCCATCAACCGACGGAAGTTGTCCTGCGCCACTGCGCGCGATGTGCTGCCATCCAGCTCATCCAGAAAGGGCCGGAAGCCATCCATTACCCTGCCCAGCGGGCCGAAATGGCCGACCAGATCGCTGCCCAGCATGAAGCGTGTCGGGTAGCGCTCGACCAGTGCCACCCACGTTTCCCGCGCTTCCCCCCGGCCATCCAGCAGATAGGGGTGCAGCACACTCCAGGAGAGATCGACATACAGGTTGGGGTAGCGCTCGAGCAGCCGCGCCACGGTTGCGTTCAGCCATGCCAGCTTCCCATGGCGCTGATTGAGCACTTCGCTGGTGCCGGCATGCGCCCAGATGAAGGTGGTATCGGGGTTGGCGGCGATGGCCCGCTCGAGCTCCGGCAGATAGCGGGGCTCGGCGGCATCGACCGGGGCAACATTGCTGTGCAGCAGCACCGGCAGATGACGCCGCCCGGCCAGCGCGTAGACGGCCATCAGCGCCGGATGATCGGCCCGGGCGGTTTCGCCTTCGGTGAGACGGCTGAGTTCGTCATGACGGGTCAGGATTTCTCCGATACCGCGCCAGAGTCCGGGATAGAGCGACAGCAGCCGGGCAATGCGCTCACTGGCATGCCGATCGGTGGGATTGAAGCCGGAAATGAAGGGGTAAAAGCGCTCGCGAACCTCGGGCGAGGCCCGGGAGAGCTCCGCTGCCAGCCGATAATCGGTGGCCGAGTACCAGTACAGCGCCGGCGTGTCTCCTTCCAGCGCCCGGGGCGGATGCTGAAACTGCGTTGACCACTTGCGGGTCACCGCCAGCCCCATCAGCTGTGCCTGCGCCACCCCGGCACGATCCATCGCCTCGACCAGTGCTTCCAGCCCCTCGCTGCGCTGAACAAAGTCCACATAGTGCAGGTGGCTGTCGACATAACCCGGCTCGGAAGCGGCGGCCCGGGTATCGGCTGACCACACCCCGGCCAGGCAGCCGGCCATCATCAGTATCCCCGACATTCGCTTCGCGCCAGTACCACCCTGCTTCAGCTGCCACCACCCCATGACGCCCCCCGGCTCCGGATTCGATGCTGGCATCATACACCACGCAAAAGCGGCGACACTGAAGTGTCGCCGCTGATGATCATCGAGCCGGGCAGCCGGTCAAGGCCGTAATGATCAGGCGTGCAGGCGGGGATGCCGCTCCGGCGATGTGCGAATCCGGGGACAGAGCTCACAGGGCTGCTCGGCGCTGCAGGCAGTAGCAGCAGGCTCCTGCGCGGTCACCGGATGCAGCAGCCGTCGCCACAGTGCGCTGTTGGCGAGCACGGCCACGGCATGCACCGCAGGTGCTACCAGCGATACCAGACCGCTGATCCACGGATCACGCGTGAGGGCAAACGTGATGCCGAAGGCAAGGGCAAATTGAATGATCCCCAGATTCATGCGATTGATCATGAGTGCCTCCCGTGAATGACCACCAGCGTGATTGAACCGACGACTGCCTTATCAACCTGATCACAGTCTATTAAGGGATGGTGTCATTTGCAACCCCGGTTAACTCAATACACGCACGTTGCCTTTCACAACCGCAGACAGCTCTCGGTCTGCCCGTTGCAGGCATCTCTCGTCGCTGCCACACACGCATCGTCCCGGCATCAAAAAAGGGAGGCCCCGAAGGACCTCCCTGCTACAAGCACTGCCGACGCTGTCGGCGCCGGCTTCAGGTATCGATGTTCATGCAGAGATACTTGGTCTCCATGAACTCTTCGAGCCCGTACTTCGAGCCCTCGCGGCCCAGCCCGGACTCCTTCATGCCCCCGAAGGGCGCAGCGGCATTGGAAACCAGCCCTTCGTTGATGCCGACAATGCCGTATTCGAGCGCTTCCGCTACCCGCCAGGTGCGGCCCAGATCACGCGTATAGAAATACGCCGCCAGCCCGAACTCGGTATCGTTGGCCATGCGGATACCCTCCTCCTCGCTTTCGAAGGAGAACACCGCGGCCAGCGGGCCGAAGGTTTCCTCGTGGGCAACCTTCATGTCGGGACGCGCCCCGTTGATCAGCGTGGGCTGGAAGAAGCGGCCACCCAGCTGCTGATGCTGCCGGCCACCGATCATCAGCTCGGCGCCCTTCGACAGTGCATCCTCGACGTGATCGGTCACCTTCTCGACCGCGGCATCATTGATCAGCGGGCCGATATTGACCCCTTCCTGCATGCCATCGCCGACCACCAGATCGGTATTCATCGCGGCCGCCAGCTTCTCGCAGAAGGCGTTGACCACGCCGGATTGCACCAGGAACCGGTTGGTGCAGACACAGGTCTGACCGGCATTGCGGAACTTGGCTGCCATGGCGCCGGCGACGGCAGCATCCAGATCGGCATCCTCGAACACCATGAACGGCGCGTTACCGCCCAGCTCGAGCGATACCTTCTGGATATGCTCGGATGCCTGACTCATCAGCTGACGCCCCACCGGCGTGGAACCGGTGAAGGTGATCTTGCGCACCAGCGTGGAGTGCGTCAGCGTCTCACCGATCTCACGGGGATCACCCGGCAGCACGTTGAAGACGCCGCGCGGCACCCCGGCCTGCTCGGCCAGGGCCGCCAGTGCCGTGGCCGACAGCGGCGTCTGCTCGGCCGGCTTGACCACGAAGGTGCAGCCTGCCGCCAGCGCCGCCGCCGCCTTGCGGGTAATCATCGAGGAGGGAAAGTTCCACGGCGTGATGGCGCCCACTACCCCGACCGGCTGCTTGGTGACCAGAATGCGCTGATCGCGCTTGGCTCCGGGGATCGTGTCGCCATAGGTACGGCGTGCCTCCTCGGCGAACCAGCGCATGAAGCTGGCGGCATAGGCAATCTCGCCCTCGGCTTCCTTGACCGGCTTGCCCTGCTCGAGCGTCATCAGCCGGCCGAGATCGCTCTTGTGCTCGAGCATCAGCTCGTACCACTTCATCAGGATATCGGCGCGCTCCAGCGCGGTGCGCGATCGCCAGTCGGCAAAGGCCGCGTGAGCCGCCTCGATGGCCCGCTCGGTCTCGGCGCGGCCGAGACGGGGCACCTGCGCGATGACCTCACCGGTCGCCGGATTATCAACGTCGATCTGCTCGCCGCTGTCGGCAGCGACCCAGTTGCCGTCGATATAGGCAAAGGGGCGATAGAGATTCTGGTCGGATAGCATGTCCATGCGGCTCTCCCTGTCCAATGATGTCTGCCGGAGCCAGCCGGCAGTTCCCTGAAGGATGGCGACTGATCCGGCGCTCTGCCAGTTGATGATGCCTCGCTGAAACACCGGCCGAAAGCATTCTGCGGCTAACGATCAAGGTACCGGTCAGGCCGGCATCGAGGGGCCCTCAGGCCTGCCGGCCGGCCAGGTTGAGAAACTCGTTGCGGGTCGCCTGGTGCTCGCGAAAGTCACCCAGCATCACCGAGGTCTTCATGCTGGAGTTCTGTTTTTCGACCCCGCGCATCATCATGCACAGATGCCGCGCCTCGATGATCACCCCCACGCCGCGGGCATCGGTGGCCTCGACGATGGCATCGGCGATCTGCCGGGTCAGCTCCTCCTGAATCTGCAGGCGGCGCGCATACATGTCGACGATCCGGGCAAACTTCGAAAGCCCCAGCACCTTGCCGTTGGGGAGATAACCGATATGGCACTTGCCGATGAACGGCAGCATGTGGTGCTCGCACATCGAATAGAGCTCGATGTCCTTGATCAGCACCATCTCGTCACTCGATGAGGTAAAGACGGCGCCATTGACCACGTCATCCAGCGACTGCTGATAGCCGTGGGTCAGAAAGCTCATTGCCTTTGCGGCCCGCATTGGCGTTTCGCGCAGCCCCTCGCGGTCGGGGTCTTCCCCCAGGCCTTCGATGATGGCGCGATAGTGCTGCGAGAGTTTTTCGCTCATGCCCGATTCCTGTTACTGAAAGCGCCGGATGACGGCCTCGGACTTCATGGTCCGGCAACCATCCGGCGAAAAGCGTCGATTCTAACCCGATCGCCGGGCGGACGCAGCGCTGCCTGCGTCACGCCAGCCAGTTCGGCTGCTCGAGCGCGACACGCTGCTGCTCGAGCGTCCGGATATGCTGATCCCAGTAGTGCTCCTCGGTCAGCCATGGAAAGGCACGCGGAAAGGCCGGATCTTCCCAGCGCTCGATCAGCCAGGCGCTGTAGCGCAGCAGCCGCACCGTACGCAGCTGCTCGATCCAGCCGAGCTGGCGGCGTTCGAAATCGCAGTACTGTTCGTAGCCCTCGATAAGTTCGCTGACCTGCTGCTGCCACTCCATCGGCTCGTTGGCCGAGATCAGCATCCAGAGATCCTGCACCGCCGGCGCCATGGTGCAGTCATCGAAATCCACCAGCGCGAAGTGCTCGTCGCGCCCGAGAATGTTACCGGGATGGCAGTCGCCGTGGACCCGCTGCAGTGAACTGACCGGCCAGGCATCATCCGGCAGGTGATTCAGCAGCTCACCGGTGATGCGCTCGTAGGCACTGCGCTGCCGCGTGGTCAGCCAGCCCCGCTCGAGCACCCGGTTACAGCTCTGGGCCGCCACGGTACCCGGCGACAGGGTGGCGCGGTGGCGGAAGGAGCGCCTGCGGGCCACAGCATGGACCTGTCCGATGGTTTCCCCCAGCGCAAACAGATGCGCCGGATTATCCAGCTCCGGCGGCTGGCCGGGAATGGCATGAAAGAGCGCGAAGCGGTAGCCCTCGTACTCGTGCAGGGTCTCGCCCTGCTCATTGTGCCAGACCGGACCAATGCGCACGCCGGCCTCCTCGAGCTCATCAAGGAAAGCGTGCTCTTCCAGAATGGCCGAGTTCTCGAGGCGGTCGGGCCGATAGAACTTGGCGATGAAGCGTCGACCCTCGTCGTCGCGCCAGTCGAAGACACGATTCTCGTAGCTGTTCAGGGCAAAGGGCTCGCCTTCAACGCGCAGCCCCTGTGACTCGATGGCCGCCACGATGCGCTCGGGTTTCAAGGCCTCGAAAGGATGCGTCTGAGCTGATCGCGCCATGGGTCTCGCTCCCGCTGCGGTCTTTGAGACCCAGATTAACAGATTCGGTGCATCCGGGAGGGCGTGCGTGCTACTGCCAGCACACTGACATGTCGGACCCCGGCATCACGACAGGCACCGGCCAGTGAAGCCAGTGTTGCGCCGGTCGTCATGACATCGTCGAGCAGTATAACGGTTTCGGGCAGTGCCCGCGGCACTCGAAAGGCGCCTGCGACATTGCGTCGCCGCGCCCGACGGTCAAGATCGCGCTGGCTGGGTGTTGCCCGCACCCGCTGCGCCCCGAGCAGCTGCCAGCCGCGCCGGGCCGCCAGCTGCCGGGCCAGCCAGGCGGTCTGATCGAACCCGCGCTCGCGCGCCCGATCCGCATGCAGCGGCACCGGCATCAGTATTTCGGCAGGGGCTTCGAACTTCAACGTGTTCAGGCCTTCATCCATCAGGGCGGCCAGCAGATGACCGGCGCGCCGATCGGCCTGGAACTTGAAGCGTTGCAGCGCGGCGGCAATATCGCCCTCGTAGCGCCAGGGCACATGCGTGGTTTCAAAGGGTGGCGGTGAGCGCAGGCACTGCCCGCAGCACCGTGCTTCGTTGATCTCCAAGACATCGCCGCACTGCAGACAGGCATGACGATGATGCGCCAGCCCGGCATAGCACGCCCGGCACCAGGGCTTTCAGTCATCGCTTTTTCCCAGGCAGAAGGCACAATCACCGGGCAGCAGGCGCCGCCCCAGCCGCTCCAGCCCGAGCCAGCAGCGCTCCCGCATCAGTCCCGTTACTCGACCGCTCACTGCCCTCTCCCGATCAGATGGTGATGCACCCCGGCGCCCTGCAGGCCTGTACACACCGGTATCGGCCGAAGGCGTACACCGCTGAAACGCAGGCATGAGCCGAGACCATTGACTCGCCCGTTCGCGTCTCTAGAATATGAGCGCGCTGCGGATGTGGTGGAATTGGTAGACACGCTGGATTTAGGTTCCAGTGCCTTCATGGCGTGGGAGTTCAAGTCTCCCCATCCGCACCATCTCTTCTCCTTATCCTTTCCTGACACTCTTCAAAGCCAAGTAATGGCGCATCTTCCGAACCACCTACTGTATATCCACACATAATGGTTTAAGCCATTCTGCGTTGTCTGGCTTGTAGGCCTCGCTGTATGCTTGCCTGAAAATGGCATACATGAAACGGTCGCAGATCAAGCGCAGACCGCTCTCCGATACGGCGCTGGCAAGCCTTGAGCCCGAGTCTCAGGCCTACCGCGAACTGGACGGTAATGGGCTTTATATTCGCGTAAAACCCAATGGTACGAAGTCCTAGGAGCTGCGATACAAGAAGCCCAGCGGCAAGTGGTCATGGATGGGGCTGGACGGCTACCCCAGCGTCTCGGCATAGGCCGCCCGCAAGGAATCCGAGCGGCTAAGAAAGATGGCTACTGACGGCATCGACATATCCACTGCCGAGCAGAAGCAGGCCAAGCCGACGTTCCGGGAAGCGGCTGAGGAATGGTATCAGCGCAAGATCGACGCCGGCCGAGCCCGCAGCACTACCCGTCAGATGCGCATGTACCTCGACCGAGACATCCTTCCCGTCATCGGCGACAAGCCTCTCAACGAGATCACCCGTGCCAAGTGCGCCGGCATACAGGAAGCGATTGAGGACCGGGGCGCCTTCAACATCGTCAAGAAGATCCGCGAGTGGATCAGCAACATCTTTTCGATGGCCATTGCTCAGGGCAAGTGCGAGCTGAACCCGGCAACAGAGCTTCGCCATATCGCTGCTCAGGGGCCCGCAAGGCGAAACTACCCCCACCTGATCGAGGGTGAACTACCGGGATTTCTGCAGGCGCTCAGAAAGTCTCCCGCGGGCGTCGTCACACTCATGGCCACCTGGATGGTGCTGCGCACGGCTTCTCGCCCCGGCATGGTCCGCTATGCGAAATGGTCGGAGATCGACTTCGACAATGCACTCTGGACGATCCCGGCCGATAAGATGAAAGCGAGGCGCGACATCTGGTGCCGCTGGCCGCGCAGACGCTCGACGATCTCCGTCATCTGCAGGAGGTCACCGGCCGGAGCCGCTGGTTGTTTCCCGGCAGCAGTAGTATGAACCCGACCATCAGCGATACGGCCATCAATAACTTGATCGCCCGGATCGGATACAAGAGCCGGTTTGTAGGCCATGGATCGAGGCATACAGCATCCATCCTGCTACGTGAGCATGGATGGCATCGGAATTACGTGGAGGCCCAGCTGGCGCATAAGGAGCCGGATATGGCAGGCGTTTACAATCAGGCGGCCTATCTAGAAAAGCGCCGGGAGATGATGCAATGGTATGCGAATTATTTAGATCAGTTAGAAAACAACAGCAATCACTGACGGACTGCAGAGATAACAATGTCAAAATATGAACTTTCCATCTCAGAAAGGCAAAAACATACCAAAATTAGAGAAGGTTACTGTCTGCTATGCGAGCGATATGGAAAACTAACTTTTGATCATGTGCCGCCCCAAGGAGCATCCTTCCTTTCCGAAATAGAGCAATTCCATATAACTGAACTTCTTAGCGAGCCTAAGCGCAATATTAAAGGTATAAAATCCCCCAATGGCGGAAAATTCAAAACGATATGCAACGATTGCAACAATACTGTTATAGGCGGCAAAGACGATATAATCAAAAAAGTATGCCACGATGCTTCTGAACAAATCTTGCATATAGCTGGCACCACAAACCCTGACTACAGGATAATAACGGTAAGGACCGATATTTTAAATTATTGCCGAGCCATGATAGGGCATATTTTGGCAGCTACCTCTTGTGACGAGTGCCGAAAACCTCCAAAAGAAACTTCTTATTTTACACCTTTGCAAAATTTTGTCCTTGGAAAAAGCCAAGACATAAGCGAAACACATGACATACATTACTGGTTTTACCCATATAAAAAACAGATAAGCGCAAGATTTATCTGTTATTATGAAAACGGCGCCATCTATTGCATGAGCTTACTATACTTCTACCCTATTGCCTTTCTTGTTACTCAGAAAGGGGCGCCAGTATATACAAATCATTCCAGAAAAGTAGACTTTACATCTAACACCCTGAGATTTCCGGCAACTATTAATCGTTATATTGACTTCCCATTTTGTGAGTTAAGCGGGAACAAGATGTATATGTTGGCAGCGCAGCAATGCACTATCAGTTACCCAAGATAGAATTATAATTTACAAACCTGTCCGGCGCTCTGAATCTCCTGCATCCTCGCCGGACCGATGCCATTGATTCGGGTCAGGTCGTTGACGCTCTGCCACGGCCGACCATCAATGATGTCCTGAGCCCGTGCCGGGCCAATGTTCGGCAGCGCATCCAGTCGCTCAGCGGAGCCGCTATTCAGGTCGATGCAGTTGCTCGCAGATCCATCGGAATCACCACCAGCTTCAGCTGAGGTGAACCCGGGCTCCGCATCGCCGAGCGAGAGATAGACCGGCGCGTGATCGGAGACAGTGCTGCGCCCTTCTTCATTGGTGATTCCCAGCAGTTTCGAATACTGCACGATGCCGCTACCGCTCACGTCGAGCACACTTGAGTCGTACCAGAAGTTGTCATAGAGGTGCGCGTACTGGCCGTCAGTCTCGCTGAGCGTTGATGCACCAGATGTAATGGCTGGCTGGGCACCCTGCTCTCGCAGCGGCTGCCAGGCAGCGTTATCGGGCGACAAATTGAAATCGCCGGCGATAATGCGCGGCGTGTCCGGATAGACCTCACTCATCCACTGCCAGATGCTGGCCAGCTCACGGATCTCCGGCGTGCGATCAGCGCGGCTGTCACCGTAGACGATATGTATCGCAGCCATGGCGACTTCCTGACCAACATCACGATCACGAAACTCAGCGAAGTATGGCTCGCGTGCAAACTGGTCGCCCGAATCCATGTAGACCACTGCGCCTTTCGTGTACTCGACAGCGCTGTCACGCCACAGGTACGCGTAGCTTTCCTGGTACGAGCTGCGCCCCACTTCATGAGAAACCATGGAGCTCCACTGCTCGCCGGTCTGCTGTTCAAGCGTGTGCTCAAGCTGAGTAACAGCATCAGCGCTCATAATCTCTTCAAGGGCCCACAAATCAGCACCTTGAGCAATCTGTACTACCTTCGCTAGATCCTTGCCGTTGCTCCAACCTAGGTGTTTAAGACCACGATCCGATCGTCATGTCAGCCACTACAGGGCTCGCCAGTGCTATTGTTGCCGCCAGCGCGATACTGGTGGTGAGGCATCTCGCTCGAGTCATGCTTTGTCGCTCTATGATAGATTGAGTCGCGCACAATACCGGCAGGGGCACTCGCAGACAAAAGCCCCCACCATGGGAGCTGCAAGGGCAAAACCAACTTCATAGGAAAGCGTTCACAGACACGCTCATCTTATAGGCCAAATCTTATATAGCTTGAATCTGACCCACCTATAGGAATATCTAAAGATCGACAGAGTGATGCCGATAGGAAAAGGAGTGAAAGGCTGATTAGTGCACTGGAAGCGCTCAACCGGCCCCTCGCTTGTAGAGCTGTAACGGTATTAATGTAGAGACGAGAATTAACCTGTCAGCTGCAGTATAATCATTGGCCGAACCAGTCAAAAAGGCTGCATCTGGTGGCAACTCATCTAACCAATCTGAGTTCTTTTAGTTAAGGCATAAAATGCAAAAGCTAAAAAATATAATCAGTAAAATTTTACTCGCATCATTGCTATTCCTCTTTCTTTCTATCTTATTATTCCTGGGAAGCTGCGCACTAACCATTGCTGTTATATTTATTCCTTGCATCTTCATTTTATTTTTACCATTACTAATACCTTTTATTGGTTTTTTAGGCGCTTTGTCCGTTTATGCCAGATTTTTTGGCTGGATGTTACATTTAGCCGAAATTATCTGGCTTCCACTAGAAACATTAGGAATTTGGACCACTATCCCAATAGCTTTAGGGAATCGCTGATCAATTCGTCTCTGAGCGGTTGAAGGGCTCAGAGTGGCACAACCATCGCGTCAGCGATCATTTTCTGACCACCTCAGGTGGTCCGT
>NZ_RBIN01000004.1 GCF_003633775.1 Kushneria sinocarnis
TCATCGGGTAGCTCGGTCAGGTGGTGACAGGGTAGCCAGATTCTACCCCGCCGATGGCGATCAGGCAGCTGCGGCGGGATTTATGCAGCGTTTCCCTAGCCGAGATACCATGGCCCTTTTCAGCCGACCAGCAGAAGGCTCGCCCCATGACGGCACACACTCGACCGTGCGCCATCCTGCTCATTGCCGCCCTGATGACCGGGGGCTGCAGCGCGACCACCTCCCATGCCCCGGCCGCCCCTCAGGGCGCCTGCGACAGGGTGGCCGATTACGCCATTCCGGCGCAGCGCTTCGATGAGACGGCCCAGCAGCTCGCGCACGCCACCGGCTGTTTCATCCGCACCGACCTCTCCCGGACCGGCGCGATCCCCGTGCAGCCCGTCACGGGCACGATGAGCCTGCGTCAGGCGCTCGAGCGCGCCCTGCAGGGCACCGGGCTGAGCATCACCGACCATCGGCCGGATACCCTTACCGTTTACTGAGCACTCCCTGGCCACTGCGCTCTTCCCCACTCCGACTGCCCCGGGCAGCGGCCGGTTCCTCGCCAGCCTGCAACGATCATTGGTCGTGTGCACGGAACTGTACAGGAAATATGTGTACAGAACTGCTACAAATGTAAGTGTGCGTTACGACGCTCATTTCCATACAGGCCGGTCTTCACAGGGAGGTGAAATGACTTATTGGCTGACCGCGATCGTTTCCGTGGCAGGTATCGTGCTCTGTGCCTACGGCACCATGGAGGGACTGTTCATGATGGCCGGTGTCCAGTAGCGAGACATCCGGCAGGAGCGATCGCAGTGGCTGATGGGGCCGCCGCGAACGCCACACGCCCCGAACCGGCACCGCAACCTGATTTCGGTAAAGGAATTGCCCGCCCGGCTTCCGTTAACATCCGCCAACTTTCGGATACCGAATCAACCCATCGGGAGGACCGGGCAGACCCCATGAAAGTATTGCTGAAAGCGCTGACGCCCCTTGTGCTGCTGCTGAGCGCGGCCCTGATTTACAAGTTCTGGGCCGGGTCGCGCAGCGATCCTGACAACCCCGATGCCGAAGGGGATCGACTGATTCGTCATTACGACAAGCAGAGGCAGCAAGACCGGCAGCAGCAGGAGCGCTGATGCCCCTGCCCGAAGCGACCCGGCCGCCAGCACCGGCTGCCCGGCAAGACCGCAATAACATTGTGCTGCAGAACTGCCCTGCCGGTAATTCGGGAGCGCTTTGCTGACAGTTCGCCACCGGAAGCCGCGCCTTCGTAAACAAACACCACTGTCGCGTTTTACCGGCCCACTACACTGCGACCTCCCTGAACGGAGGAGGTCGCAGAATGTGGGCATGGATCGCAACAAGCTGGGGCTGGATCACGGCCAATGCCACCGTGTTCAGCGGGCTGACCAGCGTGGGCATGCTGCTGATCTGGGGCATCTATCTGCAGCTGATACTGCATAACTTCCGGATGCAGCGGCGCCCCCAGATCATCATCAATCGTGACCGCGGCCGGGATATCAACTCGCTGTGCCTGATCAGCAACATGAGCCAGGAAGCGGTCTTCATCGAAACCATCTTTGCCCAGCTGGAAACCTCGCGCGGCAGCTGGTTCATCGATATCACCGATATCATTGACGAACAGGCCACCCGTCATGATGAACAGCACCAGACCGGGGCGGATACCCGCATGCTGAGCCGGGTGACCCATCAGGGCCCGCTCAACAAGGGCCAGTACATGGAAAGCGGTACCATCGGTCTGATCATCCGGCGCATCGCCGACGCCAACGGGCTCGAACTGAACGAGACCTGTCATGCCGGTTCGGCAGAGGTCGAACTGCACTCGCTGGCGATCTTCCTGATCGCGGTATTCGGCAACGAGAAGCGGCCCATCGGGGCCCGGCGGCGCTTCAAGCTGGTCGATGACGATGAGCGGCGCCTCTCGCTGGTGCCGGACGAGCCCGGTACACGCCAGCTCAACAGTCGTCGCCACCGGCTGGAGATCCGGCGCTGGCAGCAGGCCCTGCTGTAGGGCCGAAAGCGTCACGCGGCCCTCGTCCAGAATATCGAGCCGGCCCGGTCGGCCGAAGAGGTACCCCTGCAGATGCGAGCAGCCCTCGCGCTGCAGCAGGTCGACCTGCTCGGCACGCTCCACGCCCTCGGCAGTCGTTTCGATGTCCAGGCTGCGGCTCATGCTGGTAATCGCCCGCACGATGGCCAGCGCCTCGCGGCTCTCGCAGACCTCGTTGATGAAGCTCTTGTCGATCTTGATCTTGTCGAAGGGGAAGGTGCGCAGATAGCGCAGCGAGGAGTAGCCGGTACCGAAGTCATCCAGCACGATCCGCACGCCGAGCTGCTTGAGCTGGCGCAGGGTTTCGAGATTGCGCTGGGTCTCGTCGAGCAGGACGGATTCGGTGATCTCCAGTTCGAGCCGCTGCGGGGCGAGCCCTGACGTGGCCAGGGCCCCTTTCACCCGGTCGACCAGATTGCGGCGGCCGAACTGGATCGGCGACAGATTGACCGACACCACCTGCTCCGGTGGCCAGCGCATGGCTTCCCGACACGCCTCGACCAGCACCCACATGCCGATCTCGTGAATCAGCCCGGTCTCCTCGGCAATCGGAATGAACTGCAGCGGCGGAATCAGCCCCTTGGTGGGATGATTCCAGCGCAGCAGCGCCTCGTAGCCCGACAGGGCCATGTTCGCCGAGTTCTTGATCGGCTGATAGTACAGCAGCAGCTCATGGCTGGTCAGCGCCTGGCGCAGATCGGTTTCGACATCCAGCCGGTGACGCGCCACCTCTTCCATGTCGCAGCGAAAGAATTCGTACTGATTGCGCCCGTTGCGCTTGGCTTCATAGAGCGCCAGGTCCGCCTGACGGAAAAGCTGTTCCGCGCTGTCGACCCCTTCGGAGGAGAGGGCAATGCCGATGCTGATGCCGGTCTGGATCTGGTGGCCATTGATGAAAAACGGCGATCTGCTGACACTCACCAGCTGCCGGGCCAGATCCTCCACCTCTGCGTGATGCCGGCAGGCCGGCGCCACCACCGCGAACTCGTCACCACCGATCCGGGCGAGCGTCTCACCGGCGTTCAGGGCCTCGCCCAGCCGACCGGCCAGCTGTCCCAGCAGTTCGTCACCGGCCTGATGGCCCAGCACGTCGTTGACATCCTTGAAGTTGTCGAGATCGAGCAGCAGTGTGCCGACCCGCTGCTCCCGGTCATCGGCGTGTCGCAGCGCCTGGCCGAGGCGCTCGCCGAACAGCATCCGATTGGGCAGGTTGGTCAGCGCATCGTGATGCGCCATGTGCCGTATCAGTTCATTGGCCGCATGCTCTTCGGTCACGTCCTCGATCAGGTACATCAGGTGTCCGGAGTGCTGCTCGCCTCCCTGCAGGATCAGGATGCGACACTTCAGCCGGCTGGGTACCGCGCCGGTATCCAGCTCGATTTCCGTTTCCACGCACCGCCCGGTCGTCATCACTTCCGCGGCCTGGGCCTCGAGATGCGCCAGGATCTGTGCCGGGCGGGAGGCCTGGCCGATCCGCTCGTCCGCCTTGCCGGGCCGGGCCGGAAGCTCATCGTGGTTGCTCAGCAGTACCCGGCCGCTGCCGTGATCCTGCACGATCACCCAGGTGGGAATGTTGTCGATGACCGTATTGAGAAAGCCGGAAAGCACGCCCAGCTCTTCATTGCGCTGCTCGGTCTGCTGCCGGGCATGGACAAGCTCATCCTCATAGCGCTTGCGCTCGGTCATGTCGCGGGTGATCTTGGCAAAGCCGATCAGCGCGCCGCCCTCGTGCACGGCATCGATCACCACGCTCGCCCAGAAGGCGCTGCCATCCCGCCGTATGCGCCAGCCTTCGGCCACATAGCGCCCCTCCTGACGGGCCGCCGCCAGCCCCCGATCGGGCAGCCCGGCCCGGCGCTCTTCTTCGCTGTAGAAACAGGAGAAGTGCCGCCCGATGACTTCATCGCGGTCATAGCCCTTGATGGCCCGGGCGCCGGCATTCCAGCTGGCGATCCGGCCCTCGGGATCAAGCATGTAAATGGCGTAATCGGTAATGTTCTCGACCAGCTGACGGTAGGACTGGTCATTATCGATCAACACGGAATCCATCCCCTCACAAGTCGGCGCGAACGGTAGGTTGAACGGTGCCGCCGGCACCCTGTGGCCAACGTTATTGCCGATATCGACCGCAAGCATCATGTTCTTGACCCCCGGCGGGATGTTCACTTCAGCCGGTTCCTGCATCCAAGGTATAAGCCCGGCGCCCGCCACCCCTCTGCTATCGTGGCTGCGCCACGATCTCATCTTGCGCATGCCCGGCCAGCGCCTGCCCATCTTCATCAATCACCGGAAGCCGCCTCATGACATCGAGTGCCAGCGCCATCGCCGACCAACTGACCGCCCTGCTCGGCAGCAGGGGGGTACTGCAGCATGACGCGGACCTCGGCCGCTACATGGAGGACTGGGCCGGTCACCGGCGCGGTCGGCCACTGGCCGTGGCGCGCCCGGCAAGCACCGAGGAAGTCGCCGCGGTGGTGCGCTTCTGTCATGCCAACGGCATTCGCATGGCGCCCCAGGGGGGCCATACCGGGCTCGTGGACGGCGCCCTGCCGGCCGAAACCGACGATGAGCTGATCATCAGTCTGGAGCGCCTCAATCGTATTCATGCCATCGACCCGATCAGTTTCACCATGGACGTGGACGGCGGCTGTATCCTGGCCGATATCCGGGAGGCAGCACAGGCGCAGGCATGCTTCTTCCCGCTCTCCTTCGCTGCGCAGGGCAGCTGTCAGATCGGCGGCAACATTGCCACCAACGCCGGCGGCATGAATGTGCTGCGCTACGGGGTCACTCGCGAGCTGGTGCTGGGGCTCGAGGTGGTGCTGCCCGACGGGCGCATCTGGAACGGCATGAAGGCCCTGCGCAAGGACAACCGCGGCTACAATCTCAGGCAGCTGTTCATCGGCAGTGAAGGCACCCTGGGCATCATCACCCGCGCCGTGCTGAAGCTCTTTCCGAAGCCCGATCAGACGGCGACCGCCCTGCTGGCAGTGCCCTCGGTGGAAGCCGCCGTGCGCCTCTACGGCGAGGCCCGGCGCGGCTGCAGCGATCTACTGTCGGCCTTCGAACTGATTCCCCGCAGCTGCCTGGAACTGGCCTTCGAGGCGACCGACCAGCTCAGCGACCCGCTCTCCACGGCCTACCCCTACTACGTTCTGCTGGAAGCCTCGGCCACCGGCCCAATCGAGCTCGATACCATGGTCGAGCAGCTGCTCGAACACGCCATGGCGCAGGAGCTGCTGCTCGACGGCGTGCTGGCAGCCAGCAGCTCCCAGGCCGAGCGGCTGTGGCTGATCCGCGAGAGCATGCTGGAGGGACAGCGCGCCCGGGGCCCTCATCTGCGCACCGATATCGCCGTTCCACTGGCCCGGATTGCCGAATTCGTGACCGAGGCGAGCGCTGCTGTCGAAGCCGCGTCGCCGGACTCCACGGTGCTGGTCTATGGCCACATCGGTGATGGCAACCTGCACTATAATATCCTGCCACCATCACAGCTCCCGGAAGCCGACAAGCACGCCCTGCTGCATGACCTCGAGGCCCTCGTCTTCAGCGTGCTTGACCGCTTCGACGGTAGCCTCAGCGCCGAGCACGGCATCGGCCGGCTCAAGCAGGCTGCCTGGCTGGAGCGCGTCTCGAGCGATGAGCTCGCCCTGCTGACCGGCATCAAGGCGGTATTCGATCCCGATCAGCTGCTGGCCGCCAACCGCATCCTGCCCGCCTCAGGGCGCGACTGACACCGGCAGCAAGAGGCACAGGCAGCGGGCCCGTCACGACGCAGGGAGCCCGTGGTTACCCGATTTCGGATGGAGCCGCCCATGATGATCGCGTTCGAAGGTCCCATCGGCGTCGGCAAGACCACGCTTGCCGAACAGCTGGCCGATTTTCTCGGCCCGCAGACCCGGCTACTGCTGGAGGATTTTGCCGGCAACGCCTTTCTCGACGATTTCTACGCTCAACCGGAACGCTGGGCGCTGCCGGCCCAGCTCGAATTCCTGGTCTCGCGCCACGAACAGCTCAGCGCCTGCGTGCCGGACCCGGCTGCACCGACCATTGCCGATCACAGCCTGATGAAGGATCGGATATTCGCCGAGCTGCTGCTGAGCGGCCGGGAGCGGGCGCTGTACGACCGCCTGGCCGCCCGGCTGCAGGGCGAAGAGATCACGCCCGACGTGCTGATCTATCTGGATGCCGAAACCGGAGTGCTGCTCGAGCGCATCGCCCGGCGCGGGCGCACCTTTGAACGCGATATCAGCGGCCATTATCTAAAGGCTCTGCGGCAGGGCTATGAACGCCATCTCGCTGCCCTGGCCGACTCGACCCTGCTGCTGCGCCTGGATACCTCGAACATGGTGCCGACATCGGCCAACGAGCTGGCCTCGCTCTGGCATCGCATTCAACACTCCTGCCCGGAGTAGCACGGAGGCGGATCGTAGTGCCGTCATCCGTCAGCCACCCCGCAACCGTATCCGATTCACGGCTGACAGTCGCTCTCATCAGCTTGACGGGATAATCTGCCCTGTTTATTTTTAACCATGGTTTAATATCGTAAACCCGGGAATATTACCTCACCCGGCCCGATCAACGTACAAGGAGCCAGACGTGAGCGCACGGCAACCAACGGGTACCTGTCCAGCGCCCGGACAGCACTCCGCCGGCCCGGAGCACCGGAGCGGAGACGGGAGCAGCCGGTAATGAGCAGCCAGCAGGGAGAAACGCTCGAACATCTACCCGGAGAAACCGCCACCATTCACGCGGCCCAGTCGGCGCTCGAGGGCCATCAGCGAGGGCTGCGGCGTCTGCTGCCCTTTCTGGGCCCCGCCTTCATAGCCTCCGTGGCCTATATCGACCCCGGCAATTTCGCGACCAACATCCAGGCCGGCTCCACCTACGGCTACATGTTGCTGTGGGTGGTACTGGTCTCCAACCTGATGGCAATCCTGATCCAGTCGATGTCGGCCAAGCTGGGGATCGCCACCGGTCGCAACGTGCCGGAAGTCTGCCGGGAACGCTTCTCGCGTCCGGTCACCATCGCACTGTGGATCCAGGCCGAAATCATCGCCATCGCCACCGATCTGGCGGAGTTCATCGGTGGCGCCCTGGGGCTCAACCTGCTGTTCGGCATACCGCTGTTTCCGGCCGCCGTGATTACCGGGATCTTCTCCTTTGCCCTGCTGGAACTGCAGCGCCGCGGTTTTCGTCCGCTCGAGGCCGGCATCACCGCACTGGTGGGGATCGTGGTGGTCTCCTTTGCCTATGAAGTCATCATTGCCCGCCCCGATGGCAGCGCACTGCTGGCAGGCCTGACCATCCCCCGCTTCGACGGCACCGACAGCATCCTGCTGGCCGCCGGCATCCTGGGGGCCACCGTCATGCCGCACGTCATCTACCTGCATTCGGCACTGACCCAGCGCCGGGTCGTCGGTCGTACCGAAAACGAGCGGCGGCGCATCTTCCGTTTCGAATTCATCGACATCCTGATCGCCATGGGCGTTGCCGGGCTCATCAACGGCGCCATGCTGGTGATGGCGGCCGGCCTCTTCTTCGGCAGCGATGTCACCATCTCCACCCTCGAAGGGGCCTTCGCCCATCTGGATGACAAGGTCGGGCCACTGGCCGCCATCCTGTTCGGGGTCGGCCTGCTGGCCAGCGGCTTCTCGAGCTCCTCGGTCGGCACAATGAGCGGGCAGATCGTGATGCAGGGCTTCATCAACCGCCGGATTCCGATCTTCCTGCGCCGGCTGATTACCATGGGGCCGCCGCTGCTCATTCTCGGCCTGGGGCTCGATGCCACCTCGGCACTGGTACTCAGTCAGGTAGTGCTCTCGTTCGGCATTCCGTTTGCCTTGATCCCGCTGCTGCTGTTCTGCTCCAACCGTGAACTGATGGGCTCACTGGTCAATCACCGCCTGACCACCGTGACCGCCTGGCTGATTGCCGCTGTCATCATCAGCCTCAATATCTTCCTGCTGGTCAGAACCCTGACCTGAACCGGCGTGAGCAGCCCGTTCGGCTGCTCATGGCTGACGCCCCGACTGCGACATTTCACCACTCAGCTTTTGCCCCCTGCCGCCGATAATCCGGCGAAGCCGAAAGCAATTACAGGGGCAAGGCACGATGAAGTGGCTCGAAAACATGACGGTCAGGGTCAGCTGGACCCTGGTGCTGCTGGTCTTTTTTGCACTGGTGCTCGGCGTCAGCTCGCTGGGACTGTATACGCTGCACTACAGCAGCGAATCGCTGGCTCGCCTGCATCAGGTCAACGTCAGCCAGCAGACCCTGCTCGACCGGGTCAACACCCGCCTGCTGGCACTGCGCCTGGACATTGCCCACCAGACGGGCTCGGCCCGGGTGGACACGGCCGGGCTGAACCAGCAGCTCGACAGGATTCGAACGACCTTCCAGCAGTTCACCGCCCTGCCCTTCGCAAGCGAGCAGCGTGCCGGTGTCGAGGCCCTGCGGCAGGATTTTTCACAGCTGGTCAGCGAGGGGCTCACCCCCCGCATCAGTGCCTTGCGCAGTGACCCGGCCAGCAGTGAGGCCGATGACCGGCTGCACACCCTGGGCGATGCCTTCATGGCGGATGCCGAGACCTTCATCAGCTCGGCGGAGCGCACGGGCAATACCCTCTACAGCCGCTTCCAGCAGCACGCCACCCTGCTGCAGGTGCTGATGATTGCCGCCATCATCGCCGCCGTGGTGATCAGCCTGATCGTGATGTGGGGCGTGACCGCCAATGTCATCCGGCCGCTCAAGCGTCTCGTGGGTCACTTCGAGCGCATGGCCCGTGGCGATCTCTCCGCGGTGAACGAGCGCCACGGCAACAACGAGATCGGCAAGCTGTTCAGCGCGCTGGCGCGCACCCGACAGAGCCTGGCCGACACCGTGACCACGGTGCGCGCCGGCAGTGACCACATCAACAGTGATGCCCGTACCATCGCCCGCGACAACATCGATCTCTCCTCGCGCACCGAGCAGCAGGCAGCCTCGCTGGAAGAGACGGCCGCCAGCATGGAGCAGCTGACCTCCACGGTACAGCAGAACGCCGACAACTCCCGCCAGGCAAGCCAGCTGGCCAACCGCGCCAGTGACACCGCACAGCGGGGCGGCAAGGTCATCGGCGAGGTGCGTGAAACCATGCAGGAGATCTCCAGGGGCGCGCATCAGATGGTCGATTTCATCGCCCTGATCGACTCCATTGCCTTCCAGACCAACCTGCTGGCGCTCAACGCGGCCGTCGAGGCCGCGCGTGCCGGTGAACAGGGCCGCGGATTTGCCGTGGTGGCCGGCGAGGTACGCGCCCTGGCCGGCCGCTCCAGTGAAGCGGCGCGAGAAATCCGTTCCCTGATCGACACCTCGATCGAGCGGGTCGACAGTGGCTCGAACCTGGCCGACCAGGCCAATGACACCATGCGCGAGATTGTCGAGGCGGTGCAGCGTGCCACCGAGCTGATGACCGAGATTGCCGCCGCCTCCGAGGAGCAGAGCAGCGGCATCAGCCAGGTCAATCAGGCGGTTTCGCAGATCGACCAGGCCACCCAGCAGAATGCCGAACTGGTGCAGAACGCCGCCCAGGCCGCACGCGAACTCGAGCAGCAGGCCGAAGCGCTGCGCGCCTCGGTGGCCGTGTTTCAGCTGGAACAGACCGACCGTTCGCCCCGCCCCCGCACCGCAACCACCGAGGCCCGCCAGCAGCCGCGGGAGGCCGGCACAAGACGTTCGAACACGGCGGAGCAGCCTTCGGGCGAGCCGCAGAGCAACCCGGCATCACGCTCGCCCTCCCGGCCGCAGCCGGAGGCCTCGTCCCACCCGGCCGCCACCACGGCCACACTGCCGGCACGTCCTGCCCGGGCCGCTACCCGCGACGAGGATGAGTGGGAAACCTTCTGAAGCATCGCCGCTACACCGTCATGACACAGCCGCCTCCGGGCGGCTGTGTCGTTCAGGAGCCGGGGCACAGGGAGAGCGCCGGGGGAGCTCTTCCCGGGCTTTCCCCGCCGACATCGAGCGCGGACAATGGTGCCGTCTCGGTGGCGCTCGCCGACAATGGCGTGCCATCTTCACTCCACGACCGCGAAAGGAGCAGAACATGAACAGCGGTGACGAGCTGGTCATCGGCCTCGATATGCTGCCCGAAGGGGCGGATGTCGGCACCATCGTGCATCTCGAACTGCCTGCGGACAGTGAGGGCCAGGCCCCTGCCGGGCACTACGCCCTGCTGGTACGCCAGCTGGGCCCGGAGGAAGCGCTCTGTGAGGTCATGGCCATCGCGCCGACCCACTGACGTGCCGCCGCCCGAGGCCGGATCACCGATTCGCCGAGCCGGCCGACTTCGAACTACACTGTGGGCGTCGTTGTTCGTTATTACTGCAGGGAGGCATACATGGCCGAACAGCATCGCAATCAGCACGCAAGGGAAGAGCCCGAGCGGCGCGAAGAGGCGCTGGAGCCGCACGAGGATGAGCTCACCGCGACGGCCGAAGAGGTCGAGTCACTGACCGATCGCTCCGAAGAGGACTTCGACGGCACGGCATCGACCCAGCCGGCCGAGGAGCTGCCCCAGGAGTTCGATGAGCAGGCCGAGGAGGCGGTGATCGGCGATCTCGACCGGGACGAGGCCGAGCTGGCCCGCAAGGAGGCCGAGCTGGAAAACGAGCTGGAGGTCACCGGCGCGGATGAGGAAGGCGTGGAAGCGCACATCAAGGAGCTCGATTTCGATGAGGCCGAGGGCGAGGATGGCGTCGATCCGGAAGCCACCCGACCGGATCGCCAGAGCCGCGACCCGGATTCGCTCTGATCGACCCTTGCCCTGATCGACCATTGATAGTGGTCAAGTCTGAAGCGCATCGCGACTGAAGTCGCTCCTGCAATACCAAAACTCAGGGCTCATCGCGCGCCGGCAGCCGGGCATGGCCGTTCGACCAGACCCACTCGGTGATCTCGGGCATATCCTCGAAGTGCTCCTGAATGTAGCGCTCGTGACGCTTCAGCAGCGCTTCCAGATCGCTGATGATACCGGCAGCACGCTCCAGCTGCTTCGGCACATAGCGCAGCGCATCCAGCGCCAGGTGGATCCGGCTCATGCGATTGAGCACGGTCATGTCAAAGGGCGTGGTGGTGGTGCCCGCTTCCATGTAGCCGCGCACATGCACCCGGTCGGTGCCGGGACGGTGATGGATCAGCTGATGCACGACTCCCCGGTAACCGTGGAAAGCGAACAGCACCGGCCGATCGGCGGTAAACAGCGAGACAAAGCGCGCCTGACTGATACCGTGCGGGTGATCGACATCGAGGCTCATCAGATCGACCACGTTGACCACACGCACCTTCAGCGCCGGCAGGTAGCTGCGCAGCAGATCGACGGCCGCCAGCGTCTCCTGGGTGGCGATATCACCGGCACAGGCCATGACGATGTCCGGCTCCTCGTCGCCGCAGTTGCTCGCCCACTCCCAGACATCACAGCCCAGCCGACAGTGCTCGCGTGCCTCCTCCATCGAGAGATACTGCAGCTGCGGATGCTTGTCGATGACGATGGCGTTGAGGTAATCGACACTCTGAAAGCAGTGCTCGGCCACCGACAGCAGGCAGTTGGCATCCGGCGGCAGATAGATGCGGATCACCTCGGCCTGCTTGGTCAGCAGGTTGTCGATGAAGCCCGGCCCCTGGTGGCTGAAACCGTTGTGATCGTTGCGCCAGCAGGTCGAGGTCAGCAGATAGTTCATCGACGGCACCGGCTCCCGCCATGAGACATTGCGGGCGTGCTCGAGCCACTTGGCGTGCTGGACCGCCATCGAATCGATGATCGAGGCAAAGGCCTCGTAACTGGCAAACAGACCGTGCCGGCCGGTCAGTACATAGCCTTCCAGCCAGCCGTTGCAGTTATGCTCGCTGAGCACCTCCATCATGCGGCCGTCGCGGGATACCTGCTCGTCCTGATCGTGAATCTCGCTGACCAGGCAGCGGTCGGTGGCCTCGAACACCGCCCCCAGCTTGTTGGAGTTGACCTCGTCGGGACAGAACAGCCGGAAGGTCGTGGGGTTGTCGCGATAGATGTCGCGCATGTACTGCCCCAGCCGCTCGGTCGAGCCGTGCAGCTCCCGGGCTCGATTGTCTTCGGTGACCTCGACCGCATACGCCTGCAGATCGCGCAGTGTCAGCGGCTGTCGCAGCTTCCCGCCGTTGGCGTGCGGGTTGCTCCCCATGCGCTGCTCGCCGCGCGGCGCCCGATCCGTGATCTCCCGGTGCGGGCGACCCTGCTCGTCGAACAGCTCTTCGGGGCGATAGCTGCGCATCCAGCGCTCGAGATGGGCGCGATGCTCATCGTTGTCGCGCACGCCTCCCATCGGCACCTGGTGGGCATGAAAGGTGCCTTCCACCGGCACGCCATCCACCCGATCGGGGCCGGTCCAGCCCTTGGGCGTGCGCATCACGATCATCGGCCAGGCCGGCTTTTCGCGCACACCCTCTTCACGGGCACGGCGCTGGATGGCATGAATTTCGTCGATCACTTCGGTCAGCGTCTCGGCCATGGCGCGATGCACCGTCATCGGATCATCGCCCTCGACAAACCGGGGTTCATAACCGTGCCCGCGGAAATAGTGGGTCAGGGTCTCGTCGCTTTCGCGTGACAGCACCGTGGGGCTGCCGATCTTGTAGCCGTTGAGGTGCAGGATCGGCAGCACGGCACCGTCGCGGGCCGGGTTGAGAAAGCGCATCCCCTTCCAGGAGCCTTCCAGCGGCCCGGTTTCCGCCTCGCCATCGCCGACTACGGCAGCAGCAATCAGACCGGGATTGTCGAAGACGGCACCAAAGGCGTGCACCAGCACATAACCGAGCTCGCCACCCTCGTGGATCGAGCCGGGCGTGGGCACACTGACGTGACTGGGTACGCCGCCGGGAGTGGAGAACTGGCGAAACAGCTGGCGCATGCCGGCCTCGTCACGGCTCACATGCGGGAAGTGCTCGCTGTAGCTGCCCTCCAGCCAGACATTCGCCAGCAGCGCCGGTCCGCCATGTCCGGGACCGGTCAGATAGGTCATGTCGAGCTCACGGGCACGGATCTGCTCGTTGAGATGGGCATAGATCAGGTTGAGCCCCGGCGAGGTGCCCCAGTGCCCCAGCAGGCGCGGCTTGATGTGTTCCGGTTCGAGCGGTTCGCGCAGCAGCGGATTGTCCTGCAGATAGATCTGGCCAACCGCCAGATAGTTGGCGGCCCGCCACCAGCGATCGATCTGTTCGAGCGTGGATTCGTCGGGCGCCAGCGTGGCGGCCTGCTGTCGGGTCTGCGCGGTATCGTGGGCTGCCATGGATTCCCTCCCGTTCGTGGCCTGTCGGTAACCTCCCGGCAATCGCTTGCCGGTTCAGTGCGAGCGCCACAGTTGCCAGGTATGTTCAGCCAGCATCGCCTCCTCGTCGGTCGGCACGACGCGGACGGTAATGGCGCTGTCCTCGCTCGAGATCAGCCGGGGCGAGTCGCCGCGATTGGCGTCGCTGTCCAGCCGCACCGACCACAGCGGGGTCAGCCGTTCGATGATCGCCTCGCGAATGGGGGCGGCATGCTCACCAATGCCGGCGGTAAACACGATGCCATCGACTCCGCCGAGCGCGACCGCCATGCGCCCCATCTCCTGGGCGGCGCGATACACGAAGAAATCGATCGCCCGGCGCGCCTCCGGCGCCTCACTCTCCAGCAGCACGGCCATGTCGCTGTCGATGCCGGAGAGCCCCAGCAGACCGGACTCGTGATAGAGCAGATGCTGCAGGGCATCCTCGTCGAAGTCGTGCTGGCCCTGCAGATAGAGTACCGCACCGGGATCGAGTGCCCCGCAGCGAGTGCCCATCGGCAGGCCGTCGAGCGCGGTGAAGCTCATGGTCGTCTCGCGACTCCTGCCGGCCTCCATGGCACACAGGCTGGCGCCATTGCCCAGATGGGCCACGATCACCCGTCCGCGCGCCAGGGCCGGATCAACCTCCGCGAGCCGCCGGGCGATGTACTCATAGGAGAGCCCGTGGAAGCCGTAGCGCCGTATACCCTCCTCGTAATAGCGTCACGGCAGACCGGTCAGCTGGGCGATCTCGGGTCGGGCGAGATGAAAGGCACTGTCGAAACAGGCGACCTGCATGACCTCCGGCGCAAAACGACTGACGGCATCGATGCCGGAAAGATGATGCGGCTGATGCAGCGGTGCCATGGGGGTCAGCGAAGCGATGCGCTCGCGCACGTCACGGTCGATCACCACCGGCGCATCGAAGAAGCGACCGCCATGCACGATCCGGTGCCCGACCGCTACCAGCTGAAAGGCATCGAGCTGCTCATCGAGCATGCGGCGAATGCGCTCATAGCGTGATCGTGATCGGGCACTTCCTCGCTGGAGGGGTCTTCGTCCGTCACTACGGTGCCATCGGCGAGCTCGCCGGCCAGATGGGGATGGCTCCCGATACCGTCGAGTTGAGCGTGTGCCAGCAGTTCGGGGGGCGTCTCGCGGTCCACTCGATACAGTGACAGCTTGATGCTCGACGAGCCTGCGTTGACCCCGATGATGACGGTTCGATTCGAATCCGGCATGCGCGCTCCCTGCGTAACCGATGAAGGTGGCCCCTGAGCATCAAGCGTAGCCAGGATAGCCGCCCCCGGCGCAAGAATCGCCACTCCGGCAGTCACCGCACAGCGAACCCGTCAGCCCGGTCGAAGAGTCCGTCTCCCTCTTCTACTCTGTAACGGCACACATCTGCGACAAGGAGCTGTCATGCCTATTGTTCAACGACTCGAAGACGTTACCCGCACCATGATCGAGGATGCCGAAGCTGCCACCGAAACCGGGCCGGATGCCAACCCGGGTGGCCATGAGCACAGCAGCAATCCGGTGGCGGATCTGGGCATGTCGCTGAAGCCGCACATCGACCAAGGCATGTCGCGCAAGGAAGTGGCCGAGCGGATCGGTGCCTCCACCGATCTGGTCGATCGCTGCCTCAGCCATCCGATCGTCACCCAGCTCGACGAGGGCACCGACGGACGATGAGCCCCCACCCCTGATGGCAACAGGCCGCGTTCCCACGCGGCCGACCGTCAGTTATCTTCCCGGCCCAGCGCCGGGCGGATTTCCGGCTCGGGGCTTTCGGCACTCAGGTTGGCGTAGCGCCTGAGGGTGATCACCAGCCGCTCGTTGAGCCCTTCCAGCAGATCGATCTGATCGCTGTCCAGCCGGCCCGAACCGCGCAATGCACTCACCAGCTGTGCTCCGTCGCGCTCGAAGGTCTCGTCGTACTCTCCCCACGCACTGTGCTCGTAGGCCCGCGCCAGGGTGTACTGCCAGCGCCGCAGCGTCGCGCGTACCCGGGGCGTGTCATCATTGGTACTGATGCGCCGGTTCATGCGCAGGATCAAATGGCCGAGATTGAGCCCGCTCAGGCCCATGTCGAGCAGGTAGCGCTCATCCTCGGGCAGCGCGCTGTCGTGCCCCGACAGGCGCTGGATGCGCTCGATCATGCGCCCGTTGAACCAGTCGGCGGTGCTCTCGCGGGAGTGCTTCTGCGAATGCTCCCAGAGATGCAGCAGGTCATCGGTGATCGCGCCAATGGCCCGCCGGCGCATCACCAGCGGCCCCGGGCCGGGAAAGAGCCGGAACACGGTCCACAGGATGATCAGACCGAGAATCACGGCCACGGCCCGATTGAAGAAGCTGACCACGCTGAAGGTCATGTCATTGCTGGGCTGCACCGTGATCACGAACAGAATGCTGAACCCCAGCGCATAGGGCAGCGTGACGAAATTGGCAATGCCCATCAGCCCGAAGAACAGCGGTACGCCGAAAATCAGCGCCAGCATTTCGTAAAAGCCGGTGGACTGCGCCAGAAAGACATAGCCGAACACCAGCGCCGCCACCAGCCCCAGCACGCCCCCCTTGAGAACGTTGCGAATCATGACGGTAGGATTGGGAAAGCGGTTGAACATGATGCCGAAGATCACCGGCAGGATCATCATCAGTACCGCCGAGTTCCACTGGGTGCCGACATAGATCACCGCACCGATGATGAACAGCACACCGGCCCGCAGCGCGGTATTCATCGCCTGCAGATAGTCGCGATGATGGGCAAAGCGCCGCGCGCGCAGGCGCATGGTGGAGGTATGGCGGATGGCACCACGGGCCTGCACCATGACATGCGCGCAGTTGAGCAGCTCATGCAGCGCCTGCCCGAGCCGGCGCTGCAGATGCGACCCCGAGCTTGCGCTGGTCAGATCGGCATCCTGCACCCGCCGGCGCAGGGCATTGAGCACCCGGCGGCGCTCCTCGGTATTCTCCAGCGAACGCAGGCGCGAGAAGGTGCGCCGGATATCCTCCAGCACCGCCTTCATGGAATCGGTCATCAGCTCGGAATGATTGCGCACCAGCCGTCCGGACACCTGCATCTCGGAGAGCAGGGTCAGCGTGCGCTGGGCCAGCAGCTGCGCCGCCCGGGCACGCCCGGGACCTTCCGGCCCTTCGTAGATGATGGCACTGCTGTCGGTATTGAGGGTGACCGCCGCCTGCAGCGCTTCTACCGTCATGCCCTGCGCGCGGCCCAGCGAAACCTCCGGATCGAGCTCCGCCTCCAGGGCAGCAAAGGCCTTGTCGATGACCTGACTGGCATGGCCGTTGACGACTTCGCGCACCCGCACCGGCCAGACCAGCATGCTGACCAGGGTTGCGCAGGTGGCCCCCAGCCCGATTTCGCTCATGCGCGCCACGGCGGTCTGGAAGACCCCATAGCTGGAGTTGTTGCTGATCATCGGGATCAGCACGATCAGTGCCGCCGTGGCCGCGCCGATGGCAAAACCGTAGGTGAGATTGTTGTTGCGGGTCAGGGTGGAGACCGCTGCATTCAGACAGATCCAGATCATCAGAAACATCAGCCCCAGGCCGGGCAGCTGCATGAACTGCGCCATGATGATGATGCCCACGGCACCCCCGATCAGGGTGCCGCCGATCTGGCAGATGCCCTTCTCGATCACCAGTCCGCTCTGGGGCCGGATCTGCAGAAATACCGCGGAGATGACCGCCCAGTAGGGGCGATCCAGACTCATCAGCATGGCCAGATAGAGCGCCAGCGACATCGCCAGCACTCCCTTGAAGGCAAACCGCAGGGTGTTGATGTCCGGCGTGAGATAGACGCCGAGCTTGGGTCCCAGCTTCATTGCGACTGCCCGGGCGGCGCGCTGCCGGCGCCGGTTGCTCCCTCGATGCGCGGTGCAGCGCCCTGCTCGCTGCTGTTGTGCTGGATGGCCTCGGGGGGCGTATCCCGGTTGCTGTCATCACGATCTTCCGGCGCGATCCTGACCGTCGCCGTCATGCCGGCACTGAGATAGACCCCATCGGGGATATGATCGATCACGATATCGACCGGGATGCGCTGGGAGAGGCGCACCCAGGTAAAGGTCTGCTGCACCTGGGGCAGCAGCTGGTTGTTGCCGGTGGTATTGGTATTGGCGATGCCTCGACCGATGCTCGCCACATGCCCGGTCAGCTCCTTCGCCCCGCTCATCAGATGAATCGAGGCCCGGTCGCCGACATCGATCGGGGGCAGCTTGGTTTCGGCAAAATAGGCCGTGACATAGAATGAGCCGGCCCGGATCAGCGACATCTGCGCATTCCCCTGGCTGACGTAATTGCCCTCGCGCAGGTTCAGGTTGACGACGGTGCCATCGGTCGGTGCCCGGATCACCGTGCGCTCCAGGTCGATCTGCGCGCTCTCGAGCTGCGCCTGCGCCTGCTCATAGCTGGCTTTCGCGCTCTGGGCGTTGAGCTGGGCCGTATCGAGACTTTCACTGCTGATGGCATTGCTCGAAAGCCCCCGGCGGCGCTGGTAGTCATGCGCCTGCAGCCGGTACTCCGCCTGACGCTGTGACACGGTCGCCTTCGCCTGGTCGAGGGCCGCCTGGTAGCGGCGATCGTTGATGCGAAACAGCACATCGCCCTTGTGAACATCCTGGCCATCCTGAATATCCATCTGCGATACCCAGCCGGAGACATCCGGGGCGATGGTGATGACATCCGCCCGGACGCGAGCATCGCGGGTCCAGGGCGTGTACATGTAGTAGTGCCAGAGCCAGAGTCCGAGTGCAGTGGCCAGCGCCACCATGACGAGAGTAATCAATACTTTCAGGAAGGTACGCATCCGGATTCCGTGTTTAGTCCATCGAAGTCAGCACGTAGGTCACGACTGCCAGTACGCAGACGAACAGCGATACATCAAACCAGGCTTCCTGCCAGACAAGGCGTGACAGCACGCTCTTGTGGATCAGGGTCCGCAGCAGGGTAGCGACAACCAGGCTGATCAGCACGAAGATCAGCATGGGACTGTAGAAGATGCCCCCCAGGGCCATTTCATGCAGCATGACGAGGCTCCTTCTGTCATCCCGGACAGGCCGGCAGGTGATCGGACACTTCAGGCAGGAACGGGTTCAGCGCGGGGCATGGTGGTCTGCCAACGGGCAATTCTATCCAGGTTGGCAGGCTGTTGCGAAACCGGTGTCGAGTGATGCCGAAAAACCGACCGGCCGCTACCGGGTCACCCCGAGGGCACAACGTAAAAAGCCGGCCCGCAATGGGCCGGCTTTCTCTGGCTTGCTTCAGCCGAGCGGGGTCTGCTCAGAAGCTGTAGACCACGCCGGTAGCCACACCGGTGCCATTGTCTTCTTCGCGATCGTAGCTAGCACCCTCCAGATAGACGTACATCTGGGCGCTCAGGTTATAGGTACCACCCAGCACGACCTCGTTGTAGCTCTTATCGTTGGTATTATCCGTGTCAAAACCTTCCGGATCGACCAGACGAACAGCATTGGCTTCAGCATCAACGTACTGATAGGAGCCGTAGAGATCGCCGTTGCCATAGCCCCAGCGGGCGCCCAGCGCGTAGCGGTCGACGTCGGCATTGCTCGACCAGTCAGCATCCAGCTTCTCATACTTGAGGGCCACGCGCAGGGTGTCCCACTGGTAGCTGGCGTTCATGCCATAGACGCTGCCGAAGTCTTGCTTGTTGTCATAGTTACCAACGTTGACGGTAGTAGTATTACCGAATGCATCTGTATTGGTAACTGTAGTAGTGCCTGCAAAATCCTGATAAGCAAAGTTATCCAGATCGTCATACACAGCAGCCAGAGTCAGGCCACCAGTTGTGTAGCGCACACCACCGAACGGGGAGGCCTTGCCATCGCGACCGACGAAGCGGCCCTGATCTTCGGGAATATTATCATTATAAGCGTAATCATCCAGTTCGTCGTCGTCACCGTAGTAGTTGAAACCAACGGCAAACTGCAGACCCGCCATGATCGGCGAGGTGTAGGTAATCTTGTTGCCTTCGTGCTTCTGACTGGAAATGTCCGACTGGGCTTCGGTGTTGTCGAAGTATTCGTTGTTGGAGATCGGATCGTCGATCCAGTCATCCATCAGCGGGTCCCAGGAACCGATGCGCAGGTCACCGAACTCGCCGGTCAGCCCCAGGTACGCCTGGTCACCCTTGGAAAGTCCCGAGCCATCCGAGTTATTATCCAGAGAGTCGTAGTAGCCCTTCTGCTCGTCGGCGTTGAATTCGAACTCGGCGCGGAAATAGCCGGTCAGGTTCGGATTGATGATGTGCTCGCCACGGAACCCGATGGTGGAACCGTTGTCGAAGAGTTCATCCTGATAATTACCGTCTTCGTCCTGCACATTCTTCCAGCTGATCTGGAGGTTGCCGTAGACGTCGAGCTTGGAGCCGTCCTGGTTATAGACAGTAGCGGCCTGGGCACCGGTGGCCAGAGTTCCCACAACACCGGCGATTGCAGTCGCGAGGAGCGTCTTTTTCATCGTGATGGTTCCTTGACTAGCTTACTGTTCGATTATTGTCTGCCTGGGCAGAAAGCTCGCCGCCTAAGGCGTTGAGCATGGTTATTGTCTGTATGCTCGCCCGAGCACCTTATACCGGGCTTTTTGAGAACGCAACAAAAAAAAACACTGTTTTCGTTCCGGGTGCCATCGTTCTGCAGGGCGCCATGATCAGGGTTTCATGTGCCATTTCAATGACACTTTGGTGTCTTCTACCAAGGGATAATGCCGCCCTGAATCAGGCGTTTTGTTCACTGTCTGCAATTTCTCATTGCAGACAGTGAGTCAACTTCGCCGGAAGGCAGGGCCGCTACTGATGACCATGGCGGGAGGCCAGCGCCGAGAGCTTGCTGGCCATGCGTTTCGACTGCGCCTGCTGCTCACGCTCACGCTGTTTCTGCTGCAGTGAAGTCAGCTGCTCGGCGGCATGGTGGGCATCCTGCTCACTGACTTCACCTGCCTCACCGCCATCCAGATCGACGCGCACATTGCCGTGGCGTACCGACTTGAGATAGCGCGGCAGATTGACGTAACCGGCCAGCGCCCGTCGGATCAGCTTTTCCGGCCAGGGCTCGCGTTCGGCCAGGTCGTGATGGATGCCGATCTTCAAAGGTCGGGTGTGGCCCCTGAAAAAGGCGTTCGGATAGCGCTGATACCACTGCTTCAGCAGGGCCTGGGGGGAAGGGGGTTGTGATGCGGGCTGTTCGGCCTCGCTGGCGCCATGAGAAGGCGACGACTCGACTGCGGTGCTTGCCTGCTGCCCGGTCGACGGCGACGGTGCCTCGTCGGCGGGCTCGTCCGCCGTGGCCATGTGTTCGGTCGAAACGCTGTCACGCTCCGGCGCGGCGTTCCCGGGCGATTCGCCGGCAGCCGCGGCAGCCTGCGTGTCATGCAGGCTGGAGGGGCCGTCGGCAGATGCCCCACCACCTGCGGCATCCAGGATATGACCGAGGCGCTGCTCGAGCGCCTGATTGCGAACTTCCAGCTCATGAATACGCTGATGTGCCGATTCCAGCTGCGAGCGTGCCTGCGAGGCCTGCTGTTCCAGCGCGTCCAGCAGCTCACCGAGACGATGGGTCGTCACTACGCTGTTCTCCCTGCTGCCCTGTTCAATCGGAGCCGACTCGTCATGCACGCCCTCGGCGCCATGACGGCGTGATGATGGGTCATGCCTGTTCACGGCGCTCGTAGCGCACGAAGTCGTAATGCGGCCTGTCGGGCGCCTCTTCGCCGGGGTGACGCTCGACCTCCTGCCAGCCCTCGTCCAGCGGCGGAAAGAAGGTATCCCCGTCGATCTCCGCATCCACTTCGGTCAGATACAGCCGCTGCGCCAGCGGCATGGCCCGGGTATAGATCTCCCCACCCCCGATGACCATGATCTCCTCGCACGCATCCAGCATCGCCTGATGATCGGCCATGTCGAGCGCGCTCTCCAGATCATGACAGACCCGCACGCCCTCGTGATGAAAGTCCGGATTGCGGGTCACCACGATGTTGAGCCGATTGGGCAGCGGGCGACCGATCGATTCAAAGGTCGCCCGCCCCATCACCAGCGGCTTGTCCCGGGTGACTGCCTTGAAGAACCTCAGGTCCTCGGGCAGATACCAGGGCAGTTTGCCCTGCGCGCCGATGACCCGGTTGCGCGACAGCGCGGCAATCATGGCCACCGGCACGACCAGCTCGTTCATACGGCCACCTGCGCCCTGATGTGAGGATGCGGCTCATAGCCCTCGATCGCAATATCCTCGTAGCGGAAGGCGAACAGGTCACGCACCTCGGGGTTGAGTTTCAGCCGGGGCAGCGGCTGTGGTGTCCGCGACAGCTGCAGCTCGGCCTGCTCGAGATGATTGAGGTAGAGATGCGCATCACCGAAGGTATGAATGAACTCGCCCGGCGCCAGATCGCAGACCTGCGCCACTATGTGCGTCAACAGTGCGTAGCTTGCGATGTTGAACGGCACGCCGAGAAAGATATCGGCACTGCGCTGGTAGAGCTGGCAGGAGAGCCGGCCATCGGCCACGTAGAACTGGAACAGGGCATGACACGGCGGCAGCGCCATCTCGTCCACCAGCGCCGGGTTCCACGCCGACACGATCAGACGGCGGGAGTCCGGGTTGCGACGGATCTGTTCGATGACATTGGCGATCTGATCCACGCTGCCACCGTCCGGGCGCGGCCAGCTGCGCCACTGGTAGCCGTAGACCGGGCCCAGCTCGCCGTTCTCGTCGGCCCAGGCGTCCCAGATGCGAACGCCGTGCTCCTTCAGGTAGGCGATGTTGGTCTCCCCCTGCAGGAACCACAGCAGTTCATGAATGATCGAGCGCAGATGCAGCTTCTTGGTAGTGACCAGCGGAAAGCCATCGGCGAGGTCGAAGCGCATCTGATGGCCGAAGACCGACAGGGTCCCCGTACCGGTGCGGTCGCTCTTGCGCGTGCCGTGATCGAGCACGCGCTGCATGAGATCCAGATAGGGCTGCATGAATCAGACTTCTTGCGCTTGGGGTGAAGAATCGGCACCGGTGCGTGACCAGTCGGGCGTCCGGCGGCGCGACCAGACCATCAGGGCGATGCCGGCCAGGATCATGGGAATGCACAGCAGCTGTCCCATGGTCATCCAGTCAAAGGCGATGAAGCCCAGCTGGGGATCAGGGCGGCGTACGAACTCCACCGAGAACCGGAAGAGGCCGTACAGCACCAGAAAAAGCCCCGAGATCAGTCCGCGCCGCCGCGGCTGTCGTGATACCCACCAGAGTATGGCGAAGAGAATCACGCCTTCCAGCAGAAATTCGTAAAGCTCCGAGGGATGACGCGGCTGCGAGCCGTACCGGGGATAGATCATCGCCCAGGGTACATCGGTCACCCTGCCCGGCAGCTCCTGATTGATGAAGTTGCCGAGCCGCCCGGCCCCGAGACCGATCGGCACCATGGGGGCGATGAAGTCGGTCAGCTGCAGGAAGGCCAGCCGATGGCGCCGGGCAAACAGCAGCGCCGCCATCAGGACCCCGATCAGCCCGCCATGAAAGCTCATGCCGCCATCCCAGACCTGGAAGAGCCACAGCGGATTGTCGAGAAAGCGCTCCCAGCCGTAGAACAGCACGTATCCCAGGCGGCCGCCGAGGACCACCCCGAGCGCGCCGTAGAAGATCATGTCGCCGACCTGGTCGCGGTTCAGGCCCAGCCGGGCGGCACGGCAGCGCGCCAGCCACCAGGCCGAGACAAAACCGATGACATACATGATCCCGTACCAGTGAATCTGCAGCGGGCCGATCGCAAAGGCCACGGGGTCGAACTCCGGATAGTGCATGTACATGCTTGATTCCACTCGGTTGACCGGGCTTGCCAGCGGGCTAGCCCAGCAGGAACTTGAAGGCCACCAGTACGATCAGGGCAGCGAAGATGCGCTTGAGCACCCGATTGGGCAGCGCGCTGGCCACCCGCGCCCCGAGTCGGGCGAAGGGAACGCTCAGAATGACGATACCCAGAAAGGCCGGCCAGTAGACATAACCGGTTGCCCACGGCGGCAGCCCCTCTGCCCCGCTGCCCACCCCCATGGCGGTCAGCGCACCGATCACGGCGATCGGGATGCCGGCGGCCGACGAGGTGCCCACCGCCTGTTTCATCGGCACGCTGCGCCATTCGAGAAACGGCACCGAGAGCGTGCCGCCTCCGATGCCGAACAGCGCCGATACCGCACCGATCACGCCGCCTGCCGAAATCATCCCCGGCCGGCCCGGCAGCGGTCGGCGCCCGCCCGGCTGCAGATTGAACACCAGCTTGATGGCCATCAGCAGAAAGAAGATGCCCAGCAGCAGCGACATGGCGCCACCGGAAAGCGCGCCGCCGATGAAGACGCCGAGCACCGCCCCGGCGATCAGCCCCGGCAGCAGCGGTAGCAGACAGTCGCGGCGGACATTGCCCCGCTGATAGTGCGCCCGGGCCGAGGAGAGCGAGGTCAGCGCAATCGTGGCCAGCGAGGTGCCGATGGCCAGATGCAGGATGATCCCTTCGGGAAGCTGCTGGAGTCCGAAGGCAAAGGCCAGCAGCGGCACGATCACGACACCGCCCCCGATGCCGAACAGGCCCGCCATGAAACCGGCCAGCGCACCAATGACTGGGTATAACAGGATGGACTCCACCCGACGCTCCTCTCTCCCGGGGCAAGGGGCGCCAGTTTAAAGGCAGCGCGCACGACTGTCATGCCACAGGATGATGTGCCCCGTCACACCGCTTTCAGGGCTTCGAACGCGCGGACAGCCATGGCAGCGAAAAGCTTCCTCAGCGGTCGTCACGGGGAGGCAGCAGATGCGCCAGCCCCCATTCACTCATGCGCTTGAACAGGTGGGCGTGCACCTCGGTCAGGGTCGGCAGGGCCAGCGTTTCGTCGGCCAGGGCACAGGCATGGTGGCTCTCCACCCGGCGAATGGCAGCACGTACCCGCGGCAGACTGGTGGCATTCATCGACAGGGTACGAAAGCCCATCCCGGCCAGCAGCAGGGCCCCGGCCGGATCCCCCGCCAGTTCGCCGCACACCGAGGTCGGGATGCCCAGCCGCTCGGTGTCCCGCGCCAGCCGCTGCAGGGCATGCAGCACCGCCGGATGACAGGCGTCGTACAGGCCGGCCACACGGGCATTGTTGCGATCCACCGCCAGCAGATACTGGGTGAGGTCGTTGCTGCCGACCGAGAAGAAATCGACCCGGGTTGCCAGCGCATCCAGCAGGTAGAGTGCCGAGGGCACCTCGATCATCACGCCCAGCCGCGGGCGCTTGACGTCCAGCCCGTCCTCGCGCAGCTCCTCGATGGCACGATCGAGCAGCCGCAGCGCCGTGTCGATCTCCTCGATGCTGGAGATCATCGGCAGCAGCAGACGCAGGTTATCGAGACCCTCGGCGGCGCGCAGCATGGCCCGCAGCTGGACCATCAGCACCTCGGGGTGATCGAGCATCACCCGGATGCCGCGCCAGCCGAGAAACGGATTGGCCTCCTCGATGGGGAAGTACGGCAGATCCTTGTCACCACCGATATCCAGCGTGCGCATCACCACCGGCAGCGGCGCAAAGCCGGAGAGCTGGTCGCGGTAGAGCCGCGCCTGCTCCTGCTCGCTGGGAAAGCGCTGATGCATCATGAAGGGGACCTCGGTGCGATAGAGCCCGACGCCATCGACCCGAGCGCTCAGCGTACTGCTCAGTTCCGCGGTAAGCCCGGTATTGACCATCAGCCGGATACGCTCACCGTCACGGGTTTCGGCCGGCAGCGACTGCTCGCCCTCCAGCACTTCCGCCAGTGCCCGCTCCTCGTCGATCAGACTGGTATAGCGTGCCTCGAGGTCGCTGTCCGGCCGCACGATCAGCTTGCCGCGATGGCCATCGACGATCATCCGCGTGCCCGAGAGCCGGGAGAGCGGCAGGTCGGTCATCCCCAGCACCGCAGGAATGCCCATCGCCCGCGCCAGAATGGCCACGTGGGAGGTATTGGAGCCGCGTGCGGCCACCAGCCCGACCAGCTTGTTGCGCGGCACTTCACCGAGCTGGGCGGCGCTGATCTCGTCACCGACCAGCAGTGTCTGATCCGGGTAGCGCGCCGGCGAGGCACTGCTTTCCTGCTGCAGATGCCCCAGCACCCGACGCCCGAGATCGCGGACATCGGCGGCGCGCTCGCGCAGATAGTCATCGTCGACCCGCTCCAGATACTGCACATGACGACGCACCACCTGCGCCAGCGCCCCCGGCGCCCACTGGCCGTCGCGAATGCGGTTCTCGACCTCCTGGCCCAGCGCCGCCTCACCCAGCATCTGCTGATAGACATCAAAAAGCGCCTGCTCCTGGGTGGAGATTCGGCTGGCCAGCCGCTCGGCCGCCAGCCGGATATCCTGACGCACCCGGCCGATGGCATCGTGCAGGCGGCGCACTTCCAGCTCGATATCCTCGGCGGCGCGCTCGGGCACGGCGTCCAGATTGGCCGGCGGAATCACCACGAAGGCTTCACCGATCGCCATCCCCGGCGAGGCGGCCACACCACTCAGCACGGCCTGGCCATCGGGATCGCTCAATCGCGCCAGCGCCCCGGTCGCCAGCGCGTGCATCAACACGCCCGAGAGCTGGGCGGCCATGGTGATCAGAAAGGCTTCCTCACCCTCTTCGAAGCGGCGCATCTCGCGCTGCTGAACCACCAGTACGCCCAGTACCCGGCGCTGATGAATGATGGGCACGCCCAGGAAACTGGAGTAGCGCTCCTCGCCCGTTTCGGCGAAGTAGCGAAAGCCCGGATGGGCGGGGGCATTTTCGAGGTTGAGCGGCTCCTCGCGCTGGCCCACCAGGCCGACCAGCCCCTCGCCCGGACGCAGGGTGACATGGCCGATGGCGCCGGCATTGAGTCCGATGGTATCCATCAGCACGAAGCAGTCGTGCTCCTCGTTGCGCAGGTAGACCGAACACACATCGGTCTGCATGGCCTTGCGAATGCGACGCACGATGATCGACAGTGCCGCATCCAGGCTGCGGGCACCGTTGACCTCCTGAATGATGCGTCGAAGCACCTCGAGCATGGCGGAAGATCATCCCTGGTTGTTGTGAGGTCCGAAGGCCCCGTGGCACTCCCTGCCCGGGATCGGACCGAAATCGACAGTGTCTCAGCGCTCGAGCCGCTCGCCGGTCAGTACCAGCCGGGGAGCCAGTTCATGCAGCGCCCGGCGGTAGACATCGCGCTTGAAGGAGACGACCTGACCGAGCGGATACCAGTAGCTGACCCAGCGCCAGCCATCGAATTCCGGCTTCGGGGTACTGTCGACGCAGATGCGCGTCTCCTGGCAGCGGATACGCAGCAGGAACCATTTCTGTTTCTGGCCGATACACAGTGGACGTGAGTGAGTTCGGATCAGACGCCTGGGTAGACGATAGCGCAACCAGCCACGGGTACAGGCGAGCACATCGACGTCATCGGCGCACAGGCCGATCTCCTCTTCCAGCTCGCGGTACAGCGCCTGCTGCGGTGTCTCGTTGGCCTGAATCCCCCCCTGCGGAAACTGCCAGGCATTCTGTCCGACCCGTCGCGCCCACAGCACCTGGCCTTCGCAGTTGGCAATGATGATGCCAACATTGGGCCGGAAGCCATCAGGGTCGATCACGGGTACTACCTTCACTGAAATCTGTTACCGGCATTCTTCCACAAAGCGCAAAAGCGCATCAACAAGGCTTGTGTCAAGGCGTGACGCTGATCGTGGCGTGCTCATCAACCCTGTTACCGAGTGTGAGTTCCTGCCATCATGACCCTCTGACATGGCGCGACAGCCGACGCGCTCAAGCAGTCACCAGGCAAGGAGAGATGCGTGCGTCTGGCCATTTTCGATCTCGACAACACCCTGCTCGGCGGCGACAGCGACCACAGCTGGGGCGAGTTTCTGGTAGAGCAGGGAGCGGTCGACGCCGAACACTACCGGCGCGAGAACGACCGTTTCCACGAGGACTACAACAACGGCGTGCTGGATATCGACGCCTATCTGCGCTTTGCCCTGGCACCGCTGGCCGAGCACCGCCCGGAGCAGCTGGATGCCTGGCACCGGCAGTTCATGGCCTCACGCATCGAGCCGATGATCCTGCCCCGTGGCGAAGCCCTGCTCGCCGAACACCGGGCACGCGGCGACCAGCTGCTGATCATCACCGCCACCAACCGCTTCGTCACCGGCCCGATCGCCGAACGCCTGGGCGTGGCGGATCTGATTGCCATCGAACCCGAACGTCGCGAGGGACGCTATACCGGCCGGGTCAGCGGTGTCCCCAGTTTCCGGGAGGGCAAGATCACCCGCCTCGAGCAGTGGCTGGCCGAGACCGGGCACTCGCTCGAGGATGCCTGGTTCTACAGCGACTCCCTCAACGACCTCCCCCTGCTGGAACGGGTCGATCATCCGGTCGCGGTCGATCCCGATCCCGCACTGGCCGCCATTGCGCGCGAGCGGCACTGGCAGATCATCAGCCTGCGCGATGAGTGATTCACGTCAGCTGCGGATTCGCGCTTACCCAGGGGATTCCTTATAATGAACCCCAGCAGCCATAACTCCGGGCTTTTCGTTGTAAATCAACAACGCGACGAGGAGTTATACTAACGATCAGGGTCCTGTTGATCCCATCGAATCATCCACTGATCAGCGTGCCTGCCCGCTACACCGTCACTGCTTCCGTCAGGCATCACCTGGTGCGTCGGGTCATTTCAGGCAACTGGTTCGCACAACGACGAGCGTGAGTAGCCATGGCAGCAACGACATACGATGTCCTGATTGTAGGCGGCGGTGTATCCGGCACTGCCCTGCTTTACGAACTGGCCCGCTACACGGATCTGAAGTCGATCGGCCTGGTCGAGAAATATGACAGGGTGGCGATCGTCAACTCGCACGGGCGCAACAACAGTCAGACCATCCACTGCGGCGATATCGAGACCAACTACTCCCTCGACAAGGCCCGGGTCACGCAGCGCACCGCCGGCATGATCGTCAACTTCGGCACCAAGCTGCCCGCCGAGGAACGCGACAATATCATCTTCAAGTATCCCAAGATGGTACTGGCCGTCGGCGACAAGCAGTGCGACTTCCTGCGCCGGCGCTTCGAGACCTTCAGTGAGCTCTTTCCGCGCATGAAGCTGATGGAGCGCGATGACATCGCTGAAGTCGAGCCGCAGGTGGTCGAGGGGCGCGACCCGAATCAGCAGATCGTGGCGCTGGGCTCGACCGACGAGTACACCGCGGTCAACTACACCACGCTTTCGGAAGCGTTCATCAAGTACGCCGAGCAGGATGCCGAGCGCAAGGGCATGGACTGCGACGTGCACCTCTCCACACCGGTCGAGGACATCGTCAAGGAAGGCGACCTGTTCAAGGTGCACACCCCCAATCACGGCGTGCTGCAGGCGCGCTACGTGGTCGTCGCGGCCGGTGGGCATTCGCTGCTGTTCGCGCACAAGATGGGCTACGGCCTCGACAAGTCCGTACTGCCCATGGCGGGCTCGTTCTACTTCACGCCGAAGGTACTCAACGGCAAGGTCTATACCATCCAGAACGAGAACCTGCCCTTTGCCGCCGTGCACGGCGACCCGGACGTACTGGTGGAAGACAAGACCCGCTTCGGCCCCACGGCGCTGATGCTGCCGCTGCTGGAGCGCTACAACTCGAAGACCTTCTCCGAGTTCCTGCGCGTGTTCCGCTTCGACTCGAGCGTGGCGAAGGTCTTCTGGGACCTGCTCAAGGTGCCGGATATCCGCAACTACGTGTTCAAGAACTTTCTCTACGAAGTCCCGGTGCTGCGCGAGAAGCTCTTCCACAAGAGCATTCAGCATATCGTGCCCGGCGTGAAGTCAAGCGATGTCACCTTCGCCAAGGGCTTCGGTGGCGTTCGCCCGCAGCTGATCGACAAGAGCTCGAAGAAGCTGATGATGGGCGAGGCGAAGATCGATCCGGGCACCGGCATCGTCTTCAACATGACGCCCTCCCCCGGCGGCACCAGCTGTCTGGGCAATGCCGAAAAGGACATCCTGCTGGCCCAGCAGCATCTCGGCTTCAACTTCGACCGGGAGACCTTCGAGCGCGACCTGCTGCAGGGCGAGGTGGAATTGCGCGAGCAGAAGGGCCCTGCCACCAGTGAGGCCACCCAGCAGGTCGAGGGCTGAGCCCGGCCCGCCCGACCGATGGCATGATCGCAAAAGGGCCCCCGAGGGGGCCCTTTTGGTGGTGCGCCGAAAGTGGGCTCAGGCGTCGGCCGCCGCAGGCGAGGCGGCTCGCCCGCCTCTGCCGGCCCCGGGGCGGTGAGCGAACATCAGCCCCAGTGCCAGCGCGATCAGTACCACGAAACCGATCAGGGTCCAGCCCGGCAGGGTCAGCCCCAGCCAGCGCGCCGAGATGTTGGCGCATTCACCCGAGCCACGCAGCACCTGGGTAATCACGCTCTGGATCGGCAGCGCATCGAGCATGTAATCGAGCCCCGGCCCGCAGCTGGGTACCTGCTCCTCGGGCAGACGCTGGATCCAGACATGACGCCCCGCGATCAGCGCGCCGGCGACACTGCCGAGCAGGGCGATGCCGCCGTAGACCACCCGCCCCCAGCGCCCGGCGTTATGGCAGATGCCGATCAGAAAGCCGAGCAGCGCCCCCAGCACCGCGACACGCTGAAAGATGCACAGCGGGCAGGGCTCCAGCCCGAACCCGTACTGCATGATCAGCGCCACTGCCAGCATGAAGACACAGAACCCTGCCCCCGCCAGCGACCAGGCGCGGCAGGAGGCCCCGGACATTAACGCCATTGCCATGATCCTCGTTGGTGATAACGGCAGATACCGTCCGCTGACACTCAGGCTTCCTGGAAGGTATGGGGCTGACGGGCCCGTTCGAAATAGCGTGCCAGAAACTCGGCAAACGCCACGTCGTCATCGCCCTCGGTATCCCGCTGCTGCTCATGGGAGGTTTCGCTGAGCTGCTCGAGCAGCGCCTCCCGCGCCCGATCCATCGGTGTCGACCGGAACCACTCGGCCTGACGGCGCGCCTGGTCGGCCACCCAGTCCACGAAATCGCACTGCTCTTCGCGCATCAGCCGCTCCAGCCGCCCGGCCGGCGTGAGACCGGGATCGTCGATGCGCGGCGCCAGCGCCTGCAGGGCAGCCTGATGAGGCGTGGCGTCCTCGCCGCTGTCGAGCAGCCGTGCCACCTTGTCGAGTTCGGCGAAGATCTCGTGGGCGCAGGTGCTCATGCGGCGCGGGCCATCGGCAAAGTCGAGCTCCAGACCGGGCTGGCGTCCATAGCGCACCACCCGGGCACGGTTGTCATCGAGGCGATCGCACTCGGCATCCGGAATCCACGGGCTCTCGCGCAGCAGACACCAGACCAGAAAGGTATCCAGAAAGCGGATCTCGGTTTCGTCGATGCCCAGCGGCAGGAACGGGTCGAGATCGAGACAGCGCACCTCGATATATTCGACGCCGCGGGCCTCCAGGGCCTGGGTGGAGGTTTCATCGTGACGCGCCACCCGCTTGGGGCGGATATCACTGTAGTACTCGTTCTCGATCTGCAGGATGTTGGAGTTGAGCTGGCGCCACTCGCCGTCCTGCTCGACGCCGATACGCTCGTAATCCGGCCACGGTGTGGCGATCGCATGGCGCAGCGTGCCGACATAGTTTTCCAGCGAGTTGAAGCAGATGCGCAGCTGCTCCTGGACCTTGTTCTGATACCCCAGATCACTCATCCGCAGCGTCGAGGCCGTGCTCGAAAGCAGCGTGTGCTCGCCGTGGTGGTCGAGCCCGGCATCGCGCCCGTCGAGAAAGCTGCGATCAACCGCCGGCGAGGCACCGAACAGATACATCAGCAGCCAGCTGTTGCGCCGGAAGTTGCGGATCAGATCGAAGTAGGCGCGCGAACGGTAGGCATTGGGCGAGGCACTGCTCTCCCCCTCGAGCTGCTGAAGTTCGCTCCACAGCGCATCGGGCAGGGAGAAGTTGTAGTGAATCCCCGCGATCGACTGCATGATGCGGCCGTAGCGCACATCCAGTCCGCGTCGGTAGACATGCTTCATGGTGCCGACATTGGAGTGGCCGTAGTCCGCGATGGGCACGCTGACGTTGCCCTGCAGCCGTGACGGCATGCTGGCCGGCCAGATCAGTTCGTCACCGAGATAGCGGTAGGTGAAACGATGCAGATCGGCGAGAAAGTCGAGCGCATCCTGCGGCCGGCAGAACACCGGCGTGATGTATTCCAGCAGCGCTTCCGAATAATCGGTGGTGATGTGCGGATGGGTCAGCTTCGAGCCCAGTGCCCGGGGATGCGGCGTCTGCTCGATACTCCCCTGCTGATCAACACGCAGCCCTTCCTTTTCGATCCCACGGCGTATGCGGGCGAACAGACCCCGCTGGGCCGCCCCTTTCAATCCCTCGATACGACGGGCGAGTTGCTCGGACAAGGTTGACCACCTTCTCTTGCGGGAGTGCGGGTCGTGGCAGGCGCGGGCCGGCTTGTCGGCACCGTCACTCCGGTCGGTTTCGCCGGCAGCACCGGCGGTTGCTGTGATACGGGACCCGAGTCCCCGAATGGTCCCTCATTATGGAGACCTGGGCCCGGCTTTCAAGCGCCCGGGTCGCGGTTCAGCGGTAGCGCACAGCCACCGCCGCCCGTTCAGCGCCGGCGATCGGCGCCGGCCTTCTTCAGCGCCTCGGCCATGGCCCCCTGCGCCGGGGCCTCGCGCTTGCGCTGCTGCCGGGAGTCATTGCCTGACGAGCGTTTCGACTCGCGCCGGCCCTGATCGTTCGCCCGGCCGCCGTCGGGGGTGTCATCGAGTCGCATCGACAGGGCAATGCGCTGTCGCGCCAGATCGACCGACATCACCTTGACCTGAACGATGTCACCGGCCTTGACCACCGAACGCGGATCCTCGACAAAGCGGTGGGAGAGCGCCGAAATGTGCACCAGCCCATCCTGGTGAACCCCGATATCGACGAAGGCGCCGAAGTGCGTCACATTGGTGATCACTCCTTCAAGCACCATGCCGGATGCCAGATCACTGACCTTCTCCACGCCCTCCTGGAAACGGGCAAAACGGAAGGCCGGCCGCGGGTCACGCCCCGGCTTGCGCAGCTCGCCGAGAATATCGCTCACCGTGGGCACGCCAAAGCGCTCGTCGGTATAGTGCCGGGCGTCGAGCGACCCCAGAAAGGCTTCATCACCCACCAGGCTGCCCAGCTGCCGGCCGTTTTCGCGCGCGATGCGCTCCACCACCGGATAGGCTTCGGGGTGCACGGCCGAGCCATCCAGCGGATTGTCACTGCCATTGATCCGCAGGAAGCCGGCACACTGCTCGAAGGTCTTCGGCCCCAGCCGGCTCACTTCAAGCAGCTGGCGCCGGTTGGCAAAGGTGCCATTGGCATCCCGCCAGGCAACGATATTCTCCGCCAGCGACTCGTTGAGCCCCGCCACGCGGGTGAGCAGTGCACTCGAGGCGGTGTTGAGATCGACGCCCACGCCGTTGACGCAGTCCTCGACCACGCCATCGAGCGCTCGCGCCAGCTGAAGCTGGGAAACATCGTGCTGATACTGTCCGACGCCGATCGATTTGGGGTCGATCTTGACCAGTTCGGCCAGCGGATCCTGCAGCCGGCGGGCGATCGACACCGCGCCGCGCAGGGTGACATCGAGCTCGGGAAACTCCCGGGCGGCCGTCTCGGAGGCGGAATAGACCGACGCTCCGGCCTCGCTGACCATCACCCGAGTGAGCGTGCGATCGTCGAACTGCGCCACCAGCTCGGCGGCCAGCCGATCGGTTTCGCGACTGGCCGTCCCGTTGCCCACCGCGATCAGCGATACCTCATGTCGGCGACAGAGCTGCGCCAGTGTCTCCAGCGAGGCCCGCCACTGGTTCTTCGGCGCGTGTGGATAGATGGTGGCGGTATCCAGCAGCCGGCCGGTACCATCGACCACCACGACCTTGACCCCGGTCCGCAGCCCCGGATCGAGCCCCAGCGTGACGCGTGAGCCCGCCGGCGCCGCCAGCAGCAGATCCTTGAGATTGTGGGCAAAGACGGCAATGGCCTCGCTTTCGGCCCGCTCGCGCAGCTGCCCCAGCAGTTCGGTTTCAAGGTGGGTATAGAGCTTGACCCGCCAGGCCCAACGCACCACCTCCTTCAGCCAGCGATCCGCAGCCCGGCCGGCATCGCGGATACCGAAGACGCGGGCGATCTCGACCTCCATGGGATGAACCGAGGCCTCCTCCTCGTCGGGCAGCCTGAGCGCCAGCCCCAGCACCCCTTCATGGCGGCCGCGAAACATCGCCATGGCCCGGTGGGAGGGCACCTTCGCCAGCGGTTCGCGATGGTCGAAGTAGTCCGCGAAGCGCGCACCGTCGCTCTCCCTGCCGGCGATCACCGTGGCGACCAGCTCGCCCTCCTGCCACATGCGCTCGCGCAGCCGCCCGACCAGTTCGGCGTTTTCGGAAAAACGCTCCATCAGGATCTGTTTGGCGCCATCCAGAGCCGCTTTGGGCTCACCGATGCCCTGCTCGGCATCGACATACGCCTGCGCCGTGTCTTCGGGATCAAGCGTGGGATCATTCAGCAGAGCATCGGCCAATGGCTCGAGCCCCGCTTCACGGGCAATCTGCGCCTTCGTGCGACGCTTTTTGCGATACGGCAGATAGAGATCCTCGAGACGCTGCTTGGTCTCGGCCGCCATGATCTGCGCCTGCAGGGCCTCATCCAGCTTGCCCTGCTCCTCGATGGCGGCCAGTACCGTGTCGCGGCGCTCGTCGAGTTCGCGCAGATAGCGCAGCCGACTCTCCAGGCTGCGCAGCTGGCCATCGTCGAGACCGCCGGTCACCTCCTTGCGGTAGCGGGAGATGAACGGCACCGTGGCGCCCTCGTCGAGCAGGGCGATGGTGGCTTCGATCTGGCCGATTCGAACCTCGAGTTCACCGGCCAGCCGTTCGGCAATCGGAGTAAGTGCGTGACTCATGACACCTGACTATCGGCTCGTGGATGGCGCCAGGGTACCACGAAAGGCGCCCTCATGCCCCGGCAAAACGACAGCGGGGAGCGCCTGAGCGCTCCCCGGAGCAGCGTGCCACTCCCGATCTGCTGCAGTCGAGAGTCTGCTTCAGTCGAGAGTGGGGCCCGCGGCAACGATGGCCTCATCGACCCCTTCGAATCTGTGGAAATTCTCAACGAAACGATTGATCAGCTCACGTGCCCGGGCCTCGAAGGCCGCCTGATCCGACCAGGCCCGACGCGGATCGAGCAGTCGCTCATCAACCCCGTCGACGTGGGTCGGCACTGCCAGGTTGAGCCCTTCAAGCCACTGCGTCTCGACGCCCTTCAGCGCGCCGGAGTGGATGGCCGCGATGATGGCGCGGGTCGTTTTCAGGCTGAAACGCTCACCGCCCTCACCGAAGGCGCCACCGCTCCAGCCGGTATTGACCAGATAGACCCGGGAGCCGAAGGCCTCGATCCGCTTGATCAGCAGCTCGGCGTACTCGCGCGCCGGACGCGGAAAGAACGGGGCCCCGAAGCAGGTCGAGAAGGTGGCTTCCAGCGCGCTGGCACTGCCCGTTTCGGTCGACCCGAGCCGGGCCGTGTACCCTGACAGGAAGTGATAGGCCGCGGCCTCCCGCGACAGGATCGATACCGGCGGCAGCACGCCACTCATGTCACAGGTCAGAAAGATGAGCGTGGTGGGTTCACCGGCCCGCCCGGCCTCGACCCGCCTGTCGACGAACGACAGCGGATAGGCCGCCCGTGCATTCTGGCTCAGGCAGTCATCGCCGTACTCCGGCCGCCGGGCATCGTCGAGCACCACGTTTTCCAGCACGCTGCCGAACCGGATGGCGCGATGAATGATCGGCTCGTGCTCCTCGCTGAGATCCATGGTTTTGGCATAGCAGCCGCCCTCGAGGTTGAAGACGGTCCCCTCGCCCCAGCCATGTTCGTCATCGCCGATCAGATAGCGCGCCGGGTCCGCCGACAGGGTGGTCTTGCCGGTGCCCGAGAGACCGAAGAAGAGTGTCGTCTCGCCATCCTCGCCGAGATTGGCGCTGCAGTGCATCGGCAGCACGCCCTTCTCCGGTAGCAAAAAGTTCTGCACCGTGAACATCGCCTTCTTCATCTCGCCGGCGTAGCGCATGCCGGCGAGCAGCACCCGACGCCGGGCGAAGTTGATGATCACCGCCCCCTCGGAACGGGTGCCGTCACGCTCGGGATCACAGGCGAAGCCGGGCGCGCCGAGAATCGTCCACTCCCGCTTGTCCTTGGGATTGAACGGTGCCGGACGCACGAACAGGTTGCAGGCGAAGAGGTTATGCCAGGCGTACTCGGTGACCACCCGGATCGGCAGATAGTGCTCGGCGTCGGCCCCGACGTGCAGCTCGGACTCGAAGCGCGACTGCCCCTCCAGCCAGCCCTCGACCCGCTCCCACAGCGCATCGAAACGGCTGGCGGGAAAGGGCTGATTGACACTCCCCCAGTCGATCTCGGCACTGGTGGAGGGCTCATCCACGATGTAGCGATCCTTCGGCGACCGACCCGTGCGACTGCCGGTTTCGGCCACCAGCGCGCCATTGGCCGCCAGCCGGGCCTCGCCATTGAGAATGGCGTGCTCGACCAGCTCGGCAGGACTCGGGTTGAGGCGGGGCCGCGAGGCGCGCTCCCGGCTCGTGGTTGTGTTGCTCATGCGTTGTCCTCGGCGAAACCGCTTCTCTCCAGCCCGGTTACGGGTGCCGACCCGTCACCACCCCGGTCAGCGCCATGCACGGCTCATCCCGAACGGCATCAATGCCCGCGGGAAGCTGGGCAACGGCCCTCTTCACCGCTGCGTTGTCCCGGCGGCTCCGACGGAACGGACGAAGCCACGGCGGTTCACCATTATGGCAGAAACCCCGGGGGCGCGGAACGCGCCCCCGGGGTAGCTTCGGCAACCGGGCACGGCTGGCGCCCTGACACGCCGGGGCGCTGTCAGTGCACGATCGGCGAACTGTCGTCCGGGGAGTCGATCAGCGACTCCACCGCCGCCGCCGAAAACACGTAGCGGGTATTGCAGAAATGACAGTGGGTTTCGATCTCCCCCTGCTCGGCCACGATGCTGCGCAGCTCCTCGGCACCCAGCTGATGGAGCCCGTTGGCAAAACGCTCCCGGGAGCAGGTGCAGCCGAACTCGACCGGCGCGGGATCGAACAGCCGCGGATTGTCCTCGTGAAACAGCCGGTTGAGGGTATCCAGCGGCGCGAGATCGAGCAGCTCCCGCTGGCTGATGGTATCGGCCAGCATGGCCAGCCGGTTCCAGGCATCCGGATCCTGATTGCGCTCGTCGTCGGGCAGCTGCTGCAGCAGCAGACCGGCAGCGCCCTCGGCATCGGCCGCAAGCCACAGCCGGGTGGGCAGCTGCTCGGAACGCTCGAAGTAGGCCTCCAGACAGCCGGCGAGCGTATCGGCCTCCAGCCCCACGATGCCCTGATAGCGCTGCCCCTCCTTCGGGTCGAGCGTCATCACGATCTGGCCTTCACCGACCAGTTCCGCCAGCCCGGCGGAGTCGCCGGACACGGCGGTGACATCGTTGAAGCGGGCGATGGCGCGCAGCTGCTGGCCCTGCTCTGCCGTGGCCGGATTGGACTCCGCCATCAGCAGCGATACCGGGCCGTTGCCGCGCACCTCCAGGCTCAGTACGCCGTCGAGCTTGACGGTTGCCGTCAGCAGCGCCACGGCCGCCAGCATCTCGCCCAGCTGATGGGCGACCGGCTCGGGATAGTCGGCGTGGCGGCTGCGCACTTCGCGCAGGGTCTCGGGAGCATTGACCAGCTCACCGCGGACATTGGTCTGGTCGAAAATAAAACGTTGAATGCGATCCATGAAAGGTCTCGTGCGAAGTCGAGCGACGGCCGGAAGCATCCGGCCCGCCGCCTCGGCCTCGATGGTCAGTCGTCGGACATCTGCCGCTGAAAGCGCTGGATATCGCGACGATCGCGACGGTCCGGACGCCGCTTCGGCGGCTGCATGATCTGGTTGTTGAGGCGGCGGTTTTCCACGTCCTGCTGGCGACGCTCGGCGCTCTCTTCCGTCTCGCGGTAGAGGGTGCGGGCCTCGGGTGCACTGCGGCGCTTGTCGCTGACACCCAGCACTTCCACCTCGATGCGCGACCAGCCCTGGGGAATTTCCAGATGGGCACCGACCTCGACGGCCTTGCTGGTCTTCACCCGTCCACCGTTGTAGTGCACCTTGCCACCTTCAACAGCCTTCTGGGCCAGACCGCGGGTCTTGAAAAAGCGCGCGGCCCAGAGCCACTTGTCGAGCCGTACCTGGTCACTCATGCGCTCTCCTTGTGCTTGCCGGCATGATCTCGCGGCGTGGTTCACTGCCGGACCACTGTGGTCCGAATCAGCGTATACCCGATCCATGGGGGCAGGTCGTGCGGACTCAAGCCCCCATGACGGCTGCAAAGCGATCCAGACAGGTAAACGCCTCGCTGTCGACCGGCGCGCGCTGGCTGTCGGGCTGGCGAATCCCCAGCAGATGCCGGATGCCACTGGCCCGGGCGCACTGCAGCACGGCCGGATTGTCGTCGATCAGCAGCGTCCGCTGCGGATCATGGGGCTCATGATTCAGCAGCGCCTGCCAGAACTCCGGCGACTCCTTCGGCGCGCCCAGGTCCTCGGAAGAGACCAGCGCATCGACATACCGGTCCAGACCGGTGAGCTCGAGCTTCAGGGCCATCCCCGCACGATCGGCGTTGGTCGCCAGCACCACCCGCTGCGGCGCGGCATGCAGCCACTCGAGAAACGCCCGGGCATCGCTGCGATAACCGATCAGATGGCTGATCTCGCGCTTGAGGGTGAGCATGTCGACCTCGAGCTAGCGCTGCCAGTAGCGCAGGCTGTACCAGTCCAGCGTCCCGCGCTCGGCCAGGATACGCTCGACCAGGGCATGGCCATGCGACGTCTCGAGGCGATGGATCTCGCAGTAGCGCCGCGGCAGGTGCTCCAGCCAGAAATGGGTATCAAAGTGCAGATCCAGCAGGGTACCGTCCATGTCCAGCAGCACGGTATCGATATGACGCCAGTCGATCATGGGCAGTTCGCCACCGGGAATTCACCCTTCATTGTACGGGACGCATCGCTTCGCGCCCATCGCGGTGTCATCATGGGCGATCGTTGTGGAGGAAGCACTCATGTCACGTCATCACCGCCCCGTGATCCATCAGCGCCGCGAGGTCGCTGCCAGTCGCCTGTTTCGCATCGAGTCACTGGAACTCGAGTTTGCCAACGGCAATCGCCGTACCTTCGAACGCCTGCGCAATGCCGGTCGCGGTGCCGTGATGATCGTGGCCCTGCCCGATCCGGAGCATGTGCTGCTGATTCGCGAGTATGCCGCCGGCATCGACGACTACGTGCTGACCCTGCCCAAGGGCGTCATCGACCCCGGTGAGGACATGATCACCGCGGCCAATCGCGAACTCCAGGAGGAGTGCGGCTTCAGCGCCGCCCGTCTGGAACCGCTGATCGAGCTGACCCTGGCGCCCAACTACATGAATCACCGCATCAGTGTCCTCATGGCCAGCGAGCTGCAGGAGTCGCGCCTGCCCGGCGACGAACCGGAGCCGCTGACCGTCGAGCGGATGCCGCTGGAGCAGCTGGACAGCCTGCTGGCCACCGGCGAGCTGCACGAAGGCCGGGCCGTGGCAGCGCTGCTGATGGTCCGGGAGCGGCTGCGCGAGCGCCAGGAGCTGCCGACCCTGTGGTAGCCCCGGCACGGCAGGTGTGCCCGGATGAGCGTGGCAGGGCACGGGCATGAAAAAACCGCCGTCGGCGGACCGACGGCGGTGAATTCAGCTACGAACGGGGCAGCGGATTACTGCTGATCCTGGCCCTGGTCAACGCCGCCACCTGCCTGGGTGGGATCGCTGTCACCATCGGGCACGGTGCTCTCCATCTGCGAGGAGTGCCCCTGGCGACCGGTCGGCGTTTCAGCCGCACCGCTGGCGCCACGATTCATGTCCGACTGCTGGTTGTCCATGCCGGCACCAGCGTTGTGCTGATCGTCATTGCCGTCGGGCATGGCATTTTCCATCTGTGCGGAATGCCCCTGACGCCCGGTATCGGTGGCATCAGTGCTGGTGCGGCTGTTGTCCATGGTATCGGCCGTACTGGTCGCTTCGGAGCCCATCTTGGACTGGCCTTCATCATCCTGATAGGCCGAGGACTGACCCATCGCGGATTCGCTGTCATCGGCCGCCAGCGCCCCGACGGTCGGTAGTGCCAGCAGAGTCGAAACGGCGGCTACGGCAAAGGTTCTCTTCATCATGATTCCTTCCCTTGATTCCGGATTCCGGGATGGTGGAAGCCATCCGGTGCCATCCTGACACCATGCTTTAGCCGGGTAATCGGCTGAGGACACTCCGTGAAGTGGCGATGATTCGAAGACGGTGGCAACCATCCCGTTGATTTACACTCCAAAAGTTAGTCGCCAACCTTTCTTCTGTCAAAGCCGTGTACATCATGCGTACAAGTTTTTAAGAAAAATCCAGGCGAGAGCCTGATGACCCTCGCCCGGAACGACACCGTCACGTGTCGGGCAGCGGCGCCTGCAGAACCGATCAGATGACTCGGGTCTTACCGGTCATTGTAATCGCTCTGGTTGTCGCCATCGGGAAGCGTGCTCTCCATCTGTCCGGAGCGCCCCTGACGGCCGGTCGGGGTATCGTTGTCGAACTGTCCGCTGCCATTCGCTGTACCGCTGGGTGCAGGCGCAGTATGACTGGTGCCATTGCTCCACTGCTGATGACTGCCCTGACCGGAGTCGTGCATGGTGTCCTGCATCTGGGCGGAGCGTGGCTCGCGATCGGCCGGCGTGGCGTTATCGAACTGGCCGTTGCGGACATTGCCCCGGTCCTGATTGCCAAGGGTGTCTTCCATCTGCGCGGAACGCCCCTGCCGGCTGGTCGGGGTGCCGTTGTCGAACTGCGCATTCTGATCGGGCTGGCCGGCACACCCCTGCAGCGCGGTCAGGCCAAGACCGGCGATGGCGACAGCTGTCAAAGTCCTTTTCATGTGACTGCTCCCATTGTCCTGAATGATCACACTACGAATTTCTTGATCATCATGGTCGATTTCAACCCGTGCGTCTCATCGGTCGCCCGTTGCCCGGGAGTCGGTCTATTCTGGGGAGGGAGTCGCTGCCACTCCCGATCCTTTCCGATTCATCCCAGGAGGTCTGCATGTCCCAGGTTGTCTTCATTACCGGCGCCACCTCGGGGTTCGGGCGCGCCTGTGCCCACCGTTTTGCCGAAGCGGGCTGGTCGCTGGTACTGACCGGTCGCCGGCAGGAGAGGCTGGAAGACCTGAAAACGCAGCTCGGCAGCCGCGTGCCGGTGCATGTCGCGGCGCTGGATGTTCGCGATGACAGCGCCGTGAAGGCGGTTGTCGAGGCCCTGCCCGGCGATTTCCGGCCGATCACCGCCCTGATCAACAACGCCGGGCTGGCGCTGGCGCCGGAACCCGCCCAGCGGGCAGCGCTGGAAGAGTGGCACACCATGATCGATACCAACATCACCGGCCTGGTCAATGTCACCCACGCCCTGCTGCCCTCGCTGATGGAGCGCGGCGAAGGGGCCTCCATCATCAATCTGGGCTCGGTCGCCGGTCAGTGGCCCTATCCCGGCAGTCACGTCTACGGCGCCTCCAAGGCCTTCGTGCAGCAGTTCTCCTACAACCTGCGCTGCGATCTGCAGGGCACCGGTGTGCGGGTCACCGATGTTGCCCCGGGACTCTCCGAAAGCGAGTTCACCCTGGTGCGCAACCGTGGCGACCAGGCCGCCTACGACAAGCTCTACGGCGATACCACGCCACTGCAGCCGGAAGATATCGCCGAGCAGATCTTCCACGTGGCCACCCTGCCGGCGCACGTCAACATCAACCGACTGGAAATCATGCCCACTCGCCAGGCCTGGTCGCCCTTTGCGGTCGACCGCGACTGATCCGGCAGGGAGCCCCTTATCATGGATCACTTCTATAACCACCCCGATCGGCTGATCGCCGATGTGCTCGAAGGCGTGGCACTGACCACCGGCGTGCACTACTCCGAGGATCCGGCAGCCCGGATTTTGATGCGGCCCGACTGGCAGCCCGACCGCGAGGGCCGTGACCGCGTGGCGGTCATCTCCGGAGGCGGCTCCGGTCATGAGCCGGCACACGCCGGATTCATCGGCCAGGGCATGCTCACCGCCGCGGTCGCCGGCGAGCTGTTCGCCTCTCCCAGCGTGGAAGCGATACTGGCCGCCATTCGTGCCTGCTGTAGCGATGCCGGCTGCCTGCTGGTGATCAAGAACTACACCGGTGACCGGCTCAACTTCGGACTCGCCGCCGAGCGCGCCCGCGAAGAGGGCTACCGGGTCGCCAGCGTGATCGTCGCCGATGACATCGCCCTGCCCGATACCGACCAGCCCCGGGGGCTGGCAGGTACCGTGCTGGTCCACAAGGTGGCCGGCTTTCATGCCGAGCGTGGCGATGACCTCGACACCGTCGAACAGCGCACGCTGCACATGGTGCAAGGCGTGAAATCACTGGGCATGGCGCTTTCCAGTGCTGCCCTGCCGGGTCAGCGCGGCGAGCGCCGCAGCCCCGAGCTGGGGCTGGGCATTCACAACGAGCCCGGTGCCCGCCGGGTCGATCCGGGCACGGCCGAGGAAGCCGCGGCACTGGTCGTCGATCCGCTGAAGGAGGCGCTGACCGATACCGACAACACCCTGATGCTGATCAACAACCTGGGCGGCTGTGCGCCCCAGGAGATGCAGGTGCTGGCGCGCGAGTGCCTCAAGCGCTGGGGCAGCGACCGGGTACGCTGCCTGGTGGGGCCGGCCAGCCTGATGTCGTCGCTCGACATGCACGGCTTCTCGATCAGCGTGGTCGCCGCCGACGATGATCTGACCGAAGCCGTCACCGCACCGACCACGGCCGCCGCCTGGCCGGGCGCGACCACCGAACGGCAGGCGACAGCCTTCACGCCCACCTTCAGCCGCACCACCGAACCGGGCAGCGGGGCCCGCGACGCCGAGCGTGCCAGCCATCTGACCCGGCTTGCCGAGGCCATCCGCGACAGTGAAGCCGAACTCGACGAACTCGATGCCCGCACCGGCGATGGTGATGCCGGCGCCACCTTTGCTGCCGGCGCCCGGGCGATACTGGAAGCGCTGAAACAGGACCGGCTCTCCACCGGAGACGATGCCGAACTGGCCGGCGAACTGGGACGACTCTTCGCCAGTGCCATGGGTGGCTCGAGCGGCGTGCTGCTCTCCATCCTGATGACCGCCACCGCCCAGGCACTTGAAGCGGGCAGCGACTGGCCGAATGCACTTCAGGCCGGGGTCGAACGCATGCAGCACTATGGCGGTGCGCAGGAGGGGGACCGCACCCTGCTCGACGCCCTGATCCCGGCAGTGCGCACCCTGGTGGAGGGTAACCCGATGGCGGATGCGGCCCGCCGTGCCCGGGAAGGTGCCGATGCCACCGCGAAGCTGGAGCGTGCCGGGGCCGGCCGCTCGGCACAGGTGCCCTCGGAGTCGCTGAGCGGCGTGGTCGACCCCGGCGCCGAGGCGATCGCCCGGGCGCTGGAGGCGCTCGCCCGGAGCTGAACCGAGCGGGGGCGGCAGCACTGCGGTTCCGGCACAGTACTACCGCCGCCGCTCGACTACCCTGAAGAGGGTAGCGGTCGGCCACAACGCCACTCCCGTTCGCAGGGCGCATCAGCGCCTTCTCCCGAGCCAGGAGTGGCAATGACTGACAACAGCTACAATGAAATGTTCGAGCCTACGGGGGCGTGCCGGGCGCACTACGACGCCTATCAGCGCTGGCTGGCCGACACGCCCGAAGAGCTGCTCTCGCGCAAGCGTCATGAAGCCGATCTGCTCTTTCACCGTGCCGGCATCACCTTCACCGTCTATGGCGACGAATCGGGCACCGAACGCCTGATCCCCTTCGATCCGCTGCCGCGCATCATTCCGGCCCGCGAGTGGGCCATGCTGGAAGCCGGCTGCCGCCAGCGGGTGCAGGCCCTCAACGCCTTTCTGGACGACATCTACCACGACCAGCACATCCTGAAGGAAGGCCTCATCCCGGCCGAGCAGGTGCTGGCCAACCCCCAGTACCAGCTCGCCATGCAGGGCGTCACCCTGCCCCACGGCATCTACAGCCACATCAGCGGTGTCGATCTGATCCGCGATGGCAACGGTCGCTACTGCGTGCTCGAGGACAACCTGCGCATCCCCAGCGGGGTCTCCTACATGCTGGAGAACCGGCGCATGATGATGCGGCTGTTCCCGGAGCTCTTCACCCTCAACCGCATCGCGCCGGTCGATCACTACCCCAACCTGCTGCTGGAGACGCTGCGCTCGAGTACGCCGACCGACGCCCCCTGCGTGGTGGTGCTCTCGCCCGGACGCTACAACAGCGCCTATTTCGAACACGCCTTCCTCGCCCAGCAGATGGGCGTCGAGCTGGTCGAGGGGCAGGATCTGTTCGTCAGCGATGGCCGGGTGCGGATGCGCACTACCGCCGGCCCGCGGGTGGTGGATGTCATCTATCGTCGGGTCGATGAGGCCTTTCTCGATCCGCTCGCCTTCAACCCCGATTCCATGCTCGGCGTGCCGGGGCTGCTGTCGGTCTATCGCGAAGGCGGCGTGGTGCTGGCCAACGCGCTGGGCACCGGGGTGGCCGATGACAAGTCGATCTACCCGCATGTGCCGGCGATGATCCGCTTCTATCTCGACGAGGAGCCGATTCTCGACAACGTGCCCACCTGGCAGTGTCGTGATCCGGAGCAGTGTCGTCATGTGCTCGACCATCTCGGCGAACTGGTGGTCAAGGAAACCCAGGGTGCCGGGGGTTACGGCATGCTGATCGGCCCGGCGGCCAGCCGCGAACAGCTCGAGGAGTTCCGCCGCCGGGTGAAGGCCAATCCGGCCGGCTACATCGCCCAGCCGACCATGGCCCTGTCGACCTGCCCCACCTTCGTGGAAGCCGGCATCGCTCCTCGCCACATCGATCTGCGCCCCTACGTGCTGTCCAGCTCGCAGGGGGTACGGCTGGTCCCCGGCGGGCTGACCCGGGTGGCGCTGCAGGAAGGCTCGCTGGTGGTCAACTCCTCCCAGGGCGGCGGCACCAAGGATACCTGGGTGCTGGAAGACAACCCCACCTCGGAGACGTCATCATGCTGAGCCGTACTGCCGCCAACCTCTACTGGCTGGGCCGCTACATGGAGCGCGCCGACAGTCTGGCCCGCCTGCTGGATGTCAGCGCCCGGCTGGCACTGCTGCCGCGCTCCGCGGCACGCGAGGAGCTGACCGCCATCCTCAGCGTCAGCGGGGTCAGCGACGCCTTCTGGTCCATGCGCAGCCAGCTCGACGCCAACGCCCTGCTCAATTTCATGATCGGCGATATCAGCAACGTCTCGAGCATCCACAACTGCCTGCTGACGGCGCGCCAGAATGCCCACGCCGTGCGCGGCCACATCACCTCCGAAATGTGGGAAGCGGTCAACACCACCTGGCTCGAGCTGCGGGACTGGACCACGCCCGGCGTTACCCTGCGCACCGCGCCGGCCTTCTTCGACTGGATGCGCCAGCGCACCCATATCTATCGCGGTGCGCTTTACGGCACCGCACTGCGCGATGACGGCTTTCGCTTCATGCGCCTGGGCGGCTGTCTGGAACTGGCCGACAACACCCTGCGGCTGCTCGATACCAAGTATCAGATGATCGATCTGGCCGATGACGTGGCGATTCCCGATGCCACCGTGCGCGCGGAATATCTCTGGCAGGCGGTGCTCGAGGCGCTGGGCGCACGCGAGGCCTATACCCGGGCCTACAGCTATCTGATCGAGGCCGGCCAGGTGATCGAGCTGCTGATCCTGCGCGAGGATGTGCCGCGCTCGCTGCGCGCCTGTCTGGAGGAGCTGGTCGAACTGCTCGATGAGCTGGAAAGCCCCGGCGGCCGGCAGGCCAAGCGGCTGGCCGGTGAGCTGCATGCCCGGGTCCGCTACGGCGAGATCGCCGACATCGTCAGCTTCGGCCCCCATGACTGGCTGACCACCACCATTGATGATGTTGCACTGCTGGCACGGCATGTGCAGGCCGCCTATCTGGAGGTAACCTGAGATGCAGCTCGCGGTGCAGCACTGCACCCGCTACCGCTACGAGCACGCCGCCCGTTCGAGCATCCAGTATCTGCGCCTGCAGCCGCGCAACGGGCCGGGGCAGCGCATCGACGCATGGCAGCTGAGCCTGCCCGGCGGCAGCCGGCCGCCGATCATCGAGGACGGCTTCGGCAATCTCATGCAGGTGCTGGTGCTGGAGCGGGCTCATCGCGAGATCGCGATCGAGGCCCGGGGGCTGGTGACCCTGACCGATCGCTTCAACGGCCGCCGGCAGGATGCGCTCGATCCGCGCCCCTTTCTGCGCCCCACGGCGCTGACGGCCCCGGACGGCGCGCTGGCGCGGCACCACCTCGGCCGGCAGCGTGATCTCGCCGCCCTCTGCACCCTGCAGCAGGCCATTCTGGCCGCCATGCCCTACACCCCCGGTGCCACCGAGGTCTGGCACAGCGCGCGCGACGCCTGGGCCATCGGCTCGGGCGTATGCCAGGACCATGTGCATGTCATGCTCGGCTGCGCCCGGCTGATGGGGCTGCCGGCCCGTTATGTCAGCGGCTATCTGCACAGCGCCGACGACACCCACCTGGCCTCTCACGCCTGGGCGGAAATCCACCTCGAGGGCGGCTGGCAGCTCTTCGATGTCACCAATGGCCTGACACAGCCGACTCATCATGTCCGGCTGGCGATCGGCATGGATTACCTCGATGCCTGCCCGATACGCGGCATCCGCCGCGGTGGTGGCGCGGAGGTCATGGCGGCCGGGGTCAGGGTGCAATACGCGCCGACCGATCAATAGACCGGTGACCGGCCCATTTCAGGAGTCGATCGGATGCAGGGTCACCGAGTCGGCATTCACCGCGCCGTCGGGTACTTCACCACGCAGGATCCGGCGCACCTGCTCGACCGTCTGCAGGGCCTGATACTCGATGGCCTCGGGTACCATGCCCCCGATATGGGGCGTGGCCAGTACCCCCGGCATGGCCGCCAGTGCCGCGGCCGGCACATCCCCCTCGCCGCTGCCGACATCCAGTGCCGCACCGGCCAGCGGCCCCTCATTCAGCGCCTGCTGCAGCGCCCGCTCATCCACCAGTGCCCCGCGGGCGGCATTGATGAACCAGCTCCCCGGTTTCATGGCGGCGAATGCCGAATGATCCATCATGCCCTCGGTTTCCCGGGTATGAGCCGCCAGACAGATGACCGCATCCGCACGCGCCAGCAGGGTTTCCCGGCTCACCGCTTCACCACACTCCGGCGGCACCGTCACCCCGGGATCATGGATCAGTACCTGCATGCCCAGCGCCCTGAGCATAGGCGTCAGGTAACGCCCGATATGTCCCAGTCCGAGCACCCCGGCCGTCAGCCCTGCCAGCTGGCGCCCCATGACCGGCCGGGGCGTTTCCCCCCCGCGCCAGGCCAGCGTATAGTCGGGCAACCCCCGCGCCAGATTGATCAGCTGGGCTACCACCCACTCCGACACCGCCTGCACGAAGCCCGGTCCGGCATGCGTCACCAGTACGCCCCGGCGGGACGCCGTCTCGACATCGATGGTGCGAATATCCATGGCGCAGCGCACCACCGCCCTGAGCTCGGCCCCCGCCTCGATCAGCTCGGCAGGCACGGGGGTGGCGCGGTCGGCCACGATCAGCTGACAGTCACGGGCCTCGTGCAGCAGGGCCTCCCGGGACCACTGCCGCTCCGGACAGACCACCGGCTCGCCCAGTTGTGCCAGTCCGGCCAGTGCCCTTTCGCCATACCAGTACTGCAACGCCTCGGCGTCATGGGTCAGCAGAATGCGACAGCTCACTCGTGATTCCTCCCGGTCCGCTCATGACTCATCTTCCTGCGGCAACAACTGCCGGCCGCTCGATCCGGCGATGTGCTGCCGGACATGTCGCGATTGCAATTCGCCGGGTTTTACCTTTCACTGCCGCTGAAGCCCTGGTTTCAGTATGAACTATCGGAAAACGATCCATGACCTACTGTGTTGCCATGGCCCTCGGCGAGGGCGTTGTCTGTATCTCCGATACGCGCACCAATGCCGGCATCGACCAGATCGCCAGCGTGCGCAAGCTGATGGTTTACGGCACCCCGAACGAACGCGCCCTCATCATCCAGACCGCCGGCAACCTGTCGACCTCGCAGGCCGTGCTGACCCGACTCGAACAGCAGTTCGGCAGCGAGGGCGAGCATCTGCTCAATGTACCGACGCTGTTCGATGTCGCCCGGCTGGTCGGCACCACCCTCAAGGGGATCGTCGCCGACTACGGCAGCGACCCCGCCATGCAGGGCATCGATGTCACCGCCTCGTTTCTGATCGCCGGCCAGATCCGCGGCGGACGCACCGAGGTCTACAATGTCTACCCGCAGGGCAACTTCATCGCTGCCACGCCGGATACGCCCTACTTCCAGATCGGCGAGAGCAAGTACGGCAAGCCGGTGCTGGACCGGGTGCTGGACTACCACACCCCGCTCAACGAGGCCCTGCGCTGCGGGCTGGTCTCGTTCGATTCGACCCTGCGCAGCAATCTCTCGGTGGGCATGCCGCTGGACATCGCGCTCTATCCCAACGACCTGCTCACGCCCCCGCTGATCCGGCGCATCAACGAGGACGACGACTACTTCACCCTGCTGCGCAGCCGCTGGTCAAGCGGGCTGCAGGCACTGATGGAGAGCATCGACCCGCCGGAAGAGCCGTACTGGCGCACGCCGCCCGCATGAGCCGGTCGGGCCGGTTCTTCATGACCTGCCCTTCATGACCCGCCCTTCATGAACAGGGCCCGCATGCCTTGCGGCATGCGGGCCCGGAAGCACGACTGTCGGCGGGACGACATCCTCGCTCAGCCGAACACGATCTTCGACACGTCGCGATAGACCTTCGCAAAGTGCACCGTCACGCCCTCCTTGAGATAGTCCGGCAGCTCATCGAAGTCGCGCCGGTTGGCATCCGGCAGGATCACCTCGAAGATGTCGCTGCGCCGCGCGGCGATGATCTTCTCGCGAATGCCGCCCACCGGCAGCACCTGCCCGGTCAGGGTCAGTTCACCGGTCATGGCCAGCGGCCGGTTGACCTCGATGCCGCGCGCCAGTGACAGCAGCGCGGTGGTCATGGTCACGCCGGCCGAGGGGCCATCCTTGGGCGTGGCGCCTTCCGGCACGTGCAGGTGGATGAAGGAGTCATCGAAGAACTTCTCCGAGACGCCATAGTCGCCGAGATGACCCAGCACGAAGCTGTAGGCAATGTTGGCGGACTCCTGCATCACGTCGCCGAGCTTGCCGGTCAGCTTGAGCCCGCGCTGCAGGCCGTGTACCCGGGTGGCCTCGATCGGCAGCGTCGCCCCGCCCATCGAGGTCCAGGCCAGGCCGGTCACCACGCCGGTGCCCTTGAGCACATGCTCCTTGCGGAACAGCGGGGCGCCGAGGAACTCCTCGAGGTTGTTGACCGAGACCTTGACGTCCTCCTGCTCGTTCTCCAGCAGCTTGACCGCGGACTTGCGCACGATGCGGTGCAGCTGCTTCTCCAGCTGACGCACGCCGGCCTCGCGGGCGTAGCCATCGATCACGTGCCTGAGCGCGGCATCGGTCAGGTTGATGCGCTTCTTGGGAATGCGATCGCGCTTGAGCAGCTTGGGCCAAAGATGGTGTTTGGCGATCGCCATCTTCTCTTCGGCGATGTAGCCCGACAGCCGGATCTGCTCCATGCGATCGAGCAGTGCGCTCGGAATGGTGTCGAGCTGGTTGGCGGTGCAGACGAACAGCACCTTCGACAGGTCCATGCGCACATCGAGATAGTGATCAAGGAAGTCGCTGTTCTGCTCGGGATCGAGCACTTCCAGCAGCGCCGAGGCCGGATCACCCTGGAACGACTGGCCCAGCTTGTCGACCTCGTCGAGCATGATCACCGGATTCTCGACCTCGACCTCCTTGATCGCCTGTACCAGCTTGCCCGGCATGGCGCCGATATAGGTGCGCCGGTGGCCCTTGATCTCGGACTCGTCGCGCATGCCGCCGACCGAGAAACGATAGAACTGCCGGCCCAGCGCTTCGGCGATCGAGCGCCCCACCGAGGTCTTGCCGACCCCGGGCGGCCCCACCAGCAGCAGGATCGAACCACCCACGTCGCCCTTGAAGGCGCCTTCGGCGAGGAACTCGACGATGCGATCCTTGACGTCCTGCAGGCCGTCATGGTCGCGGTCGAGCACCTGGCGGGCGTGAGGCAGATCGAGCTGATCGTCGGAGGTGATCCCCCAGGGCAGCGAGGTCAACCAGTCGAGATAGTTGCGCGTGGTGCCATACTCCGGCGAACCGGTCTCCAGCACCGACAGCTTGCCCAGCTCGTCGTCGATCCGGCTCTGCACCCGCTCGGGCACCACCTTGTCTTCCAGCCGCCCGCGGAAGGTATCCACGTCATTCTCCCGGTCATCCTTGGAGATGCCGAGTTCCTTCTGGATGATCTTGAGCTGTTCGCGCAGGAAGAACTCGCGCTGACGCTCCTGCATCTGGGCGTTGACCTGCTCGGAGATCTCGCTCTGCAGCTGGGCGACCTCGATCTCCTTGCGCAGCAGCGGCAGCACCACCTGCATGCGCTCGAGCACCGGCAGCGTCTCCAGTACCGACTGCAGCTCGGGCCCCTTGGCCGAGGTGATGGCGGCGGCAAAATCGGTCAGCGGCCCCGGCTCGTTGGGGCTGAAGCGATTGAGATAGTGCTTGAGCTCTTCGCCATAGAGCGGATTGATCGGCAGCAGTTCCTTGATGCCGTTGATGATCGCCATGGCGTAGGCACGGGTCTCGTCGCCATCCTTGTCGACCGGCTCGTTGGGATAGCTGACCTCGACCAGATACGGCGGCTTGCGCGACAGCCAGCGGGTGATGCGAAAGCGGCGCAGCCCCTGGGCGATGAACTGGAGCTGTTCGTTCTCGCCCTCGCTGCGATGCACCCGCACGGCCGTGCCGATCTCGGGAAACTCGCTGGAACTCGGGTCCTCGTCGACATCGCCGACAAAGGCCAGCCCCACCGTCTGGTGCGGGGTGTTGTTCACCCGGTCCATGGTTTCGGTCCAGCGATTGCGGTTGATCACCAGCGGCTGAACCTGGGCCGGGAAGAAGGGACGATTGTGGATCGGCAGCAGATAGATCCGTTCGGGCAGATACTCACGGGTGGGAATGACCGCCTGGCTCTTGATCGCCTCGGTCGGATCCTCGTTACCCTGTGCGTCGGTCACGACATCCGACTGATCGTCGTTCTCGCTCATCCATGCATCCTGTTCAGTAACGGGAAGCCCGCGATGACGATCGCGGGCATGTGACTGTTATCAGGGATGAGGTCTGCCAGGGGCGTTATCAAGCCCCGACGACATGCCGGGCCTCAGGGCACGCTCAAAAGTCGCCCCAGCGGCAGCAGCGGCTGGTCGTTGACACGCAGTTCACCATCGCTGATCGCAAACTCGATGGGGTTCTGATCCGGATTCTGACCAATGATCAGCGCCAGCAGCGGCGGCGCGTGGGAGAGCGTGAAGCTGCCCGTCAGACGCTGCAGGAAGTGACGCATGCCCGCCGGCCGGCGCAGTTCGGCGATCCGGGTCTCGGTCACCCCCTCCCCGTTGAAGGTCAGCTGGCCGCTCAGCGCGATCGGCTGATCGAGCATCGGACTGCGGACCTGCAGCTCACTCAGGGTCAGCTGCGGCGACGGCGCCAGCATGGCCAGAAACGACGACTCCACCGGCTCGATCAGCCCCAGCCAGTCGTCGGCGGTGGAGGCCGGTGAGCGACGCAGCCCCGCCATGAACCGCTCGGCCGCCTCGGCGCCGAGTCGATCGAGGGTGGCGTTCAGCTTCAGGCTGCCCAGCCCCTGCTGCGACACCCGGATACCCTCGATGCGACTCGAGAGCGCGTAGCTCAAAAGGCCCTGACGACGTTCGGCATGGCCCTGCCAGTGGAGCCCCCTGAGGGTGACCGGCAGCGCGCCCGGCGAGTGCACCTGCAGCTGCTCGATGCGCAGCTGCTCGATGCGCTGTTCGTCATCCTCGCCGGAGGCATTGGCCATCCGGCGCCGCGAGGAGAACTCGCCGGTGCCGAGCGCCAGCGAGCCGCTATCATCCGCCAGTTGCAGGCTGTCGAAATGCCCCTTCAGGTTCAGGTGGTGCTCGTCGCCCTCAAACTGCAGGCGGGCGCCGGCGAGCGTGGCCCGGCGCGGGCCCTGCGTCATGCCGACCCGCTCGGGAAACGTCACGTCCAGTTCGCCGTTGCGCTGAAAGTGATGAATCACCGCCGAAAGCTGCACCCGCTCCCCCGGCGACAGCCGGTCGGCGAACAGCCGCGGACCGTCATCGCCGCCGCGCACATCGGCCTCGCCGCTGAACCGGGTGGCAAGAATACCGTGGCGCGCCTGCCAGGGCATGACCAGCTCGATCGGTTCACCGGCCAGCGTGGCCTGCTGCCAGGTGACCACCAGCGTGCCATGGGTCCGAAGGAAACCGCGCTCGAGCTGCTGCTGCGAGGCCGAGAGCGCCGGCGACGCATTGAGCCGGGTCATGACCTCATCCAGGCGCTCGGCAAAGACATGCCGGCTCCAGGCAATACCGCCCAGCCAGGCGCCGCCCAGCACGATGGCGACCGCCACCAGACTGCCAATGACTCGTTTCTTCATGCCTCTCCCTGAACCGGCACCGCCGGATACCTGCCGGATGAATCCGGGTCTAGTGCAGCCAGAACCACAGGTGCATCGTGCTCCACGCATACACCCCGGCCAGCACATCATCGAACATGATGCCGAAGCCGCCGGTGACGCGACGATCGACAAAGCGCACCGGCCACGGCTTGATGACATCGAACAGCCGGAACACGGCGAAGCCCCACAGCGCCGCCGGCCAGGAAAACGGCACTGCCATCATGGTCACCCAGTAGCCGACGAACTCGTCCCAGACGATCCCGGAGTGGTCGTGCACGCCCATGTCCCGGGAGGTGCGATCACACAGATGAATCCCCCACAGCCCCGCCACCAGCAGCACCAGCAGGTAGACCGACAGCGGCAGATCGGAGAGCAGCCAGTAGAACGGGATGGCGGCCAGGGTGCCGAAGGTGCCGGGGGCAAACGGTGCCATGCCACTGCCCAGCCCGAAGGCGAGAAAATGGGTGGGGCGGCGCCAGACGCTCGAAGGGCCGCGATTCATGGCGCTGCTCCCGTCTCCGGATGATCGTCGACCTCGACATCAAAGTGCTGCCAGCCGACCCGCCCGGGCGGCACGCCATGGATGCCCGGCTCGCCGACCGTACGGCCGATGATCGCAAGGTGACTGCCGACCTCGGCCAATCGCGCCTGCGCCCGGTCGCGCACACTCTCCGGCAGGGTACACAGCAGCACATAATCGTCGCCGCCGGTCAGCGCGGCCTGCTGCGCCTGCGCCTCACCGAGACGCTCGCCCAGCCCGGCAGCCAGGGGCAGCCGCTCGACCTCCAGGCGTGCGCCCACCCCGGAAGCGCGGCAGACATGGGCCAGATCCGCGACCAGCCCATCGGAGATGTCGATGGCCGAAGTCGCCAGATCGCGCAGCGCTTCACCGGCGGCCAGCGCCGGCTCCGGCCACAGGAAGTCCACGAGCAGTGGATCGGCCGGGTCACGCGCGCCCGCCTGCCAGGCCTGCAGGCCGCCATGGGCGCCCCCGAGCGGGCCGGTCACCGCGATCAGCTCATCGACACCGGCGCCGTCACGGCGCAGGGCACGCTGCCGTGGCACCTCGCCATGCACGGTAATGGTGATCGACAGCGGCCCGCGGGTAACATCGCCGCCCACCAGCCGGATGCCGCTGCGATCGGCGAGTGCATGCAGCCCGCGCGCAAAGCCGGTCAGCCACTCCGGGTCGATGTCGGGCAGGGTCAGGGCCAGCACGTACCAGCGCGGCCTGGCGCCCATCGCGGCCAGATCGCTGAGATTGACGGCCAGCGCCCGGTGGCCGATCGCCTCTGCCGGCGCCCCGGCCGGAAAGTGCACATCCGCAAGCGAGGTATCGACACTGACCGCCAGCTGCCAGCCGGGGGTGGGCTCCAGCAGGGCACAGTCATCGCCCTGCCCCAGCGCGATGCCGGCGGCGGGATCGTCGCCGCCATAGCCGTCGCGACGCGCCGTACCGGCCGGGGTATCGCGCACGAAAAAACGGCGAATCAGGTCGAACTCGCCCAGACGTTGTGAGTCGCTCATCGCTGTCGCTTCCTCCGGGACGCTTGCCGAACCCTGGATAGCGGTCGCCACACCGGCCTAACGGCGGCGCGCACTGACCTCGACACTGCGCAGCTGATGGGCGAGCCGGTCGAGCAGGGAGTTGACGTACTTGTGACCGTCGGTGGCCCCGAAGCCCCTGGCCAGTTCGATGCCCTCGGTGATCACCGAGATGTAGGGGACTTCAAGGCGGTGGGCGAGCTCATAGGCGCCCAGCCGGAGAATCGCCAGCTCGATCCGATCGAGCTCCTGCAGGGAACGATCGAGCAGCGGCGCAAGCTGCTCGTCGAGCTCATCACAGCGCTTGACCACGCCATGCAGCAGTTCGTGAAACAGCGCCAGGTCGGCGATCTGCATCACCTGCACCCAGTTCTCGTGCGGCGCCAGATCCTCGTCGGCGGTCTGGGCCCGAAACTCGGTTTCCAGCTGGGTGACCGGCTTGCCGGTCATCTGCCACTGATAGAGCGCCTGAACGGTCAGCTCACGGGCGGCCCGGCGTGCCTGCTGGGCCTTCGAGGGCGTTCGGCCATCGCGACTCACGCCTCACCTCCTTCTCCGGCCGGCGCACCGCCGAGCTGGCGCAGCAGCGAGACCATTTCCATCGCCGCCATGGCGGACTCGAAGCCCTTGTTGCCGGCCTTGGTCCCGGCCCGTTCGATGGCCTGCTCGATCGAATCGACCGTCAGCACGCCATTGGAGACCGGCGTGTCGTAATCGAGCTGAAGCCGGTTCATGGCCGAGTTGCACTGGCTGGCGATGTGCTCGAAGTGAGGCGTCCCGCCCTTGATCACCGCGCCCAGCGCAATCACGGCATCGGGATGCAGCCGATCGAGCACCCGCTTGACCGCCAGCGGCAGCTCCCAGGAGCCCGGCACATGGATGATGTCGATCTGCTCCTCATCGACGCCGTGGCGGACCAGCGCATCCACGGCTCCCTCGACCAGCGAGTCGACGACATGATGATTGAAGCGGCCGACCACGATGGCGTAACGCCCTTCGACGTCGTTGAATCGACCCTCTACCTGCGCAATCGGTTGCATTGATACGAATTCCCTGATCGCCCTCGCTCACCGGCAAGGGACGGTTGATCTCATGGTGACCGGCGCCGCTGCGGCCCGATCACTGACGTTGCCCGGCCACGGTGCAGGACCTGCACCGGGCCGCTGGCGGAGTCACTGCGACGGGGTCGCGTCATCTCCGCTGATCTGTTCGACCACTTCAAGATCGAAGCCGGAAAGCGCGGAAAACTTCCACGGCGAACTCAACAGTCGCATCCGGCCGACACCGAGCCGGCGCAGGATCTGCGCGCCGGTGCCGATGGTCTGGTAGTTGCCGGTGCCATCGACATGGGCATCCCGTGGCACCCGGCGCCGTTCGAAAAAGATGTCCAGCTGCTCGCGCAGGTCCTGCACCGGACGGTTGCTGTCGAGCAGAACCAGTACCCCGCTTTCGCTGCGGGCAATTTCATCAAGTGCACTGTGCGCCGTCCAGCTGCTGCCGCCGCCCGGGCGCTGCAGCCCCAGCAGATCACGCAGCGGATCGGTCACGTGGACCCGCACCGTCGTCGGCCGTTCGGGCTGCGGCGCGCCGTGCACCAGCGCGAGATGATGGCGGCCCTGGATGCGATCGCGAAAGCAGTGCAGCTGAAAGCTGCCACTGGCGGTGTCGACCGGCTGGGTATCGACATGCTCGATGGTCTGCTCGTGGTGCATCCGGTAGTGGATCAGATCGGCAATGGTGCCGATCCGGATCCCGTGTTCGGCGGCAAAGCGCTCCAGCTCCGGCCGACGGGCCATGGTGCCGTCATCGTTCATCACCTCGCAGATCACGCCACACGGCTCGAACCCGGCCATCGCCGCCAGATCACAGGCAGCCTCGGTATGACCGGCGCGGCGCAGCACCCCGCCCGGCTCCGCCATCAGCGGAAAGATGTGACCGGGCTGCACGATATCGTCGGACCGCGCCCCGCGCGCGGCGGCGGCCCGCACCGTACGCGCCCGATCGGCGGCGGAAATGCCGGTGGTGATGCCGCTGGCCGCCTCGATCGACACCGTGAACTTGGTGCCGAAGCCGGAGCCGTTGTCGTTGACCATCAGCGACAGACCGAGCTGCTCGCAGCGCTCGCGGGTCATCGGCTGGCAGATCAGACCGCGTGCATGGCGTGCCATGAAATTGATATGCGAGGCCTCGACGCACTCCGCCGCCATGATCAGATCGCCCTCGTTCTCGCGATCCTCGTCATCCATCAGAATGACCATTTTTCCCTGGCGGATGTCCTCGACCAGCGAGGCGATATCACTCAGTGTCTGCGTGGGCTGTGAAGTCATGCACCTGTGCCGAACGTCGTCGGCCCCCTTCGCGGTTGGATTCTGATCTGCCGGCACCTGCCGAGGTGCGGACTGCGGACAGACCGGGGATGGCATCAAAGCGCGCCGATTGTCGCACTACGCGGGCCACAGGGAAACTGTTGCTCACTCCGGCGCGCTCGTCGCCGGGCGCGGCCGAGCGGTGATGCACCAGTCCTCGCCCACCGCCCGGATGTCGTCGATGATCATGCCACGCTGCTGCGCCATGCGCTCGAGCCCGGGCAGGTTCAGCAGGCCGCGCGCCTCGTGGCCCAGCAGGGTCGGCGCCATGAAGAGCTTCAGTTCATCGACCAGCCCGGCCTCGAACATCGCCCCGGCCAGCCGCGGGCCGCTCTCCAGCAGCACCTCGTTGCAGGCCTCGTGTTCGCCGAGATGGCGCATCAGCGCGGCCAGCTCGACGCGTCCGTCACGTGCGGGCAGTACCACCGGTTCGGCACCCGCGGCAATCAGCGGCGCCTGTCGCTCGGGGCCGTCCACCAGGGTCGCCACCAGGGTGCGCCCCGGCCCGGCCAGGATCGGCGCCCGGGGAGAGAGCCGCAGCGCCGAATCGATCACCACCCGCAACGGCTGGGTGCGCGTCGCCTCGCGCGCCGCCTCCGGTGACAGACCGGCATCAATCAGCGCCTGATGACGCACCGTCAGCCGGCTGCCATCCAGGCTGACGGCATCGACACCGCTGACAATGGCACTCGAGCGCGAGCGCAGGCACTGCACCACGCCGCGGGCCGCGGGTCCGGTAATCCACTGCGACTCGCCGCTGGCCATGGCCGTCCGGCCATCCAGACTCATCGCCAGCTTCAGCCGCACGAACGGCAGACCGTGCGCCATGCGTTTGACAAAGCCGGGATTGATGGCCGCCGCTTCCTGCGCCATCAGATCGCACTCGACCTCGACCCCGGCCTGTTCCAGCATTGTCAGACCTCGTCCGGCCACCATCGGGTTGGGATCGCGCATTGCGGCCACGACCCGGGCCACGCCGGCTTCGGCCAGCGCCCGGGCGCAGGGGCCGGTACGCCCCTGGTGGGAACAGGGTTCGAGCGAGACATAGGCCGTGGCGCCGCGCGCCTGCTCGCCGGCCGCCTGCAGGGCATGCACCTCGGCGTGCGGTTCACCGGCACGCTCATGCCAGCCCTCGCCGACCACGGCCCCCGCGCGCACCAGTACGCAGCCGACCCGCGGATTGGGATGCGTGGTATAGAGCCCCCGGCGGGCCAGCTCCAGCGCCCGCGCCATCCAGCGAGCATCGTCGGCGGCCGAATCAGTGCTGCTCATGATCCGGCTCGCTGGAATCGTCCACGCTCGGGGTGGCGGGCTCCCGGGTCAGCCGATCGATCTCGGCGCGGAATTCGTCGAGGTCCTGAAAGCGGCGATAGACCGAAGCGAAGCGGATATAGGCGACCTGATCGAGCCGCTGAAGCTGGGCCATGACCTCTTCACCGATCAGGCGGGCGTTGATCTCGCGCTCCCCGCGCGCCCGCAGCCGCTGGCGAATCCGCTCGAGTGCGCCCTCGATGCGCTCGCTGGAGACCGGGCGCTTTTCCAATGAGCGCAGCATGCCCGCCCGCAGCTTGGCCGCATCGAAGCTTTCCCGCGAACCGTCGGCCTTGACGACCCGCGGCATGATCAGCTCGGCGGTTTCATAGGTCGTGAAGCGTTCGCCACAATGACCACACTGACGGCGCCGTCTGACCTGATCGCCTTCGGCGACCAGCCGCGAATCCGTGACCCGGGTTTCCTGTGCGCCACAAAATGGACACTGCATGATAGTGATCGCCGCTGCCGGTTGAAGGATGCCCGCCATGCGCGGGCATCTTCGCTACAGTGTAACGCCCGCCGCCGGTAGCCGAAAATGCAGGACGAGGCGTGCCTTGCGAATCCCGGTGACGCCGGGTGCGCGCATTTGTCGCACGGCACGGGTTGCCCTGCCGGGTCGCGTGGCACGGATAATGGGGCATGGACACGCTCGTCCCGGCTGCCCGCGGTGCACCCGCCGGGCACGGGGGGCGACCGGTTTACCCGTCTTCAAGGGAGGGCTTGCATGAATCTCATTTCCTGGCTGTTCGCCAGCCTGCTGGTCGGCGTCATTCTCAGCTTCCTGACGCCCTCACGCTACAACGCCGGAGCGCTGGGTTCGATGGGCATCTGCGCCATGGGCGGCGTGACGTTCGGCTTCATCTCGACCCTGTTCGGGCTGGCCGCCGAGCTGCACTTCGACCTTCGCAGTCTGGTGGCCGCACTCATCGGCGCGGTCCTGGCCTGGGCGGCGCTGGTGGCCTATATCGTCATCGCGCAGCCGCGCCTGCATGACTGATTCGAGCGGATTTTCTGCCGGGGCGGGCGGCCCGCTTGCCCCGTTCCCGATCGGCGTCTAGTTTCACATCAGGAGGGCGTGTTTCAACGCTCAAACCAGGTGTTACAACGTACGATCAGGGAGGATTACATGGGTATCATTGCGTGGATCATCTTCGGGCTGATAGCCGGGGCCATTGCCAAGTTCCTGATGCCCGGCAAGGATCCGGGCGGCATCATCGTCACCATCATCATCGGCATCGTCGGTGCCCTGCTTGGCGGCTGGATCGGTACGGCGCTGGGCTTTGGCGGAGTGTCGGGCTTCAACTTCGGCAGCTTCGTCATCGCGATTCTCGGGGCGATCATCCTGCTGTTCCTCTATCGGGTCGTGCGTCGCTGACGCCGATTCCGCGTGTCATGATGACCCGGCAGTCCGGCTGCCGGGTTTTTCATGTCCGGCACATGGCTGCCTCCGGCACCCGCCCCGGCGATAAGGCCGTGTTCTGATCCTGCCCTTCTTTCATCACTTCCCATCATCGTTCAGACGCACAATGTCGCCCCGGGTCATGAAAACGTCGCCTCACGCCAACCGAGAGCCCGGCGATCACGCAAGCTGAAAAGGGCCGTGCGCGCATCTCCGTCCGCCGTCGCCTTTTGATAACACCTTTCATAATAAAGCCAGGGGATTTTCATGACGCTCTCCCGACCGTTGCTGTCTGCCGCGACGCTTGCCACCCTGCTGACCGGACCTCTGCTTTCGCTGCCCGCCCACGCCGCGCTGGATCAGGTGCGCTTCGGGGTGCCGCCCTGGCCGGGCGTGACCGTCAAGACCGAGGTGGCCAGTCAGCTGCTCGGCGAGCTGGGCTACCGGCCGCAGGCACAGGAGCTGGCCGTGAGCGTGGTGATCAACGGGCTGGCCAGCGGCAACCTCGACGCCTACCTGGCCGGCTGGTATCCCACCGAGCAGCCGCTGATCGAGCCACTGGTCGAAGAGGGCCGGCTCGAGAAGGTGGTGGCCAACGTCAGCGATGCGGTCAACGGCCTTGCCGTGCCGGATCATGTCTGGAACGCCGGCGTGCACACGATCAGCGACCTCGACCGCCATGCCGACCGCTTCAACTCGACCATCTACGGCATTGAAGCCGGTGCGTCGATGAGCGAGGTGATCGACAACCAGATCAAAGACGATTACGCCGGGCTGGGCGACTGGACCCAGAAAAACAGCAGCACCGCCGCAATGCTGGCCCAGGTGGGCCAGGAGATCGACAACGACCAGTGGGTGGTGTTCAACGCCTGGAAGCCGCACTGGATGAACCTGACCTACAAGCTGCACTATCTCACCGATGACCGGCCGGACTCGCCCATCGCCAACGTCAGCTCGACGGTATGGACCGTGGTCCCGTCAGGGCTGAAGCAGGACGACCCCAACCTTTACCGCTTCTTCCACCAGTTCGTGGTCGACAGCCGCATTCAGAGCCAGTGGATCTACGACTACAGCCATGAAAGGAACGATCCCGAACAGGTCGCCCATGACTGGATCGCGGCCAACCTGGAGACCGTGCAGGAATGGCTGGACGGCGTGAAGACGAAGGACGGCCGGGATGCCTTCGAGGTCGTCAGCGCCGACTTCCGCTAGCCACCGGCCCGGCGCCTGACAGGGCCTGCCCGGCGCAGGCCCCTGCGGACAGGACCTGGACGTCATCGGCCTCGGGCGCCATGCTGGAGTGTGCCAGACGACTGCCCTGCCTTCACGGCCATCCTGACCCGGCGATTTCATGCGACTCGACTACCACGGCCCCGAACCGGAACCGATCGGCTATCTGCTGATCGATCAGTTCTCGATGATGGCGTTCTTTTCCGCTACCGAGCCGCTGCGCATTGCCAACCGGATTGCCGGGCGGGAGCTGTTCCGCTGGCTGCTGATCAGCGAGGACGGGGAAGCCGTGACGGCCTCCAACGGCATGCGGCTGATGGTCGATCATGCCATCGGCGAACTCCATCACCTGCCCAGTCTGGCCATCTGCAGCGGCTTCGGGACCGTGCGCGGCAGCAACCGCGCGCTGCTCGCCTGGCTGCACCGGCTCGCCCAGAGCGGCTGCGCGCTGGGAGGCATCGACACCGGCTGCTTCGTGCTGGCCGAGGCCGGGCTTTTGGCCGACGACCGGGTCACCCTGCACTGGGAGAGCCTGCCGGCCTTTCGCGAACGCTTTCCCGATGTGGCCACCACGGAGTCGCTGTTCGAACTCGGCCGCCGGCGCTTCTCCTGTGCCGGCGGTACCGCCGCCATGGACATGACGCTGGAAATGATCGCCCACCGCCATGGCGACGGGCTGGCCCATGCGGTGGCCGAGCAGCTGATTCATGCCCGCATGCGCTCGCGCGACGACCATCAGCGCCAGTCGCTGGCCCACCGCCTCAACGTGCATCACCGGCCACTGCTGAAGGCGATCGCGCTGATGGAGACGCATCTGGAAGCCCCGCTGTCGCCCGGCGAGCTGGCGGCCCAGGTGGGCCTGTCGGCCCGTCAGCTGCAGCGGCTGTTTGCCCGCCAGCTCGAGACCACCCCGGCGCAGTGGTATCTGGAGCTGCGCCTGGCGCGCGCCCGCTCTTTGCTGCAGGAGACCGACATGACGGTCATCGCCGTGGCGCTGGGCTGCGGGTTCAGCTCCAGTTCGAGCTTTTCCCGCGCCTATCGCCGCCACTTCGGCCATCCCCCGCGGCAGGAGCGCCTGCCCCGCGACAGCCGCCAGCAGCCCCTGCTGTAGCCCCGCCACGGGCGGCGCAGCGCCCGCACTCAGTGCCGCCGGATACCGATCCGCCGCCCGGCCTGTTCCGGCCACTGCTCCGGGACGGTCTGCCCGAAGCCCTCCAGTGTCGCGTTCACGCCCGCCGGCAGTGCGGTCGGCCGGCCGCCGCCGAGTGCCATTGCCATCAGCATCTGCTCGCTGGTCGCCAGCAGCTGGCCGTGCTCATCGCGCAGCCGGAAGAAGACGTGCAGCCGCTTGCTGTCGCGATCCAGCACCTCCAGCGTCACCGAGAGCTCCTGCCCTTCGTAGGCCTGGCCGAGATAGCACAGGTGCGTCTCCAGGGTATACACGGTCACCCCATTCTCGCGACGCCCGACCTCGTCCAGGCCGACATGATCGAGCAGCGCCTCGACCGCCAGCGAAAACAGGCGGGCGTATTCGGCATCGTTCAGATGGCCGTTGTAATCGACCCACTCCGGCAGCACCCGGGTCTTCATCAGCGCCTTCATCAGATGCGCCCCTCCAGCCCTTCGGCCTCGGGCCAGTAGCGCTCGACCACTTCCAGAAGCTCGGTCAGGAAGGCGTCGCGGCGCGACTCCAACTCGGTGATCGAACGGCCAGCGGCCTGATGCTCGCTGCCCTCGACCACGCGATCGATCAGCTCATCGGTCAGTTCCGGCGCCTCGAGCTTCGTCCACGGCAGCTTCAGCGCCGGGCCGAACTGTTCGAGCATGTGACGCATGCCGGCCTCGCCTCCGGCGAGATGGAAGGTCAGGAAGGTGCCCATCAGCGACCAGCGCAGCCCCGCGCCGTAGACCACGGCAGCATCGATCTCCTCGGTGGTGGCCACGCCGTCGTTGACCAGATGCAGCGCCTCGCGCCACAGCGCCTCCATCAGCCGGTCGGCGATATGGCCCTCGATCTCGCGGCGCACCACCAGCGGCCGCATGGCCAGCTGTCGGTACGCCTGCTGCCCCTGTTCGAGCCGCGCCGGAGGGGTCGCCTCGCCCCCCACCAGCTCGACCAGCGGCAGCAGATAGACCGGATTGAAGGGATGCGCGACGATCACGCGTCCCGGCGCCCTGGTGCAGCGGGCCTGCAGCTCGGTCGGCTTGATGCCCGAGGTCGAGGAGCCGATGATGACGTGCTCCGGAGCCAGCGCATCGAGCTGCGCCAGCACATTCTGCTTGAGCTCGGTACGCTCGGGGGCGTTCTCCTGGATCAGCTCGGCGCCGTCGACCGCGGTCGCCACATCGGTGGTGAACTGCCAGCGATCACGCCGCGCGCCGGGTGCCAGCCCGCGCTTCTCCAGCGCAGGCCAGGCGGTGTCGATCGCCGCCTTCAGGCGGGCCTCGGCCGCCGGATCGGGATCACAGGCGATCACCTCACAGCCGCTCGCCAGTGCCCGGGCGGCCCAGCCGTTGCCGATCACGCCGCAACCGATGACGGCGACCGTGCGCATGGTCTGTCGGGTCATGTCGGTCATTACTGGCCTCCCGGAGTACGCAGATTGAGCTGTTCGCGGGTTTCGGCGGGCGACATCACCCGTGCCCCCAGCGCCTCGATAATGCCCGCGGCCTTTTCCACCAGGCCGGCGTTGTCGGCCTTCACGCCCTTCGACAGATAGAGGTTGTCCTCCAGCCCGACGCGCACATGGCCGCCCAGCAGCACTGCCTGCGCCACCATCGGCATCTGCATCCGGCCGATGCCGAACGCCGCCCACTGCGCATTGGCCGGCAGCCGATCGCGCATGGTCAGCATCGTCCGGGTCTCCGCTTCCGCCCCCCAGGGAATCCCCAGACAGAGCTGGAACAGCGGGTCGCCGTCGATCAGCCCCTCCTCGATCAGCTGCCGGGCAAACCAGACATGGCCCAGATCGAAGCACTCCAGCTCCGGCTTGACCCCGGCCTCGCGGACCAGCCGGGCATGCTCGCGCAACCAGTCGGCGCTGTTGAGATAGACCATGTCACCGAAATTGAGACTGCCGCAGTCGAGTGTGCAGATCTCCGGCAGCAGCTCACCGATCGGGGCATGGCGCTCCGACGGCGTCTGCAGGTCAGAGCCGGCGGCGGCACGGATCTGGCGCGCCTCGCCCTCGGCGCCGGTGAGCTCCGGAAACAGATCGCCCCCGCCACCGGCGGTGAAGTTGAGCACCACGTCGGTGTCCGAGTCGCGCACCCGATCGACGATCTCGCGGAAATACTCGGTCCTGTGGCTGTGCGCGGCGGTTTCGGGATCACGCACATGGACATGGGCGATCGAGGCCCCGGCCTTCGCGGCGGCAATGGCCGATTCGGCAATGGCCTGCGGCGTCACCGGCACATTGGGGTTCTTCGCGGTGGTATCCCCCGCGCCGGTAACGGCACAGGTGAGCATGACGTTGCGGTTCATGGCTGAACTCCTCGCTGAACAGTCACCTGATTGTCGCCGCCGCCCTGCCGCGATATTTGACGCCGCGCGCCGGCACCTTGACCACAGCCGACGGATCATTGCGTCAGCCGCCATCCGCTACTGCTGGATGCGTTTCGAACCTGCCGATGAAGGCAAGGAAGATCTGGAGTTCATTAGCGCAGTGGCCGGAGGGGTCATATCGAAGGAGTCTCTGCCGACCATCCACCGGGGCATCGAAGAAGAGATGACCAATGGCGAAGTATTCGACTATTCCACCCGGGGCGCGCCAGCTACCTGGAACCGGCACGCTACAGCGAGGTGCCGCCCGCCCTGGCGCGCGAGATCATCGCCCGCACCCGCCGCTGAACGGTGTCACTCGCTTCCGGGCGAAATCGGGGTCCGGAACAGAAAGGGCCCGCGCCGGTAGCGCGGGCCCTTCGTCGCAGGCGAGCCCCCTTCAGTGCTCGGACGCCCGGCGAGTGTGGCGGCTTTTGAGAAGGCTGGCCACGGTGGTCACGAACAGCACGCCGATGATGACCGACAGCGACAGCACCGTGGAGATGTGCGGCACCCAGGCGATGGGCTCGCCGCCGTTGAGAAACGGCAGGGTGTTCTCCGACATCGCATGGAAGACCAGCTTGACCCCGATGAAGGCCAGCACCACCGACAGCCCGATGCCCAGATAGACCAGCCGATCCAGCAGCCCGCCCAGCAGGAAGTAGAGCTGCAACAGCCCCAGCAGCGCAAAGGCGTTGGTGGTGAACACGATATAGGGCTCCTGGGTCAGCCCGTAGATGGCCGGGATCGAGTCCAGCGCGAACAGCAGATCGGTCACGCCCAGCGCGATGATCACGATCATCATCGGCGTCACCACGCGTTTGCCATTCTCGACGGCCAGCAGCTTCTGAGCATGGAAGTTTTCCGTTGCCGGCAGATGGCGCTGGGCAAACTTCACCAGCGCATTGGGCTCGAACTCATCGTCGTTCTGCTGACCGTGCGACATGCTTTCGATCGCCAGCTTGACCGCGGTGTAGAGCAGGAACACGCCGAAGATGTAGAACACCCAGCTGAACTGATTGATCGCCGCGGCGCCCACCGCAATGAAGATGCCGCGCATGATCAGCGCCATGAGGATGCCGATCAGCAGCGCCTTCTGCTGAAACTCCCGGGGCACGGCGAATTTCGCCATGATGATGACGAACACGAACAGGTTATCGACCGACAGGCTCTTCTCGGTGATGAAACCGGCGAAGAACTCCACGCCGTGCTGGTGCCCCCAGACCCACCAGAGGCCGGCACCGAAGATGACCGCCAGCACGACATAGAAGGTCGACCACAGCGCGGCTTCCTTCATCGAAGGCGCATGGGGCTGGCGAACATGGGCGAAGAAATCGAAGACAAACAGGGCTGCGATGACGGCGAGGGTCGCCGCCCAGATCCACAGTGGGACATGCATGAGACAGACTCCGGCTCGTTGCGAGTAACCGGAGGTCTCTTCCGTCACGGGTCAGACCCGTGACCGACAGCACCGGATGCGGACAGCGCCGAACCGTGATGACGATGCTGTCATCGGTGATGCGCAGGGCATCACCGGGGAATACTCCCCTCCATTGACCACCGCGCAAGTCTCCATGAAAGTCGCGCGCACTGCAATCCTTCATGAGCCACACCGCCCCGGCTTCAAGGCCGGGTTCAGCCGCGACCGCCGGCGCGTTCACGGCGGCTCGCGATCCGGACAAAGCGGGTGACATCGTGCATCAGGCTGACCAGGATAAGAGAGGCATGGCCGGTCACGCCGGTGCGTACACAACAAAAGGAGCCATCGATGTCTGACGCCACTGCCACGGTAACGCCGCTCTCCGAAGCCGAATTCATCGAATGGGCGCAGTGCGAGCTGGCCTTCGTTTACGGAGAGCGCAGCGAGGAGATCCTCAGACGTCTGCGCCAGCTTGTAAGCCATCGGGAAGAGGAGATCGACACGCCGGCAAGACCGCTGTGGACCGAACGCAGCCAGCTTTTGATCACCTACGGCGACAGCATCCTCGAGGAGCGCGACACCCTGCCGCTGGCGGCACTGGAGCGCTTTCTGCAGGAGCGCCTGCCGGAGACCTTCAGCTCGGTCCACATCCTGCCCTTCTTTCCGTGGAGTTCGGATGACGGCTTCGCCGTGATCCACTACGGCGAGGTCGATCCCAAACTGGGCGACTGGCCGCAGATTCGCCGCGTGGCAGAAGACCACAACCTGATGGTCGATCTGGTCATCAACCATGTCTCCCGCGAATCACTGTGGTTCGCCGACTACATTGCCGGCTCGCGGCCCGGACGCGACTACTTCATCGAGCTGGACCCGAACACCGATGTCTCCGGCGTGACCCGCCCCCGCAACACGCCGCTGCTGGTACCGGTCTCGACCCGGCGCGGCACCCGCCATGTCTGGGCGACCTTCTCCGAGGATCAGATCGACCTCAACTACGCCAATCCGGACGTGCTGCTCGAAATGATTGGGGTGATGCTGCACTACCTCAGTCAGGGCGCCCGCCTGATCCGGCTTGATGCCATCGCCTATCTCTGGAAGGAGCTCGGCACCCGCTGCATTCACCTGCCGCAGACGCATGCCATCGTGCGGCTGCTGCGCGCCATCATGGAGTACGTGGCCCCCGGTGCCCTGCTGATCACCGAAACCAACGTGCCCCACCACGAGAACCTGAGCTACTTCGGCGACGGCGACGAGGCGCATGTCATCTACCAGTTCACCCTGCCGCCGCTGCTGCTGCACACGCTCACCTCGGGCAGCGCCGAGACGCTGACCGAATGGGCCGCCACCCTGCCCCCGCTGGCATCGGGCTGCACCTATCTCAACTTCACCGCCAGCCATGACGGCGTCGGCGTGCGGGCGCTGGAGGGGCTGCTGCCCGAGCACGAGATCGGCGCCCTGCTGGAGCTGATGCAGCGCTTCGGCGGTTTCGTCAGCATGAAGACCGACGCCGACGGCAACGACTCGCCCTACGAGATCAACATCTCCTGGTTCGATGCGCTCAAGGGCACCCGGCGCGGTGCCGACCCCTGGCAGATCGCCCGCTTCATCTGCTCGCAGACCATCATGCTGGGGCTGCAGGGCATCCCGGCGGTCTACATCCACAGCCTGCTGGCCACGCTCAACGACCACGAAGGCGTGACCCGCACCGGCCATCTGCGCGCCATCAACCGCAAGCGCTGGCAGCGCGCCAACCTGGAGCAGCTGCTGGACTCCTACAGCACGCCCACCCGGATCGTCTTCGATGCCCTGGTCGGCCGGCTGCGCATCCGCCGCGAGGAGCCCTGCTTCCACCCGGAGGCCCCCCAGAAGATCCTCCACCTGGGGCCGCAGTTCTTCGCCTTCGTGCGCGGGCCGCTGGCCGATGGCCGGCGACTGCTGGCACTGCACAACGTCACCGACCAGCCCCAGCCGGTCCACCTGCCGGAAGCCTTCAGGGAGGAAAAATGGCGCGACATCATCGGCAACACCTCGCTCGACGTGGAGACGGTGGTGCTGGCGCCCTACCGCAGCGCCTGGCTGGTCAATGACGGGTAAGCGCCCGGCCGGGTGGTAAAGGTACGGATTTCGCGACTGAAGTCGCTCCTACAAAACCCACCGGGTTGCCGAGTGCAGCAGCAATGTCAGTCGCGGCCGGCCAGGCCACCACGGCCGGCAACAGGCTCCCTGTAGGAGCGACTTCGGTCGCGATTGGCCAGGATCACCACGGCCGGCAACCTGCACCCTGTAGGAGCGACTTCAGTCGCGATTGGCCAGGCCACTATGGCCGGCAACCTGCACCTGTAGGAGCGACTTTAGTCGCGATCGGTCAGGCCACCACGGCCGGCAACAGGCTCCCTGCAGGAGCGACTTCAGGCGCGATTGGCCAGGCCACCATGGCCGGCAACACGCTCCCTGCAGGCGCGACTTCAGGCGCGATCGGCCAGGCACACCACGGCCGGCAACCTGCTCCCTGTAGGAGCGACTTCAGTCGCGATTGGCCAGGCCACCACGGCCGGCAACATGCTCTCTTGTAGGAGCGACTTCAGGCGCGATCGGCCAGGCCCGCCACGGCCGGCAACACGCTCCCTGCAGGAGCGACTTCAGGCGCGATCGACCAGGCCCACCACGGCCGGCAACCTGCTCCCTGTAGGAGCGACTTCAGTCGCGATTGGCCAGGCAACCATGGCCGGCAACCTGCACCTGTAGGAGCGACTTCAGTCGCGATTGGCCAGGATCACCACGGCCGGCAACCTGCTCCCTGCAGGAGCGACTTCAGTCGCGATTGGCCAGGCCACCACGGCCGGCAACACGCTCCCTGCAGGAGCGACTTCAGTCGCGAAGAAGTTTGCTCACAGCCATATGGCATCCCAGTGAGGGTACTGCCCGATCTCTTGCACCAGCCCTGCCCGCAGGGGGTTGGCCACAATATAACGTGCTGTCTGCTTCAGATCCCGTTCTCCGCGAATGGCCCTGTCATGATAGCCCGGCTGCCAGATGGTGCCGTGATGGCCAAGACTTTCATTCAGACTTCGGGCACTGCGCCCCTTGAATCTTCGAACAACCCCGGCCAGCTCATCCCCTTCACGAAGCTGAATCAGCCAGTGCAGATGATCGGGCATAACCACAAAACTCAGGGAAGTGACACACCTTTCTTCGTGCAGGTGCCTCATGGCATGGATGACCTGCCGAGCCTGAACCCACTCCCGCAAAAGCGGCTGCCGATCATGGATACAGGTCGTGATCAGATAATATCCGCCAGCCAACGAAGACCGGCCGCGCCGCAGCGCCTGTTGTCCTGCATCGATTCGTTTCATGTTGATTTTATCGACGACAGGACATCGCGACTGAAGTCGCTCCTACAAAACCCGCCGGGTTGCCGAGTACAGTGGCAATTTCAGGCGCGATCGGCCAGGCCACCATGGCCGGCAACAGGCTCCCTGCAGGCGCGACTTCAGTCGCGATCGGCCAGGATCACCACGGCCGGCAACACGCTCTCTTGTAGGAGCGACTTCAGTCGCGAAGGTTTTTTCGGCCAAGGCCTCACACTTCGCCGCGATTATCGGCTTCCACTGCCTCGTACATGCGTTCGAGCATATCCGGAAAGGCCGACTGCACCCGCCCCCAGCTGGGGATGAAGGGCTTGTCGCGCGGGCTTTCGAGAAAGGCCGTGCCCGCTTCCATGATCGTCTGCGCGAACAGCTCGACGGCCTGCTCCTCACTGTGCCGATCCACCTCGAGGCCGTTCATCATGGCGTCGTGATAGTAATTCTCGATCATGTCGAGCGCGGTGCGGTAGTAGGTGGCCTTGAGCGTACGAAAGGTCTCCTCGGAAAGCGTCACGCCCAGGGTCGCCAGCTTGCGATAGAGCGCCTTGGCGATATCGAGACTCATGCGGTAGAGCCCCGTGGAAGCATCCTCCGGCGACAGCGGCTGATGCTTGTGGTCGTAGTGATCGGCGATATCGACCTGGCAGAGCTGCTTGAAGGAGTGGTTGCGATACACCTCGGAGAGCACGCCGATCTCCAGCCCCCAGTCGTTGGGAATGCGGATGCCGTTCAGCACATCGGTGCGCATCGCGAACTCGCCGGAGAGCGGGTAGCGATAGCTGTCGAGGTAGTTGAGGTAATCCAGCGGCCCGCAGATCTTCTTCAGCGCCCGCAGCATCGGCGTCACCATCAATCGACCGACCCGGCCGTTGAGCCGCCCCTCCGCGATCCGGGCGTAATAGCCCTTGCAGAACTGGTAGCTGAAGTGGGGATTGGCCACCGGATAGAGCAGGCGCGCCAGCAGGGTGCGGTTGTAGGTGGTGATGTCGCAGTCATGCAGCGCCACCGCCTCGGTACGCCCCGAGGCCAGCACGTAGCCCGAACAGAACCAGACATTGCGCCCCTTGCCGGCATCCTGGGGGGCCAGCCCCTCGGCCGCCAGTTCGGCATCGAGCGCCTGCAGGCGCGGGCCATCGTTCCAGAGGATGCGGTGCCGCTGCGGCAGGCGGGAGAAGAAGTCACGGGCCCGCAGGAACTGGTCGCGATCGGCCTGATCGAGCCCGATGACCACTTCCGTGAGGTAATCGACCTGTGAGAGATGATCGACGATCTTCGTCAGCGCGGGCCCATCCAGCTCGGAATACAGCGACGGCAGCACCAGTCCCATGGGGCGCCGCCGGCTGAAGCTCTTCAGATCCTGCTCCAGCGCCTCGCAGGGGCGGTCGGTCAGATTGTGAAAGTTGGTGATGATGCCGTTCTGGTAGAAATCGCTCATACCTGCTCTCCCTGAGCGGCCCCACGCCGCCCCGCAGCGGGCCTGGCGCGGGTGCCGGGTTGGGATGATGACTCGATCATCCGGTGGTTTGTCGCCTTTTCTTGTTGTCTGCAACAGACATGGCAACCCAACACGCCGGGGCCCGCGGCCGCCTCGAGACGCCAATCGGCGCAGACGTTTCCACAGGCCCCTGGACCTTTGTAGGGTTTATACAGCAGAACGGCAAGCAGGAATCCGCTGGCCGGACAGGGTCAGGCCCGCCACGGCAAGGGAGAGCACCCTGATAGGAGCGACTTCAGTCGCGATCGGCCAGGCCCGCCACGGCAGGAAAAAGCACACTGTAGGAGCGACTTCAGTCGCGATTGGACAAGCCCGCCATGGCAAACGGGAATACACCTGCAGCGGCAAATTCCATCGTATCTGCTTTTTCGCGGCTGAAGCCGCTCCTACAAAAAACCGCTGGATTACCGGATGCCAGAGGACATCACCTGCAACCCAACGGATTTCAGCCGCGATCAGGCAGACCCGCCACGACAGGAAAAAGCGCCCTGTAGGAGCGACTTCAGTCGCGATTGGACAAGCCCGCCATGGCAAACGGGAATACACCTGCAGCGGCAAATCCCGTTGCACTTGCTTTTTTCGCGGCTGAAGCCGCTCCTACAAAAAACCGCTGGATTACCGGATGCCAGAGGACATCACCTGCAACCCAGCGGATTTCAGCCGCGATCGGACAAGCCCGCCATGGCAAGAAAAAGCACCCTGTAGGAGCGACTTCAGTCGCGATGGTGTCTTACTGACCCGCCCCATCGCCAGTGCACCTTCTCATCACTCGTCATCAAGCCAGTGCGCCAGCCCTTCGGCCCAGCCCTGCGGCCCCTCTGCACGGGTCCGATAGGCCCGCGACTCATCGCGCACCTCGATGGGCTGCTCATGGCGGCCACGAATGATCACGGCGGCATCCACCGTATCGAACATGGGAATATCATTGGGGCCATCGCCCAGCCCGATACTGGCCACTCCGGCCCCGTGAAGCTGCTCGAAGCGGCTGATCAGCCAGCCGCAGGCGCGCCCCTTGTTGCAGGTCTCCCCCATCACATGATGAAAGCGCCCGCCGCGGGTCAGCTCCAGCCCGGCCCCGATCAGCTCCAGCCGGAAATGCTCCAGCGCCGATGCGCTGTCCTTCCAGACCAGCGGCTCGGAGGCCTCGCGCTGGCGCGCCCGTTCGGCTCCCGCTGCATCCAGCCCGGTCAGGCTAATGATCTCCTCGACCGTCATGTCGGCAAAGCCGCGAAAGCGCAGCGACTCGGTTTCACGCACGGCTTCCAGTACCGTCAGGATACGCTGGCGCGAGGCGCCCAGTACCACGCGTGCCCAGCCGTCATCATCGGCAGGCTCATCCCCCGCCCAGTCCGGCGGCAGATGCACACAGCCGCCATTCTCGGCAATGAACGGCGCCGTCAGCCCCAGCTCGCGATACAGTGGCCATACTTCGGCAGCGGTCTTGCTGGTATTGAAGATGACCGGCACCCTGGCGGTGGCGAGGCGTTCCAGCCACTCCCGGGCGGGCTTGTGATCATAGGTATCATGATCGAGTAACGAGCCATCCAGATCGGTAAAGATCAACAACGGTTGAGCAAGCGAAAACATACCGAATTCCCGGAGAGCATGGTGATGAGATTGTCATCGGCCGCGTATTGAAAAACCATAGGCCGGGAGGGTAAATAATATAGCCAAAAGTATTAAATGAGTTTTAGCTAAAAAATACTATTACGGATATCAGCCGTCAGCCGAATCCACCACGACAACTCGACCGTCATCCTGCAGGAGCGGCTTCAGTCGCGATCGCCCGAAATCCGCCACGACAACCCGAACGTCATCCTGCAGGAGCGGCTTCAATCGCCATCGCCCGAAATCCGCCACGACAACTCGACCGTTACCCTGCAGGAGCGACTTCAGTCGCGATCGCCCGAAATTCGCCACGACAAACCGACCGTTACCCTGTAGGAGCGACTTCAGTCGCGATCGGGTGTTTTTCTCGCGGCCTGCCTTACACTCAGCCCGGCTCGCACATGGCGGGACTGGAAGAAGAATGATCGGAATCGTGATCGCCATCGGCAATGACAGCGACACCACCCCCAATCAAGAGATAAATCAGTACAGTAAGTCCGATTCTGGCCATGATGATCCCTGCAATACGTTAAGACGTTGCTTGTTACGAACGATTGCAGAGTCATGCATAAAAGCCTTTCAGGTTGTGCCACTTTGATGAATCATCGCCAGAAACATGAAAACCTATCAGTGCCAGGCAGATTAAATGACTTCGCGATCAGCACTGAAAAGGGATATTTCATGAAATGAAAAAGTATCTCCATAGCAAACTTCAAAATGACTTGCTGCACGGCGCAATCGGCATATATCGGACGGCCATAACGTTACAGGGCATGTCATGCCGTGTTTGACCCCGGGCATGAAATCCTCCCCATAAGCCATCAGCCGGACTGACATCCTTTATGGCGGGTTCTGCATAACACGGCTGCCTGCAATACCTGATGACTGACAGCCCAACTTGCGCAGAGCGGGCGCTGAGGAAAACCGCGCCATGGCTATTTCAGCACGATTCATTCATCCCGCATCACTGCATGGCGAGGCCCTGCAGCATGCTCATGATGCTGTGGGCAGCACCGGGCAGAGAGGGATCAGGTATCAGTCAGCAGGTGGGGAAACGAAGCCATCGCTGAACTCACGAAAGCCAGCCAGGCCATATCGAGGGAGAGCGAGTAACCAATAAAAAACGGCACCCGCGAGGGGTGCCGTTATATCGAGCTGATGGTAAAGCCGGAAGTCTGTCAGACGGGCTGGCAGATCTCCGTGCTGTCCGAGTCAAAATCGAAGGCATCACCATCCGTGGCTGCTGCAACGCCTCCTCCGGTCAGAAGAAGCACCAGCGCGCCAATTCCAATCCTGTACATGAAATCTCCCTGCGTTGCGTCTCGTCTTGATCGAACGCTTACAGGGTCTTACAAAAATTAAACGTCCACTATGCAATTTTGATCAGCAATCACAAAAATGGTCAAAATGAAGCATGATCGTTTTAAGTGATGGTGCTTTTGACCATTCTTTGAAACGAGCTGTTTTAAGATATCAAAAACCTGACGTTTTAATTATTCATTACTGACCCAATGCCATCTCTTTCAAACAATGAAAGCAGCCTCATTGGCACGGACCAGCACAGTTTTCTGATCGTATCTCACCCGCCTCTGTCATCCCGGCTACTTGAGCCAGCCGGCCCCGGCTGTCCAGCCTGGCAGCAACAGCAGCAGATTCAGCGCTACCAGCCCCCCGGCGGCGCCCCAGCGATAGCAGCCCGGAAGGCGCATCAGCCCATCGTGCACCGCCAGCAGCATGAACGGGATGCCCACCAGATAGCGCGGCAGCGACTCCAGCCCGGTCGCCATGGGAATCAGCAGCATCACCCCGGCCGCCATGCCCTCACCGATGTGCCCGCGCAGCAGCAGTGACAGGGCAAGGCCCAGTCCGAGTGCTCCGGCCAGCACCTCGTAGAGGGCGATTTCGCCGCTGTGCTGCCAGGGCGTAGCCAGCCAGAAGTGCACCCCGCTGGCCAGCGTTTCGATCGGCCACTGCAGGGTACGCCCCCAGGCCGCCTGCACATGCATGAAGGCCAGCGGATCGCCGACATGCCCCCAGAGGTAGAGCATGTACGCCACCAGCCCCAGCGGGCAGAGCAGCAGCGCCCCCAGCACCGGGAAGCGCCAGATCGAACGATGCTGATGGCGACACTGCCACAGCCACTGCGCCAGCAGCCCCGCCCCCCAGGCAACACCGACGATACGCGTGGCGGAGAGCAGCAGCCCCAGCCCGCCGGCGGTGAAATGCCGTTCACGGCGCCAGGCCAGGGCACTGCCCAGCAACAGCAGCGCGAACAGCGCCTCGGAATAGCCCGATGCCAGATAGAAGCTATAGGGGCCGAGGCAGAACAGCACCGCCACCAGCCAGGGCGAGACCCGCGAGCGGGTCAGGCGCAGATAGTGCAGCAGCAGCAGTAGCGCTCCCAGCGCCGCCGCATTGGCCACCAGCCACAGCGAGTGGAAGGCGGAAAGGCCGGTCAGCATACTCAGGCCGTGGGCCAGCAGCGGATAGAGCGGAAAGTACGCCCAGTTGCTGCGGCCATCGGCGAGCACCTCATCCGGGGTGAAATACCCCTGCCGGACGATGCCGATATACCAGCGGCAGTCCCACTGGCAGAACGCGCTTGCGGGATCGCCCTGCCACCACCCGCTCAGCAGGGCGAACAGAACACGGGAGAAGACAAAAAGCAGCAGTACGGCAGTTACAGGCACCGACCATTACCCCTGGCGCTGATAGCGATCCTCGAAGCGCACGATATCCGCTTCATCCAGGTGGCGGCCGGTCTGAACCTCGATCAGCCGCAGCGGAATGCGCCCCGGGTTCTCCAGCCGGTGCACCGTCGCCAGCGGAATATAGGTCGATTCATCCTCGGTGATCAGCCGGGTTTCCAGATGCTGCGTATCACCGCGCTGCTCGCCCTGGGTAATCTGCGCGGTGCCCTGCACCACCACCCAGTGCTCGGCCCGGTGATGATGCATCTGCAGCGACAGCGCCGCGCCGGGATGCACCATGATCTCCTTCACCTGAAAGCCCGGCTCGCACACCATGGTGCGGTAGTACCCCCAGGGGCGATAGACCCGGCGGTGAGCGCGCAGCTCACTGCGCCCCTGGGACCCGAGCCGCTCGACCAGTGCGCCGAGCTCCTGCATGCGATGCCGATTCGCCAGCAGCACGGCATCCTCGGTTTCAACCGCGATGATGTCGGAAAGCCCCAGGGTGGCCACCAACCGCGAATGGCTGGCGATGAAGCTGTTGCGGGTCTCGTGCAGCAGCACATCGCCCTGGACGACGTTACCGGCCTCATCCTGCTGCCCGGCCTGCGCCTCGAAGACCGCATCCCAGGCGCCGATATCGCTCCAGCCGGCCTCCAGCGCCACCATCACCGCCCGATTGGTCCGCTCCATCACGGCATAATCAATGGAGATGTTCGGCGCCGCCTCGAAGGCCGGGCACGCCACCCGGGTAAAGTCCAGATCCGCCCGGCGCTCGGCCCAGGCGGACTCGGCGGCGGCCAGCACCTCCGGGGCATGGCGAGCAAGCTCCTCGATCAGGGTACGCGCCCGCATCAGGAACATGCCGCTGTTCCAGTAGTAGTCTCCGGCGGCCAGATACTGCTCGGCCGTGGCCTGATCGGGCTTTTCGGTAAAGGTCTCGACCCGATACCCCGAACCCGCCGCCTCGCCGGCGCGGATATAGCCATAGCCGGTATGCGCGCGCGTGGGCACCACCCCGAAGGTGACCAGCCGGCCCTGCCCGGCCAGCGCCCTGCCCTCTTCGACGGCGACCCGAAAGGCCGCCGTATCCTCCAGCTGATGATCGGCCGGCATGATCAGCAGCATGGCCTCTTCTTCCCCCTCCAGCGCGCTCAGTGCCGCCAGGGCCAGCGCCGGGGCGGTATTGCGCGCAGCAGGCTCGAGCACGATGGCGCCGGGCGTGATGCCCTGATCGCGCAGCTGCTCGGCGACCAGAAAGCGGTGCGCCTCGTTACAGATCATCAGTGGCGCCCCGATGCCGGGCACGCCCTCAAGGCGCGACAGGGTCTGCTGCAGCAGCGAAAGGTGAGGATCGAGCAGCGGCAGGAACTGCTTGGGATACGACTGGCGCGACAGCGGCCAGAGGCGGGTACCGGCGCCGCCGGAGAGGATGACGGGGGTCAGCGGGGGAGAAACATCAGCAGCATCATGCGGTGCCTGAAGGGGGGCCATGCGTTCTCTCCCTGAACTCGAAGATGGAGTGACATCAGCTTACAAGGCTGAACGAACAGGACAAACAGCAATGGTTCATGTGCAGCTAGCAGGCATTACGGTGCACGAATCCCTTCCAGAAGGTCAGAAAGAAGATTTTCATGTCGAGCCAGAAGGACCAGTTCTCGATATACCAGAGATCCATCTCGATCCGCTTGGAGAGCGAGGTATCTCCACGCCAGCCATGCACCTGCGCCCAGCCGGTCATGCCGGCCTTGACCATGTGCTTTTGCATGTACCCCGGAATCTCGTGCTTGAAGCGCTCGACGAACTGTACCCGCTCGGGGCGCGGCCCCACCAGCGACATATCACCCCTGAGAACGTTAATCAGCTGAGGCAGCTCATCAAGGCTTGTGGCACGCAGAAAGCGCCCGATCGGTGTCATGCGCTTGGTGGCAGCACTGCCCCAGATCACTCCGGCCTTCTCGGCATCCGGTGGCATGGTCCGGAATTTGAGCATATTAAAGGCGTGACCGTTCCATCCCATCCGCTGCTGTTTGTAAAGAACCGGCCCTTTCGAGGTCAGCTTGATCAGCAGAGCCAACAGCAACATGACAGGCAGCGCAGGCAATAGCAGTAACAGGGTTAAAGCCTTGTCCTCGATTTCCTTGATCAGTCTGGCCGTCCCACTCATCGGGCTGCATGACATGTCCAGCAGATACATGCCAGCGACAGTGGAAACATCATGATTGATCAGCAGGAACTCGCGCAGATCCGGCATGTACCTGATATTAGCAAAAGAGGTTTTAAAAGCATTCAGAACATCTTCTATTTGTTTTCCATGACTCAATGGCAAGCAAACCCATACTTCGTCGACAGCTGCCATACTATCGCGTTCCGGATCAAAAATATCACAATCTATTTTCTTGAAATAATTGCTTTGCTTTTCATCAAGAACACGAACAGCAACAACATCCAAACCAACTGAGCCGACTTTTTTCAACCGAGCAACTGCTGGTAAACAGGATTCAGCGTGACCAACCAGCATGACCTTTTTACGATTGGCTCCATGTTTTCTTATTTTATTAAGAAAAGGATAGGCAATTGTCCTGGACCCCACGCAAAATAAAAAAGAAAATGCCAACCAATATCCCAGCCACAACCTGGAAAAATCCTCACCAGTCTGAGTAAAAAACAGGTAGGCAGCAATAACAGCTACCAACATCAGGTAAGCACGGGCAAACAAAGTCACCAGCATTACTCGAACCGAACCGCGCCATGAGCGATAAATACCATTAGATGAAAAAATAATACTACCCAGCAAGGCACCAGAAAGCATCATCCACTGGTATCGCTCAGTCATATCATGAACAGACCCAAAACGCACAATGTAAGCAAGAAAACCGGCCAACAGAATGCAAAGCAGATCCGTCATACGAGCAAAAGCATTTGCATACCCATCAAACCCGGATATGTTATTAACAGTATCTCTTTTCATCTCGATGGGTTACCGCAAATATTAAGTATTTTAGCAGCACACATATCAATATCTAAAGAATCGTATCTATACATGGAGCCAGAAACTTGATAGTGAACCAGTACATTAGCCATAACACTATCACCGCTTACCTTACTGCCGTAAAGCATAGCTTTATTTATAGCAGAAGAAACAGCATCTACTGTCATTGAAAATGGCTTATACACATACTCGCCTTTAGTGTAAAAACTTTCACCCAAACACACAACAGGAATATTTTCGACGAGAGACTCAAAGCCAACCGTCGAATTGTAATTCAGCACCACAGAAGAGTTTTTTATCAAACTCAGGGAGCTCTTGTGATGCAGTTCAATACACCCGTGAAAGTCATAAGCATCTATATCATAAGGGTGTTGTTTGAAAACAATATCAACTTCAGGCATTACCTTGCGAACGCTCTCGACGACCAGGTCGATAAATTCTTGCATTCCGGGAAAATCATTAGAAAACGTCAGCTGTGTATCCCCGGGTCTTTGTAACGGTACAAAAACGTATTTTTTAGGCAATTTTTTTTCTTCGGAACTCTTACTTGAAAAAGATGGAAAAACTTTTTTATTCAAAAACCCCAAGGAAACTCTTGCGTATTCAAGTATGGAAAATTTTTTGTGTTGGAGATAGCGCTTGCCAGGAAATAAAAAATTCTCAAAAGTAATAATCAACAGAAAAAAGCCGAAGCGGGTATAAATTGCCTTCTCAGCTGATCTTTTGAAATCTAAGCGATATTGCTTTTTCAGAGGTTCAATCTGTATTTTTGGATCGTGCTCAATTTGACGAAACCTAGCGTTGGCATTAGTACCTTGAAGATCGCAAGTAGTAGTAAATGGTCTAAAAGCCCCTCTCTCTAAAACCACATAAGGAATCTGATATTCCTCACAAAGCTCAATCGCCAAAGTGCACAGTAAAAATTTTTCGTTATGAAAGATGCACAATTCGGGGTGTTGGCCTTTGAACACAGCCTTAAGCCAGCCGAAATAGCTGGCTCGATATTTACTCACCACATCTTTACCCCAGACAATATCACTAGATGTTAAATTATCTGTTTTTGGCTCCCCCTTCCATTGAATACGCGAATAGTAAACATGACACTTCAGATCATAACAATAAACTCTGTATGCATTTGAAGACAGCACGGCTTCACATGATGTCTTTTTTAATTTGGCGAGTCGCTTACCTAGCTTGATCATATAACGACTATATGCCGGGTCAAAAACGAGTATACTCATACTTTAACAACCTCATCCAGCATCAGCACTCTGCCCACACGCTCTTTCATCAACATTAAACGTATAATTCTTTTAAAAAACTTTTCAGATGCCATTGTTAACCGTCGCCCTAGCACAAGACTGATAATTGCAGAAAGTGCATCTATTGGCGAAAAATACATATAATCAAAAATCATAAAAATGAATACAATGAAAAAGGACATCGAGAACATGACATGGATGATAATAGGGTACTTTTTCTGAAGAATTTCAGCATGCTTGACCCGATCCAAAGACTCAAAGAAACACAGAATCAGGAAGAATGTCACCACCGCAGCCAAAAAAACAAAAGCCACTTTTTGATTAAAAAAAGCCAAAGCTGTCAGGCATAAAAACAGGAGGGCAAAATCAGCCAGAGATTCACAGGACGTCTTATACAAATTTGTTATCTCTCGGCTTTTCTTGACATTCCATTTTTTTTCTTTTTCCTGCCTCATACTTTTTATGGCATCGGCTCCATACTTTGTATTCTTTCGAAAAATAAAAGCACAACCAACTGATAAGAGATACGTCACGACGGTCATTCCTGCCAGAAACAATATCCATTCGTTCAATGTACCCACCACCATATATGCCGTCAGCTTGTCCGGAATACTGCTGGCAGAAAGCAATAAAATAATTTTAATGGGGATTATAAAGGACAGAATTTTTAAAATCTCGGAGAGCAGGTTAAATATCACTGCCATGGACGTACATTTTTTTACTGTCCAAAAAAGCCTTGTCATAAACACAAAGTATACCGACAGGCTTGAAGAGTACCGTTTGATCAGTTGCATGCGGCTACCGTTTTAAGTAATCCAGTATTTTCCTTCTGGCTTTGACCATTATCCTTTGAAGAGTACTCGGGTTATAGGTGCCATTTTTTTTCCAATCCAGCAGTTGCTCCAGTCCATCCTCTGCGGTCATGTAAAACCCTGTCCCAAGGCTTACATAGGTGGGGTAATGAAGCAGTGTGCCGGCCACCAGCTCATCCAGCGAAAGCCTGCGCTCACGTCTTGGCAGTGGGGCGTGATCAATTGTTAGCCCCCAGGAGGCGTAAAAGGGTTGTCCGTAGGTAACGACTTTTTTACCTCTTAACAGGCCTTCAAACCCTGCCAGCGATGTCATGACGTGCACCTCATCTACCACATCAAGCAGCTCTGCCATCGGTGCGTCGGTCACCAGTTCATCACAATGATGAATGGCCGCTTCTTCGTCCATGCCCTGCGCTCTTAACTGGGCCAGTACGTCGGGATGAGGCTTATAGAGAATATAACCCTGCGGATGGGCAGCTCTGACGCTTTTCAGTAGATCCATATTACGGCTGATCGTCTGCGCCCCAAAACGTATGGAAGCATCCGACTCAACCTGACCCGGCACCAGAATAATGGGGGACACACGGTCGGGGGCACGCCATACACGGGAGCCCACATTGTACTTGGTAATATTGGTTTCAATCAGACGCTGACGCAGCTGCGCCGCTCTGCGGATATCGGATTCACTGAAAACATGATGCTGAAGAATATTCTCAAGCGCCGAAGGCGTTCTCGCATCGTAGTAAAGCCCCTTTTCATCCAGCACCCACGATATGGGCCTGATCAGATGGGCCCCAAGGCCCACCGATCTGATGAAGGCATCTTCCAGCCTGACAATCTGATAGCTGTTCTTTTGATGCAGTTTCTCAGCGCCCGGATAGTCATCAAGTGCCCGGCTTCCCCAGACCACCAGACAAGCGTCATCCGGGACAGTATCGATATCCGTGATCCGATGAATCTGACTGCCCTGAAAATAGTCCTTGAGTACAGGGAGTTTCCATCGGGAAAAGCCCAGCGCATAAAGCGTTGCGGGAAAACGATCCAGATGACACCGCTGCAGGGCAAGCCACTCAAGCAGTGCTTCAGGCGTGGTCGGGCAATCATGCTCGGGGTGTCTTAATAATGTGCGCTCAAAAAGCAGCGTGTGCAGCAGAACCGTCAGCGATGGCTGATCATGGTAAGGCGGACGACCGGCAACGTGTACCTGAAGTAAGCGCATGCGGGCATCAAGGCCGACCCATGAATTCACCACGTGGGTCTGCTCAGCCGCTATCAGAAGATCATGTACGTGACAGGGCGTATTGATGATGATGACACGGCGCCGCTGACGCAATGGAGCCACTTCCTGCTCAATGCAGCGTGTTTCCATGATGGCGTTACAGCTGACCACCACATCGACCTCATCATCACCATGTTCAGCAATGCTTTCCATCAGCTGATGCAGAGCTTCCCTGCCCTGAGCTTTACCGGCGGATACATCATCGTGATCCAGCCAACCAAGAATAAAACGCTCGGGTAGCTTTTGCTGACACCGGGGATGCCCATTGCGCCATGACACCCGGCTGGCACGCCACTGTTCAATGAAGCGCTCGATGCGCTGATGTTGATCACTGGAGGGCTCGCACCAGTCGCTGTCATCAATACCGGCTTTCACTTTAAAAAAAGAAAGGGGCGTTTCATGCTTTTGAGAAAGCGTTTGATAGGGCGCAAAAGGCCCCTCCTTCAAAAACCAGCATTGTTCCGGCCATTGCGCCATGACCTTTCGATAGGCTCGACTCCCCTGCTCTTCGACCGAAAAAAATACCGCCTGAACGGTGCCGATAGCCTGGGTAGAGACAACCGTGTCATTCTCAAAAAAGCCGGTAATACCCTGAATACGGCTCAATGCGGGACTAATCGCAACCGTCATTGTGCCTTGTTGCCTGCCAGCTGTTCATAGCCACGGGCCGTAGCAACGGCGTCTTCGTTACCCTGTGCCTTGAGAATTATGTCCGCAAGCTCACGGAAAGCACCCTCACCTCCCTTGCAGGTCAACACAATACTCGAAGCCTTCCTGATGTAATCCGCGGCATCTGCCGGACAGGCTGACAGTGCGCACTCTTCAAAGGCAGGCAGATCCAGCGTGTCATCGCCGATAAAAAGAGTTTCTTCGGGGGAGACGCCAGCTGCCTCAATCAACACCTGACATGCCTGACGCTTTTCCTTTTTGCCCAGCTGGAAAAGCGTGATATGCAGATCATCCAGCCGCTTGCGCAGCACTTTGGAATCTCTGCCAGACAGACCAGCGACCTGTACGCCACAGTTTTGAAGGATACTGGTCCCCAGGCCATCGCGCGCATTGAACATTTTTAGCGCCTCGCCGTTTTCGCCATAGGCCAGCTGGCCAGTGGTTAGTACCCCATCAACATCGGTAATCACCAGACGAATGTTGGCAAGGGAGGGCCCGGCTACAGGCTTCTCCCCTCTGAAAATGGCACGTACCCTTTCCAAACATTCCGGCGTGTCGACACCGGCCGGAGCTTCAATCGCCTCGATTGCCCGAATACGATAGCCCTCATGCAACAGGCGCAGCTGTTCAAGCTTTTCACTGCGCTCCAGCATCGGCTGTGAAAGATCGCTGTAGTGTTCAAGCACGCGCTTTCGATAAGCGTAGATGCCAATGTGCTTTTTATATGTCGCGATATTTTCTCCATCACGATCATACGGAATGGGGGAACGGCTGAAATACAGCGCGTCCCCCAGAGCATTGGTGGCAACCTTGACCGAATTGGGGTTACCAGCCTCGGTGGCATCAATGGCGTGATACAGCGTGGCCACATCAATACTTTCATCAGCCACAATGGCGTCAATGAGCCTTGACACATCCTCGATATGAAACAAGGGTTCATCCCCTTGCACGTTGACGAAGATATCGGCCGGCCAGTGGCGTGATACCTCAACGATTCGATCCGTGCCGGACTCATGATCAGATGAGGTCATGGCAGCCTTGCCACCGAAAGCTTCGACGGCCGCCATGACCCGCTCATCGTCCGTTGCCACAACCACCCCGGATGCTCCTCGTATGCTCAAGGCGCGCTCATAGACATGCTGGATCATAGGCTTACCTGCAATATCCAGCAGGGGCTTGCCCGGTAAACGGCTGGATCCAAAACGCGCCGGGATGACGATCTTGACATCTGCACTCATTGACACATGCTCTATTAGGCTGAGGTATCAACTTCCGGGAAGGATTTTACCAGATCATCCAGCGCCTTGATCTGCGCCAGGAAAGGTTCCAGCTTTGAAAGCGGCAGTGCACTCGGGCCATCACACATGGCGTTGTCTGGATCAGGGTGTGCTTCCAGGAAAAGCCCAGCCAGCCCGGTAGCCATACCCGCTTTTGCCAGTGACAGGACCTGCTTACGGCGACCGCCGGAAGCAGCGCCAAACGGATCTCGACACTGCAGTGAGTGCGTAACATCAAAAATGATGGGCGTATTGTTGGTCGCTTCTTTCATGACATCAAAGCCCAGCATATCCACGACAAGATTGTCATAGCCGAAATTAGCACCGCGCTCGCAGATAATCACCTGATCGTTGCCACCCTCCCGAAACTTATCGATAACGTTTTTCATTTGCCCTGGGCTGACAAACTGCGGTTTTTTAACATTGATCGGTTTGCCAGTGGCGGCTAGAGCCATAACCAGATCAGTTTGGCGGGCGAGAAAGGCAGGTAGCTGCAGTACATCCAGCACTTCTGCTGCGGGTTTGACCTGCGCGATCTCATGAACATCGGAAATGACCGGCACATCAAACTGCTCTTTGACCTCTTGTAGTATACGCAATCCTTCTTCCAAACCTGGCCCACGAAAGGAATGCACTGAAGAACGATTGGCCTTGTCAAAAGATGCCTTAAAAATATAAGGGATATTGAGCCTCTGCGTTACTTCGCAGTATTCCTCACAAGCAGACATGACAAAATCGCGATTCTCTATGACGTTCACACCGCCAAATAGAACAAATTTTTCCCAATTATCAACTGAAACAGCTTTGTTTAAAATCATATCAACTCACAGATAAATCATGTATATTTTTCCCCAATTCTCTAAATTGGAAAAAGGCTCTTTTCTTATAGCTGATAATGCACTCATTCTCATGCTTATCAAAAGCTGGCAGCGCATCAATAGCTATCCCTATAACATCCACCTCATTCAAGACTCTTTTTTTGAGATATTTATCGCCAAAGACATCCTTCATCAAAAAAGATATTTTTGGCGTATTAGATTCTAAAAAGGCAAACGGTACACCTATATTAAGACAAAAACAAACAGCATGAAACCTTCCTGTTATAACTACACTTGCGTCAGCAAGAGTAGAAATATAAGATTCTAAACTTAAGCCTGAATTTGTCATAGGAAACCAATTAACGTTTTTATCAGAACAAAAATTTTCCAATTTACTACTAATATCGGAAAAAACAGAATCTGTTGTAAAAAAACTTGTTTGGTTTCTCTCCTTACCGATTGCACCCAAATTTTTATAAAAGGTCATGTCCGGTGAAAACTTGGCATCAACACCTTTTTTTGTTAAATTATTCAAAGAGTACATATCTCTTGAATACACTAAATCAAAACATGATATATTTTTATATACAAGATCATTATTATTGTAATAAGTTCCATTCAAAATCACAGATTTTTTGTTATTCTCTTTGCAAAAAGAACCTAGCTCAGATAACACTATCGCCCTACCATTAGAACTGTGTATTGAGCCTTCAGCGTTTAATATTACCACATCCGCTTCATTAAAAGCAGATAAAAAATCATCTGACTCATCCCATCTTTTGGTTACCGGGTGATAATAAATTATTTCTATCCCCCAAGAGGCAAGCAAGTCTGTGATATTGTTAATGACAGAAATGCAGCCAACATGCATCTCTGCTCGAGTATCATTAACCAGAATCGCTTTTATCAGCATAAAACACCTTTTAGGGGATAGTTAAATCTTTGTTTATTTCAGTTTAAGAGAAAAACGCTTAAAAAACAAAGAAAACTTATCAAGTATGTTTAATTCGCTTCTCATGATACCACCATTTCTTTTTGCTAACTCATAAAAAGCATAATACTTCCCAAACTTATTTATATTTGAATTGTCTACTCTTGAAATATTTACATCCCTCCCGGGAAAGGCTATTTGTGAAAATGCTTGTAAGGAACTGGAACTGTGCAAAGCCCTTGCAACGTATACTCTTTTTGGAAAATTAACGCCATTTATATTTAGATGATTATTTAATATGCGCCAACTTTGATTCGGTTTTTTAACGCTATCGTTTATGCTTCCCCCCTGCTTTTTATTTTTGCTCCTTTGAATTACTTCTTTACCTTCTTTCCAGAGATCATTAACACCATTATTAGTTACGATGTATTTTGAGTCAGCACCGGCATAAGTATTATCGAACTTAAGACCTATGAAATTTTTTGCTTCAGCCAAACTCGGCGAGCACAAAACTTTCTCTAGAAAATAGATTGAAGAGTTTATCTCAAAACTTGGGTTTGGGTATAAAGGTTCAATATCGCTTATCCAATCATCCGCAAACATAGTAGCGCCTTCGTGCACTTGTTTTATGCCATTCTCATGACTTAAAGTTATTCCACTTTCCAAACTCAGCCCGCTTGGGTCATAACTAATCAAACTACCAACCGGTTCATTAAACAAGGTTTCAACGAACAAGTTGTGTGAAAGCAAGAAGCTAAATTCTTTTTGTTTCGAATTTAAATTTTTAAAAAGAAAGCAATGTGCATTCTCTATCGGATCGTCCGCATTCTCATTGATATAAGACATGAAAAACAAAGGTATAAATTTTTCCTCAAAGAAAAATCTTAACGCTTTATGAGTTGAACCTTTGTATCCAAAGTCTACTGCAGAAGTATTTAAACTTGCATCAATATCAAGACTTTCCAAATATTTTTTGAGCGATTCTTTATTCTTGGAATTCCCATTATCCCAAGAATTCCAATTCTTAACAAGATAGTCGTATACTAAGCCGTAGATAGCAGCATAATTAACATCTTTTACTAAAACACTTGTGTCTTTTATATTCCACTTCTCTAACAAAAAACCTTCAATTTCTTCTAGGTCGATTTTGAATCTATTTGTCAGCAGCGATGCTAATGAATTAGCCCTAGAATAATCATCAATTCTTATATCAAAACAATCGATCGGATTATCGATATTCAAAGCTGTTAAAGCTTGACGAGAAACACGAACATACTTCAAATCAATATCTTGGTACTCATTTTTTTGCTCAACTAATAAAGATGCTACTTTATATGCCATATAGCAATCCCGAGAAAAAAACAGTACCTGCTTTACTCCCATTTCTTTTGATTTATTTAAAATCCATTTAGAAAACTCCAGCACAACAGGTCCAAGCGCTAAATACCCAAATTTATATGGAGAATTCATTAACTCGTCAGTAGCAAACTTATATTCTTTATCTTTATACATAAAATCAGGACTAAAAAATCTTTCACAGTAAAGCCCTGCACTTGTTCTCAGCACAAAACTGTTATCAATGACCTTTTTATCAAATGGACGTTTTTTTATTTCTTTATAAAACCTTTCTCTAGACGAGGGTAAATTAATGGCTTGCAAACCAGATTGATTAGCTTTTTCATAATCACCTACTAGGTTATCACCTACATGGACAATACTGCCCTTTGCAATACCTGCGTTTTCTATAATTTTTTCAAAAAGAGATCCGGAATGTTTTTTATGTCCTTCTCTTGAAGATACATAGAGCTCATCAAAACGATAGCCGTTTGTAATTAAAACTTTTTTAACAAACTCATACGAGTGTATAAAATCAGAGGTAATAATTATCTTTTTATTTTTTTCGCAAGCTTTCTTGAACAAAGCATTGCCGATTTTTCGTGGCTTTAAAGTCTGGAGCTCGATATCTTGCTCTAACTGTACCAAAGTCTCAGAATAACTTGATTCAAGCCCTAACTCATTTAAAAAAAGCTTGTATACATCTTCTATCCTTATCTCTTCTGGCAAATCAGGATTTTGGGTGAGAGCAATATCTTGCTTTTCCCTGAGCTGTCTTTCAAATCCATGTCGAAGGACGGCGAATCTTTCGATTACTTGTCTAGGTAAAAATCCAAATCTTTCTGTATTCTCTTTTATATGTTTTTGCATCAAGAAGAATACATCTTCTGGCCGAAAGACTGTACGTCTTACCAGCGTATCAAAAACATCAAAAGAAATTGCCTCTTTATCTGAGAATATCTCTTCGATTTTTTTGAAATTTTCCAGCTCAAGATTGTACTTAGAGCTATCTAACGCTTTTAATTTTTTATCTGAAGCATTAAAAGAAGAAAGCTCTATATAAGGAAATAAAATGCTATTGATCTCAAAAAAGGTAGAACCTTTCCTTCCTCGAAAAAGGCCATCAATATACTCTTTCAAAAAGTAACTATTATTAAGGAAGTGATCTTCTAATACGAAATTATAGAAAAAAGAAGATGCGAATTCGCGGTCGGAAATCTCATTTCTCGATAGGAAGTTATCGCTCCCTAGACTTGAAAGATGAGATCGGGAGGGTGATATTAACGCTTTCCCAAAAAACTTTGCTTGCAAACCAATTGTACTGGATATGCTTACGGTAGCATCAGCCCACGGCGCAATATACTGCGATATATTATCGAGCTTTTCAAAAGCAGAACTGTATAAGAAATTTGGAAATCTTTCTCTCAAGAAATCTATATTTTTGTCATTAACCGCTCTTTCTGAAACAAATCCGCTAACGTATTGAGTAACTATTACACCAACATGGTCAGGGGCATTGCTTAATACATCTACAAGAAATTCAAATTGGTTTTTATAACTACAATTTTCATAAAACCCAAAGTAGCTAGATATTTGAAGAGGTACTAGCCAAAATTCTTCAAAATTCTCTGCTCCTGTAAGTTGTGAAAGTATGATCTCTTTTACATTCCTGCTCTCGAAATAATTTTTATACCAACTCCTTAACTCGTAAAACTCTGATAACTTTTCTTCCCTTACTAAGCAATCACTTGGAAAGCAAGCATTTTTATTAAAAGAAGAATCTTTATACAGGCCATTAATATCTACTGACAAAGTCCTTGGAAAAGGCGGGCGCATAAAAGGCCCCGGCATTAAATCAACGACTAAAGCTTCAGGATAAATTTTTCTTAAGAAATTTACAGGGTATTCCCAACTGAATATGATGTCTGGACACCAATCACCAAGCATATTCAAAATAAGATTTTTAGCTTGGTCGAAATATACGTCTTTTTTATTATAATCTCCCACTAAAAAATAATCGCTTTTTAAAAAAGAATTGCCTTCTTCATGGATATCAACCAATTCTACTCTGTTGAATTTTACCAATCTCTCTTTGGCTTCTTTACCCAATGCTTTAAAAGCATGTTCACTAATAATAAAAGCACTATCTTTACACTCAACACCGTAAGCTTTTTTGATATTTTCTGACAAAGGCATTAAAAACTTTTCATAAGCTCCCGCTCTAAATGAAGGAATCCCCATATCTACGGATAGATTAGTGATAAAAACTGCTTTCTTAATATTAACTTCCGGCATTATGATGTGCTCTTTAATTTGACTTCATTAACAATTTCTTCGATCCTAACTTTTTGCCCTTCCCTCATGTATCTCGGGTACAGTATATATGAGGCTGAGAACACATTTATTATAGTTAAATTCCTATTTCTCCTAGGGCTTTTTTGCTTATCATTTGTAATTCCCCATCCAGCATAGAAGGGACAGCCTACAGTTGTCACCGCCACTCCTCTTAGCAAGCTTTCAAAACCTGCTAAAGAGCTAATAGTATAAACCCGATCTACCCCAGTTAATGCATCATTGAGAGACATTCTTTCAGATATAATATTACATATTCCCATTACATCATCTGGATTTGAAAGTCCTTCTCGCTTCCCTACCAACACGTCCGGATGTATTTTATATATAATCTGTGCCTCAGGATTTTCTTTAGAAGCTAGCCGCACAAGATCATTATTGGTAAAAGGCCTGTCACAACCAAACTGAATGGACTGATCATCTTCGACCTGGCCAATGACCAGCACTCGCTTGCCAAGCTTTGGCCCGTACAGGGTTGCAGCCAAGTTCGTAATGGCCTCATTGTATTTTGTTATGTCATTTTCAACGATTGTTTGAATACATTTTTCTGCACGCTTCAATAATTCGGGATCGCTGTCAAAGTCGTAATTATTTAACAGGTTTTCCAAGTCTGAAGGCTGTGTGGCATCAAAATAGATCCCTGTCTTATCGAAACAAAGCGAGTACGGAGGCACGTGTTGGGCACCCAGCCCGACAGAGCGAATGAACCCGTCTTCGACTCGAACTACTTTAATACCAGGCTCTGCCGCTAAAAAGTCTTTAAACACCTGTGTCTCAAGCTTTCCCCAGATATATATTTTTTTGACTTTTGACCACTTGGCGAGCCGATGTAAAGCTTGCTCGCTAACGGAAAGAGGCACATATGCCACGTGGGCTTCTTCAATAAATTTTTCAAAGTGGGGCCTTTTCCATGCAGCCACATTGACGGCCCACACCTTTTTTTTTCTTGCCTCAAAAACAAATTTCAACTCCTTGGAAAAACGAAGCAATTTTTTCTTAAGCATATCAATACTTATCCTAATTAAAAATTTCCACGACTCCTGCTAAATTATCAATCTTATCTTTTACAAGTAGCGCTTTTATCTTCCTTTCACGCATGATTTCCTCGGCATCTGCAACCAGTCTTGTTTCATCGATGCAATAGGGTGTAGTACTCATCAGGTCTTTGGCGCATTTCGTAACCAGCCCCTCTTCATTCATAAGGCCACGCCTGATATCACCGTCGGTGATGATGCCCTGCAATTCATTCTCCTGCATTACAACGACAAGTCCGATACGACCAATGGTCATAGCCATTAGGCACTCACGTAAAGAAGCGGTCACATCTACTGTTGGCACTTCTTTATGCATCACATCTTTCACTCGGGTCAGCAATTTTCTGCCCAAACTACCACCGGGATGAAAGCGAGCAAAATCCATCGGTTGAAAGCCTTTCGCCTGTATGAGGGCCACTGCCAGCGCATCCCCCATGGCCATGGTGGCTAGTGTTGAGGTAGTTGGCGCAAGATTGTTGGGACAAACCTCCCTTTCAACTTCAACGTTCAGAAAAACATCCGAATTTTTGGCCAGAGTGGAATGCTCATTGCCTGCTATCGTAATAATCTGATTGCCAAAGGATTGCAGACTGGGAATCAGTCTTATCACTTCTTCGGTTTCACCGCTATAGGAAAGCAAAATGACGACATCAAACCCGGTAATAATGCCCAAATCACCATGAAAAGCCTCGGCCGGGTGCATGAAAAAACTGGGTGTGCCTGTTGAAGCAAAAGTGGCGGCCATTTTTTTGCCGATAATACCGGATTTGCCCATGCCTGACACAATGACTCTACCCTTGCATGTCAGAATCATATCGACAGCTTTTTCAAAATTCTCATCAACTCTTTCAGCCAACTGATTGATAGCACGAGCCTGGGCTTGCAAAGCATATCTGGCGATAAAACCATACCGGGTGTCGATAGTCACTTCAACGCTCCCATCTAATATCTTGTTTAACAAAATTGGCAGGGTTTCCGGCGATGATACAGTTTTTCCGTGAAGCTTTTATTTACAAAAGAACAAGCTCCTATAACGCATTCGGCTGGGATAAATACCCCTTCGGAAACAAAAACTCTTGCGCCAATCCAAACCTTGTCTCCAATAACCACATCGGCAGGAAGGTTTAAACGATTATCATTATCCCATTCGTAAATTTTGTTTACATCAGTTGATCTTATTTCAATTTCTCTGGAAAACATACAATCACTGCCAATGGTTACATCTTTTTCTCTAGCCAAGATATAGATACCAGCAGTAGTTGTATTTTCTCCTGTAACAACTTTTTTCCCTTACCAGTTATTAATACATGACCAGATAACCTTACGTTATCACCAATCATAAGCTGGCAGTCGCTACCCTTGAAGTTTATTTTGACATTCTTTAAATGGACATTATCACCAATAATTAATTTATTGTTTTCAAACATCAGCTCTACTTTGCCTTGTGTTCTTACAACACTTCAATACCAAAATAATTATTCCATAATTAAATATTTTACCCCAGCTCTTTTCCAGCTGCCCCTTTTCTTGTATTTCTCCTTTGCATATACCTCCCGATTTTTTATGCAAATTGATCTTGCATTTGGCATATCAATCGTTCCTGTTAATTTTGACCATCCTTACGTTCATTGAAGTCATCTCCATATTATTAAATTCACTTTTCGATTTTGCCCTTATTATCAATCTTTTAGGCACAACATTTACAAGCGTGAAAGCCACATATTACAGATGTTCCCTAATAAGAAAAAGGGATAAAAATAGACTATCACTTACAGCAGGTACTTATGCCCAGGCATGCTCCTGCTTTCCAGCAGCTCTACTATTTCGTGGGGGCTGAATTTTTCATTTTTAACATTATCACACAAGTATGCTACCGCCCGGGAATTAAAACCGGGCAATTTCCAGAACCCTGAGCAATCTATTAGGCGCCATTTCATTATGCCGAGCACAGTGTAAAGGCGACCGTTGGCAGGCATGCAATTCTACGCAAATGCTGTGCTAACGGGCTACTGTTACTGTTGACCAATACGACAGTGGTAGCCCTCTGGTAAGAACTATTAATGAATAGCGATACATTTCCGCCTATAAATATTTACCAAAACCATCAATAACTATCTATCGATAGCTTTATTTCACCACTCTACAAAAAAGCTATGCCGGTAGGAATAGCTTATCAAGCGTGTTCAGGAACAAACCGCCCACCGCTTACAACTTGCCCAAATCCGATCCTATAGCTGAGGCAGACTTTATAAAATCCATCAGCTGATCGCCATAGCGCGTGAGGTTCTGCTCCCGTTCGAGCTGCTCTCTGGCGTGCCGACCGATCCTGCGGCGCTGCTCGGGGTCGTGGGCCCATTCGATCAGCTTTCGGGCAGCCTCTTCGGGATCAAGCACCCGCGCAGTCACAAGGTCATTGTCGCTGGGTGAGAACACTTCATCCGGCCCCTGTACGCAGAGCTCACCGTATCTGGCGAGCGCGCTTCTCGGGCGGGTCGGTTCGAGGATGGCGCCATTCCCGGCATCCTGTAACGCTTCGGGCAGGCCATCCACATTGCTGACGATGGCCGGTACGCCATAGGCGATTGCTTCCTGGGCCACCAGCCCGAAGGGTTCGCGCCACGAGGGGCAGATGAAAGCGTCGAGCCCGGTGTAAAACGCCGACATGTCATTGACCAGCCCGCAGAACCGCACGTTGTCCTGCAGCTGCCACCGATTGACCCAGTCGCGCAGCACGGGCTCAAGCGGCCCCTCCCCTGCAATCCACAGCTCGGCCTCGGGCAGCTCATTGTGTACGGCCCGAAAGGTTTCAAGCGCGACCATCGGTGCCTTCAGCCCTTTCAGCCGCCCGGCAAACCCCAGGCGAAAGCGGCCTTCAGGGTGCTCGGCATGGCACTCTGGCACTTCAATGGCATTGTGAAGGGTCAGGGCCGGCACGCTCTCCGCCAGCCCGCAGCGCAGCTGAAGCATCCGATAGGCCGCGTGGGAGACCGCCACAACCCCGGAGAGGAGCTGCAGATAGTCATCCACCTCGCGTGTTCGGGTCGCCGTCCAGGCGGTGCCGTGCTCGTAATGAAAGACCGGGTGATCATCCAGCATCGCAAGCGGGTTGCCGGCCAGCTTGTTCCAGACAAGAATGGCCTGCGGGTCCACGCGCTCGATCAGCTTCTTCTGATATCGCGCCCGTACCCCGAACAGCTCGGGCAGCTTGAAGGATGAAGGCCCTTTTATGCTGTGGATGGGATGCCCCTTTGAGGTGAGCGCCTCGCGCAGAAACGGGTGTACCTGCTCGGTCTGCAGCAATACATCCAGCGACATGGCGCGTTTGTATTCGGAGACAAACCGAAGAAAATAGCGCTCAACACCCCCGAGGTTTTTCAGGCTGACAAGGTGAGCCATTCTGGGCGGCAATGATGGGTCGTTGCTCATTGGGTGTTTACCGGCCTGGGCCTGAGGCTGATTGGTTCGTCATACTGTATCATGAGGATTGCATGAGACACCTGCCGAAGGCAGTTTTTACCAGCCGGTTATTCGAACGAAAGTGCTTTCGTGCCCGCCGAGCCCTCTCACTGCTGAACACTGCCTACATTCGTTACAACCTGCCCGATTTCGAGCCGCACCCTGATGAGCCTTGTGCTGCTCGCCCCTCTACCCCGCCCCACGCCCTCGAACTGAAAAAGCCGCACGGGGTGCGGCTTTCATGAAGGCGCGTTCGCGGCCGAACGCTCCCTGAGGCTGGCGTGCGGCGGCGCGCTCAGGAATAGACCGGCAGCCGCTTGCAGATCGCCTCGACCTGCTCCTGTACCTGCCGCTCGGCCGCGCTGCTGTCGCCCTGCTGCATGGCATCGAGGATGTCGCAGATCCAGCCGGCAAGATCCCGGCACTCGGCTTCGCTGAAACCGCGCGTGGTCACGGCCGGCGTGCCGATGCGCAGCCCGGAGGTCACGAACGGGCTCTGCGGGTCGCCCGGTACCGCGTTCTTGTTGACGGTGATGTGCGCCCGGCCCAGTGCGGCATCGGCGTCCTTGCCGGTCAGGCCCTGCTTGACCAGCGAAAGCAGAAAGAGGTGATCCTCGGTGCCGCCGGAGACAACGTCGTAGCCGCGTTCGATGAACACGCCTGCCATGGCCTTGGCGTTGTCGACCACCTGCTGCTGATACTCGCGGAAGGCGGGGGCCAGCGCCTCCTTGAAGCAGACGGCCTTGCCGGCAATCACGTGCATCAGCGGGCCGCCCTGCTGCCCCGGGAACACCGCCGAGTTGAGCTTCTTGTAGAGGCTCTCATCGCCGTGATTGGAGAGGATCAGGCCGCCGCGCGGGCCGCGCAGTGTCTTGTGGGTGGTGGTGGTCACCACATGCGCGTGCTGAAGCGGGCTGGGGTAGACCCCGGCGGCAATCAACCCGGCGATGTGGGCCATGTCCACCACGAACCAGGCGCCCACCTCATCAGCAATGCTGCGAAAGCGTGCCCAGTCGATGATCTGTGAATAGGCCGAGAAGCCGGCAATGATCATCTTCGGCTGATGTTCGCGCGCCAGTTGGGCCACTTCGTCATAGTCGATCAGCCCGGCATCGTTGAGGCCGTACTGCACGGCATTGTAGTGCTTCCCGGAGAAGCTGGGTTTGGCACCGTGGGTCAGATGGCCGCCGGCATCGAGGCTCATGCCGAGAATGGTGTCACCGGGGGAGACCAGCGCCTGGAAGACCGAGCTGTTGGCCTGCGAGCCGGAGTGCGGCTGCACGTTGGCATAGTCGCAGCCGAACAGTTCACAGGCGCGATCGATCGCCAGCTTCTCGACCTTGTCGACGTACTGGCAGCCGCCGTAGTAGCGCTTGTCCGGGTAGCCCTCGGCGTACTTGTTGGTCAGCTGCGAGCCCTGCGCCTGAATGACACGCGGGCTGGTGTAGTTCTCGGAGGCGATCAGCTCGATGTGAGCCTCCTGGCGGGCGTTTTCTTCCTCGATGGCCTGCCAGAGCGTGTCATCGAAACCGGCAATGGTCATGTCACGGGTGAACATGGGCTAACCTCGGCAACAGGGGGAGAGTCGGCACGGTATTGCGCGAATTGGCTCGCGCGGCGGAATTGAGCGCCATCATACACAAGGCCCTGCGGGGTTTCACATGCGCATGCGTCATCGGGTTATTCAAAAGCGCTCAAGGGGGGCGGGCGTCCATCGCGACTGAAGTCGCTCCTACAAAACCATTCGGTTTCTGCACCGCTGTGGGGTGTGGCCAGCATGGCTGAAGGGCGGCCTCAGACCATCGCGACTGAAGTCGCTCCTACAAAAACCATCCGGTTTGCTGCACCGCTGTGAAGTGTGGCAGCCAGCGTGGCTGCAGGGCGGCTTCAGACCATCGCGACTGAAGTCGCTCCTACAAAAAACCATTCGGTTTCTGCACCGCTGTGGGGTGTGGCAGCCAGCGCCACTGTAGGAGCGGCTTCAGCCGCGAAGAAACATTCATACCTCAGCAGCGCCATCGCGACTGAAGTCGCTCCTACGAAACCATTCGGTTTCTGCAGCGCTGTGGAGTGTGGCAGCCAGCATGGCTGCAGGGGCAACCTCAGGCATCGCGACTGAGTCGCTCCTGCAAAAACCACCTCGGCGTTCGGCAGGTCCGCCGATACCGTAAGGCTCAGGCAGTCACACGCTGACCGATCATCTGCCCCGCTGCGCCGATATGTTCGCCGGCGGGCGCCGCGTTGCGTTCCAGCGCAAAGCGCAGGGAAAGCGCGACATAGAGCGCCAGGCTCATCGCTACCAGCTCACCGCCATCCTCGAGCAGCACCCAGATCAGATCGCCCGGCAGGGCTTCATGCAGCATGTCCACCCCTACCCCGCACGCGACCAGCACCACTACCGCCATCATCAGGCGATGCACGCCTCCCCGGTTGCTTCGATCCTCGAGCCAGTAGCCCAGCCCGATCAGCGGGAATATGACACCGGCGATCAGCAGCACGGAGAGTATCTCGCCCAGGTCCTGGGCACGCAGCCCGGCAGTTTCAGACAGGGCCAGCGACTGTACCAGCGTGTTGCCGAGATGCTCATGCAGGCTCATCGAGTCATCGAGCAGGAAGTAGGCAAACAGCAGCACCCATCCTGCGTACAGTTTCCAGGAGTGTTTCAGTGCCAGCCAGCCCAGCAGCAGGACGGTCCAGGCCATCTGGATATAGCCGAACAGCTCCGCGTAACTACGATCACGGTCAATCGCCAGCATCGAGAACAGCGCCTTGCGCTCGCCGGGGTTACTGACCGAGAACAGCGAGTCGGGAAAGAACCCTGCCGTATAAAAGACATGCAGCGCGATAAAGCCTGCATCCGTCAGCAGCAGTAGATAGAGAAACGCACGCACGCTTTCCCCGGAAGTCATGACGGCCCCTTTTGGTTCTTGGTTGTATAGACGAATACTCCCTGCAGATTCATGGGGAGCCATTGATTCACATAAGCTTCCCTTTATTGTCATCAAACTGACATATCAGTGTGTGCCGATCCGGATATCGGGGCGGCTGCGAGTCAGTTCGGCACAGTGCGGGAAAGAATGGCAGGCGTTTCAGGGTGAAGAAGGCAGTGATCGAAGGCGTGGAGAGTGGCGTTTCGGTCTGCATCGCGACTGAAGTCGCTCCTACAGAACCATCCGGTTTGCTGCACCGCTGTGGAGTGTGGCAGCCAGCGTGGCTGCAGGGGCGGCTTCAGGCATCGCGACTGAAGTCGCTCCTGCAGAACCATTCGGTTTCTACACCGCTGTGGAGTGTGGCAGCCAGCGGGGCTGCAGGGCGGCTTCAGGCCATCGCGACTGAAGTCGCTCCTGCAAAACCATTCGGTTTCTGCACCGTTGTGGCGTGTGGCAGCCAGCACGGCTGCCAAACTCACCCCCCTACGCTGAACAGGCTGCCGAGTTCGCCGGTGATCAACAGGTGGGTCATGATCGCGAGCACATAGCCCAGCGCGATGGCGGGGGTCCACTTGAGGTGCGAGACGAAGGTGTACTTGCCCTTGGCCTGTCCCATCAGCGCCACGCCGGCGGCCGAGCCGACCGAGAGCAGACTGCCCCCTACCCCGGCGGTCAGGGTGATCAGCAACCACTGCGCCTTGTCCATGTCGGGCTCCATGTGCAGCACGGCGGCCATGATCGGGATGTTGTCCACGATGGCGGAGAGCGCGCCGATCAGCGAGTTGGCAATGGTCGGACCGAGCATGCCGTAGAGGAAGTTCGAGGTCACGCTCAGATAGCCGATGAAGCCGAGCCCGCTGACACACAGGATCACGCCGTAGAAGAACAGCAGCGTATCCCACTCGGCATCGGCAATGTGGCCGAAGATGTTGAAGCGCTCGCGATCCTCGATGCGCCCGGCGCGCTCCTCGATCTTGACCGGGGTATGTTCATCGGTCTGCTTCCACTGCTCGACCTGCGACTCCCAGCGCTCGTTGGTCTTCATCAGGTAGTACATGTAGAACTTGAGATAGCCGAGTCCCAGCATCATGCCGAGGAAGGGCGGCAGGTGCAGCACCTGGTGGACCAGCACGGCGGTGATCACGGTGGCGATGAACAGCGCGATCACCCCCAGCGCGCCGCGGCGCATCGCCATCGACTCGCCGGTCGCCTCGGGCTTGCCGGCAGGCAGGAAGAAGTGCATGCACAGCGCCGGCACGATCACGTCGACCAGCGCCGCCGGGAAGAGCTCGAAGAAGCGGGCGAAGCCGAGCTGACCGGCCTGCCATACCATCAGCGTGGTGATATCGCCGAACGGGCTGAAGGCCCCGCCGGCGTTGGCCGCCACCACGATGTTGACGCAGGAGATCGCCACGAAGCGCGGGCTGTCACGCCCCACTGCCAGCACCACGGCCGAGAGCACCAGCGCGGTGGTGAGGTTGTCGAGAAACGGCGAGAGAAAGAACGCCAGTGCGCCGGTGATCCAGAACAGCTTGCGATAGCTGTATTCGCGGCTGGTCAGCCAGTTGCGCAGGGCCTGAAAGACGTGACGGTCGGTCATGGTATTGACGTAGGTCATCGCCACCAGCAGGAACAGGAAGAGCTCGGTGAACTCTGCCAGACCATCGACCAGCGCCTCCTCCACGGCCGCCTGCTCACCGCCGTGCAGGGTATAGGTAAGCGCCACCAGCGCCCAGATGAGCCCCGCCGTGAACACGATCGGCTTGGACTTGCTCAGGTCGGTGAACTCCTCGGTCGCCACCAGTATATAGGCGATCACGAACAGCACCAGGGCCAGTATCCCTTCCCAGCGGGCGGTCAGATCCATCGGTCCGGCGCTGGCCGCCAGCGCCATGGAAGGCATCAGCGCTGCCAGCAGCAGCACCATCACGGTCTGTATCGTTCGTCTCATCGGTTTGCTCGTCGGAGAGTGGACGTCCTTTCCTGACTGAATAACTGAACCCAGTCTTAAACACCAATCCCCCATGATGGCTCAATCAGGCGCCGAATTCGAACCCGATCGCCCCGCCGAGCCGATCATGCCGCTCGGGCGCCGGGGCTTCAGGCCTCGCCCAGCAGCTGCAGGCTGGCCATCGGCGCCTGACGGCGCAGCGGTCGCGAGAGCAGATAGCCGATGCTCCCGATCAGCAGCGCGCCGCCGGGCGGCAGCACCAGCCACAGCCAGAGGTGCCAGCGCGGCGCAAGATCGAGCCAGCCGGCGTAGAGCACGGCGGCAAGCCCCTCGGTCAGCGCGGCCCCCAGCAGGCCGCTGGCCAGCCCCAGCAGCACGAACTCGCTGGCCTGGGTGCGTGCCAGCTGGCGGTTGCCGGCGCCGAACACCCGCAGCAGCGCCCCCTCGTGCGCCCGGGCCGGCCGGCTGGCCGTCAGCGCGGCATACAAGACGGCAATGCCCGCCAGCAGCACCAGCCCCAGAATCAGCTCGATCGCCTGCGCCACCTGGCCGAGTAGGCTGCGCACCTGACCGAGAATGGCGTCGATATCCAAAAGCGAGACCGACGGGAAGCGCTGGATCACCGAGCCGAGCTGCTGCTGGGCGCGGTCATCCAGATAGAAGGAGGTGATGTAGGTGTGGCTGAACCCCTCCAGCGCCCCGGGCGGGAAGATCACGAAGAAGTTGGGCCTGAACGACTCCCAGTTCACCTCGCGCAGGCTGGCAATGCGGCCGGTCACCTCCCGGCCGGCGACATCGAAGGTCAGGCGATCATCCAGCGCGAGCCCGAGATCCTCGGCAAAACCGCGTTCGACCGAGATCGGCGGCGGCGTGCGCTCGCCGGCTCCATCCCCGAACCATTCGCCGCTGACGATCGGGTTGTCCGCCGGCGGCTCGGCGCTCCAGGTGAGGTTGGTCTCGCGCTGCAGCTTGCCGTCGTTGCGCTCCTTTTCGGGCACCGCGTCACGCGCGGTCTCGCCGTTGATCGTCACCAGCCGGCCCCGCACGATGGGATAGGCCTGCGAGCGCTGATCGGTCAGCCGGTCAATGGCAGTGACGAACCCGTCGCGCTGGCTCGGCTGAATGTTGATCGCAAACTGGTTGGGAGCATCCGCCGGCAGCTGATCCTGCCACTGGGTAATCAGATCGCTGCGCACCAGGGTAATCAGCGCCATCAGCGCGAAGGTGACCGCGAAGGCAAGGATCTGCCCCAGGCTCGAACTGCGCCGCCGGGCCAGCTGCCGCCCGCCGAGACGCACGTTCACCGGCAGGTGCGGGGTCAGCGCCAGCAGTGCGGTGAGCAGCGCCCGGGCGACCCACCACAGCACCGCCAGCGCCACCAGGCCGCCCAGCAGCAGCCCCAGCGAGAGCCGCAGATCGCCACTGTAGAGCCACAGCAGCGCGCCGAATACCAGACTCGCCACGGCCACGAGCAGCCAGCCGGCCGCAGGCAGCGGATCGAGCTCGCGCCGCAGCACCTTGAGCGCGCTCACCTGGCGCAGCCGCAGCAGCGTCGGGCCGGCAAAGCCGATCAGCACCGCCAGCGCCGTGAGTACCCCCAGCAGCAGCGGCACCGGCCCGGGCGGCGGCAGCTCCAGCGGCAGCAGCCGGGTCAGCAGCGCCAGCAGCGCCCACTGGCCGATCAGCCCCAGCACGGCCCCGCCGAGGGCGGCCAGCAGCGCCAGCAGGGCCAGCTGGGTGGCAAACAAACGCGCCAGCTGGCGCTGCCGGGCACCGAAGCAGCGCATCAGCGCGGCGGTGTCCAGATGCCGATCGACGTAGCGCCGGGTCGCCATCGCGACCGCCACCCCGGCCAGCAGGACCGCCGCCAGCCCGGCCAGGCTGAGATATTTCTGCGAGCGCTCCAGCGCCCGGCCGATGCGCGGGCGGTCCTCGCGCACATCCATCACCCGGATGCCGCGATCACGCCACTGCTCGAGCTGGTCATCCAGCGCCGCCAGCTGGGCAGGCGTGCCCCTCGCCAGCATCCGGTAGGTCGCGCGCGAGCCGGGCTGGATCAGATGGGTGGCGGCCAGCTCGTGGCCGCTGAGCATCACCCGCGGATTGAAGTTGGCCAGCCCCACATCCTGATCCGGCTCCTGCACCACCCAGGCCGATACGGTAAAGCGCCGATCCCCCAGCGTGATCCGATCCCCCAGCGAGACATCGAGCGCCTGGCCGAGGCGCTGCTCGATCCAGACACTGCCCTGCTCCGGCAGGCCCTCGGCCGCCGTGCCGCCCTGCCCGCGATCGATCCGAACGGCGCCGTAGAGCGGGTAGCCGGGATTGACCGCCTTGAGGCTGGCGAGCTGAAAGCGGTCGCCGTGGCTCGCCATGGAGGCCGTGGTGAGCTGGGTGGTGACGCGCATGCCGGCCTCTTCGAGCGTCTCGCTGATGCCGGGCTCGAAGGCGCTGCCCTTGACCAGCACCAGATCGCCCCCCAGCAGCTGCCCGGCCTGACGGCTCATGGCATGGTCCACCCGGTCGAGAAAGAAGCCGATCATGGTGGAAGCGGCCACGGCCAGCGTCAGCGCCAGCAGCAGGGCGCGCAGATCACGCCGCAGCCCTCGCCATGCCATCGCCAGGGTATTCATTGCCCACGCTCCGCAGCGGTTTCCGGCTCGATCCGGCGGGGCCGCAGCGTGCCCGCCTCGAGCTCCAGTGCGCGGTCGCAGCGCCCGGCCAGCGCCAGATCATGAGTCACCAGCACCAGGGTGGTACCGGCTTCGCGGTTGAGACCGAACAGCAGCTCGGCGATCCGGCCACCGGTGACGCGATCAAGATTGCCGGTGGGCTCGTCGGCAAAGACCAGCTTCGGCTCGGTGACGAAGGCGCGGGCAATCGCTACCCGCTGCTGTTCGCCACCCGAAAGCTGTTTGGGCAGATGATGCAGCCGCTCGCCCAGTCCGACCCGCTCCAGCCAGTGCCGGGCGGCCGTGGTGTCGAGCGCAGCGAGGGCTGGGTCAGTCTGCTGCGCGAACGGCTGGGCGACGCGCACCAGGTGGTCAATGCCAGCACCAGTGGCGACACCACGGCCGGCGGCCTCTCCCGGCTGCCCGAGGCCCTCGAACGCACCCGGCCGGACATCGTGCTGCTCGAGCTCGGCGGCAATGACGGGCTGCGCGGGCTCTCCCTCGAGCAGATGAAGAGCAACCTGGCACAGATGATCGAGCAGAGCCGCGCGGCCGGGGCACGGGTCGGGCTGCTCGGCATCCGCATTCCGCCGAACTACGGCCAGGCCTATACCGAAGCCTTTCGCGCCATCTATCCCGAGCTGGCCCAGCGCTACGAGATACCGCTGGTGCCCTTCCTGCTGGAAGGGGTAGCCCTGAACGATGAGCTGATGCAGAGTGATGGCATCCACCCCAATGCCGAGGGTCAGCCGATCATCCTCGACAATGTCTGGCCGGTGTTACAAGGATTGCTGCAAACGCCGGATTCCGCCACTGCGCAACGGGCCGGGTCGTAAGCCGGAGCGGCGTGGTTCAGGGCGATTTCAGCTGCGCAGGCCAACTCATCGCGACTGATGAAGAAACGGCTGCAAAACCATTGCAGATCTTCCGGCAGGGGGTGGCCTGGCAGCCAACGTTCCTGCAACCCTGTCGCGGCTTGCCCGGCAAGGGCAGATTGGTAACCAACGCCTCTGTAGGAGCGGCTTCAGCCGCGAACATGTGGTCACATCCCGGGCAACCCCATCGCGACTGAAGTCGCTCCTACAAACCCCTGATGGTTGCAGATACGCCAGTGGCTCCTCATCGCGACTGAAGTCACGGCTGCAACACCATTGCAGATCTTCCGGCAGGGGTGGTCTGGCAGCCAACGTTCCTGCAACCCTGTCGCGGCTTGCCCGGCAAGGGCAGATTGGCAGCCAACGCCTCTGTAGGAGCGGCTTCAGCCGCGAACATATGGTCACACCCCGGGGAATCCCATCGCGACTGAAGTCGCTCCTGCAAAATCCCGATGGTTGCAGGTACGCCAGTGGCCTCCCTCATCGCGACTGCAGAAACCATTAAAGCCTCCCCGGCCTGCTGCCGTAGGAGCGACTTCAGTCGCGATATCATCCGTCTGGCCTGGTAACCATCCCGACGGGCATAATCGCCCTCATTGATTCGGCTTACGGGAGTCTTGCATGACCGAGGAACGCTCCTCCTTCGTCGCGGCCTATCGACTGGACGGTCAGGGGGGCGGGCAGCTGCTCACCCACGACGAACTGACCGGCGCCTGGGCGAGCGACGACGCCCCGCTCTGGATGCATCTGGACTTCACGCACAACGATGTCGAGCACTATCTGAGCCAGCTCGCCGAACTCGACAAGAACATCGTCGAGGCCCTGCTCGAGGAAGATACCCGCCCCCGGGTGGCGCACTTTCCGGGCGGCATCAATACCACCCTGCGCGGCATCAACCTCAATCCCGGGGCCTCCCCCGAGGACCTGATTTCGCTGCGGGTCTGGCTGACCCCGAATCGCCTGATCACCCTGCGCCGCCGGCCGCTGCAGTCGATCCTGCGCGTGCGGGAGTATCTCGATGCCGGCGAGGGTGCGCGCACGGTGTCGGAACTGTTTGCCGGCATGGCGGATGCGCTGGTCGACCGGGTCGGCGAGCGCACCCACCAGCTCGACGAGTGGCTGGCCGATCTGGAGGAGAAGCAGCTCGAGGATGAACCGGTCGACAGCGATGACATCGCCCGCATCCGCCGCCCGCTGATCACCCTGCGCCGCTTCATGGACCCCCAGTTCCACTGCCTGTCGCAGCTCGCCGAGATCGGCCTGATCGACGAGACCGGCCGGCTCTGGCTGCGCGAGGCTGCCAACCAGCTCTACCGCTACGTCGAGGACTTCCGGGCGATGCAGGAGCGCGCGCTGGTGCTGCAGGAGCAGCTGCGCAACGACCAGGACGAGAAGCTCAACGCCCGCATGTACCTGCTGGCCATCATCACCACCATCTTCCTGCCGCTGGGCTTTCTCACCGGGCTGCTGGGCATCAACGTCGGTGGTATCCCCGGCGCCGACAATCCCTGGGCGTTCACCGTCTTCGTGGTGCTGGTGCTGGCCATCGTGTTCGTGCAGCTGGTCTTTTTCCGCAAGCGGCGCTGGTGGTAATCCGCCGGAGCGATCAGCGGTCGGTATGACCGAGATCGCGTTCGGGATCAAGGCGGTCACGCACCAGCCGCTTGAGCGCCTTGATCTCCGGGAAGCCGCCATCACGCTTGCGCTCCCAGAGCACCTCCCCCTCGTCGGTGACGATTTCGAAATGCCCCCCGTGGCTGGGGGCCAGGGCCACCTGCTCGAGATCCTCGCCGAAGGTCGAGAGCAGCTCCTGGGCGTACCAGCCGGTGCGCAGCAGCCAGTTGCACTGGGTGCAGTAGTGAAGGGTAATGCGCATATCCTCTCTCCTGGTTCCATCAGCACTGTGAATCAGGCTGCGTTTTTTGTCGGCAAGCTTTGATGATTCTGATGCCGGAAGGGCTTGCCGACAGCCGGCGTGTTGGTAAGAATCACCGGCATGACGATTTTCGCCTCCAGCATAAGAAGATCGTGAATAAAACCGACCTTGAGCAAATGATTTAATACAGGGATGTCGTGAGCCATGAGTACACCCCCCATGATCAGCCCGGAGTTGCTTGAACGCGTGGTCAATGCGTCCAGCGACGGCATCGTGGTCGCCGAAAAGGAAGGCAACGAGAACATCCTGATCTATGTCAACCAGGGCTTCGAGCGACTGACGGGCTACAGTGCCGAGGATATCCTCTATCGCGACTGCCGTTTCCTGCAGAACGGTGACAACCAGCAACCGGGGCTGGATCGCATCCGCGACTCCCTGAACGAGGGCCTGCCCTGCCGGGAGGTCATCCGCAACTATCGCAGCGATGGTTCCATGTTCTGGAACGAGCTGTCGATCACGCCGGTTCATGACGAGCAGGATCAGCTGCTCTACTTCGTCGGGGTGCAGAAGGATGTAACCTCGCTGGTGGAGGCGCAGCAGGAGCTCGAACGCCTGCGCGCCCGGATGGAAACCGCCTCCTGACAGCACCGCCGTCACCGGCGCACGACACCCCCGTGCCCGAAATCTCAGGACCTCATCGCGACCACGGCCATATCTGCCACTACCGGGGTTTTGCAGGAGCGACTTCAGTCGCGATGGGGCGACCACGGCCATACCTGCCACTACCGGGGTTTTGTAGGAGCGACTTCAGTCGCGATGCGGCAACCACGGCCATATCTGCCACCATCGGGGTTTTGTAGGAGCGACTTCAGTCGCGATGCGGCGACCACGGCCATATCTGCCACTATCGGGGTTTTTGTAGGAGCGACTTCAGTCGCGATGGGGTTGGGTTGCCGGGGTGTGACCACATTTTCGCGGCTGAAGCCGCTCCTACAGAGGCGTTGGCTGATAATCTGCCCAGGCTGGGAAAGCCGCGACGGGGTTGCAGGAACGTTGGCTGACAGGCCACCCCCGCCGGAAGAGCTGCAATGGTGTTGCAGGCGCGACTTCAGTCGCGATTCACCACCCCCGGCCGCCGTCGCCCGGTCACTCACAATTGCGCCGGAGGTTATTGCCAGCGGCGCGGGTTAACGCTATATAGCCTCCTTATACGGCATGCGTTGTCATCTGGAGGAGTGGGTTGATGAGTGGCGAACTGAATACCGGCGACGACTTCGAAGCCATCAACGACGAGCAGTACTCTCCACCGCGCCCCCGCAAGGGCGAGCTCTGCGCCCGGCGGCGCATCGAGGCGCTGCTGGAGGAGCGCCAGCTGCGCCAGGCCCTGGCAGACAGCTGGGGAAGCGACGAGGAGGAGTAGCCGGCGACTGGCCGCCCCTCCCCCACGGCGGGCGCCACCCGGCGTGCGCTGCTCATTCGCGCGCCGGTGGCCCGATCCGGCTGGCCCCATTTCCGTGAGGGGCTTATCATCGGGACATATTCACCTCTCGACACAACAGAGCCGAATCTCCATGGCGCAATACGTTTACACCATGAATCGGGTGGGCAAGACCGTTCCGCCCAAACGCGAAATCCTCAAGGATATCTCGCTCTCCTTCTTTCCCGGCGCCAAGATCGGCGTGCTGGGGCTGAACGGCGCGGGCAAGTCGTCCCTGCTGCGCATCATGGCGGGCGTCGATCAGGAGTACAGCGGCGAAGCGCGGCCGATGCCGAACCTCAACATCGGCTATCTCCCCCAGGAGCCCGAGCTCGACGATGACAAGACGGTTCGCGAAACCGTCGAGGAGTCCGTGGCCGAGATCAAGCAGGCCCAGCAGCGGCTGGAAGAGGTCTATACCGCCTACGCCGAGCCGGATGCCGACTTCGACGCGCTGGCCGCCGAGCAGGGCCGGCTCGAAAACATCATCGAGGCCAGCGATGCCCACAACCTCGAGCGCAAGCTGGAAGTGGCCGCCGAGGCGCTGCGGCTGCCGCAGTGGGAGGCCCGGGTCGGCAACCTCTCCGGCGGTGAACGCCGCCGCGTGGCGCTCTGCCGCCTGCTGCTCTCCAATCCGGACATGCTGCTGCTCGACGAGCCCACCAACCATCTCGACGCCGAATCGGTCGCCTGGCTGGAGCGCTTCCTGACCGAGTACCAGGGCACCGTGGTTGCCGTCACCCACGATCGCTACTTCCTCGACAACGCCGCCGGCTGGATTCTCGAACTCGACCGCGGCCAGGGCATTCCCTTCGAGGGCAACTACTCCAACTGGCTGGAAGCCAAGGAGAAGCGCCTCGAACAGGAAGCCAAGCAGGAGGCCTCGCGCAAGAAGGCGATCAAGCAGGAGCTGGAGTGGGTCAAGCAGAACCCCAAGGGTCGCCAGGCGAAGAACAAGGCGCGCCTCGATCGCTTCGAGGAGATGCAGTCCACCGAGTTCCAGAAGCGCAACGAGACCAACGAGATCTACATTCCGCCGGGGCCGCGCCTGGGCGACAAGGTCATCGAATTCCACGATGTCACCAAGAGCCAGGACGGCCGGGTGCTGCTGGAGGATCTCTCGTTCCAGATCCCGCCGGGCGCGATCGTGGGCATCGTCGGCGGCAACGGCGCCGGCAAGACCACCACCTTCCGCATGATCACCGGCAAGGAGCAGCCCGACAACGGCCATATCGCGATCGGCGAGACCGTGCAGGTCGCGCACGTCGAGCAGCTGCGTGACGAGCTCGACAACGATCAGACGGTCTGGCAGGCGGTCTCCGACGGTCAGGACATGCTCAACATCAATGGCTACGAGGTATCCTCACGCGCCTATGTCGGCCGCTTCAACTTCAAGGGCACCGATCAGCAGAAGCGCCTGAGCGAACTCTCCGGGGGCGAGCGGGGCCGCCTGCAGCTGGCCCAGACCCTCAAGCAGGGCGCCAACGTGCTGCTGCTCGACGAGCCCTCCAACGACCTGGACATCGAGACGCTGCGCGCGCTCGAGGAAGCGCTGCTGGCCTTCCCCGGCTGCGCCCTGGTGATCAGCCACGACCGCTGGTTCCTCGACCGGGTGGCGACTCACATCCTCGCCTTCGAGGGCGACTCCCACGTCGAGTTTTTCGAGGGCAACTACACCGATTACGAAGCGGACTACCACAAGCGCGTCGGCAACGACACGCCCCAGCGCATGAAGTACAAGCGCATCGACGCCTGACGATCCGCCTCGAAGCCGGGCTTCGGGCCTCCGCCGATTCCGTCGGCGGAGGCCTTTTGCTACCCCTCCCTCACCCGACCCGGAATGCCCCATCCCCATGTCCCAATGGTTGAGCTATCCCGTTGATCTGGCTCGGCGCTTCTTTCACAGCATTGCCTACTACCCGTTGTAGGAGCGACTTCAGTCGCGATGGGGTTCGCCGTGATGTGCAAGCCGAGACCACGTCTGCAGCTGCCCGGCAGCAGATATCAATAAAACCCGCTCTCCCCTTCCGGGCGGGTCTTGAAGCGCCGATGCAGCCAGAGATACTGCTCGGGATGGCGACGGATGGCTGCCTCGATGAAGGCGTTGACCTGGGCGGCATCGGCCACGTCATCGCCGCTGGGGAAGTTCTCCAGCGCCGGCAGATACTCCAGCGTGTAGGTGTAATCATCGGGGTTGCGATGAAACACCAGCGGCATCACCGGCGCCCCGGTCATCCGGGCAATGCGAGCGGTCAGGGTGATCGAGGCGGCGTCGATGCCGAAGAACGGGGCAAAGACGCTCGATTCGCGCCCGAAATCCTGGTCCGGCGAATACCACACCGCATGGCCGCTGCGGATGCGGCGCACCACCCCGCGCAGATCGTGACGATCGATCGCCGCGCCGAAGATGCGTCGCCGGGCATGGGTCATGAAACGCTCGAACAGCGGATTGTCATGCGGGCGATAGACCACGTCGGCATCGAAGAAGAGCGAGTGCAGCGCCCCGCCCAGATCGAGCGTCGAGAAGTGGATGCCGATGATCAGCACCCCCTTGCCCTGCGCGCGCGCCGCGGCCATGTGCTCGGTGCCCAGAAAGGTGACGCGGTGGCGCATGTGCTCGGGATCGCGACACCAGCCGGTAGCGGTCTCGAAGATGCCGATGCCGTTGGAGTGAAAGGTCCGCCGCACCAGCCGCTGCTGCTCGCGTTCGCTCAGTTCAGGGAAGCACAGGCGCAGGTTGGTTTCGGTGATGTGCCGGCGACGGCGGGCAAACCGCCACGCCAGTTCGCCGATCAGGCGCCCCAGCCAGAGCCGCAGCCGCCAGGGCAGCCAGGCGCCGAGGCGCATCAGGGCGATCATGGCCCACATGGGCCAGTAGCGCGGATGGGCAAAGCTTGCGGGATAGGGCTTGCGTTTACGGGCCATGAAGGCGTAATGACTCGGGTCGCTTGAAGCAGCCGCCATTGTAGGCACCCCGGGCGGCGACGTCACGTCAGGACGACGAGCGTAACCACGGGCGCCGGGGCACCCGGGCCGTGACCCCGGTCAGCAGGGTGTAGCTGATGGTATCGCAGCAGGCCGCGACCTCATTGACCGGCAGCACCGTACCGTCGGGCGCGCGCCCCCACAGGGTGACCCGCGAGCCGACGCCGGCCGCGGGCAGCCCGGTAATATCGACGATCAGCATGTCCATCGACACCCGCCCGGCCAGCGCTGCCCGCTGCCCGTCGACCAGCACCGGGGTGCCATCGACGGCGTGCCGGTCATAGCCATCGCCATAGCCGCAGGCGACCACGCCGAGCCGGGTGCGGCGTTCGGTCACGAAACGGCTGCCATAGCCGACCGGCTCGCCGGCGGCCAGTTCACGCACCGCAATCAGCCGGCTTTCCAGCGTCATGACCGGCTGCAGGGCGCTGCTCAGGTCATTGGCATGGGTCAGCGGATCGGCCCCGTAGAGCATGATGCCGGGGCGCACCCAGTCACCGTGCGCCGTGGGCCGGGAGAGCGTGGCCGGCGAGTTCGCCCAGCAGACCGGCGGCTCGCCCAGCGCCTGACGCAGCCCGGCAACCGCCGTCAGCTGACGATCGAAGAGTGCACACGCCGGCTGATCGGCAGTGGCGAAATGGGTCATCAGTCCGCACTCGCCCACCGCCGGCAGGGCGTTCAGACGCCGCCAGACATCGGGCACCGCCTCCGGGGTGAAGCCCAGCCGGTGCATGCCGCTATCACACTTCAGCCACACTGCGATCGGCGCGCTGACCCGGGCCTCGGCGAGGGCCTCGAGCTGCCACTCGCTGTGCACCACGCAGACCAGCTGCTGCGCAGCGATGAGCTCGAGCTCGCCGGGTTCGAAGAAGCCTTCCAGCAGCACGATGGGCTGCGTGATCCCGCCTTCGCGCAGCGCCAGCGCCTCTTCGATCGCGGCCACCCCGAAGGCCGGGGCCAGGTCGCTCAGGGCCCGGGCGCACTCGAGCGCCCCATGGCCGTAGGCATTCGCCTTGAGCACGGCCAGTGCCCGGCTGCCGGGCGCTGCCCGGCATGCCAGTCGATAGTTGTGGCGAAGCGCCTCGGTATCAATCAGAGCCTGGAGCGGACGCATGGCAATCGATGTCAGGGAGTCTGCGAAGCACCGGGCATCGAGGCCTGCCGCACCCGCGAGGCCTGGTTGCCGCCGCCACTGCCCTGATTCACGCCGGGCAGGCCCGAAAGCGGCTGGTCGTCATCACTGCCGGCACTGTCGAGTGTCCCGTCTCCCCTGCCGGACTGCTGATACTGCGACAGGAAATCGAGACGCACGGCCTTGTTCTCGCGCAGCCAGTCGTTGAGGGTGCTGATCGTGCCGACATCGAGAATGCCAGCGGACTGGCGCAGGCTCAGCAGATCGGTGATGTAGTTGTAGCGGGCATCGGCATAGTCATAGATGGCCGAATAGAGGTTCTGCTGGGCGTCGAGTACGTCGACGATGTTGCGCGTCCCCACTTCATAGCCGCTGCGGGTCGCTTCCAACGAGGCGCGGTTGGACTCGATCGAGCGCTGGCGGGCCTGAACGGTCAGCACGTCGTTGACTACCGAGGCAAAGTAGGAGCGCACGTTCTGCACGGCGCTGCGCAGACTCGATTCGGCCTGATACTGCGACTGCTCCAGCGAGTAGGTGCTCTGGCGCACCTGGGCGCTGGTCGAACCGCCGGAGTAGATGGGCACGTTGGCCTGCAGGCCGATCTGACTCTGGCGATCGTCATCCCCGTCCAGCCGCTCGTTCGAGCTGTCGCCCCACTGATAGTTGGCAAAGGCCGAGAGCGTCGGCAGGTGCCCCGCCCGGGAGGTATCCAGATTGGAGCGTGCCACCTCAATGCCGGCCCGTGCGGCCTTGAGATCCAGATTCCGGGTGGACGCCATGTCGACCCAGGCATCCCGCGAGGAGGGTTCGGGATTGCGGATCGGCAGGTCGTCGGCCAGTCCGTCGATGCTGGCGTACTGCTGACCGGTCAGCTGTTCGAGCCGCTCGAAGTTGACCTGCAGGGTGCTCTCCTGGGCGATGCGCTCGGAGCGGGTCTGATCGTAGGTCGCCTGCGCCTCGTAGACATCGGTCGCGGCCACCGTACCTACATCGAACTGCTGCCGTGCCTGACGCAGCTCGCTGGCCACGGCCCGCTCCTCGGCGCGCAGCGTGTCGAGCTGCTCCTTGGCGCGCAGCACCTCGAAGTAGGCCTCGGCCACGTTGTAGAGCAGCTGCTGACGATCACTGGCCAGCGACAGCGCTTCCTGGGCGGTTTCGCGCTTGGCCGCCTCGAGCTGATACCAGTTGGTGGCATCGAACAGCGCCTGGGTGGCCTCGACCTGAACGCTGCGCGAGCTGTAGTGGTTGTCGCTGCCGCCAGCGCCACCACCACCAATACCGTCGAGCCCGTCGGCGCCGCCCGACTGCTGCGAATCGATGTTGTAGCGGGTGATGCTGCCCGATGCGGTCACCTGTGGCAGCAGGTCACCACGGGCGATCGCCTCCCCTTCCCGGGTACTGCTGTAGCCCGCCCGTGATGCCGCCAGATCCGCATTGTTGACCAGGGCGTCACGCGCGACGGTCATGAGATCCGCCGCTTGCGCCTGACCGGCCACGGAAATGGCGATTACCAGTGGCAGCACTCTGAACTTCGGCATCGGACTTTTCCTGTAACAGGGGACGAGCACAGCCGCCCATGGAGTTCGGTAATTCTGGATGTATCATCGCACGACCTGCCGCCGTGGTGATCTGCTGGCGAAAGCGGCCGCCAGCCGTGGCGGCCCCTTCCGTAACTTACATACATTCCAGCATGTTTAAGTGCGCACATTCTAGCGCGACATGGCGCAAATAATAAGCATCCGGCCGAAAGGCGGCATCCGCATACGCGACAGGCGGCACTGCGCAAGCAGTGCCGCCTGTCGATTCCGGCAGGGCCGGATCGGCTGAACCGATCCGGTCCGATCAGGCCTCGAAGATGGCGTCCAGGGAGAGGCCCTGCTTCTCGAGCATGCGGCGCAGCTTCTTGAGCGCCTCGACCTGGATCTGGCGGACCCGCTCGCGGGTCAGCCCGATCTCTTCACCCACTTCCTCGAGTGTGGCCGCCTCGTGACCGCGCAGCCCGAAGCGGCGAATCACCACCTCCATCTGCTTTTCGGTCAGCTCGGCCAGCCAGCCATCGACATGCGCCCGCACGTCGAAATCGACCAGATTGGACTCGGGGCCGGTCTCGTTCTCGTCGGCGATGGTATCGATCAGCGGCTTGTCGCTCTCGTTGCCGAGCGGATAGTCAACCGACGAGATGCGCTCGTTGAGTCCCATCATCTTCTTCACCGACTCGACCGGCTTGTCGAGATGATCGGCAATCTCTTCGGCGGTGGCCTCGTGATCGAGCTTCTGGGTCAGTTCGCGCGATGCCCGCAGGTAGACATTGAGCTCCTTGACCACGTGAATCGGCAGGCGAATGGTACGGGTCTGATTCATCAGCGCCCGCTCGATCGTCTGGCGAATCCACCAGGTGGCATAGGTCGAAAAACGGAAGCCGCGCTCGGGATCGAACTTCTCCACCGCCCGGATCAGACCGAGATTGCCCTCCTCGATCAGGTCCAGCAGCGACAGCCCGCGATTGAGATAGCGTCGGGCAATCTTCACCACCAGGCGCAGGTTGGACTCGATCATGCGCTGGCGGCCGGCCGGATCCCCCTGGCGGGCCAGACGCCCGTAATGGACCTCTTCCTCGGGGGTCAGCAGCGGTGAAAAGCCGATTTCATTGAGATAGATCTGGGTGGCATCAAGACTCTGATGATACTGACGCTCTTCACGGTTCAGCGCCTTTTCAAAGGCCTCTTCACTTTCGACGGCCTCCTTGTCGTCATTGAGCTCGAGTTCAGACTCGTTGTTTTCTTCAAGATCGACGTCCTGCAAATCCTGTTCCACTACGCTCATGTCGATATCCCCTTATCGTCTGAAGCGTCAAACCGGCAGGAATCCGATACCGGCCGCATCGTCCCCGTGGACCGTCGCAACAGTGGGCACGACGGCCTGACACGGCATCAGCGGTTCGGCAGGAATGTCATCGGATCCTTCGGCTGGCCATCCTGGCGTATCTCGAAGTGCAGCTCGGTACGATCGGCATCACTGGAGCCCATGGTGGCAATCACATCCCCGGCGCTGACCACGTCGTTTTCCTCGACCCTGAGGGTCTGATTGTGTGCGTAGGCACTCAGGAACTGATCGTTGTGCTTGAGGATGATGAGCTTGCCGTAGCCGTGGACACCGCTTCCGGCGTAGACCACGATACCTGGACCGGCTGTCATGACAGGTTGCCCCTTTTGCCCGGCAATATCAATGCCCGGGGTCAGATCGGTCTTGTCCTTGAAGGTACCTACCACCTGGCCATCGGTCGGCCACTGCCAGTCGATGTTCTTCGCCGGCGTATAGGTCTGCTGGCTGCCGGAATCACTGCTCGACTTGCCGGCCACGGCCGTGCCACCGGTGTCGTCACCACCGCCTTGATCGCCACCGTCGGCAGTGTCCGAGCCGGCACCGCCGGACTGCGCAGCGCTGCTGCCCTGCCCGCTGCCGGCACGCTCGCCATCGCCTGCGCGATCATCGCTCGTCTGACCCTGCCCGGCCGAAGCGGATCCGCTGTCGGTGCGCTGCTGGCCGCCGGATGCTGCTACCGTACCGGCCACGCCGGCATCAACCGTGGTGCCGCCACCACCGCTACTGCTACCGCTGGTCCGGTTGTTGCGCATCGCCTCCTCGTCGGGGGCCAGCCAGCTGTCGTCACCACTTGAGGCACCACCGGTGCCACCACTGTCGCTGCCGTCCAGCGCGATGGCCCGCGTGCCCGTGCTGTCGCCACTGCCACTGCTGCCGGGCGAGCTGTCCTGGGGCACGCTGGCGCCGCTGTTGAGCCGCAGGGTCTGCCCCGGCGTCAGATTGTAGGGCGGCTGGATATCGTTGAGTCGGGCCAGCTGGTGATAATCGACCCCGGTGCGCCAGGCGATCGAATAGATGGTATCGCCACGCTGTACCCGGTAGAGCCCGTGGGCAATGGAGGACTGATTGAAGGACGCCTCCTGCACCTCGGGCGCGCCATTCATCGACTGGCACCCGGCGAGCGCCAGTACCAGTGCAGCGGCCCCCGCCAGACCCCGGTGGCGCATCACCGCCCCCGTGGCGCGTGCGAACGTGTTGCCCATGTCACTCATTCTTCCCCGACTCCTTCGACAGCATTCCGTTTCCACCGGCCGGCGACTGCTGCGATGTCGAACGTTCGCCCACCAGCAGGATGACCATCACACCGACCACCATCAGTCCCGCAGCGCCCAGCAGATGCGCGGGCTCACCGGTGATGGCAGTGAACTCGTTCGGCCACAGCAGCTGATGATGCAGGGGCACGATATCGCCATTGTCACCCATCCGATAGCGGGTCAGCTGCTGCCACGGCCACAGGGTCGGCAGCGAGCCGATGATGAACCCGATCAGCAGGTTGAGAGTCGGGTCGTGGTGATGACGAAACAGCCAGGACAGTACCCGCGAAAAGGTGAACAGTCCCACCAGACAGCCGGCAGCGAACAACCCCAGGGTGCCGAGTTCAAATCCCTTTATGGCGCCCATTACCGTGCCATACAACCCCATGCTCAACAGCAGGAAGCTGCCGGAAACCCCCGGCAGCAGCATCGCACTGATGGCGATCGCGCCGCCGAAGAAGAGCATCGCCGTGCTCTGGCTGGCCGGCAGCAGGCTGGGCAGGGTCCAGGCCAGCAACCCGCCCAGCAGCAGCGGCAGCAGATGCGCCGGCCGCCAGTGCCCGAGGCGCCGGAAGACCACCACGGCGGACGCCAGCACCAGGCCGAAGAAGAAGGCATTGAGCAGCAGCGGATAGCGGTCCATCAGCCAGGTCACCAGATGCGCCACGCTCAGCACACTGGTACCGATGCCCAGCACCAGCGGAATCAGGAACATCAGGTTGAGGTGGGCAAGCAGCGCGCGAAAGCCGTCACGCCGCCACACGCCGATGGCTTCCGGACCGAAGCTGCGCACGCTATGAATCAGTTCCTCATAGATACCGGTCACAAAGGCAATGGTCCCCCCGGAGACCCCGGGCACCGCATCGGCGGCCCCCATGCCCATGCCCTTGAAAAACAGTGACAGCGACCTTTTCAATCGGAAACTCCTTGTCTGAGGGGGACAAAACGCACGGGCTCCAGACGCTGACGCTGCCACTCATCGCCCTGCCGGACCAGTCGGGTGAGCCACTGCACGCCGTGCTCGTCTTCAAGCGGAGCGATAATGATACCGCCTTCGCGTATCTGACCACCCAGCACCTCACCGGGTTCACGGGTGCCGGCAGTAATGATGGCAGCATCAAAGGGCGCCGCTTCGGGCCAGCCTGCAGCCCCATCGCCGTGACGCAGCTGTACACGGGTATAGCCGAGTTCGGTCAGCACCCCGGCGGCACGCTCGTGCAGTGCCCGGATGCGTTCGATGGAATGGACCTCCTCGACCAGCTCGGCAAGGATGGCCGCCTGATACCCCGAGCCGGTGCCGACTTCCAGCACCCGGCGGGGGCCGGCCGCGAGCACGCACTCGGTCATGTGCGCCACGATCACCGGCTGTGAAATGGTCTGCTCATGCCCGATCGCCATCGCGGCATTCTGCCATGCACGCGCCTGATCCTCCTCGGCCACGAAGCGATCACGCGGCACCCGGGCCATGGCTTCCAGTACGCGCTCGTCGGTAATGCCCGACGCGCGCAGCTCCTCGATCAGTCTGTGGGCAGTATGACCATCCATCTTCACTCACCTCCCTGTTCGCTCGTGCCGGTTTCAGGCGTGATCGGTCAGCGCATCCAGCCAGGCCTGCACATCCTCCAGCGCCGAGTGCCGGGTGAGGTCGGTGTGCAGCGGCGTGATCGAGACATACCCCGCCTCGATGGCGGCGAAATCGGTGTCATTGCCGTCGTCGGTACTCGCCCCGGCCGGGGCGATCCAGTAGCGCGTGCGACCGCGCGGGTCCTCGATCGGCAGCGGCTGCCGGCCCGGACCGCGATGCCCCTGACGGGTGACCCGGAAACCGCGCAGTTCCTGCCACGGCACATCGGGCACATTGACATTGAGCAGACTGCGCGGCGGCAGGGCCAGCCGCTCCACGGCGCCCACCAGTGATGCCGCCACCCGGCCCGCGGTGTCAAAGTGGTGATGGCCACACAGCGAGACGGCTATCGCCGACAGGCCCAGCGAACGCCCTTCCATGGCAGCCGCCACCGTGCCGGAATAGAGCACGTCATCGCCCAGGTTGCCGCCATGATTGATGCCGGATACCACCAGATCGACGGTCTCCTCGAAGATCCCGCTGACTCCCAGGTAGACACAGTCCGCGGGAGTACCATCGACGCTGTAGAACCCGCTCTCCAGCGGCGTCAGGGCCAGCGGGCGGGTCAGGGTCAGCGAATTGCTGGCACCGCTGCGGTCCCGATCGGGGGCGATCACCCGCACCTTCGCGTGGGGCTCGAGCGCCTCGTAAAGGGCGCGCAGGCCCGGAGCATGAACGCCATCATCGTTGGACAGCAGCAGTTTGCGCATCACCTTGCCTCCCTCATCCGCGATCTGCACCGACGGGCTTGTTCCCCGGTGCTCAGAGTTGCTCATGGGCTATCAGCTCACGCAGCACCGCCGTGGCAAAACCGCCGCGGGCCAGCGTGAACTCCAGTATCATACCGTCGCTTCCGGCGGCCATGCTGGCCGCTTCCGGCATCAGCCGCAGCGGCCGGCGTGCCGGTGTGGCGCCGGCCTGCTCGATGCCGTCGCGCAGCTGCGGGTGATGATCGACCACCTGACGCTCGAACTCGGCGGCATCTGCCTGCACCGGCGTACTGCCCCGGCCCCACAGCGGCCCGGTGGGATGAATATCGCCGCTGGCCAGCCGTTCGCCCAGCCCGGCATCGGGCTCGTCGGCCGTGAACCGGCTGGCGCTGCCGGCCAGGTTGAAGACATCGCCCGCCAGCGGCGTCAGCCAGCACTCGCGGCTGATACGCTCGGCCAGAACGGCATTGAACAGGTAGCTGCGGGCACTGGACAGCAGCAGGCCCTCGCGATCGTCGCGGCGGCGCCAGCCCCGGGCGAACAGTCGCAGGGCGCGCGTCACGTTGTCACCGCCAACGCCGAAGCGCTGAGGGCCGAAGTAGTTCGGCACGCCGTGGGCCAGCAGGCGCTGCCAGCGCGCTGCCAGATCCGACTCGCTCGCCTCGACATCGCGCAGCACCAGCCGGAAGCGGTTGGCGCGATGCACGCCGCGCTTGAGCTTGCGGGGGTGGCGGGCATGCTCGAGCAGCTGCACCCTGCTCGCCCCGTCCTTCAGCGCCAGCAGGGCCGCCAGCCGCGCCGGCGTGGCCGCGCCCGGCAGCCACACCGACAGCCACTGACGGCTGACCGCCCCGTGATCCTTGAGGCCGCTGACGCCGATATCGCGCGGTCTGACCTCCAGCTGCCGTGCCACGTGCCGGACCAGCACCGGCGTGCTCATGGCACGCTTTTCCAGCCACAGCCAGAGATGTTCTCCCTCGCCTTCCGGCACGAAGGGCATGACCTCCTCGACCCGGAAATCCTCGGGCACGCTGCGAAAGCGCGCCGCTCCGGGCGGCGGACCGTGCCAGCGCGGCCAGTCCGGCAGGAGCTCAGCCGCCATGGGCCGGCCCCTGTCCGGTCAGCAGGATCACCGCTTCAGCAGCAATGCCTTCGCCACGGCCGGTAAAGCCCAGCCGCTCGCTGGTAGTGGCCTTGACGCTGACCTGGCCGAGCGTCACGGCCAGGTCCTCGGCGATGCACGCCCGCATGGTGTCGACATGGCGCGCCATCTTCGGCGCCTGGGCGATCAGGGTGGCATCGACATTGCCGACGACGTAGCCCGCCTCGTGAATCAGCGTCATCACATGACGCAGCAGGTCACGGCTGTCGGCGCCGGCCCACTCTTCGCTGCTGTCGGGGAAGTGGCGGCCGATATCGCCCAGCGCACAAGCCCCCAGCAGCGCATCGCTGATGGCATGCAGCAGCACATCGCCATCACTGTGGGCCACGAAGCCCTGTTCGAACGGAATGTGCACGCCCCCGATGGTCAGATGATCGCCGGGTCCGAAACGGTGGACATCGAATCCGTGGCCGATGCGCAGCGACGGGGTCGTGGCCTGCTGGTTCATGAAGCGTCTCGCTGTGACTCGAGGATCATGGCGGCAAAGCGCAGATCCTCGGGATGAGTGATCTTGATGTTGTCGCTGCGCCCGGCCACCAGCAGCGGCGACAGCCCCAGCGCCTCGACCGCGGAAGCCTCGTCGGTAACGGCCACCCCGTAGCTGCAGGCATGCTCGAGCGCCCGGCGCAGCACGCCGAAACGGAATCCCTGGGGGGTCATGGCGCGCCACAGTCCCTCTCGGGAGGGGGTCGCCGCCACCCGCTGGGTATCATCCTGGCGCTTGAGCGTATCGGTGACCGGCGTGGCCAGCAGCCCGCCCACCCGATCGCGCCGCAGCGCCGCCAGCAGCCGTGCCAGATCGGCGGCAGTCACACAGGGGCGCGCCACGTCGTGCACCAGCACCCAGTCCTCGTCGTCGGCCTGACCGTCGAGGGCGTGCAGCGCCGCCCGTACCGACTGCCAGCGCGCCTCGCCGCCGCTTACCCGCTGCCAGCGGGCAAAGGGGACGGCCGTCTCGTCGAACCAGTCGTCATCGGCATCGAGGCACAGCATAAGCGTCGCCTCGGGCCAGGCGCTGTGCAGCCTCGCCAGTGTCTGGCCCATCACGGTCCGCGCGCCCAGCGGCAGATACTGCTTGGGCCGGTCGGAGCCCATCCGCGTACCACGGCCGGCAGCCGGCACGATCAGCCAGGGGGACTCGTCACCTCTCATTGCGGCGCCTCCGGAGTCGCGTTCACGGTAGTACCGGGCACCCAGATGAACTGCTCATCCTGGCGCACCATGCCGAGATCGTTGCGGGCGCGCTCCTCGATGGCATCGAGGCCGTTCTTGAGATCGACCACCTCGGCGGCCAGCCGGTCGTTGCGCTCCTCGAGCTCGTGATTGTCGGCTTCCAGCAGATCGGCACGAGCCTCGACCCGCTCAAGCTCCAGCAGCCCGCCATCGCCCAGCCAGAGGTGGTATTGCAACAGCGCCAGCAGCGCCACCAGCGCCAGCGAAATCCATTTGAACATCGGGTCAGCCGTAAGCAGGCGCCCGCTGCGGGCGCTCATTGTATCGGTTCATTCGGAGCGCGATTATGCCATCATCAGCGCACTTGCACAGGGGCAGGCGCACGCGCTCAATCGGGACGGGCAGGCGCCTGCCAGCGCTCGAAGCTGCCCACGTGCAGGGCGTAACGTACGGCGCCGGGCGGCAGCTCACGGCAACGATCGTCGAAGTAGTGCTTGAGGGTGCGCTCGATGGTGGGAAAGGCCAGCGCCTCCCAGGGGATCTCCGCCTCCTCGAACAGCCGCACCTCGTGACTCTCCGGCCCCGGCGAGAAGTCTCCTGCCAGCCGGCCGAGAAAGATCATGTAGACCTGGTGGATATGCGGCAGATCGATCAGGGTATAAAGCGACAGCTCGGCCAGCTCGGCACAGGCCTCTTCGAGGGTTTCGCGGCGGGCGGCCTGCTCGGTGGTTTCGCCGTTCTCCATGAACCCGGCCGGCAGCGTCCAGTAGCCCTGGCGGGGGGCAATGGCGCGCCGGCACAGCAGCACCCGATCATCGACCAGCGGCAGGGTACCGGCCACGATGCGCGGATTCTGGTAGTGAATGGTACCGCAGCGCTCGCAGAGATAGCGCAGGCGATCATCGCCGGCGGGAATGGTCAGTCGGACCGGGGCGCCGCAGTGGCTGCAGAAGTTCATGGCACTCCAGGATGGGTTGGAGCCTGATACGCCGTACACGCATCGCACGGGCGCAAGCGGTCGTCGGACAAGAGAGTGGCTCATGTTAGAGAAAGCGCGAACCCGGCTGCAAGCCTGGACACCCCGCACCTTCGATGGCGAGCGCGCCCACGCGGCGGTGCTGCTGCCACTGATCGATGCCGCCTCGCCGCGGCTGCTGCTGACCCGGCGCGCGGCTCATCTCAGCCAGCATGCCGGCCAGGTGGCCTTCCCCGGCGGCAAGCGCGATGCCGGCGATCCCGACCCCGAGAGCTGCGCCCTGCGCGAGGCCGAGGAGGAGATCGGCCTGCCCCGCGAGCGGGTCGAGCTGATCGGCCGGCTCAGCGACCGTCGCTCGCGGCACGGGCTGATCGTGACCCCGGTGGTGGGCATCATTGCCGACGGCCTCGACTTCCGCCCCAGTCCCGCCGAGATCGCCGCCCTTTTCGAGATACCGCTGGCCACGCTGCTGACAGACCCCCGCCGGCACACGGATGTCATCGATGATGCCCGCGGCCGGCTGTTTGTGCCCAGCTACACCTTTGGCGAACATGTACTGTGGGGGCTGTCGGCCATGATGGTGGTCGAGCTGCTGGCCGTGGCCGAGGAGTTCTTCGACCCGGCGCTAATCGCTGCACTCGGCGACGAGCTCGACGAACTTGAACAGCATGGCGCGCTGACCCGCGCCGGGATCGGCCGTGGCCACGCGCATCAGCACCGCCCCGATATCCGGGGGGACTCGATCCGCTGGCTGACGCCCGATCACCCCGCCCAGCGCCACTACCTGATGACCCTGGCGAGCGTGCGTGATGCCATCAACCGGGCACTGTTTCTGGGCCTGTTCGAGTTCGAGGCCCACTTTGCCCGCTACCCGGTCGGCGCCTTCTATCAGCGTCACGTCGACAGCTTTCGCGGCCGCGCCAACCGCATCATCTCCAGCGTCACCTATCTCAACCGCGACTGGCCCGACGATGGTGGCGGCGAGATGGTGAGCTACGCCCCCGGAGACGAGACGCGGGAACTGGGCCGAGTGGCGCCCCGCGCCGGCACCTTCGTCTGTTTCCTCGCCGAGGAGATGCCCCACGAGGTGCTGCCGGCGCGGCTGCCGCGTGCCAGCATTGCCGGCTGGTTTCGTCGCAACAGCTCGCTGGGCAGTATCATCGACCCGGCCCGCTAGCGCCGGACCATGGTCGGGTTGTGGTGCCGCCGCCGGCCGGTCAGGCTTTCAGACCGAAGCGGCACTGCGCTCCGCTCACGCGTTACCCATGCACCTGCCACATGGAGCCCTCATGGTCATCTGCACCCCCTTTACCGCCACTACCGAAGACAGCTGGCTGAACCGCCCCGCCCATCGCCGCTGGCTGATCGCTCAGGGTGAATCGCTGATCGCCTTCGGCAAGGCGTCGCGCCGCCCCGAAGGCGGCTTCGCCACCCTCGATGAACGCGGCCACCCCATTCCCGCCCAGCGCCCGCAGACCCTGATTGCCGCCCGCATGACCCACACCTTTGCGCTGGCCGCCCTGCAGGGCATTCCCGGCGCCGGGGCGCTGGTCGATCACGGCATCAGCGCACTGACCGGCCTGTTTCACGACGACCGCCATGGCGGCTGGTTCGCCGAGCTGCCCGATGATGATGATGACCCCGGCATCGACACCACCAAGCAGGCCTACCTGCACGCCTTCGTGGCACTGGCAGCCGCTTCCGCTACCGCCGCCGGACGCCCCGGCGCCCGGGCGCTGCTCGATCGCGCCGTGGCTACCCTCGAGCAGCACTTCTGGTCGCCGGAGGAAGGCCGGATGCGCGAAAGCTTCTCGCGCGACTGGCAGCAGGGTGAGGCCTATCGTGGCGCCAACAGCAACATGCACTCGGTGGAGGCCTTTCTGGCCCTGGCGGATGTCCTCGAGGCGCCGGTCTGGCGCGAGCGCGCCCTGTCGATCGCCGCACACCTGATCCACGATCACGCCATGGCCGCCGGCTACCTGGTGGTCGAGCACTTCGATCAGCACTGGCAGGAGTGGCGCGACTACAACCGCGACCAGCCGGGCGATCAGTTCCGCCCCTACGGCCTGACCCCGGGACACGCGCTGGAGTGGTCACGGCTGTTGCTCAATCTCGAGGCCGGTCTCTTGCGCCACGGCGAGCACGCCCCCGCCTGGCTGCTCGAGGACGCCATCGGCCTGTTCGATGCCGCAGTCGCCACCGGCTGGGCCGCCGATGGCGCGCCCGGCTTCGTCTACACCGTGGACTGGGAAAACCGGCCGGTGGTGCAGGCCCGCATGCACTGGGTGATCGGCGAGGGTGTGGCGGCGGCCGCGGCGCTGCTGGCGCGCACCGGCCGGGCGCGCTTCGAACACTGCTATCGCCAGTGGTGGGACTACATCGATCTCTACATGGTCGACCGCGAGCACGGCAGCTGGCATCACGAGCTCGATGAGCACAACCGGCCGGCCGCCAGCGTGTGGTCGGGCAAGCCGGACATCTATCACGCCTACCAGGCCACGCTCTTTCCGCGGCTGCCGCTGGCCCCCACGGCCGCCGCGCTGCTGGCCGAACGGCCCGATCTGGCCGGCTGAGGCCCGGCTCAGGCAGTGCCTTCGGAGTGCCGGGCGGCGGGATTGCCGCTGTCGTCCGGCGTCTCCTCTTCCGCCCGGGCACGGGCCTCCTCGGCACCGGTCACCAGCGCTTCGGTCACCTCCAGCTCGGCACCCACCACCGACTGCATCGGCGCAGCCGCAAAGGGCGCGACCGGTTGCGGCGCCGGGCGCACGCCGCGCCGCCAGGCAAAGAACAGCGCCAGCGCCAGCGCCGCTAGTGCGAAGCCGTAGAACAGCCCGTCCTCGCCCAGCGCATTCATCACCGAGGTCAGTACCGGCGCGCTGAGCGTGCAGCCCACGGCATTGATCAGCAACAGCCCCTGGCTCATGCTGACCAGCGCCCCGGCCGGCGCGCGGTCGGCCGCATGACCGACCGCGACCGGATAGAAGGAGAAGGCGCCGCCGCCGAACAAAAACAGCACACCGGCCAGCAGCCAGAACTGCCCCACCACCAGGGTCAGGGCCAGCGCCAGCACCACCAGCACACCCCCCAGCGCAATCAGCACGATCTGCCGGTCGTGGCGATCGGACCAGCGCCCGATGGGATACTGCAGGGCCATGCCGCCGACGATCATGATCGCCATCAGCTGACCGATCTGTTCGACCATGTAGTTCTGCTGCTGCAGATAGAGCGGCAGCAGCGAATAGAGGGCAGCCACGATGACGCCGGAGCCGAACGCGCCGGTCACGCCGGTTGGCGTGATGCGCACCAGCTTCAGCGGCGACAGCGGTACCGCCTGCTCGAGCAGCGGACTGACCCGCGGAATGATTGCCAGCGGCAGGATCGACAGCGTCGCCAGCATGCCGATCAGCACATAGGGGGTGCTCACCGGGGCACTCTGGAACACGCCGAGCAGCAGCTGCCCCAGAGCCAGCGCGCCATACAGCGCAATCATGTAGAAGGCCAGCATCCGGCCGCGCATGCTGCGATCACCGCTGGTCAAAAGCCAGCTCTCGATCACCAGATAGACGCCCACCGTCGCCCAGCCCCCCAGCAGGCGCAGCGCAAACCAGCTCCAGGGCTCAAGCCACAGCGACTGGGCCAGCGCCGAGACGGCCACCAGCGAGGCGAAACAGGCGTAGGCGCGAATATGGCCGATGCGCAGCAGCAGCCGGTCATTGAACAGCGCCCCGAGCGCCAGGCCGATGTAGTACGCCGCCGACACCCAGCCGATGGTATTGACCGAAGCGCCCGCCATGTTCAGGCGCAGCGTAACCAGGGTGGAGAGAAAGCCGTTGCCCAGGGCCAGAATGAACAGACCCGAAAGAGGCGCCAGTACCAGCGCCAGCAGCTGCCGTGCCATGATGACCTCGCAGTGAAGAATGCCGCGGCAGGCGCCGCCGCCACCTCATTCAGGACTGACGAGGCGGCGGCAATATACGCCTGCCCTTTCGTAAAAGCATCCGTTTTTTCCGGCCGCCCGGCGGCAGGTGCCCGGCCGAATGGCCTGCCGGCGTCAGCCGCCGATTATATCGGGCACCGCAGCGGTGAACAGCCACGGAGTAGCCCTCCCCCCATGGCAGCCGGGCATGGCTTCGGTATACTCGGGCGCTGCCCGATCAACCGTGATGGATTCATGACCCTGACCGAACGACTCCAGACCCGCACCATCGCCACCCTGTGGCGGCTCTGCGGCAGCTGCTCGACCCGCACCCTGTGGCGTCTTGCCGGGGTACTCGCACCGCTTTATACCCTGCTCGCCAGGCGCGAGCGGCGCGTGACCCGGGTCAATCTCAGGCGCGCCTATCCCGAACTGGCCGATGCCGACAATCGTCACCTGAGCCGGCAGAGCCTGCGTCACAGTGTGGCCATGATCCTCGAGCTGGGCTTTTCCTGGTATGCCGAACCGCCACGCGTGGCCGGGGCCATTCACCGGGTCCACGGCCGCGAACTGCTGGATGAGGCGCGCGCCGAGGGGCGTGGCGTGATCGTGCTGGGACCGCACTTCGGCAACTGGGAGCTTCTGAACTTCTGGCTGGCCGAGCACTTTCCCATCACCGCGATGTACGAGCCCCCCAAGATGAGTGCGCTCGGCCCGCTGATCCGGCAGGGGCGGCAGCGCAATGGCGCTACCCTGGTGCCGACCACCTCGCGCGGGGTGGCCTCCCTGCTGCGTGCCCTGCGCCGTGGCGAAGTGGTCGGTATCCTGCCCGATCAGGTGCCCGACTGGGGCAGCGGCGTGTTTGCCGATTTCTTCGGCCATCCGGCCTACACGGTCACGCTGCTGTCCGGACTGGTGAGTCGCACCCAGGCCAGGGTCGTCACCGGCTTCACCCGCCGGCTGCCGGACGGTTCAGGCTTCGAGCTGCATTTCCTGCCGGTCGACGAACGGGTCTATGATCCCGATGAGGCCACGTCCGCCGCCGGCGTCAATGCCTGCGTGGAAGCGGCCATTGCGCTGGACCCGGCGCAGTACCAGTGGGAGTACAAGCGCTGGCGCAAGACCCCCGGCCAGCAGCACGACGAGCCCGGCTGGCGCGAACGCAAGCTGTACAGCCGGCGTCACCGCTGATCCGCCGGCGCTGTCGGAGCGCGTCTGTCCCGGCATCAGTCCCGGAAATTGTTGAACTGCAGCGGCAGATCGGGCCCCTCTTCGCCCTTGAGCAGCGCAATCGCCTGCTGCAGGTCATCGCGCTTCTTACCGGTCACCCGGACCTTGTCGCCCTGGATGGCGGCCTGCACCTTGAGTTTCGACGCCTTGAGCAGCGCCACGATGCGCTTGCAGTCGCCCTGTTCGAGCCCCTGCTTGAGTGTCACCTGCTGGCGCGCCCGCACGCCGGTCAGCACCGGCTCCTGCACCTCCATGCAGCGGGCATCGATGCCGCGGGCAATCAGCTTCGCGCGCAGCACCTCGAGCATCTGGCGCAGCTGGAAATCGGCGTCGGCTTCCAGCGAGACGCGCTCCTCTTCCAGCTCGAACGTGGCCTTGACGCCGCGAAAGTCGAAGCGGGTCTGGATTTCACGGTTGGCCTGATCGACCGCATTGGTCGCTTCATGCTTGTCGAATTCGGAAACGATATCGAAAGAAGGCATCACGGGTACCGGGTTGTGGCGGACAGGGGGCGATTATAGAGGCTTTCGCGCCGACCGGAATCCTCGATTGGCGGCATCCCCTGACTTGTTCGCGGCGCCCCGTGCCCGCATATTGTTCCCATTACTGGATCATGCATCGGGAGGCCCCATGCCCGAGACCTACGAACAGCAAGGCGCTCATCGCCACGGCAATGTCCCGGATCAGGCGCATCAGCGGATCATGGCGCGCATCGTCTATCTGCTCTACCTGGTCAGCCTGGTGGCCCTGATCACCGGCGTCATCGGCGCCGTCATGGCATGGTGGTATCGCCGCCAGTGCCGCGAACAGTGGCTGGACGATCATTTCCGCTTTCAGATTCGCACCTTCTGGATCGGCGCGCTCTATACGCTGGCCTCGGTGGTGATCAGTCTGATTCCACCCTTCAACCTGCTCGCCGGACTGGCGCTGTTCCTGTGGTTCGCCGTGCGTGCGATTCGCGGCTGGATCAGCCTGGAGCGTCAGCGCGCTCCCGAAGCCATCGACAGCTGGCTGTGGTAGCCACCCGGTATCGCCCGGCCCGCTTCAGGCACGCCCGGCCCGGTCACGGCTATAGTGTCGGGGCATGTCCCGACAGGAGCCCGCCATGACCTCCGACATGACCACCGGCTACAGCCGCGATGATGCCGACCCCACCCTGGCACGGGTGGTCTACATTCTGTATCTCGTCAGCCTGGCGGTCGGCATCACGGCCTTGGCCGGGCTGATCATTGCCTGGTTCTACCGTCGTGACGCCCCGCCCTGGCTTTACGCGCACTACCGTTTCCAGATCCGCACCTTCTGGATCGGCCTGTTGTGGTTCACGCTGGCCACGCTGCTGCTGGTGGTCGGTGTCGGCTTTCTGCTCTACGGGCTGGTCTATGCCTGGATCATCGTGCGCTGCATCCGCGGCTGGCGCGAACTGGAGCGCCGCCGGGCACCGGAACCGCTGCTCAACTGGTGGTGGTAGCCTTGCCTGACACCGACACTCCGCTGCTCGAATGCCGCGGCCTCACCAAGTCCTTTGCCACCCCCCAGGGGGCGCTGACCGTGCTCGACGGCATCGATCTGGTACTCGAGCGCGGCGAAAGCCTGGCGCTGATGGGCGAATCCGGCAGTGGCAAGTCCACCCTGATGCATCTGGTGGCCGGGCTGGACAGCTTCGACCGCGGCAGCCTGCGCCTGGGCGGCGAGGAGCTGGGCGAGCTGTCGGACCGCCCCCTGGCCCGCCTGCGGCGTGAGCGGATCGGCCTGATCTTTCAGCAGTTCCATCTGGTCCCCAGTCTCGACGTGCGCGCCAATCTCACCCTGCAGGCGCGCCTGGCCGGGCGCTTCGACCCCGACTGGTGCGCTCACCTGCTCGACCGGCTGGAACTGGCCGGCCTCGAGCGGCGCTACCCCGAGCAGCTCTCCGGCGGCCAGCAGCAGCGGCTGGCAATCGGCCGCGCGCTGGCGGTACGTCCCGAGCTGGTACTGGCCGACGAGCCCACCGGCAATCTCGACGAGCGCGCCGCCGGGGCGGTGCTCGAGCTGCTGCTGAACCTGATCGACGAACACGGCTGCGCGCTGATGATGATTACCCACAGTCCGGCCGTGGCCGCCCCGCTGAAGCGCCGCTATCGGCTGACCCACGGCCGGCTGGTGGATACCACCACGGACGGGGCATGACGGGACAGCTCACCCTCTGGCGCACCCTGTTCAGCCACTACCGGCGCCATCCTGGCCAGCTCGCCATGGCGCTGCTGGGGATCGTGCTTGCCGGCGCCCTCTACAGCGGTGTCCAGACCATCAACGATCAGGCCCGTGACAGCTTTGCCCGGGCCGAGGCGATGCTGGGCGGTGAACGGGTCGACCGGCTGCAGGCACCCGCCGGCGATCAGCTGCAGCAGGCGGATTTCGTGCAGCTGCGCCGCGCCGGCGTGCCCGTCTCACCGCTGGTGCGGGGGCAGGTCACGCTGGAGAACGGGCAGCAGCTGACCCTGCTGGGGCTGGATCTGCCCACCCTGCCGCCGGCCATGCAGCCCGATGCCGGCGCCGCCGGCGGCTCCGGCACCCTGGGCGGCAGCTTCATGCAGCCGCCCTGGCAGCTGCGGCTGGCGCCGGACAGCGCCCGCGCCCTCGGCCTGCAGAGCGGCGATCGCCCTCGGCTTGGCGATGGTCGCCGCCTGCCGCCGATTACCCTCCAGCCCCGGCTGGCGCCCGACAGCGGCATCACCGACATCGCCGCAGCAGCGGCCCTGCTCGAGCGGGGCCGGCACATCGACGCCCTGCTGCTGCCGCACTCGGCCACCCTGCCGCCCTCGCTCGCCGACCGGTATCGCCGCGTCAGCGCCGACCAGGCTCTCGCCCCGGGCGAGCTCTCGGCCAGCTTCCGTCTCAATCTCACCGCCATGGGCCTGCTCGCGCTGGTGGTCGGGCTGTTCATCGTGCACAGCGCCATGGGGCTGGCGCTCAGCCAGCGGCTGGATAGCCTGGCCGTGCTGCGAGCGCTGGGCGTGTCGCGCCGGGCGCTGGTAACGGGCGTGCTGATCGAGCTGCTGGTGCTGGGCGTGGCGGGGGCGATACTCGGTCTCATCGCCGGGGTCGGGCTGGCCGGCCTGCTGATGCCGGGAGTTTCGCAGACCCTCGCTTCGCTCTACGACGAGCGCGTGGCCGGCGCCGTGATGCTGACGCCCCGCGCCATCGCCAGCGGTCTCGGCATGACCCTGCTGGGCACCCTGACCGCCGGGCTGACCACGCTGCGCCATGCCGCCGGCATCAACGTGCTGGCATCCGCTCACGCGGCCTTTGAAGCGCGCGGCGGCATGCGCCGCCGACTGCGGCTCGCGGCACTCGGCGCCATCGTGCTGCTCGGGGCGGCGCTGCTCTGGTGGCGCCTGGCTTCGGCCAGCGGTGGACTGCTCGAAGGGCACCGGCTGGCCGCCAGCTTCGTGGTGGTGGCCGGGCTGCTGATCGGCAGTGCCCTGGGGCTGCCCGCCCTGCTGGATGGCGCGATCACGCTTTTCACCCGCGCGGGCCGCCGCGCCACCCTGCACTGGCTGCTGGCGGATACCCGTGCCCAGCTGCCGCGCCTGTCGCTGGCGCTGGCCGCCCTGCTGCTGGCGCTATCAGCCAATCTCGGGGTTTCCGGCATGGTGGGCGGCTTCCGGCTGACGTTTCTCGACTGGCTCGATCAGCGCCTCTCCGCGGAGCTCTTTGTCCACGCCCCCGCCGACCGGGTCGAGGCCATGCAGCAGTGGCTTGCAGGGCAGCCGGGGGTCGGCACCGTGCAGCGCCTGCGTCAGCTCGAGGGCCGGGTGGCCGGGCGGCCGGTCGATGTTCGCGCCCTGCCCATCGACTCGCACACCCGCGCCCGCTGGCCGCTGCTGAACGCCACGGCCGACCCCTGGCAGCGTGTTGCCAGGCAGGACAGTGTGCTGATCAACGAGCAGCTGGCGCGCCAGCTGCAGCGCCAGCCCGGTGATTCGCTCGATTTCACCACGCCCGAGGGGCGCTTTAATGCCACCATTGCCGGAATCTATGCCGACTACGGCAACCCGCGGGGCGAACTGACGCTGGCGCGGGCTGCCGCCGAGGGCCGCTGGCCGACATCTGCCGACCGGACATCGCTGCTGCTCTATGACCTGCACGGGGATCGCCAGGCACTGGCCGGGCAGCTGCAACGGCACTTTGCGCTGACCGGGGAGGACATGATCGACCAGCCCGCCCTCAAGCAGCGGGCCCGCCAGGTGTTCGAGCGCACCTTTGCCATCACCCGGGCGCTCAACGCCCTTACCCTGGGCGTGGCGGCCCTCGCCCTGCTGTCGGCTCTGCTGGCACTGGGGCGCTGGCGGCGCGCCCGGCTGGCGCCACTCTGGGCGATGGGGCTGACCCGGCGCTGGCTGGCGCTGGCGAGTGCCGGGCAGATCCTGCTGCTGGTGCTGCTGACCGCACTGCTGGCCCTGCCGCTGGGTGTGCTGCTGAACCAGGCGCTGGTGGCCCTGATCAATGTCGAGGCCTTCGGCTGGCGGCTGCCGCTGCATGTCTTCCCGCTGCAGCTGCTGCAAAGCGTGCTGGTCGCCGGAGTGGTGGCACTGCTGGGCGGTGCCATCACTGCCCTTCAGCTGTGGCGGACTCCGCCACGCCGACTGCTGGAAGAGTTCCGCTCATGACGTTCGACCACGCCCGCGCCCGCCGGCTGCTGCCCCTGCTGCTCTGCCTGCTGCTGGGCGCCTGTAATGGCGGCCGCGAAGAGCACGAGCAGACCGGGCAGGGCTTTGCCGATCTCGGCAGCGCCGCCTCGGGCTACCGGCACGCCAGGCCGGGGCAGACGCTGAGCTTTCCCCGTGATCACGGCCCGCATCCCGGCTATCGCATCGAGTGGTGGTATCTCACCGCCAACCTGCATGACAGCGACGGCCATACCTATGGAGTGCAGTGGACGCTGTTCCGACAGGCGCTGGCACCACCCGGCGAGCATCCGCCAGCCTCCGCTACCGGCGCCTGGCAGAGCGACCAGATGTGGATGGCCAATGCCGCCATCTCCTCGCCCGAGGGGCATTTTGCACTGGAACGCTTCGCCCGCGGCGGCACCGGCCAGGCCGGTGTCACCGCGCAGCCCTTCAGCGCCTGGCTGGACGACTGGCAGCTGAGTGCGACCGGCGAAAACCTTACCCCCATGCAGGTCGAGGCCGGTGGCACGACAAGCTCGGGTCGGACACTGGGCTACCGGCTGCAGCTCGAGGCCAGCGGTCCGCTGGTGCTGCAGGGGGATCAGGGGTTCAGTCGCAAATCACCCGACGGCCAGGGCTCGTACTACTACAGCCAGCCGTTTCTCGAGGCCGAAGGGCAGCTGCGCCTCGATGGCAAGCGGGTGGCAGTCGAGGGCCGCGCCTGGCTCGACCGCGAGTGGAGCAGCCAACTGCTGGGGGGCGATCAGCGCGGCTGGGACTGGTTCTCGCTGCATCTGGACGATGGCAGCCGTCTGATGGCGTTCCGGCTGCGCGGTGCGCGACACTTCATCTCCGGCAGCTGGATTGCCCCCGACGGCACGGTCACCCCGCTCGGTGGTGACCGATTGTCGCTTGAGCCGCTCGCCACCAGCCGTGTGGCGGATCGCGAGCTGCCGCTGAAGTGGCGTATCACCCTGCCCGGGCGATCACTCGAGCTGACCGTCGAGGCCGAGTATGCCGATCAGTGGATGGACACCGCCTTCCCGTACTGGGAAGGTGCGGTCAAGGTCAGCGGTGACCGTGCCGGTGAGGGCTATCTCGAGATGACCGGCTACTGAGCGGGCCTCCCTGCGACAGCGCAGCAAGGGCGGCCGGGCTCAGATATCCAGCCCGCCAAACCGGCCGGCCCGGTAGTCCCGGATCGCCTGCTCGATCTCCTCGTGACTGTTCATCACGAAGGGCCCCTGGGCGACCACCGGCTCATTCAGGGCAGGCGCATGACCGAACAGCAGCCGGGCATCACGCTCGGCCTCGATCAGCACTTCATCGCCATCGTTCTCAAGCTCGATCAGCTGATGCGGCGCGACGGCAGTACCGCCGACACTCGGCTCGCCGTCGATCACGTAGAGGAAGACGGTACGCTCGCGCGATACCGGCAGCGAGATGCGGGCACCGGCCTTCAGTTCGAGGGTCGACATGAAAACATCGGTCAAAGAGCGGATTGGGCCGATCTCACCGGCCAGAAAGCCGGCCACCAGCGCCAGCCGGGCACGTCCGTCATCCAGTTCCACCAGCGGAATCTCGTCATGCTGCAGCCCGGTATAGTCGGGCTCGACCATCTTCAGCCGTGCCGGCAGATTGATCCACAGCTGCAGGATTTCCAGCGCCCCGCCCGCGCGCCGGAAGGACTCCGGCGACACCTCGGCGTGTACCAGGCCGCTGCCGGCCGTCATCCACTGCACGCCACCGGCCTCGATCACGCTCTGGTGATCGTCACTGTCGGCATGTAACAGCTCGCCCGCCAGGATGAAGGTCACCGTCTCGAAACCACGGTGGGGGTGCGGGCCGAATGGCAGGCCATCGTTGTCCGGCGGATAGCTCTGCGGACCGTGATGGTTGAGCAGCAGAAAGGGATCGAGCTGATCGAGCGTCGCCCCCGGCAGCGGCCGCCGGGTCACGAGATCACCGATATCGTCCCGCGCCGCGGCGTGCTGATACCGGACGCTGCGATGAGCAGACTGGGTCATGAGGGCCATCCGTGACGTGACAAGGGATACCAGCCTGGCACGCGCACCAGCACCTGCAACTCTTCGGCAGGACCGTCAGGCGCGTCAGGCGCGAGCTCGCCGCGCACGCCTTCACGGCTTCCGCCCGTGCCAGTCACGCCATGTACGCAGCCTCTTGACCCGTGGCCGTGCGGCTTCCGACACTGCCGCTCTCTCCTCGCTTTTGGAGCATCATCATGAGTACCGCGTCAGCCGCCACCGGCTTCAGCTTCGATCATCTCAGACAGCGCCATGCCGGACTCTGGCAGGCCTACATCGAGCACGAATTCGTGTGCCGTCTGGGCAAGGCCTCGCTGCCCGAGGCGAGCTTCCGGCACTACCTGCAGCAGGACTACCGCTTTCTGATCCACTTCGCCCGCGCCTGGGGGCTGGCCGTCTACAAGAGTCCGGATCTGTTCGAGCTGCGCCGCGCCTTCGATGCCCTCAAGGCGATCGTCGATACCGAGCTGGAGCTGCATGTCGGCTTCTGCCGGCAGTGGGGCATCAGCGAGCAGGCGCTGGCCGAACTCGAGGAGGCCCGTGAAACGCTGGCCTATACCCGTTTCGTGCTCGACTGCGGCCATCGCGGCGATCTGCTCGATCTGCACGTGGCACTGGCGCCCTGCCTGATCGGTTACGGCGAGATTGCCAACCGGCTGCTCGCCCGATCCACTACGGTGCTCGAGGGCAACCCCTACCGGGAGTGGATCGAGATGTATGCCGGCGAGGATTTCCAAAGTGCCATGCACGATGAGCTGGCCTGGCTCGACCGGGCGCTGGCCGGGGTCTCGCGGGAGCGCTTCGAACAGCTCGCCGCCCTCTTCCGCGATGCCACCCGGCTGGAGATCGACTTCTGGCAGATGGGGCTGAATGCGGCCTGAGCGCGGAGCATGAACGCGCCTGCCGGGCAGCTTTCGGCAGTGGTCCCGTGGTATTGATGAGCACTCCGGTTCATTTGCAAGGGAGGATGGCGAATGCTCGATATCGGTCTGGGTATCGTGGCAGCAGCGCTGGTGCTCGTCACCCTGGTGCCGTTCGTGCCGCTGCGCTACTGGTGGGTACGCGGCTTCGACTTCCCCCGGCTGCAGCTTGCCTCGCTGGCGCTGCTCGCGGGGCTCACCCAGTGGCTGCTGGGCAGCGCCGAGTGGCGCTGGTGGAGCATCGCCGCCTGTGTGGCGGTCGCTGCGGTACAGTTCATGTACATCCTGCCCTGGACCCCGCTGGCAGCGACACCGGTCAAACAGGCGCCCGATGACCACCGTGGCCATCGCATCACGCTGCTGATTGCCAATGTGCTGACCCCCAATCGCAACGCCGAGGGTCTGCTGCGCCAGATTCACGCCCATCAACCCGACGTGATACTGACGCTGGAATCCGATGAGTGGTGGGGCGAGCAGCTCAACCGTTCGCTGGAAGACAAGTGGCGCTACTGCGTTCGGGTGCCGCTGGACAATCTCTACGGCATGCATCTGTTCTCGACCCTGCCGCTTGAAGAGGTCGAGGTGAAATGGCTAATCCAGCACGATGTCCCCTCGATCCACGGCTGGCTGCGGCTGCCCGATAACAGTCGCATTCGGCTGCATGCCATGCACCCCCGGCCACCGGCGCCCGGTGAAAGCGAGGAGTCGCTGTGGCGCGATGCCGAGCTGCTGCTGGTCGGCCAGGAGATCCGCGACAGCCATGAGCCCACGCTGCTGGCCGGCGATCTCAACGATGTGGCCTGGTCGCGAACCACCCGGCTGTTCTGCCATGTCAGCGGCATGCTCGACCCGCGCCGCGGGCGCGGCATGTTCAGTACCTTCCATGCCGGCTACCCGATCATCCGCTGGCCGCTGGATCACATCTTCATCAGCAGCCATTTCACCCTGAATCGGATACAGCGACTCGAGGCCTTCGGCTCCGATCACTTTCCGATTCTTGCCTCCTTCACCCACAGCCCGGCACATGCCGCCGAGAACGATGAGCCACAGGCCAGCGCCGATGAGCGCCGCGAAGCCGAAGCGACCGTCGAGGAAGGCCGTCAGCGCGGCGATGGCGAGGCGCACGGCTAGCCCTGCAGCGCCGCCGTGACCACCGCCGCCGGCTTGACCCTGCGCTGCCGGCGTCTGCAGACTGCCTGTGCGGCAATGGCAATCGCCGCAGCTTGACGGGGTGCCGGTGGAACCGGCTGAGATCGTCCTGTGTCGCCCGGCGGCACCACGACGGGTCCCGATGAACCTGATCCGGCTCGTACCGGCGTAGGGATCAAGCGGAGCGCTCGTCATCGTGAACCTCGCTCATCGAGCTGCCCCTCCCCTCCTGCGCTGTGCGCCGGCTGACTCAAGTCACGCTCTGGAGCACAACATGACCGACACCACGACTTCCCACGATTCGCGTGCGCCGCGTCACGACAGGCAGCGCCCAACGTTTCTGGCCGACAGCGCCCGCGTCGATAGCGCCTCCGTGTCGCCACTGCCCGGCTCGCGCAAGGTTCATATCGAAGGGTCGCGCCCTGACATTCGTGTGCCGATGCGCGAGATTGCCCAGTCCCCCACGACCACCAGCGGCGCCAGCGAGGAGAACCCGCCACTGCTGGTCTACGACACTTCCGGCCCCTACACCGATCCCGCCGCCAGCATCGACATCCGTCGCGGGCTGGCCGATCTGCGCCGCAGCTGGATCGATGAGCGCGATGATACCGAGTGGCTCGACGGGCCCACCTCCGAGTACGGCCGTCGCCGCGCCAACGATCCGCAGCTGGCGACCCTGCGCTTTGATTTAAAACGCACGCCGCGCCGGGCAAAGGCCGGGCGCAACGTGACCCAGCTGCACTACGCTCGCCAGGGCATCATTACGCCGGAAATGGAGTTCATCGCCCTGCGCGAGAACCAGCGCCGCGAGGCGCTCTCTGCACACTACTCGGGGAGCGCCGAGGTCGAGCGTACGCTCGGCCACCAGCACCGGGGCGAGAACTTCGGCGCAAGCATTCCCGATGAGATCAGCCCCGAGTTCGTGCGCGAGGAAGTGGCCCGCGGGCGGGCGATCATCCCCAGCAACATCAACCATCCGGAGAGCGAGCCGATGATCATCGGCCGCAACTTCCTGGTGAAGATCAACGGCAACCTGGGCAACTCGGCGGTCACCTCCTCGATCGAGGAGGAGGTCGACAAGATGACCTGGGGCATCCGCTGGGGTGCCGATACCATCATGGACCTCTCGACGGGTCAGAACATTCACGAGACCCGCGAATGGATCATTCGCAACTCGCCGGTGCCGATCGGCACGGTGCCGCTCTATCAGGCGCTGGAGAAGGTAGGTGGCGTGGCCGAAAACCTCACCTGGGAGATCTTTCGCGACACGCTCATCGAGCAGGCCGAACAGGGCGTGGACTACTTCACCATCCACGCCGGCGTGCGTCTTCACCACGTACCGATGACGGCCGAACGCACCACCGGCATCGTTTCCCGCGGCGGCTCGATCATGGCCAAGTGGTGTCTGGCCCATCACGAGGAGAGCTTTCTCTACACCCGCTTTGAAGAGATCTGCGAAATCATGACGGTCTATGACGTCGCCTTTTCCCTCGGCGACGGCCTGCGTCCGGGATCAATTGCCGATGCCAATGACGCCGCCCAGTTTGCCGAGCTCGAAACCCTGGGCGAGCTGACGCAGATTGCCTGGCGCCACGACGTGCAGGTGATGATCGAAGGGCCCGGCCATGTGCCGATGCATCTGATCAGGGAGAACATGGACAAGCAGCTCGCGTGCTGCGACGAGGCGCCCTTCTATACCCTGGGGCCGCTGACCACCGACATCGCGCCGGGGTTTGATCACATCACCTCCGGCATCGGCGCGGCGATGATCGGCTGGTACGGCTGCGCCATGCTCTGCTACGTCACCCCCAAGGAGCATCTGGGCCTGCCCAACCGCGACGACGTCAAGACCGGCATCATCACCTACAGGATCGCCGCTCACGCCGCCGATCTGGCCAAGGGCCATCCCGGCGCCCAGCGTCGTGACAACGCGCTGTCGAAAGCGCGCTTCGAGTTCCGCTGGGAGGATCAGTTCAACCTCGGCCTCGATCCGGATACGGCGCGCGAATACCACGACGAGACGCTGCCCAAGGACTCGGCCAAGGTGGCGCATTTCTGCTCGATGTGCGGACCGAAGTTCTGCTCGATGAAGATCAGCCACGAAGTGCGTGACCAGTTCCGAGGGCAGAGCCGCGAGCAGGGCATGGCGGAACAGGCGCGGCGTTTTCACGAGGAAGGTGGCCGACTCTACCGGAAAGTCTGACTCTCCCCTGCCGCTTCGACCAATGTCGGGGGCGCCATTCGGTCATGGCACCCCCGGCTGCAGGTGTCTTCGGTACAATGCGTTCCCCTTGAATCCCCGCCTTCTTCAACCGGAGTCTGCATGAGTCAACCGCAATCCGAACGCCCCAACCTCTGGCGTCGCATTCCCCTGTGGCAGAAGATTCTTGCCGGCCTGCTGCTGGGCGCGCTGGCCGGCGCCGTGATGGGCGAACAGGCCCGCATGTTCAAGCCGCTGGGCGATCTGTTCATCAGCGCCATAAAGATGCTGATCGTGCCGCTTGTCTTCTCGACCCTGGTCATCGGCATTGCCGGCATGCGCGACCCGCAGAAGATGGGCCGCATCGGGCTGCGGACCATTGCCCTCTACTTGCTGACCACAGCCTTTGCCATGGCCATCGGCCTGGGCGCTTCCATCCTGCTGCAGCCGGGCGTGGGGCTGGATCTGAGCTTCGATCAGGGCGCGGTCGATGCCAAACAGGCACCCTCGCTGGTCAGCGTGCTGACCGGACTGGTGCCGAACAATCCGATTGATGCGCTGGCCAATGGCAATATCCTGCAGATTATCGTCTTTGCCATCGGACTGGGCATCTCGCTGACCCTGATCGGCGACAGGGGCGAGCCGGTGGTGCGCGTGTTCGAGGGCTTTGCCGAGGCGATGTACAAGCTCACCGAAATCGTCATGGCGTTCGCGCCCTTCGGCGTATTCGGCCTGATCGCCAACGTCTCGGGCCAGTACGGGCTGGAGGTGCTGCTGCCGCTGGCGAAGATGATCGGGGTGGCCTATCTCGCCAGCATCCTGCACGTGCTGATCGTCTACAGCGGCCTGATCTCGCTGCTGGGCCGGCTCAATCCGCTGCGCTTTCTGCGCGGTATCGTCAATGCGCTGGTGGTGGCCTACTCCTCGGCCTCCTCTTCCGGCACGCTGCCGGTCTCCCTGCGCTGTGCGCAGAAGAACCTCGGCATCTCGGAGGGGGTCTCGAGCTTCGTGCTGCCGGTCGGCGCCACCATCAACATGGATGGCACCGCCATCTATCAGGGCGTGGTGGCGATCTTCATCGCCCAGCTGCTGGGGGTGGATCTGTCGATGACCGATTACGGCATGATCATCGTCACCGGCACGCTGGCCTCGATCGGCACGGCAGGGGTGCCCGGCGCCGGGCTGATCATGCTGTCGATCGTGATGTCCCAGGTGGGCCTGCCGCTGGAAGCCATCGGTGTGGTGGCCGGTGTCGACCGTATCCTCGACATGGCGCGCACCAGCGTCAACGTGGCCGGTGACCTGATGGTGACCACCCTGGTCGGCAAGAGCGAAGGCGAGCTGGATCGCACGGTCTATGACGGCGACAACGTCGTCTGAGACAAGCGATGGCGAGGGCCGGGGCGCTCGCCGGGGCGCTCGCCATCGTGCCCGGCCGGCACGCCCCCGACGGCGAGGGCCGTGCCGGCGATTCATGCCGCGGCAGCGGGCTCGAAGCGCTGTTGCAGGTAGCCCTTGATCGCCTCGGACTCGTACAGCCACTCGTCTTCCCCGGTCTCGCCGGTGATGCGCAGACAGGGCACCTTCACCCGGCCCCCACCGGCTTCGAGCGCCTGGCGATCGCGCTCGTTCTGGCGCACATCGCGCAGCTCGATCGGCAGGGCCAGCCGATGCATCTCCTTGCGCACCCGGATGCAGAACGGACAGGTCCGGTACTGATAGAGCGCCAGGGATTGGCAGGCCTGATCCACTTCGGCCTGCGCCTCGCTGGCGCGTGTGACCGGCTGCGGCCGGGTGAGTCGCTCGCTGGCGATCATGACCGGCCCCAGTGCCCGCCGAACGCCTCTGAAGAATGTGCGGGCCACGATACCCATGAAGTTACTCCCGATTGTCTGATGTGCCTGCGACGGCCGGTTTCAGCAGCTGGCGACCGCCGACAGCAGCCGGCTGCGTCGCTCGTCGTCCATGAAGGCTTCTTCCAGCGCATGGCGGGCCAGCTGCCGGAAAATCGCCTGCTCCCAGCCGAATGCGGCGTGACAGGCGATGAAGTTGTTGAGCATGCCCCCGCCGAAATAGGCCGGGTCGTCGGAATTCAGCGTCACCTTCAGCCCCTGCTCGAGCAACATGGGCAGTGGATGATCCTCGAGCCGCTCGACCACCCTGAGGTAGACATTGGAGAGCGGACAGACGGTCAGCGGCATCCGTTTGCTTCTCAGCCGCTCGACCAGCGCGGCATCCTCCAGACAGCGCACGCCGTGATCGATGCGACAGACATCCAGCGCATCCAGCGCCCCGCTGATGTAACCGGCCGGCCCCTCCTCGCCGGCGTGCGCCAGCCGCGGAATGCCCAGCTCACGGGCGCGTTCGAACACGGCCGTGAACTTCTCCGGCGGGTTGCCCACTTCGGCACTGTCGAGACCGATCGCGGCCAGCTGGTGATGCCAGGGCTGGGCCTGCTCCAGTACGTCGAGCGCCTCGTCAGCGGGGCGGTCGCGCACGAAGCTCATGATCAGCGCGCTGGAGATGTCATAGCGGCGCTCGGCTTCACGCATGGCACGCTCGAGCCCCTCGAACGGCACGCCAAGGGCCACCCCGCGCGCCAGGTGCGGCTGGGGATCGAAGGAGAGCTCGACATGGACCACGCCGTCGTCATGGGCACGCGCAAAATAGGCCATGGCCAGCTCGAAGAAGTCCTGCTCGGTGTGCAGCACCGTCATGCCCTGGTAGTAGAGATCGAGAAACGACTGCAGATCGCTGAACTCATAGGCCGCCCGCACCTCATCCACGCTGGCATAGGGCAGTGTGACGCCATTGCGCGCCGCCAGCTCGAACATCTGCTCGGGTTCCAGGGTGCCTTCGATATGCAGGTGCAGCTCTGCCTTGGGCAGTGCCTTCAGCCAGGTGTTCACCAGTCGCCTCCGGGGGATCGTGTTCTTGAGCCAATGGGTTATCCGGCGCCATCTTGCCATGGCACTGCCCCCCACGCCCTGACAGAATGATTTTTTCACTCATCTGCGGGGTTCGGTTCACCATGGCGCATACGGTTCCAGCGACGCTTCACCCCTCGCTCTCCTCTCGGGTACTCGACATGCCGGACAATCGGATCGTGGCGATCGCCGATCTGGCCCGTCACGATAGCTCGGTGATTCGCCTGTGGATCGGTGAAGGCGATCTGCCCACGCCGGCCTTCATCAAGCGCGCCGCCAGCCATGCCCTGGAGAGTGACGAAACCCGTTACAGCTACTCGCAGGGGCTGCCCGAGCTGCGCCGCGCCCTGGCCGACTATCACCACCGGCACTGGGCAGTCGACATCGACCCGGCGCGCTTCTGCGTTACCGTGGGCGGCATGAATGCCGTGATGATGGCCATGCAGGCGGTACTCGATCCGGGCGACGAGGTGATCATGCCGAGCCCGGCGTGGCCGAACTCGAAGCAGGTCATCGAGGTGCTGGGCGGCGTCAATGTGCCGGTCGCGTTCGACTTTCACGACGATGGTGCCATCGAGCTGGCGCTGGAGAAGGTGTTTGCCGCGGTCACCGAGCGCACGAAGGTAATCTTCATCAACTCGCCCTCCAACCCGACCGGCTGGCGCATGCCGCCGGAGGACATGATCCGGCTGCGCGACTTCGCCCGGGAACGGGGCATCTGGATTCTGGCCGACGAGGTCTACAACCACTTCGTTTATGACGACACCGGCCCGGCGCCCTCCTTCCTGTCGATCTGTCCCCCGGAGGATCGACTGCTGGTCACCAATACCTTCTCCAAGAACTGGTGCATGACCGGCTGGCGGGTCGGCTGGCTGGTGTTCCCGGCAGGGCTCGATCAGCTCTTCGCCCGATTGTGTCAGTACAACACCACCGGGGTGGCTACCTTCCTGCAGCACGCCTGCATCACGGCGCTTGACGAGGGGGATGACTTCATTCGCGAAATGGTCTCGCGCTGTCAGGCCTCGCGCGACATCCTGGTGGCCGGACTGGCCGAGCTGGACAACGTGACCGTGTTCACGCCGCAGGGCACCTTCTATCTCTTCTTTCGCATTCACGGCCTGACCGGCAGCAGCCTCGACATGGCCCGCCGCGTGCTCGACGAGGCCCGGGTCGGAGTGGCGCCCGGCAGCGCCTTCGGCCGGAGGGCGATGACTACCTGCGCATCTGCTTTGCCATCGAGCCGCAGCTGGCACGCGATACCCTGGTCCGGCTGGTGCCCTTCCTGAAGTCATTGCAGCACGAGTCATCGCAGCACGGCGGCTGATGGCAGGACGCGGTCGGCCGGACCGAAAGCGCTAGACAAAATTGCCGCGGCAGATATCTGCCGCGGCAATTCTCGTACTGCAGGCAGCATTCTGCAGAAAAGGGAATTCTGCAGAAACGGGAAGCATTACTTGCGGTTTTTCAGGGCGTCCTTGGTTTCACCCCGGGCCGACTTGCCATGACCCTTCGCCTGCTGGGCCTTGCCCTCGGTTTCGGTCTGATGGTTATCGGTAGCCTTGCCAACGCCTTCCTTGACCTTGCCGGCGGCCTTGTCGATTGCGCCTTCCGCCTTGTCGGCTTTCGAATCCTTTGCCATGACACCTACCTCCTTGCTGGCATGTCGGGTCGAACGACCCACGGCAAATGACGGCACGCCGGTGCCATCACCTGACTTCAGGATGGCTCAGATTCACAACAATGCCACCCCTGATTGCAACCGGATGTAAATATCGGGAGCGGTCGGTGCCCATGCCACGGGCAACCGGGGCCCTCCTGCTGTCATGGGTTACAAATGCGTACACAACGCCGACATTGTACCCGCGAGGCTTTGATATACTTTGGCCGACTCACTCTGAAGGAGTACGTCGCGACATGATCACGATGATGATCGGCGTAGTGCTGAATCTGCTGGGAATACTGACGCTCTGGTCCAGCTTCACCAGCAGCTATTACATGGACCCGGCGCTTCAGGATGTCTTCTATCTGGCACTCGGACTGTGGGGTGTCTCGGTGGTCGGTGCCGTGCTGTGTCTGGTGCCAGCGACACGCCGGATCGGCTCCACCCTGGTGTCGATCGGCTCGCTGATCTTCTTCCCGCTCGGCCTGATTGCCATGATCGGCGCACGCAAGATGCTGCTCGAACAGAAGAGCCGCGAGAAGACGGACAGGGAGCCGCCCCACTCGACCGGCTACTCCGATCTGGTCTGATCAACCGCACCCGACTGCCCGGCAGGCAGGTAACCCCGTCGGACAGGCCATGACAGCTGCCGGGGAAGCCGGCAGTGCCTCTCCATCCAGCGCCCGAGATCTCCCCCGGGCAGTGCACTGCCGGCCCGATCGGCTCAGCCGGTGCTGCCGTAACGGCTGATCAGATAGCGATTGATGTCCTCGGATTCGTACATCCATTCCACCCTGCCATCCTCGTGCGCAATGCGCAGACAGGGCACCATGGTGCGCCCGCCGCCCTGCTGCAGCTCCTGCTTCGCCTCCGGATCGCGGCGGGTATCCCGCAGCTCGATATCGAGCCCGAGCTGTTCGATCTGTCGCAGTACCCGCTGACAGAACGGACAGGCCGGAAACTGATAAAGCACCAACTCCTGAGTCATCAGACCCTCTCCCTGAACCCGGCAGGCCGGGTGTACATTTCGATCGTGGTGGCCCCTGTCTCCCGGGCCTTGTCCGTTGGGACACATCCCTCAATGTGGTCACGAATGGCCGAATTGCCAACCCTGGCATGCCGTCGTCGCGCCACTGCCGCTCTTTCGGCCGGCACTGCAGGCCCGGGCTCGAATGGCGCAGGGGGCGCTTCGGCCACCCTTGCTCACGACACCGGAAAGCACCGCTGGCTCAGGAGGCCGGCGAGGCCTCGCCCGCACGATAAAGCTCCTCCGGCACCGTCACCTCTTCGATGTCCACGATCTCGCTCCGGTTCATGGTGATCTTCCAGCGCTGGATGCTGACCTGCTCATTTTCCAGGGTGCGGATCACCAGATTGAGCTGATGACGCTTTTCGACCTCGTCACGCACCACCTCGTCCTTCTTGAGACGGTAGACCTGGTCAGTTTCACGCTCCATCAGCCGCGAGAGCGACTGGAGATCGAGCAGCATGGTTTCGCGGATTTTCTCGTAGCCGCGGAGAAAGCGACCCGGTGACATGCGCGACCGACTGCGGTAGTGCAGGATGACCTCCTCGCGCTGGCTCAGACTGCCCTTGCGCGCCGCCTGGATGACCTCATCCAGCTGCCGGTAGCGGGTATAGTCGAGCCATTCGAGCTGGCTGCCCACCGTCTCGCCGCTTTCCACATCGAAATAGCGCCGCCGCCAGCGGGGCCGCCCCTTGCGCAGCCAGCGCAGCAGGGTATGGCGCAGATCCTCCTTGAAGACCTCGCGCATGGCATACAGCAGCGCCAGCACCAGCACGAACTGCAGGGTCAGGTTATCCATGGCGTGACGCGCCAGGATCAGCAGCGTGGCCATCACGAGCATGATCAGTCCGGCTGCCAGCGCGCGCACCATGCGCCCCTGGTGGGCGCCCAGCTCCCGGGTACTCTGCCTGAGCATGATGGGATATTCGATCAGCCGGCGCAGCCGGCGCATCTTGTTGGCGATGCGTGACGGGTCCGCGGTGACGCGCGCCGAGTTGTACTGCTGGCGCTCGCGATGCGCGCTCTCCTCCCGGCAGAGATCCAGCAGGCGCTCGCGCGGGGCCGCCAGCGCCTCGTTCTCCGGCAGATGGGAGACCAGCCGCAGCAGCTGCTGCTCGGTCAGCCAGGAGAGATAGTTGTCGATGCTGTTGTGATAGCGGCGATGCTTGTCACGCTCGGGCACGAGCTGTCGCAAGCGTCCGAGCACATCCCGGCACTGTCCGGCCAGCTCGTCGAGCCGCGCGTCGCTGATGTCGTCGGCGTTTTCAACCAGCTGCTGTACGGCATGCTCCAGGGCCACGGCATACTGCCAGGCATAGAGACTCAGCCGGACGCGATACTGCCGACCGCCGCGCTCCTGTTCGACTGCCGGGTCCTCCCGGTTGCGGGGCAACCGGTAGCGGCTGCTGTGATACATGCGCCGCACATGAAAGGCCTGATGATAGAAGCTCTCTTCGGGCATGTACCGCGAATCGAGCCCCAGCTCGCCGGGCACGAACAGATAGATATCCAGCTGATGGGCGGTCGATTCCCGCAGCACCCGGGTCAGGCGCAGATTGAAGCCATCCCGGCGCTCAACGCTGATCACGTAACCGGCGGCCTCCTGCCCGTTCGTCAATGTGGCCGAACTCGTGCTCCAGACAGCGCAGCAACCGGTCGGCAGGATCGTCCTCCTCATCCGGATCCAGTGCCAGCAGGGCCACCGGACTGCGCTTCAGGAGCCTCATCGAAGCGCCATCGAACATCGCCGGATCCGTCTCCCGACAGTACACCAGCGCTCGTGCCCCGGTCCGCTCGATCAGCGCCGGCACCTCGCCCGGATAGCAGACCCGCACGCCGGCAATCCGGGTGCCGTGCTGCCAGGGCGCATCGCTGACCAGCGCCTCGAGGCGCAGCCGTGTCTCACCGGCCAGCCGCTGCTGCAGCCGGTGGTGCACCGCCTCGATGCCACAGATGATGACACCGTGCACGTCAGCACCGCGACCCGTGCCGCGCCTGCGATCATGCCAATACCTGAGCCACTTCTTCATTCCCTGCCTGCGTCTGCCATTTGCTGAAATATGCCGCCAGGCTGCCATGGCAACACCGCCAGCCCCTGCCCTGCGAGTGTCTGCCACAATGGCGCCAAACCATCTAGACTCCCTTCAGGAAAGCATACCAGTCCATGGGCTGTTCGATGGCAGCACCATCGCCCCAGTGATCGCCAGGAAACAACGTCATGACGTATCCCCCAGCGTCCGATCAGCCGCACACTCCCGAACAGGGTCCCGGGCGGGAAGCCGACACCCCGGCGGCCATTCCGGCCCGCGGCTGGTGGCAGACGCTGCTTCGCGTGCGTGCCGAGATCAACGACAATCACGCCAACCTGATCGCTGCCAGCATCGCCTTCTACGGACTGCTGGCACTGTTTCCCGCCATTGCCGCCTTCATTTCGCTGTGGGGCATGATCTTCGATCCCGACCAGGTGCAGGCCCAGATCCGCATGCTCAGCAGTGTGCTGCCCAGTGAAGCCTCCACCCTGATCGAACAGCAGGCCAGCGCCGTGGCCGCCCAGCCCGGCAGCGGCCTGGGCGCCACCGCCATCGGCGGCCTGGTGCTGACCCTGTTCAGTGCCTCCAAGGGCGTTCGCGGTTTCATGGCCGGGCTCAATATCATGTACAACGAGCGCGAGGAGCGCGGTCTGATCCGGCGCACCCTGATCACCTGGCTGCTGACGGCCGGGCTGATCCTGATGACCATCGTCACCCTGGGCAGCATCACCCTGCTGCCGGCGCTGATTGCCCGCCTGCCGTTCGGGGGGATGCTCAATGCGCTGCTGATCTACATCCGCTGGCCGCTGCTGCTGGCGCTGGTGATGATGGCCCTGACGATTCTCTACCGCTTCGGCCCCAGCCGCAGTCCGGCCCGGCTGGGCTGGGTCAGTGCCGGTTCGGTGGCCGCCACCCTGCTGTGGCTGCTCGGCTCGATCGGCTTTTCGATCTACGTGCGCAACTTTGCCAGCTACAACGAGACCTATGGCGCCATCGGCGCCGTCGTGATCCTGCTGATGTGGTTCTGGCTCTCCGCCTTCATTGTCCTGCTGGGGGCCTCGCTCAACTGCGAACTGGAGCGTCAGACCGAGCAGGACACCACCACCGGCAGACCGAAACCCATGGGAGAACGGGGCGCCTGGGCGGCGGATACCGTGGCCGGCGAGCCCCGCACGCAGCGCCGCTGACGCCGGCCGGCCCCTGCAGGACCAAAGCACAATGTCGGCCGGGCCCGGCTCCCGGCATGATGCGGACATGGCGATTCATCGGCCCACTGGCATCTTCGGGAGCCTACTCATGATCCCCTTCAGGCGATGGCTGACCCGTGACCCGCTGCCCTGGCGGGCCCGGCACATGTTCAACAGTGACGAGAAGATCGACACGCCCGCCGGTGCACCGACGCCCGTCGCCGGCAGTGCGCCCCGGCCGGTACGGGGCCGGCCGCCCTCCCGCGAACGGGATGCCACGCTCCGCCGGACCCACCGCAGTCGTTAACCCAGTTGAAAAAACAGTGTTCTCTTCTATAGTCGCTTATCCGGAGCGGCCTTCGACGCACATCGCCGAAGGCCGCTCCGGCCGGCACCATGCCGCTGGCATGGCCCGCCCGGAAAGGATTGCACACATCGTACAGGGAACAGACATCATGGCTCGGAAAGCACAACGTCTTACAGGCACGCTGCTGGTAACGGCAGGTCTGCTGGGCGCCACGCCCGCGCTGGCAGCCCCGCAGGGTCTCTACTCCTCCAGCGAACTGATGGATGCCGAAGTCTATCTCCAGGGCAGCGATCAGCGCCGCATCGGCGAAGTCGAGGATATCCTGCTGGGCGAGAACATGGGCGTGCAGGCCGTGGTCATCGAAACCGATGACGACAGCGAACTCGGTGAGCACGAGTACGTCATCAACAAGGGCGACTTCACCGTTCAGACCACCAACGAGGACAACCTCGACGAGCTGAGCTATCGGGTGACCGTCAACATGGATGAAGCTCAGGTCTCCAACCAGGCGGAGTACACCAACGACTGGTGGCAGAACGCCAAGCGCGATGCCGCGCAGGCCTGGGAGAGTACCCGCGAGAGCGCTTCCAGCGCCTGGCAGAGCACCCGCGAGGCCACTTCCAGCCTGCTGAAAAAGGCCAGCGACGCCATCAGCCCCGATCAGTGATCGTCCGCGCCGGCCGCTGCGCCAGCGGCCGGCATTGTCAGCGCCCCGGCCGGGCCGGGGCGCTGCCGGCTATCCCGGCATCAGGATCAGCGCCCCCAGCGGCGGCAGGGTCAGGGTCAGTGAACAGGGCTGTCCATGGGCCCTTGGCTGGCGCGCCGCTACCCCGCCACCATTGCCGACATTGCTGCCGCCATAGAGCTCGCTGTCGCTGTTGAACCGCTCGAACCAGCGGCCCTCGCGGGGCACGCCCACGGTGTAGTCCTGCAGCACCCGGGGCGTGAGATTGACCACCACCAGGGTGGCCCCACCGTCATGACTCCAGCGCAGCCAGGCCAGTACGCTGTTGTGCGCATCATCGCCGACCACCCATTCGAAACCATTCGGACGATCGTCCTGTTCATGCAGTGACGGCAGGGTGCGATAGAGCAGATTGAGCTCACGCACCAGGTGCTGAACCCCGGCATGACCGGCATCGCCGAGCAGCCACCAGTCGATTTCGCGATCGTGGCTCCACTCCTGCCACTGGCCGAACTCGCACCCCATGAACAGCAGCTTGCGCCCGGGATGGGTCCACATGAAGGTGAGATAGGCCCGCAGGCCGGCGAACTGCTGCCAGCGATCGCCCGGCATCCGGGTGATCAGCGATCCCTTGCCGTGCACCACTTCATCATGGGAGATCGGCAGCACGAAACGCTCCGAGTAGGCGTAGACCATGGCAAAGGTCATCTGGTGATGGTGGTAGCTGCGATAGAGCGGGTCCTGCCCCATGTAGCTCAGGGTGTCGTGCATCCAGCCCATGTTCCACTTCCAGTCGAAGCCCAGCCCGCCCTCGCTCACCGGCGCGGTCACGCCCGGCCAGGCCGTGGACTCTTCGGCAATCATCACTGCCCCCGACACTTCCTCGAGCACCACCTCGTTGAGATGGCGCAGGAAGTCGATCGTTTCGAGATTCTCCTGACCGCCGTAGCGGTTGGGAATCCACTCGCCCTCGCGGCGCGAGTAGTTGCGATAGAGCATGGAGGCCACGGCATCCACGCGCAGCCCGTCGATGTGGAATTCGCGCAGCCAGTGCAGCGCCGAGGAGAGCAGAAAGCCGTGGACCTCGCGGCGGCCGAGATTGTAGATGTAAGTGTTCCAGTCCTGGTGAAAGCCCTCGAACGGATGGCTGTACTCATAGAGCGCGGTACCGTCGAACCGGGCCAGCCCGTGCGGATCGGTGGGAAAGTGGGCCGGCACCCAGTCGAGAATGACGCCGATCCCGGCCACGTGACAGGCATCGACGAAGGCCGCGAAATCCTGCGGCGAGCCGAAACGGCCGCTGGGCGCAAACTGTGACAGTGGCTGATACCCCCAGGAACCGCCGAAGGGGTGCTCCATGATCGGCAGCAGCTCGACATGGGTGAAGCCCATCTCGCTGACGTAGGGAATCAGCGATTCGGCCAGCTCCCGCCAGCTGTAGCAGGGGCCATCGTCGCCGCCATGGCGGCGCCAGGAAGCGGCATGCAGCTCGTAGATCGAGATGGGCGCCTCGCTGGCCTGACGCAGGGGGCGGGCTGCCAGCCACTCGTCGTCGCGCCACTCGATGGGCGCCGGATCGGCCACCACCGAGCCGGTCAGCGGCGGTGGCTGCGTGGCCAGCGCGACCGGATCGGCCTTGTGCAGCAGCTGGCCATCCGCTCCGATCAGCTCGTAATGGTAGACCGCGCCGGGGGCCAGCCGCGGGATGAACAGCTCCCAGACCCCGGACGGATGACGCCGGCGCATCAGATGGCGGCGGCCATCGTGGCGATTGAACTCCCCGATCACCGAAACCCGCCGGGCATTGGGCGCCCACACTGCAAAACGCACGCCGGCCACGCCCTCCACACTCATCGCGTGCGCGCCCAGACAGGCCCCCAGCCGGCGATGCGTCCCCTCGCCGATCAGATAGAGATCGAGCTCGCCGAGCAGCAGCCCGAAGCTGTAGGGGTCCTCGACCACCTCCTCGCCCCACGGCCAGCGCACCCGCAGCAGATAGGGCTCGATATAGTCCAGGTGGGCCACGAACAGCCCGGGCAGCCGGCTGCGCCCCGGCCGCGCCAGCAGCCGGGCCGGCGTCTCGCGGGAGAGCACCTCGACGCCGATCGCCCCGGGCAGCCAGACTCGCAGGATGACCCCGCCATCGGGCTGCTCATGCGGTCCCAGCACGGCAAAGGGGTCGCCGTGGCGCCCCTCGCACAGCGCCTGGGCGGTATGCTCGTCGAGCTCCCGATCCGGTGCGGCAGTACCGGCGGCGGCCGACTCGATATGGCTGAAATCACTCATGAGATTCTCCCGGAATAGCGGCGCTCGTCGAGACCGTGATCATCCGTGCGTTGGATGGCCTCCGTCAGGGCCGCCAGACCGAACAGGGGCACCTTCAGCCAGTCAGGGCGATTGGCCGCCTCATAGGTCAGCTCATAGGCGGCCTTCTCGAACAGGCACAGATGCAGCAGGGTGGTGAAGGTATCGCCGCGCTCGCTCTCCATCTTGAGCGACGCTCCGGTGACTTCGCGGTAGGTGGCCAGAAAGGCCGCACTGGTGTCACGGTAGTACTGTTCGGCCACCCGGCGGTCCTGCTGCAGGGTGGCCTCGTCACGCTCGCTGCGCTGCGCATTCTCCAGCGCCATGGCGGCCGCGTAATCGAACGAGCGCAGCAGGCCGGCCACGTCACGCAGCGGGCTGTGCCGGGCCCGTCGCTCGGCCAGCGGCCGGGCCGGCTCGCCCTCGAAATCGATCAGCCAGGCATCCTCCTGGGCCACCAGTACCTGCCCGAGATGCAGATCGCCGTGAATGCGGGTACGCAGCGCGCCCACCAGCTGCGGCTCGACGGACTGCAGCCACTGCTCGAGCCGCTCCCGACCGCTCAGCACCACCGCCGCACGCGCCCGGCCGGCTTCGGTCAGCCCCGCCTGGCCATTGGCCAGCACCGCCATGGCCTCGCCCAGTCGGGCGCGGACACGTTCGAGCCAGGCGTGGGCCTCGGTGTCGTCAATGACCTGCGGCACGAAACCGGGCTCCTCGGTGGCGCGGGCCAGCACCAGGTGCATCTCGGCCAGCCGGCGCCCGAGGATGGCCGCAAAGGCGGTCAGCGTGGTCATGGCGCCAAAGCTCTCTTCAAGCGGCGGCTCACTGCTGCCGCCCTCCTCCGCGAGTCCCTCGCGGGCCTTCTCCTCGCTGGCCTCGCGCATGGCCCGCTCGAGCGTGTTGAGTGTCCACAGCCAGCCGTCGCCCTGGTTGGCGACATAGCCCTGGGCCACCATCAGCACATGGGGCGTGCCGCTCTCGTCGACACGCACGATCTCGCCCAGCAGCGGCGCAATGTGCTCGAAGCCCTGCCCGGTCAGGTAGCGGCCCATCTCGGCCTCGGGATGCTGACCGGATTCGAGCTTGCGAATCAGCTTGAGCACGATGCGATCGTCGATGATCACCGAGCTGTTGGACTGTTCGACGCCGGGATAGCGGACATCCTGCTCCTCGGGGGCCAGCTCGGCCCACAGCGGTGCCAGCCGCTCGCCGGGCAGGAACTGCAACTCTCCGTGTTCCAGCGCCAGACGCTGACCGAGCCGCAGCGACTCCATCAGCCGCAGGATCACCGACGGCATGGCGAAGGCATCGGTCAGATAGCCCACTTCGCGCCCGCGCCGCATGCGGGCCAGCGCCAGGGTTTCCACCAGCGCCGAAGGGTGCTGTTCATCGACATGGGTCAGGGCCAGCAGATAGCGCTGTGCCGCCTCGCTCTCGCCGGTCTCGATCCAGGTTTCGCACAGCAGCACGCTGGGCACCGTGTCGCCGGGCGGGGGCGTGAGGATGGTGGTGTGCCCCAGCTCGACCTCGAGCCGCGCCGCCTGCTTGGCGCCGAACCAGCGCCGCTGGGCGAGATAGATGGGCAGGATGTCCCGCTCCAGCTGACGCCGGGCGGGCGGTTGCAGGATATCCTCGATGCCGCGCTTGATGATCAGGGTCAGCAGATCCGGCATCACGCTGTGCGCCGGCGTGTGCCAGGCCGGCAGCTGGGCCTCGCCGGCCAGCGTGAACCAGTAGAACCCGTAGGGCGGCAGCGTCATCTGATAGGGCGCCCGCACGATCGGCGGAAAGGCACTGCCGCCGATCATTTCCACCGGCACCTCCCCCTCGAACGCCGACAGGTCGAGCGCCACCGCCTGGGCGGTACGGGACACGTTGGCCACGCACAGGATGACATCGGTCTCGCCGCCCTCCGCGCCATATTCGCGCAGATAGGCGAGAATGCGCCGGTTGGCCGGCGTCAGCATGCGCAGCGTACCGCGCCCGAAGGCGCGATGGCGATTGCGTACCGCCAGCAGGCGGCGGGTCCAGTTCAGCGGCGAGTGCGCATCGCGCGCCTGGGCCTCGACATTGATGGTCTGAAAGCCGTAGAGCGGGTCCATGATCGGCGGCAGCACCAGGCTTGCCGGATCGGCGCGCGAGAAGCCGCCGTTGCGATCCATCGACCACTGCATCGGCGTGCGCACCCCGTCCCGATCGCCGAGATGAATGTTGTCCCCCATGCCGATCTCGTCACCGTAATACAGCACCGGTGTTCCGGGCATCGACAGCAGCAGGCTGTTGAGCAGCTCCACCCGGCGCCGGTCACGCTCCAGCAGCGGGGCCAGCCGCCGGCGGATGCCCAGATTGATGCGCGCCCGCCGGTCGGCGGCGTAGTGCTCCCAGAGATAGTCGCGCTCGCGGTCGGTGACCATTTCCAGCGTCAGTTCGTCGTGGTTGCGCAGGAAGATCGCCCACTGGCAGTTGTCGGGAATGGCCGGCGTCTGGCGCAGGATGTCGGTGATCGGAAAGCGGTCCTCCTGCGCCAGTGCCATGTACATGCGCGGCATCAGCGGGAAGTGGAAGGCCATGTGGCACTCGTCGCCGTGACCGCTCCCGTCGCCGCCGAAATAGGGCTGGGTGTCCTCCGGCCACTGGTTGGCCTCGGCCAGCAGCATGCGGTCGGGATAGTGCCGGTCGATCTCGGCGCGAATCCGCTTGAGTACCGTATGGGTCTCGGGCAGGTTCTCATTGTTGGTGCCCTCGCGCTCGATCAGGTAGGGGATGGCATCCAGCCGCAGCCCGTCGACGCCCATCGCCAGCCAGTAGTGCAGTACCCGCAGTACCTCTTCCAGCACCGGGGGATGATCGAAGTTGAGATCCGGCTGATGGGAGTAGAAGCGGTGCCAGAAGTACTGCCCCGCCACCGCATCCCAGGTCCAGTTGGAGTGCTCGGTATCCAGAAAGATGATGCGGGTGCCGCTGTAGGCCTGGTCGCTGTCCGACCAGACATAGAAGTTGCGCTCCGAGGAGCCGCGCGGAGCCTGACGGGCGCGCTGAAACCAGGGATGCTGGTCGGAGGTGTGGTTGATGACCAGCTCGGTGATCACCCGCAGGCCCCGGGCATGCGCCTCGCTGATGAAGCGCTGGGCGTCGGCCAGCGTGCCGTAGTCGGGGCTGACATCGTAGTAGTCGGCAATGTCATAGCCGTCATCCCGCCTCGGCGAGGGATAGAACGGCAGCAGCCAGACGGTGTTGACCCCCAGCGACTGGATGTAGTCGAGCTTCTCGATCAGCCCGGCGAAATCGCCGATGCCGTCATTGTTGGCATCGAAGAACGACTTGACGTGCACCTGATAGATGACCGCGTCCTTGTACCACAGCGGATCCTCGATGAAGCGCTCGCCTGCTGCCTCGCCGCTTCCCGCTGCTGCACTCTCCACCGAGTGCAGGGCGGTGCGAACGACCCTGCCGCTGACATTGATCATGATCCTGCCCCCCCCCCAATCCCTGGTCTCGTCACCGTTGTCCCGTCAGGCCACCCCGCGCCATCCCTGATCCGGCGCGCGGACACGCCAGATCCCGAAGGGCATCTCCGGGGTCAGCCGGGTCCACTGCCACTTGCCGTACCAGCTCCAGCGGTGCCCGGTCATCAGGTCCTCGCCATGGAGCTCGGCATCATCAGCGAGTCCGAACCACCACAGCGGCAGCTCGAAGTGCCCCTCCTGGGCGGCATGCGGATCAAGACTGATGGCCACCAGCACCACATTGCCCTGCTCGGGCGTGCCCCGGGCAAAGTAGAGAATCCGCTCGTTGTCGATCTCCAGGAAGGTGATGCCGGTATGACGCTGCAGCGCCGGATTGTCGCGCCGGATCCAGTTGAGCTGGGCGATCTCGCCGTTGATGTTGCCGGGGGCGAAGTAATCGCGCGGGCGGATTTCGTACTTCTCGGCGTCGAGATACTCCTCCCTGCCGGGAATGGGCGCCGCTTCACACAGCTCGAATCCGGAATACATGCCCCACAGCCCCGAGCCCATGGTGGCCAGCGCGGCACGGATCAGGAATCCCGGACGACCGGAGGACTGCAGGAACACCGGATTGATATCGGGCGTATTGACGAAGAAGTTGGGCCGATAGCACTCGCGCAGCGGCGACTCGTTGAGCCGGGTGAAATACTCGGTCAGCTCGGCTTTGGTATTGCGCCAGGTGAAGTAGGTGTAGCTCATGCTGAAGCCGACCTTGCCCAGCCGTGCCATGATCGCCGGCCGGGTAAAGGCCTCGGCGAAGAACAGCACCTGCGGATCACGGCTGCGGATATCGGCAATCAGCCACTCCCAGAACGGAAACGGCTTGGTGTGCGGATTATCGACCCGGAAGATCTTCACGCCCTCATCCACCCACAGCTGCACCACATCCCGCAGCGCCTCCCAGAGCGCCGGCCGGGCATCCTCGGCGTAGAAATCGACGTTGACGATGTCCTCGTACTTCTTGGGCGGATTTTCGGCGTAGCGGATGGTGCCGTCGGGCCGCCAGGCAAACCAGCCGGGATGCTCCGCAAGCCAGGGGTGATCCGGCGAGCACTGGATGGCGAAATCCAGCGCGATCTCGAGATCATGCTCGTGGGCGGCGCGCACCAGCGCCCGGAACTCCTCGAAGCCGCCGAGCTCGGGGTGGATGGCGTCGTGACCGCCCGCCTCGCTGCCGATCGCATAGGGGCTGCCGGGATCATCCGGCGCCGGGGTCAGGGTATTGTTGCGCCCCTTGCGATGGGTATGGCCGATGGGATGAATGGGCGGGAAATAGAGCACGTCAAAGCCCATGTCGCGAATCATCGGCAACCGGGCATGCACATCGGCGAAGGTGCCGTGACGCCGGGCATCATCGGTCTGCGAACGCGGAAAGAGCTCGTACCAGCTGGCAAAGGCGGCGCGCTCGCGATCGACATCGAGCGGGTAGTGACAGTCGCTGCGGGTGAGATGTTCGAAGGCCTCCGCCTGCTGCATCGCCGCCTGGGTTTCGGGACTCAGCAGGGTATCGACACGCTCGGCCGTGGTGGCCGGTTCATGGTCAAGCTGTGCCAGGACCTGGCGGAGCTGGATCAGGGCCGGCGGCTCGTGCCACTCCCCGGTGCCATCCTGCAGTGGCTGACCATTGCCGTTGCCCAGCCGGTCGAGGGCATCGAACACCAGCCGGCGCCCCTCCTCGAGCTCAAGCGCAATCGGTACGCCGGCGGCGTGCTTTTTGGTCAGCTCGTTGCGCCAGGTTCCGAAGACGTCGCGCCAGGCTTCGATCACGAACTCGTACCGCCCCAGCGTCTGCGGCGTGATGAAACCTTCCCAGAGATCATTGCCCGCCGGCTGTACCAGCGTCATCGGCGCAGTATGCCAGCCGGCGGCCGCCTCCTGGCCCGGCGGCACGGGTCGCCAGCACACCCGTGCCGCCAGGGTGTCATGGCCATCGCAGAGGATCACCGCCGTGACCCGCACGGTTTCGCCGACAATGGCCTTGGCGGCAAAGCGGCCGTCATCGACGCTCGGCATCACCGCTTCGATCGCCAGCCGCGGGGCATGCATCATCTCCGTCAGCGAATGCCGGTCGCGCCCGGCATGACGCGGTGCCTCGGCCGACCCGAGGCTCGCGGTCATGCCGGCCCCCGCCCCCTCGCGGGCGCGGCCCACGGCGACGCCGGTATCGGCCCGCTCGGACCGCGACGCGCGATAATGCGCAGACTTGTTCATGGTCTCTCCCTGACCGCCCCTGGCGTGTCCTGTTTCGATCGAATGCCCCACACGCTGCAGACCCGGCGCTACCAGCCCGGCCCGTTGCTCTCGTGGCCCCTGACCAGTTCCAGCAGCACCAGCGAACGCCCCACCACGGCATAGCGCTCGTCACCCTCGAACATGGACAGGGTGTGGCGTTCGGGCTCGGCGGTATGCAGCCGAAGACACCAGCCCTCACCACTGTCCACCGGCGGCAGGCGGAACTCGACCTCCTCCGGATGGGTGTTGATCAGCAGCATCAGCGTGCTGGCGCTGCCCCGCTGACGAATGCCGGTCGGCTGGGCCCGCCCGTCGAGCAGTACGCCGATCGCCCCGGACTCGGGGGCCTCCCAGTCCTCGATGGTCATGCCCTCGCCCGCCGGCGTCAGCCAGCTGACGTCCCGCACATCGAGCTCCTCGTTGTATTCGCCGGTGAGAAAGCGGGAGCGATGCAGCACCGGATAGTGCCGGCGCAGGGCGATCAGACGCTGGGTGAAGGCCAGCAGCGCCTGTCCCTCGGCGGACAGGTCCCAGTCCACCCAGCCAATCTCGCTGTCCTGGCAGTAGGCGTTGTTGTTGCCGGCCTGGGTGCGGGCGAACTCGTCACCCGCCAGCAGCATCGGGGTCCCCTGGGAGAACAGCAGCGTGGTCAGCAGGTTGCGCATCTGCAAAAGGCGCAGCGCACGAATCTCGGGGTCGTCGGTTTCCCCTTCGACACCGTGATTCCAGGAGTGATTGTCATCGTGACCGTCGTTGTTGTCCTCGCCGTTGGCCTCGTTGTGCTTGTCGTTGTAGGTCACCAGATCGCGCAGCGTGAAACCGTCATGAGCGGTCACGAAATTGACCGAGGCATAGGGCTTGCGACCGCGATGGGCAAACAGGTCGGCGGAGCCGGTCAGGCGAGTGGCAAACTCCGCCAGCTGCCCCTCATCGCCCTTCCAGAAGCGGCGCATGGTGTCGCGGAAACGGTCGTTCCACTCCGCCCAGCCGGGCGGAAAACCGCCCACCTGATAGCCGCCGGGGCCGCAGTCCCAGGGCTCGGCGATCAGCTTGCACTGCGACAGCAGCGGGTCCTGACGGCAGGCGTCGAGAAAACCGCCGCCCTCGTCGAAGCCGTGCGGCTCGCGGCCGAGGATGGTCGCCAGATCGAAGCGAAAACCGTCCACCCGCATCTCCTCGGCCCAGTAGCGCAGCGAGTCGGTGACCATCTGCAGCACCCGCTGATGGGAGAGATTGAGCGTGTTGCCGGTCCCGGTATCATTGATGTAGTAGCGCGGCTCCTCGGGCATCAGCCGGTAGTAGGTGGCGTTGTCGATACCGCGATGCGACAGGGTCGGCCCCATCTCGTTGCCTTCGGCGGTATGGTTGTAGACCACGTCCAGCAGCACCTCGAGACCAACCGAGTGCAGTCGGGCCACCATCTCCTTGAACTCGTTGACGGTATCGGTGGCCATGTACTTCGGATGCGGGGCAAAGAAGGCCAGGGTGTTGTAACCCCAGTAGTTGTGCAGCCCCAGCTCCTGCAGATGGCGGTCGTCGGCGAAGGCATGGATCGGCATCAGCTCGATCGAGGAGATGCCCAGTCGGCGCAGATAGTCGGTGATCGCCGGCACCCCCAGCCCCGAGAAGGTGCCACGCAGCATCTCGGGCACTTCCGGGTGGCGCATGGTATAGCCGCGCACGTGGGTCTCGTAGATGACCGTATCGTCCCAGGGAATGTGAATCTCCCGGGAGCGCCCCCAGGTAAAGGCCGGATCGATGACCCGGCATCTGGGCATGAAGGGCGCGCTGTCGCGCTCGTCGAAACTGAGATCCCCGTCCTCGTGACCGATGGTGTAGCCGTAGAGCGCATCATCCCACTGCAGCTCCCCCACCAGCTGCTTGGCATAGGGATCGATCAGCAGCTTGTTGGGGTTGAAGCGGTGCCCCTGTTCCGGCTCGTAGGGGCCGTGGACACGATAGCCGTAAATCGTGCCGGGCCGGGCATCGGGCAGATAGCCGTGCCAGACCTCGTCGGTGTATTCCGGCAGCTCGATGCGTTCGCGCTCCTCGTGGCCGTCGGCACTGAACAGACAGAGCTCCACTTTCGTGGCATGGGCCGAAAACAGCGCAAAATTGACCCCCAGACCATCCCAGGTCGCCCCCAGCGGCCACGGCAGGCCTTCCCGCACCCGCGAGCGCTGACGCTTCTCGCCGATCTCTGCGATCTGCTCTTTCTGCGCTTCATCGGCCGGCTCCCAGCCCCCCGGCGGCATGGCCGTCTCCTCATGACTGGCACCGTGCTCGGTGCCGCGTGCGGGATCGTCGCTGTCGCCATACATGGTTGGATCACTCATCAATCAGGGCTCCGACAGGAGAATGCCATTCTGCTTGAGCAGTGGTTGCCGGCAGCGCCGGGCGTGCCCCCGGGGTCGCTCTTCCGGCAGCCTCGAATCCGCGGATCATGATTTGCGCGGTCGCCGGGACGAGCCGGTACCGGAGGTATTCGAGCCGGCCGTGCGTGTCCGGCGACTGCGCCCGCGCGGCTTGTCGGGCACCGGCGTTTCGGGCGGGGCCGCGGTATCGGGGCTGTCGGGGCCGGTTTCCGGCACGTCCGCCGGCGGCGGCACATCTTCCGGCGGGTCGGCCGGCCGCTCGAGGTCCGGATCATCCGGCAGCGCGGGATTCACCTCCGGCCGCGGAGGTTCGACGGCCGGTTCCGGTGCATCCGCAGCAGCCGGGGCATCCGGCGCCGCAGTGTGCGGCGAGGCCGCGCCGACGGACGCCCTGACGCCCGTTTCCGGCATTGGCGTGTGGGCATCGGTGCGGTGTTCGGCCTCGACCAGCCGGCACGCCATGTGCCAGTGCCGATCGGCCTCCCCCTCCGGACAGCCTTCCGACTCCCAGATGCGATAGGCCAGCAGTCTGATACGCAGTTGTTCGTCCATCATCGCCCCTCCTCAGGGATCGCCTGCATCGTCACGCACCAGCAGGCACAGCGGCAGCTCGGTCAGCAGCCGGCCAAGGGTCACACTCTGTTCCATGCTCCGACCCAGCGAGGATTCGGCACAGCGCAGGGTGACGGTTCGTCCTGTCAGCCAGTCCATCCATGGCATGCGACAGATCTGCATGTCGCTCTCGTCAAACCAGCGGAGCCGGGTCCGGCCCCAGTACTTCGGATCGATCTGCAGCGTCTCGCCCTCGAGCAGGGTGCCGACATGCCGCGCTGCCACCACCACCAGCTGTTGCTGACCGTGACGGCGCCGGAAGGCCACCACCTGATCGGCCCGTTCGCCCTCGGCAGGCAGCGGCTGGTAGTCGCCCTCGGCCAGCAGTGCCGGGTAGCGCTGACGCAGCAGCAGGAGCATGTGCACGAGTGCCTGCTTGACGTGCCCGTCACGCCAGTGCTTGTGCAGCTCGACGAGGGGCTGCGGACCGGCCAGGGTACGCTGGCGCATCGCAAAATCGACCGGTCGCCGGTTATCGGGATCCACCAGCGAAAGATCCCAGTATTCGGCGCCCTGGTAGAGGTCCGGCACGCCCGGCGAGGTCATCCGCAGCAGGGTCTGCATCAGCGAATTGAGTGCCCCGGCGGGAGCGATCCGCATGGCCATGGCGTGGATCGAGCGGCGCAGGGGATATCCCGCCGGCGAGGTCAGCAGTCCGCGGGTGAAGGCGCGGCACGCCTGCTCATAGGCCGTGTTGGGATGAAGCCAGTGGCTGGTCAGCTTGGCCTCGCGCAATGCCTTCTGCTGCCAGGCCTCGATTCGATCGGCAAACTCGCTCAAACCGGCCGCGTCGTCGGGTGACAGCTCCTGCGGCCAGGCCCCTGCCAGGATCTGATAGAGCATCAGTTCATCGGCCGGCAACGGGGTAATCCCCGAGTCGATCACCGGCGTTGCCTGGCTGCGCAGCGCGCCGGCATCGACGAACCAGTGGCGCACGGCCTCGGCATATTCACTCCCCCACTCCGACAGTGCCGCCAGCCGGGCACGTACATCCTCGCCACGCTTGTGATCATGGGTGGCCGTGGTCAGCATGGCGCGGGGAAAGCGGGCGTGACGATCGAGATTGGCGGCATGAAAGTGCGCCACCGACATCGCGAAGGTGGACGCCTCGAAGCCGACATCACTGCGCGACAGCAGCACGCCACTGCGATAGCCCGCGGTGTCCTCGACCGCCTTGGCGGCCACCGGCGAGGTCAGCTGCTGAAAGCGGGTAATGGCGCGCAGCCGGAGCGTGCACTCGGGCTCGTCGAAATCGCCTGGCGCCTCGCCCCCCAGCCACTTCTCCAGCGCATCGAGCACCTGCTGTCCGGGAGGTTCGACGCAGTTACGGGCGGCCTTCAGCGCCCGCTGGAAGTGCGGCTCGTCTACTGCCGGGCGGCCGTGCTCGTCAGCATAGGTCCGGTAGATGCCGAACTGCACCACCAGTTCGCGCAGGGCGCGCCGGATCATGCCTGCGGTCAGGTCGCGACTGGCCGGATGGCTGATCGCCACCGCCCGCAGGGCGCGTATGCAGCCCTCGAACTCGCTGGCCAGCAGGCTCCCCAGCATCAGCCGCCGCGCGCGCAGCGTCTCGAGCCGGAAATCCGCGGTACGCCCGGAGAGCGAACTCCACAGCGTGGCCAGCGGCATCTCGCCCCGGGGATCATGCTGCAGCGCATTGACACTGTTCATGAAGGCATAGCCGGTATCACCGTCCACGCCCCAGTCGTCGTGCAGCTGCTCGTCCTCGGCGAGGATCTTCTCGACCAGGATCGGCAGCCGCGCCGGCGCACTGCTGCGCTCGGTCGCCGGACGACGGGCAGCCAGTTCATCGACGCGCGCCCGCAGCCGGCGGCAGTAGCCGCGCGGATCGGCCAGGCCATCGACATGATCGATGCGCAAGCCATCCACCCAGCCACGCTCGATCAGCTCGAAGACCCGGGCATGGACCGCCTCGAAGACCTCCGGCAGCTCGACCCGTACGCCCGCCAGCTCGGTGATATCGAAAAAGCGCCGCCAGTTGAGCTCGTCGTTGCCGGTGCGCCACCAGGCGAGCCGGTACCACTGACGCTCCAGCAGCGCGTGCAGCCGCTCGGCACCCTCCGGGGTATCGCCCTGGTACGCCACCAGCACCCGGGCAAGGTCACGCTGCGCCGTCTCACCGGCCAGCCACTGACCGAGCTCGGCGCGCATCCCTTGCACTCCCGACCGGGCCCGCTCGGCCTCGTCCGGCGACAGCGGCAGTGCGTCGGCCTGCGCCGCCAGCGACTCGGCACCGGCTGCCCTCAGGATGTCGCCCAGCGAGTGCATCGCCAGCGGAAAGCGGTGCTCGTGGTAGCGCAGCTGCAGCACCCCGGCCGCTGCATCAAATTCCGGCTGCAGCTCGCCGGAGCGCAGCACCACGCCATAGGTATCCCCCAGCAGCGGCAACAGCATGCGCCCGTTGAGCGCCGGATCGGGCACCCGCCAGTCGATATCGAAACAGTGGGCCCGGGCACTCTGCTCGCCCATCAGCAACACGTCCTGCCACCAGGGATTCTCGTGACCGATGGCCAGATGATTGGGCACGATATCCATGATCAGGCCCATGTCATGGGCGTGCAGGCGCTCGATCAGCCGCCCCAGCGCCGCCTCGCCGCCCAGCTGCGGATCGATCCGGCCGGGGTCGATACCGTCATAACCGTGCGTCGAATCGGTACGCGAGGCCAGCAGCGGCGAGGCGTAGAGATGACTGACGCCCAGTGCACTGCAGTACTCGACCAGTTCGCAGGCGTCATCGAGGGTAAACCCCGGATGAAACTGCAAGCGCAGCGTGGCGCGCAACGACGTCATGAGGGGGTCTCCGGGCCGGGTGCGGGATCGCTGGCGTGATAGGCACGCTCGAGCGTGGCGCTGTCGACCCCCGGATTGCGGATCTGGCGCAGCATGGCCAGCCGCGCCTGCACGGCATCGGATGCCAGCCGGTTAGCCTCGGGTGGCTGACGCCGGCACCAGTTGGGATGGCCGTTCACGGTGCCGGGCAGGTTGGCCTGCTCGATTTCGCCCAGCAGGTCCTCGAGCGGAATCAGTGCCAGCCGGCTGGCACTGCGGGCGATCAGCCGGATCGCGCCATCCACCACCTCCGCCGGCACGGCGTCCGTGGCGATGCCCAGGGCAGCGGCCAGCCGCTGGCGCTCCTCCTCGCGTCCGGCCCGCTCCTGCGCCGGCTCGTCGATCAGCCCGAGGTGCTGGCGCCAGTCGATGTCGCGCTCCTGCCACCACCCGGCCACGGTAGGCAGGTCATGGGTACTGGTCATTGCCACGGCGTCCCGGGTGTAGTCCGCCGGGGAACGGAACCCGCCGTCATCCCCGCGCTCGAACCACAGGACCCGCATGCCGAGAATCCCCCACTCGTTCAGACGCTGCCGAAAGTCGGGGGCCACCGTGCCCAGATCCTCGCCGATCACGATCGCCCGGTGACGCCAGGATTCCAGCGCCACCAGCCGCAGCAGATCCTCTTCCGGATAGGAGACATAGGCCCCTTCGGTCGGCGCGGCCCCCTGCGGGATCAGCCACAGCCGCGACAGCCCCATGGTGTGATCGAGGCGGATGCCGCCGGCGTGGCGCAGCCCGGCGCGCAGCGTCTCGATGAAGGTGGCAAACCCCTCGCGGATCAGGCCGAGCGGCGAGAAGCCGGCCACGCCCCAGTTCTGACCGTGCGGGTTGAACTCATCCGGCGGCGCGCCGACATCGAGCGTGGTCAGGGTCTCGCCGGGGCGGCTCCAGGCCTGGCTGCCCTGGGGCGACACGCCCACGGCAATATCGGCAATCAGCCCGATGGCCATGCCGGCCTCCACCGCCGTGCGCTGCGCCCGCGCCAGCCCCCGGTCGATCAGCCACTGGGTGAAGGCATGAAAGGCGATCTCCTCGCGCTGGCGACGCATGAATGCCTGCGCCTTCGGCCGTTCGATGTGCTCGTGGCCCGCGGGCCAGCCGGCCGGATCACCGAAGCTTGCACACAGCGCCTCGAAGCAGCAGTGCTCTTCCAGCATCCGCCCATGGCTGCGGCGAAAGCGGGCAAAGTCGGCCTTCAGCCCGTGATCCTCGGCGGCGCCGCGAGCGTGACTGAAGCGCTCGAACACCCGCCGCAGCCAGCGCCAGCGCGCCGCTGCCACCGCCGGATAGTCGATCAGCTCCAGCGCTTCGAGCCGCACCCGGTCGAGCTCGAACGCCTCCCGGGTAAAGGTTTCGGCCAGCAGCTGATCGGGCGCGGCATGCAGGGCGTTGTAGACCAGCCGGCTGGAGGGGGCGTAGGGACTGATGCGCTCGGCATCATGGGCGAACAGGGCATGCACCGGGCTGATGGCCACGCTGTCGACTCCGGAACCGGCGGCACGCCTGACCAGCTGTTCGAGCGCGGCGGTATCGCCGAGCCCGCCATCCCCCTGACGCCGCAGCCCATAGACCGGCACGGTAAGGCCGTAGCGCCGCTCGCGCGGCAGGGCCATCGCATCGATATCGGCAAGCCCGAAGGCCCGCTCCGGCGCTACCACCAGGGTACCGCGATAGAGCACCGCCTCCTCGCCGGACGCAGCGGCCGGCCTGATCTCCAGCTGATAGTAGCCCGGTTGCGCCGGTGCGCTCAGCTCGCCCGGCGCGGTCAGCTCACCCTCGCGCACGCCCCCGTTTTCATCGGTCAGCACCCAGCGGCTGCCGGCGGGCACGGCCGATGGCAGCGCCACCGGCTGCGCCAGCCGGGCCGTCAGCAGGGGCGGCCACTGCGCCGGATGCTCGGGCTGGTGCAGCCGAATGAGGCGCTGCCGACTCGTGGCGATCTCCTCCTCGTCTCCGGCAGGCAGCCCCAGTCCTGCCAGCACCGCACGCAGCACGTCATCGCTGACCCGCCGGGCAGTATTCGAACCGTCCACCCAGTCGATACTGACCCCGGCCGCCTCGGCCAGCCGATGCAGTGGCGATGTCAGCTCGCTCATACCCCGGCCTCCAGCCGCCAGACACGTATCGCACCGCCGGGCAACTCGGTCACCTGCTCCCCCGTTCCCCACTCGAACAGCTGGTGGCCCCGGATCACCGGCTGCATCACCGAGGTGTCGCCGAGATTGACCGCCAGCGACAGCAGGCTGCCATCTCCCAGCTTCCAGCGCGCATGCACGGCCCGATCTCCCAGCACCTCGGCATCGAGGGTTTCGACGCCCTCGAGCCGCGGCACGATCTCGGCATGACGCAGCGCCAGCAACCGCTGATGCAGGTCGAGCCAGTGCTGCTGACGGGGGTCATCGTCCTGCCACCGGGGCTGCGATGTGGTAAAGCTGGCCTCGGCATTGGGGTCGGGAATGGTGGCGCGGACCTCCGGATCGGCGAAGGCAGGAAAGGCGGCGAACTCGCCACGTCGCCCCTCGCGCACCGCCTCCGCAAGCTCCGGGCGGTGGTCGGTAAAGAACAGGAAGGGACGCGTCTCCCCCCATTGCTCCCCCATGAACAGCATCGGAATGGGAGGCGCCAGCAGCAGCAGCACGGTCGCCGCCTCCAGCCGGGTACTGTCGACCAGCTCGATCAGACGCTCGCCGAAGGCGCGATTGCCGATCTGGTCATGATTCTGCAGAAAGTGCACAAAGCGGGTCGGCGGCAGATAGACGCTGGGCGCCCCGCGGGGTTCGCCCCGGCCGTTCGGCTGACCCTGATAGAGAAAGCCCTCCCCCAGCACTCGGGCCAGCCCGGCCGTGGGCTGTTCGCTGTAGTCGGCGTAGTAGCCGTGCTGCTCATCGGTCAGCAGCACATGCATGACGTTGTGAAAATCGTCATTCCACTGCGCGGTGAAGGCGGACTCCAGCAGCCCGGCCGAGTTGCGCTCGTCCTCCAGCACCAGATGCACATGCCGGCCCAGTTCCACGGTACTGTCGATCTCATCACTCAACCGACGCAGGAAGTCATCATCATCAATGGCGTGCACGGCATCCAGCCGCAGGCCGTCGAAGCGATACTCCATCAGCCACATCAGGGCGTTATCGATGAAAAAGCGCTGCACCCCGGGATGACGGAAATCGATCGCAGCCCCCCAGGGGGTGGCAACATCCTCGCGGAAAAAGGCAGCCGCATATTCGGGCAGATAGTTGCCATCCGGACCGAAATGGTTGTAGACCACATCCAGCAGCACCATCAGCCCGAGCCCGTGCGCGGTATCGATCAACGCCTTGAGCTCTTCCGGCGTGCCATAGGAGGCCTCGACGGCATACGGCAGCACACCGTCATAGCCCCAGTTACGGGCGCCGGGAAACTCATTGATCGGCATCAGCTCGATGGCGGTAATGCCCTGACCGGCCCATTGCGCCAGCTGCCGACTGACCGCCGCAAAGCCGCCCAGCAGCCCGACATGCACCTCCAGGATCACGGCTTCATGCCAGGGGCGCCCCGGCCAGTCGCCATGGCGCCAGCGAAAGGCCTGCGGATCGACCACCCGACTGGCGCCCTGTACGTCGCCATGCTGCGCCCGTGCCGCGGGATCGGGCACGGCCAGGTCCTCCCGGATGCGAAAGCGATAGGCGGTGTCGCGGCCACAGTCCGCCTCGATGCTGAAATGCCCCTCACCCTCGTCACTCATGGGCAACCGCTGCGGCTCGCTGCCCGGGGTTTCCAGTTCCAGCTCGACCGCTGTCAGCGACGGCGCCCACAGATCGAAGCGGGTGCGTCCGGCATCGATCAGCGTGGCCCCATAGGCCGTCAGGTAGTGGAAGTGACGGCTCCCCGTATCGCCCTGGGTGACATTCGTACTCATATCGGCCAGTCCCCCTGACGCAGATAAAGGGTCCCCAGCGGCGGCAGGGTCAGTTCGAGCGAGGCGGCATAGCCATGACTGGCGTGGGGCCGGGCGTGCAGCGCGCTGCCATTGCCGAGATCCGATCCGGCATAGAAGCGGCTGTCGCTGTTGAAGATCTCCCACCAGGAACTGAGCGCCGGTACGCCGACGCGGTAGTTGTAGCGGGCACAGGGCGTGAAGTTGACCACCACCAGCAGCGGGGCGGTCCCCGCCTCTCCGGAGCGCAGAAAGGCAAATACGCTGTTGTCGGCGTCGTCGCTGACCACCCAGGTAAAGCTCTCGGGGCTGCAATCGCCGACATGCAGCGCCGGCTCCTCGTTGTAGATGCGATTGAGGTCGGCCAGCGCCCGGGCCAGACCGCGCGGCCCCTGTTCATCGAGGCGGTACCAGTCCAGCTCGCCATCATGGTGCCACTCGTGGCGCTGACCGATTTCGGCCCCCATGAACAGAAGCTTCTTGCCGGGATGGGCCCACATGAAGGCCAGATAGGCGCGCAGCCCGGCGAACTGCTGCCATTCGTCACCGGGCATCTTCGTCAGCAGGGCGCCCTTGCCGTGTACTACCTCATCGTGGGAGAGCGGCAGTACATAGTGTTCGGCGAAGGCATAGTGCAGCCCGAAGGCGATGTCATGATGATGGTAGCGACGATAGAGCGGATCACGGCTGACATAGTGCAGGGTGTCGTGCATCCAGCCCATGTTCCACTTGAAGGTAAAACCGAGCCCGCCGACGGCCACCGGCGCGGTCACCCCCGGCCAGGCAGTGGACTCTTCGGCGATGGTGATGACGCCGCTGCAGCGCTCGCCGATGGCGGCATTGAGTTCGCGCAGGAAGGCCACCGCCTCGAGATTCTCGCGTCCGCCGTGGACATTGGGCAGCCACTCGCCCTCGGGTCGGCTGTAGTCGCGGTAGAGCATCGAGGCCACGGCATCCACCCGCAGCCCGTCCACATGGAAGTGTTCGAGCCAGTAGAGCGCGCTGGCGATCAGATAGCCGCGCACCTCGTGCCGCCCGAAGTTGTAGATCAGGGTATTCCAGTCGCGGTGCACACCCTCGCGCGGGTCGGCATATTCATAAAGCGCCGTCCCGTCGAACTGCGCCAGGCCGTGGGCATCGGCGGGAAAATGGGCCGGCACCCAGTCCAGGATCACGCCCAGTCCGGCGTTGTGGCAGGCATCGACAAAGCGGGCAAAGGCCTCGGGCGGGCCGAAGCGCGAACTGGGCGCGAACATCCCCAGCGGCTGGTAGCCCCAGGAACCGCCGAAGGGGTGCTCGGTGATCGGCAAAAGCTCGACATGGGTAAAGCCCAGATCGGCCACCCAGGGGATCAGTCGCGCCGCCAGCTGATCCCAGTCCGGCAGTCGCCCCCCCTCGCCGCGCTGCCAGGAACCGACATGCAGCTCATAGATGGAGAGGGGGGCATGATGCCAGGCGATCTCGCTGCGCCGCTGCAGCCAGTGGCCATCCTGCCAGACCAGCGGGGTATCCTCGGCGACGATCGACGCCGTACCCGGCGCCTGCTCGCAGAAGCGTGCCACGGGATCGGCCCGCAGCTCGGGCTGCCCGCCATGGCGGCCGATCAGCTCGAACTTGTAGCACTCCCCGGCCGCCACCCCGGGCACGAACAGCTCCCACACCCCGGCGGTGGCGTGATAGCGCATCGGATGGCGCCGGCCATCCCAGCTGTTGAAGTGGCCCACCACCGATACCCGGCGGGCGTTGGGGGCCCAGACGGCGAAATGGACGCCGAGGACTCCTTCATGCTCGATCGGATGCGCCCCGAACAGGCGATGGAGTTCGTAATGCCGCCCCTCGTTGAACAGGTGCAGATCGAACTCCCCCAGACGCAGCCCGAAGGCGTAGGGATCATCGGCAAGCTGAATGGCTTCCGGCCAGTGAATACGCAGCCGGTAGGGCTGCTGGGCCGGCAGGCGGGTCCGGAAGACACCTGCTTCGTGCAGCCGTTCGAAATCCGCCAGAGGATGGTGCTGGTGATCAACGGCCTCGACGGCCAGGGCACCCGGCAGCACGGCCCGCACGACCACGCCATTGCCCTCGGCATCGGCATGCGGTCCCAGCCATGCTCCGGGATCACCATGAATGCCTGCCGCCAGCGCCTCGATGGCAGCCCGTTCCGCGCGACTGATCGGCATGATCGGCTGTTCCGCCATGCTCATGCGCGCCTGCCGGTGCGAGCCAGTACCCGGTCCGAGGCCACCAGCGTCGAATAGAGATCGGCATAGGGCTGTACCGACAGTCGCCACTGATAGTGGATCGCCATCGCCGCACGGCGCATGGCGTAGAACAGATCGGTCGCCCCGAAGACCCGGAAGGCGCGCCGGATGGCCTCCTGGAAGTCATCCGGGCTCATCTCGTCGAACAGAAAGCCGGTGACGCCGTCCTCGATGGTATCGGCCAGCCCGCCGGTGCGGTGGGCAATCGGCAGCGAACCGAAACGCTGGGCGTACATCTGCGACAGCCCGCAGGGTTCGAAACGTGATGGCATCAGCAGGAAATCACTGCCGGCGAACAGACAGCGCGCCTCCCGCTCGCTGAAACCGATGCTGACCCCGATGGCGCCGGGGAAGCGCGCCGCCAGGTTGCGCAGGGCATTCTCGATCGGCGGCTCGCCGCAGCCGATCACCACGATCTGGCCGCCGGAGCGCACGATCGACTCCGCCACGGCGATGGTCAGGTCCAGCCCCTTCTGATGTACCAGCCGCGACACCACGGCAAACAGCGGACCGTGGCTGACCGCCAGCCGGAAGCTGCGCCTGACATACTCGGTATTGGCCCGCTTGCCGGCCCAGTCGCTGGTGGCGAAGGAGCGCGCCAGGTAGGTATCGGTACGCGGGTTCCAGCTGTCATCGATCCCGTTGACGATGCCGGTCAGCCGCCCCTGCCCGGCCAGATCGGCCAGCAGCCCGTCGAGCCCGCAGCCGAATGCCGGGGTGGTGATTTCGCGGGCATAGGTGGTGCTGACGGTGGTGATGTGATCGCTGTAGACCAGCCCGGCCTTCATGAACGAAAGCTGATCGAAGAACTCGAGCCCGCCTGCTTCGAAGGCGGAGTCCGGCACCCCCAGCCGGGCGGCGCTGGTGCGCGAAAACAGTCCCTGATAGGCCAGATTGTGGATGGTGAAGACACAGGGAGTGGTCACGCCACTCCAGCGCAGATAGCCGGCGGCCAGTCCCGCCTGCCAGTCGTGCAGATGCAGCAGATCGGCCTGCCAGGGCGCGGCAACCGGCTCGTGACGGTCATGGCCTTCACACAGCTGGGCGGCTGCCAGCGAGAGCCGGCCAAAGCGGATATCGTTGTCGCTCCAGTCCCGGCCCTGGGGGTCGAGATAGGGTGACCCGGGACGCTCATAGAGTTCCGGACAGATCAGCGTGTAGACGATCAGCCCCTCGGGCAGCTCGATCCGGCCCAGCCGGCAGGAAGGAATTTCCGCCCGCCCCGGCAGTTCGGCCACCACGGTGATCGGCCAGCTGCCGTTGATGACCTGCGGATAGCCGGGTATCAGCACCCGTACATCGTGATGCACCTGCAGCGCGCGGGGCAGCGCCGCCGAGACATCCCCCAGGCCACCGACCTTGACGAAGTCGGCAATTTCGGAGGTGACGAACAGAACCCGGTGACCGACCGGCTCACCGTCACGGCCGCGACGCTCGGCATCGTTGCCGGCTTCGATGTCGGCCGGGGTTGAAGCAGTATTCCGGGAAGCCAGAACTACCATGATGCGCACTCCCTCGCCTGTGAATGCGCCGGGATCCGGTTCGGCCGCCTTGCGCCATGACCACGCACCGCGCAGGCTCACTTCGGATCAGCGATCGGCAATCATGGCTGCCGGTACCCACCCGTGCAGCAGACCGACCTTCCGGCAGCTGTCTACGGAAACGCAGCTCCGTAGTTGTTACACCGGCCTCGTCACTGCTGCTGGACTGTTGATGGAGCGCCTGCGTCCCTGCCTGCGCCGGACAGCCTCTGACGGGCCTTGTAGTTTCGATATAGCCAGCCCGGTGGGCGGCGTCAATGGGCGGTTGAGACGCTTACATTATGTTGCAATCAATATTGCTCAATCGCTTCGATAAATGACTGCAATATCAAGCGAATGGTGTTCCGGCGCGCAAGCGGGGCCGTGAATGCGACATTCTGATCTCAGACCAAAAGCTGTCAATTCGACGGGCACAGGCATGACAGTCATCGACCGACAGGGATGACAGCTTTCGGGGCGTCAATTGACGCCGGCTGCGATATGATCAACCATGCAGGGATAGCACCGGGCCTTGCCGCTGTCCGACCGGGCCGGTTATGTCCGCGAATCAACGAAGGAGACCGCTCATGAATGCCATGCATGCACCACTGACCGAAGTACTGCTGGAAACCAAGCGGGAGAAGGGACTGACCTGGGCCCAGATCGGCGAACGGATCGGCACGTCCCCCATCTGGGTCGCTTCGGTGGCCTATGGCAACAATAGCGCGCCGCCGGACAAGGCCCGGGCCATTGCCGAGGTTCTCGAGCTCGACGAGGAAACCACCCGGGCACTGAGCATCTACCCCACCAAGAACTGGGAACAGACGATTCCCACCGACCCGCTGATCTACCGCTTCTACGAGATCATGGGCGTCTACGGTGAGGCCGCCAAGGATGTGATCCAGGAAGAATTCGGCGACGGCATCATGTCGGGCATCGACTTCGAGATGGACGTTCACCGCCAGCAGGATCCGAAGGGGGACCGGGTGGTGATCACGCTCAATGGCAAGTTCCTGCCCTATCGGGCCTGGTAGACTCGAGCCGGCCGGGCGCGCCCGCAGGCCCGGCGGCTGCCGGCCCGGTCTTCACGACCGGCGATGGGCGCCATGGCGGACTAGAGGGTGGGCAGCAGCACCCGGTCCAGGCCGAACAGCCGCCCCTGCGGCGTATCGGCCACCTTGCCGGTAATGTGTGCCCCGTTGACACCGATGACCCCGGAGCGCCTGACGAAGTGCAGGGCCTGCCCCTGGCGCGAGCCGAGCATGCCGGCTTCGAGTGCCTGATCGAGCGTGACTGCACGCTCGATGACATGCAGGTTGAGCACATCCAGCAGGCGGTCCCGGTTGCGCAGCGAGAACAGCTTGCGGCGCTCCTGCTCATCCATGGCCTCGAAGGCTGCATCGGTGGGGGCCAGCAGGGTGACGGCCGGCAGCTCGGCAAGCGACTGCTCCAAGCGGGTTTCGTGCACCGCTCGCAGGAACCAGTGATAGTGACCGTCGGCGCGGGCCGCCTCCAGCAGGGACTGCGCCTGCACCTGCACGGGCAGCAGCAGTAGCATGCCCAGCAGCAGCCCGCCGAGCCGAAGGCTCCGACGGCGCAGCCGCCGCCCTGATCGGATCAACATCGGCGCTCCTCCCCTGCCGGCGGCCCGCGTCCGGACCGGCCCGCTCAGTTTTCGTAGTACGGCACCAGCACCTGATCGATGGGATGGATGATGCCATTGCGGGTCACGATCTGCGACGGCGCGATATCGGCGCCATTGACCGTGTAATGATCATCGGCGTGACGAATCGTCAGCTGGCCGGTCAGCGCCTGGGGATGCTCGATCATGCCAAGACTGTCACCGGGCAGCAGGCCCGGCAGCAAATGGTAGCGCAGCAGCTTGCGCAGCCGCTCGACATCATCACCCTCGAGAATGCGGCGCTGCTCATCCGGCATGCGGGCAAAGGCGTCGTCGGTGGGAGCAAACAGGGTATGCGGCCCGTTGCCGGTCAGAAGCCCGGTCAGCCCGGCACGCTCCAGACCGTCCAGCAACGTGGTGAAGTTGCCCTGTGCCTTCAGGGCCTGCAGCTGGGTATCATACTGCGCCTGTTCGCGCACACTCTGATGGCGCTGCTGGTGGCGCTGCTGCTGCTGATCGAGTGACGCAGCCTGCGCCGGAGCACCGGCCAGACCGAGTGAGAGCAGTAGCCCGGTCAGTAGTATCGGACGCTTGTCCATGTCGCCTTCTTCCTGTAGCCGTGTTGTCACGCTGGCGTGACCCTGCGTTGATGGTTCGACCCCCTCGCGATGGGAGCCTCACTCCTGTTCGATCGCCTTGAACGGCAGCAGTTCACGCGCCTCGTTCATGCGCTCTGCGACCATTGGTCGCTCCCGCGACAGGAAATCTTCGACCGCATCACGAAACTGCGGATGCCGGATCCAGTGCAGCGAGCGGGTGGCAATCGGCTCAAAGCCGCGCGGTACCTTGTGCTCCCCCTGGGTGCCGGGATCGAAGCGGCTCAGCCCCCGCGCCACGCAGTGCTCGATGCCCTGGTAGTAGCAGGTCTCGAAATGCAGGCAGTCGGCTTCCACTTCACTGCCCCAGTAACGGCCGTACAGGGTATTACTGCCCTGGAAACAGAGCGCGGCCGCGACCGGCTGCTCGCCGTGCAGTGCCTGGATCAGTACCAGTGCCTCCGGCATGGTCTCGAGGATGCGGGTAAAGAACTCGAAGTTGAGATAGCCGCGCTGACCGTGCTCGAGATAGGTGATCTGATAGCAGCGGTAGAACGCCGCCAGATCCTCCTCGCCGATCTCGCTGCCCTGCAGGCGCCGCATCCACAGGCCCTGCTCGGCCACCTTGCGACGCTCGCGCCTGAGCTCCTTGCGCCGTTTGGAAGTCATTTTGCCCAGAAAGGCATCGAAGTTATCGTACGACCGGTTGAACCAGTGATACTGCATGCCATGGCGCTCGAGCAGGTCCGGCCACGCCGAATGCCACGCGTGCGCTTCAGGCTCGCCCGGAAACAGCAGGTGCCAGGTCTCGGGCGGCTGACGCTCGAGATACTCGCTCACCCGAGCGATCGCCTCCGCCGGCTCGACCTCCGCTGCCAGGCAGAGTCGCGGCCCGTGACAGGGAGTGAACGGAATGGCACTGAGCTGCTTGGGATAGTAGCTGCCGCCAGCCCGCTCCCAGGCATCGGCCCACTGCCAGTCGAAGATGTATTCGCCGAAGGAGTGCTCCTTGTCGTAGTGCGGCAACACCCCCACCAGCCGCTCCGACTGCCACAGGGTCAGATGACGTGGTCGCCAGCCGGTTTCCGCGGTAGCGGCACCGCTGCTCTCGAGCGCTTCAAGAAATTCATGACGCAGGAACGGGTAATCGGAGCCAGTCAGGGCGTTCCATTGCGTCCGGTCGATATCGGCCATCGCGCCGATCTCGCGAAGTTCCAGCGTCATCGCACCTCCGCTGCTGACTGTCGTTCGCTGCCGGCCGTAACACATCGAGCCTCTTCCGTCGACGCCGGGCTCCGGCAGGAGAACGTATTGCCGCCCAGTGTAGACACTCGACGCCGGCTGCGTCGCACAACCGGCGCCCTGCTCCATGGAGTCAGGTGGTCAGCTACGCTATGCTGTGTTCCACGGACTATCCATCAGGGACATCACCCCATCGATGCTGCACTCGATTCTCGATAATGACTTTTACAAGTTCACCATGCAGAACGCCGTGGTGAAACTCTTTCCCAATGCCATGGCACGCTATGCCTTCATCAATCGGGGCGAACACCGCTTTCCCCCCGGTTTCGGCAAGCGGCTGCGCGCGGCGGTCGACGAGATGGCAGCGCTGCAACTGAGCGTTGAGGAGCGGCGCTTTCTCGAGGTTACCTGTCCCTATCTCGACCCCACCTATCACGACTTCCTGCAGGGATTTCGCTACAACCCGGCGGAAGTGACCATCGAACAGCACGGCGATAACCTGTCCGTCACCGTCGAGGGGCTGTGGTATCGCACCATCCTGTGGGAAGTGCCGCTGATGACGCTGATCAGCCAGCTCTGGTTCGAGATGCTCGACGAGCGCCGTGACAGCAACGAGCTGGTGCAACAGCGCACGCGCGAAAAGATCGAGCATTATCATGAGCTGGGAGTGCGCGTGGCCGAGTTCGGCACCCGGCGACGCTACTCCTATGAAGTGCACGATCAGGTCGTGAACGCCCTCAAACAGTATGGCGGCAGCAGCTTCACCGGTACCAGCAACGTGCATCTGGCCCACCGTCATGACGTCAAGCCGCTGGGCACGCACGCGCACGAGTGGTTCATGTTTCACGCGGCCCGCTTCGGCTTCAAGATGGCCAACATCCTGGCCCTGGAGCACTGGGTGCGGGTGTACCGGGGTGATCTCGGCATCGCCCTGTCGGATACCTTCACCACCCAGGTGTTCTTCGAGAGCTTCGACAAGATGTTCACCAAGCTCTTCGATGGCGTGCGCCACGACAGCGGTGACCCGGTCGAGTTCGCCCAGCACACCATTGCCCACTATGAGCGCTACGGTATCGATCCACGCAGCAAGACCATCATCTTTTCCGATGCACTGGATACCGCCAAGGTCGACCGCATCGCCCGCTTCTGCAGTGGTCGGATCGGCATGTCCTTCGGCATCGGCACCAACTTCACCAATGATGTCGGGCTGAAGCCGCTGAACATGGTGGTCAAGATGACCGACGCGCGCCCCGAGGGCCGCCAGTGGGTGCCGGTGGTCAAGCTCTCCGATATCCGGGCCAAGAACACCGGCGACCCGGAAATGATCCAGCTGGCCCGGCGCAACCTGTCGCTGCCGGACTGAGCGAACATGAGCGGGGCGGCATCGGGTCGCCACCCCGGCTCGACCGCCCTACTGGGATTTGCTCCCTTTCGAGGTTCGGGCGAAGACCTGATCAAACAGGTTCAGCATGACCTGCCATGAGGCCGCATCAGCCGCCGGGCTGTAGGCCAGCGGCAGATCGAACTGCTCCGCCTTTGCATCCACATAGGGGTTGGTAAAGGCGTGCTGGGCATGGGGATACTGGATGACCGTGACACTGGTATCGACCTTCTGGAACGCATCGACCAGCGACTGCAGGGCTTCGGGCTTGACCATCTGATCGTCCTGACCGTTCTGGATCAGCACCCGGCCATCGAAGTGTTTGGGGGTTTCCACCACCTGCGCCGGGCTGCCATGGAAGCTGACCACGGCATCCAGCGGCATGCCGGCCAGTGCCGCATTGAGCACCACCGCACCACCGAAGCAGTAGCCGATGGCAGCCAGCCGTTCGGGATCGACGCCATCCTGGGACTTGAGCGTGGCCATCGCCACACCGAGGTTGCGCTCCGCAGCGGGCCAGTCCTGCATCACGTCCGACGAGAATGACCCGGCATCGTCGGGATGATCGGCCGTGCGGCCCTCGCCATACATGTCCACGGCAAAGGCGACATAGCCCAGCGCGGCAAGCTTGCGGGCGCGCTGGCGGATGTAGTCGGTCTGCCCCCACCATTCGTGCACGATCAGCACGCCCGGGCGCTTGCCCTCGGCGCTGACATCGCGCGCCAGATAGCCGCTGTACTGCTGATCATCGACCGTATAGGTGACCTGCTGCCCCTGCACATCGGGCCCGATATCGCCGGGCATGCCCTGCCCCTGTTCGGCACCATAGGTGCTGACGCTGGCCATCAGCATGCCGAAGCCGAAAACCATGGCTCTCATGATTCCTCCCGTCCCTTGCAAGTGGTCACCAGGACCACGATGGATACACGGAACAGTATAACGGGCGGCGAACAGGCTTAAAGTCCGGAAAAGGAGATCGTGGCATCGCGCGGCTGCCACACAGCCGTAATGACCGGGCCGCCGGTCGCGGTATCAGGCGAGCCGGCGCTGCTCGGCGAGCACTGGCGGGGCTCCGACGACCGTCTCCCCGGTGGCATGCCCGACCGGGCCGGGTGCGCGGGAGATCGTCTCCTGTCGGCGGCATGCCGCTACCAGCTCACGCAGCTGATCACAGGTCACGATGATGCGATCGGCGCGTCGCTGCCCCGCCCAGACAATATCCACGACCGGGTGGTCGCGGGTCTGATCGATGCCGACGATACGTCCTGTCCGGTCACGACGCCCGTCCCGCAGGGTCGAACCGATCAGGTGATGTACCCCCTGAACACACTCTTTGTCTGTTGCTTTCTGCATGAGCCGAGCCTCGATGGCCACCGCACCGGAAGTCGATGATCGGCAACCCTGAAATAGCAGGCAGTGAACTACCGTCAACGAATGATGGGGCGGAGTGTAACACCGCTACAGCAACCATAACAGACCCCTGGCTGTCAAACCCTTTGTCGCCGAACGGCAACACCGCACGGATACCGGACCCGCAGGCCCGGCGCCGGCTCACTCGCCACGCGGGAAGCGCTGCGCATCTTCCAGCACGTTGAGATCCATGTGGTTGCGCATGTAGCGCTCCGAGGCCACCTGCAGCGGCTGGTGATCCCAGGGGAAATAGGCCCCGTTGCGCAGCGCCTCATAGACGATCAGCCGGCGCGCCTGACTCTCGCGCACCTCGGCATCGAAGCGGGCCATGTCCCAGCGATCCATCATCTGACGGGTAAATTCGGTCAGAATGGCGTGATGCCCGGGGTCACCGGCCAGGTTGTGCTGTTCGTCGGGATCATGCTCCAGATCGAACAGCTGGGGCGGGTCGATCTCGCAGTGATTGAACTTCCACCTGCCCTGGCGAATGGTCACCAGCGGCGCATAGCTGCCTTCGGCGGCATACTCCATGAAGACCGGCGCCTCGCGCGTGCCGCCCTGCGCCAGCGGCAGCAGCGACTGGCCATCGGTCCAGGGATCGATCTCGCCAAGATCGATCCCCACCAGATCGGCCAGGGTGGCATTGACGTCGATCGAGGAGACCGGCGTGTCGACCCGCTTCGGCTCGAGCCCCGGGGCACTGATCATCAGCGGTACCCGCGACGAGCCCTCGAACGGACTCATCTTGAACCACAGCCCGCGCTCGCCGAGCATGTCGCCGTGATCGGAGACGAACAGCACGATGGTGTTGTCCTTCATCCGGGTGCGCTCGAGCACATCCATGATGCCGCCGATCTTGTCATCGATGTAGGAAAGATTGGCAAAGTAGCCCTGTCGCGCCCGATGCACGTTCTCCGGCCGGATATCGAATTGGGTGTAGTCGTTGGCCTCATAGAGGCGCTGGGAGTGCGGGTCCTGCTGCGCGTAGGGCACCGCCGCCAGCTTCGGCTCGAGATGCGCGCAATCGTTGTAGAGATCCCAGAACTCTCGTCGCGCCACATAGGGATCGTGCGGATGGGTAAAGCTGACGCACATCGCCCACGGCCGCTCGTCATGGCCGCGTGACAGGTCATAGAGCTTCTGCTCGGCGTGAAAGGCGACCTCGTCGTCATACTCCATCTGATTGCTGATCTCGGCGACACCGGCACCGGTGACCGAGCCCAGATTGTGATACCACCAGTCGATGCGCTCGCCGGGGCGGCGGTAGTCCGGAGTCCAGCCGAAATCGGGCGGATAGACATCGGTGGTCAGGCGGGACTCGAAGCCGTGCAGCTGATCGGGACCGACAAAATGCATCTTGCCGGAAAGGCAGGTCTCGTAGCCGGCCCGGCGCAGATGGTGCGCCCAGGTCGGCACGCTGGAGGGAAACTCGGCGGCGTTGTCGTAAACGCCGGTACGCGAGGGCAGCTGTCCCGACATGAAGGCCGCCCGCCCGGGGGCGCAGAGATAGCTGGGCGTATAGGCATTCCTGAAGCGCACCGAGCGTTCGGCCAGTGCCTTCAGGTGTGGCATGTGCAGAAAGTCGGCGGGGCCATCCTCGAACAGGGTGCCGTTCACCTGATCGGCCATCAGTACCAGAATATTGGGCCTTGTCATCTTCCCTCCCGGGCTGCCGTGAGTGCGGTCTGAACAGCATGCGCCCCGGGAGCGGAAGCGACAAACGATATTCCCGGCCGCTCAGGCCCGGCACTGCTGGGGCATGAAACGACTCATCTACCGTGTGCGCCGAGTGCCGCCGGCAGCTCGTCCAGCGCAACCACACGGCAATTCGGTGCCAGCGCCGGGTCCTCGATCAGGGCCGCGGGATCACGCTGGATCCAGGCCGCATTGAGCCCGGCATGGCGTGCGCCCTGTACATCCCAGTTGTTGCTGGAAACCAGCCACAGGCGATCATGCGCGCTCTGCATGCGCCGGGCCAGATGATGATAGACCGCCGGGTCGGGCTTGAAGCGCCTGATCTCGTCGACGCTGACCAGGTCCTCGAAGTGCTCGAGCAGCCCGGCGTTGCCAAGCACGCTGCGCATGGCGTCATGGCTGCCGTTGGAAAAGGCGACCCGTCGATACCCCTGCCGACCCAGCGCCGTCAGGGCATCGGCAACCTCATCGAAGGCCGGCAGCCGGGCATAGGCGGCCATCCAAGCCTGACGCGTCGCTTCATCGATTTCGGGTGCATGCGCCGCCAGTGCCACATCCAGCCCGTGACGGGTACAGACGCTGAAGTCGTCATAGCGCCCCATCAGCCCGCGCCGGAAGGAGAGCTGCAGCTGACTGGCGCGCCAGGCCGCAGCCACCGTCTCGGCCTGCTCGCCCAGCTGCGGCCGCAGTTCATCGGCGAGTGCATAAGGGTCGATCAGGGTGCCATAGACATCAAAGGCAAGCGTGATTTCGGACATTGCAAGTCTCCACTGCAGGGCCGGCGGGCAGGCGCGCGGCGGGGTCGGCACCGGAGGCTGACCGACACCCACCTGCCCAACACAAGGGGCGCCTCCCCGCAGGAAGGCGCCCCATCGGCTACCGAATGACTCGGCAGGCTTACTTCATGGTCTTCGACATCGCAAGCGCGGTGTCCAGCATGCGATTGGAGAAGCCCCACTCGTTGTCATACCAGGCCAGCACCTTCACCAGCGTGCCGGACACCCGGGTGTGGTTGCTGTCAAAGATCGACGAGTGCGCATTGTGGTTGAAATCAATCGATACCAGCGGCTTCTCGTTGACGTCCATGACCGCCGACTTCTGCGCAGCTTCCGACACCAGCCGGTTGATCTCCTCACTGGAGGTCTCGCGGCTGGCGGTGAAGGTCAGATCGACCACCGAGACGTTGAGCACCGGCACGCGGATGGCGAAGCCATCGAGCTTGCCGGTCAGATCCGGCAGCACCTTCGCCACGGCCGAGGCAGCCCCGGTCTTGGTCGGAATCATCGACTGGGTGGCACTGCGCGCCCGGAAGGGGTCCTTGTGATAGACGTCCGCCAGGTTCTGGTCGTTGGTGTAGGCGTGCACCGTGGTCATCAGCCCGGTCTCGATGCCGACACCCTCGTGCAGCGCCTTGGCCAGCGGCGCCAGGCAGTTGGTGGTGCAGGAACCGTTGGAAACCACGGTGTGCTCGCTGGTGAGGTCCTGCTCGTTGACACCGAAGACCACGGTAGCGTCGGCATCACCGCTGGGCGCGGAGATCAGCACGCGTCCGGCGCCGGCCTCGAGGTGTTTGGCGGCGCCATCGCGCGAGGTGAAGATGCCGGTGCACTCCATGACCAGGTCGACGTTCAGCTCTTTCCATGGCAGCTGCGCCGGATCCTTCTCGGCGAGGATGCGAATCCGGTCGCCGTCGACCGTCAGGCTGTCATTGTCATGACTGATGGGGAAATTGAAGTGCCCGTGCGTGCTGTCGTGTTCGAGCAGGTGCGCATTGAGCTCCGGATCGCCCAGATCATTGATGGCCACCACCTCCATGCGATCGCGATAACCGTTCTCATAGAGAGCACGAAAGGCGTTGCGGCCGATGCGACCGAAACCATTGATGGCAACACGTAGGGTCATCGCTGCTTCCTCCTGCGACTGGATGGAAAATGACAGGTTCGGGAACTATCCCGGGTCTGCCGGAAACCGGTTCTGCCAATGACATGGGGACGATGATGGAAGATTACTACATCCCCGGTGCAGATATCGTCAATCTCCGGCTCATCGAACCGGCCGGTGCGCCCCCGACCCGGGAACAACTGTTGCGGCGGCGGGTTACACCTGAAACGGTAACCCGTGATCCTGTTGTCCCAGTCTGGTCGTTCCACGCGCACCTTGCCAGTCCCGACCTCATATCGTGACGCCCGGCAGCCTTCTCCGCTAAAGTAGGGACGATATCGATCATGCGCCGACCTGCGTGGTCCGCAACGATGCACGCCCGCCCGGGAATGATCCGGACCGGTCGCCGGTAATCATCGGGGCACAGCGTTTGCCAGCCGGCACGCTATCCTCGTGGCCCGACCGCTGCGGCCCGTCGCGCACTCAGTACAGGTATGACCAACGTCAGGAGACCAACCCAATGACACGACCCGCTCTGGTCGGCGATATCGGTGGCACCAATGCCCGTTTCGCACTGGTGACACCCGGAGAGTTCGATCTGCACGACATCGAAACCCTGCCGTGTGCCGATTTCTCCAATCTCGACGAAGCGGTCCGCGCCTATCTCGACAAGGTTGGCAGCAAGGCCCCCCGGGAAGCCTGTCTGGCTTTTGCCTGCCCGGTGCATGAAGATGAAGTGAAAATGACCAACAATCCGTGGCATTTTCGCAAGTCGGCCATGAAGAAAACGCTCGGGCTGGACAATTTCAAGGCCATCAATGACTTCACCGCCATGGCGCTGGGGCTGCCGCACATCAGCGAGGAAGACCTGGTCAAGATCGGCGAAGGCGGCAGCGAAGCCGGCCGCGCCCGGCTGGTCATCGGCCCCGGCACCGGCCTCGGTGTAGCCGGTCTGGCGCCCAGCCAGCGCTTCTGGATTCCGCTCTCCGCCGAAGGCGGCCATGCCAGCTTTGCCCCCACCGACGATACCGAAATGCGCCTGCTCGAATGGTTCCAGCAGCGCTATGGCAGGGTCTCCATCGAACGCATGCTATGCGGTCAGGGCATTCTCGACACCTATCACGCCCTGTGCGAGTTCGATGGCGTCCGGGCAGGCCTGGACTCTCCCTCGGCCGTCTCCGAGGCTGCCGGCCAGGGCGATGACTACGCCCGCAGCGCCATCATGCGCTTTTGCAAGATGCTCGGGGATGTGACCGGTGATGTCACCCTCACCCTCGGTGCGCGTGGCGGGGTCTATCTCTGCGGCGGCATCCTCCCCAAGAACCTCGACTTCCTGCAGGACAGCGATTTCCGCCGGGCCTTCACCAACAAGGGCCGCATGGAGCACTACAATGCCACCATCGCCACCTGGGTGGTGACGGCCGAATGGACCGGACTGCTGGGCGCTGCCGAAGCCCTGCACAACGAGGAGGTATCATGATTCCCGAGGCCCTGCGTCAGGCCCTTGATGACACCAGTGGTCGCCGCGATATCCAGTGGGCTCAGCGCAGCGTACTGCTGATCAACGAGTCCTGGGGGGAGCTGGCCCTGTCGCGTCATGGCGGCCATCTGCTGCACTTCGCGCCCCGTGGCCAGCAGGACTGGCTGTGGACCGGCTCCACGCCCAAGGCGCCTCCCGGCGCAATCCGCGGTGGCATCCCGCTCTGCTGGCCCTGGTTCGGCGATCGCGAGGATGGTCAGGGGCCGGCCCACGGTACGGCCCGCACTGCTGACTGGATGATCGAGGCGGTGGATGACAGCGAGGACGGTGTCGAGATTCACCTCTTCCCCGAACAGCGGCTCGACGAGCAGCTCAGCCCGCGGCTGGTAATCCACGCCAACGCCCGCCGGCTGGCGCTGGAGCTGATGACCGAACACGACGGCGAGACCCCGACCCGTCTGACCCAGGCGCTGCACAGCTATTTCGATGTCACCAGCACCGGGGCGTGCCGGGTCGAGGGGCTGTCCGGCGCCCGTTACATCGACAAGCTCGACAGCTTCAGCGAGCACGATCAGGTCGGCGAACTCGGTATCCGGGGGGGTCTGGATCGCATCTATCACTCCAGCCGGCCACTGGTCCTCGATGATGGCCAGCGACGGCTGCGCATTGCCAAGAACGGCAGTGATTCCAGCGTGGTCTGGCATCCGGGCACGCCGCCCCCCGGCGATGTGGTCGCCGGAGAACTCGACCGGTTCCTCTGCGTCGAGGCCGCCTGCACCCAGCTCGATCCGGTCTGGCTGGCGCCGGGTGCCCAGCACCGGCTCTCCATGCACGTCTCCCTGGCCGACGAGTGAGCAGCACATGAGCGTGTTCGAGACGCCCCTGATCATGGGGATGAGAAACCTGCCGGCCAACGACCGGCTGAACTCGCCCCGTCATCTCGCCGACTGGATCGAGGCCCGGCTCGATGACGGGCTCTGCTGGTTCGATCACGCCGATATCTACGGTGCCGGCGGACACGGCGACCACGCCGGCGAGCGGCTGTTCGGCGAGGCGCTCGCCCAGCGCCCGGCGCTGGCCGGGCGGGTGCGCATCGTCACCAAGATCGGCATCGTGCCGGCCCATGTCGATGGGTCCCCCTGGCAGGTCAAGCATTATGCAACCGACCCGGCGTATCTCGAATCCTCGATCAATGCGGCCCTGCGCCGCCTCAATGTCGATCATATCGATCTGCTGCTGTTGCACCGCCCCGACCCGCTGAGCGATATCGACGCGGTTGGCGCCACGCTCGACAGCGCCATCGACGATGGCCGGCTCGGCAGCGCCGGGGTATCCAATCACCTGCCGGCTCAGTGGCGACGGCTGCAGGCCGCCATGCGTCACTCGCTGGCCGGTCATCAGATCGAGCTCTCCATTGCCCGCTCACAGCTGCTGTTCGATGGCCTGTGGGACGCCATGCGACTCGATGGCCTGCCCGGCATGGCCTGGTCGCCGCTGTGCGGTGGCCGGCTGTTCGAGAATCAGCTCGGTCACCTGCTCCACCAGCTGGCCGAGGACTATGGCGCCACGCCGGCCGGCGTGGCACTCGCCTGGCTCAGACGCATTCCGAACGGCCCCGTACCGGTCGTGGGCACCCTGCGACCCGAGAGACTTCGGGCCATGCGCGACGATGCCGGGCTGGAGCTGACGCGAACCGAGTGGTTTGCGCTGCTGGAAGCCGCTCGCGCCTGCCGGGTGCCGTAACCCGGCTGCCCCGAATCGCCCGGGCCTGCAGCAAAAAAAAGCCCATCCAACAGGATGGGCAAGGTCAACAGCCTGGGCTGTCGAGAGAGAGGGTTACGGTCGTCCACGGGCGACGAGCGTTGGCGGCTTCAGCCACCGATATCCCGTACGGTTTCCTCGGCGAGCGCACGAATGGCGCCCCAGTCCTCGCGCTCGATGAGCTCGGGGGGCATTACCCAGGAACCGCCCACGCACATCACATTGCGCAGCCTGAGGTAGTTGGCGGCATTGTCCGGCGTGATGCCCCCGGTCGGACAGAAACGGGCGTCCCGCAGCGGTCCGGCAAAGGACTTGAGTGCGTCCACCCCGCCACTGGCCTCGGCCGGGAAGAACTTGAAGCGCCGATAGCCGTACTGCCACCCGGTCAGGGCCTCGGTCATGGTGGCAATGCCGGGCAGCAGCGGTACCGGGCTGCGCGTGCCGTACTCGTAGAGCTGTTCGGTAGTCCCCGGTGTGACCACGAAATCCACCCCGGCCTCCTCGGCCTGACGGTACTGCCCGAGCGTGATGACGGTACCGGCGCCGATGCTGGCCTCCGGCAGGGCATCGCGCAGACGGTGCAGGGCCTGGAGTGCGCAGTCGGTGCGCAGGGTAATCTCGAGGGTGGTCAGCCCCCCCTCGTAGAGCGCCCGGCACAGCGGCACGGTATCCTCCAGATTATGAATGGTCAGTACCGGAATCAGGGGGACCCGTTGGCAGATGCTGTCGATTTCACTGGTCCGCGTAGCGGGCAGCTGTCTATCCGCGGTCATTGGCACCTCCTTGCTCCCGAGGGACTCCCTCAGGGCGCCCAGTAGAGGGCGATCGCTTCGCCCAGAAAGGCCCGGATGGGTAGCTCCCGGGCATCGTCACCACCAAAGGCTCGCGCAAACATGGCGCGCTTGTCATCGCCGGCGATATGCAGAAAGTGCCGCCGTGCCTGTATCAGCCGGTGGCGGGAGAGCGAAATGCGCCCCTGCGACACACTCGGCGAGTGCGCCGCCAGTGCCACGGCCTCGGTGGTCAGCCCCTCTTCCAGCTGCGGACTGTCGGGGAACAGCGACGCCGTGTGACCGTCGCCACCCATACCGAAGATGACCACGCTGGCCGGCCAGCTCAGCGCAGCAATCCGCTCGCTGATGTCGGCCACGCCCGCTTCGGGCGAATCGGCCGTGGTGGTCAGCGCATGAAAGCGGGCCGCCGCTGCCGGACCCACCAGCAGATTCTCGCGCACCAGCCGCTCGTTGCTGTCCTGGTGATCGGGCGCTACCCAGCGCTCGTCGGCCAGCGTGACATCGACCCGCGACCAGTCCAGTTCGCGGCTGGCCAGGGCGGCGAAAAACGGCACCGGCGTCGAGCCGCCGGATACCACCAAAAGTGCCCGCGACTGCTGCGCCAGGTCCTCGCGCAGCGCTTCGGCCACGGCCTCGGCCAGCGCCTGCGCCAGCCGGGAACGTTCATCCTGCATGTCAGTAGTCTTCATACCAGGACCTTCCATCCTGAGTGATCATGGCAATCGAGGAGACCGGCCCCCAGGAGCCCGCCGGATAGCGCTTGGGCGGCATGTCCCGGGCCTCCCAGCCGGCGATCAGGGTATCGACCCAGCGCCAGGCATACTCGATCTCGTCACGCCGCACGAACAGGTACTGCTGGCCCTTCATGACCTCGAGCAGCAGCCGTTCGTAGGCATCGGGAATCCGCGTGCTCGGAAACGCCTGATGAAAATCCAGGTGCAGCGGCCCGGTGCGCAGCCGCATGCCCTTGTCCAGACCGCTGTCCTTGGTCAGCACCTGCAGGGCGATCCCCTCGTCCGGCTGCAGCCGGATGATCAGCTTGTTGGAAGCCATGCCGCGCTGATCGGGATCAAAGATGTAGTGCGACTGCTGACGGAAGTGGATGACGATCTGGGAGAGCTTCTCCGGCATCCGCTTGCCGGTGCGCAGATAGAACGGCACCCCGGCCCAGCGCCAGTTGGAAACCTCGGTCTTGAAGGCCACGAAGGTTTCGGTGCGCGAGTCGGTATTGGCGCCCTCCTCTTCCAGATAGCCGGGCACCTGCTTGCCGCCACTGGTGCCGGCCACGTACTGGCCGCGGACCACATCGGTATTGAGCCGTTCACCCTCGATCGGCCGCAGCGCCTTGAGCACCTTGACCTTCTCGTCACGGATGCTGTCGGCATCGAGATTCGACGGCGGATCCATGGCGATCATGCACAGCAGCTGCATGAGGTGGTTCTGCACCATGTCACGCAGCTGTCCGGCCTGATCGAAGTAGCCCCAGCGCCCTTCGATGCCCACCGTTTCGGCAACGGTGATCTCGACGTGGGAAATCTGGTTCTGGTTCCACTGATTGCCGAACAGCGGGTTGGCAAAGCGCAGTGCCAGCAGGTTCTGGACCGTTTCCTTGCCGAGGTAGTGGTCGATGCGATAGATGCGCGACTCGTCGAAGACCGCGCCGATCGCGTCATTGATCTCCCGCGAGCTCTCCAGGTCGTAACCGATCGGTTTCTCGACCACCACCCGCGACTCGCTGTCCAGACAGCCGGTCTGCGAGAGGTTCGAGCAGATCTCGCCATAAAGGCGCGCCGGTACCGACAGATAGACCGTCAGCGGATGGGAATTGTGACCATGCCACTGACTGATCTGCCTGTACCCTTCGGTGGCGTCGAACTCGAGCTGTATGTAGGCCAGTCGATCGAGAAAGCGGGTCAGCGTCTCTTCGGTACGCTCATCACCGGGGACCCGACTCTCGAGCGCATCGCGTACCCGTGCCCGGAACGCATCGATGTCATATTCCTGACGGGCCAGCCCGAGGATCCGGGTCTCCTCGTGCATCAGGCCTTCACGATCGAGATGATAGAGCGCCACATAAAGCTTGCGCAGGGCCAGATCGCCCAGCGCCCCGAACAGGGCTACGTCGACGGCAGGCGTTGTTCCGTCACTCATGCCTCGCTCCTTCCCGACCTGTGAATTTAACGACAGCGTTAGCCATGAAGCTTACATCCTCGCAACTCGTTTCCGTAAGTTTACCAACTCCAGGGGCGACTCGTCTTCGGTCGCGGCAAGTTGGCGCTCGAGTTTCAACGTGGCAGGATTGCGTGTCACGCTCGACACTCTGCCGCCACCGGAGCGTCATCCCGGGCGCCCGCTACCGGGCAAGCGTTTCCGGGCGCCCCACCGTGCCGGTCTGCGAATCGCCGATGGGCGCAGGTCGGGGTCGCAACCACGGTTCTGCACCCGGTTCCGCAACCACAGTTCCGCAACCACAGTCTTACTCATGATCACTGGATGGAAAAGCACTCATGGCAGCCTATGATCTGCTGTCCCGAATTCGTGAACGCCTGGAAACGCTGAACCGTTCCGAGCGCAAGGTCGCCCAGGTCATTCTCGATGATCCCGCCGCAGCCACCGGCATGAGCATCGCCACCCTGGCGCAGGCAGCGTCGGTCAGCGAACCGACCGTCAACCGCTTCTGTCGCAACTTCGAAACCCGTGGCTATCCGGACTTCAAGATCAAGCTGGCGCAGAGCCTGGCCGGTGGTACTCCCTATGTCAGCCGCAGCGTCGAACACGGCGATGATGCCCGCTCGTATGCCGACAAGATCTTCGGCGCCACCATTGCGGCCCTCGACGAAGCCCGTCGCACGGTGGATGCCAGGCGCATCGAGCGCATGGTCGACCATCTCAGCCAGGCCCGTCAGATCAGCTTCTTCGGTCTTGGCGGCTCGGGTGCGGTCGCCTTCGATGCCCAGCACAAGTTCTTCCGCTTCAATCTGCCGGTCATGGCCTACGATGACGTGCTGATGCAGCGCATGGTCGCCGCGGCGGCGCATACCGGTGATGTGGTGGTCGCCATCTCCTACACCGGCCGCACCCGGGAAATGGTCGAGATTGCCCAGCTGGCACGCGAAAACGGCGCCGTGGTGCTGGGTATCACGGTAGCCGACTCGCCGCTGGCCGAACAGTGTACCGAGAGCCTCGGTATCAGCCCGGGCGAGGATACCGAATTCTACATGCCGATGACCTCGCGCATGGTGCATCTGGCACTGATTGACGTGCTGGCCACCGGCGTCACGCTGCGCCGCGGCGATGACTTTCTCCCGCATCTCAAGAAGATCAAGGACAGCCTCTTGCCGACCAAGTTCCCCCCGCAGGACGAGGCGGAATAGCCCCCGGCGGCAGCACTGATCCGCAGCAGCACATCCGGTTCTGCTGCGAAGGTCTATACTCGGACCACGGTCGGCGGTGCGTGCTCTCCACGCGCCGGGCTGCTGTCGCATGCAGTGGCAGCACGTCTTCTACTTTGGTCGCAAAGTTCCGAGAAAGGTTTCATGCGGCGCAGAGCGCTGACCATAATGAGCGTTTTCCGATACACCGGCCCCCTCTCGCTGTGGTAGCGACGCGTGCACGTCATTGCAGCAGACACGAAGGTACGCCGAACAATGCAACAAGGAGATGGTTCATGTCCGATCAATCCTCAGGCAGCGATACCGCAGCTGCCCGGGATCAGAAACCCGACGCTGTACTGCACGCCGATATCGTCCCCATGGTCTGGTTCAGCTGCGCGCTGGCGGCGCTGGCCGGACTGCTGTTCGGCATGGACATCGGGGTCATTTCCGGTGCCCTGCCCTTCATCAAGCAGGACTTTCACGTCTCGACCGCCATGGAGGGCTGGATCGTCAGCTCGATGATGGTCGGCGCCGCGCTGGGAGCCCTGATGGCCGGAGGCATCTCCCAGCGCTTCGGCCGCAGAAAGGCGCTGCTCTACAGCTCGCTGCTGTTCTTTGTCGGGGCCCTGGTCGCCGTCATCGCGCCCAACACCACCGTGCTGGTCATCGCGCGCATCCTGCTGGGTCTGGCCGTGGGCGTGGCCTCCTTCACGGCGCCGCTCTATCTCTCCGAAGTGGCCCCGGAGCGCATTCGCGGCACCACCATCTCCTTCTATCAGCTGATGGTCACCATCGGCATCCTGGCCGCCTTCGTCTCCAATCTGGCCTTCAGTTATGTCGAAAGCTGGCGCTGGATGTTCGGCGTGCTGATGATCCCCGCCTTCATGCTCTTCCTGGGGGTGCTGATGGTACCCACCAGCCCGCGCTGGCTGGCCGCCCGGGACCGTTTCGACGAGGCCCGGGAAGTCCTGCAACGTTTGCGCAGCTCGCAGGCCGAGGTCGACTATGAAATGAAGGAGATCCAGGAGAGCGTCGAATCCGAGAGTCAGAGCCGCGGCTGGGACATGTTCAAGGAGAACCCCAACTTCCGCCGCTCGGTCATGCTGGGCATCTGCCTGCAGCTGGTGCAGCAGTTCACCGGCATGAACGCGATCATGTACTTCGCCCCGCAGATCTTCCAGCTGTCGGGCTTCGAGGGCACCGCCGCCCAGCTCTGGAGTACGGTGGTTACCGGTCTGATCAACGTGCTGGCCACCTTCATCGCCATCGGATTCATCGACCGGCTCGGGCGCAAGCCGATCCTCTATGCCGGCTTTACCATCATGGCCACCAGCATGGCGGTGCTGGCCCTGATCCTGGGCATCGGCCCCTCCACGACCTTCCTGCAGTATACCGCCATGGGCGCGCTGCTGATCTTCGTGGCCGGCTTCGCCATGTCCGCCGGGCCGCTGATCTGGACGCTCTGCGCCGAGATCCAGCCGCTGCACGGCCGTGATTTCGGCATCAGTGCCTCGACGGTCTCGAACTGGGTGGGCAACTTTGCCGTCGGTCAGTTCTTCCCGGTGATGATCGCCGGAATCGGCGGTACCGCCACCTTCGGTATCCTGGCGGGTCTCAATGCCGTATTCATCGTGCTGACCTTCATGCTGATCCCGGAAACCAAGGGCATCTCGCTGGAGAGCATCGAAAAGAAACTGATGAGCGGCAAGGCGCTGCGCAACATCGGCAGCTGATCGGCCGTCTGCGCTTCGGGGGCCCTGCATCGTCTGACGATGCAGGGCCCCTGTCGTTCCGGCACCCTGCTCGCAAACCTGCGCGAAAGCCCATAAACTGCCCCTCCTGACATCCATCATGCCCCCGGGAGCTTTCGATGTGCCGCTGCCTGTTCGCCCTGCTGCTGACCCTGGTCAGCGTTCACGCTCTGGCCGATACCTTCCGTTTCACCGCCATTCCCGATGAGAACGAGGACAAGCTGGTGGCGCGTTTCGACAGGGTGGCCGACTACCTGTCGCAGCAGACCGGCCTGGACGTCGAATATGTACCGGTGAAGTCCTATCCGGCAGCGGTCAGCGCCTTTCGCAACGATCAGGTGCAGCTGGCCTGGTTCGGCGGCCTGACCGGGGTGCAGGCCCGGGAGCTGGTGCCCGATTCCGAAGCCCTCGCCCAGGGCCGGGAAGACGCCGGGTTTCGCAGCTATTTCATCGCCAATACCTCGACCGCCATTGCCGCCGACCAGCAGCGGCTGCCGGCTGCCCTCGAAGGACACTCCTTCACCTTCGGCGCCAGAACCTCGACCTCGGGTCGGCTGATGCCGGAATACTACCTGCGCCAGCGCTTCGAGCAGTCACCCGGCGAGCTCTTCTCGCGGGTCGGCTTCTCCGGCGACCATACCCGGACCATTGCACTGGTCGAATCCGGCGCCTACGACATCGGCGCGGTCAACTACAAGGTCTGGCAGGATGAAGTCCAGCAGCACGGCGTGGACACCGACAAGGTGCACGTGATCTGGAAATCCCCCCGCTACCCCGACTATCAATGGACCATTCGCGGTGATGTCGATCAGCACTTCGGTCAGGGCACCAAAGCCGCCGTTCGCCAGGCCCTGCTCGACATGAGCGATCCCGAACTGCTTGCAAGCTTTCCGCGCGCGGGCTTCATTCCGGTCTCCAATGACGACTATGCTCCCATCAGACGCGTCGGTCATCAGCTGGAACTGCTGCGCTGAACGGAGGACAGGGTGGCGCTGGTAACACTGCAGGAGACCACGCTGGCTCACGGGCGTGGCCGACACCGCCATGTGGTACTCGACAGCATCTCGCTGGCGCTGCAGCCGGGCGAGCGGGTGGCGCTGCTCGGGCGCAGCGGTGCAGGCAAGTCCACCCTGCTCGAAGCACTCCGGGGTGAGCTGGGCAACGCCGCCGCCTGGTGTCCGCAGGGCCAGGGGCTGGTCGGTGCCCTGTCGGTCTACCACAACGTCTACATGGGGCGGCTCGAACGCACCTCGACCTGGCGCAATCTCCGCAACCTGCTGCGCCCGGAGCACCATGCCTGGGAGGCGGTAGCCGAACTGTGTACCCTGCTCGGCATCGGCGAACTGCTGCGTCGACCGGTGGAACAGCTCTCCGGGGGCCAGCGCTCGCGCGTGGCCATCGCCCGGGCGCTCTACCAGGCCCGTCCCCACTTTCTGGGTGATGAACCGATCGCCAGCGTCGATCCTCATCAGGGCGCCCGGCTGCTGCGACTGATCACCGAACGCCACGGCATGTGCCTGATCGCCCTGCATCAGCGCGAACTGGCGCTGACCCACTTCGACCGGGTCATCGGCATCGAACAGGGGCGGATCGCGCTGGATGAGCCCACTTCGGATCTGACGCTGGAGCAGCTCGATGCGCTCTACCGTCCCTGGACGCCCGCGTCCCCTGGCTGATCTGCTCGCTTCCAACCGGCTCGGTCGACTGAATCGCGTGGCGCTGGGGATGATCGCGCTGACCCTGATACTGCTGCCGGCCGCCGATCTCTCGATCACCGTACGCGACCCCTGGGCGGAGCTGCAGCGCATGACCGGCGGTCTGCTGACGCCGGCCTTCAGCCAGCTGAGTGCTCCCCTCGAGGCCATCGGACTGACCGTCGCCTTTGCGCTCTGGGGTGTGGCACTGGGGCTGCTGGCCGGCATTCCGCTGACCCTGCTGTTTCACCGCTCGCGCCTGATACGCGGGCTCTGCGCTGCGCTGCGGGCCGTTCACGAGCTGTTCTGGGCCCTGCTGTTCCTGCAGGTCTTCGGCACTTCCGCGATCACCGCGCTGGCGGCCATCGCGGTGCCCTTCGCCGGCATCTTCGCCAAGGTCTTTGCCGAGATTCTCAACCAGCTCGATCCGGCACCGGCCAGCGCCCTGCCACGCGGTACGGGCCGGCTGTCGCGCTTTCTGTACGTGGAGTGGCCGCAGGCCCGCGCCCAGCTGCTGGCCTATATCCGCTACCGCTTCGAATGCGCCATGCGAAGCAGCCTGCTGCTGGGCTTCGTGGGTCTGCCGACGCTGGGATTTCATCTGGAAAGCGCCTTTCGCCAGGGGCGCTATCACGAGGCGGGTGCCGAACTGCTGATCTTCTATCTGCTGATTGCCGGGCTGCCCTGGTGGGGGCATCGGCGCCTGCTGTGGCTGCTGCTGCCGCTCAGCGGCTGGCTGCTCGGCCCCTGGCCGGAGATCGACCCCTCGCTGGCCTGGCGCTTCGTCAGCCAGGACATCTGGCCGCCCCCCCTGCTTGCCGGCGACCCGGCCGGCCTGGTGCAGTGGTGGTCGCGGCTGCCGGCGCTGGGTCCCGCCATCGGCAACACCCTGCTGCTTGCCCTGATGGGCACCGCCGGCACGCTGCTGGTCGCACTCGCACTCTGGCCGCTGGTCTGCCGGCATTTCAACGGCCCCGTGCGCCGCTGGCTGGGCGCGGGCGCACTGATCGTGCTGCGCTCGACGCCGGAGTTCTTGTTCGCCTTCGTGCTGCTGCTGCTGACCGGTCCTTCCATGCTGCCCGCCTGGATCGCACTGGCGCTGCACAACGGTGCCCTGATCGCCTTTCTGGTGGCCCGCCAGGCCGATGAGCTTAGTCCCGGTCTGCCCGGTATCCGCGGGCTCGATCTCTACTGCTGGGAACTGCTGCCCCGGATCTTCCCCGGGCTGCTGGCGCTGGTGTGCTACCGGGCCGAGGTCATCATGCGCGAAACCGCCATCCTGGGCATTCTGGGCGTGGCCACGCTGGGCTTTCAGATCGACGCTGCCTTTGCCTGGCTGCATTTCGATACGGCGCTGCTGCTGTTGATCATCACCTGTCTGCTCAACCTGGCCGTGGATGCCCTCTCCCGCCGCCTGCGTCCCGAACGTTCACTGACCGCTGCGAGCTGTGATTCGCCCGGCCCGCCGGCCTGATAGCGGGGCCGGCGGGCCGGAACGGCTTCACTGCGGATGAAACATCTGCACGCTGAAGGAGTCCGGGGTATGCGGGCGGCCGCCGTCGCGCTCGATGAAGCGGAACACGAACCCCTTCCAGGCACGATAGCGCGAGGCCCCCGAATAGGAAGGGATATGCTCGATACCGTCGCACACGATCCCGCTGTCATCGACGGTTACCGTAATCACCGGATCACGAAACTCCACCTCGCCGCCGGGGCAGGAAAGCTCCACCCGGCCATCCCCGGTCTCTTCATGACGGTCGAAGAAATCGCAGCCGGGGCCACCGCTGTCATGGCGATGCCAGCGCACGAACTGCGAAACGCCGGTCAGGGCATGGCGCAGCTGCCCCTTCTTGTCCACCAGTGCCGTTTCCCCCACGATTCCGGGCCGCTCTCGATTGATGCGGTACTCGTCGTAATGGAGCGTGTCATCCTCTTCCACCTGGCTGGCAAAGCGCAGGCGGCCATCCCATATCCCCTTCCGGCCGGCGGACTCGGCAGTATCGAACTCGATGTTGCCGCCATGCGCCGAGTGGCGAAATACCAGCGGATTGGTGTGCTGGCTCTTGCCGGAAGCGCTGCTCTGGATCACGAAGGGCGTCGCCGGCCCCCACTCATCCACCGTGGCGCGTATGGTGGAAGGCTCCACGCGGATGCCACTGGCCGTTGATTCCCGCACCACCAGGGTACCGCCATCGGTCGAGACCCCGCCCATGCGCCCGGAATTCTTCTCGTCGGAGAAGATATCCCGCCAGCCGTAGTGCGCCTTGTTGGCAGCGGCGAAGCAGCGCATGATCTGCTGGCTCATGCTGGTCCGCACCGTCGGCCAGGGCTGCTTGTCGCCCTCGCGACCCTCCCACCAGTTGCCGATGAAGTTGGAGTCGTAGATCAGCTGGGCGAGGATGGCGTCACCGCGCAGGTTCTCGAAGATATTGTCCTGGAAGGTGGTGCCGTGCAGCCGCCCCCGGGTGATGAAGGCATCGTTGCAGTAATTGAACTCGTTGCCGATGAGCCGCACCGTGGTCGACTCGCTGTCCTCGGAATCGACCAGCAACCCGGTACCGACGCCGACGAAGGTACAGCGCAAGAGGTTGAAGTTGACCAGGTTGTCGCCGGCATACAGCGCCCGGGCAGCGCTCTTGAAACTGACGTTCTCGATCACGCTGTTATAGCCGTAGACGCGCAGACAGGTGAGTTCGCCCCGGTAGCCGTCACCATTGAAGACCAGATCGCGAACCACCGGGCCGTGATTGCTGAACATCGGCTCATCGCCGAGGGTGTGATGCGGCACCAGCCGGGCGCCTTCATCATCGGAGCGATCCGCCCGGCTGCGACCGCCACCGATCAGGTTGCGTCGCCTGAGATCGACATGACGGCCAATGGCGTAGGTTCCCGGCGGGATATACAGATTCTTGACCCGCTCCGAACGCACCGCCCGCACGAAGGCTTCCGAGCTGTCACGCCGTCCTGAGGGATCGGCGCCCCAGTAGAGGATGTTCTCCAGCGCCTCGGCATCGAGTGCCTCGCTGCGCTGCCGCTGGCCATCCGCCCGACTCGGCGCCGCCACCGTGGCGACCAGACCGGCGGCCGGCACCAGGGTCAGGGCGCGACGCATGAAGCGACGCCGATTGCGATCATCCTCTTTCATGGACATGACGCTGCTCTCCCGCTGTTGATTCGATGACTGCTTCCAGGCGCCCCCTGGCTGAGCTGCCGGGGATACTGCCCGCCCGCACAAGGGGCGATCATTTATTTACATTCTGCAACATGATGCATTGCAGGCGGTTTATGATCGCCCCGGGAGCGCTTACAATCGCCCCGTAACCCATGACACCGTTGCCAGGACATCCGGCCATGCCTGCGTGCCCGCCAGCTTCCGACCTTCAGCTTTACCTGCGCGACTGGCGCGGCTGGCTACCCGGCAGCGCTGTTACCGACAACGAGCGGATCGATGTCAGTGACCAGCCTGCCGCCAACCACATTCCGGCGATGCTGCGCCGGCGCCTGACCCCGCTGGGACGGGCCGTCTGCGGCATGCTGCATGCGCTGGGCAGCGAAGCCGAGGGCATCCCGATCCTGCATGCTTCCCGCCATGGTGACGGTCACCGGCCGCTCGACATGCTGGACACCATCGCGACCGGTGACGGGGTGTCACCGGCCCGTTTCAGCCTGTCGGTACACAATGCCATTGTCGGGGTACACTCCATTGCCAGCGGCCATCACGCCCCGATGGCCGCCATCGCCGCTACCGGCGATGAATTTGCTGCCCTGCTCGAAGAGAGCCTGGGCTATCTGGCCGACGGTCAGCCGGAAGTCATTGCCGTCTTCAGTGACAGCCCGCTGCCGACGCGCTATCGTGCCGCCGACATTGCCCCGGAGACTCCGGCAGCCGTGGCGCTGAGATTCTCCTCTCGCCAGGGCCGCCGGCTGCATGAGCGGCCGCTCGACCACGCGGCAGCAGCCGAGACGATCACGCCACCACGAGTGATCGACTGGCTCTGTCGGGAGCGCAGCCGCCTGACCACGGCCCGGCCGCCCTGCTGCTGGACGCTGGAAGCCCCCCTCCGGGGCATGCAACATTGACCCGGTGACTGTCTCAATGATTGTCCCCAATGACTGCCCGCGACAAAGAGAGTTCCATGGCCGAAACCGCCCAGACCCCGCTTGAACGATCACTGGCCGAGATGATCATCGAAACCCTCGAGCTCGAGGATATCGCCACCGATGACATCGACCCCGAAGCGCCGCTGTTCGGCGAGGGGCTCGGGCTGGACTCGATCGATGCCCTGGAGCTGGGGCTGGCGCTGCAGAAACACCATGGCATCCGGCTGGACAGCGACAGCGAGGATAACCGCACCCACTTTGCCAGTCTGCGCAATCTGGCCGCGCTGGTTGAAGCACGACGCGCTACCTGAGTACGTCTGAATGCCTTTCCGGCGCCCTGGTTCGTCCATCCTCCCCCCGCTGCTCATCGGGCTATTGATGCCGCTGGCCTGGTGGCTGATCCTGCCTGTCACCGGGCCGCTGCCGGTCCTGCTGCTGGGGCTGGGCGTACTGCTGTGGCAGGCAGTGGTCACCCCGCATCGCGGGCGTTATTTCTTCATGATGGTGATCCTGACGCTACTGGCGCTGTTCGGCCATGCCGAAACAGGCATGCGCGCCTGGCCGGTGGTCATCAACCTGAGCCTGGCGGGAATATTCGCAAGCTCGTTGCGCGCCGGCCGCATACCGCTGATCGAGCGGCTGGCGCGCCGCAGCGAACCCGGACTGCCACCCTCGGGCGTGCGTTATACGCGGCGGGTCACCCTGGTCTGGTGCGGCTTTTTCACCCTCAATGCGCTGATCGCACTGCTGACCGCCCTGGCGGGCTCGCACGATGTCTGGCTCGGCTACAACGGCGGCATCAGCTACCTGCTGACCGGCCTGCTCATGCTCGGTGAGTGGTGCGTCCGCCGCCGGGTGCGTCGCCGGCATGCCCGAACATCGGCCATCGCACCGGAGGTCGTATCATGAGCGCCGCCCCGCCGGCCCGGCTGAGCGAGGCCCCGTGGCGTACCCGTGACGCCAGTGCCGCAATCGCCTGTACCACGGCCGAGACACGCACCTGCCAGCAGCTCCATCATGCGCTGGCCGAGCGTCAGCAGCAGCTGCGCTCGCACGGTACCACGTCGGCGGATATCGCCCTGTTCGAGCCCGATCCGTGGCAGTTCGTGGTCTCCCTGCTGGCGCTGTGGCATCTCGGCCACCGGGTCTGGCTGCCCGGCGACGACCGGCCCGAAACCCGACAGGCCCTGCAGCAGCGCCGGATTCCATGGCTGAGCCCGAGCGCGCTGCCGTTGCCCTCGGCAAGGGCCACCGCGCCGCGCCCCTGCTGGGGGCCACTGGCGGCGGAAGCCACCGCCGTGGTGCTGTTCACCTCGGGCTCGAGCGGCGAACCGGTGCCGCTGGCCAAGCGCTTTGACCAGCTCGACAGCGAGGTCGCCGCGCTTCATCACTGTCGCCCGCTCGCACCGGGCTGCATCATCAGTCAGGTCAGTCACCAGCACATCTACGGGCTGACCTCGGCACTGCTGCGTCCGCTCTGCGAAGCCCGCCCCTTCGGGCTCGAGCCGGCGTGGTGGCCGGAGAGCGTCAGCCGCCTGCTGGACACGCTCGGGGTCAGTGCCCTGATCAGCTCGCCGGCCCAGCTGTCGCGGCTGCCGGAATCCCTTCACCTGAGCCGGCATCCGCATGACATCTTCAGCTCCGGCGCACCGCTATCGGCCGAGGCCGCAGCGACCGCGGAACGCCTGCTGGCCGCCCCGGTGACCGAGCTCTATGGCAGCTCCGAAACCGGTGGCATCGCTCTCCGGCGTCAGGCCGAGGGCAGCAGCTGGCAGGCCTTCGCCGATGTCGAGACCGACATCCGTGACGGTCTGCTGTGGCTGCGCTCGCCGCGGCTCGATACGCCCGGGCAGTGGTACTGTCACGCCGATCGCGTCGCACCCGGTGCAGGCGGAGGCTTCCACCTGCTCGGCCGCGCCGACCGCATTGCCAAGATCGGTGGCAAGCGGGTGTCGCTGGTATCGATGAGCCAGCATCTCGAAGCCCTGCCGGAGATCAGACGCGCCCACTGCCTGGTCATCGAGCATGCCGGGGGCCGGGTGGGGGCCATCGTCGAGGCCGACAGCGCCGCCCAGCCCGCCGACCATCATTCGCGCCGAGCCCTGATCGACCACCTGCGAACCCGGCTGGCCGAGGCGTTCGAGACCACCGCCCTGCCCCGTTTCTGGCGCTTCGTGCCCGAGTGGCCGGTCAACGCCCAGGGCAAGCTGACCCGGGCGACCATTACCCGGCTGTTTGCCGATCTCGACGACCGCCGGCGGGTCCGCTGGCTGGGCACCCGCTTCGAGAGCGCCGACCACTGCCGGGTAACGCTCGAGGTTCCGGAGCGGCTGCTGCAGCTCGATGGCCACTTTCCCGGCCGGCCGATCGTGCCCGGCGTCGCCCAGCTCGACTGGGTGGTGCACTACTGCCGGGAGGCGTTTGCCGCTCACGGCGACGGCCAGTGCTTCGAGCGGATCAAGTTTCCGCTGCTGCTGCTGCCCGGTGAGCGGGTCACCCTGACCCTGCAACGTCATGACGCGCGAATCGGCTTCCGCCTCGACTCGAGCCGCGGCTGTCACGCCAGCGGCCGGCTGCTGATCGCACCGCGAACCACGGACCTCGACCCATGAGCCAGAGTCGAACCCGGCGGACCGATCACGGCGACGTCACTGCCTGTCTGTTGATTCCGGTCTACAACCATGAGAATGCCATCGCCCAGACCTGCGCGACGCTCTCGGCGCTCGGCCTGCCGATCATCCTGGTCGATGATGGCAGCCATGCCCGCTGCGCCCGGATACTCGCCGAGCTGGTCGAACGGGACGGTCATCGGCTGCTGACCCTGCCCCGCAATGGCGGCAAGGGCGCCGCCGTGCGCGCCGGGCTGGATTTCGCCGAGCAGGCGGGATTCACCCATGCGCTGCAGGTCGATGCCGACGGCCAGCACTGTCTCGCGGACCTGCCGGCCTTTCTCGAGCACGCCCATGCCGATCCGCAGCAGCTCGCCATCGGCTACGCCTGCTACGACCACAGCGTACCGCGTCACCGCTACTACAGCCGTTACATCACCCATGTCTGGGTATGGTGCAATACCCTGTCGACCGCGCTGCGCGATACCATGTGCGGCGTGCGGCTCTATCCGCTGGCCGCCACCAATGCGCTGCTGCGCCGCCACCCCTGCGGCAACCGCATGGAGTTCGATTCCGAAGTGCTGGTGCGCTGGTACTGGCGGGGCCATCGTCTGATCAACCTGCCGGTGCGGGTCTCCTACCCGCGCGACGGCATTTCGCACTTCCGGCTGGTCCGCGACAACCTGCTGATGGCGCGCATGCATCTGCGGCTGACCCTGGGCATGCTCAGGCGGCTGTTTCCCCTGCTCAGAAGGCGAACCCGATGACGGCACCACACGGACAGGACACTCACTGGTCACGGGTCGAGGAGTCCGGCACGGTTACCGGCATGCGGCTCATGCTGGCCATCGACCGCTGGCTCGGCGAGTGGGCCTTCCGGCTCCTGCTGATTCCGGCGGCCGCCTATTTCTGGCTGCGACGTCCGCTGGCGCGGCGGGCCTCACGCGAGTATCGCCATCGGCTGCAGCACACCTTTCCGCAGCTGCGGCTGGGGCCGCTGGCCACCCTGCGCCACTTCATCTGCTTCGGCATGACCATGCTCGACAAGGTTCGTGCCCTGCACGGGCGGATCGATGGCGAGCGGGTGCACCTGCCCGATCGGGCCACCCTGCGTGAGGCCATCGAATCGGGCCGGGGCGGCCTGATCCTGGTCTCCCACCTCGGCAATCACGAGATCTGTCAGGCGCTCTCCCGCCAGCGTCCCGATCTGCGCCTCAGCCTGCTGATGCACACCCGCCATGCCCAGCGCTTCAACGCCCTGCTGGCAAGTGCCGATCGCGGCGAGCGGGTGGAGGTCATCGAGGTCAGCGAGATCACGCCCGAGACCGCCCAGCGACTGCGCGAACGCATCGACGAGGGCGGTTTCGTGGTGATTGCCGCCGATCGCGAGCCGATCAGCGGCGATCAGCGCGCCCGCTCCTTCGACTTTCTCGGCGCACCGGCCCCCTTCCCGGAAGGGGCCTTCCGCCTCGCCCTGCTGCTGCGCTGCCCGCTCTATCTGCTGCTCTGCGCCCGCAACGGCCGCGGCTACAGCGTTCATTTCGAAGCGCTCGGCGACAGCCGGGGCGTGGCTCGCGCCGCCCGCGAGACATGGCTTGCCACGCACATGGCTGCCTTCGTACGCCGTCTGGAAACGTACTGTGGCCGCTACCCGCTGCAGTGGTTCAACTTCTATCCCTTCTGGAAATCGCCTGCCCATGGTTCAGATCGCGGTCAGCGCTGAAGTCGAGCTGCAGGTGGCCTTCGGCGACGTCGACATGATGGCGATCGTCTGGCACGGTCACTATGTGCGCTATTTCGAGGCCGCCCGCAATGCGCTGCTCGATCGGATCGGCTACAACGTCGAGACCATGCGGGCCTTCGGTCACGAGTGGCCGGTCGTCGACCTGCGCATCCGTTACGCCCTGCCGGCCCGTTTCAACCAGCGCCTGATTGCCCGCGCCGAACTGGTGGAGTGGCTGCACCGGCTGCGCATTCGCTACACCGTGTCGGATGCCGACTCCGGCACCCGCCTGACCCGGGGACATACCGATCAGGCCGCCGTGGACATGGCCACCGGGCGACTCTGCATGAACACTCCCGACATCCTGCGCGAACGCCTCGCGCCCTGGCTTGCGCCCCCGGCTTCCGGAGATCCCTGCTCATGATGCCCTCGCTGTTCTACCGCCCGGCAGCACTGCTGCTGCTGTTCATGCTGGGCCTGACCCCGGCCCGGGCGATGACCCTGACCACCCTCGATCAGCAGCTCTCCCGACAGGGCGATGTCAGCGGCACCTTCGAGCAGCACCGCTACCTGGCCGATCTGGAGACCACCATTGACGGCCACGGGCGCTACGCCTTCGAACAGGGGGAGCGGGTACGCTGGCACCTGCTGGCCCCGGTCGAGCAGGATCTGGTGCTCGGCCGTCAGGGGGTCGAACAGGGCGGCGAGATGTTCCGCGATGACCCGGCCGGCATTGCCCGCCTGATCCTGCAGGTCATGCAGGGCGATCTGGCGACACTGCGCAGCCGCTTCAAAGTCAAGCTCAGTGGCGCCCCCACGGACTGGCAGGCGCACCTGACCCCGCGCGGTGAAGCGCTCGGGCGCTATCTCGACCGGATCGAACTGGCCGGCGACCGGCACATGCGCCATGTCCGGATGCTGATGCACAACGGTGACCGGCTCGATATCCAGCTGCAGCCCAACAGTACCGACGCCCGATGAGTGCTTCGGGCCGCCCTGGCGAACGCAGCCGCTGGCTGGCCCGACTGTGGGGGCTGATGCTGCTGGGCTGCGTGATCGCCTCCACCCTGATGCTCCTGCACGGCGCCCGCTTCGACAACCGGGTCACGGCGCTGCTGCCCGAGGATCGCCAGCGCCCGCTGGTGGAGCAGGCCAGCGCGCAGCTGGGCGATCAGTTCGAGGATCGCTTCGCGCTGCTGCTGCAGCTGCCCGGCGGCGATACCGACCGGCTCGAACAGACCACGCGCAGCCTGGCCCGACAGCTCGAGCAGAGCGGTATGGTGACCGCACTGCACTGGCAGCCCGATGATTTCCGTCAGGGGGATCCGCTCGAGACGCTGGGGGCGCAGCGCTACCGGCTGCTGACCCCCGAACTGCGTCAGCAGCTCGACCAGGGCGACTCCGCCGCCCTGCTGCGCCACGCGCTGAGCGGACTGGTGATACCCGCCGGCCTCGACCGCGATCCGGTACGCGACCCCTTCGGTCTGCTGGATGCCTGGCTTGCCGCGCAGCTGCCGAGCCGGATTCACACCGACCACGGCCTGATCACGGTGGCAACCGAGGATGGCCGGGCGGCCATGATCACCGGGCAGCTGACCGGCAGCCCCTATGCTCCCGAGCTGCAGCAGCAGCTGATCGCGGCGATGCAAGGCTTCGAGCAGGCGCACCCCGACGCCACCCTGCTGCGTTCAGGGCTGGTGTTCCACGCAGCCGCCGGGGCCCGGCAGGCGAAACACGAGATTTCTACCTTTGGCGTGGGTGCGCTCATCGGTCTGGTGGTGATGCTGCTGCTGGTGTTCCGCTCGCCGCTGACCCTGCTGACCCTGCTGCTGCCGCTGGTCACCGGCACCGTGCTGGCGCTGACCCTGACGCTGGTCTTCTTCGGCGGCATCCATCTGTTGACGCTGGCCTTCGGCACCAGCCTGATGGGGGTGGCCATCGACTACGCCCTGCACCTGCAGTGCGCCCGGGTCAGCCTGCGCGAGCGCTTTCGGCTGCGCCCGCTGCTGCCCGGCCTGCTGCTGAGTCTGCTCTCCAGCGCGCTGGCCTACGGCGTACAGGCCTTCACCCCGATGCCGGGACTGCGTCAGATGGCCTTTTTCGCCACCTGCGGTCTGATCGGGGCCTGGCTGACCGTGGTGCTCTGGCTGCCGCAAGTGCCCGTTGGGCGTTCGCCCTTTACCGAACGCATCATCGCCAGCCTGTGGCAGCTGCTGGGCCGGTTGCGGGGACGCCTGTCGTGGCGCCTGGCGCTGCTGCTGGCCGTAGTGGCACTGACCATTTGCGCGGGTCTGACCCGCACCAACGACAGCCTGCGGCTGCTGGACACCTCCTCGCCGGCCATGCTCGATCAGGAGCGCCGGATCCAGCAGCTGTTCGGCCGCGATACCGGCACGCTCTATCTGCTGATCACCGCAGCCGACCGGCAGCAGTGGCTGGAGCAGGTCGAGGCACTGACACCGACCCTCGAGACGCTGGTCGACAATGATCATCTGGGCGGGTTCGACAGCCTGGCCTCGGCCGTGCCCTCCCACGCCCGCCAGCAGCAGAATCTCGAGCGGGTGCGCCGGCTCTACCGTACCACCCTGCCGAAACTCTATGACCGCGCCGGCCTGCCGGAGCAGCTCGAACAGCGGGCCATGCAGCCGCTCGCCGCCCCGCCCCGGCTGGAGATCGACGACTGGCTGGGGTCGCCGCTGGGCGAGGGGGATCGCCGCCTCTGGCTGGGCAACGTCGATCCGAAGGACACCCGGGCCGCCACAGGGCCGTCACCGGTGGCCGGCATGGTGGTACTGTCCGGTCGTTTCGATGCCACCGCCCGGGCGCGCATGCAGCAGCTCGCCGCCGACCACGAGGGCGTCAGCTTCGTCGATCGCGTCGGTCGGCTCTCCGCCGTACTGGGTGAGCTACGCCAGCAGATCGCCGTCTGGGTGGCCATGGCGCTGGTGGCACTGGTGGGGATCCTGACGTTGCGCTACCGTGGACGCACCTGGCGGGTGGTCACCCCGGCGGCCGGCGCGATCCTGCTGGTGCTGAGTGCCTACGCCCTCACCGGCGTGCCGCTCAATCTCTTTCATCAGCTCGCCCTGCTGCTGGTGCTGGGGATCGGCCTCGACGCCGGCATCTTCAGCGCCGAACATCCCGATGATCGCCATGTCTGGCTGGCGATCACGCTGTCGACCGCCTCGAGCCTGCTGACCTTCGGCCTGCTGGCCTTCAGTGCCACGCCGGTACTGCACTATATCGGCCTGACGGCGCTGATCGGTCTGAGTGCCGTCTGGCTGCTGACCGCGCTGGTGCAGCCCGCCGGCCGCCACCGTCCATCACGGAAACCGTCATGAGCGATGCCACTCACAAGCCGCAAGCCCACCCGGCACCGCCCCCGGAGACGACCGATATCGCCATCATCGGCGCCGGTCCCGCCGGTGCCGTCGCCGCCTGCCAGCTGCGCGATGCCGGCTGGCGGGTCAGCGTGATCGAGGCGGCACACTTTCCCCGCTTCTCGATCGGCGAGAGCCTGCTGCCCCAGTGTCTGGTCGATCTCGACCGGGCCGGGCTGGGGGACACGGTGCGCGCCGCCGGTTATCAGTACAAGAACGGCGCCCGCTTTCGCTGCGGTGCCGAGCAGCGGGATATCCACTTTCCCGACAACGCCTGGGACGAGACGCCGCCCCGGCCGGGCGATGCCTTCCAGGTCGAGCGCGCGGATTTCGACCAGCGCCTGATCAACGCCGCCGCCGAACGCGGCGCCCGGGTCCGCTTCGGCTGCCGGGTGACGGGTTTTACGCCCGACGCGCAGCATCCCGAGCTGGCGCTCGACAACGGCAGCCGGCTGCGGGCACGGCTGGTGCTGGATGCCAGCGGCTTCGCCCGCGTGCTGACCCGTCAGCTCGAAACCGCCCGGGCGTCCCGGCTGCCGGATCGCCACGCCCTCTTCACCCATGTCGCCCTGCCCGAGCATACCCCCGGGCTGGAGCGCCGGCGCATTCTGATCGGCATGCATCCCGATACGCCGGCACTCTGGTACTGGCTGATTCCGCTCAGCGGTGACAGGGCCTCGCTGGGCTTTGTCGGCGACCCCGAACGGCTGGCCGCCTTCGGCAGCGACGAGGAGAGTCGGCTGACAGGGCTGATCGGGCACTTTGCCGAACTGGCCGCACTGTTTGGTGATCCGAAGCGGCTGCGCCCGACAGCTACCCTGGCCGGCTACAGTAGTGACGCCGTGCACCTCAGCGGCCCCGGTTACGTGCTGCTCGGCAACGCCGGCGAGTTTCTCGATCCGATCTTCTCCTCGGGCGTGACCGTGGCCATCCGCTCGGCGATGCTGGCCGCCCCGCTGGCCGATCGCCAGCTGCGGGGCGAGACCGTCGACTGGGAGAGCAAATATGAACAACCACTGCGCCGCGGGCTGGCGACCTTCCGGGCCTTTGTCGAGGCCTGGTATGATGGCCGCCTGCCGCGGATCATCTTTCATCCCGAACCGCCCGGCTATCTGCACCGCATGATCTGCGCCGTACTGGCCGGTTACGCATGGGATGAGCGCAACCCCTTCGTACAGGCTCCCGAACGACGCCTGGCCACGCTGGCACAACTGTGTGAATGATCGCCATGTCTCCTGTCCGCTTGCCCTTTCATCGTCTCGTGCCGGCCCTGCTGCTGCTCTGGCTGAGCGGCTGTGTCGCCCCGCCGCTCTCGCCGACACCCGATCTGGCGGCCCGTCAGGCGCCCGACACCCGGGTGGCGCGGCTTGATTTCGTTCCCTTCACCGAGCCCGGGCAGGCACGCACCCTGATTGCCGCCATTCGCCGCGCCTGCGGTGAGCTGCGCGTCGTGCTGGCCACCCCCACCGGGCAGCGCCTGCTGACGCTGGTGCATGATGAGCAGGGCGCGCGCTATACCCAGCACCTGATGCCGGAGGCCCCACCCTTCCCGGCCATCTGGCTGGCACAGCGACTGGAGTGGGGGCTGTGGCCGCTCGACAGCCTGCAGCAGGCCTTTGCCGGCAGTGACTGGCATGCCCGCGAGACATCCAACGGACCGGGGATCATCCGTCGCATCGAGCATGGTCCGCGGCTGGTGGCGCGGATCGACCGCTGGCCGTCCCATGATGTGCTGACCGATTACAGCGGCGGCTACCGCCTGACCATTACCCCTCTGTCGGACAAGCCGGCCTCCCGGCAGGAAGCACCATGACGCACCCGTTCCCCTGTCGTCTCTCCGCCCCCGGGGTGATCTGCAGCATCGGTGGCGAACACGCCGCCATCCTCGAGGCGCTGACCCACGGTCGCCGCGGCCTGACCCCGAGCGACCGCCATACGCCCGGGCGCACGCTGCCGGTAGGCGCGATCGAGGCGCCGCTCCCGGATCCCTCGGCGTGGCCGACGGAACACGCCAGCCGCAACAATCAGCTGATCGCCCATGCCCTGGCGGCGCTGGGCGATGCCCTGCCCGAGCTGCTCGAACAGGTGGCACCACGGCGGATCGGCGTCGTCATGGGCACCAGCACCTCGGGCGTGCTGGAAACCGAACTGGCAATCGAGCGTACCGGCCCGGGCCAGCCGTTCGATGACGGATATCGCTACGCCCGTCAGGAGATCGGTGCCCCGGCCCGTTTCATTGCCGATCATCTCGGTCTGGGCGGCCCGGCCTGGACCCTGTCGACCGCCTGCAGCTCGGGTGCCCGCGCGCTGGGGGCCGCCCGCCGCATGCTGCGCTCGGGGCGGGTCGATGCGGTGATTGCCGGCGGCGCCGATACCCTGTGCGGTCTGACCGTCAACGGCTTCGACGCGCTGGGGGCGATCAGCGAGGCGCCCTGCCAGCCGTTTTCCGCCCATCGCCGGGGGATCAACATCGGCGAGGCGGCGGCGCTGTTCATCGTTACCGCGCAATCCGGCGGCATTCAGCTGACCGGGGTGGGCGAAAGTTCCGATGCCCACCACATTTCGGCGCCCGACCCGTCCGGCGATGGCGCCGTCGCCGCCATGCAGCAGGCGCTGAGCATGGCGCAGACCGGCCCGGAGGGCGTTGACTACCTTAACCTGCACGGCACCGCCACCGAACACAACGATGCCATGGAGGCTCGTGCCATCGCCCGGCTGTTCGGCGATCGCCGCCCGGCCTGCAGCTCGACCAAGGCGCTGACCGGCCATACCCTGGGAGCCGCCGGGGCGCTGGAGGCCGCCTTCTGCTGGCTGGGCCTGGCGCATCAGCAGCTGCCGCTGCATGTTCATGACGGCCATCCGGACCCGGCACTGCCGGCACTGCCACTGATCACCGCCAGCCGGCCGAGGCGCCCGATGACCCGGGCGCTGTCCAATGCCTTCGCCTTCGGTGGCAACAATGTGGCGCTGATGCTGGAGCAGACCTCATGAGCCCATGGCCCGGGATCGCCCGACTGGTGCCGCACGGTGGCCGGATGTGTCTGCTTGATGCCGTGCTGGCCTGCGACAGCCATCGCCTCGAGGCCACCTTCACGCCTGATGCGAGTGACCCCTTTGCCGGCGAGGCGGGCATCGGCGCCCACGTCGGGCTGGAGTGGATGGCGCAGGCCGTGGCCGCCTGGGCGACACTCAATGCCGCCGGCGAGAACGGCGCCGAGGCCCCCGCTCCGGGCATGCTGGTCAGCGTGCGCCGGTTCGAATCCACCTGCGTCCACTTTCCCTTCGGAGAGCCGGTCACGGTCGCAGTTGAACTCGAGTTGAGCGGCGCCAACGGCCTGTACGGTTTTCGCGGTACGCTGAAGAGCGCCGGAGAGCAGCGCGCCGAGGCCGAATTCCGGGTCTATCAGCCCACCCTCGGGGAGCGCGATCAGCCGGCTCCCGATGCCTCACAGGAGCCCCGATGAGCGACGACAGCCACCGCTGCATCCTGGTGACCGGTGCCGGTCGCGGCCTCGGTCGTGCCATTGCCCTGCGCCTGGCGCAGGATGGCTTCGATATTGCCGTGCACTACCACAACAGCCGGGAAGCGGCGGAGCAGGTGGCCGACGAGGTACGCGCCCTGGGGCGCACGGCTCGCCTGCTCACCTTTGATCTGGCCGACCGGGCCGCTGCCCGGGCTGCCCTGGAAGCCGATATCGCCGAACACGGGGCCTGCTACGGCGTGATCCTCAACGCCGGCTATCACAGTGATGCGCCCCTGCCCGGGATGAGCGACGAGCAGTGGGATCGGGTGATGGATGTCAACCTGGACGGCTTCTACAACGTGTTGCGCCCGATGATCATGGCCATGATCCAGCGCCGCCGCGGTGGCCGCATCGTCACCCTCTCCTCGGCTGCCGGCGAGCTCGGCAACCGCGGTCAGGTCAACTACAGCGCGGCCAAGGGCGGGCTGATCGCAGCCACCCGGGCACTGTCGGTGGAGCTGGCCAGGCGTAATATCACGGTCAACTGCGTGGCGCCGGGCTGGATCGAAAGCGACATGACAGCCGAGATCAGCCGGGAGGAGATCCGGCGTGCGGTGCCCATGGAGCGTGCCGGCCGGGCCGACGAGGTCGCCGGTACCATCAGCTTCCTCTGCTCCGCCGATGCCAGCTATGTCACCCGCCAGGTCATTGCCGTCAACGGCGGGCTGTACTGACCACCCCCCGATCAGGGAGCGAACGGGAGATGCGCGTGAGTCAACGAGAAACCCTCTACCGCTACATGGCGAGCGTCATCAACCGGCTGGACCGCCGGGGCCGCTGGCTGCGCTATCACTATCGCGACCGGCGCCTGCTGGAAGGTACCATCCTGCCGGCCATCGCTCGCGACGAGGCCCCAGGGCGACTGCTGATGGTCGGCTGTGACTGGTACACCCGGCACTATCCGCTCTGTTTCAACGGCTGCTCGGTCACTACCATGGACATCGATGCTGCCAAGGCCTGGTTCGGGGCCCGCTGCCACATTACCGATTCGCTCGCCAACGTATCCCGCCACTTCGACCGTGATTCGCTCGATACCGTCATCTGCAACGGCGTGATCGGCTGGGGGCTCGACAGTCGCGCGGAGATCGAGCAGGCGCTGGCCGGCTGCATCGAGGCCCTGCGCCCCGGCGGGCTGCTGCTGATCGGCTGGAATGACAAGGCCCCGCACAATGCCCACGCCCCGCACGCCATGACCGCGCTGACGCCCATGGAGCCGATCCATGTGCCCGGGCTGGCGACCCATGAGATGATGGCCCTGGCGCGCAATCGCCATACCTTTCAGGCCTGGCGCAAGCCCGTGACGCCGACCGTCGATCCGACGGCGCCAGCCCGGTCAGCGGCCTCCGTCGGGGATACGCCAGCCACGCCTGAGTCCGACTAGTCGCCCGTCGATGTGCCGATGGGCTTTGCCTGAGCGATCCCGGACGCTACATTAGGCGCCCTGTAAAGCCGTCGTTTTTCGCCCCCGGAGGAGCACGCATGACGCTGAAAACCACCCTGACCGCCGCTGCAATCGGCATGGTGCTGTCGCTGGGCATGGCCGGCAGCGCCCAGGCGCGCAACGATTTCCTGATGCAGCCGCTGGCCAGCGTCTTTTCGCAGCCCGAGGCCCAACAGAAGCTCGACCCCTCGATCCAGCTCTTCTTTGCCGATCAGCTGCATCCCGATATCGATACCCGACGCGGCGGCTACTACGTCAGCCACAAGGTCAGCTCGGTGTTCAAGTCCGACGAGGAAGCCTGCCGCCAGGCGGCGCTGGAATCACTGCTCGATCTGCAAAAGCGGGCGCGTGAAGTCGGTGCCAATGCCATCGTCAATATCATCAGCTACTACGACCAGCGCGCCAATCCCAACAATGATCGCTACGAGTGCCACGCCGGCAACGTGATTACCGAGGTCGCCCTCAAGGGCGAGATGGTCACCCTCGACAAGCAGTAGGCCACCCCGGTCGTGCCGGAGGCAGGCGGCTCCGGCACTCGGCGCTTTCTCAGCCCCGCGAGCGCAGCAGCAGCAGTGCGCCGGGCATGTGCTCCAGCAGGTGATGCGTGGTGCTGCCGCTCAGCCAGCGGCGCAGCGATGAGTGCCCATAGGCCCTCATGACCGTGAAGTCGATCTGCTGCTCGCGAGCGTAGCTCGGCAACTGCTGGCGCGCCTCGCCCTCCAGGGTAACGGCCCGCCCCGACAGTCCGGCTGCCGAGAGCCGCTCCACCGCTGTCTCCGGGGTGTTCGCGCTGGCCGACTCGCCGACCTGCACCACATGGCACTCCAGCCCTTTCAGCCAGCCGCACTCGATCAGCCATTCGACCTGACGCAGCGCGCGCGCACTGCCGTCGAAGGCAATCAGCACCCGCTGCGGCTCGTGATACTCGTCGGGGGCGATCATCAGCGGCGAGGTGACCGTATGCGCCAGTGACTCCAGGTGCTCACCGAGCGGCCTGCGGTCCTCGCCCAGCGCATGGCGGCGACCGCAGCGGCCGACCACCAGCAGCATGTTGTCGCGGCACAGCTCCGCCAGGGTGGATTCGACCTCACCGTGGCGCTGGAGGGTGGAGATCTCGTCGACCCTGCTGCTCAGTCGCTCGCTCAGAGCCTGCAGCATGGCACGTCCCTGCTCCCGGGCCCGGCGCGCCTGACGGGCATCCTCCTCGGTCAGGTCATCCAGCAGCTGCTCGCGGGCGCCCAGGCCGATCTGCCCGGAAAGGTCCCCCTGTGCACCACTGCCGGCGTGCTCCAGCACATGCAGCAGACACAGCGGCGCGCCCAGCCGGCGAGCCGCCCAGGCCGCATGGTCACCGACAGCACTGTCGGCGTGAGCGTCATCGTCGAAACAGGCGATGATGGATGCAGTCATGGCTTGCTCTCTGTCGGTACCGCACACCGCCCCTCGGGCAGCGTCGGAAATGGAGTCAGCGGGCCCCGGCCGGCGAGGCCCGCGCGAGGGCATGAGCGGGTCGGTTCAGTGCCCGCCCGGTTCAATGATGCCATCGCTCTTGTCGTGTACACTGAAACGATCGACCATCGTCTGACTCGCCTCGTTGAGGCCGACCACCTCGACCTCGGTGCCTTCACGACGGAATTTCATCACGATCCGATCCAGAATCTCGACCGCCGTGATATCCCAGAAGTGCGCCCGGCTGACATCGATGCGCACCCGGTCGATATCCTCCTTGAGATCGAAGGCTTCGGCAAAGCGGGTACTGGAGGCGAAGAAGACCTGCCCGGAAACGCGATAGATGCGCTGCTGCGGGTCCTCCTCGCTCAGGCTACTGTCGATGTGCAGGATGCGCCCGATCTTGTTGGCAAAGAACAGCGACGCCAGCAGCACCCCGACCAGCACGCCCAGCGCCAGATTGTGGGTCGCCACCACCACGGCCACGGTCGCCAGCATGACGATGTTGGTGGTCAGCGGCTTTTTGGGGATATCGCGGATCGACGCCCAGTCGAAGGTACCGATCGACACCATGATCATCACCGCCGCCAGCGCCGCCATGGGGATCTGCGCCACCCAGGGACCGAGGAAGACCACGAATACCAGCACCCCGATACCGGCGACCATGGTCGACAGGCGCGTACGGCCGCCCGATTTCACGTTGATCACGGTCTGGCCGATCATGCCGCAGCCGGCCATGCCGCCGAGAAAGCCGGTAGCGATATTGGCAATGCCCTGACCGCGGCACTCGCGGTTCTTGTCGCTGCCGGTATCGGTCAGGTCATCCACGATGGTGGCCGTCATCATCGATTCCAGCAGCCCCACCACCGAAAGGGTCAGCGCGGTCGGGAAGATGATCTGCAGGGTCTCGAAGTTCCACGGGATATCGGGCAGCAGAAAGATCGGCAGACTGTCCGGCAGCTCGCCCATGTCGCCGACCTGATGGACATCAAGCCCCATGATCATCGATACGGCGGTCATCACGATGATGCAGACCATGGGCGACGGAATCACCTTGCCGACCTTCGGAATGCGCGGAAACAGATAGATGATCGCCAGTCCGCCGAGGGCGATGGCATAAACCACCGGCCGGGCATTCTCCCCGGTCAGCTCGGGAATCTGCGCCATGAAGATGAGAATCGCCAGCGCATTGACGAAACCGGTCACCACCGAGCGGGAGACAAGGCGCATCAGGTTGCCGAGACGCAGGGCCCCCCAGAGGATCTGCAGCACACCGGTCAGGATGGTGGCCGCCAGCAGATACTGCAGCCCGTGATCGCGTACCAGCCCCACCATCAAAAGCGCCATGGCGCCGGTCGCGGCGGAAATCATTGCCGGGCGACCGCCGGCAATCGCGATCACCACTGCCATCGAAAAGGAGGCATAAAGCCCGACCGCCGGATCGACACCGGCAATGACCGAAAAGGCCAGCGCTTCGGGGATCAGTGCCAGCGCCACGACCAGCCCTGACAGCACATCTGCACGCACGTTGGAAAACCAGTGTCGTCTGAGTGTTTCCATCATCCTCTCTACTCTTGCGTTGGTGGTGATTGATCGGGTGAAGACCGTTGCCGCAGTCCGGCGCTGCCGCCAATGGCGGGGTGACCGACCGCTGCAGCCAGTTTCCATGACAGTCGTGGCGAACCTCATCGGACCCTGTCATGAAGCGGTGCTGACACTGAATGCTTGAAGCGGGAAAAGGATGCCGGACAGGCACGACGACCGCGCTCGGGAGAGCGCACCGTTCCGGGTGAACGGTAGCCTTGCGGCTCAGGTTGGCGTCGAAATCCGGTAGATCGTCACGGGCATCATGCTCATGGTTCGAAGGTCAATTGCAACCGGCAGGCAGTCTATCATTACAGTACGGGGTCTGCACTCCGGAGTGCCGGCTCGCGCTGGATGCCGGCGCCCCGGTGCCGTGACGGCTTACTCCTGGTTCGGCACGAACTCGGCCTCGATATCGAGTTCGACCTCGTCGCTGATACCCATGTCATCATCCCCCTCGGGGAGCAGATAGTCGATTCCGTAGTGGCTGCGCGTCAGTGTGGCCTCGCCATCAAAGCCCAGACGATAGTTCTTGTCGTAGGGATAGACCGCGGCCCGGTTGAACTCCGCCTCGATGGTCAGCGGATGAGTCTGACCGTTGAGCGTCAGCTCGCCCTCGATGGTGGCCTCGTTGTCATCTTCCATCGTGATGCTGGTCGACCGGAAGGTGGCAGTGGGATGCGCCGAGGTATTGAAGAAATCCTCGCTCTGCAGATGTTCATTCAGATCGCTGCCGGTAATGACCTGATCCAGCGGAATCTCGATATCGAGCTGGCTCTCGGCGGGATCGTCTGCCAGCTTCAGTGAGCCGGTAATTCCCGTGAACTGCCCCTGATAGGTGGAAAAGCCGTAGTGATCCACGCCCCAGGTCACCTTGGAGTGCAGCGCGTCGAGCGCATAGCTGCCCGCCGGCACTTCCTCGATATTGCGGGTTTCGGGGTTCTGCTGCGCGGCCAGTGCGGCACCGCTGCCCAGCATCCCCGCGAGCACCACGGCGCCCAGACCGGTCATCATTCGAACCATGCGTTCTTCTCCTGTAATGGCAACATGTTCGGATTCACGCTGCAGACTAGCATGAATCAATGGCTCTTCCCCGCCACAACAGCGGCACCGTTCAGCCGCTATTCAGGCCGGCTGCCGCCGCTCATCTGTTCGAAGATCTTCGTGAGCTCCAGCGGCAGCGGGAAGAAGATGGTCGATGAATTGCGGCTGCTCATGTCATTCATGGTCTGCAGATAGCGCAGCTGCAGGGCCGCCGGATTCTGCGACATCACATCGGCAGCCTCGACCAGTTTCTGCGAGGCCTGCAGCTCGCCATCGGCCGCGATCACCTTGGCCCGGCGCTCCCGCTCGGCCTCGGCCTGACGGGCGATGGCGCGCACCATGTTCTCGTCGATATCGACCTGCTTGATCTCGACATTGGCCACCTTGATCCCCCAGGCCTCGGTCTGAGCATCGAGAATCTCCTGGATGTCATCATTGAGCCTGTCGCGCTCGGCGAGCATTTCGTCGAGATCGTGCTTGCCAAGCACCGAGCGCAGCGTGGTCTGGGCGATCTGACTGGTCGCCATGCCGAAGTTCTCGATCTGGATGATCGCCTTCTCGGGGTCGACCACCCGGAAATAGACCACGGCGTTGACCCGTACCGTCACGTTGTCACGCGAAATCACGTCCTGACCGGGCACATCCAGGGTCACGGTACGCAGATCGACGGTCTCCATCTTCTGGATCACCGGAATGATCAGCAGCAGACCCGGCCCCTTGACGCGCTGAAAGCGGCCCAGAAAGAACACCACCCCACGCTTGTACTCCGGCAGGATTCGTACCGACGCGGCAATGAGGGCAATGATGATGACAATGGGAACAAGATAGGCGTACATCGCAATCTCCAGGCTCTGGGCGGTAATATCAGATCCCGTCGGCCTCGTCCGGGGCCAGCGGGACCACGGTGGCGGTCAGACCATCGAGGGCGGTCACGCGCACGGTATCCCCCTCCTGCACGGGCACCTCCGAGCGCGCCTGCCAGCGCTCGCCGTGCAGACGCACATGGCCACGGTAGACCTCCCGGGCATCGGCGCTGAAGCCCTGGAGCACCACGGCATGCGCCTGCAGCACGGCCTCCTGGCCACCGCGGGGCTGCTCCCGTCGCAGCCGGAGCGCCCGCGTCACGACCCAGCACAAAAAGCCCGCGATGATCAGCGCCGCCAGCACGATCAGCCCCACCCCCCAGAGAGACTCGCCCCCCGGCAGCAGCCCGGCATTGAAGAGCAGCACCGAACCGGTCACGAAGGCCAGCAGCCCCAGGGTACCGATGATGCCGATGGTGGGCGTCAGTGCCTCGACCACGACCAGCGCCAGTCCGATCAGCAGCAGCGCAACGCCCCATCCGACATGACCCTGTCGCGCCTCGGCAGCAGCGGCCGGCATGGCCGTCAGCAGTCCGAAGCCGATCATGCCGACGGCGACAAGCGTCACCCTGAAGCGCTTTCCAGAAAATCCGGCAGTTTTCATCATGCTATTCAGCCTAACGGGATTGACTGATTCTTTCCTGATCGGGTGCCGGATGCAATGAGGCCGAAGACGCAGCCCGCTCGGTTCGAACCACGGCCGACCGGCTGCGACCTGCCCGAATCGGGCCCATGTCGGAGCGACGGCCCGAGGCAGCGCAGCCGGTCACAGCAGTTGCGCGACGGCCCGCTCCACGCCCCTGAGCTCTGCCAGTCCGCGCAGCCGGCCGACCAGCGGATAGCCCGGCCGGCCGGTGCGGTGCAGATCATCGAGCAGCCGATGACCGTGATCGGGCCGCATCGGAATCGGTCGTCCGCCCGCAAGCGAGCGGCGCTGCTCCTCGCGAACCAGCTCTCCGATCACGCTGACCATGTCGACGTCGCCCTCGAGATGGGGCGCCTCGCTGAAGCTTGCGGGATCATCGGCGTCGCGACGGGTGGCACGCAGGTGGGCAAAGTGGATGCGGGGGGCGAATTCACGCGCCATGGCGATCAGCTCGTTGTCGGCGCGCACCCCCAGCGAGCCGGTGCAGAAGGTAATGCCGTTGGCCGGGCCGGGGGCGGCATCGAGCACCGCGCGCAGGTCGGCGGCGGTCGAGACGATTCGCGGCAATCCCAGCAGCGAATGCGGGGGATCGTCGGGATGAATGCCCAGCCGCATGCCCAGCCGCTCGGCAACCGGCACCACGCTGCGCAGAAAGGTGGCCAGGTGCTCGCGCAGCATCGCCTCGTCGATCTCCTGCCAGGCCGCCAGCACCCCGGCAAAACCTTCCGCCGTGTAGTGCTCCGCGGCTCCCGGCAGACCGGCGAGCACATTGTCCAGCAGCCGGCGCCTGTCAGCCTCGTCCATGGCCGCGAAGCGCTGCCGTGCCGCCTCGATGCGCCACTTTTCGTACTCTTGTTCGGCCCCCTTGCGCGCCAGCAGGAACAGCTCCAGCACGGCAAAGTCGGTACGATCGAAGCGCAGTGCCGTGCCGCCATCGTCGAGCGGCCGGGCCAGCTCGGTACGCGTCCAGTCCAGTACCGGCATGAAGTTGTAGCAGACGGTGTCGATGCCGCACGCCGTCAGATTTTCCAGCGTCCGCTGCCAGGCCTCGAGATCGCGCGATCGCGCCTCCAGGTGATCATCGCCGCGCTTGATCGCTTCGCTGACCGGAATGCTCTCCACCACCGCCCAGCGCAGGCCGGCCGCCTCGATCATGTCGCGGCGCGCGCGAATGGCCTCGACCGGCCAGACCTCGCCGGGGGCATACTCGTGCAGGGCGGTCACGATGCCGGTCGCCCCGGCCTGACGGATGTCGCTCAGTGCAATCGGATCCTCGGGTCCGAACCAGCGCCAGCTCTGTTCCATGCTTCAGCTCCCGTTGCCCTGCCCGCTCCATTCATGCTCGACGACATGCTGCAATGCGGCTGTCATGCCGTCACCATCAATCCTGTCAAGCGCGGCGACCACCGCCTCGTGAAAGCGCCGATCGGCGGCCAGCTCGGCAGGAAAGATATCCGTCACCCCCAGCATGGCGGTCACCAGGGTCTCGTTCGAGCCGTGTCGGCGATGCAGCTGCTGCAGGGTGTCCGCCAGCGGATCGCTGACCTCGAAGCTCGCCCCGTGCCCGTCATGACCGGCGGTATAGCGGATCCAGGCCGCCACGCCGAGCGCCACCGCCGCGATGCGCGGCTGTTCGCCGGCCAATTGTATCTGCGCGCCATGCAGCCAGCGCTGGGGCAGCTTCTGGGAGCCGTCCATGGCAATCTGCTGCAGCCGGTGGTGGAGGCTGTCATTGCCGAAGCGGGCCAGCAGCCGCTGGCCGTAGGTCAGCGGATCGACCCCGTCCGGCAGGGTCAGCGTGGGGGCAGCCTCATCGTGCATGTAGCGGTCAAGCAGCGTGGCCATGGCCGGGTCGGCGACCGCCTCGCTGACCGTCTCGAACCCCGCCAGCACCCCCGCATAGGCGAGCAGCGAGTGACTGCCGTTGAGCATGCGCAGCTTCATGGTTTCAAACGGCGTGACATCCGCCACCATTTCCACCCCGAATGCCGCCCAGTCCGGCCGGCCGGCGGGAAAGTCATCCTCGATCACCCACTGCGAGAAGGCCTCGCAGACCACGCCAGCCGGATCCTCGACGCCGAGGGCTGCCAGCTCGCGATGCGCCCGCGCATCCATCGCCGGCACGATCCGGTCGACCATGCTCGAGGGGAAGGCCACCTCGCGGGCGATCCAGCCGGCCAGATCGTCGCCGCGCCGGGCATCCAGCCGCTGCGCCAGCTCGAGCACCGCCGAACGTACCCGCCGGCCGTTGGTCGGCATATTGTCGCAGCTGAGCACGGTGAAGGGCATCGCGCCGGCTTCGCGCCGGCGGCGCAGCCCCTCGACCAGCAAGCCCGGAGCACTGCGCGGCCGCTCGGGGGTGTCGAGATCCGCGGCAATGGCTGGATCATCGAAACGCAGCCGGCCGCTGGCGGGATTCAGGCAGTAGCCCTTTTCGGTGACCGTCAGGGTCACGATCCGGGTGGCAGGCATGGCCAGCCGGCTCAGCAGCTCGGACAGATCATCCGAGACCACTTCACCGGCACCACGACCGATGAACAGCGCCCCCCGGATCGCCGTGATCTCGCGCAGCGTGACATGCTCGCGATCACGGTACTCCGCCACGTGGTAGCGACCCTGCTGCGCCCGCAGGGTGGTCACCCGTTCGTGGCCGCTGCGCAGATTGACGCTGCATATGCCCCAGTCACGCTGACCGGCCTCAATACAGTGCTGCAGGTAGACCGCCTGATGGGCGCGGTGAAAGGCGCCCAGTCCCAGATGCACGATACCGATGGCTTCGGGCACTGCCCCGGCAGCGCAATGTTCGATGCTTGTCATGACTTCTGCTCCCGCTCGGGAATCGCCGGTATGGGCTCCGCACAGGCGGACATGATGGGTCTGTCGGGCATGCTCACCGCTGGCCTGCCGCGTTTCAGGAAGCCGACCCCATGATCAGCTCCGGCAGCCACAGCGACAGTGCCGGCACATAGGCTACCAGCCCCAGCACACAGAGATTGCAGATCAGAAACGGCACGATGGCCCGGGCCACCCGGGTGACCTGCAGGTTGCCGATGCCTGCTACCACGAACAGGCAGACCCCCACCGGCGGCGTGGTCAGTCCGATCATCAGGTTGAGTACCGCCATGATGCCGAAGTGGATCGGATCCATGCCCACGCCGGTCGCGACTGCCAGCAGTGCCGGAAAGAGAATGATCAGTGCCGCGATGGTCTCCATGAAGGTGCCCACCACCAGCAGGATCAGGTTGAGCATCAGGATGACCACGATGGGGTTGTCGCTGATGCCGAGAATGCCGTCGGCCAGCATCTGCGGAATCTGCTCGCTGGTCAGGATCCAGCCGAACAGGTTGGCCAGCCCCACCAGCAGCAGCAGCGCCCCGGAGGTCAGTACCGTTTCCACCAGCAGCCCCGGCAGGTTGCGCAGTGTCAGCCCCCCTGTAGATGAACAGGCCCACCACCAGCGCATAGAGGCTGGCGACCACCGAGGCTTCGGTGGGCGTGAACAGCCCCCCGATGATGCCGTAGAGGATGATGAAGGTCATCAGCAGTGCCCAGAAGGCGCTGCGCCCCTCGCGCAGCAGGGTCTTCAGCGAGGCCCGCTGCTCCTTCGGATAGCGCCGGCGCACGGCAATCAGATAGACCGTGGCCATCATCGCCAGCCCCAGCAGGATGCCGGGCACGGCGCCGGCGAGAAACATCCGCCCGACCGAAATGCCGGAGAGCGAGCCGACGATGATCATCGGTACGCTGGGCGGGATGATCGGAGCCACGGTGGCGGACGCCGCCGTCACTGCCGCGGCAAAGGGCTTGTCGTAGCCGGCGCGCGACATGCCGGGAATCATCACCGAGCCGATGCTGGCGGCATCCGCCACCGCGGTCCCGGAAATGCCGCCGAAGAGCATCGAGCCGCCGACGTTGGCAAAGCCCAGCCCGCCCCGGATATGTCCCAGCAGGGCATTGGAGAAACGGATGATCTGTTCGGTGATGTTGCCGGTATTCATCAGGTTGCCGGCCAGCACGAAGCCGGGGATGCACAGCAGCACGAAGGAGTCGATACCACCGTAGAGCTTCTGCGGCACGATGGTCAGCGGAATGCCGGCCAGCAGCAGATAGCTCATCGAGGCCAGGCCGAGCGCAAAGGCAATCGGAATGCCGACCAGCAGCAGTACGGTAAAGACCGCGAACAGGACCAGCACTTCCATGGCCTACGCCTCCCTGTTGGTGCGACGGGGGCCGCGCATCGCCAGCACGGCCTCAAGCAGGCCGATCACGCTGTAGAAGAGCACCAGCGCCAGCAGCATGGTCATCGACACGAAGATCCAGATCATCGGTATGCCCAGGGTCGGCGAGGTCTGGAAGGCACCGACCCCGGCAAACCGCCAGGCAGGCGACAGCGCGATCAGCGAAAAGCCGCCCAGCACCAGGCAGACCACGCCCTGATGGAGCGCCCGACCGCGTCGCCCCAGGCGATGCTGAAACAGCTCGAGCGTGATATGGCGGCGGCGGCGCAGGATCAGGCCGGCACTCAGCGCCACCATCCAGATGAACAGATAGCGCGACAGCTCCTCGGTCCACGACAGCGTGATCGGCAGCATCAGTCGCGAGACGATCTGCGGCACGACCACCACCACGATGCCCAGCAGCGAAAGCGCCGAGAGCAGTGCCAGCAGGCGATCCAGTCCGCGCATCAGCCGACCGGCCAGTCCCCCCAGCGCGGGAACCTGCGCACCCTCATCGCCTGTTGGTTCAACATCGTGCCCGGTATCCGTCATGTCACTCGCTCGACCTCATGGCGTGGCGGCATCCCGGTGCGGAACGCCGCCGTGGACGATACGTCGCTTAGCTTACTGCTGCCGTTGCCGGATCTTCTCGTAGAGCTCAAGCTGCGCCTCAGAGAGCGCCTCGCGCACGGCCGGGCGGGCCTGCTCGGCAAAGGCCTGCTGATCGACCTCGATGAACTCCATGCCCTTGTCCTGCAGGGCCTGCTTCAGACGCTGCTGATCCTCGACGAACAGCTCGTGCTCGTAGCGCTGCATCTGCTCGGCGGCATTCATCACCACCTGCTGCAGCTCATCGGGCAGCTGATTGAACTTCTGCTGGCCGATGACCACGTAGATCCAGCTGCGCACGTGGTCGGTCATGTTCACGTACTGCTGCACCTCGTTGAAGCTGGCGCTTTCGATCAGCGACAGCGGGTTCTCCTGGGCATCGATGGTGCCCTGCTGCAGCGAGGTGAAGACTTCGCTGAAGGCCATCGGCGTCGGCCGCGCACCGAGCGCCTGCCAGGTCTTGACGAACAGCGGCACGTTGGGCACGCGCAGCTTGAGCCCCTCGAGATCGGAGGGCTGGCGGATCGGGCGATTGGAGGTCAGCTCCCGCGGGCCGCGCTCGAACCAGGCGATCGGCAGCAGTCCGGTCTGATCGATCACCTGCTCTTTGATCTGCTCGCCGGCCGGCCCCTCGATGGCCCGGCGCATCTGCTCGCTGGAATCGAACAGGTAGGGCACGGCCATCAGCGCGGCCAGCGGCGCCCAGTTCTGCAGGCTCTCGCCGGTAATGGTCATGTCGGCGGTGCCCAGCTGGATGGAGTTGATCACCTCCATCTCGCTGCCGAGCTGCTCGTTGGGGTAGACCCTGACCGCGATGCGCCCATCCGAATTCTGCTCGACCAGCGACTTGAACTTCATCGCCGCCTTGTTCCAGATATGGTTCTCGCTGGCCAGGTGGCCGAACTTGAGGGTGTACTCCGGCGCGGCCTGCGCCATCCCGGCGCCCAGCAGCGTGGCCGCTGCCAGCGCTCCGGCCGCCAGCGTTCTGCCCATGAAACGGGAAATGAACATGATGCGCTCCTGTATCGTGAAATGGCGTCAGGATGGGGCTTGCCCGGCCCCGTCAGTGACGGCTACCAGTGCCACAACGTGCCATCCTCGAGCCGATTGACCGGCAGGCTGGCGCGTTTGTAGGGGTACTTCGCTGCCAGATCCTCGTCGATATCCACTCCGTGACCGGGGGCGTCGCCCGGCGTGAAGTGGCCATCCGCGAAGCGATAGGCATGCGGGAAGACCGCCTCGGTCTCCTCGCTGTGCGGCATGTACTCCTGAATGCCGAAATTGGGCACCCAGCTGTCGAAATGCAGCGCTGCCCCCAGGCAGACCGGCGAAAGATCGGTGGGACCGTGAAAGCCGGTGCGTACGTGATAGAGCTCGGCCAGCGCCGCGATGCGGCGCACATGGCTGATGCCGCCGGCATGGGTCAGGGTGGCGCGGATGTAGTCGATCGACTGCGATTCGATCAGCTCGCGGCAGTCGTGGATCGAGTTGAATACCTCGCCAACCGCCAGCGGCGTGGTGGTGTGCTGGCGAATCAGCCGGAAGGCCTCCTGATTCTCGGCCGGCACACAATCCTCCAGCCAGAACAGATGATAGGGCTCGGCGAGCTTGCCCAGCCGCGCCGCCTCGATCGGCGTCAGCCGGTGATGGACGTCATGCAGCAGGTGCAGCTCGTCACCGAAACGCTCGCGCACCGCCTCGAACAGCTTCGGCACGAAGTTGAGATACTTCGCCGTATCCCAGACATGCTCGGCCGGCAGATCGGCATCGGCCGGTTCATAGCGCTCGCCGGCCCTCTTGGCCACGCCGTAGGTGGTGGCCATCCCGGGAATGCCGCACTGGACCCGCACCGCGCGATAGCCCTGCTCGACGTGACGCGCCACTTCCTCCAGACAGCCGTCGATGTCATGTCCGGTGGCGTGACCGTAGACCATCACCCGGTCGCGACTCTTGCCGCCGAGCAGCTGATAGAGCGGCATGCCGGCCGCCTTGGCCTTGAGATCCCACAGCGCCATGTCGACGGCGCCGATGGCGCTCATGGTGACCGGCCCGCGCCGCCAGTAGGCGCCGCGGTAGAGGAACTGCCAGATATCCTCGATACCGTGCGCATCGCGCCCGATCAGCGCCGGCACCACGTGCTCCTCGAGATAGGCCACCACCGCCTGTTCCCGACCGTTGAGGGTGGCATCGCCGATGCCGTAAAGCCCCTGGTCGGTTTCGAGCTTCAGGGTCACCAGATTGCGCCCGGGGCAGCAGACGATGACGCGGGCATGAGTGATGCGCATGGCAGTATCCGTCGTGATCGGTGTGCGAATGGGCCCAATGAATCACGCCATGATTGGCATACCAAATAGACATTGGTCTACCGCAGCGATGCTGAAAACCGTCCGTGCTGATCGGGTATCATGGGGATCATCGCTCCCCTTTCGGGCAATGACACGGGAGAGGAAGTCCGCAATTGGCATACCGGTTCGAGACACGCGCATGACACGCCAGTATCAGCACATCGGTCGCATGATCGAAGCCGACATCAACGCCGGTGCCCTGTCACCCGGCGACCGACTGCCGACCGAACGCGACTATGCCGAACGCTTCGGCGTCAGCCGCACCGTGGTTCGCGAAGCCTTCATCATGCTGGAGCTGGCCGGTCGGGTCAGTGTACGCAAGGGCTCGGGGACCTATGTACGCCACCGGGAGGAGAACCGGCCAACCGACACCGCTCATCCTGAATCCGAGCCTTTTCCGGATGGTGACATCGGCCCCTTCGAGCTGCTCAACGCCCGCCAGGTGGTGGAGAGTGCCATTGCCGCCAGTGCAGCACAGCTGATTCCCCGCTCGGATCTGCGCCGACTGCAGCAGCTGCTCGATGACGAGCGAGACGCGCTGAGCGCTCATCATCCCCGCGAACTGCCGCATGCCGGAGCCGATGCCGCCGATCGCGCCTTTCATCTGGGCATCGCGGAGGCGAGCCAGAACACGCTGCTGCACGAAATGGCCACCCGGCTCTGGGATCAGCGCCATCGCAGCGCCATGTGGCAGCAGCTGCACAGCCGCATTCTCGACTTCTCCTACCGGGAGAACTGGCTGACCGACCACGACGCCATCCTGGCCCGGCTGCGCAAGCGCGATGGCGAGGGCGCCCATCAGGCGATGTGGCACCACCTGGAAAACGTCAAGGCCACGCTGATGACCCTGTCCGATACCGATGACCCCCGCTTCGATGGTTATCTTTTCAATCAGCAGTGAAACATGCTTCGATAAACGACATTACATCAGCACAACACGGTAGGGACAGGAGCGTGGCAGGGCTGTAGTGCTTGCCGCTCCCGGCAACGGCCGGTCCGCATGACCGGCCACCCGCACAACAACCAGAAGGAGCGGGCATGACGTGGCTTGATTATGGTGTGATCGCGATCTATCTGAGCGGCTTTTTGCTGCTGGGCTATCGGCTGCAGAGTCACGCCAGCGGTGAACAGTACTTTCTGGGCGGGCGCGGCTTCGGCTGGTTTCCGCTGGCGCTGTCGGCGGCAGCCACCCAGCTCTCCTCGGCCAGCTTCATCTCGGCACCGGCATTCGTCGGTCTCAAGCAGGGCGGCGGCCTGATCTGGCTGACCTACGAGTTTGCCGTACCGCTGGCAATGATCTTTCTGATTGCCTGTTTCTTCCCCACCCTGTATCAGGCCGGTGTAGTCAGCATCTATGCCTATCTGGAACGCCGCTTCGGTCCCGGCACCCGAGTGCTGCTGAGTCTGGTATTCCAGTTCTCGCGTGCCTTCGCCACCAGCGTGATGATCTATGCCGTGGCCCTGATCCTGACCTACGCACTCGGCTTTCCGCTGTGGCTGACCATTCTGGTGATCGGCGCGGTCACCCTGATCTACTGCTATCAGGGCGGCATGAAGGCGGTGGTCTACGGCGACATGATCCAGATGCTGCTGCTGGTGATCGGGCTGTTCGTCTGTCTGATCGCGGGGCTCTCCCTGCTGGGCGGCTGGCAGGCGTTCCTCCAGCAGGTCGATCAGCAGCGGCTGACCACCATCGATTTCGGGGACTGGGGTGTCGGCAGCGACAGCGGCTTCGGTTTCTGGCCGATGGTCATCGGTGGACTGTTTCTCTATGTCTCCTACTACGGCACCGACCAGAGCCAGGCGCAGCGACTGCTGTCGGCGCGCGATCCCCGCACGGTGCGCAGGACCCTGCTGGCCAACGGTCTGCTGCGCTTCCCGGTGACCCTCTGCTACTGCCTGATGGGGCTGGTACTGGGCACCTTCGCCGCCACACATGCCGACTTCGGTCGTCTGATCCCGGCCGACAACCCCGATCTGCTGGTACCGCTGTTCATTCGTGACCATCTGCCGGCGGGGCTGACCGGCCTGATGATCGTGGCCATCTTCTCGGCGGCGATGTCATCGGTCAGCTCGGCGATCAACTCGCTCTCCGCGGCGTCCGTCGAGGATCTGCTGGCACGCCATCGACACCTCTCCGATGCACAGTACATGCGCTATTCGAAGCTGGCCTCGCTGTTCTGGGGGGTACTCTGCATTGCGCTGGCCTTCTTTACCGGCAACATCGCGCCGACCATCATCGAAGCGATCAACAAGATCGGCTCGGTCTTCTTCGGGCCGATTCTGGCTACCTTCATTGCCGCCATCATGCTTCCGCGCATCAACGGCTTCGGCGCCAACTGCGGCCTGCTTGCCGGTGTGGCGGTCAATGTACTGCTCTGGCTGGCCGTTCCCGGGCTGTTCTGGTTCTGGTGGAATCCGATCGGCGCTCTGGTCACGCTGGCCGTGGCCGGTGTCGCCAGCCTGCTGCGCAGCACCCCGCAGCGCTCCGAAAGGATTCAACCGGTGCTCGATCTGCACATGCCCTCCATCACGGTGCTGGGCATTTTCTTCGTGCTGATCATCGCGGTCAGCCTCGCCCTGCCCCGGCTGCTGAGCTGACGAAACGGTCAGCCCCGCTGCCGACGGCGGGCAGTGCGAGGAGGGCCGCCTCGACGGCGGCTACGTCATGACCGGCATCTCGCCTGCGTCGATGATGGCGCCCCGATGCCGGATGACCGTGGCCGCCAGCCGATGCCCCTGACGTGCCGCCTCGGTGCTGCTGCCGCCCTGCAGCCGACAGGCCAGGTACCCGGCGCTGAAGGCATCACCGGCGGCGGTGGTATCCACCACCTGCTCGACGGTTTCGCCGGCAATCTCCTCGCGGCCCTGCGCCGTCATGACGATGCAGCTCTGCGCGCCCCGCTTGATGACGACCTCCTCGATGCCGATCTCGGCGTAGTGCGCCAGCAGCGCATCGACGCTGTCGAAACCGTACAGCGCCCGATCGTCCTCGAAGGTCACCAGCGCCAGATCGACATGTTCGAGCAGCGCCCGATAGTGCTGCCGGGCCGTTGCCGGATCCCCCCAGAGCTGCGGGCGATAGTTGTTGTCGAACACCACCCGGGTGCCATGCAGCCGTGCCCGGGCGAGCGCCTCGAGCAGACGTTCACGGCCGCTAGCGGTCAGGATCGCCAGCGTGATCCCGCTGAGATAGAGGGTATCGAACCCTGCCAGCTGCTCCAGCCGGCGCTCCCCTTCGGCCTCGTCATCGAACATGTGCCGCGCGGCGGCTTCGCTGCGCCAGTAGTGAAAGTGCCGCTCGCCCTCGTCATCGGTCTCGATCACGTAGAGCCCGGGCAGACGATTCGCCAGCCGGGCCGTCAGCGCATGCCCGACCCCTTCGCGTGTCCAGCGCGCCAGCATCGCCTCGCTGAAGGCATCGCTGCCGACCGCCGAGACATACTCGACCTGCCACGCCCTCTCCCGGGTGAGACGCGCAAAATAGACCGCCGTGTTGAAGGTATCGCCGGCAAAGCCCTGTTTGAGCTCACTCTCGGGACGACCGTGGAGCTCGATCATGCATTCGCCGATCAGTGCCATGGACTGGTTCAATGCGTACTCCTGCAATTCCCGCGGCGTCCCGTGGACGCTATCCTGTCTAATGGATTCATGATGTCGGGCGAACAGCACGGCTGTCACCTCGTCCATCCTTAACGTACCGGCCACAAGGAGCGCCCATGGCCTCTGACCTCTGTCTGATCTTCGACTGCGACGGCACCCTGGTAGACAGTGAACCGCTGCTGGCCGAAGCTCTGGAGCACTCGCTCACCGGCGCCGGCCTCCCCTTTGAGGCACGTCGTTACATGGAAGAGTTCCGCGGTATCCAGTACGCCAGAATCGTGGCCGCCATGGAAGAAGAGCATGGCGTGAAGATTACCGATGAACTTCGGGATACTACCGAAGAGAGCATGCGCCAGCGGCTGGAAGAGAACATGCGCGCCTCGCTGGAGCCCATCGAGGGCGTCGAGGAGACGCTGGCGGAGCTCGATCAGGCCTGCTGCGTGGCCTCCAACGGGCCGCTGCGCAAGATCAGGCTCTCCATGGAGACCAGCGGTCTCGGCAGGTTCTTCGGTGATCGGCTGTTTTCCGCCTACGAGATCGGTACCTGGAAGCCCGACCCCGGTCTTTATCATCACGCCGGCGAGGCGATGGGCTTTGCGCCGGAGCAGTGTGTCGTCATCGACGATGCACCGGTCGGCGTCGAGGCCGGCCTGGCCGCGGGCATGCATGTCGTGCACATCAATCGCTTCAGCGAACGCGAATCGACCCCGCAGGGCGCCTGGCAGATCAGGCGCTTCGAGGAGCTGCCGGGCATCATCGAACAGCTGCAACGCCGGATCGCTTCCATGGTCCAATGATCGGGAAGGCACGCCTTTCCCGTTCCGAACCCGGCAACAGAAGGAGAGACCGGCCATGGCATCCGAAGAGCAGCGTCTGATTGATGATCTGTTCGCCCGGCTGAAAAGTGCCGAAACGCATACCGGCGAGCGGGATACCGATGCCGAGCAGCGCATCGCGGAACATGTCCGGCAGCAGCCGGCAGCGCCCTACTACATGGCGCAGACCATCCTGATGCAGGAAGCCGCCCTCAAGCGGTTGCAGTCCCGGGTCGAGCAGCTGGAGCAGGAAAATCGCGAGCAGCGCTCCAGCGGCGGCTTCCTGGCCGGACTGTTCGGCGCCGGCGGGAAATCCGAAGGGCGCGCCACACAGCACCCCACGGGAGCACCGGCTTCACAGCCGGGCTGGGGCGCCCGCGCCGAACCCGGTCAGAGCGGGCGCGGCGTCGGCTCCGGCATGAGCGGTCGTGGCGGCGGCTTCCTCGGCGGTGCCCTGCAGACCGCTGCCGGTGTGGCCGGGGGTGTCATGCTGGGCAACCTGCTGATGGACATGTTCGGTCATCATCAGCCGGAAGAGATGGCCGGGGTGCTCGACGATCCGGCTGCCGAGCATGCCGGTGCCGCGGCCGGCGGCAATGACCCGGAAGCCGCCGATGACCCGGACGACGCAGCCGGCTTCACGGATACCGGCTTCGACGGGCTGCCGGGGCTTGATGACGATGGCTTCGATGAGCTCTGACCGCCAGCACCGGAATCGCTCCCGCTGGCAGCAAGAAAGGTCATTGCAACGCTAAACGGGGGTAGACAGCGGCCCGTCGAACCCCCTAATATATGCGCCGCTCGGAGAGGTGGTCGAGTGGTCGAAGGCACCGGTCTCGAAAACCGGAGCGGGTTCACGCCCGCCGAGGGTTCGAATCCCTCCCTCTCCGCCACTGCATTGCAGAAAACCGGCTTCAACAGCCGGTTTTTTCATGTCTCGTGTCCGGCCGCAGGCATGGCGGGCACTGCTGCCGAGCGCGGCACTTTCCGGATCTCGCAACGCCCGGGCAGCCCTCTTGCCCCTGCCAACTTCCCGTTCGTCATGCCCGTCATCAGCCGCTAAATGCATCAGCGGACACGGACGCAGCATGCGCCCGTCACAGGCGGAGAAAATTTCCGGTAGCGTACTGGAATGTCACTGCAATGTAACTATAATTATCTCTTCGGTAATCCGGTAAGCAGGCGATAACACTCATGGCGGATTTTCTCTGGCGAATGGCCCCCTCTCTGCTATTGCTGACCCTCTCGATGCTCGCCCTGCTGGGCATGCGCATCAGTGACCGGCGCCGGCAACAGCAGCGCGACAGATAACCGCCTGCCGTCGGCCCCGACCGGCGGAGGATGGTTGCAGCACGGCAGGGGCCTGTCGCCCCTGCCCTCTCACACCCGCCCTTCACACCAGCTTTTCCAGCCGCTCGTTCATGATGCCGAGCTCGGTTTCCAGCTCGAGCAGTTCACGATTGCGTTCAGCCAGCAGCTCATTGCCGTCATGCTTCTCCGCCTGCGCCGAGAGTGTGGCAATCGCTTCGCGTACCCGTACCGCATCCTGCTTCACGGTGGCAATGGCCTGTTCCAGTGCCCGGCGGCGCTGAACCACGATTTCGGCAGCGATCTCCCGAAAGCTCGGATCTTCATCCCCATGGCGCTGAAACGATGCCATCAGCTGCCAGGCAACCTCTAGATGGTTGCTGTCATAGTCGCTCAGGTCGCGGGCCCGCCACTGATAGGCGTGACTGTTGTGAAGCGCCAGGGTGAGATCGCGCAGCGATTCCACGGCGGGATCATGCTCGTTAAGCAGGAACGTCCTGTACTGCTCGAAAGGGGTCATCGCTGAGTTCCATATTGGCGGGACGCTACTTAAACATATTTTCACCGCTCGTTACATCTCGGGCGGTGTGGTGCCAGCGGCGATACACCCTTTCGGCGGGCGCGCGCCGCTCCGCTCCCGGCAGACCGGGGCATGCGTCCCCGAACGGCCTGAATCAGACTTGCGCTCCTTCGAAAGTTGCACTGCCCTGCCCCGGGCAGATTTGAAACCTGCCAAAACTTCATGATACATAAAGATACACATCTGCTTATTCAGCTCCAGCCGGGTGACTGTTATGACCTATCTGCTGCTCTATCTCGTGCTTGCCGTGCTTGCCGGGCTCTTCATGCTGGGCGCCGCGAAGGTTTCGGCCCGCAGCGGACACTACATGGAAGATACCCTGCTGGAACTGCCGGAGTCCGAATGGCCCGACCCCTCGGAGCATGGCTGCCTGCGGGGCTGGTCGAGTCGAAACTTCATGGTGCAGCTGTTCGAGGAGGAGGAACCCGGGGTTGAACGCCTGACCGTGCATCGTACCGAAAAGCGCAATGGACGCTGGTACGGTCATATCACTCATGACGAGCTGGAAGCCGTCAGGAATGCCTGCGGTTTCACCGATCGCTGGGCGGTCGAGGTGTTTCCGCCGAGCCCCCTGGGCGAGGGCTCGCATGTTCGCCATCTCTGGCTCTATCAGCGCCGACCGCAGGTGGCCGAATCGTGGCAGTCACTTCACGAGCAGGCGGCCTGATCCGTGCCCTTTCGCTCTTCGCACCCGCACAAGCGCAAGGGAGCGGCACTTCGACTCATGATGCGTTGACCCGTCGCCCGAAACTGCCACGCTGACGGAAACGAGCGACAGCGTCCGATCCCGGACGGGAGGGTGAGATGAGCGAACTGGCACATCAGCAGTGCGAAGCCTGCCGCAGCGACGCGCCCCGCGTCGGTGTCGACGAGATCAACGAGCTCAAGCCTGCCATACCCGAGTGGCAGCTGGTCGAGCGTGGCGGCATTCAGAAACTGGAGCGGGTCTACACCTTCGACAACTTTCGCCAGGCCCTCGATTTCACCCGGCGTGCCGGCGAACTGGCCGAGCAGGCCGGCCACCACCCGGCACTGCTGACCGAATGGGGCCGGGTGACCGTCACCTGGTGGACCCACAAGATCCGCGGCCTGCATCGCAACGACTTCATCATGGCAGCACGTACCGACGAGCTCTTCTCCGCATGAAGGCTGCCGGTGGCTGCCAGGGCAGGCTCGGCCACGCCTCAGGGCGTGGCCTTCTTCGCTGCGGCCTGTGATGAGCCTGCGGTATCGCGAGCGGCAGCACTGGCGGAAGGCGGCTGCACCGGCTGGAGGATCGGCTCGCGTGAGACGTTCAGCGGCGCGCCACGGCAATCAAGCTGGCGCAGGGCGCCGCGGTCGAGCAGCTGGAAGGCCATGCACGAGGCACTGGGCATATCCGGCTCCAGTCGGAAGATGGTCGCCGACGGATCGGTCAGACTGCCCTTTTCGATCGTCCAGTCACCGGTGCGGCTCGTGGCCGGAGCCTGCGAGGTGGCATCGAGTCGCTTCTGATCGATGACATAGCCGGCCGGCAGGCCGGTGACGCCGGAACGCAGCAGCGTCAGCCGGGTATCAAGCCCCTGACAGTCCAGGCACGGCAGCACGCCGCGCCATGAATCCGATACCGTCAGCGACACCGGCGCTTCACTGACCTGCTGCTCGGGTGCAGAAGCGGTGCCGGCACAGGCCCCCAGCAGCAGCGTGGCGCAGAGTCCGCTGACCGCAATCGCCCCGCGTTGGAATCTCATGGCACTCTCCTTGCAATGAATGACGGTGACGAGGCAACGTCAGTGGGTAAAGGTACGCAGCCAGCATGCGGCATCATCGAGCATCTGCCGACCGCGCTCGAGCACACCATCCATGCAGATACAGGCATGGATGGTGCCGGGATAACATCGCTGGGTCACCAGCACGCCGTGCCGGGAGAGCCGCCAGCCGAAGACCTCGCCCTCGTCGCGCAGCAGGTCGTGTTCGGCGGTGGCCAGAAAGGTCGGCGGCAGTCCGCCGGGATCGGCATCGTAGAAGGGTGAAATGCGCACATCGCGCGGATCGTGGTCAGCAGCATAGGCCGCCATGTACCAGCGCATCCCCGCCAGGGTCAGCCCATGGCCTTCGGCATGCTGGCGCCGGGAGGGCGAATCGGCGGCCACGTCGCCCCGGGTACAGGGGTAGAACAGCAGCTGACCGGCGAGCTGTGGTCCGGGGCGATCACGCAGCTGCTGCGCCATCACCGCCGCCAGACTGCCGCCGGCACTGTCACCACCGACAATGATCCGCGCCGGATCGACGCCGTACGCCGCGGCATCGCGATGCAGCGCCCTCAGGGCACTCAGGCCATCCTCCAGCGCTGCCGGAAACGGATGCTCCGGGGCCCGGCGATAATCGACTGCCGCCACACGCACATGCCCCTCATCGGCCAGATGACGACAGGCCACATCGTGGGTATCCAGATCCCCGGTCACGAAACCGCCGCCGTGACAGTAGATCAGCAGCGGAGAAACGTCAGCAGCGCCATGCGGCACATACAGCCGGATGCCTACACCATCGAGCGTCAGATCCTCGATCCCGGCCATCTCCCGGGGCGAACCGGCAAAGGCGCGAGTCCGCTCATGCTGCAAAAGCCGCAACTGCGCCGCGGTAGGCTGCGATGGCAGATGGGCGCTCATCCGCGCCATGCATTCCAGTACCCGGAGTGCCTGAGAATCCAGCGACATGCCCTGTTCCCGCCTGCGAATCCGATGATATCGGCCGGGCCGAGGCCCGCCGTCCTGCCCCCAGGATAGACGAGCGCAACGGGAAAGACATCCGATCCGGAGCAATCAGGCCACGGCGCTCAATCGTCCAGTGCCGCGAAGCATTCGTCGGGACAGCCGGCCAGCGCAGTCAGCATTGGCCGGGCGAAGAAGTAGCCCTGCTGGCGCATGATGCCGTGACTGCGCAGCCAGCGGGCCTCCTCGACCGTCTCGACGCCCTCGGCCACCAGTCCGATGCCGAGCTCACCGGCCAGCCCGATGGTGGCTCGTACCAGCGCCTGACGACGCGGATCACGATCAATGTCACGCACCAGCTGGAGATCGAGCTTGAGCGTATCCGGCGTCAGCTCGACCAGCAGATCGAGATTGGCATGGCCACTGCCGAAGTCATCGAGCGAGGTGTGAAACCCCATCTCCCGATAGGCATCGACGATGTGGCGCAAATGCCCGCGATCACGAATCCGTTCGGTCTCGGTAATCTCGAAGTTGAGCCGCCCGATGTCCCAGTTCAGCCGCCTGGCGGTGGCCAGGGTGTTCTGGATGCAGGCACTCGGCTCATAGACGGCATTGGGCAGAAAGTTGATCGACAGATCGACCGGCATGCCGAGTTCGCTGGCCAGCTCGATGGCACGCACCCGGCAGGCCTGATCGAAACGATAGAGCAGCCGGTCATCCACCCGGGAGAGGATGCTCCACGCCGACTCTCCCTGCGGACCACGCACCAGCGCTTCGTAGGCCAGAATGCGTTTTTCCTGCACGTCGACAATCGGCTGAAAGGCCATGGTAAAGGCAAAGGGCAGTTCGATATCACAGCGCTTGCAGTGACCCGCTACCCGGGCACAATTGGTCATCGTGGTGACTCTCGTGGGCTACTGGATCAACGCGGACGGCGTTCGCATCGAGCCGCCCATCAGTTCAATAACGGCCGGTTTACTCATGACGTTAGTCCGCCGCGGTATTCCGTGCCATCGCTTTCCGGCCCCGCACTGCGCCGCCATGCCGGTAACGGCTCGGCCACGCCGGCCAGCGGTGCCCCCGTCATGGCATCCACCGGCCAATGACGTCACAATGACGACACGACCGGCAATTCATCGAAAGCGAGGCAAGCATGGCGTTTCGGGTCTATGTGGATGGACAGGAAGGCACCACCGGGCTCCGGCTGATCGACTATCTGACCGGGCGCAGCGATATCGAACTGCTGCGTATCGACAGCGAGCGTCGCCGTGACCGCGATGAACGCGCCCGCCTGCTCAACAGCGCCGACGTGGCCTTTCTCTGCCTGCCGGATGATGCCTCGCGCGAGGCCGCGAGCCTGGTCGACAATCCCGGCACCTGCATCATCGATGCCAGTACCGCCTTTCGCACCGACCCCGACTGGGTCTACGGGTTGCCGGAGCTGGCGCCCGAACAGCGCGATCACATCCGCACCGGCAAGCGGATTGCCAACGTCGGTTGTCACGCCAGCGCCTTCATCCTGCTGGTACGGCCCCTGATCGATGCCGGCGTGCTGCCCCCGGACTATCCGCTCTCGGCCTTTTCACTGACCGGCTACAGCGGCGGCGGCAAGCGGCTGATTGCCGAGTACGAGGCCGGCATCGGCGAGCAGCTCGCAAGCCCCCGCCCCTATGCCCTGGGCATGTCACACAAGCACCTGCCGGAGATGCGCCTGCATGGTGGAGTGGCGCGCGATCCGGTGTTCAATCCGGTGGTCGGCCCCTTTCTCAAGGGCCTGGCCGTCACCATTCCGCTGCACGTTGCCGATCTGGCGCCCGGCGCAAGCGCTCGGGCGATCCACGACATCTATCGTCGGCGCTACGCGGACGAGCCGTTCATGCAGGTCATGGCGCTGGATGATGACGAGCACAATCTCGACCGCGGCTTCTTTGATGTGCAGGGCTGCAATGATACCAACCGGGCCGATCTGTTCGTCTTCGGCGGCGCCGAACGGCTCTCGCTGACCCTGCGCATGGACAACCTCGGCAAGGGGGCGGCCGGCGCTGCCGTGCAGAACATGAACCTGCATCTCGGCCTCGATGAAGCCACCGGGCTGACCCGCGGCAGCGGCTGATTCGCCACTCGAACTGGCCGCCGGAGGGCATCGAACGCTCGTCATCTGCGCAAAGTGCATTACGCTGTGGTCAGCAGCGGTAAAAACACCGATATTCATTGCGACCACAAGGCGAGCGTCATGGCACAGGATGACACCCGGCATTACGCATCCGCTCCGGCGGCCGACAACACCATCATGTTCCTGTTCGGCGCCAGCGGCGATCTGGCCAAGCGGCTGCTGATCCCCTCCCTTTACAACCTTGACCGGGATGGGCTGCTGGACCCGAACATGAAGATCGTCGGTGTCGACATCAGCGAGGGTGATGACGCCAGCTTCCGGGAAGGCCTGACCGACTTCATCGCTGCCAAGGCCGCGGATCGCGAAGCCGAGGGCGGCGGCAACGCGCTGGATGAGGAGCACTGGCGTGATTTCTCGCAGCGATTGCACTACATGCAGGGCGATTTCACCGAGGCCGGGACCTTCCAGCGGATCGGTGAATACATCGAGCAGCGCGACGGCAACAGTGCACTCTTCTATCTGGCCACGGCACCCCGCTTCTTCGCCGAGGTAGCAGAGAACCTGGGGCAGGCCGGGCTTCTGGAGGAAGGCAGCGATTACTATCGCCGGCTCGTGATCGAAAAGCCCTTCGGCCGTGACCTGGAATCGGCCCGCGAGCTCAACGCCCGCCTGCTCTCCGTGATGCAGGAAGAACAGATCTATCGCATCGACCACTTCCTGGGCAAGGAGACCGTGCAGAACATCCTGGTGGCCCGCTTCGCCAACGTGCTGTTCGAGCCCTTCTGGAACAATCACTACATCGATCACATCCAGATCACGGCTGCCGAGACGGTCGGCGTCGAACAGCGTGCCGGGTTCTATGATCAGAATGGCGCCCTGCGCGACATGGTGCCCAATCATCTCTTTCAGCTGCTGGCGATGGTCGCCATCGAACCGCTGGCCGCCTTCACCGCCGATGCCCTGCGCAGCGAGAAGGCCAAGGTGCTGGGCGCGATCCGCCCCTGGTCGAAGGAGGAAGCCCGCGAGAATTCGGTACGCGGTCAGTACCGGGCCGGCCGCATCAAGGACGAGAACGTGCCCGGCTATCGCGAGGAGTCCGGGGTCGACGAGAACAGCAACACCGAGACCTATGCCGGCATGAAGGTCATGGTCGACAACTGGCGCTGGGCCGGGGTGCCCTTCTATCTGCGTACCGGCAAGCGCATGAGTGCCCGTGATACCGAGATCACCATCTGCTTCAAGCCGGCGCCCTACGCCCAGTTTCGCAACACCGCCAATACCGAAGTGGAGCACATCGGCTCCAACTATCTGGTGATCCAGATCCAGCCCAACGAGGGGCTCTGGTTCGACTTCCAGGCCAAGCGCCCCGGACCGACGCTGGACATGGATACCATCAAGATGGGCTTTGCCTACAAGGACTTCTACGACCTGCCGGCCACCACCGGCTACGAGACACTGATCTACGACTGCCTGACCGGCGATCAGATGCTGTTCCAGCGGGTCGATACCATCGAGAACGGCTGGCGTGCCGTGCAGCCCTTCCTCGACGCCTGGGAAGAGGATGACAGCGTTGACGGCTACGCGGCCGGCGAGGATGGTCCCGAGAGTGCTCACGAGCTGCTCCGGCGCGATGGCCGCGAATGGCACAAGGTCGGCGAAGTTACCGGCCCCGGCAAGGCGCCGGTCCCCGGCGGCCAGCGGCGCAAGTGAGACGGCTGCTCTGCTTCGGGGACTCCAATACCTTCGGCAGCGTCCCCATGCAGCGGGCGGACGATACCGCCCGCTTCGATGCCGCCACCCGCTGGCCGGGCGTACTGGCAGACTGTCTGGGCTCGCAGTGGCAGGTGATTGAAGAAGGACTGCCGAGTCGCACCACGACCCTCGACGATCCCGTCGAGGGGCGCCGGCTCAACGGGCTGGCCCGCCTGCCCGGCCGACTGAAGCGCCATGCCCCGCTGGACCGGGTGGTGCTGGCGCTGGGCACCAATGATCTCAAGGCGCCCTTTGCCCGCACCCCCGGGCAGATTGCCGCCGGCGCCGGTGCCCTGATCGAGTGCGTTCAGCGCGAGGGGTCAGGCCCCGCGGATGAGCCGCCGCAGGTGCTGCTGGTCATACCGCCGCCGGTGCTGCCCTCGCCCCTGTTCGGGGAGCTGTTTGCCGGTGCCGTGGAGAAATCCCGTCACTGGCAGGCGCCCTTTGTCGCCGAAGCCGAGCGTCATCACGTCAGCCTGCTGGACGCCGAGGAGTTCATCACTTCCAGTCCGGTGGACGGTATCCACTGGGAGGCCGGCATGCATCGCCGGCTGGGCGAGGCGGTAGCCCGGTGGATCAGGGAGGGAGCCTGAGGCCGCAGCGATGACCCCGGCAGCGCCGGGGCCATCGCCCGATCGGTCAGGTACTGTTTCAGCCCTTCAGCCGGCTCAGGGCAAGGCCGGCGATGGCGGTATCCTGAACCCCGGTACCGGTCAGGTCACAAACGGTGATCTGATCGGGCGAGGTGCGCGGCCCCTGATCGGAGGCGATCACCCGGCCCAGCTCGAAGATTTCGAAGGGCGGGGCATGGCCGGCATAGGCCTTGAGCTCGCCGTTGTGCTCGCTCTGGGCGCGGGTATCGGCGACGAAGGCATCGGCCCGCTCCATCACCGAGCTATCCAGCTCGCGCTTGTCAGGGCTGTCCGAGCCCATGGCGGTCACATGAACGCCATTGGGCAGATGGGCACCATCCAGGATCGGCTGTTTCGCCGGCGTGGTGGTCACGATGATGTCGGCATCACGACAGGCCGCAGCGATATCGTCGTGCACATTGACGTTCAGGCCGTAGTCGCGTCGCATGCGCTCGGCGTAGCCCTGTGCCCTGTCACGATCCCGCGCCCAGACATCGAGGGTGTCGATGTCACGCACCAGCTGCAGTGCTGCAACCTGCAGCTCGGCCTGAACGCCGGCCCCCAGCACGGTGACGCGGCGACTGTCGGGCCTGGCGAGATGCTTCGCGGCAATGGCACCCGCCAGTGCGGTACGCACATCGGTCAGATACCCCTCATCGAACAGCACGGCCTCGACCAGTCCGGTCTTCGCCGAGAAGACGATCATCAGGCCGTTGAGGCTGGGCAGCCCCAGCTTCGGGTTGTCGAAGAACCCGGGACTGACCTTGATGGCGAAACTGTCGTTGCCACGGATATGCGCCGTCTTGACATCGACCTCACCGTTGGACTCTTCGATCGGCATCGACAGGATCGGGGGCTGGACCACACTGCCCTCCCCGAGCGCCCGGAAACCGGCCTCGACCGCTGCCAGGGCGTCCTGATCGAGCCGTACCACAGCGCTGATCTGTTCGCGATTGTAGAGTTCCACACTGCCTCCCTGCTGTTCGACGAAAAATGTCAGCCGGCGACCATGGCACGGGCACGCATGAAGGTCTCGGCATCGATGCCGTTGCCGGAAACGATCAGCGCCACCCGCTGGCCGCGAATATCGAGCTGGTGCTCGTCGAGCGCCGCCACGCCGACCGCCGCCGCGCCCTCCACCAGCATCTTCTCCTGTTCGAAAAAGTGCACCATGGCCCGGGCAATGGCCGATTCGGACACCTGAAAGTGGCGGTCCATGACCTCGCGGACCAGCGCAAAGGTCACCCGGTTGTCGAGCCCGATGCCGCCCCCCAGCGAATCCGCCAGACTCTCCTGCTCCTCGACGGCCACCGGATGCCCGACCGCCAGACTCTCGATCATCGCCGCCCCGGCCATCATGCTGATGCCGTTGACCTGCACGCCGGGGTTGATCCCCCGGACCGCCCGGCCGATGCCCCCCAGCAGGCCGCCGCCGGAGAGGCCGATCAGCACCTGATCCAGCTCGGGCAGATCCTCCATCAGCTCCAGCCCGATGGTGCCCTGGCCGGCCGTGATCAGGGGGTCGTCGAACGGCTCGATCAGGGCCATGCCCTCCTCGTCCACCAGGCGCCTCGCCTCGACGAAGGCATCGTCCTGGGAGCGCCCGATCACGCGCGCCTCGGCTCCCAGGGCCTCGATCGCCGCGACCTTGTTGGGCGGTACCAGCTCGGAAACGCAGATGATCGCCCTGGCGCCCAGCCGGGCCGCCGCCCAGGCCACGGCCCGGCCGTGATTGCCGGTCGAGGCGGTAGTGACGCCACGCCCCAGCTGGGCCTGATCGAGCGACGCGATGCAGTTGAGCGCCCCGCGCAGCTTGAAGGCACCGGTGGGCTGCAGCGTCTCGAGCTTGAGATACACCTCGGCCTCGAAGCGCGCCGACAGCGACTGCGAACGGATCAGCGGCGTTCGCGCGGCCTGACCGGCAATCCGGGCACGGGCGAGATAGATATCGTGAAGGGAAACGGGTTCGGACCGCGACATGAGACTCCCCGAACGGTGTCAGATCGGATGGCCACGGGCAGGACAACGGCGCGGAGCCCCGCGATGGCCCGTGCCACCGCGGGGCCCGGATACCCCCTTGCGCCGGCAGCGTCAGCTGCCGCTGCACCCGGGCATGTTGCCCAGACAGTAGTACTTGGTATCCAGATACTCCTCGAGACCGGCATGGCCGCCCTCCCGGCCCAGGCCGGACTGCTTGATGCCGCCGAACGGAATCGGGGCACCGGTCATCTTCATGGTATTGACGCTGACCATGCCATAGTCGAGTCCGCGCATCATCTTCCAGATCCGGCGCACATCGTTGCTGTAGACATAGGCCGCCAGGCCGTATTCGGTATCGTTGGCGGAGCGGATCACCTCATCGTCATCATCGAAGAGGCAGACGCCGGCGACCGGCGAGAAGTTCTCCTCGCGAAAGACCCGCATGTCGGGGATGACGTCGGCCACCAGGGTCGGCATGAAGAAGTTGGCCCCCGGCGCCATGGACTGATCGCCGGCGATCAGCCGGGCGCCCTTGTCCAGCGCATCCTCGACCAGCTCGTTGGCGGTATCCACGGCACGCTTGTGAATCAGCGGGCCGATGTCGACCTCCATCATCCCGTTGCCCACCTTGAGCGCCTTCATGTGCGCTGCAAAGCGTTCGAGGAACCGGTCATGGATGCGCCGGTGAACAAAGATCCGGTTGGCGGCGAGACAGTCCTGCCCGGCCGTCTGGAACTTGGCCGCCACGGCATGGGCCGCCGCCTCGTCGATATCGACATCATCGCAGACGATGAAGGGGGCATTGCCGCCCAGTTCGAGCGAGGTCCGCTTGACGCTGGAAGCGCTCTGGCGCAGCAGCAGCTTGCCGACCCGGGTCGAGCCGGTCAGCGAGATCGAGCGGATGCGGGTGTCGTTGCAGAGAATCTCGGAGACGGTCGCCGGTTCACCGGTGACCACGTTGAAGATCCCGGCGGGAATGCCGGCGCGCTCGGCCAGTTCGGCCAGCGCCAGCGCCGAGAACGGCGTCTCGTTGGCCGGCTTGACGATCACCGGGCAGCCGGCCGCCAGCGCCGCCCCCGCCTTGCGGGTAATCATTGCCAGCGGAAAGTTCCATGGCGTGAACATCACCGACACCCCCACCGGCTCCTTGATGGTGCCCAGCGCCGCATTGGGGATGTGGCTCGGAATGGTCGTGCCATAGGCGCGGCGCGCCTCCTCGGCAAACCACTGGATGAAGCTGGCACCGTAATCGACCTCGCCGCGCGCATCACCGAGCGGCTTGCCCTGCTCGAGCGTCATCAGCTGCGCGAGATCCTCCTTGTGCTCGTGCAGCAGGCGATACCACTCGTTCAGACAGCCGGCCCGCTGATCGACCGTCATCGCCCGCCAGCCGGCGAAGGCGTTATCCGCCGCCGTCACGGCCTCGGTGATCTGTTCCGACTCCAGCAGCGTGCAGTGGCCGATCACCTCGCCGTTGGCGGGATCAAGCACCGGCTCGTCGCTGCCCTGGTGGCCGGCAGTCCACTTGCCGCCCACGTAGGCCAGCTGACGAAACAGACGCGGATCATTGAGCTGCATGATTACCCTCCCGGAGGCAGATTGCCTGATGACCGAATGACTCTCTGCCTCAAGGATGGCGCATCAACGCCACGATTTCTTTTCGAACCTGGCGTGCTGCGGATGCCCTTTTTTTCCTGCAGCGCGGTGCAACCTGGCATTTTTTCGGCTCATGATGGGGCATGGCGCGAGGCGCTGGCCGGCGCCCGAGACGAAAACGGCGCTGCCGGGGATCGGCAACGCCGCAGGGAGGGCCGCCATCCGAAGCCCGACGGCTACCGGTCGTTGGCCTCGGCATGGAAGTGATCATCGAACCACTGCTGCGCCACGCTGGCCGGGTCCGCCTTGTCGACCTCGACCTGACGGTTCATGGCCTGCAGCTCTTCGGTGGTCAGGCGCGCGGAAACCTCATTGAGTGCCTTTCGGATCTCCGGGGTCAGCGCCTCTTCACGCACGATCGGCACGACATTCTGGGCCGGCACTAGGTCCCGGTCATCCTCCAGGATCACCCAGTCGTTCTGTTCAATGGCCCCCTGCGAGGAGAACATCCGCGCCACGTCGATGTCGCCATTGGCGAGCGCTCCGCGGGTCAGCGGGCCACCGGCATCGAGCGAGCGGAAATTGCCGAACGCCACGTCATAGACCCGCTTGAGCCCGGGCATGCCGGCGTCACGGGTGCGGGTCTCGGGCGGCCCGCCCAGCGTCATCTCGCCGGCTACCGGAGCAAGATCGCCGATCGTCTGCAGGTTGTACTTCGAGGCCGTATCACCGGTCACCACCAGCACATCCCGGTCCTGGGCGGGAGAATACTCCAGTGCCGTCAGGGTATCGGGCAACGCCTTGTCGAGCGCGGCACCGACCTCGTCACTGTGTCTGGCATCGCTGTACTGCCCCTGCCGATCGAGATAGGCCAGTACCGCGCCGGTGTACTCCGGCAGCACGTCCACCTCGCCGTTCTGCAGGGCCGGAAAGACCACTTCACGCGACCCCAGATTGAGGCGGGTATTGACGTTCACCCCGCGGTCCTGCAGTACATCAGCATAGATGTTGGCCAGGATCAGCTGTTCGGAGAAATTGGTCGAGCCGATGGTCACGGTGGGCCCACCACCGCTGCCCTGCTCTCCCTGCGTCTGTTGCTGCGGCTCGTCATCTCCGCCGGAGCAGCCTGCCAGAACTGCCATGAGCAGCGTGCCGAGGCCCAGCCCCCGCAGCAGCCGGATGCCTGCCGTTTGACCTGTTCGCATTGCGTTTTTCCCTTGCTCGTTGACTGCATGACCGCCGTTCGCAAACCGGGTTCATTCCTGCCGATTCGCGTTCAATCGTGACGCAAACCCCGGGCCGTGACCAGTCGCTGCAGCCCGGCAAACAGCAGTTCGGTGGCCACCGCCAGGATCGCCACCAGCACCGCCCCCACCAGCACCTGCACCAGATCGCGCACCGCCAGACCATCGATCAGATAGCGCCCCAGGCCGCCGAGCCCGACATAGGCCGCCAGCGTGGCCGTCGACATCACCTGGACCGCGGAAGTCCGCACCCCGGCCATGATCAGCGGCATGGCGATCGGCAGCTCGACCTGCAAAAGCCGCTGCCACGGGGTCATGCCCACTGCCGTGGCCGCCTGGCGGATGGCCGGATCGACCCCCCGCATGCCGACAAAGCTGTTGGTCACCATCGGCGGGATCGCCAGCGCCACCAGCGCCACGATCACCGGAATGACGCCGTAGCCGACCAGCAGGAACACGAAGATGATCACGCCGAACGACGGGACGGCGCGGCCGATGTTGGTCAGGTTGATGGCCAGCAGTCCGCCGCGACCGCTGTGCCCCAGCCCGATCCCGATGGGCAGGGCAATCGCGGCGCCGATCAGGGTCGAGACCATCATGTAGAAGATGTGTTCGAGGCCGCGTTCGAGGACACCGTTGCTGCCCTGCCAGTGTGCCGGGTCGGCCAGCCAGCCGATCAGCCCCTGCAGCAGGGCCGGAAGGGAGTCGTTCATGATGTCCTCCCGCGCTGCCAGGGGGTGAGCCACCAGAGCAGACCGACCAGGGCCAGGTCGACCGCCACCGCCAGCAGTACCGACAGCACGAAGCCGACCACCAGCGGGGTGGTGAAACTCAGCGTGAAGCCGGTAATGAAGAGCTGGCCCAGTCCGCCCTGGCCGATCAGGGCGGTCACCGTGATCAGCCCGATCACGGTGACCGCGGCGATCCGGATGCCGGCCATGATGACCGGCAGAGCGATCGGCAGCTCCACCTGCAAAAGCCGCCGCACGCGCGAATAGCCCAGTGCCCGGGCGGCTTCACACACCACCGGCGAGACACCGCGCAGTCCCTCGACGATGTTGCGAAACAGGATCAGCAGGGTATAGAGCGTCAGGCCGATCAGCGAGGTGGCCATCGACAGCCCGGTCAGCGGCATCAGCAGGATGAACAGCGCCAGCGACGGAATCGAAAACATGACCCCGGTGATCGCCAGTGACGGCGCGTACAGGCGCGGCCAGCGGATTGCCAGCAGCGCGAGCGGGAAGGCGATCAGCAGTCCGAACAGCAGCGACAGCCCCAGCAGCTGCACGTGCTGAATCAGTGCCGCCAGGATGTCATCGGTATGCGAGGCGATCCACTCCGGATTCATGACAGTCGTCTCGTCAGCTGCACCTGGCTGATCACGCCCAGATAGCGGCCATCATCGTCGACCACCGGCATGACATCGCCCGGCGCACTGATCAGGGCATTGAGGGCGCTGCGCAGGTTGGTACGCTCGTGCAGCCGGTGGCGCCAGGGCGTCAGCTCGAGCTGCTCGATCCGGCTGAGGCCATCGGCCTGCCTGAGGCGCTCCCAGTCGAGCCAGCCGAGCGGCCGGTGCGCCTCGTCCAGCACCACCACCCCGCTGCTGCCGGCCTGCTGCAGGCGGGTGCGCGCATCCCCCACGGTCGCACTGCCGGCCACGTGGACGCCGGGGTCGATCTCTTCGGGATCGAGCTGCTGCAGCGCCAGCCGTCGCAGTTCCCGATCGGCACCGATGAAATCGACCACGAATTCATCGGCCGGAGCCGCCAGCAGCCGGGTCGGAGTGTCGAACTGGGCGATGCGGCCGTTCTGATTGAAGATGGCGATCCGGTCGCCCAGTTTCATCGCCTCGTCGATATCATGAGTCACCAGCACGATGGTCTTGCCCATGCGCGCCTGCAACCGCAGCAGCTCATCCTGCAGATGGGTGCGCACGATGGGGTCCACCGCCGCGAAGGGCTCATCCATCAGCAGGATCGGCGGATCGGCGGCCAGCGCCCGGGCCAGTCCGACCCGCTGCTGCTGTCCCCCCGAAAGCTGATGGGGATAGCGCCGGATCAGCCCGGCATCGAGGCCGACCAGTTCCACCAGCTCCTCGACCCGGGCGGTAATGCGTGACTTCGGCCACTTCAGCAGCCGCGGCACGGTGGCAATGTTGTCGGCGATGGTCTGGTGGGGAAACAGCCCCGAGTGCTGCATCACATAGCCGATGTGACGCCGCAGCTGAGTGGCATCGCTTTCCATGACATCCCGGTCACCGATACGGATGCAGCCGCTGCTGAGGGTCTCGAGGCGATTGATCATGCGCAGGGTGGTGGTCTTGCCACAGCCCGAGGGGCCGACCAGCACGGTCAGTTCTCCGGCCGGCAGGGTCAGATCCAGCGCCTCGACGGCGACAGTGCCATCCGGATAACGCTTGGAGACCGTGTCAAAGACAATGGCGTGGCTGTCCTGGGCAGCATGCTGAGTACGCTGGCGAGCGGCGGCAGTCGTCAACGAGCATTCCTCTACGGGTCAGATGGGTCGATACAGCCGGCCGTGAGCGGGCTACTGCTTTACAGTCACGGACCGGCAGGGTGGCCGACCCGAGCCCTCAAGCCTGGCGGAAGCCGGGCGCGGAAACAATCACTACCGCTCAGCGCCAGTACTGCGGCAGGGCGCCCTCCCGCCCCAGCAGCGGATCGGCGGCAGGCCGGCCGACAAAACCGATACGCTGGCGCGCTGCTGCAATGTCATCCTCGCCGCTGCGACACAGGTCCCAGTCCTGCTGATCGGGTGGATAACCCGCGGTCAGGGTGAAATCGCGACTCGCCTCGAGCCGGCAGTGGCCGACCCCGGCCGGCAGCACGATGACATCGCCCGCCTGAACCGTCACCCTTTCTCCGGACTCGCCGCCCAGCATCAGGGTTGCCGAACCCCGGAAGATGCCCAGCACCTCATGGGAGACACTGTGATAGTGGTGAAACCCGAAAACGCCGCCACGCCACTGCACCGGCCACTCGTTGGCGTGAAACAGGGCTTCCAGCTGCTGCGCCAGCGCCTCGCCCTCCTCGAGTGACTGCCCCGGGCGATAGTGCAGCACCGGCAGTACGCTGTTGGGCGTGCGTCCATCGTCGTCGAACTGCCGGGTGGCAGGCGCCTGCGCCTGCCATGGCGTCGCATCGGCCTGAACTGGCATGGCATGCTCCGTTGCTCTTGCCTGTATGCCCGGAGCATAGCAGGCCGGCGGGCTTTCGACCGTACGGCCTAGCGTCCGGCCCCGCCTCGCAGGGCATGCACGGCATACTGAATGCCCTCGAGGTAATCATCCTCGATGCCGAGATCGCGCAGATGCGCGACGGTATTGTCGAGATACTCCTGACAGCTGCCCAGCACTCCCTCACCGGTACTCAGGCGATGGACGATATCGTGCTCCGCGAGCCCTTCGATGTAACGATCGTGCTCGGGATTGGCGACAAAGGCGATGCCGGGGAAACGGCCCTCCGACGTGGTCAGGGTGACCCAGTGCGGCACATAGGCACCAGTCAGCATCTCGCGTCGCCAGACCAGCAGCAATTCGGAGTCGAGATCACGCTCGGCTACCCGCAGCGCGACCCCCTCGCTGAAGCCGCCGGGCTGTAGTGACAGCATCAGGCCGGGCGCCTCCGGCGATCCCCGGCCCTGCTCCATGCTGAGACAGAAGTCGCGATGATAGCCTTCCAGGCGTACGGTCCGGCGTTCGGCCACCTCGATGCACGGATTCCACACCAGTGAGCCATAGCCAAACAGATAGACGCCATCGATGTGCTCGCTGCCCGCCGGCCGCTCGTTCAGCAGCTTCGCAATCGACTCGCGAAAGTCGTCGTTGGTCAACAGGGCCACTTCCGGATGCGTCTTTTCAAAGTGCGTACGGATGCGATCCTGCTTGAGTGCTTCACGGGTCATGGCCACGGGCTGCGGCTCCCGGGCGGTATGGTCACTCATGATGGCGGTCGTCCTGTTGTAATGTGTCTGCGGCAGGCGCCGGTCCCGCCATGGCCGGACCGGAAGCCGCGCTCGCTACTCCCTAGTGGACGACAGCTGATGCCCGCGCCGCAACAGGGCATTCAACAGGAGGGCGGCAAAGGTGGCCGTGCCGATGCCATCGAGCGTGAAGCCGCCCAGGTTCAGCGAAAAGTTGCCGGCCCCCAGCACCAGGGTCACCGCCACCACGATCAGATTGGTGTTATCGCTCAGATCGACGCCGTTCTGCACCCAGATCCGTGCCCCGGCGGCGGCAATCAGGCCGAACACGACAATCGAGGTGCCGCCCAGTACCGGACCGGGAATGGTATGAATCAAAGCGCCGAACTTGGGTGAAAACCCCAGCACCAGTGCCATGATGGCGGCAATCACGAAGATCAGCGTGGAGAAGACCCGGGTAACGGCCATCACGCCGATGTTTTCGGCATAGGTGGTAACCCCGGTGCCGCCCACGCTGCCGGACACGATGGTGGCAAGGCCATCTCCCAGAAAGGCCCGGCCGATCCAGGGGTCCAGGTGACGCCCGCTCATGGCACTGACGGCCTTGACGTGTCCCAGGTTCTCGGCGACCAGAATGACCGCCACCGGCGCGATCAGCACCATCGCATGGGGGCTGAAGGCAGGCGCGGTAAAGGCCGGCACCCCGAACCAGGCCGCCTGCGCCACCGGCGCGAAATCGATCGGCGCGCCCAGCCCGAGGCCATTGGTCAGCAGCATGTAGATCAGATAGGCCGCCAGCAGGCCGAGCAGGATCAGCAGACGCTGCAGCAGCCCCCGGGTCAGAACGGCCGCGCCGCCGATGCAGAGCACCGTCAGCAGTGCCATCCAGCTGTCGAAGCCCGAGGCCGAGACGCTTTCGACCGCCACCGGCGCCAGATTGAGGCCGATCATGGTGACGATGGCCCCGGTCACGACCGGCGGCATCAGCGCCTCGATCCAGCGGGTACCGACAGCCATCACCACCAGACCGATCAGCGCATACACCACGCCGCAGGCAATGATCCCCCCCAGCGCCAGTGCGATATCGGAGTTGGCGCCGCTGCCACCGTAACCGGTGGCCGCGATCACCACGCCGATGAAGGCAAAGCTCGAGCCCAGATAGCTGGGAATGCGCCCGCCGGTAATCACGAAGAACAGCAGGGTACCGATCCCCGACATGAAGATGGCCAGATTGGCATCGAACCCCATCAGCAGGGGGGCCAGCACCGTTGAGCCGAACATGGCCACCACATGCTGGGCCCCCATGGCCAGCATCTGACCGGCTGGCAGACGCTCATCCGGGGCGATGACCTCCCCCGGAACGCCGCTTTTCTTCCGCCACCGGGGAAACCAGGGCTCGGCCATGTCACTCTCCATGCAACGCTTCAATCGGATCGCGCGCATTCTACGCTGTTCACGTCCGGGTCTTCACGTCCCGATTCATCTCACCTCGCCCATCGTCGGGCGGCCATTATCTTCTACCCTGACGGAATCAGCGGTCCATTCGCGACCGAAATCGCATCAGCCAGGGAGGCGTCAATGCGCTACGACTATGATTATCTGATCGTGGGGGCCGGCATGGTATCCGCCAATGCCACGGCCGGCATTCGCGAGCGCGACGAGCGCGGCAGCATCGGCATCGTCGGCAGCGAGCCGAACGGACCGGTCACCCGTCCGGCCCTTTCCAAGAAGCTCTGGACCGACCCCGAATTCGGCTTTGACAAGATCTGGATGAAGCCCGAAGACAAGGGCGCCACCCTGCATGCCGACACCCGGATCGTGTCGCTGGATCGTGACCACCGCACGGTGACCGCCGACAACGGCGATGTCTTCGGCTACGGCCGGCTCTTGATTGCCACCGGCGGTGAGCCGAAGAAGCTCGATCTCGCCCCGAGCGAGCGCGTGCTCTACTTTCGCACCGTCGAGGACTATCGCCGGCTGCGCGAACTGGCGGGTAGCCAGCGCCATATCGCCGTGGTCGGTGGCAGCTACATCGGTACCGAACTGGCCGCAGCGCTGGCCCTGAACGATACCCGGGTCACCCTGATTCACCCCGAACAGGTGCTGGGCGACAGGGTCTTTCCGCCGGATCTGGCCCGGCGCTTCCAGGAGATGTATCACGCACACGGCGTCACCCTGATGGGCGGTCGTCGCCTGGCATCCGGCCGGCAGGATGACGACACGGTCACGCTGACGCTCGACAGCGGTGAAACCGTCGCCGCCGATGCCGTGGCTCTCGGACTGGGCGTCGAGCCGGTCTGCGATTTCGCCGCAGCCGCCGGCCTGGCCGTCGATGACGGCATCATGGTCGACGAGATGCTGCGCACCAGCGACCCGAACATCTTCGCCGCCGGCGACGTGGCCTCCTATCCGGACAATCTGCTGGGCCGCCAGCGCGCCGAGCATGTCGACAACGCCAACCGGATGGGTCAGCAGGCCGGTGCCATCATGGCGGGCAGCGAGGCGCCCTATACTCATACACCCTATTTCTATTCGAACGTCTTCGAGCTGGGCTATCAGGCCGTCGGCACCCTCGACAGTTCACTAAGGACCATCGAGGACTGGCAGGAACCCCAGTCCAGGGGCGTGGTGTACTATCTCGAGGAAGACGTGGTGAAGGGCGTACTGCTGGTCAACCTCAAGGAGCGGCTGGACGCCGCCCGGGAGGTCATCAAGGAGCGTACCCCGGGCGACCGCGAAGCGCTGATCGGCCGGATACGCTGAACCCGACTGCCGGGGGCCTCGGTGGGTCTTCCGGCAGATCTGCAGAGGTACTATCGAACGGCACTCGAGGCTTTCTCGTCATACTGCGCTTGCAGCTCCCCATGAATATGACGATAAAGCCCCCTCAATGCCGGAGACATGTTTTCCACGGCCTGGCGCTGATCAATATAATAGGCTGCCCGTCGTCCACAGATATCGAACATCTCGCTGGCCTGGCGGAAAATCAGCCCGGAACGCGCCAGCAGCCGGGGAAACTTGGGCTCCATGAAGGCCAGCACATGATGTCGTCCTGTCAGACCTACCATGGCAGTTGATGCCAGAAACAGGCTGACACCGATCATCCGATCACCGACCTCGCCGTCCGGATCATGAGGCACCTCTCCGGTGGTTTCCCCGGTTACCTTTCTGCTCCTGAAGCGACGGTGAATGGCCAGCCGGGAAACCTCACACAGGTAACGCCGTGAGAGGTTGCCAATGGAGGAAAGGGAATCCAGCAGGCCGTTACCGCAATGATGCTCGATCGGCAAGTGTTCGAAGCCCTCGCCTTTCTCTTCATCGGGCACGACCAGTCGTACACAACCTACCATGGTGCGAGTCCGGATATGCTCGATAAAGCACAGGTCCGCCACCTCATCATGCTCGTCCTTTTCCAGCTGACGCACCCGATCTTCCGATAACCGATACTCCAGCTCACGATTGAACACCTCGTAGCGCAACGCAAAGACCCTGTCCCGATCCTCTTGCGTGCGAGCCAGTCTGAATCTGTACTCCCGGACAACCCTCTCTATTCCGCTCATGCCACTCCCCGCCTTGCGACGCTGTATCAATGTTGTTATTGGCCCGATTCGAAGCGCCCATCAAGTATCCGTGCAGCTCTCTCGGGCCGCCCCAGATAGTATCCCTGAACATAATCTATGCCATAGGAGGTCAGGATCGGCAGCAGTGCTTCGCGATCGACGAATTCGGCAATGGTGCGCTTGCCGAAGCCCCGGGCAATGTCGGCGATGGCCCTGACGATCAGTCGATTCTCCTCGCTTTCGGGCAGTGAGCGAATGAACGAGCCATCGATCTTGATGTAGTCGGCCGGCAGCTGCCCCAGATAGTGGAAGCTGCTGAAACCGACACCGAAGTCATCAAGGGCAATCCCGCAGCCCAGCGCCCGGATGCCTTCCAGTACCCCGCGAGCCGTGGCGAAATCGGTAACGGCGGCGGTTTCGGTGACCTCGATGATCAACCGACGCGGATCGGCGCCGCTGCGCTCCAGCTCGCCTGCCAGGAAGTCCTTCAGCCCGGCATCATGCAGTGACTGCCCGGAGAGATTGAGCGCCAGACTGACGCCCTCCCCGGCCAGCCGGCTCAACAGCTGCAGGGCGTGGCTCAGCACCCAGCGATCAAGCGCCACGATCTGGCCGCTGCGCTCGGCAACGGGAATGAAGCTGGCCGGCGCAATCAGCTCGCCGTTGTCCTCTCTCAGCCGAACCAGCGTCTCGTAGTGCTGGATACTGCCATCTGCCAGTTTCACGATGGGCTGCAGCATCAGTTCGAAACGATCCTCGATCAGGGCACTGCGCAACCGCTCGACCCAGTAGACCCGTTCCTGCAGCTCATCGCGATCAGGCTGCACCGTCGATAACAGATGCCAGCGTTGTGCGCCATCCTCCTTGGCCTTGTACATGGCGAAGTCCGCGTTGGCCATCAGCTGGTTCGGGCTCTCCCCGTGCAGCGGATAGAGTGCGATACCGATGCTGGCCATGGCCCGGTGGTGGCGCTCCTCGACGGTCAGCACGATCTGATCCAGCGCCAGAGCCAGCGTCTCCGCCATCCGACAGGCCCGGTCACCATCGGCCTCTTCCAGCAGCACGGCGAACTCGTCGCCGCCCAGCCGGGCAATGATCCCGCCCTGCCCGACCTCTTCCATGATGGCCCGGGCCACCAGCCGCAACAGCTGATCGCCCGCCTGGTGTCCGCCCAGTTCGTTGACCTCCTTGAAGCGATCCAGATCCAGATAGAGCACCGCCCCGTGAGCGCCATGTACCACGGCCCGGCTCATGGCGTCCTCGAAGAAGCGCCGGTTGTAGAGCTCGGTCAGCGGATCGCGATGGGCAAGCCAGGTCAGCCGCTGTTCGGCCAGCTTGCGTTCGGTAATGTCCAGTCCGACCGAAATCATCTCCGGTTCACCGCGACCATGCGCGCCGAGAGGGGTGTGATACCAGACAATGGTGCGCGGCTGCCCATCGGCAGCATACATCACCCCCTCCTGCTGTCCGCCATGCTCGAACAGGCGTTCGCCCTGTCTGAGCTCGGGCATCATGACCTCCGTGAAACCACGCCCGAGCAGCTGATCTTCCGCAAGTCCGGTCATCATGCAGCAGTATCGGTTGACCAGTGTGATGCGATCATGACGATCGTGAGTCACGATCAGCACCTGTGCCGTATCCAGCAGGCCACTGACGAAATCGCGTTCGAATGCCAGCTCCCGAACACGCAGCTCCAGCTGCTGTCCCCGCGACTGGACCTCACCTTCCAGGGTTTCCAGCTGGTCGGTCAGATCGCGGGCAGTGCCGGCCAGCACATCGATTTCATCGTGGAACCAGCGTGCGGGCGGAGAGATGTGTCGGCGCACCATGCTGAACTCGCCGCGCGCCAGCCGCGGCAGGATTCGGCTCAACTGACGCAGCCGGGCCATGGGCTGCCACAGGATGCACAGCAGCAGCATTTCGGCGGTCAGCCAGCCGGCCAGCGCAATCAGCAGCACCATGCCCGTGGTCCGGTTGATGCGTACCAGCTGATCGGTGATATCGGAAATCAGCAGGAAATGCGTGCTGTTGGGTACGGCACCATCAACCGCACGGTCCTCCAGCGGGACCGCCGTCAGTTCGTAGTGGCGCCCCCGAAAGGCCAGTCGTTTCGGTTGTTGCCAGTGTGCAACGGGGTCGAGTTCCTGACAGGCAGCCTGTAGTACCGGTAGTACCTTGCGCTCGTGCGTCACCGCCAGCAATGAGGTCTGCCAGTCGGCCAGAAAGCGGGCAGCCCCCGGCGCGCCACCGTGCTGCTCCACCAGCAGGGCAATCTCGCTGCCGGTGCTGAGCTGAATATAGCGGGTCACATCGGCCAGCGAGCGCGACACCATGACCACCCCGACGTTGCTGCCTTCGCCCAGCACCGGTACGGCTGCATACTGGCGGCACTCCTGTCGGCAAAGCAGCACGGTGCGCGGGCGCTCGTTCTGCATGGTGGCCCGTATCCATGCCCTGTCGGGCATCACGGTTCCGCCCGCCTGCAGCTGGCCGTGATGTGCCAGCCGCTCGCCGCTGGCATCGAACACCGTGACATCATCGATTCCGGCATCCAGCTGCAGGGTCGGCCACTGCGGCGCCAGTACCCGATCGGCCGAGACGGCATCATCTGCCTGCAGGGCACTGCCAAGGTTTCCGGACGCCGCCACCACACTGGCCAGCTGCTTGAGGGCATCGGCCGAACGCTGCATGGCCAGCTCGATCTCCTGCTGCTGACGCTCATGCATCATCTGCCGTGAGTGCTGGAACTGCTCGGTCAGGCTGCGGTTGCTGTTCCATGTAATCAGCAGGGCCAGGCCCAGCAGTACCAGACTGGTCAGGGCCAGGGCGCGCCATTTCAGACTCAGTCGCCGGGAGTTGCCAGATCGGGCCATAGCGTTACCGAGTCTCAGAACAGGAAGGAAGTCTGCAGCAGCAGCATGTTCCAGTAGCGGTCGGTATCGTCACGCTCCAGATTGTCCCGCAGTGGCAGCCAGCCGGTGCCATCGACATGGTGCCACTCCGCCTCGAGCAGCCAGCCGGAGCTGATGCGCCACCGGAGGCCGGTCGTGATGTCCCGCGCAAACCGGGAGTGCGCAGGCCCCAGACCGGCTGCTTCATATGTCCGGCCGGAAGGATCGTCCCGATTACTGATCAGGGCGTCATAACGCAGCAACCACTGCCAGTTATCGAGGAAACGATAGGTATACTGCAGATACCAGCTTTCTCCCGTTACATTCGAATTCATGCCGTCCCTGTCGAAGTGATCCAGTTCCAGCCGCCGCCGGGCATACTCTGCCGTAAGACTCCAGTGCTCGCGGTTGTACTGCAGTGACAGTATCCATGGCTGAAAGGAAAAATCACCCGAGCCGGCCATCCGGGTATCAAGATCGGCATTGACCCAGGCAGCACTCAGCGCGGCGATGAAACGTCCACCTGCATGCTCGTAGCGGACCTGACCGATCCACGAAGTACGGCCATCCAGTGAAGGCTGTTTTCCCGCGGTCATCAGGGTATATTCGGCATCGCTATTGAGCCGCGGCTTGCCGACCCCCGCCTGAAAACGCAGGGTCCCACTCGACAGGCGCTCTTCTTCATAAAGCAGCAGACCATCGGATGAAAGTCCCACCGACCGGGTGCGATCGAAATAGATCGACTGCGGCAGCAGCACACCGGGACGCGTTGAGGGGATATCGCGGGTCAGATTGTAGAAACCGAACGGATTCTTGAAGCGTCCGGTCTGGATGCCCATGGTCCTGTTGCCATCAGCCAGCAGCTGATAATCCAGCACCCCATAATCGAGTTCGGGATCGGTAATACTGCTGCCCTGGCCGGCCTTGCGGGCCAGCACCTGGGCGGCCAGCAGCATGTTTTGCGAAGGCCGGGTAGAGACATTGAGTCCCAGCTCGGTATATTCCAGACTGCCGCCCTCTTCGCTGCTAGGGCCGAAGAAATCATTGTGATCGCTGACAATCAGCGCCTGACTCATGAACCCGTGCATCTGGAAGGTATCGGCGATTTCGCTGGCGCTCGCTCCCGGAACCAGCCCCAGTGCCAGTGTGATCATCAGGCCGATCCTTGCCATGTCACTGCTCAGTCTATTCAACGCCAACCACTCGAACCCGATCATTCAATGCCGATCGGTCGACATAACCGATCCCTCCGGGAGTCGCTGCCACCCGATCCACCATGGCCGACTCGTTCGCCACTTCATTCGGTGCCTGACCCGTACCGGAAAAAACCGCCCGATCCCAGGCGAGCCGCAGCTGATGCGGGTAGACGTTCAGCACTTCCTTGGCAAAACGCTCATGGATGGCATTGCTGTCCGGCAGCACAAAGACGTGTGCCGACTGGCCATTGGGAAGCGTACGCTGACGCATGGCAAAGATGGCTCTTGCCGTCTCACGATTCAGGCTGTCCAGTTCCACGCCCGGATGGGTAATGATCACCAGTGCCGAGGGCTCTGCAGCCACGCCTGGCGGCAACATCACGATCATCAGCACCATCAGGGCAATCAGGCGCCGAAACATGACCCGGAGCCTCCTCTGCATGCACCTCTCATCAAATGTCCTCGCCCCGGCAGCAGCGTGGCTGACTCATGGCGAAGCAACGCGCGACGGTTGCAATCGGCAGCTCGGCAATCGTTCATGGCCGACGATACTGACAGAACATCCAGTCTGCGAAGACGGAAGAAGACCCACTTTTATCCTCTTGAACCTGTTATTGATTGTTCCTCAACTCTAATGGACATTGCCGGGCATATCGAACCGGCAGCGTTTTTGCCCATCAGCCGCGGCCGGTTCCCGAACAAAAAAAGCCCCGACACGAATGTCGGGGCATACTGTAGAAGAATGCGCGGCACTACACGTCCAGATAATCGAGAATCCCTTCCGCGGCACTGCGCCCTTCAAAGACGGCGGTCACCACCAGATCGGAGCCACGCACCATGTCACCGCCGGCGAAGACCTTCTCGTTGGAGGTCTGGAAGGCAAAATCGCCCTGCTCCGGCGCCATGATGCGGCCGCGATCGTCGATATCGATACGGTTTTCATCCAGCCAGGCAATCTCGCTGGGCTGGAAACCGAAGGCGATGATCACGGCATCGCACTCGATGACCTCTTCCGAATCCGGCACGATCTCGGCTCGCTGACGACCGGCCTCGTCGGGTTCACCCAGCCGGGTACGTACCAGCTTGACTCCCTCGACACGCTCCTCGCCAAGAATCGCCACCGGCTGGCGATTGAAGAGGAATTCCACGCCTTCCTCCCGGGCATTCTTGACCTCGCGCTTCGAGCCCGGCATGTTGGCTTCGTCACGGCGATAGGCACAGGTGACCTCATCGGCGCCCTGACGCAACGCGGTCCGGTTGCAGTCCATGGCGGTATCGCCACCGCCCAGCACCACCACGCGCTGGCCTTCCAGCGAGGTGAAATCCGAGGGCGATGCCGTATAGCCGAGGTTGTGGTTGACGTTGGCGATCAAAAAATCGAGCGCCTTGTGCACGCCTTCGAGCTGCTCGCCGGGGAAGCCGCCCTCCATGTACTTGTAGGTGCCCATGCCCATGAACACGGCATCATGGCCTTCCAGCAGCTCCTCGAAGGGCAGGTCGCGGCCGATGTCCACGCCCAGCCGGAATTCCACGCCCATCTCCTCGAGCACGCTGCGCCGCCGCTTCATGACATTCTTTTCGAGCTTGAACTCGGGAATGCCGAAGGTCAGCAGACCGCCGATCTCGGGATAGCGGTCGTAGACCACCGGGCGTACCCCGTTGCGCACCAGTACATCGGCACAGGCCAGTCCGGCCGGCCCGGCCCCGATGATCGCCACGCGCTTGTCGGTCCACTCCACGCCGGTCATGTCCGGGCGCCAGCCCATGGCAAAGGCGGTATCGGTAATGTACTTCTCGATCGAACCGATGGTGACGGCCCCGAAGCCATCATTGAGGGTGCAGTCACCCTCGCAGAGCCGATCCTGCGGGCAGACCCGGCCACACACCTCGGGCAGCGAATTGGTGCGGTGCGACAGCTCCGCGGCCTCGAGGATGTTGCCCTCGGTCACCAGCTTGAGCCAGTTGGGAATGTAATTGTGGACCGGGCACTTCCATTCACAGTACGGATTGCCGCAGTGCAGGCAGCGGTGCGCCTGACTGGCCGCCTCGCCGGGACGATACTCGGCATAGATCTCGGCGAATTCGCGCACCCGCAGATGCGCTTCCTTCTTTTCCGGATCGCGACGACCGACATCGATGAACTGGAAATCGTTGGAGAGTTGCTGTGCCATTGATGATTCTCCTCACTCGGCCGACGCCGGCTTATTCCGGCTGCCGCCGTGACTGGGCCAGCAGCCCGTTGAGACTTGCGGCCTTGGGCTTGACCAGCCAGAAGTGACGCACATAGTCGGAAAAGTCGCTGAGCAGCTCCTGGCCCCAGGCAGACCGGGTCTGGGCGACATAATCCTGCAGTATCTCGCGCAGATAGCGACGATAGGCTTCCATGTGTTCGGTACTGACGCGGTGGATCTCGACCAGCTCATGGTTGTAGCGGTCGACGAAGTCCCGTTCCAGATCAAGCACGAAGGCGAACCCGCCGGTCATGCCGGCCCCGAAATTGAGACCGGTTCTGCCCAGCACCGTGACCACCCCGCCGGTCATGTACTCGCAGCAGTGATCCCCGGCGCCCTCGATGACCGCATGGCAGCCGGAATTGCGCACCGCGAAGCGCTCCCCGGCCTGTCCGGCGGCGTAGAGCTGACCACCGGTGGCGCCATACAGGCAGGTGTTGCCGATGATCGCGGTATGGTGGCTCTCGAAGCGGCTCGCCTTCGGCGGTGTAATCACCAGCCGGCCACCGTTCATGCCCTTGCCGACATAGTCGTTGGCATCGCCTTCGAGATACATGTTGAGTCCGTGGGCATTCCACACGCCGAAGCTCTGTCCGGCGACCCCCGTCAGCCGCAGGGTGATCGGGGCCTCTTCCAGCCCGGCCTCGCCGTAGCGCCTGGCGATTGCCCCCGAGAGGGTCGCTCCGATCGAGCGGTCGCAGTTGGTGACGTCAAACGCATACTCGCCGCCACTGCGCTGTTCCAGCGCCTCACTGACCGCGGCCAGGATCTGCTGGTTCTTCGCCCCCGGGTCATGCGGCTCGTTGCGGTGCACCTGACAGAACTGCGGTGCATCCGCCGGCACCCAGTCGTTGTGCAGCAGCGAGCGGAACTCCAGCTGACGCTGGGCGCGCGTTTCACCCTCGATCTGCTCGAGCAGGTCCACCCGTCCGATCAGATCGGTCAGTCGGCGCACGCCCAGCATGGCCATGATTTCCCGCACTTCCTCGGTGATGAAGCGGAAGTAGTTCTTGACCATGTCGACGGTGCCGCGGAAGTGCTCATCCCGCAGCGACTGGTGCTGGGTCGCCACGCCGGTGGCACAGTTGTTGAGATGACAGATGCGCAGGTACTTGCAGCCCAGCGCCACCATCGGTGCGGTGCCGAAGCCGAAGCTCTCGGCACCGAAGATCGCCGCCTTGACGACATCCAGCCCGGTCTTCAAGCCGCCATCGGTCTGCAGCCGGATCTTGTCGCGCATGCCGTTGATCCGCAGCGCCTGATGCACCTCGGGCAGCCCCAGCTCCCACGGTGAGCCGGCGTGCTTGATCGAGGTCAGCGGACTCGCCGCGGTACCACCGTCATAGCCGGAGACGGTGATCAGATCGGCGTAGGCCTTGGCCACGCCGGTGGCGATGGTGCCGATGCCGGGCTCGGAAACCAGCTTGACCGATACCTGGGCCTCGGGGTTGACCTGCTTGAGATCGAAGATCAGCTGCGCCAGATCCTCGATCGAATAGATGTCATGGTGCGGCGGCGGCGAGATCAGGGTCACTCCGGGCACGGCATAGCGCAGCCGGGCGATCAGCTCGTTGACCTTGCCGCCCGGCAGCTGGCCGCCCTCACCGGGCTTGGCCCCCTGGGCGACCTTGATCTGCAGTACCTCGGCACTGGCCAGATAGGCGGGCGTCACCCCGAAGCGGCCGGAGGCAATCTGCTTGATCTTCGAGTTCTTGATCGTGCCGTAGCGCGCCGGGTCCTCGCCCCCTTCACCGGAGTTCGAGCGGCCGCCGGTCTCGTTCATCGCCTGGGCCAGCGACTCGTGTGCCTCGGGCGAGAGCGCGCCCAGACTCATGCCGGCACTGTCAAAGCGCGGCAGCAGCGACTCGACCGGTTCCACCTCACTGATATCCACCGGCTCCTCGCCTTCACGGAGCTTCAACAGATCGCGCAGGGTCGCCACCGGACGCTCGTTGACCAGCCGGGCAAACTTCTGCCACTTGCCGTAATCGCGCTCCTGCACCGACTCCTGCAGCAGCTTGATCACGTCCGGGTTGTAGGCGTGGTACTCGTGGTCGTGCACGTAGCGGTAGAGCCCGCCCTGACGAATCGGCTTGCGCCGCTTCCAGGCTTCCCGCGCCAGCAGCTCCTGCGCCATCTGCAGCTCGGCAAAGCCGGCGCCCTCGATGCGGGACGCCATGTCGGGAAAGCACATGTCCCGCACCTCGGAGGCCAGCCCCACGGCCTCGAACAGCTGCGAGCCGCGATAGGAGGCAATGTGCGAAATGCCCATCTTGGAGAGGATCTTGTAGAGCCCCTTCTGCAGCCCCCGTCGATAGTTCTCGCGCCCTTCGGCGGGATCGCCGCTCAGCTCGCCGGTGCGGTACATGTCCGCCATCACCTGATAGGCCAGCCAAGGGTAGATCGCCGTGGCTCCCACGCCGAACAGCACCGCCATCTGGTGGGCATCACGTGCCCAGGCGGTTTCGACCACCAGGTTGACCCGCGGCCGCAGGGTCAGGCGACCGAGGTGATGATGCACGGCACCGACCGCCAGTACCGGATGAATCGGCAGCTGCCCGCGTTCGAGTCCGGCATCGCTGAGCACCAGAATCACGCTGCCCCGCCGGGCGGCCTGTTCGGCACGCTGGCAGAGCTCATGCAGCGCCTGGCGCAGCGAGAGGTTCTCGCCATCGTAGTTCAGCGACAGCGTCTCGCTGACGAAGGCCGGGTCGTCCTGGCTGGTCAGCGCGGTAAACTTGCGTGGCGACAGGATCGGCGTGGTCAGGATCAGCCGATGAGCATGTTCGGGAGTCGCCCGGAAGACGTTGAGCTCGGCCCCCATGCAGGTCTCCAGCGACATCACGATCGCCTCGCGCAGCGGATCGATCGGCGGATTGGTGACCTGGGCAAACTTCTGCCGGAAGAAGTCGGTCAGCGCCCGCGGCTGACGTGACAGCACCGCCATGGGGGTATCGTCCCCCATCGAACCAACGGCCTCCTGGCCGCTTTCGGCCAGCGGGCGCAGGATCTGATCACGCTCCTCGTTGGTGACGAGGAACATCTTCTCCTGCACCGCCAGCGTCTCGGCATCCATCGGCTGGAAGCGGGCCAGCTCGGTCAGCGCCGACTCCAGATACTGGGCGTTGTCCTTCAGCCAGCGCTTGTAGGGATAGGCCGACTTGAGCTGATCATCGACATCGCTGGTATGCAGCACCTCGCCGGTATGGGTATCCACCGAGAGAATCTGGCCGGGGCCGACCCGCCCCTTGGCCACCACCGATTCCGGGGCGTAATCCCACACCCCGATTTCCGAGGAGAGCGTGATGTAGCCGTTGTCGGTGATGACCCAGCGCGCCGGGCGCAGGCCGTTGCGATCGAGCATGCACACGGCATGGCGGCCATCGGTCAGCACGATGCCGGCCGGCCCGTCCCAGGCCTCCATGTGCATCGAGTTGTACTCGTAGAAGGCGCGCAGGTCGGCATCCATGGTTTCGACGTTCTGCCACGCCGGCGGCACCATCATGCGCACGGCGCGATAGAGTTCCATGCCACCGGTCAGCAGCACTTCGAGCATGTTGTCCATGCTCGAGGAGTCGGAGCCGGTGGTATTGACGATCTCGTCGAGCTCTTCGATGTCACTCAGATGTTCGCTGGCGAAGTTCGCGCGCCGGGCATTGGCCCAGCTGCGATTGGCCTCGATGGTGTTGATCTCGCCGTTGTGCGCCAGAAAGCGAAACGGCTGCGCCAGCGGCCAGCGCGGCGCGGTGTTGGTGGAGAAGCGCTGGTGAAAGACACAGATCGAGGTTTCGAGCCGCTCGTCGCCGAGATCATCATAGAAGGTCGGCAGATCGGCGGGCATCATCAGCCCCTTGTAGGAAACCACCTTTGAGGAGAGCGAGCAGACATAGAACGCCTCGTCATCCCGCAGCTGCTGTTCGGCCAGCCGGCGTCCCATGAACAGATCGACGTTGAACGCCATGTCCTCGTGGCGGCCCTCGGCCGGCTCGACGAAGATCTGGCGAATGCGGGGCATGCACTCCCTGGCGATCGGCCCGCAGACTTCCGGATGCACCGGTACATCACGCCAGCCGCGCACGTTCAGGCCGCGCCCGGCGAGCTGCTCTTCCAGTACTGCCCGGCCATGCTGTTCACGGGCATCATCATCGGCAAAGAAGACCACGCCCACGGCGAAGTTGTCGCCCAGCTCGGCATCCAGGGCCTCGCGGGCCCTGATGCGCATGAATCCGTCAGGCATGGCAAACAGCAGACCGCAGCCATCACCGGTCTTGCCATCGGCATTGATGCCACCGCGGTGGGTCATGCAGGTCAGGGACTCGATCGCGGTCGACAGCAGGTCATGACTCGCCTGCCCTTCCATGTGGGCGATCAGGCCAAAGCCACAGTTGTCACGGTACTCTCCGGGATGGTGGAGACCTCTGGTCATGGACGTGCCTCTAACAGGAATGTGTCTGCACCGACGCCACTCGGTCAAACCGAAGGGGGTTGTCGTCGTCTTGAAAGCCGGTTATATTTTTCGGTTATTCTTGTTATGGCCGCGCCATATGGGTCCTGCTGGCGGGTTCGGGAGAGGCATCGAGCATATCGACAAGGCCAGCCCGGCGCAAATTTCACTCCTCCACTTTCGCGACAAAATCATCGCAAAATCGCGTAATTACCCACCACGGCAAACAAAATTGCACAGCTTCTCAACGAGATAAAGAAAAAACGCACGCTCCTGCGGCAGAAGCGCAGTGAATCACACTATGACTTATCTCCATGCCGATCATGCATGGGCCATGCTGTTTTGTCAGCGTGCCAGCGCTGCCGGCTGGCTCCGGCGCACGGCATTCGGACATGAAAAACCCGGGACGAACCCGGGTAGCCAGCACATCGCGTTTCGCAGGACAGCGTCAATTCAATAGAGCCCGAACAGATAACCGACCAGCATCATGATCAGGCTGAACCCCCACAGGTAGAAAAAGGCATAACGGATGTAGCGCCCCATTTCAATACCGGCCAGCCCCAGCGCCAGCCAGACCGCGGGCGAAAAGGGGCTGATGTAGGTGCCCACGATGCTGCCGATGGCCATGGCATGGGCCACCTCGAGCGGTCCCACCGCGGCACCGCCGGTGATCTGCTGAATGACCGGCAGCAGCGCGAAGTAATAGGCATCGGTACTGGTCAGCAGCTCAAGCGGTACGCCCAGCACCCCGACGAGGACATGCAGCATGCCGATCGCCTGATGCGGCAGCAGCTGGGTCACATCCAGCGCAATCGACTCCAGCATGCCGCTGCCCTCCAGCACCCCGAGGAAGGCCCCGGCAGCGGCAATGATCGCCCCCATGTTGAAGGCCTGGGGCGCATGATGGGCGATGAAGCGGGACTGTTTCGGAATGCCGGGATAGTTGAGCAGCAGGCCGACGCCCAGCGCCAGCATGAACACATAGGCAGGCGCCAGCACTCCGCTGGCCAGGGCCGCAATGGTGATCAGCGTCAGGACGGCATTGATCCAGTAGAAGCGTGGCAGACCGGCAGTACGCTCCTCCTCGCTCTCTTCCTCGCGGAGCTGCTCTGCATTGCTGCCGGCCGACGCGCGATCGGCGTTGCTGCCCGGCGGGTAATGGGCAGCAACAGCCGCCTCAACGCCCCCCAGCCGGCGGATGCGGCGGCGCTCCCGACTGCCCAGCAGCATGGCGCCGATAACGGAAAACACTACCCCGATCAGCTGAACCGGGATCAGGGCATGCCACATCTCGACGGGAGAGACATCGGTGACCGCCGCTGCCCGGCCGATGGGCCCGCCCCAGGGCACCATGTTGAGCAGGCCCATGCTGGTCGCCAGGATGGTCAGCATCAGGTAGGGGCTCATGCCCAGCCGGCGATAGAGCGGAATCAGCGCCGGAATCAGGATCAGGAAGGTCGCGGCTCCCGTACCGTCCAGGTGGACAAGGGCCGCTACCAGAGCGGTCATCGCGGCCACTGCCACCACATTGCCGCGGGTCACCCTGACCAGCCCGTTGATCAGCGGTTCGAACAGGCCGCGCTCCCGCATCAGGCTGAAGAAGAGGATCGCAAACATGAACATGAAGGCGACCCCGGCAACCTGAGTGACACCCTCCTCGAAAAAGCCGGAAATTTCCCCGACGCTGAAGCCGGCGAGCAGCGCGCCGATGAAGGGGATGGCGCTGAGCGCGATGATCGGGATCATCTTCTCGAACAGCAGCAGCACCACAATGGTCACGATGATGGCGAGGCCGATGAGGGTCAGCATGGTCATGCTCCGAATCAGGTCCGCAAGGGTCCTCGGCCGTCCCCGAAAGGGGCGATGAGCCGAACGAACCGTTGAGACTAGAGCGGGCACGGGCGTGCCATCAAAACTTACAGGACTGAAAGTCCGGGATTTTTTAACGAAGGAACCACGCTGCAATTAGACTCTGGTCGCAGCACCGGGGGCGTGAAAAAGAGTCATTCTCATCCGAACGCCGGAAACGACGACTTTCCTTGCAGATCGGAAAGATTCCGGGTCACGCTACAAGCTACCAAAGTCGTAGACACAAATTGCCCGTCAGCCTGCCTCCAGTGCCGGATGAAGACAGGCTGGGCCCCTGCCCTACTGCCGGGGCCAGCCGACCAGCAGCTCACGCACCTGGGTGTCGGCGACCTCATCGGTCACACAGGCACGCCCCAGCGCCTGCAGCAGCACCAGGCGCAGCCGATCATCCAGCACCTTCTTGTCCAGCCGCATCAGCTCCAGCAGACGTTCGGCCTCCACCCCGGCCGGCGCATGCCGCGGCAGCCCGGCGGCCGCGATGATCCGCTCGGTCCGCTGCAGGGCCGTCTCGCTGATCCAGCCCAGCCGCGCCGAGAGCGCCGCCGCCATGACCATGCCGGCGCCTACCGCTTCGCCGTGCAGCCAGCTGCCGTAGCCCATGGCCGCTTCGATGGCGTGTCCGAAGGTATGACCGAGATTGAGATGCGCCCGCACCCCCTGCTCGGTTTCATCCGCCACCACCACTTCGGCCTTGAGCTCGCAGCTGCGACGCACGGCATGACTCAGCGCCTCGTCATCCAGCGCTCGCAGGCGGCTCATGTTCGTCTCCAGCCAGCCGAGAAAGGCCTCGTCCCGGATCAGACCGTACTTGATCACTTCGGCCAGCCCGGCCGACAGCTCCCGAGCGGGCAGGGTAGCCAGCGTCGCGGTATCATTGATGACCACCTTCGGCTGCCAGAAGGCGCCGATCATGTTCTTGCCGCGGGGATGATTGACACCGGTCTTGCCGCCCACCGAGGAGTCCACCTGAGCCAGCAGCGTGGTCGGCACCTGAATGAAGGCAACCCCGCGCTGGTAGCAGGCGGCCGCATACCCGGTCATGTCGCCGATCACCCCCCCGCCGAGGGCAATCAGCGTACAGCGGCGGTTGAAACCGTGCGCCAGCAGGGCATCCCAGATCCGCTCCACCGAGGCCAGCGTCTTGGTGGCCTCGCCATCGGGCAGGATGACCTCGGCCACGGTGTAATCGGCAAGACCTGCCTTCAGTCGTTCGAGATAGCGGGGCGCCACGGTCTCGTTGGTCACGATCATCACCTGCCGCCCGGCGATGTGCGGCGTCAGCAGCTCACCGCGCTCCAGCAGCCCCGGTCCGATGTGAATGGGATACTGGCGCTCGGGCAGTTCGACACTCAGCGTTTGCATGCAATCCTGTCCTGTTGAAGGCAGCGGAAATTCGTCAGGCATCCTGCTCGAGCGGATTCTGCAGGCGCCTGACGCGGCGCTTGATCTCGCGGACCACGGCCCGGGGGCTGCGCCGATCGGTACTGACCACCAGATCCGCGGTGGACAGATAGAGCGGCTCGCGCTCGGCCATCAGCTGACGCAGCCGCTCCCGCCGATCGGTGCCCTGCAGCAGCGGCCGATTGCGATCGCGGGCGGTACGCCTGAGCTGCTGCTCGAGCGTGGTCGACAGATAGACCACCACCCCCCGCTCGCGCAGGTACTGACGGCTGGTGCTGCTGGTGACGGCGCCGCCTCCGGTGGCCAGCACGATCTCCTCGAGCGAGGTCAGGCGATCGATCACCTCGGCCTCGCGCACGCGAAAGCCGGACTCGCCCTCGACATCGAAGATCCATGGAATACCGCAGCCGCAGCGGTGTTCGATCTCGTGATCGCTGTCGTGAAACGGACGACGCAGTTCGGCCGCCAGCAGGCGGCCGATGGTACTCTTGCCGGTCCCCATCGGACCGATCAGAAAAATGTTGGGCAGGGCCTGCATCAGTTCACCGCTGGTGTATCCTCGATGATCTTCGGGGTAATGAATACCAGCAACTCTACCTTTTCATTGGAGCGTTCGGAATAGCGAAACAGTCGACCAATGCCGGGCAGATCGCCCAGAAACGGGGTTTTGGAGAGATTGTTGAGCTGCTCGGTCGACAGGATACCGCCGAGCACCACCGTTTCACCATTGCTGACCAGCACCCGGGTCTGAATCTGGTTGGTATCGATGGCCGGCTGACCGCTGTATTGCGTACTGGAGACATCATCATTGTTCACCACCAGATCCATGATGATGCGATTATCGGGGGTGATCTGTGGTGTCACCTCCAGTGACAGTACTGCTTCCTTGAACTCGATCGAGGAGCCGGTCAGTGTATCCCCCTGATTCTCCTGATAGGGAATCTCCTGGCCCTGCTTGATCAGTGCCGTATGCCGGTTGGCGGTAATCACCCGGGGCTGGGAGATGGTCTGGCTCTTGCCCTCGGATTCCAGCGCGTTGAGCTCGAGCCCCAGCAGCACATCACCGGTCAGGTAACCGATGCCGACGCTGGTGCCCGGGGCCGTGTTATCACCATAGTCCACCGCGAGCCCGCCGTAGGCGCGCCCGCTGCCGCTGGAGCTGTCGGTCACGCTGACGCTGTCCGCGTCGAGCTGATTGGTGGAGGAGAGCCCCCAGCGAACCCCGATCTGATGGGCCACCCGATCCCGGGCGATCACGATCCGGGCCTCGATCTGGACCTGACGTACCGGTACATCAAGCTGATCGACCGTGTTTCTGATCTGTTCGATGTTCTCGCGCGTATCCTGCACCAGCAGCGTATTGGTCCGCGGGTCGACCGAAATCCGGCCCCGGGAGGAGAGCAGCCCGAGGCCGTTGTCACCCCGCAGCAGGGTGGCCATGTCGGCCGCATCGGCATAGCGCATCTGCAGATACTGCGTGGTCAGGGTGGCACTGTCGCTGACACTGCGATCGGCTTCCGCCACCCGGCGGGCCATCTCGGCCAGGTCACTGCCAGGCGCCACCAGCAGCACGCTGCCGCGCCGCTGGCTGGCCAGACCCTGCGTGCGCAGGATCAGATCGAGCGCCTGATCCCAGGGGACATCGCTGAGGTTGAGGGTCACGTCGCCGCCGACACTGTCACTGACCACCAGATTGAGCCCGACCTCCTCGGCCAGGATCGACAGCACGGAGCGTACTGCAATGCTCTGGAAGTTCAGGGAGACCCGTCTGCCATCGAACGGGAAGCGCTGATCGCGCAGACGGGCAGCCCGTGAGTCCGGAGCCGACACGGTGATTGCCACATCCTGCCCCTGCTGGCTGGCGACTGCTGCCGCACCCGGCGTGATGCTCAGGGCCAACCGGGTACCTGCTGCGGTCTGCTCGGGGACCACACGCGTCACGGGCGTGGCGAAATCGCTGACATCCAGGGTCTGCCGCCAGTCCGGGGGCAGTGTCACACCGGGCAGCAGAACCTCGACCCGATCACTGCGCGTTTCGAGCTGCGGCGTGATGTCACTGCGATCAAGATGGACGCGCAACTCGCCGGCACCTTCCGGCAGCTTGTGAAAATCGAATCCGGTGATGGCCGGCGCGGCGCTCTCCGGCGATGCGGTGCTGGCAACCCGGCTCACCATACCGTCATCGGCTGCCCTGTCGGAGGCCCCTGTGGTGACGCTGTCGAGCTGATCCAGAAAGGTACCGCGCCCGGAGGCCGCGGCCTGGGTACTGCTCCCGCCCAGCAGCAGCCGCAGTTGATTGCCATGACGCTCGAGCTGCCAGCCCAGTGACCGCTGCAGCGCGATCACCAGCCGCAGCCGCTGCTCATCACTCAGCGCCGTGATACTTCGCACACCGCCGCGCGCCACGCTGAGCCGGCGTTCGGCAAGACCGCTGACGGCCTCCGGCACATCCATCACCAGCCGCGCCGGCTGATCCGTCAGCCACGCCCGGGGCTCGGCCGGGGCCGTATCGAACCCGAACTCGATGGCCAGCCTGCCATCATCCAGCAACCGGGTATCAATGCTGCCCAGCGTCGCCGCCTCGGCACGACCTGCCAGAAGGCTCAGCGCCAGCAGCAGAAGGAGAAGTCTTGCAATCATGGCATCATCCTGTCGTCCATCATGGCGTACGCTGCGCACCGGTAGCCGAAAGGGTCAGCTGGCGCCGTTCGGTAGTGAATCCCCCCCGGCCATCGGCGATCAGCTCGACAATCACCAGCCGACCGCTGTCGATCGTCTCGACCCGGCCGTCGTGCTCGCCCAGATGCTCACCGGGACGCAGACGTACCACCTCGCCATCGGGTGTCTGGATCAGCGCCATGGTGCGGCCATGGATGGTGAAGGTGCCGGCCAGACGCAGCGTATCGAGTGCAAAGCTTTCCAGCGGATCACGGGGGCGCTGTGGATCCGGCCGGATGGTGCTGTCATCGGCTCCCGCGCGGGCCGCCGGGAGCCATGGCGTGAAGGGCGCGCGTCGCTCTCCCGGCTCATAATCGATCGAGTGGTAGAGCGGCTGTTCGGGCAGGGCCTCGACATGCCCCGTCGGCCGCTCGCGCAGCGCCTGCAGGTGGGCATCCAGAGCGTCGATATCGGGATGCTGACAGCCGCCCAGCAGCAACCCCAGCAACAGTGCTGCCACCCGCACCCGGCAACCGCTCATGGCGTCCCGTCCCGGTTGTCATCCCGCGCGACATAACGATAGGTGCGTGCCTGCAGCGACAGCTTGAGCGCCCCGCCACCCTCGCTGTCGGCGACCGGCTGCAGGGTGAAATCATGCAGTGTCACGATGCGTGGCAGTGCCGCCATGCCGGCCATGAAGGCACCCAGATGGTGGTAATCGCCGCGCACCCGGATCGCCAGCGGCTGCTCGATATAGAAATCGTGCGACACGGTGGGCTCGAGCTTCAGCAGCTCGATCTCCAGCTGTGCGCGGCGGGCCAGTTCACTGATGCCATCCAGCAGTGAAGGCACTTCGGTATCGGTCGGCAGCATGGCAATCAGCTGTTCCATGCGCCGGTCGAGCGTGCCCATCTGCGCCTGCAGCAGGGGCAGATTGGCAGCCTGCCAGGCCCGGGTACCGTACTCGTCCAGCAGTCGCTGCTCCTCGTCCTGCGCATCCGCCAGCGCCTGCTGACCCGGGGTGACCAGCAACCACTGGGCAGCAGCGATACCAGCGGCCATGACCAGCGCGCAGCACAAAAGCTGCAGCGGCTTCGGCCAGCTACCGGCCTCGGCCGGATCCAGACTGCGCCACTCCACCTCGCGGAAGCGCCGCCACTCGGTGTGCCAGTCGGACCGATGCTTCAGGAATCGACGCATCATGACGACGCTTCCTCCCCTGCCCGGATGGCAGGCTCACCGGTATTGACGGGGAGCATGAGGTTGAAGCGTCGCATTCGTGGCGTCTTGTCATCGGCACGCACATCCTGCAGCTGCGGCTCGCCGAAGATATCGCTGCCGGCCAGCCGCCGCAGCTGTTCGGAAACCTGACGATTGCTGCCTGCCAGGCCACTGATCTCGAGCTGTTCCCCGTGACGCGCCACGCGATCGAAATGCACCCCGTCCACCAGGGTCGCGGTCAGCGCGTTGTAGATCATCACCGTATAGGGCCGGCTGAACTCGAGGCGGCGAATCAGCGCAATGCGACCCTGCAGCTGTTCGCGACGTGCCTGTAGCGACTGCACCGAGGCGATGTCCTGCTGCAGCCGGGTCATGCTGTCGCGAATGTGCGCCAGCCGTGCCTGCTCAAGCTGCAGCTGATGACCGACCAGTGCCGCCCTGCCCCAGCCGATGCCGCCCCCCAGCAGCGCACAGGCCACCACCACGAGCAGAAAGATGCGGTTGTGGCGTTCCCGCTGACGCGCCCGCCAGGGCAGCAGATTGATGCTGATGCCCAGCAGCTCATGCGCCGCCCCGACGTCATCGCTACGCTTCACAGTGCCACCCGCATGGCCAGACCACAGGCCGTCAGCATCGCCGGGGCATCGCGGGTCAGCGCAGCCCGATCGATGGCCCCGTTGAGCGGCATGCTGTCAAAGGGATTGGCGCCCACTACCGGCAGTCGGCTGTCGCGTGCCAGCTGCTCCTTCAGCCCCGGCAGCAGGCTGGTGCCGCCACCGAGCACGATTCGATCAATCTCGCGGGCGCCGGCCGTGGTGTAATAGAGTCGCAGCAGCCGCATGATCTGTTGCACCAGGCCGTTCCGGAACGGCCCCAGCAGTTTCGCTTCATAATCGGGCAGATCGCCGCGCTTCTTGGCCAACCCTGCTTCCTCGAAGGTCAGGCGATAGTGCTGACGGGTCTCATCGGTCAGCTGCCGGCCACCGATGTTGCTGTCGCGGGAGTGCACGATGCGGCCTTCGTGGACGATATGAAAGGCCGTCATGGTGGCGCCGATATCGATTACGGCACAGCAGGCGCCACCCTCGGGGTCCGTCTGCAGCATCAGCTGACGACAGGCTCTTTCCATGGCAAAGGATTCGACATCCACGGCCATGAGTTTCAGCCCGACCCGCTCCAGGGCGTCGGTCAAAAGCTGGGCATCCGTGCGGCGACAGGCCACCAGCAGAACATTCTCCTGATCGGCATGGCGGGCACTGACCCCAAGCCGATGGAAGTCAAAGGCCACTTCATTGAACGGAAAGGGGATGTGCCTGTCAGATTCCAGAGCGATCCGGGTTTCGATATCGTCATCGCTCATGCCACGGGGGAGTGACAGCACCTTGGTAATGGCAGCACTCGAGGGAATGGCCACGGCTGCCCGGCGCGCACGCGGCCGGGCCTGTTCGAGCGCCCGACCGAGCGCCACCACCACCGACTCCATGTCGCGAATGCGCCGTTCGACCACAGCGCCCTCTGCCAGTGGCTGCACTGCCCAGGATTCGATACGAAAACGATCTCCCTGATGCACCAGTTCCAGAAGCTTGACGGTTGCCGACGTGATATCGACCCCGATCAGCCCCCCTGTCGATATCCCCCAGGCCAGCACTCGCGGCTCTCCCGTATTGCCCCGCGTCTGCGCGGGCTGCATGATCCCGATCGCATCACGAACGGCATGTCGGCACTGGACGTCATACGGGATCAGGCGAAATACTTATCCCTTTTATGCTGGTCGCCCCAGTGTCGGCTACTTATAATGCCCGACTCGTGAACGACCCCATCCAGCGCGGCAACAGCGCCCGCCCATTCGACGGATCGCGTGTTACATGACGTTCATCAAGCGCCTTGTGTTCCATATCTTCTGGTTTCTGGTGTCATTAACGGCAGGCACTGTCATGGCTGTAGCCGGCGCCGCCATCTACTTCGGCCCCGGCCTGCCCGATGTCCACCAGTTACAGCACTATCAGCTCTCCATGCCGCTGCGGGTCTATACCAATGATCACAAGCTGATCGGTGAATTCGGTGCCCAGCGCCGCAAGCTGGTCAAGGGTCAGAACATCCCGCCCGAAATGACGCATGCGCTGATGGCCGCCGAGGATGCCAATTTCTACGACCATATCGGCGTCTCGCCCAAGGGACTGGCACGCGCCGCCGTCGAACTGGCCTCCAGCGGGGCCATCCAGTCCGGCGGCAGTACCATCACCATGCAGGTGGCGCGCAACTATCTGCTGACCCTGGATCAGACCTTCACGCGCAAGATCCGCGAAATCCTGCTGTCACTGCAGATGGAACAGATCCTCGGCAAGCAGCAGATCCTCGAGCTCTACGTCAACAAGATCTATCTCGGCCAGGGCGCCTATGGCATCGGTGCCGCCGCCGAGACCTATTTCGACAAGCCGCTCGACCAGCTCAGCCTGCCGCAGATGGCTACCCTGGCCGGCCTGCCCAAGGCGCCCTCGAGCCTCAATCCGATTGCCAACCCCGAACGCTCGCTGATCCGGCGCAACTGGGTACTGCTGCGCATGCAGCAGCTGGGCTATATCGACAACCGGACCTATCAGCAGGCGGTCCAGGCACCGATCGGCGTGCAGCGTCACCACAGCGCCCCCGAGGTGCAGGCGCCATGGGTCGCGGAGATGGCGCGCCAGTTCGCGCTCGAGCGCTTCGGTGACGAGGCCTATACCGGCAACTATCGCGTTACCACCACCATCGACAGCCAGCTGCAGCAGAATGCCCGCAGCGCCCTGGTGCAGGGGCTGATCGAATATGACACCCGGCATGGCTGGCGGGGACCGGAGCAGCAGGATATTCCCCCGGGGCTGGCCGAGGCGCAGGACAGGGCCAGTCATCAGGGACTCGAGCAGGAACTCTCCGAATCGCCGGAGGTGGCCCAGACCGCCCGCCAGGCCGCGGAGCGCAGCCGGACCACGGTCAGCGGTGTCGAGGGTGATGTCAGCAACTGGGTCCAGGTGCTGGATCGCACTCCCCGGCTCGGCCCGCTGCAGCCGGCCATCGTGGTTGCCGACAACGGGCAGCAAATGAAGGTACTGCTCAAGAACGATCAGGTCGTGACCCTCGACTGGGATGGCCTGAAATGGGCTCGGGAATGGAAGAGCCCGAAATGGCGCGGTCCGGTCCCCGATACAGCGGCCGATATCGCCCGGCGCGGCGACATGGTCCGGGTCATGCAGCAGGAGGATGGCGACTGGCGACTGGCCCAGCTACCCGATGCCGAGGCCGCCATCGTGGTACTCGACCCGCAGACCGGCGCCCTGCGCGCCCTCCAGGGCGGCTTCAGCTTTCAGCGCAGTCAGTACAACCGGGCCACCCAGGCCCAGCGACAGCCGGGCTCCAACTTCAAGCCATTCATCTATCTGGCAGCGCTGGAGAACGGCATGACCCCGGCCACCATCATCAATGATGCGCCGATCGTGCAGGAAGGAGTGGGCAGCCAGGACGACTGGCGTCCCGAGAACGCCGAGCGCAGCTTTGGCGGCCCGACCCGGCTGCGGGTGGGACTCTACCGCTCGCTCAATCTGGTCACGATCCGCGTGCTGCGCTCGATCGGGCTCGATCAGACCCTGGATTTCCTGCAGCGCATGGGCTTTGATCGGGAACGCCTGCCGCACGGCCTCTCGCTGGCCCTGGGCAGCGCCAACCTGACCCCGCTGGAGATCGCGCGCGGCTATGCCGAAATCGCCAACGGCGGCTTCCGGGTCCAGCCCTGGTTCATCTCGTCCGTCCACAAGGGCGACAGCGATGACAACCTGCTCAGCGCTCCCAGCTCGCCCGCGGCCTGTCGCAGCTGTGATCCGCTCGATTCGACCGTGACCATTGATGGCCGCACCTATCCCATCGCCGAGCGCATCGCCAGTCCGGAGTCGGTCTACCTGCTCCACAGCATCATGCGCGATGTCATCGAAAAGGGAACTGGTCAGGCCGCCCGTGCCCTGAATCGCAGCGATATCGTCGGCAAGACCGGTACCACCAATGATCAGCGCGATGCCTGGTTCTCCGGTTTCAACGATTCGCTGGTCACCACCGTCTGGGTCGGCAAGGACTCCAACAAGACGATTGCCGAATACGGCTCCCAGGCAGCCCTGCCGATCTGGATGAAGTTCATGGGGCCGGCGCTCGAGGGAACACCCGAGGCGACTCCGCCGCAACCGGAGGATATCGTGCGGGTTCGCATCGACCCGGATACCGGCAAGCGGCTGCGCGACGGAGAGCAGGGTGGCATCACCGAGCTCTTCCGCAAGGACAACCTGCCGCCCTATCAGAAGCGCTCGGTCCAACCGGAGCTGGAGGATGAAAGCGGCTCTCAGGGCACCGGCAGCTATGATGCCATTTTCTGATGGCCACCCAGCCCACTGACGTTTACAACCCCGGCCACGTCCCGTCACCGTCTGGTGACGGGAACATGACATCAGTATCCGACATGAACGCTCTCTGCACTGCATGCAAGCGGCATGCACTAACGCCCGCTGCCCTGCCGGCACTGTTGCTGACCTTCTATAGCCTCGGCCCCGGAGCATCTCACGCCCGTGCCGAATCGGAGGCCGAATCGCTGTTCTACGCCCCGCCGCCGGCCTCCGATCAGAACAGCGGTTTCAGCGGCCATGCCGAGCTCGGCTATACCGCACTCTCCGGTAACACCAATACCGAGACCCTGCTGGCCAAGGGACGCCTCTCCTGGTACAGCGAAAAGTGGACACACACCTTTCGCATGGAGACCAAGAGCGTGCGTGACAGTGGCAACACCAGTGCCGAGCAGTATCTGGTCGGTCAGCGCGAGCGCTACAACCTGGGCGACTCGAACTACCTGTTCGAGCTGGGCCGCTGGGAGAAGGAGCGCTTTTCCGGTTACGACAACCAGTTCACCACCATCGCCGGCTACGGCCGCCAGCTGCTCGACACCGACCACCAGCAGCTGTCGATCGAAGGGGGCCCGGGGTATCGGTTCGATGATTTCGAGGGCGGCGGCAGCAAGCACAACGCCGTTGGCTATGGCGCCTTCGACTACGACTTTCAGCTGACCGATACGGCCAGCTTTACCCAGCAGGCCTCGATCGAGGCCGCCTCCGACAACATTACCGCCCGCTCCTACACCGCCATCTCCGTGGCGCTGAATTCGAGCCTGTCACTGCGGGTTTCACACGAGCTCAAGAGCAACTCCAACCCGCCGGATGAAGCCGAAGCGCATACCGACCGCACCACCGCGGCCTCGGTTGTCTACAATTTCTGACATCGATCGGACGCGGCCTTTGCACCGTAGCCGACCGGGATAATCGGCCACCCTGCGGAACCGGATAAAAAAGGCCCCTCTTCAGAGGGGCCCGCGGTGCTCAAGCCGGCCTCAGCCCGGCGAGTTGCCGTAGATCTCATCGACCCCCTTCAGCGGATAGTGCTCCGGGTAGCCCCGGCCCGCTACTCCCGCCTCGATGGCGGCCTGCGCCACCGCCCCGGAGACCCGCTCCAGCAGGCGCGAATCCACCGGGGTGGGAATGATGTAGCCCCGGCCGAACTCGAGACGTTCGATCTCGTAGGCCTGCAGCACTTCCTGCGTCACCGGCTCGCGGGCCAGAGCGCTGAGCGCATGCACCGCGGCCACCTTCATGCCTTCGGTAATCTCGCTGGCGCGCACATCCAGCGCGCCGCGGAAGATGAACGGAAAGCCCAGCACATTGTTCACCTGGTTGGGGTAATCCGACCGTCCGGTCGCCATGATGACGTCGTCACGCGCGGCATGCGCCTCATCGGGATGAATCTCGGGATCGGGATTGGAGCAGGCAAACACGATCGGGTTGTCGGCCATGCGCCTGAGCTGCTCGGCGCTCAGCAGATCCGGTCCGGAGAGGCCGATGAAGACATCGGCGTCCTCGATGGCATCATCGAGCGTGCGGTGCTCGGTCTCGGTGGCGAACTGCGCCTTGTACGGGTTGAGATCGCTGCGCCCGGCATGAATCACGCCCTTGCTGTCGAGCATGGCGATCCGTTCGTTGCACGCCCCCATTTCAATCAGCAGCTTCATGCAGGCGATCGCGGCAGAGCCGGCCCCGAGGCAGACGATCCGCGCCGACTCGAGCGACTTGCCGGCAATGTCCAGCGCATTGAGCAGCCCGGCAGCGGTGACGATCGCCGTGCCGTGCTGATCATCGTGAAAGACGGGAATGTTGCAGCGCTGCTTGAGGGCATGCTCGATCTCGAAGCACTCCGGCGCCTTGATATCCTCCAGATTGATGCCGCCCCAGCTGCCGGCGATATTGGCCACGGTGTCGATGAAGGCCTGCGGCTCGGCGACATCCACCTCGATATCCACGGCATTGATGCCGGCAAACCGCTTGAACAGCACGCCCTTGCCTTCCATGACCGGCTTGCTGGCCAGCGCCCCGAGGTTGCCCAGACCCAGAATGGCACTACCGTTGGAGATCACGGCCACCAGATTGCCCTTGCCGGTATAGCGATAGGCGTTTTCGGGATCGCGGGCAATCTCCCGCACCGGCTCGGCCACGCCGGGGCTGTAGGCGAGCGCCAGATGCTTCTGACTGTGCGTGGGCTTGGTGAGCTCGACCGACAGTTTTCCCGGAATGGGCCTGGCGTGATAGTCCAGAGCTTCCTGTCTGCGTGAATCGGACATGAGTATCAGGCACTCCTGACGAGAGATAATCCGATCAGCCTATAGAAAACGGGCATTCCCGACAACTTCCTCAAGTCACTGTCATGCAAGGATTTAGTTTAAACCTTTGTCGATATTCGGTAGATCTTATGGCTGATCTTTTCGCCATAAACCAGGGGTTATCTTCCCCGCTTTGCAACAGCCGATGTAGCGCTCATCCGAGGCTCCGGACGCGCATGCCCCCGAGGCAACGTCAAACACGTCACCTTCGTGCTTGCCAGTCGCCGCCCCGACACCGAAGATGGGCAACCCGCGACCCGGCCCGACCGTGTCGTGCCGTTTCACCCTGCCTGAGGCAGCTGCGGGAGACTCGCCTTGCCCCCTGATCAAGCCCCGGACAGCCCGACTGCCGACCCGGCCATCGTGGTGGTGGCCGTGCCCACCCCGCTGCGCCGCTGCTTCGACTATCTCCCCGGCAATGAACAACCCGCGGGCGGCTGGTGCTGCGGGGTGCGCGTACGGGTCACGCTGGGGCGCCGCCAGGTCGTGGGCATCGTGGTCGATTTTCGCGCTCACAGCGATGTCGAACGCCACCGCCTCAAGCCGATCGAGGCCCTGCTCGACCAGACTCCGCTGCCGGCCGACTGGCTCTGGCTGTGCCGCTTCACTGCGCGCTACTACCAGCACTCGCTGGGCGATACGCTCGCCAACGCCATGCCGGTACTGCTGCGCCAGGGGCGCCCGCTGGAAGCGCGCACGCGCACCCGCTGGTTTGCCACCGAACAGGGGCTGGCCACCACCGCCGAACAGCTGGGGCGCGCCCGCCGCCAGGCCGAGCTGCTCGGCGTACTCAGTCAGCACCGCCACGGCCTGGTGGCCTCGGCCATTACCGCCCAGGGGTTCGACCAGGCCCAGCTGCGCGGTCTGCACGACAAGGGCCTGATCGACTCTACCCGCGAGTGGCTGGCAGCGCCGGAGCGCCGCAGCGGACCGGTACTCGCCGAACCGTCACTGACCCTCAACCACGAGCAGAGCGCAGCGCTGGCGGCAATGCACGAAGGGCTGGATCGCTTTCATCCGGTGCTGCTGCATGGCGTCACCGGCAGCGGCAAGACCGAGGTCTATCTGCAGCTGATCGAGGCCGTGCTCGACCGGGGGCGCCAGGCGCTGATCCTGGTGCCGGAAATCGCCCTGACGCCCCAGACGCTGGAACGCTTCCGGCGCCGCTTCAGCGTTGCCGTGGTCGCACTGCACTCGGGACTCAACGACAATGAACGGCTGGATGCCTGGGAGGCCGCCCGCGCCGGGCGGGCGCGCATCATCATCGGCACCCGCTCGGCGATCTTCACGCCGCTGGCGGCGCCGGGCGTGATCATCATCGACGAGGAGCACGATTCCTCCTTCAAGCAGCACGAGGGGCTGCGCTATCACGCCCGCGATCTGGCCGTGGTCCGCGCCCAGCATCACGCCATCCCGATCGTGATGGGCAGTGCCACACCGGCGCTGGAGACGCTGCGCCACGCCCATCAGGGGGTCTATCGCCACCTGCGCCTGACCCAGCGCGCCGGCCACGCCCGACCGGCCGACATGCGGCTGGTCGATCTGCGCGGCCGGCCGCTGCGGGGCGGTCTGGGCCCCCAGGCAATGAAGGCGATCGGCGAGCAGCTCGACGCCGGCCGCCAGGTGCTGATCTTCATCAATCGACGCGGCTTTGCACCCAGCCTGAGCTGCCACGAGTGCGGCTGGATCGGCGAGTGTCGCCACTGCGATGCGCGCCTGACCCTGCACCGGCAGCCGCATCAGCTGATCTGTCACCACTGCGATACCCGCCTGCCGGTCCCGGACGCCTGCCCGAGCTGCGGCAGTGCCGACCTGCGTCCCCAGGGCGCCGGCACCGAGCGCACCGAAGAGACGCTGAGCGAAGCCTTTCCCGACACACCGGTACTGCGCGTCGATCGCGACACCACCCGCCGCCGCGATGCACTCGAGCAGACCCTGACCCGGGTGCGCCGGGGAGAGCCCTGCCTGCTGGTCGGCACCCAGATGCTGGCCAAGGGGCACCACTTCCCGCACGTGACGCTGGTGGTGGTGGTCAATGCCGATGGCGGGCTCTACAGTGCCGACTTTCGCGCCATGGAACACAGCGCTGCACTGCTCACCCAGGTAGCCGGCCGCGCCGGGCGGGCCAGCCATCCGGGCCAGGTGCTGATCCAGACCCATCATCCGGATGACCCCGGGCTGCGGCTGCTCATCGAGCAGGGCTTCGATGCACTGGCCGAGCAGCTGCTTGAGGAGCGCCGCATGGCCCGCCTGCCGCCATGGCGCCACATGGTGCTGATCCGGGCGGAGGGTCAGGATGCCTCGATGCTGCACAGCGTGCTGGAGGAAGGGGGCAATGCGCTGCGCGTCTGGCTCGGCGAGCAGGGACTGGCGGTCGACTGCCTGGGCCCGGTACCGGCGCCCATGGAACGCCGCCAGACCCGCTGGCATGTCCAGCTGATGCTGAGTGCCGAGCGGCGCAGCGCCCTGCACCGCGCTACCGCCTGGCTCGACGAGTGGCTGGCCGCGCACCCCGGCAGTCGCCGGCTGCGCTATTCGGTCGATGTCGACCCCCAGGAGATGACCTGAGTGCCCGGCGTCGATTTTGACACCGGGGCTGGTTGAACGATAATGGCGGGCCCGAATCGGCCCGGCACAAGCAGGCGCCCCGGCCGATCACCGAATACACGCATGACTGTCCCCGCCCCGTGTGGGCCCGACCGAGCCGCCACCGGAATGCCAGATCAATGAAAGACACCATTACCGCACTGCTGGAGACCGCACTCGAGGCGCTCAAGGCCGACGGCACCCTGCCCGCCGAGAGCCATCCGGCCATTCGCATCGATGCCACCCGCGATCGTGAACACGGCGACTACGCCACCAATCTGGCCATGACGCTGGCCAAAAGCGCCGGCATGAAACCGCGCGAGCTGGCCGAACGGCTGGTCGCTGCCCTGCCGGAGAGCCCGGTGCTGCACGACATCGAGATCGCCGGCCCCGGTTTCATCAACTTCTTCGTCGATACCGGCTCGGCTGCCGAGGTGCTGATGACGATCATCGACGCCGGTGACAGCTATGGTCACAGCGATGTCGGTGGCGGCAGCCCGGTACAGGTCGAATTCGTCTCTGCCAACCCCACCGGTCCGCTGCATGTCGGCCACGGCCGGGGCGCCGCGATCGGCGACACGCTCTGTCGCCTGCTGGAAGCGACCGGCCATCGGGTCACCCGCGAGTTCTATTACAACGACGCCGGGGCCCAGATCGACAACCTCACCCTCTCGGTGGCCGCCCGGGTGCGCGGCATCGAGCCGAGTGACCCGAGCTGGCCGGCGGATGGCTATCGCGGTGACTACATCCGCGATGTGGCCGAGAGCTACATGCGCGGCGAAACCGTGGTCGCCGACGATCGCCGGGTTACCGCGAAGGCCGACCCCGACGATCAGCAGGCCATTCGCGAGTTTGCCGTGGCCTATCTGCGTCACGAGCAGGATCTTGATCTGCGCGCCTTCGGTGTCGGCTTTGATGTCTACTTCCTCGAATCCTCGCTCTACCAGCAGGGCAAGGTCGAGGCCACCGTCGAACGCCTGATCGAGGGCGGTCACACCTACGAGGCTGACGGGGCGCTGTGGCTGCGCACCACCGACTTCGGGGATGACAAGGATCGGGTGATGCGCAAGCGTGAAGGCGGCTACACCTACTTCCTGCCGGATGTCGCCTACCATCTCGACAAGTGGCAGCGCGGCTTCACCACCGTCATCAATGAACAGGGCGCCGATCACCACTCCACTGTCACCCGGGTGCGTGCCGGGCTGCAGGCGCTGGATGCCGGCATTCCCGAGGGGTATCCCGACTACGTGCTCCACCAGATGGTACTGGTGACCCGCTCGGGGGTTGAGGTCAAGCTCTCCAAGCGGGCCGGCAGCTACGTCACCCTGCGTGATCTGATCGAGGAAGTCGGCCGCGATGCAACCCGCTACTTCCTGGTGGCACGTCCGGCCACCTCGCAGATGACCTTCGATATCGACCTGGCCCGCTCGCAGTCCAACGACAACCCGGTCTACTACGCCCAGTACGCCCACGCCCGGATGTGTAGTGTCATGGCTCGTGCCGAGCGCGATGGCCACCCCTTTGACGCCGAGCTGGCCCGGGCCAGTCTCGATCGCCTGGCCGAACCCCGCGAGCGCGACCTGATCACCCGGCTGCAGCTCTTTCCGGAGACGGTCGCCCGGGCCGCGCTGGCGCGCGAGCCGCACCAGATTGCCGTCTACCTGCAGGAGCTGGCCGCGGAATTCCACGGCTGTTACAACGCGGTCAGGGTGATGGTCGACGATGATGCCCTGCGCAACGCTCGCCTCGCCCTGGGCCTGGCGGTACGTCAGGTCATGCACAACGGACTCGGACTGCTGGGTGTCAGCGCTCCGGAGGAGATGTAAATGGCAGGCGGTCGCTCCAGCTCCCGCAACGGCTCAGCCAATCAGCGCGGCAACGGTCGCGGCGGCGCCACTTCGAAGCGCAACACGACACGCAACCGTCAGGGCGGCGACGGATTTCACGTGCCGGGCTGGCTGTGGGGGATCGTCGGGCTGATCGCCGGCTTTGCCGCCGCGCAGTATTTTCACTCCTCGGCGCCCCCGCAGGGACGTGAGCAGGTAGCCGCCGTGGTCGCCCGCCAGTCCGGCGGCAACAGCGAGTCGGCGCAGCAGCAATCCTCGCAGGAAGAGCAGCCGTCCGCCCGGCAGGAGAAGATGCCGACCTTCGAGTTCTACACCCTGCTGCCCGAATCGGAGGTGGTGGCGCCGTCAGTGGATGCCTACAAGTCCACGCCCCGCCCGGGTACCCAGGCCGCTGCCGATCAGAAGGCGCGGCAGATCATGCAGAACAACAACGCCAGCGGGCAGAACAGTGCCAGTGACACCCAGGGCAGTGACAATGCCGACAGCGGCAATACGGGCACGCCCTCGAGCTATGTGCTGCAGGCGGCCTCGTTCCGCAGCAACGATGACGCCCGGAAGATGGCCCGCAAGCTCAAGGATCTCAGCCTGAAGGCCCGGGTCAGCGAGGTCACCACCGCCGACGGCACCCACTGGTATCGCGTCCAGGTCGGCCCCTATCAGGACACCCGGGAGATTTCACGCGCCCGGGATCTGATGGAAACCCAGCAGATCGAGCCGATGCTGATCCGCCTGCAGGGCTGACCGCCCGGGATCGCAGCGGGAACAGGGCCCCCGCTGCGCCCTCCTGCCATCGCTTCAGCGCAAGCCGTTGGCCGCTGCGACTTGATTTCCCTGCGCGGCGTCCGCATCTAATTCTCCCATCAGACAGTGGCGCCCGGCGTCGCAATGTTCCCCGGGGAGCTTCATCCCCCGTTTACTGGAGACCCGTTCATGACCACGATCGTATCCGTGCGCCGTGGCGAGCAGGTAGCCCTGGCCGGCGATGGCCAGGTTTCGCTGGGCAATACGGTAATGAAGGGCAACGCCAGCAAGGTACGCCGCTTTCACCGCGGCCAGGTACTGGCCGGCTTCGCGGGCGGCACGGCGGATGCCTTTACCCTGTTCGAGCGCTTTGAAGCCCAGCTCGAGAAGTATCAGGGTCATCTCGCCAAGGCCGCTGTCGAACTGGCCAAGGAGTGGCGCACCGACCGCGCCTTGCGCCGGCTCGAGGCCATGCTGGCGGTGGCCGACCGGCATTCGTCGCTGATCATCACCGGCACCGGCGATGTGCTCGAGCCGGAATACGGCATCATCACCATCGGCTCCGGAGGGCAGTATGCCAATGCCGCAGCCCGGGCCCTGCTGGACAACACCGAGCTGTCCGCGCGCGAGATCACCGAAAAGAGTCTGAACATCGCCGCCGACATCTGCGTCTATACCAATCACACCGTGACACTCGAGGCACTGGATTGATCATGACCCAGTCTCAGACTTCGCAATCATTAACTACCGAGGCGACCTCGCAGCAGTCGCAGATGACGCCGCGCGAGATCGTTCATGCGCTCGATCAGTACATCGTCGGTCAGGCCGACGCCAAGCGCGCCGTGGCCATCGCCCTGCGCAACCGCTGGCGGCGCATGCAGCTCGACGACGAGCTGCGCCCCGAGGTCACCCCCAAGAACATCCTCATGATCGGCCCCACCGGGGTCGGCAAGACCGAGATTGCCCGGCGCCTGGCCAAGCTGGCGGGAGCGCCCTTTGTCAAGGTCGAGGCGACCAAGTTCACCGAGGTCGGCTATGTCGGCCGCGATGTGGAGTCGATCATTCGCGATCTTGTCGAGATGGCGATGAAGATGGTGCGCGAGGACGCCAAGGCGGCGATGCAGCACAAGGCCGAAGAGGCCGCCGAGGAGCGCGTGCTCGACGCCCTGCTGCCGCCGGCCCGGGGCAGCGAGTATGACAGTGGTCGCAATCGTGACAGCTCCACCCGGCAGACCTTCCGCAAGCAGCTGCGCGAGGGCAAGCTCGACGATCGCGAGATCGACATCGAGCTCACCCCCGCCAGTCAGGGCATGGACTTCCAGGCCCCGCCGGGCATGGAAGAGATGACCAGCCAGCTGCAGAACATGTTTTCCAGCTTCGGCAAGCAGAAGAGCGAGAGCCGTCGCATCACCGTCGCCGAAGCGATGCGGCTGGTGCGCGACGAGGAAGCCGCCAAGCTGGTCAGCGAGGAAGAGATCAAGCAGCGGGCCATCGAAGCGGTCGAGCAGAACGGAATCGTCTTCGTGGATGAGATCGACAAGGTCGCCAAGCGGGCCGAGTCGGGCAGCGGCGGCGATGTCTCCCGTGAGGGCGTGCAGCGCGACCTGCTGCCGCTGATCGAGGGCTCGACCGTCTCCACCAAGCACGGCATGGTGCGTACCGATCACATCCTGTTCATCGCCTCCGGGGCGTTTCATCTCTCCAAGCCGTCCGACCTGATCCCCGAGCTGCAGGGCCGCCTGCCGATCCGGGTTGAACTGACGGCCCTGTCGCCGAACGAGTTCAAGCGCATCCTTACCGAGCCCTCGGCGTCGCTCACCCGGCAGTACGAAGCCCTGCTGGCGACCGAGGACCTGGAAGTCCGCTTCACCGACGATGGCATCGAGCGCATCGCCCGGACCGCCTGGCAGGTCAACGAGGGGACCGAGAACATCGGCGCACGCCGGCTGCACACCATGATGGAGCGGCTGCTGGAGAAGGCGCTCTACGAGGGCAGCGACATGCAGTCGCCGCTGGTCATCGATGCCGCCTATGTCGATGAGCAGCTCGGTGAACTGGCGAAGGATGAGGATCTGTCGCGCTATATCCTGTAGGACCATTACGGGCGGGGACGCTCGGCTGGCACCCGCCTGTTTCAGCGCGTATTCTGGAGACGGCGCCGTTTTCGGCGCCGTTTTTTCCTTCTACCGGCGATACCCTGCCAGAATGGTATTGCGGAGGTTTCATGAGCGCGCCGATCCCCGTAAACGTGCACTATCACAAATACGATCGCGATCTCGAGCTGAGTTATGATATCGATGGCCGGCGCCAGAGCTTTCGCCTCGCCGCCGAGCTGCTCAGGGTCTTCTCTCCTTCCGCGGAGGTCCGCGGCCACTCTCCCGAGCAGGCCGTGCTGCAGACCGGCAAGAAGGATGTCGGGCTCCTGAACATCGAGCCGGTCGGCAACTACGCCCTGAAGCTGCACTTCGACGACGGCCACAACAGCGGTCTCTACAGCTGGGAATACCTGTGGGAGATGTGTCAGCATCGCGAGCAGTGGTGGCAGGACTACCTGCACCGGCTGGAAGCGGCCGGCGCCTCGCGCGAGCCGCTGGGCATTCCGGTACGTCAGGTCCACTAGGCCGGGAACGGCTGGTGCCATGCGCCGTCCGGGACAATCTTCCGGTGCGACGCTACAATGCGGTGCCGCCGCATTACTGTCGGCTCCCCGGCACAGCGACAATCGAATCAGGGACACGGATATGAACAGCAGAACCACGCATTTCGGTTATCAGGAAGTGCCCCTCGAGGAGAAGGCCGGCCGGGTCTCCGAGGTCTTCGACAGCGTTGCTGCCCGCTATGACCTGATGAACGATCTGATGTCACTCGGCATTCACCGCCTCTGGAAGCGGGTCACGCTGGAGCGCTCCGGTGTCCGTCGCGGCCATCAGGTCCTTGATATTGCCGGTGGCACCGGCGATCTCACCGAACAGTTCGTGCGTCGGGTCGGTCCGAAGGGGCGCGTGGTACTGGCCGACATCAATGCCTCGATGCTGCAGGTGGGCCGCGACCGCCTGCTCGACAGGGGCGCCGGTGCCCGGGTCGAGGTCGTTCAGGCCAATGCCGAAACACTGCCCTTTCCCGACAACACCTTCGACTGCATTACCATTGCCTTCGGCCTGCGCAACGTGACCGACCAGGCACGCGCACTGGCCTCGATGACCCGCGTGCTCAAGCCGGGTGGGCGACTGCTGGTTCTGGAATTTTCCAAACCCACCCACCCCGTGTTCGAACGCGTCTATGATCAGTACTCCTTTCATGTCCTGCCGCGCCTGGGCAGGCTGGTGGCCAATGATGCCGATTCCTACCGCTATCTGGCAGAGTCGATTCGCATGCATCCCGACCAGTCCACCCTCAAGGGCATGATGGAAGCTGCCGGACTGGAGCGGGTCGAGTACACCAACATGACCGGGGGCGTTGTCGCCCTGCATCGCGGCCTCAAGTTCTGAGTCGCCGCCATGCCGGGCCTTCAGCATGCCGGGCGACGCAGGCCGTACGCCGCTGCCCGCAGGCCTCCGATGTTACGAATTATCTCAGGTTGACGACTCTCATGGACAAGCAGCCTCTGATGCCGCAGACCGGCCTGAACGCCCGAACGGGGTCGTGGTGCTGATGTCACTGATGACGCCTTTGCTGCTCGCCAGCGCCGAACGCACGCTCAATCATCTGCTGGCGCGCGACCCCGCTGCGCCGGCCCGTCTGGCCGGCCTGGCCGGCAAGCGACTGCTGCTGCGGATTACCGCGCCGGCGTTCGAGGTGCTGATCACCTTTCACAATGGCGGGCTGGCACTCACCCGCCTGCCGGACGCCTCGCCGGGCGATGCCGACGCCTGCGTCGAGATCGACGCCGATACCCTGGGCGCCCTCATGGGGGGTGCTTCCATCGAATCGTGCATGACCGCCAACCGGCTGATCGTGCATGGCGAGCTGGGGCTGCTGGCCGCCACCCGCGCCCTGCTGATGGATCTCGATGTCGACTGGGAAGGCGCCCTGGCAGAGTGGTTCGGCGATGTCCCGGCGCACAGCCTCGCCACCGGACTGCGTCGGGTCGGCCGCTTCGGCATCCGCTCCAGCCACTCGCTGGAAGAGGACCTGCGCGAATATATCCTCGAGGAGGGCCGCTGGCTGGCCGGCCGCAATCAGCTCGACATCGCCCGCGAACACCTGACCGAGCTGGAAATTGCCACCGACCGCCTTGAAGCGCGTCTGGAACGTCTCGGACGCCGGCTGCGGGGAGGATCCGGTTCTTGAATCTGCTGTGGCGCCTGATACGCATCGGCTGGGTCATTACCCGCTATCGCCTCGATACGCTGGTGCCGCTCGAACGGCTGCCGGGCTACGCCCGGCTGCTGATGAAGATGGCGCCGATCCGGCTGTTTCCGACCCGGCAACGCAGCAATGGCGAGCGGCTGCGACTGGCACTGGAGAATCTCGGTCCGATCTTCGTCAAGTTCGGCCAGATGCTCTCCACCCGACGCGATCTGATGCCACCGGACATAGCGGTCGAACTCAAGCGGCTGCAGGATCAGGTACCGCCCTTCTCCAGCGATCAGGCGCTGCGCAGTGTCGAGGAGGCCCTCGGCACCACGGTCGAGGAGTGTTTCGCCCATTTCGATACCGATCCGCTGGCCTCGGCCTCGATCGCCCAGGTGCATGCCGCGCAGCTCCACTCCGGCGAGCGGGTGGTGGTCAAGATCATCCGACCGGGCATCGATCGCGTGATGCGCAGCGACATCGCCCTGCTGTACACCTTTGCCCGACTGCTGCTGAAGGTATGGCCCGATGCCCGACGGCTGCGTCCGGTAGAGGTGGTCACGGATTACGAGGCAACCCTGTTCGACGAGCTCGACCTGCAGAAGGAAGCCGCCAACACCTCCCAGCTCAAGCGCAACTTCCAGCATTCGCCGCTGTTGTATGTGCCCGCCATTCACTGGCCGCTGACCCGACGCAGCGTCATGGTCCAGGAGCGGATCAGCGGTATTCCGGTAGCCGATACCGATGCCCTGATCGAGCATGGCGTCGATCTGCGCCTGCTGGCGGAGCGCGGGGTCGAGATCTTCTTCACCCAGGTATTCCGCGACAACTTCTTTCACGCCGACATGCATCCCGGCAACATCTTCGTGAATGCCGACAACCCCCTCGATCCCAGCTACATTGCCATCGATTGCGGCATCGTCGGCAGCCTGACCCGCGAGGACCAGGATTACCTGGCGCGTAACATCATTGCCTTCTTCCGTCAGGATTATTATGAAGTGGCGATGTTGCACATCGAGTCCGGCTGGGTGGGCGAAGGGACCCGCGCCAACGAGTTTGCCGCGGCCATCCGCTCGGTCTGCGAACCGATTCTGGAGAAGCCGCTCAAGGATATCTCCTTCGGCCAGGTGCTGATGGGACTGTTCCAGACCGCCCGCCGCTTCAACATGGAGGTCCAGCCGCAGCTGGTGCTGCTGCAGAAGACCCTCTTGAACATCGAGGGCCTGGGACGAACGCTCTACCCCGAGCTCGATCTCTGGCACACTGCCAAGCCCTACCTGGAGCGCTGGATGCATGAGCGTGCCGGACCGAAGGGGTTCTGGGAGGAGCTGAAGAAGCAGGCCCCCGAGCTGGTCCAGCGAGTCCCGCAACTGCCGGTCATGGCCCACCAGGCGATGTCACAGGTCGAGGTCGAACGCCGCCAGCGCCGCGAACAGACCGCCGCCCTCGGCACCCTGCGCGATACGCTCAACGGCCTGAACCGGGGCACCCACCGGTTGCGTCTGGGACTGCTGCTGGTGGCTCTGGCCCTGGCCTGGCAGCCGCTCTGGGCGTGGCTGACCCAGCAGCCCTGGCCGGTTCTGGCCGCGGCCGCCATCGGCGTGGCACTGATCGTCTGGCGCTAGCGCGGCGCTTGCAGGCAACCACGATGAAGCCTGCGAAGTGCATCGACAGCCGGCCGAACGGGGTGTTATAAGCGATTCAACGACGCCACACCGGCGTCAGGGGAAGATACAGCATGAGCAGCAGCGATACTCTCGATCAGCTGGCCGAAGTCCTCGCCAGCCGACGCCACGGTGATCCGGACAGCTCCTATGTGGCCGGACTGCATCAGCGTGGCCTCAACAGGATTCTCGAAAAGGTAGGCGAGGAATCCACCGAAACCCTGCTGGCCGCGCGCGACGCCGAACACGGCGGCGAAGCCGAGCGCCGGGCACTGATCAGTGAAACCGCCGACCTGTGGTTTCACAGCCTGGTCATGCTGTCACATCTCGATCTCGATCACCGGGCTGTCCTCGAGGAACTGGCTCGCCGCTCCGGCGTCTCCGGGCTCGATGAAAAGGCCGCCCGCAACACGACCTGATCGCGCTTCCCGGCCGGGAGCACGCTCATTCGACTGGTAATGGAGTACGCTTATGTTGGGTGGTATCAGTATCTGGCAGCTTCTGATCGTACTGGGCATCATCATACTGATCTTCGGCACCAAGAAACTGCGCAATCTGGGTGGCGATCTGGGCGGTGCCATCAAGGGCTTCAAGCAGGCCGTCAATGATGGCGAGGAAGAGGCCGACAAGCAGCAGCCCCACCAGACCCGCCAGGTCGAGGATCAGCAGGATTCGCGCAACCAGACCTACGAGAATCCGGCGGAGAAGCGCGAAAACGCGACGTCCTCCTCTGCCGGTGAGCACGACAAAGAGACCCGGAACCAGTAGGCGATGTTCGATGTCAGCTTTCTGGAACTGGCAGTCATCGCGGTCATTGCCCTGATCGTGCTGGGTCCCGAACGGCTGCCCACTGCCGCTCGGGCAGCCGGGCTGTGGATCGGCCGCATCCGGCGCACCATCGGCAATGTGCAGCGCGAGATTTCCAGCCAGCTCGAAACCGAAGAGTTGCAGCGCCAGATGAAACACAAGCGCGACCGGGTTGATCAGGGGCTGTCGAAGATGCGCCAGGACGTCGAGGGACTGGGTGACACGCCCCGCAACCGGTCTGACAGCGAGCGCCCCCCGGCCGACGACGAAACGCCGGGCGCCGGATCGGCTGGCCGCGAGCCGGCAGCGGATGACACTGCAGCACCCGCCGACAACAGCCGCCACACGACCTCCTCCGACGCTGACAGGAACGACGCCCCCCGATGAGCCAGTCGCAGGATCCCGATAGCCAGCAGACGCCCCTGGTCGAGCATCTGATCGAGCTGCGCTCGCGCCTGCTCAAGGCGATCATCGCCGTGGTCATCGTCTTCGCAGCGCTGTATGCCTTTTCCAATCAGCTCTACGAGTTCATCGCCCGGCCACTGATGGCACTGCTGCCCGAAGGCTCGCAGATGATCGCCACCGAGGTGGCCTCACCCTTTCTGGCGCCATTCAAGCTGACCCTGATCGTGGCGCTGTTCGTGGCCATTCCGTTCGTGCTCTATCAGGCCTGGGCGTTCATCGCCCCCGGCCTCTATGTGCATGAAAAACGGCTGGCGATTCCGATCCTGGCCTCCAGCGTGGCGCTGTTCTACTGTGGCGCGGCGTTCGCCTACTATGTGGTCTTCCCGCTGCTGTTCCAGTTCTTTACCAGCACGGCGCCCCAGGGCGTGCAGGTCATGACCGACATCAACGCCTATCTCTCCTTCGTGCTGAAGCTGTTCTTTGCCTTCGGCCTGGCGTTCGAGATTCCGGTGGCCACCTTTCTGCTGATCCTGACCGGCGCGGTCACGGTGCAGTCCCTCTCCGCCAAACGGCCGTACGTGGTCATCGGCTGCTTCGTGGTCGGCATGCTGCTGACGCCGCCCGATATCGTCTCGCAGACGCTGCTGGCCGGGCCGATGTGGCTGCTGTTCGAGATCGGCATCCTGTTCGGGCGGCTGGTACGCCACCCGCGCGGCGGCCGTGACGAAGCCGATCGGGAGAGCGACAGCTCCTGACCACAGCTGCCGACCCGTGCCGGCCGGCATGGGTCAGTGGTAGCGCTCCCCCCCGGCCATTTCGAGCACGAAGCCGCCCTTTCGTACGCCCGCAGCCGGCCATGATCAAGGCGATCGGCTTGTTCCATGGCGTTGTCTCGCCGGCGTTCAGGGCGGGCAGCCGGGTCATCGCCCGCCAGCCATCATGCCGCTCACGCCACCGTTGTGGCGGAACTGTTATACTGCTGCTGACCTGTCAATATCGCTCAAGTGGAGAGTGTTCGTGCCACAGACGACCTTTCGCCAGTTTCCTGCTACCCGCATGCGGCGGATGCGCAAGGATGACTTTTCGCGTCGCATGATGCGCGAAACCACCCTGACCGTGGACGATCTGATTCTGCCGGTGTTTGTCCAGGAAGGCGAACAGCAACGCGATGCCATCCCTTCCATGCCGGGCGTCGAACGGCTGTCTCTCGATCTGCTGCTGGAAGAGGCTGGCGAGCTGAGTGCGCTGGGCATTCCCGCCATCGCCCTGTTTCCGGTGGTCGGTCCCGAGCTCAAGAGCCTGCATGCCGAAGAGGCCTACAACGCCAACGGGCTGATTCAGCGCAGCGTGCGTGCGCTCAAGCAGGCGCATCCCGAGCTGGGGATCATTACCGACGTGGCCCTGGACCCCTATACCAGTCACGGCCAGGACGGGATTCTCGATGACCAGGGTTATGTGCTCAACGAGCGCACCGTGGAGACCCTGATCAAGCAGGGGCTGTCGCATGCCGAAGCCGGCGCCGACTTCATCGCGCCCTCCGACATGATGGATGGCCGTATCGGCTCGATCCGTGAAATGCTCGAACGCGAGGGGCTGATCAATACCCGGATCATGGCCTACTCGGCCAAGTATGCATCACGCTACTACGGTCCCTTCCGCGATGCCGTGGGCTCCACTGCCAGTCTCGGCGCGGCGGACAAGTCCACCTACCAGATGGACCCCGCCAACAGCGATGAAGCGATTCACGAGGTGGCGCTGGATATCAGCGAAGGGGCCGATGCCGTCATGATCAAGCCCGGCATGCCCTATCTCGACGTGATGCGGCGGGTGCGCGACGAGCTGCGGGTGCCCACCTTCGTCTACCAGGTCAGCGGTGAGTATGCCATGCACATGGCAGCCTTCGAACGCGGCTGGCTCGATGAGCGCCAGGTGGTCATGGAGTCGCTGGCCTGCTTCAAGCGTGCCGGTGCCGACGGCATCCTGACCTATTTTGCCAAGCGCGCCGCCCAGTGGCTGGCCGAGGAGCGCGCAGGCTGAAGAGACCGTCGCGGTGTCATTGAACCGTCACGTGATTGCGGCACCCTGACGGCAAGATCGTGCCCGGTACCCGATCGGGCACGAACAGTGCGCTGCAACAGGGGGACCAGGAGCATGGCCGCCAGATCGGAGAGTGAAACCGATTCGCAGGGTGAAGCCGTTGAGGGCTCCACGACGGCGCTGCGGGTCAATCGCAGCAAGACCGGCGTCCGCGCCCCGATCCCCTCCGACAGCATCCCCGAGCTCGATGATCCGCGGCTTTACTTCAATCGCGAACTCTCCACCCTGCAGTTTCACATTCGCGTGCTCGAGCAGGCCCTCGACGAGAGCCACCCCCTGCTCGATCGACTGATGTTCCTGCTGATCTTCTCGTCCAATCTCGATGAGTTCTTCGAGATCCGGGTCGCCGGGCTCAAGCACCGTATAGCCTTCGGGCACGAGGACCCCAGTGCCGATGGTCACTCGCCCTCCTCGGTCTTTGCCGAGATCTCGCGGCTGGCGCACGAACAGGTCGAGCGCCAGTATCACATCCTCAACGACCATCTGATCCCGGCACTCGCCAGCCAGGGCATTCACTTCCTGCGACGCAGCCAGTGGACCCGGGATCAGCAAAAGTGGGTCCACGAATACTTCGATGAGGAGATCATGCCGGTCATCAGCCCGATCGGGCTGGATCCCTCGCACCCGTTCCCGCGCCTGGTCAACAAGAGCCTCAACTTCATCGTCGAGCTCGAAGGCCAGGATGCCTTCGGCCGCACCGGCGGCATGGCCATCATCCCGGCGCCCCGGTCACTGCCGCGCCTGATTCGGGTACCCGAATCACTCGGCCAGCCCGGGTGTCAGGAATACCTCTTCCTTTCATCGATGATTCATGCCCATGCCGGCCAGCTGTTCCCCGGCATGACCATCCGCGGCTGCTATCAGTTCCGGCTGACGCGCAACGCCGATCTCAGCGTGGATACCGAGGATGTCTCCGATCTGGCCTCGGCGCTCAAGGGCGAACTGCTGGCACGACGCTACGGCGACGGCGTACGCCTCGAGGTCGCCAACAACTGTCCCGAGCATCTCAGCGATTTTCTGCTCTCCCAGTTCCGGCTGGATCGACGCGACCTCTACCTGGTCGATGGTCCGGTCAATCTCAGCCGACTGATGGCGATGATTGGCGACAGCCACCGCAGTGACCTGCGCTACGCGCCCTTCACCCCGGGGCTGCCGAAGGTGCTCAGGAACGACGAGAGCCTGTTCGCCATCATCGCCCGGGAGGATGTGCTGCTGCTGCATCCGTGGGAGTCGTTCAGCGTGATCGAGAACTGGCTGGCCGAGGCCGCCCGCGATGCCAATGTGCTGGCCATCAAGCAGACGCTCTATCGGACCGGCGCCGATTCCGGCGTGGTCAATGCCCTGGTCGAGGCCGCCCGCAACGGCAAGGAAGTCACCGTGGTGATCGAGCTGCGCGCCCGCTTCGACGAGGCCGACAACATTGCGCTGGCGTCGCGACTGCAGGAAGCCGGCGCCAATGTCATCTATGGCGTGATGGCCTACAAGACCCACGCCAAGATGCTGCATATCGTGCGCCGCGAGGCCGGTCGCATCCGCCACTATGCCCACATGGGCACCGGCAACTACCACGCCGGAACGGCACGCCTGTATACCGACTACAGCCTGCTGACCGCTCGCGAAAGCCTCTGCGAGGACGTTCATCACGTCTTCCAGCAGCTCTCGGGGATGGGAGAGCCACGCCATACCGAGCATGTCCTGCACGCTCCCTTCATCCTGCACAGCCGCCTGCTGGACATGATCGACCGCGAGGCACGCAATGCCCGCAAGGGACGCAAGAGCCATCTCATCATCAAGTGCAACTCGCTGACCGAGCCGCAGCTGATCCGGGCGCTCTACCGCGCGTCACAGGCCGGCGTGAAGTGCGACCTGATCATCCGCGGCACCTGCTGTCTGCGCCCCGGGGTGGCCGGCGTGTCGGACCACATCACGGTACGCTCGATCGTGGGCCGCTTTCTCGAACATACCCGGGTCTATCATTTCCACAATGCCGGCAAGCCGGAAACCTGGTGTTCGAGTGCCGATTTCATGGAGCGCAACATGTTCAATCGGGTCGAAACCTGCTTTCCGCTGCTGGATCGCCATATCGCCAAGCGCGTCCGCAAGGATCTCGACACCTATCTGCTGGACAACTGTCAGAGCTGGCAGCTGCACAGCGACGGCCACTACGAAAAGCGTCAGCCGGGCGACGGGGAAGCCGCCATCAGTGCGCAGGAGACGCTGCTCTACGCCTACTCGGCCCGCGCCTGAAGGAATTCGCCAGCGCGAGTTGACATGAAGGCCGCGCGCCCGGCCTGCCGCAGTCATGGCCGCAGGCCGGGGCCGCATCAGCCGGGGTCAGACACCGATCGCGCCGCCGCCCTCCTTCTGGATCACCACCGTGGCCGCCCGCGGACGAACCTGCCCTTCGCTCGCCCGGGTCGCATCATCGCCGGCCGGCCAGTTGCCCGGGTGCTGGATGTTGATGAACAGTGCCGAGCGATCCGGTGTTGCGAAAATGCCGGTGACCTCACAGGCATTCGGCCCCACGGCAAAGCGCCTGAGCTGCTGCCCGGTCCGGCGGGTGTCGCCGCGCCCCATGGCCTCCGGCACGACCGCCAGCACCTGATCGTTGGTCGCCCGGGCCACGGCATTGTCACGCCCCTTGTCGATCCCATTGTCGGTTTCGATCCAGAGGATGCCCTCGCCGCTCTCTCCCCGCTGATCGAACCAGAGGCCATCGGGGCTGGCGAACTCGCTGGCCTCGGTCAGCCCCGAGCGGTTGATGTCGTCATCGGCGCCGGCCGGGGCCCCGAACAGGAAGACTTCCCACGCGAAGCGATGCGGCTCGTCTTCCTCGCGCCAGCGCATGACCTGGCCGAAATCGTTGTCGGGCCGTGGGTTGGCGGCATTGACCGGCGCCGTATCGAACCCGGCGCCGAGAGCACCAATGCCCGCCGCACCGTCGGTAAAGGTCGGCTCGGTGCCTTCGGCCGTGCGATCGGAGTTGTTGGTCAGCGACATGTAGACCTCGCCGGAGCCCGGATCGACCGTGCCCCACTCCGGCCGATCCATGGGCGTGGCTCCCATCAGATCGGCGGCATCGCAGGTATTGATGATGATGCCGGCCTGGTCGCCGAACACCTCCCCCAGGGTGCGCTCGCCCGCGGGGCCGCCACCGGGGATTTCACTTTCCGGCGTCAGTGCCAGCCAATCGCCGCTGCCATCGGCGTTGAAACGCGCCGCGTAGAGCGTGCCCTCATCCAGATAGCGGGCGCCGATCGCCTGGCGGTCGTAGCGTTCACCGGGACGGTTGGCATCACGGGGATCCCAGCGCTTGTCCGAGACGAACTTGTAGATGTACTCGTTGCGGGCATCATGGCCGGTATAGAAGGTCAGCGGCTCGCCCTCGACCACCCTGCCGGGCCAGCAGCCCTCGTGGCGAAAGCGCCCCAGCGCCGTTCGCTTGAAGGCGCTGCTCTCGCTGTCATAGGGATCGATCTCCACCACATAGCCGAACGCGCGCGCCTCGTTGCGATAATCCTCCCGTGCACTGGCCGCCCGGGGAGTATTGTCGAAACGCGCAAACTCCCCCTCGCTGCCGCCCCGGGCGGTTTCCCAGCCGTAGCGGCCCCGCCCGGCAGGCATGCCGAGGCGCTGCTGGTCGGGCGTCTGGGTACCGCGATTGATGAAGACCTCGGGCCAGTTCTCTTCACAGCTCAGGTAGGTGCCCCAGGGCGTGTAGCCGCAGGCGCAATTGTTGTTGGTGCCCCGCACCCGGGTACCGTCCGGCGACCAGGCGGTATGAACCCGATCGCTGCCACGCACCGGTCCGGCCAGCTCCATGGGCGTGGCCGAGGTGAAGCGCCGGTTGTGAGGATCCCCGGCGACGACCGTCCAGTGCCCGCTGTCATCGCGCCGGACACGCACCACGCACACGCCATGCGCGTTGATCTCGGTACGTACCTCATCCGCCGGGCGCGCTCCCTCATCGGCATGGGCAGGGCCACCGCTCGGCGCCCAGAGCGCCTGCTGATCGATGTACTCGTGATTGAGCACCAGCAGGAAATCGCGGGAGGCCTGCGCCGGATCGAGCGGAAAGTGATACATGCCATCGTGATGCATGCCCAGCGCGCGCGCCTGCAGCTCGGGCGTCAGCGCCAGCTCGTCGGACCACCGGGGGCCATCGGCATCGAGCGGCGTTCCCCAGGGCGCCAGTACCTGGGCACGATACCCCGGCGGCACCACCACGGCATCGGTCAGCGAACCCGGTACCGAATCGAATCCCAGCCGCAGCGAGCCCTCACCGGCAGCCGCCGTGGCGGCCCGCACCGCTCCGGGCAGGCCGAAACCGGCAAACAGGGTCGCTGCTGCCACGCCGAGCCCACCCTGCATGACCCGGCGGCGGGAGATGTGGCGCTCGAGGATGGTCGAAAACGGCGTATTCCGGCTGTGATTGTGGTTATCGTGATTTTCGATCTCGGCACTCATGCTCACTTCCCGTCAGCTGCGTGGATGAAAACGACCTGGTCCTCATCCACGCTAGGCGCAGGACGTGACACTCTGGTGACACCCACCCGCCGGACACAAGCCCCGCCCGGCGGGATATCTGCTCAGAGGGAGATTTCGGCACCGGCCGACGCCATCGACGGCGCCCGGGCGAGGCGCTCGGCGGCTGCCAGCAGCAGGCTGCGGGTCTGCGCCCAGTCCAGACAGCCATCGGTGATCGATACCCCATGCTGCAGCTCGCCGCCCATGGGCTGGCGCCCGCCTTCCAGATGGCTTTCGATCATCACCCCGGTGAGGGCCTGCTGCCCTGCCAGACGCTGCTCGATGACCTGCTCGAATACCTCGGGCTGTCGAAAGGGATCCTTGCCACTGTTGGCGTGCGAGCAGTCCACCATCAGCGAGGGCGGGTGACCGGCATGTTCGAGTGCCCGGCAGGCCGCCTCGATGCTCCCCGGGTCGCAGTTGGGGCCCTGATGGCCACCACGCAGTACCAGCTGCGTATCCGGATTGCCGGCGGTTTCGATCACCGCCGGTCCGCCCTGCTCATCAACGCCGAAGAAGCGATGACCGTGGGCGCTGGCCGCCATGGCATCCAGCGCCACCCCGATCCCGCCATCGGTGCCGTTCTTGAACCCCACCGGGGCCGGAAAACCGCTGGCCAGCTCGCGATGAATCTGGGATTCGGTGGTACGCGCCCCGATCGCCGCCCAGCTCACCAGATCATCGATATAGGGCGCCGTCATCGGCTGGAGCAGCTCGGTCGCCACCGGCACCCCGAGCGCGACGATGTCGCGCATCAGCCGACGGGCACGCCACAGCCCGCCCGCCATGTCATCGCGACCATCGAGATCGGGATCATAGGCAAAACCCTTCCAGCCCACGGTGGTACGCGGTTTCTCGATGTAGACACGCATCACCGGCAGCAGCTGTTCACCGACCCGGGCCGCCAGCTCCTGCAGATGCCGGGCGTACTCCATGGCGGCGTGTTCATCGTGAATCGAACAGGGGCCGGTCACGACCAGCAGGCGATCATCCCTGCCATGGATGATATCGCGGATGGCGCTGCGCTGATGGGCAATGGTACGGGTCAGCTCGTCGGCAAGCGGCAGCTCGCGCTTCAGTTCGGCACTGCTCGGCAGCGCACAGCGGGTCCGGCGCGCGGGCAGCTCGGATGCAGCGGTGGTAGCGGGCGTGGTTTCGGAAATCGACATCAGGGGCGCTCCAGGGTTCGGGCGCCGTCATGCGTCAGCACAACGGCGCGGATGTTCGTGGGTGCAGATGACAGGCACGGCCCGTACGGCGGGCTGCCGACCGCCAGTGAAAGGGAAAGCCGGAAAAGTAGCTGTAATAACGCATGCGAATGCTCCTGCCGGGCCCGATCAGGGCGTGATAAAAAAAACCCCCGGTGGCGGCTGCCGACCGGGGGTTTCCTTGGGGCGGGCAGCCTGATCGCTCTCAGGCACGCCCGAATGACTCAGGCGTGCCTGATACCAAACCAATAGCTGCCGAAATGACCGACATGATCCATGCACGGCGCCAGCCCTTCGCCACTGCAGGCGAAGCATCCGGAATGGTTGACTGACGCTACAGGCATCATCATGCGTCTCCTTCGTTACTCGTCTTCATCTTCCTCGGGCATGCCCGAGAGCACGCCTCGACTCATTCGCGGGCAGCGGCGATACCACTCTCCGGCTGCTGCGGTCTCCGGCTACAGCTCGCTCCAGAAGAACAGCCCCGGCAGTGCCGCCAGCAGCGCTGTCACAAGCAGGGCGGCCACCATCAGTACGGCAAGCAGCTTTTCATGACGTTCATGGCGCCTGTGCAGACGGCGGAACAGGGTGATGCGTGAACGCATGGAGCCACCTCCGAGTGAACCCTGGTCACCGGTAACCGGCGACTGCCCGATTGTTGCATGTCATTACCTTTACTTCACATGACGCCCGCCGTCAACGGGTAGCGTGGCACCGGTGATGTAACCGTTGTCGAGCAGATAGCGCACACTCTGCCAGATCACCCCCGGCCCGGGCGGCGCCGGAATCATCGAGCGGGCATTGAGATGCGCCAGATATTCGGCATCATCCGTTTCGTTGAGCATGATGGCCGCCGGCGCAATGGTATTGACCTTGATCTCGGGACCGAACAGCGCTGCAAACGATCGGCTCAGGTTTTCCAGCCCGGCCTTGGTGGCCGCATAGGCCACATGCCGGCGCGACCCCCGGCTGGCCGCGAAGTCGGTCATGTGGATGATGTCGCGCATCGGTTCGCGGCAGGCCATCAGCAGTTCCTGCACGTGCAGGTTGATCAGATAGGGCGCCTGCATGTGAATGCGAAACATCCGCTCGAAGGTATCTCCGGCCTGGTCATCGAAACGATCGGCTTCCCACAGCGAGGCGTTGTGAATCACCGCCCGCAGCCGCGGCGTACTCTCCCTGAGCGCCTCGATGAACCGCATGATGCCGGATTCGCTGGAGAAATCCGCCTGTAGCGCCGTGATACCGCGCCGGCGCAGCGCCTCCACGGCTTCGCGTTCACGCCGATAGGTAATGATGACCGGGTGCCCGTCATCCTGCAGCCGTTCGGCGCAGTAGCGGCCCAGCCGCTGGGCGCCGCCGGTAATCAGGATCGGCGCCTGGCTCATGGCGTCCCTCCCCGGGCGGGCTGACGCGGTGCATAGCTGAAGACATCGGAGAAGACCCGTTCGGTCAGCGGCTCCAGCGCCTCGAGGGTATCCACCACGGCGTAGACCATGCCCGGCGAGCCGGCGATGAAGATGCTGGCCTCCCGCGTGCTGCCGACCCGCTCATGCAGGGCGCGATCAATGCGCTCCACCACGCCGTCGAAGTCCTCCTCGCCGGGGAGCTCGACCACCGGTGTAAAACGCACGTTGGGGTACTCGTCGACCCAGCGGCGCACCAGCGACTCGAGATAGAGCTCCTCGCGCTCGCGACCGGCCCACCAGAGATGAATATCGTGGCCGGGGTCGTGGGCCAGCGCCGCCTCGATGATCGATTTCATCTGGGCAAAGCCGGTACCGGCGGCAATCAGCAGCAGCGGCCGCGGATCGCCGAGCTCGAAGCTGCACTCGCCGCCCGGCAGCCGAGCATCAATCATCTCGCCGACCCGCAGCCGCTCGAACAGTGTCTGCGAGTTCTCGCTGGCAGCGACATACTGCACATGCAGTTCGATCAGGCCATCGCTGCGGGGGGCGCTGGCGATCGAGAACGGCAGCCAGGCACGGCCGCTGTCGAGCTCCAGATACTGCCCCGGGGCATGGGTGACCACGGGCTGGTCGGTACGCAGGAAGACGCGATGGACATCGGCTCCCAGGGTCTCGATGGTTTCGATTCGACACGTGATCGTGATCACCCGGTTACCTCCGTCACTGCCACTGCTGATTCGCTCATGAACGCCGCTCCGGCTCGTCCAGCCACAGTTCCTGCCAGCGCGAGCTGACCCGTTCACGCACCGCCTCGTCCATCACGATCGGCCGCCCCCATTCGCGCTCGGTTTCGCCCGGCCACTTGTCGGTGGCGTCCAGCCCCATCTTCGAGCCCAGACCGCTGACCGGCGAGGCAAAGTCGAGATAATCGATCGGCGAATTGTCGACCATCACGGTATCGCGCTCCGGATCCATGCGCGTGGTGATCGCCCAGATCACATCCTGCCAGTTGCGCGCATCGATATCGGCATCGGTCACGATCACGAACTTGGTGTACATGAACTGCCGCAGGAAACTCCAGACCCCCATCATGACCCGTTTGGCATGGCCCGGATACTGCTTGTTCATGGTGACCACGGCCAGCCGATAGGAGCAGCCCTCGGGCGGCAGATAGAAGTCGACGATCTCCGGGAACTGCCGTTGCAGGATGGGCACGAACACTTCATTGAGGGCCACGCCCAGTACCGCCGGCTCATCCGGCGGCCGGCCGGTATAGGTGGAGTGGTAGATGGGATCGCGCCGATGGGTGATGCGCTCGACGGTAAAGACCGGAAAGGTGTCGACCTCGTTGTAGTAGCCGGTGTGATCGCCGAAGGGCCCCTCGGGCGCCATGTCATCGGGGTAGATGAAGCCTTCGAGAATGATCTCGCTGGAGGCGGGCACTTCCAGCTCGGCGTGTCCGCAGGCCACCAGCTCGGTCTTCGAACCGCGCAGCAGCCCGGCAAAGGCATACTCCGAGAGGGTATCCGGCACCGGCGTCACCGCCCCCAGGATGGTCGCCGGGTCGGCGCCGAGCGCCACCGCAATCGGAAACGGCTCGCCGGGGTGCGCGTGACACCAGTCACGAAAATCCAGCGCACCGCCGCGATGGGAGAGCCAGCGCATGATCAGCCGATTGCGGCCGATCTTCTGCTGGCGATAGATGCCCAGGTTCTGCCGTTCCTTGTGGGGTCCCTTCGTGACCACCAGCGGCCAGGTCACCAGCGGGCCGGCATCCCCCGGCCAGCAGTGCTGGATCGGCAGCCGGTCGAGATCGACCGCCTCTCCTTCGAGTACCACCTCCTGACAGGCCGCCTTCTTCACCCGGCGCGGCCCCATGCTCATCACCTGGCGAAAGATCGGCATCTTCTGCCAGGCATCGCGAAAGCCCTTCGGCGGCTCCGGCTCCTTGAGGAAGGCCAGCAGTTCGCCGACCTCGCGCAGCGCCTCGACGCTGTCCTGGCCCATGCCCAGCGCCACGCGCCGGGGCGTGCCGAACAGGTTGCCCAGCAGCGGCATGTCACTGCCCTTCACGTTCTCGAAAAGCAGCGCCGGGCCCTCCTCACGCAGCACCCGATCGCAGATCTCGGTGATTTCCAGGTGCGGATCGACCTCGGCGGTAATCCGCTTCAGCTCGCCCATCTCCTCGAGCCGGGCAATGAACTCCCGCAGATCGCGATACTGCATGATTGATCCTGTCCCGAAATGCAAAGGGGCAGCATAGCATGCCGCCCCGGTAGCTGTTGCCAGCGTTCCTGCCGGTGATTTCCGGACCGCGCTGCCTAGCGCCGCTTCATCGCCTCGAAGAACTCAAGGTTGGTCTTGGTATCCTTGAGCCGGTCGATCATGAACTCGGTCGCGGCCACATCCTCCATCGGGTTGAGCAGCTTGCGCAGGATCCACATGCGCTGGATCTCGTCCTCGGAGCAGAGCAGATCCTCGCGCCGGGTGCCCGAGCGGCGGATATTGAGCGCCGGGAAGACCCGCTTCTCGGCCAGCTTGCGATCGAGGTGGACTTCCATGTTGCCGGTGCCCTTGAACTCCTCGAAGATCACTTCATCCATCTTCGAGCCGGTATCCACCAGCGCCGTGGCCAGGATCGTCAGGCTGCCGCCCTCCTCGATGTTACGCGCGGCGCCAAAGAACCGCTTGGGCTTCTCCAGCGCATGGGCGTCGACACCCCCGGTCAGCACCTTGCCGGAAGACGGCACCACGGTGTTGTAGGCGCGGGCCAGACGGGTGATGGAATCGAGCAGCACCACCACATCCTTCTTGTGCTCGACCAGCCGCTTGGCCTTCTCGATCACCATCTCGGCCACCTGCACGTGGCGCGCCGGCGGCTCATCGAAGGTCGAGGCCACCACTTCGCCCCGCACCGTCCGCGACATCTCGGTCACTTCCTCGGGCCGCTCGTCGATCAGCAGCACGATCATGTAACACTCGGGATTGTTGCGGGTGATCGAGTTGGCGATGTTCTGCAGGATCATCGTCTTGCCGGCCTTGGGCGGCGAGACGATCAGCCCGCGCTGACCCTTGCCGATCGGCGAGGTGAGATCGATGACGCGCGAGGTAATATCCTCGGTCGCGCCATTGCCGATCTCCATGGTCAGCCGATCCTGCGGGAAGAGTGGGGTCAGATTCTCGAACAGGATCTTGTGACGGGCGTTTTCGGGACGCTCGAAGTTGATCTGGCTGACCTTGAGCAGCGCGAAGTAGCGCTCCCCCTCCTTCGGCGGCCGGATCTTGCCGGAGATGGAATCCCCCTTGCGCAGATTGAAGCGCCGGATCTGCGAGGGAGAGACGTAGATATCATCCGGCCCGGCCAGATAGGAGCTGTCGGCACTGCGCAGGAACCCGAAGCCATCCTGCAGGATTTCCAGCACGCCATCGCCGTAGATGTCTTCACCGCTTTTGGCGTGCTTCTTGAGAATGGCGAAGATGATGTCCTGCTTGCGCGAGCGGGCCAGATTGTCGATACCCATGTCCTGGGCAACTTCCAGCAGCTCGGGGACGGACTTTTGCTTGAGTTCGGTAAGATTCATCGGCTTTGTTCAGAATCGCTCTTGTCGACATGACAATGGCAGTGCTGCCAGGAACAGGCGGCGGCTGGCGGATCGGCGACCCGCCGGCGAAAAGGTGCCCGCTGAACGGAAGCACTCGACAGGCGGGCTCGGCGAGACGAGCTCATGAACTGAGCACGGCTGCTACGAGTCTCGTGTTGAGGAAGGTCACCCCGGATTGAAACCTGATGCTTCGTTTCGCCTGAACGCTTTCCGGCTCGACCGGCCCGTGTTCGGTGAAAAGCCTGATCGAACGAAAAGGAAGGTGCGGGCTGACCGGCGCAGGGGGGACCACATGAGCCATGCGGTCGGAAGCCTTCTGAAACAGGCGAACGCGATGATGGTAGATCAGCCATGCTGTATAATGCAACCCCCGGTGACTGCAAGGGCACGATGCACTTGCGGGCCGTATCCGGTCATGGGCAACCGGGCACAACCGGCCAGCTCCGGGGCGGGCATCATGCCCCGTGCCGTCATGGTGCGGCAATTGACAAGCTTCGGGCATCTGCGCACTCTGCCAGCTGCAGAGAGCGGACTCCATCAACCCTGAGAGGTACTTCCGGCTCATGGCGGCGTCATCCTCGCACTCCACGCCCCGGCGACTGGCAGCAGTCGACCTGGGCTCCAACAGCTTCCACCTGCTGATTGCCGATCATGTCGATGGCCGCCTGCGCGTCCTTGACCGGCGCAGCGACAAGGTCCAGCTGGCAGCCGGGCTGGACGACGAGGGCTATCTCGGCGAGGACGCCATCGAGCGTGCGCTGGCCTGTCTTGAACGCTTCAGCACCCTGCTCTCCGGTATCGCGGCACGGGACATGCGCATCGTGGGCACCAACGCCCTGCGCAGTGCCGTCAACAGCGAGCACTTCATCGAACGGGCGCAGCAGCAGCTCGGCCATGCCATCGAGATCATTGCCGGTCGCGAAGAGGCCCGGCTGATCTATCTCGGCGCAGCCCATGCGCTGGCGGAAGTTCACGGCCGCCGGCTGATCGTCGATATCGGCGGGGGGTCGACCGAGCTGATCATCGGCGAGGACTTCGACCCGCTGGCGCTGGAAAGCCTTGCCATGGGCTGTGTCTCCTACACGCGGCGCTTCTTCGGCGACGGCCGGATCAGTGAAAGGAGCATGCGCCGGGCCGAGCGGGAAGCCCTCTCCGAACTCGGCAACATTCAGCAGCCCTATCGGCGACTCGGCTGGGAGGACCCGATCGGCACCTCGGGCACGATCAAGGCGATCGCCGCCGTGATCGAGGCCGATGACCCGGGCAGTCGCGGGATGATTACCCGCGCCGGCATCGACCGGCTGCGTCAGCGACTGATCGAGTGCGGCTCGCTCGACCGGATCCGCATGAAGGGCCTCAAGGATGACCGGGCACGCATCTTTCCCGCCGGCGTCGCCATCCTGGGCGCCATCTTCGAGGCGCTCGACATCGACCGCATGCGCTACGCCAGCGGCGCCCTGCGTGACGGGGTACTGCTGGATTTCATCGGACGCGACACCCCGCACGATTCGCGACGCTTGAGCGTGGCGCAACTGGAAAGCCGCTTCAGCATTGACGGGCGTCAGGCCGACAACGTGGCCCGCACCCTCGAGCAGCTGTTCGGCCAGGTGCGCACGGCCTGGGGGCTGAGCGATGAGCAGGCCACCTTCCTGCACTGGGGGGCCCGGCTGCACGAGCTCGGTCTGACCATCGCCCACAGTCACTTTCACAAGCATGGCGCCTACCTGGTCGAGCACAGCGACCTGGCGGGCTTCTCCACCCCCGAGCAGCGGCTGCTGGCATGGCTGGTGCGCGCCCATCGCCGACGCTTCCCGAGCCGGGAACTGGACCGCTTTCCCGGGAGCGAGCGCAGCCGGGCGGCGCGCCTGGCCCGGCTGCTGCGGCTGGCCGTGGTGCTCAACCATGGCCGGCCCGATGCCCCACCCGCGCCGGTCACCCTGACCGCCGACGGCGACCGACTGCTGCTGACGCTGGAGGCCGGCCGCCACAGCAGCCTGGTGATCGATGATCTCGGCCGTGAACAGGCCTTTCAGCAGAGCGCCGGTTTCGACCTCGAGGTAACGGTCAGCGGCACCGACTGACCGCCCTCACTCGCGACAATCCATCAGCCGCCAGCCATCCGCGGCCAGTGCCATGCCCTCGCCGAGCAGTGCCACCACCTCACTGCCGCGGCGGGCGATCGCCACCCGCTCACGCCGCCACGGCGGAATCGACGCCTCCTGCAGCAGCTGCTTGACGCGCCGGTGCCGGCCGCCACGCTGCAGCCGCTCACCGCCAAGGCGCGGCCCCAGGCTGACCACCACGGCGGCACCATCCTCACGTACCAGCCGCCAGTCGAGGCGGCCTGCCGGCGTCGCGATGCCGGGCTCGCCCTGCCAGTCGCACTGCCACCCGGTCGGCAGCGGGGCCACGGGCGGCTGCAGGAAGAGCTCCCCGCGCCATACCCGGGCTTCGGCACCCGACCAGTCGAGATGAATCCGGCTGTCGCGCCGCGCTTCGGCGCACTGTTCGAGCAGGCTCTCCAGCCGTGGCCGCGACGGCAGCGGCAGCGCCAGACGACGCAGGCAGCCACGAATCAGCAGCCGCTGCCGCGGACGTGACAGCGCGACGATTCCCGCCAGCGGCAGACGCCCGGGCGCCTGCCCCAGACGGGCCAGGTCCAGACCAGCCAGTTCATCGAGCAGCTCATCGGCCTCGCCCAGCTGATCGGCGCTCTGCGCCAGACATGCCTCCGCCATCCAGCGCTCGCTCAGCGCCGGCATCACCCGGTGGCGGATATGGTTACGATCGAACCGGTCATCCCGGTTGCTCGGATCTTCCTGCCAGGCCAGGCCATGGCGGTCGGCATGTTCGGCGACTGCCGCCGCCTCCAGGCCCAGCAGGGGGCGCACGAGACGGCCGCCGCCCAGCGCCCGGGCCCGCGGCATGCCGCTCAGGCCGGTGACTCCGGCACCGCGCATCAGGCGCAACAGTACGGTCTCGGCCTGGTCACCCCGGTGGTGCGCCAGCCAGAGGACATCATCCCGACCCAGCCGCTCGGCAAAGGCGGCATAGCGGGCGCGGCGCGCGCCCGCCTCGATGCCGTCGGTGGTATCCACCGTGACCGGAACCACGCTCAAAGGGATCGCCCACTGCCGGCAGAGCGCGCGGCAGAAGCCGACGAAATCGGCCGCAGCGGGCTGCAGGCCGTGATCGACATGGAGGGCTGTCAGGGCGGGACGAAGGCGGGGGGCAAGCCGATTGCGGGCGAGCACTGCCAGATGCAGCAGCACCACACTATCGCGGCCACCGGAGAGGGCCACATGCAGCGTCCCTCCGCTCGGCAGCTCGCCCATGGCGCACCGGACAGCGCGCTCGGCAGCGGTTTCGGCGGCCATGGGGCAGGCCGATTATTCGAAGGCGCCGTAACTCATCAGCCGGTTGTAGCGCCGCTCGATCAGGGCATCCTCGTCATGCGCATCGAGTCGCTCGAGCGACGCCAGCAGGGTCTGACGGATACGGTCGGCGGTTTCCGGAACATGGCGATGAGCGCCCCCCAGCGGTTCCTCGACCAGCGTATCGACAAAGCCGAGCTCCTTCAGCCGGGTTGCGGTAATCCCCATCGCCTGTGCCGCTTCGGAGGCCTTGTCGGAACTCTTCCACAGGATCGAGGCGCAGCCCTCCGGCGAGATCACCGAATAGGTGGAATACTGCAGCATCGCCAGCTCGTCGCAGACCCCGATGGCCAGCGCCCCGCCGGAGCCGCCCTCGCCGATCACGGTCGAGAGGATTGGTGTCTTCAGCCGCGACATGACCGCCAGATTGTGGGCAATCGCCTCGCTCTGACCACGCTCTTCGGCATCAATGCCGGGATAGGCACCGGGCGTATCGATGAAGGTCAGCACCGGCATCCGGAAGCGCTCGGCCATCTCCATCAGCCGGCACGCCTTGCGATACCCTTCGGGGCGCGGCATGCCGAAGTTGCGCCGCACCTTGTCCTTGACGCTGCGACCCTTCTGGTGGCCGATCACCATCACCGGCCGGCCTTCCAGGCGGGCGATGCCCCCGACCAGGGCGGCATCGTCGGCAAAGTGCCGATCGCCGTGCAGCTCATCGAAATCGGTAAAGATGGCGTCGATGTAGTCCAGCGTGTAGGGCCGCTGGGGGTGACGCGAGAGCTGTGACACCTGCCAGGGGGTCAGGTCACGGAAGATCTGCTCGGTCAGCTTGCGGCTCTTGTCCTCCAGCTTGGCGATCTCGTCATGAATGCTGATCTGGCTGTCGTTGCCGACCAGACGCAGTTCCTCGATCTTCGCCTCAAGCTCGGCGACCGGCTGTTCAAAGTCCAGATAATTCGGATTCATAGGGCAGATTCACAGGGCTCTTGTCATCTCGGACCGCCTGGGCCCGGAGCGCAGGGGCCAGTAAATGGCGCATTATCGCATGGCACATGATGCGTGCAACCGCACCAGCATGACTCAGGACTGACGATAGGCCAATGTGACATCAGGATGGCCTTCCACTTCCGCCAGAGCCATCAGCAGATCATCACAGGGCGAGACCCGCCAGCCGCTGCCCAGCTCGAAGCAGCCGCTGGCCCGGTCATTGCTGTAGTTCAGCCGCACCGGCAGGCCGCTGTCATCGAGATGGCGCGACAGCTGCTCGCGCAGCCCGGCGGAGAAACGGCCGTTGAGCCGGCGGCCATCGATACTGAGCTCGATGGCCTCGCCGAAGCGCGCACGGGCCGCCGCCATGGGCGTGACCTCCTTGCCGCGCAGGCGCAGTCCGCCCGAGTAGTCATCCAGGCTGACCTCACCTTCCAGGATGATGACCTGATCGGGGGCCAGCTGATGGCGAACCTGATCATAGAGTTCACCGAACAGCGAGGCCTCGATGCGACCGGTGCGATCGTCCAGGGTCACGAAGGCAATGGTATCACCACGCTTCGATTTCATGGTCCGCATCGCCACGATCAGCCCGGCAACCCGTTGCGGTTCGCGGGCAGGCTTGAGATCAACGATCCGGGTCGACACGAACCGCTTGAGTTCGGCCTCGTACTCATCGATAGGGTGGCCGGTGAGATAGAGCCCGAGGGTCTCCTTCTCCCCGGCCAGCCGCTCACGATCCGGCCAGTCCCGGACCCGCCGGTAATCGGCATAGCAGTCGCTGTCATCGGATGCTGCAGCGGTATCGAAGGCCTCACCGAACATGTCGATCATGCCCGCGCTGGCATTGGCGTGACTCTGCGAGGCGGCGCGCAGGGCATCTTCCAGCGCACCGGCCAGCACCGCCCGCGACGGGCCGAGCTGGTCCAGCGCCCCGGAGCGGATCAGCGCCTCGATGGTACGCTTGTTGATCCGCCCGGCATCGATGCGCCGGCAGAAGTCGAACAGATCACGAAACGGCCCGCCGGCCTCCCGGGCCTCGACGATGGCGCCGATCGGGCCTTCGCCCACGCCACGGATCGCCCCCAGCCCGTAGACCACACGGTTGTGCTCATCGACGCTGAAGCGGTAGGCCCCGATGTTGACGTTGGGCGGCGTCACCGTCAGCCCCATGCGCCGGCACTCCTCGATCAGCGGTACCGCCTTGTCGAGGTTGTCCATCTCGGTGGAGAGCACCGCGGCCATGAACGGCGCGGGGTAGTGTGCCTTCAGCCAGGCCGTCTGATAGGAGACCAGCCCATAGGCTGCCGAGTGTGACTTGTTGAAGCCATAGCCGGCGAACTTCTCCACCAGATCGAAGAGGTTGCCCGCCAGATCCTCGTCGATGCCGTTATTCCGGCACCCTTCGAGAAAGCCGACACGCTGCTTGGCCATCTCCTCGGGCTTCTTCTTGCCCATGGCGCGGCGCAGCATGTCGGCCTGACCCAGGCTGTAACCCGCCAGCACCTGGGCGATCTGCATCACCTGCTCCTGATAGAGGATGACGCCATAGGTGGGCTCCAGCACCGATTTCAGCCACTCGTGCTGATAATCCGGGTGTGGATAAGCCAGTTCGGCACGCCCGTGCTTGCGGTTGATGAAGTCATCCACCATGCCGGACTGCAAAGGCCCCGGGCGGAACAGCGCCACCAGGGCGATCATGTCCTCCAGCGAGTCCGGCTGCAGCCGCTTGATCAGCTCCTTCATGCCGCGCGATTCGAGCTGGAAGACCGCGGTCGTTTCGGCCTTCTTGAGCATCTCGAAGGTAGGCACATCGTCGAGCGGGATGGTGCCGATATCCAGCGCTCCCTGACCTTCGCGGGCGCGTACGTCATCGACCATTTCCAGCGCCCAGTCGATGATGGTCAGGGTACGCAGGCCGAGGAAGTCGAACTTGACCAGGCCGGCTTCCTCGATATCGTTCTTGTCGAACTGCACCATCAGGCCGCTGCCATCATCGTCACACAGCAGCGGCGCAAAGTCGGTCAGCTTGGTCGGCGCGATCACCACCCCGCCGGCGTGCTTGCCGGTGCCCCGGGTGATGCCCTCCAGCCTGAGGGCCATGTCCCAGATCTCCTGGGCATCCTCGTCGGCCTCGAGATACTCGCGCAGCGCACTCTCCTGGCCGTGCGCCTTCTCCAGCGTCATGCCGACCTCGAAGGGAATCAGCTTGGAGAGCTTGTCGCCCAGCGAATAGGGCTTGCCCTGGGCGCGCGCCACGTCGCGCACCACCGCCTTGGCCGCCATGGTGCCGAAGGTCACGATCTGCGAGACCGCATCGCGACCGTAGCGGTCGGCCACGTAATCGATCACCCGGTCGCGCTTCTCCATGCAGAAGTCGACGTCGAAGTCGGGCATCGAGACACGCTCGGGATTGAGAAAGCGTTCGAACAGCAGATCATATTCGAGCGGATCGAGGTCGGTGATCTCCAGCGCATAGGCCACCAGCGAGCCCGCCCCCGACCCGCGCCCCGGACCGACCGGCACGTCGTTGTCCTTGGCCCAGCGGATGAAGTCCATCACGATCAGGAAGTAACCGGGGAAGCCCATCCGATTGATAATGTCGAGCTCGAAGTCGAGGCGCTCACGGTAGGCCGGTTCGTGCTCGGCGCGCTCGCGTCCGGGGTAGATCGGATGCGTCCCCTCGAACAGCAGCTCCAGCCGCCGCGTCAGCCCGTCATGGGAGATCTCGCGGAAGAACTGCTCCATCGACTGCCCTTCCGGGACCGGATACTCCGGCAGGAAGATTTCGCCCAGACGCACGTCGGCATTGCAGCGCGCCGCGATCATGACGGTGTTTTCGAGCGCCTCGGGGATATCGGCAAACAGCTCCGCCATCTCCTCGCCGCTGCGAAAGTACTGCTCCTCGCTGTAGCGCCGCTCGCGCCGGGAATCGTCGAGCGCCCGGCCCTCGCCGATCGCGACCCGGGTCTCGTGGGCCCAGTAGTCCTCGCGATCGAGAAAGCGCACGTCATTGGTGGCGACCACCGGAGTGCCGGTGGACGCTGCCAGCTCGACGCTGGCATGCAGGCACTCCTCGTCGAGGGCACGGCCGGTGCGCTGCAGCTCGAGATAGAAGCGATCGGGAAAGAAGCGCTGCCACTCGGTCAGCAGGGACTCGGCGGTCTCGCGGTGCTCGGCCAGCAGAAAACGCCCGATCTCCCCTTCGCGGGCGCCCGAAAGCGCGATCAGTCCCTCGCTGCGTTCGAGCACCCACTCCTTGCGCAGCACCGAGCGGCCCTGGGCCTGCCCTTCCTGCCAGCCGCGCGAGATCAGTTCGGTGAGGTTGCGATAACCGTCATTGTTCATCGCCAGCAGCGTCAGCCGCCAGGGATGGGCCTCGTCAAAAGGGTTCTGCAGCCACACATCACTGCCGATGATCGGCTTGAGACCGGCCGCACGGGCGCTCTTGTACGCCTTGACCAGCGCAAACAGGTTGCTCTCGTCGGTGATCGCCAGTGCCGGCTGACCCACCTCACGGGCTCGCGCGATCAGCGGCTTGAGCCGGATCAGCCCGTCGGTCAGGGAGTATTCGCTGTGCAGTCGCAGATGGACAAAGGGTGTTGTCATGGTGCCACTCTTGATTCACCGCCCGGCCCGCAAGACAGCACTCAAACGGCATCCGGAGCGGTCGGGCCAATGGTCATGTTCGTGTTCACAGCCGGAAAGCGATCCTGCAACCGCCGCACCGGGGCAAAGGAGCGCCGGTGCTCGGGCAGCGGCCCCAGCCGCTCGAGGGCCTCGAGATGCGCTCGGGTCGGATAGCCCTTGTGGGCGGCCAGACCGTACTCCGGGTGCTGCGCATCCAGCGCCACCATCCGGGCGTCGCGAGCGACCTTGGCGACGATCGAGGCTGCCGCGATCGCCTCGACCCGGGCATCGCCGCGCACCACGGCCTCGCCCGGCACATGATGACCCGGTAGCCGATGACCGTCCACCAGCAGGTACTCGGGCTGGATGGCCAGCCCGTCGATGGCGCGGCGCATCGCCAGATGGGTGGCGTGATGGATATTGAGCGTGTCGATTTCGGTACTGGAGGCTTCCCCCAGCGATACCGCCAGGGCCTGCTCGCGAATCAGCCGATCGAGCTCTTCGCGGCGACCGGCCGTCAGCTTCTTGGAGTCCGCCAGACCGGTAATCGGCCGCTCGGGATCCAGCATGACGGCTGCCGCCACGACCGCACCGATCAGCGGGCCGCGACCGACCTCGTCCACCCCGGCCAGCTTCCAGCCGCTATAGCTGATCGTGAAGGGCGGATCCTCGCGGCCACTCCGCGTGCTGCTCATGTCATCTCTCCGTGATTGCGGTCAGCCGTCTCATCGGCAATCGGCGCCACCATCTCCAGCACTGCCTCTGCGGCGCGGGCGCTGGCATTGCGCTGCAGGGTTTCATGCATGGTCACGAAGCGCTGGCGCAGCGCTTCACCGCTGGCCGGGTCGGCCAGCCAGCCGTGCAACGCCCCGCTGACCGCCTCGGGTGTGGCCTGCTGCTGAATCAGCTCCGGCACCAGACCTTCACGGGCAATCAGATTGGGCAGCGAGATCCAAGGTGTTTTGACCATGTAGCGAGCAATGCGGTGTGTCATGGGCGCCATGCGATAGGCCACCACCATCGGGCGATGGCAGAGCATCGCCTCCAGCGCGGCGGTGCCGGAGGTCAGCAGCACGGCATCACTGGCGGTCATCGCCGCCCAGGCCTGGCCATCGAGCAGCCGGATGCCGTGTTCAACTGCCCCCAGTGCCTCGAGCTCCTCGCGTCGCGCCGGGGTGGCAGCCGGCATCACTACCTCGAGTTCGGGCAGCGTCTGACGCAGCCGCTCGACCGCTGCCAGAAAGGTCTCGCCGAGATAACGGATCTCGCTGGCCCGCGAACCCGGCAGCACCGCCAGCAGCGGTGCCTCAACCGGCAGGCCGAGCCGATGACGGGCCGCAGCGCGGTCATCCGCCAGCGGCAGTTCTTCGGCCAGCGGATGGCCGACAAAGGTCACCGGCACCTCGTGCTCGCGATAGAAATCGGCTTCGAAGGGCAGCAGGGTGAGCATGTGATCGACCGCTGCCCGAATCGTCTCGATCCGTCCCTGCCGCCACGCCCAGACCGAGGGGCTGACGTAGTGCACGGTTTTCATGCCCTGCCGGCGCAGCTGACGCTCCAGCCCCAGGTTGAAGTCCGGAGCATCGATGCCGATCATCACGTCCGCCTGCCAGGCGAGCGCCTCGCGGCGCAGTCGGCGGCGCACTCCGATCAGCCCCGGCAGATGGCGCAGCACCTCGACCAGCCCCATGATCGACAGGGTTTCCAGCGGATAGAGCGTCGTCATGCCCTGCGCGATCATGCGCGGTCCGCCGATCCCCAGGAACTCGATCGCCCCGTGACGGCGGCGCAGCTCCTGCATCAGGGTGGCCCCCAGCAGATCACCGGAGAGTTCACCGGCCACCATGAACACGCGCAGGGTCATATCAGGCCTCCGGACCGCCTGGCTAGCGTGTAAGGCCCCGTCTGGCGGCCCTCAGCGACTCGACGAACTGCTGCATGGCCGGCGACAGTGACTGCTGGTCGAACTCCTCGAGTACCTCGGCCAGGGTGCGCCGGCTGCGGAATACCGCGCGATAGCCGCGACGCAGCTCGCTGATGGTATCGCTGTCGAAACCGCGACGCTTGAGCCCTTCGGCATTGAGTCCGTGGGTGCGCGCCGGATTGCCGGTCACCATGACAAAGGCGGCGATATCCTTGGTGATGATCGAGCCACCCCCGCACATGGCATGGGCACCGACATGACAGAACTGATGAATGGCAGCCAGCCCGCCGAGGATGACATGATCGCCGAGGGTTACATGTCCCCCGAGGGTCGCCTGATTGGCCATGATGACGTGATCGCCGATGATGCAGTCGTGCGCCACGTGGGCATAGGCCATGAACCAGCCATGATCGCCAATGGTGGTCTCGCCCCGATCCTGGACGGTGCCGCGGTGCACGGTAACCCCTTCGCGAAAGACATTGTTGTCTCCCACGATCAGCCGGGTCGGCTCACCGCGATACTTCTTGTCCTGGCACTCTTCACCCAGCGAGGCGAACTGGAATACGCGATTGTTGCTGCCCAGCGTGGTCGGCCCCTTGATGATGACATGCGAGCCGATGACACAACCGCTCCCGATCTCGACGTCGGCCCCGATTACGGAAAACGGCCCCACCTCGACATCGTCAGCCAGTCGTGCGCCGGGATCGATGATGGCGGTTGGATGAATCAAGCGACCTTCCTCTCGGCACAGATGATATCGGCTTCACAGACGACCTCACCCTCGACATGCGCGCGACAGGCAAACTTCCAGATGCCGCGCCGTGCCCTCAGCATGCGGGCTTCGAGGGTCAGCCGGTCACCCGGGAAGACCGGCCGCTTGAAGCGCACGTTGTCACTGCCGACATAGTAATAGATGTACCCATCCGCCGGTCGCTTGTCGACGGTCTTGAAGCCCAGGATGCCGGCCGCCTGCGCCAGTGCCTCGATGATCAGGACCCCCGGCATGATGGGATGACCGGGAAAGTGGCCGTTGAAGAAATGCTCGTTGTAGCTGACATTCTTCCAGGCCGTGATGCATTCACCCAGCTCGATCTCGACCACCCTGTCGACCAGCAGAAACGGATAACGGTGGGGGAGATATTCCTGGATCTCGTTGATGTCCATGACCATTGGCACGCAACCTCTGAAATAACGAAATGCCTGCCGGACCGGCAGGCATGCGATGGGCGACCGCAAGGGCCGGCCATTGTACACGGGTCTCGAAGCATCGGCAGCCGCCGCCTGTCGAGGATGTTAGTGTGACTCTCCCTTCTCCCGGGAACTGCCTTCGCCCCGTTCCAGGCGGGCCAGGCGACGCGCCATCCGATCCAGCTGCTTGAAGCGCACGGCGTTGCGTCGCCAGAGATCATTGGGCATCGAGCCGGTGCCGGAAGAGTAGACACCGGGCTCGTGGATGGAGTTGGTCACCAGGCTCATGCCGGTGATCTGCACGCCGTCGCAGAGCTCCAGATGACCGGCCAGACCGACCCCGCCGCCCAGCTGGCAGTGCCGCCCCACCCGGGTGGACCCGGCAATGCCGACACAGCCGGCCAGCGCACAGTGCTCGCCGATATGCACGTTATGGGCAATCTGGACCTGGGAGTCGATCTTGACCCCGTCGCCGATCACGGTATCGCCCAGGGCGCCGCGATCAATGCTTGAACAGCTGCCGATCTCGACATCGTCGCCGACCACCACACCGCCGATCTGCGCGATCTTGTGCCAGGCCATGCCGTCGTGGGCGAAGCCGAAGCCATCGCCGCCGACCACTGCCCCGCTGTGGATGATTGCCCGCTGACCGATGACCACGCCGTGGTAGAGCGTCACGTTGGCATGCAACAGCGAGTCGGCCCCCACCGTACAGGCCTCCCCGAGCGAGCAGCCGGCACCGATCACGGTGCGATCACCGAGGGTCACGTGATCACCGATCACGGCATTGGGGCCGATCGACACCTCGTCGCCCAGACGCGCACTGTCCGATACGCTGGCCGCGGGATGAATGCCGGGCTGATGGCCGGCCAGCGGCGGGGCGAACAGGTGCGAGAGCCGGGCGTAACCGAGATAGGGATTATCAAGCGCCAGCGCCGCTACCGGGCACTCCGCCACCAGGTCGGGTGGCAGCAGCACGGCAGCCGCGCGGGTTTCGTCGAGAAACCGCAGGTAGGCCCGGTTGGCCAGAAAGGCGATGTCATCGGGCCCGGCATCGGTAAGCGTGGCCAGTCCGCTGACCCGCTGCGTACCGTCGCCATGCAGGGTCGCCCCCAGCACCCGGGTCAGTTCCTCGAGGGTATAGGTCTGGCTAGTCATCATCTTCATCGAGTGGAAGGCAGCGCCACCTTACTGGAGCGAATTGAAGGTGCTGGTGACTTCCTTGGTCAGATCGAGCGAGTCAGCGGAGTAGACGACGCTCTGACGGTCCACCAGTACCTGTACATCATGACGCTCTACCACCTGCTCGATCGCCCTGTCGAGCTTGGGCTTGGCCTGCTTGAGAAACGCCTGTTCAGCCTGCTGGCGCTGCTGCTCGAGCTGCTGACGCTGCTGCTGGAACTGGCTGCCCTTCTGCTGCAGCTGCTGGGTCAGGTTCTGACGCTCGTTGTCGGACATCACGTCGCCGTTCTGCTGCAGACGCTGCTGGAGCTGCTGCACCTGCTGACCAAGCTGCTTGACCTGCTGCGGCTGATTGCCCAGCTGATTCTTGAGCTGGTTCATCGAGCGCTGGGCAGCCGAAGTGTTCATCAGGGCCTCACGCCAGTCGACCACGGCCACATCAGCTGCCTGGGCGGCGATCGAGACGCTCCCCAGCATGCCGGCCAGGCAGAGGGCTGCAATCTTGCGCATGTCATAACTCCTTGTGGTTCAATTCCTGCACCGGGCACCGACTGCCCGGCACCGCCATCAGAACGTCTGGCCCAGCGAGAACTGGAAGAACTGGGTATCGTCGCCACCCTTGTCCTTGATCGGCTTGGCAACCGAGAAGGTCAGCGGCCCCACCGGCGTCAGCCAGGAGAGCCCCACGCCCGCCGAGACGCGCAGGTCATTGAGATCGACCCCGGACGAGCACGACGAGCTACGACCGCTTTCCACCGGCAGGCAGTCCGACAGGTAGGTATTACCGGTATCAACGAAGAAGGAGGTCTGCACCTGGCGCCGATCCTCGATGAACGGCGTCGGGAAGATCAGCTCCGCCGAACCCTCCAGCAGGATGTTGCCGCCGAGGGTATCATCATCCCCGTCGGCACGCTCGGTGGTCGGCTGACCCAGGGTGTTGCTCTCGAAGCCGCGCACCGATCCCAGTCCGCCGGAGTAGAAGTTCTCGTAGAACGGATAGGTGTCGGTCTTGCCGTAGCTGTCGGCATAGCCCAGCTCGGTACGGAACTTGAGCGCCCACTCTTCGGTCTGGATCGGGAACAGCTTCTGACCCTGATAGCGCAGCTTGTAATACTCGGCATCGCTGCCCGGCCCGGTGGCTTCGGCGCTCGCCTTCTGATAGCTGCCCGCAGTCGGCAGGATACCGCGGTTGAGGTTGTTGCGTGTCCACGCGGTGGAGAGCTTGTAGTTGTTGAAGGAGTCACCCTCGTCATCCACATAGCGCGCGATCTCGGAGGGCGAATCGTCGTAGTCCTTGACCTCGAGATGTTCGACCCCCAGTCCGAAATTCAGCCGCGACAGCTCACTGACCGGATAACCGAAGTTGACCCCGCCCCCGATGGCATCGGTGGAGTAGGTCGAGATGTCGGCATCCTCGTAATCGGTCGAGCGATAGTAGAGGTTGAAGCCGCGCGACACGCCATCGAGCGTCCAGTAGGGATTGGTGTAACTGAAGTTCAGATTGGTGTAGTAGTCGCTCTTCTGGGCGCCGATATCGACCCGGTTGCCGGTGCCGAGGAAGTTGCGCTGGGAGAGCGAGGCCCCGTAGATCAGCCCCTCGGACTGGGCATAGCCGAGACTGGCGGAAATGCTGCCGGAGGGCTGCTCCTGGACATTGTAGGTCACGTCGAGCTGATCCGGCTCATCCGCCACCCGCTGGGTATTGACGTCCACCTGCTTGAAGAAGCCGAGCCGCTGCAGGCGCTGCTGCGAGGTCTTGATGTCATCGGTGGAGGCCGGCGCCCCCTCGAGCTGCACCATTTCGCGACGCAGCACCTCATCAGCGGTCGTGGTGTTGCCCTTGAAGTTGATGCGCCGGACATAGGCGCGGCGACCGGGCTGCACGTTGAAGGTCACGTCAACGGTCTCCCCATCATCGTTGACCTTCGGTACCGCATTCACCTGGGCAAAGGCAAAGCCGCGGGCGCCCAGCTCCCGGCGCAGCGCCTCGCTGGAAGCAGTCAGCTGCGACTGGGAGAAGATGTCGCCGGATTCGGCGGTCACCAGCGAACGGGCCTCGTCGCGACCCACCTTCAGGTCGCCGGCAAAACCGATGTCACCGATCCGGTAGCGCTTGCCCTCATCGACATTGATGGTGACATAAATGGTCGACTTGTCGGGGCTGATCGAGACCTGGGTGGAATCGATACTGAAATTCACGTAACCGCGATCGAGATAGTACGAGCGCAGCCGATCCAGATCGCCCTGCAGCTTTTCGCGGGAGTACTGATCGCTGGAGAACCAGCCGAAGAACCAGCCGGGCTTGTCCTCGAGCTCGAACTGATCGCGCAGGGTATCGTCATCGAACGCCTGATTGCCGACGACGTTGATCTGGCGAATCTTCGCCACTGCCCCTTCGTCGATGTTGATGTCCACCTGGACCCGGTTGCGGCTGAGCTGCTCGACCTGCGTTTCGATCCGGGCGCTGTAGCGTCCCTGCTGCTGGTAGACCCGCTCCAGCTGACGCTGCATCTCCTCGAGGGTCGAACGCTGCAGCACCTGGCCTTCCGAGAGGCCGGCTTCACGCAGTCCGCTGCGCAGATCCTCCTCGGGGATCTTGGAGTTGCCGTTGATCTCGATCTGGGCAATCGAGGGGCGCTCCTGGACATTGACCACCAGCACATTACCGTCGCGGCCGAGACTGACATCGTCGAACAGACCGGTACCGAACAGCGATTTGCCTACCCTGGTGAGCGCGTCGTCATTGACGGTATCGGAGGCGGAAATCGGCATCGCATTGAACACGGTACCCGCTGAAACGCGCTGCAGACCCTCGACGCGAATATCCGAAACCTTGAAGGGAGAAATAGCGAATGCCGCCTGTGAAGGAGCCAGCAAACACACCATCAGACCAATGGTTTTAATCTTCATGCCGTCATTTCGCTTTTACTGAATTCCGCCCGCTCGGGGCCCGCTTCTCGTGCCGCTAGCAACGCGCGATCCGGCTGGCGTCGTTGTATTCGGATACCCGTCATGTAACCGTTGAAACCCTGCTGCGATACGACAGGTAACACGCGCTCATCGAAGGGGTCGAGATCGTGAACACGCACCTTATACACATCGCCGCCATCCTGACAAGCACCGCCTCCTTTCGCTTGCCATCGGAAACTAGAGTCGCATCAGATCAAAATAGAAGGCCATGATCATCAGTGTGGCGACCAGCGCCGCCCCGATCCGGAATCCCACCGCCTGTGCCCGCTCCGAGAGCGGCCGACCGCGGATCGCTTCGACGGCGTAAAACAGCAGATGCCCGCCGTCGAGAATCGGTATCGGCAGCAGGTTCAGCACGCCCAGGCTGATGGAGACATAGGCCAGAAAACCGATGAAGGTTTCCAGCCCGGAACGGGCCGATTCCCCGGCTATCCGGGCGATGGTAATCGGCCCGGAGAGATTGGAAGGCGAAATCAGTCCGATCACCATCTTGTAGATCGACCCCACGGTCAGCGACGTCATCGAGGCCGTGCGATGGATGGCCTGCCCCGCCGCCGCCAGCGGCCCGTAGCGCAGCTCACGCTGATACTGCTGCGGCCACTGAACGGGATCGGCAGCCGCCCCGATATAGCCGACACTGCGGCCATCGGCCAGCTGCCGGCTGCGGGGGGTCAGATCGACCGCCAGCTCGCGCCCGTCACGCCTGATCCGCAGCTGGAGGGACTGCCCGGCCGCCGCCTGTACCCGAGCCACGAACCCGGACCACGCCTCGATGGCCGCGCCGTTCACCGAAATGACGCGATCACCGGCCCGCAGTCCGGCGGCGGCAGCCGCGCCGTCATCCAGCACCTGCCCGATGACCGGCGGCGTATCCGGACGCCAGGGCTCGAAGCCCAGCGTTGCCAGCGGCTGCGGCGGATCCTGATGGGCCAGGTAATTCGTTACCGCCAGGCTGTGCTGCTGCAGCTCCCTTCCTTCCCGACGGGTTGCGAACTGCAGTCGATCACTGCCGATGGCACCGATCAGGGCAAGATTGACTTCATCCCAGGAGCGGGTCCGCTCCCCTTCCACCCGCACGATCTCCTGGCCTGCCTCCAGGCCACCCCGGGCCGCCGGCGAATCGGGCGAGACCGAGCCGACCATCGGGGTCACCGTGGTGGTGCCCACCATGAACATCAGCCAGTACGCCATCAGGGCCAGCAGGAAATTGGCAACGGGACCGGCCGACACCACGGCAATGCGCTTCCAGACCGACTGCCGGTTGAAGGCGAGATGCTGATCGGCGGGATCGACCGCGCCCTCGCGCTCGTCGAGCATCCTGACATAGCCACCTAGCGGAATCGCGGCCAGCACGAACTCGGTACCGTGACGATCGACCCGCTTGAGCAGTGGCCGCCCGAAACCGACCGAAAAGCGCAGTACCCGAACCCCGCAGCGCCGGGCGACCCAGAAGTGACCGAATTCGTGAATCGTGATCAGCAGGCCCAGTACCACGATCACGGCGAGGATATTCTGCAGGACCCCCATCACCCGTTCTGCTCCCGACGTTCGAGTTCGGCAGTGGCCACCTCCCGCGCCCGGCGGTCCATGGCGAGAATGCACTCGAGACTGTCGGCCGGCCCGTGTTCGAGCCGGGCAAGTACACGCTCCACCAGCGTCGGTATGGCCATGAAGGGAATCCGCTCTGCCAGAAAGGCCGCCACGGCCACCTCATTGGCCGCATTCAGGGCCGCCGGGGCGGTGCCCCCGGTGCTCATCGCCTCGCGCGCCAGCCGCAGGCAGGGAAACCGCGCCATGTCGGGCGCTTCGAAATCGAGCCGGCCGGTGGCAAACAGATCAAGCGGCGCAACGCCGGTGTCGATCCGCTCCGGCCACGCCAGACCATGGCCGATTGGCGTGCGCATGTCGGGATTGCCCAGCTGGGCGATGACCGAGCCATCCACGTAGGCCGCCATCGAGTGGATCACGCTCTGCGGATGCACCACGATCTCGACCTGTTCGGGCGAGGCATCGAACAGCCAGCACGCCTCGATCAGCTCGAGCCCCTTGTTCATCATGGTGGCGCTGTCCACCGAGATCTTGCGCCCCATCGACCAGTTGGGATGAGCGCAGGCCTGATCCGGCGTTACCTGCGCCAGCTGCTCGGGCGCCCACTGACGAAAGGGACCGCCGGATGCGGTCAGCAGGAGGCGGGTAACGCCGCAGCGTTCGAGCCCGCCGCGGTGGTGGTGGGGCAGGCACTGAAAGATGGCGTTGTGCTCGGAGTCGATCGGCAGCAGGACCGCGCCGCTCTCGGCCACTTCGCGCATGAACAGCGCCCCGCTCATCACCAGCGCTTCCTTGTTGGCCAGCAGCACCCGCCGGCCGGCCCGGACCGCGGCCAGGGTCGGGGTCAGCGCCGCGGCACCGACAATTGCCGACATGACGATCTCGGCACTGGCGGCCACTTCACACAGCGCGGCCTCGCCATGGGCGACCCGGGTCGGCACATCGGCCCGGGTCAGTGCCTCCGCCAGCCAGCGGGCATCCTCGGCATGATCCAGCACGGCCACTTCCGGGCGATGGTGCCGGCACAGCTCGAACAGCGCCTGACGACTGCTGCGGGCGGTGACGGCATGAAGGCGATAGCGATCGGGATGGCGGGCAATGACATCGAGGGTACTGGTGCCGATCGATCCGGTGGCGCCCAGTACGGTAACGGTCTGCGTCATCTTTGGCTCCAGGGGCCGCAAGCGGCATCAGCCGATCCAGGGGGCCAGCAGGGCAAACAGCGGCACCGCGGCGGTAAGACTGTCGATGCGATCAAGCAGGCCACCATGCCCCGGCAGCAGCTGGCCGGAGTCCTTGATGCCGCGATGGCGCTTGAGCATGCTTTCACACAGATCCCCCAGGATCGAGGCGGCGGTCACGATCGCGGTCACGATCAGCAGCACCACGAGGTGGATGGCGTCGAAACCCTGCCACCACGCCATCAGCAGGGCCAGCACCGCCGAACCGGCCAGGGCACCGTAGACGCCGGCCCACGACTTGCCGGGGCTGACCCTGGGGGCCAGCCGGCGATTGCCGAAGGCGCGCCCGGCAAAGTAGGCGGCAATATCGGCGCCCCAGACCACGAACAGCACATAGAGCAGCCACAGCGGCTGCTCCCGCAGCAGCAGAAAACCGACCCAGCAGGGCAGCAGCACCCAGACGCCCATCGCCAGGCGCATGCCGACGCCTTCCCACTGCCAGGTAGCCTGCGGGTAGCGGACCACCCAGTAGAGGCAGAGCAGCCAGCCGATCAGGGCCAGCCACAGCGGCCAGCTCTGATGGGCGATGCCGCTCGACCAGGCCAGCGCCATCGCCGCCAGCATGGAGACCGCAAACAGCGCCTTGTCGCGCGGCTGCTCGCGCCCGGCCAGATTCGACCACTCCCAGGCCGCGCCTACCACGATCAGCCCGACAAAACCGGCGTACCAGCCGCCGCCGAGCAGAAACAGCAGCAGCAGTGACGCCGGACCGATCACCAGCGCAGTCAGAACCCGTTGTCTAAGCACCCTGCTGTACCTCGACCTGTTCGTCCGTCATGCCGAAGCGCCGCTTGCGCCTGGCAAAGGTATCCAGTGCCTCGTCGAAGGCCTCGGCGCCGAAGTCCGGCCAGTACAGTGACGAGAAGTAGAATTCGGCATAGGCCAGCTGCCAGAGCAGGAAGTTGCTGATGCGCTGTTCGCCACTGGTCCGAATGCAGAGATCGACATCGGGGACCCCGTTGCCCCGGATCTCGTCATCGAGCCGCTCCTCGTCGATATCGGCCGCGCTGAGCTCACCGGCTTCCACCCGCTCGGCCAGCCGCCGCGCCGCGCCGGTAATGTCCCAGCGACCGCCGTAGTTGGCGGCCACGATCAGCCGCAGACCGGTGTTGCCGCGGGTCAATCGCTCGGCGCGATCGATCGCCCGATTGAGCGAATGAGGCAACCGGGAGCGCTCGCCGACAATGGAGATGCGAATATTGTTCTTGTGCAGGCGTGCCACCTCGCGGCGCAGCACCAGCACGAACAGCTCCATCAGCGCACTGACCTCCTGGGCCGGACGCTTCCAGTTCTCGCTGGAGAAGGCAAACAGGGTAATGGCCTCGAGCTCGCGCTCGACGGCGCGCTGAATGACCGTGCGCACTGATTCGACGCCGGCATGATGGCCGCGGATACCGGACAATCCATGGGCCCGTGCCCAGCGATTGTTGCCATCCATGATGATCGCCACATGGCGGAGTCCGGAGTGTGGCGGATTGGGCAGAGACGTATCGGGCATGAGTACTCGCATCGGTACGCGATCATCCACATCGCGTACATCGGTCGGGATCCGGCAGTGTCAGACCTGCATCAGGTCCTTTTCCTTCTGCTCCAGTATCTGATCGATATCCGCAATCGCCTTGTCGGTCAGTTTCTGGATGGCATCCTCGGCCTGACGCTCCTCGTCTTCCGATATTTCCTTTTTCTTGAGCAGGGCCTTGGCATCATTGTTGGCGTCGCGACGCACGTTGCGAACCGCCACACGACCCTGTTCGGCTTCCTGCCGCGCCTGACGGATATAGCCCTTGCGGGTTTCCTCGGTCAGTGGCGGCATGGGCACCCGGATCACCGAGCCGGCAGTATTGGGATTGAGTCCCAGATCGGCCATCAGGATGGCCTTCTCGATCTTCGGCACCATCGATTTTTCCCACGGTACCACGGTCAGGGTACGGGCATCCTCGACGTTGACGTTGGCCGCCTGGCTCAGCGGCATCTCGGTGCCATAATAATCGACGCGCACGGCATCGAGCACGCTGGGGTGTGCCCGGCCGGTCCGAATCTTGGAAAACGCCGACTGCAGCGCCTCCACACTCTTGCGCATGCGCGCTTCGGCGTCCTGCTGGATATCGTTGATCACGATGTTCAACCTCTGACTTATTGACCTTGATCCCTGGCGACATCGATCAGGGTGCCTTCACGACCGCCCACTACCAGATTCAGCAGCGCGCCAGGGCGCGTCATATCGAAGACGCGGACCGGCATGTCATGGTCACGCACCAGACAGATGGCGGTCAAATCCATCACTCCCAGCTTCTGCGAGAGTACCTGATCGTAATCCAGATGCTCGTATTTCACCGCATCGGGGTGACTGACCGGGTCCTTGTCATACACGCCATCCACCTTGGTGGCCTTGAGCACCACATCGGCATCGATCTCGATACCGCGCAGGCAGGCCGCACTGTCGGTGGTAAAGAAGGGATTGCCGGTACCGGCGGAAAAGATCACCACGTCACCCGAGGTCATGTACCGGATCGCGGTGCGGCGATCGTAGTGCTCGACCACCCCGCTCATCTGGATCGCCGACATCACCCTTGAGCGGATACTGGAGCGTTCGAGTGCATCACGCATGGCCAGGGCATTCATGACGGTCGCCAGCATGCCCATGTGGTCACCGGTCACGCGCTCCATGCCGGCGGCGTGGAGTGCCGCCCCGCGAAAGAGGTTGCCACCGCCGATCACGATGCCGACCTGAACCCCGATGCCAACCAGCTGGCCGATCTCGAGCGCCATGCGATCAAGCACCTTGGGATCGATACCGAATTCATGATCACCGGTCAGGGCCTCGCCGGAAAGCTTGAGCAGAATGCGCTTGTACTTGACGCTACGATCGGTGGCGGGTGGCATGAACTCTCTCTCCTGAACGGGATATGCTGACAGTATTGCAGCCGCGCTGGCGTGCGGCCCATATGCATTGGCGTGCGCAAGCGCACGCCAATGCGGGATCGCTCACTTCGCGACGGCATCCATCGTATCGCGAAAGCGAGGCGGCAACTTAACCGCGTTGCGCCTGTTCCATCACTTCCTTGGCGAAGTCGACCTCTTCCTTCTCGATACCTTCGCCGACCTCGAAGCGCACAAAGCTGGCCACTTCACCGCCGGACTGCTTGACGAACTCCGCCACGCTGACGTTCTGATCCTTGACGAAGGGCTGGTTGATCAGGCTGTTCTCGGAGAGATACTTGTTGAGACGACCCTGTACCATCTTCTCGGCGATCTCGGCAGGCTTGCCGGCCATGTCCGGCTGCGCCATGATGATCGCCTTCTCCTTGTCGAGCTCCTCCTGTGCCATCTTCTCGGGATGCGACACGGAAGGATTGATTGCCGCCACGTGCATGGCCACGTCACGAGCCGCCTCGACGGTACCACCGGTCAGCACCACCACGGCACCGATCCGATCGCCGTGCACATAGGCGCCGACCACGCCACCCTCGGGCGCCTCGACCACTGACGCACGCCGCACGGTGATGTTCTCGCCGATCTTCTGCACCAGCTGAACACGCGCCTCTTCCAGCTCGCCATCCATCAGGGTGGCAATATCCTCGCTGCGCGTATCCAGCACCTTGTTGACCACTTCATTGGCAAAGCTGCGGAAATTCTCGTCACGCGCCACGAAGTCGGTCTCGGAGTTGACCTCGAGCATCACGGCAGTCCGGCCATCCTCGGAGACACGCGTCAGGATGGCGCCTTCGGCGGCCACCCGGCCGGCCTTCTTGGCGGACTTGAGACCGGCATTCTTGCGCAGGTTCTCGATCGCCTGCTCGATATCACCATCGGCTTCACTGAGCGCCTTCTTGCACTCCATCATGCCGAGCCCGGTACGCTCACGCAGTTGCTTGACCAGAGATGCGCTGATAGCTGCCATGTCATGAACCTCTGTTGGATCGGGTGAAGGCCGGATGACCGCTGCCACGGGCACCCGGCTGCATGTCTGTTCTGCCGCCCGCATTCGACGAACGGCATGATGTTCAAAAAAGGGGGCCGCAGCCCCCTTTTTTCATCAGGAGGGACCGGGCACGGCGGCCCCGATCCCGCTGACCGCTCACTCGGAAGCAGTCTGCTCGGAGGCAGCGGCCTGGGGCGCTTCGCTGCCGTCATCGACCTCGACGAACTCATCCGGGTTGCCTTCCTTCGCCTTCGCACAGGCATCGGCCACGGCAGTCACGTAGATCTGGATGGCCCGGATGGAGTCATCGTTACCCGGAATGATGTAGTCGACGCCGTCCGGATCGGAGTTCGAATCGACCACGCCGATCACCGGAATGCCGAGCTTGTTGGCTTCGTTGATGGCGATCCGCTCGTGATCCACGTCGATCACGAACAGGGCATCGGGCAGGCCGCCCATGTCCTTGATGCCCCCGATCGAGCGCTCGAGCTTCTCCTGCTCGCGGGTGACCATCAGGACTTCCTTCTTGGTCAGCTTCTCGAAGGTGCCGTCCTCGTGCATCGCCTCGATGTCACGCAGCCGCTTGATCGACTGACGGATGGTCTTGAAGTTGGTCAGCATGCCGCCGAGCCAGCGATGGTTGACATACGGCTGGCCGACGCGCCCGGCCTGCTCGCGAACGATCTTGCTGGCGGCGCGCTTGGTGCCAACGAACAGGATCTTGTTGTTGTTGGCCGCCATCCGCTCGACCACCTTGAGGGTGTCGTTGAGCGCCGGCAGGGTGTGCTCGAGGTTGATGATGTGAATCTTGTTGCGAGCACCGAAGATGTACTTGCTCATCTTCGGGTTCCAGTAGCGGGTCTGGTGGCCGAAGTGAGCACCTGCCTTGAGCAGATCACGCATGGTAACGGACATGAAAACTCTCCTGAGTCGGGTTAGGCCTCCACGCATCCCATGGGTCCGACCGCTCGCGCGGCACCCGGGACCATGTGTCGATGCGTGTGTGGGGTCACGTTTTATCGCGCTCCCGCAATGCCATGCGGCGAGATTGCAGGAAATCGCGCGGCTTTATACCATATCAGGCCTGCAAGATGAAGCCGCCAGCTGCTCGAACGCTATCCTGATGGCCCGCCGTCATCCCCGACAGGCTGCCCGTAATCCATGACTATCGAGTGACATGAACATCCCCATTTATACCGCCGAAGATATCGAGGGCCTGCGCACTGCCGGTCGCCTGGCTGCCAGCGTGCTGGAGATGATCGAACCGCATGTCGAGCCCGGCATCTCCACCGGTGAGCTCGACCGCATCTGCCAGGACTACATCGAGCGCGAGCTCGGCTGCACCTCGGCCACCATCGGCTATCACGGCTATCAGCACGCCACCTGCATTTCGCTCAATCACGTGGTCTGCCACGGGATCCCCGATTTCGACAGGAAACTCAAGAAGGGCGATATCTTCAACATCGATGTCACCCTGATCAGGGACGGCTACTACGGCGACACCAGCCGCATGTTCGTGGTCGGCAACAACATCAAGGGCGAGCGGCTCTCGCGCATCACCCAGCAGTGCCTCTACGAGGCCATGAAGGTGATGGGCCCGGGCGTCTGGCTCTCCGAGGTCGGCCGGACCATCCAGCAGCATGCCGAGAGCAACGGCTACAGCGTGGTCCGCGATTTCTGCGGGCACGGCATCGGCACCCAGTTTCATCATGATCCCCAGGTGCTGCATTATGACGGCTATGATCGCAACAATGACGCCCGCCTGGAGCCCGGCATGTGCCTGACCATCGAGCCCATGATCAATGCCGGCAAGTGGCAGACCCGGGTACTGCGCGACGGCTGGACCGCCGTGACCCGTGACAAGAGCCTGTCGGCCCAGTGGGAGCACATGATGGTCATCACCGACAGCGGCATCGAGGTCATGACCCAGCGCCACGACGAGGATCTTTCCTTCCTCGCGGCGACGGCGGACTGAAGGCCGGCAACACCGACTGCCCACCGTTTCGTCTCACCGGGAATCGACATGCTGCTGCATCACTATCGCTTTGCACCCGATGAGTCGCTGCTCGACGTCGCTGCCCTGCGCCGGGAACTGGCTTCGGGGCAGGCCCCCATCGAGACCTTGCGCCATGCCCTTGCCGCGATCCGGGAGCGGCTCGATACCCGCTTTCGCAATGGCGCCGACATCCGTGATCTGGTGTTCGGCCGAGCGTGGTGCATCGATCAGCTGCTGGCGCTGATCTGGGAACGCATCGACTGGCCGGCCGACAACATCGCGCTGCTGGCCGTCGGCGGCTACGGCCGCGGCGAGCTGCATCCGCACTCCGACATCGACCTGCTGATCCTGCTGGAAGACAGTGACGATAGCCGCTGGCGGGAGCCGCTCTCCGCCTTCATCACCCTGCTGTGGGATATCGGGCTGGAAATCGGCCACAGTGTTCGCACTCTTGACGAGTGCGAACGCGAGGCCCGGGATGACGTCACCGTCATGACCAACCTGCTCGAAACCCGCCTGCTGGCCGGCTGGTCATACCTGCGCGAACGCATGCAGGCACTGACCGCACCGCAGCAGATGTGGACGGATGTCGAATTCTTCGAAGCCAAGTGTCGCGAGCAGCTCGGTCGTCACGAGCGGTTCAACAACTCCGAGCATCACCTCGAGCCCAACATCAAGAGCTCGCCGGGCGGGCTGCGCGATATCCAGACCGTCGGCTGGATCGCCAAGCACCACTTCGGGGCGCGCGCCATCGAGGAGACGGTGGCCCAGGGCTTCATGACCGACAACGAGCTGCGCATCATGAGCCAGGGGCGCGCCTTCCTGTGGCAGGTGCGCTATGCGCTGCATCTGCTCGCCGGACGTGCCGAGGATCGCCTGCTGTTCGATCAGCAGCGCGCCATTGCCGAACTGCTGGGCTATCGCGACACGCCCGAGCGGCTGGCCGTGGAACAGTTCATGCGCCGGTACTACCGTATTGTCACGGCGCTGTCCGAGCTCAATGACATGCTGCTGCAGCACTTCGAGGAGGCCATCCTCCAGCGGGGGCATCAGCAGGGCACCGTGCAGGTTCTCAATCGCCGCTTCGAGGTCATCGGCGGCGACATCCGCATCCGCCATCCGGCGGTCTTCAAGCGCCGCCCTGCCGCCCTGCTGGAAATCTTTCTGCTGATGGCGCAGCACCCCGGGATCGAGGGCGTGCGGGCCGAAACCATCCGGGCCATTCGCGATCACCGCCATCTGATCGACGACGCCTTTCGCGGCGACCTGCGCCATCGCAGCCTGTTCATGGAGCTGTTGCGCTCCGGCGGCAATGTGCCCCGCCAGCTGGGGCTGATGGCGCGCTACGGCGTGCTGGGCAAGTATCTGCCCAGCTTCGGCCGCATCATCGGCCTGATGCAGCACGACCTCTTTCATGTCTACACCGTCGATGCCCATACCCTGCGCCTGCTCAGCGTGATCCAGCAGTTTCGCAGCACCGATGGCGAGGAGCACTATCCGCTCTGTGCCCAGCTCATCCATCAGCTGCCCCGGCTGGAAGTACTGTGGATTGCCGGGCTGCTGCATGACATCGGCAAGGGCCGCGGCGGCGACCACTCGCTGATCGGCGCCGAGGAGGCACAACTCTTCTGCGAGCAGCACGGGCTGTCACGCCGCGACACCCATCTGGTGTGCTGGCTGATCGAGCATCATCTGCTGATGTCCACTACCGCACAGAAGCGCGATATCGCCGATCCCGACGTGATCCGCGAATTCGCCGCCACGATGCATGACGAGCTGCACCTGGACTATCTCTATGTGCTGACCGTGGCCGACATCAACGCCACCAACGCCTCGCTCTGGAACGGCTGGCGGGCCGCCCTGCTGCGTCAGCTGCACGGCGAAACCCGACGCATGCTGCGCCGGGGACTGGAAAACCCGCCCGATCGCGGCATGTGGATCGAGGAGACCCGGGACGAGGCCCGCGCCCTGCTGATCGGCATGGGCAATGACCCGCAGGCGGTCGAGGCCCTGTGGCAGACCCTGGGCGACGACTATTTCCTCTACTACAGCGCCAGCGAGATTGCCTGGCACACCCAGGGCATCCTCAGCGCCGGGGACAACATCACGCCGCTGGTGCTGATCAGCGCGCCCACCGATGACATGACCGACGGCGGCACCAAGGTGTTCATTCATACCCGCTCGGTCAACAACCTGTTTGCCGCCACGGCCGCTGCCATGGAGCAGCTCGGGCTGTCGATTCACGACGCCCGCATCGCCACTTCCAGCAACCACTGGACCCTGAACACCTTCATCGTGCTCGACGAGGAAGGCGCACCGATTCGCGATCGCGGCCAGCTGGCAGCCATTCATCACCACCTGGTCGAGGAACTCGACGACCCCGATGACTACCCGCGCATCGTCTCGCGGCATACGCCGCGCCAGCTCAAGCACTTCCGGGTGCCGACCCGGGTCACCATCGAGCAGGACGATACCAACGCCCGTACCATGCTGGAGCTCATCGCGGCCGACCGCGCCGGCCTGCTGGCCCGCGTCGGCCGGATCTTCATGGAGTGCGGCGTCTCGCTGACCGCCGCCAAGATCGCCACCCTCGGTGAACGGGTCGAGGACGTGTTCTTCATTACCGATACCACAGGCCAGCCGCTGACCGATCCGGCGCGACAGCAGCAGCTGCATGTTCGGCTGTGCGAAGTACTCAATGCCCAGGCCGGTGTCACCCGGCAGTCGAACTCCGGCAGCGGCGTTTGAGCCGGCCAGCCCAACCCGCCTATAATCGCCCCCTTGTCCATTTCAAGCCCATACCACCGGATTGAGCGATGCTGACACTCTACGGTCTGCACAACTGCGACAGCTGTCGACGAGCGCAGCGCGCGCTGGAAGCGGCCGGTTTCACGATCGATTTCATCGATCTGAAGCAGCGAAGTACCGAGCACGGCCTCGATGATGCCCTGCTGGATCGCCTGCTGGAAGGCGCCGACTGGCGCACCCTGCTCAATCGTCGCAGCCACACCTGGCGCGATCTCGAGGAGGAGGAGCGCAGCGACCTGGATGAAGAGAGTGCCAGGGCGCTGATGAAAAGCCGGCCGACGCTGATCAAGCGCCCGGTGGTGGATGATGGCACTACCCTGATCGTCGGCCACGACCCGGATGGCTGGCGCAGCCTGATCGATCAATGAACCACCGCTGACATGTCTTCCGCCTCTCCGACCGTATCACTGCAGGAGCACACCACATGCTGAGTTTTGCACTGGGCATCGGCCATCAGAACAGCCGCGGCGAGTGGCTGGATGTCCATTATCCGGCCCCCCTTCACCAGCCTGCCCCCGAGCTGACCGAAGCCGCCCGTCATGCGCTGTCCGCCCCCGAGGGCAATGCCGTGGTCAGCTTCCTGCCCGAGCACTGTACCTCACTGGCCGAGGCGCTGGACGCCGCCGGTGACGAACACCAGGCCGGGATCGCCCGCGCCATGACCGACAGCCAGCGGCCGCTGGTCGCCGTCTTCCTCGACGAGGACCGCGCTCCCGAGAGCGTACCCGAGGTCTATCTCAAGCTGCACCTGCTCTCCCATCGGCTGGTCCGGCCCCACGGCATCGAGCTGGGCGGCATGTTCGCGCTGCTGAAGAACATCGCCTGGACCAGCGAAGGACCGATCGATGTCGAAGAGCTCGACACCCGCCGGCTCAAGGCCCGCCTTGCCGGCCGACCGCTGTCGGTCGACAGTGTCGACAAGTTCCCGAAGATGACCGACTACGTGCTGCCTTCCGGCGTGCGCATCGCCGATACCGCCCGCGTTCGCCTGGGGGCGTATCTGGGCGAAGGCACCACGGTGATGCACGAGGGGTTCTGCAACTTCAACGCCGGCACCGAAGGCCCCGGCATGGTCGAAGGCCGCATCTCGGCCGGCGTCATGCTCGGCAGCGGCTCCGACCTGGGCGGCGGCGCCTCGACCATGGGTACCCTCTCCGGCGGTGGCAACATTGTCATCCGCACCGGCCGCAACTGCCTGATCGGGGCCAATGCCGGACTGGGAATTCCGCTCGGCGACCGCTGCACCATCGAGGCCGGGCTTTACCTTACCGCCAGCGCAAAGGTAGCCGTGCTGGATGACCAGGGTCAGGAAGTGCGCACCGTGGCGGCCCGTGAACTGGCCGGTCAGGATGATCTGCTGTTCATCCGCCACTCGGTGACGGGCCGGCTCGAGTGCCGCACCAACCGAAGCGCCGTCGCGCTCAATGATGCCCTGCACGCCCACAACTGACCCACGAAACTGACCCGGCGGGTACCGCGCCTTCGTGAACGGTACCCGCCCGACAGGCGGATGCTTCATGACCCCAGCCCCTAGTGACACCCTTGCGCTGGCGATCGACCTGCTGTCGCGCCGTTCGCTGACGCCGGCTGATGCCGGCTGCCAGACACTGCTGGGCGAACGTCTCGAACGGCTTGGCTTCAGGCTCGAAACCCTTCATCAGGGTGAGGTCACCAACCTCTGGGCGACGCGCGGCGAGGGCGACACCCTGGTGCTGGCCGGCCATACCGATGTGGTCCCCACCGGACCCGAGCAGCAGTGGGAGTTCCCGCCCTTCGAGCCGACCCTCAATGACGCGGGCGAACTCTGCGGACGCGGCGCCGCCGACATGAAGGGCAGTCTGGCGGCGATGGTAACCGCGGTGGAACGTTTCGTGACCGCCCACCCGACACATCATGGCCGGCTGGCATTGCTGATCACCAGTGACGAGGAAGGGCCGGCGGTCGATGGCACCCGCGCCGTGGTCGAACAGCTGCGCCAGCGCGGCGAACGGGCGCAGTGGTGTATCGTCGGCGAGCCCTCATCGAACGACCTGCCCGGCGATGTCGTCAAGAACGGCCGTCGCGGCTCGCTCGGGGCACGACTGACCGTGCATGGCGTGCAGGGCCACGTGGCCTACCCGCACACCACGCGCAATCCGATTCACCAGGCCGCGCCGGCGCTGGCCGCGCTGGCTGCCGAGCAGTGGGATGCCGGCAACGATCACTTCCCGGCCACCAGCTTCCAGATCTCCAACATCCATGCCGGCACCGGTGCCACCAACGTGGTGCCCGGTGAGCTGGAGGTCGTGTTCAACTTCCGCTTTTCCACCGAAGTCACTGCCGAGACGCTCCAGCAGCGCACCCGGGAGATCCTGGACGCCCGGGGGCTGGAGTACAGCCTCGACTGGACCCTGTTCGGCGAGCCCTTCCTGACCCGGGAAGGCCGGCTGCTGGACGCCGTCATCACGTCGCTCGAAGCGGTCACCGGACGGCGGCCGCAGCTCTCCACTGCCGGCGGCACTTCCGACGGACGCTTCATCGCCGCCGGTCTGGGTGCCCAGGTGATCGAGCTCGGCCCCTGCAATGCCACCATTCACAAGGTGAACGAGCGGGTACGGGCAGGCGATCTCGATACGCTGAGCCAGGCATACGAAGCCATCATGCAACGCCTGCTGGGGTAATCATGGAGCGCTATCCGGACATCGAAATCTATCTGCAGTGCCATGATGTCGGCACCATTGCCGGCTGGCTGAGCGAGGCCCTCGACGGCCCGGCCGAGTTCCGCCCGGCGGGCCGCAACCGCTGGCGCTGCCATGTGGCCGGCAACGGCGCGACGATCCCGGTACTGCTGATCGAGAACGCCACCGAAGACTTTTCCAGCCTGTGGTTCGACAGCGACGCCACGCCCTGGCCCCGGGACGTCGACTGCGCCCGTCAGGCCAGTCAGGCCCTGAACTGCGAGGTACGCTGCTCGCTGGGCAGCTGGCAGCCGGGTGACGATCCCGATCGCTTCCTGCAGATCAGTGCCGACGGCGAGGAGCAGGTGATCGACTGGCCCGACTCCGGTCAGTAACCGGCGGCCGTCATGCAGGCGCCCCGCACAATGGCGGGGTGCGAGGGGGGAAGGGGGTGGCCGGTGGCGCGTCAGGTAATGACGGTCACGTCCTCGGCCTGCAGCCCGCGCTCGTTCTGCACTGCGTGGTAACGCACGCGCTGCCCTTCCGCCAGGGTGCGGTGCCCCTTGCCGCGGATGGCCCGGAAATGGACGAAGACATCCTCGCCCCCATCCCGCGTGATGAAACCGTACCCCTTGTTGACATTGAACCACTTGACCACGCCGATCTCGCGGTCATCGTTCTCCACCTCGGCAATATTGGCCAGCTTCGGGGTCAGCACATGCACCGCCAGGGTAGCAATCTCCAGCATGATGAACGCCGCCAGCGCCGCCAGGATATAGGCCATGACATAACCACCAGCGGCCACGGTATCGCCGAACACGCCGGCAAAGCGATCGCCGCTGAGCATGATGAGGAAAGCCGTCAGCAGCGGTGTCGGCAGCGCAAGCAACAGACTGATCAGTGTACAGCGCAACAGTGTTTTGGCACTCATGGATAGCAGACTCTGACTCTTATCGGATTATTGAAGTATCCAGACCCCGAGCGGGGTCGATGATGTCCCGGCGCTACCCGCTCCCTCGAACCGGAGCGAACGGGACGCAACAGACTGCACGGAGGAACCGTCGATGAATACGCCCCCGCAACCGGATGATTCTAACATGCACGCCGAGGGGTCGCTTGAAGCGACCCTGACACGTCTGGAGGATCTGGAAAGCCGACTGGCCTGGCAGGAGGACTGGCTGGAGCGCCTCGACGAGACGCTCAATCGTCAGGCCGCCACGCTCGATCGGGTCGAGCGCCTGTGCAACCTGATGCAGACCCGACTGCGCGAGCAGCGCAGTGCACTGGACGAGCTGCAGCACGATCAGGGCGGCGCCCCGGAGCACGACGAGCGCCCGCCCCACTACTGAGCCCGTCCGGACGCCACGGCGATGGCGGCGCGTTCGAAACGCCCCGCCATCATCACTGCTGTCGACCCGGTTTCTACCAGGCCGAGTGCGGCACCGAGGGGTCGAGATCGTCGAGAAAACGCTCGGCATCGAGTGCCGCCATGCAGCCACTGCCGGCCGAGGTGATCGCCTGACGGTAGACATGATCGGCCACGTCGCCGGCGGCAAACACGCCCGGCAGGCTGGTGGCGGTCGCGTTGCCGTCAAGCCCGGACTTCACCACGATATAGCCGTCGCGCATCTCCAGCTGCCCCTGGAACAGATCGGTATTGGGCTTGTGACCGATGGCGACGAACAGCCCCGGCGCCATCAGCTCCCGCGTCGAACCGTCCTCGGTGGACTTCAGCCGCACCCCGGTGACCCCGGAGTCATCGCCGAGCACCTCCTCGACCACGCTGTTCCAGGCCAGCTCGATACTGCCGTTGTCGACCCGATCGAACAGTTTCTGCTGCATGATCTTCTCGGCGCGCAGGCTGTCGCGCCGATGCACCAGGGTTACCTTCGAGGCGATGTTGGAAAGATAGAGCGCTTCCTCGACGGCGGTATTGCCGCCGCCGACCACCACGACCTCCTTGTTGCGATAGAAGAAGCCGTCGCAGGTGGCACAGGCCGAGACCCCCTGCCCCTTGAAGCGCTCCTCCGACTCCAGCCCCAGATAGAGGGCACTGGCACCGGTGGCGATGATCAGCGAATCGCAGCTGTAGGTGCCGCTGCTGCCCCTGAGCACATAGGGGCGCTGGCCGAGTTCGACCTCTTCGATGTGATCGAGCTGGATCTCGGTATCGAAGCGTTCGGCATGACGACGCATGCGCTCCATCAACTCGGGGCCCTGCACGCCACTGTCATCGCCCGGCCAGTTGTCGACATCCGTGGTGGTGGTCAGCTGACCGCCCATCTCCATGCCGGTAATCAGCAGCGGCTTGAGATTGGCGCGTGCGGCGTAGACCGCAGCAGAGTAGCCGGCCGGGCCGGAACCGAGAATGATCAGGCCGTGATGCTGCGTCTCGCTCATGGAATCCTCGCTTGCTTGAATCGGAATCGTCGTCACCGGCATTCCGCCCGGGGCGGGCCGGCATGATACTGGCGCACAGCTTAACGGTTGCCGCCACGATCGCCCAGCCATGCCGATCAATGGAGGCCATCAATGGCGTTGATGTAGCGGCAACCGGGCTATTCATCGCTGCCATCCTCGCGCGAGAGCCTGACCTCGGGTGTTCCGTCGATCTCGGAGAGCACGACATTGACAACAATCGGGGCGCAGCACCAGTAACAGTCATGCACGCTTTCATGACTCCCCTCGCCCGGATCGATCATCATTTCGAAATCGGCACCGCACCACGGGCAGTTCACCTCGCGTGGAATCAGTTCCTACATGACCACTCTCCCCGACCTTCGTCGCAATACACGAAATACACCTGTTATTCGAATGAGGTCATCGCATTATGCTTTCAACCTGATACCATTTGCGCTGTCGATGCGAGCCGATTTCGTGTCGACAATCCGGCAGGCGATGCAGGCACGCTCCGGCCGTGAGCGGCCGTGTCGTTCATGGCCCGACGCAGCGGTCATGCAAGCGCGCTCCCAGAGCGTTGCGACTGCAGCAGCCGGCGTCGTTTCATGACCCGTGGACCCATGACTGGCGGGCAGCGATCCGGAGTGACGGCGTGCACTCCGATGATCGCAGCCCCATGAAGAGAGGAGCAGGTGCATGAGCACTGAAGATGCCCAGAACACACTCTCCGAACTGACCGTCGGTGACAGGACGTATCACTACTACAGCCTGTCGAAAGCGGCACAACAGTTCGGGGACATCAGCCGACTGCCCTTCACCCTGAAGGTGCTGCTGGAAAACCAGCTGCGCTTCCAGGATGGCGAGACGGCCACCGCCGAGGATATCCAGGCGCTGGTCGACTGGCAGCAGGAAGGACGCTCCAGCCGTGAGATCGGCTACCGCCCGGCACGCGTTCTGATGCAGGACTTCACCGGCGTCCCCGGCGTGGTCGACCTGGCCGCCATGCGTGACGCCGTGGCCAGCCTCGGCGAGAAGCCCTCGCGCATCAACCCGCTATCCCCCGTCGATCTGGTCATCGACCACTCGGTCATGGTCGATCACTACGGCGATCCGAAGTCCTTCGAGGACAACGTCAAGATCGAGATGGAGCGCAACCGCGAGCGCTACAAATTCCTGCGCTGGGGTCAGCAGGCATTCGACAACTTCAGCGTGGTGCCGCCGGGCACCGGTATCTGCCACCAGGTCAACCTGGAGTATCTCGGTCAGGCCGTCTGGACCAAGGAAGAGAACGGCCGGACCTATGCCTTCCCCGACACCCTGGTGGGCACCGACTCCCACACCACCATGATCAACGGTCTGGGGGTGCTCGGCTGGGGCGTCGGCGGCATCGAGGCGGAAGCCGCCATGCTGGGCCAGCCGGTCTCGATGCTGATTCCCGAAGTGGTCGGCTTCAAGCTGGAAGGCAAGCTGCGGGAAGGCATCACCGCCACCGACCTGGTGCTGACCGTCACCCAGATGCTGCGTCAGCGTGGCGTGGTCGGCAAGTTCGTCGAATTCTACGGCGACGGTCTCAAGGACCTGCCGCTGGCCGATCGCGCCACCATTGCCAACATGGCCCCCGAATACGGTGCCACCTGCGGTTTCTTCCCGCTCGATGACGAAACCCTGACCTACATGAAGCTCACCGGTCGCTCCCAGCAGCAGATCGATCTGGTGAAGGGGTATGCCCAGGAGCAGGGGCTGTGGCGCGAGCCCGGCCACGAGCCGATCTTCTCCGACACCCTCTATCTCGACATGGACGAGGTCGAGGCCAGTCTTGCCGGTCCCAAGCGTCCGCAGGATCGGGTCGCCCTCACCGACATGAAGGCGACCTTCGAGAAGCTGCTCGCCGAGCAGGCCGGCAACGTGCCGAACACCGAGGATGGCCGCTGGAAGGATGAGGGTGGCACCACCGCCCCCTATGTCGCCAACAGCTTCCGCGAGAACCCCAACGTCGAGCTCAACGGCGAGAAGTTCCGCCTCGACAACGGCGCCGTGGTCATCGCGGCCATCACCTCCTGCACCAACACCTCCAACCCGAGCGTGCTGATGGCCGCCGGCCTGCTGGCGAAGAAGGCGGTCGACAAGGGACTCATGACCAAGCCCTGGGTCAAGACCTCGCTCGCCCCGGGCTCCAAGGTGGTTACCGACTACCTGGCCACGGCCGGCTTCCAGCAGCCGCTCGATGAGCTCGGCTTCAATCTGGTCGGTTACGGCTGCACCACCTGCATCGGCAACTCCGGGCCGCTGCCCGAGCCGATCGACCAGGTCATCCAGGACGAGAACCTGACCGTGGCCTCGGTCCTGTCGGGCAACCGCAACTTCGAAGGCCGCATCCATCCGCTGGTCAAGACCAACTGGCTGGCGTCGCCGCCCCTGGTGGTCGCCTATGCACTGGCCGGTAACGCCCGCATCGACCTCAGCCAGGAACCGCTGGGTCAGGATGCCAGCGGCAACGATGTCTACCTCAGGGACATCTGGCCGAGCCAGCGCGAGATCGCCGAGGCGGTCGAGCGCGTGCGGACCGACATGTATCGCAAGGAGTATGCCGAGGTCTTCAACGGCGACGAGACCTGGCAGTCGATCGACGTCACTCCGAGCGAAGTCTACGAGTGGTCGAAGGACTCCACCTACATCCAGCATCCGCCCTTCTTCGAAGGCATGAGCCGCGAGCCCGAGCCCATCGAGGATGTGCATGATGCCCGGGTGCTGGCCAAGCTCGGCGACTCGGTGACCACCGACCACATCTCCCCGGCCGGCGCGATCAAGCCGGACAGTCCGGCAGGCCGTTACCTGCAGGAGCACGGCGTGGCGGTCAAGGATTTCAACTCCTACGGCTCACGGCGCGGCAACCACGAAGTGATGATGCGCGGCACCTTCGCCAACGTGCGCATCCGCAACGAGATGCTCGATGGCGTCGAGGGGGGCTTTACCCGCCACGTGCCCTCCGGCGAACAGATGGCGATCTACGATGCCGCCATGAAGTACGCCGAGCAGAGCACGCCCCTGGTGGTGATCGCCGGCAAGGAGTACGGCACCGGCTCGTCGCGTGACTGGGCCGCCAAGGGCACGCGCCTGCTGGGCGTGCGCGCCGTCATCGCCGAGTCCTACGAGCGCATTCACCGCTCCAACCTGATCGGCATGGGCGTGCTGCCGCTGCAGTTCCCCGAGGGCGAGGATCGCAACTCGCTGGGCATGACCGGCAACGAGACCATCAGCATCAGCGGACTGGGTGATCTGAAGCCGAGCGCCAGCGTGAAGGTCTCGATCACCTTCGAGGATGGCAATACGAAGGAAATCGACGCCCTCTGCCGGATCGATACCGCCAACGAGCTGGAGTACTACCGCCACGGCGGCATCCTGCACTACGTGCTGCGCAGCATGCTCAACTGAGCCGCGTTCGCGGTTGCGGTGCACAGCACAGCGAAAGGGCGCCCCGTGGGGCGCCCTTTTTCATGCCATCACTCACCTGGTACCACTGCGTCGCTTCAGTGCCGGCCCATGCGCTTGAAGCGCCGGCGTGCCAGCAGCCAGAGTTCGACACAGGCCGCGAACATCAGCGCGTAGCCCAGCAGCTCCAGGGTCTCCTCGACCCCACTCTTGATACGATACTGATACGCCTCGCCCAGTACGGCCTCCCACAGCGCACTGCGTCCCATCAGGCGGGAGAAGACATAGGTGGCCATGAAGCCCCCCATGAACAGTCCGAAACCGGACCAGGCGAAAAAGCTGCGACACTCCTCGGCGATCTGCTCGCGCTGACGCCAGAGATGACGCACGGTAGCGATCGCCACCACGGCTACCAGCCACTGCCACAGGCCATCGAAGAGACGATCAAGCTGGAAGTCCTGTTCACGGATCAGGGAAGCCAGCAGCCAGCCGAACATCAGCGCCGTACCGGCAGGCCATGTGCCCAGTTGTCGGGTACGCCAGAGCAGGATCAGACTGACGAGCAACAGGCCACTCTGGGCCAGCTCCACGAAGGAGAGTTCGGAAAAGCGGGTGCCGGGATTCGCCAGAACACTCCAGTACTGCATCTGGCACAGCAGTGCCAGAGCGCACAGATAGACGAAATAGCGGCCGAGGATGGCAAGCGGTGCCGAGCGGAGATCGGTATCCGTTACGGAAGAAGGGTGATTCATGGTCTGACCTGATAGTGAGTCTGCTAACCATGCAGTCTACCCCAAGAAGGTTATCAACGCCTGTTCGAAAACTGATGGAGGCATGAAAAAAGCCTGCCCGGGCGGGCAGGCCTGTGCATCCGTTTGCCTGCTGGCGCTTCAGACCCCGCTGACCACGGGCCTTTTCGGCTGCCGGAAGAAGAACGGTCGCAGCTTCACCCCCAGCATGTTGCCGGCAAAGGCACACACCAGCCACAGCCAGCCGTGCAGGCTGCCGGAGGCGATACCACCGAAGTAGGCGCCGATGTTGCAGCCGAAGGCGATACGCGCGCCGTAGCCGAGCAGAATGCCGCCGATGGCCGCCGCCACCAGCGAACGCAGCGGGATGTCGAACCTGGGCGCAAAGCGCCCGGCCAGTGCCGCGGCCAGCATGGCACCGGCGATGACACCGACATCCATCACCGTGGTGACGTCATGCCAGATGCTTTCCGAGAGCGCCCGGGCATTGCCCGGCTGCTGCCAGTACGCCCACTGCCCGGGGTCGATGCCGAACAGCTGGGTGAGCTTCGCACCCCACAGCGCAAAGGCCGAGGTGATGCCCCACGGGCGCCCGGCAATTGCCAGCGTGACGAAGTTCAGCACCGCCAGCGCGACCGCCCCGAACAGCAGCGGCCAGGGGCCGCGCAGCCAGCGCGAACCGTGCTGCTGACGCGGTGCTGCAGCCCGTTCGAGCGTGCCGTGACGCCGCTTCTCGAACCAGACGGTGACTGCCGCGATGGCGCCGAACAGCAGCAGGCTGAGCATGATGCCGCCGCTGGACCCCAGGCGGGTCGCCAGCGAGACCGGCTGAAGGGCCGGCAGCGAGGTCCACCAGTCGAAGTGGATCGTGGCGAGCAGCGAGCCGATGATGAAAAAGACCAGCGTGATCATCATGCGGGCGTTGCCGCCACCGGCGGTGAACAGCGTGCCCGAGGCACAGCCGCCTCCCAGTTGCATGCCCAGGCCGAACATGAAGGCACCGGCCACGACCGACAGCCCGATCGGCGACACGAAACCGTGTACCGGGTGGCCGAACAGGGTGCCGGTCGCCAGCGGGGGAAAGAACAGCACCACGGCCACCGCCAGCAGCACCATCTGCGCCCGCAGACCGCGTCCGCGACGATCGATGATGAACACCCGCCAGGCCGAGGTGAAACCGAAGGCAGCGTGATAGAGCACCGCACCCAGTGCGCCCCCGACGAGCAGCAACGCCCCCTGGGCCGGCGAAATGGTACCGGCGAGCACCAGCGTGCCGAGCACCAGCACGGCGGCCGCCACGATGCCGGCAATCAGCGAGCTGCGCGGCAGCGCCTGGTCATCGCGCCTGGATGATACCAGTGTGGGTCCTGCCATCAGAACCTCCCGATTCAAGAAATGGGCCAAGTATTACCCCTGATTCTAGACCGGCAGCTTCTCCCGGCCCAAATCAAGCCTTTCAACGCCAGTGATTGAAGCAGCCTACGGCGCTTGCGATTCCTGCCGGCCGCCCACACATTGACCACAGCAATCGTTCATTTTCTGAATCGGGAGTGGCATGTCATGCGTCGGATGATTCACCCGGTCGGTCCTGTCATGAGCGCCGACACTGCGGCAGGTGGTGCGGCTGCGGGCAGCGGTGAAGCAGTACCGCTGATCGAGCGCGAGCGGCTGTTCGGCAACCCCCGTCGCGCCCAGGGTCGGCTCAGCCCCGATGGCCGCTGGCTGGCCTGGATAGCCCCCAGGGACGAAGTGCTCAATCTCTGGGTCGCCCCCATCGATGCCCCCGATCAGGGCCGTGCGCTGACGGCCGAGCAGGTGCGCCCGATCCGCAGCTACTTCTGGAGTCCCGACAGCCGGGCACTGCTCTACGTCAACGACAGCGGCGGTGACGAGAATTTCAGACTGTTCAGCGTGGATATCGAAAGCGGCGAGCAGCGCACCCTGACCCCCTTCGAGGACACCCGGGTACAGATCATCGGCGTCAGCCGGGAGATACGCGATCGCATCCTGGTCGGCATCAATCATCGTGATCCGCGCTGGCATGATGTCTACAGTCTCGAGCTGGCCAGCGGCGAGCTCACCCTGATACTGGAAAACGAGGGCTACGCCGGCTTTCTCGCCGATGAACATCTCGAACTGCGGCTGGCCGCCCAGCCCCTCGAGGACGGCGGCGAGGCGTTCTTCCGGATTACCGAGCAGGGCATCGAGCGCGAACCCTTCGCCACCATCGGCTTCGAGGACAGCGCCAATACCGGTCCGGTCGGTTTCACCCGGGATGGCAGCACCGTCTACTGGATCGACAGCCGTGGGCGCGATACCGCGGCGCTGACCGCCCAGGACTGGGCCAGCGGGGAGCTGCGTCTGCTCGGCCATTCGCCGAAGGCCGATATTACCGATATCCTGCTCGACCCGCGCAGCGACGAGGTACAGGCCTGGGCGGTGGACTACCTGCGCACCGAATGGACCGCACTCGACGACACCCTGGCTGCCGATCTTGCATTCCTCGATGAGCAGCTCAAGGGGGATATCGCCATCACCTCACGTACCGATGACGATCGTCGCTGGACGGTGGTCAACGACCCGGTGACCGCGCCTGCCGAAACCTGGCTCTACGATCGCGAGCAGCGCACCCTGAGCTCGCTCTACGTCAGCCGCCCCGAACTCGCGGATGCGCCGCTGGCCGGCATGACGCCGCTGGAGCTCAGTGCCCGGGACGGCCGCACGCTGGTCTCCTACCTCACCCTTCCCCACGGCAGCGACGCCGATGGCTTTCACCGTCCGGCAGCACCGCTGCCGATGGTACTGCTGGTCCACGGCGGCCCCTGGGCGCGCGACAGCTATGGCAGCAACGGCTACCACCAGTGGCTGGCCAACCGCGGCTACGCCGTGCTGTCGGTGAATTACCGCGGCTCCACCGGCTTCAGCAAGGCCTTCACCGGCGCCGGCGACGGCGAATGGGCGGGGGCCATGCATGATGATCTGCTCGATGCCGTCGACTGGGCCATCAGCGCCGGCGTGGCCGACTCCGATCGGGTGGCCATCATGGGCGGCTCCTACGGCGGTTATGCCACCCTGGTCGGCCTGACCTTTACCCCGGAGCGCTTTGCCTGCGGGGTGGATATCGTCGGCCCCTCCAATCTGGAGACCCTGCTCTCCACCATTCCGCCCTACTGGGAGGCCGGCAAGCGGCAGATGTACCGGCGCATGGCCGACCCGAACACTCAGGCCGGCGCGGCCTGGCTGAAGGAGCGCTCGCCCCTGACCCATGCCGACCGGATCACCAGGCCGCTACTGATCGGCCAGGGTGCCAACGACCCCCGGGTCAGGCAGGCGGAGAGCGACCAGATCGTCGAGGCCATGAAGCACAACGGCATCCCGGTGACCTATGTGCTCTTCCCCGACGAGGGGCACGGCTTTGCCCGGCCGGTCAACAACATCGCCTTCAACGCCGTCACCGAGGCCTTTCTGGCCGAGGCGCTGAGCGGCCGCTTCGAGCCGATCGGCGAGGCCCTGCAGCCCTCCTCCATTACCGTGCCGCACGGCGCCGAATATGCGCCCGGCGTGCGTGACGCCCTGCACGGCTGAGCACCGGCGGGCAGCTCGCCCTCCCACGGCACAGGGCGCCCACGGGCGCCCTGAATCACGTCCGATGGCAAGGCCGGCGACGGGGCAGGCTCACGGAGGCGTGGCAGAGGACCCGCTGTCGTCGCCGGTATCCTGCTCGTCGTCCAGCGGCGTCACCGGCTGCAATTGCCGGACCGAGGCGGTCGCTCGGCTACCGGTGGCGTCACCGGCCACGGACAGCGTGTCGAAGAACGTCTTCAGCAGGGGATTGGCCGGATTCATGTCGACCGTCCCCTGAAATTCCGCCCCCTCCTCGATGACCAGCCCGGGCGAGTGCAGCTCACCGTTGACGCGTGCGCCGGCGACCACCCGGATGCTTTCGGAGGCTATCAGCCGCCCCTCGACACGGCCGGCCACCGTCAGCGACTGCGCCACGACATCCCCCTCGATCACGCCGCTGACCCCGACACCGACGGCATGCCGGCTGAACGTGACACTGCCGGTAATCTCGCCTTCGACGTGCAGGTCCTCTTCCCCGGCGACATCTCCGGTGATCCGGGTCGCCGAGCCGATCAGCGAACGCTTGCCGATGCGGGCCGTGGACGAGGAGGTGCCAGCCGCGACCTCCGTCTCCGCGCTATCCGCCGCGGCAGGGTGCTCACCCGTCTCATCACTGCTTCTTGTCCTGTGAAACATGTCGATCTCCGCTGCCTCGAAACCCTTTTATACGCCATGAAGCGCACTTTAGTACGAACGGTTTCTGCTCAATTGGAATGAGGTTAACCTCATCCCCTGATCGGCACGATAACGAACTTCTTCAGTCAGGGCGATCAAGACGGGGTGCCTCCGGTCGATAACACGTCGCGACCCTTTCCCCGGTCCCGGACCACCGATTCACGATTCACAGCACGGGTAATGTCATGGACACACTGCAATGGCTGCTGCTGCCGGGCATCCTGGCCATACTGCTGATCCTGCTCGATGGCTACCGTCGTACCCGGCGGGCACCGCCCGAGGATGACGCACGGCCGGAACCGGCCGCATCTGCCGATGACGCAGCGCCACTGGATGCACCTCTCGCAGCATCACGGGCCGCGGCGCCACCCCGGCCCGCGAAGCACAGCGCGCCGCTGCCGGCTTCAGCCGAGGCGTGCAGGCGCGAACCGGCCACCACGATCGCGGACACCGGCCATGCCGGCAGCTACATCGGGCCCGGTGTTCGTATCCATGGCTGTATTCATGCAGAGCAGCCCCTGACCGTGGCCGGCCGGGTCGAGGGAGAGATCCGGCTACCCCGCCACGGCGTGGCCGTGCTGGCGCCCGGGGAGGCCGGTCCGCTGATCACGGCCCACCGTCTGGTGGCCGATGGTCGGTTGAACGGCGAGATACACATCGGCGAGAGTGCCGTCTTCCACGAGCATGCCCGTTTCACCGGCCGGCTCGTCGCCGCCCGTCTGCGCTGTGTGAAGGGCGCCACCCTCTCGGGGCAGTTCAGTATCGGCTGATGCCGGCCGGGCCATGCCGCCGCTGCCCCTGGCCCCGGCTGACGGGTCCCGGGGTCGGACGCAAGCGGTGGCGGGCCGTCTCAGACAAACCGCCCCAGGCCAACGGCACTGCGCAGTCGATCCAGCATCACGGTCGTCTCTTCGCGGGCGCGCTCGGCCCCCTGCTGCAGTACCCGCTCGATGTGTCCCGGGTCCTCGAGCAGTGCCTGATAACGCTCGCGCGGTTCGGCGAGCTGGGCATTGAGATACTCGAACAGCTCGTTCTTGGCTTCGCCCCAGCCGATGCCCTCGGCATAGCGCCGGCGCATGTCGCTGCTTTCCTGCTCCGTGGCAAACGCCGAATAGATCTGAAAGAGCGTGCAGCTGTCCGGGTCCTTGGGCTCGCCGGGCTCCAGCGAATTGGTCCGGATCTTGCGGATCAGCTTGAGCAGCTTCTTCTCGGAGACGAACAGCGGAATGGTGTTGTCGTAGCTCTTCGACATCTTGCGACCGTCGAGCCCGTTGAGCACCTGCACCCGCTCATCCACCACCGCTTCGGGCAGGGTAAAGTACTCGCCCCGGTAGACATGATTGAAGCGCCCGGCCATGTCACGGGCCATCTCGATGTGCTGGACCTGATCGCGCCCCACCGGCACCCGGTTGGCGTTGAACATCAGGATGTCGGCAGCCATCAGTACCGGATAGCCGTAGAGCCCCATGGTGATGCCGCGATCGGGATCGGGCACGCCGCCCTCCTCGTTTTCCGCGACGGCCGCCTTGTAGGCATGGGCCCGGTTCATCAGTCCCTTGGCGCAGACGCAGGAGAGCAGCCAGGCCAGCTCGGGAATCTCCGGAATGTCGGACTGGCGGTAGAAAACGGCGTTGTCGGTATCCAGCCCCAGCGCCAGCCAGGTCGCAGCGATCTCCCGTCGCGACTGCTGCATCCGGGCGGGATCGCTGGACTTGATCAGGGCGTGCAGGTCGGCCAGAAAATAGTACGACTGGACGTTCGGGTCCTGACTGGCGGCAATGGCGGGGCGAATGGCACCGACATAATTGCCCAGGTGAGGCGTGCCGGTGGTGGTGATGCCGGTTAGTACTCGAGTGCTGGTCATGAACGCAATGCTTGCTCCGGGGAAACGGGACGCCAGCGCCCGGGAAGCCGGGCGCTGCGAGTGCATTCATCTTAACGCGTGCGCCGTGCGCGGGCGACCGCCAATCCGCTCAGCCCCCGAGCATGCGGGCAACCGGTTCGAACGGCAGCCCGAACGCCTCGGCCACTGCCGGATGGGTCAGCTGCCCTCTTGCCGTGTTGAGACCGTGCTGGAAGTGGCCGTCGTTCTTCAGCGCCTCGCGCCAGCCCTGATCGGCCAGTTTCAGCACATACGGCAGCGTGGCGCTGGTCAGTGCCTGGGTCGAGGTCGGTGCCACGGCGCCGGGCATGTTGGCCACGCAGTAGTGCACGATGCCATCCACGGTGTAGATCGGCTCGGCATGGGTGGTAGGCCGACTGGTTTCGAAACAGCCGCCCTGATCGATCGCCACATCCACCAGCACGCTGCCGGGCTTCATGGTCGCCAGCATCTGCCGGGTAATCAGCTTCGGCGCGGCAGCCCCGAGGATCAGTACCGCACCGATCACCAGATCGGAGCTGCGTATCGCCGCTTCCACCGCATCGACCGTGGAGTAGACGGTACGCAGGCGCCCCTGATAGCGATGATCGAGGGCTTCCAGCCGCGTCAGCGAGCGATCGAGCACGGTGACATCGGCGCCCAGACCGAGCGCCATGCGCGCGGCGTTTTCGCCCACCACACCGCCGCCGATTACCGTCACTGCCGCCGGCGGAACACCCGGCACCCCCGGCAGCAGCACGCCCGAGCCGCCCTGGGCCTTTTCCAGCGCGTGCGCGCCTGCCTGCACCGCCATCCGCCCGGCCACGCTGCTCATCGGCGCCAGCAGCGGCAGGCCACCCCGCTCATCGGTGATGGTCTCGTAGGCGATGGAGGTGGCCCCGGTCTCCATGAGCGAGCGGGTCAGCCGTTCATCCGCGGCCAGATGCAGATAGGTGAACAGGGTATGTTCGGGCGTCAGCCGGGCGATCTCCTCCGGCTGCGGCTCCTTGACCTTGACGATCAGCTCGGCGCCGGCCCAGAGCGTTTCGACATCGCCTTCGAGCCGGGCGCCCACGGCTTCATAGGCGGCATCCTCGTAACCGGAACCGATACCGGCCCCGCACTGCACGATGACGTCATGGCCGTGTTCGATCAGTTCGCGGACACCGGCAGGCGTCAGGGCAACGCGATATTCGTGGTTCTTGATCTCGGCGGGGACAGCAATGCGCATGGGTCGGCTCCTGAAATGCGACTTCCTGTTGGCTTCGCAGGCATTACAGCACAGCTGTCCCGATAACAAACGGGGGTGATCAAAATAACGATTCTGTCTGGAAAAAGCCCGACAAGGCAGAACCAAATACCAGAAAACCCCTGATCACCAGAAAATAACCCTACCCTTCACGCAATCTCTGCCGGTGCGACGCTAGCCCATGCCGAGCAGTTCATTGCCCATCAGCACCGCGAATAGCACCAGACTCAGGGTCAGTACCAGGTTGGAGCGCCAGCTGCTGCGCAACGGCGCCTCGATGCGGTCGGAATTGAGCAGCACCATCAGCACAATGGCCAGGAAGGGCATGAAAATCGCCCCCAGCGCTCCATAGACGATGACCAGCAGCACCGGTTTGCCCAGCAGATGCAGCAGCATCGGTGGAAAGGTCAGCCACAGCACGTAGAAGCGGTAGGCGCCGGTGGTGTTGAGCACTTCCCGGGTCACATCGCGCTGGCGCATCAGACGGATGAAATCGGCCCACAGCCAGGAGACGCCGTTCCAGACCCCCAGCACCGAGGTAAAGGAAGCCGCCCAGAAACCGATCAGAAACAGCAGACGGACCACGGGATGAAGCTGGTTGCCGAGGGCACCGGCAAAGGTGACCACGCCCTGCTGGCCGCTGACGGTCATGTCGGTGCCGTAGAGGATGGCGGCCCCCATGACCAGCATCGCCAGACAGAAGATGCCGGTGATGACATAGGCGGAGAGGCAGTCCAGCCGCATGATGCGAATGTGGCTGTCGCTCTTCCAGCCCTTGGCCACCAGCCAGTAGCCGTAGGAGGCCATGGTGATCGAGCCGCCGACACCGCCGATCAGCCCCAGCGCATAGAGCAGCGAGCCGTCCGGCAGCGTCGGCAGGCCGGTTGCCATGATATCTCCGAGCCGAGGCAGCACCAGCAGCGCCGAGCCGACCACGGTGATGAACATCAGCCCCACCAGCGCGGTCACCAGCCGCTCGAAGCGCTGATAGGTATTGGTCAGCACCAGCACACAGCCGGCCAGACCGTGCAGTACCGCCCACCCCCAGAACGGTATGGCGGGGATCAGGGCGCTCATCGCCAGGGCACAGGAGGAGGTCGCCGCGGCACCGTAGCTGAAGCCCCAGATCAGCGTATAGACGCCGAAATAACCGCTGGCCCAGCGCCCCAGCGAATGGATGCCTTCCAGGATGGTACGCCCGGTTCCCAGGGTATAGCGTCCCACCCCCTCGTTGAGCGCGAACTTGAGCACCACACCGAGAGCGATCGCCCAGATGAAGGTCAGGCCGTAGCGCTGACCGGCGACCAGCGCCGCCAGCAGGTCACCCGCGCCGACCCCGGTAGCCGCCACCACCAGCCCCGGTCCGACAATCGACCAGCGTGTGGGGGCCTGCGCCTCACTTCCCGAAACCTGACTCATCGCCACTCTCCGTGCCTGAAGGAAACTTCATGCACGGTAGATGGCCAGGCGGCTGCGCCATAATGCGACCTTGGTCGCATGGGCGCCGCCATGCGGCGCCCGGCCGGAGTCACTCCCGCTCGGGACGACTGCCACCGCACTGCCAGCAGCGATCGAAGACGCCCTCATGCGCCTCGCCGCATACCGGGCACTGCCAGTCCGGGAGCCCCTCGGCGAGCGCATCGCCGCGACGCCACTGCGCGATGACGGCCTCGGCGCGCTCGGCATTGTGCGGCGCCACCCACAGCTCGGGTTCGCAGTCGATGGGCGCAAGATCGCCCATGCCGCCGGCCAGCATCCAGTTGCGGAGTTCACACGGGATGCCGGCCCGCTCGATCAGATTGCGCACATGCCCGACCAGCAGGCTGTCGGGGTGCTGGAAGATCCGGACCCGCTCGGCCATGGTGCTGCCTCAGTCGCGAAAGATGCGCACACCCAGGGTCTTGAGGTAGGCCGTTTCGGGAATCGCCGGATGAATCGGATGGTCCGGCCCCTGATGACCGTTGAAGATCAGCTGGGCATGACGGTCCTGATGGCGGGCGGCGCCGCGCACGATATCCACCAGCCGATCGTTGGCCAGATGCATCGAGCAGGAGGCCGACACCAGCAGTCCGTCGCGTCCCAGCAGCCGGATCGCCTCGCGGTTGAGCCGGGCATAGGCCCGTTCGCCGTTGGGAATATCCTTGCGCTTGCGGATGAAGGCCGGCGGATCCACCACCACTACATCGAACTGCTCCCCCTCTGCCTTGAGGGCCGCGAGCTGCTCGAAGGCATCGCCTTCGCGGGTGGTGACCCGGTCACCGACCCCGTTGAGCGCGGCATTCTCGCTGACCGCTTCCAGCGCCGGCGCCGAGCTGTCGATGCAGGTCACCGAGGAGGCACCGTGCGCTGCCGCCTGCACGCCCCAGCCACCGAGATAGCTGAACACATCGAGTACGCGCCGGCCCTCGACCAGCGGATTGAGCCAGGCGCGATTAACCCGGTGATCGAAGAACCAGCCGGTCTTCTGCCCCTCCAGCACCGGCGCGAGAAAGTGCACGCCGTTCTCCTCGAGTGCCACAGGCCCGTCGAGCGTGCCCTGCACCACCTCGACGTCGGCAGCCAGCTGCTCCAGCCGGCGCCCGGCGCTATCGCCCCGCAGCACGATGGCCCGCGGCTCGATCACCTTGTTGAGGGCATCAATGACCTCACCGCGCATGCGGTCCATGCCCAGGGTGTTGAGCTGCACCACCAGCACGTCACCGAACCGATCGACCACCAGCCCCGGCAGCAGGTCGCCCTCGCCATGCACCAGCCGATAGAAGGGCTTCCGGAACAGCCGCTGGCGCAGCCCCAGCGCCTGGTTGAGGCGATGGACCAGCAGCGAGCGATCCAGCCGGATATCGGGATCGCGGGAGACGATGCGGGCACAGATCAGCGAGTGCGGGTTGACGTAGGCTGCCCCCATCGGCTTGCCGTTGGCGGCTTCGACAATGGCCTGGGCACCCGGCTCGAAGCCCCTGAGCGGGGTGGCATCGGTATCGATCTCGTTGGAGTAGAGCCAGAGATGGCCGGCCTTGAGCCGACGATCGGCATTCTTCTTGAGGCGCAGACGTAGGGTCACGATAAAATCCGCAAGCTGTCAGTGAATCGGTCCATGATACCAGCGTACACCGGCCGGGCCGATGGTCTGGCGGGAGATCGCTGCGCGCTCCGTCAGCTCTGACAGACCGGACAGTAGACGCTCGCCCGCTGACCCAGCGTCAGCGAACGCAGTTCGGCACCGCAGGCGCGACAGGGGAGCCCGCCACGGCCATAGACATTGAGCTGCTGGGCAAAGTAGCCGGGGCTGCCACTGCCGCTGACGAAATCGCGCAGCGTGGTGCCGCCCTGGCTGATCGCTGCAGTCAGCACCTGCTTGATCGCTTCGCCGAGCCGACCGTAGCGCTTGCGGCTGATGCCGCCGGCCTCGCGGCGTGGATCAATGCCGGCCAGAAACAGCGACTCGGCGGCATAGATGTTGCCCACCCCGACGACCACGGCGTTGTCCATGATCAGCGACTTGACCGCCACCCGACGTCGGCGTGAGGCACGGAACAGATGCGCACCATCGAATGCCGTCGACAGCGGTTCCGGCCCCAGCCGGACCAGCCGGCGATCCCGGCATGGATCGCCGGAAATGAAATCGAGCACACCGAAGCGGCGCGGATCATGGTAGCGCAGCAGATAGCCGGAGCTCATCGCAAGGTCGACATGATCGTGCTTTTCCGGCGGGGTGCCGATGGCGGCCAGACGCAGGCTGCCCGACATGCCCAGGTGCCAGAGCAGATGCCCCCCGGCCACCGGCAGCAGCAGGTATTTCGCCCGGCGCTCGATGCCCCCGATCCGCTCGCCGACCAGCCGTTCGGCCAGGTCATCGGGAATCCGGGTACGCAGCTGCGGCTGACGCACGATGACTTCATTGACCACCTGGTGCTCGACCGCCGGGGCAATCCCCTGACGGGTGGTCTCCACTTCGGGCAGTTCGGGCATGAGTGGCCTACCGTTGGCCGCGCCGGCGGCGCGAAGTGCTTCAGACGCAGGAAACCCGGCAATTGCCGGGTTTCCTGACACGCATCACCCGAAGTGACGGTGTTACTTGATCTTGGCTTCGCGATAGACGACGTGCTTGCGAACCACCGGATCGTATTTCTTGAATTCGAGCTTGTCGGGCGTATTACGCTTGTTCTTCTTGGTGGTATAGAAGTGACCGGTACCGGCACTGGATACCATCTTGATCTTGTCACGCATGGGTATGCTCTCCCGTGGACAGTATGCCTGCGCATCTCATGGCGCAGGCCGTGAACGTGGCGGCGTCAGACCTGGATGTTGCGCTTCTTGAGGTCGGCAAGAACGGCTTCGATACCCTTCTTGTCGATGATGCGCAGCCCCTTGGTGGAGACCTGCAGACGCACGAAGCGCTTCTCGGATTCGACCCAGAAGCGATGCGTGTGCAGGTTGGGCTCGAAACGACGCCGCGTTCTGCGCTGGGAGTGGGAAACGTTGTTACCGGTCATCGGACGCTTGCCGGTAACCTGACAGACCTGTGACATGGAAGCCTCCAGCCGTGAGCCCCGGATGCCGGGACGCAGTAGTAAAGTGTCGGGATGATCTCGGGCAAACCGGTGAGCGTGGCAGGCGTCCGCCTAGCTGCCCCTGTTCATGGCCCGCGGGAACTCAAAGGCCGTACTTTATACCAGAGTCCCCCTTTTCGGGCAAGCACCGAAGCGTCTTCGCACACGGTGGCCGCCACGCTACAGCCAGCCCCGCTCGGCCATCGAGACGATCTCGCCATCCCCGATCACGAAATGATCCAGCACCCGGATCTCGAAAAGCCCCAGCGCCTCACGCAGGCGATCGGTAATACGCCGGTCGGCGTCGCTCGGCTCGGCCATCCCCGAAGGGTGATTGTGGGCAAAGATGACCGCCCCGGCATTCAGCGTCAGCGCCCGCCGGGCGACTTCACGCGGATAGACCGAAGCCGCATCGAGCGTGCCGCTGAACAGCCGCTCGAAGCGCAGCACCCGGTGGCGGGTATCGAGAAACAGCGCGGCAAACACCTCGTGGTCGAGATCGCGCAGGTGGGCAGAGAGAAAGCGGCGCACCACGACCGGCGAAGTGAGCGCTTCGCCGCGCTCGAGCAGGGTCTCCAGGTGGCGGCGCGACAGTTCCAGCGCGGCCTGCAGCTGGACATACTTGGCCTGACCCAGCCCGTGTGCCTGACAGAAGCGCGCCTGATCGGCGCTCAGCAGCTGACGCAGGCCGCCGAATTCACCCAGCAGATCGCGGGCCAGATCCACCGCCGAGCGACCGCGGACCCCGACCCGCAGGAAGATGGCCAGCAGTTCGGCATCGGAGAGCGCCTGCGGCCCGAGACCCAACAGCTTCTCGCGCGGCCGCTCTCCCTCGGGCCAGTGATTGATCCCCATCCTCCTCCCCTCGGCAACATCGGTATATGCTTTACAAGATAACGACGATTATTGCCGCAGCTTGAATTCGCGCATCCCTCCCGCTGCATCAGCTACGCTGTAAGTCATCAGTCAGGCGGCCTGTGGGCCGCCAGTCGAAAACGGAGCGAGTCATGAAGCGTTATATCCTGCCGAAAACCGGTGCCATCAGCGATCTGACCCCTGATGAATGCGCCACTCCGCAGCCGGGGCGCGGTCAGGTGCTGGTCAGAATGAAGGCGGCGTCGCTGAACTATCGCGACCTGATGATCGTCCAGGGGCGCTACGCCCGCGGCGGCGTTGCGGCCAATCGGGTACCGCTCTCCGACGGGGCCGGCGAAGTGGTCGAAATCGGTGACGAGGTCAGCGAGTGGCAGGTCGGCGACCGGGTCGCCGGCCTGTTCATGCAGGACTGGCTGGGCGGCGAGGTCGATGCCCGCTACGGCGCCTCGGCGATGGGCGGTGCCATCGACGGCGCCCTGACCGAATACCGGGTGTTTGACGCCCACGGCCTGGTGCGGCTGCCCGAGCACTTCTCGTTCGAACAGGGCGCCACCCTGCCCTGCGCCGCGGTCACCGCCTGGAACGCCCTCTACGCCGGTCAGCACCCGCTGAAAAGCGGCGACAGCGTACTGCTGCTGGGCACCGGCGGGGTGTCGATCTTCGCCCTGCAGCTGGCCCGGGCCGCCGGGGCGCGCATCATCCAGACCTCCTCGAGTGACGACAAGCTCGAGCGCGCCCGCGAACTGGGCGCCGATGACACCATCAACTACCGCCAGCATCCCGAATGGCAGGAGGAGGTCCAGCGGCTGACCGGTGGCCGCGGCGTCGATCATGTAGTGGAAGTCGGGGGCGCCGGCACCCTGCCCCGCTCGCTGGCCTCGAGCCGGGTCGGCGGTGCGGTCAACCTGATCGGCGTGCTGACCGGTGGCGAGATCGACCCCAGCCTGATCATGCGCAGGAGCGTCATCCTGCGCGGCATCTATGTCGGCTCGAGGGAGATGTTCGAGGCCATGAACCGGACCCTCGAACTGCATCGCATCGAGCCGGTCATCGATCGCACCTTCGCCTTCGACGAGGCCCGGGCTGCCTTCGAGCATCTCGAAAGCCAGCGCCATCTGGGCAAGGTGGTCATCCGGATCGACTGACGAACCCCGCCGCCCGGCCACGGGCGGCTTGCACCCATCCCCGCAGGAGGAACTCATGTCTCATCTGGTCATGGTGCGACACGGTCAGAGCGAGTGGAACGCAAAGAACCTGTTTACCGGCTGGGTCGACGTGCCGCTCTCCGAACAGGGCATCGAGGAAGCACGCAGCGCCGGGCGCCATCTGCAGCGCGCCGGTTATCGCTTCGACGTGGCCTATACCTCGGTGCTCAAGCGCGCCATTCATACCCTGCACCATACGCTGGGCGAACTCGATCAGGACTGGGTCGACGAGATCAAGTCATGGCGGCTCAACGAGCGCCACTATGGTGCGCTGCAGGGGCTCGACAAGAAGGCCACGGCGGAGAAGTACGGTGAGGACCAGGTCCACCGCTGGCGGCGCAGCTACGACGTGCTGCCGCCGCTGCTTGATGAAAGCGATGAGCAGCACCCGCGCTTCGATCCGCGTTATCGCGAACTCGACCCCCGGATCCTGCCGGCCGGCGAGAATCTCAAGCTGACCCTCGAGCGCGTGATGCCGTTCTGGCACGATCACATTGCGCCCGATCTGCGGGCCGGCCGCACCGTACTCATCGCCGCGCATGGCAACAGCCTGCGCGCCCTGATCAAGTACCTCGACGGCATCAGTGACGAGGGCATTCCGGGGCTGGAGCTGCCAACCGGCGTGCCGCTGGTCTATGAACTGGATGAGCAGCTTGCCGTCGAGCGCCACTATCGGCTGGAGGAGTGACGCGTGCCGGCGCCGCCCGCCGCGGCGCTACGCAACCCCGTCAGCCGAATGGTAAGCTGACCCCGCTGACCACTGCCGGAGCCTTCCATGACGCGACTGGCCGGGCGGCGCATCCTGCTGGGCATCACTGCCGGCATTGCCGCCTACAAATCCGCCGTGCTCGCCCGCCTGCTGAAAAAGGCCGGCGCCGAGGTACGCGTGGTAATGACCGAAGGTGCGCAGGCCTTCATTACCCCCCTGACCCTGCAGGCCCTGACCGGCGAGGCGGTGCGCACCTCGCTGCTCGACCCGGCCGCCGAGGCCGGCATGGGACATATCGAGCTGGCAAAGTGGGCCGAGCATATCCTGATTGCGCCGGCCACGGCCGACATCATGGCGCGCCTGGCGCACGGCCACGCCGATGATCTGTTGACCACCCTGTGTCTGGCCACCGAAGCCCGCTGCCACTATGCCCCGGCGATGAACCAGGCGATGTGGCATCATCCGGCGACCCGCGCCAACAGTCAGCGGCTGGCCTCCCTCGGCTGGCATGCCATCGGCCCCGACAGCGGCGATCAGGCCTGTGGCGATGTCGGCAGCGGCCGCATGCTCGAACCCGAGCGGATCGTGGCCGAGCTGGAACAGGCCCTCGATGCCTCCCCCGACCTGCCGGGGGCACTCCCGGTGGATGCTCCGCCGGCACACGACGACACTGCGCCGGCGCCCGATCCGCAGGCCGCCCCGGGCACCTCGGCGCTGCTCTCCGGCCTGCATGTCGCCATTACCGCCGGCCCGACCCGGGAGGCCATCGACCCGGTACGCTATCTCTCCAACCACAGCTCCGGGCGGATGGGCTTTGCCCTGGCCGAAGCCGCCGTGGCGCTGGGGGCAAGGGTGACCCTGATCAGCGGTCCGGTCTCGCTGGCAACACCGGTGGGGGTGGAGCGCATCGACGTGATCAGTGCACTGGACATGCTGGCGGCGGCCGAGCGTGTGGCCCCGCACTGCGACTGGTTCATCGGCTGTGCTGCCGTGGCGGACTACCGGCTGGCCCGGATCAGTGACCACAAGCTCAAGAAACAGTCGGATCATGGCGAACTGACGCTGAACCTGATCGAAAATCCCGATATCATCGCCACCGTCGCCGCCCGCCGGTCGCCGCCATGGACCCTCGGCTTTGCCGCGGAGACCCGGGAACTGGCGCAGTATGCCGGCGACAAGCTGCGCCGCAAGGGACTGGACATGATCGCCGCCAATGACGTGACCGCCCCGGGGGTGGGCTTCGGCGCCGAGGACAACGCCCTGACGCTCTATCACCGCAGTGATGCAGACCCGGAGCAACTGGCCAGTCACGTGCTGCCCACCCGCCACAAGCGGGCACTCGCCGAAGCCCTGCTGCGCTACGCCCACGACCGCTATCGCGCACGTCAGCCGCGCTAGCCCAGCAGTCAGACCATTCAGGAAATTCTCGAATACTGGAGCAGGCATGACCGGTCCACGACTGGAAGTGAAAATCCTTGATGAGCGAGTGCGCGAGTACCCGCTGCCGCACTATGCCACTGCCGGCAGTGCCGGCATGGACCTGCGCGCCCTGCTCGATGAGCCGCTGCATCTTGCCCCCGGCGACTGCGAGCTGGTGCGCACCGGGCTGGCGGTACACATCCGCGACCGTGCCTACGCCGGGCTGATCCTGCCCCGCTCCGGGCTGGGTCACAAGCACGGCATCGTGCTGGGCAATCTGGTCGGGCTGATTGATGCCGACTACCAGGGCGAACTGATGATCTCGGTCTGGAATCGTGGCCGCGAACCGGTCACGCTCGAGCCGTACGAGCGTATCGCCCAGTATGTACTGGTGCCGGTGATGCAGGCCGAACTGGCGATCGTGGAAGACTTCACCGGCCATGATGAAGTCTCCCAGCAGCGCGGCAGCGGCGGCTTCGGTCACTCCGGGCGCCACTGAACCACCGCAGGCCATCCATTTCATCACCACGGGGTGATCATCATGAGTTCAACGCAGGGCGCTGCCGGGCTTCCGGTGGCCGCTTCGATTTTCCGGGCCTACGACATTCGCGGGGTGGTCGATGAGCAGCTGACCGAGCAGAACGTACAGCTGATCGGCCGAGCGATCGGCAGCGCCGCGCTGGCCCGGGGCGAATCCGGCCTTGCCATCGGACGCGACGGCCGGCTCTCCGGACCGCGGCTCGCCACGGCCCTGATCGACGGGGTGCGCGCCGCAGGCTGCGATGTCATCGATCTCGGCATGGTCCCCACCCCGGTGGTCTACCTTGCCGCGGCAACGCTTGCGGAGACCCGCTCCGGGGTAGCCATTACCGGCAGCCACAATCCGCCGGACTACAACGGCTTCAAGGTCGTGCTGGACGGTGTAACGCTGGCCAACGAGGAGATTGCCGATCTCCATCGCCGCATCCGTGAGGATGATCTGCGCACGGGCAGCGGCAGCTACCGGGCGCACGACATCCGCCCGGCCTATCTCGAGCGCATCCTCGGAGATGTACAGCTCGAGCGGCCACTGAAGGCCGTGGTCGACTGCGGCAACGGGGTCACCGGTGAACTGGGCCCCGAACTGATCCGACGCTTGGGCGTGGAGACGATCCCGCTGTTCGACGAGATCGACGGCCGCTTTCCCAATCATCATCCCGATCCCGGCAAGTTCGAAAACCTCGAAGACCTGATCGCGAAAGTGCGCGAGACCGGCGCCGATATCGGCCTGGCCTTCGACGGTGACGGCGATCGCGTCGGCGTCGTCACACCGGCCGGCGAGATCATCTACCCCGACCGCCTGCTGATGGCCTTTGCCGAGGATCTGCTCGAGCGCCAGCCCGGTGCGCGCGTCATCTTCGACATCAAGTGCACCGGCAACCTGACCGATATCATCGAGGCACGTGGCGGCATCCCCGAGATGTGGCGTACCGGACACTCGCTGATCAAGGCGCGCATGAAGGAGACCGGTGCCCAGCTGGCCGGCGAGATGAGCGGGCACATCTTCTTCGGCGAACGCTGGTACGGCTTCGATGACGGGCTTTACGCCGCTGCCCGACTGCTGGAGATTCTCGCGCATCAGAGCGGCAGTGCCGATGACTATTTCGCCCGCTTTCCACAGGATCACGGCACGGCCGAGATCAACGTGCGGGTGACGGATGACAGCAAGTTCGATATCGTCAGGCGACTGGCGCGCGACACGGACTTCGGCGATCACGCCACCAAGACCACGCTGGATGGCATTCGCGTCGACTACCCCGACAGCTGGGGGCTGTGTCGTGCCTCCAACACCACACCCATGCTGGTATTCCGTTTCGAGGGCAGGACACCGGAGGCGCTCGAGCGTGTCCGGCGCCGCTTCCGCGAGGCGCTCGGCTCGGTGGCCCCCGAAACCGAACCCGGTTTCTGAACCGAATGCGTGCGCGCCCTCCGGGCCGACAACGCCGACACACTGTGCCAGATGGGGTGTTTCATGACGCCCCGTTGCATGACAAGGACCCGAACCTGATGACCCAGTCCGAACGCGATCCCCGCCAGGTCGTGGAAATCCTTGCCGAGGCGCTGCCCTACATCCAGCGTTTCTCGGGCAAGACCGTGGTGGTCAAGTATGGCGGCAACGCCATGACCGAAGACGCCCTGATCGACTCCTTTGCCCGCGACATCGTGCTGCTCAAGGAGGTCGGTCTCAATCCGATCGTGGTCCATGGCGGCGGGCCGCAGATCGGTGAACTGCTCGAGCGGCTGTCGATCGAGTCCCGGTTCGTTGACGGCATGCGGGTCACCGATGCCCAGACCATGGACGTGGTCGAAATGGTACTCGGCGGGCTGGTCAACAAGAGCATCGTCAATCTGATCAACCGCGCCGGCGGCAAGGCCATCGGCCTGACCGGCAAGGACAACGGTCAGATCCGCGCCCGGCAGCTGAAGGTCACCCGCCAGACGCCGGAGATGACCGCCCCCGAGATCATCGATATCGGTCATGTCGGCGAGGTCGAGTACATCTCCACCGACCTGATCGAGATGCTCTCGCACGCCGACTACATTCCGGTGATTGCCCCGATCGGCGTTGACGAGGCGGGACACGCCTACAACATCAATGCCGATCTGGTCGCCGGACGTGTTGCCGAGGCCCTGAACGCCGAAAAGCTGATGCTGCTGACCAATGTGGCCGGACTGATGAACGAGCACGGCGAGATCGTTACCGGCCTCTCCACCGCCGAGGTGGACCGCCTGATCGAGATCGGCGTCATCCATGGCGGCATGCTGCCCAAGATTCGCTGTGCGCTGGAAGCGGTCAGAAACGGCGCGGCAAGCGCGCATATCGTCGATGGCCGGGTGCCCCATGCCACGCTGCTGGAGATCTTTACCAATGCCGGGGTCGGCACCCTGATTACCGATACCCGGGAGGTCCCCACGCGCGATGAGGACGCGTCGGACAGCGCCGGCATCACCGCCTGAACCAGAGCCGGATGAGTGCATCCCCGATGCCCGGCTGCAGCAGTATCCCGACAATAAACGGCTGGGCTTCGCTCAACGCCAACCGGAGAAGAATGCCCCATCATGACCCAGGCCAATCCACGTCCGACGCGCCGCGACCAGATTCTGCAGGCGCTGGCACACATGCTCGAGGAGGACCGCGGCCGCCGGATCACCACGGCAGCACTGGCCCGTCAGGTCGGTGTGTCGGAGGCTGCGCTCTATCGGCACTTTCCCAGCAAGGCCAAGATGTTCGAGGCCCTGATCGAGTTCATCGAGCAGTCGCTGTTCGAACGGGTCCAGCGGGTCATGGAGGAGGAGCAGGAGCCGGAAAGCCGCTGCCGGCTGGTGCTCGTGCTGCTGCTGGGATTTGCCGAAAAGAACCCCGGCCTGTGCCGACTGATGACCGGCGACGCCCTGACCGGTGAAAATGCCCGGCTGCGCGCGCGTGTCGCCCAGCTGTTCGACCGGCTGGAGACTCAGCTCAAGCAGGTGCTGCGTGAAGGCCAGGCGCGCGAAAAATTTCAGCCGGTGATAACCATCACCGCCACCGCCAATCTGATGATGGCCACGGCTGAAGGGCGGATTACCCAGTATGTCCGCAGCGACTACCAGCGCCGGCCCACCGAGCACTGGCAGGACCAGTGGCAGCTGCTGGCACGCAACCTGCTATCGGACTGCTCCGCCTCGCCCTCCGCCGAATGATTCGGGGTCTCGTGCCGTAACGCAACAGGGCCCGCTCCTTCTGGAGCGGGCCCTGTCACTGGCAGAAGCCGCCGGCAGTCGATGGCTGCCTCAGGCGAAGTCGTGCATTTCCTCGCCCATGGCCTGCTTGAGCTTCTTCATGGCGTTCTTTTCCAGCTGCCGGATGCGCTCGGCGGAGACACCGTAGACATCGGCAAGCTCATGCAGCGTCGACTTGTTTTCCGACAGCCAGCGCCGCTGCAGAATATCACGCGAGCGCTCGTCCAGCTGCATCAGGCCCTCCTGCAGACGCCGCATCGAATCGGCTTCCCAGTCGCTGTCCTCGAGCGAACGGGCGGGATCGAAGCGCGAATCCTCGAGATACTGCGACGGCGACTGATAGCTCTGCTCGTCGTCATCGCCGGGCGTGGCATCGAAACCGGCATCATAGGCCGACAGCCGGCTCTCCATCTCACGCACTACCGACGGCTTGACGTCGAGATCGGAAGCGATGGCCTCCACCTCGTCGTTGTTGAGCCACGACAGCCGCTTCTTGGCACTGCGCAGGTTGAAGAACAGCTTGCGCTGTGCCTTGGTGGTCGCCACCTTGACGATCCGCCAGTTGCGCAGCACGAATTCGTGAATCTCGGCCTTGATCCAGTGCACGGCGAACGATACCAGACGCACGTTCTGTGCCGGATCGAAGCGCTTGACCGCCTTCATCAGGCCGACGTTGCCTTCCTGGATCAGATCGGCCTGCTGCAGACCGTAGCCGGAGTAGCTGCGCGCGATGTGCACCACGAAGCGCAGGTGCGACATGACCAGCTGTCGTGCTGCCTCGAGATCGCCGTGATCATGCAGTTTCACGGCCAGTTCGTGCTCCTCCTCGGCGGAGAGCACGGGGATGCCATTGATCGCCTGGATATAGCCGTTGAGGTCATGCCCCGGCGAAAGCTGACCAATAGGCTGAAGGTTGGTACTGGTAGTCATGGATACCCTGTGTTGTCTCCCTTGACCCGACCCTGAAAACGCTACCTGATTACTTCCTTGGACCACCGCCGCCCTGCCCGGTTCCGCGGCAGCGGTCACCACATGATACTGACAAGACGGGTCGAGTACTGATTAATCGGATCAGCGGGGCCGGATCCCCGCCAGATGGCGATCTACTGCCAACCATGCACCCATCAAGCCTAGCAGTGTGCCACAGCATAGTAAAAATGCCGACCCCCCGAGGCCCAGCGCCGGCAGGGTATAGTGGGTGCCGAAGCTCCGGGCCAGCGCATCGATCGGCGCCGACAGCCACTGGCGGCCGGCAAACAGCAGCACCAGCGCCATGAGCCCCCCGCCCAGGCCATACCAGGCGCCGCTGTAGAGGAAGGGACGACGGACGAAGGCATGCGTGGCCCCCACCAGGGTCACCACCTCGATTTCCCGGCGCCGGCTCTCCACGGCCAGGCGCACCGTGTTGCCCACCACCAGCAGCACTCCGCAGGCAAACAGCACCCCCAGCGCGATGACCAGCCGCTGACCCAGTTCGGCCAGCTGCCGCAGCCGTTCGAGCCACGCCATGTCCAGCCGTGCACGCTCAACGCCCTCGAGTCCGTCGAGCTGCTCGGCGAGTGCCTGCACCTGTTCCGGATTGCGGGAGCTCGGCTGCACCACGACAGTAGCCGGCAGCGGATTGTCATCCAGCAGCGCCAGCGTATCGCCGGTGCCCAGGCGCTGCTGAAACTCCTGCAGGCCGGCTGCGGCGGTAATCAGGCGAGTGGCATCAACGCCCGCCATCCCCCCTACCCGATCGGCAATCTCCATGGCCCGGGATTCGGAGAGCTGCGGCGAGAGATAGAGGGTCATCTGCGCGCTGTCGTCGAGATTGCGATCAAGCAGTGAAGCGCTGCTCAAAACCAGCCACAGGATGGCCGGCAGCATCAGCGCCACCGCAATCGCCAGCATGGTCATCAGACTGGCCAGCGGCCGCTCACGCAGCCGACGGGCGCTGTCGACCGCCATCCGGAGATGATGGCGACGCCAGGCACGCGCACGGCTCTCGACACCCAGCTGATGACGGCGGGCCCCCCGGCGCGATGGCAGATTCATGCCGCCTCCTCATCGCCGATCAGCCGCCCCTCGCGCAGCCGCAGCACACGATGACGCAGGCGCGCGATCAGGGCCAGGTCGTGGCTGGCAATCAGCACCGTGGTGCCGATGCGGTTGAAGTCCTCGAACAGTCGCATGATATCCGCGGAGAGCTGGGGATCGAGATTGCCGGTGGGCTCATCGGCCATCAGCAGGGCCGGCTTGTTGACCACTGCCCGGGCAATGCCCACCCGCTGCTGTTCACCGCCGGAGAGCTCGATCGGCAGCGCGTTCTCGCGATGCAGCAGACCGATCTTGTCGAGTGCGGCCCGTACCCGGCGCCGCGCATCCTCGGGCATCACGCCCCGAATGGTCAGAGGCAGGGCAACATTGTCGAAGACACTGCGATCGAACAGCAGCTGATGGTCCTGGTAGACCACGCCGATCTGGCGCCGGTAGTAGGGAATCTGCGATACCGGCAGACGCCCCAGATCGTGGCCACCGACCGACAGTTTGCCGCGGGTGGGCCGTTCCAGACAGGTCAGCAGACGCAGCACCGAACTCTTGCCGGCACCGGAGTGCCCGGTCAGAAAGACCATCTCGCCACGCTCGATGGTGAAGTTGAGATCGGCCAGCGCCTCGAAACGCCCGCCATACCGCTTGCCCACGTGCTCGAAGGCAATCATGGCCATGTTGTGCTCCACCCTCTCACCGCGTCACCGAATCCGCCCTGCTGCACGTGCGATCGCGCTACTCGCGCTCGCGGGAAAACAGTGCGCCGACGAAATCCCGGGCCTCGAACGGGCGCAGATCGTCCAGCGTTTCGCCCACGCCGATATAGCGAATGGGAATGCCCAGCTGCTTGGCCACGGCAAAGATGATGCCGCCCTTGGCGGTACCATCCAGCTTGGTGAGGGTAATGCCGCTGATCGGCACCGCTTCGTGGAAGGTCTGGGCCTGGCTGATGGCGTTTTGCCCGGTGCCGGCATCGAGCACCAGCATCACCTCGTGCGGCGCCTGCTCATCGAGCCGGGACATCACCCGCTGTACCTTCTTGAGCTCCTCCATCAGCGGCCCCTTGTTCTGCAGCCGCCCGGCGGTGTCGGCAATCAGTACATCAATGCCCCGCGCCTTCGCCGAGGAGAGCGCATCGTAGATCACCGAGGCGCTGTCGGCACCGGTATGCTGGGCCACCACCGGCACCTCGTTGCGCTCGCCCCAGACCTTGAGCTGCTCGACCGCAGCCGCACGGAAGGTATCGCCGGCCGCCAGCATCACGCTGCGACCCTGACGCTGGAAACGCTGGGTGAGCTTGCCGATGGTGGTGGTCTTGCCCACGCCGTTGACGCCGACCATCAGGATCACGAACGGCCCTTCACCCTTCGGCGGCAGCTTCAGGGTCTTCGCCACCGGCTCGAGCATGTTCGACAGCTCTTCCTGCAGCGCCTCATAGAGGGCTTCGACATTCTTCAGCTCGCGCCGCGAGATGCGCGCCTCGAGGTTGGTCATGATCTCGGTGGTGGCCTCGACGCCGACATCGGCCAGCAACAGCTGGGTCTCGAGCTCCTCGAGCAGATCGTCATCGATCTCCTTGTGGCCCAGCAGCAGCGTCGAGAGATTGTCGGTCAGATTGGCGCGGGTCTTGCCCAGCCCCTGACGCATGCGCCTGAGCCAGCCCTGCTTGCGTGGCGCCTCCTGCGACTCATCGGCCGTCTCGGGGCCGACCTCGATCTCATTGCTCGACGGTTTGCCGGGACGGCGCTCACCCGGGCGCAGCGCCGGCTCGGCCGTCGAGGACGGCGCATCGGCGGTACTGGCCACGCCGACATCCTCCGAGGCCGCCATGTCCTCGGGCGCGGGGGCCAGCCCCGGGGCCGGCTCGGGCGCGGCCTCCCGCGGCTCGGGGGTGGCAGCATGCTGCTCCCGGGCCTCGGTGGACAACGCCTGCTCGTCCGGGGGCTGCTTTTGCCCGTCATTCACCTGCCGCGGTGACTCTTGCTCCTGCGGCTCTTGTTCCCGGGACTCTTTCTCCCGGGATTCTTCCGCCTGTTCGGGCTCGGCCACGGGCGCGTTTTCAACCGTGTCTGCCGCTGCGGTCTGCTGCTGTTCCGGGGGCGTTTCCTGTCGCTCCGCGGCAGGCTCGCCCGGCGCTTCACGCTGCTCGGGCTGTTCGGAAGCCGGCTTTTGCGACTCCCGCTCCTCTTGCTCGGATGGCTGGTTGTGCTTCCTGCGTTTCAGAAAACCGAACATGAACGCTCTACCGTAAGAATGAAATCGAAAAAGGGAGGATAGCGTCACCACCCGCTGCACAGGCCGCTCGGGCAGTGCCGGGACAACGCCGATAACCGGGTCCTCATCCTACCACTACCGTCGGGGTGCGGGTACAATCGTGCCGCCCTCAGCACGATTCCGGAGCCCCGCATGGCACGCAGAACTTCACGTCGGCCGGCATCACACGGCGTAGCCCGCAAACGCGGCACGCTGCGTCTGATCGGTGGCGACTTTCGCCGCCGTCGCCTGCCGATTCCCGATCGTCCGGGACTGCGTCCGACCCCCGACCGGGTCAGGGAGACCCTGTTCAACTGGCTGACTCCACTGCCCGGCACCACCCGGGTCCTCGATCTCTATGCCGGTACCGGGGCACTCGGGCTGGAAGCGCTCTCGCGTGGCGCGGGGGCAGCCTGCTTCGTCGAGCACGACCGGGCTGCCGTCATTCAGCTGCGGGACAATCTCGCCACCCTGTTTGCCGCCCCCCTGCCCGATCAACGTCCGCTGCCCGATCACCGCGTGGCCGAAGAACCGGTGACCACCTTTCTGGCGCGGCCACCCGAAGCGCCATTCGATCTGGTCATGCTCGATCCCCCCTTCCGGCAGGCACTGGTCGAGGCGGACTGCGCCCGGCTCGAGGCCGGCGGCTGGCTGACCCCGGGCGCGCGGATCTATATCGAGACCGAGGCCGGTACCGACCCCGTGCTGCCCGGCAACTGGCAGCTGCATCGTCAGACCAAAGCCGGCGACAGCCTGGCGCGCCTCTATCAGCGCTGCTGACAACGCCCGGCCCGCGGGGTGCCGAGGCCGCCACTGCGGGCTTGCCCGCGCCGCACTGGGCGCGTAGGCTGGCTCCGGAGCGCCGCGCAGGCGGCCGACCTTACAAAACGATCAGGGCGTATCAGGAGACGGATCAGCATGAGTACCGAACTTTTCGATCAGCTTGAGCAGCGGGTCCACAATGCTCTGGAAACGATCGAAATGCAGCGCATGGAGCTCGACGAGCTGCGCCAGGAAAACGAGCAGCTCAAGCAGCAGCAGCAGCAGTGGGAAGGCCGCGTCAACAGCATCCTGTCCCGTTTCCGCGAACTGGACGATCAGAGCAGCGAGTAGGACGCCGCGAGGGTCAGCGACATCAGCAGTGCATCCTCGCGCCTGCCGCCGGGTACGGATGGCTCGTAATAGGCCCGGCGGCATCCATCCACCCGAAAGCCATGCCGTTCATACAGCATACGCGCCGTTCGATTGTTGCTGCGCACCTCGAGCAGCAGCCGCTCGCGCCGGCTTTGCTGCAACCGCTGCCGCGCCAGCGTCAGCAGTTGACCGCCCAGCCCGCGCCCCTGCCACTCGGTCGCCACGCCGATCAGCTCCAGCTCGGCATCCCAGGGGCCGAAGGCCAGCACCATCATGGCGACCAGTTCGCCACTCTCGTGCTCCATTCCCCAGAGCTCGGTTTGCGGCCGTGACGCCAGGGTCTGATAGACCGTCGCCGACCAGGCATCCTCGCGTATCCGCCGATCCAGCGCCGCCATCGTCGCGGCCTGCGCCGGACCGAGCGCCACCGGCATCATGTCCCGCTCTCCGGGGCAGTCCCGGACGCTGTCTCACCGCCCTCCTGCCACCACCGTGACCAGGGCTGCATCTGCTGCCAGAGGGCACGACGCACCCGGGCATCCTCCAGCGACGCCGGATCGGGCCCCTGCCAGTAGGGGACGTCCAGCAGTGCCGCCTGCTCATCGCCCAGCTGCAGTGCCCGGGATAGCGCCGGCGGCGTGCCAAACAGCAATACCCGCTCGATGAGCCAGCCCCGGCTGCGACGACCGGCGATGAAGGCGCGCAGCCCTTCGCGCGCCTCGGTCAGCGGATCCTCGACCGGCAGACCCTCCATCATCGGCCACTGGAACAGCTGAAAGTCAAGGGGATGTTCGGGGCGTACCCCGGCCGCATGAAAGATATTGCCCAGCAGCCGGCACTGATCCGACGAGGGCGCCTCGGTCTGGGAAAGCATGATCAGCCAGCGGCCATCGAGCGCGGCCACCTGCAGGGTAAAGCGCAACGGCTCGGCGTCGGCTGACGCCGATGTGGCCTCCCCGACCGCAGCCGGCTCTGCCGGCGCCGGACGCTCGTCTTCGGCGACCGGCGTTGCGGGCTCACTCGGCACCGGCGTTGCGGCATCGGCCGATGGTGCTGCCGGGCTCTCTTCCAGCAGCGCCCGCGCCGAGCGCGGTGCGCCGGTGGCCCGGGGCGGCGGGCTGGCCGCCTCGGTCCCGGCGGTGTCACGGGCATCGTCGATCAGGGCGTGCAGGCGGGTGCCGTGATCCGCTTCCGCCTCTTCGGCAGGCGCTTCTTCCGGCCAGTCGCAGGCCGGGGTGGGTGCGGCATTGGGCAGCCGGAAACGGGCCACGTGCGGGGTGATCCCCATGGCCTCGAGATACTGCAGACGTTCGCGCTCGGACACCTGTGCCGGCTGACCCATGATGGCGACTCCGGGCGACGCGTTCAGCGTCCGCCGCCGCCGCGGCAGTCGGGCGAATCCGGCCGGGTATTGCCGCGCGCTTCCCACTGGGCCGGGGTATAGAGGTGCAGCGCCAGGGCGTGGACCGGTCCCGCCATCTCATCGGCCAGTTCACAGTAGATCTGCTGATGGCGCTTGACCGGCATCAGCCCCTCGAACTTCTCGCTGACCATGGTGACCTTGAAGTGGGTCTCGGCATCCGGGGGCACATTATGCATGTAACTCTCGTTCTCGACGCTGAGCCACCGGGGTGCAAAGGCCTGCTGCAGCTTCTCTTCGATTCGGGTCTGCATACTCATTGTTCACCTCCTGTGCAGGACATGGGCCTGGAGCAGAGAGGCAGACGAGAGAGCACACGCCCTCGGCTGCATCCTGACATCAGTCGAATACGGCTTGCGTTCGCCGGTAGTGGAGTGTGCGCAGCACACACAGTCCGCAGGCCATGGCTCCGGCCAAGGCGCCGCCCCAGAGGGCCAGGCCGACCGGCATCGCATCGGCCGGTTCTGCGAACATTATTCCAGAAAGCACCAGTGCGACCAAGGCAGCCCCCAGCGACTGACCGAAGGTGCGCACGCTGGCCATGACCCCGGCGGCACTGCCACTGCGCTCACGCGGCAGGCTGCCCATGAGCTCGCGATTGTTGGGGGCCTGATAGAAACCGAAGCCGATGCCGCATACACCGCTGCGCCAGAGGATGTCGAACACGGCGGCCTCCCCGTCGAGCAGCGCCAGCAGCATCATGCCGACGATCAGCACCCCCATGCCACAGGCCGCGATCAGCGGAGGCGAACAGCGGTCCGCCAGCCGCCCGCCCAGCGGCGCGCCGAGCATGGTGCCCAGCGGCCAGGGCGTGAACAGCAGCGCCGAGGCCAGCGGGGTATATCCCTGCACGTTCTGAAACAGGAACGGCAGGCTGATGAAGGCCATGCTCTGGGCGATGAAGGCCAACAGCGACGTCAGGGCCGCCGCGGAAAACCGGGGTTCGGTAAAGATCGTCAGCGGCAGCAGCGGATGGGCCACGCGACGCTGACGCACCACGAAGGCGACCGCCGCCGCCAGACTCAAGCTCAGCAGCGCCAGCGTTTGCCCGGCTGCCGGGCCGCGCGAGAAGCCGTCCACCATGATCACGAAGCTTCCCAGCGCCACGGCCGACAGGACCGCGCCGAGCACATCGAAGGGAAAGCGCCTGCCCTGCTCGAAGGGCAGTGCCCGCACCGCCAGGCAGAGCGCGAACGCCCCCATCGGCAGATTGATCCAGAACAGCCAGGGCCAGTCGGCCACCGCCAGAATCGCCCCCCCCAGCGCCGGCCCACCGGCCACGCCGATCGAGACCGTCATCGCGGTCAGCCCCATCGCCTGCCCCAGCAGCCGGGAGGGAAAGATGACCCGATAGAGCGAAGGACCGATGCTCATCATGGCGGCGGCGCCGAGCCCCTGGATCACCCGGAAGCCGACCAGCACCGGCAGGCTGGGCGCCAGCGCGCAGCCGATCGAACTCAGCGTGAATACCGCCATGCCGGCGATATAGAGCCGGTAGCGGCCGATCCGATAGCCCAGCGCGGCGAAGGTCAGGATCGCCGCTGCCGCCATCAGCTGGTAGACATTGATGATCCAGACCGAGACCGAGGACGGCACGCCGAGATCGCGGGCCATGGTCGGCAGGGCAATGTTGATCAGGTTGATGTTGAGCACCGCCATCAGCGAGCCCGACATCAGCACCGCCATCGCCAGGATGCGCTGCCTCGGCGGCAGGCCGTCATCCCCCTCGCGCCATGACAGCAGTGCCTTCAAGAAAATGCTCCCGGCTGATGAAATGGCAGGCCCGTTCAGGCCTCGTCGTTGTCCAGCAGCAGATCGTCATCGAGCTCGACGCTGTCCAGCGCGTCATCGTCGCCCAGATCCAGCGTCATGTAGCTGTACTCGATGCTCAGAAAGCGCTCGAACATGGCTTCGTCGAGCGGCTCCGGCCAGTAGCGACGGTCCTCTTCCCAAGCCTGCAGCTCGTTTTCGAGAATATCGAGATAGCGCTCCCGTACATAGGCCTGCAGTGCCTCGAGCGAATCCATCTCGGGAATCAGATAGACCGTGCTCTCCTGCTCCACATCGGCCAGCGTCAGATCATCGTCGCCTTCGGTAGCCTCCAGCGAATTGATCCAGTCGACAAAGGCCCGGGTGGGGCGCACGCTGAGCGCCGAACGGTTGACCAGTTGCATCACGTGACTCCTCGAGCGGGAAGGTAACCGCCAACAGCGGGACAGACGGCCGACAGTATGGGCGCTTCCCGCCGTCGCGGCCAGCCCCGCATCCTGCTAGCCGGCCTGCGGCCGCATCGCGGGGAACAGCAGCACATCGCGGATCGAGGGCGCATTGGTGAGCAGCATGACCAGCCGGTCGATGCCGATCCCCTCCCCGGCGGTCGGCGGCAGGCCGTACTCCAGGGCGCGGATATAGTCCGCATCGTAGTACATTGCCTCGAGATCGCCGGCCTCCTTCTCCGCCACCTGGGCGGCAAAGCGTTCGGCCTGGTCCTCGGGGTCGTTGAGCTCGGAGAAGCCGTTGGCGATCTCGCGCCCGTTGATGAAGAACTCGAAGCGATCGGTCACGAACGGATCGGTATCGTTGCGCCGTGCCAGCGGACTGACCTCGGCCGGATATTCGGTGATGAAGGTCGGCGCATCGAGCCGATGCTCGGCAACCGTCTCGAAGATCTCGGTCTGCAGCTTGCCGAGCCCCCAGCCGGTGCCGACCTCGAGCCCCAGCCGCTCGGCGACCCCGCAGGCGGCCTCGAAGCTGTCGAGTTCGGCAGCCTCGATGCCCTCGCCATGGCGCAGGATGGCTTCCCGCATGGTCAGGCGCTCGAACGGCCGGGAGAGATCATAGTCCGCGCCCTGATAGTGCACCGTGGTGGTCCCCAGCGCCTGCTCGGCGACAAAGCGCACCAGCGCCTCGGTCAGATCGATCAGGTCATGGTAATCCGCATAGGCCCAGTAGAACTCGAGCATGGTGAACTCGGGGTTGTGACGCGTCGACAGCCCCTCGTTGCGAAAGTTGCGGTTGATCTCGAAGACCCGCTCGAAACCGCCCACCACCAGCCGCTTGAGATAGAGCTCGGGGGCAATGCGCAGGTACATGTCCATATCCAGCGCATTGTGATGCGTCACGAACGGGCGCGCCGTGGCCCCGCCGGGAATCGGCTGCAGCATCGGCGTCTCGACTTCCATGAAGTCATGCTCGGTGAAGTAGCGGCGAATGGCGCTGATCACCGCAGCCCGGATGCGGAAGGTTTCGCGCACCTCCGGATTCATGATCAGATCGACATAGCGCTGGCGATAGCGCGCCTCCTGATCGGTCAGGCCGTGAAACTTGTCGGGCAGCGGCCGCAGGCTCTTGGTCAGCAGCCGCGCCTCTTTCATCATGACGTAGAGATCGCCCTTGCCGGACTTGTGCACCGGCCCCCGGCCGAAGACGATATCGCCGATGTCCCAGCTGCCGATCTCCTCGAGCAGCTCCGCCGGCAGCCCCTTCTTGTCGACATAGAGCTGGATCTGGCCGGAACCATCCTGGATGACGATGAAGGGGCCACGCTTGCGCATGATGCGCCCGGCCACCGCCGCATGGCGATCGAGCTGCTCGAGGGTCGGCTTGTCATGCTCGCCCAGCTCGGCCTGCAGCGTGGCAGCCAGGCTGTCGCGGCGCTGGTCGTTGGGGAAGGCACTCGCGCCGCCGGCGGCCGCCCGCTCCCGATGCGCCGCCAGCTTGGTCCGGCGCTCACTGATCAGCTGATTGTCGTCGCGTGAAGTGTCCTGCTGATCCTGATTCGCCATTGCTTTGCCTATCGGAATATGATCGATCGAAGGCAGGCGTCGCGGCCTGCACGATTGCGGTAAAAGGGGCGCCTGCCGCCGGGGTGCGTCACGCGCGATGGCGGGACCGGGCGCGACGCCGCCCCGGCACGGGGAGCCGGGGCAGCGAAAGGCTGACGAACATGCGGCACCGTCACCCTGCCCCGCTGCGCAGGATGCTCAGAGTCCCTGCTTGAGGCTCGCCTCGATGAACGCATCCAGCTCGCCGTCCAGCACCTTCTCGCAGCTGCTGCTCTGGACGCCGGTGCGCAGATCCTTGATGCGCTGGTCATCGAGCACGTAGGAGCGGATCTGGCTGCCCCAGCCGATGTCCGACTTGGCATCCTCGGCCTTCTGTTTCTCGGCATTGCGCTTTTGCATCTCGATTTCCCAGAGCTTGGCACGCAGCTGCTTCATGGCGAAATCGCGGTTGGCATGCTGGCTGCGCTGGCTCTGGCACGACACCACCACGCCGGTCGGCTCGTGGGTGATGCGCACTGCCGAATCGGTGGTGTTGACGTGCTGACCACCGGCCCCGCTGGAGCGATAGGTGTCGACGCGCAGGTCCGAGGAGTTGATCTCGACCTCGAAGCTGTCGTCGATCTCCGGCGAGAGGAACACTGACGCAAAGGAGGTGTGCCGCCGGCCACCGGAGTCGAACGGGCTCTTGCGTACCAGCCGGTGCACGCCGGTCTCGGTGCGCAGCCAGCCGAAGGCGTACTCGCCCTGCACATGCACGGTGGCGGACTTGATGCCGGCCACATCACCGGCACTGACTTCCAGCAGGTCGGCGGTAAAGCCGTGATGCTCGATCCAGCGCAGATACATGCGCAGCAGCATGTTGGCCCAGTCCTGGGCCTCGGTGCCGCCGGAGCCGGCCTGGATATCGAGATAGGCGTTGTTGGCGTCCATTTCGCCGGAGAACATCCGCCGGAACTCGAGTCTGGAAAGCTCGCTCTCGTAGCGCGCGAGATCGCTGCGGATCATGTCGACGGTGTCGTCATCCTGCTCGCTGACCGCCAGCTCCAGCAGATCGGCGTTGTCGGAGACCCCGCTGGAGAGACGATCGAGGGTCGTGACGAGCTCCTCGAGCTGGGCGCGCTCGCGACCGAGCTTCTGGGCGTGATCCGGGTCGTTCCAGATCTCGGGGTTTTCCAGTTCGCGGGTTACCTCTTCCAGCCGATCCTTCTTCTCGGCATAGTCAAAGATACCCCCTCAGGACTTCTGTCCGTTCGGACAGGTCCTTGATCTGCTGATTGATCGGTGTAATTTCCTGCATGCTGGACTCGCTCTTGCGGGGCCGGTACGACCCGCCCCGCCGGATTCATGGGTCAAAAGGGGCACTTATTGTAGCCAACCGGTGGCATGGCCGTCATCCACCGGCGTCACCGAACGCCAGACAGCGCAAGGAAGACAACAATGACACGACTGTATCCGATGATGGCAACCGCAGCCCTGCTGGGCGCCCTGAGTCTCGCCCCCGTGGCCATCGAGGCCGCCGCGGCAGCCACTCTCAAGGTCGGCATCAGCAGCGATCCGGCCTCGCTCGATCCGGGTCGGATCACCGGCGGTGTCTGGGAAGAAGATGTGCTGCGTGACATCTACGAGGGACTGATCAGTATCGATGCCGGTGGCCGGATCATTCCCGGCGTCGCCGAAAGCTGGCAGCTTGCCGATGACGGCACCACCTGGACCTTTGAACTGCGCGACGATGCGCAGTGGTCGGATGGCGAGCCGGTCACCGCCGAGGATTTCGTCCGGGCGCTGCGCTATCACGCCAATCCGCAGACGGCCTCGAACTACGCCCATCGGCTCTATCCCATCGTCAATGCAGAAGCGATCACCCGCGGCGACAAACCGGTTGACTCGCTGGGGGTGGAGAGCCGCAACGATGGTCATACGCTGGTCATTCACCTGAACGAACCCACGGCCTATTTCCTGAAGACGCTGGTGCTGCCCTTCGGCTACCCGTTGCCGAAACACGTGATGGCGCAGTACGGCAAGGCCTGGAGCGATATCGATCATATCGTCACCAATGGCCCCTTCAAGCCGGTGAAGTGGGTCTCCAACACCGAGCTGGAGACGGTGAAAAACCCGCGGTTTCATGCCGCCGAGCAGGTCAGTCTCGATGGCGTCGACTTCTATCCGCTGGAAGACAAGAGCGCTGCCATTACCCGCTTTCGCGCTGGCGAAGTGGATGTGGTGCGCGACTTTCCGGCGGCCCGCTATCAGTGGCTGAAGGACAATCTGCCCGAGGCCGTACACGTCGCGCCCTCGCTGGGCAGCTACTACTACGTGTTCAATACCCGAAAAGGCACCCCGACCGCCGATCGCCGGGTACGCCGGGCACTGAGCCTGGCCATCAATCGCGAGGTGATTGCCGACAAGCTGCTCGATGGTGCGGTCGAGCCCTCCCGGGCGCTGGTCCCCGGCGGCGTCAGTCACTATACGCCGCAGCCCCAGCCGGGGCTGGATGAGCCGATGCCGGCGCGCATGCAGAAGGCACGGCAACTGCTGCAGCAGGCCGGCTACGGACCGGAGCACCCGCTTGAACTGACCCTGCGCTACAACGCCGGCACCGAGCATCAGCGCATCGCCGTGGCCGTGGCGGCCATGTGGAAGCCACTGGGGGTCGAGATTACCCAGCGCTCCTCCGAGGCCAACGTGCACTACGCCGACCTGATGCAGGGCGATTTCCAGGTTGCCCGCGCCGCCTGGATCTCCAGCTACGACGATGCCCAGAACTTCCTGCAGCTGCTGTCGGCGGAGACCAACAACTACGGCGCCTGGCACAGTGACGAGTACAGCCGGCTGATGGCGCGCTCCGATCGCGAACAGGATCGCGAACAGCGCCGGGCACTGCTCGAACAGGCCGAGCGCGTGGGGCTGGCGGACTATCCGCTGGCGCCGATCTACATCTACGCCTCGCGCAATCTGGTCAACCCGGCAATCGAGGGCTGGCAGGACAACGCGCTGGACATGCACCCCTCGCGCTGGCTGTCACTGCCGCAATGAGCACCGCAGACCCGCGGCCCCGGGCGATTATCGTGGACAGCGTCTTCAAGCAGGGATAAGGTCGGTGGCAACGGTATGATCTGCCGACCCGACAATGCGCCGCCACGAGCGGCAATAACAACACAGAGATCAGGATTCACCATGCATCATCCCCGCCTTCTCTCCGGCGCCGTCGCGCTGACCCTGGCCGTACTGCTGACCCCGTGGCAGGCCTGCGCCGCCGAGCCTTCCCGCACCCTGAACATCGGCATCACCGGTGAACCCGCCTCGCTCGATCCGGCCAGGGCCTCGGGGGGCGTATGGGAGTCCGATGTCTTCATGGACCTCTATGCCGGGCTGATCGTCGAAGACGCCGCGGGCGAGCACATCCCGGGGATCGCGAAGAGCTGGGAAGTCTCGGATGACGGCCTGACCTGGACCTTCCATCTGCGCGATGACGCCCAATGGTCGGACGGCCACCCGGTCACCGCCGAGGATTTCGTGTTCGGCTGGAAACATCAGCTCGACCCGAAGAGTGCTTCCAAGTACGCCTACATGCTCTATCCGGTGAAGAATGCCAGGGCGGTCAATACCGGCGAAAAGCCGCTGGATGCGCTGGGCGTCGAATCCCTGGATGACGGCCACACCTTCCGGGTCACGCTGGCCCGGCCGACCCCCTACTTCATCAAGATCCTGACGCATTACACATCGCTGCCGATCCCCGAGCACGTGGTCGAAAAGTACGGCGACCAATGGACACGGATGGAGCACATCGTCACCGATGGCGCCTTCAAGCCGACCAGCTGGGTCTCCCACGATCACATCTCGGCGGTGAAGAACCCCCGGTTTCATGATGCGAAGAATGTCGCGCTGGACAGGATCAACTACTACCCCACCGAAGACGCCAATGCCGGTATCCAGCGTTTTCGTGCCGGCGAGCTCGACATCCTGCGCAACTACACCTCCGATCGCTACGAGTGGCTGAAGCAGCATCTGCCCGATGCCACGCACATGGATACCTATCTGGGCTCGTACTACTACGTGCTCAACAGCCGCGAGGGCCGCCCCACCGCCGACCCGCGGGTGCGCGAGGCACTCAATCTGGCGATCCGGCGCAACGTGCTCTCCGAACAGATCATGCAGGACACCTTTCAGCCCGCCTATGCACTGGTGCCACCGGGCGTTTCCCACTACACCGCCCAGCCCATGGTCCTGAAGGACATGACCATGGAAGAGCGCATGACCCGGGCCAGACAGCTGATGCAGGACGCCGGTTACGGCCCGGATCATCCGCTCAGGCTGACCCTGCGCTACAACACCAGCGACGAGCACAAGAAGATTGCCATCGCCGTGGCGGCGATGTGGCGGCCACTCGGGGTGCAGGTCGAGATGACCAACGCCGAGGTCACGGTGCACTACCAGGCCCTGCAGGAAGGAGACTTCGACGTCGCCCGGGCCGGCTGGATCGCCGACTACAACGATGCCGAGAACTTCCTGACCCTGCTGCATACCGGGGTAGGCAACAACTACGGTGCCTGGCACAACGAGCAGTTCGATCAGCTGCTGGACGAGGCCAACGTCACCCTGGACAGCGACAAGCGTGAACAGCTCATGGAACAGGCCGAAGGCGTGGCCATGAACGATCATGCGCTGATTCCGCTGCTCTATTACGTGTCACGCAACCTGGTCAATCCGCAGCTCGAGGGCTGGCAGGACAACATCGAGGACAACCACCCCTCCCGCTGGGTGAAGTTCTCGCCGTAACCTTCCCCGTGACCCACCCCGGTGGGTCATTCACACGGACTCTCCCGCTACCGGCGACGCCTGTACCGGACGGATGAGAGCATGGCGCCAGTGGCTTCACGGCAGACCAGGGGAAGAGGAACATCATGGTGAAACATCGACTGGCGGCAATCGCCACCACCGCCGCATGGCTGACTGTCACCAGTCTGACCGGGCAGGCGGCGACGCTGGACATCGGCACCCAGGGCGAGCCGGCCTCGCTCGACCCGGCCCGGGTCAACGGTACGGTCTTCGAGAACACCGTGCTCGGCGATCTCTACGAGGGCCTGATCACGCTGGGCCCGGGCGGTGATTACCTGCCGGGGGTGGCGACCCGCTGGGAGACTTCCCCGGACGGGCGTCGCTGGACCTTTCAGCTGCGCGACGATGCCCGCTGGTCCGATGGCGCGCCGGTCACGGCGCGGGATTTCGTGGTGGCCTTTCGCCGCGTGCTCGACCCGGCGACCGCCTCGGTCTATGCCAGCCTGCTCTACCCGCTGCACAACGCCGAAGCCATCAGCCGCGGCGAGGCGCCGGTCGACTCGCTGGGGGTCACCGCACCCGATCCGCATACGCTGGTCATCGAGCTCGACGACAACACCCCCTGGCTGCCCTCGCTGCTCGCCCACATCGTCACCTCGCCGGTGCCGGCCCATCTGATTGACCGATACGGCAGCCACTGGAACCGGATCGATCACATCGCCACCAACGGAGCCTTCACTCCCGAAAGCTGGCGCTCGCACGATCATATCGCCGCGGTGCGCAACCCGCACTTTCACGATGCCGACAGTGTCGCCCTCGACGGGGTCAACTACTACCCCGCCGAGGATCTGCAGGCCGGGCTGTCGCGCTTTCGTGCCGGCGAGCTCGATATCATGCGCGACTTCGATCCGCAGCGTTACCAGTGGCTGCAGGAGCATCTGGGCGATGCCGTGCATCTGCGCAACCAGCTGGCGACCTACTATTACGCGCTGAATTCACGCCAGGGGCACCCCACCGCGGATCCCCGGGTGCGCGAAGCCCTCAATCTCGCCCTGCGCCGCCGGGTGATCACCGGGCAGATTCTCGAGGGCGCGGTCGAGCCCACCACCTCACTGGTCCCCGAAGGCATCAGTCACTACCGGCCCGAAGCGATGCCCGGGCTCGATCAGCCGATGGCGCAGCGCCTGGCCCGGGCACGCGAGCTGCTCGACGAGGCCGGCTACGGCCCCGACCATCCCCTCGAGCTGCGCCTGCGCTACAACTCGCGCGATGATCATCGCCGCATTGCGGTGGCCGCCGCAGCCATGTGGCGCCCGCTCGGCATCAATGTCGAGCTGATCAACGCCGAATCCAGCGTGCACTACTCGAGCCTTGCCCAGGGGGATTTCGATGTCGGCCGGGCCAGCTGGGTGGCCGACTTCGACGATGCCAGCAACTTTCTCGGCATCCTGCAAAGCGGCAATCCGAAGAATTACGGGGGGTATCACAACCCACGCTTCGACCGGCTGATGCAGCAGGCCGCCGAAGAAACCTCGACCGAGCGACGCCAGACCCTGCTGGCGCAGGCCGAACAGGTGGCCATGAGCGACTACGCCATGGCCCCGATCTACTCCGACGCGTCGCGCAACCTGGTCAACCCGCAGCTCGAAGGCTGGCAGGACAACGCCATCAACCGTCATCTGGCACGCTGGTTGCGTTTCCGGGAAGACGCGGACGCCGGACAGCCCTAACAACAATCATGGCCCGGCCTCAGGCCAGGAGCCATCACGGGACAATGACATGAGACTGACAACGCTGATGGGGGTGGGCGCCCTGTGCGCCCTGCTCGCCACGGGGCCGCTCCCGGCCGGTGCTGGCGAACCCGATGAAGCCGCCGTGCTGCATCGGGCCAACGGGGCGGAGCCCTCGTCTCTGGACCCGCAGCTCGGCACCGGGAGCTGGGAATCCAACATCACCGGTGATCTGTTCGAGGGACTGCTGGCACGCGATGCCGCCGGAGAGCTCATCCCGGGCGTGGCGCAGCGCTGGGACGTCTCGGCTGACGGGCTGACCTATACCTTCCATCTGCGGGAGAATGCCCGCTGGTCGGATGGCACGCCGGTCACGGCCGGAGATTTCGTCTACGCCTGGCGGCGCCTGCTCTCCCCCGAACTGGGCGCCGCCTACGCCTACCTGCTGTTCCCGGTCGCCAACGCACGCGCCATCAATCACGGCGAGCAGGCGGCGGAGACGCTCGGCGTGCAGGCCGTCGACGAGCACACGCTGACGGTCACTCTGACGCGACCGACCGGCTACTTTCCCGAGCTGCTGGCGCATCCCTCGACCTTCCCGGTACCCGAGCAGGCCATTCGTGCCCATGGCAGCCGCTGGACCCAGCCGGGCAACATGGTCTCCAACGGCGCCTTCGAGCTCACCGAGTGGGTCTCGCACGGCCACATCACGGCCCGGCGCAATGCCGATTTCCATGATGCCGCCGGCGTCTCCCTGCAGGCAGTGACGTACTATCCGATCGACGACGCCCGGGCCGCGCTCAACCGCTTTCGCACCGGCGAGATGGACATGATCGACTCCGTGCCCACCGACCGGCTCGACTGGGCAAGACGGAGCATGCCCCGGGCGCTGCATGTCAGCCCGATGCTCGGCACCTTCTACTTCGCCTTCAATCAACGCGAGGGCAGCGTGCTCACCGACCGCCGCATCCGCGAAGCGCTCAATCTGGCCACCCGGCGGCGCATCATCACCGAAAGGATCACCCGGCTCGATCAACCCCCCGCCTGGTCGCTCGTCCCGGACGCCATCGATCATTACGACGGCCCCCGCTTCGACTTTGCCGACAGCCCCCTGGAAGAGCGGATGGCCCGCGCCCGGCAGCTGATGCAGGACGCCGGCTACAGCCCGGCGCATCCCCTGAAGCTGACCATCGACTACATCACCAACCCGGAAACCCGGCGCATTCCGGTGGCACTGGCCGCCATGTGGCAACCGCTCGGGGTGGACGTCACGCTCATCAACAGCGATGCCGCGGTCTACTACGCCAAACTGCGTCAGGGAGACTTCCAGATCGGCATGGCGCCCTGGGTTGCCGACTACAACGATGCCAGCAACTTCCTCGATCTGTTCCGAAGCGGCGTGCCCAACAACCATTCCGGCTATCACCATCCGGCCTATGACCGGCTGATGGCCGAGGCCGGCGAAACGCTCGATCCCGGCAAGCGGGCCCGGCTCATGGCCGATGCCGAGCAGCGGCTGCTCGATGACGCGGCCCTGCTGCCACTGTATTTTTATGTCAGGGCCGTCATGGTATCGCCCCGCCTGACCGGCTGGCAGGAGAACCCGCTGGATATCCATCCGAGCCGCTGGATCCGCTTCCGATCCGGCACCGGCCAGTGAGCCCGCCTCCATGACCCCGACTGCTGCACCATCGCAAAGAGAGCACCACGCATGCTGACCTATACCGCCAAACGGCTGGCCATGGCGATCCCGACCCTGCTGATCGTCATCACCGTATCGTTCTTCCTGATGCGCGTGGCCCCCGGCGGGCCTTTCGACGGCGAACGCCAGCTGCCGCCCGAGATCGAAAACAACCTGCGTGCGGCCTACCACCTCGATGAACCGCTGCCGATGCAGTATCTGCGCTACATGGGCAATCTGCTGCAGGGCGATTTCGGTCCGTCGTTCAAGTACAAGGATTTCTCGGTCACCCAGCTGATCCTGCAGGGGTTTCCGGTCAGCCTCGAACTCGGCGGGCTGGCCATCGGGCTGGCGCTGATCATCGGCCTGCCGCTGGGGGTGATCGCCGCACTCCGGCGCAACTCCACCGTCGACTACATGGTGATGGGCATCGCGCTGGGCGGCATTGCCGTTCCCAACTTCGTGATCGCGCCGATTCTGGCACTGGTTTTCGGCGTACTGCTCGCCTGGCTGCCGGCAGGCGGCTGGAATGGCGGCGCACTGCCCAACCTGGTGCTGCCGGTGATCGCGCTGGCGATCCAGCAGATTGCCTATATCGCGCGCATGATGCGGGCCTCGATGATCGAGACCCTCGGCAGCCACTTCATTCGTACCGCCCGTGCCAAGGGGCTCTCCGAGCGCCAGGTGATCTGGCGTCACGCCCTGCGCCCGTCGATGCTGCCGGTCATCTCCTATCTCGGCCCGGCGATCGCCGGCATCATCACCGGCTCGGTGGTGATCGAACAGATCTTCGGGCTGCCCGGCATCGGCCGCTACTTCGTGCAGGGCGCGCTCAATCGCGACTACACCCTGGTGATGGGCACGGTCGTGTTCTATGGCGTGCTGATCGTGCTGATGAATCTGGTGGTCGACCTGCTCTACTCCGCGCTCGACCCGCAAATCCGCTATGACGACTGACCTTCGGACCCTCTGCTCATGACCAGTCACACTTCTACCCATGACGGTTTCGAAGACCGCCACGACCGGCCGGCCGGCAATCCCAACCCGCCCCCGGAACCCGATCCGGGGCCCGGCGAGAGCCTGGGTCGCGAAGCCTGGCGCCGGCTGAGGCAGAACCACGCGGCCATGTTCAGCCTCGGGCTGCTGGTCGTGATCACCATCGCCTGCGTGGCCGGCCCCTGGCTCTCCCCGTGGGGGCTGGCTGACGTCGACTGGAATGCCTTCGGCGTGCCACCGACGCTGGAAGGCATGCACCTGCTCGGCACCGATGCCAACGGCCGCGATCTGCTCACCCGTACGCTCTATGGCGGCCGCGTATCGCTGTCGGTGGCACTGGTCGCGACCGTGGTCAGCCTGGTGATCGGCGTGCTCTATGGCGCCATCTCAGGGTATGTCGGCGGGCGCACCGACAATCTGATGATGCGGTTTGTCGACATCATGTACTCGCTGCCATTCATGTTCCTGGTGATCCTGCTGATGGTGGTATTCGGTCGCAATATCTTCCTGATCTATGCCGCCATCGGGGCCGTGGAGTGGCTCGACATGGCGCGCATCGTGCGCGGCCAGACGCTGGCGCTCAAGCGGCGCGAGTTCATCGAGGCCGCCCACGCGCTGGGCGTGAAGGACAGCCGCATCATCACCCGCCACCTGATTCCCAACACCCTCGGCCCGGTGATCATCTACGTCACGCTGACCGTGCCCAAGGTGATCCTGCTGGAGAGTTTCCTCTCCTTCCTCGGTCTCGGCGTGCAGGAACCGCTGACCAGCTGGGGCGTGCTGATCAGCGAAGGCACCGATCAGATGCAGAGTGCGCCCTGGATGCTGCTGGTGCCGGCGGTATGCCTCGCCCTCACCCTCTTCTGTCTCAACTTCCTCGGCGATGGGCTGCGTGACGCCCTCGATCCGCGGACGCGCTAGGAGCACGACCATGTCGACACCGCTACTTGAAATCGACAACCTGCAGGTCGACTTCCGGCTGCCCACCGGCACCGTCAGCGCCGTTCGGGGCGTCAGCTTCTCGATCCACGAGGGCGAGACCATGGCGCTGGTGGGTGAATCCGGCTCCGGCAAGTCGGTGACCTCGACCGCGCTGATGCGGCTGCTGCCGGAAATGACCCATATCAGCGGCAGCGCCCGGCTGGGCGAGCAGGAGCTGCTGAAGATCTCCCCGCGCCAGATGCGCCGGGTGCGCGGCGACGAGATGTCGATGATCTTCCAGGAGCCGATGACCTCGCTCAACCCCCTGCACCGCATCGGCCGGCAGATTGCCGAGGTGCTCGAACGCCATCGCGGCATGACCGGGCAGAAGGCGCAGCAGCGGGTGCTGGAGCTGCTGCGCCAGGTGGGCATTCCCGAGCCCGAGCGACGCGTGCGCAGCTATCCCCATGAACTCTCCGGCGGCCAGCGCCAGCGCGTGATGATCGCCATCGCGCTGGCGTGCGAGCCGAAGCTCTTGATCGCCGACGAGCCCACCACGGCGCTCGATGTCACCGTCCAGGCGCAGATTCTGGCGCTGCTGAAGGATCTGCAGCAGCGCTACGGCATGGCGATCCTGTTCATCACCCATGACCTGACCCTGGTGCGCCACTTCGCCGAGCGCGTGTGCGTGATGCGCCATGGCGAAATCGTCGAGTCGGGCGACACCGCCACCGTCTTTGAACGGCCGCAGCACGACTACACCCGCATGCTGCTCGATGCCGAGCCCAGCGGCACCAAGGCCGCCGTCGACACGCAGGCGCCGATGCTGCTTGAAGCCAGCGATATCCGGGTCCGCTTTCCGATCAGAAAGCGTCTGTTCGGCAGGAGCGAGTATTTCGAAGCGGTACGCGGTATCACGCTGAACATTCGGCGCGGCCAGACGGTCGGCATCGTCGGCGAATCCGGTTCCGGCAAGTCCACCCTGGGCCGGGCGCTGCTGCGGCTGCTCGAAAGCCAGGGCTCGATCACCTTCGACAACACCGATATCACCCACCTCGACAAGTCCGCCATGCGACCGCTGCGCTCGCGCATGCAGGTCGTCTTCCAGGACCCGTTCGGCTCGCTCTCGCCACGCCAGACGGTCGGCGAGATCATCAGCGAGGGGCTGCGGGTGCACTATCCGGAGCTCGGTCGCCGCGAGCGCGAAGCCCGCATCATCGAAGCGCTGCAGGAAGTCTCGCTCGATCCGGCCATGCGCCGGCGCTACCCGCACGAGTTCTCCGGTGGCCAGCGCCAGCGGATTGCCATCGCCCGGGCGCTGGTGCTCAAGCCCCGCTTTCTGCTGCTCGACGAGCCCACCTCCGCACTTGATCGCTCGGTGCAGATGACGGTCATCAGGCTGCTGCGCGAAATTCAGCGCCGCCATGACCTGACCTATCTGTTCATCAGCCACGACCTGGCGGTGGTGCGCGCGCTCTCCGATACCGTGCTGGTGATGAAGGAGGGCCAGGTCGTCGAGCACGGTACTTCCGAAACCATTTTCACCCGGCCGCGCGAGACGTACACGAAGACACTGCTGAAAGCCGCGTTCATGAGCAGCGAGCACGCTGCCTGACCAACACCGGATACCAACCGCACAACAACAAGAGGTCTACCTTGCGATGCATTACAGAACAGCTCGTCTCCTGCCGACCACCACCCTGCTGCTGGCGCTGCTGCCGGGAGTGACCAGCCCGGTCATGGCCGCGCAGGCGAGTCGCGGTACTTCGAACGACGGCGCTTCTGCCGGAACATGGCAGCTTGAGGATCTCTACGCCTCGCCCGCCGCCTGGCAGCAGTCCTACGAACAGGTTTCGCAGGCCATCGACGGGCTGGATCGCTTCCGGGGGCACCTGACCGACAGTCCGCAGGCCCTGGCCGAAGCGCTGGACGCCGTGCGGCTGAACGCCTATGCCAGCCTCCGGGCGGACGAGGATCTGCGCAACAGTACCGCCCAGGAGCGCAACAACCGGGCCACGCGCCTGATGGCGCACTACGGCGAAGTGACCGGCTATATTCGTCCCGAACTGACCGGCATGGACCAGTCGACACTGGCCGAGTGGGCGGCCCGGCCGGTGCTGAAGGTCCACCGCCGGTTTCTGGAAAACGTGATGCGCGAGGCCCCGCATACCCTGGCGCGCCCCACGGAGTCGGCACTGGCGGCGCTTGCACCGGTCACGACCACGGGCAACACCTATTCGCTGCTGACCAATTCCGACATCGCCTGGCCGAGCCTTGCCATCGACGGCAAGTCGCGCACCCTGGATCAGGCCGGCTATTCCCGCTGGCGGGAGTCGGAAGATCGCGATGTGCGCCGCCGGGTGTTCGAAACCTTCTGGCCGGTCTGGCAGCAGTACGAAACCACCTTCGGCGCCCTGCTGGGCAATCAGGTGCTCGAGCATGTCATCGAGGCACGCCTGCGCCACTACGACAGCGCCCTGGCGGCCGCCGTCAGCAGTAACGACATCCCGGCGGCGGTCTATCACCAGCTGATCCGCTCCGCCAATCAACACCTGCCGACCCTGCATCGCTACCTGAAGCTGCGTCAGCGCATGCTCGGCGTTGAACAGCTGCACTACTACGACATCTATCCGCCACTGGTCACGAGTGAACGCCGGTTTACCATCGACGATGCCCGCCGCCTGACCCGGGCGGCAACCCGCCCGCTGGGGGCGCACTACTCGAAACTGCTCGAACGGGCGACCGACTCGCCCTGGACCAGCGTCTACCCGCAACGCGGCAAGCGCTCCGGCGCCTACATGAATGGTTCGGCCTACGATGTCCATCCCTATGTACTGATGAACTTCAATGGCGCCTACGGGGATGTCTCCACCTACGCCCACGAATGGGGCCATGGCATTCACTCCATGCTGGCCGATGAGTCGCAGCCCTACGCAACCTCGGATTACCCCATCTTCACCGCGGAAGTGGCCTCCACCACCAATGAAGAGCTGCTGATCGATGACATGATCCGTCAGGCCGACAATGACCGGGAGAAACTCTTCTATATCGGCCAGGCGCTGGAATCACTGCGCGGCACCTTCTTCCGTCAGACCCAGTTTGCCGAATTCGAGCTGGCCATCCATGAAGCCGCCGAACAGGGTACCCCGCTCTCCGGCAAGCGCATGACGCAGATGTATGGCGACATCCTGAAGAAATACTACGGTGTCGAGCAGGGCGTTACCGCGATCAACCCGGACTTCTTCATCGAGTGGGCCTACATTCCGCATTTCTATTACAACTTTTACGTCTACCAGTACGCTACCTCGATCACGGCAGCCCACCACTTTGCCAGTGCCCTGAAACGGGATCCCGAAAAGGTACGCGCTACCTATCTGAACGTATTGTCGAGCGGCGGCAGTGACAGCGGCTACCGGTTGCTGAAACAGGCAGGTGTCGATCTGGCCACTCCTCAGCCCTATGACGCGCTGATGGACTACATGAACGAGCTGATGGATCAGGCCGAAACCCTGCTCGAGCGTTCCTGAGCGACGACTGTCCCCCTCCCTGCAGGAGCCGCCGGCAATCTGGCGGCTCTTTTGTTCGACACGCCCCTCAATGGCGCCAAAACAGTGCAGCCCTCCAAAAGCGCCTTTTTTTGGTTCATTTCCTGATAAAGGCCTCGTCATGAGGCATTCCTGCAAATATCAATCTTTAATTAAATTCGTCCTTTTCCTGCTTCAGACGCTCCCATCAATGCCTTCAACCCTGCCCTCCTGCCAGGTCATCATTAGAAATTTTCATTATTGAATATTCAGCTGATCAAACGCCGCACCCTCTCTCCCACTCATGGCGTAATGCCACCTTTTCCGAATCTTATCCGCACGATTGGGCCTCTCCCGGCTGCCGGAACAAGGCAGATTCCGACGCTTCATCACGACGGCATCGCCCGCCCACAACCTGATTTTAATTCAGCATCAGTGGCCCGGGCCGAGAGTGGCATTTCAATGGCACACTAATTGCTTACCTGAATAAATATCGCCCGCTGAGCGGGGATCAGTCACGCCCCGGCTGACCATCCGGGGGTCGCTCGCAATGACCTGCCAATAAAAGAGACAACATGAGTGACAGTGTCAGGGGAACGGTCGATCAGGGAATCGGCACACAATCGCAACGACGCTCCATTGCCAAGGCGGAAATCATTACGCTGCTGCTGGTATCGGCCGCCGTCCACGGGCTGCTCTGGTGGGCACTGAACCGTCAGCCGGATGTACTGGCCGAAGCCATGCCGACCCAGGCCTCCCGGGCATCGGAGGTGACGGTGTCGCTGACCAGCGCACCTCCGCCTACTCCCGAACCACCTCCTCCTCCACCTCAACCACAGGTGGAAGAGGCGCCGGTGGTCGATGAAAACGCGGTCATGCCGGCAGAAGAAGAGGTGGCAGAGCAACCCGAGCCCGAACCCGAGCCCGAACCACAGCCGGAACCCGAACCCGAACCCGAACCCGAACCCGAGCCTCGCCCGGCACAGCAGTCGAGTCAGCCGACACGGACCTCGAATCCATCGGCGCAGCGCGCCTCGAGCAGCAACAGCAGCGCCAACCAGGTGACCCCGGCAGTGTCGGGCATGCAGAGCCTGGGCAATCCGCCGCCCCGTTATCCTTCGCTGGCCCTGCGTCGCGGTTACGAAGGCAACGTCAGGCTGAAGATCCTGGTGCTGCCCGACGGGACCGCCGGTCAGGTGGAGGTCATCTCCTCCAGCGGTCATCGCGAACTGGACGAGGCCGCCGTGGAAACCGTGAAAGGCTGGAAGTTCAAGCCGGCCCGACGAGGCGACACCCCCATCAGGGGCTGGGCGATCCAGACGATTGCCTTCAATCTGCCGCGCTGATGTAAATCACAACCACAAGACAGGACCCTGCAAGGAGCCATGACATCATGATGAACAGCAGTATTACGCCAATGATCGTGCCCGCGGTGCTCTGGACCCTGATCGCCTTTTCGGTGGTGACCTGGGCGGTGCTGCTGATCAAGGGGCTGCAGTTTGCCCGCAACCGTACCGAGAACAAGCGGTTTCGCAAGGCCTTCTGGGAAGCCCGCAGCCTGGAGGAAGGCGAGTCCGTGGCCGAGCAGCGCCCCGGCACCATGGCCTCGATTGCACGCGCCGGGTTTGCGGTCATTACCGGCAGCGACATCTCGCCCGACAACCGGGAACTGGCTCAGCGAATCAACCGTTCCGACCGTCTGGAACGCAGCCTGCGTCAGCAGATTCAGCGGGAACGACGTTCGCTGGAAGGCGGCCTGGCCATTCTGGCCAGTATCGGCAGCACCTCGCCCTTCATCGGCCTGTTCGGCACCGTCTGGGGCATCATGGAAGCACTGGTCACCATCGGCGAGACCGGTGAAGCCGGGCTGGACACCGTGGCCGGCCCCATCGGCCACGCCCTGATTGCCACCGGCGTCGGTATTGCCGTCGCCGTGCCCGCCGTGCTGGTTTACAACTACTTCACCCGTCGCCTCAAGCTCAACGTATCGCTGATGGATGATTTTGCGCACGACTTTTACAGCCTGGCGCAACAGAACGAGTTTCATGTTCGCTCTTCGGTCGATACCGGCCATGCAGCACATGGCAACCCCGCTCCCCGGCATCAGCCGATGGGTGCCTGAATCCGCCCCCTGCCACCCTTCAGATTCCGGGAGACATGACCATGGCCTTTTCCAATCAGGACGATGATGAAGTACTCAGCGAAATGAATGTCACACCGCTGGTGGATGTCATGCTGGTGCTGCTGGTGGTCTTCATTGTAACAGCCCCGCTGATGACCAATGCCGTGCACGTCAATCTGCCCAGGACCGGCGCAGTAGCGCCGCCCGAATCCAGTGAACCGATGGTAGTGAGCGTGGATGCCGAGGGGCACTATTTCATTGGCAAGCAGGAGTACGCGTTCGAACAGCTGGAAACCCGGCTGCAGCAGGCTCACGAGGAGAATCCGCAGCAGGCGGTCCAGCTTCAGGCCGATGAAGGCGTCAATTACGGCCAGGTCGCCAAGGCCATGGCGGCCCTTGAACGCTCGGGCATTCAGAAGGTCGCCGTACTCACCCAGCAGTAGCGGCTCAGGACACTCATCGTGGCAACAGGGAGGGAGAGACCACCGTTTCGGGTGGAATCATGACGCGGGAAGAAACACTTTCGGACACCCCTGACCGTGTTCGGAACAACAACAAAGAATACTGCAAGGAACAACCCAACAATGATAATGCGACCCGAACGGGGGCGTTGCGCATCCAGTGCGCCCCTGCGTACCACTTCATCTTCTGCTGCAACCACGGCCGACCGTCACGCTGACTGGCGTCGGACGACGCTTGCCTCAGCCTGGATACTGCTGATGGCCTGCTCGCCCCTCTCCCTGGCCGAAGGGGATGATTATGTCGCCCCGCCTGCCGAAGAGAGCGATAACGGCCGCGATGCCGTGGCCCCGGCTGCAGCGGCCCCGAGCGGCGACACCAATGAGGAGATCGCCGCCCCGGCAGCCCCTGCCGCGGTCGCCGCCGATGGCGACACGCCCACCCGGGATCTGGGGCGCGTGGAAGTGACCGGCTCGGCCATTGCCCGCACCGATGCCGAAACCGCAGTCCCCGTGACCATCATCCAGGCCGATGAAATCAAGCAGCAGGGGATCACCTCGACCGAGGAGCTGGTTTCGCAGCTGAGTTCCAATGACACCAGCTTCGGCCCCGGACTGAGCACCGGCACCGCCATTACCGCAGGGGCAAGCTTTGCCAACCTGCGCGGGATCGGCACCGACAAGACGCTGGTGCTGCTCAACGGCCGCCGGCTGGCCAACAACTCGCTGGATGGCGGCGCGGTCGATCTCAATACCATTCCGTTCGGTGCCATCGAACGGGTCGAGGTGCTGCGCGACGGCGCCTCCGCCATCTATGGCACCGACGCCATCGGGGGTGTGATCAACTTCATCACCAAGAAGAATCTCAGCGGCGGCGACATCGAGTTCGGCTATGAAACGCCGACCCAGGGCGGCGGCGGTGACAGCAACGACATCAGTGCCACCTGGGGGAACGGCGATCTCGAGGAAGATGGCTTCAACATCATGGGGTCGCTGAGCTACCGCAAGCAGAATCACCTCGACTATACCGACCGCGACAGCATCCGCGAGATCTATGATCCGGCCAGCGGCATCTACTCGGTGTCGTCCTACGCCTACCCCGCCAACTACTACCAGGGGGATATCTCGGGCAATCCGCTGGCTGCCAGCGGCTGTAACGGCACGGGGCTGGTTGATACGGGCGGCGGCACCTGCTCCTACGACTATGGCCGCTACGGTCAGGTACAGCAGGACAGCGAAAAGACCTCCCTCTACACCCGGGCCAGCGCCCGACTGGCCGAGAACCACAGCGCCTCGCTCTCTTATCTGTGGTCGCGCAGCAAGAACACCTCCCTCAGCGCGCCCTCACCCACCTCGTCGGCGCCCGAAATCCAGCCCGGCACCCCCTTCTACCCGGATGATCCGGCACTGGACCCGACCCAGCCGGTGTCGGTGCGCTGGCGCGGCATTCCGGCGGGCGCCCGGGAAACCTACAACACCATCGACGCCAAGCGACTGGTGCTGGATTTCACCGGTGACTTTTCCGGCTTCAACTACGACAGTGCCGTCTCCTGGAACCGCAGCACAACCGATCTCGACTACCGCGGCGGCTATCTCTCCGATGACGACCTCGAGAATGCCTTCAATGACGGGCTGATCGACCCGTTCTCGACCGACCCGCTGACCGAAGCCGGGCAGCAGGCGCTGGCCGATGCCGAGGCCAGTGGTCTAGTATGGACGGCACAGACCGACGTCTATGCGTGGGATGGCAAGCTCAGTCGCGAGATCGGCGACTGGTTCGGTGCCGGCTCATCGGCGATTGCCGTGGGGGGCGACTACCGGCATGAACGGCTCAAGCTGGACACCGATGCGGACGTCGCCTCACGGGCCACCAGTGGCGGCCTGTCGCCGGACGCTTCGGTCAACGAGGACCGCGACGTCAAGGGCGTCTACAGCGAACTGAACGTGCCACTGATTGACGGCCTCGAGATCACCGCCGCCGTTCGCTACGACGATTACAGCGATGTCGGCGATACCACCAATCCCAAGATCTCGTTTCGTTATCAGCCGGTCCGCCAGCTGCTGATCCGTGGCGCCTACAGCGAGGGCTTTCGCGCGCCCACGCTGTATGAACTCTACGATCCGCAGGCTCTGACCTTCTCTCCCAGCGGTCTGAGCGATCCGCAGCTCTGCCCCGGCGGCACGCCCGCCAACGGCGGCGTGGCGACGCGCGACTGCAACACCCAGTTCCAGGAACAGCAGGGCGGCAACGAGGATCTCGAGCCGGAAGAGGCCAGGAACTGGACGCTCGGTTTCGTCTTCCAGCCCTTTGACAGCTTCTCCGCCGGGCTCGACTTCTGGTGGGTCGAGATCGAGAACGAGGTGTCCGCGCCGACCTCGGCCTACGTCATCGCCAACGACCCCGGGTCGATTGCCCGCAACGATGACGGCTCGATCGACTACATCCCGGTGCAGAACCAGAACCTGGGCAAGACCAAGACCAACGGGGTCGACATCTCCGCCAACTATCGCAAACCCACCACCTACGGCCTGTTCACCATCGGCTATTCCGGCACCTATGTGGACCGCTATGACTTCCAGGAGTCGCCCGACAGCAGCTATGTCAGCAATGTGGGCCACTACCGCAGCGGCTACGGCACCATCTTCCGCTGGAAGCACAAGGTGACCTTCAACTGGGCCAGGGGGCAGTGGGCGGCCGGTCTGATCAACCACTACCAGTCCGGTTATGATGACTACGATACCGAGACCCACGACGAGGTCGGGTCCTACACCACCTGGGATGCGCTGGCCTCCTACATGTTCATGGCCGGGCCGCGGATCACGCTCGGCGTGAAGAACATGTTCGACCGCGATCCGCCCTTCTCCAATCAGCCGGAAGTGGGTCAGAGCGGCTACGACGCGCGTTACGCCGATGCCCTCGGCCGCACCGTCTATGCCCGCCTGAATTATACCTTCTGAACCCCTGCCCCCCCCTGTACGGTCGCTGCCAATCTGGCAGCGACTTTTTTATCCTGCATTTCGTACGCTCTCTTTCGACTTCACCGGGACTGGATGTTGATGATGCGCAAACCGATATCTCCCCCCGCTCCGCTGCGCGCGGCCGGCCTGCTGACGCTGGGACTGCTGCTGTGGCAGCCTCCGGCGCTGGGGGCCAAGGCTCCCGACGAGGGCCGGGCCGCCATGGGTGACTGGGGAGTACAGCTTGATGCCCTGGATCGCAGCGTCGATCCGGGTGACGACTTCTACCACTACGTCAACGGCAGCTGGCTCGCCCGCGCCTCGATTCCACCGGATCGCAGCAATTACGGCGCCTTCACCGAGCTTGCCGATACCGCCGAGCAGCAGGTGCATGACATCCTCCAGCAGCTGGATGGTGCCGATACACCGCCCAACTCGCCCCAGCAGCGCCTGGGCGATCTCTATCACGCCTGGATGGACCGGAGCGCCATCGAGCAGCGCGGCCTCTCCCCCATTCGGCCGGATCTCGAGCGCATCCGGCAGGCAGACGACAAGACGGTACTTGCCCGCCTGATGGGCGAGGCCGGAATGGGGCTGAGCTCGCTGGCCGAGCCCTCGATCGACATCGATGTCCGCGATACCGACCGCTACGTCACCTATCTCTCCCAGATGTCGCTGGGCCTGCCGACCCGGGACTACTACCTCGAGCAGCAGCCCCGCTTCAGGGAGATCCGGCACGCCTATGTCGACTATATTGCCCGGCTGCTGCGCCTGGCCGACCAGCCCCATCCCGAAGGCAGTGCCCGGCGCATCCTCGCGCTGGAAACCGAAATGGCCCGGGCGGAGTGGCCCCCCGCGAAGCAGCGCAATCGTTCACTGACCTACAATCCGATTCAGCCCGATCAGCTGGCGCTCTATGCCCCGGGCTTCCCGTGGCAGAGCTGGCTCGAGGCCAGCGGTCTGGCGGGACAGGACAAGCTGGTACTGCGGGAAAACGACGCCATCCGCGGACTGGCCCGGATCTACGCCACCACTCCGCTCTCGACGCTCAAGGCGTATCTGAGCTTCCGGCTGCTGTCGGCCAACAGCGATTACCTGCCCAGCGCGATCGACCAGGCCAGCTTTGACTTCTATGGCAGCACCCTCTCCGGGCAGCCGGAACAGCGCGAGCGCTGGAAGCGCGGGGTCAGCCTGATCAACAGCCAGCTGGGCAAGGCCGCCGGCAAGCTCTATGTGATGCTGCATTTCTCTCCCGAGGCCAAGCAGCAGATGCAGCAGCTGGTGGCCAATCTCAAGGCGGCCTATCGCGATCGACTCACGCACGAGGTGAGCTGGATGACGCCCGAGACCCGTCAGCGGGCGCTGGACAAGCTCGATGCCTTCACCGCCAAAATCGCCTATCCCGATCACTGGGAAGACTATGAGGGCATGACCATCCGGCCCGATACGCTCTATGCCGATATCCGGGAGGCACGCCGCTGGCACTGGCAGGATGAACTCGCCAAGCTCGGCGGACCGATCGATCGTGACGAGTGGTTCATGAACCCGCAGACGGTCAATGCCTACTACGCTCCGAACCGCAACGAGATCGTGTTCCCGGCCGCCATCCTGCAACCGCCCTTCTTCGATCCCAACGCCGATCCGGCCGTCAATTATGGCGGAATCGGTGCCGTCATCGGCCATGAAATGAGTCACGGCTTCGACGACCAGGGCCGCAAGTCGGACGGTCAGGGGCGTCTGGTCGACTGGTGGACCAGCGCCGACACCGAGCACTTCGATCGGCTGGCCGACGAGCTGGGGCAGCAGTATGCCCGATACGAGCCGGTGAAGGGCTATCACCTCGACCCCGAGCTGACCATGGGCGAGAACATCGGCGACCTGGGCGGGCTCAACATCGCCCTGAGCGCCTATCACCGCTCGCTGGAGGGTCAACCGGCCCCGATCATTGATGGCTTTACCGGCAACCAGCGCTTCTTCATGGGCTGGGCACAGGTGTGGCGCCGGCTGTTCCGGGAGCAGGCGCTGATCAATCGCATCAAGAGCGACCCCCACTCGCCCTCGCAATACCGGGCCAATGGCGTGGTACGCAACATGGATGCCTGGTACGAGGCCTTTGATGTCACACCGCAGGATCAGCTCTATCTGCCGCCGGATCAGCGAGTCGTGATCTGGTAATGCCCGCGCCGGTCGGTCAAGGGGCCGACCGGCGCTCACCTCTTCTCGTCATCTCTCGCCGATACGACATCCCTTCGGCAGCTTGACCCAGGTCCTACCCCAGGGTTTTAGGCTAATGCCATCTTCAGTCGAATTCCCGAGAGGTGCGCCCATGAAAGTCAGCCAACTGGCCCATCAGGCCGGTGTCACGGCAGAAACCGTGCGTCACTACACCCGGCTCGGGCTGCTGACCCCACAGCGCAATCCCAACAACGGCTATCAGCTCTATGACGAGGAGGCCCTGCGCCGGCTGCGCTTCATCCAGCGCGCTCGCACCCTGGGCTTCAGCCTCGGCGAGATCGGCGAGATCTTCGAACATACCGATCATGGCGACTCGCCCTGCCCGCTGGTGCGCGATCTGCTGGCCGAGCGACTGCCGCAGGTGCGTCAGCAGATCTCCGAACTGCAGGCACTGGCCAATCGCATGGAGCAGGCACTGGAAACCTGGTCGCACATGCCCGACGGCGCCCCCGACGGCCACACCCTGTGCCGGCTGATCGAACACTGGGAGCAACCTGCTGCAGCAGAGACGACTTCGCCTTCAGACGGAGTCAGGGAGGATGCATGACCGCACGCCGGAGCCATCATCTCGAACTGGAAGGCCTCGCCTGTGACGGCTGCATCAGCAGGACACGACAGGCGCTGGGCGAACTGGACCCTCAGGCGGAGATCGAACTCGACCGCCATCAAGCCCGGATCACGAGCTCGCATGAACCGCACGAGCTGATTGCCGCCGTCGAACGTGCCGGGTTTGCTGCGCGACCCGTGACGCGTGAGCGCACCATCCCCGGCATGAGCTGTCAGGGCTGTGTCGCCAATATGCGCCGCGCCGTGCAGGCCCGGGACGCACAGGCCGAGATTGAAGGTGATCCCGAGAGCCAGCGCCTGACAGTGGCCACCACACTTGATGACGATACGCTCGATCAGGGGCTCACCGACGCCGGCTATCCCCCGGGTGATCCGGGTGCCTCTTCCGGCGACAGCGAGACCGACGCCCGGTCTTCGAATGCGTCGGCGGCCGACACCTCGACCGCCGCATCGTCTGCCTCCAGCGAAGCTGACAGGGGCGGGGAGACGATCGAGCTGGCCCTGACCGGCATCACCTGCGCCGGCTGCGTGCAGACCATTTCCAATGCGCTCAACGGCGTGGCTGGCGTCGACGATGCCCAGGTCAACCTTGCCAGCCGCAATGCCCTGGTGACCGGCAGCGCCACATCGCAACAGCTGATCGAAGCGGTCCGGAATGTCGGCTATGGCGCCGAAGTGGTGGAGAATGCCGAAGAAGGCGATGCCCGACGCGAGGAGCATTCGCGCCGGGAGTATCGTGCCAAGTGGCGGGACAGTCTGCTGGCACTGATTCCCGGTCTTCTGCTGATGCTGGGCATGTTCTTCCATGCCCCCCGGCTGACCGGTGTGGAACGCTGGCTCTGGCTGGCCATCGGGTTCGGTGTGCTGGGCATCATGGTCACCGCCGGACGCGGTTTCTTCTCCGCTGCCGGCAAGGCATTGCGCCATCATCAGGCCAACATGGACCTGCTGGTCGCGACCGGCTCGCTCGCCGCCTGGGTCTACTCCATGGCCGTGGTACTGGCCCCGGCCCTGTTTCCGGATGCCGCCCGCGCGCTCTACTTCGAATCACCACTGATGATCATCGGTCTGATCAGCATCGGCCAGGCACTGGAGGTCCGCGCTCGCGGACGCACCTCCAGTGCCCTGCGCCAGCTGCTGGAGATGCGCGCCACCACCGCTCGGGTGATTCGTGATGGCGAGGAAGTCGACGTCGATATCGACGAGGTCGAGGAAGGCGAGCGGCTGCGTGTCCGCCCCGGCGAGCGCATCGCCGTGGATGGCGAGGTCCTCGAGGGCGACAGCTTCGTCGATGAGTCGATGCTGACCGGCGAGCCCGATCCGGTACGCAAGGAGCACAGCGCCCGGGTCTCGGCCGGTACCGTCAACGGCCGCGGCACCCTGATCTACCGCGCCACCGGCGTCGGCAGCGACACCCGGCTGTCCCGCATCATCGAGCAGGTACGCAGCGCACAGAATTCGCGCCCGCCGATCAGTGCGCTGGCCGACCGGGTGTCGAGCATCTTCGTGCCCGCGGTGATGATCGTGGCTGTGCTGACGGCGCTGGTCTGGTTCAATGTCGGCCCCGAGCCGCGTATCACCCACATGCTGATCGCCGCCACCACGGTGCTGATCATCGCCTGCCCCTGTTCACTCGGGCTGGCGACCCCGATTTCAACCATGATCGGTGTCGGCCGTGCCGCCGAACGGGGAGTTCTGATTCGTCATGGCGAAGCGCTGCAGCGGGCCGGTGATCTTGATGCACTGGTGGTCGACAAGACCGGCACCCTCACCGAGGGGCGACCGCGCGTGACCGAGAGTGAAGCGCCGGCCAGCAGCGCGCCGCTCTCCCGGGAAACGCTCGGTCTGCTGGCCGGTATCGAGACCGGTTCCGAGCACCCGCTGGCTACCGCCATCACCCAATGGTGTCAGGAGCAGGGCGCCACGGCCACGGAAGTCTCCGACTTTCAGGCGCACTCCGGTCGCGGCGTGACCGCCACGACGCACGATGGCACCCGGCTGGCACTCGGCAATCCCGCCCTGATGGCAGATCACGGGGTTGATATCAGCGCCGTGCGAGAACGAATCGAAACGCTGGAGTCGCAGGCCCGTACGGTGATGCTGCTGGCCGTGGGCGATGAGTTGCGCGCCCTGCTGGCAGTACATGATCCGCTGCGCGAGGATGCCCGCGAGGCCATCACCCGCCTCAAAAGCGCCGGTCTGACTCCGATCATGCTGACCGGCGATGCCCCGGCGACGGCTCGTGCCATCGCCCGGGAAGCCGGTATCGACGAGGTCGAGGCCGGGCTGATGCCGGAAGACAAGCACGCCCATATCGAACGCCTGCAGCAGGCCGGCCGGGTAGTCGGCATGGTGGGCGACGGCATCAACGACGCCCCGGCGCTGGCGCGTGCCGATGTCGGCTTTGCCATCGGCGCCGGCACCTCGGTAGCCATCGAATCCGCCGGTGTGGCGCTGATGCGCAATTCGCTGCATGGCGTAGCCGATGCCATCGAAATCAGTCGTGCCACCATGCACAATATCCGCCAGAACCTGTGGGGCGCCTTTGGCTACAACGTGCTGGGCATCCCGGTCGCCGCCGGGGTGTTCTATCCGCTGACCGGTGCCCTGCTGTCACCGGTGATTGCCGCACTGGCGATGGCGGCGTCCTCGGTGACGGTGGTCGGCAATGCCAGCCGTCTGCGCCATTTCACGCCGGGCGGGCCGACCCATGCCGCGCCGGACAGCGCGTCACGCGGCGAGGTCACGGCCCGGGCAGAGACATCGAAGGAGGTACGGGGATGAGCTGGCTGATCAATCTGACCGGCGTGCTGCTGATCGCGGTCATCGTCTGCTGGTTCCGTCTGTTGCGCCTGCCGGGTCGACGCGCGCGCGGGCATTGACGCCTGCCCGGGGCGTCAGTAGTCTCTTAAGCTCCGTTTCAGCGCCCTGCTGCCCCGGCAGGGCCGCCTGAGGAGCACGCAGTGAGCGATTCCGGGCAATCTGCCTCCCCCGATGACCCCTCAACCGACCGCCACCGCAAACGCCGTCTGCGCATCCGGCTGCTGCTGGCGCTGACCGTTCTGTTCCTGCTGATCGGCGTCGCCTGGGGCGCATGGTGGTACTTCGTGGCGCAGTACCGGGTGGCGACCGATGACGCCTATGTGCACGGCAATCAGCTCTCGATCATGCCGCGAGTGTCGGGCACGGTGACCACCATCGAGGCGGAGGATACCGATCGGGTGCGTCAGGGCCAGACGCTGGTTCGGCTGGATAACAGTGACTATCGTGTGGCGCTGGATCAGACCCTGGCCGAACTCGGCCAGACGGTCCGCCAGGTCGGCCAGCTCTATGCCCGGCTCGATGAGCAGCAGGCGATCATCGACCAGCGTCAGGCCACCCTGCGCCAGCGTCGTGACGACTATCAGCGCGCCCACTCCCTCTATCAGCGTCACGCGATCTCTCAGGCGGACGAGGAACAGGCACTTACCAGCTATCAGGCAGCGCAGGCCGATCTGGCCGCCGCCCGCGGCCAGCTCGGCGCGCTCGAGACCCAGACCCGGGGGACCCGGCCGGCCGACCATCCCCGGATTCAGGCGGCGGCCCAGCAGGCGCGTCAGGCCTGGCTGGATCTTCAGCGCACCACCCTGCAGGCGCCGGTCAGCGGCCAGATCGCCCAGCGCAGCGTTCAGCTGGGTCAGCAGGTCTCCCCCGACTCACCGCTGATGGCGATCGTGCCACTCGATCAACTGTGGGTAGAGGCCAACTACAAGGAGACAGAGCTTGCGAAGGTGCGCATCGGCCAGCCGGTACGTATCGTTGCCGATTTCTACGGCGATGACGTGGTCTATCACGGGCGGGTGCAGGGTATCTCCGCCGGTACCGGCAGTGCCTTCGAGCTGCTGCCGCCGCAGAATGCCACCGGCAACTGGATCAAGGTCGTGCAGCGGGTGCCGGTACGCATCAGCCTGCAGGCCGATGAACTGCAGGCGCATCCGCTGCGCATCGGCCTGTCGATGACCGCCACCATCGACGTACACGACACCAGCGGGCGGGCGGTGACGGAGCACTCCATCACCTCGCCCCGCTTTGCCACCCCGGCCTATGACAGCGACCTGCAGCCGATCAATCAGCGCATCGAGGCCATCATCGAAAGCAATCTCGATCGTTCGCTGATACCAACCGATGCGCCGGCGGCGGATGTCGTGAGCTCGCAGGGCCATGAGTGACGCTGCCGTCCAGCAGTCACTCCCGCCGCTGAGCGGTGTCCGCCTGGCGGTCGCCTCGATCTCGCTGGCACTGGCCGTGTTCATGAACGTGCTGGATGTCTCGATCGCCAACGTCTCGATCCCCACCCTGGCCGGCGATCTCGGCGTCAGTGCCAATCAGGGCACCTGGGTGATTACGGTATTTGCCGTCTGCAACGCGGTCACGGTCCCCATTTCCGGCTGGCTGTCGCGGCGCTTCGGCCAGGTCCGGCTGTTCGTGATCTGTACGCTGCTGTTCACCTTCGCCTCGTGGCTCTGCGGCTTTGCCCGGAGCTTTCCCATGCTGCTGGCCTTTCGCGGTTTTCAGGGCGCGGTAGCGGGGCCGATGATCCCGCTGTCCCAGAGCCTGCTGCTGGCCTGCTATCCGCGCGACAGGCGAGGCACCGCCAACGGCATCTTCGGCATGACCGCGGTGGTCGGCCCGGTGGCCGGCCCCATCCTGGGCGGCTGGATCACCGATAACATCAGCTGGCCGTGGATCTTCTACATCAACGTGCCGATCGGTCTGATCGTCGCTCCGCTGTGCTGGGCACTGCTGAAGGATCGGGAGACGCCGACCCGGCGCGATCCACTCGACGTGACCGGACTGGTACTGCTGATCATCGGCGTCGGCAGTCTGCAGATCATGCTTGATCAGGGTAACGACAAGGCCTGGTTCCAGTCGGGCTACATCATCGCGCTGGCGATCATCGCCACCATCTTTCTGTGCGTCTTCGTGGTCTGGGAGCTGACTGCCGAGCGGCCGGTGGTCGACCTGACGCTGTTTCGCGATCGCAACTTCACCATCGCCACCACCGTGCTCTGTCTGGGCTACATGGCGTTTTTCAGTGCCATCGTGATCCTGCCGCTGTGGCTGCAGACCGGGCTCGGCTACACGCCGAGCTGGGCAGGACTGGCCACCGCCTCGCTGGGCATGATGGGGGTGGTCGCCTCGCCCATCGCCGGTCGGCTGAGCGATAGAATGGATGCCCGCATTCTGGTGACGATCGGCTTTACCGTGTTTGCCGGGATCTCGTTTTTCACCAGCAATTCCAGCACGCAGATGAGCTTTGCCGAGATATTTCTGCCCCGCCTGCCGTGGGGGATCGGCACGGCCCTGTTCTTCATTCCGCTTTTGAGCATCGCCTTCTCGCGGCTGCCACAGGACGAGGTCGCCAGTGCCTCCGGGGTGCTCAACTTCCTGCGCCAGCTGTCGCTCGGGTTCGGTACTTCCCTTGCCACCACCCTCTGGGACAACCGCACCAGCTTCCACGATCATCGCCTCAACAGCCACGTCACGTCCTTCGAGCCCGCGACGCAACAGTGGCTGGAACAGGCGCGCTCACTCGGTCTGACCGATGATCAGGTCCATCGCCAGCTGGCGGATATCATCAGCAACCAGGCGCTGATGATGGCCACCAACGATCTCTTCTACCTGTCCGGCTGGGTCTTTCTGGCACTGATGCTGCTGATCTGGTTCGCGCGCCCCGCCCATCGCCACTGAATGAAACTGCTACGCTTGAAGGCAGATTCCCAGCGCAGAGTGTCTCATGCAGCCGGATGGCATCATCGAAACCGTGCTCTACACCCGCGACATGGCCGCCAGTCGCACCTTCTTCGAGGGCGTGCTGGGGCTGACGCCCCACAACAGTGACGAGCGCTTCACGGCCTACCCGGTAGGGCCATCGATGCTGCTGATCTTTCAGCAGGGACAGACCGACGAGACGGTCCGGCTGCCCGACGGCATGGGGACCATTCCGCCCCACAACGGTGGCGGTGAGCAGCATATTGCGCTGGCCATCGGCGCGGACATGCTGCAGGCCTGGGAGACCCGGCTGGCCGAGCACGGCATCGCCATCGAGGGGCGCACCCACTGGCCGCCGGGGGGCGAGAGTGTCTATTTCCGTGACCCGGATCGCCACCTGATCGAACTGGTCACCCCCGGGCTGTGGCCGAACTACTGAGCCGGCTCAGTTGCTGCTCACCCCGGTATAGCGTCCGGGTCGGTGATTGAAGGTCAGGATTACCGCCAGCACCACCGCGCCCAGGATCGAGTAGAGCACGTTGCCGGCCGGCAGCACGAAGAAGGCCGCCAGCATCACCAGGCCGTCGAGCCCCATCTGCACGTTGCCGGCACGCCAGCCATGGCGATCCTGTACGTAGAGCGCGAGGATGTTGAAGCCTCCCAGACTGCCCCGGTGGCGAAACAGTGCCAGCGCGCCCAGACCGATCAGTGCGCCGCCCATCAGCGCGGCGAACAATGGCGCCACCTCGCCGATCTCGATCCAGTCGGAGAGATACCAGCTGATCCAGGACAGCAGGGCAATGGCGGCGAAGGTCTTGAAGGTGAACTGGTGCCCCACGCGCTGCCAGGCCAGCCAGTAGAACGGCAGGTTGACGACGAAGAAGACCGGCCCGAAGGACCAGCCGGTGGCGTAGCTGATCAGCAGGGCAATGCCGGCGGTACTGCCGATCAGGATATGAGCGTGTTCGTAGAGCCCCAGCCCCAGCGCGGCACAGGCCGAGCCGAGCAGGATGGCCATGCCATCCTCCCAGGGGCGATGGCGCTGACTGGCGGCATCGGTGGTTGTCATGGCAGGACACTCCTGGCTTGTTGTTATCGTCATCATGGATCGCACGATGTTGACCGGGGCGGCACTTGTGGCGCCGGACCGTTCTGCCACGGAGATTACCCGGCCCCCTGCCGGGTGTCGAGTTTCAGGCGTCGGCCATCTCGGCATGCTCGATCATCAGCTGCAGGCTCTCGCGGCCGCGCCAGCGATTGCGGGAGAGCCGGTAGGCGCAGCGGATCGTCTCGCCCAGCCCGAAGGGAGGCAGCTCACCCGGGGACACCGCACGAAACCAGATGGCGCGCAGTGTGACCGCGCCACTGGAGAGATCCATCATCAGATGATTGCCCTCGGCCCCCACCAGGCGGGTCTTTTCCACCAGAAAGCGCCCTTCGAACAGCGGCGCCTCGAACTCGCGACCGAACGGTGCCAGTGCCTCGAGCTCGTCGAGAATGGCCAGCTGCAGCTGTGTCTCATCCAGCGCGCCATCGGAGAGGATCTGCGGGTAGAGCTCACGCTCGCCCAGCTGCTCATCCACCGCCCGGGTCAGCGCCTCGCGAAATGCCGCGAGGTGCTCGACCGGCACACCGATCCCGGCAGCACCACTGTGCCCGCCGAACCGCGGCAGCGCTTCGGGGGCCAGCTCGAAGGCCCGCTGCAGCGCGTTGCGTAGATGCACCCCTTCCACCGAACGACCCGACCCGGTCAGCATGCCGGGCTGGGCCGCCGGGGTCAGCACGAAGGTGGGGCGCCCCCAGCTCTGCACCAGCCGGGAAGCCACAATGCCCTGCACACCGGGGTGGCCATCCTCCAGATGGACCGCCAGCACCCGGGCGCCCGCTTCCAGCTGCGCCCGCGCCAGCGCCCGGGCACTCTCCACCATGTCGGCCTCGATCGACTTGCGCGACTGGTTGTCCTCGTCCAGCACGGCGAGGTGACGCCGGGCGGTCGCATCGTCACGGGCAAGCATGAAGTGCAGCGCGGCGTAGGGGTCGTCGAGCCGGGAGCGCGCATTGATCCGCGGCCCCATCTGGAAGGCCAGCGTCTCGGCATCAAAGGGAGTGCTGTCCTCGCCCAGCCACTCGGCCATGGCCCGCCAGCAGGGCTCATCCATGCGATTGATCAGGGTCAGTCCGAGCGTCACCACCGCCCGGTTGATCGCACTGTCGCCCAGCGAAACGCAGTCCGCCACCGTACCCAGCGCCACGTAGGAGAGCCAGGGCGAGAGCTTGGGCGTATCCGGCGACAGCAGCCCCAGTTCGATCAGTACCGCGCGGGTCAGCGACATCAGCAGCCACGACACCATGCAGCCGGCGATGGTGTTGTCGGGATAGCCGCAGTCGCTGCGCGACGGATTGACCACCGCATGCGCCGAAGGCGGCGGCCCCTCCGCCGGCAGGGCGTGATGATCGGTGACCACCACGTCAATGCCCGCCTCGCGCAGCCGGGCGAGGCGCGGCTCATCGCTGGAACCGCAGTCGGCGCTGATGATCAGGCTCGGGCGCGGCGCCAGCGCCAGGGTGCGCTCGACCAGCGGCAGGCTGATGCCGTAGCCATCATGAATGCGATGGCCGATCAGGCTGTGGACGTGACCGGCGGGCACCCCGAACAGCTCGGTCAGGGTCCGCAGGATCACCACATGCGAGGTGATGCCGTCGACGTCATAGTCGGTCAGCACCCCGATGTGTTCCCCCTCGGCCACCGCCCGGGCGATACGCTCGGCCGCGCGGCGGCTGTCACACAGCTTGCCGGGATGCTCGATGTACTTCAGGGCCGGCCGAATCAGGGCTTCCAGCGGCGCCCGGGGAGCATCGAGGCGCCCGGCCACGATCCGGGCCTGCAGCTCGGTCAGGCCGGCATCGAGCGCCTCGCGGTAGAGCCCCTCATGGCGCGCTCGGGGCCGGATGCGTCGGCGCAGCGAATCGACGATGCGCGTGGGCGCGGCATCAGCTGGCATCGGAAGACCTCGCAATCGGGGCAGCGACCGGGGCCGGACCGGCCCCGGTCAGGGAGATTCAGTGGCGGTGCTCGGCCACGAAGCGCTGAACCGCCGCCAGCTCGGCCGGCAGCACGTCATAGCGCTCCTCGCGCGCCATCAGATCCTGCATCGCCTCGGGCAGCGGCGCGCCCTCGAAGCCGGCACGCACCACCGCCTCCTCGAACTTGGCCGGATGAGCGGTGGCCAGCGTGATCATCGGCGTGGTGTCGTCCGAGCGAGCACGCTGTGCTGCGCGGTAACCGATCGCGGTATGCGGGTCGAGCAGCTCGCCGGTGGCGCCAAAGGCCTCGCGGATCACCTCGAGAATGGTGTCATCATCAACCCGATGGCTGGCAAACAGCCGGCGCAGCTCGGCCAGCGGCGCATCGGCCAGCGCGGCGGGTTCGCGCTGGAAGCGCTCGAGCACCTCGCGGACCGCGGTACTGTTGCGGCCATAGGCCTCGAACAGCAGTCGCTCGAAGTTCGACGACACCACGATGTCCATCGACGGTGCCAGCGTCGCCTGCAGCTCGCGTTTCGAGAAGTCATTCTCGGTCAGGGTGCGGTGCAGGATGTCGTTGGCGTTGGTGGCAATCACGAACTGCTTCACCGGCAGCCCCATCCGGCGCGCCATGTAGCCGGCAAAGAGGTTGCCGAAGTTGGCCGAAGGCACGGTAAAGCTGACCTCGCGATGGGGCGCACCCAGCGCCACCCCGGCGGCCACGTAGTAGACGATCTGGGCCATGATGCGCGCCCAGTTGATCGAGTTGACCGCGATCAGCCGAGTGCCGCGCAGGAAGGCCTGATCGGCGAAGCTGCCCTTGACGATCGCCTGGGCGTCGTCGAAGTTGCCCTCGATGGCGATGTTGTGCACGTTCTCCGCCAGCACCGTCGTCATCTGCCGGCGCTGCACCGGCGATACCCGGTTGTGCGGATGGAGGATGAAGATGTCGAGATTGTCGCAGTGCCGGCAGCCCTCGATCGCGGCGGAGCCGGTATCGCCCGAGGTCGCGCCCATGATCACGCCCTTCTCGCCGCGACGGGCGAGAAAGTGATCGAGCAGGCGGCCGAGCAGCTGCAGCGCCACGTCCTTGAACGCCAGCGTCGGGCCGTGAAACAGCTCGAGCAGCCAGTGGTTGTGATCGAGCTGATTGAGCGGCGTGACGGCCGCATGCTTGAAGGTGCCGTAGGTCTCCTCGATCAGCCGACGGAAGGTGGCATCATCGATCTCGTCGCCGACGAACGGCTTCATCACGCGAAAGGCCACCTCGGTATAGGGCAGCCCCGCCATGGCCTCGAGTTCATCGTGCGAGAACTGCGGCAGCTCCTCGGGCACGTAGAGACCGCCGTCCTCGGCCAGGCCGGTCAGCACCACTTCCTCGAAGTTCAGTGCCGGCGCCTGACCACGGGTACTGATATAGCGCATCTTTCACTCCATGAGTGACGAGCGGCGAACCCCGGGCGGCGAGCCGGTTGTACTCGCCCCCGGGCCAGGCCGCCCGAAGCGGGAATCATGCCTGCTCGTCGAGATTCTCGACCCGGATGCGGGTCACCGCACCGGCAATGTCGGCCAGCGACTCGAGCTGACGAATCGCCTCGTTCATGTTGGCCTCACGGGTACGGTGCGTGAGGATGATGATCGGCACCAGCTCACCCTCGGTCGCCTCCTTCTGGGTCAGCGCCTCGATGCTCACGCCCTGCTCGGCAAGAATGGTCGCCACCCGGGCCAGCACGCCGGGGCGGTCCACCGCCAGCAGCCGCAGATAGTAGGCGGTAACGATGCTGTCCATCGGCAGGATCGGCGGATGCTGACTGTCACGGTCGATCCCGCTGAAGGCCAGGTAGGGAGTGCGGTAGTCGTGATGGGTGGCGATGTCGCGTGCCACGTCGAGCAGGTCGGCGACCACCGCCGAAGCGGTCGGCTCGGCGCCGGCGCCGGCGCCATAGTAGAGGGTCGGGCCGACCGCATCGCCCATCACCTCGATGGCATTCTTGACGCCGTGCACATTGGCCAGCATCCGCTCCTTCGGAATCAGGGTGGGATGCACGCGCAGCTCCACCCCTTCATCGGTACGCCGGGAGATCCCCAGATGCTTGATGATGTAGCCGAGCTGATCGGCCTGCTCGACGTCCTCGGCGGTGATCCGCGAGATGCCCTCGGTATAGGCGCGCTCGAACTGCAGCGGCACCCCGAAGGCGATCGAGGCCAGGATGGTCAGCTTGTGGGCGGCATCAATGCCTTCGACATCGAAGGTCGGATCGGACTCGGCATAGCCCAGCCCCTGGGCTTCGGCGAGCACATCGTCAAAGGTGCGCCCCTCGTCACGCATGTGCGTGAGGATGTAGTTGCCGGTGCCGTTGATGATGCCGGCCAGCCACTGGATGCGGTTGGCGCCGAGCCCCTCGCGCAGCGACTTGATCACCGGGATGCCGCCGGCCACGGCCGCTTCGAAGGCAACGATCACCCCCTGCTCGGCCGCGGCGCGAAAGAGCTCGTTGCCGTGCACCGCGATCAGCGCCTTGTTGGCGGTCACCACATGCTTGCCGTGGCGGATCGCCTCCAGCACCAGCTCGCGGGCCACGTCATACCCGCCGATCAGCTCGACCACGACGTCGATGTCGGGGTTGCGCGCCACCTCGAAGACATCATGGGTCATGCGAATACCGGTGAGGTCGCATTCCGGGTTGTCGCGACGGGCACCCACCTGCTCGATCACGATCGGCCGACCGGCACGGCGTGCAATTTCATCGGCATTGCGCGTCAGCACATTGAAGGTGCCGCTGCCTACCGTACCCAGTCCACAGATGCCTACTCTCACCGGTTCCACACTCTATCCCCTGTCGGCTGAGGCAGGGGCCGCTTGCGGCCCTGCCGGAAGATTCATCAAGTCGATGTAGTGTAACGTCTCAGGACGCCGCAATGAACGCCGCTAGCCGTTATCGGCGTCTGCTTGCTGCTGCTGATCGATCATGCCGATCAGCCGATCGACGGGCAGGTAGCCGGGCACCATGCGACCGTCGGGGAAGATGATCGCCGGTGTGCCCTGGATGCCCAGCTGCTGCCCCAGCCGGTACTGCTTCGCGACCGGCGAATCGCAGCTGGCGCTGCCCTGCCCGGTATCGCCATCGATCGCTGCGGTAAAGGCCTCGCTGCGGTTGTCGCTGCACCATACCCGGCGCAGTTCGCGCGCCCCCTCGCCCTGCAGGCCGGCCCGCGGGAAGGCGAGATAGCGCACTTCGATGCCGCGCCGGTTGAGCTCCGGCACTTCATGATGCAGCTTCTGACAGTAGGGGCAGGTGGTATCGGTAAACACCGTGAGCACCGCCCTGACCTCGCCGGCCGGTCTGAACACCACCGTCTCGCTGTCCGGGATGGCGCTGACGGCCTCGTGGCGCTGCTGGTTCTGTGCCTGCTCGGTGAGATTGACCAGCCGCTTGCCGTTGTTGTGATAAAGGCTGCCGACCAGCAGATACTCGCCGCTGCGATCGGTGTAGAAGGTCTCGCCGCTGTCCAGCTGCACCTCGTAGATGCCCGCCATGGGGGTGCTGCCAACCGACTGCACCGGCATCGGCCGGCCGTCGACGACCAGCTTGTCGGCCAGTGCATCGGGAGACGGGGCGCCACCGCTGTCAGCGGCGGCCAGCGCAGGCGTCAGACTGCAGGCACCGAGCGCCAGGGCGGCGGTCAGGCGGCGAACAAGGGCGACAGGCGTCGAACTCATGACGATTCAACCTCGTGGATGGTGTTGCGCATGAATGGCTTCCAGCCGGGCCTGGGCGACATGGGTGTAGATCTGGGTGGTGGACAGGTCGCGATGGCCCAGCAGTTCCTGTACGACACGCAGATGGGCCCCATGATTCAACAGGTGGGTGGCAAAGGCGTGGCGCAGGGTATGGGGTGACAGGGGCGCGGTGATGCTGGCGCTGATGGCGTGGCGCTTGATGCGATGCCAGAAGGTCTGGCGGGTCATGAAACCGTCGTTGCGCCCGGGGAAGAGCGGCGCCCGGCTGATATCGCTCATCAGCTCGCTGCGCGCCTGACGCAGATAGCGCTCGAGCCAGTCGAGCGCCTCCTCCCCCATCGGTACCAGACGCTCGGCATCCCCCTTGCCGAGCACCCGCAGCACCCCCTGACGCTGATTGACGCTGTCGATGCGCAGCGTCACCAGCTCTGAGACCCGCAGCCCGCAGGCATAGAGCACCTCCAGCATGGCGCGGTCACGCAGGCCCAGTGGGGTGGCAACATCGGGGGCCGCCAGCAGGCGCTCGACCTCGGTTTCATCCAGGGTCGCCGGCAGATCCGGGCGAACCCGGGGCGAGACGGCCTCGCTGAGCGGATCACGCGCCAGCTGCCCCTCCAGCAGTGCCCAGCGATAGAAGCGGCGCAGGCTCGACGTGAGCCGGGCGTCGGAGCGCGCCTGGTAACCGGCCGCCTGGCGATCATCCAGAAAGCGCTCGAAGCATTCGGGGCTTGCCGTCAGCAGCGAACGGTCGCGCTCGGCCAGCCAGCGCTGCCAGTGCGCCAGATCGCGCCGGTAGGCCGCCAGCGTGTTGTCACTGGCGCCACGCTCCAGCCACAGCGCATCCAGGAAGGCATCGCGCAACTCATCGTCGGTCATGACGCTCCTCGTTCAGCACAATTGCGGTCTGCCTGGGCCGACTGCAGCCATCGACGCCACACGGACATGAAAAACCCCGCACCATCGGTGATGATACGGGGTAGCGGACATCGCACACACGGCGTCCGGGGCTTACCGCTTGGTGGTAACCCTTTCCTTGATGCGCGCAGCCTTGCCACTGCGCTCGCGCAGATAGTAGAGCTTGGCCTGGCGCACATCACCGCGCCGCTTGACGTCGATGGACGCGATCAGCGGGCTGTAGGTCTGGAAGGTACGCTCGACTCCCACACCGCTGGACACCTTGCGTACGGTAAAGGCGGAGTTCAGCCCCCGGTTGCGCTTGCCGATGACCACGCCTTCGAAGGCCTGCAGGCGCTCGCGATTGCCTTCCACGACCTTGACCTGGACGGAAACGGTATCACCGGCACCGAATTCCGGGATTTCGCGATTGACCTGCTCGTCTTCAATCGCCTGGATGATCTTGTTACGACTGCTCATGTGCTGCTCCTTGTTGCGGCCCGCCGGCGTGAATGACCGGAGCGGACGCTGATCCCGGCGTTAAAACGCGGAACCGATGATGGGTGACGCGGGTCATCCGTGCGGTGGCTCACCGTCACGCTCCCGCACCGCCGGCGAGGATGGCCCGGAGCCGTCATCGCCGTCTTCCGGAGTACCCGGGGAGGACGCCGCCTGTTCGGCGATGTACTCCTCGAGCAGCTGGCGCTGTTCTTCGTTCAGCGTTCTGCCGGCCAGCAGCTCCGGTCGTCGTGACCAGGTCCGGCCCAGTGACTGCTTGAGCCGCCAGCGCCGGATATGGTCGTGATTGCCGCCGAGCAGTACCGCCGGCACCTGCCGCCCGTCGATGATCTCGGGACGGGTGTAGTGCGGGCAGTCCAGCAGCCCGTCGGCAAAGGAGTCGGCATCGGCCGAGCCGCTGTGGCCGAGCACCTCGGGCACCATGCGCGCCACGGCGTCACAGACCACCATGGCCGGCAGCTCGCCGCCGCTGAGCACGTAGTCCCCGATCGACCACTCCTCGTCGATATCGGCCTCGACCACGCGCTCATCGATCCCCTCGTAGCGCCCGGCCACCAGAATCAGCCGACGATGGCCGGCCAGTTCGCGTACCCCGGCCTGATCCAGCACCCGCCCCTGGGGCGAGAGATAGATCACGTGCGTCTGCGAGGTATCGCCGCCATCGAGCTCGGCGGCGCGACGGCGGGCGGCGTGGATGGCACCACGCAGCGTATCCACCTTCATCAGCATGCCCGGCCCGCCCCCGTAGGGTCGATCGTCAACGCTGCGATGACGATCGCTGGCGTGGTCGCGGGGATTGAAGAACTCGATGTCCACCAGCCCGCGATCCACCGCCCGTCCGGTCACGCCGTGGCGGGTGATCGCCTCGAACATGCCGGGAAACAGTGACACGACACCCATCCACATGGTCACTGCTCCACCTCAGAAATCGGGATCCCAGTCCACCGTCATGGTCCCGGCATCCAGATCGATCTCCCGGATCACCTCATCGGGCAGAAACGGGATCAGCCGTTCACGGTCGCCCTTCACCACCAGCACATCATTGGCGCCGGTTTCAAACAGCCAGGCGACCCGGCCCAGCGACACGCCATCGCCCGTTGACACCGCCAGCCCCTCGAGCTGATACCAGTAGTACTCGCCCGGATCGAGGGCCGGCAGGGCATCGGTCGGCAGCAGGATGCGCGCGTTGGTCAACTCCTCGGCCGCCGAGCGCGAATCGATGCCCTCGAGACGGGCGATCAGCCCCTTGCCGTGACGCTGCCCCTCGAGCACATTCAGGGTGCGATACTCGTCGCCCACCTCGACCGACCAGCTCGGATAGTCGAAGATGCCCTCGATGGGCGTGGTCCAGGAGTAGACCCGGACCCAGCCGCGCACGCCGTGCGGGCTGTTGAGCTTGCCCAGCAACACGAACTCATCGCTGCCTGCAGCGGCTGCCGTCTGCATCGACCTCTCCGGGCTCGTGAATCCGTGCGTGGCTGGACTCAGGCCGCGTCCTGATGCTTGCGCGCATAACGCACAAGTTCGGCAACGCGATCGGAGAGCTGCGCACCCTGGCTCTGCCAGTAGTCGATGCGCTCGAGATCGATGCGCATGCGCTGCTGCTGGCCGCGAGCGACCGGGTTGAAGAAGCCGACCTGCTCGATGAAGCGACCGTCACGCTTGACGCGCGAATCGGTCACGTGCAGGTGATAGAAGGGACGCTTGCGAGCGCCGCCGCGTGCCAGACGAATGGTTACCATGGCCTTGACTGTCCTTTGATTCACGGGTCCTTGCGCCCGGATCGGGATCACAACGGACCGAGGATTCGTATCGAGCGCGCTTGCGTCTCATCGGCGAGACCCGGGCTGCGACCTGTCGATCGCCGAATAAACGCGCTGCCCGGAAGGAGCGGCATTTTACGTGATAATTGCCGCGTTGGAAACCACCGGCGGCGGGAAGCGGCCTGTCCGGCTCAGCGCCGCGGGAAACGCCCCTGGCCGCCGCCCATGCCGCTGCCGGGGCCTCCCATGCCCCCCATGCCACCACCGGGGCCGCCCATGCCGCCGCCGGGACCCCCCATGCCGCCGGCGCCACCGCCGCCCATCATGTCGCTCATGCCGCGCATCATCTTCTGCATGCCGCCCTTCTTGCCCATCTTCTTCATCATCTTCTGCATCTGGCGATGCTGCTTGAGCAGGCGGTTGAGATCGGGCACCTGGGTGCCCGAGCCGGCACAGATGCGGCGCTTGCGCGAGCCGTTGATCAGATCGGGCTTGCGGCGCTCCCTGGGCGTCATCGAATTGATCATGGCCTCGAGCTTGCCGAACTCCTGCTCGCTGTTCTGACTCTGGGCCATTTCCGCCATCTGCCCCATGCCGGGCATCTTCTCCAGCAGGCTGCCCATGCCGCCCATGTTCTTGAGCTGCTGCAGCTGATCGCGAAAGTCCTCGAGATCGAAGCTCTCGCCCTTCTTCATCTTCTTCGAGAGCTGATCGGCCTTGCCGCGATCCACCTTGCGCTCGGCTTCCTCGATCAGGCTGAGCACGTCGCCCATGCCGAGGATCCGCGAGGCCACCCGATCGGGGTGGAAGGGTTCGAGGGCGTCGACCTTCTCGCCCATGCCCATGAACTTGATCGGCTTGCCGGTGATCTGGCGCACCGACAGCGCGGCACCGCCCCGGGAGTCGCCGTCCGCCTTGGTCAGGATCACGCCGGTCAGCGGCAGCGCCTCGTGGAAGGCGCGCGCGGTGGTCGCGGCATCCTGACCGGTCATGGCATCGACGGTGAACAGGGTCTCCTGCGGCGAGATCGCCTGATGCAGGTCGCGGATCTCGCTCATCATGTGTTCATCGACGTGCAGACGCCCGGCGGTATCCACCAGCACCACGTCATGGAACTGGATGCGCGCGTGCCTGATCGCCGCTTCGGCGATGTCGGTCGGCTTCTGGTCGCTCGACGACGGGAAGAACTCGACGCCGACTTCGGCCGCCAGCGTCTCCAGCTGGTCGATGGCCGCCGGACGGTAGACGTCGGTCGAGACCACCAGCACCTTCTTCTTCTCGCGCTCGCGCAGGTACTTGCCGAGCTTGGCCACCGAGGTGGTCTTGCCGGCGCCCTGCAGGCCGGCCATCAGCACGATCGAGGGCTGCTGCTTCAGCTCCAGCGGCACGTTGGCCTCGCCCATGATCGCTTCCAGCTCCTGCTGAACGATCTTGACGAACTGCTGGCCCGGCGACAGGCTCTTCGAGACCTCCTGGCCGACGGCGCGCTGACGCACGCGCTCGACGAAGTCCTTGACCACCGGCAGCGCCACGTCGGCTTCGAGCAGCGCCCGGCGGACCTCGCGCAGGGTATCCTTGATGTTCTCTTCGGTAAGTTTCGCCTGCCCGGTTACCGATTTCAGTGTCTGCGACAGACGATCGGTCAAGCTGTCAAACATGGGCGTCTCCGACGATAAAGGGTTCGGCGACCGGCACGCGGCCGGCGCTGATGGCGCCCAGTATAACCGGGCTGTCGAGCCGGATGCATCCGCACCGGCGCTGCAATCGCTCTCACGGTTTCCGCTCAGCCGCCGAGCAGGATCACCTCCAGCCGCCGCGGTCCGTGTACACCTGCCACCCGGCTGAGTTCGATGTCAGCGGTCGCCGAGGGCCCGGTAATGAAGGTGATCGGCGCGCAGGTACGCTGCGTCTCCACCAGCTGCGTCATCGCCTCGGGGACCAGCCCGACCACCTGAGCGGCATCGATCACGCAGAGATGGTAATCCGGCATCAGCGTCAACAGCCGCCGCCCCTGCGCCGGTCCGGCATCGAGCACGATCGAACCGGTCTCGGCAATCGCCAGCCGGCAGCCGGTGATCACCCCGTCGATGTCATTGATCGCCGCCGCCGGGTGCCCGTCATCCGTGATCAGCGAGACCCCCTCGTCACCGGGACACCATGCCCCGGGCAGATCCGGCGGCACGATCACCGAACCGATCGCACTCGCCTTCAGCCGCTGGTCAATGATGCCCCGCACCTCGGCCTCCCCGGCGGCCTCCAGCACCCGGACCCCGAGCCCTTCGAGCCGCTGTCGGAAGCGATCCGTGATTGCCTCGCGCGTGGCATCATCCTGCCGGCGATAGCGGCGTTCGATGGCGTCATGATCGGCCTGCCGCGGACGCCTGCCGGCGTCGACCGTGTGCGCCGACGCCTCCCGACCCAGCGCCCGGCGGATATCGCCGAGCATGGCATCACGTCCATCAGCCGGTTGAGTCATCACTGCCTCCATGATTGCCGCGGCCACGCTGCGCTCCGGCCTGCCCCGGCTGCTGGCGCGCGGCCCACCATTCGCGAAAGGACTGCTCCGGCAGCGCCGGCATGTCGCGGGTACGGGTCCAGCCGCCGAGCGCCCCCGGCAGGCGATCGATCCGGCCCTCCCGGGCGATCAGCTTCTGCCCCTGCCGGGCCAGACGCTGCAGACCATGCAGCCGTTCACTGCGCTCGAACATCCAGCGCGCGGTCTGCATCGCCAGCGACTCCGGGGCCAGCCGGCCGGCGGGACGGCGACGCTGCTGCGCCACCTTCTCGCCACGCAACTGCACCAGAATCGAGGGAATGTCGATCTTCACCGGACACGCCTCCTGACAGGCACCACACAAGGTGGAGGCCTCGGCCAGCGTGCCGGCCTGCTCCACGCCGCGCAGCTGCGGGGTGAGAATGGCGCCGATCGGCCCCTGGTACATCGAGTCATAGGCATGACCGCCGGTGCGCTCGTAGACCGGGCAGACATTGAGACAGCGCGAGCAGCGGATGCAGTGCAGCGTCTGGCGCTTCTGCTCGTCGGCGAGAATCCGGCTGCGACCGTTGTCGAGCAGCACCAGATGAAAGGTCTGCGGCCCGTCCCCCTCGTGCACCCCGGTCCACAGCGAGGTATAGGGATTCATCCGTTCGCCGGTCGAGGCTCGCGGCAGCAGCTGCAGGAAGACTTCCAGATCCTGCCAGCGGGGGATCAGCTTCTCGATCCCCATCAGCGAGATCATCACATCCGGCACCGTCAGGCACATGCGCCCATTGCCCTCGGACTCCACCACACTCACCGAGCCGGTTTCGGCGACGGCGAAGTTGGCGCCCGAGATCGCCACCCGGGTATCGAGGAACCGGCTGCGCAGGTAGCGACGCGCAGTCGCCGTCAGCTCGGGGGGATCATCGGAGAGGGTCTCGAAGCTCAGGTCCTTCATGTCGCGCATCTCGCGCACGAACAGCTCGCGGATCTCGGCACGATTGCGGTGGATGGCGGGCACCAGGATGTGCGAGGGCCGATCACCGCCGAGCTGGACGATCATGTCGGCCAGGTCGGTTTCGACCGGCTCGATGCCGGCTTCCGAGAGCGCCGGATTGAGCTCGACCTCATCGGTGGTCATGGACTTGATCTTGATCGCCCGATCGGTCTCGTGCTCGCGGGTCAGCCCGACCACGATGCGTCGCGCCTCCTCGGCATCCCGCGCCCAGTGCACCTGACCGCCGGCCGCCTGCACCCGCTCCTCGAGCTCGAGCAGATACTCGTCGAGATACGCCATGGTGTGGGCCTTGAGCGCACTGCCGGCGTCACGCAGCGCCTCCCAGTCGGGCAGCTCGCCGGCCATCCGGGCCGTCCGCTCGCGAATGGTGGTGGTCGCCTTTTTCACGTTGCGGCGCATCTGGGTATCGTGCAGCGCCTGATGGGCCCGTTCGGGAAAGGTGGTCTCGCTCATGATCGTACTCCGCCCGCGGCCTGCGAACCCGGTTCGGTAGAGGCCAGAATTTCCGCCAGATGCACGGTTCGCACGCCGGTCTGCTGACGCGACAGCCCTCCGCCGATATGCATCAGACAGGAGTTGTCACCGGCGGTGCAGACTTCGGCACCGGTTGCCAGGATGGCCGCCATCTTGTCACTCAGCATCGCCGTGGAAACATCGGCATTCTTGATCGCGAAGGTACCGCCGAAGCCGCAGCACTCCTCGATCCGGGGCAGCTCCACGAACTCCAGTCCGGCCACGTTTTCGAGCAGCCGCCGGGGAGCCTCACCGAGCCCCAGCGCCCGCAGGGAGGTACAGGAGGCATGATAGGTCACCCGATGCGGATAGTAGGCCCCGACATCGGTGACACCGAGCCTTCCGGTCAGGAATTCGGCGAACTCGTACACCCGGGGCAGCAGCGCCTCGAGCCGGGCCACCAGCGACTCATCCCCGGCCTCCCGGGCCAGTCGGGGGTAGTGCTGGCGCACCATCGCGGTACAGGAGGTCGAGGGGATCACGACCACTTCGGCCGACTCGAACTGCTCGACGAAGCGGCGCACCAGTCCCAGGGCCTCATCCCGGTAGCCGCTGTTGTGGTGCATCTGGCCACAGCAGGTCTGGGCCATAGGAAAATCGACCTCGTGGCCGAGCCGCTCGAGCACCGTCACCACGGCCCGGCCGGTATCGGGAAACAGGGTATCGTTGAAACAGGTAATGAACAGGGCAACGCGCATTCCGACCTCGGCTCCCGCATGACATGAGTAATCACCGGTCGACGCCACGCTGTCCGCCAGCGACAGCGCCCGCCAGGTTTCGATCCACCCGCGGCACCGGTATAGTAGTCCCTCCTGAAGACTGGCACCCCGAGCGCGGTCGTGCGAGTCCTGTTCGATCATCACGCGACGCTTCGAGACCGAATCTGCCACCGATGCCCACGCTGCTCCTCGCCCTGCTGGCGGTGATGTCCTATGCCAGTGCCGCCCTGCACCAGGCGCTTGCCCTCAACCGGCTGGTGCCGATGCGCCCGCGCCTGATCCAGGCCGTGGGGACACTGGCGGTACTCTGTCATGCGGTCATTGTCTATACCAGCCTCAGTGCGCGCGACGGGCTGCATGTCGGCCTGTTCGAGAGCGCCTCGCTGATCGCCTGGCTGATCGCCCTCACCCTGCTGGCGGTCAGCCTGTTCCGACCGGTGCTGGCGGCGGCGGCCGGGCTGTTTCCGCTCGCCGCGCTGTCGCTCCTGGGCGTGCTCGGACTGCCCAGCCCGCTGGTCGAATCCAGCTTTCCGCCGGGGCTGATCGTGCATATCGTGACCTCGACCCTGGCCTACGCCTTTCTGATCATCGCCGCCGGGCAGGCGGTGCTGATCGCGCTGCAGACCCAGGCCCTCAAGCGCCATCGCATCCGCGGCATCATCCAGGTGCTGCCACCGCTGACCAGCATGGAACGCCTCATGTTTCAGCTGATCATCTGTGGCATGGTACTGCTGACCGCCTCGCTGATCAGCGGCACGATCACGCTCGACCACCTGATGGCCCGCCATCTGGCGCACAAGACGGGACTTTCGATTCTCGCCTGGCTGATCTTCGGCGGACTGCTGTGGGGTCGCTACCAGCGCGGCTGGCGCGGACCGCGCGCCATCCGCTGGACGCTGGGTGGCGTGGCGGTACTGCTGCTGGCCTATTTCGGCAGCAAGTTCGTACTCGAAATCGTGCTCGATCGCAGCTGGTAGCGCCGCATGGCCGGGCGCTGCTTGACACCTGTCACAGGGCTTTCCAAGAATACGATGATCGCCCCCATCCGAGGATCCGCCAGCCTTGAGCGATGACACTCCCCTGACGCTCATGTTCGTGATGCTGTTTGCACTGGTGCTGCTTTCGGCATTCTTTTCCAGTTCGGAAACCAGCATGATGTCGATCAACCGCTACCGGCTGACCCACCGGGCCAATGGCGGGGATCGCGGTGCCCGCCGGGTGCTGAGGCTGCTCGCCCGGCCCGACCGGCTGCTGGGCGTGATCCTGATCGGCAACAACATGGTCAACAACCTGGCCGCCTCCATCGCCACGCTGATCGCGATCCACTTTCTCGGCGAGGTATCAGGCCCCGCGGTGGCCACGGCGGGCCTGACGCTGGTGATCCTGATCTTCGGCGAGGTTACCCCCAAGACCTTCGCCGCGGTACGCCCGGACGCCATCGCCCTGCCGGCCACCTGGATCCTGCAGCCGCTGCTCAAGGTGCTCTATCCGCTGGTCTGGCTGGTCAACGGCATTTCCAATTCGCTGCTGCGCCTGATGGGGCTGAAACAGATCGATGGCGGCACCGAAAAGCTGACCCGGGAAGAGCTGCGCACCGTGGTGCATGAAGCGGGCTCGATGATCCCGCACCGCCACCAGGCGATGCTGATTTCGATCCTCGATCTGGAAAACGTCACCGTCAACGACATCATGGTGCCACGCCACGAGATCGCCGGGCTCGATCTCGAGGACGACGAGGAAACCCTGCTGGCCCAGCTGCGGGCCAGTCAGCACACCCGGCTGCCGGTCTATCGCGGCCACATCAACGACATCATCGGCATCCTCCATCTGCGCAACGCCGCACGGGTGCTGTCGGCACCGGAGTTCACCAAGGCCGCCATCGTGCAGGAGGCCCGCGAACCCTACTTCATTCCGGAGTCGACTCCGCTGCACACCCAGCTGCTCAACTTCCAGCAGCAGAAGCGGCGCATCGGCATCGTGGTCGACGAGTACGGCGATGTTCAGGGGCTGGCCACCCTGGAGGATATCCTCGAAGAGATCGTCGGTGAATTCACCTCCGATGTGGCCGGCACGCACAAGGAGATTCATCCACGAGACGACGGCAGCTACATCATCGAGGGCACTGCCAATATCCGCGAGATCAACAAGGCGCTGGGATGGCAGCTGCCCACCGACGGCCCCAAGACGCTCAACGGGCTGATCCTGGAGTACCTCGAATCCTTTCCCTCGGCACCGGCCTGTCTGGAGATCGGCAACATCCGCCTCGAGATCGTCGATATCCGCGACAACCTGATCACCTCGGTGCGCTGCTGGCAGCAGCTGCGCCGGGTGCGCCAGGAGGCCGAATGATCGTCCTGGGCTTGAATTAAGCCTGCTCTGCTAGCTTGGGGACGCTCTGGCTGCTTCCTCGGATGACCTCGTCCCATGCCACCAACCTTCACCGCCGTTGACAGGATGCCCCGATCCCGGCGTCGCACCCCCCTGCAGTGCGGCCTGCCGGTGGCCTTCGCCCTGCTGCTGGCCTGCCAGCCGGTCATCGGCTGTCCGGCGGGTGTTCAGGCAAATAGCGAAATCTCCCAGGATGAGGTCCTCAGACTGACCGAATCGGGTTACATTCGCCCCTTCGGCGAAATACTCGATCAGGCCCGTCGTCATCGCAGCGGCAAGCTGCTGGAAGCTGACCTGGAGTGTCTCGGGAAACACTATGTTTACGAAGTGGAGATACTCGATCATGATGGCAGGATCTGGGAACTGAGATTCGATGCCAGAACGGGTGATTATCTCTCCGCACAAAAGGATTGATCGGTTATGCGGCTGCTTCTGGTCGAGGATAATGTCCCGCTTGCGGACGAACTCAAAGCCCTGTTCACCCAGCACGGCTACGCCGTCGACTGGTGCACGGATGGCCGTGATGCGGCCGTCATGGCCACCAGCGAGCCGTTCGATGTCATCGTGCTGGATCTCGGCCTGCCGGGGCGTCCGGGGCTGACCCTGCTGGAACAGTGGCGTGAAGCCGGGCTGGATATCCCGGTGCTGATCCTGACCGCCCGTTCGAGCTGGAGCGAGCGGGTGACCGGCCTGCGTGCCGGTGCCGACGACTATCTGCCCAAGCCCTTCCATCCGGATGAGCTGATCCTGCGCCTGCAGGCGCTGGTACGCCGCCGGCACGGGCAGCGCCCCTCACCCACGCTGGAAGTCGCCGACGTCACCCTGGACGAAAACGGCCAGAGTGCCTGGCGCGCATCCACACCCACGCCGGTCAACCTGACCCGGGCGGAATTCGCCATCCTGCGTTATCTGATGCTGCATCCCGATCATGTGATTCCCAAGGATCGCCTGCTCGATCATCTCTATGACAGCGAACACGATCGCAATCCCAATGTGGTCGAGGTGCACATCAACCATCTGCGTCAGAAGCTCGGACGCGGCATCATCATCACCCAGCGCGGGCAGGGCTACAGATTCGGCGGCGATACGGTTACCCCCTGATGTCGCTGACGCGGCGTCTCGATCTCGGACTGCTTTCGGCCAGCCTCGTGGTCATGCTGATGCTGGCCCACGGCAGCGTGGTGCTGTTCGATCACGTGACCCGTGACTATCTCACCGATCGGCTGCGCGAGGATGCCGAAAGCCTGGCTGCACTGCCGATGTCGCACGATGCGGCGGATGACGAGAACAGCGAGCTCGATCCGTCACGACTGCGCTCCGCCTACAATCAGGTCTATTCCGGGTACTACTTCATCATCGATATCGATGACAGCATTCATATCCGCTCGCGCTCGCTGTGGGATCATCGGCTGAAATCGGTCTCCGGAGAGACCGCCCAGCTGCGGCCCGGCCCGGAGGGGCAGACCCTGCTGGTGTGGACCGGCCAGTACCAGCGCGGCAATCACCAGTACCGGATCACCACTGCGCTCGACTACACCCCGGTCACCCAGCGGCTGGACTGGCTGCGATTGTGGATCTGGGGGCTGGGTGGCGTGCTGGCGCTGCTGCTGGTCTTCATCCAGCGGCGCGTGATCCGGCTCGGGCTGCGGCCGCTGGAGCGACTGCGCCAGGAGCTGGCACTGATGCACAAGGGGCAGCGCATGGCGCTGGAGACCCGGGTGCCCGACGAGATCGCGCCGGTGGTGGATGAACTCAACCATCAGCTCGGGCGCATCGAACAGGTACTCAACCGCTCACGGGATGGCATCGCCAACCTCGGTCACGCCCTCAAGACACCGCTGTCGGTGATGGAAACCCAGCTGGCGCGCCGCGAATTCGATGACTTCCCGGAACTGAAACGCGCCCTGCACGAGCGACTCGACGAGATTCACCGGCTGGTCGAACGCGAGCTGCAACGCGCCCGGCTGGATACCGGTGAGGCCTCCCCCGCTGCCCGTTTCCAGCCCGATCAGGATCTGGTCGGACTGCTGGAGACGCTGCGCGAGATTCACTCCGATATCAGCTTCTTCGACGACAGCACTCCCCTGCCGGCACTGCCGTGGGATCGTGACGAGCTGCTGGAGGTGCTCGGCAACCTGCTCGACAATGCCGGCAAGTGGGCCGCATCCGAGGTCCGCCTCTGCCTGACCCTGCAGCCACAGGCGCTGCACATGCAGGTTGACGACGATGGCCCGGGCATTCCGCAGGAGCAGCGCGAACGCGTACTGGGACGGGGCACCCGACTCGACGAGCAGGTCAGCGGTCACGGGCTGGGGCTGGGCATCGTCGAGCAGATCGTCACGCATCATGGCGGCAGCTTCCAGCTCGACACCAGCCGCCTCGGCGGGCTGGCAGCGATCGTCACCCTGCCGATGCCGGCGGCAGGCGGCCAGGGCGCTCACTCGCGCGGCTGAGTCACTCCCCAACCGCCCTGCTCGGCCGACGTCGATGCCGCCAGCAGGGCGCGCACCGAGGCTTCCAGATTCGCCCGCGAGGCCTCTTGCGGCTGAATCGGCTCGGCAAAGGTCAGCGAGACGCGGGCCCGGAAGCGGCGGGGCATGCTGGTAAAGGGCGCACCGAAGCGGCGTGACGACCATGCCCCCCACAGACCGGACAGCGCCGCCGGCACCACCGGTACCGGATTGCGTGCCAGAATCAGTTCGATGCCGCGCCGGAACTGCTGCACATCACCATTCGGCGTCAACCGCCCTTCGGGGAAGATCATCACCACTTCGTTGTTGGCCAGCGCCTCGCTGACCATTTCCAGCGCCCGGCGCATGCCGCCCGGATCGCGCCGCTCCGACTCCACCGGAATGGCACCGGCCATCCGGAAGAACCAGTTCAGCCAGGGCGATTCATAGATCGGCTTGTCCATCAGAAAGCGCAGCGGCCGGGGGCTGGCGCCGCCCAGGATCAGCGCATCCATGAAACTGACATGGTTGCAGACCACGACTGCCGGCCCTTCGTCGGGAATGTGCTCCCGGCCCCGCAGGCGCAGGCGGTACCAGATGTGCACCAGCACGAAGATGGTAATGCGCATCAGTGGCCGCGGCCGGGCCAGCGCCGCGCCCAGCGCGATCATCAGAGCCAGGCTCGCCAGCAGGGCAAAGAACAGCGACAGTGGCGCCGCCAGAATGCCCAGCACCAAGATACCGAACAGTGCCGCGGCCACCATGAACAGGGCGTTGAGCACATTGTTGGCGGCGATCATGCGCGCCCGCTGCCCTTCCGGACTGCGCAGCTGGATGAACGTATACAGCGGGATGATATAAAGACCACCGCCAATGCCGATCAGGGTCAGATCGGCCAGCATCCACCATAGCCGGGGCTGAGCCAGCAGTTCGGTCAGCGCCATGGGGTGGGCGCTGAGGGCATCGTGATGAGCGAAATCCAGCCCTGCCAGGCCGATGATGGCAGCCCCCATCGGGATCAGTCCGATCTCCAGGCGCCCGGCCGACAGCCGGGCACAGATCAGCGACCCCAGCCCCACACCGATGGCGAATGCCGCCAGCAGCAGCGTTACGGCGCCGGGGCCGCCACCGACAACGCTGCGGGTCCACTGCGGCAGCTGGGTCAGGTAGCAGGTACCGAGAAACCAGAATGCACTGATCCCCAGCAGCGCCGGCACCAGCCGCTGGTGCTGCCATGCACTGCGCAGCACGGCCACGGTTTCCTTCAGCGGCCGCCAGCCGATACGGCCGTGGGCGACCGGTGGCGCGGCCGGAATGGCATGGCTGATCACGAGTCCGGCCAGCGCGATCGCCACCAGTACCAGGGCTATCACGCCACGCCAGGGCCCGCCGGCCAGAATTGCCAGCGGTCCTGCCACCAGGGTCCCCAGCAGGATCGCCAGGAAAGTGCCCAGCTCCACCCACGCATTGGCATGCACCAGCGACCCGCGAGACAGGTGCTGGGGCAGGATGGCGTACTTGACCGGTCCGAACAGGGCCGACTGCACGCCCATCATGAACAGCAGTGCCAGCAGCACGGCATAGGCCTGCCACCAGATGGCCAGCCCCGCCGCCGTCATGGTGACCAGCTCAAGCCACTTGAGATTGCGGATCAGGCGCTGCTTGTCGAGCCGATCAGCCAGCACGCCGCCCCATGCCGAGAACAGCAGAAACGGCAGGATGAATAGCCCGGCGGCGAGATTGTTGACCAGTCCGGGATTCCAGCCGTAACGCGGAACCGCCACGAAGGTCACCAGCAGCAGCAGGACATTCTTGAAGACGTTATCGTTGAAGGCCCCCAGCGCCTGCACCCAGAAGAACGGCGCAAAGTGCCGACCTCGCATCAACCGCTCATTCACTTCGATAACGGCCTCGCCCGCAGTCCGGCCAGCGTGGTCAGCAGCAGCTGATCGAGCAGTTCCTCGACCACCAGCGCCTCGCCCTGCCAGTAGCCGAGGCGCTCGTTGAGCCCCAGCTGTACCAGCCCGTGAACACTGCCCCAGAGGGTACGGGCCAGCCGGCTGGCCTCGGCATCACCGAGCTCCGGGCGAATCTCCTTGAGCGTGGATTCGACCCGGATGAACAGGGCCTCGATCATCTGCCCCTGTCGGGTATCGAGCTCCCCCTCCTGGGCGAGCGGATAATCGAACAGCAGCTGCCAGCGATAGGGGTAGCGCCGAGCGAAACGCCAGTAGTTGCGGGCCAGCGCCTCGAGACGCTGATCGGGAGTGCCGGTGCCATCGGTGATCTCGTCAATGCTGGCCCGCAGGCCGTCGAGGGTTTCCAGATTGACGTACTGCAGAAGATTGTTGAAGCTGCTGTAGAGCTTGAGCAGGGTACTGGGAGCGCAGCCCACGTCCCGTGCAATCGAGCGCAGTGACAGCGAATGCACCGGGCGACTCTGCAGCCAGCTGTCACAGGCGGCCATGACGCTGGCATGCAGCTCTTCGGGGGCATGTTGTCTCGGACGTGCCATTGTAGTTCCCCGCGTCTATTGTGATCGAACACTGTTTTCGCACAGCATATCGACCCGGGCCCCAAACGCAAGCGCATTTGTCATGGTTTGGACCAAATGAATTGACACGATCGATCGCGCACAGGATGTTACACGTTACGGCCGATGCGGCGGTCACCATTCAACCAGCTGTCTTCGGAGGCCCATGGCCGGCCGACTCCATATCGATCAGTTCGACCCTGCCACCCTGCTGCCACGGCTGAAGGGAAGCGAGACCCTGATCACTTCGCCCAACATGGCACCCCGGCGCCATCTCACCGCGATCAGGCTCGAGCATGGCACCCTGCAGGCAGTGCCGATGTTCTGGGGGATGACGCCGGGCTGGCTCGAGGTACTCGATCACGCCCCGCACAATGCCCGGGCGGAGTCTCTCGATGAGCGGCGCATGTTCCGCGAGGCCTTCGCGGCCCGGCGCTGCCTGGTGCCCGTGTCCGGGGTCTATGTGTGGAAGGAACAGCTGCGCATGAAACAGCCCTTCCTGGTCACCACGGCCAGCAGGGCGCCCTTCCTGCTGGCCGCCATCTGGTGTCGGTACTTCACCGATGCCACCACCGCCTTCGACTCGCTGGCACTGGTAACGGTCGAAGCCAACGCCTTTCTCGCCCCGGTAACGGACCGCTTTCCGACGCTGATCGCACCCGACGAGGCACAGGCGTGGCTCGATCCCCGAACGCCGCTGACGCAGGCGCGCAGCCTGCTGGCCCCGGCTCCGAACGAACAGCTGGGGCTGTTTCCGGTTTCCCGCCGGGTCAACAACCCGGCCCACCAGGGGCGCGAGTGCGCCTGGCCGACCGGCCCCATGCATCTCGTAACCGACATGCCGTAGCCACCGCCAGGGCCGGCTACTCGAAGGCCTGGGCCGGCATCATCGCCTCGACGAACATCACCAGCTCCTCCAGCCGCTGCCGATCGCCTTCGTCGAGATCGCTCTGGTTGAGCCGTTCGATCTCGCGGGCAAAGCCGGTCAGGGTCAGCGAGCTGCCGGTTGCGGAGTTCATCCGCTCCCAGCGGAACTGATCCCAGCGCTCCCGCTCATCGCTGGTCAGCGTTTCGGGGTAGCTGCGCGCCCGGTAGCGGAACAGCATCTCTTCGAGCCGCCCGTCCTGGAAGGCCGGCTGCAGCGCCGCCAGGGCCTCGGGATCGGTGTCGCGGACCCGTGCCATTTCGCGCTTGTCACTGGTGGAGAAGAAACCGCCCGAATAGAGCATCAGATCGGGATCATCGGCCTGCGCCGCGGGCTCGCTGTCGAACACCGCCGCGGCCCGGGTCGCCACCTCGTCGTGCCCGGCCAGCCACTGCCAGTGCGACTCGGCGGTCGAGCGATCCAGCGAGAGACGTTCGGCCACCCGGCTGTCCACCGTACTGATCGGCAGTACCACCGGGCTGCGATTGAGATGAATCACCTTGAGCGGAATACGGGTCTCGCCCTCGGCCAGCTCATCGCTGCTGGCGAACACCCGCGCCCGGATGGCCTCGACATCCAGCTCGAACAGCGGGGTCGGATCGACCGACAGATCGTAGACGATCACCCCGTTGGGATTTCTCGGATGGCGTGCCAGCGGCACGATCAGGGCACTGCAGCCCCGGGATGCGGGATAGCGACGCGAGATGTGCAGCATCGGCTTGCGCGCCTCGACATCCAGCAGGCCTGCCACCCGGTGCTTGTCGCGCAGCGACAGCAGGTGATCGAACAGCTTCTCGTTGCAGCGGCGCAGCAGCTTCGCCATGGCGATGGTCGCACGCACATCGGCCAGCGCATCATGGGCATCACCGTGCTCGATGCCGTTGGCCGCGGTGAGATCCTCGAGCCGGAAGCTGGGGGCCTTGTCGGCCCGTTTCGGCCATTCGATCCCCTCGGGGCGCAGGGCATAAAAGGTGCGCACGGCATCGATCAGGTCCCAGCGCGAATTGCCGTTCTGCCACTCGCGGGCATAGGGATCGATCAGGTTGCGATAGAACAGATGCCGGGTGACTTCATCGTCGAAGCGCAGGGTATTGTAGCCCAGCGCGCAGGTGCCCGGCTGCTGCATCAGTGCCTGGATGCGACCGGCAAACTCGGCTTCGGGCAGCCCCCGACGGGCGGCCTGCTGGGGGGTGATCCCGGTCAGCAGACAGGCTACCGGATGCGGCAGATAGTCATCCGCCGGCCGACAGTAGAGGACTTCCGGCTCACCGATTTCGTTGAACGCCTCATCGGTGCGGATCGCCGCGAACTGGGACGGCCGATCGCGCCGCGGATCGGCACCGAAGGTTTCGTAATCGTGAAAGAGAAAGGTGGCTGACAACGGCAGTTATCCGTCAGACGGTCGACAGGCAGACCCCGGCCGCTCCGGGCCCGGCATGGCCGGACTCAGGAGCGGTTGGGCAGGGTCACGTTGAGTTCGAGGATCGAGCAGTTGTCCTCGCTGTCGAGGCTGATGTTGATGGCATCCTGATCCACCTCGACATAACGCCGGATCACCTCCAGCAGCTCGCGCTCCAGCATCGGCATGTAGTCCGGCTGATCCCGCTGGCTGCGCTGGTGGGCCACGATGATCTGCAGACGCTCCTTGGCGACCGAAGCGGACTTCTTGCGCTCACCCTTGAGAAAATCGAGTAGTTTCACCGACGACCTCCCCCGAACACTCGGCTCAGGAAACCGCGTTTCTGTGCCTGATGGAACCGCAGCGGAATCTCTTCGCCCATCAGGCGGGAGACAGTATCCGCATAGGCCTGGCCGGCATCGCTCTGCTGATCGTGCGTCACCGGTACCCCTTGGTTGGACGCCCGCAGTACCGCTTCGGATTCGGGAATCAGTCCCACCAGCTTGATCGCCAGAATCTCCTGGATGTCCTCCAGGTTGAGCATGTCGCCGGTGTCCACCCGATTGGGATCATAGCGGGTGATCAGCAGCCGCTCGCGGACCGGATCCATGTTCTGCTCGGCACGCCGGGTCTTGGACGCCAGCAGCCCGAGAATGCGGTCGGAGTCGCGCACCGAGGAGACCTCGGGGTTGGTGACCACGATCGCCTCGTCGGCATAATACATGGCCAGCTGCGCACCGCGCTCGATGCCGGCAGGCGAGTCACAGACGATATAGTCATACTCCTCCGACAGCGAGTCCAGCACCCGCTCCACGCCCTCCATGGTCAGGGCATCCTTGTCACGGGTCTGGGACGCCGGAAGGATGTGCAGGTTCTCGGTGCGCTTGTCGCGGATCAGGGCCTGGTTGAGGCCGGCCTCGCCCTGGATGACATTGACCAGGTCGTAGACCACGCGACGCTCGCAGCCCATGATCAGATCGAGATTGCGCAGCCCCACATCAAAATCGATGACAACGGTCTTGTTGCCACGAAGCGCCAGTCCCGTGGCGATGGCTGCTGCACTGGTGGTCTTGCCGACTCCGCCCTTGCCGGAGGTCACTACAATGATCTTGGCCAAAATGCGTTTCCTGTTGTCACGGTTTGAACATGAGCCACGGGTGCAGAGCGCGCCGAATGGCGAAAGTCAGACCAGCGTGCGGATATTGAGCTGATCCTCGGACAGGCGCACCTCCACATTGGCGCCCAGCAGTTCGACATCGATATCCTCGAGTCGCTTGTAGTTGCCGGCAATCGACAACAGCTCGGCATGCAGTTCCTGACAGAAGATGCCAACCTCGCGACTGCCGTGGATGCCCGCCAGGGCACGGCCACGCAGCGGGCCGTAGACATGAACGCTGCCTGCCGCGAGGATCTCCGCGCCGGCGTTGACCGCACCGACGATCACCAGATCCCCGTGGGGAGCGCTGAGCTGCTGCCCCGAACGCACCGTCCCCCGGAAGATGCGACCACCCTCCAGGGCCGGCGCCTCGGAGTTTTCGCGCGCCTCGGCGGCCGCTTCGGCGCCGGTGTCGTGCGCCTCCCCGCTCGCCGGTGCCGCGGCACGGATTTCCTGGGGCGGAAACCAGCCCAGTCCCAGTGCCCAGGCAGACTGCTTGATGCCATCACCGCCACCGCGCACCGCTACCGGCAACAGCTTGTGCTCACGGCAGACCGCACACAGTCGCTCCAGCGCCAGATGCGGCGCATCCAGCTTCTCCACGCTCAGTACCACCGGCGTATGCTGAAAGAAGGCCGGTGACTGGTTGAGCTTGCCGGCCAGCTGAGTGGCTACCCGCTCGGGGTCGGCCGTGGCCAGCTCCATGACCGTCATCGGCAGCATGCCACCCTTGAACGTGAAGGCGACCTCGGCCCTGTCCACCTTGAGACTCATGCCCGGCTCCCATCGGTAAAGATTGTCATGAATGCTAAAGCGAGGGTGGCTTCAGATGCCATTGATCATACGGCCTGTAACGCTCGCTGTCAGGTGTCGGCAAGCTGCGACGCTGCCCTTTCACGACGACGGCTGACATGATTAGATGATGGGGTTTCGGAGCACCACGACACCGCTTTTCGCCTGCTGCGACCAGCGGTGTGCTCCATCGCCTGCATTTCGGAAGAACGCCTCCTTCATGTCCGGATTTCTGCAACGCCTGTTTGCGCCGCGCTGGCGTCATCCCGACCCCCGGGTACGTCGCACGGCGGTTGATCGGCTCGATCCCGAGCGCGATCGTGATACGCTTCGCCAGCTGCTCGATGATCCCGACCGGGATGTCCGCCGGGCAGCCATGGCCCGGCTGGATGACCCCCGCCTTTTGCTCGAAGGCAGCACCCCGCTCGAAGATCCCGAACTGCGCCGGCAGCTGATCGCGCTGATCAGCGGGCAGCAGTCCGGCGCTCCCTCGCTCGAGGAACGCCTGCCGCTGATCGAAAGGATCGATGACCCCGAGCTGCTGGAAGCGCTTGCCTACAGGGGTGACAACCAGCAGCTGCGGCTGGCCGCCCTGGCCCACCTGAAAAGCGAAGAGCGGCTGATCGAGCAGGCCTGCCACAACAGCATTGCTGCGGTCCGTCGGGCAGCGGCAGCCCGCATCGACAGTGATAACGGGCTCGAGAGACTGACCCGCGAGTCCCGCCGGGATCGCCATGTGGCCCGCCATGCCCGCGAACGGCTCAACGAGCGGCGCAATCGGCTGCGTGAACGCGACGAGCGGCATCAGCGTCGCGAAACCCTGATCGAACAGCTCAATCAGCTGGTGCGCGCCCGCTGGGAGCCGATGTATGCCGCCCGGCTGCGCCATCTGCAGCGCGAATGGTCACCGCTGGCCGAGGGTGCCGAAGAGGCCCAGCTCCAGCGCTTTCGCGACCTCGAGGCCCGGGCCGGTGAGCGCATCGAGGCCGAGCAGACCCAGCACCGCGCCGAACAGGCCCGCGAACAGGCCGAAACCGAAGCCCGCTCGATTGTCGATGCACTCGACGAGACGCTCGAACGTTTCGCCCAGCTGACTGCGGTTACCGCTCAGGAGGTCGACTGGCTGCGCGCCCAGCGCCAGCTCCACGACGAACGCTGGCGCGAACTGACCGATCGCCATTCGCCGGAAGCCGACCTGCAACAGCGCTTCGAGCACAGTCAGCGCCGCTACAGTGAAATCATCCAGGCCTGGCAGCACTACCGCGATCATGCCGAAGCACTGGACCGGGCGCTTGCCGAACCGGATCACGCGACCCTGACCACGCTCTGCGAGAGCATCGCCTGGCCCGCCGAGCTGCCATCCCCGGCACCGCTGCAGGAAGCCCGACAGCGTCTTGCACGCGAGCAGGAGACGGTCGCCGCCGGGCCCGCACAGGAAGAAGCCGACCCGCCCGCCAGAAGCGACGAACGCTTTGCCGCCGATCTGGATCAGCTCGAACACTGTCTGGAACAGGGCGATCTGAACCGGGCGATGCGCCTGCACGACAGTCTGCAGCAGCGTCAGCAGCGCCTGCCGGCGGAGGAGTACCGCGCGCATGCGGCCCGGTTGCGTCAGCTGGGCGCACGCGTACTCGAGCTGCGTGACTGGCGCAACTTCGCTGCCACCCCCAAGCGTGAACAGCTCTGCGAGGCGATGGAGGCGCTGGCCGACACCGAACTCGATGACCGGACCCGCGATCAGCGCCATCGGCGCCTGGTCAACGAATGGAAGGCGCTGGGCAGTGCCGCCGCCACCCGCGAACTGGCCCAGCGCTTTCGCACCGCCTCGGATCGGGTACGCGAACAGCTCAGCGATTTTCATGCCGCCCGCGACCGGCTGCGTCAGGACAACCGCGCCCGGCGTCAGACGCTTTGCGAGCAGATCGAAACCCTGCTCGAACAGCCCGACGCCATCAGCGACCCCGACGAGCTGCGCACCATTCGCGACCGTGCCCGCGAGGAGTGGCGACAGTATACGCCCGTGCCCCGCGAGGAGGGCGAGGATCTCAAGCGTCGTTTCTCGAAGGCCATGCGTACCCTGCAGGGCGTGATCGATCAGCAGGCGCGCGCCATCGGCGATGCCAAGCGCGAACTGATCGACCAGGCCCGTGCGCTCGAGCAGGGCGACATGAAGGCCGGTGAGCGGGCCGAACAGGCCAAGACACTGCAGCGCCGCTGGCGTGAGCTCGGCCGTGCGCCACGCGGTGATGAACAGGCCCTCTGGAAGGAGTTCCGGGGCATCTGTGACAGCATCTTCGCCCTGCGTGACGAGCAGCGTCAGCAGCATCGTCGTCAGCAGGACGCCAGGCTGGATGCCATGCAGTCACTGATCGAACGACTCGACAGCTGGCAGCCCGAGCGGGCCGAAGAGCGTCACGTGCTGGAGGAGGCACTCGAAGAAGCGCGACAGCTTACGCCGCTGCCGACCGGCAATCGTGCCAGTGGCATGCAGAAGCGCTGGAACGGCATCGTGCGCGACCGTGAAACCAGGCTGGAAATGCTCGAGCTGCAGAATCTGCACACCCGCTGGCAGCAGTGGGCACCGCTGCTGCAGGATCACGTGGATGCCGACGCGCAGCAGCTCTCGGGCGACGCACCGGAACCGATCGAACTCCCCGCCACGCCGAAACTCTCCGTCCGGGCACGCCAGGCACATGCCGATCGCAACACCGCACGGACCACCACCACGGCAGAGCACGCCGAGGAGTGGCTGGCACATCTGCGGGTCTATCTGACCGTGCTCGCCGGTGCCCCGGTCGAGCCGGCCGATGCCTCCCGCCGGCTGGATGTCCAGGTCGCCCGTCTCAATGATGGCATGGGATCGGATCTGACCCTGCATGACGAGCTGGATCAGCTGCAGTGCCAGCTGCTGGCCAACGGACCGATCTCCCCGGCGAGCTGGCAGCACACCGCGCCCCGGCTCGAGGCCCTGATGGAGCGCATCTGCCATTCGGCAATCCGGGAAGCCGATGAGGACGAAAGTGGTTGACGCAGCGTCAGAAAAGCGTAATATAGGCGCACGTCGATGCGGGGTGGAGCAGCCTGGTAGCTCGTCGGGCTCATAACCCGAAGGTCGTCGGTTCAAATCCGGCCCCCGCTACCAAGATTCGATCAAACCGGTACTCAAACAGGGTACCGGTTTTTTCATGTCCGGCCCCCGGGTCTTGTCACGGATGGTGTCTCCGGCAGTCGTCGACTCCCCTTTCATGCAGCCCCGGCGACCGGGATGCGATCGCACCGGCACTCGAGCGAGTGCCGGTGTTGCATGTCCGGCAGCCAGCACCGCACACCGCAGCAGACGCTCTCGCGCCTCGTCGCTTTGCCCCTTTTGACCTGCACGCCATGCCGCTTGCAAGCCGATGCTGCAGCTAGCCGCGCTGTTCCGGCGTCACCCCTGCATGTTCGGCCAGCGCCGGAATCAGCGTGACCCTCCCCCAGCCGGGCAGCTTGATGGCGCCATCGAGCGGGTCGATGCCGAAGACCAGTCCCAGCAGGTTGAACTCCAGCCCCTCCTCGCGGGCCAGCAACACGCCGGCCAGTCCGAACAGCGACAGCTGATAGCCGGTGTTGCTGGGAGCTGGCGCCACGAACCGCGCGGCCTGATCGCGCCCGTCCACCAGGTAATCCTTGCCCAGCGCCAGCGCCGGCATTTCAACGCTCAGCTGTGGCGCCTGGCGCAGCATCCAGGCCGTGAAGCTGTTGCTGTTGGGCCCGGGCCAGATGCGGTAGGTCTGCGCCCAGGGATAGCGGCGCGCCGCACGCTGCAATTCATCAATCGCCTGTCGGGCCCGCTCGCCGCGCACCTCACCCAGCAGCTGAGGCGGCTGGCCGTACCACTCCCGATCGGGATAACCCTGACGCTCGCGCACCGTGGGACGTCGCCATCCCTGCACCTCATAGCTGGTCCAGTGCCCGCCATGGCGCGGTTTCACCGCAATCCAGGTGTGCATCGCAAAGGCCCCCCGCCATTCGAACGCCCGAGCGCCATAGACCTGCACCACCGCCTCGGGGGTGGCAGCCGGATCCGGTGCCAGATGCCGTGCCCGGGCATGGCTGGCGGTCGACCAGTTGCCCTCGAAGGCTATCTGCCCGGTCAACAGCAGCGTCACCGGGCCCAGCAGCAAAACCATTACCAGTGCCAGCAGCCCCGCCAGCACTCTCGTGAACCATCGCACCTGATTCAGGCTCCCTTTCGATCATGACTGAAACTCCGATGCCGCTGCCCGGGGCAGCATTACCCTCCTTCGACTGCCGATCGTCGGCTGCGCCTTGAATTTCTCCCCTTTCACCATTATTACCCGATACATGATCCGGGCGATGGCCTCCGGCCGTGCCGGGCTCACCGCCTCCACCCACATGAATCCGCTGACAAGGGTTTGCACATCATGCAGATCGTCGACCCCCGGACCGGCTCCCCCATGGCGCCGCCCGACAACTCGTCCCAGCGCCAGAGTGGTACTACCGCCAGCGTCGATGACAGTCAGATCATCGTGAATGTCGACATGTCGAACTTCCAGCAGGTGGTGCTGGAAGGCTCGCTGTCGACACCGGTACTGCTGGCCAGCTGGGGACCGAGTTCGGAAGAGAGCCGCAATCTCGCGCCGGTGCTGGAAAAACTGGCCCGCGAGTATGCCGGCGCCTTCATCCTCGCCCATTTCAATGCCGAGGAACATACCCAGATCGCCGGCCAGCTGGGCATCCGCTCGGTCCCCGATGTCAAGCTGATCATGCAGGGCCAGCTCTACGATCACTTCCAGGGCGCCCTGCCCGAGCGGCAGATCCGCGAATGGCTGGGACGCTATCTCGAAGCACCCGAAGCCGCCGGCGAGACTACCGAAGAGCAGGCGAAGGCCGCTCTGGAAGCCGGCGACACGGCGACCGCGAAGGCGCTCTATCAGCAGCTGATCGAGGAGCAGCCCAGCGATCACGAGTATCGCATCGATCTGGCCAATGTGCTGGCGGCGGAAATGGATCGTCAGCAGGCGCTGGAGATTCTCGACAATCTGCCCCCCGAGCATCGTGACGGCCATCGCGCCCGCGGGGTCCGGGCCCGGCTCGACTTCGTGCAGGAGGCGCCGAGCGCCGAAGAGGTCGAAGCGCTGGGCGACCGGGATGACAGCGAGGCCCGCTTCAAGCGCGCCATGCGGACCATCGCCGATGGCGATTACGAGTCCGGTCTGGAACAGCTGATCGAGCTGATGAAGCGTGATCGCAACTACAACGATGACGCTCCGCGCAAGACCCTGCTGCGGGTCTTCGATGCGCTGGGCAACGATCATCCGCTGACCGTCAGCTACCGGCGCCGGATGTTTACCCTGCTCTACTGATCCTTTCGCAGGTACAGGCCATCACGGGCCCCGCTCATCAGGGCGGGGCCCGTGTCGTGGTTACCCCGCCTTCAGCAACTCATCCATGCGCTCCAGTGCCCGGGAGAGACGGCTGTACTCGGTACCGAAATTGAGCCTGGCAAAGCCCGGCCAGCCGAAGTCGGCGCCGTCGGAAAGCGCTACCCGCGCCTGCTCCAGCAAGGTGCGCTGGGGCGACTCGCCCAGACCTGCCCGGCGCAGATCAAGCCAGGCCAGATAGGTCGCCTCGGGCGGTGCCATGACCACGCCCGGCCAGCGCGCAACGAACGATTCAAGCAGCGCCCGATTGTCACGCAGCTGTGCCAGCAGCGCCTGCCGCCAGGGTTCCCCATCGCGAAAGGCCGCCTCCGCCGCGGTTTCTCCCATCACGTTGTCCGAGGGCATCAGCCCCAGACAGCCCCGCCGGAACCGTGCTCGCAGCCTGTCATCACTGATGATGGCACAGGCACTGGTCAGTCCGGCCACGTTGAACGTCTTTGACGGCGCCCACAGCGTGATCAGACGCGGGGCCAGGCGCGGTACCACACGCCCCAGCGGCCGGTGCGGGGTATCGGCATCGAGAATCAGATCGCAGTGCAGCTCATCCGAGCAGACCAGCAGGTCATGGCGCTCGACGAACTCCGCCAGCTGCTCGAGCTCCTCGACCGTGAAGTTGCGACCGGTCGGATTGTGGGGATGACACCACAGCAGCAGTCGCGTCTCCGGCGTCACCGCGGCCTCCATCGCCGCGAAATCGAGCGTCCAGTGCGGCGATGTCTCGCCAGGCGGCTGCATCGGCGCCGTCTGGGTCGTCCGGCCGGTATTGTCGCCCACCTTCAGAAAGGGAGGATAGATCGGCGTGACCGTCAGCACCCCGTCGCCCGGTTCGGTCAGCGTCAGCGCCGCCACATGCAGGGCCGGTACGACGCCCGGCAGCCAGTGCTGCCAGTGCGGTTCGATCGGCCAGTCATAGTGCGAGGCACTCCACTGGCAGAGCACCTCGCGCAGCGCATCACTCGGCTGGGTGTAACCGAACACGGGATGCTCGAGCCGCGCCGCCAGCGCCGAACGAATGGCCGGCGCTACGGCAAAGTCCATGTCGGCCACCCACAGGGGCAGCACATCCTCGTCATAGCGCTGCCATTTGGTAGTGGCAAAGCGGCGGCGATCCAGCGGGGTGGTGAAATCGAAACTCATGGTCGGACTTGCTCCGGTACGGACGTTCCCCACATCCTATCAGGGCGTGTGAAATCATGAGGACCTTGCATGTCGGACAGCGGTTTCTATGCCACGGCCATGCGCGGGCTGCCGGGGGTAATCGACCACTGGCTGACGCTGGGCGATGCCCCCGTCGCCAGGCTGGGGATCATTCTCGCGGATACCGCCCGGGTGGCGAAACTGGGTGAACCGGAAGGCGATCCCGACCGGGCGACACTCGAGCAGTGGCGAACGGATACGCCGCCCTCGCTCTGGGCGGCGCGGGCAGCCATCTTCCTGCTGGTGCAGATGCCGGCCCGGCCTGCTCCCCGCAGCCCCGACGAGTGCGCCGCCTGGGCGTATGTCTGGATACGGCTGCGCGAACACGAATCGCCGGACCAGGCCCGGGCGGCCCTGCCCGGGCACCTGCAGGAAGCGCTGACCCTGGCCATCGATCACGCCTGGCAGGATCGGGAGGCACTGCGACTGCTGTAGCTCGCGCGCCGGCCGTCAGCGGGGGCGGCGCGGGGGTGACCTGGGCTTGAAGCCGGCCGGCTTGTCGGCCAGCCACTCGGCGAAGCGGTGGATTTCGGGCGCGCTCAGCAGCGCCTCGTACGTGTTGTAGCTGTCGGCCAGCTCACGCTCACCGAAGACGCGATGGACATGACTGTGACAGGGGCGGCACAGCCACAGCACCGCGGTTCGCATGGTCTCCCGCGAGAAGCGCCGGCGGAAACGACGACGGCCATGCTGGGAGCGCGGAATCAGATGATGCCGGGTCAGCGGCGCGGCGCGGCCGCACAGCGCGCAGACGGGCGACGCGGCGTCATCGCGCTGCCGATCAGTCATGGGGCCGGTTCACCCTGCCGTTGCTGCGCCAACCTGGTATAATGGCCGGTTTCACCCTACTCCCCCGTCTTTCATGGAATCGTCGCCGTCATGATTCAGCGTACCGATGATGCCCCCTCCGCGGCGCAGCTCGAGCTTGTTCGCCAGCAGCTGGGCCGGGCCCCCCGCGGTCTGCAGGCCATCACTGCCGTGGATGGTCGTGGTACTCCGCTGGCCGTGCGGGTTGCCTCGCTGGTCGATGGCAAGCCCTTTCCCACCCTGTACTGGCTCTCCAGCGAGACGCTGCGCATCGAGATTTCCCGGCTCGAAGCCGACGGTGTGATCAAGGCGCTGGAAGCGCAGCTGCGCGAGGATACGGCGCTGCGCGAGGCCTACCGACGCAGTCATGAAGCCTATATCGCCCGGCGCTGGCAGTACATCGATGCCGCCACCCGCGCCGAGATCGAAGCCGCCGGCTTCACCCGCGCTCTCACCGAACGGGGGGTGGGCGGGATTGCCGACTGGCAGCAGGTGCGCTGCCTGCACACCCAGTATGCCCATCACATCAGCGACCACAACGCCATCGGCGAGTGGATCGATCACCATTACCCCCGGGTGGCCGCCAGCGTCGCCTGACGAGGCCCCTTTCGATTCGGAGTACCGGCATGACGGCCATCTGTGTCTACATGGGCTCGCGGGACGGGCATCACGATTGCTGGCGCGAGCTGGCCGAAGCCATGGGTCGCGAGATCGGCCGCCGTGGCTGGCGCCTGGTCTACGGGGGCGGCAGCACCGGCCTGATGGGCCGCTGTGCCGATGCCACCCTGGCCGCCGGCGGACGCGTGACCGGCGTCATCCCCGGACAGCTGGTCGAGCGCGAGGTCGCCCATCCGGGGCTCAGCGAGCTGATCGAGGTCCCCGACATGCACACCCGCAAGGCACGGATGGCCAGTCGCGCCGACGCCTTCGTGGTCCTGCCGGGCGGTATCGGCACCCTGGAAGAGTTCTTTGAAACCTGGACCTGGCAGTATCTCGGGCTGCACGACAAGCAGCTGGGCCTGCTGCAGGCCGGTGACTTCTTTACCCCGCTGCTGCAGTTTCTGGATACCACGGTGGCGGCCGGCTTCCTCGATCGCGATACCCGGAATCGGCTGATCGTCGAACACGATCCCGCCACCCTGCTCGATCGGCTTGCCCCATCCGGCCGGGCGTGACTGCATGACGTGCCGAGTCTGCTGACCTACGCTGAAAAGCCCCTGGCGTGACGCCTTCTACCGTCACCACACAGTATCAGAGGAGTTCATGGCCATGTATGCGATTGCCGTCACGAATGGACGACTGGGCTGGCAGGAACAGCCCGATCCGCCCGCGCCGGGTTCCAGCGACATCCGGATCGAGGTCGCCTGGGCCGGCATGAATCGCGCCGATGTGATGCAGCGCGATGGCGGCTACCCGCCGCCGCCGGGCGCTTCCGAGATTCTCGGCCTGGAAGTCAGCGGCATCGTGCAGGAGGTCGGCCCGCAGGTCGAACGCTTCCGGGTCGGTGATCGGGTCTGCGCCCTGCTCGCCGGCGGCGGCTATGCCGAGCAGGTCGTGGTCAGCGAAAACCAGGTGCTGCGCATCCCCGAGTCGCTGAGCCTGCAGCAGGCCGCAGCGCTGCCCGAGGTGTTCGCAACTGCCTGGCTCAATCTGTTCATGGAGGCCCGTCTGAGCGAAGGGGAGCGGGTACTGCTGCATGCCGGTGCCAGCGGCGTGGGCAGCGCTGCCATTCAGCTGTGTCACGCCTTCGGCCACCCCTGCTATGTCACTGCCGGCAGCCGGGAGAAGATCGACACCTGCCGCTCGCTGGGCGCCAGTGACGGCTGGAACCGTCATGACGGCAGCTTTGTCGAGGCGGTTCGGCAGTGGGGCGGCGTCGATGTCATTCTCGATCCGGTGGGCGGCGACTATCTGGGCTGGAATCAGCAGGTGCTCAATACCGATGGTCGTATCGTGCTGATCGCCTTCATGGGCGGGCGTGAAGCCGAGATCGATCTGGGGCGCATGCTGATCGGGCGCCAGCGACTGATCGGCTCGACCCTGCGCTCGCGTTCACCGGCCGGCAAGGGCAGCGTCATGGATGCCCTGCATACCCATGTCTGGCCGCTGATCGAAAGCGGTCGCGTCAGCCCGCTGGTGGATCGCAGCTGGCCGATACAGGAAGCCGATGAGGCCATGCGCTATCTGGAGAGCAACGATAGCACCGGAAAGGTGCTCCTGAGTGTTTCCGGCGCCTGAGCCTCGTCACACCGGCTTTCGGCCCGGCCGCGACGCCACGGTCGAAAGGCCATGACCGAAATCCAGTAAAAAGGGAGAAACGGTTGCCGTTTCTCCCTGTCGTGCTGTTCGCTTGTCCGGCAGGCGGACGCCCTCAGTGCGTCATGGCTACCATGCCGTCCAGCTGAAAGGCGTGCGAATCGATGCGCTGCTCCCAGTCTCCGGCGCGCTCGATGTTCGTCGGCAGCCCCAGCTCACCGTGACGATAGGCCCGCGCCAGACGGCGTACGGCCTCTTCATGACCGGCCTCGGCGGCACGCGCATACCAGGTCACGGCACGGTCCTCGCGCCGGACGAACTGGGCACAGCCGCGTTCGTAGATGCAGCCGGCCTGAAACTGGGCATGCGGGTCGCCGGCTTCAGCGGCCCGGATCACGAAACGGGCGCCGGCGGCCTTGTCCTGTGGTGAAGCCCCGCTGTGAAACAGCATGATCCCATAGCGGGACAGGGCATCTACATGACCGGCTCGAGCACAGCGGCGGAACAGATGCATGGTCAGGCGCTGCTTGCGCGGCGAACGCACAAACCAAGGCGCCTCGAGCAATCGCTCCGCCAGGCGATATTCGAACCGTGTCAACATGGAAGCGGTTCGCAGCATGACAACCACCCGATCCTTTCTTTCGAAACGACAGTGCCGGGCAGCGCCTTCCCGGCGCGCCGGCCAATTGCCAGCACAATAGGTCCATGCCTCGGCGGTTCGTCACTGAACGCCGGCGGGCCCGGTGCGGGGAGCGTTCAAAGTGCCGATCCCCGTCAGGCAGGCACGCAATATACGCCTCGTGAGAGGGCCATTCAACCCCTCCATTTGCGGCCTCGGATGCCCCTGTCTACCATGGCGATTCTCCCCCTTCGGCAATGGAGCCCTCCATGCAACGACGCCCTCTCGGCAACAGCGGCATCAGCGTCAGCCGTCTGTGCCTCGGCACCATGACCTTCGGTGAACAGAACAGCGAGCAGCAGGCCCATGAGCAGCTCGATCGCGCCATGGCGGCAGGCATCGACTTCATCGATACCGCCGAGATGTACCCTGTTCCACCACGGGCGGAGACCCAGGGACGAACCGAGGCCTTCATCGGCAGCTGGCTGAAAAAGCGCGGGCAGCGCGATGATCTCGTGCTCGCCAGCAAGGTGGCCGGTGCCGGTCGCAGCATCGACTACCTGCGTGGCGGTCCCCGACTGACCCGTGACCAGATCCATCAGGCGCTCGATGCCAGCCTGCAGCGGCTCAATACCGACTATCTCGATCTCTATCAGCTGCACTGGCCCGATCGCCCCGCGAACTACTTCGGCAAGCTCGGCTATCAGCACGAGGAGGACCCCGAAGCCACACCGCTGGAGGAGACCCTGAGCGCCCTGAAAGAGGCAGTCGATGCCGGCAAGGTGCGCACCATCGGCCTTTCCAATGAAACCCCATGGGGCGTGATGACCTGTCTGCAGCTGGCCGATCGGCTCGGCCTGCCCCGGGTGGTCAGCATTCAGAATCCCTACAACCTGCTCAATCGCAGTTTCGAGATCGGCCTGGCTGAAATCAGTCATCGGGAAAACGTGGGGCTGCTGGCCTACTCGCCGCTGGCCTTCGGCGTCCTCTCCGGCAAGTACCTCGGTGGCAACCGCCCCGAAGGCGCACGGCTGTCGCTGTTCGAACGCTTTCAGCGCTACACCTCGACGCTGGCCGAAGAAGCCACCTGGGCCTATGTCGACATTGCGCGGCGTTTCGAGCTCGATCCGGCCCGAATGGCACTGGCCTATGTCAATTCGCGCCCGTTTTTGACCAGCAATATCATCGGGGCCACCACCATGGAGCAGCTCGACAGCAATCTCGCCAGCGAGGAGCTGGTACTGGACGATGCCGTGATCGAAGCCATCGAGGATGTGCATCGGCGACTGCCCAATCCATCGCCCTGACGGGAGCTGCCATGCTGCTGTTATGGCTGGGCCTTGCCATCGTGGCGGGCATGCTGATGCCGGTACAGGCCGGGGTGAATGCCGCCCTGGCCCGGGTGGCTGACAGTGCGATCTGGGCGGCGATGATCTCGTTTGCGGTCGGCACCCTGACCCTGCTGGTCGCCTTTACCGTCACCCGCCCCCCGTGGCCGTCCCTCGAGACGCTGGGCCGGGCACCCTGGTGGAGCTGGGGAGGCGGCATGCTGGGTGCCTTCTTCGTGGCCAGCTCGGTAATGCTGGCCCCGAGGCTGGGGGCTGCCACCCTGATGGCCACCCTGCTGATCGGCCAGATGGTAGCGTCGGTCATGCTCGACCAGATCGGCTGGAGCACCTTCCCCCAGCATTCGCTCTCCTTCGGTCGTCTGGCCGGTATCGCCCTGCTGCTGGCCGGGCTCTATCTGATCCAGCGCTACTGAAACGGCAGTCGTGATAACCTGACCGCCTGCTTAACGGCGTCGCTCAGCGGCGACGCCGTCGCGTATCATCAGGTCATCGTCCAAGGAAGCGCCCCATGCTGAGCGTACTCTCTCCGGCCAAGACGCTGGATTTCGAAACGCCTCCCACCACCCGGACCCATACCCTGCCGGATTATCTGGATGCCAGTCAGGCCCTGATCCGGCAGCTGCGCGACTATAGCCCGCAACAGCTGGCCGAGCTGATGCAGATCAGTGACAAGCTGGCCGGTCTCAATGCCGCCCGCTTTGCCGAGTGGCACCCCGGCTTCACCCCGGAAAATGCCAAGCAGGCCGTGCAGGCCTTTCAGGGGGATGTCTATGTGGGCCTGGCAGCGGATCAGTGGAACGAAAACCAGCTGGCATGGTCTCAGGATCATCTGCGCATCCTGTCCGGACTCTATGGCCTGCTGCGGCCGCTGGACCTGATCCAGCCCTATCGGCTGGAGATGGGCACGAAGCTGGCCAACGAGGCCGGCCGCGATCTGTACGCCTTCTGGCGTGATACCCTGACCCCGGCCCTGGCCGCCGACGTCGAGGCCAGTGGTTCACCGGTACTGGTCAACCTCGCTTCCAACGAGTATTTCAAGGCCATTGACGAACGGCGTTTTCCGCATCGGATCATCACGCCGGTCTTCAAGGATTACAAGAACGGTCGTTACAAGGTCATCAGCTTTCATGCCAAGAAGGCACGCGGCTGGATGAGCGCCTGGATGGTGCGCCAGCAGGCCGATGATCCTGAAACCCTCAAGCAGTTCGATACCGGCGGGTATCGCTTCAACCCGGATCTTTCCGAAGGCGATCAGTGGGTCTTTACCCGCGATGCGGCCTGAGACGATCCATTTCTGACGTTGCGATCTCTCGGAGAGCACTGATATGCGCAACCTGTTGATTACCCTGATGATCGGCCTGATGAGCTTCGGGCTCGCGGTCGAGCATGCCGAGGCCAAGCGCTTCGGTGGCGCCAAGAGCTTCGGCTCCTATTCGCGCTCGAGCAATTCCACCAGTCAGGCCGGCAACCGGGCAACCACGCCGCCACGTCAGGCTACCAATCCCGCACGCAGCAACATGCCGCGTTTCCTCGGGCCACTGGCCGGGGTACTGGCCGGCGGGCTGATTGCCTCGCTGCTGTTCGGGGGCGCCTTCGACGGTATCCGCTTCATGGATATCCTGCTGATTGCGCTGGTCGCCTTCATTGCCTTTCGCTTTCTGCGTCGGCGCACGGCATCGCCCCAGACCCAGGGCGGCGCCTTCGGCGCACCGCACCAGGCCCAGCATCGGGAGATGCACACCGAGGCCGGCAGCAGCCAGCGTCAGGAGAACGGCTCGGCGCCGCTGTCCGCCACCGCCACGCCCGAATGGTTCGATCGCGAGCAGTTTCTGGGCGGAGCCAAGGAGCATTTCATGACCCTGCAGCGGGCCTGGGACAACAACGACCTGGAGAAGGTGCAGGAGTATGTGACGCCCGAGCTCTACAATCTGCTGCGTCAGGAGCGGGCGGAACAGCCGGCCAACAACCGGACCGATATCGTTCGGCTGTTTGCCGAGCTGGGTGATGTGCGTGAATTCGGCCAGCAGGCCGAAGCGACGGTCATCTTCCACGGTCTGCTCAACGAAAACGGCGAAGAGACCGAATTCAACGAGACCTGGCACCTGACCCGTCAGCTGAAAAGCGGTGCCCCCTGGTACATTCAGGGGATCGAACAGAACGCCTGACGGCGCTGCCGTTACCCGGAAATGCAAAAGCCGGCTCGATGAGCCGGCTTTTTTCATGCTGCAAGGGCTGTAAGCGGGCCCCGCAGGAGAGAGGATCAGCGTTCCTCGTCGGACGCGTCCTCGGCAGCATTGCTCACGCTGTCACCGGCATTCTCGACGGCTTCGCCGGTTTCCTCGGCAGCGTTACCGGCCGCATCACTGGCACTGTCGGTCGCATCGTTCATGGCGTCGCCGGCATCATCAGCGGCGTCACCGGCGCTGTCAGCCGCGTTGTCCATGGCATCGCCTGCTTCATCAGTTGCGTTGTCAGCCGTGTCACTCGCCTGCTCCGCAGCCTGATCCACCTGCTCGCCCGCCCCATCATCACTGTCACAGCCGGCAATTCCCAGTACCAGCAGGCTTGCAAATGCAATGCCCAGCAGATTTTTCATGTGCACTCCGTTGTCCGGTATTTACACCCATGGGTGCGTTTATACGTTTTCCGAATGAATGTCATGTGAATGACACAATTCGGTGCATTCATGTATCACGAAAAGCGGTTTTGCTGTCAAATACCGCTATCAGCTGAAGTAATTATCTTAAGTACTGCAAAAGTTGGCATACGTAGACTGCAACCATTCGATTCCGCGGTAACTGCCATTGCCCCTGCCCCGCCATGGGCCGGACAGTAAAAAGCCCCGACCATGGGGCCGGGGCTTTCGGAAGGGGTGCCTGACGATGACCTAGTCTCGCATGGGGAGTCCCCACACTACCCTCGGCGCTGAGCGGTTTCACTGCCGAGTTCGGCATGG
>NZ_RBIN01000005.1 GCF_003633775.1 Kushneria sinocarnis
TCGACTTGTTAAAGAGCGTTCCCGCTGTGGCCTGTGCCGTTTGCGAGAGAGTGAGCATTTTACTCACCGCCACCGAAATGTCAATGCCGATTTCGGTGGAAGCTGCCGAAGCGATGCTTCGAGCGACAGCCGTTCGATCCGGAAAACTTCAGTCGAATCAGCTGTCTGCAGCTTCCGCCCCGGTGGGCTGTTGCCCTGTCCGTTGCCAGCGGATGCGTACTCTACGCTTCGCTGACGGACCTGACAAGCCCCTGATGATAAAAAAATGACAGGGCCGTGATGGCTGCATGACAGCAGCCGGTTAATGCATTGCCGACTCCTTCAGGTAGCCCTCGGCTGCCAGGGCCGCTTCCAGCTCACCGACACCACGCACACGAGTGGCCTGCATCCCGAAACTGCGCGCCGCTTCAACACACTCGGGGTTGTCATCGAAGAAATGAAACGCTTCGGCCGGCTGACCCAGTGCGTCGATCACATGCTCGTAGGCGGCGCGATCGGGTTTGCGCAAACCGGTCTGATGCGAGACGAACACATGCTCCACATACCGGTCGATACGCGACTGCTCGAGAAAACGCGCCCAGTGCATGGAGTTGTTATTGCTCAGCACGCCTCTCACGAAATCCGGGCGAATCCGCTCCAGCAATGCCATGGCGCCCTCGTAGGGGCCCGCCATCCAGCTGTCGAAGCGGGCTGCGAACTCTTCACGGGACATGTCCAGCCCCAGCGCTTCCACCGCCGGACCGGTAAATTCATGCACGCTGGCCCGGCCGGTCTCGAAGGGCACCAGCGGCTTGAACTCCAGCCAGAAGCGCCGCGCCTGATCCCGATCGAGTCGTCCTTCGGTCAGCTCAACCAGCGGTGTCGTACCATCCCAGTCGGCCAGCACCCCACCTACATCAAACAGCAACACCTGTGGTGTCATGTCGTTTCATCTCCCCCTATCGATTTCGGTTCAAGGGTTGCACGCCCCCGGGGATTGCGCCAGTGAGCAACGGTTACAGCAGCCCAGGCCACAGCATTTGAACGCGCGCTCCCAGATTTCCCAGCACCTGCCAGGGAGGCAGCCAGGGCAGCAGGCCGGCGATCAGCAGCAGCATCGCCACGGCCGTGGCCGGCGCGTGATAATCATAGAGCTTGAACGCCGTACCGAAGGAGCGTTTCAGCCGACTGCCGGCCAGATCGATGCTGTAGCACTCATCGAGCAGCAGATGAATGAGCATCCCCAGCCCCATGGCACCCCCCTGGCACCAGGCCTGCCATGGCGACTGAGCCAGCAGCTGAAAGGCACCTGCCGTGACCAGCAGCGACATCAGTGCCACCGCCGTCAGCGAGTGCCAGATACCGCGATGCGTGGTCAGGCGTCGAAACACGGTACTGAGCGGATAGCGGACCGCCAGATAGAGCCCACCGGCGACCAGTACCAGCGTCGCCATCGGTAGCTGCGATTGCAGCATCATCACGGCCGCTATCACGGCAAGTACCGCTAGCAGGGTAAAGATCAGGCGAATGGAGCGGGAGTAGTCGGCATCAATATCGGGCATGATGCCACCCAGCGTGGTCAGTCCGCCCAGTGCAGCGGCGTCAGGCAGGGACCACAACCCGGCCTGCCAGCCCAGACCTGCAGTCAGTACACCGCCCAGCGCCGCCACGGTAATGTGGGTCTTGAAATTGGCCATTGCTTCATTACTGGATAAAAATCCAGATTTTGAAGCAAAACCCCTTTATCGACAATTGCTTGGCAGAAATTCCAGTACGTCAGCCGGTCTCCTCGGCGGCTTCGCCATCCTGCCTGCCGCTTTCGGCGAGAAACCGATCCTTGAGCTCGACATAATTGCTGGCCGAATAACCGAAGAAGGCGTATTCCTCCTCCTTCAGTGGCCGCATCTGCCGGGCAGGATTGCCGGCGTAGACGAAACCGCGTTCCAGATGCTTGCCGGGGGTCACCACGGCACCGGCGGCAATCAACACCTCATCCTCGACCACCACCCCATCGAGTACCGTCGCCCCCATGCCGATCAGTACCCTTGAGCCGATGGTGCAGCCATGCAGGATGGCGCGATGGCCCACGGTCACGTCATCGCCGATGGTCAGCGGATAACCCGCCGGATTGTAGTCGCTGGCATGGGTAATATGCAGCACGGCGCCGTCCTGGATACTGGTACGTGCGCCAACCCGGATGTAGTGCATGTCTCCCCGAATGACCGCGGTCGGCCACACGGAGGTGTCGTCACCCAGCACGACATCACCGATGACCACACTGGCTTCATCGACCATCACCCGCTCGCCACGACGCGGACTCACTCCCTGAAAGGTACGTAGTGCCATAACAATCGTCTCCCGGAATCATTGAAGGCCCGGCATCGCCAAGAAAACCGGGCCCGCCCCTTCACCCGCCGCTCAGCAGACCGGCCACCAGCACCACCGCCAGCAGCGGGATGGCGCTGAAACGGGTCATGCCGCGCCACACCGCAAATCCCGACGGGCCGGCCGCCAAGGCATGAAAGGCCTGGTCACGGTCCAGTCGCCAGGCGGCAAACAGGGCAATCAGCAACCCGCCTATCGGCATCATGATATCCGTGGGCAGCGCTGTCATTACATCAAACAGGCTCATGCCTTCAAGCGGCCGAACCCCGGCAAGCACGGAGAACGACAGGGCCGACAGCAGCCCGAGTGCCCAGGCAGTACCACCGATCAGCCAGGCCGCCCGCCGCCGGCTCCAGCCGGCATCCTCGAGCATGGCCACCAGCGGTTCAGCCATGTTGATCGAAGAGGTCCAGGTTGCCACTACCAGCACCCCCATGAAGGCCCCCAGCCACAGCGCTCCCCCCGGCCACTGGGCAAAGGCGATCGGCAGGGTGACGAAGACCAGCCCCGGCCCCTGCGCCACTTCCATGCCCTGATCGAAGACCACGGCAAAGATGGCCACCCCGGCCAGCAGGGCAACCAGCACATCCAGCACGGCGACCGTGAACACCAGCGGCAGTATTCGCTGTCGCGCCGGCATGCCGGCCCCGTAGGCCATCAGCGCACAGGCACCGGTGGCCAGGGTAAAGAAGGCATGCCCCATGGCATTGAGCACGACCCCGCCATCGAGCCTGGAAAAATCGGGCGTCAGCAGCCAGCGCAGTGCAGGCATCACGCCATCGGTCATGATGGCCACCATGATGACCAGCGCCACCAGCAGCCCGTAGAGCAGTGGCACCAGCCAGTTGTTGAGCCGCGCGATACCGCGGCGCACCCCGGCCACCACCACGCCCAGCGTCATGATCATGAACAGCGTGTGATCGGCCGTGACCCGCCAGGGGTCGGCCAGCAGGGCATCGAACGCGGCGCCGATGGCCTCGGGCGAGCGGTCGGCCAGTCGGCCGCTGAAGGCCTGCAGGGTATAATCCAGTGCCCAGCCGGCCACCACCGAATAGAACGACAGCACCAGCAGCAGCGTGGCGCCACCCCACAGCGCTATTCCTCCCCAGCGTGTTGACCCGCCACCGTGTGCCGCAAGCAGACGCAGCGATTGCAGCGGTGCCCGGCCGCCGGCCCGGCCGATCATGATCTCGGCCGCCATGATCGGCAGTCCCAGGCACAGCACGAAACAGGCATAGAGCAGCAGAAAGGCACTGCCACCATGTTCACCGGCCATATACGGAAAGCGCCAGATGTTGCCAAGCCCGACCGCTGCCCCGGTTATGGCGAGGACAAAGGAGAGCCCGGAACGCCAGCTGCGCTGCTCGCTGTCGGCCCCGCTCATACCCCCTGCTCCGGGCGGCCGGTACATTGAAAGCCGCTGTGGCTGCCCTCATGATTGAGCGAATACGGGCTGTTCATCATGACGTCTTTATTTTCCGTTTCCTTCCGGTTCGAGGTCCGATTCCATGAGCGCTTCCAGCGACAATCCACTGCTGACACCCCATCTTCTGCCCCCCTTCGACACTATCCGCCCTCAACACATCGAGCCGGCCCTCGATCAGCTGCTGAACGAAAACCGCGAGGCGATCGAGGCCCTGGTCCAACAGGGCGCGAGCAGCTGGGAGACGCTGGTTCAGCCGCTGGAAACGCTCAACGATCGATTGTCGCAGGCATGGTCACCGGTGTCGCACCTCAATTCCACCATGAACTCCCCCGAGCTGCGTGAAGCCTATCAGGCCTGTCTGGGCAAGCTGTCGGCCTACAGCACCTGGCTGGGACAGCACGAGGGTCTGTTCCGGGCCTTCGAGACGCTGCGTCAAAGTGACGAGTATGCCCGGCTGGACACCGGCCAGCAGCGCTCGATCGACAACACCCTGCGCGATTTCCGGCTTGCCGGGGTGGATCTCGACGGCGCCGACAAGGCCCGCTTCGGGGAAATTCAGGCGCGCCTGTCGGAGCTCGCCAACGGTTTCGCCAATAATGTGCTCGATGCCACCCAGGCCTGGCATCTCGACGTGACCGCCGACCGCCTCGCGGGTCTGCCGCAGAGCGCACTCGATACCCTGAGCGCCAATGCCGAGGCCAAGGGCGTCGACGGGTATCGCATCACGCTCGACTTTCCCAGCTTCTTTCCGGTGATGACCCATGCCAGCGATCGCGAACTGCGCAGGACGGTCTATACCGCTTTCGTGACCCGGGCCTCCGATCAGGGCCCCGATGCCGGCACCCATGACAATTCCGACCTCATGGCCGAAATCATCACGCTGCGTCAGGAAATGGCCCGGCTGGTCGGCTTCGAAAACTACGCCGACTACTCGCTGGCGACCAAGATGGCCGACTCACCGCAGCAGGTGCTCGACTTCCTCCATGATCTGGCCGGCCGCGCCATGCCACAGGCCCGGCAGGAATTCGATGCGCTGGCAGCGTTTGCCCGCGAGGAGCTGGGACTGGAGCAGCTCGAGCCGTGGGACATCGGCTATGCCAGCGAGCGGCTGCGCGAGGCCCGTTATGCCCTCTCCCAGGAAGCGCTGCGCCCCTGGTTTCCGGCCCCCAGGGTGCTCGAGGGGCTGTTTCAGGTGACCGGCCAGCTGTTCGGCATCAGCTTTCGCGAGAACCTCGAGGCGCCCCGCTGGCACGAGGATGTCCGCTTCTATGACATTCTCGAGAACGGCGTGCCGATTGCCGGCTTCTATCTCGATCTCTACGCCCGCGAAGGCAAGCGCGGTGGTGCCTGGATGGATGAGTGCCGGGTGCGTCGCCGTCGCGATGACGGCACCCTTCAGCTGCCGGTGGCCTATCTGACCTGCAACTTCACCCGACCGATCGGTGGCAAACCCGCCCTGCTGACCCATGATGAGGTGCTGACCCTGTTCCACGAGTTCGGCCACGGTCTGCACCATATGCTGACCCATCAGGAAGTGGCGGACATTTCCGGCATCAACGGCGTGGCCTGGGACGCGGTCGAGCTGCCCAGCCAGTTCCTGGAGAACTTCTGCTGGGAGCGCGACGGGCTGGACATGATCACCTCGCATATCGATACCGGCGAGCCGCTGCCGGATGATGAACTGGCCAAGCTGCAGGCGGCACGCAACTTCCAGTCGGCCATGCAGATGGTACGCCAGCTCGAATTCTCGCTGTTCGACCTGCGCCTGCATCACGAACATGCAGCGCCCACCGCGGCCGACATCCAGCAGCTGCTCGATGGCGTGAGAGAACGGGTGGCCGTGGTCCCCCAGGCCCCCTTCAATCGCTTCCAGCACGGTTTCAGTCACATCTTCGCGGGTGGCTACGCTGCCGGCTATTACAGCTACAAGTGGGCCGAGGTGCTCTCGGCCGACGCCTACTCCGCCTTCGAGGACGCCGTCAGCCCGCTGGATGCCACCATCGGTCAGCGTTTCCGAGAGGATATTCTCGAACAGGGCGGGGCGTGCGATGCGGCCGAGCTGTTCCGGCGCTTTCGCGGCCGCGACCCGCAGATCGAGCCGCTGCTGCGCCACTCGGGGATTGCCGAACCGGCATCCGCCGAGTAGCCCCCTGTCCGAAGTGGTACCGCATGCCCGGTACCGAATGAGCCATTCGCATATCCGAAGGGCGATGCCCGCCATCGCCCGGGAGGCAGCATGAGTGATTCCACACCGAAACGTTTCATCGCCGGCGCCGTCTGCCCGCGCTGTGGTGCCATGGATCGTGTGCGCAGCTGGGAGCAGCACGGCATTCGCTACCGCGACTGTGTCAGCTGCGATTTCTTCGAACAGTTGCCCATCGAGGAGGAGTCGACCGAGGAGCTGGAGACCCGGGTCAACCGGATTCGCGAATCGCAGCGTCAGAGCGACATGCAGCCGGTGCGGATACTCGATCCCGACAAGTCGAAATGAGCGGCCCATCGGCCGTTCCGGCATCAAAAACGCCCTGCCGGCAGCGGCAGGGCGTTACCCCGTAGAAGGAAGACAGGCCTCGTCAGGCCCTTGCTTCAGTCCGACTCGGCAATCACGCCGCAGGCCAGCCGGCCTCCGCCACCCCCCAGCCTGGGCGGTTCATCATAGGTGTCGCCCCCTTCGTGCACGATCACGGCATGCCCTGCCAGATCGGCCTCCTGCAGGCGCGGCGCCAGCATGGGCGTGGTGGCACTGCCCTGCTGATCGACCATCAGTACCGGCATATCGCCGAGATGGCTCTGTTCGACATAGGGGCCGGCATGAGTACCGGTATCGGCGGGATCGAAATGACCACCGGCAGCGCCGCCGGGGGTGGTTTCACCATCACTGGTGCTGGGCGCACAGCTGGGGTTCTGATGCAGATGGAAGCCGTGCTGGGTGCCTGCCGGCAGCCCCTGCAGATCCGGTTTGATCAGCAGACCGTACTGACTGTCCTCGAAGGTCACCGTACCGAGTGATTCACCGGTGCCCTGATCATTGAGCTCTTGCATTTCCACCGTGACATCCGCCAGCACCGGAGCCGTGAATCCCAGCAGCGCTGCGGCCATGAGCCATCCTTTCATGGAGCGGTTCCCTTGCAGGTAAATGATGTCAGAGGCGGCAATGGTGCCCCTGACCGTCTCCTGTCAGGGTAGTCGCAACGAATGAAGTATGCCTGAAGTACGCCGCAGCCGGTTCAGTGGCTGCGCAGACCGAGATTGTCGAGGATGGCAAGACTCGCATCGGCCTGATTGAGGGTATAGAAGTGCAGCCCGGGCGCCCCGCCCTCGATCAGCTGCTGGCAGAGCCTGCTCACCACCTCTTCGCCAAAGGCGCGGATACTGGCGCTATCGTCACCGTAGGCCTCGAGCTGCCGGCGGATCCAGCGCGGGATGTCGGCACCGCACATGTCCGAAAAGCGTGCCAGCTTGGTGAAATTGGTGATCGGCATGACGCCCGGCACGATGGGCACATCGACTCCCCGCTGGCGCACCTGGTCGACGAAGTGAAAGTAGGCTTCGGCGTTGAAGAAATACTGGGTGATGGCCATGTCGGCGCCGGCGTGCACCTTGTCGGCGAAGTGATCGAGATCGCGCTCGAAGCTCGGCGCCTGGGGATGACACTCGGGATAGGCCGCCACCGACAGACTGAAGTGATCGCCGGTTTCGTGACGGATGAAATCGACCAGGTCACGTGCATGACGCAGTTCGCCGGCCGCCATGGTGCCGGAAGGCATGTCGCCGCGCAGGGCCACGATCCGGCTGATGCCAGCCTCCCGGTAGCGGCCCAGCAGATGGCTCAGCGAGGCCTTGTCACTGGCCACGCAGGAGAGATGGGGCGCAGTATTGATGCCGGCCTCGCGGATTTGACGGACCGTGTCGAAGGTCGGCTCGCGGGTGGAACCACCGGCACCGAAGGTAACGGAAAAGAAGGAAGGGTCCCGCTCTACCAGACGATCACGCACCCCCATCAGCTTGTCACGGCCGGCATCGGTACGCGGCGGAAAGAATTCGAAGCTGGTATGAAAGGCGTTATGCGTCATGGGCATGCTCCCCCTGGATCGACATGGAACGAGATCGGTCCGGGGCATTCTGCCGCCTCCCCTTCAGGGGTGCCAATGAAAGTTTCTCGCCGCGCACTGTAATCTGCGTCATGTTGCAGGGCCGAGCACCCGGGAGTGAGACGGCGCAAGCCGAGTGTGGCGGAAGGCTGTGACACCGGTATGTCATCCCGAAAGCGTTGCCGTGGCATGCCGGGCGGGCCGGTTTCACACCCGAGGCTCGCCGCTGCTCCCCGCAGGCCAGGCCGCGGGCTGCATTTCTTCGCTTTTCATCAGGTCATGAAAGAACCCTCAGGCGTATCCATTCGTAACACCCCACCACAGGTAATTCAGCGACAATGGCATAGACGCTTCGCCTATTGACTCCTATTCTGTGGCGACTGCTGACTCCGGCATGGCTGTAGTAGAATAAAGTGGCAATATTCATGACACGAGTTTGATACTCGTGATGTGCATCTCAGTCCATGAGCAATGCGCCCTCTGCCATGGCCGGAACCGAAACGACTCCATCCATCCTTCGGCCACAAGCCTCTGCGCACCTACATGATCAACTCTCAGCTTGCCAAGAATGTCTTTTCCCTGCTGGTGCTGCAGGGCGGGCAGTATATCCTGCCCCTGATCACCTTCCCCTATCTGGCAAGAGTCCTCGGCCCGGCCAATTTCGGGGTGCTGGGTTTTGTCTTCGCCATCGCCCAGTACTGCACCCTGTTTACCGATTACGGCTTCAATCTGACCGCCACCAAACAGATCGCGGAAAACCGCGATGACAAGCAGAAGATATCGCATATCTTCTGGACCACCATGACGTCCAAGACGGTATTGCTGGGCGTGGTACTGGTCGGTCTGGCGCTCTCGGTGGCCTTTGTGCCCGCACTCAGCGATGTCGGGCTGGTAATGATCTTTGCCGGCGTTCAGGTTGCCGGCTCGGTCATGCTGCCGGCCTGGCTTTTCCAGGGCATCGAACGGCTCTGGGCAGTAACCGTATCATCACTGGCGGCTCGGGCTACCGCCGTCCCCCTGATCTTCATGTTCGTGCACAACCCGGAGGATCTCTGGATTGCTGCCATGATCCAGTCCTCGACTTCGATCATCTCCGGTATCATCGCCTGTATCTTCGTCCGGCACTATCGCGCCATCGCCTTTGCCGCCATTTCTCCGGCAGACGTGAAAGAGGCCTTCCGGGACGGGTTCCCGATCTTCATCGCCACCATTGCCATCAGCCTTTACACCATGAGTACCACGGTCATGCTCGGCATGGTGTCGACACATACCCAGACCGGTCTGTTCAACGCGTCCGACAAGATCCGCAACGCCATCACCTCGGCCTTCCTGGTGCTGGGCAATGCCTTCTTTCCACGCGTCAATGTGCTGCTCAAGGAGAGCGAGGCCAGGGCCAACGCCTTCCTGCGCAAGCTGATGATCGGCCAGTGCGCCCTGACCCTGCTGATCTCGCTGGCACTGTTTTTGTTCGCACCGCTGATCACCGAACTGGCGCTGGGTGATCAGTACGCCAATGCCACCCCCATCATCCAGGTTCTCGCGCCGCTGATCTTTCTGGTCAGCACCTCGATGATCTTCGGCAATTACATGCTGCTGCCCTACGGCTATCGCCGCATCTACACCCAGGTGCCGGCCATCATGGCCGTGGTGCATCTGGTCGCCCTGGTCCCCATGGCCCACTATTATGGCGCCATGGGCGGGGCCATCACCCTGCTGACGACCGAAACCGTGATCTTCTTTGCCCTTGCCGTGGCACTGATCCGCAACGGCATCCTGGGCAATGTCATGCGTGGGGAGGCGACGACCCATGCCTGAATTCCGGCTCTCCCTGATCCTTGCCGCCTATAATCTGGAAGACCTGATCGAGACCGCTCTGGGATCGATCATGCCTCAGCTGCATGACGACATGGAGCTGGTCATCATCGATGATGGCTCCACCGATTCGACCCGGGAGGTCATTCGCCGCTATCTTGGCGACCGGCTCGAGGAAAAACGGATCCGTCTGATCGAGCAGGCCAACGGTGGTATCAGTGCTGCACGCAATACGGGGGTCGAGGCTGCCCGGGGCGCCTATATTGCCTTTCTCGACGGGGATGACCTGCTGCTGCCCGGCTACAGCGATACGCTGACCCGGATACTGGATGAGAGCACGACGCCTCCGGATATCGTGGAATTCAATGCCATCCGCTTCGACCGGATCGAAGGGGAGCAGTTCATCAACAGCTATCCGTTCAACACCACCGTGATAGCGCCACATCAGGGCGAGGCTTCTGCTGATACCTTCAAGCGCATCTTCTCCCATGGCTGGTGGTTTCTCTGGGCGCGCATCTATCGCCGTGAACTCCTTGCCGGCCTGAGCTTTCCGCCGGGGCGGCGCTATGAGGACATGTCCCTGCTACCCGAGATCTATCTGCGGGCAGTCACCATTACCGCCATCGACACCCCGCTGATTGCCTACCGCTGCAACAGCGAAGGGATCACGCGCAACCCTTCAAGCAAGGATCTCGAGGATATCGAGTGCATCATCGACCACTATCTGGCGATGGCGAAAGAGGCCACGGATGACCTGACCCGTACGCTGGCGCTCTACGTGGCCTTTCAGGCCACGCTCTTTTACAAGAACATCAACAACGACATGTACGGCTACCGACGTGCCCTGCCCAACATTCGCCGCATGGTCAACAAGGTGGGCGCATTGAGACGCCGGCATCCGATCGAACTGCCCTTCAACACCCGGGCGCTGTTTCTGTCACCTGAACTCTCCAATTTCTACTCATTCCTCAAATCCACCCGTTTCATGGAAAGGTTCAGAACATGAAGAAACTCTGTTTCGTCATCAACCAGATCGGCTGGGGTGGAGGTACCGAGCGTGTCGGCATCAGGATCATCAACGGTCTGGCCGACAAGGGTTACGACATTACCCTGGTGGCACTGTGGCAGAGCGAGGAATCCGCCTTCTTTCCGCTCGATGAGCGCGTCCGTTTCATTTCGCTGTTCGAGCACAAGCGCTCCCTCTACAAGCACTACTTCCAGCTGGTGAAGGCGCTGCGCCGGGTCGTGAAGGAGCACCGGATCGATACCATCATCAATATCGAAACCACCCTGGCGCTGATGGTCGCGCCTGCCGTATGGGGCCTGAAGACGCGTCATGTCAGCTGGGAGCACTACAACTTCCTGGCCAGCGCGGACTCCGCCATCCGTCCGCTTGCCCGCTACGTGGCGGCCTGGTGTGCGGATAACGTGGTCACCCTGACCGAGCGGGACGCCTCCCTCTGGCGCAAGCGTGCCCGACCGCGTGCCCGCGTGGTCACCATCAACAATCCCATGCCGTTCGAGGAGCAGCATCCCTACAATTTCCACCGCGACTCCCGGACCGTACTGACCGTCGGTCGGCTCAATCGTCAGAAGGGGTATGACATGCTGCTGGATGCCTGGCAGCAGACCCGGGGCCAGACATCACCGGAGTGGAAACTGCAGATCGTCGGCAGTGGCGAGGAAGAGACGTCACTCAAGGAACGCGCCCGGGCGCTGGGGATCGAGCAGAGCGTCGAATTTCACCCCCACACCCGTGAAATCGAGCCGTTCTACCGCAATGCCGCCATGTACTGCATGAGTTCGCGCTATGAAGGGCTGCCCATGGTGCTGATCGAAGCCAGCAGCTATGGCCTGCCGATGGTGTCGTTCGACTGTGTATCCGGGCCCTCGGAGATCATCGAGCATGATCGCAACGGCCTGCTTGCCCGTGACGGCGACCCGGCCGATCTGGCCACCCGACTGTGCGAGATGATGAACGACGATGACAGGCGGGTACGCTGTTCGCAGGCAGCCTATCAGATGACCGAACGCTTCCGCCCCGAAACCATCCTCTCCCAGTGGGAAGCCCTGCTACGCGGCGAGTCGATCCCCGCCCCGCCGCTCTACAGCGCCCACTGAACCTGCGCGCCCGGCAGTCATACCGATCAGCCCGGGCGGGCAGTGCCCGCAGGGAGTGGCAGGGGCGGAACGGCGCCACGCTCCGAACCTGCCATGAGCGCCATGCATCGGGAGTAGCGGGGAGAGCTCAGCGCTCCCGGGAATCCGCCACTTCCGCCTCTTCTTCCGACTCGCTCTCTCCCAGCCAGCTTTCCGCTTCGGTATGCTCGCGCGGCCCGCTCGGAGGTCGGGGATCATCAATCAGAGTATTACCGTGCCAGTCGATCAGCCGCAGGCGTCCATCCGCCCCCTCGGCCAGCGCCGTGCAGTGTTCGACCCAGTCCCCATCGTTGCAGTAATAACGACCGTCACGCAGCTCGAAACCGGGAATGTGGATGTGACCGCCGACATAGCCATCCACCTGCTCGCGCTCGGCCCGGCTCAGTGCCGAGCTGCGAAAGGCTGCAGCAAAATCGCGCACGTTGCCCGACCTTCGCTTGGCGGCGCTGGAGAGTGACCAGTAGGGGCGCCCCAGCCGCCGCCGCAGGCGTACGGTCCAGCGATTGATCCGACGCATGCTCTTGAGCAGCATCTCACCGATCACCAGCTTCCAGCGCGGCCCATCAAAATGGCCGTCGAACTCATCACCATGGCTGATCAGCAATCGTCGACCATCGCGGGTTTCATGGACGACATCACGCTCGATGCGCACATTGTGGAAGCTCTGACCACAGAAGGTACGAAAGGCGGCATCATGATTGCCGGGGATGTAGATCACCTCACAGCCGGTACGCGCCATGCGCAGGATATGGCGCACCAGTGCCTGCTGGGCACTGTCGAGCACGGCCCGGTGTTTCATGGCAATCAGATCGAAGACATCGCCTACCAGATAGACCCGCTCGGGGCGTGTCTGCCGCAGCAGCGAGCGCAGCAGACTGGCCTGGGCATCCGGCGTCCCCAGGTGGATATCCGAGACGAAAAGAATCCGCACGTCACTGGCGTTGGCCATTGCGTTCTCCTTGAGCGAGCCGGGCCTGCACTGAATCCATGGCCGTAACGCACCTTTGTGCTCCCTGTCGGCAACCACTACCAAACGGGCTTGCTCAACCAACGGCCACAGGGGACACATGATGGCACAGTTGCCGGTTTCAATGCTGCACGGACATCAATTGCTCGGGAGAATGGCCGGATTCAGTGGGCCGCCGCGCCGCTTCCGACCAGCGCCTGCTCCAGATATTCGGCTGCACGCCCTGCCCGTTCAGCCTCCACCTCTTCGCACTCGCGCAGGACACTCAGCATGGCCGACTGCTCACCGGTGATGGCCGCCTGCCACAGCTGCGGCCGCGACTGTTCGAGCGGCACGTTCGTACAGAGCGCTTCCTGCATCAGCAGAGTGGCCATCGAACGGGGCAGCTCATGCCACTGCAGCTGGCTGGCCCGTTCGAACCGCGTGCTCAGCTCGACTGCCAACGGGCCATGCACGGTCGCATCGAGCTCCCTGATCTGGTCGTGCGAAAGCCGCAACGGGCCGGCACTGAGCAGTGCCATGGCCTCGCTGCCGGTCAGCTCCAGATAGGGCCGCAACTTGCGCGCCAGCGCCTCATCCAGACCCAGCGAGTCGAAGTGCGCACGATCGATCCGGCCGAGATCAACGCCATTGGCAACGATCACGCCACCCCGGTGGCCACGCGCCTCGGGCACTGCCGCACCGGTGGCCCCGCCCTGCTCCGGGGCCCGGAGAAAGGCCAGATCAATGGTGTTCAGCGGTGAAATCACGGTCATGAGTACCTCCCTGCCTGCTGTATCCATTTCCAGCCTAGGGGCGCCCCCGCGGCGCTGACTGCAGCCGTGCAGGGTAACCGGGCTGTCCGACACCCGCCGGGCGGCTATGCTGTGGGCATGGCTTGCGCTTCAAGGAGGGAGTGATGCAGAACGCCGATATCGCCCGTACCTTCAATCAGCTGGCGGATTTGCTGGAGATCCAGGGCGCCAATGCCTTTCGCGTACGCGCCTATCGCAGTGCCGCCCAGACCATCGAGGGCCTGTCGGCCGCGGTCAGTGACATGATCGAGCGCGGGGAAGACCTCACCACGCTCGGCGGCATCGGCAAGGACCTGGCGGAGAAGATCGAAACCCTGCATCACAGCGGCTCGCTGCCGGCGCTGGATGAAGCCGGAAAGCAGGTGCCCGCCGGGCTGATCGAGCTCACCCGGATCGACTCGCTGGGGCCGAAGCGGGTCAAGGCGCTGTATGACGAACTCGGTGTCGACTCGCTCGATGCGCTCAAGCAGGCCGCCCGCGAACAGCGGATCAGCGCGCTTTCGGGCTTCGGCCGCAAGACCGAACGGAAGATCCTCGAGGAGGCCGATCGGCTTCATCAGCAGGCCGGCCGTACCCGACTCGATGAAGCCCGCCAGGCCGCAGAGGGGCTGCGGCATCATATCGAGCAGTGCGCTGGCGTCGAACAGGTGGTGGTGGCCGGCAGCTATCGTCGTCGTCGCGAAACCGTGGGCGATCTCGACATGCTGGTGGTCGCCGAGGATGGCGAGCGCGTCATGGCGCATGTCGGTGAGTGGCAGGAGATCGAACGTGTGGCGCTGCGCGGCGAAACCAAAACCACCGTTCATCTGAACTCGGGACTGCAGGTCGATGTGCGCGTCGTGCCCGGGGAGAGTTTCGGGGCCGCGCTCTACTACTTTACCGGCTCCCAGGCGCATAACGTGGCAGTGCGCAAGATGGCCGTCGCCCGCGATCTCAAGCTCAACGAGTACGGGGTCTTTGAAAGCGATGAGCAGCTGGCCGGGCGCACCGAGGAGGAGGTGTTGGCTCAGGTGGAACTGCCCTGGATTCCGCCGGAGCTGCGCGAGAATTGTGGCGAGATAGAAGCCGCGCAAGCAGGAAAACTGCCCGAGCTGGTCACGCGCGATGACATCCGCGGCGATCTGCACATGCACACCACTGCAACCGACGGCAAGGCCTCGCTCGAGGAGATGGCCGAAGCCGGCCGCCGCCAGGGCTACAACTACATCGCCATCACCGATCACTCCCAGCGGCTGGCCATGGCCAATGGCCTGGACGCAGCGCGCCTGCGTGAACAGCTCGCCGACATTGACGAGCTCAACGAGCGACTCAAGCGCTTCACGGTGCTCAAGTCGATCGAGGTCGACATTCTCGAGGATGGCCAGCTCGATCTGCCTGACGAGGTCCTCGGTGAGCTGGATCTCTGCGTGGCCTCGATCCACTCGCGCTTCAATCTCGACCGCGAGCGCCAGACCGAGCGACTGCTGCGCGCCATGGACAACCCGCATGTCAGCCTCATCGCCCACCCGACCGGGCGGATCGTCAACGGCCGCGACGGCTATGAGCTCGACATGCAGCGGATCGTGGACGGCGCCGCCGAACGCGGCGTCTGTTTGGAGATCAATGCCCAGCCGGCGCGTCTCGACCTGCGCGATATTCATGCCCGCATGGCGAAGGAGGCCGGGGTCCTGATCGCGATTTCAACCGACGCTCACGCCACCGATCAGCTCGATCACATGGTGTTCGGCGTCGATCAGGCCCGCCGGGGCTGGCTGGAGAAGGACGACGTGCTCAATACCCGCACCCTGCCCCAGCTGCGCAAGGCCCTGAAGCGCTGAAGACGGCGCGACGTCATGCCACACGACCGAACCCGACCGGATCCGCCATGCTGATGTGGCACCACCCGTCCGGCCCATGCGCCGTGTCCCGGGCAACACCGGGCATGGCCTGCCACCGGGCGTTCGCCATCAACAGGGGGAATGCGTCATGTCTGCTGCACAGTCCACCATCCGCGAGCAGGTCTTCATCAGTCCCGGCCGCTACGTTCAGGGCGCTCATGCCATCCAGCGCGCCGGCCATCATATTGCCCGGCTGGGTCAATCGGCGCTGATCATTGCCGATGACTTCGTCTGGCAGATGGCCGGTCAGGTGCTGGCACAAAGCCTTGAAGGGTCAGACATTCGCTTCGAGTATGCGCGTTTCGGTGGCGAGGCCTCCGGTCACGAGATCGAGCGCCTGGTGGCACTGGGCGAACAGGCCCTGGTCGTCGTCGGCTTCGGGGGCGGCAAGACCCTCGATACCGCCAAGGGGGTCGCCGACCGGCTGGGGACACCCTGCGCCATTCTGCCCACGACCGCCTCGACCGACGCCCCCACCAGCGCCCTGTCGGTGATCTACACCGACGAAGGGGTGTTCGAATCCTATCGTTTCTACGATCGCAACCCGGACCTGGTGCTGGTGGATACCCAACTGATCGCCCAGGCCCCACCCCGCTTTCTGGCCTCGGGCATTGCCGACGCCATGGCCACCTGGGTGGAAGCCCGCGCCGTTATCCGCTCCGGCGCTTCCAACATGGCCGGAGGCCTGCCGACCCTGCTGGGTCAGACCATCGGCGAGAAGTGCGAACAGGTACTGTTCGAACAGGGGCTGCTGGCCTGGCAGGCCAATCAGGCCGGCGTCGTCACGCCGGCATTCGAAGCGGTGGTCGAAGCCAATACCCTGCTGAGCGGGCTCGGTTTCGAAAGCGGCGGGCTGGCCGCGGCACACGCCATCCATAACGGCTTTACCGCACTGCACGGCGAGATCCACGAACTGACCCATGGCGAAAAGGTGGCCTACGGTACCCTGACCCAGCTGGTGCTTGACCGCACCCCACAGGCAGAGCTGGAGCGCTATCTCGCCCTGTATGTTGCGCTCGGCCTGCCGGTGACCCTCGAAGCCCTCGGGCTCGCGAAGGTCACCGACAGCGAACTGACCCGGGTGGCCGAAACCGCGCTGCAGCAGGGCGAGTCCATCCACAACCTGGCCTACACGCTCACTCCTGATGACATCGTGGCCGCCCTGCGCGCCGTGGACGCCCACGCCCGGGCCTTCATCGCCCGGCAATCCCGCGCTGCCGGGGCATGAATGCAAAACGCCGCCCCGGTAACCCGGGGCGGCGTTTTAATCAGCCGGTTCAGCCACGAGACTCAGTAGCGATAGGCCTCCGGCTTGAAGGGACCTGCCTGCGGCACGCCGGTGTACTCGGCCTGCTTCGCGGTCATTTTCGTCAGCGTGCCGCCGAAGCCTTCCACCATGTAGCGGGCCACTTCCTCATCCAGCTGCTTGGGCAGCACCGCCACGCTGATCTCGGGGCGATCCTCCTTCGGCAGATCGGCAAAGCGACCCTGGTAGAGGTGGATCTGCGCCAGCACCTGGTCGGCAAAGGAGCCGTCCATCACCCGCGAGGGATGGCCGGTGGCGTTGCCCAGGTTGACCAGCCGGCCCTCCGAAAGCAGCAGCAGATAGTCGTCACTGGCCGGGTCGAAGCTGGCCGGGCCACCATCGCGATAGATCTTGTGCACCTGCGGCTTGATCTCTTCCCAGCCCCAGTTGTCACGCATGAAGGCGGTATCGATCTCGTTGTCGAAGTGACCGATGTTGCAGACCACGGCGCCCTTCTTGAGTGCCTTGAGCATGCCGGCATCGCAGACGTTGATGTTGCCGGTGGTGGTGACCAGCACATCAATGCGGGAGAGCAGCTCGCGATTGATGCTGGTATCGGATTCGTCGTTGTTGCCGTCGACATAGGGCGAGACGACCTCATAGCCATCCATGCAGGCCTGCATGGCACAGATCGGGTCGACCTCGGTGACCTTGACGATCATGCCCTCATTACGAAGGCCGGCTGCAGAGCCCTTGCCGACGTCGCCATAACCGATCACCAGCGCCTGCTTGCCGGAGAGCAGGTGATCGAGGCCACGCTTGATGGCATCCGACAGCGAGTGACGGCAGCCGTACTTGTTATCGTTCTTGGACTTGGTGACCGAGTCGTTGACGTTGATCGCCGGCACCTTCAGCGTGCCCTGGCGCATCATCTCGACCAGCCGGTGGACGCCGGTGGTGGTCTCCTCGCTGATGCCGTGAATGGCGTCGAGCAGTTCGGGGCGCTGCTCGTGCAGCAGGCCGGTCAGATCGCCACCATCGTCGAGCACCATGTTGGGCGTCCAGCCGTTGGGGCCTGCCACGGTCTGCTCGATACACCACCAGAACTCCTCCTCGGTCTCGCCCTTCCAGGCGAACACCGGCACGCCGGACGCCGCGATGGCGGCCGCGGCCTGATCCTGGGTGGAGAAGATGTTGCACGATGACCAGCGCACGCTGGCGCCCAGCTCGACCAGCGTCTCGATCAGCACCGCGGTCTGGATGGTCATGTGAATGCAGCCCGCGATGCGAGCCCCCGCCAGCGGCTGTTCGCCACGATATTTCTCGCGGATCTTCATCAGCGCCGGCATCTCGGTTTCGGCGATGCGAATCTCGCGCCGGCCCCAGTCAGCCAGACCGATGTCGGCAACCTTGTAATCCTGCGCGACGGCGTTTTCAGCGGTAGCCATGAAACACTCCTGACAGACAGCGGGCGCCGTTACCGATAACCACCGCTTCGAGCCTCGCGGAAGTCTCCGCTGCAGCGCCCCTCGAAACGGCAAGAGAGTTCGATGCCGCCCTCTGCGGCATCGCCCGGCATGATAGCGTGATCACTCCCCGATATGCCACGACCGCCCCCGGTTCAGGGCGACGGCGGCCGATCGCCGGCGACCCCCTGCACCACGCGACCGATGGTCAGCCCCTGCACCAGAATCGAGAACAGCACGATGATGTAGGTGATCAGCACCAGCGGCTCGCGCCAGGCCACATCCGGCAGGCCCAGCGCCAGCGCCACCGAGATGCCGCCGCGCAGCCCGCCCCAGGTCAGCACCCGGGTGGTGCCCCGGCGAAAGCCCACCCAGCGACGCAGGAAGGTCAGCGGAATACCGATGGTGAGATAGCGTGTGGCCAGAATGATCGCGATCAGCGGCAGCGCCACCCAGAGATAGTGCAGTTCGAAGGGAATCAGCAGCAGCTCCAGTCCGATCAGCACGAACAGGATGGCATTGAGCATCTCGTCAATCAGCTCCCAGAAGCCATCCACATAGGCGCGGGTATTCTGCGACATCGCCCCCGAGCGGGCCATGTTGCCGATGAGCAGCCCGGCGACGACCATGGCGATCGGCCCGGACACCTCGAGCTGCGAGGCCAGCGCATAGCCGCCGACCACCAGCGCCAGCGACAGCATCACCTCGACCTGGTGCTGGTCGATCGCCTTCATCAGGTAGTAGACCAGCGCTCCCACGGCCATGCCCAGCACGATGCCACCGCCGGCCTCCTGCAGAAACAGCAGCCCGACATGGGAGAACGTCAGTGCCTCGTGGGCCGATGCCGCCCCCAGCAGGGTCGAGAACACCACCACCGCCACCCCGTCGTTGAACAGCGATTCGCCGACAATCTTGATCTCCATGTCCGCGGGCGCGCCGGCGCTGCGCATGATCCCCAGCACCGCAATGGGATCGGTGGGTGCAATTAGCGCCCCGAACACCAGACACCACAGCCACGGGATAGCGATCCCGAACAGGGCAAACAGCGCCCAGGCGGCCGTGCCGACCACCAGCGTCGAGATCACCACGCCCCCGGTCGCCAGCAGACCGATCGACCAGCGGTAGCGCCTGAGCTGATCGAGATCGACATGCAGGGCGCCGGCGAACAGCAGAAACGACAGCATGCCGTCCATCAGCAGGGTGTTGAAGTTGATGCGCTCGAGCCAGTGCTGCGCCTGGTCGGTGAGCAGCCCGATCCCGAAGTGGTTGAGCGCCAGCAGCAACAGCGAGATCAGCAGCGCGATCACCATCACCCCGATGGTCGCGGGCAGGCGAATGAAGCGGTGATTGAACCAGGAGAACAGCGCAGTAATGGTAATGAACAGAGCGGCAATGTTGAGCATGCGGTGAGTCGTTCCGGTTCAGGGGGTCATTGAATCCGGCAGCATGATGCGCTCCCGGGCGCTCCGAGCCGGAGGGCGGGGCCGGCCATGAAAAGGCCCACCGCAGGGTGGGCCCGGAAGCTGCCTGCAGCCGTGCCGATCAGTCCAGCCCGGCGGCCGACTTCAGGGTCGCGGCACGATCGACCTTCTCCCACGGGAAGGCGGTGAAGGTCTCGGTGTGCTCCTCGCCGTTGAAATCGGTCCAGCGGTAGCTGTGCTCGAACGGCTCGCGACCGAAGTGGCCATAGGAAGCGGTCAGCTGATACATCGGATGCAGCAGATCGAGCATGCGGGTAATGGCATGAGGACGCAGGTCGAAATGCTCGCGCACCAGCTCGATGATGCGTGCATCACTGATCCTGCCGGTGCCGAAGGTATTGATCGAGACCGAGGTCGGCTCGGCCACGCCGATGGCGTAGGAGATCTGAATCTCGCACTTGTCGGCCAGCCCGGCCGCGACGATGTTCTTGGCCACGTAACGGCCGGCGTAGGCGGCACTGCGATCGACCTTGGAGGGGTCCTTGCCGGAGAAGGCACCGCCGCCGTGGCGCGCCATGCCGCCATAGGTATCGACGATGATCTTGCGTCCGGTCACGCCGCAATCCCCCACCGGCCCGCCGATCACGAACTTGCCGGTCGGGTTGATGTGAAAGCGCGTCTCGTCGGTGATCCACTCCGCCGGCAGCACATCACGGATGATCAGCTCCTCGACGGCGTGACGCAGCTCTTCCTGCGAGATGTCATCATCATGCTGGGTGGAGAGCACCACGGCGTCGACGGCCTTCGGCTGACCGTTGTCATCGTAGCGGAAGGTCACCTGGCTCTTGGCATCGGGGCGCAGCCAGGCGAGCGTGCCGTTGCGACGCAGCTCCGATTGCCGCTCGACCAGCCGGTGCGAATAGTGGATCGGCGCCGGCATGTAGGAAGGCGTCTCATTGGTCGCATAGCCGAACATCAGTCCCTGATCGCCGGCCCCCTGATCCTCGGGCTTCGAGCGATCCACCCCCTGGGCGATATCGACACTCTGCTTGCCGATCAGGTTGATCACCCCGCAGGTGGCCCCGTCGAAACCGACCTGAGAGGAAGTATAGCCGATCTCGGTAATAACCCGGCGCACCAGATCCTCCAGATCCACCCAGGCACTGGTGGTAATCTCGCCCGCCACGATGGCCACGCCGGTCTTGACCAGCGTTTCGCAGGCGACGCGGGCGTGCTTGTCACGAGCGATCAGCGCATCGAGCACGGCGTCGGAAATCTGATCGGCAATCTTGTCCGGATGACCTTCGGACACGGATTCGGAAGTGAACAGGGAATATTCGCTCATGAAGACCCTTGACCCTCTCGTCTTTGACACAGGAACTGCGGGTAGGCATTGACCGTGCGGCCATCGCTACGGCGCCGGCAAGGGGCCGGCGTCTGGTGATAACCGGATCGGCAAGTGTACACGCTGAATCCGGACGGTGCCTAATCAAGTGCTTTCAGCGAATCATCCAGCATCCGCTCGATCACCGCGGCCGATTGCGGCCGGGCAAACAGGAATCCCTGCATCCGCTGAACCCCCAGCGCCAGCAGCGCCTGCTGCTGCGCTCGGGTTTCGACGCCTTCGGCAATCACATCCAGCCCCAGACCATCGGCCAGTGCCAGCATCGAACGAATGATGGAGCGATCGCAGCCGTCTTCGGCGACACCCCGGGTAAAGGTACGGTCGATCTTGAGGGTATCGAAGGGCAGATGCTTGAGATAGGCCATCGAGGAGTAACCGGTACCGAAGTCATCCAGCGACAGGTGGGCCCCCAGCCTGCGAAGCTGGCTCAGGGTCTCGGCGGAGACCTGCGGATCATGCATCATGGCCGTTTCGGTCACTTCGAAACCGAAATGCAGCCGGGTGTCGTCACCCGGCATCGACTGCAGGATGGCCCGCACTTCATCCACCAGCCGGGGCTGGGCAATCTGGCGGGCGGAGAGATTGATCGAGACCTGCAGCGCCGGCCCGGCACTGCCCGTGATCCGCTGCCAGAGCGCCGCCTGCCGGCAGGCGTGCTCGATCACCCAGCGCCCCAGCGGCACGATCAGGCCGGTCTCCTCCGCCAGCGGGATAAAGGCGTCGGGCATGATCAGGCCGCGCTCCGGATGGTGCCAGCGCAGCAGGGCCTCGACGCTCTCGATGCGTCCGGTGGCTGCCGAGACGATCGGCTGATAGTACAGCTGCAGCTCGTCGTGGTGGATGGCATGACGCAGCGCACTCTCCATGCCGATCCGTTCGGCCACCTGCTCGCGCAGGGAGGGATCGAAACAGGCATACTGCCCACGGCCTGCCCGCTTGGCCCGGAACATCGCCATTTCGGCCGCCTGCAGCAGCGAGTCGGCGCTGTCCTGCGCCGTGGCAAGCGCAATGCCGATGCTGGCACTCGAATGCACCGAGTCATCGGGCAGCTCGATCGGCTGCTCCAGACGCGCCAGAATGCGGCGTGCCAGTGCCGTGACCGGCTCCTGCCAGCAGAGCCGGACCAGTACCACGAACTCATCGCTCGACAGCCGCGCCACGATGGCCGTGTCATCGACACATTCGCGCAATCGCCGCGAAACTTCGATCAGTACCCGGTCGGCCGTCACATGGCCATAGGTGGCATTGATGCGCTTGAAGTGATCGAGGTCGACCAGCAGTACCGCCGTGGCGCTGCTGCTGTCTGCCAGGGTCCGGGTGAGATGGTCGAACAGCGCGGTGCGATTGAGCGCACAGGTAAGCGTATCGTAATGGGCCCGGCAGGAGAGCTCCCGCTCCATGCGCCGGCGCTCGGTCACGTCGCGGGAGAAGGTGTAGTACTCGCGCCGGCCGTCCATGTGCAGCTGCCAGATGGACGACTCCACGATCATCCGGCTGCCATCGCTGCAGGTCACTTCCAGCTCGAAGATGGCGCCCTCTGCCTCGCGCGCACGCTCCACGAGCAACTGCTCGACTTCGGCCTGGCGCAACGCCGGCGATTCGCCCTCCGGCGTCAGCAGCAGAAAGCCCTGCTTGCCGAGCACTTCCTCGCGCTGCCAGCCGAACAGCCGCTCGGCGGCTCGGTTCCAGTCGAGAATGCACCAGTTGGCGTCCAGCGAGACAAAGGCATCACTGGCACTGTCAATGATACGACGCTCACGCAGCCGACTCTGCTCGAGCGCCTCCGAAAGCGCCCTGATCCTGTATGGCATGGCCTCTGCACCCGAGTAACCGGCTCGATGCGATACTTATCGGTTCGCTGCCGGTACTACTTGAATCCCCTACCATCGCATACCACACGCAAACGGGCCACGATCGATCATCGTGGCCCGTGTCGCGGCAAGGGAAGCAAGCCGTCACTCAGCTGATGGTGTAGCCGCCATCCACTACCAGATTCTCGCCGGACAGCATGGCGGCCGCCGGAGAGGCGAGATGGACCACGGCATTGGCGACATCCTCGGGTTCGGCGAAACGGCGCAGCGGGATGCGCTCGCGGGCGCGATCACCCTCGGGACCGGACCAGGCCTGCTGGCCCAGCTCGGTCATCACGATGGTCGGCGACACCGCATTGACACGCACGCCCCGTGGCGACCACTCCAGCGCCAGCGAACGGGTCAGCCCGATCACTCCGGCCTTGCTGGCGCAGTAGGCCAGGTGCTGATCCAGCGCCACCAGCCCGGCCTGGGAGGCGATATTGACAATCGCCCCCTCACCGCGCTCGAGCATCTGCCGACCCACCACCTGGCTGGCCAGGAAGGTGCCCTTGAGATTGACATCCAGGGTGCGATCCCAGTCCTGCTCGCTGAGCGACTCGGCCGCATCGAGGGCGATGACACCGGCATTGTTGACCAGCACATCGATCGGCCCCAGCCGGTCCGTGATTTCATCGCGGGCTCGCTCGAGCTCGTCACTGCGGGTGACATCGGCCACTACGCCGATCGCATCCTCGAACCCGGCGGCGGCTTCGTGCACCCGGTCATCCCGGTCAAGCATCGCCAGGCGCGCGCCCTGGCGTGCCATGGCACTGCAGATGGCCAGTCCGATGCCGGCAGAAGCGCCGGTCACCAGCACCACTTGCCCGTCAAGACGCCAGGGATCATGTTCTGCCATGTGCTGTCTCCCCGGAATGGCCGGACTCCGCTTCAGCGATGGCCGCCTCGTCGCTCTGATCCACCTTCAGCCAGTGCAGCATCACGAAAGCGCTGGCATAGAGGGCCACGAAGGTCCAGACCACGCCAACATTGCCCAGCAGGGGCTGCACCACGGCCACCACGGCCGTCCCCAGGAAGATGGCGCCGCCGGCAGCGGTGGTATACATCGCCATTGCCGCACCCTTGTGCTCGGGAACCAGCGCCGGCATGATCGCCCCCATCGGCACGAACCCGGCCAGCATGATGCCGAACACGGTGCCCGCCACCAGCGACACGAAGTAGCCCCAGTCGGAACCTGCCGGCACCATGTGCGGCACATACCACCAGGCGAGCAGCCCGACCGCCGAGCCGACCACGCCGAACCAGCGCACGGTGCGCGTCCAGCCCCACCGATCGCCCAGGGCACCGAAGGCGGCATTGAACAGGATGTTGCCGGCATAGACCACGGTGGTCATCAGCAGCCAGCGCGACTGCCCCCAGCCCAGGTCATCGGCAATGATGGCCGGCAGGATCACGAACATGCCGAACTCGGGCGCGGTGTTGATCAGGCGCACCAGAAAGCCCATGGCCACCCGCGGTTCCCGGAAGGTCAACCGCAGCCCGCTGGTGACCACCTCGGAAGCGGACTCGCCCGGCGGCGCCAGCCGCTGCCTGCCGGTCGGTTCACGCACGCCGAACCAGGCCAGCAGAAAGCCCAGCGTGACCAGTGCGGTCGAGGCCCACATGCTGCCGACTTCGCCGGTACTGCCGCCACCGAAGAACGGAATCGACACCACCGCGAACAGCGAGCCGAGTGTGGGCAGTCCGCCGGTGAACATGACGTAGAACCAGCCGACCGCCGCGCCGTTGCGACTGCGGGGCGACACGGAATTGATCCAGACCAGAAAGGCAAAGGCAAACAGCGGGAAGCCGAAGCCGCGCATGAAGTAGGTGGCAAAGACCAGTACCACCGAATCGATGCTCAGCGACCAGAGAAAGGCCACCTCGAACACCACCCAGATCAGAAAGCCCAGCAGCATCACGCGCCTGGGGCCGAACAGGTCCGCCAGGGCGCCGGAGAGATAGGAAGCAATCAGCACCGCCAGGCTGTACATGGCGATGATGGTCGGCACCAGCGGCGCGCCGGCCTCGCCCAGCGCCTGGGTCATGTGCGGCGCGATGAAATTGGACTCGACACCATTGCCGGTCATGAAGATCAGCACGCCGAGAAAGCCCCAGCGCAGGCTGTGGGGAATGCCGATCCGGTCCAGCCAGGTCTCTCCCGGCTCACCTGCGACCGACTTGGTCGTTGTAGCGTTCATGCTGCGTTCCATCCTTGTGCGCTACGAGCATAAAAGGCGCAATACCGCCGTGACAGCTGCTCCGGGGCAGCTGTCACGGCGGTAGCTCTGGCGCCTGTCGGAGTCGTGCTTCAGGGAATCAGCACGACCTTCATCGAATTGGCGCCACTCTCCATCAGCTCGAAGCCTTCCTGGAACTGCGACAGCGGCAGCTTGTGGGTCACCACGCCCTCGGTCGGGAAGCTACCGTCACTGATGCCGTCGATCACCAGCGGATAGCAGTACGGCCCCAGGTGGGAGCCCAGCAGGTCGAGCTCCTTGCGATCGGAGATGATGCTCCAGTCGACCGAGACCTCGTCACCGAAGACGCCGAATTCAACGAAGCGCCCCAGCTTGCGGATCATCGAGAGCCCCTGTTCGACGGAAGCCGGATGGCCGGTCGCCTCGATATAGATGTCGCAGCCATAGCCGCCGGTCATCTCCTTGACGGTGGCCACCACGTCATCCTTCTTCGGATTGAGCACCACGTCGGCACCGAACTGCTTCGCCATCTCGAGCCGGCCATCGAACAGGTCCAGTACCACCAGCTTCTCGGCACCGGCCTTTTTCGCCGCGCCGACCATGCCGAGCCCCAGCGGACCGGCTCCGGACAGCACCACCACGTCGCCGAGCTCGATCTGTGCGCGCTGCACGGCGTGCAGGGCACAGGCGTAGGGCTCGATCAGGATCGCCTTTTCCAGCGGCAGCTCCTCGGGCACGTGATAGTTGATCGCCTCCTTCGTGAACTTCATGTACTCGGCCATGCCGCCGTTGACATTGTTCTGGAAGCCGTAGAGATCGTGCCTTTCACACATCCAGTACTGGCCGCGATTACAGAAGCGGCAGTTCCAGCACGGCACGATCTGCTCGGAGATCACCCGATCGCCGACGCTGAAGCCTTCGACCTGCGCCCCCACCTTGACGATGCGCGCCAGGAATTCGTGTCCGGGGATCATCGGCGCCTTGATATAGGGCGGCTGGAACTCATCGCCCCAGAAGCTCGGTGCGCCGTGGAAGGACTTGATATCACTGGCACAGATGCCGCATCCCTCGACCCGCACCAGAATCTCGTGGTCATTTTCCAGTTCGGGTACCGGCACCTGCTCATAGCGATAATCGCCGGGACCATAGGCCACCACGGCCTGCATGGTCGCGGGGATCTCTTCACTGGAAGTCCGGCCTTGCTGACTGGTTGTCGTCTCACTCATGGCTGCTCTCCTGCTGCCAATCATCTGAACAGTTTTCGATCATATGTACCGAAAGACAATGCAGGATCGGGTTTACAACCATCAAGCAAAGGGCCTTATACTTTAGATTGATCCCCGGCACTGACCGCCGGAAACAGGCCCTGACCGGGCATGTGGCGCAGCAGCCGGGTAACGGTACGCTGCAAAAGCGTTACACAATAGTTATCTATGTGCACAAATGTTCATTTAGTGGATGCACAATCCCGCTTTCACCGGGAGTGCCATTCGCAATGGTCACGAGGCCGTGATGCCGGACAAACACCGGCACCGCCTGCCCCGGCCCCGCAATCGAAAAGGGCGGCGGCCCCGCAGGACCGCCGCCCGTAGCACTGACGTCAGACAGACGGGATTACTGTTCGAGCACGAACGGCGAGGTGTACTGATCAACGTTGTCCGAGGTGATCAGCATGCAGTCGAAGAGCTGCTTCTCGTTGTCGAGCCCGGTCTCGCCGGTACGGATGTACTGATCGGCCAGCCGTACCGCCCGCTCGGAGAAGATGGCCACCGGCTGCAGCACGGTATAGGCCAGCGCGCCGGATCTGACCGCATCAACGGCGTCCGGTGAGCCATCGAAACCGCCGACCACCACGTCATCCAGCCTGCCGGCTTCCTTGAGCGCGGCAATCGCGCCCAGCGCCATCTCGTCGTTGCCGCTGATGACGCCCTGGATATCGGGGTTGGCCTGCAGCATGCTCTGCATCTTGTTGTAGCCCTGGGTGCGATCCCAGTTGGCGACATCGGAGGCGACCCGCTGGATATCCGGATACTGGCTCAGCACGGTCTCGTAGCCGTTGGAGCGGGTGGCGGCGTTGTTGTCCGAAGGCGCCCCCTTGATCTCGACGTACCGTGCCCCGTCACCCAGCATCTGCACCCACTGCTGGGCCCCCAGCGCTGCCCCCTGGGCATTGTTGGAGACCAGCTGAGCCTGAGCCAGCCCCTGCTGGTTGATCTCGGCGTTGACCAGAAAGACCGGAATGCCGGCATTGACGGCCTTGCGCACGGCGCCGACCGAACCATCGGCATTGGCCGGATCGAGAATGATCGCTTTCGCCTGATTGGTAATGGCGGTGTCGATCTGGCGGCTCTCGGTGTTGGTATCTCCCTTGTGCGCACTGACGTTGGCCGTATAGCCCAGCTCCTCGGCCGTACTCCTGGCGATCTGACCCTCGGTATACCAGTAGGGATTGGAAGGATCATTGACGATGATCGAGATCAGTCCCTTGTTCTGCTCCTGTGCCATCGCACTGCCGCCGAAGAGTACGGCGCCCACAGCCAGCAGCGCGATCAGCAGATGCCTCGTTTTTCCGAGCATGGCGGGTTCCCCTGTTTTCATGATTGGGGGGCCGGCGAACGGGCCGGCCCGATCTTTCCGCATCGGATGGCCGGCCTCAGCCGCCGGTCGTGCCCGATTGCGGAGAAGCACTGCCACTGCCGGAAGCGGGTTTGGCGCTCTTCTTCCGGCCGCGGTACTGGATGCTGTTGAGCAGGACGGCGAGGACGATCACCGCGCCCATGAAGACGGTCTGCCAGTAGGACGACACCCCGATGATGACCAGCCCGTCGGAGAGAAAGCCAATCACGAATGCGCCCAGCAGCGTGCCACGCACGTTGCCGCGGCCACCGGTCAGCGCCGCGCCGCCGATGACCACGCCAGCAATCGCGGTCAGCTCATAGGTATTGCCTGCCGTCGGCCCGGCCGAGGTCAGCTGCGAGGAGAGCACCAGCCCGGCAATCGCGGCGCAGACCCCCGACAGCACATAGACCAGCACCTGCACCCGCTTGACCGGCACGCCGGAAAGCTCGGCGGCCCGCGAGTTGCCCCCGGTGGAGTAGATCCAGCGGCCGAAGGGAGTGCGGTTGAGCACGAAGATCAGCACGATCGCCACCGCGGCGAAGATCAGCACGCCCACGGGAATACCGAACAGCCGATTGAAACCGAGCCAGTCGAACCCGGTATTGCCCAGCTCCGGGCTGCCGCCCAGGTTGTTGTAGGTCAGGCCGTTGGTCATCAGCAGCGCCGCCCCGCGGGCGACATAGAGCATGCCGAGGGTGGCCACGAAGGCCGGCACCCTGAACCAGGCAATGAGGATGCCGTTGATCGCCCCGACGAAGGCGCCCAGCGCACAGGTCAGGATGACCACCGCCCAGACCGGGAAGTAGAGGGTCACGCCGGCGGACTCGAGCGTCACGCCCTGCATCAGGAACCCCGCCACCATGCCGGACAGGCCCAGGGTCGAGCCGACCGACAGATCGATGCCGCCGGTCAGGATGACCAGCAGCATGCCGAGCGACAGGAGCCCGAAGATCGCCACGTGGGACGACATGGTCAGCATGTTGTTGGTGGTGAAATAGACCGGCGACAGGATCGAGAAGATGATGATGATCGCGATCAGGGCAAAGAAGGCGCGCCCCTCGAGCAGCATGCGGCCCAGATCGAAGCTGCCGCGCCCCTTGCGCGACTGTTCGCCGGAAGCGGTCTGACTGATGTCGGACATGGTGGGATTCCCCGCTGTACAGTTGGCTCAGGCAACCACGGCTTCGCCGGAGGCCGCCATGATTTCTTCTCGGGTGACGTCGGCCCCGAACTCCGCCGCAATGCGGCCGCGGCTCATCACCACGACCCGGTGGGCCACGCTCAGGCACTCACCGAGTTCGGAAGTCGAAAACACCACCGCCAGTCCTTTCGAGGCCCCTTCTGCGAGCAGCCGGAAGACCTCGGCCTTGGCGCCGATATCGATGCCGCGGCTGGGTTCATCGAGCAGCACCACCTGCGGGTGGGTTGCCAGCATCTTGCCGATCACCACCTTCTGCTGGTTGCCACCGGAGAGCGAGCCGATCGACGCTTCCGGGCCATCGGTCTTGATGTGCACATTGCCGATCGATTCACGAATGACGCCCTGCTCGCGCCGGCTTGAGGTCATCAGCCAGCGGGTAAAGGCGCCAATGCTGGCCAGCGACAGGTTCTGGCCTACCGACATGGTCTGCACCAGGCCGTCACGCTGACGATCCTCCGGCACCAGCACCAGCCCGCGGGCAATCCGCTCGGCAATGCTCAGCTGCGAGACATCCACCCCTTCCAGCACGACCCGGCCCCCGCTCATCGGCACGCGACCGGCGGCACACTCGAGCAGCTCGGTGCGCCCGGCACCCATCAGGCCGTAGATGCAGACGATCTCGCCGGCGCGCACCTGCAGCGACAGGTGATCCACCACCGAGCGCTCGGGTACTGCCACATCCGCAATCGAGATGTCCTCCAGCGACAGCGCCACCTCGCCCATCCGATGGCCGGTGGGTGGCGAGCCGAGATCGAAGTTCTCGCCCACCATGTTGCGCACGATCCACTCGAGATCGATTTCGTCGCGCCGACCGTGCGCCGTCATCGTTCCGTCCCGCAGCACCACCGCATGGTCGGTGATCGTGAGCGCCTCCTCGAGGTGGTGGGAGATGTAGACGATCGACACACCCCGGGCCTTCAGGTCGCGGATGACCCGGAACAGCACCTCGACCTCCGAGGCCGAGAGCGCCGAGGTCGGCTCATCCATGATCAGGATGCGCGAGTTGACCGACAGGGCACGCGCGATCTCGACGATCTGCTGCTGCCCCAGCCGCAGGTCCTCGACCGGGGTCAGCGGATCGATCGGCTCATCGAGTTCCGCCATCAGCGCCTTCGTCTGTCGTGCCTCCTCGGCGTAATTCACGCCGCCGGGGCCGCCCAGTTCGCGCCCCATGAAGATGTTGTCGCGCACGCTCAGATTGGGCGCGAGGCTCAGCTCCTGGTGAATGATCGAGATGCCATGACGCTGGGCATCGACGGTCGAGGCAAAGCTCACCGGCCGGCCGTCGAGGATGATCTCCCCCGAGGAGGGCTGGATCACCCCCGACAGGATCTTCATCAGTGTCGACTTGCCGGCACCGTTCTCGCCGAACAGCGTGGTCACCCGCCCGCGATGGATATCGAAATTGACCGACTTCAGGGCATGGACGCTGCCGAAGGACTTGGCCACATGACGCGCCGACAGCACGACCTCGTCGGGGGCGTCATCGGCGGCCGGCCGATTCAGGGGTTGCTCGTTCATCGTCGACTCCGTGCGACTCATTGCACTTCCAGCCTGACCGGGGTCACGAGCCAGTTCTTCGGATTGATGAGCTGGAACACCCCGACGACCGAAATGGTCTTGCCATTGAGACTGCCGGTCTCCACATCCGCCAGCACCTGCGCCTTCATGGCATCATTGATGGCAGCGCCGGCATTCTGATACTCGATCTGGTTGGTGAACTGGCCGAAGTCGATATCGCCGGTGGCATCGCGCAGTGCGGTGCCATTGATGGCCGGCCCGGTCTGTACCCGGATCGTCAGCTCATCGGCCACACCCTCGACATCCACCGTATAGATGCCGGACTTCCCTTCGCCGACGACCCCGGTAAAGCGCACCGGCAGAATCGGGCCGATGCCGGCGGGCACGCCATACTGCTCACCGGCAGCACTCCGGTCCTCGGCCAGTGCTTCGGCCAGTGTCTCGGCCGGAACGGCACGCTGCTCGACGCTGTCGCGAATCCGCGGGAACTGTTCCGCCCCGTACTGCTCGGGCGAGAACTTGTCGCTCTGCGAGGATTCCGAGCCGATCGGCACAACGGTGGTATCCAGCGCCATGACGACCATCACGAGAATGGCCACACCGGCGGCGATCAGCGGGCCGCGCCTGCGGCGCAGTCGGCCGGCGGGTCTGGTAGCAGCTTGCGAACTCATGTAAGGCACTCTCCTGAAGCGAAGCCAGTGACTGATGGACATCCCGGGAGGCCGCCGCGCACGGCAGCGCACCGGTTACGGAATCAGCACGATCTTCAGTGACTTCGACCCGCTCTGCATCAGCTCGAATCCTTCCTGGAACTGCGCCAGCGGCAGCTTGTGGGTCACCACGCCTTCGGTCGGGAAGCTGCCGTCGCTGATGCCGTTGATCACCAGCGGATAGCAGTACGGCCCCAGGTGCGAGCCCAGCAGGTCGAGCTCCTTGCGATCGGAGATGATGCTCCAGTCGACGCTGACCGGATCCTTGAACACGCTGAACTCCACGAAACGGCCCAGCTTGCGGATCATGGAGAGGCCCTGCTCCACCGACTTCGGATGGCCGGTCGCCTCGATGTAGACGTCGCAGCCGTAGCCCTCGGTCATCTCCTTGATGATCGAGACCACATCATCGCGTCCGGGGTTGAGGGTCAGGTCGGCGCCGAACTGCCGCGCCAGTTCGAGGCGGTCATCGAACAGATCCAGCACCACCAGCTTCTCGGCGCCGGCCTTCTTCGCCGCCCCCACCATGCCGAGCCCCAGCGTGCCGGCCCCGGAGAGCACCACCACGTCGCCGAGCTCGATCCGCGCGCGCTGCACGGCATGCAGCGAGCAGGCGTAGGGCTCGATCAGGATCGCCTTCTCCAGCGGCAGCTCCTCGGGGACGTGGTAGTTGATCGCCTCTTTGGTGAACTTCATGTACTCGGCCATGCCGCCGTTGACATTGTTCTGGAAGCCGTAGAGATCATGCTTCTCGCACATCCAGTACTGGCCGCGGTTGCAGAAGCGGCAGTTCCAGCACGGCACGATCTGCTCGGAGATCACCCGATCCCCGGGCTTGTAGTCGGTCACCGCATCACCGACCTTGACCACGTGGCCGATGAATTCGTGGCCCGGAATCATCGGCGCCTTGATATAGGGCGGCTGGTACTCGTCGCCCCAGAAGCTCGGTGCGCCGTCAAAGGACTTGATGTCACCGGCGCAGATGCCGCAGCCCTCGACCCGCACCAGAATCTCGTGATCGTTTTCCAGCTCGGGCACCGGCACTTCTTCATAGCGATAATCTCCGGGGCCGTAGGCCACGACCGCTTTCATGACCTTCGGCAGTTCACCCTGCTCGCCACGGGTGGAAGAAGAGGAAACGGTATCGGTCATGGCAGCCTCCGTAAGCCGGGCAATCATTTGTTCCAGTAATGTGCAAATGAAATAACCCGGTTACCTGACAGACTGCAATTGGCAGGAGGTTCCGAAACACTACGACTTTAGAGTAACTTTCCTTAACATTTTGTTTTCCAAGCTTTTTATCGACTTCGACCAACGTCTTGTTCGACCAAAGTCATCCTGTCCGAACGCCGGACATGGCGGGCATCATCCGGAAAGAATTCTCAAACCATATGTTCATATCCGGTGCATTTGCTCATTCCGCCATGAGCCCTTAATGATGTACTTGTTGACAGTTTACAATGGACGCATTCCCATCACTCAGGGGCCCTCGGCCGGCTCAACCAGGACACCGGACCATGATCAGAAATCTTCAGCGCACCACCCTGCGTGACCAGTGCCTGAACGCCCTGCGTTCGGCCATCACCTCCGGCCAGCTGCCCACCGGGCATCATCTGGTCGAAACCGAACTTGCCGAAGCCTTCGGCGTCAGCCGCGGCACCCTGCGCGAGGCGATGCGGCGTCTCGAACAGGAGGGGCTGCTGGTGGCCGGCTCCCGTGGCCAGCTCAGCGTGCGCCATATCGAGGAGTCGGAGATTCACGACATCTACCGGGTGCGTGCCGCACTGGAAGCGCTGGCCGCCCGGACCCTGTGCGAACAGCCCGATCGCGACGAGCGCATTGCCACGCTCGCTTCACATGTCAGACGGATGCACGAAGTACAGGAAGACCTGATCGAACAGATCGAGACCGACCTCAACTTCCACCGCGCACTGTGTGAGCTCAGTGGCAATCAGGCCCTGCTGACGACCTGGCTGACGCTGGAAGGGCCGATCCGGATCTCGATCATGCATGCCGGACTGGAGCACGCCCTGCACAACATGGCCGCCGATCGCCATGACCTGATCGTGAACACCCTGGCGCAGGGCGACGCGACCCGCATCGAGCAGGTGCTGATGGAGCACATGGAGGAGGCTGCCCGGCGGCTGATGACGGCGCTGGAACAGCGTGCGGAGGGGTGAACGCCGCCGGCAGTGCGCCGGCGGCAGACAGCGGACCGGGTGGACCAATGATCAGTACATGTGCATACCGCCATTGATGTCCAGCACGGCGCCGGTGGTATAGGAAGAGAGATCCGAGGCCAGAAACAGGAAGCCCTTTGCCACATCCTGGGCATCACCCAGCCGGTTGAGCGGAATGCCGGTCAGGATCTGCGTTTTCATCTCGTCGGTCAGCTTGCCGCCGGTGATGTCGGTCTGGATCAGCCCGGGCGTGACCGAGTTGATGCGGATGTTGTACTGCCCGTACTCCCGCGCCATGGCCTTGGCCAGCCCCAGCATGCCGGCCTTGGCGGCACTGTAGTGCGGGCCGCCGAAGATGCCGCCACCGCGCTGGGCGGAGACCGAGGACGTATTGACGATGGCCCCGCCCTGCTGGTCGGCCATGTGCGGCAACACGCTCTGTGACATGTAGAGCATGCCGCGCAGGCTGACATCGGTCACCTGCTCGTAGTTTTCCGGGGTGATCTCCAGGGTCTTCAGGGGCTGGGTGATGCCGGCGTTGTTGATCAGTACATCGACGCGACCGTAGCGCTCCATCACGGCCTTGACCGCCGCCTCGCAGGAGGCCTTGTCAGTCACATCACAGGCCACGCCCATGGTGCGGTCGGCGGCGACTTCGGCCGCCGCTTCCCGGCTCTTCTCCGCGTCGAGATCGGCAATCACCACCGTGGCGCCGTGTTCATGGAAGAGGCGGGCGGTCGCCTTGCCGATGCCGCGCGGCCCGGCTCCGCCGGTAATGATGCACACCTTGTTTTCGAGCAGCTGGGTCATGCTGGTTTCTCCGTCAGAGAGATTGAAGGCCCGGGTAGTGCGCCCGGAGCCACTGCAGTGAATCGGTCACGCCCTGCTCGATGGTCTCGAGCGCCAGCGGCTCACTGCCCTTCCATGGCTGGGCGCGACTGTCACGCCGCAGCCGGAACGGCAGCTCCAGACTGAAGGGCAGGTGTCGTTCGGCAATCGCGGCGAGAATCGGGGCGTAATCGATGTCGCCCCGGCCCATGGGCGCAAAACGATAGCCATCCGTGTCGCGATGCACGGCCTTGAGATGAAAGTGATCGCTCAGGGCCACGGCCGCGAGCGCATCCTCGACCGGTGCGCACGCCGGCCGGTGGGAGACCAGATTGCCGGGGTCGTAATTGATGCCGAAGACCGACCGGTCGAGCCGCTCCAGCACCGCGGGCAGATCCGCGGCCCGATCGAGCAGGTTGTCGCTGCCATCGCCGGGGTTCTCCAGACAGACCCGCACGCCGGCCTCGCGGGCCAGATCGGCCATGGCGTCGGCATTGGCGAAAAAGCGCTCACTGCCGGCTCGGCTGGCGGCATTGGTGATCAGGTAGCCGGCGCCGAGTTCGGCGGCGAAGCGTACCCGTACGGCAAAACTCTCCAGCGCCCCGGGCTCCCCCAGGTCGATATGCGCCGACAGGACCCGGCAGTGCTGACCATGGCGTGCCATCTCCTGGCGCAGTTCCCGGGCCAGCGCGGCATTCAGATCGCTGTCGGTGAACTCGTTGACATACCCCCGGATATAGGCGATTTCCACACCGGCAATGCCCAGGCGCGCCATCGAGGCCAGGGCTTCCGGCAGCTCGTAGCCGTCCCAGGCGGCGGTACTGACCGACAGGCCGATGGCTTCTGCCAGCTTCGCGTTGCTTGTCTGCGGTGCCACGTCTGTTCTCCCGTATGGTCTGAACCCCGCGGGCTCATGTTGACTGTTAACAGTGTATTCGGACACAGCGATTCCCCCGGGCTGCTGCTCGGCGGGCGCCCTCAGGCGCCCACGATCAGGGCCAGCACATAGCTGACCAGCAGCAGCACGATCACGGCGAAGATATAGAACGGCACCAGTGCCCGCGCCGTCTCCTCGATCCGGACCCCGGCAATCGACGACGAGATGAACAGCGTGGTGCCCACCGGAGGCGTGAACAGTCCGATCGACAGGTTCAGCACCATCAGGATGCCCAGCTGGATCAGGCTCATGTCGATCGCCTGCGCCAGCGGCATCAGAATCGGTGCCAGCAGCAGGATCGCCGGGGTCATGTCGATGACCGCGCCGACCACCAGCATCAGCAGGTTCATGAACACGATGATCAGTACATCCGGCAGCCCCATGGCGTTGATGGTATCCACCAGCCGGGAGGGCAGCTGATCCACGGTCATGATCCAGCCCAGCACCGAGGAGGCCATGATCAGCAGCATGACGGCACCGGTGGCACGGCCGGCACTCAAGATCGACCCCAGCACGCCGCGCCACGACAGGTCGCGGTAGCACAGCCGCACGATCAGGGCGTAGAACACCGCCACCACGCTGACCTCGGTCGGCGTCGCCACGCCCCCGATCAGGCTCCCGAGAATCAGCACCGGCATGAACAGCGCCGGCAGCGAACTCATGAAGCCGCGCACCACCGCCGACAGCGAGAAGCCCTGCTCGCTGCGGGGAAAGTCGTTGCGCCGGGCGATCAGATAGACGGCTGCCAGACTGGCGATGCCGAAGATCAGTCCCGGCACGAGCCCGGCCAGGAAGAGTGCGCCCACCGAGACCTGCGAAACACTGGAATAGATAATCAGCGGGATCGAGGGTGGAATGATGACCCCGATCACGGAACTGGCAGCATTGACCGCCGAGGCAAAGGGGGCGGGATAACCTTCACGCTTCTGCCACGGGATCAGCACCGAGCCCAGCGCCGAGGCGTCGGCCACGGCCGAGCCCGAAACGCCGGCGAACAGCATCGAGGTCACCACGCTGACCTGCCCCAGCGCCCCGCGCACGCGCCCGACCAGCAGGCTGGCGAAACGGATGATGCGCTGGCCGAGGACCCCCGAGATCAGCAGCTCGCCGGCCAGGATGAAGAACGGTATCGCCAGCAGCAGCGAACTCTGGGTGGCGTCGAACAGCCGCTGGGCCACGATCGACAGCGGATACTGGCCGCTGACCAGGATACCGGCGCTGCTGGCGGCCATCAGGGCATAGCCGATCGGCAGTGCCAGTGCCAGCAGCAGAAAGACGGGAAGCGCCAGCAGCGTCATGACTCGTTCTCCTCATTCGGGACAGCCGGGCAACCCGCCACGACCGCCACCAGCTCCAGCAGCGCAATCACCATCACGCCGGCGGCGCCCAGCGGCAGGCTGTAGAAGGCCCAGCTGGCCGGCCAGCCCAGTACCGGCGAGCTCTGGTACTGCATGAACATCAGAAGCGACTGCGACTGGTAGATCAGCATGCCCATCAGGCCGATGACCAGCAGCTGCATCAGCGCGGCCACCGCTCTGGCTACCCCGGCCGGCAGGCGCCGCACGAAGAAGTCCACCCCCAGATGCTGCTGGCGGACAGCGGCCATGACCACGCCTCCCATGACCAGCCACGGGAACAGGATGACGGGCAGCTCGTTGCCCCAGGCCAGCGAGCCGGAGAGGAAGTAGCGTACGATCACCCCGGCCATCAGGGTGGTGCCGATCACGACCGTGGTCACCACCACCACCGCGCTGCCGAGCAGATAGAAGAGCTCGCGGCCCCGGGCCAGCCAGCGTGACAGTGTCCGCAGGCGTTCCTCACGCTGCCGGACAGCGCCCTTGTCATTCATCACGCCATGCATCATGTGCCTCCCCTTGCAGTCCCGGTCCGACCATGGCATCGGGCCCGGCAGCGCCGGGCCCGATGATGTCACTGCTGATCGTCGGCACCGCTGTCGGTCTGTTGCTGATTGGCCTGCTCGGCGGCTTCACGGGCCCGCGGCACGATCTCGCCCAGCTTTTCCTGCCAGGTGTCATAGACCGGCCGGGTGGCTTCACGGAAGGCGGCGGTATCGACCGAATTGACCTCCATGACACCGTTCTCGCGGATCTGTGCCAGCAGCTCATCGGTCTGATCGATCAGGGTCTGGCGCTGGAAGTCGGTGGTCTCCCGGGCGGCTTTCTGAAGGGCCTGGCGGTTCTCCTCCGAGAGCCGCTGCCAGGTCGGCATGCCGATCACCACCGGGGTGGTTTCATAGCGATAGTCGGAGAGCGAAAGGTACTGCTGCACCTCGTCCAGATTGCTGGACATGATGTTGACCACCGGATTCTCCTGGCCATCCACCATGCCCTGCTTGAGGGCCACGTACAGTTCGCCGAAGGCCATCGGCGTGGGATTGGCACCCAGCGTGCTCAGGGTGTCGATGGTCACCGCATCCTGCGAGGTACGCATCTTGAGGCCCTCGAGATCCTGCGGCTCCTCGATCGGGCGCACGTTGTTGGTGAACTGGCGCATGCCGTTGCTCCACCACGCCAGCACCTTCAGCCCGCGCTGCTCGGCCTGCTCCTCCACTTCATCGCCGATCGGGCCATCGGCGACCTGCCAGGCGGCCTGCGGCGAATCGAACAAGAACGGCAGGCCGAACACGTTGGCCTTGGGCACGATGGTCGCCAGCGCTCCCTGGCTGTTGGCCGTCAGCCCGATGGCGCCGCTCTGGACCTGCTGCAGCATCTGCACGTCCGAGCCCAGCTGCTCGGAGCCCTGGATGCGCAGCTCAAGCTCGCCGTCGCTGTACTTGTCGACCAGCTCTGCCATGCGCTCGGCGGCCAGCGAGCGCGGGTTCCCCTCCGCGGCACCATGGCCGAGCACGAGGGTCTGGGCAACCTGGGCGCCCCCCCGCCAGTGCCCCCAGACTCAGCCCCACTGCCACAGCCAGCCCCTTGCGCAACCGGCCCGATGGTGCCGCACTGCGCTCCGCTACCGTGGTGCTATCCGCGCGAAATGCCTGCTTCATGACTGCCCCCTGAATCGTTTGCGTACGGGTCGGAGCCCGGCCACTGCCATGCCCCGTGCCAACTGCCATGCCCCGTGCCAGATGGTTCGAACAGCAATACCCGGCCGCGTTGTTAACAGTCAACCAACGGGGCGGGGCGACTTTTGTCTAACGCCCCATATTATTGAAATAGAAGGATTATTCGAGACGCTCAGGTACCGGCTAAGACCAAAGCAGAAGACCGTATTGTCGTTCTACAGGGCGGCCGGCCGCTCGCCGGGAGGGCCGCCTCGGCCGGGGTGACCATCGATCGGAGCAGGTGACGACGGCCCCTGTCCGCGTGGACGGCACAGGGGCCCGGCGCCGTGACGGGCGAAGTGCGGGTCACGGCGTCGGCAAGGGAGAGGCAGGACGCTCAGCCCGGGCGGGAGGCGTCATCCAGATGCAGGATGGTGTGGGCATTGGTGGCGCTGGTGGCCAGCACATCAATGACCCCGGTGCGCAGGGCGCCGAGGATGCCCGCTGCCTTGGTGCTTTCGCTGGCAATGGCAATCACTTCGGGAATGCGCGCCAGATCGGGGATGGTCAGACCGATCACGCGCCCCTGCATGGGCGTCTGTGAAGGCTGACCGTTCAGATCGATGAAGTCATAGCCCATCATGTCGCCCACCGTGCCCGACAGCCGCGCCTCGGCGATCTCCTGGGGCGAGAACCAGCCCATGCGCACCATGTTGCTGTCCTCGGAGAGATCCCCCACGCCGATCATGGCGATATCGGCCCGGCGCGCCCGATCCAGCGTCTGGCGCACGGTCTGGTTGGCCAGCATGGCATCGCGCAGCTCGGCATTGGCCACCATGGCCGGCGCGTAGAGGGTTTCGCTCTCGCCCCCGAAACGCGCTGCCAGCCGCCGGCAGATGTGGTCGGGATTCATGTACTCGCCGGCCCGCAGCGAGCCGCCGATGGCACAGATGAACGAGCAGCGCCGGGTACGCTGGGTGAACACGTTGTCTGCCACGGTGCCCACGTTGCGTCCCATGCCGACCGCCACCAGGGTGCCATCCTCGAGGGTACGCGACAGATGATCGGCCACCAGGCTGCAGACCTCGTGGCGTTGCCGGTCGGCATCGGAGTGATCCAGTGCAATCAGCGCCCGGCGAATGCCGAAGCGCTCGACCAGCGCCTGCTCGATCTCCGCCGAGACCGACGGATGCTGGCGCACGCGCACGTCAACGATGCCCTCGTTCTGGGCGCGCTTGAGCAGGCGGCCGACCTTGACCCGGGAGAGGCCGAGCCGGCCGGCAATCGTCTCCTGGGTGGCTCCCTCGACGTAATAGAGCGAGGCAATTTCGGTCATCAGCGTGACGTCGGGATCGGTCGTGCGTTCCGTCATGGCCGCGTCACTCCCGTCTGCCGTCCCTGCTGTCGGCGGGCGCTGCGGTGCCCGCTGGCGATCCGGCGGAACCCGCCATCCATCGTATTCATCAGCCCTGCCTGTTGTTGTCCGAACTCGGCTCAAGGCGGAGCAACCACTCCGTCGAGCGCCGGTATGGTGCCACGTGCCAGCATGACAAGCCCATGAAAAACGGCGCCTCCCGCTGGAGAGCGCCGTTCGAAGCAATACCCGGTCGGCTGGCGGTCACCGTGTCAGGCGCCGGAGCCACCCGTCGAATGCTCCTGCTCATAGGCCTTGATGCGATCGACCTTGGCCTGGGAACCACCGCCCTGGAACTCGCTGGTCAGAAACGAAGTGACGATCGTCTTGGCCAGTTCGGTGCCGATCACCCGACCGCCCATGGTGATGATCTGAGCGTCGTTGCTCTTGCGGGCCCGCTCGGCCGAATAGGTATCGTGCGCCTGCGCGGCCCGGATACCGGGGACCTTGTTGGCCGAGATGGCCACGCCGATACCGGTACCGCAGCAGAGGATGCCACGATCGACCTTACCCTCGTTGATCGACTGCGCCACCTTGAAGGCGATATCCGGATAGAGCACCGGCTCGGCATCATAGGTACCGAAATCCTCGACTTCGTGACCGAGCGAACGGACATGCTCGACCAGCGCCTGTTTCATGTCATAGGCGGCCTCGTCACAGCCGAGCGCCACGCGATACTTCGTCTGTTCTGCCATGCCTGCTTCCTCCTGAAGGGCTGCACGTCCATACATTACCGACATCATGATACGCCGGATCGTTCATTTGAACAAAGGCAAGTCAAATGATCCATTCCACTCGATCTGTCCTCGCCACCCCTGTCAGCAGACGGGCAAGGCATGTCGAAAACCTTGCCACACGGCGGCCCTGAACACCTCTAGCCCGTTGGTCGAATACCGCGGAAGCGCCATGTACCACTAAAGTCGGATGCTTTTCGAGCCCTTCCGGAAGCTACCATTCCGGAACCAGAGCCTTTTCAAATGAACAAGCCGGGATCATATTTTCATTCCGACCGGCTCGCATGAACCGAACGCTTGTTCCGATACATTTTTGGCTGCACCAGGAGACTTCCCGCCATGACTCGCCTGTTCAACGATCCCGCTGCATTCGTCGACGAAGCCACCGAAGGTTTCGTGGCGGCACACGCCTGGCGCGTGCGTCAGGTCCCCGGGGGGGTGATCCGCAGCACGAAGAGTGAACCCGACACGGTGGCCGTGGTAATCGGCGGGGGCTCCGGCCACTATCCCGCCTTTGCCGGGCTGGTCGGTCAGGGACTGGCCCACGGCGCGGCCATGGGCAACCTGTTCGCCTCCCCTTCCGCCCAGCAGATCTATTCGGTCGCCAAGGCCGCCAACAACGGTGCCGGCGTGCTGCTCAGCTACGGCAACTATGCCGGTGACGTGCTGCACTTCGGCCAGGCGCGGGATCGACTGGTCAGCGAAGGGATTCCCTGCGAGATGGTCAAGGTGATCGATGATGTCTCCAGTGCCAGTCTCGAGGAGATCAACAAGCGCCGCGGCATTGCCGGCGATCTGACCGTGTTCAAGATTGCGTCCGCCGCAGCCGAGGCCGGCTATACGCTCGACGAGGTGGTGCGGGTGACCGAGGCCGCCAACCTGCGTACCCGCTCCTTCGGGGTCGCCTTTGACGGCTGCACCCTGCCGGGCGCCGACGATGCGCTGTTCCACGTGCCGGAAGGCAAGATGGCCGTGGGCCTGGGGATTCACGGCGAGCCGGGCATCAGCGAGCAGGAGATCCCCTCCGCCGACGAACTCGCCGAGCTGCTGGTCGGCCGCCTGCTCGAGGAGCTCCCGGAGGGTGTCGAGCGCGCCAACGGCGCGCGCGCCAGCGTACTGCTCAACGGCCTGGGCACGATCAAGTACGAGGAGCTGTTCGTGGTCTATCGCCGGGTCAACCGGCTGCTGGAAGAGGCCGGCGTCCGGATCGTCGAGCCCGAGGTGGGTGAACTGGTTACCAGCCTCGACATGGCCGGCGCCTCGCTGACCCTGTTCTGGCTCGATGAAGAGCTGGAGCGCTTCTGGCATGCCCCGGCGGACGCACCCGCCTATCGCAAGGGCAGCGTGGCCACGGCCGAACAGATCGATGCCGCCGAGCTCGACATCCCCGATCCCGACGCCATTCCGCCCGCTTCCGAAGAGTCCCGCCAGTCCGCCGGCCGGGTCCTGGCAGCGATCGAAGCGACCCGGGAAGTAATCGTCGAGAACGCCGAGGAACTGGGCCGCATCGACGCCGTGGCCGGTGATGGTGATCATGGCATCGGCATGGAGCGGGGGGCACGCGCCGCCGCCGAAACCGCGCGTGATGCCGCCGAGCGCGGTGCCGGCGCCGGCACCCTGCTGCGCATGGCCGGTGATGCCTGGGCCGATCGTGCCGGTGGCACCTCGGGCGCCATCTGGGGCGCAGCGCTCAATGCCCTGGCCGCCACCATCGGCGACGAGACCGCCCCCGATGCCGCCACGATTGCCCGCGGTGTGGAGAAGGCACGCGACAACATCATGCACTTCGGCAAGGCCCAGGTCGGGGACAAGACACTGATCGATGTGCTGGTGCCCTTCAGCGAAACCCTGACCGAACAGGTCAATCGTCAGGCCTCGCTGCCGGATGCCTGGGGGACCGCTGTCGAGCGGGCACATGAAGCCGCCCAGGCCACTGCCGACCTGACGCCCAGGATCGGTCGTGCCCGACCGCTGGCCGAGAAGAGCATCGGCACGCCGGATGCCGGCGCCATTTCGCTGGCAATGATCGTGCGTGCCGTCCACGATGTACTGCAGGAACAGGCCAGCAACGGCTAATGGCCGCCACGACAGCCACAGCAGGGAGTCCACGCTGATGACATCGGCACCTTCATGTCTCGGTACCAGTCTGAAAATGTACTTCGGCTATCACGAGACACTGGCCTGGTGCAGAAGCATCGCCGAGCTGGCGCGCCGTCACCCGGTGGTCACCTCGCACAGCGTGGATCTCTTCGTGCTGCCCAGCTTTCCGCTGCTCGAACCGGCGCTGGAGATCTTCCGGGACAGCGGCGTCGGGGTGGGCGCCCAGGATCTGCACTGGGAGGATCACGGCGCCTTCACCGGCGAGGTCAGCGGGGCCCTGCTGGCAGAGATGGGCTGTCGCTACGTCGAGGTCGGCCACGCCGAACGACGTCGCCTCTTCGGCGAGGATGAAGCCGTGGTCACGGCCAAGACCACCGCCGCCATCCGCAACGGCCTGACCCCGATCCTCTGCATCGGCGAGGCCGAATCCGGCCCGGCCGGGGACGCCGCCGCCGAGTGCATCCGGCAGGTCGACTCGGCCGTCTCCGGGCTCACCGGGGCCCAGCACGACCAGAACCTCATTGTCGCCTATGAACCGCACTGGGCGATCGGCGCCAGTGAGCCTGCCTCTGCCGAGCACATCGGCGAGGTCTGTGCCCGCCTGCGCGAGCATCTCTCGTCCCGCACGGCGACCCGGGTGATCTATGGCGGCAGTGCCGGCCCGGGGCTGCTGACCCGACTCAGCGGTCAGCTCGACGGTCTCTTTCTGGGCCGTTTCGTTCACGATCCGGACGCGTTCGGCCGCATGCTCGATGAAACACGGGCCCTTCACCGGGGCTGAAATCGTCATCGCCGATCGATCTGGCCATCCGGGGGCGACATGAGCCCGTCAGAACGCTACTCTTGGTGGCAGCACAACCTGATAATGTAGCGTGCCTACAGAAGGCGATCGGACGAACGCCTTCGGCCGCTTCAATCGTTCATCAACACTTCGACCGAAGGAGCCTGAACCCTCATGCCATCTCGTCGTCATCTTGCCAACGCGATTCGTGCGCTCTCCATGGACGCCGTTCAGAAGGCCGGTTCCGGCCATCCGGGCATGCCCATGGGGATGGCGGATATCGCCGAAGTGCTGTGGAACGATCATCTCAAGCACAACCCCAACAATCCCGACTGGGAAGATCGCGACCGCTTCATCCTCTCCAACGGCCATGGCTCGATGCTGCACTACTCGCTGCTGCATCTGACCGGCTACGACCTGCCGATGGAAGAGCTCAAGAACTTCCGTCAGGTCGGCTCGAAGACCCCCGGTCACCCCGAGCACGGCTATACGCCGGGGATCGAAACCACCACCGGACCGCTCGGTCAGGGGCTGGCCAACGGCGTGGGCATGGCCATCGCCGAACGTACCCTGGCCGCCCAGTTCAACCGTGACGGTCACGAGATCATCAACCATCGCGTGTGGGTCTTCGCCGGCGATGGCTGCATGATGGAAGGCATCAGCCACGAGGCCTGCTCGCTGGCCGGTCATCTGGGCCTGGGCAACATCACCGTCTTCTATGATGACAACGGCATCTCCATCGATGGCGAGGTCAAGGGCTGGTTCAGCGATGACACCGCCTCGCGCTTCGAGGCCTATCACTGGCACGTCATCCGCGATGTCGACGGTCACGATGCCGAGCAGGTCGATCGCGCCATCCGCGAAGCGAAGGAAGTCACCGACAAGCCGACCCTGATCATGTGCAAGACCGTGATCGGCTTCGGTGCGCCCAACAAGGCCGGCAAGGAAGAGAGCCACGGCGCCGCCCTCGGCGAGGAAGAAGTCGAGGCCGCGCGCAGGCAGCTCGGCTGGGATCATCCGGCGTTCGAAATCCCCGACGACATGTACGCTGCCTGGGATGCCCGCGAGCAGGGTGACAAGCTCGAAGCCGAGTATCGCGAGAAGATGGCCGCCTACGAAAAGGCCTATCCGGAGCTGGCGAAGGAGCTCAAGCGTCGCTACAGCGGCGAGCTGCCGGCCGACTTCGACGGTGATGCGCTGATCCAGCGCGCCCAGGAGAAGATGGAAACCACCGCCTCGCGCAAGGCCTCGCTCGGCATTCTCAACGAGCTGGCGCCCAGCCTGCCCGAGCTGTTCGGTGGCAGTGCCGACCTGGCGCCCTCCAACCTGACCCTGTGGGAAGGCGCGAAAGCGATCAGCAAGGAGCATCACAACGGCAGCTACGTGCACTACGGGGTACGTGAATTCGGCATGGGTGCGATCGCCAACGGCATCGCCACGCATGGCGGCTTCATCCCCTATGATGCCACCTTCCTGGTCTTCCTCGAGTACATGCACAACGCCGTGCGCATGTCGGCGCTGTCGCACACGCGCATTATCCACGTGTTCACCCATGACTCCATCGGTCTGGGCGAGGACGGCCCGACGCACCAGCCGGTCGAGCAGCTCTCCGATCTGCGCAACCTGCCCGGCCTGGCCACCTGGCGGCCGTGCGATGCCACCGAGACGGCCGCCTCCTGGGTGGAAGGTCTCCAGCGTGAAACCGGCCCGACCGCGCTGATCTTCTCGCGCCAGAACCTGCCGGCCCAGCAGCGCGACGAGGAGCAGGTGAAGAACATCCGCCGCGGCGGCTATATCCTGCGCGACTGCAGCGGTCAGCCCGACCTGGTGATGATGGCCACCGGCTCCGAGGTCGATCTGGCCATGCAGGCCGCCGGCGAGCTGGAAGGCAAGGGTCACAAGATCCGCGTCGTCTCGATGCCCTGCACCAGCCAGTTCGACGAGCAGGATCAGGGCTATCGCGACTCGGTACTGCCGCCGACGGTGCGCAAGCGGCTGGCCATCGAAGCCGCCATCCCGTCGACCTGGTACAAGTACGTGGGTCTCGATGGCGATATCTTCGGCATGACCACCTATGGCGAATCCGGCAAGGGCCCGGATCTGTTCAAGCACTTCGGCTTCACCGTCGACAAGGTGGTCGAGCGCGCCGAGAAGCTGATCAAGGCGTAACGATCACGCCCGGCTGCCGGCCTGCCCGGCAGCCGGGTTCGCCTGTCGCGCCTCAATGAAAGGCCCCGCCGGGAATCCGGCGGGGCCTTTTTCGTGTCACCCACCCGATGGCAGGACCGCCACCGGGCACGCTCGGGAGCCGTCAGGCCACGGTGACATCGCTGGAGAGGTAGACGTCCTGAATGGCGTTGAGCAGCTCCACGCCCTCCTTCATCGGCTTCTGGAACGCCTTGCGTCCGGAGATCAGCCCCATGCCACCGGCACGCTTGTTGATCACCGCGGTACGCACGGCCTCGCCGAGATCGGAGTGCCCCTTGGAGCCACCGCCGGAGTTGATCAGCCCGGCCCGGCCCATGAAGCTGTTGGCCACCTGATAGCGGGCCAGATCGATGGGATGATCCGAGGTCAGCTCGCTGTAGACCTTGTCATGGGTGTGACCGAAGCCGATGTCGCGGAAGCCGTGATTGGTTTCCGGCAGCTTCTGCTTGACGATGTCGGCCTTGATGGTCGCCGCCATGTGCACCGCCTGACTGGTCAGGTCGGAAGCGACATGATAGTCGGTGCCATCCTGCTTGAACTCCGGGTTGCGCAGGTAGGCCCACAGCACGGTCACCATCCCCAGCTGGTGGGCGCGCTCGAAGGCCTCGCTGATCTCCTGGATCTGGCGACGGCACTCGGGCGAACCGAAATAGACGGTCGCACCCACGGCGACACAGCCCATCTGATGCGCCTGCTCGACATCGGCAAACAGGGTCTGGTCATAGATCGCCGGATAGGTCAGCGACTCGTTGTGATTGAGCTTGAGCATCATCGGAATCTTGTGCGCATAGCGCCGCGATACCGAGGAGAGCGCTCCCAGGGTCGTCGCCACGGCGTTGCAGCCACCCTCGATGGCCAGCTCGACGATGTTCTTCGGATCGAAGTACTGCGGATTGGGGGCAAACGAGGCCCCAGCCGAGTGCTCGATGCCCTGATCGACCGGCAGCATGCCGAGATACCCGGTGCCTGCCAGGCGACCGTGGTTGAACAGGGTCTGCATGTTGCGCAGCACCTGAGGGTTGCGATCGCTGTCCGCCATGACCCGATCGATGAAGTCGGGACCCGGCAGGTGGAGATCCTCCTTGCGAAAGCCCGTGCAGGTGTGGCTCAAAAGGCTTTCGGCTTCCTCTCCCAACAACCTGGTGATGTCGGTCATTATCGTGTTCCTCGTTCCTTCCATGAGTCGCAAAGTCGATCGGCCGCCAGGCAGCCGACCACTTCAGAAGCATATGAGAGCCGCCAACGCCTGCCTGTAGTGCGTCGGTAGCTTCTCGTAACGTCCGGCAGGCCGGGAACGTTGCAGCCCGATGGATTCTCTCCGCCACCATCGGGTGCCGACTTGATCGCATTGATCTTCTACCAACGATATACGACTAAAGGGGTATCAACGAAAGTCCCGCAACATGTTATTGCGGCAAACGTCGCTGTGGCGTGGCCTGCAGCCATTGTGACCGATGCCTGAATCAGGCATGTTGTGAGGCATGCCCACGGGCGGATACCCGCGCCTGGCGTGCCGCGCCCCCTGATCTGCGCTGACCGGTCATCGTGCCTTTTGCTCAGGCGACACCGATTCGGGTCGGCCCTGCCATGGCCGTGCCGGCTCACGCCGCCGCGGGACCGGTTCCCGGCCGTTCGAACTGCTATGCTGGTTCGATAGCAGACGGGGCGACCCCCATCGGAGGCTCGACATCGCCCGCCGCCGGTTCCGACTGTAGCCGGCCCCTTTTCAAGAACCGGGCCGATCGCTTCGGCCCCTGGCACAAACGAGGATGGACCATGAACGTGCGCAAGATGTCCGAGCTCGATCTCGCTGGCAAACGTGTGTTGATTCGCGAGGATTTCAACGTGCCGATCAAGGATGGCCGGGTCACCTCCGACGCCCGCATCCGCGCCTGCCTGACGACCATCAAGACGGCACTCGAGCAGAACGCAAAGGTCATGCTGATGAGTCATCTCGGGCGCCCGACCGAAGGCGAGCCCGATGACGAGCTCTCGCTGGCTCCGGTGGCCAACCATCTCGGCGAGCTGCTGGGCCGGACCGTCCGGCTGGAGCGCGACTATCTCGATGGTCCGCTGGAGCTTGCCGATGGTGAAGTGGTGCTGCTGGAGAACGTGCGCTTCAACAAGGGCGAGAAGAAAGATGATGAAGCGCTGGCGAAGCAGTATGCCCAGCTGTGCGACCTCTATGTGATGGATGCCTTCGGTACCGCGCACCGCGCCGAAGCTTCCACCCATGGCGTTGCCCGCTTCGCCCCGGACGCCTGCGCCGGCCCCGTGCTGGCTTCCGAGCTGGAAGCGCTGGAGCGCGCCCTGTCGAATCCCAGGCGCCCGATGGTGGCCGTGGTCGGCGGCTCCAAGGTCTCCACCAAGCTGGATGTGCTGACCGCGCTTTCCGAGCGCTGCGACCAGCTGATCGTCGGCGGCGGCATTGCCAACACCTTCATTGCCGCGGCCGGTTACAACGTCGGCAAGTCCCTGTATGAAGCCGACCTGGTCGATCAGGCCAGGGCCTTCATGGAGAAGGTCGATGTGCCGCTGCCGGCCGACGTCGTCGTCGCCACCGAGTTCGCCGAACATGCCAGGGGCGAGACGCGGCCGATCGACGATATCGGCGAGGACGAGATGATCCTCGACGTCGGCCCGAAGACCGCCGAGACCTATGCCGCCGCCTTCAAGAGCGCCGGCACCATCCTCTGGAACGGTCCGGTGGGCGTGTTCGAATTCGATCAGTTCGGCGGCGGCACCGAAGCCATGGCGAAGGCCATCGCCGAGAGCGAGGCGTTCTCGATCGCCGGCGGCGGCGATACCCTCGCGGCCATCGACAAGTACGGCGTCACCGAGGATATCTCCTATATCTCCACCGGCGGCGGTGCCTTTCTGGAGTACGTGGAAGGCAAGGAGCTGCCGGCGGTACAGGCGCTCAAGGCGGCCGCAGGCCACTGAGCCGGCGCTGTCGCAGCAGACGCAACAGGCCCCGCACCCGCGGGGCCTGTTTTTTTGTCCGTCGGAGGTTCTTGAAGAAAAGCCTTCGCGACTTCAGTCGCGATAGCTCGTAATCACTACTGTTGGGTACGCTCAAGCACCAGCTGTGGATCGATCCGGGTCTCGAACCAGTTCATTCCCCAGTGCAGATGCGGCCCGGTGGCACGGCCGCTCGCGCCCACCCGACCGATCACCTCGCCCTGCTCGACGTGATCCCCCACCGCCACATCGAGCTGTGACAGGTGCAGGAAATTGGAGCTGATGCCGAAGCCGTGATCGAGCAGGACGGTACCGCCGGTCAGATAGAGATCGGGCTCGGCGAAGGTGATCACGCCGGCTGCCGGGGCCTTGACCGGAGTGCCGGCGGCGGCGGCAATATCCATGCCCGAGTGCGCCGAGCCCGGGGTACCGTTGTAAACGCGCTGGCGCCCGAAGCGACCACTGACGCGTCCCGGCACCGGCCGGATGAAGTCCTGGGTGAAACCGATGCGGTCATCATTGCGGGTACGGGCCTGACTGACGGCGGCCTGCTCGCGGCGGATGCGTTCGGCGATCTTCGGCGGCGGCGACACCGTATCGGGCGGCACGCCATCAATGCGCTCGATCGGCCAGTCCCGCGGTGTCACCCCGACCCGGGCGGTTGTGGTCGACCCCTGCGGCGGGGTCACCGCAATCTTTTGATCGCCTTCGGCATTGCGCCCCACGCCGAAGACCACCGTACCGTAATCGGTCACCCGCAGGGTACGGCCGTCGTACTCGACCCGCGAATCGGGCGGCACCCGGCCGATCACCATCGCCCCCTGCTGGACGTGATCGGGAAAGATGATCTCCGGGGATGCCGCCCGTGCCAGGCCGCCCGTGCCGAGACTCAGGGCCAGTGCCGCGCCCAGCACGAGAAGCAGCGTGCGGGCAGCGTGGCTGCCGGATATGCGAGGTGCGTCCAATGGTCTCTCCCGTGGTCATCAGATCCTTCATCGGATTGCCCTATACTGCATGGCACGACACCCCGATAACAGCGCAGCATGGCGGTTGGCAAGACAGGTGTGGTGAACACCGCCCGATGGTCGGGCGGCCAGTCGGGGCCATCGTCGGCCCTTGCGTGGGAGCCCGGATCGTGGAATTCAGGGACTACTATCAGCTACTCGGCGTCGAGCGCACCGCCACGCCGGACGAGATCAAGAAGGCCTATCGCCGGCTGGCGCGGCGCTATCATCCCGACGTCAACCGGGAAGCGGATGCCGAGCAGCACATGCAGCAGATCAACGAGGCCCGCGATGTGCTGGCCGATCCCGAACGGCGGGCCGCCTACGATCAGCTCTACGACTACCAGCACCACCACGCCGGCGAGGAGTTCCGCCCGCCACCCCACTGGGATGAGGGCTTCGAGTTCTCCGGCAGCGGCTTCTCGCAGGCTGACATGGGTGACTACAGCGACTTCTTCGCCAGCATCTTCGGCCACCCCGACCAGCAGCGCACCCGCAGCGGTTACTACCGCAGGCGCGGCGAGGATCGTCACGCCCGCATCCACATCGACCTGGCCGACGCCTACCACGGCGCGGCCCGCACCATCACGCTGCACAGCCCCGAAGTGGACGCCCACGGCCGGGTCAGCCTCGTCGATCATGCCCTCAATGTTCGCATTCCGCGCGGCGTGAAGGCCGGGCAGCATATCCGGCTGGCCGGGCAGGGGCATCCCGGAGTAGGCGGCGGCCCACCCGGCGATCTGTTTCTCGAGGTCGCCTTCAACGAGGATTCGCGCTATCGCATCGAGGGCCGGGACGTGTACGAAACCGTGCCGCTCGCCCCCTGGGAAGCGGCGCTGGGCGCCTCGGTCGAGGTCCCCACGCCCCCGGGTGTGGTACGCCTGACGGTGCCGGCCGGTTCACAGTCCGGCCGCCGGCTGCGTCTGAAGGGACGGGGCATCCCGGGTGAGCCGCCGGGCGATCTCTATGCCGAACTGACCGTGGTGCTGCCCCCGGCCAACAGCGAACGGGCGCGTCAGCTCTACCAAACCATGGCGCGGGAGATGAAGTTCGACCCGCGCCAGTCATCGGAAGCCTGAGCCATGAGCCACCAAGACATCATCGCGGGTGAGCTGCTGGATGAGGAGCACCTCTCGCTCGAGGAGCTGGCCCGCGCCTGTGCCGTTGACCGCCAGTGGGTGATCGAGCGGCTGGAAGGCGGGCTGCTGGAGGAAGGCGGCCGCCATGGGGTCCATCATCATTTCACCAGCTACACGCTGACCCGGGTTCGCCGAATGCGCCGGATGGAGCAGGACTTCGATGCAGTCCCGGAGCTGGCGGCCCTGGTCGCCGATCTGCTCGAGGAGATGGATCGCCTGCGCACGCGGGCGCACGCCGCCGGTGTCAGACTGGACTGACGACCCATCCCAACCTGTCAGGGGAGCATGAGCATGAAGATCGCCATCATGGGGGCCGGCGCCGTCGGCTGCTACTACGGCGCGATGCTGGCCCGCGCCGGCCATGACGTGACGCTGATCGGTCGGGCAGCGCATGTCGAGGCCATACGCGCCAGGGGCCTGCTGCTGGAGACCGCCACGCGGCACGAACACCTCCCGGTCCGGGCCACGACCGGGCCGGAGGGCGTCCGGGGCGCGGCACTGGTGCTGTGCTGCGTGAAATCCACCGATACCGTTGCCGCCGGCGAGGCGATGGCGCCCTGGCTGGCCGAGGATGCGGTGGTGCTGAGCCTGCAGAACGGCGTCGACAACGCCGAGCGCCTGCAGCCGGTGCTGGATCGCCCGGTGATCCCGACCGTGGTGTATGTCGCCACCGCCATGGGCGGGCCGGGGCATGTGCAGCACCACGGCCGCGGCGAGCTGGTGCTCGGCCCGGGCCCGGAGAGCGAACGCATGGCCGGCCTGCTCAGCGAGGCGGCGATTCCGGCCGAGGTCTCCGATAACGCCCTCGGTGCGCTGTGGGCCAAGCTGATCATCAACTGTGCCTGGAATGCGCTCTCGGCGATTGCCCAGAGGCCCTACGGCAAGCTGAGCCGGGGCGTCGGGGTGACCCGGGTGATGGATGAGGTGGTCGGCGAATGTCTGGCGGTGGCGCACGCCTGCGGGGTGCACATACCGGGCGATGTGCGCGGTACCGTTACCGCGATCGCCACGAGCATGCCGAATCAGTTCTCCTCCACCGCCCAGGACCTGGCGCGGGGGCGCACCAGCGAGATCGACCACCTCAACGGCTATATCGTGCGGCGCGGCGAAGCGCGCGGCGTGGCCACCCCGGTCAATCGCACGCTGCATGCGCTGGTGAAGCTGCTGGAGCGCCGAGACGAGACCACCGCAGGCGCATAGAGAGGCATTGATGTGCGCTGATGCCCGGATGGAATGATCGCGGCTGAAGCCGCTCCTACAACACCCACGGGAACATTCAATGGAGGTTCCCTAGGTCATCACCGTGGGGATTTCTGCTCTCCTGTCAGGCAATCGCGGCCAGAACCACTTCTGGAGGGATACCAATCGGTATTGTAGGAGCGACTTCAGTCGCGATGGGGAGGTCCTGGCGGGATGCCGAATGAACCCGGTACTAGCCGGTCACACCGCCGAGGACTCCAGATGCGCGGCCACCAGCGCCTCGATCTTCTCCGGCGGGTTGAAACCGGTCAGCCGGCCCACTTCCTCACCGCTGCGGAACAGCAGCAGCGTCGGGGTCTGCCGCAGGCTGTGCCGGTGGAAGAATTCCTCGCCCACGACTTCCAGCTGCACCTTCACCAGCGCCACGCTGTCCGCCAGCTCACCGGCGGCGAAGCGCTTGAGCGCCATGTCGAGCATCTTGCAGCCCGGGCAGTTGTCCTTGAAGAAATCGACCAGCACCAGCTCGTGATCGGCCAGCAGGGCGTCGAATTCGTCAGGCGTGGTGAGCGTGAATGTCTGCATGAGCGTGGGTTTCCCGTTGTGTCATGATCCGGCGCGTCCAGTCGGCAATGGCCGCGGCATCCTTCGGTGAGGCCGGCATCTGCTCGATGGTGAGCTTCGGATACCGGCTGTTGAAAAAGCGCGCCATGCGGTGCACGGCGCCGCAGTAATACTCCTCGCCCCACTGGGTTTCGCCGGTGCCGAAGACGGCCACATGTTCGGGGCGGAAACCGTCATCGCCGAACAGTTCGGCAATGAACGCCTTCATCTCCGGCGGCGTGCGCCCACCGTTGTCGCTCCAGGAGCCCAGCAGGTAGAGATCGAACGCACGCGCGGCGCGCTCGTCGGCGACGACATCAAACAGCGATTCCGCGGTGGCAAAGACCGCCACCACCCGATGGCCGAGGCGCTCGCACTCGGCGTGGATCAGTTCGGCCACCTCGCGGGTATTGCCGCTCAGCGAGTCATAGGCCAGCAGAATGTGCATTGCCGTCGCCCCTGCGCCAGGCGTTGCCGCTGGCGCGTTGCCGGATCTCAGAGATCGTCGAAGCCGTTATCGAGATTGGTCTTCTTGTAGCTGGCGTTGCGCGCCTCGAAGAAGTCCGTCTTGGTATCCGTGGTGTTGTCGGCATAGGCCCGGATCCACGGCATCACGTTCTCGCCGACATCCGAATAGAGCGGCTCCATGCCCAGCATGCCGGCCATCTTGTTGGCGCGATACTTGACGTAGCCGAGCATCTCCTCGAGATCGATGCCGTCGATGCCATCGAGTACCTCGCCGGACCACTGGGTCTCCAGATCGACCGCATGGTGGAACGCCTGGTGGGTGTACTCGGTCAGCGCATCGTTCTGCAGCTGCGGATTCTCGCCGACGATGGCGCGGATCAGCTCGCTGATGAACTTGGAGTGCGCCAGCTCATCCCGGTTGATGAAGCTGATCACCTTGCCGGTACCGTTCATGCGGTTCTGGCGCATCAGGTTGTAGAAGTACGCGAACCCGGAGTAGAAGTTGATGCCTTCCAGGATCGACGACTGGATCAGGGCCTTGACCAGTGTCTCCGGCGTCTTCTCGGTCATGAAGTCGTTGTAGGCGTTCATGATCGGCTCATTGCGCGCAATGATGGTCGGATGGGTGCGCGCCAGCTCGAAGATCCGCTTCTGCTCCTGCAGGTTGGTGATCGAGGCCAGCACATAGGAGTAGCTCTCGTTGTGGATCACCTCCTGCTGCCCGATGATCGCCGAGTTGGCGTGCGCCGCCGGATCGGTGATGTACTCCGCCACGTTGTAGATGAAGCGGGTCTGCGGCGAATCGAGCGTGGCCAGCAGGCCGATGATGGCATCGAAGGCGTACTTCTCGCGCCCGGAGAGCTCGGCGTACTGCTTGGCATCACCCTTCATGTCGACTTCATCGGGGATCCAGTAGTTGGTCGAAAGCTCCTTGTAGGCCCGATAGAAGGACGGATACGGAATGTCGTTCCAGTTCAGGATGCCGCTCGTCTCGCCGTTGATGATACCGGTCGAACGATTGGGATAGGTCGGCTCGAGAATCCGGATCCGACGCAGCTGATCGGCGCTTTCCGTCTTGTCCGCCACGGGTGTGGTCATGAACGAATCTCCTTCGATGGCGCCTGCATCAGGCAGGCGCCGTCAGTAATGCTGAAACGGTCCGGCGGTGGGCTCAGCTGGCGCACCACTCGCACTCCTCGATATCGATATCGTTGGAGCGCACGTAGTAGGTGGTCTTGAGCCCTTCCTTCCAGGCGATCATGTGCAGGTTGAGCAGCGTGCTCGCCTTGATGGTGCTGGGCACATAGAAGTTGAAGCTGATCGACTGATCGATATGGCGCTGGCGGCGGCCGTTCTGGCGCACGCTGGCGAACTGGTCGACCCGATAGGCCCCCTTCTCGTAGTAGGGGTAGGTCTCCATGTTCAGCCCGGGGGCCACCACCGGCCGGCGATAGTCCTTCTTCTCTTCGTAGTAGAAGGCGCTGTAGATCGGATCGATCGAAGCGGTCGAGCCGGCAATCTGGGCGGTACTCATGTTGGGCGCGACCGCCAGCACATAGCCGTTGCGCATGCCGGTGCGCGCCACCTCTCCGGCCAGCTGCTGCCACTGCTCGCTGTCGTAGCCGCGGCGCTCGAAGTACTCGCCGGTCTGCCAGTCACTGCCGGCGAAGACCTTGTAGGCGCCCTTCTCGGCAGCCAGATCCTTGCTCGCCTTGACCGCATAGTAATTGATGCGCTCGTAGAGCTCGTCGCAGTACTGCTCGGCCTCCTCGCTGTTCCAGTCGATGCCCTTCTGGGCCAGCAGGTGGTGCCAGCCGAAGGTGCCCAGACCGATGGCACGATACTTGCGATTGGTGATCGTCGCCTGCGGCACCGGCAGCTGGTTGAGGTCGATGACGTTGTCGAGCATGCGTACCTCGATGGCGACCAGCCGCTCGAGGATGTCCTCTTCCACCAGATCGGACTCGGCGGTGACCGCGCGGCCGAGGTTGACCGAGGACAGGTTGCAGACCACGAAGTCGCCGGCCTGACGCGAGGTCACGATCTGATCGCCGCTGATCGTCTCCTGGATCAGCTTCGTCGGGCTCATGTTCTGCAGGATCTCGGTGCACAGGTTGCTCGAATAGACCCGGCCGACATGCTTGTTCGGGTTCATCCGGTTGACCTGGTCGCGGTAGAACATGAACGGTGTGCCGGTTTCGAGCTGGCTGACCATGATCCGCTTGAAGATGTCGATCGCCTTGACGATGCGCCGGCTGACGCTCTCGTCGGCGACCAGCTCCTCGTACTTCTCGCGGAAGCTGCCTTCGCCACGACGCTCGTCGAAGAAGTCCTGCAGATACCAGCCCTTCTTCTCCTTCACCTCGTGGGGATCAAACAGATACCAGTCGCCGCGCCGCTCGACCGTCTCCATGAACAGATCCGGGATGCACACCGCGGTAAAGACGTCGTGCGCGCGCAGGCGCTGATCGCCGTTGTTCAGGCGCAGATCGAGAAAGGCCTCGATATCCTTGTGGAAGATGTCGAGATAGACCGAGATGGCGCCCTTGCGCTGGCCCAGCTGATCGACGCTGACGGCGGTATTGTTGAGCTGCTTGATCCACGGCACCACACCGCCGCTGGAGCCCTTGACGCCCCGGATGGCCGAACCGGTGGAGCGGACATAGCCGAGATAGGCCCCCACGCCGCCGCCGTGCTTGGAGACCCGGGCGAGGTCGGTGTTGGAGTCATAGATGCCCTGCAGGCTGTCATCAACGGTGTCGATGAAGCAGCTGGAAAGCTGGCCGCCGATCTTGCCGGCGTTGGCCAGCGTCGGAGTCGCCACCGTCATGTAGAGATTGGAGAGTGCCCAGTACGCCTCGCGCACCAGCTCCATGCGACGCGCCCGCGGCTTTTCCTGCTGCATCAGGTAGAGGGCGATGGTCAGCCAGCGCTCCTGCGGCAGCTCATAGACGTTGCGGTCGGTATCGGTAGCCAGATAGCGGGTCGCCAGCAGGTAAAGGCCGTTGTAGGAGAACAGCTTGTCGCGCTCCGACTCGATCATCTCGCCGGCTTCGATCAACTCGTCCTTGGAGTAGTTGCGCAGCACATCACCCGAATAGATGCCGCGCTCGCCCAGACTCTCCTGCAGGCCGACATAGGAGCCGTACCGGTCATCGTCATTGTAGAAACGGTTCTTGCTCGCCTTCTTGTAGAGACGATTGAGGTAGAGACGCGCCGCAAAGAACTCCCACTCCGGCGTGGCCACGTCGGTGTTGGACTCGGCCTCGCGGATCAGGTAATCGACCATGTCCTCGGCGGACAGACGCTCCTTGCGTTCGATGAAGGCGAACGCCTTGCGCTTGTAGTCGTCGATCTCGAGCTGCGGGAACTCTTCATGGATGCGGTCCAGATAGCGCTCGAGTCGAGCGCGATCCCAGGGCATCTGCCGCTTGCCGCCGTCCTTGGTGATCGAGGTCGTCCGGCTGGCCGATTCTACAGTCGTCATGGGTGTGCTCTCGCTATCTCGTGGCTTTCGAATGGGCGATCGAAAACGCCGTCATGGCCTCGACGGCCATCACGAAACAATGGAATTCGGGGGTGTTGCAGGGTGTTCTTCAGAAGGTGCCCAGCGTACACCGACCAGCGATCCATGGCTATAGGATTTGATGATCTTTTACCAGATGTAGTACTGCAAGCAGAAAAAGGTCCAATATATAGTGTCTGTTCACAGCCTTGCCCCGATGAGGCGAGTACTTGCTTACCCGCCGCGCCCGGTGTGAAAAGGTCCGAATCGAGAGGAGAGAAAAAGCGCCCGGAAGTGGTCCGGCAGCGACCCACAGTCAGGCCACAACTCATGCACAGGGTTACCCACAACCTGTTGCCCGAGGGCCCGAGCAACCGGCTGTGGATAACCGAATCGCCGGGGTCAGCGCCCTGACAGGATCACCCAGAGCGCAATCAGGGCCAGGTGACCGGGATACCAGCCGAGCCAGAGCCGGCGCGGCATGCGCAGCCAGCGCGGCAGGGCAGGTACCGCTCGCGTCCCCCCGAGCGCCAGCAGGACCACCAGCAGGCAGGTGCCCAGGGCAATCCACTGGCTCACCGGCACCACGTTGAGCGGCCAGGCCACCAGCGCCAGCACCGCCGCCGCCGGCATCACCAGCAGCCGCGCCGGCCCGCGGGTATGCGCGGCCGCGTGCAGTACCAGCATGAAGACCGGAATCAGCAGCACGCCGTGCCAGCCGTACTCCAGTCGCACCGGCAGCAGCGCGGCAAGGGCCAGTGCTCCCAGGCAGGCGCTCAGCATCGCCAGCATCACGCCACTCTGCATCAGCAGCGTGCGCGGCGGATGCCGCGCCAGTTGCCACAGGGCACTGCCGATCAGCAGCCCCAGCGCCAGCGTGAAGCAGACATTGAGCACCGGCACGTTCAGCACGCGCGGCATCAGCATGTAGGGCAGCTGCGCGACCAGACCGATCACCGTGATCCGCCAGGCATAGCGCCACGGATTGCGGGTATCGAACAGGGCATGCCAGGCCACCATGGCCGCAAACAGCGGGAAGGCCACCCGGCCCACGGTATCGCTGGCCCAGCCCAGCGGCCAGTCGGCCGGCAGGGCGAAGCGGGTGACGTGATCGACACTCATGCTGATCAGCGCCAGCCACCTGCCCCAGTCGGTCCAGTGCGAGGCGGCCCTACGGGTGTCGGCAACCGCCGCCTCCGGGACCGAATGCGATAGTGTCATGGCGCGCTTCTCCGGCAGGACGACGAGGACACAGCATATCGGCGGCGCCGACCGCTGACGAGTGCAGCCAACCCTGCCATCATGGCAACCGACCGTAACAGGACGATACACCGGCAGAACGGATCGCCATTACATGGACAATCACTGATGTCAAAGCGCTACTTTCATCCCGGACGCTGGTACGACACCATCGCCGTAAGCGAAGGTGCCTTCTGGGTCTGCTATCTGTGGTGCGCCCAGTGGTCGCTGGTACATGGCCGAAGCCTGCCCTTCCTGCCCGCGACCATTGTCCTGGCCGCCACGCTGCTGGTCATCATGAGTCGCCGCTCCATGCGCCTGGCATTGCGCCGGTTCCGGGTGCGCAAGCGACGCACCGAGATGCTGATGCATCTCATGCTGCCACCCCTGCTGCTGGGACCGCTGATCTGGTGGCTGCTGGAGAGACTGGTGGGAGAGCTGCCCGGCGCCCAGCGCTGGACACTGGCCGCCCTGCTGGCCACCGCGGGCTGGGCCGTGTTCGTGATCTCGGTGCTGATCAAGCGGCTGATCCGGCACTACCAGGACGCCTCCCCCGTCTCCGATGACGAGGAGCACCCCGAAAACCGCTCGCAGCCCCCCGGGGCCGCCTGACCCCGGGGCGGAACGCCTCACTCCTCGAAGCGCGACAGTACCCGCTGCCCCTTCGGATGATGGCGGGCGCGCTTCATCGCCTCGGAACCCATGCGCCAGCCCAGGATGCGCGCCATGCCGACCAGCATGCCCGAACAGGCCCCCCAGGCCAGCGCCTCGCGCCAGCGTACATCCGGCTCATCGGGATTGAGCGGCGGCTCGAAGCCATAACGACGCGAGGTGCGCTTGAGCGTCTGACGCACCAGCACGCCGGTAGTCAGCGCCGTCGCGGTGCCGAAAAGGGTCCATACCGTCTGAGGCTTCATGCTCTGCTCCTGTTGCCTGGCAAGTCTGTCCCCAGCGTAGACCACTCACCCGATGGCAGCCCCCGACAACCCGTACGCTCCGTCAATACGTCCAATCGCGCATTGTCAGGCAAGTGTCACAAGGGTTGGCTATGCTCGACACAGGGTACATCGACAGGGGATAACACAATGATGATTCTGGAACCCGTGCCTGCCTGCACCGGCACCCCCGAAGGCAGCGATGAAGCACTATCGGAAAGCACCCTGGCCGAACTGTGCTGGCAGCAGCTGTGTCTGGAGAGCGGCTGTCCCGCCTCGGCCGAGCCCGGCATGACGGTTCACCGCGAATAACACCGGCCGGCGGCCCCTGCGCCGACAGGGGCCGACTGCCCGCCGCCGTTCCGGCCCACGCCACTGTCGAGCAGCAACGGGCAGTCGCCCCTCGCCGGTATAACGAACAGTGATCCCGCCACGGGCATGGACAATCCCTGCCGGCTGACACACCCTATGGCGCATTCCGACCGAACTGCGACCCCCCGCGAGAGAGTGCCATGGTTGCCGACGCCCCGATCATCATCGAGCCGGAACGCCCGGCACAGGCTACTGTCATCATCCTGCACGGCCTGGGTGCCAGCGGCCATGATTTCGAGCCGCTGGTGCCGATGCTGGAACTGCCGGAGGACCTGGCGGTCCGTTTCGTGCTGCCGCATGCCCCCAGCCTGCCGGTCACCGTCAACGGTGGCATGACCATGCCGGCGTGGTACGACATCCTCGACATGGAGCTCGACCGCCGGGTCGATGAGGCCCAGCTGCGCGAGTCCGCCCACCGGATACAGACGCTGATCGACGAGCAGATCGAAGCCGGCATCGACAGCCGTCGGGTGATTGTCGCCGGGTTCTCCCAGGGCGGCGCCGTGGCCTATGAGGCCGCGCTCTCCTACCCCCGGCCACTGGGCGGCGTGCTGGCCCTGTCGACCTATTTCGCCACCCCCGACAGCCTCGAGCCCAGCGCCGCCAATCGCGACATCCCCATCGAGGTGCATCACGGCACCCAGGATCCGATCGTGCCCGAAACGCTGGGCCGCCGGAGCGCCGAACGGCTGGAGGCGATGGGTTATCCGGTCAACTACCGCACCTGGCCAATGCCGCACTCGGTCAGCCCCGAGCAGCTGCCGGAAATCCGTCGCTGGCTGCTCGAGCGGCTGCAGCCTGCCGAGGAGTAAACCGTTTCATGCCGGAGCATGAGAGCTGCGCATGAGCGCGCCTGTCGGAAGCATGACCCCCGTCACCGGCACTGTGCCGCATCGCAACCGGCGGGGCGATCAGCGCGGATCGGCATGATGCTCGCGGTGCAGGCGGGTAATCCTGAAGCATCGTTTCATGCCCAGGATCGCGCCATGACCCACACACTCAATACCATCATCGAACCCGACCGTGACCAGCTGGCCAACACCAGTATCATCGTGCTGCATGGCAGCGGCGGTCAGGGCGATGACTTCCGGCCGCTGATACCCCTGCTGCAGCTGCCCGCCACGCAGGGGGCCATGCGCTTTCTGCTGCCGGATGCGGCACGTCGCCCGACGGATGACAGCGGCATCGAGCGCAGCGGCTGGTATGACCGGCCCGATGACAGTGGTCAACGGGACGACATCGGACTGGCCATCGCCACCGCCTGGGTGCAGGTGCTGATCGAAAGCGAGATCGAACGCGATGTGGACAGCCGGCGCATCTTCCTGGTCGGCTTCCAGCAGGGCGCCGAGATTGCCTGCCGCGCGGCGCTGACCTTCGGGTCACGGCTGGGGGGTGTTGTGGCGATGTCGACCGACCTCTCGCAGCTCGCCACCGATGACGTGACCGAGGCCAACCGGGACCTGCCGCTACTGATTCAGCACGGCTTCCGCGATGACGTGATTGCCGAACATCGCGCCCGCAGCGGCGCCGACCGGCTGAAGCAGCAGGGTCTGACCGTGGAATACCTCCCCTACGACATGCCCCACGGCTTCTGTACCACCCAGATCCACGACGTGCGCCGCTGGCTGGGGACGCGGCTCAAGGCCGCGCCGCTGCCGGTCTGGCGCTGCTTCTGAGCCACGATGGGTCAGAGGCGGATATCCTCCGGGCCGTTGATCACGGCGTCGATGCGGGCGCCGGTGTCGTGCTCCTCGTTGGAGAAGCCATCGAAGCCCGCCAGCTCCCCGAAATCGAGCTCAACCAGCGAGGCGATGCGCGCCACGCTGCGCTGATAGGTGCGGTACTGGCCGAACATGAAGCCGAGCCGATCGAGGTCCTCGGCCTGCTCGATCATGTAACCGCTGGCCGAAGGCCTGCCATTGCGGTCGACAAAGGCCACCACCTTCCAGAAGGCCTCGGGAATCTGCACGCCCCGATAACAGCGATCGCTGTCACGCAGTACCGGCCCGGTAAACACCGTGATGCGCTGGTCATCGGCGCGGGCATGATCGATCAGATAATCCTCCAGCCCCAGCCAGGTCTGCTGATTGAAGCCGGCCATCTGCGGGCTGCAGTTGGTGAAGTGAAAGGTATCGCGGTTGGCCTGCTCCGCCCGGTCACCCCAGTTGGGCGCCGTGCGCCGCACCAGATGACCGCGATCAAGCGGATTGTCGGCGTAGAGGGCCTCGCCGAGCTGGCAGTCACGCGGAATGCGATCATCAAAGCGCCAGTGATCATCGCCGCGGTCGATGCGGCGCAGCTGCTCGCCGTCGATATTGAGCGCGGTGAAGAGCGCCAGTCGGCGCGAGCGCGACATCACGATCGAGAAGTGGGTGTAGTCGAGCCGATTGTCGCGGCTGCCCTCGACCGGGGTGACATCATCGGCGCGCGAGCCGACCGGTGTCGGCAGCGGCACCTCGAAATCGGGCAGAAAGGCAGGGTCGTACCCCTGCCGATCGGCGAGGTCATCAGCGGTGGAAACCGTGGCCGTCTGCTGCCGAGGCGAACCTGTCGATGGCTCGGCCAGTGCGCTCAGACCCCGCAGCACCGGACGATGAGTGCGATCGGTCATGCTGACACTCCGAAGCGAATGAACCCCTCAGCCTGGCAGACACCAATCACCCTCGGAGGACAGTGCGACGATGGCAGCACACGCTCAGCGCAGCTGGCTGTCCTTGCTGGCGCGCCGGTTGATGCCGCGGCCCTGCTGCTGGCGTCGATCCTCTTCGGCCTGGCACGCCACACAGAGGCGTACCCCCGGGATCGCCTCGCGGCGCCTCTGAGGAATCCCGGCCTCGCACAGCTCGCAGTGGCTCAGGCTTTCACCCTCGCCACCGAGCCGGCTGCGTGCCTGGCGAATGCCATCCTCGACGGTGTCGTCGATCTGCTCCTGAACCGCACCATCCCTTGCCCAGCCGTTGGCCATGAGAAGTCCTCCTTCATCCGGCGCCGGTGCGCAGTGTCTGCCAGGCTCGCACCAGCCACCGGCACGCATGCGCTCGTTCTCGTGACTCCCAGCATAGCCCAGCACCCACCCGGGCTCAGGCGCATTTGCGACCGGTCGGTTCGATGGCAGCGACAGTCCAGGGTGATGGCGACGTGATGACGGTACGATGCCCTGCCCCTCGGGCATGCCTCGCGGTGACATCCGACCGCCCGCAGGCGGCCGGACAGGCTCAGACCGTACCGCGGGTTGCCGTGTAGATCGTGTAGATCGAACGGCTGGCGGCCATCAGCAGGCGGTTGCGATGTTCGCCGACGAAGCAGACGTTGGCACAGTGCTCGGGCAGCACGATGGCGCCGAGCTGCCTACCTTCGGGGTTGAAGACCACCACCCCGCTGTCCGTCTTGCCCGAGCCGGCCGCACTGGCCCAGAGATTGCCGTGCACATCGCAGGCCAGGCCGTCATGGACGATCGACTTGGCGGAGACAAAGGTGCTGCGGTTCGTGAGCCGCTTGCCATTGTCGACCACTTCCCAGCTCTGAATGCGGGACTTGTAGTCATTGGTGCCCGCGGTGTCACTGGCATAGAGCCGCCGGCGATCCGCGGTCAGCGCCACGCCGTTGGGTCGTCCCAGCGTCTCATCGAGCACGATCGGCGCCTCGAGCGAATCGTCGATGTAGTAGATCCGGGTCGGCAGCGTCAGCTCGCGCTCGCGTCCCTCGTAGTCGACCCTGGCGCCGTAGCCGGGGTCGGTAAAGATGATGCCGCCGCCGGGCAGCGTGACCAGATCATTGGGCGCATTCAGCGGCTTGCCATCGACCTGGCTGACCAGGGTGGTGACACTGCCGTCCCACTCGTAGCGCACTACCTTCGGCGGATAGTGCTCGCAGCTGACCTGGCGGCCGTGATCATCGAAATTGTTGCCGTTGGAGTAGCCCACCTGCTCGCGCAGCACGCTGACCTCGCCGGTCACCTCATCCCAGCGCATCTGCCGCTGACGGGGGATGTCACTGAACACCGCGTAGCGGCCGATCGCGTTCCAGGCCGGCCCTTCGAGCCAGAGCCCGCTGGCGTAGTGGCGCTGCAGCGGCGTGTTGCCGATGAACAGCTTCTCGAAATCGGGATCATCAATGCGCCAGGCGGGGTCCGGGTAGCCCCGGGGACGGTTGAAGTCATCGCCGGAGGCCTCGGCAAACGCGACCCCCGGCAGCGATGACGCCGCCAGCGTGGCAGCACTGCCCGCCAGAAAGCCGCGTCGCGACAGTATCGCGCCTGCCGCTTTGCTGCTGCCGTATTCCGAATCCTGCTGATCAGCCATGTTCGCTCCCCCTTGCAATGACGCACTGTCGTTATGGCAGTGACTTATCAAGTGACTGTCCGACTACCGTACGACGAAATGGCATCAGCTGGCCTGAAGACACGACCAAGGTGTAACAGGTCCGCCGGAGCGGCCCTGTCAGAGGCTGCGCCGGCAAGCGATCAGCCGGGGCAGGGAGATACCGGGGCCGGGCTCAGGCCGCCCGTCCGAAGGTGAGATGACGCAGCGGGCACTGCTGATGACTGAGCGGGCACCAGGGGAAGGGCTGGTCCAGCATGGCCTCGCGAATGGACAGGATCCGTGCCCGCTGATGGTCGGTCATGGGATCCAGCAGCTGATGGGGGCGACCGTTGAGGGTCACCATGACCGGCTCGGCAAACACGACGGTATCGTTTTCCAGATCATCATGGCGGATGTTCTCGAAACCGAAACGAAGCTGGGCGGCGTGGTGCATGGTGATTCTCCCGCGCTCGAAAAGGGGCGCATCAGATGACATGCGCGCATTATCCCTGATCTTTCGAAAAACGCCAACACCCGATACTTTGGCGCACTTTAAGCGCTGATCGCAGCCAAATGACAATTTTTCCCGTTTGCAGGTGCGAAAGGAAAACGTCTGCCAGGCACTCAGGCACCACTGCCCGTCCACCAGCCGACCAGCTTGTAGAGCAGATAACCCACGACCACGACCGCCAGCACGATCTTCATCACCCGTTCATGGCGACGCCAGATCTCGCGTGCGCGATCGCCGACGAAGTGAACCAGCAGCGCCAGCCCGAAATAGCGCACGCTGCGCGCCAGCAGCGAGGCGAGCAGAAACAGCAGGAAGGAGTAGCCGGTACTGCCGGCCACCAGCATGGCAATCTGGAACGGCACCGGAATGATGGCAATCGACAGCACCGCCAGAAAGCCGTTGTTGCTGAAGCGCTGATCGAACTGATCGAAGGCGGCCTGCCCCCCGAACAGCTGAATCAGCTGGTCACCGAACTGATTCATCGCCCAGGCGCCCAGCCCGTAACCGATACAGGCCGCGGCCAGGTTGCCCAGCAGCGCCACCAGCGCCAGCCGCCAGATCCTGCGCGGACGGGCTACCATCCAGGGCACCAGAATGGTTTCGATCGGGACCGGAATGAGCAGGGTCTCCATGATCGAAGCCAGAAAGAGCCCCCAGTAGGCCCGGGGGTCGTCCATCCATTGACTCAGACGCTCGCCCAGGCGTTGCCGCCAGTCCTGCCGTTCCATGCTCGCCTTCCCCCCGGTTTGAGTGCAGTGCAGAGAATGGGGGAAAGTGGACGATTTCTGCCGTCAGGGCCAGCCATGCGTACAAAAAAGCCTCCCCGGGAGGAGGCGAGGGTCTTGCATGGCGCCGCGCTGCCAGCCCGTTGATGAATCACTGCCGGGCGATGATGCGGCCCCGGAGGAGTGCTGGCGCGCAGCCCTCGGACGGACATGACAACACCCCCGCAGGGCGGGGGTGTCGAAAAGCGCAGGGCCTCCGGAGACGCCCTTATTGACCGGAACCACCGGACCCGGTGCCGGCCTTGCGATCGATCTCGCGCTTGGCCTTGTCGGCCGCCTTCTGCTTCATCTGGTCTTTCATGCCGCCGGACTGCGACGTGGCAGAGCCGTTCGACTGCATGCCCTCGGAGCTGCTGTCACGACCGGTCTGCGTCTGTCGGCTCTGGCTGCCCGAGGCAGACTCCTCACGGCCGATATTGCTCGAGCCGCTGTGCGACTGGCGGTTGTCGCCCTGCATCTCGTTGGACATGCTGCGCTGATCGCGCTGCTGTTCGGTCTGCTGACCCGAGTTCATGTCGCTGTCCGACTGGCCCATTTGATCACCGGACGAACTGTCGGCGGCCAGCACCGGCGTGGTGGCCAGTGCCAGAATGGCGGGGGCGATCCATGTCGTCATGCGTTTCATAAGCGCTCCTGCTTGATGAATACCCTGTCACCATGGTGATCCGCCATACCCCCGGACAAGTAGCAATTTGTCTCGAAATGTCAGTTGCCGACCGCGGCCCGCATGAATTCGTCGGCGCGCTCGGCGCCCGCCCGGGTCACCAGACTCACGCCCACGAAAAGGCCCCCCGCAAGCCCGATGCCCCAGATCCCCGGGGGCAGACCCAGCGGGTGAAAACCGCTGAACTGGCTCAGCAATACACAGCTGCCGGCGCCGAGAATGCTGACCAGCGCCCCGGCGGCAGTGCCCTGATGCCAGAAGAAGGCGCCGACGATCGCCGGCACGATCACCACCAGCCCGGCGGAGGCCGCCACCGACAGCACCGCGATCAGATCGAGCTGCAGTTCGGCAAAGGCCAGCGCCAGCAGGGCAATCAGCGGAATCACCCCGATGCCGCAGCGCAGCTGGGCGCGCTCGCTGGCGCCCGGCCGCGTGCGGGCATAGACATCGCGGGCGATCATCGAGGAGAGGGTCAGCATGATCGAATCGATGGTGGAGACCGCCGCCGCCAGGATCCCCACCATCACGATCACGCCCAGCAGGGGCGGCACATGGGTGGAGGCCAGCAGGGTGGGGGTGGCGAGATCGGCCGTCTCGAGTCCGGGAAAGGCCACCAGCGCGGAGAAGCCCCACAGCACCGAGACCAGCGTGTAGATGAAGCCGAAGACCATGAAGCCCAGCAGCATGCGTCGCATCGCCGCCAGCGACACGGGCATGAACAGGCGCTGGCTGACCTGGGGATTGGAGAGCGAGAAGAAGAACCAGGGAATGGTCAGGCCGAGAAAGGTGGTCAGACTGAACAGGCCGCTGCCGGGCACGCTCAGGGCCTGCGGATGCCGGTCGGCCAGGGTATCAAACAGCGTGCCGAAGCCGCCCAGCCCCCGAACCACCAGCAGTGCCACCAGGGTCGAGGCGACGATCATGAACAGGGCCTGCAGGGCATCGGTCCACATCACCGAGCGGATGCCCGAGATCCAGCTGAACACCAGCGCCAGCAGGGTGGCCACGATGACGCCGGTGGTGAACGGGATCGCCCCATCGCTCATGCCGGAGAGCAGATAGCCGACGCCGGCGAGCTGTACCGCCGCGTAGGGGATCAAGAAAAGGCAGCTGGTCAGCGCCACCACCACCGCCACCGCGCCGCTTTCGTAGCGGTGACCGAGCATCTCGCTGGGGGTAATGAAACCGAAGCGGCGCCCGACCGCCCAGAAGCGCGGCCCGAAGATCGCCACCAGCGAGACCCCGGCGAAGTAGACGATCTCGAAGCCGAAGGCGCCGACGCCCCCGGCATAGGTCAGCCCGGCCAGCCCCACCATCATGAAGGCACTGTAGGTGGTGGCGCTGTAGCTCAGCGCCGAAACGAACCCGCCCATGCGACGGTGGCCGAGGAAGTAGCCGCTCATGTCCCGGGCCGCCCCCGTGCGCGAGCGCCAGGCGGTGACGAGGGCGGCCAGCAGATAGACCGCAATGGCGCCCCAGATCAGTGTGTCACTCATCACCCCCCTCCCGGTCGGCGGCCGTGAAGCCGCGGGTGGCCAGCGCATTGATGACGATCACCAGCCCCCCGATGACCGCCCAGAGCAGCAAGCTGCCATACCAGGCCTGCACCTGGCGCAGTGGCCCGAAGGGCAGCAGATAGCAGAGCGCCACCAGTACCCAGATGGCGTGAATCCAGCGACTCGTTTTCATTGTTCGGCTCCCGACCCCTGATCATTGGCGCGGTCAGCATAGCGCAGCCCCCTTATGTTCGAAATAAGCATAAGAAAGCGGGTCACGTCGCCCTCCGGCGGGCCGCGCCCTTGCATAAGGGCCCCCGGGTACGCTGTTATACTCCAGCCAGATCATGCGATTGCCGACAGGGGGCCGGAATGGCCGGCCGATCCGCCTGACATCTCCTATCCTGACAGTCCGGTTCCTGCCGCTCAGGATTCATGCCAACGCAGTGACAAGAGAGGTTGACGCCACGATGTCCGAAACACCGAAGATCATCTATACGCTTACCGACGAGGCCCCTGCGCTGGCCACCCACTCCCTGCTGCCGATCATCGACGCCTTTACCGACTCGGCCGGAATCACCGTGGAAACGCGGGATATCTCGCTGGCCGGCCGGATCATCGCCCAGTTTCCGGACTACCTGAGCAGCGATCAGCAGATCGCCGATCATCTCGCCGAGCTGGGGGAAATGACCCAGCAGCCCGAGGCCAACATCATCAAGCTGCCCAACATCAGCGCCTCGGTCCCCCAGCTCAAGGCCGCCATCCGGGAGCTGCAGGGACAGGGCTACAACCTGCCGGACTATCCGGAAGAGCCGGCCGGCGACGCCGAGAAGGAAGTGCGCGCCCGCTATGACCGGGTCAAGGGCAGTGCGGTCAATCCGGTGCTGCGCGAGGGCAACTCCGACCGCCGCGCGCCGCAGTCGGTCAAGAACTATGCGAAGAAGTATCCGCACCGCATGGGGCAGTGGTCGAGCGATTCGAAGTCGCATGTCGCCCACATGAGCGAAGGCGACTTCTACGGCAGCGAGCAGTCCGCGGTGATCGACCGCCCCGGCGCGGTGAAGATCGAGCTGGCCACGAAGGACGGCACCACCACCCTGCTCAAGGAAGTGGCCGTGACCGAGGGCGAAGTGATCGATGGTGCCCGCATGAGCGAGCGCCAGCTGCGCAAGTTCATCGGTGGCGAGATCAGGGACGCCCGGGAGCAGAACATCCTGTTCTCGCTGCACCTCAAGGCGACCATGATGAAGGTCTCCGACCCGATCATCTTCGGCACCGTGGTCAGCGAGTTCTACCGGGAGGTGCTGGAGAAGCACGAAGACACCCTGAAGACGCTCGGCTTCGACCCCAACAGCGGCGTCGGTGAGCTCTATTCGGTGATCGGCTCGCTGCCGCAGGAGCAGCAGGAGGAGATCAAGTCCGATATCGACGCGCTCTACAAGGAGCGTCCGCCGCTGGCGATGGTCGATTCCCACAAGGGCATCACCAACCTGCACGTGCCCAGCGACGTCATCATCGACGCCTCGATGCCGGCGATGATCCGTGACTCCGGGCAGATGTGGGGCGCCGACGACGCTCGCCACGATGCCAAGGCGGTAATCCCGGATCGCTGCTATGCCGGCATCTATCAGACCGTGATCGAGGACTGCAGGGCCAACGGCGCCTTCGACCCCACCACCATGGGCAGCGTCCCCAACGTCGGGCTGATGGCACAGAAGGCCGAAGAGTATGGCTCTCACGACAAGACCTTCCACATCCCGAGCGATGGCACCATGCGTGTGACCGACGCCAATGGTCAGCTGCTGTTCGAACACGAGGTGGAACGCGGCGACATCTGGCGCATGTGCCAGACGAAGGACGCGGCGATTCAGGACTGGGTCAAGCTGGCGGTCAACCGTGCCCGCGACAGCGCCACCCCGGCCATCTTCTGGCTCGATCGCGAGCGCGCCCACGATGCGCAGCTGATCGGCAAGGTCGAGCGCTATCTGAAGGAGCATGACACCAGTGGCCTGGACATCCGCATCATGGCGCCGAACGAGGCGATGCGGGAGACGCTGGCCCGTACCCGCCGCGGCGAGGACACCATCTCGGTGACCGGCAACGTGCTGCGCGACTACCTGACCGACCTGTTCCCGATCATGGAGCTCGGCACCAGCGCCAAGATGCTCTCCATCGTGCCGCTGATGAATGGCGGCGGGCTGTTCGAGACCGGTGCCGGCGGCAGCGCGCCGAAGCACGTCCAGCAGCTGCTCGACGAGAACCACCTGCGCTGGGACTCGCTGGGCGAATTCCTCGCGCTGGCAGCCTCGCTGGAGCATCTCGGCAAGACCTTCGACAATGCCCGCGCACGCATTCTGGCGACCACGCTGGATCAGGCCAACAGCGCATTCCTCGCCAGCGACAAGTCGCCCAAACGCAAGGTTGGCGAGCTCGACAACCGCGGCAGCCACTTCTATCTCGCGCTCTACTGGGCGCAGGCGCTGGCCGAGCAGGATGAGGACAGCGAGCTCAAGTCGCTGTTCGGTGAGCTGGCACAGACGCTGAGCGACAACGAAGCCGCCATCGTCGAGGAGCTCAACGGCGTGCAGGGTCAGTCGGTGGAGATCCAGGGGTACTATCATCCCGATCATGAGCTGGCCAGCCAGGCAATGCGGCCGAGCCGGATTCTCAACGATGCGCTGAACACGCTGTCGAGAAAGAGCTGAACCGGACTCGATTTACCGGTAACAGCAAACGGGCGCCACCAGGCGCCCGTTTTTTCATGGCATCACCACTATCAGCGGCTCAGCTCCACCTCGACCGTACTCCCCTCGCCCACCCTGATCTGCTTGAGAATGAAGGGACTGCGGCCCCCATCCGGCAGCGCGACCGTACCGGCAACATAAAACTCCCCGGCCGGAATACCGCTGGCGCTGAAATAGCCGCGACTGTCGGTGGTCGTCGTATGGGTATGGGCCCGTGCGCGCGGGTCGGCGGGCTCGACCCGGCGACCGGCCAGCGCCTCACTGGCCGCTTCGGCGGAGTACTCGGTGACCGGGGCAATCGAGACCTGCTCATGATCGCCGTATACGGTGCCCCCTTCGGGACGCTGATAGAACAGCCGCCCCATGACCGCGGCGGTCCCGCTTTTCGGCAGCGCGGCGTAGGTCTCGGCCGGAAACGGCACCTGACGCCTGACCACCGGACCGGCAGGTTTCTCCTCGCCCGGCAGCCACTCGCCGATCTGACGCTGCACGCTCTGACAGCCCGCCAGCGCCAGCAGCAGCGCCGCCGTGATCACGACCCTGCCGGTGCGCCGGTTGCGCCTCGTTCCCATGCTCCCGCCCTCCCCGATGCTCATGCGTGATGTCCGGTCAGCTTTATACCGTGTTTTCTCAGCTTGCGCACCGCACCGGGCTGGCTGATGCCCAGCCGACGCGCCACTTCATAGGTGCTCCCGGCGTCACGGGCGGCCTGCTCCAGACACGCCCGCTCGGTGCGCGCCAGCGCCTCGGCCAGGGTGGGCGGCATCGGCTCCGCCCCCGAGACAGTGTCATCCGCGGGCGCAGCCGTGCCGGTTTCCCCGATTCGGCCCGGCGTGTCACTGCCGGCCAGCCACCGACGCTCGAGGAAGTTCTCCAGCTCACGCACATTGCCCGGCCAGTCATGGCCCATCAGATACCCCCACAGCGACTCGTCGACCACCCGGGTCTCCCCGTAGCGCTCGCCGAGCCGGCTCATGTGGCGCTCCACCAGTGCCGGAATCTCCTCGCGGCGCTCGCGCAGCGGCGGAATCGACACCGGCACCACGTTGAGCCGGTAGAACAGATCGAGCCGGAAGCTGCCCGCCTCGACCCGGCTGGCCAGATCCTGATGAGTGGCGACGATCAGACGAAAATCGAGCCGGCGCGGCTGGGTGTCCCCCAGCGGCAGTTCCCCGATCTCGTCGAGCAACAGGGTGCCACCCTCGGCCTGCTCCAGCAGCCCCGGCCGGCCGCGCGGCGGCGCACCGCTGAAGGCCCCCGGCATCGAGCCGAACATCTCCGCCTCGAACAGCCCCTCGGGAATCGCCCCGCAGTTGATATCGATGAAGGGGCCGTCACGCCGGCTGCTCCAGCGATGCAGCTGGCGGGCCAGCAGGGTCTTGCCGACCCCGGACTCCCCCAGCAGCAGTACCGTGGCATCGGTATCGGCGACCCGGCGCAGCAGGCCGCGCACCTCCTGCATCGCCCGGCTGTGCGCCTCGAAGCCCGGGTCCGCCTCGTCGGCGGTGTCGCCGGAGTGCCTGAGCTGAGCGCTCAGGTGCCGGGTCAGCTGCACATACTCCTCCTGCAGATGGCGCAGGTCGGTGGTATCCCGCGACCGGCTGATGATGCGTACCAGCTCATCGCCGATGAACACCGGATGCGCCTCGGCCAGTACCTGCCGCCCGGTGGGGGTGGTCTGCATCACCCGCTGCGGGCAGCGGGTCGCGAGCACCCGCAGCGTCACCGAAGGGGCGAGCACACCCCGGCGCTCGAGCTCGGCCACCGTGGTCTCGCACAGGGCCTCGACCGTCAGGCCATAGACCGCCCCGCAGCTGGGGCTGGCCCGCAGGATGCGACCCTCGCCATCGGTAATCAGCAGATGGTCATGGGTGGTGGCCAGCAGCGTGGTCAGCAGGGCGCTGTCGATGTGCTCGGTCGCCGGCGTCAGCCGGTGTGGATGAGCCGTCATGGCGATCGCCTCCCGGGCATCGCGGTTGGATCGATTCAGTTCTGTATCACTCATGCATCACTGAATCACAGTTTGGCCGCCACCGATACAGCGCTGTATCACGCCGGTCGGCAAGTCATTGATCTGCCATGACATCGCAGTTGGCACATTTCCTGCTCGGTAAGTTGCCGTGCTCATCGTGGAGAGTTCGACAATGACAACCCGAGATTTCAATCAGCCGCTGGGCGGCAACGCGATGCCCCGATTCGGCGGCCCTGCCACCATGATGCGCCTGCCGACCCAGGAGAGCGCGGCCGGGCTCGATGCCGCCTTCGTCGGCATTCCCATGGACATCGGGACCTCCAACCGCCCCGGCACCCGCTTCGGTCCCCGTCAGATCCGGGATGAGTCGCGCATGCTGCGCCCGTTCAACATGGCCACCCGGGCAGCCCCCTTCGAGAGCCTGCAGGTCGCCGATATCGGCGATGTCCCGATCAATACCTTCGATCTCAAGAAGAGTGTCGGCATCATCGAGCGCTTTTATGATGAGCTGCTCGGCCACGGCACCCTGCCGCTGACGCTCGGCGGCGATCACACCCTCACCCTGCCGATCCTGCGGGCGATGGCGAAGCGACACGGCCCGGTGGGGCTGGTGCACGTCGATGCCCATGCCGACATCAACGAGCACATGTTCGGCGAACAGATTGCCCACGGCACCCCGTTCCGGCGTGCCGTCGAAGAGGGGCTGCTGGATACGAACCGGGTGGCCCAGATCGGCCTGCGCGGCACCGGCTACTCGCCCGAGGAGTTCGACTGGGGACGCGAGCAGGGCTTTCGCGTGGTGCCGGCCGAGGAGTGCTGGCACCAATCGCTGACACCGCTGATGGCGGACATCCGGGAGAAGGTCGGCGGTGGCCCGGTCTATCTCAGCTACGACATCGACAGCCTCGATCCGGCCTACGCCCCGGGCACCGGCACGGTAGAGATCGGCGGCCTGACCATCCCCCAGGCACTGGAGATCATTCGCGGGCTGCGCGGGCTGGACCTGGTCGGCTGCGATCTGGTCGAGGTCTCCCCGCCCTATGATGCCCACGGCCAGACCGCGGTCGTCGCCGCCAACCTGCTGTTCGAGATGCTCTGCGTGCTGCCTGGCGTGCGCTATCGCTGATGCCAGCCCGCGGCATTGCCGAACTCAATGACAACAATACGGGCAAGGCCCGGCCGAATTCGGACAGGAGTTCCTCATGACCACACTCGCCCATGCCCCGCTGCCTGCAGAATATGCCGGGCAGATCGATGACATCGAGTGGCAGGCGCGCTGCGAACTTGCCGCGCTCTATCGGCTGATCGCGTACTACCGCATGACCGATCTGATCGATACCCATCTGACCCTGCGGATTCCCGATGGGCAGGATCATTTCCTGATCAACCACTACGGCATCCCCTTCGAATGCATGCGCGCCTCTGACCTGGTACGCATCGATCACAAGGGCAGCGTCGTGGATCGTCTCAACCCCGAGGGGCACGTCAATACGGCAGGCTTTGTCATCCATTCGGCAGTGCACATGGCACGCCCGGAGCTCAGCTGTGTCATTCATACCCATACGGCAGCCGGCATGGCAGTCGCGGCACAGCAGGAGGGACTGCTGCCCATTACCCAGCATGCGCTCAGGTTTTACGGCCATCTCGCCTATCACGAGTATGAGGGCATCGCCCTGGACCTCGCCGAACGGGAACGCCTGGTTGCCGATCTGGGCCGGCATCGCGCCATGATCCTGCGCAATCACGGTCTGCTGGTCGGCGGGCGGGATGTCCCCGAGGCCTTCATGGACATCTACTTCCTCGAACGCGCCTGCCAGGCGCAGATCCAGGCACTGTCCGGAGGCCGGCCGCTGCATTATCCCGACGAAGCGACAAGGCAGCATACCGCAGCGCAGTTTGACAGCGACAGCGAGGCTGAAATCAACAGGCTCGCCTGGCAGGCCGCCCTGACGCTGATTGCCGATCAGCACCGGCAATGGTGTTCCTGAATGACCGCCGGGAGGCAGTGGCCCGGCCATCATGCCGCCCTGCCTGACGGACAACAACAATCACCCGCCCCCGGGGGCGGAAGGAGATAGCACTCATGTGGCTCGATCTGCTGGTAATCGCCCTTTATGCGCTGGGCATGCTCTGCCTGGGCTGGTGGGGCATGAAACGCGCTACCAACCAGGAGGATTATCTGGTCGCCGGCCGCCGGCTGGGGCCGGGGCTCTATATCGGCACCCTCTCGGCGGTGGTACTCGGCGGGGCCTCCACCGTGGGTACCGTCAAGCTCGGCTACACCTACGGGCTGTCGGGCATGTGGCTGTGCGCCGCGCTCGGTCTGGGACTGATCGTGCTCAGTCTGGCGCTGGCCAGACCACTGGCGAAGCTGAAGCTCTATACCGTCACCCAGCTGCTGGAGCGGCGCTATACCCCGGCGGCGAAGACGGTCAGCTCGGCGGTCATGCTCGCCTATGACCTGATGATCGCCGTCACCTCGACCATCGCCATCGGCACCCTGGTGACGGTACTGTTCTCGGTGCCCTCCTGGGTGGGCATTCTGATCGGCGGCACCATCGTGGTGATCTACTCCACCATCGGCGGCATGTGGTCGCTGACGCTGACCGACATCATCCAGTTTCTGGTGATGACAGTGGGCATGGTGGCACTGATGCTGCCACTGACGGTGCACTATGCCGGCGGCTGGTCGGCGCTGATGGCAAAGGCCGAGCCGGGGCACTTCTCGCTGACCGGCATCGGCTGGAACACCATCATCACCTACTTCGTGATCTATTTTCTCGGCATTCTCATCGGCCAGGACATCTGGCAGCGGGTCTTTACAGCCCGCTCGAGCGGGGTGGCCCGGGTGGCCGGCACGGCCGCCGGGCTCTACTGTATCGCCTATGGCGTGCTCGGCGCACTGGTGGGGGTTGCCGCCAGCGTGCTGCTGCCGAATCTCGACGACGCCAACAACGCCTTCGCTGCGGTGGCCCAGCTGGCACTGCCCGACGGTGTCCGCGGACTGATCATTGCCGCGGCCATGGCGGCGATGATGTCGACCTCCAGCGCTGGCACGCTGGCGGCCTCGACGCTGCTGACCCGCGATCTGCTGCCGGCCGTCAACGGCGGCCGGCCGGTCGAGCGGCTTGCCAGCCATCGGCTCTGCACCCTGGCGATCGGCGTGGTGACCATCCTGCTGTCGCTGCTGGTGGATGATGTCATCGGCGCCCTGACCATCGCCTACAACCTGCTGGTCGGCGGCATGCTGGTACCGATCATCGGCGCCATGTTCTGGAAGCGGGCCTCCAACGCCGGCGCCATCGGCGCCATGATCGCCGGCACGCTGGCGGTGGTAGTCTTCATGCTCAAGGACGGCCTGCTGGCCAACTCGCCGATCTATGCCGGTCTGATCGCCAGCCTGCTGGTATTCGTGGCCGGCAGCCTGCTGCGCCCGCAGTCGCATGCCACGCCAGCGACCGCCAGCCGCACGGGAGGGGCCTGACATGACCACCCTCGCCCACTGGCTGGTCACGGCCCTCGAGGCGCGCGGCCTCGAGACCGTGTTCGGCATTCCCGGCGTCCATACCATCGAGCTCTATCGCGGCCTGGCAGGCAGCCGGCTGCGTCACGTCACCCCGCGCCACGAGCAGGGGGCCGGCTTCATGGCCGACGGCCATGCCCGCGCCAGCGGGCGGCCGGCCGCCTGTTTCATCATCACCGGACCGGGGATGACCAACATCGCCACCGCCATGGCCCAGGCTTATGCCGACAGCGTCCCGATGCTGGTGATCTCCAGCGTCAACCGGCGGCGTGAACTCGGCATGCAGGAGGGGCGCCTGCACGAGCTGCCCTCGCAGCAGCAGAGCATGAGCGGGCTGTGCGCCTTCAGCCATACCCTGCTGGAGCCGGCCAACCTGCCCGCCGTGCTCGATCGTGCCTTCGCCGTGTTCGCCACCTGCCGGCCGCGGCCGGTGCATATCGAGATTCCCCGCGACCTGTTCGCCGCCGAGTGCCCGCTGCCCGCTGCCGGGCCGCTGCCGGTTTTTCATCCGCCGGGCGCCGATCCGGCCGCCATCGAGCAGGCCGCACAGTGGCTCAACGCGGCCGACCGGCCGCTGCTGCTACTGGGCGGCGGTGCCCTCCACGATCCCGACACGGCGCGGCGGCTGGCCGAGCGGCTTGATGCCCCGACCCTCACCACCATCAACGCGCGCGGCCTGCTGGGCCGCGCGCATCCCCTCGATCTGGGTGCCAATGCCACCTGGCCGGCGGTGCGCGAGCATGCCGCCCGTGCCGATGTCATTCTGGCGATCGGCACCGAGCTCGGCGAAACCGATTACGACGTGACCTTCGATGAGGGCTTTCGGCTCACCGGCCGGCTGATCCGCGTCGATATCGACGCCGAGGCCCTGAGCACCAGCCATCGCCCGGCCCTGGCGATGGTGGCCGAGGCCGGCGGTGCCCTGCGCGCCCTGCTGCCCCGGCTCGAACAGGGTCACCACGCCGGCGCCGCTACGGTCGCCTCCCTGCACGGGCAGCTGGCGCTGGCCGAACGGGCCGACATGGCGCCCTTCGTGCCGCTGTTCGAGATGCTGGATCGGCTGCTGCCGGAAGCCATCGTGGTGGGTGATTCCACGGCCCCGGTCTATGCCGGTAACCATCTCGCCCGGCGCGGGCAGGTGCGACGCTGGTTCAATGCCTCGACCGGCTACGGCGCCCTCGGCTACGCCCTGCCGGCCGCCATCGGCGCCGCGCTCGGTGCACCCCGCCAGCCCGACGGTGCGCCGCCGCCGGTGGTGGCCCTGGTCGGCGATGGCGGGCTGATGTTCACCCTCGCCGAGCTCGCCACCGCCCGGGATGAACACCTCCCGCTGATCGTGATTGTCTGGCACAACGCCGGTTACGAAGAGATTCGCCACGCCATGGACGCGGCCGATGTCCCGCGTCTGGGGGTCGATCCCGTGGCACCGGACTTCGCGGCGATTGCCGCCGGTTTCGGCTGCCACTGGCAGCAGCTCGCCACGCCCGGAGAGCTGGCCGCCACGCTGTCGACCGCGGCCGAACGCCAGGATGCCCCCTGGCTGATCGAGATCGATGCCACCCGCTGGCCCGGCTGAGAGGAGGCCGCAGGCCCTGGCGCTTCACATCCCGACGGAACAGGGTTAGACTTTGGTCTATATCGACCAAGGTCGTAGATGGCGTTCCCGTCAGGAGGTTACCGCTCATGTCACTGGCCACTTTCATGCCCCGGCTGTCGCGCTATACCGCGACGCTGCTCTCCTCGTTCACCGACGCCTCTGCCGAGCGTCCGCAGCGGGCCCCGGCGCCCCGCCGGAGCGAAGCGCTCCGCTATCACGCCGTGCGCTCCGGCGGTCGCTGCCTGTGTCTGGCGGAATTCAGCGGCGCGGCTGCCACGCCGGTGTCGCTTGCGCTGCGTGACGACCTGCTCGAGGATACCGCCAACGCCCGTGACGCCGAGCGCTTTGCGGTGACCTGGCTTGCGCACTACTTCAACGATGACGAGCAGGCTCGCCGGCATGCCCCGTATCTGGCGCGCGCCCTGGCGACGCGTCTGGGCGCGGGTGGTTTTGTCACGCTCTATACCAGTGAGCTGAGTCGACTGACCAGCCTCGAACGGCATGCCGATCAGCCCAGATGGGTGGCCTACAGCCTGTAACCGGCGCCGGACTGGTCAACCCGACGCGCCCAGTATACTGTATGCAAATACAGTTATCGGGAGCGTCGTCATGTCCGCTTCATCCCTTCGTGGCCGGGGTGCCAGTCACAATCCGCACCACCGTTTCGAACGCATCCGGATCGATGCCGTCGACGATGGCTGGTGGCAGGAGGAGAGCGAGCCGACCCGCGCCACCGAGGTGCGCTGCGAACAGAGCCGCTCGGCAATCTCGCGCAACGACTCACCGGACATTCCCTTCGCGCGTTCACTCAACCCCTATCGCGGCTGCGAGCACGGCTGCATCTACTGCTTTGCCCGCCCCAGCCATGCGTACTGGGACTTCTCGCCGGGACTCGACTTCGAAACCCGGCTGATCGCGCGTACCAACCTGGCCGAACAGCTCGCTCGCGAACTGCAGCAGCCCGGCTATCAGTGTCAGCCGATCGCCATCGGGGCCAATACCGACCCCTACCAGCCGATCGAGCGCGAACACCGGCTGACCCGGGGCGTGCTGGAGGTGCTGCTCGCCCACCGCCACCCGGCGACCCTCACCACCCGCAGCACGCTGGTACTGCGCGATCTCGATCTGCTCGGTCGGCTTGCCGAGCAGCGCCTGGTGCGGGTATTCATCAGCTTTACCACCCTGGATCGCGAGCTCAAGCGCCTGATGGAACCCCGGGCGGCCTCACCGCAGGGGCGGCTGCGCATCATCGAGACGCTCAGCGCACACGGCATACCGGTCGGCATCATCACCGCGCCGATGATCCCGATGATCAACGACATGGAGCTGGAACGCCTGCTCGAAGCCGGCCGCAACGCCGGTGCCACCAGTGCCGGCTATACCTTTCTGCGCCTGCCCCATGAGGTACGCCCGCTGTTCGAAAGCTGGCTCGCCGAGCACTTCCCCGAGCGGGCCGGCCATGTCATGAGCCTGATCCGCCAGTCCCGCGGCGGGCGTGACTACGACAGCCGTTTCGGCCACCGCCTGCGCGGTAACGGGCCCTTCGCCGACCTGCTGGCCCAGCGTTTCCGTCTTGCCATTCGAAGGCTCGGCCTCAACCGGCGCCGCCAGGAGCACGCCCTGGACTGCTCGCGCTTCGCCCCGCCGGGGCAGCAGATGGCGCTGTGGCCGGAGGCCGACGAGTGACGCCGCGAACACATTGACGGGATGACATCCGGCCGCCATGCTGTTAGCGGGCTAACGGACTACAGGAAGGCACACACATGTCACGTATCGTTCGCTTTCACGAACTGGGCGGTCCCGACGTTCTTCGCCTCGAGGAGGTGAGCGTCGCGCCCCCCGGGCCCGGGGAGGTGCAGATCCGACCCCGGGCCCTCGGCATCAACCGGGCCGAGGTCATGTACCGCACCGGCCAGTATCTGGTACAGCCGGAATTCCCTGCCGTGATCGGTTATGAAGCGGCCGGCACCGTTGAAGCCGTGGGGGAAGGCGTCAGCGAATTTGCCATCGGCGATGCCGTCAGTGTCATTCCGGCCTTCTCGTTTGCCGATTACGGCGTGCATGGCGAACTCGTCAACGCCCCGGTGCACGCCGTGGTCAGACACCCGGCCAACCTCTCCTTCGAGCAGGCCGCTGCCGCCTGGATGATGTATACCACGGCCTATGGCGCGCTGATCGATATTGCCGACCTGCAGCCGGGCGACACGGTACTGATCCGGGCGGCGTCCAGCAGTGTGGGGCTGGCGGCCATCCAGATCGCCAATCAGATCGGCGCCATTCCGGTGGCCCTGACACGCACCGACAGCAAGCGTCAGGCCCTGCTCGATGCCGGAGCGCAGCACGTCATCGCAACCGAGGAACAGGATCTGATCGAGGCGGTCGAGCGCATTACTGCCGGAGAGGGCGCCCGGGTGGCCTTCGATCCGGTCGGCGGCCGGAAAGTCCGCAATATCCTGAAGACGCTGAAATTCGGTGGCTTCTTCTTCCAGTACGGCGCCCTGGAAACCGATGACCTGACCATTCCGGTCATGGAGCTGCTGGGCAAGGATCTGACCATTCGCGGCTATCAGCTGTTCGAGGTCACCGGCGATCCGCAGCGGATGCAGCGCGCACGCGATTTCATCCACGCGGGTCTGGCCAGCGGTCAGCTTGCGCCAATCATCGCCCGCAGCTTCCCGCTCGAGGAGATGGCCGAGGCCCATCGCTACATGGAATCCAACAGCCAGATCGGCAAGATCATCGTGACGGTGTGAGCGGGGTCGCGGCCCGCAAGCCGCGATACCTTCGACGAAAAGGGGGCCGGCGGGCGGGCCCCGTTCGGGATGTGCTGGACTACACTCGGGGATGTCTTTCATTTCATGTGAGTGCCGGCATGCGTGCAGCCAGTACCGCCCCGCCTTCCTCCCGCCCGGTCAGACGCCACGCCCTGCCGGTCCGCCTCTGGCACTGGTTCAACCTGTGGTGTCTGGTCGTGCTGCTGATGAGCGGGCTGCAGATCTTCAATGCCCATCCGGCGCTCTACTGGGGCAGCGTTTCCAATTTCGACGATCCCTGGCTTGAGATGTACGCCATCCGCGCATCCGATGGCGCAATCGAAGGGGTGACGGCGCTCGGCCCCTGGCAGTTCGAGACCACCGGCGTGCTGGGCTACTCCAGCATCAATGGCCAGCAGACGGTGCGCGGCTTTCCTGCCTGGGCCACCCTGCCGAGCCATCAGTTTCTCTCCATGGGGCGGCTGTGGCACTTCTTCTTCGGCTGGCTGTTTGCCGTCAGCGGCGCGCTCTTCGTGCTCCATGCCGTGATCAGCGGGCACCTGCGACGGGATCTGTGGCCCGCCGGCCGCGAGTGGCGGGGGCTCGGCCGCGACATGCTCAATCATCTGAAATTCCGCTTTCACGATCATGCGGGCAAGTACAACAGCCTGCAGAAGCTCAGCTACGCCGGCGTCATCTTCGCGGCCCTGCCGCTGATGATCGTGACCGGCCTGTGCATGTCGCCCACCGTCAATGCAGCTGCCCCCTGGCTGCTGGATCTGTTCGGGGGGCGTCAGAGCGCCCGCTCGCTGCATTTCATCATCGCCGGCTCGCTGGTGCTGTTTGTCATCGTGCATGTACTGCTGGTACTGCTTACCCACCCGCTGCGCCAGCTGCGGGGCATGATCACCGGACGGGCGCCGGAGCGGCACGGGTCGCGTCGAACCGACGGCCATCCGGAGGTGCCCCATGAGTGATCGCGATGATCGCCGCCTGAGTCGGCGCATGCTGCTGCAGCGCGCGGCGCTGGGGGCCGCTGCGGTTACCCTGGGCGGCTGTGACCGGCTGTCGCAGAGCGAGACGATGACCCGACTGCTCGAGAGCGGTCAGGCCCTCAACATGAAAACCCAGCGGCTGCTGGCGGGGAGCGACGCCCTGGCCCCCGAGTATCCCGCCTCGATGATCTCGCCGGTCTTTCGGCCCAATGGCTCCACCAACCCGCAGACCGGGCTCTATCAGCGCCATCTCGCCAGTGACTTTGCCGACTGGCGCCTCGACATCGACGGACTGGTGGCGCAGCCGCTGAGCCTGAGCCTGACTGAGCTGCGCAGCATGCCGGCCCGTACCCAGATCACCCGCCACGACTGCGTCGAGGGCTGGAGTGTCATCGGCCAGTGGAGCGGCCCGGTGCTGGAGGATGTGCTCCAGCGTGCCGGCGTACGCCCCGAGGCCCGCTATGTGGTCTTTCACTGCATGGATCAGCTCAATGGCCGCGACTTCTATTACGAGAGCCTCGACATGGTCGCTGCCCGCCACCCCCAGACCATTCTGGCCCATTCACTCAACGGCGAGACGGTGCCCGTTGCCAACGGCGCGCCGCTGCGACTGCGGGTGGAGCGCCAGCTGGGCTACAAGATGGCCAAGTATCTGCGCGGCATCACGCTGGTCGAACATCTCGACGACATCCAGGGCGGCCGGGGCGGCTACTGGGAGGATCGCGGCTACACCTGGTACGCCGGCGTCTGACGCTGCGGCTTTGGTCGATGCCCCGGGGATCCGCGTTGACAAACGCCTGCGCCAGGCTGAACTGAAGGGGATTCAAGCGCCAACCGGCAAACCCGGAGGCGTCAGCCTTCATCCACTGAAAACGGACTGCACGATATGACTGGCACTGCCTTTCGCACTACCCTGCTCGCCTCTGCCGTCGCCCTGGCGGGGGCACTCTCGGCCGGAACGGCGCTGGCCGCCGACGACCAGGCCCAGACGCCCAGCAATCTGCGCGGCACCATCACCGAAATCTCGGATGACGGCTTTACCGTACGCAGCAACCAAAATGGTGAAACCCACCGCATCGCGGTCAGCGACAGCACGCGCTTCTCCGCCGTCAGACGCGCCAGCCTCGACGAGATCAGCGAGGGCACCTTCATCGGCACGGCCAATGTGCCCGGCAACGATGGCCAGGCCTCGCGGGCGCTGGAAATGGTGATCTTCCCCGAATCGATGAAGGGCACCGGACTGGGCAACTACCCCTGGGACATGCCACGCGGCGCCTCTGCCGGCAGCAACGCCGGCGACCGGCTGGGCGGGGCCGGCAGCAGTTCCACCATGACCAATGGCACCGTGACCGGTAGCGAAGATGGCGAAAAGCTGGGAGGCGCCGGGGGTAACTCCTCCATGACCAACGGCACCGTGACCGATACCGGCGGCAGCAAAAAGCTGGGGGGCGCCAGCGGCGGTTCCACCATGACCAATGGCACCGTCAGCGGCACCGACAGCAGCAACGGCACGATGACGCTGACGGTGGATTACGGCGACGGCAGCAAGCAGATTCGCGTGCCGCGCAATGTGCCTACCGTGAAGGCACAGCAGGCCACCATGGAGGATCTCTCCACCGGCCAGGCCGTCTTTGTTGCCGGTGACATGAACCAGTCACCCATCCCGGCGAAGGTAGTCATTGTCGGTCTGGACGGCACGGTGCCGCCTATGTAACGGCCGTCGCGCCCTTTCATGACCCCGGATCCATGATCACAGCGCCATGACCACGAAAAACCCCGGTCGCGTATTGCGACCGGGGTTTCCGTCTCAGCAACGTTCGCTGCTCAAGTGTCTCAGGCAGGGGGCTGCTCGGGACTGTCCGGCATGTTGACGCTACCGGGCTCCTGCCGGTTGAGATGCAGAAAGTGCAGGTGCCGCTCGTACTGATCGAGAATGTCCTCGATCACCTGTTCGCGGCTGTAGCCCATCAGATCATACCCCTGGCTGCCCTCGAGCAGATGCACCTCGAGCCGGTAGTACTGCGATGAGGCATGGGGCGTGCGCATCGCAAACGAGGGCGTTCCGTAGCGGCAGGTCCACACCTGGTAGGTGAAGTTCTGCTCCTCGTCGAGCTGCACGTTGAGCGAGATGTAGTGCGACTCGTTCTGGATGCCCTGATTGATCTCGACCTGTACCCCCTGCGCCTCGATCTCCTGGCTGACCGACTCCATCGCCGGTTGCACCGTCTCCGCGAGAAAGCGTTTCGACTGCTTGAGATCGGGGAAGCTCATGGCGCGCTTGAGCCGCTGCTGCCAGCTGCGATTGCTGCCGCGCTCGCTGCCGCCGCCGGTCCGGCCGGAAAGATGACCGGCCAGGCTGAGACGATGGCTGTCCTCCTTGAAGGCCTCGACCTTGAGCGCCTTGTAGAGCCCCGCAATCATGAAGAACAGCACCACCGAGAAGGGCAGCCCGGTGATCACCACCGCACTCTGCAGGGCGGAGAGGCCGCCGGCCAGCAGCAGCGCCAGGGTCAGTACGCCGATCACGGCCGACCACAGGATGCGCATCCAGATCGGTGCGTCACTGTTGACGTTCTTCAGGATCGAGGTGAAGTTCGACAGTACCAGCGCGCCGGAATCCCCCGAGGTCACGAAGAACACGATCGCCAGGATACTGACTGCAATGGTGGTCACGATCGGGAACGGATACTCCTGCAGGAACAGATAGATACCGGCTGGCGGCGTCTCCATGACCTGCTGACCGAAATCGGTCGCGCCATTCATGGCCATGTCGATGGCGCTGTTACCCAGCAGCGACATCCAGATCATCATGAAGGCGATCGGCAGGGTCAGGGTACCGGCCACGAAGGTACGAATGGTGCGCCCGCGCGAGATGCGCGCCAGGAACAGCCCCACGAACGGCCCCCAGGCAATCCACCACGCCCAGAAGAACAGCGTCCAGGCATTGAGCCAGCTGGTGGGCGGATCGAAGGCGTAGGTATCGAACGACATGGCGACAAAACCGGCCAGATAGTCACCGACGTTCATCACCAGCGCATTGAGCAAAAAGATCGTCTTGCCGGCAAACAGCACGAACAGCAGAAGCGCTACCGCCAGCAGGATATTGAACTCGGAGAGACGCCGGATGCCCTTTTCCACCCCGGTAACGGCGGAAATGGTGGCAAAGACGACGATCATCAGCACCAGAATGGTCTGGGTCCAGGCACTCTCGGTAATGCCGAACATGAAGTTCAGCCCATAGTTGAGCTGAATCACCCCGATGCCGAGGCTGGCGGCGATCCCGAAGACGGTGCCCAGCACCGCGGCAATATCGACCGCATGGCCGATGGGCCCGTAGATGCGTTTGCCGAAGATGGGATACAGCGCGCTGCTGATGGTCAGCGGCAGGTTATGCCGATAGCTGAAGAAGGCCAGCGACATCCCCACCAGGGTATAGATCCCCCAGCCCGAGAGCCCCCAGTGAAGGAAGGTCAGCTGCATGGCATGACGGGCAGCCGCGACCTGATTCTCCGGCGCATCGGGCGCGTTGTAGAACTGGGTCAGCGGTTCGGCCAGCGCAAAGAAGATCACGCCGATCCCGATGCCGGCGGAAAACAGCATCGCCGACCAGGAGAAGATATTGAAGTCGGGACGGGCGTGTTCAGGCCCCAGCCGGATCTTGCCGAAGCGGGAGAGGCCGATGAATATCACGAAGGCGAGATAGATGACGACCGTGAGGAAGTAGTACCAGCCGAAGGTATGGGCGATCCACCCCAGCACGGCGTTGATGACGGTGTTGGCCCGCTCGGTGTCGATCATCGTCCACAGCGAGAAGACAACAATCCCGATGACCGAGCCGTAGAAGACCACCGGATTGAGCCGATCCCGCGATGCGGTGTCGTTGTCGGTTTGTGCGCTCATGGGATTCCTGATGGTTCAAGAAGTGAAATGAAAACGCCTGGATCACCGCATGCGGGATCCAGCACGGGCCGCCTGATGCGCCGGATATCGCCGGGAGCGGTCTCCCTGACAACGGGCGCCAGCGATGCCGGCTCAGCGCGACCGCCACTATCCTCGCTTTATTTTAACGAGTGTTCAAGAAAAATCCATTATGGAATCTACAGGGTATAAAAATCGAATCTTATTTATAAGCAGCCCAACCACCCGTGAAACAAAAAAAGCGCCCCGGAAAGGGCGCTCTGGAGGCGGAGCCGGCCAGCAAGGCCGATTCAGAAGGTGTATTCGATCCCGATCACGGCGACCGGATAGATATGATACTTGTTCAGATCATCGCGGATATCGTCTTCCTGCCGGTCGGCTTCACGACGCAGCTCGGCCTGGACAGCCGGATCGGAGGTGGCACTGCCCCGCGGCGTGAGGGACACGTCCGGATCGATCCAGAAGGCCCCGGCCTCGGCGAAGAAGCCCAGCCCCGACCGGCTGCTGTTGCGCCAGCCCAGCCCCAGATAGGGTTCGACGCTGTCGGAGAGCTCGGCACGGCCCTCAAGACGCCCCAGATCCTCGGTGCTGTAGGTATTGCCGCCAAACCGGACCGAGTCCGGCGCCCCGTCATAGGTTCCCGTGGCCTTCAGCTGAACGTCCGGACGCACGGCCCCGGCCGACAGGAAGAAACCGCCGGCCCAGGGGAAGTAATCCAGCTTGAGGCTGTAGATGTCGGAGTCGATTTCACCGTCATAATCGACGTCATCGTTGCTGTAATCGAGATTGTCGTAGTTGAAGCCGCTGTAACCGGCGGTCAGTGCGAAATGGTCACTGAAGCGCCAGCTGACGCTTCCGCCGAAGCCGGTGGTGCCGGCCTGGGCCCCCACCGACCAGTGATCGGCCGCCTGGGCACTCACCCCGGTCGACAGCAGCAGTGCGCCAGCCAGCGCCATTGAAGCAGAACGAAACATGACAGACGATTCCCCTGAATAATAATTGGTATCGACGCGGCGGCTACCGTCGGCAAGATGGGCCCGGTCGTGTAATCCGGCAGTCGACGGCTTCTTATCATGCCCCATTTCAAACGGCTGCAAGGATCGAATACCCTGTTGCAATGGGTTCTGTTCGGGCCATGGTGGTACTGCCCGAAAATGGCGCACCACCCTGGCAGGCCTCTGTACCCGCTTTTATCACATCGCAACGCCTTGGAGAGCCATCATGTCATCGTTGCGTGACCAACTGAGTCGTCAGGTGTACTCCACCGAACAGGGTGATCTGCGCAAACAGCAGCTCCCTGACCATGATGTCGAGGATGAACGGCTGGCCCGGCTGGACGGCATCGTACGCCTCCGGCGTGAAAAGTCGGGCCGCAAGGGCAAGGGGGTGACCGTCATTGACGGCGTACCGCTGCGGGAAGAAGCACTCAAGCCTCTGCTGCAGGCCCTGAAGAAGCGCTGCGGCAGCGGTGGCGCGCTCAAGGAGGGCGTGCTCGAGATTCAGGGCGACCATCGCGACACGCTCAAATCGGAACTCGAGCGTCGCGGCTACACCGTTCGGCTGGCAGGTGGCTGACGCATGAGAGCACGGAAGTCCGCGCCACTGCTGGCGCTTGCGTGTATTTCCGGCCTACTGGGCGGCTGCAGCCTGTTCGCCGGCGAGCCGCAGCTGGAGACGCTATCGGGGCAGCTGACCAGCGAGACGACCACCTCCCTGCCAGCCGACGCCACGATCGAGGTACGCCTGATCGAGCACGGCGGCGATGACACCACCCTGGCAACCACCGAGCTGCACCACCCCGGGCCCTTTCCGATCGACTACCAGCTTCGTTACGACGCCGCTGCCCTGCGCACTGACCACCGCTACACGCTGGATGCCACCATCCGGGTCAACACTCGGGTGCGCTATCTCAACGGCGACACCGTGCCCCTGTCGACGGAGCACGACCCCGGGCAGCCGCTGGATATTCCGATGGTGCCGGTCAACCGCCCGGACGCATGACCGTCAGCAGGGTGGCAAGCCCCTCGTCGATCCGGTCATGCTTGAGGGTGAAAAGCGCATCGGCCCGGGTGCGACCGCGATTGAAACAGAAGATGGGCATGGCGAGTCTCGCGGCATGGCGGGCAAAGCGATAGCCCGAGAACACCATCAGCGAGGAGCCGATCACCAGCAGGGCATCGGCCCGCTCGAGCATGCCCATTGCCCGGCCGAGGCGCGGATGGGACACGTTATCGCCGAAGAACACCACATCCGGCTTGAGAATGCCGCTTTCACAGCGCGGACAGGCCGCCAGCCGAAAGCGTGAGAAATCCACCTCCTCGAGATAGGCATCCCCGTCGGGAGCCACCTCGGCTTCCATGTTCACCCAGTCGGGGTTGAGCGCGCCGAGATGCTCATGCAGGGCATCGCGCTTTATGAGCAGATTGCACTGCATGCAGCGCACCAGATCGGCACGCCCATGAAGATCGATCACCCGGCGGCTGCCGGCCTTCTGATGCAGCCGATCAACGTTCTGGGTAATCACGCCCTCGATGTGGCCGCGCCGCTCGAGTTCCGCCAGCTCGCGATGGGCCGCCCCCGGCTGCGCCCCGGCAAGCAGCCGATAGCCCACCAGGCTGCGCGCCCAGTAGCGGCGACGCGCCCACTCGCTGCTCATGTAGCTCTGATGGCTCATCGGCTGCGGGCGCTTCCAGGCCCCGCTCTCGTCGCGATAGTCGGGGATGCCGCTGGCGGTGCTGATACCGGCGCCGGTCAATACACACAGCCGCCGCCCCTGCACCTGCTCGGCCAGCACTGCCAGGGTGCGATCGCGGCTCGCGGCGTCCTCATCGCCGGCATCCGGTCTGACTGGCTGGTGTTTCATGACGCTGGCTGACCTCTCTTCGTTACCCGCTCTTCACCGATCGGACGTGGTCCCCGCGGACCACTGCCGTTACCATGACCCCTCGTCGGCTCTCTCTTCCGTGGAACCTGCCCATGGCCTGGCTGGAATACCTGCTGCCCCTGATCTTTCTTGCCCCACCCTGCGCGACCGCACTCGTGGTCATCGCACTGCGTCGCCTGTTCAGCCGGCGACTGGTATCGCCCGTGACGCAACGCCCGCTGCGCGAACCCGGTCAGCATCTGCGCGATCGTCTCGATACCGCCCAGACCCGACTGTTTCTGGTGGGCGGTCTGGGGCCCATCATGGTCATGCTGCCGCTTGTCTACGGCATGGGGCGAATGCTGTTTGCACCGCGCCAGGACTGGATCGAATGGAGTTTCTACGGCCTGCTGTGCACGCTGGCGGTGATGATCGCCTGCGGCCTGCTGATGCGCCTGCACTACCATATCAGCCATCTGCGCCTGAGCCTCTCCTGTGCCCTGGAAGTCCACCATACGCTGGATGAGGTCTGTCATCAGGCATCGCTGGAAGGCCATCGTGACATCGATCTGCTGCATGACGTTCCCGGTGACGGTTTCAGTATCGGCCATGTGGTACTGACCCGTCAGGCCCTCTTCGTCATCACCACCAAGGGCCGGCAGCGCCCTCCCTGGACCACTGCGGAGAGTCCGGTCCGGGTACAGGAGGAGCGCCTGCTGTTTCCCCACAACGAGGAGCGTCGCCCCCTGCGCGAGGCCCGTCGGGCCGCCCGCTGGCTGGAGGCCCGGGTCAACCGCGACGCAGACGAGGCCATACCGGTGCAGGCGGTACTGGTACTTCCGGGCTGGCAGATCAACGACAGCGACAGGAACCGGGGGATCAGTATTGTCAATGAAGCCGGGCTGTCGCAATTGATCGCCGGGGCCGACGCCGAGATCATCCCGATCGAGCAGTATCGACGCATCGACCGCCTGCTGCGCCGGCTGCCCCAGACCTGAATCCGCCGGCCGCTGCCGCGGGCTTCAGGACGGTGCCGCAATCAGGAAGCGGCTCGGACAGCTGCCGGGCTCGAGGGGCGCCAGCGAGCGCGGTTGCGGGAAAGCGTCGAGCGCCCGGCGCTGGATGCCGATGGCAATGCCGGTCAGCCAGGCCACCCCCTCGCGGCGTTCGCAATCCAGCCTCAGCGCACGAGTGCTGTCGGTTCGAAACTCCTCGCGAAAGCGTGCCAGCAGTGTCTCGCGCGCGACCATCGTACCCGCCCGCAGACGCATGAAGTCACTCCAGTCGCTGGCATTGATCCGTCGATACAGCTGCAGCGCGGTCGAGAAATAGTCCTGGGCCGAAAGGCCGAAACAGGCGGCATGCTTGGTATATTCATGCCGCTCGAGGCAGCTGCGTGTTCCCGGCATGGCCTGTTCGAGCCGGCCCTGCAGCCTGTCTTCCAGCGTCAGCGGCGTCAGCCGGCAGAAGCCGCCCCGGGGTTCGCCACTGAAGTGATAACAGCCCGCCTGCCACCATTCGCTCTGCGCTACGCCCTGCTGGCGCAACTGCTGCGGCAGCGAGGGCCAGAGCCCATGCAGTACCAGCAGGCCATCGGGCGTATCCGTGGCACATTCGGCTCTGCCCCGGCCTTCGACATGACAGAAGCCGGGATGCCAGCTCAGGGCCAGGGTGTAGTGCTCGAAATCGGTCAGGCGCGTGGGCGACAGTGACCGGGCCATGGCCTCGCCCATCATACCCAGCGCAAGCAATCCGATGCCGACCCGTTTGAGCATTCTGCCTGTCATGGCCATAGCCGCCCTCTCCTTTCAATCCGTTGTTGCCGTCATGCCCGTATTTATTTTCATCGGAACAACATGACCGAACCGGCACAAGACAGACGATTCATCAAACCGGAATCTCTGTAATTAATAGCTGTTTTGAAAGGAAAAATCGCTCTCGTGTAGCGCCAGTTCGACTTTGGTCCCTATATACCATTGTCAAAGTGACAAATATCTCATATTCGAGAAAGATGGCCGCACAAGGGGATGGCAGGATTTCATAACGATACCAATGGAGCCAGCGCAATGGGGACACCGTGTAACCATACCCGAGCCGCAATGCGCACAATCGATAACATCTCATGCATGGCGGCAGGTGCTGAAAGGGCTCCTGAAAACCGGCTTACCAACCTGCTGACCTGTCCTGCCGTCGAGGTTGACAAGATGCCGGTAACGCAGAGAAGCGATACACCCTTTTTGGCCTTTCAGACCGGCCCGCCGCGGTGACTCATGCACCGAGGCCGGCATTGTGCTGTCTCCCTGAAGAACAACAATGCCTTGCGCAAACCGGTTTTCCTTCAGGCTTGCGAACCGGAAAAGTGTTTCGAGCGGGTTGATGATCCCGCCAGCATCAATATAAACCATCAGTACAAAACATCAGGACAAAAGAACAACCGATAATGCCGTTCCTGTCGTCAGGACCTTCATCGAATTCCGGGTATTGCGGATCGACAACAACCTTTAAAAAACAAGGGAAACACCAATGAAAATCAGAAACCGCCACACCTTCCATCGGCCACTGCTGCTGGGGCTGCTGGGTGCCACCTGCATGGCGCCGGCACTCGCTCATGCCGCCATCAATCCCTACTTCTTCGGTTATGCCCGCTCGGGCATCGGCTCGACCGCCGGCGGCGGTGCGCAGACCTGCTTCCAGGCCGCCGGTGCACCCGCCAAGTATCGTCTCGGCAACGAGTGTGAAACCTACGCCGAAATCGGCCTGGGGGCGCAGGTCTATCAGCAGCAGGATACCACCTTCGATTTCAGAAGCCGGGTCGCCTACGTCACCTCCCAGAGCAACGATGATGAATCGCTCCAGGATGATGGCAACAACATCGCCCTCCGGGAGATGTTCGTGACCGGCAAGAATGTCATCGACGGTCTGCCCGGCGCCACGCTGTGGGCGGGCAAGCGCTTCTACCGCCGTCACGACATCCACATGAACGACTTCTACTACTGGGATGTCTCCGGGCCCGGCGTGGGGATCGAGGACATCGATGTCGGTACCGGCAAGCTGAGCCTGGCCTGGACCCGCGCCAGCGGTAGCACCGATGACCGTTTCCCCGATGCCGGTGAACGCCTCTCCGGCGATACCGTGGATGTGCGCTGGAGCGAAATCCCGGTCAACCCGGGCGGCTCCCTGGAGCTCGGGGTGGACTACGGCGAGGCCAACCTGAGCGACTGGCAGGAGGATCTGCTCGAAAGCCAGGACATTGATCCGGATGACGCCGACAAGGGCTGGCTGGGCACCATCCAGCACACCCAGGCCAACTGGTTCGGCGGTTACAACAAGCTGGCCCTCCAGTACGGCACCGATGGCATCCTGACCCCGAACAACAGCGTCGGCCGGGTCAGCAACCTGGAGAGCCGGGATGGCCACATGTGGCGCGTGCTGGATCATGGCCACATCTGGCTGGTACCCAATCAGCTCGACATGCTCTATGCCGTCATCTACGAAGACAAGAACTTCAATGACAACACCGGGCGTGAGTGGTACTCCGCCGGTGTCCGCCCGGTGTATTACTGGACCGACATCATGAGCACCGCACTCGAGCTCGGTTACGACTACATCAAGCCGCAAAGCGCTGCCAGCAATGGCGGCAACAACCACGTCACCAAGGTCACGCTAGCCCAGCAGTGGTCCGCCGGCCGCGGTGCGCTGGTGCGCCCCACCATCCGCCTGTTCGCCACCTATGCCGACTGGAGCGGCAACGCCTATAACGTCGATGGCGCCCCGGGCGATACCGATTACGATCGCGGCTCGGAGAACATCGCAGTGGGCAATGGCCCCTCCAACGTCGACTTCGACGACGGTGATGGCGTGACCTTCGGCGCCCAGATCGAGGTCTGGTTCGGCGACTGATCGCGGACGCCTCGTCCGTCAGGGTTTACTGTTCATCTCTTCGGCCCCGGAGCGCGCTTCGGGGCCCTTTCCATAGCGCGGGATAAAGCTTCATGAAACGAGCGCCTCTTGCACTGCTCACCAGCGGTCTGCTGATCACGCTGAGCGGCTGTGCCGCCATGTCTTCGCCCACGACCTCGACGCCCTCGGTGGCAACCGGCCAGCAGGCGTTGAGCCGGGCGGCCGACTGCTGTGACAGCCTGGCCAGCCTGCCCTATCAGTCCCTGCAGAACCGGCAGAGCCTGACCCTGACCTTCGATGCCAACACCCCGGCCCACCACTTCAGTGATGGCAAGAGCTTCTTCCACGCCTTCGCCCTGCCCGACAGCCAGCAGCCGGTCGTGCTGCAGATCAGCAGCCCGATCGAGCAGGAACAGGTCGTGGCCCCCACCCTGCTGCTGCTGGATGACAACTTCCAGCCGGTACGCCGGCTGGGCAGCGATCAGCTCACCTACCAGGGCCCCAACGGTTTCCGGGATGCCCGCCTGGGCGGCGCCGTCAGCGTGATGCCGGGCCCCGATGCCGCCTATATCGTGCTCTATACCAGCGACAGCGATCGCGCCGGGAGCACCAGCTACGAGAATCCGGAGAAGACCTACGCCCGGGTACGCGGTCTGGCCGAACCCGCCCTGCCCGACCCGGTGGCCGACCATGCTGCAACCGGCCGGGTGACCCTCGAGATCTCGCCGATTTCGGAAAACGGTAATCTGCTGGCGCCACTGATGGGTCGCCAGTCCCCCACGCCGCTCAATGCATCGCAGAGCGCGCGCAATACGACCTCTACGGCCCCTGCAGCAGCGGTTTCCGCGCAGCAGGCCACGGCCGCCTCCTCGTCACGACAGCGCGAGGCGACTCGGACTCAGCAGTCCGAGCTGGATTATCGCCGCATGATTCGCGCCGCCCTCAAGGCAGGGGATATCGAGCTGGCGATGCAGCTGGCCGATCGTGCCGAAAGCGCCGGCCAGACCGGCACCCGGGCGTGGCTGGCGAAACAGCTCAGAACGAGCACGCCCTGAGCGCCCGCCCCGGGATGGCAGCGGCGCGGATGATGCCGCCGCCACCCCGGCCTCGGTGGGGTCAGCCGACCAGCCAGACGGCCGCGTTGCCGGGCAGTTCCGTGTTCGGCAGCGCTCCGGGCAGGCTGCAGGCCTGTACGTTGCCGGCCGATGACGGCAGGGCCACGGGGTCATGACCGAGATTGATGACGGCGGTCAGGGCGCCGTTGCGCAGCACCAGCACTTCCGGGCCGGGGGCCTCGAGCCACTCCAGCGAGCCCTCGCCCAGCTCATGCTCACGCCGCAGCGCCAGCAGCTGGCGATAGAGGGCCAGGGTGGAATCACCATCGTCCTCCTGCTGATCGACCGCGTAGCGCCGGAAACTCTCCGGCTGCGGCAGCCAGGGCATACCATCACTGCCGAACCCGTAGGCGGGCGCCTGCGCCTGCCAGGGCAGCGGCACCCGGCAGCCATCACGGCCGATCTCGCGACCGGCGGTACGGTGATAGGTCGGGTCCTGACGATACTCCGCCGCCATGGTGGTGTGATCCGGCAGCCCCAGCTCCTCTCCCTGGTAGAGGTAGGCCGAACCGGGCAGGGCCAGCGTCAGCATGATGGCCGCCCGGGCGCGGCGCAGCCCCAGTGCCTCATCGGGCTGTTCGCCATGACTGTCGATGCCGTGCGGCCGGGCGCCGGGCTGTGACAGTCCCAGCCGCGAGGCATGCCGCACCCCGTCATGATTGGACATCACCCAGGTGGTCGGCGCACCCACGGCCTGCGTCTGGGCCAGCGAGTCGTCGATGACCTCGCGCAGCTCACCGGCATCCCAGCGCGCCAGCAGGTAATCGAAATTGAACGCCTGCTGCATCTCGTCGGCGCGAATATAGTGCGCCAGCCGCGCCTGCGGCCTCACCCAGGCTTCCGCTACCATCATGCGATGACCGGTATACTCCTCGAGTATCCGATGCCAGCGGCGATAAATCTCGTGTACCTCGTCCTGATCCCACATCGGCCCCATGCTGCCGCCTTCCACCATCGCCTGGCTGCCGTCCCAGTCGGGCAGCTCGGGCTGCTTGATCAGTCCATGGGCGACATCGACCCGGAAACCATCCACGCCACGATCGAGCCAGAAACGCAGGATATCGTCGAACGCATCGCGCACTTCGGGATTGCGCCAGTCGAGATCGGGCTGCTTGCTGTCAAAGAGATGCAGATACCATTGCCGCTCGCCGGGCACGCGCGTCCATGCCGGGCCGCCGAACACGCTCTGCCAGTTGTTGGGCGGCAGCTCGCCATGCGCGCCCTGCCCCTCGCGAAAGATGTAGCGGGCACGCTCGGGGCTGCCTTCGGGTGACGCCAGCGCCGCCCTGAACCAGGCATGCTCATCCGAGGTATGGTTGGGCACCAGATCGACGATCACCCGCAGATCCAGCAGATGCGCCTGCTTCAGCATGGCATCGAAGTCGGCCAGAGTGCCGAACAGTGGGTCGACATCATGATAGTCGGCCACATCGTAACCGGCATCCGCCTGCGGCGAACGATAGAACGGCGACAGCCAGATGGCATCTACACCCAGTTGCGCCAGATAGGGAAGGCGCTCCACGATCCCCGGCAGGTCTCCCACGCCGTCACCGTTGCCATCCATGAAACTGCGCGGATAGATCTGATAGATGACCGCACTGCGCCACCACGGCTGCTGAGTCATGATTGTTCCCGTAATCGAATGAACGTGAATGCGAAAGCTCGCGAACGATGATCACCAATGACGCCGGTGCAGATGCTCCAGCCGCTGCGCCAGCGACTCGACCGCCGGCCCGGGCTGCGTCCCGCCGGAGAGCACCGAGTGCGCTGTATTGAAGATCTCGTTGGAGACCCGCGCATAGTGACTGCCCGTTACCGCCGATGGCCGCGGGATGGCGTTGGCCAATACCGGACGCAGCACATCCATGGTGGGATTGGCCGCCACCACCTGCGGCTCATCGTAGAGCGCGGGGCGGGTCGGATTCATGCCGTTGCTCAGGGCATGACGGCGCTGCACCTCGGCACTGGTCAGGTATTGCACCAGCTCGGCCGCCAGCCCGGGGTGATCGCTATAGCGCGATACCGCGAAGTTCCAGCCGCCCAGGGTGCTGGTCGACTCGCCGTCAGGGCCGTGGGGCAGCGGCGCCATACCGATCCTGCCCTGCACCCGGCTACCGTCGGCCTGGGCGAGCGACCAGACATAGGGCCAGTTGCGCATGAAGACCGCATTACCGCTCTGAAAGACACCGCGCGCCTCCTCTTCGGTATAGTTGAGTACGCCGCGCGGCGCGATGGTGCCGATCCAGCCCGACACCTCGGCCAGCGCCTGTGCGGCCTGCGGGTTATCCACCGTGATGGTGCCGTCCTGCTCGACGATGCGCCCGCCGCCGTAGCCGGCGATCCACTCCAGCGCGTTGCAGGTCAGCCCCTCGTAGGCACGCCCCTGAAAGACATGGCCCCACAGCTCGTCATGCCCGGCCTCGCGCTCGCCCTGCTGGATCAGGGCAGCAGTGTCGGCCATTTCCGCCCATGTTCCGGGCACCGGACGGTCGTATTTGTCCAGCAGATCGGTGCGATAGTAGAGCAGCCCGGCATCGGTATACCACGGCAGCGCCACCAGCCGGCCATCAACGGTGTTGGCCTCGATCAAGGCGCTGAAGAAGGCGTCGCGCTCGACGCCGGGCAGCGCCTCGCCGAGATCGACCAGATGCGGCGCCAGCAGTCCCGGCCAGGCGATATCGATCATCATCACGTCGACATCGCTGGAGTGGCTGTTGAGCAGCTGCTGAAACAGCGCCAGCTTCTCGGTGGTACCGTTGGGGGTGGAGACGACGCTGACACTGTGGCCGGTCTTTTCCGCCCACGCCTGCGCTGCCTGCGGACAGTAGTCACTGTCGCCGCCACCGCCGCAGGCAATGGCAATCTCCTGCCCGCCTGCGCTCCGGGCAGCACCGCCCAGCAGCAGTACAGCCGTCATGCCGATACCGAGAAGCCGTGGTGGCTGTCCGAGGATGCGGGTAATCATCAGGAAGGCTCCTGCTCGGTATGGCGCGCAGCGCCGGTATGGTGTGCCAGAGGCAGGGCGTGGCCGTCGCGATCGAACAGATGCACCCTGTCGGCATCGAAGTCGAGGGTGACCCGCTCGCCGCGCTCGAAGCGGCTGGGCGCCTCGGTGCGGCACACCAGCAGCTCGCCGTCGGCCATCTCCAGATAGAGATAGGCCTCGCTGCCGAGATACTCGACGTTGACGATCCCGATCCCCTCGCCCTCCGGCGCCGCCGTCGGGCGCAGATGCTCAGGGCGCACGCCCAGCTCCAGCCGCTCGCCGACTGCATTTTCCGGCAGCCGCTGCGGCAGCTCGCGCTCACCCACGCCGGGCACCTCGACACGACAGCCATCGTCATTGCCGGCGCGTGCCTCGACGCTGACGAAGTTCATCCGCGGTGAGCCGATGAAGCCGGCCACGAACCGGGAAGCGGGGCGCTCGTACAGCTCTCGCGGCGTGCCGATCTGCTCGACATGGCCGGCATTGAGCACCACGATGCGATCGGCCAGCGTCATCGCCTCCACCTGATCATGGGTGACGTAGATCATGGTCGAGCCGAGACGCTTGTGCAGCCCGGCGATCTCGTTGCGCGTCTGCACCCGCAGGGCAGCGTCGAGATTGGAGAGCGGCTCATCAAAGAGCAGGATCTTCGGCTCGCGCGCCATTGCCCGGCCGATTGCCACACGCTGGCGCTGACCACCGGAGAGTGCCTTCGGCAGCCGCTCCAGCAGGGTGTCGAGCTGCAGGATCCGTGCCGTCTGGCGTACCCGCTCATCCACCGTCTGCCGGTCCGCCTTCGCCAGCTTCAGACCGAAAGCGATGTTCTGATAAACGTTCATGTGCGGATAGAGCGCATAGGACTGAAACACCATGCCGATGCCGCGCTCCTGCGGCGTCAGGTTATTGACCCGGGCCTCGTCGATCAGCAGATCGCCGTGGGTGATCGACTCGAGCCCCGCGATCAGCCGCAGCAGTGTCGACTTGCCGCAACCCGAAGGGCCGACGAAGACCACGAACTCGCCATCGCCGATCTCCATCGAGACATCCTCGATCACCCGGGTGGCACCAAAACGCTTGTTGACCCGCTCAAGCCTTACGCCAGCCATATGCCCTCCTGCACGAAATCGGAAAGTCGCCGAACCGCGTTCAGCCCTTGACCGCGCCGGCGGTCAGACCGGAGACAATGCGACGCTGGAAGATCACCACCAGCACCACCAGCGGCACGGTGACGATCACCGACGCTGCCATGATCGGCCCCCACGGCAGCTCGTACTGGCTGCCCCCGGAGATCAGCGCAATCGCCACCGGCACCGTGCGCTGGGAGTCGGTCAGGGTGAAGGTCAGGGCAAACAGAAACTCGTTCCACGCCGCAATGAAGGCCAGCAGCCCGGTGGTGGCCATTGCCGGCCACAAGAGCGGCATGAACACCTTCGTTAGCGTGACCCAGGGCGAGGCGCCATCGACGATCGCCGCCTCCTCCAGTTCGTCGGGGAGCTGGCGCATGAAGGTGGTCAGGATCCACACCGTGAACGGCAGGGTAAAAATGGTGTAGCTGAGGATCAGCCCGCCCGGCGAGTTGTAGAGATCAAGCGTGCGGATCACCTCGAACAGCCCCGAGAGCACCGCCACCTGGGGGAACATCGACACCCCCAGCACGGTCATCATCACCGTGGTACGACCGCGAAAGCGCACCCGCCCCAGCGCCCAGGCCGCGGTCAGTCCCAGCAGCAGGGCGATGATCACCACGCTTACGGCGACGATCACCGAGTTGCGGATGGCCGCCAGAAAGGTGGGCTGGGAGAGCACCGTGGCATAGTTGGCGAGATCGAGGCTGTCGACCCAGTAACTGACCTCGAAGAGCTCGCTCGACGGCTTCAGTGAGGTCACCACCGCGTAGTAGAAGGGGAAGATGGCATAGACCATCAGCACCGCGACCAGCAGCCAGAAGCCGAGCCTGAGCATCAAGGCCTTCAGCGTACGCAGCGTCATGAGCCACCTCCCAGCTGGCGGCGGCCGAGGTAGAGATAGACCACCGTGATCAGCGCAATGATCAGAAACAGCAGGGTCGAGGCCGCGCTGCCATAGCCCACGTCCTGAAACTCCACCAGCTGCTGGCGGGCATAGATCGACATGGTCATGGTTGAGGAAGCGTTGGAGGTCAGCACGTAGATGACATCGAACACCCGCAGCGCATCCAGCGCGCGAAAGATGATCGCCACCAGCAGTGCCGGCATGATCAGCGGCAGGGTGACGCGAAAGAACACCCTGACCGGATGGATGCCGTCGACCTTCGCTGCCTCATAGCAGTCCGACGGCAGCATCTGCAGCGCCGCCAGCACCAGCAGCGCAACGAAGGGGGTCGCCTTCCAGACGTCGACGATGATGACCGCCCACATGGAGAGGCTGGCATCGGCAGTCCAGGAGAGCGGCGCATCGATCAGCCCCAGCCCCAGCAACACGTGATTGATGATGCCGAACTGGTCGTTGAGCATCCACGCCCAGATCTTGGCCGACACCACGGTGGGAATGGCCCAGGGGATCAGCACCGCCGCCCGTACCAGGGTGCGCCCCCTGAAGCGGGCGTTGAGCACCAGCGCCACGATCACTCCCAGCATCGCCTCCAGCGCTACCGACACCACGGTGAAGTAGAGGGTATTCCACACCGACTGCCACCACAGCGGATCGGCCATGATGCCGTACCAGCCGTTATCAAAGACCAGGTAGTTCTCGAAACCGATGAACTGCGCCCCTTCAAGACTCGCCAGGCTGGCATCGGTCATGCTGAACCAGAAGGTGCGCACAAGCGGCCAGCCGGCGACCGCCGCCAGAACCACCAGCATGGGCGCAAGGAACAGCCAGGCAGCGCGCACCCGACGACGACGCACCCGGGTACCGCGCTCGCGGTGCAGGCTATCGGCCTGACGCTCGAGCGGTGCCGCATCCCTGGTGTCGCCAGCGACGTCGGCCGTCGCTGCCCGCTGTCGGGTGATCATGGTGTGCCCTCCTCAGGCGCTTACCAGCGGCGCCGCTTGATGCGTTCGAGCTCGCTTTGCAGATTTGCGAGCCCCTGCTCGGCCCCGGTATTGCCGGAGAGCACCTCGTGAACGGCGTTGAAGAAGGCATTGGAGACACGCGGATACTTGTCGCCGGTGACCGCCGAGGGCCGTGGTACCGCCGAGGTGAAGGTGTCATAGAGGGTGCCGAAGAAGGGCACCGCGGCAAGCACCTCCTCATCCTGATAGAGTGCCGGCAGGGTGGGGTTGTAGGCCCCCTCGATGGCGCGACGCTTCTGTTCCCCGGGCGAAGTCAGAAAGGCGACCAGCTCGGCGGCCAGCTCGGGATGTTCACTGTAGCGCGATACCGCCAGATTCCAGCCGCCCAGCACCGCCGCGCTCTGGCCATCGTTGCCACCGGCAGGCAGTGCCACCACGCCAACCCGGTCGCGAATATCGCTCTGCTCGGACTGCACCAGATCCCAGGCGTAGGGCCAGTTGCGCATGAACAGCGCGTTGCCCGACTGGAAGACGCCGCGCGCCTCCTCCTCGGTGTAGTTGAGCACCCCCTGCGGCGAGATATCGCCGATCCAGCCGGCGGCCCGGGACAATGCCTCTACCGCCTGCGGGTTATTGACGGTGATATCGCCCTGATCGTTGACAATCGTGCCGCCCTCGGGATAGCTGGCAATCCACTCCAGCGCATTGACGGTCAGCCCCTCGTAGGCCCGCCCCTGGAACACGTAGCCCCAGAAGCCGCCATTGCCCTTTTCGCGTTCGCCGGCCTGAACGGTCTGCGACGCCGCGGTCAGCGCCTGCCAGGTGGTCGGTACCTCAAGCCCGTACTCGTCGAGCAGATCCTGGCGGTAGTAGAGCACCCCGGCGTCGGTGAACCAGGGCATCGCCACCAGCCGGCCATCAACGGTGTTGTTGGCGACGATGGCCTCGAAGAAGTCATCGGTCGCGTCCTGCGGCAGATATTGCTGGAGATCGACCAGATGCGGCGCCAGCATGCCGGGCCACACCACATCGATCTGGAAGACATCAATATCACTGGAGCGGGCGTTGAGGATCTGCTGATAGAGCGACAGCCGCTCGGTGGCCGAATTGGGCGTCGACACCACCTCGACGCTGTGGCCGCTCTGCTTCTCCCAGCGCGCCACGCCGGCCTGGCAGAGCTGCAGTTCGGCGCCCACTGCACCGCAGGAGATGGTGATTTCCGCCGCCTGAACCTGCATGGCAACCAGACCTGACACGGCCGCAATGCTCACAAGGGAGAGAGCTTTCATCAGACCTCCGGTGGCATACCGTTTTTTGCTGATTCACTGGAGATCTATCAGTAACAACCGGAGGGAGGGGCCACAAGCTGTACCTTGGTCGCTTGTGCCAAGGTCTATCAGCCCATGGTGCAGGGCTGCATGGCGTGATCGGCCGGGACAGCGGCCTCGATACCGGTTACCGCTGTGCCCGCAAAAGGCAGCCGGCCGGACCCGGGTCAAGGCCGCGGCAGCGGGCTATCATGGCCGACGGCACCATCGTGGAATCTCCTGCGGTACAACGCGCGCTACTCGTCCGGAAAACGATCATCACCATGAAACTGATCACGTTTGACGCCTTTCGCACCCTCGGCATGGCCGGCGTACGCTACATCAAGCCCGAACGCATGTACGATCATCTCGATGAAATCCGGGCGGCCGACTGGCTGCTGTTTCCGGGTTACTGGCAGATCAATACGCTGCTGTTCGGTCTGCACAAGCGGATCTTTCCCTCGCCGGCCACCTACTATCTGGGCCATGACAAGGTCGAGCAGACCCGCGTCATCCGGGCGGTCTTTCCCGAGGCCATGCCGCCCACCGAGATCCAGCCCGCCACTCGCGCCGGCATCGAGGTGATCGAGCAGGCCTTCGACTACCCGCTGATCGTCAAGGAGATCCGCAGCGCCCAGGGCCATGGCGTGCACCTGATCGCCGATCGCACCGAGCTGCAAGGCTTTGCCGACGCGCACGAGACCCTCTACGTACAGCCGCGGCTGCCGATCGATCGTGACCTGCGCATCGTCATCGTGGGGGATGAGGTACTGACGGCCTACTGGCGCATCACGCCGATGGGAGGTTACCGGGCCAATGTCTCCCAGGGCGGCGAGATCGTCTTCGACGATATACCGCAGGCCGCCATCGCCATGGCACTGGAGATTGCGAAACGCCTGGATATCGACCATGCCGGCTTCGATATCGCGATGGTCGGGGGGAAGCCGGTCCTGCTCGAATTCAACCGGCTGTTCGGCAATCAGGGCATCGACAACGCCAGTCGTCAGCTGGGCGGCGCCATGCAGCGCTGGCTGGAGCGCCATACCTGATGCCGAAGAGCGCTACCCGGGCGCGCTGTCGAGCACGTGACTACTCGCCGCGCAGCCGGCCGCCCATCTCCTGGGCGAGATCGACCGCATAGTGGTCGGTCATGCCGCCGATGAAGTCGAGCATGCGGCGGTAGCTGTCATAGAGCGGCCACTGGGCCAGCGGGGTGTTCTCGCCGATCAGCATCAGCACGCGCTGGTGCTTGTAGCTCGAGAGTCCGGTGTGGTGCAGCTCGTGCGCCGCACCGATGAAGGTCTCCAGCAGCAGCCCGAGGGTGGTATGGGCACCGATCTCCATCTTGGCCTTGCGCGCGTTGCGAAAGATGCGTTCGCGGGCGGTCTTCTTGGCCTCGCCGACCCCCCAGCCGAGATCGGGATGGCAGAGATCAAGCAGGTCATCCTCGAGCCGGCCGTGCAGCAGCTCCTGCTCGTGCTCGACAAAGGCCCCGGCCACTTCGGTAACCGCGCGCTCCATGGCCGCACCGCGCAGGGCGGCAATCCGCCGGCGCTGGGAGACGCCCTCGCGCTCCATCCGCTCGTAGCCCTCGGGGGGCGCGCCGGCAATGTGGATCAGGATGTCGGCCACCTCCTGATAGCGCAGGATGCCCATCTCCAGGCCGTCCTCGAGATCCAGCAGCGCATAGCAGATATCGTCGGCGGCCTCGACCAGCCAGGCCAGCGGATGCCGAGACCATGACCAGTCGCCGGTCCGCAGCAGCCCCAGCCCCTCGGCGACCTCGGCCAGCATGTGCTTCTCGGACTGGTAGGCACCGAACTTGCCGGTCATGCCCGCGCTCTCTACCGTCCAGGGATACTTCAGCATCGCCCCCAGGGTGGGCATGGTCAGCCGCATGCCGCCCCGGAACTGGTTGTATTCGATCTGGGTGACCGTGCGAAAGCCCTGGGCGTTGCCCTCGTAGGTCAGCAGGTCGGCACGCTCGACCGCGTCGAGATCATCGAGCAGACCGCTGCCGTTGTGAACGGCACTGGTGAACCAGTCGCGGATTGCGTACTCACCGGCATGGCCGAAGGGCGGATTGCCGATGTCATGTCCCAGGCAGGCGGCCTGCACGATGACGCCCAGATCCGCCGGCGCGATCCAGGCCGGCAACTGATCGCTGAGCTGCTCGCCGACGATCATCCCCAGACTGCGGCCGACACAGCCCACTTCCAGCGAGTGTGTCAGCCGGGTATGGATATGATCATTCTCGGTCAGCGGATGGACCTGGGTCTTGCGGCCCAGCCGCCGAAACGAGCCGGCAAACACGATGCGGTCGAAATCCTTGTGAAACGGACTGCGACCGATCTCGCGCTCGCTGCCGGAGGGCTTGTCATTGAGCCGCGCAGGGTCCAGCAGCTGCTGCCACTGCATTCTTGTCATGCCTTCATCCCGTTGCCGTGTCATCCACCGTCACCGGCGTGCCGCCGGGACTACTCGCTCACATCCATGTAGCGCCGCGCCCACTCGCGGTTCTCCTCGAGGGTCGAGTAGCGGGTGGAGAGTTCGGAGGCATCGAGCTCGCCCTCGGCAATGCCGCGCTGCTCGCGCAGGCAGTCATAGGTCGCCTTGATCGCCGCGAAATAGGCCGCGTGGCCGTTGACCACCACGCGCACGCCGGCCTCGGCCAGCCGCGCCCGGTCGCGCAGCTCGGGGTTGTCGTAGGCCACCAGCATGATCGGCACGCTCAGGTGGCGGGCCACTTCCTCGAGGTGATCGAAGTTGCGGATGCCGACCATGCAGATCCCGTCGGCGCCGGCCTCCTGATAGGCCATCGTGCGGGTAATGGTATCCTCGACGCTGAGCTGGCCGGCATTGGTGCGCGCAAAGATCGCCATGGCCGGATCGATGCGCGCTTCCAGCGCGGCCTGGATCTTGCCGACCCCCTCCTCGAGCGGAATCAGATCGGTGGACTTGTGACCGTACCTGGCCGGCAGCAGGGTATCCTCGATGGTCAGTGCCGCCACCCCCGCACGCTCCAGTTCGGAGACGGTGCGCATCACATTGAGGGCGTTGCCGTAGCCGTGATCGGCATCGGCAATGATCGGCAGCCGCGCGACCCGGCCGATCCGGGTCGCCTGCTCGGTGAACTCGCTCAGCGTGATCAGCGCAAAATCGGGGGCGGCCAGTACCTGCAGCGAGGCCACCGAACCGCCCAGAATGCCGATCTCGAAACCGAGATCGGCGGCAATGCGGGCCGACATGGGATCGAATGTCGATGCCGTGTAGTAGCACTGTCGATTGTCGAGCAGAGCGCGGAATTCCTTGCGCAGATCGTGCTGGGAAGGCGTGGCCATGATAACTCCTGAAACCGCCGAAAACGGTCGATGCGACCCGGGTACAATGGCGCATTACTTTATACGTTTGCCGGGCGTGGCACCAATGCCGGCGTCGGAACCGACCCGGCGCTGGTACGCCCCGGGCCTCTCCCGCCGGCGCTCCGGGCGGTCAGTCGCTGCCATCCGCCAGCGCCGGCAGCAGCACCTTGAGCTTGCGGGTCAGGGTATTGCGCCCCCAGCCCAGCAGCTCGGCGGCCTCACCCTTGCGCCCGCCGGTGTGCTTGAGCGCCGTTTCGATCAGGATGCGCTCGAAATCCGGCACGGCCTCCTCGAGCAGATGGGTATGCCCCGCGGCCAGGGCGCGATCGGCCCATTCGCGAAAGGCGCCGCGCCAGTCCCCGGCGGCCATCTCGGCGCTGCCGACCTCGCGCAGCTCGGGCGGCAGGTCATCGACCAGAATCTCGCGCCCCGAGGCCATCACCGTCAGCCAGCGGCAGGTGTTTTCGAGCTGACGCACATTGCCGGGCCAGGAGAGGCGCGCCAGATGCGCTTCGGCCTCCTCGGTCAGAAGCTTGGGCTCGGCGGAGAGCTCCTTGGCCGCCTCGGCCAGGAAGTGATGCGCCAGCCGCGGGATGTCCTCGCGCCGCTCGGCCAGCCGCGGCAGTTGAATGCGGATCACGTTGAGGCGATGATAGAGATCCTCGCGAAAGCGCCCTTCGCTCACCAGCTGTTCGAGATTCTGGTGGGTGGCGGCAATAATCCGCACATCGACCTTCACCGAGGTGTGACCGCCCACCCGGTAGAACTCGCCATCGGCCAGCACCCGCAGCAGCCGGGTCTGGGTTTCGGCCGGCATGTCACCGATCTCGTCGAGAAAGAGCGTGCCGCCATCAGCCTGTTCGAAACGCCCGCGCCGCTGCGAAGTCGCACCGGTAAAGGCACCCTTCTCGTGGCCGAACAGCTCCGATTCCATCAGATCGCGCGGAATCGCCGCCATGTTCAGGGCGATGAAGGGGGATCGGGCCCGGGGGCTGTGCTGATGCAGCGCCTGGGCGACCCGCTCCTTGCCGGTGCCCGATTCGCCGTTGATCATCACCGTGATATGTGACTGCGACAGCCGGCCGATGGCACGAAAGACCTCCTGCATGGCCGGCGCTTCCCCGATGATTTCGGTATCGATGCCCTCCGGCTCCCGCGAGGGCGTCCTGCGCTCCTGGGCATGCGCGATCGCCCGGCGCACCAGCGCCAGGGCGTCGTCCACATCGAAGGGCTTGGGCAGGTATTCGAAGGCCCCGCCCTGATAGGACGCCACGGCACTGTCGAGATCGGAGTGCGCCGTCATGACGATGACCGGCATGTCAGGATGACGCTCACGGGTCCGGGCCATCAGATCCAGCCCATCAATGCCCGGCATGCGGATATCGGTCAGCAGCACATCCGGCGGCTGCCGCTCCATGGCCATTTCGGCCTGATCGGCGCGCTCGAAGCACTCCACCTCGATATCGGGCTGGGCGAGCGTACGCTCGAGCACCCAGCGGATGGCGCGATCGTCATCGACGACGTAGACGCGGGCGATATCACTCATGCTTGGCCTCCATGCTCGTGCCTGGCGCTGTGTTCGCCGGAAACGTCCAGCGGAATCAACAGGCGGAATTCGGTATGACCGGGCTGACTGTGGCACTCGATCAGGCCCTGGTGCTGATGCAGGATCGACTGGGAGATCGACAGCCCCAGCCCGCTGCCTTCGGCCCGGCCCGAGATCATCGGGTAGAACAGCGATTCCCGCAGCGTTTCGGGGATTCCGGGACCGTTGTCGATGATGGATACCTCGCAGACCAGCCGGTGGCGCTCGGCCCCCAGCGTGAACTGACGCCGTGCGCGGGTGCGCAACGTCACCGCGGGTTCGGCGGTTTCATGCTCTGCCAGCGCCTGCACCGCGTTGCGGGCGACATTGAGCACGGCCTGGATCAGGGCGGACTCGTCGCCGGTAATGTCGGGCAGGCTGGGATCGTAGTCGCGCAGCAGGGCGACCCGCCCGGTTTCGGCGTCGAGCAGGGTCCGCACCCGCTCGAGCACGGCATGGATGTTGAGCGGGCCGTGCTGCACCGGCTTGTTGGGCCCCAGCATGCGATCGACCAGATCGCGCAGGCGATCGGCCTCTTCCACGATGATGCGGGTGAACTCGGTCAGACTGTCATCGGGCAGATCGCGCTCGAGCAGCTGGGCGGCCCCCCGAATGCCCCCCAGCGGATTCTTGACCTCGTGCGCCAGTCCGCGGGTCAGCACCTTGACCATCTCCTGACGGGCCATCAGCGTCTCTTCACGGGAGATCCGCATCAGCCGATCACGCGATTCGAACTCCAGCAGCAGCTCCCGGGCGGACAGGGGGGTGGCCGTGTAGTCCACGGTGATGCTCTCCCCGCTGCTCAGGAACAGCTGCGCCTCACGCTGGGTGAAGGGATGCTGGTCGCGCAGTGACTGACGCAGCATGGTGCTGATGCGCCCCTCCTCACCATCCAGACACTCCAGGAAGGTATTACCGGCCCGGCTCAGACTGACGCTCAAAAGCGCTTCGGCGGCCGGATTGAGCCAGCGCACCCGCAGTTGTTCATCAAGCAGCACGACCGCTGTGGTGAGATGTTCCAGCAGCCGCTGATGCATGCCGTGTTCCGTCATCGTGATCTCTCCCCGGTAGTGCCTGAGCTGGTGCAAGAAGCGCGCCAGTCTCGTGCAAACCGGATCCCGGTCCTGCACCACAACCGACAATGGCGGCCATGGCCTGACGGCAGCCGGTCAGCCCGGTCCACTCTGACCGCAATATTGCACCACTACAGTGCATGACATCAGCCACTCTGACACTCATGAGGGCAGGCGTCAGGGGGCCGCAGCCACGTGCAGTGTCAGCCGCGCCGAGCGCTGACGCACCCGGCCTGCACCATCCACCAGCTCGGCCCGCAGCTGATGCGAACCGGCGGCGAGGCCGCGAACCAGAAAGGCGGTGGCATGCAGGGGGGATTGATGCAGCCGACCATCCACCGTCAGCTGCACCCGAACACCTGCAGCCAGCGACGGATGGCAGCGCAGCCGCAGGGCAATGCCGGTGGCCGCTTCATGCGGCGTGATCGAGCGCTCGGGCGACGACAGCGTCAGGGACAGTCGTGTACAGCCCCGCCACACCGTGCCGGGAGGTGCCGCACCCCGTACCTCCCCTTCTGCCGGCGCCAGCACCCGGGGCGCTGCCGGCAGGCGACGCTCGCCCTGCGGGCGGTCGCTCCAGTACACCCGGCCCTGATCATCCACCTGGCGGTAGAACGCCGTATCGGCCGCGGCCGTGGCGGCCAGCAGCAGGGCGGCAAGCCCCGCAAGGCGCGCTCCGAGGCGGGTACGCCCCACTGCAGGGGGCTGTTGCAACGATGTCATGGCCGGGTCCGGAGGAGGAAACCGTACCAGGGTAGCCGAGCCCGCACGGCGGGCATCGCCCGATAAGCCGGCGTCCGCCTGCCCTGTTCGGGCCGGATGCGGCCACGCCGCCCCCTGGGAATGGGGTTTTTAATTATAACGTGTGTAAGCCTTTTGACTTACATCGGGCGCCGCTAAACAAGCCACATCACTCTTTCGTACGGTAAAGCCTCATTCACGCAGTACCCGGAGGTTTTCATGAGCGAATACACGACCGTACTCGACTATGGCGCTGATGCGAGCGGCAAGAGCGATTCCAGCCAGGCCTTTCGCAAGATGGCCGAGGACTCGTCGATCTCGACCGTCATCGTCCCGAATGGCATCTTCCGCATCGACTCGACCGTCGATCTGAAAATGAAGAATCTGCAGGGTCCGGGGAAATCCCGTTACGGTCAGGCCACTTCCAAATCCAGCCACCTCACCACCGGCAAGCTGACCGGCGAGAACGATTACCTGTTCAAAAATCAGGGCCCGATAGTGGACGGCCTGACGTTCCGCAACCTGGGCAAGGGCGGCGTTTTCGATCTGTTCAGCTATAACGCCGTGGTGCGCAACTGCTATTTCGAACAGCTCGGCACCGCCATGTTCGAGGAAGACGCCTTCGTCAACTTCCGGGTCGAGTTCTGCAACTTCACCTCGGTAGGTTACGGCATTCGCCAGACAAAGGGCGGCGCACTCAACACGACCGTCCATGTCATCGGGTGCGAATTCAACAGCACCCATCACGGCCTGATCTTTGCCGGCAAGCTCTGGGGGTCCAACTTCTGCCAGAACATCTTCGAACAGATGGATGGTGATGCCATCAGGGCTTCGCACATCTATGTCTGCAACTTCGAAGGCAACTGGTGGGAAGGGCACAACGGCCATGACAGCGACAAGTACCCTGACGGCTACCCCTGCCTGCGCGTGACCGAATCCCAGCAGATGATGAACAACACGGCCAGCTCCAACCAGGTGGCCGATGGCTGGCTGAACCTGTTCAACCTCGATGAGGAAGGCCGCAACGGTGGCGGCATGGGGGGTGTCTCCACCAACAAGGGGCTGCTGCGTGTCATCAGCAGTGTCGGCAAGTCGACCAAGCTGACCCCGGATGGCCTCACCTCCAGCCGCGCGGACTGGATCGGCGCCGATCCACTGATGATCTGCGCCGGACGCTCCAGGGGAGGCGGCTGGTCACAGGACATTGCCCTGCGCACCGGTGGCCCGGGCGGCGATGGCGGCCATGTCACGCTCGACAACTATCCGGAAAACAGTGGCGGCGTCTTCAAGAGCTCGCTGCGGTTCTTGAAGCTGGTGGACGGGGACAACAAGCGCCATGAATCGCTGCGGCTGGTGCGCGATGGCGCTGACCACCCCCAGCCCGGCCTGATCGGCCGCTCCGAGCTGGAACAGGACCATGTGGCCCTGACCGGGGTGCCCGCCCAGTGCTATGTCTGTGAAGGTGGCCGCTCCCGCGGTCTGGAAGCCTTTACCGACATCGACCGCGGCACCGAGGGCGAAATCTCGCTGGCGGCCGTCTATGGCTTCGACAACCCCATGCTCAACGTCACGGTCGAGGACCGCGGCATCGTGCTCGACGGGGTCACCTATGACAAGGGAGAGACCTGGAATCACAGCGACTCCCGCTCCTCCCGCTGGCTGACCCTGCACTTCGTCGATCGTCAGACGGGGCAGCCGAAGACGCCGAAGGGCTTCTGGCTCTGGTTCAACCTGCACACCAACTGATCCGCCGCCGCACGACCGATCGGCAACGCAAGAAAACGCCCCGCATGATGCGGGGCGCTTTCATTGCGACCGGAGCGCGCCTGCCGGCTGACAGGCGGCCCCGGATGCGACAGCTCAGACGCTGTAGTAGAGATCGAACTCGACCGGCGTCGGCGCCATGCGCACTGCCGTGACCTCTTCCATCTTGAGCTCGATGTAGGCTTCGATCATGTCCTCGCTGAACACGCCACCCTCGGTCAGGAAGTCGTGATCTTCCTTCAGGGCATCGAGTGCCTGGTCCAGGCTGTTGGCCACGGTGGGCACCGACTTGCCCTCTTCCGGCGGCAGGTCATAGAGGTTCTTGTCCATGGCATCGCCGGGATGGATCTTGTTGCGGATACCATCGATACCCGCCATCAGCATGGCAGCAAAGGCGAGATAGGGGTTGGCCGCCGGATCCGGGAAGCGGGTCTCGACACGCTTGGCCTTGGGGCTCGAGGTATACGGAATACGCAGCGAGGCACTGCGGTTGCGGGCGCTGTAGGCCAGCATGACCGGCGCCTCGAAGCCCGGCACCAGGCGCTTGTAGGAGTTGGTCGAGGGATTGGTGAAGGCGTTCAGGGCACGAGCGTGCTTGATGATGCCACCGATGTAGTACAGCGCGGTCTCGGAGAGCCCGGCGTAGCCGTCACCGGCGAACATGTTCTCGCCGTCCTTCCAGAAGGACTGGTGCACGTGCATGCCGGAGCCGTTGTCACCGTTCATCGGCTTGGGCATGAAGGTGGCGGTCTTGCCGTAGGCGTGCGCCACGTTGTGGATCACGTACTTGAGGGTCTGCACCTCGTCACACTTCTGCACGAGGGTGTTGAACTTGACCCCGATCTCGTTCTGCCCGGCGTTGGCCACCTCGTGGTGATGCACCTCGACGCCCTGCCCCACGGACTCCAGCGTGGTGCACATGGCACTGCGGATATCGTGGAAGGAGTCGACCGGCGGCACCGGGAAGTAGCCGCCCTTGACGCGCGGCCGGTGGCCCATGTTGCCGCCTTCGAAGTTCTCGTCGGTCGCCCAGGCACCCTCTTCGGAGCTGATCCGGTAGTAGGAACCACGCAGGTCGGTCTTGAAATGCACCTCATCGAAGATGAAGAACTCGGGTTCCGGACCGAAGAAGGCCGTATCGCCCAGGCCGGTGTTCTTGAGGTAGGCTTCGGCGCGCTTGGCGATGGAGCGCGGGTCACGCTCATAACCCTGCATGGTGGCCGGCTCGATGATGTCGCAGCGCAGCACCAGGGTGGGATCCTCGGTGAACGGATCGAGATAGGACGTGCCATCTTCCGGCATCAGGATCATGTCGGACTCGTTGATCCCCTTCCAGCCATCGATGGAGGAGCCATCGAACATCTGACCGGTCTCGAAGAACTCTTCATCGACACTGCGCGCAGGAATGGTGACGTGCTGCTCCTTGCCCCTGGTATCGGTAAAGCGCAGATCAACCCACCTGACGTCATTTTCCTCGATCAGGGCAAGTGTTTTCTCTGACATGATGGTCCTCCGTTATGAGCGTGACGGCTCGGGATCGATAAACATCTTCTCGGCACTGTCGTTGTAACACGCTCACCTGTAGTGCATACAGGCCGTGTGCTGTCCCCAAATAATGCACGCACCGTGCCAATCCCCTGTCGCCCTCTGCGCTGATAAAAATATCATCATGATTTGGAAATGAAATTTCACGCTTCCCGGCTTTCTCCAGACACACTTCCAGCCGCCGACGGAGTACAGCAGCCCCGGACACTGCACCTTCCTGATGCACCTTATGGGTGCATGCACCAAATCAGTTCAATAACGTCATCTGCGGCGCTGCCAGCCACCGGATTTGCCGACTTCTTGCCTGCAAGGCATGGGGCAGCTATTCGTCACGCCCGTGAATCGCTACAATGCGCGCAAATTTCCACACGTCATCCCTCCGACAGGCTTCGTCGGACAGGAGTGAACGCGTGTCTTCCACTTTCGGGTGATCATCCATGACCAGTCAGGACATCGCCGGCGATATCAGCAAACTGCGCAATATCGCCATCATCGCTCACGTTGACCACGGCAAGACCACCCTGGTCGACAAGCTGCTGCAGCAATCCGGTACCCTGGACCGCAAGGCGGAAAACCAGGAGCGGATCATGGATTCCAACGACCAGGAGAAGGAACGCGGCATCACCATCCTGGCGAAGAATACCGCGATCAGCTGGCACGACTATCACATCAACATCGTCGACACGCCCGGTCACGCCGACTTCGGCGGCGAGGTCGAGCGCGTGATGTCGATGGTCGATTCGGTGCTGCTGATGGTGGATGCCGTCGATGGCCCGATGCCGCAGACCCGCTTCGTGACCCAGAAGGCCTTCGCCCAGGGGCTCAAGCCGATCGTGGTGGTCAACAAGATCGACCGCCCCGGCGCCCGCCCCGACTGGGTCATCGATCAGATCTTCGATCTGTTCGACAATCTCGGCGCCACCGAGGACCAGCTCGACTTTCCGATCATCTACTGCTCGGCCATCAACGGCGTCGCCGGCATGGATCCGGACGAGATGGCCGAGGACATGACGCCCATGTTCCAGTCCATCGTCGATATCGTCGAGCCGCCCACGGTCGAGCTCGACGGCCCCTTCCAGATGCAGATCTCGGCGCTGGACTACAACAGCTACGTCGGCGTCATCGGCCTGGGCCGCGTCAAGCGCGGCAGCGTGCGCACCAATCAGCAGGTCACCGTGGTCTCCCGCGACGGCGCGACCCGTCGCGGCAAGATCGGCCAGGTCATGACCCACATGGGCCTGGAGCGCATGCAGGCCGACGTGGTCAGTGCCGGCGACATCGTCTGCATTACCGGCATCGACGACCTGGCGATTTCCGATACGCTCTGCGACCCCAACACCGTTGAGGCCCTGCCGGCGCTGACCGTCGACGAACCCACCGTATCGATGACCTTCCAGGTCAACGACTCGCCCTTCGCCGGTCGCGAGGGCAAGTTCGTCACCAGCCGCAACATCAAGGAGCGCCTCGAGCGCGAACTGATCCACAACGTGGCACTGCGGGTCGAGCCGGGCGAATCGCCGGAGAGGTTCAAGGTCTCCGGACGCGGCGAGCTGCACCTGTCGGTACTCATCGAGGCCATGCGCCGCGAGGGCTTCGAACTGGCCGTGGCGCGCCCCGAGGTCATCATCCGCGAGGTCGACGGCGAACAGCAGGAGCCCTACGAAGAGGTCATCATCGACTGCGAGGAAGAGCACCAGGGCGCCATCATGGAGGAGCTCGGCTATCGCAAGGGCGAGATGACCAACATGAACCCCGACGGCAAGGGCCGGGTCCGGCTGGACTTCACCATCCCGTCGCGCGGTCTGATCGGCTTCCGTGGCCAGTTCCTGACCCTGACCTCCGGTACCGGCATCCTGACCAGCCGGTTCGATCACTACGGCCCGCTCAAGCCGGATGCCACGATCGAACGCCGCAACGGCGTGCTGGTCTCCATGGTGGCCGGCAAGGCGCTGCCCTATGCGCTGTTCACCCTGCAGGATCGCGGCAAGCTGATCATCGAGCAGGGCACCGAGGTCTACGAGGGCATGCTGATCGGGATCAACAATCGCGCCGACGACATGGTGGTCAACCCCACCAAGGGCAAGAAGCTCGATAACATGCGTTCCTCGGGCAGTGACGAGAACATCGTGCTGACCCCGCCGGTACGCTTCAGCCTCGAGCAGGCGATCGAGTTCATCGACGACGATGAGCTGGTCGAGATCACGCCCGAACACGTCCGGCTGCGCAAGAAGCAGCTGACCGAGAACGAGCGCAAGCGCGCCCGCAAGTAAGCGCTGGCTGCGGCCCGGTACCTCGGTACCGGGCATGCGCGCGGTCTTTCGGGGTAACAACGAAAACGCCGCCGGTTTTCCCGGCGGCGTTTTTCATCTCGGGCGCTCCGGCCCTGACGGCCGGAGTCGCGAACTGTTCAGGCAGCGTGCGGTTGCGGATGCTGCTCCGGTTCGACCTTCAGGCGCAGCTGACCGGCCTCGCTGGTAGCCGGAACCTGGACTGCCCGACTCTGGACGGTCTGACGCTGCAGTTCCTCGCGATCGGACGCCCGACCGGAAGCCACCATGGCGCCAAACACGAACAGCATGAGCAGTGCGTAGGCGGTACCACCAATCATCAACAGTGTCATGTCCTTTCTCCTGGATCCATATCGCTCAAATGGCGATATCGCTGGGCGGGACTGATCGCAGGTTCACTCCCTGACACATCGCTGCACCCCTGCAGCTCCTGCACATCGCGTCAATCGACGCTGCCCGTTGGTTAACTTCATGTAAGGCTCTTGTTCGGCTATCGGCAGGTGCGACGACTTCTGAAGTCATCTTTCCTATCCCTGCCATCCTGCCTTCGGCCCCTGCATGAGTGTCATGATGTCAGAAGCATGACAACATGCACTGCTACCTTAGTCGTCCTGTAACAGAAAGTATATACCCTGAAGTATGATCGTGTTCATACAAAGGCACTATTACCACGACTTTTAAAGAACAGCGTTTTCTTATGCAGGGCCAGGCAAACCGCCTTCTCCAGGGACTCATACCCGGGTGATCCGCTACCCCGGGAGGCCCCTGCCCTGAAAGGCCGAAGCGCTTTCGAACTGACGCAGCTGCCGCAATAGTGTCTTAACGTTACCAGAGGTAAAAAAGCGCACCAGCTGCTCCGACCGTACGGCGCCAATCCCCGGCAGACGCTGCCACTGCTGCCGCGAGCGAGCGGCCAGCCGATCGAACGCCAGCCGCGGCTGATCCGGCCACGCCACCTCCGGCAGCGGCGGCATGCCCAGCGCCGCCAGCCAGTGCCGATCACTCTGGTGCAGCGTCTGCTGGAATTGCTGCTGCCACTGACGAGCGCGTGCCTCACCAACGCCCGGTAACGCCGCCAGCTGCTCGGGCTCAAGTGTCAGCCAGTCCAGCAGCCCGCTGACCAGACCGGCATCCACCATTGCCTGCCAGCTGCCCTCGCCAATGCCCTGCAGGTTCAGGCCATGAGGCCCGCCCAGCCAGACCAGCCGCGCCACGAACTGCTCCCGGCAGGCGGGGGTCAGGCTCAGACAGCTCAAGCGGTCGTAGGCCCGCTCATCGGGCAGCTGCAGCGCCGGGCGCGGCTGCACGGCGATCTCGCGCCCCTCCAGCCGGGGGATGGTCAGGCCGGCCAGGGCAAGACGCACCTGATCCCCGGGTCGGATATCCAGACGACGCCAGCGCGCCATCGAGCCGACGCTGACGGCCGTGACCTGGCGATCGTCGAGTTGTACCGGCGCCAGTGCCAGCACAGGCGTGATCCGACCGGTACGGCCGATGTGAAACTCGACCTTTTCGACCGTGGCCAGCGCCTCTTCGGCCGGATACTTCCACGCCACCGCCCAGTCCGGCGGCTCTGCCCGCCACCGTTCGCCCTCGGGGCGCCGGCTCTGGCGCACCACGATGCCATCGCTGGCGAACGGCAGCCCTGCGTGATACCAGCGCTGACGCCACGCAGCGATGTCCTCGATCGAGGCGACCGGCCGGCTCAGTGATGCCACCTCGCCGAATCCCCAGGCCTTCAGCAGGGCGTTGCGCCGGCGCAGGGTGGGCGGCCCCTCGGGCCACTCCCAGGCGAAGAAGCCGAGCCTTTCGGCCGCCCGGGGCGAGAGCCGATCCCGCTGCAGCAGCCCGGCGGCGATGCTGCGGGCCCGCACGCCACCGGACTCGGCCTGGACATGCGCGTTCAGGCGCAGATAGAGCTCGCCCTGCAACACCAGCACCTCCGGGGCCTCGTCGGGCAACTGCTGCACCACGTGCGACAGTGCCTGCACCGCTGCGGTCCAGTCCTGCCCGGTGACTCCGTCACCCCGACTGATCGCCTGTACCAGCCGGTGATGGCGATAGACCAGGGTGACCGCCACGCCATCCACCTTGGGCTGCACCCACAGCGAGCGCGCCTCATGCGCCTCGAGCCAGCGGGTCATGGCGGTGCGGTCGGGCAGCTTGTCGAGCCCGGTCTGCACGATGGGGTGTGCCACGCCGTCATTCGGTCGCCGCGCCACCGATGCCGCGTTGCCCGAGCAGCGCCGCCAGCGGCTCAGCTGCCGACGCGCGCTGTCATAAAGGCCATCACTGACCAGCCGCCGGCCCTGCTGGTAGTAGGCGTCATCCCACTGCGCGATACGCTCGGCAAGCGCGCTTTCCCGCGCCCGGGAGACGGTCGGATCGGGACAGTCCGCCGCCCGGGCCGAGCCGACCATCAGCAGCAGTATCACCAGCCCCCCCGCAAGCCTTGCCAAGCACCCGCCCTCCCTTTATCAGCAAACACTGTTAAAGGACTATCGGCCCGACGGACGCTCGCTTGAGCACGGCTTCTCATCACGATCGAAAGTCAGCTGCTAGACTTGAGGAAACGCCCGAGATCACGGTGAAAACGGCATGAACGACTCGAGTGAAGCACGCGAGATCAAATGGGAGGCCCCCGGGCATGAAGGGGTCCGGGAGCACTACAATGATCTCTGGTTCCTCAAGCAGAAACCCCAGGCGGGCAGTATCATCACCGCCCGCTACGCTGGCGCCAGCGTCCGTCTGGAAGTGCTCGAACGACCGGAGGCGGACACCTCCATCGCTCGGGTGATCGGCATTCGCCCGGACGATGACACCCCGCGTGACCATCACAAGGGGCTGGCCGTCGGTGAGCGCGTCAGGGTGCCCGACAGCCATCGGGCCTTCGTCCGTTATAGCGAAGACGACTGAAGAAGACGGTTTTTATACCCGGATCACAAGACCCTTATTCAAACTTGTTGTTTGGCTTGCGCGGCCAAAATCGTCACTATCAGGCAAGCAATCAGCTACGGTATCGGTTTCCGATGGCGGAAACCGGATCATTCGATGTTTCTACCCGGATTGACAGGAGTTTTCGCATGACGCTGCAACTCGGCGATACCGCACCGGACTTCACTCAGGAAAGCACCGAAGGCACCATCCACTTCCACGAGTGGCTGGGCAACAGCTGGGGCATCCTGTTTTCGCACCCGGCCGATTTCACCCCGGTGTGTACCACCGAGCTGGGCGAGGTTTCCCGCCTCAAGCCGGAGTTCGACAAGCGCAATACCAAGGCGATCGGCCTGTCGGTGGATCCGATCGAGGATCACCACGCCTGGAAGGGGGATATCGAGGAGACCCAGGGCTGCGGGCTGAACTTCCCGCTGCTGGCGGATGCCGATCGCAGTGTCAGCGAGAAGTTCGGCATGATTCACCCCAACGCCAACTCCACCCTGACGGTGCGCTCGGTCTTCATCATCGACCCTGACAAGAAGGTCCGGCTGACCCTGACCTACCCCGCCAGTGCCGGTCGCAACTTCCAGGAAATCCTGCGGGCGCTGGACAGCCTGCAGCTGACCGACAACGAGAAGGTGGCCACGCCGGTCAACTGGAACGACGGCGATGATGTCATCATCGTGCCCTCGCTCTCCGACGAGGATGCGAAGAAGCTCTTCCCGCAGGGCTGGGAAGCCAAGAAGCCCTATCTGCGCATGACCAGACTGAACAAGCGCTGAGATCACCCTTTCCGGCATGACCGGCGCGTAACGGAACGGGCCCGGCACTGAAGTTGCCGGGCCCGTTCTCATTCGTTACCGGAGTCTGGATCAGTCGCTGAGCCTGCTCGCAAAGCCGGCCACATATTCTCCCTGGAAGCGGGCGATCTTCAGCTCGCGCTCGCTGGGCTGACGCGAGCCATCACCGCCGGCCATGGTCGAGGCGCCATAGGGCGTGCCACCGCTGACCTGCGAGATGTCGAACTGCTCCTGTACGCCATAGCCGATCGGCACGATCACCATGCCGTGGTGGGCCAGCGTGGTCCAGCTGGAGGTAATGGTCATCTCTTCGCCGCCCCCGGTACCGGTCGAGGTAAACACACTGGCGACCTTGCCGCGCAATTTGCCCTGGGCCCATAGCTGTCCGGTCTGATCGAGAAAGGTGCGCATCTGGCCGGCCATGTTGCCGTAGCGGGTCGGCGTACCGATGATGATGGCGTCATAATCGGCCAGCTCGTCCGGCGAGGCCACCGGGGCGTCCTGCTCCGTCTTGCCGCCGGCCTGCCTGAAGGCCTGCTCGTCCATGGTTTCCGGCACCCGCTTGACGCTTACCTCACAGCCTTCGACGCTGCGCGCGCCCTCCGCCACGGCCTGCGCCATGGTCTCGATATGCCCGTACATGGAGTAATACAGCACCAGAATGCGTGTCATGAGTCTGCTCCTTCGACCTGATCCGAACCGATGGCTGCCGCCGAACGGCAACCGCACCCGGCCAGCATAACGGGATGAAGCGTCACGGCCAGTGAATAATATTGCCAGCCGCTTTCGATCCGCTCGAACCCGATCAGCTTAAACCGGCTTGAATCGAATGCCCTCGCAAACCCTGCTCAGTATTGTCATTCTCGCGGAAGATCTCCTGCCCCCTTTACAAGAGCCGGTATGACCGACCCTTCCCACGACCTGCGCCGACCGCACGCCTGGCTGATGGCGCTGCTGCTGCTGTGTTCAGCCGTCCTGCTCGGCTGGTGGCTTTTGCATGCGCAGGCGCCACGGCAGGCCAGCACCCCCGATCCCGTGCCGGTCGGCGTGGCCGAGGTCATCGAGCGTGCCATCAGCGATCATCTCGAGGGCATGGGCAGCGTTCAGGCCCGTGATGCCCTGTCACTGGCCTCGCTGGTCACCGAACGTGTGGATGAAGTGTTGTTCGAAAGCGGCGACCGGGTCAGCAAGGGGGACCTGCTGATCGCCCTGGATGACCGTACCGAACGCTTCGAGCTGCGCGCGGCGCGCGTGGCACTGGAGGAAGCCGAACGGGAGTACGACCGTATCGAGCCACTGGTCGAGCGTGGCTCCATCGCCTCCCAGCGGCTCGATGAACTGCGCACCCGACGCGAAACGGCAAGGGTCGATGTGGCACGGCTGGAGCAGGCGCTCGATGACCGGGCCATCCGCGCGCCGGTGGACGGCGTCATGGGGCTGCGTGATGTGTCGCCGGGGCAGCTGGTCACCCCCGGCGAGCAGCTGGCGACCCTGGATCGCATCGACCGGGTCCATGTCGACATCCCGCTGCCGGAAAGGACCCTGGCAACGCTGGAAACCGGGATGGCGGTCAGCGCGACCTCGATCGCCTGGCCCGGCACCACCTTCTCCGGCCGCATCAGTGCCGTCCGTCCCCGCCTTGAAGCCGGCACCCGCAGCATCATCGCGCGCGCCCGCTTCGACAACCCCGACGGCCGGCTGCGTCCGGGCATGCTGCTGCACATCACCATCGAAACGCCCGCCGAGCGGCAGCTGGTGGTCCCCGAGAGTGCCCTGGTGGGAGAGAACCTGCAGACCTCGCTCTACCGGCTGACCAGCGCCGGGAATGACGCCCTGCGCGTTGAACGCGTGCCGGTCTCGGTCCATCAGCGCCGCCCCGGCTGGGCCGCCGTGGCCGCCGAGTCGGGCAGCACGCTCGAGCCGGGCGATCGCATCGTGGTCACGGGCCAGCGTCAGCTCGACAGCGGCCGGCGCGTGACGCTGGATGAGGATGCCGGCAGCGATACCGCCGCGCTGTTTGCCGCCGGCGACGAACCGATCGGGGCACTGCCATGAAGCTGGCCGACCTGGCCGTCCAGCGTCCGGTCGCCACGGCCGTGGCCTCCACGCTGCTGGTCCTGTTCGGGGTGCTCGCCTTTCTGGAACTGCCGATTCGCGAATACCCCGCCATCGAGGAGCCCGAGGTCACCGTCGAGGTGGGCTATCCGGGCGCCTCGGCCGCGGTGGTGGAGTCGCGTATCACCCAGCGGGTGGAAGATGCCGTCTCCGGCATCGAGGGGCTCAGGACCATCGAGTCCGAAAGCGAGGATGGCGAGGCCGACATCTCGCTGATCTTTACCAGCGAGACCGATCTCGACAGCGCCGCCAACGATGTCCGTGACCGGGTCGGCCGGATCGCCGACAACCTGCCCGACCAGGCCGATCCCCCCGAGATCAGCAAGGATCAGGGCGGCAGCGACACCCTGATGGTGCTGGCCCTGCAGGCGGAATCGATGAGCGCCATGGCGCTGTCGGACTACGCCGATCGCTACCTGCTCGACCGCTTTTCAACCATCAGTGGCGTCTCCCGGGTACGCCTGTGGGGCGCGCAGCTGCCGACCATGCGCATCGAGCTCGATCGCCGGGCGATGGCGGCGCGCAATGTGACTGTCGAGGATGTCGCCGACGCCCTGGCCCGCGAGAACGTGGAGTACCCCGGCGGGCGGATCGAATCCGCCACCCGCGAGTTCAGCGTCCGCCTGCTGCCGGGCTATGAGCGCAGCCGCGACTTCGAGTCGCTGGTCGTGCGCCGGGGCGATGCCACCGATACGGTCACGCTGAGCGATATTGCCCGGGTGCGCCTGGGACCGGATACCCTGCGCGAAGCCTTCGAGGCCGATGGCAACCCCATCGTGGCGATTGCCATCAGCCGCCAGAGCACGGCCAACACGCTGGCGATCGCCGATGGCGTCTATCGGGTGCTCGACGAGCTGGAAGACGAGCTGCCCGAGGGGCTGTCGATCGGTGTACGCAACGACGACACCCGCTATATTGCCGCCGCCCTGCACGAGGTCAGCGTGACCCTGGCGATCGCCGTGCTGATGGTCATCGCCGTGATCATCGCCTTTCTCGGCTCGTGGCGGGCGGCACTGGTGGCCGCCATGGCGATTCCGGTACCGCTGCTGGCCAGCGGCATCGTGCTGCTGTGGCTCGGCTTCAGTCTCAATCTGCTGACCCTGCTGGCGCTGGTGCTGGCGGTCGGCCTGGTGGTGGATGATGCCATCGTCATGGTGGAGAACATCCAGCGTCATCTGGAGGCCGGCGACACGCCGCTGGTCGCCGCCTGGCAGGGGGCGCGTCAGGTCGCCTTCGCGATTCTCGCCACCAGCGCGGTACTCAGCGCCGTCTTTCTGCCGATCACCCTGATGAGCGGTCAGACCGGCCGGCTGTTCACCGAGTTCGCCGTCACCATCGTCGCCACCATTGCCTTCTCCACCTTCGTCTCGCTGACCCTGACCCCCATGCTGGCCTCCTGCCTGCTGCGGCTGCTGCCGGCACGGGCCGGGCGCCGCCAGCCGCTCATCGACCGGTGGCTGGGCGCGCTGGAGCGGCGCTACGCAGCGCTACTGCAGCGCCTGCGCGGCCAGCCGCTGCTGGTCGGCGCCGGCTTCGTGGCCGTCACCCTGACCGCCGTCGCCCTGACCCTGAGCCTGCCCGGCGAGTACGAACCCTATGAGGATCGCGGCAGTCTGCGCCTTTATACCCGCGCCGAGGAGGGCACCAACTTCGAGGAGATGGTCGCCCGCATGCATGCCATGGGCGAGGAGATGGCCCCGGCCCTGCCCGAGGGCGCGATCAGCAACATCCTGATGCGCGTCCCCACCCCCGGCAACAGCGAGGGTGCGGTCAACGTCGGCCGCTGGATCATCAGCTTCACCCCCTGGAGCGAGCGCGCTGTCACCACCCGGGAAGTGGCCGGCGAGCTGCGCCGTCGGCTGGACGACTTTGCCCCGCTGCAGGTCTCGACCTGGCTGCCGGAGGGGCTCTCCTCCAGTCATGGGGCGTCGGTCCAGTTCGTGCTCGGCGGGCCCTCCTATGAAACGCTCAAGCGCTGGCAGGAGACCCTGATGCCGTTGTGGGAGCGCTACCCGGGGCTGGAAGAGCTGCAGAGCGACTATGTCGAGAGCACCCCGCAGCTCGAGGTCCGACTCGATCGCGCCCGCGCCGCCCAGCTGGGAGTGAGTGCCGAAACCGTCGGCGAGGCGCTGGAAACCTTCTTCGGTGGCCGCACCCTGACCACCTTCGAGCGCGATGGCCAGGCCTATGATGTGCTGCTGCAGGGCCAGCGCAGCGATCGCCTGACCCCCGAGGCCCTCGGTGAGCTGCGGGTGCGCACGGCCAGTGGCGAACTGGTACGGCTGAACAACCTGGTAGAGCTCCGGGAGGTCGCGGTATCGCGCACGCTCAACCGCTACAACCGGCTGCGGGCGATCACCTTCTCCGCCAGTGCCGCCGACGGCTACGCCCTCTCCGAGGTGCTCGAGCACATGCGCGAAACGGTCGAACGGGAGCTGCCCGACAGCGCGCGGGTCGACTACAAGGGCGCCTCGCAGGACCTGATCGAGGCCGGCCGCGACCTGGCACTGGTGTTCACCATCGCCCTGCTGGTGACCTGGCTGGTGCTCGCCGCCCAGTTCGAGAGTCTGCTCAGCCCGCTGGTGGTGATGCTGACCGTGCCACTCGGGCTGATCGGTGCCGGCACCGGCCTGGTGGTGTTCGGCCAGAGCCTGAGCCTCTATGCCCAGATCGGGCTGCTGATCCTGATCGGGCTGGCCGCCAAGAACGGCATCCTGATCGTCGAGTTTGCCAACCAGCTGCGCGATCGCGGCCACGCCCTGAGCGACGCCGTGATCGAGGCCTCGCGGGCGCGGCTGCGTCCCATCCTGATGACGTCGGTCTCGACCATGGCCGGCGCCCTGCCCCTGCTGCTGGCCACCGGTCCGGGGGCCAACAGCCGGCTGGGGCTGGGCGTGACGCTGTTCTTCGGCTGCGCCAGCGCCGGCCTGCTGACGCTGGTGGTGGTCCCGCTGGCCTATCAGTGGCTGACCGGCCGCCAGCGCAGCCCCGGCCATCGCGCCCGCCGGCTCCGCCGCGAGCTCGATGAACGCCACCGCTCGGAGTGACCGGGCCCGGCCTGCCGGGTCGCGGCGTGATGATCGAACGGATGGCGGGCACTGCCGACGCGGTGTTCAGCCGCCCAGGTGCAGCGACGCCTCCAGCGCTGCCAGCGAGACCCGCGCCCCGAAGGCACGGTGATGGCCGGAGCGGATGACCCGCTGCTCGGCCAGCTCGGGGCGATTGAAGGCATCGGGCATGAACTCGGTCGGCTCGAGGGCCACCGCCTCGCGCGGCCGGTCGCCGAGCGTATCGCCGGTGAACACGTGGACCGCGCCATAGGGCTGGGCCAGCACCAGCGCCAGGCCACTGCGCGGCACCTCCAGCCGGGTACGGCAGAAGCCGTCCTCGTCGCGCGCAAGCTCGGTAAAGCAGCGATCCAGCGTCTGACCCGCCAGCGTCAGGGTGGTGCTCCCGAGGCCCTGCTGCGCGGCATCACCGGCCAGCGGAATCAGACGCTCGTCGGTCACCACCTGCCGGGTGGCGGGTAGCACCACCCGGACATCATCGACACCGCCGCCGGGCGGCACGAAGTAGGGGTGCCAGCCGCAGCCGAAGGGCGCCGGCCGATCACCGATGTTCTCGGTGACCAGTGACCACTCCAGCCCGTCTTCATCGAGCGTGAAGGTGCAGTTCAGCCGCAGCGCAAAGGGGTAGCCGGGCAGCGTGGTCTCCCCGATCCGGGTGGTCAGCGTAATGCGCGCCGCATGCTCGTCGGCGTGCTGCTCCGTCACCTCCCAGTCCATGCCGCGCACCACGCCGTGCATGGCATGTCCTTCCCCGGCGACGGTCGGCAGCTGATGCTCGTGGTCATCGAAACGGTAGCGCCCCTGATCGATGCGATTGGAGAAGGGCGCCATGATGGCGCTGCGCGCGCCACGCCCCTCGGCCAGCTCATCGGCGCTGCGGGCGCCATCGATCACCGGCAGGCGCTGACCGTCGGGGCTCACCAGCACCAGCTCGAGCAGCGTGGCGCCGCGCTCGGCGAGACGCAGCCGCACCCCCTGCTCATCGTGCACTTCGACAACCGGCCACTGCTGCCAGGTGGTGCGATGCATCGTGAATGTCATCGTCGTGCGCTCCTTGAATCGCCTTTGTATCCGCAGAGCGTAGCCGAACGACCCCGCTAGTCGCGATAGCGGCGAAGGGTTTCGGCCGCCGCCGCCTGCAGCATGACAATATCCAGCCCCACGGCGATGAAGCGGCAACCCCATTCGGCGTAGCGGCGCGCATCTGCCTCATCGGGCGCCAGAATGCCGCAGGGCTTGCCGGCCCGGTGGGTGGCCTCGATGACGTGACGAATCCTCTCCTGCACCGCGGGGTGCCCGGGATTGCCGGCCTCGCCCATGTCGGTCGACAGATCCATCGGCCCCACGAACAGTGCATCCACGCCCTCGACCGCCGCGATCTCCTCGACGTTGTCGACTCCGGCACCGGACTCGATCTGCACGATCAGACACAGCTCCTCGTGGGCGCGCGCGAGATAGTCGGGCACGCTGCCCCAGCGGGTAGCGCGCACCAGACCACCGCCCACGCCGCGAATGCCCTGCGGCGGATAGCGCATCGCGCTCACCAGAGCCCGGGCCTGCTCGGCGCTCTCCACCATCGGGATCATCAGCGTCTGGGCACCGATATCGAGCAGCTGCTTGATGAGAGTGGGATTGCCATCGACCGCCCGCACCACCGGTGCGGTGGCGTACGGCGCCACCGCCTGCAGCTGGGCCAGCAGGGTAGGCACCGTATTGGGTCCGTGTTCGCCGTCGAGCAGCATCCAGTCGAAGCCGCTGGTGGCTAGGATCTCGCTGGCATAGCCGTTGGCCAGTCCGGCCCAGCAGCCGTACTGGATGGCCTCGCCGTGCAGTGCGGCCTTGAAGTCGTTGCGGGGCAGTTCCATGGTCGAAACCCTTCAGGGACAGGGGTGACAAAAGCCGGCCGACATGCCGGCGCTTCGAGGCGTTCCGGGATGCCCGGCAGGCGCACGCCCGACCGGGCACGGCAGTCGAATCCTGCCGTACGCCTACTGCAGATTGACGTAGAGCCCGCCATCCACCAGCAGCGAGGCACCGGTGACATAGCGGGCCATGCCTGATGCCAGAAACACGATCGGTCCGGCCAGATCATCGGGCTCTCCCAGCCGGCCCAGCGGAATCCGGCCGGTCATGTAGTCGCGCTTCTCCGGACTGGCGAGATCCTCGCGGTTGAGCGCCGTCTCGATGGTCCCCGGCAGCACCGCGTTGCAGCGGATGTTCCAGGGGCCCAGTGCGATGGCGCAGGACTGCATCAGCGAATTCACCCCCGCCTTGGTGGGGGTGTAGTGGGTCTGCATGCCGCCACCGACCAGCGCGCTGATCGAGCTCACGGCAATGATGGCGCCGCCGCGGCCCTGGGTCTTCATCTGGTTGGCCGCCGCCTGCACCGCGTAGAAGGCGCCGTTGAGATTGACATCGACCGTCTGACGATAGAGCTCCAGCGGCATGTCCAGAAAGCTGTGGAAGGGGCAGATGCCGGCGCTGTTGATCAGTACATCGACCCCGCCGAACGCATCAACCGCCGTGTCGACCAGCCGCCGGGCAGTCTCCGGATCGGCGGCATCGCCGCCCACTGCCACCGACTGTCGACCGACCTCGTCGATCTCGTCCATCAGGGTGGCAACCTCGGCGGCGCTGTCATCGCTGCCGATGTGGCCGATCACGATATCGGCGCCCTGGCGTGCGCACGCCAGCGCCGCGGCGCGACCGATGCCGCTGGACCCACCGGTGACTATCACGCTCTGACCACTGAGCAACATGACGTGCTCCTCCCTCTCGTCTCGTTCATTCATCGCCACAAGCCGTTATCTCAGATAGTTACCGTAGCCCACCATGAGCACGCTGAGGAGGATGGTCACGACGCCGACGATCAGCACCTGGCGATTGCGCCGGCTGGTGCCCTGCCACTCGCGAAAGAACAGCCCCCACAGGTTGGAGACCACGATGATGAATGACATGTGCAGCACCCAGGAGCTGGCATCGTTGTCCAGCAGGCTCTCGCCCATGCCGTAGAAGAAGAACTGCAGAAACCAGGTGGTGCCGGCGATGACCGACAGCAGATAGTTGCGCACCAGCGGCGTCTCGCGATTGGCGTAGTCGCCGAAGCTGCGGTTGCGGGCATTGAGCCCCAGACACCAGAGGGCGTTGGTGGTCAGTCCGCCCAGCAGGATCACCACGAAGCTGACATTGTTCTGGAACAGCGGATCGGCACCGCGCTCGACCGCCTCTGCTGCCATGGGATGGCCGGCGCTGATGGCATAACTGAAGCAGGCACTGAGCACGCCGGAAATCACCGCTACCGTCAGCCCCCGCCCCAGCGAGAACTCCGCCACGCTGCGCTGCTTGGTCTCCTCGGACACCTCGCGCTCCTTCATCATGCCGGCGCGGCCGCAGATGGCGATCCCCACCAGCGATACCGCCACGCCCCACAGCACCCAGTGCCCGCCGGCGCTCGCCAGCATCGCGGTGAGCGTCTGCTCGCTGGCATCGGTGAACAGGTCCCGGTAGATCGGCGGCACCAGCGAACCGAACGCCGAAGTCAGCCCCATCACCACCGACATCCCCAGCGACAGGCCGAGATAGCGCATGGTCAGGCCGAAGGTCAGCCCGCCGATGCCCCACAGCACCCCGAACAGATAGGTCCACAGCAGGGTCACGGGGTCGGCTTCGAGGATGATGGCGGTGAAGTCCGGAATCGTCAGCCAGGCCGCCAGCAGCGGCACCAGCAGCCACGAGGCCAGGCCGCCGATCAGCCAGTAGCTCTCCCACGACCAGCGCCGCACCTCCTTGAAGGGGATATAGAAGCTGCCCGCGGCAAAGCCGCCGATGAAGTGATAGATCACACCCAGCACGATCAACATGACGCAGACTCCCGCCGCTCGAATGAATGACGCCGGCGTGTCATGCCGACAGCCGGTAGTAGCGTCGCGCGTTGCCGGCGAACAGCGCACGCTGCTCGTCGAGGCTCGCGCCCGCCACGATCTGCTGCCACGCCGCCATCAGCGTGGCGTAATCGCTGAACAGGCCGTCGATGGGGAAGTTCGAACCGAACAGGCAGCGCTCGCTGCCGAAGGCATCGAGCGCCTCCAGGATCTGCGGTCGCAGACTCTCCACTGTCCAGCGATGATCCAGCATCGCAAGGCCACTCAGCTTGATCGCCACATTGGGACACGCCGCCAGCCGGCGCAGGCCATCACGCCATGCCCGCCAGCCGGCCAGGGTTCGATCCACCCACATCCCGGCATGATTGAGCAGCAGGGTTGTGTCGGGCTGCGCCCGGGCCAGCTCGGCCGCCTCGCGCATCTGGTCGGGATAGAGCTGCAGCTCGAAGGACAGCCCGTATTCGGCGAGCAGCGCAAACCCCCGGCGCCAGGCCGGCTCACGCATGTAGTGGCGGCCGACATAGTCGTAGGCCGGATCGGCGTGCACATTGAGAATCTGGCGCACCCCGCGAATCCGCGCCGAGGCCGCCAGCTGGGCTTCGAGCTGCGCACGGGCATCCGGCGCGGCGAGATCGACAGCTACCATCAGCGCCAGCGGCAGGTCATCAGCGTCAGCCTCCGCCTCCAGCCACTGCGTCTCCGCCAGTGCGTCGGTGGCATTGGCTTCGATGTTGATCGCACCGGCCAGCTCGAGCCCGGTACAGTCGGCGGCCTCGCGTTTCAGATCGGCCAGCCGGTGATCCCCCGCCAGGCCGCGGGCATCGCCCAGCATGCCCGCGCGCGGCGGCTGCTCGAAGTGCGGATAGAGGCCGGTGGCCAGCGACCAGAGATGCACATGGGCGTCAATCAGTTCCATGAGTCCCTCCCGTGCCGGTGGGATGGTCGGCCAGGCTGAACATCGGCACCAGCTCGACCTCGACCGGCGCACTGTCATTCCGGGTGACCATCAGATCGGCCATCATGCTCCACCAGCGCTGCATTACCGGCAGCTCGGGCAGGCGTTCGAGAGCGTGCTCATCCCGGTGGGTCATGACCGCGAACAGCGCCAGGCTCTCCTCGTCGAGAAAGATGCGATAGTCCTCGACCCCGGCATCACGCAGGGCCGCAACCAGCTCCGGCCAGATGGCATCGTGACGCCGGCGATACTCCTCGGCACAGCCGGGATACAGGGTCATGCGAAAGGCTCGGGTCGGCATGAGGGCGCCTCCGGGGTCGTGGGGCCGCGATCCGGGTCGATCAGTGGGTAAAGGGCCGTGCCAGCTCGCAGTCGGGGTTGAGACGCACCCCGAAGCCGGGCCGGTCGAGCTGGGAGACGGACATCCGGCCGTTTTCCGGCACCGGCTCATCCAGCAGCAGCGGGCTGAACATCGGCACCACCCGATCGGCCTTGGGCGCCATCATCAGAAATTCCGAGAACGGGCTGTTGTGGCGCGTGACCACGAAGTGGTAGCTGTAGACCGACGAGCCGTGCGGGATGACATACCGGCCGTGGGCATCGGCCAGCGCCGAGATCTTGAGCAGCTCGGTAATGCCGCCGCACCAGCCCACATCCGGCTGGATCACGTCGCAGCACTCCATTTCCAGCAGCATGCGAAAGCCCCAGCGGGTGGCCTCGTGCTCACCGGTGTTGACCCACATCCCGGTGGGCACGTTGCGCCGCAGCTCGGCATAGCCCCAGTAGTCGTCCGGCGGCAGGGCCTCCTCGATCCACTTGAGATCGAACTCGCGGGCGCGCTGCGCAAGCCGGGTGGCGTAACTGACATCCAGACTCATCCAGCAGTCCCACATCAGCCAGAAGTCGCTGCCCACGGCCTCGCGCATCTTCGCCAGATGCGCCAGATTGCGCTCCATGCCGTCGTCGCCCTCGGCGGGGCCGTGAACCAGCGGCATCTTGCCACCGAGAAAGCCCATGTCCCTGGCCAGGTCGGGGCGCGCGCCGGTGGCATAGAAGCTCAGCTCATCGCGCACCGGCCCGCCGAGCAGCTGGTGCACCGGCTCGTCGCGCAGCTTGCCGAGCAGATCCCACATCGCCAGATCGACCCCGGAGATGACGTTGAGCACGATGCCCTTGCGCCCGTAGAAGAGCGTGGCATTGAACATCTGGTCCCACAGCTTCTCGACATCGCTGGCGCGGGTGCCCTCGATGAAGCGGGCGAGATGGTTCTCCACGATCCAGGCCCCGAGCTCACCGGCGGTCGTGACGCCAAAACCGACGGTACCGTCAGTGGCCTCGACCTCGACCACCAGGGTCCCCAGCACGTTGAGCCCGAAGTTGCGCCGGTGCGGGCGATACTCGGGATACTTGCCCATCGGCGTGGCGATCTGACCATCGATCCAGTGATCCTCGCCCTGGTCGTGATAGTCGGCGCCGCCGCCGCGCACGGTATAGGCCCGCACTTCACGAATGGTTGGCATGCTCATGAGGCTACTCCTTGCAGGAATCGGCAGAAATCAGGAACGTACCGGCGCCGGTGACCGGTCCGTCGCGCCGGTGGCTCGCGGGTCGGTGCCGCCGCCGCTCAGGCCGAGCCGGCCGAGGCTCAGCAGCAGGAACGGCATCAGTCGTCGGATCAGTCGACCGATCAACGCTCCGCTGACTTCCGATTCACTCTCTCGGGCGATACCCGGACCGTTTTGGCTGGCCATGATCACGACGCTCCCGCGATGAGCCGGTCAGGCGATGCCTGTGACCCTGCTTCAGTCATTTCAGAGGCTTGGCTGACAATGCGCTCAGGATGGGGAGCCAGGTTCGCGGCAGACCAATCAAATATTCGGGCTTTCTGATACCTTTTTGTTATCGGATAAAAAAGCCACCGTGAGTCAGTGGTCTACAGGCATCCTTCGAGTGGGAGGCGCGTCATGGAACGACCAAAGGATAAGAGCAGTGAACTGCCGCAGCGGCGTGACGAGCAGGCCCGGGAGCGACTGCACCAGCTGATTACCCGGCTGCGCTACAAGCATCTGCGGCTGCTGCTGACACTGGCCGAGTGCGGCAATCTGCACCGCACCGCCGAGCGCATGGCGATGTCCCAGCCGGCAGCGACGCGCATGCTGGCGGAGATCGAAAACGCCTTCGACTGCCGATTGTTCGAACGCCACCCCCGGGGGTAGCGCCCACCCCGCTGGGCGAGGAGGTGCTGATCTTCGCGCGCAGCGCGCTGACGCGGCTGGATCGCTGCGCCGAACTGGTGGAGCGCTCCCGGCTGGGCGGTCAGGGCACGCTCGCCATCGGCGCGATCATGGGCGCGGCACCTGATCTGGTGGCGCAGGCCATCATCGATCTCAAGCGACAGCAGCCGCTGCTGCAGATTCGGCTGATGGGCGAGACCAGTGATCAGCTGATGGAGTGGCTGGAGCACTCCCGGATCGATCTGGCGGTGGCGCGCTTCGCCTCGCCACTGCAGCACAACCGCTTCGAATTCGAGGCACTGGGCAACGAAACCCTGCTGACGGTGGTGCGACGCGATCATCCGCTGATCGATACCATGGCGGCCCAGGACCCGCCCGAGCTGAGCGAGCTGCTGGAGCAGTGGCCGTGGATCATGCAGCCGATCGCAAGCCCCGCCCGGCAGACACTGGAGCACGAATTCGAACGGCTCGGCCTGTGTTCACCGCGCGATACCATCGAGTGCGACTCCATCTTTGCCGCACTGCAGCTCGTTCAGCGCAGCGATGCGGTACTGGCCATGGCAGAAAGCGTGGTCCGCGACCATCTGCAGAGCGATCTGATCCGGGCGCTGCCGATCCGCATCGGCACGACGCTGGCCCCCTACGGTCTGCTGACCCGCCGCGGCGAACCCATTAGTGCGGCCGCACTGGCCTTCCGCGAGCAGCTGCGCCAGCGCGCGCAGGCACTGCCACCGCTGTAGGCAGTGGTTTCGAAACGCCCGACCATGCCGACATGACCCTCTTCACTCGAACTTAAGGGAATGTCCATATCGGCAAAGTAAGTACTTAAGACCCAACCAAGAATGGCGGTGAGCACCGTATCAGCAGGAAACACAGCACTCACCACCATCACCAACACCAACACCAACAAATGGGTCTCGTCATGCCTGATTACATGCGCCAGTGGTTCCCGCATACCATCGCCCGCCCCACCCCCGCTCCGATTACTCACGGCCATGCCAGTCCACCGTCCGCTTCGACACTTCACCAGCCCACCCCTGCGCCAGCCGGCCGCGGGGATGACCGCATTCATTCGGTCGTGGTGATCGGTGGTGGGCCCGCCGGCACCGCACTGCTGACCGCCGCCACCAAACGCAATCGGCTGCCCGAACTGGCCCGTTCGGGTCTGGTCGTGGTAGAGCGCGACGACGCCATTGGCGGCGGCCGGCTGGGCAACTACGCCATCACCTCCGACAGTACGGCGGCCACCTTTCTCAGCGCCGTCAGGGACAACGTGCACCCCGAGCTGGCGGCACTGATGGAGCATCCCAGCGGCCGGCAGATCGCGCGTTACAGCGATGCACTCGGCGTGCCGCTGGCCGAGACCGGCCCCTTCCTGCGCGAAACCGGCCGGCAGCTGCATCGGCTGGTGGAAACCCACGGCGGCAGCGTGCTGACCGGCCATGAAGCGGTCTCGGCCCGGCAACAGACGGATGGCCTGTGGCACGTCCGCCTGCGCTGCCGGGCGGATGGTAGCGAGCGTACGCTGCTCAGCCGCAGTGTGGTCATCGCTACCGGCGGTCATCAGCCACCACAGCGGCTGGCCGAGGAGCGCTTTGCCGGTGTCTCGCTCATGGAGCGGGTCAGCGATCGCCTGATCCAGTCCGACGAGGTGGTGGAACTCGGCGGCGTCGAGCGGCTGCGGCAACGCCTGTCGCACTGCCGCGCCCCCCGGATTGCCATTCTGGGCGGTTCCACCAGTGCCCTGAGCACCGCCGCCCTGCTGCTCAAGGCCTCGCCCTCGCTGCCGCTGGGCGCCAATGCCATTACCCTGCTCCATCGCCGCCCGCTGCGCCCCTTCTACCCCTCCGCCGAGGCGGCGCATGCCGAAGGCTTTACCGATTTCGGCAGCGAGGACATCTGTCCGGTCAGCGGCTTCGTCTACCGTCTCGCCGGCCTGAGACTGGAATCACGCGAACTGCTGCTGCGCATGCTGAGCCTCGACGGGCGAGCGCCCGACCCGCGCCTGCGCCTGCATCGGATGAACGACCGGCATGACCCGGCAGCGCTTGAACTCCTGGATCAGGCCGATGTGGTAATTGCCGCGCTCGGTTACCGACCGCACGCCCTGCCGCTGTTCGACGCCTCGAACAATCCGCTGGCACTGGCCGCGCAGGGCCCCGGCCGCCCGGCCATGGTCGATCGACAGTGCCGGGTCATGGCGACCGATGGTCAGCCGATCCGCAATCTCTACGGTATCGGCCTGGCCGCCGGCTTCGTGCCCAGCGGCGAACTGGGCGGCGAACCCAGCTTTGCCGGTCAGGCCAACGGTCTCTGGCTGTGGCAGAACGACGTGGGCATGCTCATCGTGGAGAGCGTCCTCCAGGCTACCGCCAGCGCCAATGAGAGCGCGTCATGCACACAGGGACACGCCACCGGCATGAAATGACCCGTCCGGCATCTGACGTTTCGGGTCGGCGGCAAGGCGCCACCGACCCGGCGGGCTCCGACCCTGCATTCAAATATTAATCCCGTTTAAAATAAACATTAGCAACCGAACATTAATTCAAAAAAAGCGCTGCATTTTATTAATCCAGTTTAAATATATAAACATCCATTAACATAAATGCACGTCCCGGCACAGCGGGAAACCTGAAGACACCAATAATGGCGCTTACCACAGAACAAGGGGACGGGGCACATGAGCACGCCTTCAGGGGAAAATACGCCCTGGCTGACCGTCGGCATTGCGGCCTATAACAGTGCTGCCTATATTCGCCGGGCGATCAATTCGGTCGTCCGACAGACGGATAGCCGGGTCGAGGTCATCATTGTCAATGACGGTTCCAGGGACAACACCCTGGCACGCATTCATGACCTGCTGGCCAGTTACAATGAACCGACCCGTCAGCGCATTACCCTGATTGATCAGGACAATGCGGGCGTTGCCGCGGTTCGCAACATCGCCATCGACCGGTCCCGTGCCCCCTATATCACTTTCCTCGACGGCGACGACTACTGGCTGGATCACTACTACGACAGCGTGCTGTCACTGATCGGAGATCCGGCACAGGCCGAGTTTGACCTGCTGGAATATAACGTGCTGGAAGACCGGCGCCTGCTCGAACCGGACCAGAAGGCAGGCAGATTCGTCAGGTTCAACCCGCTGGGCAACTACCGGGGCGAGCTCTCTACGGAGCATCTCAAGAGCATCTTTACCGCCTCCAAGTGGTATGTCTGGACCCGAATCTATCGGAAATCACTGTTTGACGGCCTGCGCTTCCCCCGGGAACTGCACTACGAGGACATGATGCTGGTGCCGCAGCTCTACCTGCGTGCCCGCACCATCATTGCGACCGAAGACCCGCTGATTGCCTACCGGATCAATCTTGGCGGCCAGGTCTGCAATCCGGCGCAGCGTGATATCGATGATGTCTCCAGGATCATCGACATTCACCTGAATATCGCGCGGAAAAGTTCCGGCCATGCCCGTGACCTGATGGTGTTGCTGGCCTGTCAGAGCGCGCTCTATTTCAAGATCATGACCAATATCAGACTGGGCTATATCGGCTCTCTCGGCCCCATAAGAAGACGTCTTGCCACCATCCAGCCCATGCTGGCCAGCAGGATCAAGCTGCCGATGAAGACTCGTTTGCTGTTCATGTCGCCGCTGGCATCGAATCTCTATACCTGGCTGAAGACACGCCCCCAGGCCCTGAAAAAGCTCGGAAAACTGCCTGAACCGGGAAAAACCACTGCCGCCCGGCAGCATATCTGACTGCTCAAGCGACTGATCAAACGTCCTCGCCCGCATCGCTCATCCACTTCGTGGATGAGCTTTTTTGTTACATGATCTCAAAATAAAAGAATTAATTCATGCACCATCACTCTTTTGACATGCTCCGAGGAGTGAACTGTCATCAAAACAAAATCGCTCCAGGAGTTAGTTAATACTTTATTACAGAACATTATAAACCAGCATCAATGCAACCATTACAGCACAATAAATCGTTACCCTTTTCGTTAGATTCAGCCCCAGGACCTCCTTGAAAAAAAACATGAGGTGTCGTGGTGAAAACGATCATTGTGACAGGAGGTGCGGGATTCATCGGGTCCGCACTGGTGCGCCATCTTGTCAGGAACACGGCCAACCGGGTCGTGAACATCGACAGGCTGACCTATGCCGGCAACCTCGAATCGCTGCGCAGTATCGCCGGCAGCAGTCGCCATCATTTCGAGCAGCAGGACATTCGTGACCGGGCTGCAATGGCAACCATTTTCGAAAAATACCGTCCTGATGCCATCATGCATCTGGCGGCCGAGTCTCATGTCGATCGCTCCATCGACAACTCGGCAGAATTCATGACAACCAACATCATGGGCACCCATACCCTGCTTGAGGTGGCACGCCAGTACTGGCAGAAGCTGTCCGGTGAAAGGCGATCGGCGTTCCGCTTCCACCATATATCGACCGATGAAGTCTATGGCGATCTGGGAGATACCCCGGGCGGCTTTCAGGAAACCACGCCCTATGCGCCCAGCTCACCCTATGCCGCCAGCAAGGCCGGATCGGATCATCTGGTACGGGCATGGCATCGCACCTACGGCCTGCCGGTGGTACTGACCAACTGCTCCAACAATTACGGCCCCTGTCATTTTCCCGAGAAGCTGATCCCGCTGACCATTCTCAACGCGCTCGAGGGCAAGCTGCTCCCGGTCTATGGCCAGGGCAACCAGATCCGTGACTGGCTGTTCGTCGAGGATCATGCCCGCGCACTGATGCAGGTCGTGGAAAAGGGTCGGGTGGGAGAGACCTACAACATCGGCGGTAACAACGAAAAAAGAAACATCGAGGTCGTACACGGCATCTGCGACATCCTGGAAGACATTGCGCCGATTCGGCCGGCCGGTGTCGAGCGGTTCCGGGAGCTGATCACCCATGTCAATGACCGACCCGGTCACGACACCCGCTACGCCATTGATGCCCGCAAGATTCGCCGGGAACTGGGCTGGACGCCGCAGGAGACCTTCGAAAGCGGGCTGCTGAAGACAGTGCAGTGGTACATCGCCAATGGGCAGTGGTGTCAATCGGCACAGAGCGGCAAATACAACCGTGAACGACTGGGTCTGATAGAGGAGCATTCATGATGAAAGGCATCATTCTTGCAGGTGGCAGCGGTACACGCCTTTATCCCCTGACCCTGGCGACGTCCAAGCAGCTGCTGGCGGTGCACGACAAGCCGATGATCTACTATCCGCTGTCGGTACTGATGCTGGCCGGCATCCGCGACATCCTGATCATCACCACCGAACGCGACCAGAGCAACTTTCATCATTGGCCGGGAGTTCATCGGCAATGACAGTGTCTGCCTGATTCTCGGCGACAACATCTTCTACGGCCACGGCCTGCGGCCGAAGCTGATCCGCGCCTCGGGACGCGACCACGGCGCCACCATCTTCGGCTATCAGGTCCAGGATCCGGAGCGCTTCGGCGTGGTCGAGTTCGACCGCCAGCAGCGTGCCATCTCGCTGGAGGAAAAACCCGCTCACCCGAGGTCCAACTACGCCGTCACCGGGCTCTACTTCTACGACAACGACGTGGTCGAGATCGCCCGCAACGTGCGCCCGTCACACCGCGGTGAGCTGGAGATCACCAGCGTCAATCAGGCCTATCTGGAGCGGGGCGATCTCAGCGTCGAACTGCTGGGCCGGGGCTACACCTGGCTGGATACCGGCACGCACGAGTCGCTGCTGGAAGCCTCCATGTTCGTGGAAACCCTGGAGAAGAACCAGGGCTACAAGATTGCCTGTCTGGAAGAGATCGCCTGGCGCAACCGCTGGATCGGCGACGATCATCTGCTCGATATCGGCCACTCCCTGAAGAAGAACAACTACGGCCGCTATCTGCTGGATATCTTCGACAATCGTGCCATGGAGGGGGATTCGCTGGAGATCCAGGTGCCGTTCACTCCGGCAACACAGGCCACCCATCACGCCGTGGAGGGTTCGCCATGATTCCGGTAACCCGCCCTTTCATGCCGCCCGAGGCCGATTACATTGCGCGTATCGGCGACATCTATCGCGCCGGACAGTGGACCAATCACGGCCCCCAGGTGCGGGAGTTCGAGCAGCGGATCACGGCCCTGACCGGCGTCCGCCACTTTCACTATATCGCCAATGGCACCATTGCCCTGCAGCTGGCGCTGAAGGCCCTGCCGCAGCAGGGGGAGGTCATCACCACCCCCTTCTCGTTCGTGGCCACCCTGAGCAGTATCGTCTGGGAGGGCTTCACGCCGCGCTTTGTCGATATCGATCCGGATACACTGAACATCGATGCCGGCAGGATCGAGGCGGCAATCACCGAACGTACCGTGGCCATTCTGGCGACCCATGTCTACGGCAATCCGTGTGACATTCATGCCATCCAGGCCATCGCCGACCGTCACGGATTGAAGGTCATCTACGATGCCGCGCACTGCTTCGGCACCCTCTATCAGGGGCGCAGCGTCTTCAACTACGGCGATATCAGCATTACCAGCTTTCACGCCACCAAGCTGTTCCACACCATCGAGGGGGGCGGCCTCTTCACCAATGACGCCGAACTCTCCGCCGCCCTGCGGGCGACCCGCGAGTTCGGTCAGGTGGGCCAGGAGGGTTACATGCTGGCCGGCATCAACGGCAAGAACTCCGAGGTGCATGCGGCCATGGGACTGACCATCCTGCCGTGGCTCGAGGCCATTCTGGCGCGCCGCAGTGCCATCGCCCGCGCCTATGACGAGCGGTTCGCCGGCAGCGGCCTGCAGCGGCCGGCGGTGATCCCGGGCACCCGCAGCAATCATGCCTACTACCCGATCCTGTTTGCCAGCGAGCAGCACCTGCTGGATGCCGTGGAGCGGCTGGCTGCCATCGAGGTGGTGCCGAGGCGCTACTTCGCCCCGAGTCTCAACACCCTGGCCTGGGTGCCCCATGCGTTCATGCCGGTCGCCGAGGATGTGGCCGCCCGGGTGCTGTGCCTGCCCAGCTATCATGAACTGGACGCGGAAAGCATCGACCGCATCGCCGATGCCGTGCTCGATGGCCTGCCTCGGTCGGCGAACCTTGCACCGGCGGCGATGCCGGCGATACACCACGCCGAGCTCACGCAGCAGGCGGTGGGCATGCGCCCCTGACGAAGCCGCCGGCCCGGCTCCGGGCCGGCGCCATGCGGCTCAGCGATCCTCGGCCTCGGGCGTGACAATCGGGTCCCGCACGATCCACAGATAGCAGATGGCGGCCCCGGCGGCGATGATGCCGCCGGAGATGAAGGCGAGCGACCACGAGCCCGTGGTATCGACAATCATTCCGGCCACCAGCGGTGAGAAGGCACCACCGAAATAGCCGCCGAAGTTCTGGATCGAGCCGACCGAGGCCACCATCGAGGGCGGCGCCACATCACCGGCCAGCGCCCAGGCACTGCCGGTGATCGCCGAAATGAAGGCCAGTGCGAGGGTCATCAGCGCAATGGTCATGGCCAGCGAGCCCATGAAGGGCAGCGCGATCACCGCCCCCGCAGCCACCAGGGCGCTGACGGCGATGATGTACTGACGCGCCTTCAGCGAAGGCAGCCCCTGCCGCTCCACCAGGCTTCGGGCCACGAAACCGCTGGCGATGTTGCCCAGCGCACCGCCGATCCACGGAATGGAGGAGTAGAACCCCATCTCGGTCAGGGTGATCTGCCAGCTGTCCTTCAGGTAGAGCGGCAAAAAGACCAGAAAGATGTTCCAGATCCAGATGGTGCAGAAATAGCCCAGAATCATGCCCCACACGCTGCGCTGGGCAAACAGGGCACGCCAGGGCATCGGCGAGCGCTGCATGACCTGCTCATGGCCACCGCCCCCGGATTCGATCCAGTCGAACTCTGCCTGCGGCAGCCGGGCATGCCGATCCGGATTGCGATAGAAGAGATAGAACACCAGCGCGAAGACGGCCCCGACCAGGCCGGTGAACAGGAACAGGCCTCGCCAGCCGAACCACGCCAGCACCCCCACCAGCACCGGCGGTGCCAGCGCCGGCCCCCATTTCGAGGCGCTGTCGAAGATGCCGGTGGCGATGCCCCGCTCCTGGCGCGGAAACCAGAACGAGGTCACCTTGGCCGCGGTCGGCCAGCAGGGCGCCTCGCCGAAGCCCAGCAGTACCCGCAGCAGCAGAAAGACCCACAGCGCACTGGCCAGCCCCATGCCCATGGTCGCCAGGCTCCAGGCCAGCAGGGCCAGCGCATACACCAGCCTTGCCCCGAAGCGGTCGGCAATCCAGCCGGCCGGCAGCTGGGCGACGGCATAACACCACGCGAACACCGTGCCCATCAGCCCGATGTCGGTATTGTCGAGCCCCAGCTCCGCAATCATGGCCGGTGCTGCAATCGACAGATTGGCGCGATCGATGTAGTTGATCATGCCGCCGACCAGCAGCCAGAGCACGATTCGATAGCGAACCTTCGAGGCCGGTGCCGCGCTTGCCTGGGTCATTTCGCCTCCCCGTTTCAGTGCAGTTCCTTTCCCTGCCACCCTGAAACGAGGCTGAAAAAGAGTCTCTACGACATTGGTCAGACCACCGAACCGGAGCGGCCCACCACATGCGCGGGCCATCAGTCCAGGCCCATGGAGGAGTACTACTACAACTTTCTCAAGGTATTGAAAACAAGGATAAAAATCAGCTTTCCCGGCGCAGCCCGACCGACATTTTCGGCATAGCAGCCCCTTGTCAAAGACCAATAATGGCGATGATTCCATGCGCCAGAGATCATGAGATGAACATCACCAGCGGAGCAGACGAAGCCTGGCTGACGGTCGGCATTGCCGCCTACAACAATGCCGATCACATCCGGGCGGCCATCGATTCGGTGGTGCGCCAGACCGATCACCGGGTCAGGATCATCGTGGTCAATGACGGTTCGAGCGACGAGACAGCACACCGCATCCAGTCGCTGATCACGGGCTATGCGCCCGCCACGCGCGAGCGCATCCTGGTCATCGATCAGCCCAATGCCGGCGTGGCGACGGTCCGCAACATGGCCATCGAGCGCGCCACCACCCCCTTTCTCACCTTTCTCGATGGCGATGACTACTGGCTCGAGCGCTACTACCCCCGGCTCGAAGCACTGATCGGCGATGTCGATGAGCTGATCACCGGCGACGTCGATCTCATCGAATTCAACGCCCTTGCCGACCCCGGACTGGTCGCCACCGAGGACTGGTCGGGCGACCGGCTGATGCGCTTCAACGCGCTGGGCAACTACCGTGGCCTGCTCACGCCGACGCAGCTGGAGCGGATCTTCACCGCCTCGGAGTGGTATGTCTGGACCCGCATCTATCGCACCCGGCTGTTCGACAACCTGCGCTTTCCGGTCAGCCTGCACTTCGAGGACATGATGCTGATCCCCCGGGTCTATCTGCGCGCCCGGGAGATCATTGCCACCGACGAAGCCCTGATCGCCTATCGCATCAACCCGCAGGGGCAGGCCCGCAATACCCGGCCGCGCGACCTGACCGACATCGGCCACATCATCGAACTGCACCTGGAGATCGCAGGCCAGGGGCCGGACTACCAGAACCGGCTGATGACCCTGCTGGCGTGTCAGGATGCGCTCTATTACAAGACGGTCGCCAACCGGCTCGAAGGCTATCTCGCCTCGCTGCCGAAGATCCGCCAGGTGGTCCGACAGCTGCGGCCACTGCGGGCGCGATACGCGCTGCCACTGCCCTCGAACACCCGGCTGCTGATGCTGTCGCCTCTGGCCTCCAATCTCTGCAGCTGGCTGCGCCGGCAGCGCCGGGGGTTCAGGCGCCGGTCTGCTGCGCCGCCGGCGTCTGCCGGCTCGTTCGAGCAGTGGTATCGCCTCGGGCGAAGAGCTCGCGCAGGTGAGCGCGATAGCGACTGACATGATGCTCGACTGCCGGCGCCTTGATCACGTCGGTGGCGAGAAAGGTGGGCAGCGCTTCGAGGCCGAGAAACTGCTGCGCCTTGTGAAACGGGAAGTAGACCGCATCCACGCCCCGGCCCTCGAAGAAGTTGCCGGGTTCGTCGAACGCCTCCTGCGGGGCGTTCCAGGTCAGCGACAGCATGTAGCGCCGGCCCTGCAGCAGTCCGCCGCTACCGTACTGCCGGCTCGGATCGTGGCGGCTGCGCCCATCGCTGGCGTAGAGCGTGCCGTGACCGGTGGTCAGCACCTCATCGAGATAGCGCTTGAGACTCCAGGGCACCCCCATCCACCAGCCCGGCATCTGATAGATGATGACCTCGGCGTGCACGAACTTTGCCACTTCCTCTTCGACCTCGTAACCGTCGTCCACGGTGGTGGTAGTCACCTCGTGGCCCAGCGCGGTCAGCTCCTCGCGGGCCGCTTCGTGCAGGGTGGTGTTGAGCCGGCCCCCGGAGTGGGCGAACGGGCGCTGGCCGTTGATCAAAAGAATCTTCAAGACGAACTCCTGTAGCAGTCGAGGCGGCCGCCGGCCGCAATGGGCAGGCAGCCTACCCGGCGTTTTATTGTCGAAAAATGCGATAAACTGCAAAAAACCCTTGATTGCCGATCAATAATGCGCAGCACCCTCGAAGAGCAGCAGGCCTTTGTCGCCGTGGTGGATGCCGGTTCGATCACTGCCGCCGCCGAACAGCTCGGCCAGACCACCTCGGGCGTGAGCCGCGCCCTCAATCGCCTGGAGCGCAAGCTCGCCACCACCCTGCTGCGGCGCACCACCCGCCGGCTGGAGCTGACCGAAGAGGGCCACGAGTTCCTCGATCACGCCCGCGCCATCCTCGCCGCAGTGGAAGCCGCCGAAGAAGCGATGGCGCTGCACCATCAGCAGCCGGTCGGGCGCCTGCGGGTCAACGCCGCCCCCACCTTCATGCAGCACGTGATGGTGCCGCTGATCGGCGAGTTCCGAAGGCGCTACCCGGGCATCACGCTCGAACTCGACACCCACGACCGCTTCATCGACCTGCTCGAGCAGCGCACCGATGTCGCCATCCGCATCGGCGAGCTCAGCGACTCCAGCCTGCACGCCCGCCCGCTGGGGCGCAGCCGCCTGCAACTGCTGGCCGCCCCCGGCTATCTGGCGCGTCATGGCACCCCGCAGGCGGTGGCCGAGCTGGAGCAGCACACCCTGCTGGGCTTCCACCAGCTCACCCATCTCAACCGCTGGCCGCTGGCGGATACGTTCGGCGGCGATCTGCAGGTCACCCCCGACCTGGCAGCCTCCAGTGCCACCACCCTGCGCAGCCTGGCGCTGACCGAACAGGGCATCGTCTGCCTGGGCGACTACACCACCGTGGCCGATCGCCGCGACGGTCATCTGATCCCGGTCCTCGAGACCCTGACCCAGCCGCGCTTTCAGGCGATCAATGCCGTCTACTACCGCAATACCGCGCTGGCCCAGCGCATCACCCTGCTGCTGGATTTCCTCGGCGAGCGGCTGCCGGCGCTGCTGTAATGCCCAATGCCTGGCCGAAAGCTGCCAGAATGACGTTGTGCCATCCCTTCTTCAGCCGGAGAACCACCATGCCGCTCGATCTGCTGCTCGTAACCCACATCTCCCGTCGCCACCGGGAGCAGCTGACGCAGGCAGGCTTTCGCGTGCACCGGGCCGAGCACGACGAACGGCGCCGCGAGGTGATCGCCGAACACGGCGACTCGATTCGTGCCGTGCTGACCATCGGCACCATCGGCTTTACCGCTGAAGAGATGGATGAACTGCCCCGGCTCGGCCTGATCTGCGCCCAGGGGGTGGGCTTCGAGGGCATCGACGTCGCCGCCGCCCGCGAACGCGGCATTGCCGTCACCCACGGCCCCGGCACCAATGCCGATACCGTCGCCGACCACACCCTGGGGCTGATGCTGGCCTGCCTGCGCCGCATTCCCCAGAGCGATGCCGCCGTACGCCGCGGCGAATGGCAGAACGCCCGGCGCAGCCACCCCGATCTGCACGGCAGGACGCTGGGGCTGCTGGGCATGGGCAACATCGCCCGGGCGATCGCCAAACGCGCCCACTACGGCTTCGACATGCCGGTGGTCTACCACAGCCGTTCACCAAAAACGGAGCTGCCGTATCACCATGAGCCCGAGGCACGGCGCGTGGCCGAACAGGCGGACGTGCTGGTCGCCGCCCTGCCCGGCGGCCCGCAGACCCATCATCTGGTCGATGAGGCAATGCTCACCGCCCTGGGTGCCAGCGGCGTGCTGATCAACATCGGCCGCGGCAGCGTGGTCGACACCGAGGCACTGGTGGCCGCCATCCGCGAACGGCGCATCGCCTCGGCCGGGCTGGATGTGATCGACGGCGAGCCCGAGGTGCCCGAGGACGTGCTCGCCGAAGAGTCGATCATTCTGACCCCGCACACCGCCGGCCTCTCGCCGAGCGCGCTGGAGGCCACCATCGCGCTGGTGATCCGCAACCTGCAGGCCTTCGAGGCCGGCGAGGCGCTGGTTACGCCGGTGCCCTGAGCCGCCGCTCGGTTCGCGAGGCGCGTATCGCTCAGGGCGAAGCCCCGCCGCTGCAGGAAGGGGATCAGCGCGCCGTTCTCCGCACGCTCGGCGGTAAAGCGGAAGCGATGCATCGGGACAGCCGCGCCCGGCGCGGCATCGACCGCCAGCAGCATCGCCAGCCGCCGCGCCACCGGCTCGGCGGTATCCACCAGTGCCACCGACGCCCCCAGCTGACCGCGAATGGCCCCGGCCAGCAGCGGATAGTGCGTACAGCCCAGCACCACGGTATCCAGCCCGGCCGCGCGCGCCTGCAGCAGGGGCGCCAGCTCACGGGTCAGCAGCGCCTCATCCGGCGGCCCATCGCGCATGGCCGTCTCGGCCAGCCCGGCCAGATGCTCGGCCCCCACACGAATCACCCGGCAGTGCGCGGCAAAGCGCTCGATCAGCGTATCGACATAAGGGCCCTGTGTTGTGCCGGGCGTGGCCAGCAGGCCAATCACCCCGCTGCGGCTTCGCTGCGCCGCGGTGCGAATGGCCGGCACCACCCCGATCACCGGGCACGCCACCCGCTCACGCAGTGCATCCAGCACCACCGTGCTGGCGGTATTGCAGGCGATCACGATCGCCCGGAGCGACTGCCCGGCCTGCACCCGCGCCACCAGTGAGAGGACCCGCTCGATCAGGGCATCACGCGATAACTCTCCATAAGGGAACCAGGCGTTGTCCGCGACATACAAAAGCGGCAGCGCCGGGCAACGCCGCTGAATGGCCTCGGCAATGGTCAGCCCACCCACGCCGGAATCGATCAGCAGCACCACGCCGGCCTGCCCCGGTTCACTGCTTGTCATCTCCGCGTTGGCCCTGTGTGGATTCACAAGAATTCGGGGCATTATCGCTCATCGGCATGCCAGTAACATGATCGAGCTCAATCTCTCGTCTCAAGGAGACCTGAAGCAGGGGCCGATTGATAAGCCAATCTGCCAGGGAGAGAAGAGCCCCGTGGCGATGCCAACCCAATGCTCTCGTTAATGCAGCAAGCCCTCGGACCAGAGCGCAATGACCACATCCATTTGTCCATTGTGCGCCTTGTGCTCGGGGCCACAGGCCCTGACCCACAAGGTACGCCTGTCATCGACAAGGCCATGGTCGCCCTTCAACAATCTGAACAGCTCAAGGGCATAGCGTTTGTTCCTTTTGGATGTGGTGTAACTGCCTGAAGGAATCCCCTGAATATGCCCCTCTTCCGCCAGGCCCAGAAACGCGCTCTTTGGACAACCTTTCTTGATGGCTGCCACACGATCGACAAACTCGTTTTCAGCGGCCCTCTGCCACGCATTGACCGGGTCGACCCCGGACTGGGCCATGTACACGGCTTCTGTAGCCACTTTCCCATATCGCCTCATTTTTTCTCCTTGTTCAGTTACCGGGCTACAACCTCCTTTGAAAGTTTTTTCAGAGTATGTTTACAACGCCTGGTCAGCCATGCCGTTTCTTTCACTCATTCGAGCTCGCTGCCCATCACCAACGCCCTTCTCAGTTGAGATCTTTGCATTTTTTGCACATCCAACCGACTTCCTGCCTTGTTTTATACATCTGGAATCCTGACTGCTTCGACCAAGGGCTGATCGACGAATGTCCAAGTGCCGGAGACAGGCTGGCACTGTACAAGTATGTACATGAACAAACATGTACGATTTGGCAAAAAGCAGCGTGTCGTCGATGAGCTGGGACGTCGTATTCGCAGCGGTGAGTGGTCTTCGGGCCGCCAGCTACCCGGCGAGCATCAGTTGGCGACCGAATTCAATGTCAGCCGCGGTACGCTGCGTCAGGCGCTGCTGGAGCTTCAGCGCCAGCAGTACATCGCGACCCAGAGCGGCGTGGGCTCCTTCGTCACCTTCGATGGTATCGCCCTGGATCAACAGCAGGGCTGGGCCCGAGCACTGGCCCGTTCCGGAGTCCGCATCGTCACCGAACTATTAAGCATTGAATGCGTGCATGACGATGCACTGGCCGATCGCGTCCACTGCAACCGCTTCGTGGAAATCGTGCGCCGCCGGCGTCTGGCCGAGGGCGAAATCGTCTCGCTGGAACGCTCTCTGATACCGGCGCGCGGCCAACTGTCCAACCTGCCGGAGCACGGTCTTCTCAACGACTCCATCACCGACACCCTGGCAGCCCATGAGCTGATAGCCGCTCGCGGCGAGCAGTGGTTGAGCATTGCCGCACTCGATGAACAGCAGGCCCAACAGCTCAACAGAGCGACCGGGACCCTGTTCATGCAATCGACGCGTCTGACCCTCGATGCCGATGATCGTTTTGTCGAACACGTGACCAGCCTGCTCGATCCCACCCACTTTCACTTCCATCTGGCCTTTGACTCATGACCGACTCCCTTGCTGACTCTGATCTGCGTCGCCGGGCGCTGGGGGCCTTTTACGGCCTGGCCCTGGGCGATGCGCTGGGCATGCCGACCCAGTCCTTCAGTCGCGCCGACATCATCAGCCGCTTTGGCTCGATCGATACGCTCCATGACGGGCCGGCGGATCAACCGATTGCGCCCGGCATGCCTGCCGGCTCGATCACCGACGATACCGAACAGGCCGTACTGGTGGCAGAACTGCTGATCAACGGCAAGGGCCACATCGAACCCGTGGCCTTCGCCCGAGCCCTGACCGACTGGGAAGCCGACATGAAGGCCCGGGGGTCACAGGATCTGCTCGGCCCCTCCACCAACCGGGCGCTGGCCATGATTGCCGAAGGTATCAGCCCCGAGCAGAGCGGCCGGTTCGGCACCACCAACGGTGCTGCCATGCGTATTACGCCAGTCGCCATCGCCACTCCGGCAACGCCCCGCGAAACGCTGCTCGAGGCGGTCATCGAGGCCAGCCGCGTGACACACAACACCTCATTGGGGATTGCCAGCGCCGCCGCCGTCGCCGGCGCCATTTCGGCAGGACTGGAAGGCGCACCACTGGATCAGGCATTGCGTGTCGGACACGAAATGGCTTTCCTGGGCGAGCAGCAGGGCCATTGGAGTGCCGGGGGGCTGATCTCAGCACGCATCGAGTGGGCACGCCAGCTGGTTCGGGGCCGCGATCAGGCAACGGGCATCGCCCTCATTCATGATCTGATCGGCACCTCGGTCGCGGCTCAGGAGTCGGTGGTCGCCACCTTCGCCCTCGCCGAACTCGCCGGCGAGGAGCCGCGCTCGGCACTCACGCTGGCCGCCGGAATTGGCGGAGACACCGACACCATCGCCGCCATGCTGGGCGCCATACTCGGCGCCTGTCATGGTCCCGAGGGCCTGCCTGCTGCGCTGTTAGAACAGGTCGCTCGTGTCAGTCACTTCGCGCCGGAACCTCTCGTCGACCAGCTGCTGATGCTGCGTCAACACCATGCTCCGACCCACTCAGGGTGAACGCCATGACCTCCAGCGAAGCCTCCTCGAAAGCAGGACAACTGGAAACACGCGGCATCGAGCCAGCACCGGAAGCGGAGTGTCATGGGCATCCGCTACAGCTGTTCTGGGTCTGGTTTGCCGCCAATATCAGTATTCTCGGCCTGCCGTTGGGGGCCACGCTGGTCGTCTATCAGCAGCTGGCGATCTGGCAGGCGTTCATTGTTGCCGTGATCGGTGCCGGGGGCTCCTTTGCTGTCGTGGGGCTGATCTCGATTGCCGGCCGCCGAGGGCGGGCTCCCAGTCTGACGCTATCACGCGCGGTTTTCGGGGTCCGGGGCAACATCGGGCCAACGCTGGTGTCGCTGATGTCTCGACTGGGCTGGGAAACGGTCAACACCACAACGGCGGCTTACGCCCTGCTCTCACTCTCCACGATCCTGTTCGGTACAGCGCCCACCGCGGGCGAAGTACCACTGCTGACGCTGATTTTCATTGCCCTTTTCGTGACCTGCACCCTGCTGGTCTCGGGCCTGGGGCATGCGACGCTGCTGGTCATCCAGAAATGGGCAACATGGGGATTCGGCGCACTGAACATCGTGGTCGCCCTGTTTCTGATGGCGACCATCGACTGGCAGGCCGTCGCTGATACGCCGGCCGCACCGCTGAGCGCCGTCCTGATAGGCATCGGCACCATTGCCGCCGGCACCGGCATCGGCTGGGCCAACGCCGGTGCCGACATGTCACGCTATCAGCACGGTCAGGTGAAAGGCTGGAAACTGGTCCTTTCCGCCGCCGCTGGTGCGGGCATTCCATTGACGCTGCTGATCACGCTGGGCGGGCTGATTTCCGCCGGTGACGATCATCTGGCCTCGGCCAACGATCCCATTGCAGCGATCCGGGAGATGCTGCCCGACTGGATGGCCGTGCCCTATCTGCTGGCGGCCTTCGGCGGACTGCTGCTCTCCAACAACTTGTCGGTCTACTCGGCCGGGCTGACCACGCTTACCCTGGGCCTGCGCATCAAGCGGGTCTATGCCGTGGTCGTGGATATCGTGGCCATCTTTGCCGGCTCCATCTACTTCATGCTGATCGCGGGCAATTTCTACGGCCCGTTCATCTCATTCATCAGCCTACTGGCCGTGCCCATCACCGCCTGGGTCGGCGTGTTCCTGGTGGATCTGATCCATCGTCACCACTACTCCGGCCCGGATCTGCTCGATGTCACCCCCTCGAGCGCCTACTGGTATCGCGGCGGTATCGAATGGCGCGCCTTTGCCAGCTGGGCACTGGCGATCGTGATCGGCTTCTGCTTCACCAGTATCGGCGTTGGCGATCATGTCTGGTTTACCGGGGTACTGGCCGACAGCTGGCTGGGTCGCAACGGCCTGGGCTGGATCGCCACCTTCGTGGTCGCCGCCGGCAGCTATGGCCTGTTGGGCAGCGCTCGCCATACCACCTACCAGGAGGCCCGATGAACCAGGTCCGTGTGATCCATACCGGCCAGGTCATCATCGACCTGGTGATGCCGATCGATCGGCTGCCTGCCCCGGGCGGAGACACCGTGGCCCGGGGGGCCACCTTCGAGGTCGGCGGCGGGTTCAATGTCATGGCCGCCGCCGCTCGGGACGGCATGACAGTCGTCCATGCAGGCGGCCATGGCCGTGGGCGTTTCGGCGACATGGCCCGTGAGGCCATGCGCCGGGAAGGCATCGAATGGCTGGCCCAGATGGATGAAACACTCGATACCGGCTTCTGTGTCGCGCTGGTGGATCAGGCGGCCGAGCGCACATTCATCACCCATACCGGTGCGGAAATCGGCCACCTCGACGTGCTGTATCGGCTCACCCCCGAGCCCGGCGATCATGTGCTTGTCAGCGGCTATACGCTGTTTCATGAGACGACAGGCAGGGCCCTGACCGAGTGGCTGGACACACTGCCCGATCAGGTCCCGGTTATATTCGACCCCGGCCCGATGATCGGTGAACTCTGCCCCGAACGGCTGGAAAAGGTCATGCAGCGCACCACGATCCTCAGCTGCAACACCGACGAAGCACGCGCCCTGACCGATACCGATTCACTCAAGGCCGCCACAAGGGCGCTGCCCGCCAGGACCAGTGCACCGTTGATCGTGGTGCGTGATGGTCCCCGAGGGTGTCATCTGCTAATGGATGGGCACCACCAGCACATCGCCGGCTTCGCCACCCGCGCCGTGGATACCAATGGCGCCGGCGATGCGCATACCGGCGTACTGGTAGCCGCGCTTAGCCGAGGCCAAACGCCCGAACAGGCAGCACAACGTGCCAATGCGGCGGCGGCCCTGGCCGTCAGCCGTCATGGCCCGGCCACTTCGCCTTCGGGGTCCGAGATCGACGCCTTGCTGGCCCATCCTCCATTCCCCTGAGCTTGTTCATCAGGCAGCAGCTCACCGACGCCTCCTGCCACGAACCGAGGGGGCTATTACCGTGATGAGCACGCCGCTGGGAGCATTTTCCATGCCCCGGATTGCCCAGCCAACATTGGCAAAAAATCAACCTGAGCCGCCGCAGACCTATTACGAGCCCACTCGGGGAAGCTGGATGAAAAAAGATCATGCCCCCGGGAGACCGTGAAAGGTTTGCCGAAATTCAACAGGAACCGTTGTCATTAATGGCAGCGACGCGGGGTTGTTTTGGCCCCTGATCCGGGCATGCCGGTGCACTGCCTGATGTCGTCATCCCCTTCTCGCCCCCTTCAGGAATCGAGTAAACCAGTGAGCCCGGGCTTCAGCGCTCTATAAAGCTGGCCTGGCCGTCGGCGAAGGACCAGTCGATATCCCGGTTTTCCACGATGGTGATCATCATGTTGTGTGGCTCGATACCCGGGTCGACGCTCAGCTTGTCGACCACTTGCCGGTAAAACGCTTTTTTCTGGGCGTCGGTCTTGCCCGCACGCATGACCAACGACAGCATGACTCGATCCCCGGTGCGGGTCTGGAGCTGTAAGGCATGCTCTGCATATTCAGTGATGAGCTGATAGCGATCATCCTCGGGGAAATCGAGGGCACCAATGGCCGCCTCATTAACGCCATTGGCCACGGCTTTTGCATACTGCGTGGATTTGCCAGCGAGTATGGCGATATTGACGAAAGGCATCCTGTTTATTCCATGAATAATGTTTGTGAGTTCGGCTGGCCAGCATTGAAGGCAAGAGATCGCGAAGCCCAGACAAGCGCAACCTGTAGTGGCTAAAGACCATTCGGCGATTGCTGCCAATCAGGCCATTGCGCCATGTATCAAAACGGCCATTCGCCAGATAATCGTCAGAGCGCCCCTCGTATCTCCTCCAGAGGTACTTCAACTCGCATATCGATGGTATTGGGTTGTACCTGCTGTTCCGACAGACAGTTCAACCACGCCTGCAACGGCGTTGCGCGATAGAAGCGGCGCAGCCCTGAATCAAGGAAATCATCCAGCTGAACCTCTTCGTCCGGGTAAAGCAGTTCATGTGCAGCGCAGGCTTCATGCCTGTCCGAAACCACCGCGGCCTCGCAACGCAGATAAAGGCATCGGCGATTGTTGGTTCCCCGCTCGCGAGTCGAGTCGTAATAGGTGATAAAAACCCGGGGATTGGCAAGAATGTTTTTTGAATGAACGGCCTCGGTCCAGGAGGACCAATAGATATTGAGGCTCGAATCCGCAATCGCCGTGGCCGGCGTGTTCCACGGTTGCTCACCGCCGATCGTTGCGATATTGGCGTACAGGCAGGTGTTCAAGAGTTCGACGCAGCGTGCGCCCGAAGCCTGATTTTCCATGGCATCCTCCATTAAGCAGCAGTGTGTTGGTGAAAGACGTGCAGTGCATCCGGGTTCAATCGAGTGCCTGTGGTGGCACGTTTGCTCGGCGGACCCGGCGTCGCTTGAATTGCGCTGGATCGCCGAGCCAGGACAGAACGAAGGCCACCGCCAGCACCAGCGCGCCGATCGCAAAGGTCGGACGGTAACTGCCGATGACCGTCGAAAGCCCGGACATGCCGTAGCCGGCACTCGCCTGCGCTACCGCAAACGCGGCGGTAGCGCGACCCCATAGGCGCTTGTGTTCGAAGGGGCCGACCATTTCAGCCAATCGGCCAGAGGTGAGTGCGACGATGCCCGGGATGAGCGCGCCCACGACGATCGATGACAGCGACCGTGTCCAGATACCGATTGCGACAAACGGCAAACCGACTGCCAGGGCTTTGATGATGAATCCCGTCGTCAGGCTGGCCCGCCAGCCGATGCAGGGCACAATGGCACGCGTGATTATCGGCCCCAGCATCGCGCCCAGTCCGAACAGCGCCCACTGAACGTTGGCAGGCGCCATTCCCTGGCCAACTTCGCGGGCGAGATAGTCGACCCAGAACATGGTATGCGGCACAAAACCGATACCGTCACAGGCATAGGCGATGATGACGAGCGCCACGGCCCATCGGAGTGCCGGATTCGAGGCAGATGTGCCAGAGACAGGCCGGTCGTGCGCCTCGACCGGGTCGGGCAGCCGATAAAGCGCCACGTCGCCCGCAGTGCCGGCAATCAGTGTCAAAGCGCCCAGCGCGCACCATGCTACCCATAGCCCGGCGTGCAGCAATGCGGGTACAACCAGGGCGGATAGCAGTGCCCCCAGCCCCAGACCCATGAACATCATTGACCCCACGATCGGGTGTCGATCAGCAGCGGTGGCCGCTAGTGCGATCGCGGGTCCGACCACCATCAGCCACGCGCCCGCCAGGCCGGAGAGCAGCCGCCAGAAGAAGAACCATCCGAAAGGCGCCGCATGCACACAGGCCAGAAAGCTCAGCGCCGCCATACCGAACGATGCCGCGAGCGTAGCGCGTGCGCCGAAACGCTCTGAAACCGGGTGCGCCGTTACTGCGCCGAGGAAATAGCCCAGCAGATTGGCCGCCCCCAGATAGACGGCGCCCGAGGTCGTGAACCAGTGCGCTTCCACGACCGGCGGGATGAGTGCCGTGTAGGCGAAGCGGGTCAGGCCGATGCCGACCAGCGTGGACGCCAGGCCCACTGTGATCGCCGGGATAACCGAATGCTGCTCGCGGGTCGTTGCCACCATGAAAATCTGCTGTCGCGGTCGTGAACTGCGATCAAGACTAAGCGACGTCAATTTTCATTTAAAACGATTTAAAGAGATGATAAGAATCACTTTCAGTGATCATGAGGGCTGTCATGCAACTGCACTCGCTACGCCTGTTCGTCGCGGTGGCCGACAACGCCAGTTTCAGCGCCGCTGCTAAACAGATGCACACGGTTCAATCCAATGTCACGGCCCATATCAAGAAGCTGGAAAGCGAACTGGGGGTGACGCTTTTTGAGCGCCAGAGCCACATTCATCTCACCCCGGCGGGTCATACATTGATCACCCATGCCCGACGGACCCTCGCCGCTCACGACAATGCCCGGGCCGCCTTCCAGACGTCAGAGGCGCCCCGTGGTGTATTGCGTATCGGCTCGATGGAGAGCACGGCTGCTGTGCGGCTACCGGATCTGCTGGCGATCTACCACAAGCAGTATCCCCTCATCGATCTTCGCCTGGTCACCGGCACCACAACCGATATTGTCACGCAACTTCTGGACGGCACGCTCGACTGCGCTTTTATTGCGGGTTCGGCTCCTCATTCGAAGCTTCATTCCCGCAAGGCATTTCAGGAATCGCTCGTATTGGTCACCAGCGACCCGATCGAGGCCATGCCTTCCAGTGACGAGTTTTTGGAGACGCCGTTTCTGGCATTCAGACAGGGTTGCCATTATCGACACTGTATCGAGCGCTTGCTGGCCCGTCAGGGCATCGCCGGAGGTCGAATATTCGAATTCGGCTCGATTGACGGCATCCTGGGATGTGTAGCAGTAGGCATGGGGTATGCCCTGCTACCGAAGGCGATCGTAGAAGCGCAACAATCCCGCTTTGCCATCCATTATCTTGAACTGCCCGAGGACATTGGCCATGTAACAACGTGGTTTGCAGCCACAACCCCCGACGGCTGGTCACCAGCACTGGTCTCATTCGAGCGAATGGTTCAGACACTCCAGAAGTGATGGTTTGCCAGGGACACAGATCAGCCTTCCTGATATCCACCCTCTGCCGCCTCCATCCACTGCCGACAGACTGCGATCACCGTGTAACGGAACCAGCGATGAGCCGGATCGGCGCCGAGCCTCGGGTGCCACAGCGCCGAGATCATGAAACTCTGCGCTGGCAGGGGGCAGCTCGAACATCTTAAGCGCCTGCGCCTCCTCGAAGGCCGGCGCGGGAAGCAGGCAGGAGGGAGGGAATGTTGGCGTGAGGCGACGTTTCACAGGAAAGCCAATTCGGCAAAGGCAATAGTGATGCCCAATCGGGTGGGTAGACAGCCTCTTTATTCAAGCGATAAAGATGGTCTATTTTCAGCCAATAGCGGATCGTGCTTCGAGCTTGAAGGCTTCAGTTTATGTCGCTACTCGAGACGGGGAGAGGCGCCCTTCTGGCGTCTTAGCTACGCGCGCCCACGGGCCGATCATAGATCGGCCCGTGGGCGCATTTCCTTTCTCTTTCAATGTTCGACTGGAACAAATTCAATTTGGTCGAGAGCCGGGAGATTGTCTGGATCGTAGTTACGGACCGAGTTGCGTCGATCGTTAACGCTTCGATGTACGTTGGCAGCAGCGGGAACTTCACGCACACGTGCTCCGCGGGCCTCATATAGGAAGCCCTTCAGCGACACATGTAGCGTGTCCGCCGGATCCGGGACGAACTCGGCGACGCGATCAGGCCTGAACTGGACACCGTGCTGTTCGGCCTGCTCGATCATCCATTGCAGCGCGATGTTGGCCAACCCATCGTCGGCATAACCACCACCGACGTCTGCATGGACACCCGCGAACCACACCTGCTCAAGATCCCCGAGATCGGTGTTCCATACGCTCGGGTAGAAATCCTTACGATGCTCGTCAATGGAAAGCGCATGACGTCCGACATCGCAGTTGTCGGCAGCAGCGCCGTAGAAATAGTCGTCTTGATGATGCGGGCCCAAGCTCTTCACCGTATCCCAGACGCCGATGAATTTTGGTTTGCAGGTACGGCACATGGTGTCCTTGAAGTCAGTTGCAATATCGTCGTTGTCGCGTGTCAGATAGATCTCGGTGACGTATGGGATAAGATTGTCATTATCTTGATAGAGCAGCCCGCACTTGTTTAGCATACCGGCCACCGCCTGCGCGGTAAACGCGCCGCGGCTAAATCCAAACAGATAGACTTCATCTCCATCAACGTAGTTCTGCATCAAGAAGCGATACGCATCTAGGATATTGCGTACGATGCCGCGACCAAGGCCTTTGCCTTCAATCACACTGGTCGCATTAGACCATAGGTTGCCGAGCCATCCCGCATCGTAGTTCGGTGATTCCTCTGGATCGAATGTGCCGACGCCTGGGTCATAGAATGAGATCTGGTTCTCGTCGTTGCGAAGGCAATAGTACAGGCGCAACGGATTGGCCTTGTTGTGTTGGAACTTCTGTCCGGTGCCATCGCAGCAGAGCACGATTTTCTTACTCATAATTTCCCCTTGTGATTCGTCGCGTGCCTCTTTTATGACGTATCCCTTACAGCGCACCGCTGAATTTAAGCAGATACCAGTAACCAACCTTAGCGCTGTACTCAGCGCACGCAACCATGAAGCAGTCGGTGTGGATGCCTACGACCCAAGTCGCGCGTAGAAAGCTTTTTTGACGAGATCACGCTATCCAGCAGTCAAATGGGACGTTCGTTAGCGGCCAGAAGCGACCATTAAACTCTTTCTGAAATTTAACGTCCCAAGCAGAGGCAATAACGCGTAGGCTAAAATACGGAACGAAGTTATGGGCCCCTAAGTTAGGGCCCCACTGACTTGGATTTTATATATTTTGTAAAACTTTAACCACTGCCTGCAACGAAATAGTTACTGCGGCCAATATAGCTGCAATAGAGTTCCATTTAGCCTGAATCCGAAAAGTGCCACTCATATCCCAACCATCCAAAGTCACACCGGCTAGATTTGGTTTAACACCTTTTTTCTCTGCTTCACCCTTTCTTCGTGAGACTTCCTCTTCTCGACTTATTTTAACGACACTAGCTTTTAACCAGCTTGCAGCAGACAAAAACCCAGAAACAATCGAAGCAACTGTAAGAAAAATTTCCATTTCAAACTTCCCGATCCTACATGATGTATAACGGCAAGCTCACCGGTGTCCTTTAGGCCATCCGCGTGACGCACATTATTTCACATTACTTGCATCTCTCCCGCTTTCTGATCAATCGAAAAAATATGTAGCCATTAAATACAAGAAGAGCAAATAGCGCATAAACCACAAAAATATAAAGCGTTTTCCTTGGATCAAAATCCCATAACGCCAATTTGCTCGATGCAAAAATATTAAATGCTACAGGAAGATTTACATAGAACAAAAGAATGAACGATATCAATATTGGGAGCACAGCTGTCAGTATAACCCGGTCTACTTCCTCTCTAAGCCTCTGCTTAGCATGATGACCCGGTATATTTTCTTCCAAATTAATCGCATGACTTATTTTTGGCCAAGCCAGATTAAACAGAAAAGTTGCCAGTGTTAAAAGCAATCCAGATACGGAAACAATGTCATTCAACATCGTTTAGCTCGAGAACTCTGCATAAAAGAGTATACGAATCTTCGCTGATTTCATACTGACCCGCACTTCCTTTTCTTTTAGAAATTGGTTTAAATGTTGGCTCATTTTGGGTAATCAGCATGTTCAATTCATCTTTAACCACATCAGAACTGATAACGACCAAAAATATTTGGTTAGAGTGCTCAGCATCTTCCAAGACAGACTTCATCGTATTTGCAAGTATTTCATCGAGCTTGTTTCTGAAGCGCGACACAGTGTTTTTCAGTAAGGTTTTGCTTTGACTCTGAGTGAGCTGGAATATTATTGAAATTTGAGATTCAGTGGGCAGGCTATCGCAAAAGTAACTTTCTATGAGGTACAGCAGCCGATCCTGTTTGGCCTCATCCGCACGGCTAGGCATCCCACCTTCAACCAGCATCGTCAAATACTCAGTCAGAGAGGCCTTGCCAATTTTACTTAAGGCTTCTTGAATTGCTGCCTCTTCAATCTTGAGGGTTTTTTTAACCAGCTCTTTTTGATTCTCTTCGAATTCATCATCATCAATCTGGAAGGTGATTTCCATTTATTCTCCTTATATGTAAAAGGTATTAGACAGCGTGTTCGTTTATTAACTTGAACGCAAAACGCGTGCGCGCGTTCAAGAATGTTATGCCGCTCGCATGCAGAGCCCCTAAGAGGCACTGAAATATAAAAAATCACTTATAACTCGGCTATATATCAGCGATCATCGTGCATGCTACATAACACCCTGGAACGCGCATGCGACCTTCCTCGGGCCACCCGCTTAGGTCGATACCAGCCCCAATTCGTATTCAACAACATCCCAAAAACAACAAAGCTCTCATGGTGTAATCAGCCATCTACTCCATCAGCCTATGGCGAAATACACACGATGTCACTGAACGATTACATTATTTGCTTCATACATTCGTCTGAGCACGCCCCATACCGCGTACCTTTCTGCCTCCTGCCCTGCCACCGCTGCATCAACGCCTGTCCCGCCGCCCCTGGGCTTATGGCCATTACCTATCAAAAGCCCCACCCCACTGTTCCCTTTTTCAGAACACTCCCGCTCTTCCATTGCAACACCCGCTCTTTCAATACTGCCGGTAGCGCGGTAGCCGCCTGCGGTTATCGCCCTGATCCATAACCACAACAACAAGGGCACTGCGATGACACTGTCACTGCTGTTGAACTGGCGCCTGCATCTGGCGGCCGTGATCCTCTCGCTGATCGCGGAGGCGATCGGCATCATCAAAATTCCACTTGGGCCGGGCACCCTGCTGCTGCTCCCACTGTTCTACGCCTTCATCCTCGGCGTGCTGCTCAATCCTCATCTGTTTTCAGCGACCAGACGCGTGATGCCGGAGGCAGTCAGCCACGCCGCGGGGCCGATCATTCTGCTGTCGATCATGCCGTTCATTGCCCGCTTCGGTTCGACCATCGGGCCGGCCATCGAGCAGATCATCAGTGCCGGGCCGGCGCTGATCCTGCAGGAGCTGGGTAACCTCGGCACCATGCTGATCGCGCTGCCGGTGGCGGTGCTGGTGCTGAAGATGGGGCGGGAGAGCATCGGCGCCACCTACTCCATCGCGCGTGAACCCAATATCGCCATCATCTCCGATCGCTACGGGCTTCGCGGCCCGGAGGGCGTCGGAGTGATGGGCGTCTACGTGGTCGGCACCATGTTCGGCACGCTCTGGTTTGCGCTGATGGCGGGCTATCTGGCCTCGCTCGATTTCTTCGATCCGCGCGCGCTGGCGATGGCCTGCGGGGTGGGCAGCGGCAGCATGGTGGCGGCCTGCTCCGGGGCACTGGCCGGCGCCGTACCGGCGATGAAGGATGATCTGCTGGCCTTTGCCGGGGCCAGCAACCTGCTGACCTATGCCACCGGGCTCTATATCTCACTGTTCATTGCCCTGCCGGTGGCGGAGTGGCTCTACCGCAGGCTGCGAGGCCCCGCGCGGGAGCAGTCGACGGTCGGCGCGGTCGATGAGCACGCGCTGGCCGCCGATAGCGAAACCGATGATCGCCCCGAGCAGCAGCTGGGCCGTACCGCCATCGTGCTGGCCGTGGTCTGCGCGGTGGCGTGGATCACCAACACCATCAACGGTGCCTCGCTGGTCGCCGCCGCCCCGGGGATGATCATCCTCTATGTGATGTCGATGCTGGGGCTGCTGATCACCCGCGCCGCGCCCTTCTACCTGCCCGGCGTGGCGTGGGTGTCACTGGTGAGCATCCTGCTGACGCTGCCCTGGTTCCCCGGTAGCGGCTGGATGGTCGAGCAGCTCAAGGCGGTGAACTTCCTCGCCATCGTCACCCCGGTGCTGGCCTATGCCGGGCTGGCGCTCACCCGGCGCGAGTTCACCATGTTCCGCCAGACCGGCTGGAAGCTGGTGATCATCGCGCTGCTGGTGTTTACCGGCACCTATATCGGCTCGGCGATTGTCGCCCAGCTGCTGCTCTGAACATGCGACGGGAGACTCATGCCATGGAAGACGCCATGACGCCACCGGCGACCTACCCCGATGCCGCCACGCTGAAGCAGTGGCGCCACGACTTTCACCGCCACCCCGAGATCGCCTTCGAGGAGCACCGCACCAGCGCGCAGATCATCGAGATCCTGCAGGCGCACGGGCTCGAGGTGACCACCGGGCTGGGCGGTGGCACCGGCGTGGTGGCAACGCTTTCAGGCAGCCGGCCGGGGCCGACCATCGGCCTGCGGGCCGATATCGACGCGCTGCCGATCGAGGAGAGCAACGAGTTCGAACATCGCTCCACCATCGCCGGGCGCATGCATGCCTGCGGTCACGATGGCCATACCACCATGCTGCTGGGCGCGGCCTGTGCGCTGGCGCGGGCGCCGGATTTTGCCGGCCGGGTGCACTTCATCTTTCAGCCTGCCGAGGAGAGCGAAGGCGGCGCCCGGGTGATGGTCGAGGAAGGGCTGTTCGAGCGCTTTCCCATGGAGGCCGTCTATGGGCTGCACAACTGGCCGGGGCTGGCGGCTGGAGAGGCGGCGGTACACGACGGGCCGGTGATGGCGGCGTTCGATGTCTTCACCCTGACGCTGACCGGGCACGGCTGCCACGCGGCGATGCCGCACCTGGGCAGCGATACCATCCTCGCTGCCTGCCAGCTCGCCACCCAGCTGCAGGGTGTGATCAGCCGGGAGACCCCGGCGCATCAGTCGGCGGTGCTCAGCATCACCCAGTTCCACGCCGGCGATGCCTTCAACGTGCTGCCGGAGTCGGTCGAGCTGCGCGGCACGGTGCGCTGCTTCGATCCCGCACTCAAGGCACATCTGGCAAAGCGGCTGAACGAGGCCATTCAGGCGCTGGCGCAGTTCCACGGTCTCGAGGTCGAGCTGGACTATCAGGCGCGCTACCCCGCCACCGTCAACAGCGCCGAGCACGCCGCCCGCTGCGCCCGGGTGCTGGAGGCGATGCCGGCCATCCGCCGGGTCCATCGCGACCTGCCACCGAGCATGGGCTCGGAGGATTTCGCCTTCATGCTCGAACACTGCCCCGGTGCCTATATCTGGCTGGGCAATGGCGACAGCGCCGCGCTGCATAACCCCGCCTACGACTTCAACGACGCCATCGCCCCACTGGGCGTGGCCTACTGGCAGGCACTGGTGCGCGGGCTGCTTACCACTGCCGACACCTGAGCCGACGCGCTCGGGCCGCACTTCAGACCGCTGTCAGGCCAATCGTCACAAGAACAAGGAGACGCCGTACCATGAAGAGTGTTGTCATCGGCCTGGGTCAGATGGGCGGCAACATGGCCCTCACCCTCAAACAGGCCGGCTTTGAGGTTACCGGCTGCGATGTTTTCGAAGCCGCCCGCCAGCGGCTGGCGGATCAGGGGCTTGAGGTGGCCGCGCCGGATGAGCTGCCGGCCGCCGAGGTCTATCTGCTGTCGCTGCCGACCTCCGATCACGTGCGCGAAGTCATCGAAACCGCTCCCGGGCTGCTGATCCGCGCGCCGAAGGGCAGCGTGGTCATCGACGCCTCGACCAGCGATCCCACGGTCAGCCGCGCGCTGGCGCAGCAGGTGATCGGCGCCGGGCTGGCGTGGCTCGATGCGCCGTTGAGTGGCGGGCCCAAAGGGGCTGCGACAGGCAAGCTCGGCATGCTGCTGGGAGGGGAAGCCGCCACCATCGAGCGCGTAATGCCGTTGCTGGAGGCGCTCTCGGCCAAACGTACCCATGTCGGCGGCGCCGGTAGCGGTCACGTGGTTAAACTCGCTAACAACTACCTCTGCGCCACCAACCTGATCGCCACCGGCGAGGCCGTCGCCATGGCCGCCCGGGCGGGCGTCGAGCCGGCCGCCTGTCTGGCCGGGCTCAACAGCGGTTCCGGGCGCAGCGCGGTCAGCGAGGTCAATTTCCCCGAGTGGATTCTGAGCGATCGCTTCGACTCCGGCTTCACCACCGGGCTGATGCGCAAGGATCTGCGCCTGGCACGCGACGCCGCTGAACAGCTTGGTATGCCGCCGGGGCTGCTGGCCGCCGTGGTCGAGCGCTGGCACAGCGGCGCCGAGGGTATCGCCGATGGTGAGGATTTCAATCGCATTGCCGGCGAGCTGCTCGCCGCCGCCCGGGAGGAGACCGCCTCATGAACGCACTCGATCAGCAGGCACACGACACCTGGACCAGCTGCTGGCGCACTTCGGCCTCGGCTCCCGCGCGCAGCCGCTGGCCAACTGGATCGATGGCGAGGCCGTGGCCGGTGCCGGCGACCCCATTGCGCTGACCAATCCGGCCACCGGCGGTGAGCTGGTGCGCTACGCCGACGCCGGCGAGGCGCTGGTCGCGCGTGCCGTCACCGCCGGCCACCGCGCCCAGGCCGAATGGATGGCGCTCACCGCCAGCGAGCGTGGCCGACGCATGAACGCCGCGGTGCGCATGCTCGAAGGCCACGAGGAGGCACTTGCCCGGCTGGAGAGCGTGGTGGCCGGCAAGCCGATCCGCGACTGCCGCGGCGAGGTGGGCAAGGTGCGCGAGATGTTCGAGTACTACGCCGGCTGGTGCGACAAGCAGCACGGCGAGGTGATCCCGGTGCCCACCAGCCACCTCAACTATGTACGCCGCGTGCCCTATGGCGTGGTCGGCCAGATCACGCCGTGGAACGCGCCGATGTTCACCTGCGCCTGGCAGCTCGCGCCGGCCGTTGCCGCCGGTAACGCGGCGGTACTCAAGCCCTCCGAACTCACCCCCTTCTCGTCGGTGGCGGTGGCGAAGCTGCTGGAGAGCGGCGGCCTGCCGCCGGGGCTGATCAGCATCGTCAATGGCCTCGGCCCGTCGACCGGCGCGGCCCTCACCGGCCATGACGCCATCGGCAAGCTGGTCTTCGTCGGCTCCCCCGAGAGCGGCCGGGTGATCGCCGAGACCGGCGCCCGGCGGCTGGTGCCCAGCGTGCTGGAACTCGGCGGCAAGTCCGCCAACATCATCTTCAGCGATGCCCGGCTCGACGACGCCGTGGCCGGCGCCCAGGCGGCCATCTTTGCCGCTGCCGGGCAGAGCTGCGTGGCCGGTTCCAGGCTGCTGATTCAGCGCGATATCTTCGACGAGGTCATCGAGCGCGTGGGAAGCGCCGCCGAGCGGATCGCGGTCGGCCTGCCGGAGGACGAGACCACCCGCATGGGGCCGCTGCAGAACGCCCGCCAGTACGAGCGCGTGATGGCCATGATCGAGACCGCTCGACAGGCCGGCGCCCGGCTGGTGACCGGGGGCGACCGGCCGCAGGGGCTGCCGGAAGGCGCCGATGGCTACTATCTGGCGCCGACGCTGCTGGCCGAAGTCACCCCCGAGATGGCGATTGCCCACGAGGAGGTCTTCGGCCCGGTGCTGGTGGCGATGCCGTTCGATGACGAGGCCGACGCCCTGCGCCTGGCCAATGCCACCCGCTTCGGGCTGGCCGGCGCGGTGTGGACGCAGAACCCGGCCCGCGCCCACCGCGTCGCTCACCAGCTCAGGGCCGGCACGGTGTGGATCAACAGCTACAAGTCGATCAGCGTGATGTCACCCTTCGGCGGCTTCCGCGACAGCGGCTTCGGCCGCTCCAGCGGCCCGGACGGCCTGCTCGAATACAGTCTGGCGCAGAGCGTCTGGGTGGAAACCGGCGAAACGGCCAGCGTGGCGATGGGCTACGGCAGCGGGCGGTAAGCGGCCTTTGTCGACCGATACATTCCGGCGCCCTGGAACCGATCCCGCGGGGGCCGACAGTCGTGCGCTGCACCTGGCGCACGGCTGCATCCGGCCGACAGCAGCGCCCATGACAGATAGGCCGCTGGCCACCCTCAAGGTTGCGCCAGGTTTCCTCCGCGCGCCATCCACGTAGAATGAAGCGTCAATTCCCGTGGAGCTGACCATGCGCCAGCGTCTGATCACCGTTCTGCTTGCCTGCCTCTCGCTCTTGTCGCTGCCCCTTCAGGCCGATGCCGAGCCGTCCTCTCGTGCCCAGGTGGCCGAGCAGAAGGCCCGGGTACTGGAGAGAACGGCTTCATCCGAGAGCACGGGCAGCGTGCCAGCCAGTGTCACCATTACCAGACAGGGGGTGCAGGCGGTCGACCCTGACGGCACCGCGCCGCTGGATGACGCCATTACCTGCATGGCGCGTACCGTCTACTGGGAGGCGCGCGGCACCGATACCCGGGAGATGGAGGCCGTCGCCGAGGTGGTCATGAACCGGCTGGGCAGCCCGGAATTTCCCGATACCGTCTGTGGCGTGGTGCGCCAGGGTTCGGAACAGGGCAGCTGCCAGTTTTCCTGGTGGTGCGATGGCCGGCCGGATCAGGCCACCAGCGAGCAGGCGTATGCCTACTCCCGGGAGATCGCCCGGCGCGCGCTCAACGGCGATCTGCCACAGCGCACGCGCGGTGCCCTGTTCTTTCACCATCGCGGCGTGTCACCCGCCTGGGCCGATCACTTTAAGCTCACCGTCAGCACCGAGGAGTTCATCTTCTACAAGCCAGGGGGGTGATGAGCAGCAGGGTGAGCGGGTGCCTCAGGTGCCCCCGTCATCCCGGCGCCCCCCTTCCAGCAACTGCTGCGCGGCTTCCGGTCCCTCGTAGCCATGCACATTCATCTCTCGATCAAGCATACGGTTATAGGAGAGAAAGAACTGCTCGATATCCCAGGCCAGCCCCTCGCGGGTCTCCTCCAGCCGGTCAACGCCGGCGTAGGCGCGGGAGAGATTGGCGACCGCAATCAGCCGGTCATTGCGTACCATCTCGCCACCCTCGTCCTGCTCGAGTTCGAGCACACCGATCAGGCGTGACTTGACCAGCGTGCCGGGCGGCACGGCGCCATCGAGCAGCAGGATCACGTCCATCGGGTCGCCATCGGCGCCGAGCGTGCCGGGAATGAAGCCGAAGCTGAACGGAAACAGCATCGCCTCGGGCAGTTCCAGCGACCACTGGAACAACCCGGTCGAGTGATCGAGATCGTATTTCTGGCGGCTGCCCTTGGGCGTTTCGATGATCACATTGATGTCGCCGCTGTCATCCACGGCTGCCATGCGCGCTACTGCATCCATCGGCATCATGAGCGTTCTCCGGTTCTGCAGGTCATCGGCACGGCATCTGCCCATACCCGGTCGATTCAGTCAGGTGCCCTGGCGGCACGCGTCCTGCAAAGCTAGCTGCTGTACGTCCTGAATGCCCGCATCCATTCGGCGAGATGGCGCAGCAGCCGGAGACTGGCCTGCGGCTGACGCCGGCCGACCCGGGTGATCATGTGCGCCTGGGCGCTGCAGAAGGTGGCGCAGGCAATCGGCCGGGCCACCAGGCTGCCCGCCTCCAGCTCCCGGACCACGGCAAAGCGCGGCAGGATCGTGAGCTGCATGCCGGCCAGCACCGAGTGTCTGAGCACGGCCATGGAGTTGGTCTCGAGCGTCACCTGCGGGCGCAGGGCGGCCTCGGCAAAGGCCTGATCGACCAGGGTGCGCACCCCGTGGCCGGGCCGCCATAGCGCCAGGGGAGTTTCGGCCAGCTGCGCCAGGGTGAGCGGCGCCTCCCCCCCGGCGAGCGGATGACCGGGCGGACACACCGCCATCAGCGGCTGCTCGCTGGAGTGCCAGAAACGCAGCTGGGGATGGATGCGCTCGTGGAACATCAGCCCGATATGGGCCTGATCCTCGACCACCGCTTCGATGATGCCATCGGTGCCGGCCACCTCGACGTCGAGCCGGATGCCGCGATAGCGTTCGGCGAAGGACTTCAGCGGAGTATCAATGAGATCGCCGACAAAGCCCTCGCCCACCACCAGCGCGATGGTGCCGGCCTCGAGCCGCTGCTGCGCCTCGAGCCGCGCGATGAATTCATCATCCAGCGCACTGCGCTGGCGGCAGTAATCCAGCACCATCTCCCCGGTCGGCGTCGGCCGCATGCCCCGGGAGGTCCGCTCCAGCAGCGGCGCATCGAAGACGTCTTCCAGCAGGGCTATCTGACGGCTGACCGCGGAGGGGGCAATGTTCAGCCGGCTCGCGGCCCGCCGCAGCGACCCCGACTCGGCGGTAACCCGGAAATAGACCAGTCGCTGATGCGGAATATCCATGATGAACTGCCTGACGCTGTTGCCGTCATTAGTACACCCCACCGGCAGCGGGTCAACGCTGCAGGCCGCCCCCCTCGCGAACGCCGCCGGGAGTAGCAAGACGACACATTTCGGGGCAGCCGGCAGCAGAGGTGACCAGCCCCGGCAGGATGACTACAGTCACTCAAGGGCCTGCTGCGCCGTGAGACGTGGCCGTGCCCACCGGTCAGTCCGTCATCCTTCCACCGTTCCGGAGCCCGATGCGCAATATCGTCATCTGCTGCGACGGCACCGATCATCAGTTCGGTCGTTGCAATACCAACGTGATTCATCTGCTTCAGGCCCTCGAACGCCACTCACACGGTCAGAAGTTCTTCTACACCCCCGGAGTGGGCACCTTCGCGGCCCGCTTCTTCGGCCTCAACGTGGGCACCACGCTGGGCAGGCTGCTGGGCTCGGCGTTCGGTTACGGCATTCGCCAGAGTCTCGAACAGGCCTACCGCTATCTGATGAACGAGTACGAGGAGGGGGACCGGGTGTTCATCTTCGGCTTCAGCCGGGGCGCCTTCATCGCCCGCTCGCTGGCCTCGATGCTGGATGCCTGCGGGCTGCTCTACCCTCATCACGAGAACATGATCTCCACCGTCAGCGACTACTATCTGAACAACGCATCGTTGGCACAGCTCGACGACTTCCGCCGGACCTTTACCCGGCCGTGCCCGCCCCATTTCGTCGGCGTCTGGGATACCATCGGCGCACTCGGCGTGCTGCTGTCGATGCGCCGGTTCCATACCGCGAAGCTGGCACCGGGAGTGGCCAATGCCTTTCATGCCGTCGCCATCGACGAGCGCCGCGGCCCCTTCGTGCCGGCACTGTGGGATGAGCACGACATCGGTGACGATCAGCATGTCGAGCAGGTCTGGTTTGCCGGCGTGCACGGCGATATCGGCGGCAGCTATCGCGAGCGCGGGCTTGCGGATATCGCCCTGCACTGGATGCTGGAAAAGGCCCGCGAGCGCGGTCTCGAGCTGACCGACAACGCCCTTGAGCAGCTAACGCCCGATCCGCTGGGTACGCTGCATCACGGCCGAACCGGCTGGTGGCGGCTGCTCGGCCGCCACGTGCGCGAACTGCCCGAGGGCGCCAGGCTGCATCCAAGCGTGCACGAACGGCTGAGCGCCATGCCGGCGTATTCGCCGAGCAATCTGCCATCAGCGCGTCACGATCACGGCAGTGCCGACTGAATCACTCACGACCACACCAGGGGAGTTGCAACATGCAGGCAGTGCGCGGTGCGAGAGCGGGCATCATGATGATGCTGATGACCTTCGGCCTGTCATGTCAGGCCGCGGGCAGCGAATCGACCACGGTCCGGGTCGACGGCGGCCTGATTCGCGGCGAGCAAGCCGATGGCATGAACGTGTTTCGCGGGATTCCTTATGCTGCCCCGCCGACGGGTGCCAACCGCTGGCAGCCGCCGCAGCCGGTCCCCGGGTGGGCAGGCGTGCGTGATGCCACCCGCTTCGGGCCGAACTGCCTGCAAAAGCCGGTATCGGGCGATGAGGCGCCACTGCGCGGCGGCTATGCCGAGGACTGTCTCTATCTCAATGTCTGGCAGCCCCGGGATGAACGCTCCACCCATCCGGTCATGGTCTGGATTCATGGCGGCGGCTACGTCAACGGCGGCAGCGCCTCACCGGTCTACGACGGCAGCGCCTTCGCCCGTGATGGCGTGGTGCTGGTCAGCCTGAACTACCGGCTGGGCCGGTTCGGCTTCTTCGCCCATCCGGCGCTGTCGGCAGACGGCGATGCGCCCGGCGGCAACTACGCGCTGATGGATCAGCTCGCGGCCCTTGAGTGGGTGCAGCGCAACATCGCGCAGTTCGGTGGCGACCCCGCTAACGTGACGATCGTTGGCGAATCCGCTGGTGGCGATGCCGTGCTCAACCTGGCGGCCTCGCCGGCGGCAGAGGGTCTGTTCCAGCGCGCGGCGGTGATGTCCGGAGGCGGGCGCGAGCTGTTCGGCCCGCGCCCCCGGCTCACCGAGGCCACCGACGAGATGCCCGGTGCCACCCGCGTGGGCGAGCGCTTTGCCCGGGCGCATGGCATTCAGGGCGATGACCGGGAGGCGGCGGCACGGTTGCGCCAGCTCTCCGGCGATGAGGTGGTCGGTGATCTCAACATGCTGACCCTGAACGGCACGGCACGGCGTACCTATGTGGGCGGTCCGATCGTGGATGGCGATATCGTCAGGGCCACGCCCGAGGAGCGCTACGGGGCAGGCGAGCAGCTGCAGGTACCGATGCTGATCGGCACCACCGACGCCGACCTCGGCTTCTTCCCGGCCGAATCGAAGGCAGCGCTGTTCGAGCGCTTCGGCGACCTCGCCGAGCAGGCGCGACAATATTATGATCCGACCGGCGATACCGATCTCGAGACCCTGATCAGCGAGATCGGCCGCGACTGGACGATGACCGAGCCGGCGCGCTTCATTGCCAACCGGACCACCGCCGGCGGCCAGCCGACCTGGCGCTACCGTTTCGCGCATGTGGCCGAACCAAAGCGGGAGCAGTGGCCGGGCGCGCCGCACGCCACCGAACTGCCCTATCTCTTCGAGACGCTGCCGGCCCGCTTTGATGCCCGGGCGCTCAGCGACAGCGATCGGGCCACGGCTGCCGCCATGCACGACTACTTCGTCAACTTTGCCCGCGACGGCAACCCCAACGGCCCCGGCCTGCCGGAGTGGCCCCGCCACGATGCCGAGCGCGAAGCGCTGATGATCTTCGCCCGCCAGGGGGCACAGGCGCGCCCCGAACCGTGGCGTGACCGGCTGGACATGCTGCAGGCGTTGCGTCAGCGTGACGAGTGACTCCCGCTGCCCGGGGCGGTCTCGCCGTCCCGGATGTCGTGGCGCTACATCCACCCCTGCCAGGGGTGAATCAAGCTGGCCCCCCGGGCGGCCGATGAAGCGTTTGTAACTTCATGCAACAGGCGCTTCCCTCATGAAACTCGACCGCTACCACGCCCAGGCCAACGAGCAGGAGTATCACGCGCTGCGTGCCCGCCTGCTCGAGGGCAACTACATTCACCAGATGTTTGTCCGGCTCGATCAGCTCGAGCGCGACTACCGTGAACTCCATCACGACTGCGAACAGGCCGGCGAGGTCTGGGCACGCTGCCCGCCCCGGCTCAAACAGCAGCTGCACGACTGCGGGCTGGGTGAGCTGCTCGATCGACTGGCCACACGTGCCGTCTGAGCTGCCGGCGCCCTGCCGGCCCCCTTGCCTGCCCGGGCCGACCGCCGTACATTCCTCGCCCCTGCACATCTGTACAACCGGACTTCTGGCATCATTCGGTTGTACAGGCTAGGGTCTGCTCAGCCATTTCACTTATCGGTCCGTGGTCCATTCGCAGCATGAACAGGGCGCTACTCAATACCGGCTGGATTCTCACCGAGAAGGTGATGTTTGCGCTGGCCGGCATCTTCATCAATGTCTATGTCGCCCGCTACCTGGGACCCGATGCCTTCGGTCTGATCGGCTTCTCCATGGCCATCGTGGCGCTGATCAGCCCGCTGGTGAAGCTGGGCAGCGAAAACGTGGTGTTCAACCGGCTGGTCCGCAACCAGCCCAGCGGCCTGCTGCTGCTGGAGACCTCGGGCAGGATTCGCGCCCTGCTGTTTGCCTGCATCGCCCTGCTGCTGACCGTGGGCGCGCTGTTCTACTTCGAGAGCCGCGAAGCGATCATCGTCTTCTGCATCCTGCTGTGGGGCAGCTTCTTCACCGCCAATGACATCTTCGCGGTTTTCTTCAATGCCCTGCTGAATGCCAAGTTCAACACCCTGGCCGGCAATATCGCGCTCGCCATCGGTGTGGTACTCAAGCTGGTGTTCATCAAGTTCGGCGGCAGCGTGATCTGGTTCGCCAGTGCCAACGTGGCGCAGTGGGCGGTCTCCTACGCCATCAAGTGGCGGGTCTATCGCCGTCAGACCCGCGACCGGGTGCGTGACTTCAACGGCAAGAGCCGGCGCCATACCCGCCACCTGCTGAAGGTCGGCCTGCCGCTGGCCATCTCCAGCATCTCGATTGCCATCTACACCCGCACCGATCAGATCATGCTGGGGGCGATGGTGGATCAGACCCACGTGGGCTATTACAGCGCCGCCCTGACCCTCTCCCAGGGCTGGATGTTTTTGCCCATGGCGATCATCACCTCCTACATGGTGCGCATCAACGAAGCCGCCCGGCACAACGACCCTGCGCTGTTCGATCGCAAGGTGCGCAAGCTCTTCGCCATGGTGCTGTTCATTACCCTGGGGCCGGCGATCTTCATCGGGGTGCTGAGCGAGCCGCTGGTGGAACTGCTCTACGGGGCGGACTACGCACCGGCGGCCATGGTCCTGAGCATCACCGTGATCTCGTCGGTCTTTTCCGGGCTGGGCACCGCTGCGCACAGCGTGATCACGGTGCTCGGCGGCTACGGTTTTCTGCTGCGCAAGATGATCGCGGTCAGCCTGCTCAACATCGGCCTCAACTATCTGCTGATTCCGCAGCTGGGGCTGACCGGGGCGGCGCTGTCGACGCTGTGCGCCGAGATCCTGTCGGCATTCGTGCTCAATCTGCTCTACAGCCGGGGGCGGATCTTCCGTCTGCAGCTGGAAGTACTGATGCCGCACAAACTGCGCGAGAGCCTGCGGGTATAATCGCCGCCTCATCGTTGCCTGAAAGGAATCCTGCATGCCTGAACTGTTCGTCTGCGGCGACGTGGTCAACGCCCACCATCAGGGCCAGCCCCTCTGCGATCCGGCACTGAGCGAGCAGATCCGTGCGGCCGACTACGCCATCTGCAATCTGGAGGCGCCGGTCAGCGGTCACGGCCAGCCGCTGCGCAAGTCCGGGCCGCACCTGAATCAGCCTGCCGGCGTGCTGTCACGGTTGCGCGAGGAGGGCTTCGATCTGATGCTGCTCGCCAACAACCACATCATGGATTACGGCGAGCCGGCCCTGCAGGCCACGCTGGAGGAGATTCGGCGTCTCGAGCTGGACAGCCTGGGCGCCGGACCCGATGCCGATAGCGCCTATCGGCCGCTGATCCGCCGCGTGGGTGATGTCACCGTCGGCATGCTCAACGCCTGCGAAGCCCAGTTCGGGGTACTCGATTTCAATACGCCGTCGGACCAGGCGGGTTATGCCTGGCTGAACCACCCCCGCTTCGATCGCGCCCTGCTGGCACTGAAGCGGGCGTGCGATTTCGTGCTGGTGTTCGCCCACGCCGGCATGGAGCACTACTCCATTCCCCAGCAGGAGTGGCGCGAGCGCTACCGCCATCTCTGCGCGCTGGGCGCGGATGCGGTCATCGCCTGCCATCCGCACGTGCCCCAGGGCTGGGAGCGCCACGGCGACTCGCTGATCGTCTACAGCCTGGGCAACTTCCATTTCAATTCGCTCGGTACGCAGACGGGCGATCGCCATCACAGCTACGCCCTGCGCCTGCAGCTCGAGCGCGGCGCGCCGATCGGCTTCACACCGGTCTTTCATCACAACCGCGACGGCGTGGTGGTGCTCTCCGAGGAGACCGAGCGCATCGACCTCGACGAGCTCTGCCGGCAGCTCAATGCCGATGAGTATCAGCGGCGTCACGAGGCCATGAGCCTCGAAGTCTATCGCACCGTCATCCGCGGCCAGCTCACCCGCTCGCTGCTGGCCCTGCCCAGCGACGGCACCCTGCGTGGCACCCTGAAGGAGACAGCCGCCACCCTGCTGGGCCGGCGGCGCGGCTTCGATCGCACCACCCAGCAGCTGCACCTGACCCGCAACGAGACGTACTACTACGCCACCCGCCACGCACTGGAGCTGCTCAGCCGCTCCGGCCAGCCTGCCCGCTGACCGCCGTGGCCCGGGTAGTGCCGGTACCGCTATCGGTCAGCCGGCCGGCGGCTTCGGCCAGCGGCGTGATCTGACGGCAGATCAGCGCCAGCTGGGTGGGCACCAGCCGATCGCCCTCGTCGCTCGTCTCGGGCTGCGGCTCCAGCGACGCTGCCACCGCCTCCGGGGCCGGTTCGAAGGGGGCGATCGCCGTGCGCTCGCTCAGCGCCCGGGCGATACGGTCGAGATAGCCGATCAGCTGCTCGTAGGCGTACGCCACCGCCGGATCATCGGGATGATCGGCCTCGTGCCGCTGCAGATTGCGCCGATGCGCCCCCAGCGCCGAGAGATGGCCGAGAATGGTGTGGGCAATCACCAGAAAGCGGAAGCCGTCATCAGCGCCGCGCCGATAGGGGGCCGGTTCGAGCAGCATGTTGGAGAGCAGCGTGGAGAAGGCCGCATCGGCATTGTGCGCGTTGCGCCGCGCCAGCCGATAGGCAAGATCATCACGCTTGCCGGTCTGATACTGGCGGCGGATCTCGCGCAGATAGTCGCGACTGGCGCTGACCGTGGCCGCCGCCTCGCGGTTGAGCCTTCGCCCCTGCCAGTCCGGCAGGATCAGCACCACCGCCAGCCCCGCGATCAGCGCCCCCAGCAGGGTATCGATCAGCCGCGGCAGGATCAGCCCGAAGCCGTTGCCCACCTGGTTGAAGCAGCACAGCACCATCAGCGTGATCGCCGCGGTGGCCAGCGTATAGCGGGTGGTGCGGTTGGCGAAGAACAGCACCCCCGCCAGCACCGCGATCATCGACTGCACCAGCGGTTGCGGAAACAGCGTGATCAGCGCCCAGCCGGCCACCAGCCCGCCCACGGTGCCGAGGATGCGCTGGCGCAGGAAGCGGTGGGTCGCACCAAAGCTGGGCCGGCAGACGAACAGCGTGGTCAGCAGGATCCAGTACCCCTGTACCGGATGTACCAGCCTGAGCACGCCATAGCCCACCATCAGCGCCGTCGACAGGCGCAGGGCGTGGCGCAGGATCGGTGAACGCAGCCGCAGGTGGCCGCGGACCCGCTGCCAGGCGTCGCGCGGCCCGCTGGGGGTGCGATCGAACAGGCTGCGATCCCCCTCGGCGGGAATCACTTCCGGGTTGTAGGCCCCGCCCAGCTGGCGCTCCAGCGCGGTGAGGTTGATCAGAAGCGCATTCAGCGAGCGCAGCAGCCGTTGCCGTTCGGGGGTGTCCGGCTGCCCGTGAGCGTGCAGATGATCAAGCGAGGCGCGCAGGTCCTCGAGCGCCTGCTCGCTCTCATGATGGTCGAAGGCGCGGCGCAGCAGCAGCGCCCGGCTCAGGGTCTGACAGGCCCGGCCCTGCTGGTGCAGCAGGCGCTGACAGCGGAACAGCACGTCGCTGTGATAGAAGTGCTCGATCAGTGCCCCGTAGGGGTAGTGGGTCGAGCTGGCCCGCTCGTGAATGTCCTGGGCGATGAAGTACAGCCGCAGATAGCGATCAAGGCGTCGGCCGCTGCGCTGGCCGTCGATACGGCTGAAGATCATCTCCTTGGTCTGGTTGAGGGCCTCGACCACCCGCCCGTTCTGGCGCAGCAGCGCCACCCGGCGCTGCTCGATGTCGACTCCGCGGATCGGCTCGAACAGGGCCGACTTGAGCCTCAGGTAGTCGCCGAGCTCGCTCAGCAGGGTGGCCAGGCTCTGTCGGACCGGCTGGTGGGTGAACAGCGCATGCCAGAGCACCGACAGCAGCCCGTACCAGGCCGCGCCGCTCACCAGCAGCGCCGGACCGTGCCAGAGGTTGTCCGGCGGCACCCCGCCACGATGCTCGAGACTGATCATGGTGTACACCGACAGGATCAGCGTGGCCGAGGCGATGGTGGCATAGCGCTGGCCGATCGCTCCCAGCATGATCAGCATGAAGCTCGACGCGCCCAGCGACACCGCAAACAGCCACGGCCACTCGAACAGCAGCTCGACCGAGAGCGCCGCCACCGAAAAGCACACCAGCGTCACCAGCAGCGCCAGCAGCCGCCCCTGCCAGCTGTCGTCGGTCTCGGCCAGGGCACTGGCGATGATCCCCAGAAAGAGCGGGATCATTACCTGCATGTCATCCTGCCACCAGCTCCACAGCATCGCCCCCGAGAGCGCGATGAACACCCGAAAGCTGTAGGCGAAACGATCCAGCGCCCACAGTCGGCGCAGCGACAGACTCAGGGCGGCGGGAAACTCGGACGATGACATGAAGCACTCGCTGATCGACGGGTTCGGCCAGGATGCCACACTCCCGGCCGCTCGCAAACATTCCAGCGGGATCACGCCAGGGCGCCGCGACCACCGCCCGGCTCGCCGAGCCCCGACACGACTGGCATGATGGCAGCCTCTGTCACGGAACCTGTCTTCATGCCACGGCTCTCTTTACCCACGCTGCTGACCGCCTCGGCGCGCCTGCTGCTGCTGCCGGTGGTGGCCGTCGCGACTGCCTGGGGTGGCGGCGCCCTCTGGTTCCAGCTGCCCGGACCCGCCCCGCTGCGCGAGCTCGTGATCGCCCTCTGGGGCACGCTTGCGCTGCTGCTGGCAATCGCCCTCTGCTGCCCCCGCATGAGACGCCTGCGCCGCTGGAGCCTGGCCGGCTACCTGCTCGCACTGGCGGCCCTGCTCGGCTGGTGGCAGACCCTCACGCCGCGCAACGACCGCGACTGGGCGCCGGATGTGGCCCGTCAGCTCGCCTTCGAGCGTCACGGCTCGCAGGTCACGCTTTACAACGTGCGCAACTTCGAGTGGCGCGCAACCGGCGGCTTCACGCCGCACTGGGAGACGCGGGAGTACGATCTCGATCAGCTGCGCTCGGTGGACATGCTGGTGTCGTACTGGATGGGGCCGGCGATCGCCCATACGCTGGTGAGCTTCGGCTTCAGCGATGGCCGCTACCTGACCTTTTCGGTGGAGATTCGCCGCGAGCGCGGCGAGGCCTTTTCAACCTTCGGCGGGTTCTTCAGGCAGTTCGAGGTGAGCCTGATCGCCGCCGACGAGCGCGACATCGTGCGTACCCGCACCAACGTGCGCCATGAAGCGGTGTATCTCTATCGGGTCGGGCTGTCGCGGCCGGCGATGCGCCAGCTGCTGCTGGCCTATCTCGATACCGCCCGGGCGCTGCGCAGCGAGCCGGCGTTCTACAACACCCTGACCAGCAACTGCACCACCCTGGTGTTCGACATGCTCAGACCGATCGTGCCGGGCCTGCCGCTGGACTATCGGCTGCTGCTGTCGGGCTATCTGCCGGACTATGCTTACGATCTCGGCGGGCTGGATGACTCACGTTCGCTTGAGACCCTGCGCCGGCTCGGCCACATCAATGCCCGGGCGCGCGCCTCGGACATCGACGGTCACGCTGCGGCGGACTTCTCCCGCGCCATCCGCCGCGGCGTGCCGGCTGCCGACGGTACGCTGATCGCACCGCCGGCCCCCGGGGACCCGGCCACTGCACCATGATGGCCGCCGGCCATCAGTCGCGCCGGCTCACCACTCGGCGAAGCTGCCATCGCGATGACGCCACACCGGATTGCGCCAGCGGTGACCGACCTCGGCGCGCTCGCGCACATAGGCTTCGTTGATCTCGACCCCCAGTCCGGGCCCCTGCGGGATCTTCACGTAGCCGTCGCTGTAGTCGAAGACTTCCGGATTGTTGACGTAGTCGAGCAGATCGTTGCTCTGGTTGTAGTGAATCCCCAGGCTCTGCTCCTGGATGAAGGCGTTGTAGCAGTTGGCATCAAGCTGCAGGTTGACCGCCAGCGCGATCGGCCCCAGCGGACAGTGCAGCGCCAGCGCGGTATCGTACGCCTCCGCCATCGAGGCGATCTTGCGGGTCTCGGTAATGCCGCCGGAGTGCGAGGGATCGGGCTGGATGATGTCGACATAACCGCCGGCCAGCACCTGCTTGAAGTCCCAGCGCGAGAACAGCCGCTCGCCCAGCGCGATCGGCGTATTGCACTGCGGCGCCAGCTCCTTCAGCGCCTCGTAGTGCTCGCTGAGCACCGGCTCCTCGATGAACATCAGCCGGTAGGGTTCGAGCTCCTTCATCAGCACCTTCGCCATCGGCTTGTGGACCCGGCCGTGGAAATCCACCCCGATGCCGAAGTTGGGCCCCAGGGCCTCGCGGATCGCCGCAACGTTCTCGATCACGCCATCGACCTTCCGGTAGGAGTCGATGAACTGCATCTCCTCGCTGGCGTTCATCTTGATCGCGGAGAAGCCGAGCTCGGCGCGCTCCTTCGCGGCACCGGCAACATCGCCCGGGCGGTCGCCGCCGATCCAGGAGTAGACGCGGATACTGTCGCGCACCGCCCCGCCGAGCAGCTCGTGCACCGGCACGCCCAGCGCCTTGCCCTTGATGTCCCACAGCGCCTGGTCGATGCCCGCCAGCGCACTCATGTGGATCGCGCCGCCGCGGTAGAAGCCACCGCGATAGAGCACCGTCCAGTGATCCTCGATGTGGCGCGGGTCCTTGCCGACCAGATAGTCGGAGAGCTCGTCGACCGCCGCCGCCACGGTATGCGCGCGGCCCTCGACCACCGGCTCGCCCCAGCCGGTGATGCCCTCGTCGGTTTCGATCTTCAGAAAGCACCAGCGCGGCGGCACGATGAAGGTTTCCAGGCGGGTGATTTTCATAAGGCAAATCCCGGATGACGTGATTGGAAAAGGTAACTGCTCAACCCAATGGCAGGAGGCAGATTGCAGCAAGGGTCTTTCGCCATGAATGGCGAAAGTAGCGTCCACGGATGGATTAACAGCGCCCTTGCGTAAATCTGCCTCCGATACGAGCGCAACGCATGTTGATCTACCCGAGCGAGCGCCAGGCGTCGGCAAACCGCTCGGCATTGGTGCGCACTTCCTCGACACTGCGCCCGGCCTTGTAGAGCGACGACCCCAGCCCGAAGCCGCTGGCACCAGCATCGACGAATTCCTGCATATTGTCCGGCGTCACGCCACCCACCGGCATCAGCAGCGTCTGCGGCGGGAACACCGCCCGCCAGGCCTTGACCACCTGCGGGCCCAGCTGCTCGGCGGGGAACAGCTTCAGCCCGTGGGCGCCGGCATTGAGCGCGGCAAAGCCTTCGGTCGGCGTGGCCACGCCGGGTGAGCTGACCAGGCCGGCCTCGACGGTGGCCTCGATCACCCGGGGATCGCCGTGCGGCGAGACGATCAGCCGGCCGCCGGCCTCGCCGACCTCGCTGACCTGGGCCGGGTCGAGCACGGTACCGGCCCCGACCAGCGCCCGCTCGCCCAGTCGCGCGCTCAGCCTGCGAATGCTCTCCAGCGGCCGGGGCGAATTGAGCGGGATCTCCATCACCCGGAACCCGGCCTCGAACAGCGCATCGCCGATCGGCTCGATCTCCTCGGGGGTCACGCCGCGCAGAATGGCGATCAGCGGCAGCTCCTGCAGATAGTGCTCGAACATCATGATGCTCCTCAGGATGCTTCTGGTAATCAGTGCCCGCGGTCGCTCACCAGCCCCGCGGTATGGGCAATGCGCCACAACCCGGCGATGCCGGCGTCCGCCATCGGCTGAACATCGTCGATGCCGAATCGCGCCAGCGCCAGCCGGTAGCGCCGGCAGAGGCTGTCGTCTCCGATCAGCATCAGCGGCGGGCAGCTGTCGCGCCCGACCAGCACGCTGCGCAGCTCCTCGCCGATCAGCAGCCCCGAGAGATACTCCAGCGAGTGCTCGACGGCGAGTTCACCGGCCAGCACTCGGCTGCGCACCGAGAACAGCGCGCCGCTGATCCCGGCGGCGCCGCACTGCCGGGCGACATCCAGACCGTCACCAAAGGCCGCCTCGCTGGCCTCGGTAGCGACCTCCCGGGCCGGGCGGCCGAGAATGGAGTGCTCGCGCAGCACGGCGAAGAGCTCGCCGGTCATGTGGGTGGTGAAATCGGTGATCCGGCCGTCGCGCACCGTCACCCACTTGCAGTGGGTACCCGGCATGACCAGCAGGGCCTCGTCACGCAGCGCCGGCTGACGTTCGAGCGCGCCCAGCACCTGGGTCTCCTCGCCACGCATCACGTTGGGCAGGGTCGCGGTGGCACCATTCGAGTGCTGCATGATGCCCGGCACCAGCGTCAGCGGCCCGGTGCCGGTATCGAACTCGACCAGCCCTTCGGCAAGCTGTTCCGGGGCGGCCGGACAGTCGACATAGGGCACTTCGCGCCAGCCACCCCGGCTGCCGATCATGCCGCAGGCCAGCGCCGGCAGTGCGGGGTACTGCGTACGCCAGCCACCGGCGATGCGCCGCCAGGCACCGGCGAAGTCACCATCGGGCAGCTGTTGAATGCCCCACGGCTCGGCGCGGCTTTCGAGAATGTCACCCTGATCATCCAGCAGCCAGGCACGCAGCGATGAGGTGCCCCAGTCCGCGGCGATCAGTCGGGGTTGCCTGCTCATGAGTCTCTCCAGCCGAGTTCACGGGACAGTTGCTCTGCGGCAGCACTGACCTCGGGTGCGAGTGCTGCCAGACGGGATTCGGGCATCCACGGCGAGGCGCTGGCCACGCTGAGGGCAGCGACGATATCGCCACCGGCATCGCGTACCGGCGCCGCCACGCAGCGAATGCCCAGTTCATTGTCCTCGAGATCAAACACCACGCCGCGCCGGGCGTAGTCGTGCAGGCGCGCACGGTACGCCGGCCACTCGGGCGGAGCATGCGCCGGGGTGACCGCGGCATCGCCGGACGCAGTGCGCTCGGTCAGCGCGCGCTCGAACAGCCGCTGCCACTCCGCCTCCGGCAGTGCCAGCATCAGCGCCCGCCCTACGCCGGTAAGCGCCAGCGGCATGCGCAGGCCGATCCGCGAGCGCATCTCCAGCCCGCGCGAGCCGGCCACCTTGTCAAGGTAGAGCACATCGTCGCCTTCGCGAATGCCGAGGTGGACGGTATCGCCGCACCGTTCGGCCAGCTGCGCCAGCACCGGCCGGGCCAGTGCGGAGAGCGGGCTCTGCTCGCGGGCCCGGGCGCCGAGGCCGATCAGATGGCTGCCCAGCCGGTAGCCGTCCGCGCCCTGACGCAGATAGCCGGTGCTGACCAGCGCACCCACCAGCCGATGGGTGGTACTGCGCGAGCAGCCGATGCGTTCGCCGATCGCGGCCAGCGAGGTGCTGCCCTCGGCCACCGCCTCGATGACGGCAAGGCCGCGCATCAGCGCCTGGGTGCCCGCAGGCGTTGCTGAGGTATCGTTCATGGCCGCAGTATACGCCGTTCAGGCCACTGTCCCAATATGCAAGATCGCATCCCACCATATGGGACAGGTAGAAACCGCTTCAGGATTCGGCGGGGCGGACTGCCCGGTCACCGCCCCTGCCGGCCGCGTACGATGGCGCGCTGCTTGCGCCCTGTTCACCCTGTTGCGTGTTTGCGGTTGACCGAACCTGCCATGCAGCCAAAGTCCAGGGCGCCGGGCACGCCGCTGCAGGGCCCGCCAGCACTGTCTCGCAGCAGCCGGTCCGGCACTCCCAGACTAAAGTCGCCATGGACAGACAGCGCACAGGCGCCTTATCAAGGAGTGGCTAGATGAATGACATCATATAACCGAGCCACCGGTGGGCGCTGTTCACCGGATAACGCGGGAGTGTTTTCATGAGTTCTGCCAGAACGGGCCGGCGCCCTCAGCCCCTTCGGTCTCGCCTTACCCCTCTTGCCCTGACCGCGGTCGGGCTGATGTCGGGTCTGCTGTCATCGCAGGCGCTGGCGGTCGACAGTGTCACCCTGCGAGTGGGCCACGCCCTCAACGAGGATCACGTGGTCGCGCGCTCCTACCGCCACATGGCCGATGAGCTCGAACAGCTCTCCGATGGCAGCATGCATCTGCGCATCTTCCCCAACGGTCAGATGGGCAGTACCCAGGACATGCTGGGTCAGATGCAGAATGGCGCGCTGGATCTGGTGCACGCCTCGGCGAGCAATCTCGAAAGCTTCGACGACATCTATTCGGTGTTCAATCTGCCCTATCTGTTCCCCTCCCAGGCCGACTTCAAGAAGGTGGTCTTCGGCCCGATCGGCGAAGAGATCATGCAGTCCACGCGGGAGAAGGGCTTTTTTGCCATCGGCGCCTATGTGGCCGGCTATCGCAGCTTCTACGCCAGCAAGCCGATCCGCACCCCGGCCGATCTCGAGGGCATGAAGATCCGCGTCCAGTCCTCGCCGACCACCATCAGGATGATCAAGCTGATGGGCGGCTCCCCCACGCCGATCGCCTTCAGCGAGGTCTACAGCGCACTGCAGCAGGGCGTGGTCGATGGCGCCGAGAACAACGTGCCGTCCTATGTACAGACCCGCCATGCCGAGCTCGCCAGGTATTTCTCCGAGGATCAGCACACCTCGGTACCGGACTTCCTGACCATTGCCACCTCGACCTGGAACCGGCTCAGCGACGAGCAGCAGCAGATCCTGCAAAAGGCAGTGGCAGACTCCGAAGCGTATCAGCAGAAGCTGTGGGACAAGGTCAACCAGCAGGCCCGCGAGCAGGCGAAGGAGATGGGCGCACAGTTCATCGAGGTCGACAAGGACGCCTTCCGCAAGGCCGTCCAGCCGCTCTACGAGGAGTACCGGCAGCAGTCCGGACATGCCGAACTGCTCGAGCGGATTCGCGATGCCGAACAGGATGATGATCAGCCGCAGGGCTGATCCACCCTGCGGGGTTCGGGTCGGGTCGGTGAGCCGATCCGGCCCGGTGTCGTTCATGTGTCGTCAGCCCGAGAGACTGCCATGAGTCTTGCTACCTTCAAGAAACCCGTCGATGCCGTGATCGCCACCCTCACCGTGACCGTCATGGTCGCGCTGGTGGGCTGCGTGGTCTGGCAGGTCTTCAGCCGCTACGTGCTCAGCGAACCCAGCACCATCACCGACGAGCTGGCCCGCTACGCGATGATCTGGGTGGGGCTGCTGGGGGCGGCCTATACCGTGGGGCTGCAGCAGCACCTGGCCATCGACCTGATCACCGACGCCATGGGTGCCCGGGACCGGGCGGCGATGGGCGTGCTGATCAATGCCGTGGTGGTGGCCTTCGCACTGCTGGTGATCACTCGCGGCGGGCTCGGCCTGATCGACAAGTCGCTGGCCTCCGGTCAGCTCTCGCCGGCCATGCGCATCCCCATGGGCTATGTCTACTTCGTGCTGCCGATCAGTGGCGTGGTGATGAGCTACTACTGCGCTCTGTTCTGCATCGGTCACCTGATCGACCTGTGCCGGCCCGATCGCCATCGCGTGGCCGGTCTCGCCTCATCGGCCGAGCACTACGAGACGGTAGCCGCGCAAGCGGCTGCGACCGGCCCGGCGACTCTCGATGAGCAGGAGGAGCGGCGCTGATGGATGCCTCGATGCTGACCATGTTCGGCAGCTTCTTCCTGCTGATCTTCCTGGGTGTACCGGTGGCCTTCTCGATCGGCATTGCCACCGTGATCACCATGCTGCTGACCTTTCCGTTCGATGTCGCGGTGTCGATCGTGGCCCAGCGCATGGCCACCGGGCTGGACAGCTTCACGCTGCTGGCGATCCCGTTCTTCATTCTCGCCGGTACGCTGATGAGCAGCGGCGGCATCGCCCGACGGCTGATCGACTTCGCCCAGGTACTGGTCGGCCGGCTGCCGGGCTCGCTGTCGCACGTCAACATCATGTCCAACATGATGTTCGGCGCCATCTCCGGCTCGGCGGTGGCGGCAGCCGCGGCCGTCGGCGGCACCCTGGGGCCGATCCAGCAGCGCGAGGGCTACCCGGCGCCCTACTCCACCGCCGTCAATGTCTCCTCCTGCGTGACCGGACTGCTGATTCCCCCCTCCAACGTGCTGATCGTCTATTCGCTGACCTCGGGCGGGGTGTCGATCGCCACCCTGTTCATGGCCGGCTACATCCCCGGCATCCTGATGGGGCTGGGGCTGATGCTGACCGGCGGCATCATCGCCAGACGGCGCGGCTACCCGACCGCCGAGCGGCCGACGCTGAAGCAGGCGGTGCAGGCGTTTCTGCGCGCCATCCCCAGCCTGATGATGATCGTGGTGGTGATCGGCGGCATTCTCGGCGGCGTGTTCACCGCCACTGAGGCCTCGGCCATCGCGGTGGTCTATACCTTCGTGCTGTCGGTACTGATCTATCGCGAGGTGACCTTCCGCCAGCTGCCGAAGCTGATTCTGGAGTCGGTGGTGATGTCCTCGGTGGTACTGCTGCTGATCGGGCTGTCGGTGAGCATGTCGTGGGCGATGAATGTCTCCGGCATCCCGCAGGCGATCAGCGATACCCTGCTGTCGGTGTCCAGCAACCCCATCGTGATCCTGCTGATGATCAATCTGGCGCTGCTGATCGTCGGCATCTTCATGGACATGACCCCGGCGGTGCTGATCTTTACCCCGATCTTTCTGCCGATCGCCACCCAGCTCGGCATCGACCCGGTGCACTTCGGCATCATGATGGTGTTCAACCTCTGCATCGGGCTGCTGACGCCGCCGGTGGGCAGCGCGCTGTTTGTCGGCTGTTCGGTCTCGGGGGTCAAGCTGCAGCATCTGCTCAGACCGCTGCTGCCGTTCTACGCCGTGCTGGTGCTGGTGCTGCTGGCGGTAACCTTCATTCCGGCCCTTTCGCTGGGCCTGCCGCACCTGTTCGAGCTGAAGTAATCCCCCGCCCCGCGCCGCCCGCTGCCGGGCGGCGCTGTTGTCACCCTGGCCACTGGTCTTAGCCGGTTGCGCGACACTTTCCTGCCTGCGACCAGGGTTTGACAGCAGCCGCAGCTCCCGCCATCACTTGTATCAGGTCCTGCCGATCGGCGGCATTCACGCACAGTCGAGGCCCCTGCATGCGCGAGACACTGATGAGCTGGCCTACCCAGCTGCCCGGCTGGGTGCTGGCCGGCGGCGTCCTGGCCCTGACCGTGGCCCTCCATGCCCTGCTGGGCTATCTGCACCTTCGCCTGCGCCGGCTGGCGCAGGGCAGGCTGCACCCGCTCAATGTCGCGGCCATTGCCGTGCACCCGCCGCTGGTGGCCGGTGTCTGGCTCTACGGGCTGGCGATCACCCTCTGGCATCTGATTCCGGATGGCGTGGCATGGCATCCGGCGATCATGACGCTGGCCAATGCCGCCGCCCTGCTCGGGGTATGGCTGGTGATTCGCGTGTCGCGCCGGCTGATCGCGGTAATGGATCGCTGGTCCGGACAGCGCGAGCACCGTTTCGAACGCTACCTCGTGCCCTTTCTGGTGCGCTGCGTGGCGGCGCTGGCGCCGGTGCTGCTGCTGTTTTCGCTGCTGCCGCTGTTCATTACCTCCACGCGCATCGATGCCGTGCTGCACAACATCACCAGTCTGCTGCTGATTGCCAGCATCGCCGCGGTCATGGTGCATGGCGTCAACGTGACCGAACGGCTTTTGAGCGAGCGCTATCGCATCGATGTGGCCGACAACCTGGTGGCTCGCAAGGTACATACCCAGATCGCCGTGCTGCGCAAGCTGGTCAACTTCATCATCATCCTGCTGGCGCTGGCCTCGATGCTGATGGTGTTCGACAAGGTCCGCCAGCTCGGCGCCAGCATCCTGGCCTCGGCGGGGATTCTGGGCGTGGTACTGGGCTTCGCTGCCCAGAAGGTCATCGGCAACCTGATTGCCGGCATCCAGATCGCCCTCACCCAGCCGATCCAGCTCGACGATGCCGTGGTGGTCGAGGGGGAGTGGGGCTGGGTGGAAGAGCTCACCCTCACCTATGTGGTGGTGCGGCTGTGGGACTGGCGGCGGCTGGTGCTGCCGATCAACTACTTCATCGATCATCCGTTCGAGAACTGGACCCGGCGCACCAGCGATCTGATCGGCACCGTGATGCTCTACGCCGACTACTACCTGCCGCTCGACACCCTGCAAGAGGAGGCCGAGCGCATCGCCGAGGCCTCACCGCTGTGGAACGGCAAGGTCTGCAAGGTGCAGCTGCTGGAGATGACCGAACGCAACATGCAGCTACGCGTTCTGGTCAGCGCCACCGGTGGCCCCGACACCTTCGATCTGCGCTGCGAGATGCGCGAGGGTCTGATCCGCTTCATTGCCGGGCACTACCCCGATGCGCTGCCGCGGGTGCGCCTTGATCTGCCACCACAGGGCAGCGCCGGCGCGCCGGCCGAGCGCGGGCACCCGGACAGCGAAGAGGAGTCGACCTACGGCGTGCCGGAACGCAGCAGCTCGCCCTCCTCCTCGGATGCCTGAACGCGGGTTACTCCGGTGTCGGCGGGCAGCCCGACGCCCTCCAGCGTCAGCAGCGCGCGCTTGCGCTCGAGCCCGCCGGCATAGCCGCCCAGCCTGCCCGAGCCGGCCAGCACCCGGTGGCAGGGCACGATGATCGACAGCGGATTGCGTCCTACCGCACCGCCCACGGCGCGGGCGTGGCCGGGCGAGAGCGAGAGCTGCTCGGCGAGCATTCCGTAGGCGGTCACCGTGCCCCACGGGATGGCCCGCAGTGCCTGCCAGACCCGTTGCTGGAACGCCGTACCGGGCGGCGCCAGCGGCAGCTCGAATTCGAACCGTTCACCGCTGAAATAGGCCGCAAGCTGCTCCGCGGCGTGCCGGATCACCGGCGACCGGCTGGCACCGACCGGCTCGGAGGGCTGCGTCAGGGCCGGAAAGTGGCGCTGACCGACAAGGAACACACCGCTCAGCTGCTCATGCTCGTCGGCCCGCAGCACGATCTCACCCAGCGGGCTTTCCATGCTGGCGTAATGCGTCATGATGGGGTGACCTCCTCATGTGATGGTGTTGTCACCGGTCGATCCTCACCTTCCCACAGCCGGATCGCGGCATAGGCGCGCCAGGGCGACCAGCGATGGCTGTACTGCTCGAGCGCCCTGGCGCTCTCCAGCCCCAGCCGCTTTTTGAGCACGGCATCGCCGGCGGGAAAGGCATCGGGCCAGGCCAGTGCCCGCATGGCAATGTACTGCACGGTCCATTCACCGATACCGCGAATCGCCCGCAGCGCCGGCAGTACCTCAGCCGGGTGCATCAGCGGCGCCAGGCTCACTCGCTGAGCGACGATCTCACACGCCAGTGCAATGATCGCCTCGGCCCGCTGACGCAGCAGCCCCACCGCGATCAGTGCTTCCGGCGCCAGCCCGGCAATCCGCGAGGCCTGCGGAAAGGTGACACTCAGGCCAGCCGGAGCGCCCGCCACCGGCTCACCGAACTGCTCGACCAGCCGCGAGAGCAGGCGCCGTGCCTGCGTGACGCGAATCTGCTGACCGGCGATCGCCCGCACCGCCATTTCGAAACCGTCAAACGCACCCGGCACCCTGATGCCCGGCCGGTCAGCCGCCAGTTCGCCCAGGTGGGCATCGATGAGCTCCGGGGAACAGTCCAGATCAAACAGCCGGCGCACGCGGGACAAGACCCCGGCGACGACTGGGTACAGGCTCGCCGGCAGGGTCACGCTCAGCGCATGACGCTCGGGCACATGGCTCACCCTTACCCAGCCATGATGCCACTGCCCCCGGCGCTCGATCGCGACCGTGCGGGCGTAGCACTCCCCTTCGATGCTCTCCACCCCTTCGATGGCGCGCGACGCCAGAAAGGCCAACAGGGCCGACCAGCACAGCGGCGGACGATAGGCGAGTTCGATACACAGTGGCGCGCCGGCGTCACTGCCGCCGGTCCGGCGCAGGGCACTCGGCGTCAGCCCGTAGCCCTGGCGAAACAGGGCATTGAAGCGTCGTTGACTGCCGAAGCCGGCGGCCAGTGACAGCTCGGTCATCGGCAGCCGGGTTTCGGTCAGCAGGCGTTTGGCCAGCAGCAGCCGGCGGGTCTGCACGAAGCGGCGGATACTCACCCCGAAATGGGCTTCGAAGATCCGGCGCAGGTGGCGATCGCTGACCCCGATGCGGCCTGCCAGCGCAGCCATCGGGGCCTCATCGAGAAAACCGCTCTCGATCAGCGCGGCCGCCGACTGCGCCAGCCGCGCCGACATGTCCGTCATCGCCAGCCCCGGTGCCCGTTCGGGACGACAGCGCAGGCAGGGCCGAAACCCGGCCTGCTCGGCAGCAGCGCTGTGAGCAAAGAAGCGGCAGTTCTCCCGGCGCGGCTGGCGCACCCGGCAGACCGGCCGGCAGTAGATGCCGGTGGTCGTCACCCCGGTGAAGAACCAGCCGTCGAAGCGGCGGTCACGGGAGAGCATGGCCTGATAGCAGGTTTCGAAATCGAGGTTCATGCCGCTACTCTAGGCTGCCACCGGCGGTAGCGCTCGCCGGATTCGGACATGTGAGCGCCCCGCTCCGGTGATCGGCTCAGCGCCCCAGGCCGGCAGTGAGCTCGGGCTGAACGATCTCGATCCAGTAACCGTCGGGGTCCTTCACAAAGGCAATGTCGGGCATCTTCCCCGAGCCCGGCCGCTTGACGAACTCCACGCCCATGTCCTCGAACCAGGTCGTGGCACTCTCCAGGTTGGGCACGCTGAAGCAGATGTGGCCGAAGCCCTGGGGCGCGTCGTTGCCGTTGTGATAGGCGAAATCGGGATCGTCCTCGGTGCCCCAGTTGTGGGTCAGCTCCAGCAGCCCGCGCTGGCTGAAGGTCCAGACCGTCCGCTCGTCCGGATCCTCCGGCACGCTGTCTTCCGGCAGCAGCCGGGTGAGGAAGTAGAGCGTGAACTGCATCTCGGGGAATTCGAGCTTGCGCAGCAGCCGCATGCCGAACACATGGGTATAGAAATAGAGCGAGCGCTCCGGGTCCTTCACCCGCAGCATGGAGTGGTTGAGGGTAAAGCCGGCCGCCGCATCGGGCGACTGTTCGGCCACGCCGGGGGCGTTTTCGGTAAAGGTCGACATTGCAGACTCCCTGTTCTGGAACTGGAATCTGCAAGGGTAGACGATCCGAAGGCCGATGACTGCCCCCGCCGCCCCCGGTGACGGCCCGCCACCACTGGACGCCGGCGTTGCGGGTTGGGCATGCTGGCCCTGCACTGCCCGTCACGGAACATCCGCCATGCTCGGCCTTCATGATCTGCCGCTGTTTCTGTTCTCCGGCTTGTTGCTCAACATGACGCCCGGCCCGGACTCGCTGCTGGTGCTGTCGCAGACGGCCACCCGGGGCTGGCGGGGCGGCGCCGTCACGGCGCTGGGCATCGGTACCGGCACGCTGGTGCACGTGACGGCCGCGGCTCTGGGCCTGTCGGCGCTGCTGAGCGCTTCCGCCACGGCCTTCACGGTCATCAAGTGGGCGGGCGCGCTGTGGCTGATCTGGCTCGGCCTTTCGGCCCTGCTGCAACGGGGTACGCCGGCCGGAACAGGCCGCCTGTCTGCCCGGCCGCCGGTCTCGGCGTCCCGGGGGGCCCTCTTTCGCCGGGGCCTGCTGACCAATGCCCTCAACCCCAAGGTGGCGCTCTTCTTTCTGGCCTTCATGCCCCAGTTCATCACGCCCGGCACCGGGCTGGAGCCCCTGGCCTTTCTGGTGCTGGGATTGATCTTCGATGTCACCGGCATGCTCTGGAGCGCCGTGCTGATCGTCACCCTGACCGTCACCGGTCAGCGCCTGAAACCCGGTGCCACACTCAAAGGGCTGCTGGCGCGCAGCGTTGGCGCCCTTTTCGTGGCCATGGGCATCAAGCTGGCCCTGACCCGCGCCCCCTGACCGGGCGGCACGACCATGGCTGGTCACAGGCACTGAGCGTGGCGATCACTGTCTCGCCGCTGCAGGGCGACTGCATCCGGCGCCTGATGCAGTCGCATCTGCTGGCCGAGCGCCACGCCGGCGACGCCCCCTGAAGGTCATCGCCGGCGCCAGCGGCCGCGATCGGCTCACTCGAAGTAGCTGAAGGTCTCACCGCTTTGGATATTGAGCAGGCTGTGGTAGATCAGTTCGATCACCTGCTCGACATCGCTGCGCTGCACCATCTCCACCGTGGTATGCATGTAACGCAGCGGCAGCGAGATCAGCGCCGAGGCCACGCCGCAGTTGCTGTAGGCGAACGAGTCGGTATCGGTGCCGGTGGCGCGGGAGCGCGGCAGGCGCTGGAAGGGAATCTGCTGCTGCTCGGCGGTCTCGATGATGCGCTCGCGCAGCCGGTTCTGCACCGCCGGCGCGTAGGCAATCACCGGGCCGGCGCCGATTTTATTGGCGCCCTGGGTTTTGGGATCGATCATCGGCGTGCTGGTGTCGTGACAGACATCGGTGACGATCGCCACATCGGGCCGGATACGCTCGGCGATCATCTGCGCCCCGCGCAGCCCCACCTCTTCCTGTACGGCATTGACGATATACAGGCCGAAATCGAGCGTCTGTCCGCGCTCCTTCAGCAGCCGGGCCACCTCGGCGATCATGAAACCACCGATGCGGTTGTCGACTGCCCGGCAGACGAACTTGTCGCCGTTGAGCACGGTGAACTCGTCGGGATAGGTGATCACGCAGCCGACGTGAACGCCGAGCGCCTCGACCTCATCCTTCGAGCCGGCGCCGACATCGACGAAGATGTTGTCCGGTTTGGGCGCCTGCTCCTCGCCCTGGCCGCCCCGCCGGGTATGAATCGCCGGCCAGCCGAACACGCCGGGCACCACGCCGTTTTTCGTGTGCACGTTGACCCGCTTGGAGGGTGCGATCTGATGGTCGCTGCCGCCGTTGCGGATCACGTAGATCATGCCGTCGTCGGTGATGTGATTGACGTACCAGGAGATCTCGTCGGCGTGCCCCTCGATCACCACCTTGTAGGTCGCCTCGGGGTTGATCACGCCCACGGCGGTGCCGTAGGTATCGGTGAAGAACTCATCCACCCAGGGGCGCAGGTACTCCATCCAGAGCTTCTGGCCCTCCCACTCGTAGCCGGTGGGGGCGGCATTGTTGAGATAGCGTTCGAGAAACGCCATGGCATCGGCGCTCAGCAGACCGGTTTCGGCACTCATGATTTGACTGTCCTGATTGCGTGAAACATCGGCTCGACGCCGCTGCGGGCCCCGAACCGGACTTCCCCCTGCATGATAACCAATACGCGCCGCCCTGCCCGAATCGTACCAGGTCATCGGTGCTACGCCAGTGCGACAACCTGCCTCGCGACACTGCCCTATCGAGGGCATAGTCTGGGGCTATCTCAAGGCGCCTGGGATCGATTCAACAAGAGATCATTTCAGGGGAGTACTGCATCATGCGCACGGTTACCATGCTGTCTGCCGCCATCCTCGCCATGGCCGGCAGTCTCGCGGCCACGCCCGCACTGGCCTATGGGCAGGGGGATGTCTACACCCGCTTCGGGGTCGCCAAGGTGTCGCCGAAGGACGATAACGGCGATCTCGACGCCATCGGGGTCGACAAGATCGATGTCGACGACGATTCCGGCTTCGCCTTTACCCTGGGCTACCGCTTCCTCGATCAATGGGGCGTCGAACTGCTGGCCGCCCAGCGCTTCAAGCACGACATCAATCTTGATGGCAACGAAGCCGGCTCCACCAAACACCTGCCGCCCACGCTGACCCTGCAGTACTACCCGTTCGGCGGCACCGAGGCCCGGGTGCAGCCCTATATCGGCGCCGGGGTCAACTACACCCACTTCTCGGACGAGAAGCTCGACGGCGGCAGCCTCGACATGGATGACTCCTGGGGCTGGGCCGGCCAGGTCGGCGTCGACCTGCTGGTGAGCGAACACTGGGCACTCAACGCCGCCGCCTGGTATCTCGACATCGACTCCGATACCACGGCCACCGTGGGCGGCAACGACTACGACACCACGGTGCACATCGACCCGGTCGTGGTCATGGGGGGCATCAGCTACCGCTTCTGACACCGCCCTGCCCGGCGGCAGGCTCGGCCCGGGCCCGCCGCCGACCGGCGGCCTGCAGGTATCAGCGCTGCCCGCTGGTACGCTGCTCCTCCTGCGAGGAGGCCGCAGCTGCCTCGCGGGCAGCCGCATCCCGGTTGCGCGCGGCGTCGTCGGCACGCACCCCATCGGGCCGTTCGTCACCCGCCGCCGCAGTGCTGTCGGCGCCGTTTCTGCCATCCTGCTCGTGGCCGGTCGTCGCCTCGTAGGCCTGCGCCTGCGAATAGCCCGGCTCTTCGGCGGTTTCATCCTGCGCGGCCGCGCGGCTCCGGCTGTCGGCGGTACCGCCGGTGGTCGCGCCGGTTGACCGGGAGGCCGAGTGCGGCGCGGGCCGGTCGCCCTCGCCCCTGTCGGCCTCCCGATCGGCCTCGGAGCGCTGATCGGTAATCGTCTCCGGGGCCGGCGGCAGGTCGATCAGATGCTCGGGATGGACATCCGCCAGCTGCTCGGCATGGCGTGCCACGTGCTGGTACATCTCGCGATAGTCACCGGCCATCCGGGTCATGATGGTCGAGATCTCCTGAAAGTGCTCACGCACCTCGGCCCTGTAATCATTCTGCTCACGCCGCGACTGCTGCACATCCCTGGCGTGCTGGCGCCCCGTCATGGAGCCCAGCCAGTAGCCGATCAGCACACCAATGATGCACCCCACTACGACAATGGCAATCCACTCGCCGGTACCGATACTTTCCATCCCGGATACTCCTGTTATCGTGAATGCGCGGACATTGCACCGGTGTCCGCCGTCAGCCGCATCACGGTGATACGGCCGTAGCCCGTCTCCCAGCAAAGCATGGCAACAGCCGCCATGTCAGATTTTTCAGCTTAAGCGTCAGTACTGACGTTACCATGCCCGCTACCCGGCGCTGCCATGCCGATTCCCGCGGGGCTTGACCCCGGTTGTGCAATCGGCGCCTGATAACGGCTGACCGGAGTTCACCGCAGACAGACGAGAGAGGCCTGATGTCCACGCCCTTCCCCGCCACCGCCTGGCGCCGGTTTCATGGTCTGCTGACCGTCCTGACACTGTTACTGCTGGCCGGCTGTGCCGGTAACCCGCCCCTGGATGTCGGCGATACCGGCACGGCCGATCAAGAGCTGTCGATCGACCGGGTCCTGATCATCGAACGGGCCCGGCAGGCACTGGGCACGCCCTATCGCTACGGGGGCACCACCGCCAGCGGCATGGACTGCAGCGGTCTGGCACAGGTCAGTTACGCCGCCGCCGGCATAACGATTCCGCGCACCTCGCAGCAGCAGTTCGACCGGCTGCCGCATCGCGATGTTGCCCGACCCGGCGACCTGCTGTTCTTCGGCTCGGGCAGCGTCAGCCATGTCGGTGTCTACATCGGCAACCAGCAGATGATTCATGCACCCGGCAGCGGACGGTCGGTGCGAACCTCCAACATCACCAAACGCTACTGGCGTCAGCACTACCGGGGCGCGGCGGGCCCGGCGCGATGACCCGAACGGCTTCAGCTGTCAGAATCAAGCGTGCCATCCATTGCTTCGGAATGCATGCCATGTCGATGCCTCGATCCTGCCTGGCGCTCGCCTTCACGGCTCTCGTGAGCCTGGCGGGCTGCGGTGGTCATGACACCACCTCCTCTGGCGAAGACGACCAGGCAACCGGGCAGCCCCCGCTGAATCCGGTCCATATCAACCGGCGGCTCGTCCAGCCGGATTGCCGGGACAACTGCGCCACCATTACCGTCAACTCCCTGCGCCTGGACGGAGCCCCCCGGCTGACACGACAGCTCGAACTTCGCCAGCTGCTGCTGGCCGGGGATTTCAACGAGAGTGCCGACGAGGCCCCGGCATCAATCCGGGAGTTCGCCGAGCACTTCTTCGCGCAGGCGGCAGCCGATCATGAGGAGCATCCGGACACCGCGACCTACGAGGCCCGCTTCGAGGCCGAAGTGGTCGCCGATCACGATGACCTGCTGGTCATCCGGCTCGACGATTACGTCTTCCGGGGCGGTGCCCACGGCATGCCGACCACCGGCTACATGGTGATCGACCAGCGCAACCGGCACGTGGTCACCCTCGATGACATGCTCAAGGCGGGCCAGCGCGAGGCCTTCAACCAGGCCCTGCAGGCCGCCCATCAGCGCTGGCTGGACAGCCTCGATCAGCCCCTCGACACCGGTGACTGGCCCTTCGCACCCAGCGACAACGTCGCGCTCCTGCCCGAGGGCGCAGTGGTGAAGTACCAGCCCTATGCCATTGCGCCCTATGCCGCCGGCCAGCCCGAGCTGCATATCCCGTACCGCGAGCTGGAAGGCATCTTCAAGCCGCGCTATCTGCCGCAGGACGCATCCTGAGGTCCCGCTGTTCCCGGTTACATCCGCGCCCATCAACCGGCCATACCTCTCTCGGTATGGCCGGTTCTTTTCTGTCTGGGACCAAAGTCTCCATTGCGCTCTCCGATGGCGCCGCCTAGCTTGGTTCGCATTGCAAATTATTGTTCAACTGACGAACAAGGCGCCACGACAGGGAGAGCCAACATGACTTCTGTACACCGCACCCGTGTCGCCATCATTGGAGCCGGTCCCGCCGGACTGGTGCTGTCGCACATGCTCACACGACAGGGTATCGACTGTACGGTACTGGAGCGGCGTTCACGCGGGTATGTCGAATCCCGGCTCCGTGCCGGAGTACTCGAGCAGAACACGGTCGAACTGATCCGTGAACTGGGACTCAATGCGCACATGGATCGCGATGGGCTCGAGCACCATGGCATCTATCTGCAGCACGATGGTCAGCGCTTCCACATCCCCATGACCGAACTCTGTGGACGCAGTGTCACGGTCTACGGCCAGACCGAACTGACCCGCGATCTGATCGCTGCTCGGCTGGAAAGCGGCGGCGCACTGCACTTCGAGGCCGAGGTCGAGGGCGTTCACGACCCCGACAGTGATCATCCGGCCATCAGCTATCGGTTCGACGGCGAAGAGCATCGCCTCGAGTGCGATTTCATCATCGGCTGTGACGGCTTTCACGGCCCCTGTCGCAACGCCATACCCGAGCATCGTCAGCGGCTGTTCGACAACCACTACCCCTACGGCTGGCTGGGTATTCTGGCACGGGTACCGCCTTCCACCGACGAGCTGATCTACGCCGCTCATCGCGATGGCTTTGCCATGCACAGCATGCGCTCGCCCGAGATCAGTCGGCTCTACCTGCAGGTTACGCACGATGATCACCCCGACAACTGGTCGGACGATCGGATCTGGGAGGCCCTGGAAGCCCGTCTGGGCACCCCCGGCTGGACGCTGCAGCGTGGGCCAATCCTCGATCGCAGCATCACCCCGATGCGCAGTTTCGTGGCCGAAACCATGCAGTACGGTCGGCTCTTCCTCGCCGGCGACAGCGCCCATATCGTGCCACCCACCGGAGCCAAGGGGCTCAACCTGGCGATTGCCGACATCCGGGTACTGGGGGATGCGCTGATTGCACACTACCTCGACGATGATGAGCACCCGCTGAAGGATTACAACGCCCGGGTGCTGTGGCGAGTCTGGCGGGCCAATGCCTTTTCCAACTTCATGACCGGACTGTTGCACAACGCGCCCGAGGAGAACCCCTACGAGCATCAGCTGCGCATGAGTCGCATTGACTATCTGCATCGCTCGACCGCAGCAGCGACCGCTCTGGCGGAAAACTACACCGGCATGCCGTTTGACGCCTCGCAGCGCTTCATGACGCCACCCTGATGATCGACCATGACAGCGCGCCGATCTGATGTCCCCGCCCGCCGGGTCTGCGCTGGCATATGCGATATGCCCGGAGTGCGACGACCAACGTCTAACGGTGCACTTCGCCGATTGCTGTAAAATCATTTAACGAACATTGATTCGCTGTGCGAACAGCAGAATCGAACGGCACCGCTGCCCGGCTCAGGTGGCAGACATATCATGGCGAGGTCACTCATGCGCGTCAGATGGCTGCACACTGCTCTTTTATCCGGTGTCCTGGCACTGGGCATGCTGCCGATGAGCGCTGACGCCGCCACGACACTGCGCCTTGCTCATTTCTGGCCGGCCGGTTCGGCCATCAATCAGCAGGTCTTCAGGGTCTGGGCCGATGCCATCGAACAGGCATCCGATGGCGAGCTGGAGGTACAGATCTTTCCTTCAGAGACACTTGCGGGAGCCGATCACGCCTACCGAGCCACGGTCGACGGCATTGCTGACATTACCGCCACGGCTCAGGGCTATACCGCAGGACGCTTCCCGCTGACCCAGATCATCGAGCTGCCCGGCGTCTCGAGTGATGCCGAGCAGGGCTCCTGTATCGCACAGACACTGTTCAGCGAGAACCGGGCCCTGGCCCGTGAGTATCGTGACAGTCATGTCCTGTTCCTGTTTACCACCGGTCCGGGGTTCATCAACACACGTGCAAGACCGGTGCGCGCACCTGATGACCTTGCCGGACTGCGTATCCGCCGTCCCACGGTGGTAGTAGGAGAACTGCTCGAGTCACTGGGCGCCCAACCGGTGGGCATGCCGGCCCCCGCCACCTATACCGCCATGCAGCGTGGAGTGATCGATGGGGTCACGCTCCCCTGGGAGGGCATGAAGACTTTTCGCCTGAACGAACTGGCACACCAGCACACGGTCATGCCGCTCTATACCCTGACCTTCGTGGCCACCATGAACCGGCAGACCTATCAGCGTCTGCCCGCTCATCTGCAGCAGGTGATCGATGACCACAGCGGCATGCAGTGGGCACGCCGCGCCGGTCGGGTCTTCCAGGCTCAGGATACGGCGGGACGCCAGCAGGTCCAGGGCGACGACCATCACGTCATCGAAATTCAGCACCCGCTTGACGATCCGCGCTGGGGACCACCGCTGCACGGGGCAATCAACGGTTATCTGCAACAGCTGGAACAGCAGGGTCTGCCCGCCCGGAAGCTCTACCGGCAGGCCCGCGAAGCGGCACGGGAATGTAGCGGAGGGCACGCATGACGGTACTGAGTCGCCTGGGCACCTGGCTTGGTCACATTGCCCTGGCGTTTGCCGGGATTGCCCTGCTGGCGATGATGGCCATCACCGTCGTGGATATCGTGCTGCGCTATCTCTTTCAGCTGACCGACGGGGCCAGCCGTTTAACCTTCACCGGCGGTGTGGAACTGGTGCAGTACCTGATGCTGGGCGCCATGCTTTCCGCCATGGCAGCCCATGTGGAGCACAGCCAGGTAGTGGTAGAGCTCTTTACCCGTGCCCTGAGCGGCCCGCTCAAGGCACGTCTCGCCGGTCTTTATCTGCTGCTCTTCGCAGCGGTGGGCAGTCTGCTGGCCATGGGGCTCTTCGAAACCGCCCGTTCACTGGCCGAATTCGGCGAAGTCACCCAGGATCTCGCCATTCCCAAAGCGCCGATGTATGACACCGCAGCGGTACTGTTTGCCATTCTCGCCCTGCGCAGTGCCATTTACGGCCTGCGCGGTCTGCTGCAGGGGGTCACGCATGACGCCTGAGATGATCGGCTATACCGGCATGATCGCCCTGTTGGTGCTGCTGGCACTGCGCGTACCGGTGGCATTGTGCATGCTGCTGATCGGTACTTGCGGCTTTGCCGCTATCATCAGCCCGGGTGCGGCGCTTGCCATGCTGCAACTGGTCCCACTCGAAGTACTAACCAGTTACAGCTTCAGTGCCATCCCCATGTTCATACTCATGGGTGTACTGGCTTCGCACTCGGGCATGGCCGGCAGTCTGTTCGATGCCGCACGCCGGCTGTGCGGTGGCTGGAAGGGCGGCATGGCCATCGCTGCAGTCGGTTCCTGTGGCTTGTTCTCGGCCATTTCCGGTTCATCGCTGGCGACCGCCAGTACCATGAGCCGGGTTGCGCTGCCCGAGATGGAGCGTAACGGCTACGCTGCCTCCCTGGGTGCCGGCGCCCTGGCTGCCGGGGGGACACTCGGCATCATGATCCCCCCCTCGATTGCCCTGCTGCTCTACGCCATCATTACCGAGCAGTCGGTAGGCGACATGTTCGCGGCCGGTTTCATTCCCGGTCTGCTGGGGCTGGTATTCTACATCATCACGGTAGCGATCGTGGTCAAGCTGCGCCCCGCGGCAGCGGCACCTTCCCGGCCCACCAGCCTGACCGAGAAGCTGCAGGCCACTACCGGGCTACTGCCCTTCGGCAGCATCTTCGCACTGATGGTATTGGGCATTTATGGCGGCTTGTTCACTCCTACCGAGGGTGCCTCGGCAGGGGCCTTTGCCACTCTGATATATGCATTTATCCGCGGTCTGCGTCTACCGGGACTGTGGTCGGCAGTACAGGAAACCCTGGCGCTCTCGGCCGTGGTGTTCTTCATGATTGTCGGAGCCGAAACGCTGGGCTACTTCATCTCCGCTTCGCGGATATCGTTCACCATTACCGAGTACATCACGGGGCTGGGGCTATCGAACCTGAGCGTACTGCTCTGCCTGCTGCTGCTTTATTTCGTGCTTGGCTGCTTTATGGACGCCATCGCCATGCTGCTGATCACAGTGCCGGTGGTCTATCCGGTGATCACCTCGCTGGGCATCGATCCGATATGGTTCGGCATTGTCACCGTGCTGACCGTCGAACTGGGGCTGATCACTCCCCCGGTAGGCATGAATGTCTTCGTGATCAACGCGACCGCCGGACATGTCAGCATCGGCGAGATCTACCGGGGAGTCATCCCTTTCATCCTCGCCGACCTGGTACGCCTCGCCCTGCTGATCGCCTTCCCGGTGCTGACCACACTGCTACTGTAAGTACTGCTGCGCAGACTAGCTGATATGGCGGGAGAGAAACGCACACTTCTCCTGCAGGATCGGCAGAAAGCGCTGTTCCAGAGTGGCGTGATCGATACGTGCGGCATTGGTACTGAGATTGACCGCGCCCAGCAGCCGCCCGCTACCCGAGCGCAGGGGCACTGCAAGCGAGCGAAGTCCGGAATCGAGCTCCTGATCGACGATGCAGTAGCCGTCGCGGCGCACCTGCGTCAGGGTCTCTCGCAGCTCGGCGAAGTCGGTAATGGTGTGCTCGGTCCAGGCCTGCAGGGTCTCGCCGGCGAGGCGCTGCTCCAGGGTAGCATCGTCGAGTTCGGCCAGCAGTACCCGTCCCATGGAGGTATACATGGCCGGCAGCCGTGTCCCCACCGAAAGGCTGATCGCCATCAGTCGATGACGCGCTGCCGACCGGGCCGCGTAGACCACCGACAGCTCATCGAGTACACCCAGCGAGGAAGACTCACCGGTCTGCTCGGTAATTTCCTCGAGCGTCTGCTGGATCACCGAATGGTAATTATTGGCCGAGAGAAAAGCGTAGCCCAGCGACAGCACCTTCGGTGACAGTTCGAAGCGGCGCTGATCGCGGCGCACGTAACCCAGTGCATGCAAAGTCAGCAGAAAGCGCCGCGCCCGGGCTCGGTTCATGCCGGTACGGGCGGCAACCTCACTCAGGGTCATGCTGCGATGATGCTCATCAAAGGCAGCAATCACCTCCAGCCCGCTGGCCAGGGCAGTGACGAAATCGCGATCCTGGGGCGTGATCCGATCCTCGTCATCGCCCTGCTCCTGTCCGTCCACCATGCCGGTCCTCCTGACGTCTCATGGTGGTCATGCTAGCACTCTTGTTCGCTATGCGGACACCTTCACCCGGCTATTCAAAGGTGCCCTGACGCGTCGTATCGATCACCACCCGGCCGTTCGCCCGCGAGACACAGGCACACAGATGCTGGCTGCGACGCTGCTGATCGCGGGTCATGAAGACATCGCGATGATCGATTTCACCCTCGGCTGCTACCACTTCCACGGCACACAGGCCGCACTCGCCCCGCTCGCAGTCCGCGAGGATTTCCACATCGTGCTCTCGCAGGGCATCGAGCATGGAGCGATTGACCGGCACCTCGAATTCAACGCCCAGATTCTCGACCGCTACGGTGAAGGGGACGGTAGCCAGTCGGCCGCTGTTGGCAAAGGTTTCATGGCGCAGACGCCATTCGGCACGTCCCTGACGACGCCACTCGTCACGAATGTGATCCATCAGCGCCATCGGTCCGCACATGTAGAGTTCACCCTCCGGATGCAGCTGAGCTATTTCGGCGGCCGTATCGAGACGGCTGCCCTCATCACTGATCCGGGTTTCCAGCCGATCCCCCAGCTGTGTTCGCAGTGACTCGGCAAGCGCCAGCCGATCCCGGGAGCGGGCGCAGTAGAGCAGTCGAAAGGATTTACCGGCCCGCGCCAGCGACAGCGCCATCCCATGCAGGGCGGTGATACCAATGCCTCCCGCCACCAGCAGATATTCCGGACAGGTATAACTCAGCGAGAAGAAATTGCTCGGCGGTGCCAGCGGCAGGGTATCGCCCTGACACAAGGACCACATGAAGCGACTGCCGCCCCGGCTATGAGCGACACGCTTGACCGCAATCCGATAACATCCCTCACCAGCGGCATCCTCGATCAGCGAGTAGCTGCGGATATCGCTGTCCTGTTGGCCATCGTCATGCACGAAGGGGACCTGCACATCGACATGGCTGCCCGGCGTATACGCTGATATCGGCCCATCGGGCACCAGATCGAGCAGCCGGACATCCTCGGCAATGATTTCGCTGCGGGCGACCCGGGCAGTCTGCCAGACACGCTGTCGGCGAGCCGGAATGGTCATGTCATGTACTCCCGCCGCTCCACGGGCGGCTTCAGTAAAAAATGGGCTCAGTCGAGTGCAGCCCTGAGCATGGGCGCTCCGCTGATACGATCCAGAAAGGCATGATCCTGCAGGGCCACGGCCAGGTTGCGGCGGGCAATATGGGCATGCTCCCGCGCCAGCTGTTCGGCGCGACTGCCGTCACCCGAGCGGATGGCATCACACAGGCAGCGATGCTGATCGTTGGCGATGAACAGAATGTCCCGCGAGCGCGGCAGGATGGCCTGCGCCATGACAAAGGCACTGGGAGAAGCGAAGGGACGCGCGGCAATGCGATCGAGTTCCTCCGCCAGGAGCGTACACTCCGCCAGCGCCACCAGGCGCTGATGAAATTCGGCGTTGAGCGTCATGTACTGCTCGAAATCCGCGTGGCTGAGTCGTGGCTGATCGACAATGATCGCGATGCCCTCGACGAGCTCGTCCATCGCCCCGAGCGAGGCTTCATCATGATCGCGTTCGGCGGCCCGTCGAGCCGCCATGCCCTCCAGGGTGCCACGCAGCTCGATGGCATCACGAAAATAGTCGTGATCGAATACACGCACCCGGTAACCGCTGCCTTCGGGGGCCACGATGAAACCCTCGTGCTCGAGCCGCACCAGCGCCTCCCGCAGTGGCGTGCGCGAGACGCCGATGCGACGGGCCAGCGCCGGTTCCCACAGGCGCTCACCGGATACCAGCACGCCTTCGAGAATCATTTCGCGCAGGGTGAGCAGGGCACGCTGTGTCTGTTGCATCCGCAACCCCTCCCGATTCCGTCAGCCTGCCGGCTGGGAATGAATCAGCGTCGACTCTCCGGTCCGGGCTCGGGCGGATCGAGGGATCTGCTCGGCTTCGATCATGCGATCGATCAGGCGCCTCGCCCACATCGCGCCGGCATCGATATTGAGGTTGTAGAAAGGCGCCCGATCATAGCGATCGACCGCTTTCTGCTGGGCTTCGAGCACGGCCTCATCCTGCTGATAGACACCCTGGCCGGTATCATTGACATGGGCACAGTGCAGATATTCGGTCCATTGCGGATCAGCAAGGTGGTGATCACGCACGAAGTTCCAGAAATAGTGGCAGGTAGTGGCCGTCTCCGGGGTAATGGCGGCGAGAAAATAGCCGGTAACGCCCTGACTGCGATCCCCTTCGGGCGCCCCGGTGCCGGCGTGGGCAATACCGACATCCCCGACGACCGTCGAGGGCGCCTGAAAGTGGATCAGGTGCCAGCGATCAACCGGCGCCTCGCCGCACTCCAGCTGGCGGGCCCAGAAGGGTGGCGCATCGATGTTGCGCATCCAGCGCTCCATGGTGACCTCGCGTTCGGTATGGGTCACATCGAAGGGAGCACGGGTAATGGCGTCATGACCGATGCTGCCGGCATGCACGAAGGTTTCGTGGGTCAGATCCATGAGATTGTCGACGACCAGCCGGTAGTCACAGGCAAGGCTGTAGAAGGTGCCGCCACGTCCGGCCAGCTGCGGATCGTCATTCCAGTGAAAATCGGGCACCCGATCGGTATCCGCCAGCGCCGGATCACCCATCCAGAGCCATACCAGGCTGTGGCGTTCGACTACCGGGAAAGCACGCACGCAGGCGGACGGATTGATGGTGGGCTGAGAGGGCATGAAGGTGCAGCGGCCGCTGCCATCGAACTTCAGACCATGATAGCCACACATCACCTGATCGCCATCCAGCTTGCCCAGAGAGAGCGGCAAAAGCCTGTGCCAGCAGGCATCCTCCAGTGCGGTGATATCACCATCACTGCGACGATAGAGCACTACATGGGTATCGCAGAGACAGCGGGCGTTGAGTTCATGTTCGATCTCGCTGCTCCAGGCAGCAGCATACCAGGCATTGCGGGGCCAGCTCGACTCGGTCATGTCGGACTCCTCTGATCATTGCCACGGAAAAGCAGTACCCGCGATAGCGCCACTGTCCTCAGCTCATCGCGCACTGCATGTATACAGATAAACGCTGCAGACGATGGATGAGCATTGATCTTTGGTTTTAATTGCGACCAAAGGCGCACCTTTTCAGCGATGATGTATACACCGACACTCCCCGGCAGTGACCGCCATCGGGTGCCACCACGAGCCATCACCGTTCCGGAGTACCAGCATGTATAACCGTTTCACCCAGACACCTTTCATGTCGGCCGCCGCCCGTGAAGCCTTCGATGCCGGGGCGCTCGTGCAGGCCATGCTTGACTTCGAACTGGCGCTGGTCGCCGTTCGTGAAAGGCATGGCCTGATCCCCGATGGCAGCCATGGCGCCATCGCCAACGCCCTGACGGGACATGAGTTCGATCTCGCCGATATCGAGGCCGGCGTGCAGCGTGGCGGCAACGCCGCCATCCCCCTTGTCGCCCAGGCAAAGGCCACCCTGCCGGATACACTGCGCGATCGGTTTCACGTCGGCGCGACCAGTCAGGACCTGATCGACAGCGCGCTGATGCTGTGCGCCCATGCCCGCCAACCTGAGCGTCTGAATCGCGGCCAACGCCTGCTGAGCGTACTACAACAGCTGATGACGACCCATGCCCGGACACCGATGATCGGCCGAACCCTTATGCAGCAGGCGCTGCCGATCACCTTCGGGGTCACCGTGGCGCACTGGAGGGACAATCTTGATCAGGCGCTGGAACGGCTTGCCGCGGTGCGCTTTCCACTACAGTTCGGCGGCCCGGTGGGCGCACTGACCGGTCTCGACGATGGCGCCAGGCTGATGGACGATGTCGCAGCCCGCCTCGGACTCGATGCCCCCCGCATGCCGTGGCACACCAACCGCCAGCCGATCCATCAGCTGATCACGGCGCTGGACGCCGTGGCTATCGCGCTGGAGAAGATCGCCACCGATATCGCCCTGCTCGCCCAGAGCGAAATCAGCGAGCTGCGCGAACCTGCCGCCGAAGGCATGGGCGGCTCCTCCTCGATGGGTCACAAGCGCAACCCGGTACGCTGCGCGCTGATTCGTACCGCCGCCAGGCAGATTCACGGCCACACCGCCACCGTGATCAATGCTGGTGCCCAGCCGCTGGAACGCGGCCTTGGCGACTGGCATGCCGAGTGGACGCCGCTGATCGAAGCCCAGCTGCTGCTGGAGGGCGCCCTTGATCAGCTGATTCCCCTGCTCGAAGGGCTGGAGGTGAACACCACCCAGATGGAAGAGAACCTTCAAGCCAGCGGTCAGCAGTCACCCGATGAACGAGCGCTGGCCCGCTTTCGTGCACTGATCATGCAAAGTGATGCCGCCCTGTCCCGCAGCAGCCACGATGCCGGGTCCTGAGTTATTAGACATTGGTGGCATGACACTTCCCGCGATTGAAAGATTTTTGCACTAAAAATCATAAAGTTAATCGAAAAAAAGGCGCTGACTGGCAGCTCTCCTGGCCCTCGGTGCAATTGACGCTCGAAAGCTTCGGAGCCTATTTTGTTCGTATGGTGAATGTAATGTTCGTTATGCGAACAACTCGACAGGGGAAATCCGATGGCCGAGTTCCTGGGCCTCTCCGAGGCAATCGCCCGCCATGTGCACGATGGCGATACCGTTGCACTGGAGGGCTTTACTCATCTCATCCCGTTTGCCGCGGGTCACGAGATCATTCGTCAGCGCCGCCGCGAGCTGACTTTGATCCGCATGACGCCGGATCTGATCTTCGATCAGATGATCGGCATGGGTTGCGCCTCGAAGCTGATCTTCTCGTGGGGCGGCAATCCCGGCGTGGGCTCGCTGCATAGGCTGCGCGACGCAGTGGAACACGGTTATCCGGCACCACTGGAAATTCTCGAACACAGTCATGCCGCCATGGCCTGTGCCTGGGAGGCCGGTGCCGCCGGGCTGCCGATGGCAGTACTGCGCGGCTATGTCGGCAGCGACCTGCCGCGGGTCAATCCCGATATCCGCACCATCGAATGCCCCTTTACCGGCGAGCAGCTCGCCGCGGTGCCCGCCAATCGCCCCGATGTTTCGATCGTGCACGCCCAGAAGGCCGACCGTGCCGGCAATGTGTTGATCGAGGGCATCATCGGGGTGCAGAAGGAAGCCGTGCTGGCTGCCAGTCGCGCCGTGATCACGGTCGAGGAGGTGGTCGACGAACTCGACACCCACCCCAATGCCTGCGTGCTGCCGGCCTGGTGCATCAACGCCATCGCCACCGTACCCGGCGGCGCCTGGCCCTCCTACAGCCATGGCTATTACGCCCGCAACAACCGCTTCTACAAGGAGTGGGATGCCATCGCCCGCGATCGCGATACCTTCGCGCGCTGGATGGAAGACAACGTCATCAACGCCAGCTCGCCCAATGCGCAGCCCCGTGCAGGAGAATCGGCATGAACGCCTCCCCCGAAACTTCAAGCGACAGCGCTCACGACTATACCGCCGCGGAGATGATGACCGTTACCGCTTCGCGCGCGCTGGGCAACGGCACCACCTGCTTCGTGGGCATCGGCCTGCCCGGTGAGGCGGCCAATCTGGCCCGGCGGACCCACGCCCCGGATGTGGTCCTGGTGTATGAATCCGGCACCCTGCAGACCCGTCCCGATATACTGCCGCTCTCCATCGGCGACGGCGAGCTGTGTGATACCGCACTGACTACCGTGTCGGTGCCGGAGATGTTCCGCTACTGGCTGCAGGGTGGTCATATCGACGTCGGCTTCCTGGGCACTGCCCAGATCGACCGCTACGGCAACCTCAATACCACCCTGATCGGCGACTATCGCGAACCGAAGGTACGCCTGCCCGGTGGTGGGGGCGCCCCGGAGATTGCCACCAATTCGCGCGAACTGTTCGTCACCGTCAAGCACTCGACACGCACCTTCGTCGAGGCGGTCGATTTCATTACCACCCTCGGCTACGGCCGAGACGGCCGGGCGCGCGATAACCTCAATCCCGAAACCGCCCGCCACATGGGCCGCGGGCCAACCCGGGTGATCACCGATCTCTGCCTGCTTGAACCGGATCCCGACAGCCGGGAGCTGATCGTAACCTCGCTGCACCCCGGAGTGACCCGCGAACAGGTCATCGAGGCCACCGGCTGGGAGATCCGCTTCGCCGATGCGCTGGCCACCACGCCAGCCCCGAGCACGCACGAGATCGAGGTGCTGCGCGAACTCAAGAAACGCACCGATCATCATCACAGCGGAACAGAAGCCTCCGGGGAGCGCTCGTCATGAATGATCGACTCAGGGACGTCTATCTCTGTCATCCGAGGCGCAGCGCGGTGGGCAAGCATGGCGGCACACTCGCCACCATTCGTCCTGATGACATGGCCGCCCGCATTATTGAAGCGGTCCTGCGCCAGACACCGTCACTCGATCCGGCCGCGATCGACGATGTCATTCTCGGCTGCGCCAACCAGGCCGGCGAGGACAACCGCAATGTGGCACGCATGGCATCCCTGCTGGCGGGCCTGCCGGAAAGTGTGCCGGGCACCACCCTCAATCGGCTGTGCGGTTCCAGCATGGATGCCATCGGCACTGCGGCACGGGCGATTCGCGCCGGAGAAGCCGGACTGATGCTGGCCGGCGGCGTGGAGTCGATGTCGCGCGCCCCGTATGTGGTCAGCAAGGCTGAAACCGCCTTCGGCCGCGGCCAGACCATGGAGGACACCACCATCGGCTGGCGCTTCGTCAATCGACAGATGAAGTCGCAGTTCGGCACCTGGTCAATGCCGGAAACCGCCGAAAATGTGGCCGAGGAGTATGGCATCTCGCGTGAGGCCCAGGATGCCTTCGCACTGGAATCACAGCGGCGCACGAAACGGGCCCAGCAGAGTGGCCGGCTGGGACTGGAGATCGAACCGCTGGAGATTCCCCGGCGCAAGCAGGAACCGCTGGTATTCGATACCGACGAACATCCCCGTGATACCTCACTGGAGAAGCTCGCGGCACTGCCCACACCGTTCCGCGAAGGTGGCACCGTTACCGCCGGCAACGCTTCCGGAGTCAATGACGGCGCTGGTGCGGTGCTGGTCGCCAGTGAGGAAGCCGTCAGGCGCTTCGACCTGACCCCGATGGCACGCATTCACGGCATGGCCACCGCCGGGGTCGAACCCCGCATCATGGGCATGGGGCCGGTGCCGGCTACCCGTCGCCTGCTCGAGCGACTGGACATGAGCCTGGATGCCTTCGATCACATTGAGCTCAACGAGGCCTTTGCCGCCCAGACACTGGCCTGTCTCGGCGAGCTCGGCATCGCCAGTGACGACCCCCGGGTCAATCCCAATGGCGGCGCCATTGCACTCGGCCATCCGCTGGGCATGTCGGGGGTGCGCATCGTCAACAGTGCCCTTCACGAATTGCAGGAACGCGGCGGTCGTTACGCCCTGTGCACCATGTGCATCGGCGTCGGACAGGGCATCGCCACGGTGCTCGAAAGGGTCTGACAGCAACAGGTCATCTGGAAAAGGTCCATCCGATGGAAGCGGTGACTCAATTTTCCGTACGTATCGTACAGCGCTATCTGCCCAGCGCCTTTGTGTTGGCGGTAATCCTGACCGCCGTCGTTCTTGTCCTCGGCGTGGCGCTGGGCGGCGAGTCACCGTTAGCGATGGCAGGCTACTGGGGTGAGGGGTTTTCATCGCTGTTCAAATTCGGCATGCAGATGGTACTGGTACTGATGACCGGCTACGTGCTGGCACTGACACCAGTCATGCAGCGAATGCTTACCAGACTGACCCGGCAGGCGGGTACCCCGCGTCAGGCACTGGTACTGACCATCGTCGTCAGCTTCGTCTGCTACTACCTCAACTGGGGTTTCGGCATGGTCGCCGGCGCCATTCTTGCGCGCGAGATGGGCCGTCGGGTAGCCATTCATTTCCCACTGATCGTGGCCGCAGCCTATGGCGGTGAGCTGGTCCGCGGGCCATCGTCCTCGATTCCGCTGGTGATCGCCACGCCGGGACACTTCATGGAGCAGGCCATCGGCATCGTGCCGGTCTCCGAGACGCTCTACTCAAGCTGGAATATTGCGTTGACGCTAGCACTACTGGCGCTGCTGGTGTTGTTTTTCCTGCTGCAGAAGCACCCCGAACGTAGCGTGCGACTGGAGACACCTGAAGCCGATGAGGCAGACGCCCCCTCGGTTCATCATCATGATGGCAGTTTCTCCGATCGAATCGAGAACAGCCGTCTACCTACCCTGTTCATGGGATTGCTGGCAGCAAGCTATCTGATTGAACAGGCCATTACCGAAGGTTTCAGCATCAACCTGAACACCATCATCCTGATCTTTTTGGCGCTCGGCCTGCTGTTACACAACAGCCCTGCCGCCTACATCGGTGCAGTGGAGAAGGCGGTTGGCGCGGCACGCGGCATTATCGTGCAGTTTCCACTCTATGCGGGAATCGCCGGGATGATGACCCACGCCGGACTGGTAACTCAATTTTCGCAGGCGATCATATCGCTGGCGACACCCGAGAGTTTTCCGCTGTGGACCTTTCTGTCTGCCGGGGTGGTGAACTTCTTCATTCCCTCCGGCGGGGGCCAATGGGCCATTCAGGGCCCGATCATGATGGAGGCTGCAGCAGCAATCGGCGCCGATCCGGCACGCACCATCATGGCCTTTACCTGGGGCGATGGCTGGACCAATCAGATCCAGCCCTTCTGGGCGCTGCCACTGCTTGGCGTCGCCGGACTCTCGGCCCGCGACATCATGGGCTATCTGCTGATCTGGCTGATTATCTCCGGTACCGCCATTGCAGGCACTTTCGTCGCTCTGGCGACGTTTGCCTAGTCACGCAATCCTGCAGGAGTGCGATATGCATTTCACTACCATCAACAACCGCCTGATCGCCTGGCGTCTGATCGGTCCGCCGGCCGCACCGCTGGTAGTACTGGCTCATCCGCTGGGCATGAATCAGGGCGTCTGGGACGAGCTGCTGGGCGCGCTGGTGCCACGCTATCGGGTGCTGACCTGGGATCTACCCGGTCATGGTTCCAGCGCGCCCGTCGAACAGGCGTTGAGTGCTGCCGATCTCGCCGATGAAGTCCGGGCGCTGATCGCTGCCGCCGGCGCCGAGCACTGCCACTTCGTGGGTACCTCGATCGGTGGAATGATCGGTCTGCAGCTGCTGCATGACTGCCCAGAGATGATCGAGCACATGGTGCTGACCAATACCGGGCTACAGATCGGCGCCCCCGACAACTGGCACGAGCGCGCCGCCCGGGTACGCCGCGAGGGTCTGGAGCACATGGCCGGCGAGCTGGCACCACGCTGGTTCTCCCCGGCTACCCGCCAGACAGTCCCCGAGCTGGTTGACGGCTGGACCCGCCAGCTCGAACGAGTCGACGACGAGAGCTACGCCCGATTGTGCGAGCTACTTGCCGCGACGGATTTTCGCCAGCAGGAGTGGCCGGCGCCACTGCCCGCCCTTCAGCTGATCGGCGGCCGGGAGGATGGTGCCACACCGCCGGAAACCCTGCAGACGCTGGCGCACGGTTTGCACGACGCCCCGTTGGACATCTTCGACGACGTCGGTCATGTCCCCTCCGTGGAGGCGCCGGAAAACATGACGACACTGCTTTTGCGCCATCTTTTCGTGCAGCGCGGCGGCGAGCAGGGCGTGGATTTCGAGACCGGGCTGGCAGTACGCCAGCGGGTGCTGGGTCACGAGCATGTCGAGCGCTCACTGTCCGCCGCCACGCCCTTCAATCTGCCTTTCCAGCAGTTGATCACCCGTTTTGCCTGGGGCGAACTGTGGGGCGACGACACCTTCAGCGTGACCCAGCGCAGTCTGATCACACTGGCGATTCTGGCGGCACTGGGACGCGACGGCGAACTTCGCCTGCATCTGAAGACCGCCTACCGTACCGGCGTCAGCGAAACCGAGCTGCGTCAGGTGCTGATGCATGTAGCGACCTACGCCGGCGTGCCGGCTGCCAATCACGCCTTTTCGCTCGCCCGCGAGTACGGCTGGGGAGACGAACATCAGGGAGAACACTCATGAGCAGTCTCGATTTCGATCGCGATTTCGATCCGCGACTCAATGGTCCGGTAGAGACCCATCAGCCGCCTCAGGTCTTTGACCCCTATGTCTCCACTCGTCTGCGCGGTCCGCGCAACGGGCTGATTCCAATTCATTCCGGTCTTACCGAACGCACCGCACCGGTCTACGGCTTTCACAATATCGGTGGTGAGGACAATGATCTCACGGTACAGCACGAGGGCACCCCGCTGGGCCAGAAGATCATCGTGGCCGGACGTATCCGCGACACTCACGGTCAACCGATTCCGCATGCGCTGATCGAGCTCTGGCAGGCCAATTCCGCCGGGCGCTATATCCACAAGCGCGATCAGCATCCGGCACCGCTGGACCCCAATTTCACTGGCGCCGGACGTACCTTTGCCGACGCTCATGGCTACTACAGCTTCACCACCATTCGTCCCGGCGCCTATCCATGGGGCAATCACTACAATGCCTGGCGGCCGGCGCACATCCACTTTTCAGTACTCGGACAGGGCTTTCGCCAGCGCCTGATCACCCAGATGTACTTCCCCGACGATCCATTGCTGGAAATCGATCCGATCTACATGGCCAACCCTGACCGGCGCGTGCGCGATCTGCTGATCGCCCGCTATGACCGGCGCTTCGACATCCCGGATAACGCCCTGGGCTTTCGCTTCGACATGTTCCTGGGGCCCAATGGCACCCCGCTGGAGTAGATCTCATGGTTCATCGCAGCTCTCCCTTCGAAGGCCTCTCACCCCGGGAAATCATGCGCCGGGAGCAGGAGGAGGCCACGCGGCAGCCGGCCTGGCTACCGACCGGCACCCAGACGGTCGGGCCGTACTTTCACTTCGGCATGGTCGAACGCGGCGATGTGCCGCTGATTCGTGGTGACAATCTGCCACCCGGCCAGCGCATTCGCCTTACCGGTGCCGTGCTCGACGGTGCCGGCGCCCCGATCAACGACGCCCTGCTGGAAATCTGGCAGGCCGATGGCCGCGGTCGATTTCATACCGAGCGGGCCGAACCCGATTTCGACGGCTTCGGCCGCTTTGCCACCGATGCCGATGGCGCCTTCACCATCGACACCCTCAAGCCCGGGGTAAGCGATGATGCGCTGCCGGCCGCACCGCATCTCGACGTACACCTTTTCGCCCGCGGCGTACTGCATACGCTGTTCACACGCATCTATTTCGATGACGAACACAATCAGCACGATCCGCTGCTGGCACAGGTGCCCGAGGAGCGCCGGGATACCCTGATTGCCAGACGGAGCACTACCTCCAGCGAGGATGTGGTGACCTATCACTTCAATTTTTACATGCAGGGTGCCGCAGAAACGGTCTTTCTGATCGAGCAGGAGTGATTCCCGGCCCTGCCCCGCACTCGTCAGGGCTCGGGCTCGCGACTACAGGGGAAACAGCCAATGATCAAACTGGGTCTCATCGGTCAGGGGATACGTCAGTCCCGCTCCCCCGATCTACACGAACGACTGGGGCGACTGGTCGGTCAGCCCGTGCAATACGATATTGTCGAAGCCGGCGATCAAACGGATTTTTCCCTTTCCCGCCAGCTCGATACGCTCCGGGCTCAGGGTTATCGCGGCACCAATATCACCTACCCCTTCAAGGAACAGGCCCTGAATTTCGCCGATCGGGTTGGCGAAGGGGCACGTCGGGTGGGAGCGACCAATACCCTGATTTTCGAGGGTGACCGGATCAGTGCCGAAAACACCGATTTCACCGGCTTCATCAGTGCCTGGCGTTTCAGCTTTGCCGACCGCCAGCCAGACGAGGTGATCCAGATCGGCGCCGGCGGGGTGGGGCGAGCTGTCGCCCATGGCCTGGCTCAGCTGGGCGCCTTGTCCATATCCATCGTCGATACCGATTCGGCACGTGCCCACGCGCTCGCTGATGAGCTGGGAAGCGTGGCACGAGTCACGCCCCCTGACAGAGTGTCAGCGGCCATTCGCAGGGGCAATGGGCTGGTCAACTGCTCTCCCGTGGGCCATGTCGATCATCCTGGCTGTCCGATCGATCCATCGGATCTTCATGAAAGACTATGGATATTCGATGCGGTTTATACACCACCCGTAACCCAGCTTGTTCAATGCGCCATGGACAAACAGATCGATATACTTTCCGGCGTGGATCTTTTCCTTTTTCAGGGTGTGGATGCTTTCAAATTCTTTATCGGCGAATCACGAATCAAACAGGATATTGACCGTGAAATTCCCGAACTCAGACGCCATTACCATTCAACCTCGGGTTTCTGAAAGGACATATTGGCGCTTGCCTTTTGCCACCATAAACAGCCGTCAGCAGGAAAAAATAAGTGGCAAATAATTATTCGGTCATGCCGACAGTTCTGCCCGTAACAGGGATGTATTATTCAATGAAAAAATACAGCTGAAATTGCATAACACCCTCAACATTAAACCTTGGTACAACAAGCCCGATTCTTGATTGACACGGTCTACCCACTTGCATGGATCATGACCGAATAAAGCAACCGTCTTAATTACTCATGGACAACAAGACCCGATCAAAAGGGGGGAGAAATTATCATGATCAGGATTCTGTTAACCGGCCTGGCTGTCATGGTCGGTACACTGGGTATCACTTCTGAAACACTCGCCGACTACCCGGAACGCAATATTGAAGGCATCATTCAATGGGGCGCAGGAGGCGCAACCGACAATGTGGCCAGAAGCCTGACACCCCATGTCGAAAAGGCTCTGGACACGGATATCGTGCTGAACAATCGCCCCGGAGGCACCGGCGTCATCGGCATGAACGCCGTCATGCACAAACCGGCCAACGGCTATACCCTGCTTTATGGTGCAGAAAACCCCCAGCTCTATCCCGTTCTGGATCTGGCCAGTTACGATTACAGCGACATGACACCGATCAACATCATCGGTCAGGGCCTGGTTGTCATCGCTGCTCCAGCCGACAAGGACTGGGATAATCTCGGTGATCTGCTCGATTACGCCCATCAGCATCCCGGAGAGCTGAGAATGGGCAGTACGGGCAAGGGTGGTCTGCCGGATACGGTTCTTGCCATGATCAATTCGGTCGATAGCCTGGATGTCCGTAATGTCACATTCGGTGGCGATGGTCCGGGCATTACTGCCCTGCTGGGGGGACATATCGATTTCATGCCACTCAGTCTTGCCGGAGCCCAGGAGCAGATAGAGGCTGGCCGACTCAAGCCTTTGGCAGTTGTAGCCAAGGAGCCGGTGGATGCTCTTCCGGATGCACCCCCCATTACCCAGGCACTGCCTGAAATGGAGAGTTATTTACCCTGGGGGCCTTTCTGGGCTGTATCCGTGCACAAGGATACACCTGATCAGATCGTAAAGACCCTGTCTGAAGCCTATCGGAAGGGAGTTGCCAATCGCGAGTTCCAGCAATTCCTGAAAAACAACGGGGCCGAGCCTCTCAATCTGCAGGGTGAGGAGGCCAGGGATTTCCTGAAGAACTGGCAATCCGTTACAGCCTGGGCACTGGAGAATGCAGGCTCGGCAAAGGTTTCTCCCGAGGAACTCGGCATCCCCAAACCCTGAATTCAATCCCTGATATTCACCATGGCGGCCCGTAATGAAGGCCGCCATATCAGGAGTATGGCATGTCACAGGAAAAGTTACTCAAGCCAGGAGAGCGAACTTTCAACCTCCTGTTACTCGTTCTCAGTGCAGGTGTTCTATATGAAGCCTATCAGATTTCCGGGTTTGACCTGCTGAACGCCCCCGGGGCCTTTCCACTGATATTGGGCATGATCATGATCATCGCCATGCTGGTCATTCTTGCCGAACAGCGTCACCGATCCGGCACGGCTACCAGCGGGGTCGGCAACGCCGCAAAACAGTTCATTCAGTGTTGCTGCCCCCGGGAAATGACCGTTTTCACGGCAATGGCAATCATCTACCTGGCATTGCTGCACCCCCTGGGTTTCCTGCCAGCCACGATACTCTTCCTGTTCCTGTCACAACTCTATCTACGCAGTGGGAAAATGATGGCATCGGGCATTATCACGATCATTACAACAATAGTGATATACGCCCTGTTCAAGATTATCTTCCAGGTTTATCTGCCCTGAAATCACAAGGAGATTACCGTGCCCGAGACGGTTAGCTACTTCCTGATGGCCTGGACCGATCCCTCGCTACTGCTATTGACAGCTGCAGGCACCCTGGCCGGTATTTATGTCGGCGCACTTCCCGGCCTTTCGGTCACCATGGCAACCTCCATCCTGATCTCCTTCACCTTTGCCTGGGATATCAATCAGGCCCTGGCATTGATCGTGGGTATTTACTGTGGTGGCGTCTACGGCGGATCGCGCACGGCCATCCTGCTCAATATTCCCGGTGCTCCCTCAGCTGTCGCCACCTCCTTTGACGGCTATCCGCTTGCCCAGAGAGGCGAAGTCGGTCAGGCCATCGGCCTGAGCACGGTCATGTCGGTGATCGGCGGTCTGATTGGCGTGCTGGTGCTGGCCAGTGTTGCCCCTTTCCTTGCCGAAATGTCACTGCAATTCGCACCCCGGGATTATTTCCTGATTGCAGGTCTGGGCCTATTGCTGGTAGGCAGCCTGTCAGCGCAGTCCCTGGCACGGGGCATCTTCGCAGCAGCACTGGGAGGCGTGATCGGGTTAATCGGGCTCGATCCGGTGACTGCCGAGCCACGTTTCACACTCGGCTTCACGAATCTGATGGGCGGGATCCACTATGTGGTCGTCATGATCGGCATGTTCGGCGTCGCCGAAGCCCTGTTTCAGCTTCATCAGCTCAATGCCGAAACCGTACGCCAGAAGGTGGACCGGATCGTGCCCTCGCTGAATCTGGTGCTCAAGTTCCTGCCCCTGTCGATCCGCACTTCCATCATCGGAGTCATTGTTGGCGCACTGCCCGGCACAGGAGGCGATATCGCCTCGCTGTTTGCCTACGATCATGCCAAAAGAAGTGTCAAGAACCCTGCCCAACCCTTCGGCAAGGGGGCCTATGAAGGCCTGGTCGCCCCCGAAACCGCCAACAATGCAGCCGTGGGCGGCGCTTATGTGCCGATGCTGACTCTGGGCATGCCGGGTGATGCGGTAACCGCCATCATCATCGGAGCACTGGTCATCCACGGGCTCAATCCCGGACCGATGCTGATGATCCAGACCCCTCATATCTTCTGGTTTACCGTCGGCAATCTGGTGCTGGCCAACCTCTTCCTGCTGATATTCGGTCTGACCGGCATCAGGATCTTTGCCCGGATCGTGGAGCTGCCCCGAGCCATACTGATTCCCACCATCATGGTGCTCTGTGTTGTCGGCACCTATTCCCTCAACAGCAGCATGACGGAAGTCTACTGGATGCTGGGCTTCGGCCTGGTCGGCTATTTCATGAAAATCTACGGCTTTCAGATGGGCCCCGTTATCCTCGGCGTCATTCTCGGCCCGCTGATGGACAAGAGCTATCGCCAAGCGATGTCATCGGTAGGCAATGATGGCACTGCCTTTCTGCTGGATCTGGTTACCAATCCGCTATCGCTGATACTGACCAGCGCAGTGATTCTGCTGCTGCTTTCCAATACTCCCCTGCGCCGTGTCCTGTCACGCCGGAGCCGCTGATGATATTGCAAGAAGGGACATCGCTGGCAGCCGCTCGCTTTTATTTCCCTGCCCTTTCTGCTGCTGATGCTTCGGACCGGCTGATACGGCAGGCAGGCCTGCTCGAGCTGCATCAGATTCAGGTCAACTGTACAGATCACTACTCTCGCGGAAGGAGGTGACATGCGCGCAATAGCAACCGTATCCATCAGTGGCGATCTTTCAGACAAACTCGAGGCCATTGCGCGAGCAGGCTTCGAGGGGGTCGAGATCTTTGAAAATGATCTGCTCTCATGGGGCGGGACCCCGGAAGAAGTCCGTGAACTTGCACAATCACTGGGGCTTAAGATCATTGCGCTGCAGCCGTTTCGTGACTTCGAGGCCATGCCGGAACCACAACGAACGCGCAACCTCGAACGCGCCGAGCGCAAGTTCGAATTGATGAAGGCGCTGGGCACCGATTTCCTGCTGGTGTGCAGCAATACTTCCAATCACGCCGTCGATGATCCCGAGCGGGCAGCGGCCGATCTGAGGGAGATGGCCGAACGGGCCCAGGCACACGGCTTGCGCATCGGCTTCGAAGCCCTGGCCTGGGGCCGTCACATCTCGGACTATCGCGATGCCTGGGATATCGTGCAGCGTGCCGATCATCCGGCGCTTGGCCTGGTACTGGACAGCTTCCATACCCTGGCGCTTGATCTGCCGACCGACCCCATCGCTGCTATACCGGGGGAGCGTATCTTTCTCGTGCAGCTGGCGGATGCACCCGTAATGGACATGGACGTGCTCAGCTGGAGCCGTCACCACCGCTGTTTCCCCGGGCAGGGGCGCTTTTCCATGGCAAGCTTCATGCAGGCTCTGGCCGACACCGGTTACAACGGGCCACTCTCGCACGAGATCTTCAACGACAGTTTCCGAGCCGCTCCGCCGCGTGAAACGGCTCTGGATGGCATGCGCTCCCTGATCCTGATGGAGAACATGGCCGAACACAGCCCCTTCTTTCAATCATTACCCTCGCCGCCGGTCTGCGATGGTGTGCACTTCATGGAATTCACCCTCGATGAGGAGAGTGCCGCGCCACTGTCACACTGGCTGGCGGCCATGGGCTTTTGCCGGATCGGTCGTCACCGCTCCAAGAACATCGATCTCTGGCAGCAGGGGGACATGCATGTGGTACTCAACTTCGAAACGGACAGCTTCGCCCATACCTATCGCCTGATTCATGGCATCTCGGTGTGTGCCATGGGCTTTCGCGTCAACGACCCCGAACTGGTGATGGCCCGCGCCAGCGCCTTTCAGGCCCGCTCCTACTCCGGCCCGATCGGTGCAGGCGAACTGAAGATCCCCGCACTGCGTGGTATCGAGGGCAGCCTGATCTATCTGGTCGATCCGGAAACGGCACGTGACAGGCAATGGCGTACCGATTTCGAGCTGTCGGCCCATGACGAGCAGCCGGATGCAGGGCTGGCCCGTATCGACCATATTTCTCAGGTCATGCCAAGTACCCAGTTGCTGAGCTGGCAGCTGTTCTACAAGACCATCTTCGACTTCGAGGCCGGCAGTGAGCATGAACTGGCAGACCCCCGCGGACTGGTGCTCAGCCAGGCCATGACCAGCCGGGATGGCACCATCCGGCTGCCCCTCAATGCTTCCCAGGCCACTGAAACACTGCCGGGACGCTTTCAGGCGGAGCACAAGGGTGGAGTACAGCAGATAGCACTGGCCACCGAGGATATCTTCGCGACCGTTGATCAGCTGATAGCCAATGGCCTCCCCCTGCTCGACATCCCCGCCAACTACTACGATGACCTGGCGGCTCGCATGGACATGGATCCGGAGCTGTTACAAGCCATGCAGGATCGCAATATTCTTTATGATCGCAACGAGGATGGCGAGTTCTTCCAGGCTTATACGCCACTGTTTGCCGATCGGTTCTATTTCGAAATCCTCGAACGACGGGGCAACTATCAGCAGTTCGGGGCAGTCAATGCCCCCATCCGTCTGGCAGCCCAGTCCCGGCAGGTGAGTCAGTCCGGATCACGCAGGTAAGGCCAGGCCCAGCTCGCGCAGCGGCGGGCCTGACCGCTGGTGCGCGAGCCCTCCTTGTGAGCCGGCGGCTCGGATTTCATCATGCAACCCTTGAACGCCAGCTCGCCTTTCTGGTGCGCCACCAGGAAGCTCATCAGCGTCGAGGACACTACCCGCCGGAACGGGCTCACTACCTGCTGCTGCTCGAGGCGCAAGCGCCGCAATAAAAAACGGCCCGCACCAGGGGTGCGGGCCGGCGGTGGGCCGAGCCGGTCGGCCGGGGTTACCGGGAGAGCGCCGGATCGGCTGCGGTGCCCGGCGCGGCCTGTCCGCCCGGAGCTGCCACCTGTTCGCCCAGGGCAAGCCAGGTCGGCAGCACGGTGTCGGGGTTGAGCGAGAGGCTGTCGATGCCCTGGGCCATCAGCCAGGCCGCGAAATCGGGATAGTCCGACGGCCCCTGGCCACAGATGCCGACATACTTGCCGTGGCGCTTCGCCGCAGCAATCGCCATGGTCAGCAGCGCCTTCACCGCCTCGTTGCGTTCGTCGAACTGCTCGGAGACGGTGCCCGAGTCGCGATCCAGCCCTAGGGTGAGCTGGGTCATGTCGTTGGAACCGATCGAGAAGCCGTCGAAGTACTCGAGGAACTGATCGGCCAGCAGGGCATTGGAGGGCAGCTCGCACATCATGATCACGCGCAGCCCGTTCTCGCCGCGCGAAAGCCCCTGTTCGCCCAGTACCTCGCTGACACCGCGCGCATCCTCGAGTGTGCGCACGAACGGGATCATGATCTCGACATTGGTCAGCCCCATGGTATCCCGCACTCGCTTCACCGCCTGACACTCCAGCGCAAAGGCCTCGCGGAACTCCGGCGACACATAGCGGCCCGCGCCGCGAAAGCCCAGCATCGGGTTCTCTTCATGCGGCTCGTACTGCTCGCCGCCGACCAGGTTGGCGTACTCGTTGGTCTTGAAATCGGACAGCCGCACGATCACCCGCTGCGGCCAGAACGCCGCGGCCAGCGTCGCCATGCCTTCGGTCAGCCGGGCCACGTAGAACTCCACCGGATCGTCGTAGCCGGCGATCCGGCGACGGATCTCGGCCTGCAGCTCGGGAGACTGCCGGTCGAACTCCAGTGCCGCGCGCGGATGGATGCCGATCATGCGGTTGATGATGAACTCCAGTCGCGCCAGTCCGATGCCCTCGTTGGGCAGGGTGGCGAAGTCGAAGGCGCGATCGGGGTTGCCCACATTCATCATCAGCTTCAGCGGCAGCTCGGGCAGATCATCGATGGCGGCACTCTTCACCTCGAATGCGAGTTCGCCCTCGTAGATATAGCCGGTATCGCCCTCGGCGCAGGAGACCGTCACCCGGTCGGTACGCGCCAGCCGCTCGGTCGCGTCGCCGCAGCCGACCACCGCCGGAATACCCAGCTCGCGGGCGATGATCGCCGCATGGCAGGTGCGCCCGCCGCGGTTGGTGACGATCGCCGAGGCCCGCTTCATGATCGGCTCCCAGTCCGGGTCGGTCATGTCGGTGACCAGCACATCGCCCTGTTCGACGCGATGCATCTCGCTGATGTCGTCAATGATCTTCACGGCCCCGGCGCCGATGCGCTGGCCGATGGCCCGGCCCTCGGCCAGCAGCGGGCCGCGTGCGGAAAGCTGGTAGCGCTCCATCACCTGCTGGCGCGAGCGCACCGTCTCCGGTCGTGCCTGGACGATGAAGAGCTCGCCGCTGCGGCCATCCTTCGCCCATTCGATATCCATCGGCCGGCCGTAGTGCTGCTCGATCAGCACGGCCTGGCGGGCCAGCGACTCGATATCTGCGTCATCGAGACAGAAACGCTGACGCTGGGCCTCGGGCACCGGCTCGATGCGCACCTGCCTGCCGTGCTCGCGGTCATCGGCGTAGACCATCCGCTCGGCCTTGGAGCCCAGGCTGCGGCGTACCACCGCCGGTCTGTCGGCGGCCAGGGTCGGCTTGTGCACATAGAACTCGTCGGGATTGACGGCGCCCTGGACCACCATTTCGCCCAGCCCCCAGGCGGCGGTCACGAACACCACCTGGTCGAAGCCGGACTCGGTGTCGATGGTGAACATCACCCCCGAGCTCGCCTGGTCGGAGCGCACCATGCGCTGCACTCCGGCGGAGAGCGACACTTCCTTGTGATCGAAGCCCTGATGCACCCGATAGGAGATCGCCCGATCGTTGAACAGCGAAGCGAACACATGCTTGATCGCCAGCCGGATGGCCTCGAGCCCCTCGACATTGAGGAAGGTCTCCTGCTGGCCGGCGAAGGACGCCTCGGGCATGTCCTCGGCCGTGGCCGAGGAGCGCACCGCGAACGAGGCCCCGGGGTTGTCCGCTTCCAGCCGGGCGCAGGCCTCGGCAATGGCGTCATCGAGTGCCGCCGGAAAGGGCGTGTCGATGATCCACTGCCGAATGCGTGCCCCGGCATCGGCCAGCGCCCGGGTATCCTCGATATCGGTCTCATCGAGCAGGGCGTGGATGCGCTGATCCACGCCACTCTGTTCAAGGAAACGGCGCCACGCTGCCGCGGTGGTCGCGAATCCTCCGGGAACCCGCACCCCCACATCCTTCAGATTGGCGATCATTTCCCCCAGGGAAGCATTCTTGCCGCCGACCCGATCGACGTCACTCATGCCTACTTCGTGGTACCAGACCACATCCTTGTCGTTAACTTTACGAGTTGTCATGGCGTCTCTCTCTCGACAGGCTCTCTCGACAGCCATATTCGAATCGGTATCGTCGTTTTTTTACGGGCATTGCGGGGCACTTCATGGCGGCGGCATTGCCCCGTCCCTGGCAGCCCCGATGCCCGCACAAGGCTAGCGTTTTTCGAGCCACTACAATAGTCTGATCTGATCTTTTAACGGCTAACAAGCTTTTGAAATACTACTACATTTTATTAGACCTCAATGCCCGTCACGGGCCGATTTGCGCGCAGTCATTTTTCATTAAGGGCGTGACCAAGCGACACTGATTATCGTCACAGCGACCCTTAAAACCTGCATCAAAAGGACTGAAAAACGAGCAGATTTCCCGCGCAAAAGACGGAATATCCAGCGTCCTTCGGGGAGCCAACATCATGGAGAACGATCAGGTGGGGCAGAAGAATGTCTTCTATATTTCCGATGGCACGGCGATCACCATGGAGGTGCTGGGGCACGCCGTACTCTCCCAGTTTCCCATCGAATTCGTGCAGAAAACCTACCCTTTCGTGGAGAGCCGGGAGCGTGCCGAACAGATCCGGGCGCAGATCGACGCCCTGTTCGAGAGCACCGGCGAACGACCGATCGTCTTCCATTCGATCGTCTCCGACGAGATCAAGCGCATCATTCTGGCCAGTGGCGGCTTCTGTCATGACGTGATCGAATCGCTGATCACGCCGCTGAGCGAAGAGCTCGACATGACCCCCCAGGCCACCCTGCACCGGACACACGGCCTGACCCGTCAGAATCTGGCGCGCTACGACGCCCGGATTGCCGCGGTCGAGTATGCGCTGGCGCACGACGACGGCCTGTCGCTGCGCCAGCTCGACGAAGCGCAGGTGATTCTGGTGGGGGTCTCGCGCTGCGGCAAGACGCCCACCAGTCTCTATCTCGCCCTGCAGTTCGGCCTGCGCGTGGCCAACTATCCCTTCATCGCCGAGGACATGACCTCGCTCGACCTGCCCCGGACGCTGCAGCCGTATCGCCAGCGCCTGTTCGGGCTGACCATCAGCCCCGAGCGCCTCTCGCGGATCCGCACCGAACGGCGCAGCGGCAGCCGCTACGCCTCGCTCCGCCAGTGTCGGCTGGAGCTCGATGAGGTCGAGCAGCTCTTCCGGCGCTATCGGATCCCCTGGCTGGATACCACCAACTACTCGGTCGAGGAGATCGCCACCCGGCTGATCGACACGATGGGCATCGACCGCCGGATCTTCTGAGCGAAAGCCCGCTCCCCTCGCACCCGTTCAGCGGGCCGAACGCCGCTCGCCCGGCGCCGGCCCGCGAGCGGTCAGCGGCAACCGGGCGCACAGCCGCTCCTTCAGCGAGGGCGCCGCAATCCGACGGACATCCTGCCAGGCACAGCGGATGGTCCGACCATGAATCTCGACCAGACACTCTTCTCCCAGCCGGCTGAGCGGATGAATGCCCTTGCGTTCCAGACGTTCGAGTTCCTGTGGGGTCAGTTCCATCATGTCGAAAACCTCCCGGGTGGTAGAACCCTGCAAGCCGGCAGCCGCGCCTTCAGTACCGCGCTGCCGGAGACAGTCTGCCCCGCCGTGATGTCGTTTTGATGACGCCAGCCCGGTGAGCGGTGATCAACAGCGGCGCTGTAACACGTCATAATGGCCGCCATGCCGGCTACCGCATGCCGGCCGCCGCTCCCTGGGACAAGAGGCCTTCATGGACATCATCGAAGTACACAGCCGGGCCGAGAAGAAGCGCTTCGTCGACCTGCAATTCAGACTCAACCGGGACGATCCGGCCTGGGTGCCGCCCCTTCGGGACGAGATGATGGGCCTGATCAGCGAGGGGAAGAATCCCTGGTTCGGTCACGGCACCGCCGGCTTCTTCATTGCCGTGCGGGAGGGGGTCGATGTGGGCCGGATTTCGGCACAGATCGACCGGCTCTGGACCGAAATGCCCGAACATCAGGGGGGCGGCCGGGACACCGGCAACTGGGGCATGTTCGAAGCCGAGGATGAGGCGGTCGCCGCAGCGCTGATCGCCCACGCCGAGCAGTGGCTGCGGGCGCGGGGGGTCCGCCGGGCGATCGGGCCGATCTCGATCTCGATCTGGGATGAGCCGGGGCTGCTGGTGGAGGGGCACGATCAACCGCCGACCGTCATGCTGGGGCACCATCGGGCGGTCTATCAGCAGTGGATCGAGCAGGCCGGCTATGCGGGCATCAAGGATCTGAACACCTACGAGGTGGACGTTTCGACCCCGTTTCCGCCCCTGATCCAGCGCATTGTCGAGGCCGGTGAGCGCAATTCGCGCATCCGCATCCGCCGGATCGACAAGAAACGCTTCGAAGAGGAAGCGGCGCTGATCCTGTCACTGCTCAATGACGCCTGGTCGGACAACTGGGGCTTCGTGCCGCTGACCGATGCGGAAATCGCCTATGCGGGCAAGAAGCTCAAGCCGATCGTCTTTCGGGAACTGATCTACATCGCGGAGCTCGATGGCGACCCCGTCGCCTTCATGCTCACCCTGCCGGACCTGAACGAACTGCAGCGGGATCTCGATGGGCGGCTCTATCCGTTCGGCTTTCTCAAGCTGCTGTGGCGTCTCAACGGCGGTCTGTCCGGACGTCCCGATGTCAGTCGGATACGCGTGCCGCTGATGGGCGTCAAGAAGGAGCTGCAGGCCTCGCGGCTGGCCTCCCAGATCGCCTTCATGATGATCGAATACACCCGCCGGGCTTCCTTCGAACACTTCGGCGCCACCCGCGCGGAGATCGGCTGGATCCTCGAGGACAACCAGGGGATGGTCTCCATCGCCGACGCCATCGAGAGCCGTCTCAATCGGGTGTATCGCATCCACGAGCGCTCGATTGCCGAGTGACGCCCGGGGCGCGCCGCTTCAGGCCGGCCCCACCGGTGCCGATATCAGACAGCAACGGCACACGGTGCGTCAGCTGACCGGCTTACAGGAGCCCCGCATGAATACAACCAGCCCCGCCCTTGTCGCGGACATCATGATTCGCGAGGTGATCACCCTGCGCGTGGAACAGAGCCTGCATGACGGCCACGAACTGATGCGCGAGCACCGCATCCGCCATCTGCCGGTCGTCGATGGCGAGGGCCGGCTGGTCGGACTGCTCAACCAGAAGATCGTGCTGCGCGAGTCCCTGCACATCGCCGATGGCTACGGCACCCGCCGGCTGAATCACCATCTCGCGCAGATTCCGCTCGACACGGTCATCTCCCGCGATGTACTGACCCTGGCGGCCGGCATGCCGCTGGCCGAGGCCGGTCGGCACCTGCTGGCCTCCCGGCAGGGGGCGATGCCGGTGCTGGACGAGGCAGCACACCTGGTGGGCATCCTCTCCTCGGTGGATTTCGTGAAGCTGGCGGTACAGCTGCTCGACACGAACGGCAGCTGAACCGTCGCGACGGGCCGGCCGTCTCCCCCGTGGCTCACGCCGACCGGTCCCGATCGGCGTCGATGCGTGCCAGGGTCTCGCCGGCGGTCAGCGTGCTGCCTTCCCGGGCCTCGATGACCAGGGTGCCGGCACGCGTCGCCTGCACCCGGGTTTCCATCTTCATCGCTTCCATGATGGCGATCACCTCACCGGCCTCGACGTGGCTGCCGTCGGCCACCTGCCAGGCGTAGAGATGCCCGCTGATCGGTGCCGTCACGACGCCCTCGTCGGCCTCCGGCGCCGTCTCGGCGGGCGCCTCGGGCACGCCGGATCCGAGACCCTGTAGCAGCGTCGCCGGCAGGCCGATCCGGTGACGCCGGCCATCGAGCTCGATCACGGAATGCAGCATCCCGGGCTCGTCCGCCGGTGCCTGACGTGCGTCCCAGTCGAGCGGCGTATCGAACTCGGTCTCGATCCAGCGGGTATGCACGCGAAAACCGGTTTCATCATGCTCACCGCCGGTGAAATCCGCATGCTGCATCACCGCGCGGTGAAACGGCAGCACCGACGCCACCCCCTCGATGTGAAACGCTGCCAGCGCGCGTCTTGCCCGGGCAATCGCCTGTGTCCGGGTGGCCCCGGTCACGATCAGCTTGGCCATCAGGGAATCGAAGTGTCCGGAGACCAGGTCGCCACTGTCCACTCCGGTGTCCAGTCGGATCCCGGGGCCGGCGGGGGCCCCGAATGTCCCGAGCCGTCCCGGCGTCGGCAGAAAGCCCTTGGCGGCATCCTCGGCATTGATCCGGAACTCGAAGCTGTGGCCGCGCGGTGCCGGGGTCTCGGTGAAGGAGAGCGGGTGGCCCTCGGCAATGCGCAGCTGCTCGATCACCAGGTCGACACCGGCGGTCTCCTCGGTGACCGGGTGCTCGACCTGCAATCGCGTATTGACCTCCAGAAACGACAGCGTGTCATCGCTGCCCAGCAGAAACTCCACCGTGCCGGCACTGACATAGCCTGCCCGGGCGCAGATATCGTGGGCGGCCTGATGAATCCGGCGAAGCTGTTCGTCGCTCAGAAAGGGCGCCGGCGCCTCCTCGACGAGCTTCTGATTGCGTCGCTGCAGTGAGCAGTCACGCGTGCCGACCACCACCACGTTGCCGTGGTGATCGCCCATGATCTGAGCCTCGATATGCCGCGGCCGGTCGAGATACTGCTCGACAAAGCACTCGCCGCGACCGAAGGCGGCCTCGGCCTCGCGCACCGCCGAGTGATAGCACTCGGTGACCTCGTCCATGCGCCAGGCCACCTTCAGCCCGCGTCCGCCGCCGCCAAAGGCCGCCTTGATGGCAATCGGCAGGCCGACCTCGTCGGCAAAGGCCACCACCTCCTCGGCACTGTCCACCGGGTTTTCGGTGCCGCGCGCCAGCGGGGCGCCTACCTCGAGCGCCAGCCGGCGCGCCTCGACCTTGTCCCCCAGCACCTCGATGGTGTCCGGATCGGGACCGATCCAGACCAGCCCAGCAGCCTGGACCGCCCGGGCAAAATCGGCGCGCTCGGAGAGAAAGCCATAGCCGGGATGGATGGCATCGGCCCCCGAGCGACGCGCGACCTCCAGCAGCTGATCGATCGACAGATAGCCCCGGACGGGCGGGTCCCCTGCCAGGGCAAAGGCTTCATCGGCGAGCCGCACGTGCAGCGCCTCCAGCTCGCCCTCGGCATAAACGGCGACCGAGCCGATCCCGTAGTCCCGGCAAGCATGAATCACGCGCACCGCGATCTCGCCGCGATTGGCGATCAGGACCTTCTTCAGCGGCTGGCGGGAAGCGGTGTCGTGGGAAACGGAATGGTTCATGCAGCCCCCTCGGTGGTCTCTCGGGAATCGTCGGCACAGGGCGCGAAAGCACTGATCGGATTGAAGCGGATCCTCGCACCGGCGGGAATCTGCCCTGCCAGGTCGAGGTGATGGTCGGCGACACAGGCAATGACCGGGTAGCCGCCGGTCAGCGGATGATCGGCGAGAAACAGCACCGGCTGCCCGCTGGGCGGTACCTGAAGGGCCCCGCTGACCGTGCCTTCGCTGGGCAGTTCGCTGGTGTCACTGCGTTCGAGCGCCGCTTCGCCGGCCAGCCGGAGGCCGACCCGATCCGACTGCGGCGTGACCTGCCAGACCTGCTGGCAGAGCCGTTCGAGGGCCGGTTCGGTGAACCAGTCGCTGCGCGGCCCCATGAGGATATCCAGGGTGACGGTGTCGCCGGGTGACGGCAGCTCGAACGCCGGTGCCTCGTGCAGTGCGACCGCGCTCACCGGCAGGCCGGCCGTGTACAGCCGGTCTCCGCCCGCCAGCGGCGCCGGCCCCAGCCGGGCCAGGGTATCGGTGGCACAGCTGCCCAGCACCGGCGTGACCTCGAATCCGCCCCGCAGGGCCAGATAGCTGCGTACGCCGGCGGTCACGGCGCCCAGCGTCAGGGTGTCGCCCGCCGCCAGCTCGATCGGCTGCCAGCCCGGCACCTGGTGTGCCGCGCCCTCGGCGGGCTGGCGGGTGAGCGACAGCTTCGCCCCGGTTACACCGACCACCGTCGGGCGGTGGCAGTAGAGTGTCAGGCCGCCCTGGGCAATCTCGAGGGCGGTGGCATCCGAGTGATTGCCCACCAGCCGGTTGGCCGCGCGAAAGGCCGCCCGATCCATCGCCCCGGCGGCCGAAACGCCCTGGTGCGTCTGCCCCGTGCGGCCGAGATCCTGAAAGAGACTCTGCAGGCCGGGCTGGAGAACCTCCAGCGTCGGGGGCGCGCCACGGTGCGAGGGGGCGGTATCGGCAGCGGCAGTGGCCGCCGGGCGCGTCGGCTGCTCGTCCAGCGGCGTGAAGCGTACCCGCATGCCGGGCTGCAGCAGCGCCGCCGGCTCCCGGTTCACGTCCCACATCGTCAGCGGTGTCACGCCGATCAGCTGCCAGCCTCCGGGACTGTCGGTGGGGTAAATCCCGCTGAAGGGCCCGGCCAGCCCGACGGCGCCTGCCGGAATGCGCGTGCGCGGCGTCGGGCGACGCGGCACTTCCAGCCCGGCATCGCCGGTGAGATAGGCAAACCCCGGCGCAAAGCCGCAGAAGGCCACCTGGTATTCGGTCGCGCAGTGACGGCGGATGACCTCGTCGGTCGTGAGCTCGAGCAGTTGTGCGACCTCGGCGAGATCCTCGCCGTTGTAGTACACGGGAATCTCGACGAGCTCGCCGTGCTCGCGGCGGTGGCCGGTCAGCGGATACCGGCGCAGTGCTGCGGCCAGCGTTCGGGCGCTGATCCGCCCCGGATCGAAGTGCACCAGCAGGGTGCGCGCCGCCGGGATGATGGCGGTAATGCCCTCGATCGGGCTGCTGTCGAGCTGCTCGAACAGCCCCAGCGTCTGCGGCAGATCGTCCAGCTCGACCAGCAGCGCACTCAGATTGACGGGGAAAATGTTCAAAAAGCCTCCTGAAGGCATGTCTCCGGTAGTCCGGATCAGACGTGATAGCGACTGTCCGGCACGTCGGTGATGAACATGTGCCCCGGCGCATGCGTCAGTGCAAAGGGCACGCTTGATGCCATGACCGCAGCCTGTGGGGTTACGCCACAGGCCCAGAACACCGGGGTTTCGCCGCGCTCAAGGCGCACGGGGTCACCGAAATCGGGGCGGTCGAGATCCACAATACCCAGCGCCTTCGGGTCGCCCACGTGAATCGGCGCGCCATGGACACCGGGGTAGCGTGCGGTAATGGTGCTTGCCCTGGCGATATGAGCCGCCGGCAGCGGGCGCATCGAAACCACCACGTTCCCCTGCAGTCGTCCGGCCGGACGGCAGGGCAGCGTGGTGCGATACATCGGCACGTTGGTGTTGTCGGTGATGTGACGCACCTCGATGCCGGCCTCGAGCAGGGCGTTTTCAAAGGTGAAGCTGCAGCCGATCAGAAAGGTGACCAGATTGGGGTGCGCTTCCCAGCAGGCGCGGGCGTCGTTGATTTCCTCGGCCAGCGCGCCGTCGCGCCAGAGTCGGTAGCGCGGCAGGTCGGTACGGAGATCGGCGCCCTCGGCCATCGGCGTGCGCCAGTCGCTGGGGTCACTGACCTCAAGCACCGGGCAGGCCTGCGGGTTGCGCTGGGCGTAGAGCAGAAAATCCCACGCCCAGTCACCCGGCAGGGCGATCAGGTTGGCCTGGGTCATGCCCGGGGCCAGACCGGCGGTAGGGCGACACTCCCCGGCACGAAAGCGTTCGCGAGCCTGGCGGGCGGCGACCAGTGACGGATGCACGTTCGTCGTCATGAGCGGGCCCCGGCAAAGGCACGCAGTTCGATGCCGGCCGCGACAAGCCGGTCGCGGACTGCCTGCGCCAGCGCCACGGCATCGGGGCTGTCCCCGTGCACACAGATCGAATCCGCCGCCACGGCGATGTCGTCCCCGTCGCGGCTGGTCACCACGCCCTCGTGGGCCAGTCGCAGCATCCGCTCGGTGACCACCCCGGCATCATGCAGCATGGCCCCGGGCTCGCGGCGGGAGACCAGGCTGCCGTCGCTTTCATAGGCGCGATCGGCGAAGGCCTCGGCCACCGTGTTCAGCCCCGCCGCCCCGGCCCAGCCGGTCAGCGGCGTGCCCGCCAGCGTCATCAGCACCAGCGCGGGATCGACGGCGAGCACCGCCTCGATCACGGCGCGGGCCTGACGCTCGTCGCGGGCGATGGTGTTGTAGAGGGCACCATGCGGCTTGACGTAGCGCACCCGGGTCCCGGCCGCCCGCGCCAGCCCCTTGAGCGCGCCGATCTGATAGATCACGTCGGCGCGCAGGTCCTCGCTGGCGATATCCATGGCCCGGCGGCCGAAGCCCACCAGGTCGGGATAGGCCACGTGCGCTCCGATCGCCACGCCCCGGTCGGCGGCGGCCTTCAGCGTGCGCAGGATGCCGGCGGGATCGCCGGCGTGAAAGCCACAGGCCACGTTGGCACTGGTGACGATGCCCAGCATGGCGTCGTCATCCCCCATGCGCCACTGACCGAGGCTCTCTCCGAGATCGCTGTTGAGATCGATATGTGCCATGTGTGAACTCCCCTGTCAGGCACTCGGCGTGAGAAAGGCAAAGATGGGACCGATGGACTGATAGCCCATGTACCAGGTCATGAGGCTGACGACGGCGCCCGCCACCAGCAGCCAGCGCGGATAACGGTAGCCCGCCATCAGATCCTGACGCCGCCAGGCCACCCACAAAAAGAGCGTCAGCCCCAGCGGCAGGATCAGCCCGTTGAAGCCGCCGGCGAAGACCAGCAGGGCGGCGGGCGGGGTCCCCAGCAGCATGAAGACGACCAGCGACACCGCGATGAACACCACCGTGGCACGATTGCGCATGGCCTCGCCGATGCCGGGGCGGAAGGCCCCGAGAAACGTCATGGACGTATAGGCGGCGCCGATGATGCTGGTGATCCCGGCCGCCCACAGGATCAGGCCGAAGGCGCGCAGGCCGAACTCGCCCGCGGCGACCTGGAAGGCCTGTGCCGCGGGGTTGGCGCCCTGGCTGGAGATGTCGATGGTCACCCCGCTGGCGACCACTCCCAGAATCGCCAGAAACAGCACGTAGCGCATCACCCCGGTCACCAGGATGCCGCGCAGTGCCGCCTTCGACACGGTCTCGACATGCTCGACGCCGCCCACGCCGCGATCCAGGATGCGGTGTGCGCCGGCATAGGTGATATAGCCGCCCACCGTGCCGCCCACGATGGTGGTGATGGTGGCAAAGCTGATGCTGTCGGGCATGACGGTCTGGCGCAGCGCCTCACCCACCGGCGGGTCGGAAGCAATGGCGACGAACACCGTCAGCGCCAGCATCAGCACCCCCAGCGCCATCACGATGCGATCAATGGCCACCCCGGCACGATGCGACAGAAAGATGCCGATGGCGATCAGCCCGCTCAGCGCGCCGCCCCACCGGGGGTCGAGCCCGGTCAGGGCATTGAACCCCAGCCCGGCGCCGGCGATGTTGCCGACGTTGAACACCAGCCCGCCGAAGATCACCAGCACCGCCAGCAGATAGCCGCTGCCGGGCAGCGCCGCGTTGGCCACCTCGTGCGCGCGCATGCCCGTCACGGTCACCACCCGCCAGATGTTCAGCTGGACCACGAAGTCGATCACGATCGACGCCAGGATGCCGAAGGCAAAGGCCGCCCCCATCAGCGACGTGAAGGTCGCGGTCTGGGTAATGAATCCGGGGCCGACCGCCGAGGTGGCCATCATGAAGACGGCGCCGAGCAGCGACGCCTGTCTCGTCTTCATGGGATGTGCTTTGGTGCGGCTCGTCATGGCGGCGGGACTCCGGGGTCGGGTGGATGATGCCGTATCGACGCAATTTGCATGCCAGAATGAACAGCACGCCTGATATCGTGCACTGATCACGCCTTTATTGTTCAACAATAAAGGAGACTCCGCTGAACCTGGATACGACTTGCGTTCAATAATGGGGCGTTTCACGGCTGCCATGCGCCATGAGCGTGCATCACCGCCCCCGGGGCGCGGCCGTGCCCTTGTCGCCTGCGGCAGGAATCGGGGACCATTCGGGACAGACGATCATGAAACACGAGCGGGAACTGCATCGAGATGAGAGAGCCAATTGCGGGTGAGACCGGCAGGACCCTGGGGGAAACCGTCACGAACCGCGTGCGCCGCATGCTGGTCGAGGGAGAACTGATTCCGGGCCAGCGGCTCTCGGAGGCGGGGCTGAGCGAACAGCTGGGCATCTCCCGCAACACCCTGCGCGAAGCGTTTCGCAGCCTGGCGCATGAAGGGCTGGTCACCCATCACCCCAACCGGGGGGTCTTTGTCACCACGCCCAGCATGGCCTCCATCGTGGACATCTACCGGCTGCGGCGCTTTATCGAGTGTCGGGCCCTGGCGGAAGCCTGGCCCGGTCACCCGGGGGCCCGGGCGATGCGTGCCGCGGTCGCGGACGCCGGCACCCATCGCGAGACGCAGGACTGGAATGCCGTGGGCACCGCCAACATGGCCTTCCACGCCGCCATCGTCGAACTGGCCGACAGCGAGCGGCTCAACGTCTTCTTCCGCCGGCTGGCCGCCGAGCTGCGGCTGGCCTTCGGACTGATCGCCGACCCCGAGATGCTGCATGAGCCCTATGTGGCGATGAACCGGCGTGTCCTGGACACGCTGGAAGCCGGCCGGCCGCGGGAAGCCTCGGAGCTGCTCGAGCACTACCTGGTGCAGTCGGAGCGGCTCGTGCTGGCGGCCTATACGCGCTATGAAGAGGGCGCCAACATCGCGTCAACGCCCGGGATGGACTGAGAAAAACAAAGGCGTCGGCTCCCGGAGGCCGACTGCCGCGAGATCAGCGCTGCATCAGCGGACCGTTCATGCGTTCGAACCAGGCGTCGAGTTCCGCTCGGGAGGCGCGGCGGCGCTCTTCCGAACCCCCATAGCCGACCTCCACTTCACCCGCGGCGATCCGCTGCATCACCGAGTCGGCAAACGCATCGACCGGCTCACCATTGACGTGCACACCCACGCCACCCAGATCCGTATTGACCGCAGGGGGCGCGATCTCGATGACCTCGATGGGCGTATGGGCCAGCTCACCGCGCAGGGAGAGGGAGAAGGAGTGCAGGGCAGCCTTGGTCGCCGAATAGACTGGCGCGAATAGCCCCGGCACAAAGGCCAGCCCCGAGGAGACGTTGATGACAGCCGCACGCGGCCGGGTCCGAAAATGGTCCAGTACCAGCGACGCCAGATGCACCGGTGCTTCGAAATTGATGGTGATCTCCTGCTGGCGCTCCGACCAGGGCGCGTCATCCTCGGCAAAGCGGTGCCGACGCTGCAGGCCGGCGTTATTGACCAGCACGTTGAAGTTCGGAAACTCCCGGGTGATCTGCTCGATCAGTGTCTCACGCCCCTGCTGATGCTCGACATCACCCACACGCACATGCAATGCCGGATGCTGCTGCTGTGCTTCACGCAGCCGATCTTCGCGCCGCCCACAAATGATCACTTCACTGCCGGCGGCCAGAAAACGCTCGGCGATGGCCAGACCAATGCCACTACCACCACCCGTCACCAGTACCGTGTTGCCTGAAAGATCCATACCTGCTCCATATCATGCCACTTCACCATAACGTCCAGGATAGCAAACACCCGGAAGCAGGCGGCAGCAGCCCGATCCTTCAGTCGTCGTTGCGCGACTCTCGGGTTTTGCCCGGCGGGTGCAGGTTTTCACCCCAGCGCGGCATGCCCTCGATCTCGATGTCGAACAGGTCCAGCGCCCGCGCCACGCTATGATCGATCATGCTCTCCAGCGAATCGGGCCGGGCGTAGAAGGCCGGCACCGGCGGGAACATGATCGCGCCCATTTCGGTCAGGGCGGTCATGGTCCGCAGGTGGCCCAGATGCAGCGGCGTCTCGCGCAGCATCAGCACCAGCCGGCGCCGCTCCTTGAGCACCACGTCGGCCGCCCGGGAGATCAGGTTGGTGGTAGCGCCACTGGCGATCTCGGACATCGTCTTCACCGAACAGGGCGCCACCAGCATGCCCAGGGTGCGAAACGAGCCCGAGGAGAGCGAGGCGCCGATATCCCCCACCGGATGCACCTCATCGGCCAGCTCATGCAGCGCCTCACGCGTGATCCCGGTCTCGTAGTGCCGGGTCAGATCGGCGGATTTCGACAGGATCAGGTGGGTTTCCACCTCCAGCGGCCGCAGCAGCTCCAGCGCTCTTGCCCCGTAGACGAAGCCGCTGGCGCCGGTGATGGCGACGATCAGCCGACGACGGCTCATGACGGCGTACCTCCCTGAACCGGCGTCATTCTGCCCGCCCGCACCGGGGCCGGGTGGGGTGCACCGGGCAGGCGCGTGAAATGTCCGGATGCGTCTTGCATGGGCGTCAGGTACCGTCCGCTCGGAAGTGAGCCTGCAGGATACACCCTTGCCGTACCGCTCGGGAGGGGCCTTCAGCCGAACGGCAGGCGCGCGGCCCGCCCTGCACCGAGCTGTCGTTGGCACCGCGCGCCGACTATGGTCGAACGAAAGCCATGACCGGAGAGCAACGATGAGAGCGATCGCCACCGTGTCGCTGGGCGGGCGCCTGGCCGACAAGCTCGAAGCCGTGGCCGCTGCCGGGTTCGGCGGCGTCGAGCTGTTCGAACCGGATGTCCGCGAGGCCGAGGAGTCGCCGCGGGCGATTGCCGAACTGGCCGCCCGGCTGGGCCTGACCATCGTGGCGCTGCAGCCGTGGCCGGATGCGCTGGGCGCTCCGGATTTCGACACCTTCGCGCTGGCCCGCCTCGACGGCCAGCTCGCGCTGATGGCGGAACTCGGGACCGACCGGCTGTTGATGTGTACCAGCACCCGCAAGGATGCCCTGACCGATTTCGCCACCAACCGGGCGCAGCTTGCCGCCATCGCCGAACGCGCCCACGCCACCGGCGTGCGGGTGGGCGTGGAGGCCCTGAGCTGGGGGCATCTGAGCGATTACCGCCAGGTCTGGCCGCTGATCGAGGCCGTCGATCATCCCGCGCTGGGCATCGTCATCGACAGCTTCCACATCCTCGCCCGTGGCGAACCGCTCGACCTGCTGACGAGCCTGCCCGGCGAGCGGATTACCCTCGTGCAGCTGGCCGACGCTCACCCCCGCGCCGAACGAGGGCTGCTCGACTGGAGCCGGCACGGCCGCTGCTTTCCCGGTGAAGGCACGCTGCTGAACGAGGCGTTCCTCGCGGCGCTGCAGCAGACCGGCTACAACGGGCCGTGGTCGCTGGAGATCTTCAGTGATGACACCAGCCGGCGGCCGGTCGATGAGGTCGCCCGCGCCGGCTACCGCTCGCTGGATAACATCGACCGGGGAGCGAACAACAGCGGCTGACCGGCCATGCAATCGCGTGTGCCGTCAGCCGCGCCGGCCGGGTGGTCAGGGCAGCCGGGTGCGCGCCGACGGCATCGGTTCATCCGGCGAGCGCAGTACGCCGCTGTAGTCGCGCACGTTCTCGACCACCCAGTCATCGCTCGACAGGTCCCGACCGTGACCGTGCAGGATATGAACGTTGCCGGTGCCCTCGATGATCACCGCCTGGACCTGGCCCGGATCGAGCACATTGGCCTTGCGCAGCTGCTGGCGCAGGTCATCCTCGGTGACGCGCGCCACCGCCATGTTCTCCCACAGCAGGCGGCCGCCCTGCCCCATCACCAGGATCGGGGCATTGTCCACCGTGGCCTGCAGCCGGTGGGAGCGCAACCGCAGCAGCGACACCACCAGCTGGACCGCATAGAGGCCGAACAGCGCCGTCATGCCCTGCAGCAGGGAGGGGGTGGCGGCCGCAATGGTGGTGGCGATCACCGAGCCGATGGCGATGGTAATGGCGATGTCGAAGGCCGACATCTGCGCAAAGCTGCGTACACCCGCCCAGCGGGCCAGCAGCAGTGCCGTGAGGTACATGCCCAGGGTGCTGGCCAGTACGGCCAGCAGCGTCATGGGCGGATTGAGCAGCCACTCCTTCCACATGCCAGACTCCCATTGGTGTATCGGGTACAGGGCACCCTAACCTGCCGACCGGGATCGGGTCGCGCACAGTCATGTGCCACTTCGGCCGGCAGCGCCACCCCGGCCCGTCATCACATCAGGCCGAAGGGCGCTCCGGCTCGGCGGCGTCCTCCGCAGCCGGCGCACTGCCCTGCACCGGCAGCAGCACATTGAGCAGGATCGCGGTAATGCTGCCGGCACTGATCGACGAGCCGATCAGCTGACCGAGCAGGTCCGGCAGCTGGTCGAAGATCTCCGGCCGGCTCTCGACGCCCAGTCCGATGCCGAACGCCACCGCCATGATGGTGAGGCTGCGACGGTCGAGCGTGACCCGGGCGAGGATGCGAATGCCGGCGGCGGCCACGCTGCCGAACATCATCAGCAGCGCCCCGCCCAGCACCGGCCGCGGGATCTGCATCAGCACTGCGCCCAGCACCGGGAACAGCCCCAGCAGCAGCAGGACCACGCCCACGTACTGCCCCACGTAACGGCTGGCCACGCCGCTGAGCTGAATCACCCCGTTGTTCTGGGAGAAGGTGGTGTTGGGAAAGGTGTTGAAGACCGCCGCCAGCAGCGAGTTGACGCCGTCGCCCAGCACCCCGCCGCTGATCCGTTCGAGATAGCGCGGCCCCTCGATCGGCTGGCGCGAGATGATGCAGTTGGCGGTGAGATCGCCCACCGACTCGATCGAGGTGATCAGATAGATCAGCGCCACCGGGATGAACACCGACCAGTCGAAATCGAAGCCGTAGCGAAACGGAATGGGCACGCTGACCAGCGGCCGGTCGGCCAGGGCGGTGAAACCGGCCACCCCGGTCGCCCAGGCCACCAGGGTGCCCACTGCCAGCCCGATCACGATCGACGACAGGCGCAGCCAGGCGCTGCGGGCGTGGTTGAGGATGACGATGATCAGCAGGGTCAGGCCGCCCACCGCCAGATAGCCGGGGGCTCCGAAATCCTCGACACTGCTGCCCCCGCCGAGATTGGTCATGCCCACCCGGATCAGGCTGATGCCGATGATGGTGATCACGATACCGGTTACCAGCGGCGTGAAGACGCGCTTCAGCTGGCCCAGAAAGCGGCTCAGCACGATCTCGACGAAGGCGCCGAAAAAGCAGATGCCGAAGATCATGGCGAGCATGTCGTCGGGGCTGCCGCCCTGCTGTCTGACCAGCATGCCGGCAGCGGTAATCGCGCTGAGAAAGGAGAAGCTGGTGCCCTGGATGCAGATCATGCCGGCACCGATGCCCAGCGGCCGGCGCGCCTGGATAAAGGTGCCGACGCCGGACACCATCAGTCCCATGCTGATCAGATAGGGCAGCTGCCGGTCGAGGCCGAGAATGCCGGCGATCACCAGGGTCGGTGTGACCACGGCAACGAAGCAGGCCAGCACATGCTGAACGGCTGCCAGCAGCGCGGCGCCCGGTGACGGTCGATCTTCGAGCGCGTAGATCAGCTCGTGGGCGGGAGCGTTATCCGGGGTGTTGTGCGCCATGGCGGGAGCTTCCGTGAAGAGTGGTCGTCATGACCCTCCCATGCAAAACCTCGGCCAGCCTCGCCGAGCCCGGGCCTGCCGGTACGCCTCCGGCATCCGCCCGGCCGGCCCCTGCTCCCCTCCGGGCCCGATGAGCGCCGCCCGTTGAAACGTTGGTTTCATGATGACCCGAACCGCCTTCCATGCACCACCATGTCACAGCCATGCACCACAAGAGAGCGCCTCAAGCCATTGAAAATCGGGAGTCATGACCGTACCGGCGCCGATGAATCGATCGTTTCAAAAACCGCCATCAGAGAGGTAATCTGTCACCACTACCCTCGCTGTCATCTTCCAACAACAAGCAGGTGGAGCCATGGATATCGTGATCATCGGCGCCGGCATGGGCGGTCTGACCGCCGCGCTGGCCCTCCAGCAGAGTGGTCATCGGGTACAGGTGCATGATCGGGTCGGCGAACTGCGTCCCATCGGGGCAGCCCTGTCGGTCTGGTCCAACGGCGCGAAGATCCTCCACCGTCTCGGTCTCGGCCATGCCATCGAGCAGGCCAGCGGCGACATGCGCGCGATGCGCTATCTCACCGCCGCGGGCCGCGTGCTGACCGATTTCAGTCTGACGCCGCTCTATCACGCCGTCGGCCAGCCCGCCTGCCCCATCGCGCGCGCCGAACTGCAGCGCCAGCTGCTCGAGGCCGTGGGCCCGGAGTGCGTGCATCTCGGCGACGAGTGTGTCGATTTCGAAGCCGACCCGACCGGGGTGACGGTGCGCTTCGCCGCCGGCCATGAGCGCCGCGCCGAGCTGCTGATCATCGCCGACGGCACCCACTCCCGGCTGCGCAATCGGGTGGCCGGACGCACCATCGAGCGGCACTACTGCGGCTACGTCAACTGGAACGTGCGGGTTCCGGCCAGCGAGGATCTCGCGCCCCTGCAGCACTGGGATCAGTACGTCGGCGATCATCAGCGCGTCTCGCTGATGCCGATGGGCAGCGGCGCTCGTGAGGACGGCCGGCCGGAATTCTACTGCTTCTTCGATGTCCCGCTGGCAGGCGAGAATCTGACCGACAGCGGCGACTACCGGACGGAACTGCGCCACCACTTTGCCGGCTGGGCCGAGCCGGTGCAGCGGCTGATCGAGCGGCTCGACCCCGAACTGATGGCACGCATCCCGATCCACGATATCGACCCGCTGCCGAGCCTGGTGGGAGAGCGGGTCGCCCTGCTCGGCGATGCCGCCCATGCCATGGCGCCGGATCTCGGTCAGGGCGGCTGTCAGGCCATGGAGGATGGCTGGGTGCTGGCGCGCGCGCTGGAGGCCCACGGCGGCGACCTGGCCGGCGCGCTGGCGAGCTATGATCACCAGCGCGTCGAGCGGGTCGGCGATATCATCCTGCGCGCCCGCAAGCGCGCCGCCATGAGCCACGGCCACGACCCGGACGTGACCGCGCAGTGGTATCGGGAGCTGGCCGCCGAGGACGGCCATCACATCATGGCGGGGATGCAGAAGACCATCGAGGGTGGCCCGCTCGGCTGAGCGCCGGCTGAAGCCGTGCTGCCCGACGCCCGGACTCTGCTAGAGTGAACCGGAGATCATCTTCAAGGCATGTTTCACATGAAACACTGGTTGCTCTGCGCCATGATGGCGGCCGGCATCGGCGTCGCCGGAGGCGCCTCGGCCGCCGACCCGGCCAACCCGCTGGTCGGCGACAGGTGGACCTTCCGGCCACTGATCATCGTCACACCCTCGGTGGACAATCCGGATTACCAGCGCATGCGCGGCATCCTCGCGAGTCACCACAAGGCGTTCGAGGATCGCGACATGCTGCTCTACACCGTCGAGAACGGCGAGGGCGAACGCGCAGGCCAACCCATGACGGACGCCGAAACCACGGCCCTGTTGAATGCCCTCGAACTCGACCCGCACGGCGAGCTGACCACGGTGCTGGTGGGCAAGGACGGCGGCAGGAAGGTCCAGCAGACCGGCCCTGTCGACCCGATGACGATCTTCGACACCATCGACCGCATGCCGATGCGCCAGGCCGGTGACTGACCGGACCGGCGACCTTTCGTCCAGCTGCCGTGTAGCTGATCGCACAGGCAGTTCCCGGTGGCCTGTCGATCACTCATGTCATGCGCTCCGCTTGCCGGTTGTCCTGCAAGTACCGACCCGGTAGCGCGCCCCTGCCAGCCCATGACAGAGCCGGGACTGCTAACTTGAAGGCACATCCATCGGCTATCGGACTCCCGCCATGAGCCTTGAACTCTACCTGCTGGGCTGGACCCTGGTGCTGGCGATCATTCAGATCCTGCTGCCCGCCATGCTGCGCAACCGGGAAACGGGCATCGAATACAATACCGGACCGCGCGATGAACCCGGACCGCCGATGGGGCGGTTGACCGGACGCCTGACCCGGGCGGAAAAGAACCTGTTCGAGACCCTGCCGCTGTTCATCGGCGCCATCCTGATCGCACATGTCGGCGGTCAGGAGGGGGCACTGACCGCCTGGGGCGCCTGGCTCTATCTGCTGGCGCGGATCGTCTATGTCCCGCTCTACGCCATGGGCATCCCCTGGCTACGCTCGCTGGTGTGGGCGGTTTCGCTGCTGGGACTGGTGCTGGTGCTGCTGGCCGTGCTGTTCTGACGCCTCCGACGCCGGACGGCCGGCACCGGCCCGATACGCGACGCAACCCCACCCGCCAGCAGTCGAACGCTGCACCCTCATGCAACCGCCTCCCCCGAGGCGGTTTTTTCATGCCCCTCACCCCGTAACTGCATCAATCCGAGTGATATCCACCTTTGACAGGTTCGATTCGTCCCGGGCGCTTTCGAGGCTCAGACTATCACCATCAGCTCGACAAGAGCTTCCATCTATCATGGCAAGGAGATCCTCATGAGCCATATCACTCGCACCAATACGCTGGCCGCCGTTATTCTCGCAGCCGCCCTGCCGACAGCAGCACTGGCCAACCCGCTCGACGCCGGTCAGGGCGAAAGCGCAGCCATGGCGGCACATTTCGACCGGCAGAGCCAGACGGTCAGTGTCGAGGACAGCACCCCGAGCGGCCCGTTTGCCGCAGAGCCCGCGAACCTGCAGCCCGGCCAGGGCCAGAGTGCGGCCATGGCCGCCACCTATCGGCACAACACCCAGCCGCTCAATCTCGGTCATGCAGCGGTCGCCGATCAAAACGGCGACTATCGCCACAGCCGGGGTCGCGACATTCGTCATATCGCCCGCTTCGGGAGTGGCGAAAGCCCGGCAATGGCCGAAACGTATCGCCATATCAGCGAGCCGCTGCGGGTCGATGACGGCTCGCTGGTCTATCGGCATGCCGACCGGCCGGCCGCCTCGAGCGAAGCGGACGCCTGACAGACGCCCGCCGTCCCCAGCCGATCGCGCCCGCAAGCGGTGCGATCATGACACGGGCCCCGTCCGGCATCGCCGGGCGGGGCCCGTGTCATGTCGGGGGGCGCGGCGCTACGCCGGCCCGGCGGCCGGCGGCACATGGCCGGCCACGCGACTGTCGGACGGCCGGCGGGACAAGCCGAGACATTCCAGCACCTCATCAACCGAAGGCTCCCACAGCGTGCGATCATGGTCACCGCGAGGCACAAACCGCAGCGACTTGCGACGCCGGACCAGGGGCACGACGGGCACATCGACGGCCGCTGCCAGATGCATCGGCCCGGAATCCGGCGTGACCAGACAGCGCGCCGGCAGCAGCATTGCCGCCAGCTGTCGCAGCGGCTGCGGCTGGCAGAGCACCCCGTGCGAGGCCATCACCTGCTGACGCTTGAGCCAGTCGCCGAGAGCGTGCTCCTCGGGGCCGAGCACAACAAGATAGCGCTTGCCCGCGGCTTCCAGTGCCGCGATCAGCTCACGCCAGAAGTCGCGGGAGAAGCGCTTGTCGAGATGACCGCCCACGAACAGGGCGATAAAGGGGAGCGGCTCGCCGGCGTCGTTCACCGCCAGGCCCAGCGCCTGCAGGGCTGCCCGCCCCCGGCGTTGCTCCGTCTCCGTCAGGGTCATCAGCGGCTGCTGCCGACAGGGCACGCCCAGCGCAGCCGCGAATCGCGGTACCAGCTCGTAGGCGTGTGACTGGCTGCCGCCGACCTCGATATCGAACCAGCGCGATTCGCCGCGGCTCATCCCCATGGTGAATCGGCTGCCGATGAAACGGGTAAAGATGAAGCCGGTCTGCGAGCTCGAACCGACCTGGACGGCCAGATCGTAGCGTCGCCGGCGCAGTCGCCACAGCAGCCCGACGAACTGCCAGGGCCTGAGGATGGCCCGCCGTGACAGCGCATGACAGCGATCAAGCGGGCGCCCCTCGAACAGCCCGGCGGTGGTATCGGTCACCAGGCAGTCGAGCTCGGCATGGGGGAAGCGTGCGCGGAAGGCATCGATGGCCGGGGTCATGATCAGCGCATTGCCGATGCGGTAGTTGGGCCGGATCAGCAGAATGCGATGCACTGGCATGACCCGATCGATCGAGGTCGGCTCGGGTTGACGCAGGCAGCGCCATATCAGCGCCATCAGGTGTCGCCTGAGGGCCTTTTCGGCGCGCTGCGCCACTCTCTTGAGTACCGTATTGGTGCGAATTCGTGCCAGCAGCGACATGCAACACCCCGTCATCCGGATCCGGGGAGCCGGGACGCGCCCGGCTCCCGGCGGGAACATCAAAGCGCGCAGTCTGCCGCTGAAAGCTTAACGCGGTTTTAGAGAGGCCCACCGCGGGCCTCTGCGGTCACTGACGCCTCAGTGCTCCTGCCGGGATTCGGCCGGCTGCTCGCCGAGCCGATGCGCCCGGGCCAGGTTGTGGGCACTGTTGATCAGCCCGACATGGGAGAAGGCCTGCGGGAAGTTGCCCAGCAGACACTGCTGGATGGGGTGATACTCCTCGGACATCAGTCCGAGATCGTTGCGCACGCCGAGCAGGCGATCAAACAGTTCACGGGCCTCATCCCGCCGATCGAGCAGCAGCAGGTTGTCGACCAGCCAGAAACCGCACACCAGAAAGGCTCCTTCCCCTTCGGCCAGGTCGTGCTTCTTTTTATCCGTGACGAAGCGATAGACGAAGCCGTCTTCCATCAGATCCTGCTGAATCGCCTCGATGGTGCCGACCATGCGGGGATCATCGGCAGGCAGGAAGCCGACCAGCGGAATCAGCAGCAGCGAGGCATCCAGCGCCTCACCGCCGTAGTACTGCACGAAGGTATTGCGCTCGCGATTGAAGCCGTGTTCACAGACATCGTCATGAATCTGCTGGCGCAGCGCCTTCCAGCGCTCCACGTCACCCTCGAGCCCGTGATCCTCGACGCCCTTGATGGCACGATCGATGGCTACCCACGCCATCACCTTTGAGTGGGTATAGTGCCGCTCGGGACCGCGCAGCTCCCACAGCCCGGCGCCGGTATCCTGCCAGTGCTGCTCGAGATAGCTCACCAACTGACACTGCACCTGCCAGAGATCCTCGTCGGGCTCGAGGTCATGAATACGTCCGACATGCAGGCCGTCCATGACCTCGCCATGAATATCGAGCTGTACCTGACGATAGGCGCCGTTGCCGATGCGTACCGGGCTGCAGCCGTTGAAGCCGGCAAGCCAGGGCAGCTGCTGCTCGGGCAGACGTCGTTCGCCGGCGATGCCGTAGATCGGCTGCAGCTTGCCGGGCTCACCGGCTGCCACCCGCAGCAGCCATTGCCGCCAGGCGTAGGCTTCCTCCGTGTAGCCGGAAGAGAGCAGGGCGTAGAGGGTAAAGGTGGTATCGCGCAGCCAGGTGTAGCGATAGTCCCAGTTGGCCTCGCCGTTGATGCGCTCCGGTAGCGAGCAACTGGCTGCGCCGACCATGCCGCCGGTCTGGGCGTCGGTCAGCGCCTTGAGGGTGATCAGCGAGCGCACCACCGGTTCGCGAAACTCGTCATCGACATCGCACCGGGCGCTCCAGTCGCGCCACCACTGCTCGACCTCCTCCAGCGCCTGCAGGGCATCGCCGACTTCCGGCTCGTCGTTGTGGGACTCGTACCAGGTCAGCACGAAGGGCACCTGCTCCCCCTCGTTGACGGTAAAGCTGGCCCGCGAGTGGCCATCGCCATCCTCCAGCGGAAACGGTGCCCACAGGCGCAGGACATCCGGTCCGGAGATGGCCGACATGCCGTGCTCGCCATGACGCACCAGCGGCGTGACATCGCCGTAATCGAAGCGAAACAGGGTATCGCACTGCATCTCCACGCTGCCGCTGCGTCCCTCGACGACCCGCATCAGATCGATGGTGGTTTCGCCATCCTGACACACCGGCATGAAATCGATGACCGCCACACGGCCATCAGCGGTTTCGAACTGCGTTTCCAGCACCAGCGTCTCGCCCCGATAGCGACGCGAGCGAGCGGTCACCTCCGCGGTCGGCGCAATCTGCCAAAAGCCGTTGTCCCGGGTGCCGAGCAGCGAGGCACAACAGGCATCGGAATCGAAACGAGGCATGCACAGCCATTCGACCGAGGCATCGCGATCGATCAGCGCGCTGGTGCGCATGTTGCCAATGAAGCCGTAATCCTCGATCCGCTTGTCAGCAGCCTCCATGCCGAATTCTCCTGTCAGTGATGAAGCGGTGAAGCGCTCATCTGCGCTCGTGAGCATGGCGTTCGAATGACCCCGGATAACGCAGACACTGTCATTTTGGAAAGACATGCCCTGAAGAAGGTGCATGCGTCCTGGCTGAAAGTTCGGTGTCGATGCGGCTGCAGGGCTTCGATAGTGAAGCAGCTGTATAGCAACACCACGAGGCGATTCGCTGCCCGGTTCGAAACGGGAAACGCCCTTTGGACCCCTTTCACCCTTCGAATTCCCTTGTAACCGGTACGATGCAGACGATACACCGGCTGCGAGACATCATTTACCTAACGATACATGAAGCCACCAGGATGATTCGAAAGGCCATTCTTTCTCAACCATCGAGCCGCGCACAGTGGTTGAATTTTTTTCATTTCATGTTTTCCGGAACCATCATCTTAAATTGATTTTAAGCTAGGCTCGCGTGCAATGAACACCCGAGCAGCCACACTCACACACGGCAATCTTCGCATCAGCACAGGGCCATCGCTGCCCTGCACATGACTATCGTGACCCTGCATGGAGGCAACGGCATGAGTGACACGGAAAACGTCAGTGACTTTCTGCTCAATCGACTATCGCAATGGGGCATTCATCGCATCTACGGCTATGCCGGTGATGGCATCAACGACATCATGGGGGCACTGGATCGAGCCGGTGATCGCTTTGATTTCATTCAGACCCGTCATGAGGAAATGGCAGCCTTCATGGCCACTGCGCATGCCAAGTTTACCGATGAAGTCGGCGTATGCATGGCAACTTCCGGCCCGGGCGCGATCCATCTGCTCAATGGTCTTTACGATGCCAAGAAGGACCATCGCCCGGTGGTCGCCATCATCGGTCAGCAGGCCCGCTCGGCACTGGGCGGCGACTATCAGCAGGAAGTCGATCTGACGGCGCTTTACAAGGATGTCGCCAACGAGTACGTCCACCGCGCCAATACGCCGGCTCAGGTACGCCATCTGATCGATCGCTGCTTTCGCATTGCGATGTCGGCCCGTACGGTAACGGCGCTGATCATTCCCAACGATCTGCAGACCCAGCCGGCGGTGGAAACGCCCGCGCATGCCCACGGCACGGTGCACTCCGGCGTGGGGACGCCGACACCCTATACGGTGCCTCAGCAGGAGGATCTCAAGCGCGCCGCCCAGGTACTCAACGAAGGACAGCGCGTGGGTATTCTGGTCGGTGCCGGCGCGCTGCATGCCACTGATGAAGTAATGCAGCTGGCCGATGTACTGGGCGCCGGAGTTGCCAAGGCACTGCTGGGTCGAGCCGCGCTGCCCGATGATCTACCGTACGTGACCGGCTCGATCGGCCTGCTGGGCACCAATCCCAGCTGGGAGATGATGGCCAATTGCGACACCCTGTTGATGATTGGTTCGACCTTCCCGTACTCGGAATTTCTGCCCGAGGAAGGCCAGGCCCGCGGGGTGCAGATCGATATCGACGGTCGCATGCTGAGCATGCGCTACCCCATGGAGGTCAATCTGGTCGGCGACAGCGCCGCCACCATCCGCGAGCTGCTGCCGTATCTCGAACGCAAGCAGGATCGCAGCTGGCGCGAACACATCGAACACAGCGTCAGCCGCTGGTGGGAGGTGCTCGAGGAGCGCGCCATGGCCGATGCCGATCCGGTCAATCCGCAGCGCGTCTTTTGGGAACTGTCGCCAAAGCTGCCCGATAACTGCATTCTCACCAGCGACTCCGGCTCGGCGGCCAACTGGTACGCCCGTGATCTCAAGCTGCGCCGCGGCATGATGGCCTCGCTGTCGGGTGGTCTGGCCACCATGGGCAACGGCGTGCCCTACGCCATCGCTGCCAAGTTCGCCTATCCCGATCGGCCGGTAATTGCGCTGGTCGGCGACGGCGCCATGCAGATGGCCGGCAACGCCGAGCTGATCACTATCGCCAATTTCTGGAAGCGCTGGGATGATCCGCGGCTGGTGATCATGGTGCTCAACAACCAGGACCTGAACCAGGTGACCTGGGAGATGCGCGCCCAGGTGGGCGATCCCAAGTATCCCGGCTCGCAGGATCTGCCGGACTTCCCCTACGCCCAGTACGCCGAGCTGCTGGGGTTGCAGGGCATTCGCGTCGACGAACCCGATGCCCTTGCCGACGCCTGGGAGCGGGCGCTGAATGCCGATCGGCCCACGGTACTGGAGGTAATCACCGACCCGAACGTGCCGCCGATTCCGCCACACATCAAACGCGCCCAGGCCAAAGCCTACATGTCGGCGCTGATTCACGGTGATCCGGACTCGATGGGCATCGTCAAGGAGTCGTTCCGGCAGTTCTCCAACAGTATCGTGCCGAAGCTTCGCGGTCACTGAAGGGAGTACGGCGACATGAGCCGGACACACGTACCCGTCGAGGACGTGGCGGTCAGTGCCTATACGATTCCCACCGACGAGCCGGAATCCGATGGCACCCTGGCGTGGGACTCGACCACCATGGTGCTGGTCGAGCTCACCGCCGGGGGCTGCACCGGGCTGGGTTACACCTATGGGGACCCGGCCTGCGCCACCCTGATCCGCGACAAGCTCGCCGCTATCGTGCGCGGTCGCAACGCAATGGCCCAGCGCGAATGCTGGCTGAAGATGGTCGAGGCGATTCGCAATCTCGGTCGCCCGGGGATCTGCTCGATGGCGATCGCCGCGGTCGATATCGCCCTGTGGGACCTCAAGGCCCGACTGCTGAAAGTCCCCCTGGTCACACTGCTGGGCGCCCTCCGTGAATCGGTGCCGATCTATGGCAGCGGCGGCTTCACCTCCTGTTCGCTGGATCGGCTGCGCGAGCAGCTGGGCGGCTGGGTAGCCGCCGATATCCCGCGGGTAAAGATGAAGATCGGCCGGCATCCCGATCAGGATCCGGAGCGCATTCGCGAGGCCCGCGATGCGATTGGCCCGGATGCCGAGCTCTACGTCGACGCCAATGGCGCCTACACGCGCAAGCAGGCACTGGCCATGGCGGAGCGGGAGTTCGTCACCCACGGGGTGAGCTGGTACGAGGAGCCGGTCTCCTCCGACGATCCGGAAGGATTGAAACTGCTGCGTGACCGCTGCCCCGGCGGCATCGAGATCTCCACCGGCGAATACGGCTACGACCTTCCGTACTTCCGTCATCTGCTCGAAGGGCAGAGGGTGGATGTGCTGCAGGCCGATGCCACTCGCTGCGGCGGGATTACCGGCTTTCTCGATGTCGCCGCACTGTGCGATGCGTGGAACATTCCGCTGTCATCGCACACCGCGCCGGCCGTTCATCTCCACCCGGGCTGCTGCGCCAAACAGGTTCGCCATCTGGAGTACTTTCACGACCACGCCCGGATCGAGTCGATGCTGTTCGAGGACAACATCGGCCCGGTCGAGGGGCGGCTGCGCCCCAATCTTGCCCGTCCCGGGCTGGGCCTGACGCTGCGTCGCGAGGAGGCCGAGCGCTACCGAATCTGACACTCCCGGATCGACCTGACCGCCGCGCCCTCAGCCAGGCGCGGCCAACCCGGGCGGTGTCCTCATCAGTCGATCATCACCACAATGCAAGGAGGCCATGGTGAGCGAAGTACAAGGCAGCGCGCCCAAGGAGCGCGTTTCGCATGACTACCAGGATCTGGCCGAGGAACTCGCCGCGAACATCGAGGGCGAAGCGCGTTTCGATGCCGGTTCGCGCGCCCTCTATGCCAACGACGCCTCGAACTATCGACAGCCGCCGATCGGCGTCACCCTGCCCCGCACCGTCGACGACATTCTCGCCATCCACCGCATCTGTCACGCCCGTGGCGTCCCCATCCTGTCTCGTGGCGCAGGCACCAGCCTCTCCGGCGAGACGGTCAATCACGCCGTGGTCATCGATCACTCCAGGTATCTCGATCACGTGGTCAGCATCGATGCCGACCATCGGCTGGTCACGGTGGAAGGCGGTACCGTCAACGACAAGGTCAATCAGGCGCTGGCGCCCTGGAACCTGCTTTTCCCGCCCGACCCCTCCACCCACGAGTGGTGCACCATCGGCGGCAACGTCGGCAACAACTCCTGCGGCGTGCACTCGGTTCAGGCCCAGTTCTACGGCCACGGCCCGCGCACCTGCGATAACGTGCATTCGCTCGACATCGTCACCTACGACGGTGTGCGCATGACGCTGAAGGATCACTACAGCGAGGAGGAGATTGAGCAGGTCATTCAGGCCGGCGGGCGTCAGGGCGAAATCTTTGCGAAGCTGCGCGATCTGCGCGACCGCTACGCCGATCGCATCCGCGAGCGTTTCCCGAAGATCGAGCACATGCCGCGGCGCGTGTCGGGCTATAACCTCGACAATCTGCTGCCGGAGAACGGGTTCAACCTCGCTGCTGCGCTGTGCGGCACCGAGGGCACCTGCGCCACCCTGCTGCATGCGACCCTCAAACTGACCGAGAATGTCCACCATCGCACCCTGGTGGTGATCGGTTTCGAGGATGTCGGCGCCGCCGGCGACCATGTGCCGGCAATCATGAAGTCCAGACCGATCGCGCTGGAGGCGATCGACAAGCTGCTGTTCGACGATGAGAAACAGCAGCACATGCACGAGGAAGAACTCCAGCGGCTGCCGGATGGCAACGCCTACCTGATGGTCGAGTTCGGCGGCCGCGACAGGGAAGACACCCACCGCCAGGCCAATGCCCTGCTCGATGAGATGCGGCGTGAAAAGGGCAAAAGCGCGCCGAAGGGCCATCAGATCGTCGATGACCCCACCCAGGCCGGCAAGATCTGGGCCGTGCGCAAGGCCGGACTGGGCGCTACCGCCTTTCCACCGCCGGATCAGGACTCGCACTGGCCCGGCTGGGAAGATTCCGCGGTCCCGCCGGATCAGGTCGGCGACTACGTGCGCGATCTGCACAAGCTCTATGACAAGTATGACTACAAGGGAGCGCTCTACGGCCACTTCGGCCAGGGCTGCATTCACTCGCGCATCAATTTCGACCTGCAGTCCGAGGAAGGCGCGCGCCAGTATCGCGCCTTTGCCGAGGAAGCTGCCGACCTGGTGACCGCCTACGGCGGCTCGCTCTCCGGTGAGCACGGCGATGGTCAGGCACGCGGTGAACTGCTGAATCGCATGTACGGCAATGAGCTGGTCGACGCCTTTCGCGAGTTCAAGGCGATCTGGGACCCGCAGTGGAAGATGAACCCCGGCAAGGTGGTCGATCCGTGGCGGATGGACGAAAACCTGCGCATGATCGAGTACAGCCCGCGCGAGCCGAGTACCCGGTTCGCCTTTCCGCAGGATCACCGCCACTTCTCCAACGTGGCGATGCGCTGCGTCGGCGTCGGCAAGTGCCGCAGCGATGACAGCGGCACCATGTGTCCGAGTTACATGGTCACCCACGAGGAGAAACACTCAACCCGCGGCCGCGCCCGGCTGCTGATGGAGATGATGCAGGGTGATGTCATCACCGACGGCTGGCAGTCGGAAGAGGTGCGCGAGTCGCTCGATCTCTGTCTGGCATGCAAGGGGTGCAAGAACGACTGTCCGGTCAACGTCGACATGGCGACCTACAAGGCCGAGTTCCTGTCGCACTACTACGAACAGCATCGCCGACCACGCAACCACTATATCTTCGGTTTCATTGATCGCTGGTCGCGGCTGGCCTCGAAACTGCCGGCAGTCACCAACTTCGTCACCCGCACCCCGGGATTGCGCCACCTGGTCAGGAAGGCCGCCAGCGTACCGCAGCAGCGCGCCATGCCGCAGTATGCGCCGGAGACCTTCAAGACGTGGTTTGCCAAACGCCCGCTGGTCAATCCCGAAGCCATGCCGGTGATGCTGTGGGCGGACACCTTCACCAACCACTTCTATCCCGACACTGCCCAAGCAGCGGTCGAGGTACTCGAGGACGCCGGCTACCAGGTGATCATTCCCTCCGAGGGGATCTGCTGCGGCCGACCGCTGTATGACTTCGGCCTGTTGGATAACGCCAAAGCCTATCTGCAGCGACTGATGACCCAGCTGGGCAACGTGATCGATGCCGAAATCCCCATCGTCGGGCTGGAACCCTCCTGTATTTCGGTGTTCCGCGACGAGCTCGCCAATCTCTTCCCCGACGATCCCCGGGCGCAGAAGCTCAGCCGCAACAGCCTGATGTTCAGCGAGTTTCTAATGGAGCGGGTCGACGACTACCAGCCGCCGAAGCTCGATCGCAAGGCGCTGGTGCATGGCCACTGCCACCACAAGTCCGCACTGCACATGCAGGCGGAAAACCGGCTGCTCGAGCGCATGGGGCTGGATTACGAGGTGCTCGATTCGGGCTGCTGCGGCATGGCCGGCTCGTTCGGCTTCGAGGAGGGCAAGTACGACGTCTCCATCGGCGCCGGTGAACGGGTGCTGTTGCCGCGGGTGCGCGAAGCCGACGATCAGACCCTGATCATTGCCAACGGCTTCAGCTGCCGCGAGCAGATCGAGCAGACCACACCGCGCAGTGCCCTGCACATCGCCGAGGTGATGCAGATGGCCCTGCACCAGCGGCCCGTCACCCATGAGCCGCCCGAACGCGAGATCACCCGCAACCGCGCCCGGGCCCAGAGTCGTGCCAATCAGCGCGCCGCGCTGGCCACCGGGGCGATCGCCGCCGGCGGTCTGCTACTCTGGAAACTGAGCCGCCGGAATTGACACTACAGGACAGGCAATGCAGGAGTAATCTCTCTTGAATGCGCGTACGCTACTGGCACTGGGCAGCGTAAATGCCGACTTTCAGGTTCGGATTGATGACACTCCGGGCAGCGCGGAAACCCTGCTCGCTCATGATCAGCGCCGACTATCGGGCGGCAAGGCCTCCAATGCAGCCTATATAGGCTGCACCTTCGGCTGCCGCTCCGTATTGCTGGCCTGTGTTGGCGACGATGATCTGGCTACTCATGCGTTGTCACCCCTGCACCGAGCCGGAGTGGATATCAGCCGGGTTGCACGTGCCGAAGGTGAATCGACCGGCGTTTCGATGATCATGGTGCCTCCGACGGGTAAAAAACAGATCGTGCTGGCAACCAATGCCAACGATCACTGGCCCGAGGAGTCGATCCAGGCATTACAGGACGAAATCGGCCGAACACCGCTCCCCGCTCTGCTGTCAGTCAATTACGAAGTACCTGCTGATGTGGTCCATCAGGCCATTGTCATGGCGCATCACCATAACATTCCCATCGTGCTTGACCCCTCCTTTCCCGAGCGGGTCGAGCAGGCGCTGCTCGATCGAATTACCGCCATTACTCCCAATGTTGCCGAGGCCAAGGCACTGACCGGGATCGAGGTTGATGGCCCGGAAACAGCCGCCAGGGCGGCGCGCCGACTACTGGATGCCGGGGTTGGAATGGCCTGCGTCAAGCTGGCCGATGGCGGTTGCGTGCTGGGAACAGGCACAACCCTCTCGCTGATTCCGTCCTGCGATGCCGAGGTTGTCGATACCACCGGTGCCGGGGATGCTTTCACCGGAGTGCTGGCCGTTGCCCTGCTGGAAGGTTGCGAACCCCTGACAGCTGCGAGCCGCGCGGTCGCCGCCGCCAGCCTGGCAGTGACCGCCTATGGCTCGCAGCCCTCCTATCCGGCCCGTGAGTGCATCGAAAAGAGGGTGCCGACACTGTTGCAACATGCAAGGGCGCTGGATGAGCGGTAACCGTGCCCCTTCCCGAGAGATCGTGTTTGATACCCATGATCCCACCGATGAGCGACGCCGCGAAGCCTTGCTGACGCTTGGCAATGGTTGTCTGTCCTTGCGTGCCAGCGCCCCGGAGGCAGCTTCAACGGTAGAACATGGACAGGAACACTATGCGGGCTTCTATCGGGCTGGCTGGTACGACCAGGCACCGCGTATAGTCAACGGTCAAACCGTATCACTGGCAGCGCTGGTCAATCTGCCCAACCCCTTTGCATTGAGTTTTGCCGTCGGAAACGAAGAGTGGTTCAACCTGGCAAACAGCGAGCTGCTCGATTACCACCAGGCGCTTTCACTGGAAAACGGGCTGCTCTCCCGCGAGCTGACCATCAGATCGCCGGGCGGCTGGAAGTTGCAACTTGTCGAGACGCGACTGGTCAGCATGGCATCGCCCCAGGTGGGGGCGCTACGCTGGTGCCTGTGCCCACTGGGGTGGGAGGGTCAGCTTCGTCTTCGTTCGGTACTCGATGCCGGTGTTCACAACGCGGCGATCACACGCCAGGCCGATTATGAAGGGCCGCGTCTGCGGCGTGTCGTGGCGCACCACAATACGGCGGGAGAAGCTGCTGTAGGTGCGCAACTATATGATCCCGGACAGCGAGTAACGGTAGCAGCGCACTCCCGACTCGGGAGCGCTCACGGCGTTATTCGACCCGAGTGGCATAGCGTGTGGGACGGCACGCGAGTGGTGCAGGAAACCGAGATCCCGGTGTCGGATGGCCAGTCGGTAACGCTCGACAGGATTGCCGCAGTACACGTCGATGACGAGATTTCCACTGGCCCCCGAGACCCACAGGGTCTGCACTACGCCATGGCCAGTCACCACGAGACGCCGGGATTCGACACGCTGATGGCAGCCCATGTCCGGGCATGGCAGCATTTGTGGGCACAGATGCCGCTCACGGCGATGTCACTCTCGCCATCTCAGGCGCTGCATCTGCATCGCTTTCACCTGCTACAGACGCTGTCACCACACAGCGTGACGCAGGATCTCGGTTTTCCTCCACGAGGCTGGCAGGAAGGTTATTTCGGCCAGGTCTTCTGGGACGAACTGTTTGCCTTTCCCTTTCTGGCCAGCCACTTCCCCGCGATCGCCCGGAGCCTGCTGCATTATCGTCACCGCCGGCTGGAGACGGCACGTGCTCGGGCACGGCGTGCCGGATACCGGGGCGCCATGTTTCCATGGCGCAGCGCGCGCAGCGGCGAGGAAGAGACGCCGCCCTTCCAGTTCAACCCTCTGACCAGAAGCTGGAAATCGGACCACTCCTTTCTTCAGCGCCATATCGGTACAGCCATCGCCTACAACGCCTGGCATTACTGGCAGGCCACCGGTGACCGAACCATGCTGGCCGGCGAAGGAGGCGAACTGCTGCTGGAAATCGCCCGCTTCTGGGCCAGCATGGCGCAGTATGACGACTCGCTGCAGCGTTATGTCATTCGCGGGGTACTGGGCCCGGATGAATACCACGACGCCTACCCCGGCCGCGAAACCCCCGGTTTCGATAACAACGCCTATACCAATGTCATGGCGGTCTGGACGCTGAGTCAGGCCTGCGACGTCATGGACCAGCTTCTGCCCGAAGAAGCAGCGGCGCTATGTGATCGACTGACCATTACACCGGATGAGCTGACGCACTGGGACCACGTAAGTCGTCACATGTACATCCCCTTCATCGGCACCGAGGTAATCAGTCAGTTCGAAGGCTTCGAGAAGCTGGCATCACCGCCGGCAATGGTATTCAGCACCGACCATCCACGCGCCGATTGGTGGCTGGCTTCACAAGGCAGAAGCGTGGATGAATATCAGCTTACCAAGCAGGCCGATGTACTGATGCTGCTGTATCTGTTGTCACCGGATGGTTTGCAGGCTTTACTCGCGCGGCTCGGCTATACGTTTGACAGCAGGGCATGCCGGCACACTACGGACTACTACATGGCCCGCATCACCCATGAGTCGAGCCTGTCACGGGTAGTCTGTGCCGGCGCGCTGATCCAGCTCGATCCGCAAACTTCATGGCACTTCTTCTGCCAGAGTCTGCATACCGATCTCCAGGCCCCGGGCAATCTCGGCACGCGGGAAGGCGTTCATCTGGGTGCCATGGCCGGCACCCTTGATGTATTACAGCGGCACTATCTGGGGATCAACCCCGCCGAAGACGGGTTGCATGTAACTCCGACGCCACCGCCCGAACTGGGCGATGTATCCATGACGATGACCTATCATGGCAACCACCTGATGCTGGCGCTGACGAAAGACGAACTGCACCTGACCGCCAGCACGGACAGCGACGGCGTTATCCCGGTGATTCACAGCAAGGGCATCTCACAACTACACCCGGGGGAAACATGCTGCATAGCGGTGGAAGTGAAGCACGCCGGCCATGAGCAGCAGTAATCCCGGGAGATGAGGCAAGGAGTCCCCATGACAGTCAGCAAACAACAGGAAATTGTCGTCATCACCGGCGCCGGCGCCGGACTGGGGCGCGCCACGGCGCGCGAATTTGCCCGCCGCGGCGCCCATCTCGGATTGATTTCACGCGATGAAACGCGCCTGGCGGTGGTGAAGAGCGAAGCCGAAGCACTGGGCGCCCGCGTCGTCACCGTGGCCACCGATGTCGCCGAGGCCGCGCAGATCGAAGCGGCGGCCGATCGCATCGAGAACGAGCTCGGCCCCATCGATATCTGGGTCAATGATGCCATGACCACCGTGTTCTCGCCGCTGCATGCAATGAGTGCCGAGGAGTTCAAGCGGGTCACCGAAGTCACCTATCTGGGCAACGTCAACGGCGCCATGGCCGCCCTCAAGCGCATGCGTCCGCGCGATCACGGCACCATCGTTCAGGTCGGATCAGCACTCGCCTACCGCCCGGTTCCCCTGCAGACGGCCTACTGCGGTGCCAAGCACGCCATCAAGGGGTATACCGAAGGATTGCGCTGCGAACTGCTCAACGAGGGCAGTCGGGTGCATGTCACCATCGTCGAAATGCCGGGCCTCAATACACCCCAGTTCGACTGGTGCCGCAGTCATCTCTCTCATCGCGCCCGCCCGGTGGCACCGGTCTATCAGCCGGAGGTCGGCGCCCGGGCGATCTACTGGGCCGCGCACCATCGCCGCCGTCAGCTCTACGTAGGCATCCCCTCGGTGCTGACCATCTGGGGCAACAAGATCGCTCCCGGGCTGATGGATCGCTATCTCGCCCGCAATGCCGTCAGCGGTCAGCAGACCGCCGCGCCGGAAGATCCTGACCGCGCCGACAATCTGTGGCAGCCGGTCGCCGGCGACAAGGGCGCGCACGGCCGCTTCAATCACGAAGCACACGCCAGCAGTGCCCAGCTGTGGGCCACCACCCATCGACGTGAAATCGGTCTGGTTGCCGGTGCGGCAGTGGTACTGGGCGCAGTGCTGGGCGGCGCCGGTCGGGCGCGTCGCCGACGGCTGACACGCCGCTGAGCCGGCGGGCCGGTCAGCCATTCGTTCATCGCCGGAAGACAGTGTGCAGCATGCACGGTTATGCTGAAGGCCACTTCCGACAGGAGCGCGCACAGTGAGAGAACGAGACGTTGATTGCTGGCTGACCGACATGGACGGCGTGCTGGTTCACGAGAACAAGGCGCTGCCCGGGGCTGCGGAACTGATCGAGCAGTGGCGCAGCCAGAGCAAGCCCTTTCTGGTGCTGACCAACAACTCCATCTATACCCCGCGCGATCTCAGCGCCCGGCTGGGCCGCAGCGGTCTCGAGGTCCCCGAGGACAGCATCTGGACCTCGGCGCTGGCCACCGCCACCTTCCTGCGCGATCAGTCGCCCAATGGCTCGGCCTTCGTGATCGGCGAGGCCGGCATTACCACCGCCATGCACGAAGCCGGCTTCGTGATGACCGACGTGGCACCGGATTTCGTGGTGCTCGGCGAGACCCGCACCTACTCCTTCGAGGCGATTACCCGGGCGATCCGGCTGATCAATGACGGCGCGCGCTTCATTGCCACCAACCCCGATGTCACCAGTCCCAGCGCCGATGGCCCGCTGCCGGCCACCGGGGCCGTGGCAGCGCTGATCACCAGTGCCACCCGGCGTGAGCCCTATGTGATCGGCAAGCCCAACCCGATGATGTTCCGTTCGGCCATGAACCGGCTGGGCGCGCACTCCGAGCGCACCGGCATGATCGGTGATCGCATGGATACCGACGTGGTGGCCGGCATCGAGGCGGGGCTGCATACCGTGCTGGTGCTCTCCGGCATTGCCGATCGCGCCGAGGTCGAGCGCTATCCCTTCCGGCCCAAGGAGATTCTCGATTCGGTGGCCGACCTGCTCGATGAGCCTGCCAGCGGCAACAGCCGCAAATCGAATTCGAAGGAAGCCAAAAACACACGGAAAAGCGAGCAGTAACCACTCGGCCTGCGGGCCTCGCCGCAAGCGGGGTCCGGCACCCTCCTCTACGGGATTACCCGGACAGCCGGGATACCGGCATGGTTATCCCGCTTCCCCTGAGCGCACTGTGAATGATTTTTGATACCGGGATGACGATTTGCGGTCACGGAAGTTCACGAACAGGCGGGATTCTGCCAGGATGATACTACCCTGCGCTCGGCGCCCTGGGACCCTCGAGGGGTAACAGGCAAGATGCAGCGGCCGAACGCTCCCGGACCTGACCGTCAGAAGCGCTGGCCGCTGCGAGGGTTTTGCATCATCCTGACGCATGGACTTCCTGTCCGACGTACTTCCCTGTACGCCACTGCACGGCCTCCTGCCGTGGTTTCTGACGCACTTCCTGTGCGTTCTCAACTCCTGTTGAAGAGCAGCCTTCCCTGCTGCTCCATGGCGTCCCTGCCATGAATTCTAACGATAACGCAGAAACACCTCTCTATAACTAAACAATGTTATAACTGGGAATGAAGTTTTTTCATGGCGAACACCATTTCCAAATCAAACCTTTCTTCTTATATGAAAGGATTAATACTAATACGTGCTTAATGCCTAAAAAGGTCAATTAATGTTATTAAGTGTAAACAAGTCTATGGGATTAAATTCCTCCCAAAAGGTCTGACATCCTTTCCGAGCGCTCCAGATGAAGATAGAGAGGATCGAAGTCGGCAAATTCCGTCAGCCCCTGCCAGTCATGAACGCTCAGCGTGCGCCCGCGCAGAGTGAGCAGGCCCTCCCGGCGCAGTTTCTGCAGCACCCGATTGGTGTGCACCGTGCTCAACCCCATGGCGTCACTCAACTCATCCTGGGTCAGGGGCAGTTCCATGCAGTGATTCTCCGTCAGCCCGGCTACTCTGGCACGCACCAGCAATTCGCAGAAAAGATGCGCCAATCGCTGATCGGCCGGGCGATGGCCCTCGTTGACCAGCCATTCCCGCAGGGTGGCCTCATCCACCAGCGTGGACCAGAACAGTGCCCGGGTAAGCTCGGGGTGATGAGCATAGATATGATCCAGCGCCTGACGCGGAATCCCCGCCACGTGGGCCCTGGTCAGGATGCCGATGGAGTGATCCATGCGATTCAGCAGGGTGATGTGAATGTCACAGAGGTCACCCGGCATCAGATAGGCCATGATGTGGCGCTGGCCATCGGCGAGCAGCTTGTAGCGGCACGCCCAGCCGTCGATCATCAGATGGACATGCTCCGGCCGCTCCCCCTCGCTGATGACATCTTCACCCCTGTCCATCCGGACAGGTGGGGTCAGGGCCTGTTGCAATACCCTTCGATCCTCATCAGCAAGTGGCTGGAAGTTTTCCAGCCGGCATAGCAGGGTTTCGATCATGTGCGCTCCCCGGGTGTTTTAATACAACATGGCGATAGCCACCGGACTCCCCGAGCTCCGACTCAACAAGCTGCAGTGGAACCTCAGCAGTTCCTTTGCACACAGTGATATGACCGAAAAATATATATGGCAGCAGAATGGCCTGAAGCTTTATCTCCCTGCTGATTCGGATAAATGAGTTTTCACATTAACATTTATTACCAGGAATGCCCACGCATATATTTTGCTGATCCAGTATTCCCGTACCATTACCGCCAAAAGATCGTTCGCTTGTCGTCCTTGCCGAATGACTTTGGAAACCATGCAGTTGCCCCGGGCAGTCACTTCTCGATGCGCCCTGGTCCTGGCGCAATGACCTTCTGGGCCTATTCGAAAAAATGAGATAGCCACGGCATCTTTTTGCGCTGGTCCTTGATGGGGGCGAGTGCAATGCTGGCGTTCACCCCCCGCATTCGCCCTTTTCCGACCAGGAGAGCCCCATGCAGACCCTGCGACCCGCTCAGGAACGCGGCCACGCCGATCACGGCTGGCTCGAGAGCTATCACTCGTTTTCGTTTGCCGACTATCACGATCCCGACCACATGCAGTTCAGCGCCCTGCGGGTCATCAACGAGGATCGGGTCGCCCCGGGCGGTGGCTTCGGGCTGCACGGCCATCGCGACATGGAGATCTTCTCCTATGTGCTCGCCGGCGAGCTCGCCCATCGCGATACGCTGGGCAACGGCTCGGCAATCGGTCCGGGGCGGGTCCAGCTGATGACCACCGGCACCGGCGTTCAGCACAGCGAGTACAACCACTCCGAGCGCGAGCCGGTGCACTTTCTGCAGATCTGGCTGCGGCCGCGTGAGCGCGGTCTGGCACCCCGCTACAGCGAGGCCGACTTCACGCCCGCCGACAAGCGGGGCCGCCTCTGCCCGATCGTCTCTTCTGACGGCCGCGAGGGGTCGCTGATCCTGCAGCAGGATGCGGTGGTCTACGCCACCCTGCTCGATGGCGATGAGCGCGTGACGCACGAGCTCGCCTCCGGCCGGCAGGCTTACGTGCACGTGATTCGCGGGCGGGTCAGCGTCAATGAGCAGCCACTCTCGGGTGGTGACGCCCTGATGCTCAGCGATGAACCGGCTATCCGCCTGACAGCCGGCGAGGATGCCGAAGTGCTGCTATTCGATCTGCCCTGAGCGGGCGATTCGACCAGGGGCGCACTCCGCGCGGCTCGTCACCCCCGGTGACGAGCTCCGGCTTGCCTCACTGAACCAAAGCGCAATCGCACCTGCCGGTTTTTGCCGTCATGCTGGCCCTTCATTTTTCCAGCTCCCGGAAGACGACCGTGAAGAAAGCCGGCCTGCTCAATGCCCCGCTGAACACCCTGATCGCCGAGCTCGGCCATACCGATGTGATCGCCATTGCCGATGCCGGGCTGCCGATCCCCGCTCATGTCCCCCGGATCGACCTGGCCATCACACCCGGCTTTCCCGACTTTCTCGGTGTGCTCGATGCCATGCTCGCCGAGCTCTGCATCGAGGGCGCCACCCTGGCCGAGGAGATCACCACCCGCAATGCCGGACTGGAACGGCAGCTCCGCCAGCGCCTGGACCGACTCACGCCGGCCATCACCCCCGTTCACCTTGCGCACGAGCACTTCAAGGCTCGCCTGCAGGAAGTCCGCGGCGTGGTGCGTACCGGCGAATGTACGCCCTATGCCAATATCCTGTTGCACTGCGGCGTGCCCTTCTGAAACATGCGCGGCTCCGGTAGCACCGCTCACCCTCATGCCCCGACAGCTTCCAGGTAATCCCATGACCACCCGCTTTCACCTGCACAACTACGGCTCGATCAACATCGATCATGTCTACCGCGTCCCCCACCTGGTGCGCCCCGGCGAGACGCTGGCCAGCCGGGAGTATCGCCCGGTACTGGGCGGCAAGGGCGCCAACCAGAGCCTGGCGATGGCGCGCGCCGGGGGTGATGTCACCCACTGGGGCCGGCTCGGCGAGAGTGACCGCTGGGCACTGGCGCCCCTGCGGGAAGCCGGCGTCAACGATGAGCAGCTCGAACTCATCGACGGCCCCAGCGGCCACACGGTCATCCAGGTCGATGATGACGGCGAGAACGCCATCGTGCTGTTCGGCGGCGCCAATCAGGGCTTTGACGCCGACCGGCTGGATACGCTGTTCGCCACCACGAGCCCGGGCGACTGGCTGCTGTTGCAGAACGAGTGCAATGACACCGCCGCCGTGATCGAGCGCGCCCTCGAGGCCGACCTGCAGGTCGCCTTCAACCCCGCTCCCATGGTCGATGCCATCCGCCAGCTGCCGCTGACCCGGCTGGCGCTGCTGTTTCTCAATCGCGGCGAAGCGGCCGCGCTGGCCGAGTGCGACGACAGCACCCCGACCGAAACCCTGATCCGGGCACTGACCGAGCGCTATCCCGGCCCGGATATCGTGCTTACGCTGGGCCGCGAAGGGGCGCACTTCCTGCCGGGCCGGACCGCCAGCGAGCTGCCCCGCTTCGAGCCCGCCCGCAGTGTCAGCGCGGTGGATACCACCGGCGCCGGCGATACCTTCATCGGCTACTTCCTGGCCGCCCTTCAGCACGGCCGTGCCATCACCGAGTGCCTGACCCGCGCCAGTGCCGCGGCTGCCCTCGGCGTCCAGCGCCCCGGCGCGGCCGACAGCATTCCGCTCAGGGAAGAGGTCGAACGCCTGTTGGCCGAATCGTCATGAAAACGGCCGCCCCGAAGGGCGGCCGCTCGCTCTGACAGGCACCGGGGGAGTTACTGAGCGTTCTTCGGCTGGTCGGGGTCGGCACCTGTCAGGCAGTTCACCGTCTCACCGCCCTGATCGTTGATCTGATCGCCACTCGGCCGGCGCTCGCCGCTCACCAGCCGGGTGTGGGCAGCCAGCCCATCGACCAGGGTGCGCCCGAGCTGCATGGCATCATTGGCCCGGGTGGTCGAATAGAAAGTCAGCAGCGATTCGGCGCGATCGCGCTTGCCCTGCTTGATCAGTGTGCGGGCCGAATCCTCTACCCAGCCGATATCGTTGAAGCTCTGCTGTTCGAAACCGCGCAGCATGTCCTGCACCATCGGCCGATAAATATCAGGCTTCTCGCACATGTAGTACATCACCTGCTTGAAGCGACGCCCGGCGAAATCGCTGGCTTCCTGAAGCGCGTAGTCGGGATTGAGAAAGTGCGAGCCTGCCCCCCTGGTGAGATAACGGTGCTGGGCAAAGGAGAGCGGCACCTGCTGTACCCCCAGCCACCAGGGAACATAGGGTGCGGCCACCGAGCCGGTGGGCGCCACCCAGATGCGCACCATGTCGGGATCGATGCCCTTTTCCAGTGTCACCACCTGACCGTAGCCGGCCTCGTCGTCGGAGATCCGATAGTCCCGGACCCGCTCGATCATGTCCTGCTCGCTGACCGGCGCCATCTCCCGGGTAGCCTCTTCCAGCTCGGCCTGGCTCATGTACTTGTAGCCACCGGTACGGGCCTGCGTATCCTGGCGACCATAAACCCGAAAGACATTGAAGGGCTCACCGCTGTCAGGGTCGAACCAGCCCTTTTGCTCGGCAAACGAGATCAGGTTCTTCGATCCCATGTAGTCGGGGTTATTCCGATAATCCTGTGGAAAATCCTGAATGTAGCCGGGATAGAGCACCCGCACGTCATCCGGCCCCAGTCGCTCGGCGGCCCACAGCCCCTGCCCGCCGGGGAACTCCCAGACCACCCAGGCTTCATCGGGGTCGGCGATCAGATGGGTATTGCCGCCATAGGTGGCATAACCATGCTTTGCAATCAGATCGCCGATCAGCTCGACGCCCTCCCGGGCGGTCTTCGCCCGCTCCAGCACCAGCCGCGCCAGGTCACTGTACTGCACGCCCCGCTGCGGCGTGGGCGTCATGTCGATCAGCTCCTTGCGCGCTGTCGCCCAGACATCGCGCACGGCCACTTGATGTTCGTTGACACCGCCATTGGTCAGCGGCGCCGGAAAGCCCTCGTAGTCCGAATAGGACATCGAGAGATAGCGATACGTATGACGCACCTCGGGAATCTCGATCAGCCGCCCGGGCATGGCCGCCGCCTCGGTCACGCCCACCTTGAGCGTTTCGTCGGGCTTGTGATCAGCGGCCGGCACGATCTCCAGCCAGTGGCTGGAGACTTCCTCGCCGGTACCGCCCACCAGCACGCCGCCGCTTTCGGTGAGATGCTTGCCTATATAGAAGGCATGGCTGGCCCAGCCCGACGGGCTGAGCGTCATCAGTGCGGCCGCCAGCGTCGCAATGATCGGTGATCGTGTCATGGGTTCCCCTGTTCTTGTGAAATCGGCAACCCGCTATCATAGACCATGATCACGATTTTTTATCCGAAAATGTCGATTCAATAACGGATCACACTGCGCCCTGCTCGCCGGCGCCTGTGCCCCGGGCTCACCCCGTCCCGGTCAGGGCCGCCACCAGCTCGGCCGCCGGCAGCGCCCGGGTCAGCGGGGCGCCCTGCCCCGCCCAGCAGGCATCGAACTCGTGACTGCCGGCGTCGCGGGCAGCGGCCGCCAGCGCCTTGCCGGCATGATAGGCACGCGGATAATCCGGTACCGGCGGGCGATCCGGTGTGTCCAGATCGCGCACGAAGCGGTTGACGATCGCCCGCGCCGGACGCCCGGAGATGGCGCTGGTCACCCGGGTCTCCAGGGCGCGCTCGCTGAGCAGCAGGGCGCGCTGGGCCTCGCCGGCCGACGATTCCGGACAGGCGATGAAGGCCGTGCCCAGCTGGGCAGCCCCGGCACCGGCGGCCAATACCCCCTCGATCGCGGCGCGATCCATGAGCCCGCCGGCGGCGATCACCGGGCAGGTGGTGCGTGCGGCAATCAGCCGGGTCAGGGCCAGGGTGCCGATCATGGCGTCGCCGCTGTCGGGATCGAATACCCCGCGGTGCCCGCCGGCCTCCGCCCCCTGGGCGATGATCACGTCAATGCCGGCGGCCTCGATGCGCTCGGCCTCCGCCGGCGTGGTGGCGCTCGCCATCAGCGTGATGCCGGCGCTTTTCAGTGCGCGAATGCGAGCGGCATCGGGAATGCCGAAATGAAAGCTGACCACCGCCGGACGGCGCTCGATCAGAAGGGTCAGCATCGCCTCATCGTCGATGAAGCTGGCATAGAGATTGTCGAACCGCTCGGGAGGCGCGGCTTCGAACTCGGCAAACGCCGGTGCCAGATGCGCCTGCCAGGCCCTGTCGACATCACCCCGTTCACGCGGCGGTGCATGGCAGAAGACATTGACGTTGAAGGGTCGATCGGTCAGCGCCCGGGTAAGGGTAATCAGCTCACCGGCACGTCCGGCATCGACCGCACCCACGGCGATCGAGCCCAGCGCACCGGCGTTGCTGACCGCCGCCGCCAGTTCGGGGGTCGAAATGCCCGCCATCGGGGCCTGAACGAGCGGCAGGGTACAGGGCAGAAAATCGGGAGCGGGCAGCATGACAGCACTCCAGCGGATGAGTTACGAACGGCTTCCACTACGCTCTACAGGATGCGACGATCAGCTGCTCTCTGCCATCCCCTGCTCGGAGTCGTCATGAAACTGCTGGTGCTCAACGGTCCCAACCTCAACCTGCTGGGTCAGCGCGAACCCGACATCTACGGTCACGAGACGCTGGCCGATATCGAAAACGGCCTGCGCCGGCAGGCGCTCGCGGCGGGCGTCGACATCGATTTCCTGCAGACCAATCATGAAGGCGAACTGATCGAGCGCATCCATGCTGCCCGTCAGGAGGCGGACGCCATCATCATCAATCCGGCGGCCTGGTCGCACACCTCGGTGGCACTGCTGGACGCGCTCAATGCCTTCGAAGGCCGGGTGGTGGAGGTGCATCTCTCCAACATCCACCAGCGCGAAGCCTTTCGCCACCACTCGTATGTGTCGGCCCGCGCCGACGGCGTCATCGCCGGGCTGGGCAGCTTCGGCTATCAGGCCGCGCTGGATTTCCTGCTGCGCTGCTAGCGGCGCGTGCCGCCCGAATCGCGACTGAAGTCGCTCCTACACGGGTGGGCCCGGCGGTCACAACCGCACCAGCCCCGGTTGCCGGCCTCCTCAACCAGGAGATATCCACCCCGGCACCCGGCATCCAACGGTCCCTGCAGAAGCGGCGTCAGCCGCGAGGACCTGATGCCCCATCCCGCCAGCCCGCTATGGTTTTGCAGGAGCGACTTCAGTCGCGATAACCGGCAGCACGCTCACGGACAAGGGCGTTCCTACGCCCGCGTTTCACTGCGCCGGTTCATCCACACCGCACCCAGCACCGACAGCGCGCAGCCCACCGCCAGATAGACCGCGACCGGCACCCAGCTGCCGCCGGCCAGGTCGACCAGCGCCGCCGCAATGAAGGGCGTGAAGCCGCCGCCGACCACGCTGGCCACCTGATAGCCCACGCCGGCGCCGCTGTAGCGGTAGGCGGTGCCGAACAGCTCGGCGAAGATCGGCTGCTGCACGCAGACCACCATGTCGTGCGCCAGGTTGGCGAGAACGACCGCAAACAGCACGATCCACACCACCGAGCGCGCCTCCAGCGCGAGAAAGAAGGGGAACGCCGCCAGCACGCCGATGCAGGCGCCGGTGAGATAGACCCGGCGCCGTCCGAAGCGATCCGCCAGCCATGCAAAGCAGGGAATCGTCACACAGCTGATCGCGCCCACCAGCAGGCCGATGTTGAGAAAGAGCTCCCGCGACAGGCCGAGATTGACCGTCGAGTAGCTCAGCGCAAAGGTGGTGACGATATACATGGTGAACAGTTCCGCCAGCCGCATGGCGATGATCACCACAAAGGCCTGGGGATGGCAGCGCAGCGCCTCGAACACCGGCGGTCGGGCCGGTTTCTCGCGCTGCCGGGCGGCCTCGACGAACTCCGGTGACTCCTCGAGCCGGGTACGGATCAGCAGCGCCAGGCCGACCAGCACCAAGCTGAACAGAAACGGCAGCCGCCAGCCCCAGCTTTCGAAGGCGGTCTCGCTGAGCAGGTGACTGAGCAGCGAGACACTGCCCGTGGCCAGAATCAGGCCCACGCCATAGCCCACCTGCACACCGCTGCTGTAGAAGGCCCGCCACCCCTCGGGCGCGCTCTCCACCGCCATCAGCGCGGCACCGCCCCACTCGCCGCCCACGGCAAAGCCCTGAATGGCCCTGAGCACCACCAGCGCCACGGGTGCCCACAGCCCGATCGAGGCATAGGTTGGCAACAGTCCGATCAGTGCCGTGGCCACGCCCATCATCATCACGGTGAGCAGCAGCATCCGCTTGCGCCCGAGCCGGTCACCGAAGTGACCGAATACCACGCCCCCCAGTGGCCGGAACAGAAAGCCCACGCCGAAGGTGGCCAGCGACGCCAGGGTGCCGGCTGCCGGGCTGACATTGGGAAAGAACTGCGTGTGGAAGATCAGCGCGGCCACGATGCCGTAGAGCAGGAAATCATACCAGTCCACCACTGCCCCGATGAAACTGCCCAGCGCCGCACGGCGCGCCTGGCGGGCTGTCGACAGGCGCTGCTCCGCCCCGGCGGTCATTGCTGCATTCACGTTCACGTCATCCTCTCGGCCGCTGCATCCCTGGCCCCGCGCTTGCGAGGATCGGCAACCATGCCATTGCCGCCGGGCGGCGTCCATTCGCGGGCCCTGCATCAGCCTTGTCGTGGTGCAGCAGCGCTCGCTTCTGCACTTCCCGAGTGCATTATCAGGTGCCGGGCGTCTGCAGACCGCAGCCGCTGAGAATCATGTGGCAGAGGAAATCGGCGATGCGGCGATCATCGGCATCGCTCAGCTGTTCACGGCCGGTCAGCGCCAGCACCTGGGCTTCATAATCGGCGTAGTGCTGGGTCGCCGACCAGATCAGAAAGATCAGCGCCCGCGGCTCGACCCGCACATCCAGCCGCCCTTCGCTCCTCCAGCGCTCGAAAATGGCCGCGCGGGTATCCACCCACTCGCGCAGCGGGCCGCGCAGATACGCCTGCAGCAGCGGCGCGCCCTGCAGGATCTCGCTGGCAAACAGCCGGGAAGCCTGCGGATGACGGCGCACCAGCGCCAGCTTGGCGTGAATGAAGCGCGTCAGCACGGTAGCGGGGTCATCCTCGACCGTGATCTCGTCGAGCAGGGCATTCCAGCGCGCCATGGTGCGCTCCAGCAGTGCCACGTAGAGCCCGCGCTTGCTGCCGAAGTAGTAGAGCAGGTTGGAACGGGGCAGTTCGGCGGCATCGGCGATCGCCTGCAGGCTGCCGCCGCGATAGCCGTGCGCGGCAAACACGCCCTCGGCGGCGGTCAGAATGTGCGCCTCGTTGCGCGCCCGAATGGCGCCGGCCGCCCCCTCTGCCGGTGTGACCGCATCGGCCCTGCCTGGTTCTCCGATGATATCACTCATGCGTTTTCCATTGGCAAGACGAACAACCCTCGACGCAGCGCAGCATGCGCACTCTCGCGATACTGACGCAATCCGCGACCAGGGTCGAATCGCCGGGCTCCGGCATTTCCTGAACAATTGGTCAGGAAATTGCATGATCAGGGGCAGCGAATCATCAGGAGGTCGAGTCATGCTCACATTTACCCTCAACGGGCGGCCTTGCAGCTTCGATGCCGTCGCGCCGGAGACCACGGCACTGGCACTGCTGCGCGGTCGTGCCGGGGCCTGCGGCACCAAGGAGGGCTGCGCCTCCGGCGACTGCGGCGCCTGCACCATTGCCATCGGCACCCGCAATGACCGTGGTGGCCGGCACTATCACAGCGCCAACGCCTGCATCACGCCGGTCCATCAGCTCCAGGGGCAGGCCGTGGTCACGGTCGAAGGGCTGGCGCACGGCGACGGGCTCCACCCGGTGCAGCAGGCGATGGTCGATCAGCACGCCAGCCAGTGCGGCTTCTGCACCCCGGGCATCGTGATGTCGCTGTTCTGTCTCGATCACGAACGCCGCCGCCGGGGGCTCGCCGGGCCGCCCGATGACGACGCCATCGAGGCCGCGCTGGGCGGCAACCTGTGTCGCTGCACCGGCTATCGGCCGATCCGCGACGCGGCGAAGAGGATGCACACCCTGCCGGCGGCCCAGCTCGCACCGGAGGAGGCATCGGGCGACCCGGCGCCCGAGACCGCAGCCGACAGCGCGGGGTTTCATCGCCCGGCCACCCGTGCCGATCTGATCGAGCGCCTGCGCCAGCATCCGCAGGCGCGGCTGATCGCCGGGGGCACCGATCTGATGCTGGCGCATACCCTGGCCCTGGAGCCGCTCGCGCCGCTGATCGATCTCTCCGCCATTCCCGAATTGCAGCACATCGACGAGGATGAGGCCGGCTGGTGGATCGGCGCCGGCGTCACCTACAGCCGGCTCGAGCCCCTGCTGGCCGACACCCATCCGGCCTTCCTGCAGCTGCTCGAACGCCTCGGCTCGCGCCAGATTCGCAATCGCGCCACGCTCTCCGGCAATCTCGCCAACGCCTCGCCGATCGGCGATACCCCGCCGGTCCTGCTGGCCCTCGGCGCCCGGCTGCGCCTCAACGGGATTCACGGTGCGCGCGAACTGGCCATCGACGACTTCTTTACCGGCTATCGCCGGACGGCGCTGGCCCCCGGCGAATATCTCGAGGCCGTGCAGCTGCCGCGGCTGCAGGCGGGCCAGCGGCTGCTGGCCTGGAAGCTCAGCAAGCGCCGCGAGGATGACATTTCGGCCGTCATGCTGGCCCTGCGTACCACCGTGGATGACCGCGGTCGGCTCGTGAACGTGCGGGTGGCCTGTGGCGGCATGGCGGCCACGCCACAGCGCGCCCGCCGGGTGGAGCGCCAGCTCGAGGGCCGCGTATTCGAGGCCTCGACCCTGGCCCGGGCCCGGGCCGCGCTGGCGGAGGACTTCGCCCCGATCGACGACGTCCGTGCCAGCCGCGAGTATCGGCTGAACGCCGCCGCCGGCCTGCTGACGCGCGCCTTTCATCAGCTCAACACGCATCCCGCCGCCATCCCGATGACGCTGGAGGAGGTCTGACCATGCGCAAGCTGATTCAACCCGGCACCTCGGCATCGACGGTAGCGCCGGGGCATGCGGCGCCGCACGACAGCGCCGTCGGCCATGTCACCGGTCGTGCGGCCTATATCGATGATCTGCCGGGGCCCGCCGACATGCTGCAGCTGGCCGTGGGGCTCTCACCGCATGCCCACGCCCGCATCACCCGGCTCGATCTTGATGAGGTGCGCCGCCAACCCGGGGTGGTGGATGTCATCACCGCGGCCGATATCCCCGGAGTCAACGAGGTCGGCGCGGTCTATCCCGGCGATCCGCTGCTGGCCGAGGGCAAGGTGCGCTACGCCGGCCAGATGGTGTTTGCGGTGCTGGCCGATACCCTCGACAACGCCCGCCGCGCCGTGCCCCATGCCGCGATCGATTATGCCCCGCTGGACGCCGCCCTCGATCCGGTGGCCTCGATTGCCGCCGGGCTGACCGTGCTGCCCGAACACGTCCACGAACGGCCGCTGCCTGCCCCGGCACTGGATCGCGGGGCGACGATGGCCAGCGACACCCAGACCAGCGGCAACGCTCCGGCAGCACTGGCCCATGCACCGCATGTGCTCGCCGGCGAGCAGGTCATCGGCGGTCAGGAGCACTTCTATCTCGAGGGGCAGATTGCCCAGGCCGAGGCACTCGATGACGACGGCCTGAGGATCCTGACCTCCAGTCAGCACCCCAGCGAGGTGCAGAAGCTGGTCGCCGAGGTGCTGGGGGTGTCGCTCAATACCATCGTCGCCGAGGTGCGCCGGATGGGCGGCGGCTTCGGGGGCAAGGAGAGCCAGGCCGCCGCCCTGGGCGCGCTGGCCGCGCTGGCCGCGCAGCGCAGCGGCCGGGCGGTCCGCTTTCGCCTGCCACGGGCGGACGACATGCAGGCCACCGGCAAGCGCCACGGCTTTCACAACCGCTACCGGGTCGGGTTCGACGACAGCGGCCGGCTGACCGGCGCCGATATCGAGCTGATCGGCAACTGCGGCCATTCGCCGGATCTCTCCGAGGGCGTGGTCGATCGCGCCATGTTTCATGCCGACAACGCCTATTATCTCGGCGATGCCCGGGTCACCGGTCATCGGGCGATGACCCATACCGTCTCCAACACCGCCTTTCGCGGCTTCGGCGGCCCCCAGGGGATGATGCCGATCGAGGCGGCAATGGACGACATCGCCCGCCATCTCGGCCTCGATCCGCTCGATGTGCGCAAGCGCAATCTCTACGATCACGAGCGCTGCGAGACCCATTACGGCCAGACCGTCGACCAGCCGCTGATCGGTGAGCTGATCGAGACGCTGGAAGCCTCCAGCGATTATCGCGCCCGACGTCATGCGATCACGGCCTTCAACGCCACCAGCCCGGTGATCCGCAAGGGCCTGGCGCTGACGCCAGTCAAGTTCGGCATCTCCTTTACCGCGCAGCACCTCAACCAGGCCGGCGCGCTGCTGGCGATCTATACCGACGGCAGCGTGCTGATCAATCATGGCGGCACCGAAATGGGCCAGGGGCTGCACACCAAGGTGTGCCAGGTAGTGGCGCGCGAACTGGGACTGCCCCTCGAGCGGGTACGCATCAGCGCCACCCGCACCGACAAGGTGCCCAACACCTCGCCGACCGCCGCCTCCTCGGGCGCCGATCTCAACGGCATGGCCGCACGCGAGGCCGCGATCACCCTGCGCGAGCGGCTCTGCGAATTCGCCGCCGGCTGGCTCGGAGTGCCGGGCGAGTCGCTCTCGCTCGCCGACGAGGCGCTGATCGCCGGTGAGCGGCGCATCGGCTGGCACGAGCTGATCCAGCAGGCCTACATGGCGCGGGTGCCGCTCTCCGCCACCGGCTTCTACGCCACGCCGGAGATTCACTACGATCGCACCACCGGGCGCGGCCGGCCCTTCTACTATTACGCCTGGGGCGCGGCGGTCAGCGAAGTGCATGTCGATACGCTGACCGGCGAGTACCGGGTGGCGCGGGTGGACATCCTTCACGACGTGGGCGACTCGCTCAACCCGGCGATCGACCGCGGTCAGGTCGAGGGCGGCTTCGTGCAGGGCATGGGCTGGCTGACCTCGGAAGAGCTGAAGTGGGACGAGGCGGGCCATCTGCTGACCACGGGGCCGGCGACCTACAAGATTCCCACCTGCGGCGACGTGCCCCGCGACTTCCGGGTGCAGCTGCTGGAAGGTCATCCCAACTCGCAGGCGACCCTCTATCGCTCCAAGGCAGTGGGCGAGCCGCCGCTGATGCTGGCCATCTCGGTCTGGTCGGCACTGCGCGATGCCATCGCCAGCCTGGCTGACTACCGCATCAGCCCGCGGCTGGATACCCCGGCCACGCCGGAGCGGGTGCTCACCGCCTGCCGGGCACTGCACGAGGCCGAACCGTCCACCGCCCCCGAACCCGATGGGACCACCGCCGATGCGCCGCTGGCGAAGTGAGCCGAACATGACTGCACCACGCTGGTTCGAAGCGCTGGCCGACTGCCAGCGCCGCGGCATCGCCCACGCCTGCGCCCAGATCGTCACCAGTGCCGGCTCGACCCCGCGCGAGCCCGGCAGCCAGCTGGTGGTGACCGCAAACGACGCCTTCGATACCCTCGGTGGCGGCCGCTTCGAACAGCAGGTCATCGACACCGCCCGGGCGGCGCTGGCACGCGGTGAGGCGGGCTGCCGGCTGGAGAGCTTCTCGCTGGGCGCCCGCTCGGGGCAGTGCTGTGGCGGCCACGTCGAGGTGCTGATCACCCTCTATCCGGCCCCCGGGATGCGGGTGGCGCTGTTCGGCGCCGGCCACGTCGCCCGGGCGCTGGAGCCGCTGCTCGGCGGACTCGGCTGGCGCGTCGACTGGTTCGATACGCGCGCGCCCGAGACGCTGGGCACCATCGACACGGCCGCGACCACCTGCTGTCATTTCGGCGTCACCGCCGAGGCGCAGCTGAACCGGCTGGCGCCCGGCTGCCACTGCCTGGTGATGACCCACGATCACGCCCTCGACGAGCAGCTGCTGGCGGCGCTGATCGCCCGGGGGACCAGGCCTCGCTGGGGCTGATCGGCTCGGCCAGCAAACGGGCCCGCTTCGAACGCCGACTGCGCGAGCGCGGGCTCGATCCGCAGGCCATCGCGGCGCTGCGCTGCCCGCTCGGCAACAGCGGCGGCGACAAGCGTCCGCAGGCGATCGCGATCGCCACGGCCGCCGAGCTACTGACGCTGGCCGGGGCCGCGGAGCCGCCGACCCTGCGCGGGCTCGACCGTCACGCGCTGGCGCGACTGAACACCGCGACCACCGCTTTCAACCACGCACAACAGGAATCGACATGACCCAGTGGCAGGCCCTGCGCGGCGAACTGCTCGGCTTCAACCGCGACCCCGGCGACGGTGAGACGCCCCGTGCCGGGGCCATCGCGCACTATCCCGACGGCGTGGTGCTGATCCGCGACGGCGTGATCGAGGCCGTCGATCACCACGCGGCACTGGCCCCGCGGCTCACCGATGACGTGGCCGTGGCGCACTATCCGGATCAGCTGATCATGCCGGGATTCATCGACCCGCACCTGCACTTCAGTCAGCTCGACATCATCGCCTCGCACGGGCGGCAGCTGATCGACTGGCTCAACACCTACACCTTCCCGGAGGAGATCCGGCTCAACGACCGCGACTACGCCGAGGCCCTGGCGGACGGTTTCATCCGCCAGCTGCTGGCCCACGGCACCACCACCGCCCTGGCCTTCTGTACCAGCCATCCGAACTCGGTCAATGCGCTGTTCGAGCGCGCCGAGCGCGAACGCATGCGGCTGATTGCCGGCAAGGTGATGATGGACCGCAACGCCCCGCAGGCGCTGTGCGACACGGTCGAAAGCAGCGTGCGCGACAGCCGCGCGCTGATGCAGCAGTGGCACGGGCGCGGCCGGCTGGAGTACGCCGTGACGCCGCGCTTTGCACCGACCTCGACGCCGGAGCAGCTCGCCGCCGCCGGCCGGCTGTGGCAGGAGGACCCGGGCATGGTGATGCAGACCCACCTGTGCGAGAACCGCGCCGAAATCGACTGGGTCGCCGAACTCTATCCCGAAGCGAGCGACTATCTCGACGTCTATCAGCGCGCCGGGCTGCTGGGGCCGCGCAGCGTGTTCGCCCACGCCATTCACATCGATGACGACATGCGCGCCCGGCTGCGCGACGGCGGCGGCGCGATCGCCTTCTGCCCCGGCTCCAATACCTTTCTCGGCAGCGGCCTGTTCGACCGCCGCGCCGCGCAGGCGGCCGGCATCCCGGTGGGGCTGGCCACCGACATCGGCGCCGGCCCCGCGCTGTCGCAGCTGACAACGCTCTCGGACGCCTACAAGGTCTGTCAGCTCAAGGGGGACACGCTAACGCCCTGGCAGGCGTTCGATGCGCTTACCCGCGGCAACGCCCGCATGCTGGGACTGGAGGACCGCATCGGCCGTCTGGCCCCCGGCATGGAGGCCGATCTGGTGGTGCTCGATCCTGCCTCGACGCCGCTCATGGCGCGCAAGCAGGCCCATCAGCCGACGCTGGGCGAGAAGCTCTTCAACCTGATGATGCTGGGGGATGATCGCACCATCGCCGCCACCTGGGTGCTGGGCCGGCTGGCACATGAGCGGGCGTGAACCATATGGCATTTCGCAACTGAAATACTGATCGCGACTGAAGTCGCGATCATCGAACACCGGGCGCCATACCGCTCGTGGAAGTCGACGAGCGAAGGCCGGGCCGGGCAGAAGGGAAAAACCGAACGAAGCTGGCATGGCGTCAACGCGCGCCGGGCCTCCCTCTCAGGGCCCGGGCGCCCTTGCCTGCCGATCAGCTGCCGCGATACACGCTGTACGCCCACGGCGTGATCAGCAGCGGCACATGATAGCGCTGCCCGTACGCCAGCGTGACCGTCACCGGCACCCGATCGAGGAACGGCGAATCGACGCCGCGGGCGAGGAAGTAGTCGCGCACGTGAAAGCGCAGGGTGTAGTGTCCGCCCTCGCCCGCCTCTAGCAGCGGCGCATCGAGCCGGCCATCCCGGTTGGTGACACCGTGGGCACAGGGGGTGGTCGCCTCGTGGGCAAACAGATCAATGTGCATGCCGGCCGCCGGCAGGCCGCCGTGCTGATCCAGCACATGGGTGGTCAGGGTCGTCATGGCGGATACATCACTCCTGTCGTTACACTGAAATGGCAAGTGCTGCCCCTACGGTGAGCCTTGCAGGATCAATCGCACAAGGGAAGCCCCGATATGCAGGCCACGCTGGACACGCTCAATCGATTGCCGCGGGAGCACTTCGTCTCCCTGCTCAACGGTCTCTACGAGCACTCGCCCTGGATCGTCGAAGCGGTCGCCGATCTGCGCCCCTTCACCAGCCGCGAGGCACTGATCGAGGCGACCCGGCAGCAGGTTCGGGAGGCGTCGCGCGAGGCGCAGCTGGCACTGGTGCGCGCCCATCCGGAGCTGGGCAGTCGCCAGCTCGAATCGCTGACCGCGCCCTCGCAGGATGAGCAGCGAAACGCCGGGCTGACCGAGGGCGGCGAGCCGCTCGAGCGGCTGCGCACGCTCAATGAGGCCTATCGCCAGCGTCACGGCTTCCCGTTCGTGGTCGCCGTGGCCGGCATGAGTCCGGAGACGATCCTCGCCACCCTCGAAGAACGGCTGCCGCGCGACAGCGATACCGAGCTGGCCGAAAGCCTCACCCAGATCAGTCGCATCGCCCGTCTGCGGCTGGACCGGCTGCTGAGCGAATGAGCCCTCTGCGTTTCATCATCGGGAGCCCATCATGAGCGACGCGCGTCTCTCCAGTCCGGCGGTGGCACGCAATCGCGAGCCGCTGCGCGAGGTGCTGGCCCGGGTGCTGCCGCAGCCGGGGCGGGTACTGGAAATCGCCAGCGGCAGCGGCGAGCACGCTTGTTATTTCAGCCGGCAGCTGCCGGGGCTCAGCTGGCAGCCCAGCGATCCCGATCCGCAGGCGCTGGCCTCGATCCGCGCCTGGCGCGAGACTGCGTGCCAGGCGTCACAACCGGGTGTGGATAACCCGAATGCCGTGGACAACCCGGCCGGCCGCCTGCTGGCACCGCTGCAGCTGGATGTCACCCGGCGCCCCTGGCCGGCCGCGGTGGGCGAGATCGATGCGCTGGTCTGCATCAACATGATTCACATCGCCCCCTGGGCGGCCGCGCAGGCCCTGTTCGCCGAGGCCGGCGAGCGCCTGCCGCAGCACGGGCCGCTGGTGCTCTACGGGCCCTTCCGGCGCCACGGCGCCCATACCGCGCCGAGCAATGACGCCTTCGATCGCAGCCTGCAGGCGCGCGATGCCCGCTGGGGCATCCGCGATCTGGAAAGCGAGGTGCTGGCGCTGGCCGAACAGCACGCTCTGAGGCTCGATGAGGTCATCACCATGCCGGCCAACAACCTGAGCGTGATCCTGCGCCGGCGCTAGAACTCGTACTGCAGCGCCACGCGATTCTGCCAGAAGTCGCGCGCCCGCGCGGGCGAGGTCTGCACGCCGGCATAATCCGCGATGCTGAAGCCCTCCAGCGCGCCCTGGAAGCTGTAAATCCCGAACAGCAGGTATTCGGACTGATTGAGGCTGGCCGCCCCGGCCTCGTCCTTCAGGTCCATGAAGGAGTAGCGCGCCCCGACCAGCAGCGCCTCGCTGGCGGCGCCGGTCACATCCAGCGAGTAGGCATTGCCCGCGCCGAGATCCTGGGTGCTGGTGAAGAACGGCTGGGCAAAGTAGGGGCCGGAGGATGAGTTGTGCGCATAGGGCGTCACCAGCGCACCGTTGAGGTAGTCCCCGGGGCTGCTGGCAATGTGATCCATGTTCAGCGTGGCCTCGAGCGAGTGGTAGCGCAGGCCGAGCTGCAACCCGTAGGTATGGTTGTCCACCTCGCCGGCCAGCGCCCTGCCGTCACTGGTGCCGCGAATGTACTGCACGCCCAGCAGCGGCTGCAGCGCACCTTGCGTGGCCGTCACATGGCCTTCGGCATAGCTGATCCTGACATAGTCGTCATAGCGCTCGTGCCACAGCTGTCCGCTCCACTTCTGTCCATCGGCGTACCAGGCATGGCCGGCGCCCACGGCCCACATGCCGTCGGTCTCCTCCTCCACGTCGGTATAGTTGGTGGTGCGGCTGAAGGTATCCGAGCCCCAGGACTTGTAGCGGTAGATGCGCGCGGCCTGCAGAAAGTCCTCGTCATCGCCATAGTGCAGATTGAAGCCCTGATAGAGCATCGGCGTGACACGCCAGTCGTAGTCACTGGCAAAGGGCAGCTGCATGCGCTGGTTGCCGGCCGTCAGCCCGAAGTCGCCGTGCTGCCAGCTGACGTAGGCCTCGCCGATGTTGGTCTCGTCGGGTTCCAGCTCCGACACCGCATGGGCGTCATCGGGATGATCGATACCGCGCTGCACGATGGCGCTGATCCCGAAGCGAAAGCCTTGCCAGCGGGCGCTTTCGAAGCCGAGGCTGCCGCCATAGCTGATGGTGTCCTGATTGTTGTCAGGCACGAAGTACGCATTGTGGGTGGAGTAATAGAGGGTACGCAGGCTGCCGTGAAATTCGCCGTAACGGAACATGTCCCCCGGCCCGTGACTCGCCGTTGGTCCGGCATCGGCGCGGGTGGCATCCGCCTGCCGGGCCTGCACGTTCTTCGCCGTGGGGGCATTGGGCGCATTGTCGGTGGTCTCGGTCGCTGGCGTGTCCTGCGCGCCTCGGGCGCTCCCGGAAGCGGTCAGTGTCGTGATCAGAAGCCCGGTCAGTGCGGCACCGGCAACCCTCTGCTGAAAGGTGGCAACCTTCATGCAATTCCCTGTTGTCCCGTTTTTTTACTGGCGGTGGAGGGTGCCTGCACCGTTCGGTCAGCGAAAGGCTGCTGGACACCGCCTGCCCGGCAAGCACGATTCATGCCATGACCGCTGCACAGCACGGCCCGTCGGGGCCGGAGGACCGTCCCGCCGCCCCGGCGGCCACGCCGTCACGGTCGCCAGATCAGGGAGTTGCACCAGAATGAAACGGAAGAAACAGTTCATGCACCGATGAAACCCGTGTTTCATCGGTACGCCATGCCGGTCCGGCACTCGCCGAGGCCGCGCCCTCGGGTCAGTCCTCCGGGTGGCGCCGGCGCTGCTCCGCGCTGTCGGCCCGGGTCTGCCGGACGCACTCCGCCGACACCAGACCATGCCGATGGGCGTGCTCGGCCAGCGTCGCGCTGTCCTCGGCCAGGGTCAGGGTACAGTCGGAGCGGGCCACCTCGTCGGCCAGCTCGCGGATGGCATCACTGCGCCGACCGTCCCGGCTGACATCGCGGATGTAGATGTTGCTGATCCGCCCCGGATAATCGCGCGCGATCTGGGCATAGACCTCCGGATCGTGCTGGCCGCTGTCACCGATCAGCACGAACGGCATGTCGTCGTAGAGGGCAAGCATCTTCTCGATCAGCGTCTGCTTGTGATCCTCGGCCTTCTGCGGCAGCGGATGCTGCAGGGTCAGCCCCCACTCGCGCAGGAACAGGATCGGACCGACCGGGATGCGGTTGATCTGAAAGAAGGTCTCGAGCACCTCATAGATGCTCCAGGGGCCCCGGGAGACGTACAGCATCGGCCGCTGGCGCTGACCGTCGGCGCCCGCGAACAGGCCCTGGTAGAAGGTCGCCACGCCGGGAAAGGCCGTGCGCCGCTCGGCCTTCTCGAAGAACAGCCGATAGAACATGGTCAGCTTGTTGGCGACCCCGGTATGCATCACGGTATCGTCGATATCGCTGATCACCACCCGATCGACATCGGGCGGCGGCACATAGATGTCGGCACTGGCGGTCGCCCCCGCGGTCGCACGGGCCCGTCGGCTGTCGGGATCGGCCGTGCCGGTCAGCAGCCGGAAGTCGGCCCGGTGCCAGATCCGGTCGCGCGACAGGGGCTCATCGAGGCGGATGTTGGCATGAAAGTAGCCGTAACGGTCAGTGGTCACCACGCGCCGGGTCTCATCCACCCGGATTTCGACCTCGACATCATGAATGCCCCAGCGGATGGTACGCCGTACCAGATCGACCAGGTCACTGGCCAGCGAATCCTGACGGGTGGGCAGGTTGAGGCCGGGCTGACGGAAGACCCGACCGATCAGAAAGACTTCGGTGCGCGACCCATAGCCGCGGTAGGAGTGAATGACGCGCCCGCCGTGGGCGCGTTCCGACTTCATCGGTCGCACGGCCACCCTGAGCAGCCAGCGTAATCCACGCCTCACGGCACGCGCGGAGCGTCGCGACATGGTTTCGATTCCGGATAGCAGCATGCAGCCTGCGGGGATTGGTCAGTAGACAACGAACTGAGCTTAACCGTAGTCGTTTGTCGCGCTGGCTGCATGCCCGAATCCCCCATCGGGGGTCAGCTGTTGCCGGAGGAGGCGTGGTTGCCGCCGCCACTGCGGCCACGTCCGCCACGCCGGCGACGCCGGGCCGGACGCTCGCCCTCGCGCCGGGGCTGCTCGCTGTTGCCCTGGCTGCGATTGCCCTGCTGACGACCGCCCTGGTCGCCGGCGCGCTGCCGACGCTGACCACCGCCCGGCCGGTTTTTGCGCTGCTGACCGGGCGGGCCCGGGTCCTCGGTCTGACCGCCGGCGCTGGTCAGCTCTTCCTGTACCGCGCGGGCGTCGAAGTCCTCGCTCTCGTGCACCGGAACCGGCTTGCCGATCAGCCGCTCGATGCCCTTGAGCTGGTCGCGCTCGTCCGGCGCCACCAGCGACATCGCGCTGCCGCTGGCGCCGGCCCGGCCGGTGCGACCGATGCGGTGGACATAGTCCGCCGGCACATTCGGCAGCTCGAAGTTGATGACGTGGGGCAGATGGGCGATATCGATACCGCGGGCCGCGACATCGGTCGCCACCAGGATGCGCACCTCGCCCGACTTGAAGCCGTTGAGCGCCGAGGTCCGGGCATTCTGGCTCTTGTTGCCGTGAATCGCCGCCGCGGTGATGCCGGCCTTCTGCAGGTTCTTCGTCACCCGGTTGGCCATGTGCTTGGTGGCCGTGAACACCAGCGCCTGCTCGAGCTGCTGCTGGCGGATCAGGTGCACCAGCAGCGCGGTCTTCGACGGCTTGTCGACCTTGTAGACCGACTGCTCGACCGTTTCGGCCGCCGTATTGCGCGGTGCCACATCGATGCTGACCGGCTCATGCAGCAGCTTGTCCGCCAGCTGGCGGATCTCGCTGGAGAAGGTGGCCGAGAACAAAAGGGTCTGGCGCTGCTGCGGCACCAGCTTCAGGATCTTGCGGATGTCATGGATGAAGCCCATGTCGAGCATGCGGTCGGCTTCATCGAGCACCAGCGTCTCGACCTGATCGAGCCGCACGGCCTTCTGGGAGACCAGATCCAGCAGCCGCCCCGGGCAGGCCACGAGGATATCCACGCCCTCGCGCAGGCGATTGATCTGCGGATTGATCTTGACCCCGCCATAGACCACGTCGCTCTCCAGCCGCGGCGACAGGGCCGCGCCGTATTTCTCGACGGAGTCATGCACCTGGGCGGCCAGCTCGCGGGTGGGCGTGAGGATCAGCGCCCGCACCGGGCGCCGGCCGTCAACCGGCTGGCGGGAGAGGCGCTGCAGGATCGGCAGGGTGAAACCGGCGGTCTTGCCGGTGCCGGTCTGGGCGGCAGCGAGGACATCGCGCCCCTCGAGACAGGCCGGAATGGCCTTCGCCTGAATGGGGGAAGGAGTATGGTAGCCGGCGGCCTCGACGGCACGCAGCAGCTCGGGCGCCAGCCCGAGTTCGGAAAAGGACATCAGTGAGCTTCTCGCAGCAGCCGGCAAGCCGAACGGCGCCTCTTCGCCGGCGCCCAGCGGTCACGGACTGCATGGGGGATTCGAAGGACGGGCGCGTGCGCTGCGGCAACGACGTTCACTGCCTCGCATCGCCCTGTGCGAAGAGGAGGCTAACATAGGGCATTCCGAGCGCGATTACCAGTGCTGCGCGATCATGCGGTGCCACTGTCAGCGCCAGATGACCTCCAGCCGCTCTTCGCCGGCCATGCGTTGCAGATGCTCGGCGACCACGTTCTGCATGCCTTCGAGCTCCTCCTCGCCGGCATGCACGGTAATCACCAGCTGTTCGGGATGGGCACTCATCGAGCACTGCGACTCGCCGAAATCGACGTGGCCGTGCGAGTCGTCATGCTCGACCTCGAAGCGATGTGACCAGTGCCTGCAGAGCCGGTTGATCAGACGACTGCCGGACTCGGTCGTCACGATGGCGGTAGCATCAGCCATGAAAATCTCCGGAAAGCGAAAGCGTGGAAATGGTCCTCGATTCTGCCGCGCTCATCGTGAAACGCAAGCCTCGGGATGGTTTCATCCTCAAGGGGCGGCATGATGCGCCCTTGTGGCCCGGTGCGAACGCAGCGCCCGCAGGCTGACACCCAGCAGCAACAGGCCGGCCACGATACCGCTCAGCCCGATCCACAGGTTGCGGGCCGGGGTGCGGAACGCCAGGGTCACCTCGTGATGACCGGCATCGACCCGGAAGGTCATGAGCCCGGCCGGATTGCGCCCCGGTTCGGCTGCCCGGCCATCCACCTGCAGCGTCCAGTACGGAAAGTAGAAGTGGCGCAGGGTGACCGTGCAGGCGTCCGGCGCATCGACCACCAGCTGCTTGCGCGCGGCCTCCCAGCTATTGATGGCCACCCGGCAGTCGGCAGGCACGGCGGTTGCCCGCTGCGTCAGCTCCCGGGCCTGTCTGCTGACGCCCGCGTAGATGGGCGTGAAATCGGTGCCATCGTCAAATCGTGCCACCACCGCCGGCGACAGATACTCGAGCACCCCCGGATGATCGTCATGCAGCTCTGCAAGGCCTGCCGTGCGATGTACGAGGTAGTGCTCACCGCGGGCCTCGGCCTTGTAGCCGAGCACGCCGGCACCGGCAACGATGACCAGAAACAGCAGCGCCCAGCAGCCATATACCGGATAGCGCCACCGCCCCTGTGCCAGTACGGTCGCCATCAGGCAGAGCAGCACGGCCAGGAACACATGAAACCTGGCATTGAAACCGATGATCCGGAACATCGGCACCCACTCCCAGATGAAGCGGGTGCCGGGCAGCTGCAGCAGAAAGAAGATCGCCCCGGTGGTGATCATGATCTGCCACGCCACACTCTCCGCGATCCGGCGGCGCTCGCGCACCACGAAGTAGCCGCAGACGATCAGCCCGCCCGCCGTACAGCCGAACAGCAGCAGGTGAATCAGATCATCGGCACTGATGTTCGACAGCCACTCGAGCGAGAAGAGCAGCAAGGGGGTATAGCCGTAATAGAGATAATCGGTCGAGGCAATATAGCCTGATGCCAGAAAGGCCGGCACCAGATACCACGACACCAGCAGAATCGCGATCAGCTGGGCCAGGCAGTACCATACCAGTGCTCCGGGAGCGCGCTGGCGCAGCGCTGTCACCACGGCCGTAACGCCCAGCAGGTAGGCACACGCAATCGACACGGGAACATCCGTCGCCCAGCCGGCCGCCAGCAGCCCTGCCAGACCGGCGAGCGCCCCCGGCGCCCTTTCCCTCATCAGCCGGATGAAGCAGTAGAGGGTCAGTGGCATCAGCCCGTTGAGCAGCATGGAACCGGCTGCAAACCGGGTGAAGATCATGTAGAGCACATAGTAACTGCCCATGTACAACAGGGCAGCCAGCAGCCGCTGGCGGGGCGGTACGAAGATACGGCTCAGCACATGCATCGAGCAGCCCGACAGCAGCAGGCAGCCCCAGGCAAACACGATGCCGATCAGACTGACCGGCAGTACGGCCCCGATCAGGCCGCCCAGCAGATGGGCCAGCGGCGGATAGAAGTAGAATCTCGGTGAGCCCAGCCCGTGATTGGCCCCTCCGTCCCAGCCCGGCAGCAGATCACCCTGGCGGATGGCATCGGCATACCCCATCCAGGAGGCGTAGTGGAACCGGATGTCGCTGCCGTTGTAGCCGAACAGCACGAACATGCCAAGCGGCACCAGGGCAGCCAGACTCAGGATGATGGCATCCCTTCGGATATTCATTGGCTGCCCCTTTTCCTGCAGCTGTCAAACGGGTTGAAACCGGCCGTCACCGAACGGCAGCCCTGCTGCATCTGCATTGCAGCCAGCCACCCGGCTCGGATACGGCCGAACGTATCTGAATCAACATGACAGGCATCACGGCCGAATTCACTCACGCCTCGCCTGCAGGCCGTGATCGGCACAATGCAAACTACCCGCTCGGCAATCGGAGCCTTTTCCGAATGACTGCTCGGACCGGCAGGAGCATGATCAGCATCATGCGCAGACCGGGCGGGGCGTCATTCGAAAGCATGGCGGCAACATGACAGGAGGCGCCGGCATCACACGTCCGGAAGAGGCCCGCTTCATGTCGGCCGGGACGGCACCGCATTCGGCGCCACCCCGGCGATACGCCCGACCTTGCGACAGTGCGGATAATTGCCGGCATGGCTGGCTCGCGATCACCCCGGCAGGGGATCAGGCCCGTGTGGAGCCCGGTGCCGGATCATACTGCGTCGAGACACTGCCAAGGCCCCGCCACGCACGCCGACGCCACGACAGCCAGCTCATGATCAGCAGCGTAGCCAGCGTGATCGCCCAGCCCGACAGCACCAGCGGCAGTGGACGCTCAAATTGCATGGCCAGCTTATGCTCGCCCGCGGGCACGGTAACGGTCAGCAGCCCCCTCTCGTCATGGCCATGCGACAGCGCCTGCCCATCCAGCCTGATCTGCCACCAGGGGAAGGCGTAGCGCGCCAGGGTATAGGTGCATGTATGACCGGACCGGGTAGCAACCGTCAGCGACTGCAACTGCGAGCCCTGCAGCGTCGCCTGGCAGCCTGTGGACGCGCTGATCGTGCTGTCGGGTCGCTCGGCCGGCCGGGCAACTACCTGAGCATCAGTCGCCGGGTTGATGTATTCGGGATAGCCGGTAAAGCCCTGCTGATGACGTTTCAGTACCTGGGCGGTGGGCTGATAGTAATCCGGATTGTCCGGTTGGCTTGCGGGCCCCTGGCCGGCAATGAAATAGAGGGCACAAAGGAAAAAAAGACCGTAGGCGAATATCACCAGGCCACGCAAAAGGCGCGCCCTTGAAACGGCAAAAGCCACCATCGGCAGGGCCAGCGAAACGAAAAAGAAAAACCGGAACCAGTAGCCTATCCGATCCGCCAGAGGCAGCGCATAAAACAGTTCCAGCACGCCCGGCATCTGCAACAGCAGCGCCGAAACGCCCAGTACTGCCAGCACCTCACTGCGCTCATCCAGACGCTGCCGCCACCAGGTAAGTGCCAGCAGACAGACGCCCAGTGCCAGCAGTGAAATCAGCAGTACGGCCGAGCTTTTTCCGACCAGATCATTCACCTCGAGCAGCGAACGATGGGAAACACCCAGATTCGCTTCCGAAATCCAGGATCTGGCTGCCATCGCCGGCACCAGATACCAGGCCACCAGGGCAATCGAGGCCACATAAGCGAGCAGATAACGCCAGAGCAGCCGCGGAGAACGATCCTGCAGACAGCAGTAGAGCGTGACCATGCCCATCAGATAGGCCGAGGCGATGGCCAGCGGAATATCGGCCAGCCACATCCCGGCAGCTACCAGCGCCATGCCCGGCAAGCTGCCTGCCCGGCGCTCGCGCATGCGGATCAGTTGCAGCAGCAACAGGGGGAACAGGGCACAGGCCAGCATATCCGCCATGGCAAAGCGAATCAGCCCGGTATTGATCATGCCGAAACCGAAGGCCGCCAGCACCGCCACCAGGGCACGTTCCCGGCGTTCAAGACGACGAGGTGCCAGATACCAGCAGGTAATGCTGCACAGCAGGGTGAACAGCCAGATCATGCCCCCGCCGATCATGCGATCCGGCAGCAGCAGCGACAGCAGCCCGCCCGTCAGCAGCGAGAGCGGTGGATAAAAGACATGACGCGGTGAGCCCAGGCCATAATTGGCCTGCTCACTCCAGGCAGGATGCAGATTACCCTGCATTAATGCCTGCCCATAATCCTGCCAGCTGGAGAAATGGAAGATGAAATCGTACTGCTCCCATGGGTAACCGAACAGCACTACGGGAATGACGGCAAGCAGTGCAAATCCGGCAAAACCGAACCATGGTCCCCTGAACATTTCGCCCTCTTTGTTATCGATTCATGGAATGCGTTCGCGACCATTTCAGCAACGAATTCGCAATCAATGATATCGGCATGAGGGCGCTTTTATTCATGAAAATCGCAACAGCACAAGAAATCAGTCAACCTGCCTGGCCAACGAATTTTCTGCCTGATTGCTTGCCTGGCAAAAACGTACCAGAGCGTGATTTTCCGGTACCAGACGATGGCTGGATCATATTTCCCAGAGCCATGGCACCACCAAGCTGCTGCCATGAAAGATCGGCATCAGTGACCCTTTTACTGCATCGATCGAGGCGGGAAGCAGCCGGACCCCTGCCGGTGTCACGGGCAGGAAGTCCGGCAGCCATGCAGGCAGTTGCCGGGTCGGCGTCTTGTTAACGTGTCCGACGGGTTCGCCAGAGCACCACCCCGGCACCCAGCACGGTCACCAGGCTGATACCCCAGCCCAGCAGGGTGACGCCCAGCGGCCGCTCGACGCTGGCCGACAGCCGGTGCTCGCCGGGCGGGACCTCGACGGTCAGCAGGCCGCGCTCATCATGACCGTGGGCCACCGGCTGCCCGTCGATGCGCAGCTGCCACCACGGGAAGGCGTAGCGCGCCAGCGTATGGGTACAGGCCTGCTCGCCGTGCGTTGCCACCTGCAGCGTGGCGCGCTGCTGCCCGATCACCTCACCGGTGCAGCCCGCGGGCGCCGTCACGGTCCAGTCGGGACGCTGCGAGGGCTGACTGATGACCCGGGCGTCGGTGGCCGAATTGAGGTATTCGGGGTAGCCGATGAAGCCCTCAGCGTGACGCTGCAGCACTTCCGCCGTGGGCGCATAGAGATCGGTATCGGCGCCCTCCTGATGGCTCAGCTGCAGGATCAGAAGCCCCACGCCGGCATAAAAGACGGCGTAGGCCAGCCCGATGAAGGCGTAGAGCCAGCGGCTGCGGAACAGGCAGAAGGCGACCACCGGCAGCGCCAGCGAGACGAAGAAATAGAAGCGGAACCAGAAGCCCACCATGGCCGTCATCGGCAGCTTGTCGAACAGCCACACCATGCCCGGCAGCTGCAGGGCAATGGCCACGACCCCGGCCACGGCCACCGTTTCCAGTCGCTGATCCAGCTGGCGCCGCCGCAGGCTCAGTGCCAGCAGAAAGATGACCAGCGCCACGGCGGAGATCACCAGCGCCACCATGTTGCGTCCGATCAGCGACGGGATATCCAGCAGCGTCATGCTGGAAAAGCCTTCCGGACCCACCGCGGAGGGCGAGATATGCGACTCGGCCAGCATTGCCGGGATCAGATACCAGGCCACTGCCAGCACGGACAGCGCATAGCCGACCAGGTAGTGCAGCATCAGCTTCGGTGAGCCCTCGCGGAGGCAGCAGTAGAGCGCGACCGCACCCAGCAGATAGGCCGAGGCGATCGACATCGGCATGTTGGTCAGCCACATCAGCGCCGCAATCGCGGCAAAGCGGATCACGCTGAGCGGGCCGGGCGCGCTGCGCATGCCGATGAAGCAGGAGAGCAGCAGCGGAATCAGCGCACACGCCATCATCTCCGCCATGGCATAGCGCACCAGTCCACTGTTGAGCATGCCGAAGCCGAGCGCCGGCAGCAGCGCCACGACCAGCCGCCGGCGATGATCCAGCGAGGCCGGCGTCAGTCGCCAGGTGGTCAGGGCACACAGCCAGGTCAGCAGCCAGATCATCGCCCCCGGCAACAGCGCAGGCGGCAGCAGCCACGACAGGAGCCCGCCGAGCATCATGGAGAGCGGCGGATAGAAGAGATAGCGGGGCTCGCCCAGCCCGAAGTTGGCCAGATCACTCCAGATCGGGAGAAGATTGCCATTTGCCATCGCCTGGCCATACTCCTGCCAGGCAGTGAAATGGAAGATGAAATCGTACTGCTTCCAGGAATAACCGAACAGCAGCAGGGGGATGACGGCGACAAGGGCGCCTGCGGCAAGCACGATGGCCGGCTGACGGTTCATGACCGGAGGACTCCTGCGTAACGACCCGGGCATCAGGCCCGATGGATTATTGTTGTGATCCGGGGCCACGCAAGTGGCGGTCCCGGGGTACGACACAACGATGAGCATCACAGCCTATCAGCCAGACACTGTCATCCATGCATGAGGAAGCTGCATGACGCAATCGGCACAATATCGTCACTCCTCCTGCCCTCTCCCGCTGCCATGCCGCGCCGGAGAGTGACGACGCCCCTCGGGACGAGTGCCTTCACCCACCTTTCGCCATCAATATCGAGGTTGCCTTGCAGGACGCCATGCCGAATCGTCGAAGGATCGCCACGCTCTCCCTGCTGGCGGCGCTGATCCTGTATCTCACCAGCCTCTGGCTGGAAGGGCGCTGGCCGGGCATGAGCTACCTGGCCGCCTTTGCCGAAGCGGCGATGATCGGCGGCATCGCCGACTGGTTTGCCGTCACTGCGCTGTTTCGCCATCCGCTGGGGCTGAAGATTCCGCACACCGCCATCATCCCGCGCAACCGCCAGCGCATCGGGCGCAGCCTCTCGGGATTCATTCGCGAGAACTTCCTCTCCGAGCGCTATGTGCGCGACTCGGTACGCCGCTTCGATCTCGCCGGGGCGCTGATCGACTGGCTCGACCGCCCCGATCGCCGCGCCCTGGTCAGTGCCAGCGTCGCCCGCTTTACCGTGGCCTCGCTGTCGGCGCTGCGCCAGGAGGCCGCCCGCGACTTCCTCACCCACACCCTGCGCTACCATCTGGGCCGGCTGGATACCGCCCGCATGCTCGGTGCCGGCCTGTCGGTGCTGGCGGCCGAGGGGCGCCATCAGGCGCTGCTCGATGATTCGCTGGCGAAGCTGTCGCGCTGGCTGGAAGACGAGGCGCACCAGGAGCAGGTCAAGACCTTCATCACCGATACCGTGTTCAAGCTGTTCAACCCGCGCATCATGGGGCGCGAGGTCAGCTTTCACCGGCTGGCCGGCTGGGTGGTCAACGAGCGCATCGTCGAGCAGAGCGCCCGGCTCATCAGCGAGGTCAGCGCCGACCCCGAGCACCCGCTGCGCCGCCACCTCGATGAGCAGTTCCAGGCCCTGATCGAGCGCACCCGCAGTGATCAGCGGCTGGCGCGCAAGCTTGACGGACTGCGCGACGAGCTGCTCGACAACGAGCGCCTCACCCGCTATCTGGGCGCGATCTGGGAGGACATGGTGGCCTGGCTCGAGCGCGATCTGGCCCGCGAGGACTCCGAGATGCGCGGCCACTTCGAGAACTTCCTGGTGCACTACACCCGCTCGCTGCGCCGGGACGAGGCCGCCCGGCGCTGGCTCAACGAGCAGGCCGAAACCGTGCTGCCGGCGCTGGTGGAGCGCAACGGCCCGCGCATCGATGCCTATATCCAGCGCTATCTCGACAGCCTCGACACCGCCGAGATCGTCGAACAGATCGAGAAGAACGTCGGCAACGATCTGCAGTACATCCGCATCAACGGCACCCTGGTAGGCGGCCTGATCGGCCTGGCCATCCACGTGCTGACCCAGCTGCTGCCGTTCACCTGAGGCGTCGGCGCTGCGCGGCGATGGCGCGGATATCCTCGGGCGTGGTGCGACAGCAGCCACCGATGATCGCGGCTCCGGCAGCCTGCCACTGCCGGGCCAGCTCGCCAAAGGGCGACGTGCCGGCCGGTGGTGTCGCCTGCGGCTGCCAGCCACCCTGGTGCGGATCATAGTGCTCGCCGGCGTTGGGGTAGACGATCACCGGGCGATCGCTGACCGCACGGATTTCGCCGATGAGCTCGCCGACATGGTGCGGCGCGGTGCAGTTGACGCCGATCGCCACCACCTGCGGACACTCGGCAAGCAGCGCGGCACAGTCGCGGATCGGCGTGCCGTCACTGATATGCCTCGCATCCCGGGTCGTGAAGCTCACCCAGGCGCGCGCGCCGGGAAACTCCGGCAGCAGCCGACTCAGCGCCCGCGCCTCGCCCAGCGACGGCAGCGTCTCGATCGCCAGCAGATCAGGGCGTTCGCTCATGAGTGCCGCCAGCCGCGGCCGGTGAAAGGCCTGCAGGGTCCGCTCATCATCGGTGTAGTCGCCACGATACTCGGAGCCATCGGCCAGCGCGGCGCCATAGGGCCCCACCGAGGCCGCCACCAGCGGCCGGGGCCGGCAGTCATCGGCGTGCGCACGCCGGAAGTCATCGCGCGCCCGGCGGGCGAGTGCGACCGAGCGGCGGATCAATCGCAGCGCCTGCTGCTCGCTCACCCCATGACGGCGAAAGCCCTCCAGCGAGGCCTGATAGCTGGCGGTAATGGCACAGTCCGCGCCGGCCTCGAACCAGGCGCGGTGCACCCGGGTAATGGTCTCGGGCGCCTCGCGCAGCAGCCGGGCCGACCACAGTGCGTCATTGAGTTCGAAACCGATGCGTTCGAGCTCGGTCGCCAGCGCGCCGTCGAGCACCATGAAGGTGAAGCGCTCGAGCACCGCATCCAGCGCGCTCGGCAGGGGGGATCGTGCCATCTGTTGCGCCTCCCGATCGGCTGTACACTCAAGGTTCTCCCTGCCCACCAGAGTGCCACGCCCGCCACAAGGCGACCATGGTCCGGGTGGTGACGACCCCGTGACCTCCGGCAGGCTGGCGCGTTGTCACTCGGCTCGGGCATCATGCGCGCCCACGGCTCACAAGGCCAACGCAGCCGATGCTTCAGGCACCCCCTGACTGACTGGTACCACAAGGGCTACACGCTTATGCACTCTCCCACCGACACCCCCGACTCCACCCGGGACCGGGGCTTTCTCGGGCACCCCCGCGCACTGGGGCCGCTGTTTTTCACCGAAATGTGGGAGCGCTTCTCCTACTACGGCATTCGCCCGCTGCTGGTGCTGTTCATGGCCGCCACCCTGCACGATGGCGGGCTGGGCTTTGCGCGCGATACCGCCTCGGCCATCGTCGGCATCTATGCCGGCGCCATCTATCTCTCTGCCCTGCCCGGCGGCTGGCTGGCCGACAACTGGCTGGGCCAGCGCCGCGCGGTGTGGTACGGCTCGATCCTGATCTCGCTGGGCCATCTGTCGATCGCCCTCTCCGCCGCCTGGGGGGCGACGATGTTCTTCATCGGGCTGCTGTTCATCGTGCTCGGCTCGGGGCTGTTCAAGACCTGCATGTCGGTGATGGTCGGCACCCTCTATGACGAGGGCGATGCGCGCCGCGACGGCGGCTTCGCCATCTTCTACATGGGCATCAACCTGGGGGCGCTGCTGGCGCCGCTGTTCACCGGCCTGCTGATGCGCCAGTACGGCTGGCACTGGGGCTTCGGCATCGGCGGACTGGGCATGCTGGTGGCACTGCTGATCTTCCGGCTGTGGGCCATTCCCGGCCTCCGGCGCGCCGATGAAGTGCGCGGCCGCGCTGCCAGCTGGGACGCCCCCGCCGTTGCCCGGCGCGGCGTCGGCTACTGGGTCAGCGGGCTGGCGATTGCGCTGGCCGCCTTCGTGGCACTGGTCGCCATGGGCGCAATCAGTCTCGATCCGGTCGCCATCGCCGAGGCCATGACCAGCGTGATCATCGTCTGTGCGCTGGGCTATTTCGTCTATCTGTTCGCCTTCAGCGGACTGGATCGCGAGGAGCGCATCCGGGTGGCGGTCTGTTTCGTGCTGATCATGGCGGCCGCCTGCTTCTGGGCCTCGTTCGAGCAACAGCCCACCTCCTATAACCTGTTCGCCCGCGACTATACCGACCGCACGCTGTTCGGCTGGGAGATGCCCACGGTCTGGTTCCAGTCCTTCAATCCGCTGTTCATCATCCTGTTCGGCCCGCTGTTCGGCTGGCTGTGGCCGGCGCTGGGACGACGCGGCCGGGAGCCCGGCAGCCCCGCCAAGTTCGTGATCGGCCTGCTGCTGGCCGCCGGCGGCTTCGGCCTGATGATGCTGGCCGCCGAACGGGTACTGAGCAGCGGTGGCGCGGTGAGTGCCGGCTGGATCACCCTCAGCCTGCTGCTGCTGACCCTCGGCGAGCTCTGTCTGAGTCCGGTGGGACTGTCGACCATGAGCGCCCTGGCACCGCGGCAGATGCGCGGTCAGGTGATGGGGCTGTGGTTCACCGCCTCGGCACTGGGCAATCTGGTCGCCGGACTGATCGGCGGGCACGTCAATGCCGATGAACTGGGCCAGCTGCCCGAGCTGTTCGGACGCTGCGCGGTGGCGCTTTTGATCTGTGCGCTGATCCTGACACTGCTGATCCGGCCGATCCGGCGTATGCTGAAGGGCAATCCGATCGTTGATCCGGCTGCCGTGCAGCACGGTGCAACCACCTCGTCATCGAACGCCCATCACTGAACCACCGGAGCCGAGCGACATGCCCCAGACCGAGACGCCCGCGACCCCCGCCGAACGCCTCGCCGCCCTGCGCACCGCCATGCAGGCGCATGGCTTCGATGGCTGGTGGATCCCTTCCTCGGACCCCCATCTCTCGGAGTACCTGCCCGAGCACTGGCAGGGGCGCGCCTGGCTTTCCGGCTTCGACGGTTCGGTCGGCACCCTGGTGGTGACGCAACACGCCGCCGGCCTGTGGGTCGATAGTCGCTACTGGGTACAGGCCGAAGCGCAGCTGGCCGGCAGCGGCATTGAGCTGATGAAGCTGCAGCCCGGCCAGGCGCAGGCGCCGATCCGCTGGCTGGCCGGTGAACTGGCACGCGGCGCCACGGTCGGCTGCGACGCCGCCGTGGTCTCGCTGACCAGCGCCCGCCAGCTGGAGGCGACGCTGGGCGAGCACGGCATCACCCTGCGCACCGATCACGACCTGCTCGACGAGATCTGGCCGGATCGTCCGGCGCTGCCGCAGGCGCCGGTCTACGCCCATCCCGAGGCGTACGTCGGTACCCGCCGGCGCGACCGGCTCGCCGCACTGCGCGAGGCGATGCGCGACCACGGTGCCGACTGGCACCTGCTCTCCACGCTCGATGACATCGCCTGGCTGACCAATCTGCGCGGTGCCGATGTCGACTACAACCCGGTGTTTCTCGCCCACATGGTGATCGGCCGCGACCGCGCCACCCTGTTCATCGCCCCCGGCAAGCTCGACGAGCCGCTGCGCCGGGCGCTGATCGACGATGGCATCGAGGTGGCCGACTATCAGGCGACGGGCGACTACATCGCCGCCCTGACACGCGATACCCGGGTGCTGTTCGACCCCGACCGGGTCACCCTGGCGCTGACCCGGGCACTGCCCGACGGGGTGGCGCCGGTCGAGGCGTATCAGCCCACCAGCCTGGCCAAGGGGCGCAAGTCCGAGGCCGATCTCGAGCATGTGCGCCACTTCATGGCCCAGGACGGCGCGGCGCTGTGCGAGTTCTTCGCCTGGCTGGATGACGCCCTGGCACGGGGCGAGGCGCTGACCGAGCTGACCATCGACGAGCGCCTGACCGCGGCCCGCGCAGCGCGCGAGGGCTTCGTCTCGCGCAGCTTTCCCACCATTGCCGGCTTCAACGCCAACGGGGCCCTGCCGCACTACCGCGCCACCGAGCAGACGCACTCGGCGATCACCGGCAACGGCCTGCTGCTGATCGACTCCGGCGCCCAGTACCTCGGCGGCACTACCGACATCACCCGAGTGGTGCCGATCGGCGAGATCACCGCCGAGCAGCGTGCCGACTTCACCCGGGTGCTCAAGGGCACCATCGCGCTGTCGCGGGCGCACTTCCCGCGCGGCATTCCCGCCCCGCAGCTCGATGCCATCGCCCGCGCGCCACTGTGGGCCGCCGGGCTGGATTACGGTCACGGCACCGGCCACGGCGTGGGCTACTTTCTCAATGTCCATGAAGGCCCCCAGGTGATCGCCTGGCAGGCGGCCAGCCGGGCCCAGACCGCGATGCAGCCGGGCATGATCACCTCGATCGAACCGGGGCTCTACCGGCCGGGCCAGTGGGGCATTCGCATCGAGAATCTGGTCGCCAACCGTCCGGCGGCAGCGAGCGAGTTCGGTGACTTCCTGCAGTTCGAGACGCTCACCCTCTGCCCGATCGATACCCGCTGTATCGAACGCTCGCTGCTCACCCGCGAGGAGATCGCCTGGCTGGACGACTACCACGCCACGGTCTGGGAGCGACTCTCACCGCTGCTGAGCGGCGCCGCCCGCGCCTGGCTGGAGGAGAGCACCCAGGCACTCGGCCGGGGCTGATCGACCGGTGTCATGACCATCACGGTTTTTCATGAAATTCATTCATGTTGCGGCCGGCTGATCTTCACGGTGTCGATGACGTCGGAGACTTATCCTGAAGGCACTCATGGGAGCCGGCCGAGGGTCGGCACCCCGCTCACGCTTTCAACAGGCCATGACCCATGCAATACAGCCACGACCGCATCCTGACCACCCATACCGGCAGCCTGCCGCGCCCCCGCTCGCTCTCCGAGCTGCTGGTCCGGCGCGAACAGCACAAACCGTTCGATCAGACGGCGCTTGCGCGCGAGATCGAGCAGGGGGTGGCTCAGGCGGTGCGGGATCAGCTCGATGCCGGACTGGATATCATCAACGACGGCGAGGCGCCGCGGGTCGGATTTTCCACCTACGTGATCGAGCGCATGACCGGCTTCGGCGGCGAACAGCGCCGCAAGCCGGCACTGGACATGCAGCGCTTCCCCGGTTATGCCGACCACATGGCCCGCCAGATCGGGGTCGCGGAGGATCTGGCACGGGTCTGGAATACTGCCGAGGCGCAGCGGGCGGTGCACTACGAGGATTCGCTGGCCGGTGTCTCCGCCGAGCTGGCCGCGTTCGACCATGGCCTGAAGCAGCAACACGCCCGGCCGACGGAAACCTTCATGACCGCGGCCTCACCGGGCGTGGTCACCACCACCATGCTGCGTGCTGCCGACAATCCGGATTACCCCACCGATCGCGACTATGTACTGGCGGTCGCCCGGGAGATGAAAAAGGAGTATGACGCCATCATTGCGGCGGGCCATCTGCTGCAGCTCGACGCGCCCGATCTGGCCATGGAGCGGGTGATCATGTTCGGTGACCAGCCGCTGGGGAGCTTTCTCGAACGGGTCGAACTGCATGTCGAGGCGATCAATCTGGCACTCGCCGACATTCCGCCGGAGAAGGTGCGCCTGCACGTCTGCTGGGGCAACTGGCAGGGGCCGCACCAGGATGATGTGCCGGTCGCCGAACTGCTGCCGCTGCTTTATCAGGCGCAAGTCGGGGCGCTCAGCATTCCGCTCGGCAACCCGCGTCACGAGCACGAGAGTGTCTCCTTTCGCACGCATCCACTGCCCGAGCACATGCTGCTGATTCCCGGCGTCATCGATGTCACCACCAACTATCTCGAACACCCCGAGGTGGTTGCCAATCGCCTCTGCGCCGCGGCCGACGCCGTCGGTGACCGCGAGCGGATCATTGCCGGCACCGACTGCGGCTTCGGCACCTTTGCCAGTTACGAGTTCGTGGCCCCCGATGTCGCCTGGGCCAAGCTGGGCGCACTCAGCGAGGGTGCCGCGCTGGCCTCGCAACGGCTGTGGGGATGAACGCTTGTGTCCTGCGAGCAGGGCCGCGATGCTCGCAGGACACACGTCTGCTGACACCAACCGGAGCATGGCAGCATGATCCACAATCCCGAAGGACGTATCACGCTACACCCGCATAACCGACGCGTTCGCGTCTGGCTCGGTGAGGTGCTGCTCGCTGACAGCCGCCGCGCCATCGAACTGCGCGAGACGGACTATCCACCCCGGCAGTATCTACCGCGTGAAGACGTTGAACTCTCCCGCCTTTCGGGTTCGGCCACCGCCACCTTCTGCCCGTTCAAGGGCCACGCCCGCTATCTTGCCGATCACGAGGGCACGGATATCGCCTGGAGCTACGAGACGCCCTTTGCGTTCGTCGCTGATATCCGGGAGCGGCTGGCCTTCGCTGGTGAGCAGATCACGGTAACCATCGACGACTGAGTCATGCTCAGGACGATTCGGGCGTGACCCGAATCAGCCGGCCATCGCGCTGGTCGGTCAGCACCCAGAGCGCGCCATCCGGCCCCCGGGCGACATCGCGAACCCGGCCGAGCTCCTCCAGCAGCCGCTCCTCACCGCTGACCCGTTCACCATCGAGCGCCAGGCGCACCACGCCACCGGGGCTGAGCGAGGCGATCAGCAGATTGCCCTGCCACTTTGCAAAGCGATTGCCGGTATAGAAGGTCATGCCGCCGGGCGCGATCACCGGGTCCCAGTAGTAGATCGGCTGTTCCATCCCCTCGTGCTGCGTGATGCCCTCGCCGATCGGCGCACCGGAATAATCCTCGCCATAGGTAATCACCGGCCAGCCGTAGTTGTGCCCCGCTGCCGGCCGGTTGAGCTCATCGCCCCCACGCGGGCCATGCTCGATGGTCCAGAGCGCCCCGCTGTCGGGATGCAGCGCCGCCCCCTGGATGTTGCGATGACCGTAGGACCAGATCGTCGGGCGGGCATCGTCGCGACCAACAAAGGGGTTATCGTCGGGACTCGAGCCATCGCGATTGATGCGCACCACCTTGCCCAGTTCGCTCTCGAGCGACTGCGCCTGCTGACGCGGCTCGGGCAGCGAACGCTCGCCAAGGGTGATGAACAGATGGCCCTCGCCGTCGGGGATGACCCGGGAACCGAAGTGCCTGGTGGAGTCCCAGTCGGGCTGCTGGCGAAAGATCGGCTGCACCTCGCTCAGCCGGCTGCCGTCGGCGGAGAGTGTGGCCCGTGCCACTGCCGTACCGTTCCTGCCATGCTCGCGCGGCTCGGCATAGCTCAGATAGAGCCGGCGGTTCTCGGCAAACCCGGGGTCGAGCGCGACATCGAGCAGTCCACCCTGGCCGCGCGCATCGACCTCGGGCACCCCCGCAATCGGCTCGGAGACGGTGCCATCGGCCGTGATCAGCCGCAGTCGACCCGGCCGTTCGGTCACCAGCATGCCGCCCTCGGGCAGAAACGCCATCCCCCAGGGGTGGACAAGGCCCTCGGCTACCACCTCGGTCTGCAGTTCGACCGCCGACTGCATGGCAGGCGCCCGGGTCTGACCGGGGAAGGCGGGCTGCTGATCGGGCGCATTGGGGGGCGGGGTCTCCACCGGCGCACCGCGGGCGGCAAAGGCAGGGGTCAGCAGCAGGCTCAGGGAAGCGGCAAGCAGGACAGCACGCATGGACAGGACTCCTCGAGGGATCGCGATACTCCCCACGCTAGCACCCTCCCTGCAGGTGCGGGTGGCATGCCAGGCCTGACTTCAGCTGTCGCTTATACCCCCTGTCAGGCCCGGAGTGCTGTTCTATGCTGAAAACAATGTGACCGGAACTGGCGGGAGCTCGCCAATGACGCACGAGGAGAATCGCAGCACGCAGAGTCTGTTTGATCCGCGTGCCGGCCATGCCCACTGCGGGGTGGGTACCGTGGTCAACCTGCGGGGCGAAAAGAGCCATGGCCTGATCGAGGACGCCCTGCGCGTCCTGCATAACCTGGACCATCGCGGCGCCCGTGGCGCCGACGAAAGCACCGGTGACGGCGCCGGCATCCTGCTGCAGAAGCCCCACCGCTTCTTCGCGGCCACCATCGACGCGCTGCCGGAGGCAGACGGCTACGGCGTCGGTCAGCTGTTTCTGCCCCAGCATGACGAGCGCCGCGGGCAGCTGATCGAGCTGATCGAACGGGTCGCCGGGGAGGAGGGATTTCGCCTCCACCACTGGCGCCGGGTCCCCACCGCAGGCGAGCGCATCGGCCGAACGGCGCGCGCCGTTGAACCGGTAGTGATGCAGCTGTTCGCGGTGCCGGAATCGCCGCTGGCACCCGAGGCTCTCGATGTGGCGCTCTACGTGCTGCGCTGTCATATCCAGAACGAGGCCCGCGAGCGGGGACTGGAAGGCAGCGGTACCGAGCTTTTCTACATCTGCAGCCTCGACCGGCGCACCCTGGTCTACAAGGGCATGCTGACCTGCAGCCAGCTGGTCGAGTACTACCCCGATCTCTCCGATGAGCGCGTGGAGAGCGCGCTGGCACTGGTACACTCGCGCTTCTCCACCAATACGCTGGAGGCGTGGGATCTCGCCCATCCCTATCGCTGCGTGGTACACAACGGCGAGTTCAATACCCTGCGCGGCAACATCAACTGGATGCGCGCCCGCGAGGGCTCGCTCGCCGGCGGGCGGCTGGAAGGCGCCATCGACCGCATCCTGCCGGTACTCGCCGAGGAGGGTCAGAGCGACTCCGCCGACTTCGATCACGTGCTGGAACTGCTGATGGTCGGCGGGCGCTCGATGCCCCATGCCCTGCGCATGCTGATTCCCGAGGCGTGGGAGCAGAACGCCGACATGGAACAGGCGCGGCGCGATTTCTACGACTACCACAGCTGTCTGATCGAACCCTGGGACGGTCCGGCGCTGGTGGTCGCCACCGATGGCGAGCGGGTCGGCGCCGTGCTCGACCGCAACGGCCTGCGTCCGTGCCGCTACAGCCTGACCGACGATCAGCTGATCATGGCCAGCGAGACCGGCACCCTGGAGACGCCGTTCGAGGAGATCCGCAGCCAGCACCGGCTGCGGCCGGGGCAGATGCTGCTGGCCGATACCGCCGCCGGGCGACTGGTGCCGGAAGCGGAGATCTTCGATCAGCTCACCCACGCCCGGCCGTGGGGCGAGTGGCTGGCACGCGAACGCCTGACGCTGGATGAGCTGGCCGCCGACACGGCGACCGCATCGCCCGAGCCTCGCGAAGGCGAGGATGTCGGCACCCTGCAGTGCGCCTTCGGCTATACCCAGGAAGGGCTGCGGGTGCTGCTGGCGCCGATGGCCGACGAGGGCAAGGATCCGCTCGGCGCGATGGGCAACGACACCCCGGTGGCGGTGCTCTCTGCCCAGCGCAGGCCGCTGTACAACTACTTCATCCAGCAATTTGCCCAGGTGACCAACCCGCCGCTGGACTATCTGCGCGAATCACTGGTGACCTCGCTGGGCGCACATCTGGGCGCCCAGCGCGACCTGCTGGAGCAGACACCCGAACACTGCCGACGCATCCGGCTCGCAGGGCCGATCCTCGATCATCGCGGCTGGCAGACACTGCGCCGGCTCGACCGACCCGGCCTGCAGGCCCGCCAGATCGACACCACCTATCCCCCCGGCAGCGGGCTGGAACAGGCGCTCGAACGCATTCGTGGCGAGGCCGAAGCCGCCATCGATGACGGCGTCAGCCTGGTGGTCCTCGATGATCGCAACGTGAATGCCGAGCGCGCGGCGGTCCCCTCACTGCTGCTCGCCGGCGCGCTGCACCATCGTCTTACCCGGGTCGGCAAGCGCAGTCGGGCCTCGCTGATCATGGCAACCGGCGAAGCCTTTGCGGTGCACCATATCGCCACCCTGGTCGGCTACGGCATCGATGCCCTTTATCCCTGGCTGGGCTACGAGAGCATCAGTGCGCTACGCGATGCCCGTTTCATCGAAGGCGACGATGCCACCCTCGAGCAGCGCTATCGCGAGGCGCTGGAGGATGGGCTGCTCAAGGTGATGTCGAAGATGGGCATTTCCACCCTGGAGGGTTACAAGGGCGCCCAGATCTTCGAGGCGATCGGTCTCGACCAGGCCTTTGTCGATGCCTGGTTCCCCGGTACCACCGCTCACATTCCGGGGGTGGGCCTGGCCACCATCGAGCACGAGTGCGAGGAGCAGCACGCCATCGCCTTCAGCGATCGCATCGCCGGCAACCTGCCGCTCCGCCAGGGGGGCGACTTCTACTGGCGGCGCGATGGTGAGCTGCACCAGTGGAATCCGAGCTCGATCGGCTTTCTCCAGCACGCCGCACGCGAAAACGACGCCGCCAGCTACCGGCGCTTCGCCGACACCATCAACGACCAGGCCTGGCAGCTGCAGACCCTGCGCGGGCTGCTCGATTTCGACATCGACCCGGCGCGCTCGATTCCACTCGAGCAGGTAGAGCCGGTGGCGTCGATCCTGACGCGCTTCGCCACCGGCTCGATGTCGTTCGGTGCGCTGTCGCGCGAGGCGCACGAGGCGATGGCGATCGCCATGAACCGGATCGGCGGCAAGTCCGGCAGCGGCGAAGGCGGCGAGCAGGTGGAGCGCTTCGGCACCGAGGCCGAGAACTCGATGAAGCAGTGCGCCTCGGGGCGTTTCGGCGTCACCGCACAGTATCTGGCTTCAGCGCGCCAGATCGAGATCAAGATGGCCCAGGGTTCCAAACCCGGTGAGGGTGGCGAACTGCCCGGCGGCAAGGTCGGCGAGGAGATCGCCGAGGTGCGCTTCACCGTCCCCGGCGTGGGGCTGATCTCGCCGCCGCCGCACCACGATATCTACTCGATCGAGGATCTCGCCCAGCTGATCCATGATCTCAAGTGCGCCAACCCCGAGGCCGAGATTCACGTCAAGCTGGTCTCGAAGGCCAACGTCGGCACCATCGCCGCCGGGGTGGCCAAGGGGCGCGCCGAAGCCATTCTGATCTCGGGCGACTCCGGCGGTACCGGGGCCTCGAAGAAGACCTCGATCAAGCACACCGGCACGCCATGGGAGCTGGGCCTGGCCGAAACCCACCAGGCGCTGATGGCCAACCGGCTGCGCTCGCGGATCAGGCTGCGCACCGACGGCGGCATCAAGACCGGCCGTGACGTGGCGATTGCCGCCCTGCTGGGCGCCGAGGAGTTCGGTTTCGGCACCGCGCCGATGGTGGTAGTGGGCTGTCTGATGCTGCGCAAGTGCCACTGCAATACCTGTTCGGTGGGCGTGGCGACCCAGGATCCGGAGCTGCGAGCCAGGTTTGCCGGTGCGCCGGAGCACATCATCACCTATCTGCGCTTCGTCGCCGAGGAGCTGCGCGAGCTGATGGCCGAGCTGGGCTTCGCCACGGTGCACGAGATGATCGGTCGCTGCGATCGCCTGAAACAGCGCGACTTCCACCACCCGCGCGGGCTCAGCCCGGACCTGTCGGCCCTGCTGCACCGCGAACAGAGCGATGACACGCCCTATCACTGCCGCGAGCAGCATCATCAGCTCGACGAGAAGCTCGACAATCAGCTGATCCAGCGGGCAGCGCCGGCGCTCGATTACGGCGAGGCGTTGCGTCTCAGCGCCCGGGTGGTCAATCGCGACCGCAGCGTGGGCACGCTGCTCTCCTCAACGGTGGTCCGGCGCCACCCCGACGGGCTGCCCGAGGACACCCTTCATGTTGATCTCACCGGCACCGCCGGGCAGAGCTTCGGTGCCTTTCTCGTTCGCGGCATCAGCCTGCATCTTGCCGGCGATGCCAACGACTATGTCGGCAAGGGACTCTCCGGCGGCCGATTGAGTGTGCGGGTACCGGCGGCGGGGTACAGCGCCGCGGGCAACGTCATCATCGGCAACGTGGCGCTGTTCGGCGCCACCAGTGGCCAGGCGTACTTCAACGGCATGGCCGGCGAGCGCTTCTGCGTACGCAACTCCGGCGCCCTCACGGTGGTCGAGGGTGTCGGCGATCACGGCTGCGAATACATGACCGGTGGCGTGGCGGTCATCCTGGGCGACTGCGGACGCAACTTCGGCGCCGGCATGAGCGGCGGCGAGGCCTATGTGTTCGACGAGCACGAGCGACTCGACGCTCATCTCAATCCGACCCTGGTCAGCGCCCACCCGCTGGAAGAGGAGCGCGATATCGCGCTGGTGCAGCGGCTGCTGCACAACCACCATGTCTACACCGGCAGTCAGCGCGCCCGGGCCCTGCTGGATGACTGGGACAATGCCCGGCACCGCTTTCGCAAGGTGGTGGCCGATGACTATGCCCAGGTGGTCGCCAACAACCTGCGCGACGGCCGCGACATCCGCACGGCACTACCGGCGCCTGCCCAAGAGGCTGCGGCATGACCGAACGACACCCCAACGGCTTTCTGAAACACGAACGTCAGCCGATCGGCAAGCGTCCGCCCGACGAGCGGGTACAGGACTATCAGGAGATCTACGCACCGGTGTGGCAGGAGGATCAGCTGCGCGAGCAGGGCGAGCGCTGCATGGACTGCGGGGTGCCGGCCTGCATGGGCGGCTGCCCGATCGGCAACCTGATCCCGGAATGGAACGATCTGGTTTATCGCGGGCTGTGGCGCGAGGCGCTGGATCGGCTGCACGCCACCAACAACTTTCCCGAATTTACCGGCTACACCTGCCCGGCGCCCTGCGAACCGGCCTGCACGCTGGCCTATAATGCCGACCCGGTGACCATCAAGGATATCGAGCGCGCCATCGTCGACCGGGGCTGGGAGATGGGCTGGATCACGCCCCAGCCACCGACCCGACGCAGCGGCCGGAGCGTAGCCGTGATCGGCAGCGGCCCGGCCGGGCTGGCCTGCGCCCAGCAGCTCAACCGGGCCGGTCATCGGGTCAGCGTCTTCGAGCGCAACGACGCCATCGGCGGGCTGATGAGCCGCGGCATTCCCGATTTCAAGTTCGCCAAGTATCAGGTCGCCCGCCGGGTCGGCCAGCTCGAGGCCGAGGGCATCGAGTTTCACACCGGCGCCCGGATCGGCGTCGATCCCGATCTGGCCCGGCTCAACGAGCGCTTCGATGCCGTCTGCCTGGCGATCGGCGCGCTCGAGCACCGCAATGTCGAACTGCCCGGGCGCGAGCTGGCCGGCATCCACTTCGGCATGGACTACCTGACCGCCGAGAACCGCCGCCAGGCGGGCGGCCGCGGCTCGGATGACGACACCAACCACGCCCGCGATCGCCATGTGGTGGTACTCGGCGGCGGCGATACCGGGGCCGACTGCGTGGCTACCGCGCACCGCCAGGGCGCGGCCAGCGTGGTGCAGGTCAGCGTGCGCGCCCGGGCCCCCGGCGAGCGACCGGCGGACAACCCCTGGCCGCTGCAGCCGAAAACCTACAAGCGCACCTATGCCATCGACGAGGGCGGCGAAGAGGCCTTTTCGCTGGATGTGACCGCCTTTCTCGACGAGGACAATGATGGCCGGGTGGATGTCCTGCTGGCCGATCGGGTCGAGTGGACACTGGACGAGCACGGCCGGCGCGTCGATCGTACCGTCACCGAGGCCGGTGTCCGCCTCGCGGCAGACCTGGTGCTGATCGCGATCGGCTTTACCGGCCCGGAAGCGAACGATTTCGCTGCCAGCGGTCTGGCGCTGACCCGCCAGGGCACCTTCGTGACCGATGACACCATGATGACCTCACGGGAAGGCATCTTTGCCACCGGTGACGCCCGCCGCGGGCAGTCGCTGGTGGTCTGGGCGATCGGCGAGGGACGCGACGCCGCCCGCCATATCGACAGCTGGCTGACCGGCCGCCCCTCCCGCCTGCCGGCCAGTCTGCAGACCCACAACCCCCCTACCGAGGCGGGGTGATCCCGGTCCCGGTGCCAAGGCACCGGGACGCTCTTGTGCCCCGCTCGACGGTGACCGACTCGCCCGGAAAATTTTTTGCCGGGCGCGCTTGAATCCGGTTTCCGCGACCCTATTTAACATAACGTCGCGGATGAAAGTGCCCGACCGGGACTTCGCCGGAGACCGCCGAACGCCGCGTCAGCGGGTCGGCGCATGTAGAACTTCGCTGATATTTCGGGAGGTTTATCATGTCCACCATGTCACTGAGCCCGCTCTTTCGTCGCAGCATCGGCTTCGACCGGCTCAACGATCTGTTCGAATATGCCATGCACAATGACGTGCCGAGCTACCCGCCCTACAACGTCGAAAAGCACGGCGACAACGACTACCGCATCGTGATCGCCGCGGCCGGCTTCAGCGAGTCGGAGCTGGCCGTCGATGTCGAGAACCGCCTGCTGACCGTCAGCGGCGGCCGGGAGAATGACGGCGCCGGCACCGAGGGGGTCAACGCCGGCGAACAGAGCCCGGTCACTTATCTGCATCGCGGCATCGCCAGGCGTGCGTTCCGGCTCTCGTTCCGCCTTGACGAGAACATCGATATCCGCGGCGCCCGCTTCGAGAACGGCCTGCTGATGATCGACCTGCTGCGGCTGGTGCCCGAGCAGCAGCGTGCTCGCCAGATTCCGATCAACGGTAGCGACACAGAGCAGCTCAGCGAGCGCTCGTCGGATTCGCTCGAGGTGCAGGGCAGTACCAGCCCCAGCGAGACGGCTGCCACTGCCTGAGGCGAACGGCACATGACCGGTGCCGGCAAGCGGGCCGGTCACTGCCGCTCTGCGACTGCAGCCGGGTAACATCGGCAGCAAGCGAGGCCCCGTCGGCAACGGCGGGGCCTTTTGCATGCCCGATCCATCGACGGGCCCTTGCCGCCATGAACAGTGGATCATATGGCAAACAGGCTGTTATGCCAGACCAATCGACTGCGATAATCGCTGCAATATGGTTAAAAACTTTCCATACCACGGCCCGGGCACTATACTGGGGAAATATCAAGGGTAATCCCTGATCTGCCTGCCATTACCGTCAGCGCAGCGCAGTGCATCCCCGAACTGAGGTTGTGTGACGTCAGCGACAGGATCACCTCCGGCAACAGCGCAATACGCCACGGCAAGCGGATAACCGCCACGGGTTATCCGGCGCGCTGCTGACCGATGCCGCACGGTCAAGCAGGCAATCGATGAACCGGACCCGCATTCCGACTCAAGAGGTCTCTCATGGCATCGCTTGCTTTTACTCCATCGCTGTCCGAAAACGGTACTGCCACGCCCCTGCCTGACCCCATCGCTGCCGCCCGTCGCGGTGAGGCCCCGGGGCCGCTGCCCTGCGATATCGAGCAGGACAGCGACAACGACTACCGGCTGACCGTCCCCGCCACCGGACTGAGCGGCCGGGATCTGTCGATCCGGGTCGAGGAGCATGTGCTGACCATCAGCTCCCGGCCCGAGGATGACCGGCGCGACCGCTCGGCCATCCGGCTTTATCGCGGTATCGAGCGTCAGCCGTTCGAACTCGCCTTCCGGCTGGATGACCACATCAGCGTGCGCCGGGCACGACTGGCCAACGGTCTGCTGAGTCTCGAACTCCATCGCGGTGCCACCGAAGCGCCGCGCGAGCAGCGGGTCGTGGTCAACTCGGGCGCTGACACCACCGTACGTCAGCGTCTCTCGCGCATTCGTCCGCTGCGCGGCACCCGGCGCAGCCGCTTGGCCCATCTGGGTGCGACCGACGAATAGGCTGTCGACTGGCCATGACGGTATCAGCAAGAGGCCCCGCCGGTTGGCGGGGCCTTTTTTGAGGTCACTTCACCGGATCTTCACGCCTCAGCCCGGCGTGGGCGCTGACTCGTGGATCAGTCCTTCGCTTTTGAGGGTCTGCCAGAATTCGGCCGGGATATCGGCCTGCATCGACTGCTGATTCGCCCGCGCCTGGTCGGCATTGCGGGCCCCCGGAATGGTCGCCGCCACCACATCCGGCGCGGCGGTGAACTGCAGTGCGGCAGTGCGCAGATCGGTGCCGTGGTCGCGGGCAATCCGGCTCAGCCGATCCCGCTGCTGACGGTAGCCCTGGGGGATATCGGTGCTGTACATCCAGTGGTTGGTACCGGCGAGAAAGCCCGAGCCCAGCGGCGCGCCGATCACCAGGGGCACCCCGGCCTGGCGGGATTGCGGAAACAGCCGGTTCAGGGCGTCCTGATGATTGAGCAGGGTATATTGGGTGGCCTGCAGGATCACATCCGGATCGGCCTGTTCAATGGCCGCCAGCGAGGGCTCGATATCGTTGACGCCCATGCCCCAGCCACCGATGATGCCCTCCTCGCGCATGCGGGTCAGTTCCGGCATGGCGCCCTTGAGGGCCGTATCCAGATACTGTTTCCAGTCGTCACCCAGGTCCTTGTTACTGGGTGCCAGATCATGGATATAGACCAGATCGATCTTGGGCACCCCGAGACGCTGCAGACTGTCCTCCACCGAGCGACGCACCCCTGCGGCGGTATAGTCGTAGCGGTAGTTGAAGTTGAGATTGCCCTTCCAGATGCCGACTTCATCCACCGAGGCATCGGGCATCAGCAGTCGACCCACCTTGGTCGACAGCACGTACTCCTCCAGCGGCTTGTCATCCAGAAAATGGCCCAGCCGCCGCTCCGAGAGCCCCAGCCCGTACCAGGGCGAGGTATCGAAGTAGCGCGTGCCCCCCTGCCAGGCCGCCACCAGCATGGCCTCGGCCTGATCATCGGGGGTGACCTCGAACATGTTGCCGAGCTGGGTGCCGCCCACGCCATACTGCCACTTCGGCGGAAAGCGCTTCATGGCCAGCGGCGGGTCGGCCGGCAGCGCCGGATTGCCGCTGCCGGGCGCCTGGCCGGCGGAGTGCTGGCCGTTGCCCGCGGCCAGCGCCTTCGAACCGACCGTGGTGGCGGCAGCCGTGATGGCTGCCCGAGTCAGGAATTCGCGACGGTTACTCATGCACTCTCCCTTGGCCGAGCTTGCAGGTACACCGCAGCGACTGCCGCCGAAGTCGCCCCCGACGGGCTCCATGGCGTCGCCTGCAGTGAGGATGCGAAGAATCAATCCCAGCCTGGCTGACCGGGCGTGGTCAGGCCAGCCGCCCTTCGCGCGGAGCGCATATCGTGAAAGGCGGCTCGCCATGACGCGTCTGGTGGCATAAAGTAGTGCTCTTTCGTCACACCCTTGACCCAGAGTAGCCCGATGGCCTCTTCCAAAGCCGCCCTTAGCGCGCCCTCGCCGGCCGATGAGCTGGATGATCGCACCCTGCTCGAGCGGGTACTGGCGATCCACGATCAGCGGCGGATTGCCGAGATACTCAACGAGGTCACCCCCGAACGCTGGTGCCGCGAGACCATCAACCGCTGGCTCCGCGGACGCGCCACGCCGCGGCTGTCACACGCCGAGCACCGCCGCCTGCAGCGTCTGCTGCCCACCCCGCCCACCACCACGCCGGCGTTTCGCTTCATCGACCTGTTCGCCGGTATCGGCGGTATCCGCCGCGGCTTCGATGCCATCGGCGGCGAGTGCGTGTTTACTTCCGAGCGCGATCGTTTTGCAGTGCGTACCTATCGCGCCAACCACTACTGCCACCCCGAGCGTCACCGCTTCAACCTCGATATCCGCGACATCACGCTCTCCGCCCGCGAGGAGATCGACGAAGACACCGCCTATCAGCACATCGATGATGCCATTCCCGACCACGAGGTGCTGCTGGCCGGCTTTCCCTGCCAGCCGTTCTCGCTGGCCGGGGTCTCGAAGAAGAACTCGCTGGGGCGCAAGCACGGCTTCGAATGCGATGCCCAGGGCACGCTGTTCTTCGATGTCGCCCGCATCATTGCCGCCAAGCGGCCGCCGGCGTTTGTGCTCGAGAACGTCAAGAATCTCAAGAGCCACGATGGCGGCAAGACCTTCCGGGTGATCATCGAGGCGCTCGACGAGCTCGGCTATGAAGTGGCTGACGGCGAGGCGCCGAAGGGGCGCGATCCCAAGGTGATCGACGCCCGCCACTTCCTGCCCCAGCACCGCGAGCGCATCGTGCTGGTCGGCTTCCGGCGTGATCTGAACGTTCATCAGGGCTTCACCCTGCGCGATCTCGAACAGGTCATGCCCGAGCGGCGGCCGAGCTTCGGCGCGCTGCTCGATGCGCATGTCGATGAGCGCTACATCCTCTCGTCGAAGCTGTGGCGCTATCTCCATGACTACGCCCGCAAGCATCGCGAGAAGGGCAATGGCTTCGGCTTCGGCCTGACCGGCGCGCAGGACATCGCCCGCACCCTGTCGGCGCGCTATCACAAGGACGGCTCGGAGATCCTGGTCGATCGCGGCCTCGACCCGGCGCAGGCATTCGACAGCCCGCACAATCAGGCCCACCGGCCGCGGCGGCTCACGCCCCGCGAGTGCGCCCGGCTGATGGGCTTCGACGGCCCCGGAGAGGCAAACTTCGTGATTCCGGTCTCCGATACCCAGGCCTATCGGCAGTTCGGCAACTCGGTGGCAGTGCCGGTATTCGAGGCCGTGGCGCGGCTGATGGCGCCGCGCCTGATGAGCGCGCTGGCCGGCCAGTCATGGCCACCGGCCGGTGGAATCGACAGCTGACGGCTGGCCGGGCGCCGCGCAACGCGCCCTATACCATGTCGCGCACCCGCTCCCAGGCATTGCCCAGATGCTCGCCGATGGCGGCAGTCAGGGCCTGGGCATCGCGGCGCTCCAGCGCCGTCATCATGGCCTCGTGCTCGGCAATGGCGGCTGCCCAGAGTTCGGGGCCGTCATGGCCGATGAAGCGAATGCGCTTGAGCCGGGCCTGCAGCGAGGCGTGGGTCTGAATCAGCGGCTCGTTGTCGGACAGCGCCACGATGGCCGTGTGGATCTGCTGGTTGGTCTTGTAGTAGTCGAGCCGGTTGCCATCGCGATAGAAGGCCATCATGCGGTCGTGCAGCTCGCGCACCTCGGCAATGTCGTGCTCCCCGGCGCTCTCGCAGGCCAGCCGCGCTGCCAGCTCCTCCAGCGAGCGGATCAGCACCAGCATGTCGTGCACGTCCTTCACCGAGAAATGCCTCACCCGGGCCCCGCGTTGCGGCACCAGCTCGACCAGCCCTTCGCTGGCCAGCGAACGCAGGGCTTCGCGCAGCGGTGTGCGCGATACACCCAGCGTCTCGCACAGCGGCGCTTCGAAGATACGCTCGCCCTGGGCCAGTTCGCCTTCGATGATCAGGTCACGCAACCGCCCGACGATGGCATCGTGAAGCGAATGACGCGAAATATGTGATGCCGCACCGTTGTGTTGCCGGGTCATGATGCTCCTCTGAATCCTGGCCGTGACTGCCTACTGGGGCCGTCTCCACGCCATTGCACGCCGCTGCGCGGCCTGCTGCAAGTCCTGGCGTTTGTTCCTGCGTCTTCTGCCACCAAAGGCCAGGCCGGCAGGCGGACAAAGGCGACCAACGTATAATGTATACATTATGCATTCGGGCGCAGGCTGTTTTCCAGCGCAACCTTATTCCCCTGCTGCTTCGGAGAACACCGTACATGTCCCAGCCCATGGCCCCCAACTCCCACCATGAACGCCCCCTGATCGCGCTGGCAATGGGCGATCCGGCCGGCATCAGTCCCGAGCTGACCGCCCGGCTGGCTGCCGATCAAGCCGTCCACGACGCGACCCGAGTGGTCATCATCGGCGATCGTCGGATCTTCGATGAGGGCGCCCGCGCGGCCCGGCTCGCTCCCGAGCTGACACAGACCACCCTCTCGGCCCTGCGCAGCGGCAACGTCGAGAGCCCGGCCTTCATCGACCTCGGCCACCTGGCCTGCGAGGACATCGAGCGCGGCACTCCCTCGCTGGCCGGCGGTCGTTTCGCCTCCCGCAACTTCAATGAGGCACTGGCGCTGGCCGATGCGGGCCATGTCGAGGCGGTCTGTTTCACGCCCTTCAACAAGCAGGCGATGCGCTACGCCAATCCCGATTACGACGACGAGATCCGTTTCGTCGCGCGTGCCGTCGGCTTCGAGGGCAAGGCGCGGGAGTTCAATATCCTGGAAAACATCTGGAATGCCCGGGTGACCTCGCACATTCCACTCTCGCAGGTGGCCGCATCGCTGAGCGAGGCGAGCATCATCGAGGAGCTGGCGCTGACCCATCAGTGTCTGCAGCAGGCCGGTATCGACGCACCGCGCATCGCCGTTGCCGGGCTCAACCCCCACGCCGGCGACGGCGGCAACTTCGGCAGCGAGGAGGAAGAAATCATCGCCCCCGCCGTCGAGCGTGCCCGCGCTCGGGGCATCGAGGCGGTAGGCCCCTTCCCGGCCGATACCGTGTTTCTGCGCGCCACCCGCGAGGGGTATCACGCCGTGCTGACCATGTACCACGACCAGGGGCAGATCGCCATGAAACTGATGGGCTTCGACAGCGGCGTGACCATGCTGGGCGGCTTTCCCTTCCCGGTCTGTACTCCGGCCCACGGCACTGCCTACGACATCGCCGGGCGCGGCATTGCCGACATCGGCGCTTCGCGCCAGGCGCTGCTGCTGGCAGCCCGCATGAGCATGGCCGCCCGCCGCCAGACCACGGCCTGAGCCCCTTCTACCGATTCCTCGGACATCCGATACCGGAGGCAACAATGAAAACCCGCGTACTGACAGTCGGGCTGATCGCCCTGGGCATGACCGGCCTGGCCCAGGCCGCAGACTTTCCCGACGAGACTATCGAAGTGGTGACCCACTCCGGTGCCGGTGGCGGCACCGATCTGACCGCCCGCGCCATGATGCGCTCGGTGGAACCGGTGCTGGGCACCGACATGGTAGTGGTCAACAAGCCCGGTGGTGCCGGCGACGTGGCGCTGAACTATATCGACGAGCGCCCGGCGGATGGCTACACCCTGCTGACCTGGACCACCGGCCACGCGGTCCGCCAGGCGAAGGCCGGCGAGACCGAGGCGACCGGCCTGATCCCGATCGCACGCGCCACCAACGATCCCCAGGTGCTGATGACCCAGTGCGGCCAGTACGACGATGCCCGCGCCTTCATCGACGCCCAGAAGGAGGCGTCACTGCGCTACGGGGTCACCCACGTGGCCAACATCGACGACGTCTCGGCCTTCATGTTCGGCAAGGCGGCCGGCATCCAGCAGCCGGATATCGTCTCCTTCAAGGGCGGAGGCGACCTGCAGACCAACCTGATCGGCGGCAACATTGATGTCGCGGTGCTCAACTACGGCGAGGCGACCTCGCAGATCAAGGCGGGCAAGATCTGCCCGATGGTGGTCATGGCCGACACGCCGCTGAGCGAGGCGCCGGATGTCGCTACCACCGATGAGCTGGGCATCGATGCCGACTACGCCACGGTCCGCGGTTTCGCGGTGAAGGAAGGCACGCCGCCCGAGGTGGTCGAAAAGCTGCGCTCGGCCCTGATGGAAGGCATGCAGGATGAGCGGTTCGGCAAGTTCCTGAGCTCGACCATGGGGCTTGATCCGCAGGAGTCGGTCGCCGGCCACGAGACCTGGGGCGAGCAGATGGACAGCTCGGTCGCCAGGATGCATCAGGCCCTGACCGAACTCGGCTACATCCAGTAAAGCGTATCGGACGCCAACCACCGACGGCGGCCGGAGTACGGGCCGCCATCAGGCATCCGCCGGATGCCGGCAGAGCGAGGTTTCCCCCATGCGAAACGCTCATACATTCCGCCTGGCAGTGCCCCTGCTGATCGCTGCGCTGCTGGCCGTGCTGGCTTTCATGCAGAGTTTCGGCTTCGACACCGTGCCCGCCATTCTGGCGAAGGGGCTGCAGCCCGCCACCTTCCCGCGACTGATTACCGGGCTGGTGCTGGTACTGGCAGTGATGGCCTTCATCCATGATCTGCGCCACCCACCCGAGTCGCCCACTGGACTGCCAAACGTCTTTTATCTGTCGGTACTGCTGCTGGCGATCTTCGGTGCCCTGGTGGCCGCCGGTCTCTTTCTGCTGGCCCTGATGGCCGCCACCCTCGGTGCCTCGCTTTTGTGGGGCGAACGTCGCCCGCTGGTCCTGATCAGCCTGGCGCTTGCGCCGCTAATGGCCATCGTGCTGTTCGACATCGTCCTTGAAGTCAGGTTTCCGCGCAGTCCGCTGCTGAACCTTTATTATCGGTGGAGCTGACACCATGAGCGATCTTCTCCTTTCGGGTCTCTCCGCACTCAGCGATCCCGACCTGCTGCTGCTGATCGTGATCACCACCCTGGCCGGCACCGTGATCGGGGTCCTACCGGGACTCAGCGGCACCACCGGCGCCGCGCTGGCGCTGCCCTTCACGCTGACCATGGACCCCATCTCGGCAGTCGTGGTGCTGGCCACCATCTACGGCTCTTCCACCTTCGCCGGCTGCATCACGGCCATCCTGATCAACACGCCGGGCACCTCCGCTTCGGCCACCACCTGCCTGGACGGCTACCCGCTGGCCCGAAATGGCGAGGCCGGCCGGGCGATCGGCGTGGCCACCCTCTCCTCCTGCTTCGGCGGCGTGATCAGCGTCATCTTCCTGCTGTTCGCCGCCCCGCTGCTGGCAGGGATCGCCTATCAGTTCGGCCCGCCGGAGTACTTTGCGCTGGCAGTCTTCGGCCTGTCGATGCTCGCCACCATCGGCGGCGGCTCGGCGGCCAAGAACCTGATTGCCGGCTGCTTTGGCGTGCTGCTCTCCACCGTGGGCGTCCACATGATGACCGGCGTCGAGCGCTATACCTTCGGCAGCGGAGCCCTATACGACGGGATCGGCTTCGTGCCGGTGATGATCGGCCTGTTCGGCATCGCCGAATTCCTGCGCCAGTCCACCGAGCTGGGGCTCAAGCGTAACGTCATCGGCATGCGCGCCACCCGCCTGCCGTCGTGGGCGGACCTCCGGCGCATCCGCAATACCGTGCTGCGCTCCACCGGCATCGGCACCTTTGTCGGCGTGCTGCCGGCCGAGGGCGCCACCATCGCCTCGATGATCAGCTACAACGAGGCGCGGCGCCATTCGAGCAACAAGCAAAACTTCGGCAAGGGCGAAATCGAGGGGGTAGCCGCCTCGGAAGCGGCCAACAACTCGGCGGTCGGGGGCTCGCTGGTGCCGACCCTGGCACTCGGCATCCCCGGCAGCCCCACCGCCGCCATCATTCTGGCCGGTCTGCTCGCCCAGGGCGTGCAGCCGGGGCCGACGCTTTTCAACGAGCAGGGCAATCTGCTCAGCGCACTCTTTGCCGCGCTGCTGGTCGCCAATTTCCTGTTCATCCTCGTGGGTCTGGGCGGCGCCAGGTTCTATGCCCGCATCACCCAGGTGCCGGTCCCCATCCTGTGGCCGCTGGTGTTCATGTTTTCGATCATCGGCGCCTACGCCATTCGCCAGTCGGTGTTCGATATCTACGTGACCCTGGCCTTCGGCCTGATCGGCTTTCTGATGCAGCGCTACGGCTTCTCGGTGGTTTCGCTGGCGATCGGTCTGGTACTGGGGGTCATGGTCGAGCAGCGGCTCGGCCAGAGCGTGGCGATGTTCAATGGCGACTGGTGGCTGATGTTCACCCGCCCCATTGCGCTGGCGTTCTTCATTCTGACCTTCCTGAGCCTGGCAGGACCGCTTCTCGCTGCCTGGCGGCACCGGCTGAAGCGCTCATCCCGCCACCACCGGCACGAGCGCGAGGCGAGCTCCTGAGCGCCGACCCGCCCTGCCTGCCCCGTGCCCCGGCCCTCGCCGGGGCACAACGCCTCGCGGCCGAAGCCGGAGGCGCGGTATATCGCATCAAGGCCGTAACCGCCCGGCTCAGGTGCGATAGCTGGCCAAAAGCCCTGCGACAAGAATGAAAAGTCCACCGAACAGCCGGTTGAGCAGCCTCTGCTGGCGCGGCGAGCGCAGCCAGCCGGCGATCACGGTGGCCAGCCCGGCGAAACCGCACATGACCAGGATATCGACACCGATCATGATCACGCCCATCACGGTAAACTGCAGGGGCCGTGGCAGGTTCGGGTCGAGAAACTGGGGCAGCAGGGCGATCAGGAAGATGGTTGCCTTGGGGTTGGTGACATTGACCAGCACGCTGGTGGCAAAGCGCCTCAAGGCCGGTTCGTCGGCTCCGGCCATCCCGCTCTCGTCGGGCGAGACCGTCCGCTCGCGCCACTTGGCCACGCCCAGATGAAGCAGATAGACCACCCCGCCCCATTTGATCAGCGCGAACGCCAGCTCCGAGGAGGCGAGCAGCGTCCCCAGCCCCACCCCCACCACCAGCAGCTGGATCCCCAGCCCGGCCTGCAGCCCGAGAATCGCCGGCAGCGTCCGCTTCAGGCCGTAGCGCAGCCCGTTGGACATGGTATTGATCGCCCCTGCCCCGGGGGTAATGCTGATCAGCAGTGTGGCGGCCAGAAAGGCCCAGAAGAGTTCCGGTGACATGGTGGCGTGACTCGGACCGGGAGAGAGGGAAGGCCCATCATACGCCCGGCACCGTGGCGGTGGAATGACAGGGCAGCCGATTGCTCCCACAGGCGCCGGGCCCTGGCACTGCGCGAAGCTCCGCGCCGGCGGCGATCAGCGTCATTGCATCGCCACACGCCGATGATGCCGCCCCCTCAGTGCTGACCATCCTCGATCGGACAACCCGACAGTGCATTGGCCGCACAGATGAGCGCCAGGTGGCTGAGTCCCTGGGGGACATTGCCGAGATGCTCGCCGGTACCGGGGTCGATCATCTCGGTCATCAGACCGAGATTGGCCTGGGTCGCCTCCAGCGCCCGGCGCATCACGGCATTGGCTTCTTCGTGCTCGCCTAGGGCTGCCAGCGCCTCCACCAGCCAGAAGGAGCAGGCCACGAAGGCGCCTTCCTCCTCCTGGGCGCCCGAATAGCGGTACAACAGCGCGCCCCGCCCGAGCTCCTCGCGAATCGCCCGGTAGGTGGAAAGCATCCGCTCGCGGTTCTCCTCACGACCGAAGCGATGGGTCAGGAACATCGCGGCATCCAGCCCCTCGGTCTCGCTGTGGAAGGTGTAGGCCTGGCGGGCCTCGGACCAGCAGTGCTCGTTGATCCAGTCGCGGATGCGATCGCGCTCGCGGCGCCAGCGCTCCTGCCAGGTCGGCTCGATATGACCGGCCTCGGCCAGGCGCACGGCATGGGTCAGGGCCAGCCAGCAGGCCATCTTCGAGTGCGTATAGTGGCGCTGCTCCGGCAGCTCCCAGATGCCGGCATCCCGAATGCGCCAGCGATCGGCGCACTGATTGGCGAGCTCGCCGAGCAGGCGTGCCGTCTGACCGTCGATGACATGGCCCGCCTCGATGAAGAGCGTCGCGGTCGCCAGCATGTCACCATACATGCTCAGCTGTACCTGGTCTTTGGCATCGTTGCCGATGCGTACCGGCTGCGAGCCCCGGTAGCCGCTCAGCGGCGGATAGTGCTCGGCGGGCACCAGATCGCCGTTGAGCCGGTAGCAGGCCCGCATTTCCGGGCCGTGATGGCGAATGGTCGCGGTCAGCCAGGAGAAGGCCGCCTGGGACTCCTCCGGCGCGCCGGCCTGCACGAAGGCCTTGATCACCAGACAGGCGTCGCGCACCCAGGCATAGCGGTAGTCGTAGTTCTTCTCGCCGCCGATGCGCTCCGGCAGGGAGGTGGTCGCCGCCGCGGCAATCGCCCCGCTCGGCGAGTGCAGCAGGAACTTGAGCGCCAGCGCCGAACGGATCACCCAGGCGTTGTATTCGCCGTCGAAATGCAGCTTGTCGACCCAGTCTCGCCAGGCAAAGTCGCTGACATCGATGCGACCATCGATGCGCTCGATCGGCGGCACTGCCAGCGGCTCGTTCTCGGTGGCCAGTACCGCCACCAGCGAGCGCGACCCCGGTGTGGTGCAGAGCTGCGCGGTAACTCCGCGATCCCCGCACTCGTGCAGCGTGACATCCCCGGAGTAGCGAAACATCGCCATCAGCTTGCCGATGTTGTAGACATCGCCCACCGGGTTGGCCTGCAGCCAGGGGCTGACCGTTTCGGCGCGCGTGCCCGGGCAGAAGCGGATGTCGAATTCAACGCTGCCTGCCAGCCCCTCCACCCGGCGGGCCAGCTCGCACCAGGGCAGACGCCCGGCGGTATTGCTGTTGATCGATTCGGTGACCCGGGCACTGCCACCGGCGGTGGTGAACACCGTCTCCAGCACATTGCTGTTCTCCCGGTAGCGCCGTTCGACCCGGCAGGGCTCGCGCGGCGACAGCGCAAAGAAGCCCCCGTGCTCGGCAGCAATGAGGCGATCGAACAGGGGCGGGGCTTCCATGTCGGGCGCGCACCACCAGTCGATGGCACCATCCAGTGCAATCAGTGCCACCGTGCGTCCCTCGCCGATGGCGGCATACTCGGCCAGCGGGGCCTGGCCCGCTTCGCGCGTCGGTACGAGACCGCTACCGTTTTCCGTCATTGCACATTCCGTCATTGCACAACGTTCCCTGTCGTGATGCTTTCCTCCGAGGGTAGTCTGTACCAGGACAAAAGTTGAACACCGATTGCCTCGGTGGCCGGGTCACGCCTTTCAGACATGCAAAAACGCCCGCCCGGGGGTACCGGGCGGGCGCTACCGTGACCCTCTTTCGGATCACCCCGGCGCGGGACGTCAGCCCTCGCGCCGGCCGTCGACCAGCCGGTTGAGCCCCAGCGGGTTGGCTTCGCGCGTCGCCTCCGGACGCAGCGCATCCGGCAGGTTCTGATAGCAGACCGGGCGCAGGAAGCGATGGATCGCCGCGGTGCCTACCGAGGTGGTACGGCTGTCCGAAGTGCTGGGATAGGGACCGCCATGCACCATGGCATCGCAGACCTCGACCCCGGTCGGCCAGCCGTTGGCAAGAATGCGACCCGCCTTGCGCTCGAGGATCGACAGCAGCCGGCGCGCCTGATCAAGGTCGGCGTCCTCCATCTGCAGGCTAGCGGTCAGCTGCCCCTCCAGCTTCTCGGCGACCTGCACCATTTCGGAGGTGTCGCGGCACTCGATGATCAGCGAGGTCGCGCCGAACACCTCCTCCTGCAGGCTCTGATCGGCCAGCAGCTCCTGCGCCGTGGTCAGAAAGAGCGCCGGCTGGCAGGTGTGCGGCCCGCCGCCCTGCGGGCCACGCGCAATCTCGCGCACCCCGGCATGTCCGGCCAGCCGGGACTGGCTCTGCCCGTAGGCCTCATGAATGCCCGGAGTCAGCATGGCCTGGGCGGTGGTCGCCTTCAGCGCCTCACCGGCGCTCTCCACGAAGCGATCCAGTGCCGCGCCCTGCTCGGCGATCAGCAGACCGGGATTGGTACAGAACTGGCCGGCACCGAGATTGAGCGAGTTGACGAACGCCCGGCCCAGCTCCTCGCCCTGCGTTTCCAGCGCCTGCGGCAGGGCAAACACCGGGTTGATGCTGCTCATCTCGGCGTAGAACGGAATCGGCTCGTCGCGCTGCTGGGCAATCTGCCACAGCGCATGACCGCCCTTGCGCGAGCCGGTGAAGCCGGCGGCCTTGATGCGCGGATCGGCGACCAGCGCCTGACCGACTTCGAAGCCCGAGTCATACAGCAGCGAGAAGACGCCCTCGGGCAGGCCGCACTTGCCGACGGCACGCTGCAGGGCCCGGCCGACCAGCTCACAGGTGCCGGGATGGGCCGGATGTGCCTTGACCACCACCGGACAGCCGGCGGCCAGCGCCGATGCGGTATCCCCGCCGGCCACCGAGAAGGCGAGCGGGAAGTTGCTGGCGCCGAAGACCGCCACCGGGCCCAGCGCAATGTGGCGCTGACGATGGTCGAGCCGCGGCATCGGCGAACGCTCGGGCAGCGCCGGGTCGACCCGGACATCGAGCCACTCGCCGGCGCGCACCACCCGCGCAAACATGCGCAGCTGGTTGCAGGTGCGCCCGCGCTCGCCGGTAATGCGGCCCTCGGCCAGTCCGGACTCGGCCACGGCGCGCTCGATCAGTTCATCACCGAGGGCCTCGATCTCATCGGCACAGCTCTCCAGGAAGCGGGCACGCTCCTCGAGCCCGGTTTCGCGATAGCGGTCGAATGCCTCCCAGGCCAGCCGACAGGCCCGATCGACATCCTCCCGGGTGCCGCCCGGCCAGTCCGGCTTGAGCTGCTCGCCGGTGGCGGGGTTGACCGCCGCAATGGATGCCTGGCTGCCACGAACGGCCTGCTGACCGATGAGTTGGGTACCTTCCAGTGCCATGACGCCTCCTGCCTGTGGCGCCCGCTCATGCGCATCACTGCCATGACGGGCACTCAGTGAGTGTATGTGGAGCAAGGGCGGCTCCCGGACGAAGGCCAGCGGATTGCGCAGCATTCGCCCCAGAGCCGGCAGTTCGATTTCGAAACGATCGCCATCCCGGGTCTCGATGCCCTCGGCAAAGCTCAGCGTCGCCGTGCCGAAGAAATGCAGGTTGAGGTCACCGGGGCGGCGGAACAGCACGTACTTGAAATGGTGGTACTCGAGATTGGCGAGGCTGTGCGACATGTTGGCCTCGCCGGTCGCGAACGGCCGCTCCCACAGGGTGCGGCCGTCACGCACGATCCGGCTGGTACCGGTGAGACTGGCAGGCAGCTCGCCGATGAAGAGCTCGGGACCGAAACTGCAGTGGCGCAGCTTGGAGTGCGCCAGCCAGAGCTGGTTGTGGCGCTCGGTCACGTGATCGGAGCACTCGTTGCCGATGGCGTAGCCGATCCGCCAGGGTCGGCCCCGGTCATCATTGAGATAGACGCCGACCAGCTCGGGCTCCTCGCCGGCATCCCGGGCGAAGCTCGGCACCGGAATGGGCTGCTCGGGCGCGATGACGCAGCGGCTATCGCCCTTGTAGAACCACTCCGGTTGCACGCCGACGGCACCCGGCTCCGGCTTGCCGCCCTCGATGCCCATCCGGAACATGCGCATCGAATCGGTGAGATTCGCCTCATCGGCCGCCGCGCCGCCGTGCATCGCCGCACGGGTATCGACGCTGCCCGGATGGGTCAGACCGGTGCCGCTCACCAGGCAGTGGGCCGGATCGGGATGAGTGATCGGCGGCAGCAGTTCACCGGCTGCCACCAGGGTGTCGTAGTCAAGCGTCTCGTCGCCGAGCAGCCCCTCGATCACGCTCGCCAGCGACTGGCCGGTTGCAATCGCCTGACGGGCCAGCGCCAGGGTGCCGCCCGCAAGTTCGATCGGGCGGACCTGCGCTGCGCTTTCCACCAGTGCCGCCTTCGGGCCGTGAACGCTCTGGTACTGGATCAGTCTCATGCACTTCTCCGTGATGCTCGCTCCCGGCAGCGGCCGTCACCATGCGCGGCCATCACCGGGGTCGCGGCAGCGGTCAGTTGTCATACAACATCGCCGACAGCTCTCCAGCATAGTAGAACTCTGCCAGCTGGCGGCGATTGAAAGGTCGAAAATCGACCATGGTCGAAGTCCCGGTCGCCGCCGTCGTGCGGTGTGACCCGCGCCGGCCCCTGGCTGACCGCAACGAAAATGCTCCGGCCGGCAGTACCGGGAGTTCGGTACCGCACGGCCGGAGCAGCAGCGTCGCCGGGCTCGGCGTGGCGGGTCAGGTGATCAGCAGGAAGAGCCCCCAGACCAGCCCGAAGGCCATCAGCGAAATGCCGGTCGAGACCACCGTCCAGGTCTTGAGCATGGTCTGGGTACTGACCCCCAGAAAACGCCCCACCAGCCAGAAGCCGGAGTCGTTGACGTGCGAGTAGCCGATGGCGCCGGCCACGATCGCCACCGTGATGCAGGCCGCCGGGAAGCCGGCCAGCTCGGGCGCAGCCAGTACCGCCGGTGCCATGATGCTGGCCGCCGTGGTGCCGGCCACCGTGGCCGAGCCCTGGGCCACGCGGATGACCGCGGCAATCACGTAGCCGGCCACGATCAGCGGCATGCCCAGCGACTGCAGGCTGCCGGCCAGCGCCTCGCCGATGCCGCTGGCCTTGAGCACGCCACCGAACATGCCGCCGGCCCCGGTGATCAGGATGATGCTGCAGACCGGTGCCACCGCCTGTTCGACGATATCGTTGATGGCATCCATGGCCTCCTCGCGCTGGCGTCGCAGCACCAGCAGCCACATCGCCACACAGGTGCTGATCAGCAGCGCAATCGGGGTTTCGCCGATCAGCAGCAGCGTGTTCAGCAGGGTATTGCCCTCGGGCAGGGTGCCGCTGGAGATCAGCGTCGAGATGCCGGTGTTCATGAAGATCAGCGCCAGCGGCATCAGCAGCACCAGCATCACCACCCCGAAGGGCGGCAGCTCGCTGGTCTCGTCGGCCTGGCTGTCGCCCATCATGTCGGGCACCGGCTGGAACGGCATGCGCCCGGCGCGGGCCACCGAGAGCCGATAGCCCATGACATACCAGGTCGGAATGGCGGCCAGCAGTGCCACCAGCAGCACCTGACCCACATCGGCATGCAGGAACACGGCCGCCGCCACCGGGCCGGGATGGGGCGGCATCAGCGCATGCATCACCAGAAAGGCACCGGCAGCAGGCAGCCCGTAGAGCAGCAGCGAGCCCTTCAGCTCGCGGGCAATCGAGTAGATGATCGGCAGCATCACCACGAAGGCGGCATCGAGAAAGATCGGAAAGCCGAACAGCAGGCAGGCAATCGACAGCCCCAGCGGCGCCCGCTCACGGCCGAACAGGCGGATCAGCGTATCGGCCAGCACCCGGGCACCACCGGAGACCGCCACGATGCGGCCGAGCACGGCCCCGAAGCCGATCAGCAGCGCGACATTGCCCAGCGTATCGCCGAAGCCCGACAGCAGGGTCGGCATCAGGTCGGAGACGCCGATACCGGTGGCCAGCGCCGTGGCAATACTGACGATGACCAGCGAGAAAAAGGGATGCAGCCGGATCCGGATGATCAACAGCAGCAGTACCGCGATGGCAACGGCCGCGACGGCCAGCAGGCCGAGCGTCGACATTCCGGAAGCGGCTGCGTCCTGAGCCCCTTGCATAATCAGCCTCCATGGAGGGCCGCCACCGCAGCCACGGTGGCTCTACCAGTAATGAAATCGGCCAGGCGCCTTTTGACCACCGCCCGGGCGATGGCCACGAAGGCGCCTGATGAATGACACGCCTCGCCCTGGCGAAAAACGCACCCTCCACGCAGCCGCCGGTGAGGGCGCAGGCGGACAGGCCTCGGCCGGGGCCGGCGCCGCAGTGCCGGTCCCGGATCGGGGCTTCAGGAGAGCGGCGGCGGGCCGAGCTCCTCGAGCAGCTTCTGCAGCTTCACGTAGGCCCGGTTGCGATAGGCAATCAGCTCCGGGATACGCTCGGCCGGCACATCGGTGAAGCCACCACCGCTCTTGGTGCCCAGCTTGCCCTGATCGATCAGGTCACTGAGCACCTGTGGTGTGGCAAAGCGCTCGGGGAAGTCCTTCTGCAGCGACTGATAGCAGAAGTTGTAGACATCCAGCCCGGCCATGTCGGCGATCGCGAAGGGGCCGAAGAACGGCAGGCGGAAGCCGAAGGTGGTGCGCACCAGGGTATCGATGTCCTCGGCGCTGGCCACCCCTTCCTCGAGCAGCTGGGTCGCCTCGTGGAACAGCGCATACTGCAGGCGGTTGAGCACGAAACCGGTCACGTCACTGACGGTGGCGGTCTCCTTGCCGGTCTCGTGCACGATGGCACAGGCGGCATCCACCACGTCGGAGCGGGTCCCGGCGTGCGGGATGATCTCCACCCCCGGCACGAAGGGCGACGGGTTGGAGAAGTGCACGCCCAGAAAGCGGCCCGGCTCGGTCACGGCCTCGGCGAGCGAGGCGATCGAGATGGTGGACGTGTTCGAGCCGATGATGGCATCCGTCGGTGCGGCCGAGCAGATCCGGCGCAGGGTCTCGTGCTTGATGTCGAGCTTTTCGGGAACCGCTTCCTCGATGAAGTCGGTGCCCTCGACCGCCGCCTCGATGGATTCGGCCGCGGTGACATTGCGCTCGATGCGCTCGACCGCATCGGCCGGAAACAGCTCATCGGCGACGTACTGGCGGGCCTCTTCGATCAGCCGCTGGCGGTTCTTCTCGGTGACCTCGAACGAAACGTCGCTGATGCGCACCTCGGCACCGGCCAGCGCCATCACCTGAGCAATGCCGCCACCCATGTAGCCGGAACCGACGATAGCTACCTTGCGTGTCATGAAGTGATCTCCATGGTGTTGAAAGCGAAAAAGTGTTGAAACCGCCGACTCAGCGCTTGCCGCCCTGGCGGACCCGGCTCTGACCGAGCTCGTAGTCGGTGCTGCGCGGCAGCACCTGTTCGCGCAGGTAACGCTGGTTGGTGTTCGAAACGCTCAGACCGTCACCGCCGTAGTGTTCGGTGCAGATGACGCCCTGGAAGCCGTGGGCCAGCGCGATTTCGAACGCCTTGCGATAGCTGATCAGACCGAACTCCAGCGGTGCCGGCATGGCGATGTACTGATCGCGCGCCACGTCCTCGTCACGGCTGTAGTTCTTGACGTGCCAGTAGTTGGCGTACGGCAGGGTCTTTTCCAGCATCTGCTGCCAGGGCTCGATCGGGCGATGCAGGCGGATCAGGTTGCCGATATCGGGATTGAGGCCGACGTTCGGCAGGCCGATGTCCTCGACCAGTGCCACGGCGGAATCGGCGGTACCCAGATAGGTGTCCTCGTACATCTCCAGCGACATCAGCAGGCCCAGCTCCTCGGCGCGCCGGCCCAGCTCCTGCAGCCGCTTCACCGCCAGATTCCAGGTATCGCGATCGCCGGTCGGGTCCTTGTGGCCCTCGACGGTCCAGAACCACAGCTGCTTCTGCTGCTCGGGCGTCAGTGCCTGGTGCAGGCCGACGGACACCACCTCGCAGCCCAGCTCGGCGGCGGCTTCCAGCGTACGGTGGCTGTAGGCCAGGTTGTCCTCGCCGTGCTCGGTATCGATCACGCTGCGCCGGATTGCCGACAGCGAGGGCATGCCGAGGCCGGCGTCATGGGCGGTGCGCTTGAACTCATCCAGCCGCGCTGCCGACAGGTCACCGGGCTTCACCCAGCCATCGGTGAGATCGACATCGCGAAAGCCGGCCTCGCGGACTTCGGTGAAGACGCCATGCCAGTGGGCAGCATCGGCATCGTTGACATGCCGACCCCGGGAATCGGTGGCGGAAAACTGCAGCAGGGCGGCCGCAATCGGCCATTCTTCAGCGCTATAGGGCATGGCAGGTCTCCTTTCGGGTCATCGGAAGCGATGGCAGGGCAAGACGGCAGCGCCCACCGCCGGGGCCGGCGGCATGCCGGCGTCTGCAGCGGGCGCTGCCGAACATGTTGCTCGGTACGTGATCGAAGGCACGATAGCGCCGAGCGGAAATAACCATCCAATGCTGATACCGCTACCATCTGATAACCTTTTGGTTATCATGGACCACCCGGATCGCATCTCATGGGCACTCTGCCGAAGGACTGGTTTTCCCGCGTTCGACTAAAGTTACGCCACCTCGAGCTGTTCGTGGCGCTTGATGAACAGCGCAACCTGCACCGCGCCGCTGCCCAGCTGGAGATCAGTCAGCCGGCGGCCTCGAAGCTGCTGGGCGAACTGGAGAGCCGGCTGGGGACGCCGCTGTTCGAACGGCACAGCCGCGGGCTGACCCCCAACTGGTATGGCGAGCTGATGGTACGACGGGCGCGCTCGGTGCTGGACGAGCTCGGCCAGGCCGGTGAGGAGTTCAACGCCCTGCAGAGCGGCCATACCGGGCTGGTGCGCGTGGGCACGGTGATGGCGGCGGCCGTGCCGCTACTGACCCGCGCCGTCGAGAGGCTGCACAGCGAGCGGCCGGGGCTGCATGTCAGCATCAACGTCGAGGTGAGCCGGCAGCTGGTCCAGGGCCTGCTCGATGGCCGGTACGACTTCGTGCTCTCGCGCATTCCGGCCGGCTTTTCCGGCGAGCACTTCGTGTTCGAGGAGATCGGCGAGGAAGAAATCTGCTTCGTCTGCAGCGTTCGCCATCCGCTGGCCCGGTCAACCGCGCCGGATCTGGCGACTCTCAGCCAGTGGCCGTGGGCCCTGCAGCCGCGCGGCAGCCTGATGCGCCAGCGGGTCGAGGAGCTGATGCACCGGGAGCAGCTCGAGCTGCCCTGCTGGGTGGTGGATACGCCGGATCCGATGGTGTCGCTGGCGCTGGTCGACAACTCGGAGTTCATCACCGTCGCCACCCGCGATGTCACCGAACGGCTGTTCGATCCGGCACGCTTTCATATCCTGCCCTACCCGCAGCGTCTCGGCATTCAGCCCTACGGCCTGGTCAGCCTGCGCCATCAGCGCCTCTCGCCGGGCACCGGGGCGCTGATGTCCACCCTGCGCGAGCTGATGCGCGAGCCGCCTGCTCCCTGACCGGCCGCGGCCGGCGCCGGGGCAGGAGTGTGCGCGTTCGCCTGTGCCCCTTGCCGAGCGCCGCCCGACATGCGATACCTGAACCTGATTGAGTCTCATTACCACCCGAGCGCCGGAGCCGCCGTCGCATGAATTCATCCGCTATACCCGATCCGCCGCCCGTGCGGGCCCATACCTCCCGTGAGCTGAAGGCGCTGGGGCAGCGCTACGGGATCGACTATCACTTCCCCCGCTCGGACGCCGCCGCACCGACCGCAACCGTGCTGCGCGGCCGGGTGCAGGAACTGGCCCCCGCCCCCGGCATGCAGCTGGTGACCTCCGATATCGAGGTGCTCAAGCGCTACGACTCCTGCTCCCGGGCGCCCACGCCGCTGTCGATCATCGTCATGCTGGCGGGTGAAGCCGAAGTCGGTCTGGCGGAGCAGCGCCTCACCCTGCGCCCCGGCATGGCGCTCAGCGTCCGGCTGGATCAGCAGGACGGGCTGGCCGCGGTCCAGGCCGCCGGCCAGCGCATTCGCGCCCTGACCCTGAGCCTCGACGAGACCCGGCTGGCGGAGTTCACCGGCGAAACCGCCGACGCTCACGGCTCCTGCATGCACGCCTGGCATCTGCCCGGCACCCTGCAGAGTGCCCTCGAAGAGGCGATTGCCGCGCCGCTGGCGGGAACGGCACAGCGGCTGCAGCTGCAGGGGCTGAGCCTGCAGCTGCTCGCCCACGGTCTGGCCGGTGCCGATCGGCAGGCGACCACCGCCCCGACGCCGGGCGAGCGGCAGCGGCTGGAACGGGTACGCGAGACCCTGCGCAGCGATCCGGCCCGCGAGTACCGGCTGGAGCACCTGGCGCAGCTCGCCGCGATGAGTCCGGCCAGCCTGCGTCGCAAGTACCGCGCCACCTTCGGTCGCAGCGTCTTCGATGAGCTGCGTCACTTCCAGCTCGCCCTCGGCCGCGATCATCTCGCCCGGGGCCTGAGCGTGCAGCAGGCCGCCCACTTCTGCGGCTATCGCCACGCCGGCAACTTTGCCACCGCCTTTCGTCGTCACTACGGCATTCCGCCCGGCAGGCTGGTGCGACGCAACTGAGCACCCGGCAAAAAAACCTGAGCATTGCGCATGATCATGCCGGCCCTTCAAAGAGAATAATTCTCATTACATAACGACAGGCGCAAGGATCAGGGAACATGTCACGCCCATATGACCGCTATCGCGACCGGCTTTGCCGTTACGCCATTCGCCAACCGCTGCTCTGCGGCGCCCTGCTGTCCGGTGCGCTGCCGATGGCGGTCACCCACGCCGAGGAGCCCGGCACCCAGTCGCAGGTGGTGGTCTCCGCCGCGTCACTGGCGGATGTGACCGGCCCCACCGAAGGCTATCGGGTCTCGGGCAGTGATGCCGCCACCAAAACCGCCACGCCGCTGATCGAGACGGCCCGTTCGGTCGACGTGATCACCCGGGCGCAGCTGGATGATCAGAACGCGCAGAGCATGAACGACGCCCTGCTCTATACGCCCGGCGCCTTTACCGGCCTGGCCGGTGCCTCCAAACGCTCCGACGTGGTGGCGCTGCGGGGCTTTCATGGCGGCGATGTTTCCAACACCTTCCTCGACGGCATGCGGCTGCAGAGCGATCCGGGTGCCTATTCGGCGATCCAGATCGATCCCTTCTTTCTGGAGCGCATCGATGTGCTCAAGGGGCCGGCCGCCAGCCTCTATGGCCGCACCATGCCGGGCGGACTGGTCGATTTCACCACCAAACGGCCCCGCCATGAGCAGCAGGGGCTGCTGCGGATGAGCTACGGCAGCTTCGACAACCGCTTTTTGGGCCTGGACCTCACCGGCCCGGTGGGCAACGGCGAGTGGGCCGACTACCGCTTCACGGCGCTGGGCAGCGCCTCCGACACCCAGTTCGATGTCGCCGATCGCGAGCGCTATGCCGTCATGCCCCAGGTCGAACTGCACCCCTCGGAGGATACCGACCTGCTGCTGCAGGCCTATCTGCAGCATGATCCGGCCGGCGACTTCCATGGCGCCGTCCCCTATGACCTGAGCGTCGACAGTTCGCGCTTCGGACGCACCGTCGATCCCGACTTCTCCGACGCCGACCCGGCCCATGACGTGTTCGAGCGCGATCAGCGCATCTTCTCCGCGCAGCTCGAGCACCGCGTCAGCGACAGCCTGACCGTCAACTCGCAGCTGCGCTACATCAACATGGATGTGGAACTCGAGCAGGTCTATCAGGACGGCTTCAACGGCAACGGGGCCGAACTGACCCGCTACTACTCCGGTGCCAGCGAGGATCTGGAGGCGCTCTCCACCGACAACCGGCTGACCTGGGAGACTACCACCGGGGCGCTGTCGCACACCCTGCTGGCCGGGGTGGACTATCAGTGGCGCCACAACGATGCCGATTTCTCGAGTGCCGGCGCCACTGCGCTGGATCCCTTCAACCCCGACTACTCGGGCGATTCGCTGACCAGCGAACCGGCCGTCTACAGCAGTCAGGAGCGCGAGGTGCAGCAGGCCGGCGTCTACCTGCAGGACCAGATCCGGCTGGGCGGCTGGCGTCTGACGCTGGGCGGGCGCCAGGACTATCTCGATCGCGACTACCACTCGAAGCTGAGCGGCGCCACCGACAGCCGCAGCGATCAGCACTTCTCCGGCCAGGCCTCGCTGCTCTATCGCTTCGACTCCGGCCTCGCGCCCTACTACAGCTACAGCGAATCCTTCAATCCGAGCGCCGACTCCAGCGTCGATGGCGCGGTACCGGCACCGGTGGAGAGCTTTCAGCACGAGCTCGGCATCAAGTACCAGCCGCCGGGCACGCGGGATCTCTACTCGCTCGCCGTCTATGACCTGACCCAGCAGAATGTCCAGCAGCGCGCCAGCGTGACGCCGGTCAGCTATATCGGGGTCGGCGATATCCGCTCGCGGGGGGTCGAACTCTCTGCCCGGGCGGCCCTCACCGACCGGCTCCAGATGATTGCCGGCTACAGCTACAACGACATCGAGTACCGGGATGACAACGACAGCGTCACTCCCGCCATCGAATCCGGCAATACGCCGGTGCTCTCGCCGAAACAGATGGCCTCGCTGTGGCTGGCCCATGAGTTCCCGCGGAGCATTCGCGGCGGCGTGGGCATGCGCTGGGTGGACGAAAGCCAGGCCAGTGCCGACAACGAGCGCCAGACCGATGACTACACCCTGGTCGACGCCTTCGTCAGTGCCGACCTCGGCGAGTTCTCCAGCGCGCTTCAGGGCGCCAGCCTGCGGCTCAATGCCACCAACCTGTTCGACAGGGAGTACGTCACCGGCTGCTTCAACAGCAGCTACTGCTACTTCGGCGACGAGCGCAGCGTCACGGCCACGCTGGACTACCACTTCTGAGTCTTCGGTACGGCCACCGCAGGGTGGCCGACCGGGCCGGATGGCGCGGGGCCGGCTCAGCCCACGCGCACGCCCACCATGTGATAGCTCAGCGGGGCCACCTGTCCGCGCAGCCGGCCCTCTTCCACCCGCAGCCCCTCGCCGGGCTGCGGTTTGACGTGATCGGGCGTGCAGGCCGTGTTGACCGCCTTCATGTGCGGATGGATCAGACACTGATGCTCGCGCAGCGTGGCATGATCAAAGCCCTCCAGCGCGACATCGAGCTCCAGCGCCTGCTGCGGATCACGGTTGACGATGAACAGCGTGACGCGCTCCCCGGCCTCGTCATGCACGGCCGCCACATCCAGGCAGGGCACCTCCTCCAGCTCGCGGGTCTGATAGACGGGCCCGTCGACCCTGACATCCAGCGCCCGGCCGCGGCCGTGGCGCGAGGCAAACAGCAGCGGATAGAACAGCGTCTGGCGCCAGACACTGCCACCGGTTTCGGTCATGATCGGCGCAATCACGTTGACCAGCTGCGCGATGCAGGCGATGCGCACCCGATCCGAGCGGCGAATGAAGGTGTTGAGCACGCAGCCGATCAAAAGCGCATCCTCGACGTTGTAGACATCCTCCAGGATCGGCGGCGCGAAGGGCCAGTCGCTGCCCTGCAGGATGCGGCGGTCCTGCTCGACACTGTGATACCAGACGTTCCACTCATCGAAGCAGATATGCACCTGATGGCGGGTGCGCTTCTTCGCCCGCATGTAGTCGATCACGCCCCCGATCGAGACGATGTAGCGATCGAGCTTCTCGGCCAGCGCCAGATAGTCGCCGAGCCGGTCCTCGTGATTGGTGAAGTACATGTGCAGCGAGATGTAGTCGACCGTCTCATAGCAGTGATCGAGTACCGTCGCCTCCCACTGCGGGTAGCTCGCCATGTCGGGATTCGAGGAGCCGCAGGCCACCAGCTCGATATTGCGATCGAAGGCGCGCAGCGCCTTGCCGGTCTCGTGGGCGAGATGACCGTACTCGTCGGCACTCTTCCGGCCAATCTGCCAGGGCCCGTCCATCTCGTTGCCCAGACACCAGAGCCGCACGTTCCAGGGGTCGCGGCGACCGTTTCTGATCCGCTCATCGCTCCAGGCGCTGCCGCCGGGATGGTTGACGTACTCGATGAAGTTGCGCGCCGCATCGAGGTCCCGCGAACCGAGGTTGACCGCCAGCATCATCTCGGTGCCGGCCTGCTCGCACCAGTCGGCAAACTCGTGAATGCCCACCTGATTCGATTCGCGGCTGTGCCAGGCGAGATCGAGCCGCACCGGGCGCACTTCCCATGGGCCGATACCATCCTCCCAGTTGTAGGAGGAGACGAAGTTGCCACCGGGATAGCGCACCACCGGCGGCGCCAGCTCGCGTACCAGCGCCAGCACGTCACGCCGGAAGCCCTGCTCGTCGGCCTGCGGATGGCCGGGCTCGAAGATGCCGCCATAGATGGCGCGCCCCATGTGTTCGAGAAAGGCGCCGTAGAGCCGGTCATCGATCTCGCTGATGACAAAGTCGCGATGCAGGGTCACTCGGGTCTTCATGGGGATCTCCCGGTCAGAGGGTCATGGTCGGTGTCAGGGGGTGGCCGGACGGGCCGCGCCGGTCGCGCCCGGCTCGGCCCCGGCACGGCCCGAACGGTTGCCGGCGCGCGCTTCCAGATCATGGCGAATGCGGTCCATCTCGCCGTCATCCAGCCCGAAGCGCCAGCCGGCCAGGGTCATCAGGGCACTGATCAGCGCCGGAATCAGGGTGAAGAGCAGCACGATCATGGTCAGCGCCGACTCACTCTGGGCCTCGGCCCCGCCTTCATAGCCGCCCAGCGACAGCAGAAAGCCCACCAGCCCGCCTGCGGCCGCCAGGCCCAGTTTCAGGAAGAAGAGGTTGCCGGCGAAGGAGACCCCGGTGTTGCGATAGCCGCTCTGCCATTCGCCGTAGTCCTCGGCATCGGCCATGAAGGCCCGGGCAATCGGCGTGCCGATGCCGTGGCAGATGTTGATCGCGATCACCACGATCCCCGCCGGGATTATCTGATTGCCCGGCACGCCAGCGCGCGCAGGTTCTTCAGCAAGCCGTGAGAGGTGTTGCCGACCGGCTGCACCCGCTCGCGCACGGTGGCGAAGCAGAAACCGAACATGAAAAGCGCGATCACGCACATCAGCCCCATGGTGACCTGGAAGCCGCGGGCCTCGTCACCGGCGCCGAACCACTCGACCAGCGGCATCAGCGATGAGTTGAGAATCAGATAGGCCACCCCCACCAGCACGAAGCGCCACGACTGGCACGACACCCGCTCGCGGTGGTCACTGGTGATCACCCCGCCCAGCGCGCAGTAGGGAATATTGACCGCGGTGTAGAGAAGCGACATCACCGCATAGGTGACAAAGGCATAGATGATCCTGCCCTGCTCCGACCAGTCCGGGGTGGTAAACATCAAAACGCAGGCCACGGCCAGCGGCACCGGAATGAACAGCAGCCAGGGGCGGAAGCGCCCCCAGCGGCTGCGGGTACGATCGGCAATCGCGCCCATGAGCGGGTCGGTCACCGCGTCCACGAAGCGCATGAAGAGAAAGATAGTGCCCACCACTGCCGGCGAGATGCCGTAGACATCGGTGTAGAAATAGGCGAGATACATGACCACGGCGGCGAAGGTCATGTTGTTGCCGGCATCGCCCATGCCGAACCCGATCTTTTCGATAACGCTGACACCACCCCGCTGCATCTTCGCACCCTTCCTGCGATGGAACTGCCATGAACGAAGTGCGGCGAGGCGTCGAGCGTGCGTCACCGCGTGCCCCCGGCATTCAGCCGGGGTGCGTCGAAGCGGGTCGCATGTCGTCATCCTCAAAGGAAGCGCGATCATCCTCGGCGGCGTGGCGGGCATCGCTGCGCGCCTCGAAATCGCGGTGAATGCGATCCATGGTGCGATCATCGAGCCCGAACAGCCAGATGGCCCCCCACATCAGCACGCAGATGGCGGCCGGAATCAGCGTCAGCATCAGGGTGATCGCCAGCAGCGCATCACTGCCCTGCTGCTCCAGCCCGGCGTCATAGCCACCCCAGGAGAGCAGAAAGCCGATCAGTCCGCCACCCAGCGCCAGCCCCAGCTTGAGAAAGAAGAGGTTGCCGGCGAAGGAGACACCGGTCAGACGATGCCCGTTGCGCCACTCGCCGTAGTCCTCGGCATCCGCCATGAGCGCCCAGGAGACGGGCGTACCGATGCCGTGGAAGAAGTTGATCAGGATGAACACCAGGGTGGCGACGATCAGCGTGCTGCCGGGAATCACGAACAGCAGCGCCGAGGCCAGGATCAGCAGCAGGGTGCTGCCCAGAAACACGGAGCGCTTGCTGATGCGTCCGGTCATCAGCGGCGAGACGGCGGTGCCGATCATCTTGCCCACCACGCCGAGGGTGACAAACAGCGAGATCCCGGTGGCGCCCAGCCCCAGCACCCAGTTGGCGTAGTAGACCGCCGCACCCTGGCGCAGGAAGAACTGCAGCGCCTGCAGGAAGGTAATGGAGAGAATGATGCACCACTTGGGGTTGGCGGCCAGCGTGCGCAGATCGCGCCACGGGTTGCGGCTGCTCTGCACCGGCGGCGTGATCCGCTCGCGCACGGTGGCAAAGCAGAAGGCGTACATGCCGAGCGCGATCACGCACATCAGCCCCATGGTGATCTGAAAGCCGAACGCCTCATCGCCGCCGCCGAACCACTCGACCAGCGGCAGCAGGCCGCTGTTGAGGATCAGGTAGGCCACCCCCACCAGCACGAAGCGCCACGACTGGCACGACACCCGCTCGCGATGGTCGCTGGTGATTACCCCGCCCAGTGCGCAGTAGGGAATGTTGACGGCCGTGTACAGAAGCGACATCACCGCATAGGTGACAAAGGCATAGAGAATCTTGCCGCCCTGCGAGAAGTCCGGGGTGGTAAACATCAAAACGCAGGCTGCAGCCAGCGGCACCGGAATGAACAGCAGCCAGGGGCGAAAGCGCCCCCAGCGGCTGTGGGTACGATCGGCAATGGCGCCCATGAGCGGGTCGGTGACCGCATCCACGAAGCGCATGGAGAGGAAGATGGTGCCGACCACCGCCGGCGAGATGCCGTAGACATCGGTGTAGAAATAGGAGAGGTACATGACCACGGCGGCAAAGGTCATGTTGTTGCCGGCATCACCCATGCCGAAGCCGATCTTTTCGATGATGCCGAGTCTGGTGCCCTGCATGTCGCGCTCTTGGTACCGCGGACGCCCGGCCCTCCCCGAGGCCGGCTGCTTTCGTCAGAAGCTATACAAGAACCCGCTCATCTGCCCAATAACCAAACCATCACCCATTGATGATATTACGGTTATCGTTGTCATTGGCATGCAGTGAAAACAGAGAGATATAACAGCGTATCGACCTGCCCCCTGCACTAGAGTCGAATGGGCGGGCAGGCCCGATTAGCCCAATGTCGCATGGTGATCACCATCGCGGCGCCGGGCGCAACGGACGACGCGCCGGCCCGGTCGGGATTCGCTGAATGGCCAACGAGCAGCCACACTGAAGGTATCCACGGACGGTCGGCATCGCGCCGGCGTGTCATTGACCAATTTCACCAAGGAGGTCGTTGTGGAATATCGCAATCTGGGCAATTCGGGACTGCGTGTCTCGACCGCGACCCTGGGCACCATGACCTTCGGCGGCTCGGGCAGGATGGCCAGTCTCGGGGATACCGATGTGGCCGGCGCCCGGCGTCAGATCGACATGTGCATCGATCGCGGGGTCAACTTCTTCGATACCGCCAACATGTACTCGGCGGGCGCTTCGGAAGAGATTCTCGGCGAGGCGATCAAGGACAAGCGGGACGACATCCTGCTGGCTACCAAGGTGCGCTTTCCGATGGGCGAGGGGCCCAACGAGGACGGCCTGTCGCGCCAGCACATCCTGACCCAGTGTGATGCCAGCCTGCGCCGACTGCAGACCGATCGCATCGACCTCTACCAGCTGCATCAGTGGGATGGCCTGACACCGCTGGAGGAGACCCTCCAGACCATGGATCAGCTGGTGCGCGACGGCAAGGTGCGCTACTACGGCATCTCCAACTTCTCCGGCTGGCACCTGATGAAGGTGATGCAGACCTGCGAGCGTCACGGCTTCATCAAGCCGGTCTCCCAGCAGATTCACTATACCCCCCAGGCGCGCGATGCCGAATACGAGCTGATGCCGGCCGCCGGCGATCAGGGACTGGGCACCATGATCTGGAGCCCGCTGGCCGGTGGCCTGCTTTCCGGCAAGTATCGCCGCGGTCAGACCAACCCCGATGGCACCCGCTTCAGCCAGGGCTGGACCGAGCCGCCGATCCGTGACGAGGAGCAGCTCTACAATGTCATCGACACCCTGGTGAAGATCGGTGAGAACCACGGCGTTTCCGCCGCCCAGGTCACCCTCGCCTGGCTGCTCACCCGCCGGGGCGTGACCACTGCGGTGGTCGGCGCCCGCAAGGATCATCAGCTGGAGGACAACCTGGCCGGAGTCGAGCTGAAACTCGCCCGGCACGAGATCGAGGCGATCGAATCCGCCAGTCGACCGCCGCTGATCTACCCCTACTGGCATCAGCTCAAGACGGCTGCCAACCGCTTTGGTTCGCACGATCGCATCCTGCACCAGCCCTATCTCGATGACAGCGAGTGATCCGCGCCCGCTGCCGCGCGGCGGCCAGCGCTGCTGAACCGGCGCCCGCTCATCGAGCGGGCGCTGTCATGTCCGGGCACGGCAGCAGTATGCAACTTTCGGCGATACGCCCAAAGCGCGATGGTGAAAAGCACCGGCTCTGCCCAGCATGGAGACATCGGCCTGCCACGAGGAGCGTGACCATGACTGCCCAGTTCATTACCCGGGATCTGCTGGAGCGCTGCCGTCGCGAGCAGCGCACCCAGCTCGAGCGCAATCAGCAGCGGTTCGATCATGCCGCCATCAGCCACCGCAAGGAGCTCTCGCTGCTGGTGGAACAGGCCATGACGGCAGGCGGCAGCTACGCCGAGATCGTGCACAACCACCGCCACATCGAGCTGACCGAAGCGGAACTGAACGAGCTGATCGGCCCCGAACAGGCCCTGCGCGAACGCATCGAACGCTTTCGCACCAGCCACTGAAGCCCGCCTGCGCATTCCGGCGACCGTCGAGCAGCGCGTCGCTGGCCCGGAGCAGCCATCGCCCCGGCTGCCGACCGGCATGACCGGATCGACCGGCCGAACAGCGCCGGATCATGTGGCCTTCAGCACCCGATGGGGGTAGTGCGCATCGTTGATGACCACATTGGAAAGCGCCACATCGGCATTGTCGATGCGCCACGCCGCCCCGGCCCGGTTGAAGAGGGTGTCGCTGATGGTGATGCCGGCGAGCACGTCATCGGGCAGCCCCTGCAGATCGAGCGCATGTTCGCCGCACTGACCGACGGTGACCCGCCGGACATCGATGTTGTGCACCAGTGGCTTGTAGACGCCGACGTCGCCCTCGTCGTCACACAGGTCGATGCACATGAAGGCATCCACCGCGCGTTCGACGACGACGTTCTGCATGCGTACATTCTCGATCACCCCGCCACGCAGGGCGTTGGTCCTGATGTGCAGCACCACGTCGTGCTCGGCGAACCGGCAGTCATGCACCAGCAGGTTGCGCACCCCACCGCTGGTCTCGCTGCCGATCACCACGCCGCCGCGACCGGCGGTCATGGTGCAGTGCCGGATCAGGACATCCTCACAGGGTACGTTGATCCGCCGACCATCACTGTTCCGGCCCGAGCGCAGCGCAATGCAGTTGCCTGCAACGGCCAGGGTGCAGTGTTCGATGACCACATGGCGACAGGACTCGGGCGTGCAGCCATCGCTGTCGGGGCTGTAACCGTCGATATGCAGGCCGCGGATCCGCACGCTCTCGCACAGTACCGGGTGGACACTCCACTGCGGTGCCCGGCGCAGGGTGACCCCCTCGATCAGGACATTGCGGCACTGATAGAACTGGATGAAGGCGGGCGGCAGCAGGGCGCCGGCTTCGATGCGCCGCTGCTCGACCGGCAGACCGTCGTCGGCCATGGCATGCAGCTGGCTGATCGCTTCCGCCCGTTCGGCTGCCGCGTCGCACTGCCCCGCCGTGTCCCCATCCGGCCACGGCCACCTGCACTCCCGGTCGGCCTGGCCATCGAGCATGCCGGGGCCGGTCACCGCCACATTCTCTGCACCCCGGGCGTAGATGAAGGGCGAGTGATTGATCAGCTCGACCCCCTCGAAGCGGGTATGCACCCCCGGCAGGTACCGATCGGGATCGCGGCTGAACAGCAGCACGGCACCGCGACCGACATGCAGCTCGACATTGCTCTGCAGATGAATGGCACCGGTCAGAAAGGTCCCTTCGGGCACGATTACCCGGCCGCCTCCCATCCTGACGCACTCGTCGATCGCCCGTGCAATGGCAGCCGTACTGTCGGTGCTGCCGTCCCCGAGCGCCCCATGAGCGGTAATCTCCACGCTGTAGTCGGGAAAGACGGGCGTCGAGACGTGAGAGAGGATGTGCTCGCTGGCGGACTGCGCCCAGTCCTCATCGGCAATGGTCAGCAGCTGCCGGGGCATCGGTCGCTGATAACCGACCCTGCCAAGATCCGCTCGACCGGCAGGCTGCTGCATTGATGCATCATTGACCATGTCAGACTCCTCACTGTTAACGGCCTGAGGGGCACGTAAAAAAACCCCGCTCGGGCGCGGCCCGGCGGGGTTGAAAGCTGAATATCCTGCAACGCCCCGGTCACCTGAAGGGCGCCGGGGCGGGCGGTCATCCCTGTCGACCCTGCGGGCCGACGGCTTGATTACTGCTCAGCGCAAACCGGTATTTCCGGACACGATGCTGTTGCCGGCAGACCATCCCGCAGGCTCTTTGTCGTTATCGGAAACGCCCGTAACCGGCTGACCGATACCTGATGTCAGCGGACATTTCCGGTGAATGACCGTAAAGACCTTTTGCCTTTCCGGGCCACCGTCTGCCCGCACATCATCGTCACCGTCAAGACGACTATCGAGAGCCTTGAGCGCCAGATCGACCGGCGCCAGAATCTCCGCATTGAGCTCATCAAGTGCGTCCTCAAGAGCCTGCCAGCAACTCTGCCAGTTGCGTTTCCAGTAGCGGGTTTCTAGCGTCTCACCGAAGTGCTGCCACATGCACTTGCGTATCCTTCCGGGCGACCATACCGGTCTTTCATCCTCTGCACACTGGCGATGGGCCATGAGCATTACCCTGGCCAGATAGTGCACCTTGTGCTTTCTGACTCTTGACCATTTCCTGAAGCCGGGATGACTTTCATAGAGCCGCTGCTCGATGGTTTCTGCAGCGTGATCCAGCCATTTACCGGCCTTTATCGTGTCCCATGGTCCGTGAAGATAGTGACCGATGGCGCGCTTGCCGGTCGGGATATTCTCGATGACTTTCAGCACGGAATGATATTCCGAATATGCCGATGCACCGGCACCATTGCAGCGATCTTTCTGTATCCGACATCCGAACATCATGTACTCCGATATCCCTGTAATGGATGAAGCAATATTATTATCGTGGGCAAGTGCCCAGGCCGTTTCCGGCCTTCTGGCCAACTTCATGCTGTTTCTCCCGGGTAACTGTGTTGCGATTCCCTGCTTCCGAAACCGTGTTTTTATTCTTGTATTCGGAAAAGCCGGTAATCGTGTAACGACAGGCGTTAAACCCGGAACCTTCAATCGCGGTCATTCGCTTCTTTTTTCGTCTTCGGCCGCATGTTCTTGCCCCTTTTTCAGGAGAAAGGGCTTCAGCCAGCAGGACCGGACACAAAAAAACCCCGATCCGGGGATCGAGGTTCAAAGGGTGTGCGCTGGCAAGAGCTGCCAGCCGGGCCAGGGCATGCATCGATGTTCAGGGTCAGCGCAGGCGGTAGCGATACCTGTTCGGCCGATGCTCCGTCGGCCACCGGACGCTGATTACTCTCTGGCCAGTATAGGATTAGGCTATATCAAACGTGGAAATGACTCAACAAGTAAAAATGTATTAGCCAATGACTAGTCATTTCCGATACCCCCGGACCGCCCGGCCGGCAGGCTCAGCCGACGCGCACGGCAATCCGCCCGCGCGGGCCGCGGTGCTTTTCCAGATAGCGATGGGCCTCGACCATCTCGTCGAAGTCAAAGAGTCGATCGACATGGGGTTGCAGACGCCCTTCGAGCGTGAAGTGATCGACGGCGCGAATCGCGCGCTGCATGGCATCACGGTTCTGCTCGATGCCCAGCTCCGGCTTGCCGGCAAAGTTCGACAGGCAGTGCAGAAAGAAGCGGATATTCTTGCTGAAGGCGGCCCGGGCGGGAAAGCTGGTCTGATTGCCGCCCTGCATGTCATAGAGGATCAGCCGGCCACAGGGCGCCAGCACCTCGCCCAGCAGGCTCATCTGCGGCCCGCCCAGCGCATCCAGCACGATATTGACCCCCTTGCCATGGGTGATCCGTTCGATGCTGCTCAGCAGGTCGCGGGTTTCGGTATCGATGACCCACTCGGCCCCCAGCTCACGCAGATAGTCGACATGCGCTTCGCGGGCGGTGGTGGCGATGACCCGCCCACCCAGCACGCTGGCCATCTGAATGGCGTAGGGCCCGTTGAGCTGACAGCCGGCCGTGATCAGCACGATATCGCCGGGCGCGATCCCGGCCAGCTCCTTCAGGCCCAGCCAGCTGCTCAGCAGCGGCGCATAATGGATGCACGCCTGCACCGGCTCGAGCAGGTCGGGATAGCGGATCAGCGCCTGCTGTGGCAGCACGATCCGCTCACCATAGGTGCCGTAGCGGTTGGGATCGAAGGCCGGAATCGAGGCCACCCGGTCACCGGGGGCAAACTGCTCGACGCGCTCGCCGACTTCCACCACCCGGCCGGCCATTTCGGCACCGATGAAGGCCGGCAGGGCCGCCTTCGTCTGGGCCAGGTTCTGACGCCAGAGCACGTCACGCCAGCCCACGCCGATGGCCTCGGTCGCGATCACGACCTCCTCGGGCTCCGGCCGGGATGGCGAGTGCTCGACAAATTCGAGTACATCGGCGGGACCGAACCGATTGAACCGAATCATGCGAGACATGGGTCAGCCCTCCTGTCATTGGATACCCCGACTCTATCCCGTGACCGGGGTAAACACTATGCACGAGCATTGATACTCTTTATAACCGACAATGATAGCTGTCCCGGACCGGGCGGCAGGCCGCAGCCATCATTCGGGGGTGCTCATGAATCGCAACGATCTGCGACGGGTCGACTTCAACCTGCTGATCGTCTTCGAAACCCTGATGCAGGAGCGCAGCGTATCGCGCGCGGCCGAACGGCTGTTTCTCGGCCAGCCTGCCACCAGTGCCGCCCTGGCGCGCCTGCGCACCCTGTTCGACGACCCGCTGTTCGTGCGCACCGGCCGCATCATGGAGCCGACCACCCGGGCCCGGGAGATCTTCGAATCGCTGCAGCCGGCGCTGGATGCCATCTCCGGTGTGCTGAGCAGCACCCGCGATTTCGATCCGGCCACCAGCGAGGCGGTATTCCGGATCGGGCTGTCCGATGATGTCGAATTCGCCCTGCTCCCGCCGCTGGTCAGGCGGCTGCGCAGCGAGGCCCCGAACGTGGCGCTGGTCATCCGGCGGGCCAACTATCTGCAGGCCCCTCATCTGCTGAGTTCCGGCGAGATCACGGTCGCGGTGTGCTATACCCGCGAACTTCCCGCCAACGCCAAGCGCCGTATCCTGCGCCGCACCCGGCCACGGGTGATCCGCGCCGACAGCGGCCCCGGGGCGCTGACACTGGACGAGTTCTGCGCCCGCCCCCACGCACTGGTCTCCCACGATGGCGATCTGACCGGCTACGTCGATGACTATCTCGCCGGAATGGAGCGTCAGCGCCACGTGGCGCTGGCCGTGCCCCAGTTCAACGGCCTGGGGTCGCTGCTCGCCGGTACCGATATCATCGCCACCGTGCCGGATTACGCCGCCGGGGTACTAACCGCAGCCGGCGGCCTGCGCGAGGAGGCGCTGCCCTTCGCGGTCCAGCCCTTCGAGCTCTCCATGGTCTGGCGCGGTGCCCAGGACAACGACCCCGGCGAGCGCTGGCTGCGCTCGCGCATCCAGATGTTTGCCGGCGATCCCGAGTCGCTCTGAAAACACCGCCTCCGGCATGGCCGACCCGCTCAAGCGGTCGGCCATGGCGGCCGTTATTGCTGCTGTCGATATTCGACTTCGCTGCTTTCGATTCGTTTCCGTGCCCGGCCGGGCGCAGAGTGTTGTCATTACCCCCTGCCGCCCTCATTCCTTCGGAGGAAACGCCTCATGAAAGCCCGCCTGATCATCGCACTGCTCGTGCTGGCCGCGGTCGCCGCGATCCGCTGCACGCTGCGATGCAGACGGATGAGCTTCGCACGCCGGCTGCAGTCACGCGGCTGCTGAAGCGAGCGGGTGGCGAGGCTGACACATCAGCGTCATCCGCCGCCCGTAGCATGACTCACCACGCGCGACCGGCATGGCCGGGCAGTCACTGCCGCTCGGCCTGAAGGAAGGATCGAGGGGGCCGCCCCGGCGCCCCCGGCAGAACTCGCCACTACAGGACACACGGCCATGAAACCCCGCCTGATCATCGTGCTGATTGCCGCGGCCCTGATCGCCTCGGTACGTCGCACGCTTGCGCGCAGGCCGCGGTGGCGTGACCGTCGACCATCCCGCTGGCAGCGTTCGCCCTGATGCCGGTGACAGCCCGGCGATACGTTGCGCACAATGATGATACTTCCCGCAGCGACGAGCCCTGCATGTCCCACGACGCATCCGCCACCCCGAGCGCCGGCCTCGACACCACCGCCGCCAACCGCCTGATGGACTACTTCGACCATCACGATCAGGTCTGGCTGTTCGGCTATGGCTCACTGCTCTACAAGGCCGGCTTCCCCTGGCTTGAATGCCGCCCCGCCGCCATCCACGGCTGGGCCCGGCGCTTCTGGCAGGGTTCACACGACCATCGCGGCACGCCCGGGGCACCCGGCCGGGTGGCCACCCTGGTCCCCGAACCGGGCGCCGTCTGCGATGGCATGGCCTATCTGATCACCCCGGCCGTGTTCGATCAGCTCGATATCCGCGAGAAGAACGGCTACCTGCGCTTCGTGACCGAGCTGTACTTCGATGACGGCGGCCGCGAAGAGGGGCTGGTCTACATCGCGACCGAGGATAACGAGGCCTGGCTGGGTGAGGCACCGGATCACCATATTGCCCGGCAGATCGCCGACTCCAGTGGCCCCAGCGGCCCCAACCGCGACTACCTGCTGCAGCTGGCCGCCACCCTGCGCGCGCTCGGCCACGCCGACGAGCATGTCTTCGCCCTGGAGCGGGCACTTTTGAACCTCGAGCGCGGCGGCTGACCCGCTCGGCTCATCCGTCCGAGCCGGCCAGTTGCGCCGCGGTATCGCTGGCGCCCATCGATACCGCCAGATCGTGGGCACTCATGCCGCCCACGGCACGCGCATTCGGATCGGCTCCGTTGGCGATCAGGTAGTCGACGATTGCGGTGTGATTGAACATGGCAGCGAACATCAGCGCCGTCTTGCCATCCGGCGTGGTGCCATCGACCGCCGCGCCGTTTTCCAGCAGCAGCTGCGCCATTGCCAGATTGCCCTTGAAGGCGGCACCGGCCAGCGGACTCTGACCGTTGTCGTTGGTCATTTCGGGATCGGCACCGTGCTCGAGCAGCACCCGGGTCGTGTCGAGATGACCGTGATAGCTGGCCAGCATCAGCAGGCTGTCGCCCTTGTGGTTACGCATGTTGGGCGGCAGCCCCTGTGGCAGCCAGTTGCGGAACTTCTCGGTCTCGCCATTGCGGGCACTGTTGAACACCTCGGTGGCCAGCCGGATCGTCTCCTCGTCCGGCTCATCCCGGGGCGGCTGTTGTTCGTCCGACATGGAAGCTCCTGTTGCGCATTGGGTAATCATGTTCATGCATGATCGATCATTTGTCGCTACCAGCATAGCCCCGACAGGCAACGGGGCCCGAGGGCGCAATGCCCCCGGGCCCCGTGCTGGCGGGCAGTGGATGCCCGATCACTCGTAGGCCATGTCCTCCAGCTCACGACCCTTGGTCTCGAGAATGAAGCGGAACACGAAGAAGACCGAAATGATCGCGCACAGGGCGTAGAAGCCGTAGGCCCCGGCCAGACCGATCGCCGAAAGCATGATCGGGAAGGTAATGGTGATGCCGAAGTTGGCCAGCCACTGGCACAGACCGGCCACCGCCAGCCCCGAGCCACGTACCCGGTTGGGGAACATCTCGCCCAGCATGACCCACATCACCGGTCCCCACGAGGAGTTGAAGAAGAACACGTAGGCATTGGCGGCCAGCAGCGCGATCACGCCGTTGTTGCCCGGCAGCTGCAGGCTGCCATCGACCAGCTCACCGGTGGAGAAGGCATAGACCATGATCATCAGGGTGATCGACATGCCGACGGAGCCCACCCAGAGCAGCGGCTTGCGGCCGATGCGATCGATCAGCCCGATCGCCAGCAGACACGCCACGATACTGACCGCGCCGCTGATGACGTTGATCAGCAGGGCGTCGTTTTCGGAGAAGCCCACGGCCTGCCACAGCACCGCGCCGTAGTAGAAGACCACGTTGATGCCGACCAGCTGCTGGAAGATCGCCAGCCCGATACCGACCCAGACGACCCTGTAGATCTTGCCGGTCTTCGAGTTGATCAGATCGCGAAGACGCGGCTTGTGACTCTGCGCCAGCGAATTGCGAATCTCGCCGAGCCGCTCCCGGGCAGCGCTCTCCTCGTGCACCATGTTGAGCACCCGGTCGGCCTGCTCGGTCTTGCCGGCACTGACCAGATAACGCGGGCTCTCCGGAATGAACAGCAGCGCTACCAGGAAGATGCCGGCAGGCAGCAGTTCCATCCAGAACATGCAGCGCCAGGCTTCGAAGCCGAACCACAGCGTCTCGGTCGAGGCCCCGGCCAGATGCGCCAGCACATAGTTGTTGAGAAAGGAAAAGAAGAGCCCGGAAATGATCGCGATCTGCTGTACCGTGGCCAGTCGACCGCGTACTCCGGCCGGGGCAATCTCGCTGATATAGGCCGGTGACATCACGCTGGCAGCACCGACCGCCAGGCCACCCAGCACGCGATAGATGACGAACTCGATCGACCCGGTGGCAACCCCCGAGCCCCAGGCGCTGATCAGAAAGAGTACCGCCGATACCAGCAGCAGCGAACGGCGACCGAAGCGATCCGCCAGCCGTCCGGCAAAGAAGGCGCCCACGGCGCAGCCAAGCAGCATGGAGGCGACGTTGAAACCGGTGGCAGCACTGTTGGAGCCGAAGGCCTGCTTGAGACCATCGACCGTGCCATTGATGACACCGCTGTCAAAACCGAACAGGAAACCGCCGATGGCGGCCACGCAACAGGTGAGAAATACCACCATGGAGCGCTGTGAATCAGTGGAAGCTGTTGCCATCTTCTCTCTCCTCGGGTGCGGCGACCCCGCCTGCGGTGGTCGCGCACGGCATTGAAAAGCCGGAACCGGGCCGATTCCTGACGCGCCTAGCGCCAGCCGGCATCCATCCAGTAGTTGTGACCGGTACACAGGGCACCGTCATCGGCCGCCAGAAACAGCACCAGACGCGCCAGATGCTCGGGCTGCAGGCGCTGCTTCAACGCCTGGCTGTCGAGGATGCGCTGTTCCTCCTCGGGGGTGTACCACTGCTTCTGGCGCGGCGTTTCGACATTGCCCGGTACCACGCAGGTCACCCGGATGTTGTCGCCCCCGAGCTCGCGTGCCAGCGCCCGGGTCATGCCTTCGATGCCCGCCTTGGCGGTCTCGTAGGTAACGAGGTTTTCCAGCCCCAGGTGCCAGCTGATGGAGCCGAAATTGATCACCGCGCCGCCGCCGCGCGCCTTCATGCCGGGCGCCACGGCCTGGGTGGCAAACAGCAGGTGGCGCAGGTTGACGGCCGTACCCTGCTCCCAGTAGTCGGGGGTGATCTCGGCCAGGGTATGGCGATCGTCGTTGGCCGCGTTATTGACCAGCACATCGACGTCACCGATGCTCGAGAGTGTCTGCGAAAGCCGGGACAGATCGGTCAGATCGCACGGATGATAGCGGGCGCCGTCGCCGAGCCGGTCGACCAGCGCCCGGGAAGCGTCACCGTCGATATCGAGGAAATCGACCTGCGCCTGCTGCTGCACGAAGGCTTCCACCACGCCGGCGCCGATGCCCGAGCCGCCCCCGGTAACGACCACGCGCCTGCCTTTCAGGCTGGGATAAATGGCATAGTTCATGTCCTGCGGTCCCCTTTGCCCGGTTGCGCACTACCTTCACAACGGGGCGAATGATTCCTCCCGGCAGGTCACACCGGGTACTTGGTATGAGCTTTTAACCAAGTACCGATAGTGAGCCCGTGAAGACAGCGTCGCCATTGAGCGAAGGTCGAAAAACCGCCTTCCGTACCCGCTACATTGGTCGTAGCAGCCATGCCGGCTACGACCAGGGTGGTATTCCTTTTCCGGGACCATGCAGGTGAGACTGGCACTTCGTTCATGCTGACAATGAACTCATCAGCAGGCCGATCGGCGCACTGCGACCACCTTCGGACCAGCGTCTTCATCACCGCCGTCTCCGTGCGGCCAACGCGGACCCACCAGCGCCATGACCGGTACCCCCCGCCCCCATCACGGTGGCAATCTCAGTTTTCTCAAGCGCCACAATCGCAGCGCCATCCTCGAAACGGTACGCCGTTCGCCGGGCGTGACCCGGGCGGACATCGCCGTGCTGACCGGCCTGACCAAGGCCACGGTCGGTGCCATCGTGCAGGATTTGCTGCATCGGGAGTGGCTGCGCGAGGGCGAGCTGCGACAGAGCGGCGGCGGCCGGCCGGGACGCAGCCTGCACCCGGACGCCAGCCGCCATGTGCTGCTGGGGGTGGATGCCGGCGTCAAGAGCCTGCGCCTGATCGCCTGCACCCTGGCCGGGGAGCCGCTGCTGCAGCGCCACCTCGAACAGGCACCGACCACCCCCGAAGAGACGGCAGGCGTGCTGGCCGCACGGATCCGGGAGATGCTGGCCGACGAGACCATCCGCCACCGCCACTGCCTCGGGCTGGGCGTCACCCTGCCCGGGCCGGTGGCGCCCGATCAGCCGCTGCTGCGGCTGGCCCCCAACCTGGGCTGGCGCGACATCCCCTTTCTGGAGCTGCTGAAGCCGCTGCTGCCGGAGATCACCGGGCACTGGCTGCTGGACAACGAAGCCAATGCCGCCGCCTTCGGCGAGTATTACTTCCACCCCGGTGTCCCGCCCGAATCGCTGGTCTATCTCAGCGCCAGCACCGGCATCGGCAGCGGTCTGGTGGCAGGCGACGGTCAGATGCCGACCGTGGTCCGCGGCCGGGGCGGGCTGGTCGGCGAAATCGGCCATACCATCCTGCAGCCCGGCGGCCTCTACTGCCACTGCGGCAATCGCGGCTGCGTCGAAACCCTGGTCAGTGGCTGGGCAATCCGGGCGGCGCTCAACATTCCTCCCGAACAGGGGGTCACCGAAGCCCTGTGGCCACGACTCAGCGAGCCGGAGGTGGCGCTCACCCTGCGCCGGGCAGGCGAAGCGCTGGGCATGCTGCTGCTCAACCTGCACCACACTCTCAATCCGCCCGAGATCGTCATCGGCGGCTCCCTGACCGGGCTTGGTGATGCCCTGCTGGTGCCGGCACTGGACTACTTCGAACGCCATCGCAGCGGGCTGCTGAATACCGACGGCCAGGTGGCCATCCGGGTGCTCGACGACAGTACCTTTACCGCCGCACGCGGCGCGGCCGCCGAAGTGATGGCCCGGGCGGTCGGCGCTCCCTGAGCCTCGAAGGGCGGATGAGTGCGCCCGTCAGTGCAATTCCCGCTTCAAAAGCCGGCCGGACCTGGCTATACCCGAAGAAGGCGGCACGCGCTGCCCGGCAGCAACCCCGGACAACCACAATCCGACCACCGGTGTGCCCGGCCACGGCGGGCACGCCCGATCATTCGAGGGGTGCATCATGAATGAGCGTCAGATGGCACTCGAAGCACTGCGCTACGACCTGCGCGAACGGCTGCGCCACTACCGTCCCGAACGATCCGGCACGCCCGGCGGACCGCAGCCGGCCACCGAGGATGACATGACCCGGCACCTTGCCCGGACCAGGCAGGAACTGGAACGGGTGGAGCGTACCCTGCTGCGCATCGCCTCCGGCGAGGGCGAGTACTGCGCCCGCTGCATGATGACGCTCGATGGCTGGCAGCTCACCGCCGACCCCTGCACCACGCTGTGTGCCCACTGTCAGGCCCAGCCCTGGCATCATGACTCCCCCAGGTGAACCGGCCCTCGGCGCGGCCTTGCACACGGCAGGCAGCGACTGTTGTCATTGGATGACTGCCCGGCTCCGGGCGCTGTGGCGCCTGTTGCCGGCGCTGCTGTTGGTGCCATCCACTATCGGTGCTCGCCATGACGGACCCTGCCATTCCGCGCCCCGCCGCCCTGAGCGTGGTCGTGCGCCGCGATCGCGTCCTGCTGGTACGCCGCCACAACCCACCCGATGCCGGGCTGTGGGGCTTTCCCGGTGGGCGCATCGAATGGGGGGAACGACTCGAGCAGGCCGCGGTACGCGAGCTTCGGGAGGAGACCGGCGTGGTCGCGACCGCCGGCGAGGTGCTGACCGCGCTGAATGTCATCGATGGCAGCAGCCAGGCCATCCACCATCACTTCGTGCTGATCGCGGTGCGCTGTCACTGGCAGACGGGTGATGGCATCGCCGATGACGATGCCAGCGAGATCGGCTGGTTCACTCCGGATGAGATCGCCGCCGCCGATCACCAGACAAGCGCCGACGTCGAATGGCTGGCGCGACTCGCGCTGGCTCCCGACGGCCGCTAGCCGGCCGGGCGGGGCCGGCCGGCACGGCTCGAATACGCCTCGCAGCCACCGGCCAGCACCACCAGTCCGGTGCCGAGCGCCATCATCAGCGTATAGGGTTCGGCAGCCAGCAGCGCGGAGGAGATGGCGCCCATGATCACCTCGGTCATCATGAAGATGCCCAGCCGGGCCGGGTCCACCCGGGTAACCGACCACATGAAGGCCGTCAGCGAGAACGCCCACCAGAGGATACCGATCGCCAGCGACGCCAGCAGGATCGCACCGTAATCCGGTTCGGTGGGCAGACCGCTGTCGGGAGCGCCCAGCACCACCCCCAGCAGCAGCGACGTCAGCAGGGCACCGAGACAGAAGATGAAGTTGCTGATCGCGGCATCAAGCCGGGAGTGCCGATTCATGCCGGTCGAGCTTATCGACCACAGGATGCCCGACAGCAGCCCCATCCAGTCACCGATGTTGCTCGGCAGCGGCAGGCCCGACGCATTGCCGCCGTTGAGGACCAGAAAGACGCCGGCCAGGCCCAGCCCGATGGCGGCGTAGCGCCAGCGGGAGATGGTGGCGCCCAGCCGGAAGCGGGCAATGAGGATGCTCCAGACCGGGGTCATGTAGAACAGCACGATCACCGTCGCCACACTGCCGTAGAGCAGGGCTACCGAATACAGGGTAAAGGCGCCACCGCCCAGGGCGGTGCTCCAGAGGCCCGTGCGGCTGGCATGACCGGGCGTCCGGCGCCGGCGCCAGGCCATCGGCAGCATGGCCAGACAGGCGATGAGCACCACCCCGACATTGCTCCAGGCCCCCGCGCCGACATGCGCCTCCAGATAGCGCAGCGGTATCCAGTAAAGCCCCCACAGGGCGGGCACCAGCAGCGCTACCCAGATGGCGAGAGGACCTGCCCTGTCATGACTCTGCATGCTGCCTTCCCTGTAGCGGCGATGATCGCACTCGGCCGGACCGGCAGCAGGGGCAGCACCGCCTGCGTCATGGTCCGGCACGGGGGAAGGCATGATAGCAGAAAGGGTCGGCGCCGAAGCACCGACCCTGAAGAGCCAGCGAAGCGGGCCACCGGAAACGGCGCCCTGCCGGCAGGCTCAGTCGTTACCCTGCTCGAAGCCGCTCGCCAGCGCATCGGCCATGGCGCGCAGGTTGGCGGGATAGTCCTCGGCCAGCGGATCGAGCGGGATGATCCGGGCGTTCAGCGCCTGTGACAGGCGATCGGCGGTCTGCTGCGAAAACTGCTGCTGCACGAAGATGGCATGAATATCGTGCGCCTTCGCCCGGTCGATGAGCCGACCCAGCGACCGCACGCCGGGCTCGCTGCCGCTCAGCTCGATGGGCAGCTGCTGCAGCTGATAGCGATCGGCAAAATAGCCGAAGGCCGGGTGATAGACCATGAAGGTGGCGCCCGCCCAGGGCTTGAGCTGCCGGGCGATCTGCGCATCGAGCGCCTGCAGCTGCTGCACCAGCGCCTGCTCACGCTGACGGATGGCGTCGCGCTGCTCGGGCAGACGTTCGGCCAGGCTGTCCGCCACCCGCTTCGCCATCAGGATCATGTTGTGCGGATCGAGCCAGACGTGCGGATCGGCGCCGCCATGATCGTGCCCATGCCCATGCCCATGCCCGTGGTCGTGGTCGTGGTCGTGGTCGTGGTCGTGGTCGTGGTCGTGGTCGTGAGCATGCTGCGCCTCGCCGCCGGCAGCCTCGTCGCCTTCTGCCTCGTGCTCGACATGCGCCTCGATCTGTCGCAGCTCGAGCCCCTGCTGCAGCTTCACCACCTCCATATCGGGGGCGTGCTCGCGAAGCCGCGGCAGCCAGACCTGCTCGAAGGGCACGCCGATGGCAAAGTAGAGCTGCTCGCGGGTCAGCTCGGCCAGCTGACGGGGCGAAGGCGAATAGTCATGCGGTTCCATGCCCGCCTTGACCAGCACCGAGACATCCACCTCGTCTCCCCCGATCCGCTCGACCAGCCACTTCTCCGGCATGATGCTGACCGCCACGTTCAGCGGTGCTGCCAGCGCCACCGCCGGCATCAGTCCCGAGATCCCGGCCACCCACCAACGCCATGCCTTCATTGCCTGTCATCCTTCGATTCGGTTGATATTGTGATGTTATAACATCTGGATAACATGCACTACCCCTGTTCACGCTGCCCCGCCGGGCCCCGGGCTGGTAGCGCCCCGGAGCGGAGCCGGGCCTCGAGCGCAACGGGGGCGCCGGGTGCTGCCTGTCACGGGCATCGCCATGCGCCTGCACCGGGCGTATGATGCCGGTTTCTCCCGCCCGGACGCTGCTCATGTCTCAATCGCGCGATCAGGCTGTCGGTCTGCTGTCGGCCTTCGGCTGCTTTCTGCTGTGGGGCTTTCTGCCGCTCTATTTCCACCTGATCGGGCCGACGGTCTCGGCGTGGGAGATCCTGATCCATCGGGTGCTCTGGGCAGCCGTGCTGCTGGCGCTGTTCGTGCTGCTCTCGCGCCGCGCCCGGCGCGTCCGCGACGCGCTGTGCACCCCGCGTCTGCTGCTGGCGCTGATCGCCACGGCCACGCTGATCGGCTGCAACTGGGGCACCTTCATCTGGGCGGTGACCAGCAACCACGTGCTGCAGACCAGCCTGGGCTACTACATCAATCCGCTGCTCAACGTGCTGCTGGGCTGCCTCTTCCTGCGCGAGCGCCTGCGGCCGCTGCAGTGGCTGGCGGTCGCCATCGCGACCGTGGGCGTGCTGATCATGGTGATCGGCTACGGGGAAGTGCCCTGGGTCTCGCTGGCGCTGGCGGGCTGTTTCGCGCTCTACGGGCTGATTCGCAAGCAGCTCACGGTCGACAGCATCACCGGGCTGTTCATCGAAACCCTGCTACTGCTGCCCTTCGCCCTGAGCTGGCTCGGCTGGCTGTATGCCCACCACGAGGCCGTCTTCCTGACCACCCGGGGCAGCATTGATCTGCTGCTGTTCGGTTGCGGCGTGGTGACCATCTTTCCACTGGTGTTCTTTGCCATGGGGGCGCGCCGGCTGAAGCTCGGCACCATCGGGCTGATCCAGTACATGACCCCGACCCTGCATCTGCTGACGGGGGTCTTTTTGTTCGAAGAGCCCTTCCGGCAGAGCGATCTGATCACCTTTGCCTGTATCTGGCTGGGGCTGGCGCTCTATACCACCGACACCCTGCGCGGCCAGCGGCAAGACCGTGGCGGGGCGGCAGCCCCCGGGTCGCATGCTCCCCGCGCCGATACCGAAGGCGAGGGCCAGGCCTGACCTGCCGATACAAGAATGCCGTGGCGACTATCGCCACGGCATCGGTTACCCCCGCACCCTGCGATCAGGCAAAGGTGTTGAGGCGCGTTCCCACATCACCACTGGTTGCCAGCGCCGGCTGCGGTGCGACCTGCGCCATCAGCTGGCCGACCTGAGCGGCCTGGGCATCCAGCGACTCCTTCAGCAGACCGGCCTGCGCCTGCTGCTGTGAATTGACCTGCTGCAGTGCCAGCGCCGAGCTGACGGTGGCATTGACGGACATCTCCATGCCGCTACTCCTCCAGGCGGGATCAATCGTTGCTGCAGCGGCACACCGACCGGCTGCCGCAGGACGGTGCCGGCAGGGGCCGCTGCGGCCCGTGCACGCCCACCGGCCATGCCGCGCCGACACGGGCGTACATGAGCCTTAACGGCCTGCGCCGGTAAAAATTGATGCGCAGGCCGCCCCCATCAGTCGCCCTGCCCGGCAGAATCGCCGATACGTCCCTGCTTGTGCGAGTAGAACTCATCCTCCTCGATCTCGCCGCGCACGAAGGAGAGCAATCGATTGTCGGCCTGGGGGTCATTGGCCAGCGCATCGAGCCTTGCCTGCATCACCAGCCGCGAGCGCTGATGGTTGAACAGCCCGCCCACCAGGAACAGCACACTGCCGATCAGAAACAGCCAGGCGAGAAAGGCGAACATCTTCTCCTCGTCCGCCGGACTCCTGATGTCCCAGAGATAGGGAATGGAGGCGACCACGAACAGACCGGAACCGATCACGAAGGTGACCGCGGTCAGGTTCATCAGCTGCAGCGTCATCAGCGACGAGGCCCGGATGATCATCAGCACGTTCAGACAGGCCCCGAACACGAACAGGACCGAGCCGATCACGAAACACCAGGCGCCGGGCGTGATCCAGTCCCACCAGGAAAGAACAGGCTGCCCACCGTGAACAATATGGTGCCCGCGATGTACGACCACAGGGCGCTGACCTCCAGCATCCGGCTGGGCGAGAGCCGCTGCCGTGGCCAGAACTGGTAGATCTCCATCATGTCGTGCACCAGCACCAGCAGATAGACCAGCGAGCCGACGAAGAACAGCCAGGCGCCGATGTCCTTGAACGCCTCGAAGCGGGGAAAGAACAGCGCACTGCCGATGATGAACAGCAGGCCGCCCAGCTCGTAGAGCAGGGAGTTGACCGTTTCCCAGCGGAAATTGATGTTCAGATTGGAATCCTGACTGAAGACCTTTGAAGTGCGCGGCCGGTTCGTGAACAGATGCGGCATACGAGATAATCACCCGGTTCCGGAACATAAGCATGGAATTCAGGCAATTGTGGTTCGGGTACGGCCATTCGGCCAGGCGCAGCGCAACGCAGCGCGGTGGCGCTCAGTGGGCGTCGCGCCAGCGATCCCAGGGGGGAACCGGATCGACGGCCGCCAGCAGATGATCGATGAAGGCCTGCACCTTCGGGGTACGCTGGCGCCCCTCGGTAGTCAGCATGTGAATCATGCGCCGCCGGGGTGCGACCTCGCACTGCCACGCTTCCAGCAGTGGCACCAGCCGGCCCTCGTGCAGCAGCTCGCCGATCAGCCAGGTGGGAAACATCACGATCCCCTGCCCCAGCAGTGCGGCATGCAGCAGGCTTTCGGCATCATTGCTGTAGAGCGAGCCGGCGAGCCCGAGGGCCGTGGCGCGCGCCTCGCCGGCGCCGCGAAAGTACCAGCGCTGACGCCCCATCTCGCCCTGGTAGAGCAGACAGTCGTGATCGAACAGCGCCTGCGGCGTCTCCGGTGTGCCGCGCCGGTCGAGATAGGCCGGCGACGCCGCGGTGACATAGTTCATCGGGGCCAGTGGCCGAGCCACCAGCGAGGAGTCCGCCAGCTCGCCGACGCGGAAGGTGATGTCACTGCCCTCGCGCACCGGATCGGTCACCTCATCGCTCAGCAGCAGTTCCGCCCGGATGGCCGGATGGCGTTGCTGAAAGTCGTTCAGCAGCGGCAGGATTCGCCGCTGACCGAAGGCCACCGGCGCGTTGATGCGCAGCGTGCCCGAAGGCTCGGCACCGCCCTCGGTCAGCGCTTCGGTGGCACGCTCGAGCTGCTCCAGCGTGCCCCGGATGCGTTCGTAATACTGCCGCCCGGCATCGGTGAGACTGACCGCCCGGGTGTGACGATAGAGCAGCTGGACCCCCAATGAGGCTTCCAGCGCACTGATCTGACGCGATACCGAGGAGACGGCGACGTGAAAGTGGCGGGCCGCGGCGGTGAAACTGCCGTTGGCCGCGACCCGCTCGAAGACCCGCAGGGCGTTGAGATCGATCGAGTTGTCCATGGCGCAATAATGCTTTGCAATCTTTTCTATTGTAGCAACAAAAGCGGCTGACCAGACTGTAGGGCGTATCGGCGGCGTCAGTCGACGCTGCCTTCGGCATTCACAGGAGGAAAGCGATATGCGCAAGGGTACCGCACTGGTCGTCGGCGCCACCGGCATCACCGGCGGCAATCTGGCTGCCTATCTGGTCGCCAGCGGCTGGACCGTTTACGGTCTCTCACGCCGCCCCTCGGGGCAGGCCGGGGTGATTCCCGTGGCCACCGACCTGCTCGATCGCGACGCAACCCGCCAGGCGCTGGACGGCCTGCCGATCAGCCATGTCTTCTTCTGCACCTGGACCCGGCGCGACAGCGAGCAGGAGAACGTCAGGGCCAACGGTGCGATGATGAACAACCTGTTCGATGCGCTCGATGCCGGCAGTCTCCGGCACGCCTCACTGGTGACCGGCACCAAGCAGTATCTCGGTGCCTTCGAAAGCTACGGCAGCGGCCGGGTCGAGACCCCCTTCCGGGAGTCCGCGCCGCGGGTGCCGGGCGAGAACTTCTACTACACCCTGGAAGACATCCTGATCGAGGCCGCCGAACGCCACGGCTTCAGCTGGAACGTGCACCGCCCGCACACCGTGATCGGCCATGCGCGTGGCAATGCCATGAACATGGGCGTGACCATCGCCGTTTATGCCTCGATCTGCCGCGAGCAGGGCTGGCCCTTCGTTTTCCCCGGTTCGCAGACCCAGTGGAATGCGCTCACCGACATGACCGATGCGCTGCTGCTGGCACGCCAGATGGAGTGGGCGGCACTCGCGCCCGGCGCGCAGAACGAGGCCTTCAACACGGTCAACGGAGACACCTTCCGCTGGCGCCGGATGTGGCAGGAGATCGGCGAATTCTTCTGTCTCGAGGTGCCGGACTGCCCGGAAACCCCGCAACCACTGGAAGAGCAGATGGCCGGCATGGAAGAGACCTGGCGCGGGATCGCCGAACGCCATGGTCTGGTCGAGTCGGATGTCACGCAGCTGGCCTCTTGGTGGCACACCGATGCCGACCTGGGCCGCGAGCAGGAGTGCGTCAACGATCTCACCAAGTGCCGCGACTTCGGCTTCAGCGAGTTCCGCGAAACCCGGGCCGCCTTCCTCGATCTGTTCGCCCGGCTGCGCGCCGAGCGCATCATCCCCTGAGGAAGCGGGGATTCAGGGTACACTCGGGAGGGCGCCTGCGGGCGCTCTCTTTTGCATCTGTCTTGCCATCTGTCCGGCTCGTGCCTGTGCCGAGCGTCCGAGCCGGTGTATCATTGCGACCTTATATTGTTATAATATAACATATCTTTTAATCGGCTTCAGTAATGTTAAGCTCGGTGTCGCCTTTGCTCCCGAAGGCATCCTGCTTTCAACGGAGGACCCCAGTTCATGGCTGTGCACCGCCGGCCACACGCCCTGGCCCTTTCTGCCCTGCTGCTGGGCGGCCTGCTGATCGGGCAGGCACAGGCCGACGAACAGCGCCCCGACCCCCGGTCTCCGGCGTCTCGTACCCACTATCCGCTCGTGATCGATAACTGCGGTCATGAGCTGACCTTCGAGCAGGCCCCCCGGCGAATTGTCACCCTGGGTCAGCTGGAGAGCGAACTGCTGCTCTCGCTGGGCGTGGCCGACCGTATCGCGGGCACTGCTGTCTGGTTCGGCCCGGTACGGCCGCCCCTGCGTCAGGCCAACCAAACCGTCCCCCGGTTGTCGGAAGATGTGCCGAGTTTCGAGTCCGTGACCCGTCTGCGACCGGACCTGGTCGCTGCCCAGTTCACCTATCATCTGGGTGCCCACGGTGAGGTGGCTACCCGGAATCAGTTCGAGCAGCTCGGCATCCACACCTGGGTGTCACCCAGCGACTGCCTCGGCAAGCAGGTGACCGAAAGCTCCAACAGCGATGGCAGCCGCAGCCGCCCCTTCACCATGGCCGTGATCGATCAGGAAATCACCCAGCTGGCACGCATTCTCGATGTCCAGGCCAGGGGCCAGGCGCTGATCGATCGGCTGCATCAGCGTATTACCCGGGCCAAGGCTCGCCTGGCACTGCCCGAGGGCAGTGACAAACCCACGGTGGTGTACTGGTTCTCCAGCCCGCGGCTGCAGGGCGATCCCTGGGTAGCCGGCAACGATGGGGCGCCGGGCGTCATCTCGCGCACCCTGGGGCTGGATAACATCATCGATAGTTCTCAGGAATGGCCGGCCGTGAGCTGGGAGCGAATTGCCACCCTTGACCCCGATATCATTGTGATTGCCGACATGAACCGGAGGCGCTTTCCCGCCGACGATGTCCGCAAGAAGCTCGACTTCCTCCACCACGACCCGGTGGCCCGCGAACTCGATGCCGTGGAGCAGGGCCACATCATTACCGTCGGTGCCCAGGGGCTCAACCCCTCCATGCGCGTGGTCGATGCCATTGAAACCATCGGTCGACAACTGGCCGACTTTCGCGCTGCCGACTCATGATCGAATGGCTGGCTGCTCGCGCCGGCTGGCCGGCGCGCTGGTTACTGGCGCTGCTGGCCCTGATCATGCTCGCGGGCGTTGTCATCCTGGCGGCCTCGATCGGTGAGATGCCGATCCCGCTGTCGGTGACGCTCGCCAGTATTACCAATGGTCTGGGCATCACCGACCTGCCGCTGGATCGCATTCAGCAGGGCATTGTCTGGCAGTACCGCATGAGCCGGGCCCTGATGGCAGCCAGTTGCGGTGCCGGACTGGCGCTGTGTGGCACCATCCTGCAGGCGCTGCTGCGTAACGCACTGGCCGAACCCTATGTCCTCGGGATTTCCGCAGGCGCTTCCACCGGTGCCGTCACGGTGCTGCTGCTGGGCCTGGGCGGCGGACTCATCGGCATGCCGATGGGCGCTTTCCTGGGTGCTCTGGCCGCCTTTGCGCTGGTGATCCTGCTGGCCGCCGGCGCGCGTAGCAGTACGACCCGCGTAATCCTCGCCGGAGTCGCCGCTGCCCAGCTGTTCAATGCCCTGACCGCCTGGGTGGTCAGTACCTCGGCCAATGCAGAACAGTCGCGCAGCATCATGTTCTGGCTGTTGGGCAGTCTCGGCGGCGTACGCTGGCCGGATGTCGGGCTGGCCGCCTCGATCGTGATCCTCGGGGGCCTGATCTGTCTCTGCTTCGCCCGCACCCTGGATGCCTTCGCCTTTGGCGAGGACGCCGCTGCCGCGCTCGGGGTCGCCGTGGCCCCTGTGCGCCTGATTCTGCTGACCGTTACCGCTCTGATTACTGCCACCATGGTCAGTATCGTCGGGGCGGTGGGCTTCGTGGGGCTGGTAATCCCGCACGCGGCGCGCTTTCTCATCGGCCCGGGGCACCTGCGCCTGTTGCCGGCCTCGGTCCTGATCGGCGCCAACTTCATGGTGTTGGCCGATATCCTCTCGAGGATCATCGTGCCCCAGCAGGTGCTGCCGATCGGCGTGGTCACCGCGCTGTTCGGTGCCCCTGCCTTCGCCCTCATCCTCTATCGTGCAAGGCCATCGACATGAGCCTCGAAGGCCACGAGCTGCGCTGGATGAAACACCAGACACCCATCGTCGATGACGTCACCCTGACGGTACAGCCGCACGAGACGCTGGGTCTGCTCGGCCCCAACGGCTCGGGCAAGTCGTCGCTGCTGCAGCTGCTGGCCAGCCTGCGCACCCCCGACACCGGCCGGGTGCGCCTCGGCGACATGCCCCTGCGGCACCAGAGCCGGCGTCGGATTGCCCGGCGGCTGGCACTGGTCGAACAGCATGCCACGACCGAGGCCGATCTCTGCGTGGAAGAGGTGGTGCAGCTCGGCCGCACCCCCCATCGCGGGCCGCTCAGGCCCTGGCAGCCCGAGGATGAGCGGATCATTCGCCAGGTGCTCGAGCGCGTCGGCCTGGCCGGGATGCGCCGCCGGCGCTGGCACACCCTCTCCGGCGGCGAGCGCCAGCGCGTGCAGCTGGCCCGGGCCATGGCCCAGCAGCCGGAAGTGCTGCTGCTGGACGAGCCCACCAACCATCTCGACATCCAGCACCAGCTTGATCTGCTCGCCCTGATCCGCCGGCTGGCGCTGACCAGCGTGATCGCACTGCACGATCTCAACCTGGCGGCGATGTTCTGCGACCGGCTGATCGTCATGCACCGCGGACAGCTGGTGGCGGAAGGCACGCCGGCGACGGTGCTGACCCCGGCGCTGATCCACGAGGTCTACGGCGTTACCGCCGTGGTGGAGCGCTCGCCGCATCACGGCCGGCTGCAGGTCCACTACCTGCCCGATCTGCCTCCGGCGTAAGCTCGCTCAGCCGAACAGCGAACTCAGCCCGAAGGCCAGAAAACCCAGAATGAAGGTCGAGGCCAGGGCCGTGATGATATAAAGACTCAGGTGCTGCTCGAGAGAGGGCAGCCGGCGTCGCGCCCTCGTCCCGTTCTGACTGCGGTCATGATGGGGGTCGTGTTCGGTCATGGATCTCACTCTCCGTGCGGGCTGTCGCCGTGGCGCTCATGCCGGGGCGACAGCGGTGCGTGAAGCTGCTTTCGGAGCCTGGCCTGCTGATCGCGTCATGAAGAGGCCTCGGTCGAAGCGGCCCTCTCACGGCGTTGGCGGTAGTACAACAGCAGCGAATCGATCACCAGAAACGCCAGCAGGCTGGCCCCCATCACCGGCAGCGCCCAGCCCACCAGTGCCGCCAGGCTCACGATACCCAGCGTCAGCGGCCACGGCAGCCGACGCAGGATGGCCAGCGGCGGCCGGGCGTGCCGGTACCGGGTCGGCCGCCGCTGCCACCACAGGCGATAGCCCAGCACGATCATCACGATCAGGCCGCTGGCCACCATCACCAGCAGCAGCTGATTGGCCAGCCCGAACAGCGATCCCATGTGGGCGTCAATGCCCCAGCGGGTGAGTTTGGCCGCCAGCGGAAAATTCTCGAACCGGGTGCGATCGGTGATCTCCAGCGTCTTCGGGTCGATCGCCGCCTCATCGACCCGGGTCGGCCAGCCCCGGTCGATCTCGCGCACCTGCCACGCCTGATCGGCCCGGGCGGGTGGAATGATCTCGATCTTTCCGGCCTCGAGGCCGGCCTGCCGGGCAGCCGCGAGGACGCCATCGAATCGTTCGGGGGTAACGCCGCCGGCTGCGGCCGTGGTGGCGCCACCCGTGGTGTGGGGCACGTTCGCTGCCGTCTGCGCCGGTGTCGGCTCGCTCCCCTCGAGCCGGGTCGACACGCTCGGCGTCCCCCAGCCCCAGGCAGTGCGCAGTACGGCAATGTTGCCGCCGGCCCACTGCGACCAGGTCAGCCCGGTGGCCGAGAAGAACAGCAGCCCGAGCATCAGCCAGGCACCCAGGGTACCGTGCCAGCGGCGCATGCCCGCGGGTCGTTCACGGCCGGCGGCGACCCGTCGCCGACGCTGCCGCCAGAGCACCAGTCCGCCCAGCGCCACCACCCACAGCCAGGAGGCCGCCAGCTCGCTGTAGAGCCGGCCCCAGTCGCCCAGCAGCAGGCTGCGATGGAACTTGTCGATCCAGGTGCGCAGCGGCAGCGCCCCACTGGTGCCATAGACGGGCAGATCACCACGCACCTCGCCCGTGACCGGATCGACGAAGATGGCCCGGGCATCCGACGGCCCCATGCCGGACTCGTGAAACATGACCCGGGTGGTGTTACCCGGCGCCGGCGCCGGACGCACCGCCGAAAGCCGCGCCTCGTCACCGATGGCGCCCCGGGCGACACCGATCTGCTCGGCCAGTGGCAGGGTCGGTCCACGGGCGTCGGTATACAGCTGATGATGAAAGACCGCGTTTTCGAGCTGCGGCGTCAGTGCATAGAGCAGGCCGCTGGTCGCTGCCACCAGCAGAAAGGGGCCGACCAGCAGCCCGACATGAAAGTGCAGGCGCATCAGCAGTGCCATCAGCATACCGGTCGTCTCGCTCCGGGCCTTCCGGGCAGAGGCAGTGCGGGACGTGGAAGTGGTCATGGCGGTACCCGTGCAGCAGTGGCGGTCAGGCGCAAACCTTAACCCCGCACACAGGTATTGTGAATCACTTTCCGCACGCTCCGTCGGGAGCCTTCAGTGCGGCTTCATGACGCCCGGCATGCGTCCTCAGGCCCGGTCTCGGATGATCGACTGCCGGCCCAGGTAGCTGTTGCTGAAACCGGCATGCTCGATCAGCCGATCCATGTCCGGAATGCGGATATTGTGGCGCGAGCGCTCCACCAGATGATCATCGTAAAGCTGGGAGAAGGTGCGGCTGACGTGCACCGAGGAGAGCCCCATGATATCGGCCAGCATCTCCTGGGAGAGCGGCAGCCGGAACTGGTTGCCCATGTGCTCGTTCATCCGCCCCAGCCGGGCGTGCATCTCGCACAGGAAGTGGGCAATGCGGCTCGAGGCCTTGCGCCGACCGAGATTGATCATGCGCTCGACCAGGATCGACTGCTGGGTGGTCGCCACCGCAAAGAACACCCTGGTCAGCCGGAAGGACTTCGCGAAGATATCCGTCAGATGGTGGTGCGGAAAGCGGCACAGGGTGCACTCGGTAATGGTTTCGACGGTTGCCAGGTGCTCCGAGGTGGCAAACTCGCGCAGGCCGATGACATCACCGGGCAGATAGATATCCAGAATCAGCCGGCTGCCATCCTCCAGGGTGTAATAGCTGCACGCCCAGCCCTCGCTGAGCACGGCCAGCTCGTTGGCGGACCCGCCCTCGCGCCACACCACGCGCTCGGGGGGCAGCTTCTCGGGGGAGTACTCCAGCGAATCGAGCAGCTCGATATCCGCCTCCGAGAGGTCCGCGTAATACTGAAACTGACGCACCATGCAGCTTCTTGTCGCGCTCATGTCTCCTCCCGTGAATGAATGCTCAGGCATTCCCCGAACTAGGGGCATCGCAGCCATATTGCAACCCGAGGGCCGGCCTGACAAAAGGCCCATCATGGGCGATGTGGCATGCAATATCGATTGGTTCCTGCGTCCATGGACCTGGCTGCTATGCTTATTTTATAAAAGGCATAAAAACTCAACCTGTACGCATCGGGGTCAGATTAATGGAAAGAAAGAAGCAGCCCATCAGATCAAGGACAGCTTCATCCCTGGTTATCGGGCTCTCCCTTTCATCGGTACTTGTAACGGCACAGGCCGATAATCACCCTCCTGTCCCCCGAAAACATGCAACAGCGGAAGCCATCAGCACCGGCCCCGTGGACGCTTACCAAAAACGTCCGCGACTATTTGTCCTCAGTGATATCGGTAATGAACCGGACGACCAGATGTCGCTGACAAGACTCTTGCTTTATTCGAACGAAATCAGAATCGAGGGGCTTGTAGCGACGACCTCGACCTGGCAGCCGGATAAGATAAGACCGGATATCATGCGCCAGGTTGTCCAGCACTATGGCGAGGTGCATGCCAACCTCAGCAAACACGACAGTCGCTTCCCGGACGAAAGCCATCTGAAAAGTCTGATTGCCCCCGGTCAGGATGGCTACGGTCTCGAAAATGTCGGTTCCGGCAAGAGTTCACAGGGTGCCAGAGCACTGATCAGGGCCATTGAAAGCAAGGATGCACAACCACTGCACATTGCACTCTGGGGCGGCGCCAACACGCTCGCTCAAGCGCTTTGGCAGCTGCAGGAAACACATTCGAAAGGAGAGATGGACCGGCTGATTGCAGGGTTGAGAGTCTATTCGATTTCGGATCAGGATGATGCCGGCCCCTGGATTCGCCAGCGCTTTCCGGAACTGAGCTACATCGTCGATCCTTCAGCAGCCAACGCAGAGTCTTATGCGCAGGCAACATGGACCGGGATCAGTGGTGACAGGTACGACAGGAATGCTCCGGGCGCCGATTTCCATACCGTTACAAATGAGTGGCTGGAAAAGCATATCCGCAGCAAGGGGCCTCTGGGCAGAGCCTATCCCCGCTACAAGTTCATCATGGAAGGAGACACACCCTCCTTTCTCAACCTTGTCAGAAATGGTCTCGATAGCGAGATGAGCCCTGGCTGGGGCGGATGGGGTGGACGCTATATCCGCAGGCAACCCTTGAGCGAATCACGGCCGATCTGGACCAGCGGTGGAGACTTCTATCCCGGAAGGCCCAACGGGGCGGACACGGTAACGGGTGAGGATGGCAAGAGTTATACCTCAAACCAGGCCACGATCTGGCGCTGGCGCAACGCGTATCAGAATGACTTTGCGGCCCGTATGGACTGGACAGTTTCCGACTATGCCCATGCCAATCACGAGCCACAGGCTATCGTCAACGGCGACACTACCCAAAAGCCCATAAGGATCAAGGCAAAGGCGGGTGAAACCGTTCATCTGGATGCCTCCATGAGCAAGGATCCGGATAATGACAACCTCGACTATCACTGGTTCGTTTATCCGGAGGCGGGCTCGGCTGACTCCGATACTGCTCCGAAGGAGCTGATTAGCGGATATGGCAGTGCCGAGGGGCCTTCCGTTCCCCCCATTGCCAGGGTCATGAACGGGGAGGCAGACGCCGCGGACATCAAGGCCAATCGTTCGGGCACCACACACATCATTCTGGCTATAACTGATGAAGGTTCACCTCGATTGACTTCCTACCGGCGAATCATTCTGAAGGTTAGCGATAGCGAAGCTACCTGATAACACGGCTCTTTCCCTGACCGCGCAGCAATCCGGCTTTTTCAGTAGTAGACCCTCCGTTTGCGAAAAAGCCGGAAGCACCTCGAACCAGGGCACTCGCCCTGGCGCCGTGACCGTCTGGTGCAATGAATTCATGTGTTGGCAAGCGCCTCCGGCATGGGCCAGACTCCAAGGCATGCCCAACGCTCCTTCGATGCCCCGCACACTGTCGATCAGAGGCTGTCTGCCGGCTTTTCTTGCCGCGCTGCTCGGCGGGTGGCCGCTCACCGCTGCTGCAGCTGCCCCCTCGCCTGACGTGCGCGAGCACATCATCGACGAAGCGCGACAGCTCTCCCGCAGCCACACGCTGATGGTGGCCGTTGACGGCAACACCGTGATCGACGAGGGCTTTCGCGGTCATGCGACGGATGAGACAGCCAACATCAAGTCGCTGTCCAAGACCCTGATCGCGGCCCTGGTCGGCGCGGCCATCGACCGGGGCGTGATCGAAAGCGTCGATCAGCCGGTGGTCGAATTGCTCGGTGACCGCGTGCCCGCCGACGCCGATTCGCGGATCAACCGGATCACGGTCGGCAATCTACTTTCGATGCAGGCCGGACTCGAACCCACCTCCGGGGCCAACTACGGTGCCTGGGTGAACAGCGCCAACTGGGTGCGCGATGCACTGGAGCGCCCTTTCGTCGAGGACATCGGCGGACGCATGGTCTACTCCACCGGCAATACCCACCTGCTTTCCGCAGCACTGACCGAAGCCACCGGCCGCAGCACCCTGGCGCTGGCACGCGACTGGCTCGGAGCGCCGCTGGGCATCGCCATCCCGCCCTGGACCCGCGACCCGCAGGGGATCTACTTCGGCGGCAACGAGATGGGGCTGACACCGCGGGCGATTCTGCGCTTCGGCGAGATGATCCGGCAGCAGGGCCTGCATGACGGCGAGCGGGTGCTGCCCGCCGACTGGATCGATCAGTCGTGGCAGCCGTACACCCATTCGTTCTTCAACGATGATGACTACGGTTACGGCTGGTTTCTCACCACCATCGCCGGCGAGTCGGTCTACTACGGCTGGGGTTATGGCGGTCAGCTGCTCTACGTGGTGCCTTCGCATGCCCTCACCGTGGTGATGACCTCCGACCCGACGCCGCCCTCCAACGGCAGTGCTTACAATGAACGTGTCGAGGCACTGGTCGGTGAGCTGATCGAGGCGACGGCGCGCGGTGGCTGAGCCGGTCAGCCGAGCCCGGTCGCTCTTCATCGCTGGTTCCGTTCACGGCTGTTGCTGCCGGCTTCAGCCCGGGCAGTGGTATGCCTCACGCGAAGACGACGCATGGCAGGGCTCGGGGTGGCCCTGGTCGCCGGACTGATCGGCGCCGGCCTCCAAAGCTGGTACTGCCTGCGGCATTACGCACGGCGTCGCGGGCGCCCGGTGTACTACATTCTCTCAGCGATTGGTCTTGATTCGGCGCCCACCGGTAGCCTCTTGCCCCGCCAATACTGTATATAAATACAGATTTTCGGCATTCGGCAGGATACCGTCATGCAACCCGTACTCGAGCTGGATCACCTGGACAGCACCCCGCTGCGCTCGATGACCGTGCACCGCCCCTCGTGGTGCTCGATCGATCGCTGGGCGCACACCCTCGAAGAACTGACGCTCTACCCCTCCACCCTGGTCGACTGGCTCGATGAGGATACCGCCACCCTGACCTGGCCGAGCGAGGTGATGTGATGCAGCTCAGCGACCGCCACGCCATGGCCATCGACCCGCCCCGCCGCGAGATCCCGCACGCGCCGTTTCACGTACGCGCCGGGCTGACCGGCTTTCCCAGCCCGGCGCAGGATTACGATGGCGGCTCGATCGATCTCAACGAGCAGCTGATCCCGCACCCCACCGCCACCTTCATGTTCACCGCCCGGGGCGACTCCATGGTGCGCGATGACGGCGCCGGCATCTGCGAGGGCGACCGCCTGCTGGTCGATCGCTCGCTCGATGCCGGCCACGGCGATGTGGTGATTGCCGTGGTCGACGGCGAACTGGTGGTCAAGGAGCTGCGTACCCGGCACGGCCGACCGGCGCTGCACAGCGCCAACCCCGCCTATACGCCGATTCCGCTGCTCGACCGCGATGTACAGATCTGGGGCGTGGTCACCAGCATCGTGCGCACGATCCGGCGATGAAGGGTCCGATCGCGCTGGTCGACTGCAACAACTTCTACTGCGCCTGCGAGCGCGTGTTCGAACCGCGCCTGCACGGCGCCCCGGTCGCCGTGCTTTCCAACAACGATGGCTGCGTGATCGCCCGCTCGCAGGAGGTGAAGGCGCTCGGCATCGCGATGGGCACCCCCATCCATCACCTCCCCCGCGCGGCCTTTCGCGCCGGGCTGGTGCTGCGCTCCTCGAACTACGAACTCTACGGCGATCTCAGCGCCCGGGTGCTGTCAACGCTGCGCGCTCATGCGCCCCTCGTCGAGCCCTACTCGATCGACGAGAGCTGGCTCGGCTTCGCCGGCTTCGATCCCGCCGGGCTGACCGACCACTGCCGCGCACTGCGCCACACCGTGCACCGCTGGACCGGCCTGCCGGTCTCGATCGGCATCGCCCCCAGCCGCACGCTCGCCAAACTCGCCAACCGCTACGCCAAGCAGTACCCGGTCACCGGCGGCGTGCATCAGCTCGGTGGGCTGGAGGACCCGGCGACCCGGGCCCTGCTCGAGCGCACGCCGGTCGGCGAGGTGTGGGGGATTGCCGGTCGCATCGCGATCCGCCTGCAGCAGATGGGCGTTCGCAGTGCGCTGGAGCTCGCCCGCGCCGACCCCAGGTGGATCCGCAGCCGCTTCTCGGTGGTGATCGAACGCACGGCCCGCGAACTGGCCGGCACCCCCTGCACCGAAATGCTCGACGAATGCGAATCGAACCGGATGATTATGACCAGCCGCTCATTCGGGCAGATGATCGGTGACTACCGCGAGATTCAGGAAGCGCTGCGTGCCCACGCCTCACGCGGCGCCGAAAGGCTGCGCGCCCAGGGCAGCCTCACCAGCGCCGTGATGGTCATGCTCCAGACCAACAAGCATGCCCGGCACCTGCCCCAGCACCGCGATACGGTGACCATCGCCCTGCCCCGGCCGACCGACAGCTCCTTCGAGATCGTCCATGCCGCGCAGCAGGGGCTGGCCCGCCTGTGGCGCCGGGGCTACCGGTATCAGAAGTGCGGCACCCGGCTTTTGGACCTGATCGAACGCGACCACCGACAGCTCGGCATCTTCGAACCACCGCAATCCGATGCCGGGCGCCAGCGCAGCGACGCCCTGATGGCCACCCTCGATCGCCTCAACCGCAGCCACGGGCGGGGGACGGTCACGGTGGGCATGCAGCGCCGGGAAGCCGCCTGGCAGCTGCGCAGCGACTACCGCTCCAATCGGTGGACCACGCGCTGGGAGGAAATGCCGGAGGTCCGGCTGCGCTGAGCAGGCGGGCAGGCATATAACAGGGGGCACAAAAAAGCGGGCGACTCAAATGAGTCGCCCGCTTTCGAAATCCTGTGGCGCCGGCTATATCTGTGTAAAAGCCTTTGCTGAAAGCAGGCATTCCAACAAAACAGGCAATTCTGAAGCTCGGGCCTGTGCTTGGTCTGCCACTCGGTATCAGCAAAAAGGCCCCGCACCGGGCGGGGCCTTCTGCTGCTGTCAGAGGGCTATTGCTGCGTTTTGCCGGGCACGTACTCCATGGTCTCTTCCAGCTCCTTCATACGCCGGCGACGCGCAAGGCTACTGCCCCATTCCTTCCCATTCGCTTCACAGTCCAACGGCGCGATGCCTTGGAGCGCTGTGGGCTGCTCAGTGGCCGTCTTCGGCAGCAGATGCCATACCAGCTCGCCCAGCGCGGCGTACTGGCGCTTGCGGATTTCATGGCGTACCGCAAAACCTTCCCGATCGTTGAGATGGGTGAAGATGCCCTCGCCGGGCTGGCTGGACACATCCAGACCGTACTGAAGCATGTACGAAACGTCGTTGCACAAATCATCGCTGATACGACTGAACAGGCCGGACAGTGAGGCCCGGAAGGCACCGCTCTCCAGTCCGTCGAACAGTTTTTCGGCCTCGGCCAGCAGTGTGTGATGCGTGGTGACCTCCTGCGCGGCCCTTAACCGGCGCTGGAACTCTTCCCGGGCGAGCTGTGTGTGGAGTTTCAGCCACTCCACCTGCGGGGTCAGCAGCTCGATCATCTCGCGTTTCTGTTCGGCCTCGATACGCCACTGACCGGCCTGTTTCTGCTGGTCGCGCACCTCCCGGCCCTGCTGGCCGGCACCTTCCAGAAACGCCCTGCGCCAGCTCTTGCCGGCCTGCCGCTCCTGCGCTTCGGCGGCGCTGACGGTCTTTTGCAGCCGGGCCAGTTCCCCGCTTGCCTGTTTCAGACGCTCACGCTTGTCCAGATAGTCGGACCGCGCCCTGTCCAGCGCCCGGTGTGCCTTTTCCGGCGTCAGGGCCTCGATGGCCGGCGTGGTGGGCTGGTAGTCGAAGCGGATCTTCAGCAGACGCCGCGAGGGCTGCGGCATTGAAGGGGTGGTGTCTGCGGTCTCGGTGGTCATGGTCTGGGATTCCTGTGTGGCGTTGTCCGGGGTGGTGCGGGCGTTGGTAGCGGTCATGGGGTAGCTCCATGCGGTGGATGAAGGCGCGGTCCGAAGACCGCTCCGGTTTGCGGGGGTGAAAGTGAGCGCGGCAAAAGGCGCGGTGGTGGCCGGTCGATTCATTGGGCACCACCTTCCGGGTCCAGTCGTTCGGGATCGATGACAAAGAACCGGGCGCTGCCACCGCCCGGCAGGCGGTAGTTCTTTTGCAGGCGGTTACTGTCGGTTCTGGCCAGCACATCATGGGTGCCCAGCGTGCGCAGGATGCGGTCGCGGCTGTAGCCTTCGGCGGCCTCGGTGAGTGCGGCGCGATTGAACAGGAACAGCCGACGCCCGTTGTCGATCTCGTAGAAGCCGGCGCGGTTGATCACGTGCGCGGCCAGCTGAGCATTCACGTCCGAAAAGCGGCTGTCTCCGTGGCGGGCGATGAAGTCGGCCAGCGCCGCAAGGATCTGGCGATCCTCGGCATTGCCGTCGCCGATGGTGGCCAGCCATTCGTGAAAGAGCGTCCGGCAGGCGGCAAGGGCGGTGCCCTCGGGCCACGGCAGGATGCTCCATTCGCTGGCCAGCTCCCCGGCGAGCGCCATGACCGCGAAGCGGTCGGCCACCCGGCCGGCCTGAGCGCTGGCCACGTCGAATGAACGGCGCAGCTCGCCGAAGCGCCACGGCAGGCCGTCCATCGCCTCGCGCTCCAGCAGCTGTTCGATCAGTGCCGGGCCGGCATGGCCATAGTGGCGATTGACCGCCCCAGTCAGGGCACGGTGGAAGGCTTCGCCGGTCATGCCGTGGACGTCATCGAACGCCCGATAGGGTCTTGTCCCGGCATTGATGTCGACCAGTCGCAGTTCGGCCCCGGCATGCGCCGTCTGGCCGGACAGACCGGCATGATCGGCGGCGCTGCGCTCGCCGCTGGAGAGGATGGGCACACACCAGTGGTTCTTCGGCCGGCCCTCGCGGTCCCGGGTCATGGTGCCCTTGCCGGCGCCGTTGGCCAGCGCGTAGATATGCTCCTGCAACCGTTTGGGGTTGGCGCGGCTGATCTCGTCGGCGATCAGGGCGGTGTCGTTGCGGGTGGTGGCCTCGATCTCGACCCCGCCGCCCGACATGTCCCAGGAGAGCTTGAAGCGATCCGGCGCGCCCCACACCGACGCCCCGGCGTCCTGACACAGCGACTTGCCGCTGGACGAATCGCCGATCAGGTGGATACCGCCCCCGTGCACGCCGACCCTGCGGAGCAGCGGCCCCGAGAGCGCACAGCACAGCGAGAGGATTAGCACCGGGTTGCCCAGGCAGGGCGTGGCCACCTCCTGCTGCCACTCGGCGAGGGTGCCCCGGCTGTCGAAGATGCGCGCTTCCAGCCCGGAACTCTGATAGCGCACCTCGTCGCTTCCGATCACCCGGTGCGGCAGCACAAATGACCCGGTGGCGGCGTGCCAGCCGGTGCGAGTGGTGGTGGCCAGCACCGTCGCCGGGGCGTGGTGGCTGGCGATATAGGCGGGCACATGCTTGCGCTGGTTATAGGCGACGGTCAGGCCCTGTCGCATCAGCTGGCGTAGCACGTCCTCGCCCTTGCCGGCGAGCGCTTCCATGGGGATCACGCACTCGCGCTCCCGGCCCCGGTGACTGAACCGGACCAGCCGGCCGATGCTGCCATCCTCGCTGTCAACAGTCTCGGCGTCGACGTAGAGCGGCGAACAGATCCACAGATCGAACGGCAGTCCGGGTTCGTCGGGTCCGGTCTGCTTGAGGCCGTGATACCAGACACCACCCTCGAACACGCGGCCCTCAACGGTAGTGGGACCGGCGTAAACGGCATATCCGGGCCGGGCGAGCGCAGCGGACTGCTGAGGCGCAGCCGGCTCGCCCACGAGTGATAGACGAGCTTCACTCATGACTCACCTCCCGATTCATTGCCTTGCTGCCGGCGGTGCCAGCGATAGAGGTCGTTAAAGTCGGTGAGATCGTCCGGGCAGTCCTCGGGCCACTTCGGATAGAGCACCATCGCCCCCACGGCCAGCGCCGCGTCGTTGGCGGCGGTACGCCCGGGGTTGCCCTCGGTGTGGCGGTCGTCGTCGCCGGCGATGATCAGCTCCAGCGAGCCGTCGCACAGCGGGCGCATGGCCCGTGCCACGGCGGCGAGGTTGCCGGCGTGCATGGCACACACCACCGGCTCGCCGGTCAGCCGGTGCAGCGTCGCCCCGGTGGCCCAGCCCTCACAGATGAACAGCTTGCCGAAGGGACGCGGCTCACCGATGAGGGCATAACAGCCCTGTACCCGGCCACCCTTCAGAAAGCGCTTGCCGCCGTTGGGCATGATCGACTGGACGTTGACCAGTTCACCGTGGTGATAGAGCGGCACCAGCAGCCAGCCGCGCTTCGACTGACGCAGGTTGTAGGCGGGCACGCCCCGGTCGATCAGATAGGGATGGGTAGACGCAGCCGGCCGGGCGCTGTCCCAGCACTGCCGGGCGCGTTCGGCGGCGGCCTGCCGCCGGGTCGCGCGTTCCTGTTCAATGGCGCGCTGACGGTCGCGCATCTCATTTTTATCCGGCAGGGCCGGCATCACATGGGCGTGCCCCGCGCCGTACTGAAAGATGCCCAGTCCCAGCAGCCGATCAATGGCCATGGCCGCATCGACCTGCCGGCAGTTGTGCAGGTAACGATACAGCGACACCAGATCGCCGCCGTGGGCGGCGCTGTCGGCAAAGTCATTCCACTTGCCACTGGTAAGCGAGACGCCAAAGGAACCGGCATTCCGATCGCCCCGAGCAACGTTGCGGGCAATCCACTCCGAACCGCTGCGCCGGCCTTCCGGAAGCAGCTCGCGCAACAGGGTCTCGCTGTCGGTCAGGGCGGCCATGGCTACCTGACGGATCTTCGCGACGGTCGCATGCTCAGCCACGGCGCACCTCCCGGGCATCGGCCACTTCGCGGGTGTGGGCGTGCCCGATGGCCAGCAACATGTCGTCGGCATCTTCCAGTAGCAGATAGGCGGCGTTGGCGATACTGGCCAGATCGCGGCCCTCGGCGGCCACGGCGCGCTCGATGCCCACGGAGGCAATCGAGAACAGCATCTCCTTGGCGGCGGTCAGGCGCCGTGCTGCACAGTCATGCAGATTCTGAAAGTCGGCATCACCGCGGATGACCAGCACCGGCGAGTCGTGGCGAATGTTAGTGCTCAGAGGGATATCGTTACGCTCAGCCATGGGACACCTCCTCATCCGCGAGGGCGTAGAGGTCTTCCAGCAGCTGAATGTGCTCGGCATTGGAGATGGCCCCGAGCTGGGCGGCCATGCGCGACATGCCGATAAGCTGGGCGAGCTGTTCGGGGTGGCGGTTGACGCGAAAGGCGATCAGCTTCGCGCCGATCAGGGCGATGGCCTGCTGTTCGAGAGGGATATCGGGACGTGCGGACGCACTTCGGGCGTGATGTGCCATGTGGCTGACTCCTATTTGCCTTGAGGAGTCACCGCCAATCGTTCTCACGCGATTGGGGGCGACTGCGCGCGGGGTGAGAAACCGGCCAAATAGGAAACCGGCCGGGCCGAAGCCCGCCCACGCACAGCCGCCATAACGACGCTTTGCGGACACAAAAAAAGCGCCTGCAAAGGTAGGGGCGCTGTCGCGCCTATTTGAACTCGGGTTCTCACGCCCGGCCACGGATTTTGCCGTGACGCGAGCATCATAATCAGATCGCTGTGGCCGGGGCAAGCCCGGCGAGGCCATCGGGGATAAAAATATCGGTGTCAGGTGGGTGATGTCAGATAGCAAATGAGACGTGACAGCGGTAGTCATTGCGGTATCCTGTAGCGGTCCTCGACGATGTTCCGAAAGCCCCGTGGCCCCCACCTGCGGGGCTTTCGCCGTTTTCAGCGCAGAGTTCCCCCAACCCGCCCGATGCGAACGCCGGGCAGCGGTCAATGCCATGTCAGGGGGGATCGACGCGCCTAGCAGTCCGTCTCGGTATCGGGACCGCGACGCAGATCGGTGAGGCGTTGAATGGTGGCGCGATGAGTCATGTGGCTGGGCCGGCTCTCGTCGCCTTCGCGGTGGCGGATCACCGAGACGAAGCGCTCGCTGCCACCACGCACGATCTCGCGGCCGGGCATGTTGGTCGCGCCGGTCAGCGCGGAATCCATCGCCGCCATGTCGGCTTCGGTGAAGTCGATGGACTGTTCGCCAATGGTCAGGGTAAAGCGAGTCATGCGCGGGCCTCCTTCTCTTGCTGGGTCAGGGTGCGATTGCGCAGCGCCAGCCGGCTGGCGATCCAGCTGTCCACTTCCTCTTCCAGCCAGGCCACGCTGTTGTCACCGATCGGCACCGGTGCAGGAAAGGTGCCATCGCTGACACCGGCGTAGATCGCCGAACGGCTCTTGCCGGTCTTGCGCTCCACTTCCTTCCGGCGCAGCAGGCGGTTGCCCAGCTGGATGGTCTCGACGGGTCGATAACCCCGTGTAGCGGTCGTGCTCATGATTGGTGCGGCTCCCTGTGCTGATTGGTCCGGCGGGCGGTGACCGCCGGGGACAGGGATAGACTGCCGGGGATCGGAGAGGCGTTCGAGCGATGCGAGTTGTAGAAATCGGTTTTACAAGATGTTGGGCGAAATCCGTTTCCAAGCGGTATTGACCCATGAAAAAACCGCGACCCTTTCGGATCGCGGTTTCAGATCATCATGGTGGGAAAGGATCAGGTGCTCTCGGCGGTACACTGCCAGGGAACGTGCTCGGCCAGCTTTTCCTGATAGTTCGGATTGGGACGGCCACTCGGGCTGAGGGTGGCGGTCACTACGAATTCGGCCCGGGCCTTGGCCCTACAATCGGGATTCCGGCACTCCAGATACAGCTTGCGGTAGTCCGGATGCAGCTGCTTGCTGGTGCGAATGCGCATCCGGTCACCACAGTATCGGCAATCAAAATCGGTCGAGGACATCGATGCTCCGGTCGGCAGGGAAGGTAATGCTTCGGACTTCAGGGACAGTCCTGACAGTTTTCGAAACAGTATATTAGCCGGCCATTGCCATATATCCCGGAGAGATGTGTAAGCGTCACTCCTACACCTCAGGTAACGGCAGTGGCCTCCATCTCGATCAATACCTCGGGATCGGCAAGTCCCTGAACGATACAGACTGAATTGGCGGGTGGCTGCTCTCCGAAATGGCGTTTCAGCAGCGCCCGTACTTCAGATACATCCTGCTCGCGGCAGATGAACGTGGTGAGCTTGGCAATGTCACTCAGCTTCGCATCGGCACTGGCGAGCACCGCTTCAAGATTGCTGACGACCAGATCGCCCTGAGCGGCAAAATCTCCCTTGCCCTGCAATTCTCCGGAGGTATCCGCCGGTACCTGACCGGAGCAAAACAAAAACCTACCGGGCCGCTTCACTTCCACGCAATGGGTATAACTGCTGAACGGTTCATGAACATTGGGGGGATTGATATGGCGTTTCATGGAGCACTTGTTGATCTGATAACAGCACCATGATGATCAGTCCTTCCCTATCGAGTAAAGCCGATCCGCCCATGCCTGCATCATCGCCGGCCGCTGCTCCGGGGCCATATGTTCGGCATGGGTATAGACGCCCTGAATCCCCGGCAGCTTGTGCGATAGCTGCATCTCGATCCATTCGCCGGGATAGCCCATCTCCTTGAGTCCGGTGGCCACCATATGGCGTGTGCCGTGGGGTACATGCCGGCCTTCGAATCCCATTCGCTTGAGTGCCATACCAAAGGCAGCATCCGATATCGGCTGCATGGTGTTGTTGCGACCCGGAAACAGCAGACCATAGCGCCCTGTCAGACGATGCAGCTCGCCTAGCGTCTCGATAGCCTGACGCGGTAATGGAACCTGATGGGGTCGCGCCATTTTCATGCGCTCAGCAGGGATCTTCCAGATAGCAGCTTCGAGATCGAACTCTTCCCAGCGAGCCCAGCGCAGCTCACCGGGGCGCACAGCGGTCAGCGTGAGCAGCTTGAGCCCCAGTTTGATCAGTACGCTTTTATCATACTGCTCAATGGCTTGGATCAGTTCCGGAATTTCAGCCTGTGAGACGTGCGAAAAGCTTTCGCCCCGGTGTTTCTGAAGCGCCACGCCCAGATCGGTCAAAGGATTGTAAGTTGCACGACCCGTGACGATGGCAAAGCGGTATACATCCCGGCACATCGAGTGAATATTCCGCTTCTGCTCGAACTTGCCGGCTGCTTCCAATCGCTTGAGGATTGCCAGCCATTCGAGAGGCTTGATGCCGTCGATGGCTCGGTTTTCCACATGAGGTAACACATGTAGCTCCAACGCTCCCCAGCTCTGTTTGGCTCGCTTGGAACTGGCTTTCCAGCGTAGCGCCATGGTGTCGTGCCACTCGCGAGCGATGGCCGCGAAGGTATTTTCCGTCGCGTAGAGCTGTTCCCGCTTGTCTTCGCGACGCTGCTCGACCGGATCGATGCCCTGCGCCAGCAGCCGGCGCATGTCTGTGCGCTTCTCCCGGGCCTCTGCCAGCGTTAGCTCGGGATAGCTACCCAAGCTCATGACATTGCGCTTGCCGTTGGGTCGGGTATAGCGAAAGCGCCAGCCCTTGCTGCCCCTGGGCGAGATCACGAGTTGTAATCCTGAACCGTCGGAGAGGGTCACGACTTTGGTGCCTGGCTTGGAAGCTTCGATTTTTCTGACAGTTAGAGCCATGGTGGTATAGCGAGCATCTTCGAACAGCGGTATATGCCAATAGCTATACCACTTTCAAGCTGGATCGGAAAGGAATGCTCTGGAACCCTTGAGAACCAAAACCCGCGTATTTCAAGACTTTAGCGATGGTTTGGAGGACTGCTCAAGACTGCTTGGGAAGGTAGGATGGCCCGCCCTATAGGATTCGAACCTATGACCTTTGCCTCCGGAGGGCAACGCTCTATCCAGCTGAGCTAAGGGCGGAACGCGCATTATCCTACGATGCACAGGCGCTCATGTCCACCGGGGGGCGCCTTCGATTTTGCCATTCGGCCGCGATCGGGGGTGCCGCGGCCGACCGAGGCAGAGGCGCCAGCCCCCGGACTATACTGGAGCGGGTCCGGTTACATTGCGTTCTGCCGATTCATGGAGCCCTCATGGCCTACAGCTGCGCTGCCCGTCTGCCCTGCCGCGAAACCCTCGCAACCGCCCATCAGCGGCTGAATGCCCGCAACCCGCTGGTGCACTGTCTGACCAACCCGGTCACCGCCCACTTCGTCGCCAATACCCTGCTGGCGATCGGCGCCTCGCCGGTAATGGCCGATCATCCCGACGAGGCCGGTGAGGTCGCCCGCCAGGCCGATGCGCTGCTGATCAACCTGGGCACGCCGAGCGATAGCCGGCTGGCGGCAATGCAGCGGGCAACCAGGGCCGCCCGCGAGGCCGAGCGCCCCTGGGTGCTCGACCCCATCGGTGCCGGCGGCCTGCCCCGGCGACGCGAGCTGGCGCTGGAGCTGATGCAGCATCACCCCGGCGTGATTCGCGGCAACGCCTCGGAGATCCTCGGGTTGGCGCAGCAGCACAGCGGCGGTCGCGGCGTGGACAGCGCCCACACCCCGCGCGAGGCGCACCAGGCTGCCCACGAGCTGCTCTCCCGGGCCGGGGGCGTGGCGATCTCCGGGGCGAGCGATCAGCTTTTCGGTATGGCGGAGCAGGCCGGGCAGCCGCGCCCGCTCTGCATGACGATCGAGGGCGGCAGTCAGTGGCTGCCGCGGGTAGCCGGCACCGGCTGCGCCCTGGGGGCGATGGTTGCGGCCTACGCGGCCGTTTGCACCGATCTGCCCACCGCCATGCTGGCGGCCCACCTGCACGCGGCCGCTGCCGCCGAGCGCGCCGAGGCCAGGGCCCACGGCCCGGGCAGCTTTGCCACGGCCTGGCTGGATGCGCTGGCCAGTGTCGAGCCGGCCCGGCTGATGGAGAGGCGGGTGAAGATCCACTGGCTGGACGACTACGGCCGGCACTGAGCCCGGGGCCGACCGGGCTCAGCCCAGCAGCGATCTGAGCCCGGCGATTGCTTCCTGGCCGCGCTCGCGCTTCTGCTCCGGATCCTCCTTGTCCGGCCGGCCGAACCACGCCAGATCCTCCTCCGGCAGCTCGTCGAGAAAGCGGCTCGGCGTGCAGTCCATCATCTCGCCGTAGACCTTGCGCTGCTTCGCCAGCGTCAGGGTCAGGCTCTGGCGGGCGCGGGTAATGCCGACATAGGCCAGCCGGCGCTCCTCCTCGATGGTGTTGGCCTCGATCGAGTTGCGGTGCGGCAGCAGCTCCTCTTCCAGCCCCATCACGTAGACGTGCGGAAACTCGAGCCCCTTGGAGGCGTGCAGGGTCAACAGCTGCACCTTGTCGGTGTCATCCTCCTGAGCCTGCTGGTCGAGAATGTCGCGCAGCACCAGCCGGGAGATGGCCGCCTCGACGTCGTCGGTCTCCTCGCTGGCCTCATCGCCCTCCTCGGTGCCGCGCTGCATCGACTGCTCGAGCTGATCGATCAGCGTCCAGACGTTGGCCATGCGCTTCTCGGCGATCGCCGGGGAGCTGGCGTTCTGCACCAGCCACGCCTCGTAGTCCATCTCCTGGAACATCTGGCGGATCGCGGCGATGGCCTCGCCCTGATCCATGCGGCGGCGAATCCCCTCGAGAAAGTGGTTGAAACGCCCCAGCCGCTCGACCGCCTTCTCGCCGAGCACATGGCTCAGGCCCAGCTCGCTGCAGGCAGCAAACAGGCTGACCCGACGCTCACCGGCATAGTTGGCGAGCTTCTCCAGCGTGGTCGGGCCGATCTCGCGGCGCGGCACGTTGACGATGCGCAGAAAGGCGTTGTCATCGGCCGGATTGATCAAGAGCCGCAGGTACGCCATGGCGTCCTTGATCTCGTTGCGGGAGAAGAACGAGGTGCCACCGGAGATCTTGTAGGGAATCTGGTAGTGCTGCAGCTTGAGCTCCAGCAGCCGCGCCTGGAAGTTGCCGCGATAGAGCACGGCGAAATCCTTCCACTTCGCCGACTGCTTGATCCGCCCGGTGAGGATCTCGGTCGCCACCCGCTCGGCCTCGGCCTCCTCGTTGCGGGTCATGATGATGCGGATCGACTCGCCGAGCCCCTTGTCCGACCAGAGCGTCTTCTCGTAGACGTGCGGATTGTTGGCAATCAGGGTGTTGGCGGCGCGCAGGATCACCGCGGTGGAGCGGTAGTTCTGCTCCAGCTTGATGACGTTGAGCCCGGGAAAATCCTCGCCCAGCTGCACCAGGTTCTCCGGCCGGGCGCCGCGCCAGGCGTAGATCGACTGGTCGTCATCGCCGACCACGGTGAAGGTCTGGCGCTCCGCCATCAGCATGCGCACCAGCTGGTACTGGCTGGAGTTGGTGTCCTGGTACTCGTCGACCAGCATGTAGTGAATCCGCCGGCGCCACTTTGCCAGCACGTCGGGATGGCGCTCGAACAGGGTCGCCGGCAGCATGATCAGGTCATCGAAATCGACCGCATTGTAGGCACGCAGGTGGCGGGTGTAGTGCTCGTAGACCCGGGCACAGAACGCCTCATCCTCGGTTTCGGCGTGCGACAGCGCCGGGCCGGGCAGGATCAGATCGTTCTTCCAGCTGGAGATCTGCCCCTGCACGCGGTTGATCTGATCGGCATCGACCTGGGCGTCCTTCTGCATCAGCTCGCGCAGCAGTACCCGGGCGTCCTCGGGGTCGAACAGCGAAAAGCCCGAGCGCAGCCCTAGCGTCTTCAGCTCGGACTTGATGATGTTGAGGCCGAGGGTATGGAAGGTCGAGACCGTCAGGCCATGGCCGCTCTTGCCCGGCAGCATCGAGCTCACCCGCTCCTTCATCTCGCGGGCGGCCTTGTTGGTAAAGGTCACCGCGGCAATGCGCCGGGCGCTCATGCCGCACTCCTGGATCAGCCAGGCAATCTTGGACGTGATCACGCTGGTCTTGCCGGAGCCGGCGCCGGCGAGCACCAGACAGGGGCCGTCGATGTATTTCACCGCCTCGCGCTGGCGCGGGTTGAGACCGGCAATGCGTTCGCGAATATCGGACATGGAAAACAACCGGAGTGGACAGGGCCAGGGATTCAGCCAGAGCGCATGATACACCCTGAAGCCGGCGTTGCAGATGAGGAACAGCGACGCCATCGCGCGTGATTTCACCCGGAGGGCGCGATAAACACCACAGCGAGCTCAAGCCGATGAAGATCGCCACGCGCCGACTGCAGGGTTGATTGAGCTCAGAGCGGCGCAGCACCTTCGAAACCGAGCTGACGCCAGGCCTCGAAGACCACCACGGTGCAGGCGTTGGAGAGATTGAGGCTGCGATTGTCGGGGCGCATGGGGATGCGCAGGCACTGCTCGCACGGCCAGGCCTCCAGCATTGCCTGCGGCAGGCCGCGGCTCTCGGGGCCGAACACCAGCGCATCATCGGCCTGGTAGCGCACCTCGTGATGATGCCGCTGCCCACGGGTGGAAATGAACCACAGCCGGGGCGGGGCCACGGTCGTCAGAAAGGCGTCGAAATCGGCGTGACGCTGCACCCGCGCCCATTCGTGGTAGTCGAGCCCGGCCCGCCGGAGACGGGTATCGTCGAGCTCATAGCCCAGCGGTTCGATCAGATGGAGGCGAAAGCCGGTATTGGCCGCCAGCCGGATGATGTTGCCGGTATTGGGCGGAATCTCGGGCTGGTAGAGCACGATATCGAGCATGACGGTGCTTCCGGGGTTACCACGACAACGGGCCCGGCACTGCCGGGTCCGTCGATGATCGCGCAGTGGCGGTTCAGAAGCCCACGGAGACGCCGATCACCGGGCTGCTGGAAATCGTCTTGTCGCCATGGCCGTCGAAGTCGGAGTGGATGGAGCGATAGCCGACATAGCCGTAGGTGTTGGCCACCAGGTTGGCGCGCGCCTGCACCCCGTACTCGTAGCTTTCGTTGACATCGCCGTGCGACAGGCCATCCGGCTGGTAGTAGCCGTAGCCGCCGACGCTGACGCGCGGAATCGGCGTGGGCGCGAACACATGGCCGGTAATGCCGGCACCGCCGCCGTCGCCGTAGTCGGAATCAAGATACTGATAGCGGCCGCCGATACCGACATCGAGCCCGGGCAGATAGGGCGAGAACATCAGCTGGGCGTGATAGGCGTTGGTATCGCCATCATTGTCGTCGCTGTAGAAGTAGCCGAGGCTGCCGGTAAAGCCGGGCGCCAGCGACTGGCTCGCTTCGGCGCCGCCGCCATGGGGGGAAGCGTTGGCGTTGAGGCTGACCGCATGTGCGCCGGTGGTTGCTGCAGTCAGCGCAAGGCCGCTCATGGCCAGCAGAAGGGTTCTGTTCATGGTGATGGGTCCATCGAGTGTAATGAATTCAGGACGACACCCCGTAACGGGTGCGATAATCACGAATTGCGTCCGCATGACCTGCCAGTTCAGTGCCTGCGTGCCGCTCCAGATATTCTAGTATCTGATCAAGGGTAATGATGGGAACGACCGGAATGCCATACTGCTGCCGGACGTCCTCGATGGCACTGGTGTCGCCCTGACCGCGCTCCTGGCGATCCAGTGCCACCACGACCCCGGCCGCTTCGGCCCCGGCACCCTCGATCAGGGCCATCGACTCGCCGATGGCGGTACCGGCGGTGATCACGTCATCGATGATCAGCACCCGGCCCGCCAGCGGGGCGCCGACCGTTCGGCCGCCCTCGCCGTGATCCTTGGCCTCCTTGCGGTTGAAGGCATAGGGCAGGCTGCGACCATGGTGATCGGCCATGGCAACGGCCGTGGTGGTAGCCAGCGGGATGCCCTTGTAGGCGGGGCCGAAGATCAGATCGAAATCGAGTCCGGAGCGTTCGATGGCACTGGCGTAACAGCGGCCCAGCAGGGCCAGCGCCGCGCCACTGTGAAAATGGCCGGCGTTGAAGAAGTAGGGGCTGACTCGGCCGGACTTCAGGGTGAACTCGCCAAATACAAGCGCCCTTTCGGCTATGGCGAACTCGATGAACGCGCGCTGATCTTCATGCATTCGCTACCACCTTTTTATAACCGGGCCCTTTACCCAAACGTATAAAGCTCGGGTATCATACACGCGCGAAAATTCAGGGACCATGTATGAAAATCGCCAGTGTCAACGTCAACGGTATTCAGGGAGCCGTCGAGCGCGGCTTCCTCGACTGGCTTGCCGAGCAGGACGCCGACATCGTCTGCGTGCAAAACCTCAGAGCCAAGAGCTTCGAGCTCGACGAGTCCATTCTTTACCCGGAAGGGTATGAAGGCTACTTCCTCGATGCCGCCGAGGACGGCTTTGCCGGGGTAGGCCTGTACTGCCGCAAGATCCCCAAGGCCATCATGTATGGTCTCGGCTTCGAGCAGTGCGACAACGAAGGACGCTTTCTGCAGGCGGACTACGACCGCTTCAGCGTGGCCTCCTTTTTGATGCCCGATGATCCGCACGCCAAGCAGCGCTTCATCACCAGCTACAGCGACTACCTCGGCAAGCTGCGCCGCAAGCGCCGCCAGTACATCATCTGCGGTAGCTGGTACATCGCCCACAAGACCATCGATCTGGCGCACTGGTCGGAGCACCAGAGCTCGCCGGGCTTTCGTCCCGAAGAGCGCGCCTTCATGGATCAGGTGTTCGGCCCGATGGGCTTTGTCGACACCTTCCGCGAGGTGGTGCGCGACGCCGGCCACTACACCTACTGGCCGCTGCTGGCGCAGGATACGCCGCGTCATCGCCAGGACGGCTGGCGGACCGATTATCAGATCACCGGCCCGGAACTGGCAAAGAGCGTGACCGACGCCTGGATCGACCGGGAAGCGACCTTCTCGGAGTACGCGCCGCTGATCGTCGAGTACGACCTCTCGCTCTGAGCCCGATCGTCGCTCCCTGAACACGCCGAAGCCCGATCGCAGCACCTCGCTGCGACCGGGCTTCGTTATGAGAGCGCCAGCCGGCGTGACTAGTCACGCACACCCAGCGCCTCGCGCTGCTTCTCGAAGATCTGGCTGCAGCCGGCTTCGGCCATGTCCAGTAGCGCATCGAGTTCCCGGCGCGAGAACGCCGCCTGCTCGGCCGTGCCCTGCACCTCGATGATGCCGCCGTCCTCGGTCATCACCACGTTCATGTCGGTATCAGCCGCGCCATCTTCGTCGTAGTCGAGATCGGTAACCGGCTCGCCCTTGTAGATCCCCACCGAGACGGCGCTGACCAGCTGCTTCAGCGGATCGGTGGTGATCTGCCGGCTGCGCTGCAGATGGCGCAGGGCATCGACCATCGCCACGCAGCCGCCGGTGATCGCCGCGGTGCGGGTGCCGCCATCGGCCTGCAGCACGTCGCAGTCGATGGTGATGGTGTACTCGCCGAGCTTCTTCAGATCGATCGCCGCGCGCAGGCTGCGCCCGATCAGGCGCTGGATCTCCACGGTGCGCCCGCCCTGCTTGCCGCGCGCCGCCTCCCGGCCGCCGCGGGTGTGGGTGGCGCGGGGCAGCATGCCGTATTCGGCGGTCAGCCAGCCCTGGCCCTTGCCGCGCAGCCAGCGCGGCACGCCCGTCTCGACGCTGGCGGTGCACAGCACCCGGGTTTCGCCGAAGGTCACCAGCACCGACCCTTCGGCATGGCGGGTGAAGCCGCGGGTCAGGGTGATTTCACGCGTCGCTTCGGGATGTCGTCCGCTGGGTCTCATCACTCTCTCTCGTCAGGGCATGAAAATATCCGCCCATTGTACACCGCCACGCCGCTCGGCGAGGCCGATCGTTCATCGCCACCGGGCATCGGGTACACTGGCCCCTCGTCCAACCGCAGGAGTCACCATGGTTCGCAGCATGACCGCCTTTGCCCGCCAGACGCTCGATGCCGACTGGGGCAGCCTTGCCATCGAACTGCGCAGCGTCAATCAGCGCTATCTCGATCTGCACTTCCGGCTGCCGGAGAGCCTGCGCGAACTGGAAGCGCCGCTGCGCGAGCGGCTGCGCGGCCGGCTCTCCCGCGGCAAGGTGGAGTGCACCCTGCGCCTGACCACCAGCGAGCAGCCGCACGACTTCGCCGTCGACCGCGCCGGGCTCGAGCGGCTGGTCGCGGCCCTTACCGAGGTGCGCCGGGTGGCGCCGGAGGCCGCCATGCCGAGCGCACTGGCCCTGCTTGATCACCCCGGGGTCTCCCGCGCCGGCGGGCCGGATGGCGATATTCTGCGCGAGGCGGCGCTCGGACTGTTCGACACCACGCTCGCCGATCTCGACCACGGCCGCGCCCGCGAAGGCGAGCGCCTCGCCGAGCTGATCCGCGAGCGGCTGGCCGGCATCCGTGAACAGGTCGCCGAAGTGCGCGCCCACCTGCCCGCGGTGCTGGAGCGCCAGCGCACCCAGATTCTCGAACGGCTGGAGAGCGTGAAGGCCGAGCTCGACCCCGCCCGGCTGGAAGCGGAAATGGCACTGATCGCGCAGAAGTCGGATGTCGCCGAGGAGCTCGACCGGCTGGAAACGCATGTTCGGGAGGTCGAGCGTCAGCTCGGCCAGAAGGGTCCGATCGGCCGCCGACTGGATTTTCTGATGCAGGAGCTCAACCGCGAGGCCAACACGCTCTCCTCCAAGGCGGCGGTGACCGACACCACCCGCTGCGCGGTGGAGCTGAAGGTGCTGATCGAACAGATGCGCGAGCAGATTCAAAATATAGAGTGATGTCCATCCTCATCTACACAGCAACACAATATACTGTTTTTAATAAAAATTTCCTGAATGGTTGTCTATAGCTGTCTACAAAAATCTAGCTTAAGCCAGCTCCAGGTGGGGAGTACAATGGGGAGTAAACCAGTGTACTACCCACCATAAGGCTCGATTTTCCTATGAGTACCCCCCACCTCAAACGCTCACCCTTGGACTGGAGAACCCCGCCCAGGGAAACAAGCCCTGCGCCAACCTGGCAGAAAAAACTGTGTAAACATGCTCTTGATGGGGTACGCCCTACTCTAGTCGCTACAAATTCAAACAAATGTTTCAAATTTTTTATGGCACGCTGGAGAAGGAGCTAATGGGCAGCTTTACCGCCAAGAAGGTCCAGTCCCTGATCAAGGACGGAACACCGGGACGCTACAGTGACGGCAACGGCCTGTACCTGATGATTCCAATGAAGGGCATGCCCTACTGGATGCTTCGATACACGTTCGCCGGAAAGCGGCGTGAGCTGACGCTGGGCAAGTATGCGCAGCTGTCTTTGGCTGAAGCTCGTGAGCAGGCTATAGAGTCACAGAAGGCTATCCGCAACGGTATCGACCCCGTCGAAGAGCGCAAGCGCGAAGAAAAGGTCACCATCAATACCGTCCAGGATCTCTTCACCGATTGGCACCAAGATTTGGAGAAACGCCTCAAGCACCCCCACATCCCCAAGCGAATTTTCGAAAAAGAGGCCGCACCTTCCATTGGCCACCTAGCATTGGGTGACGTCACCCCCATGGAGGTACGCTCAATAATCCGGAAGGTAGCCGATAGCGGTCGCCCGACCACTGCGAACGACACCTTGATGTACCTGAAGCAGCTTTTTAATCACGCCGTTAAATTGGGCCTGCTCACCTATAATCCGGCCACCGCCTTCAACGTCAGCGATGCAGGTGGTGTTGAGAAAAGCCGCGACAGGGCCTTGGGCCTTGATGAGGTTTATCAGGCTTTTCAAGTCTTCCGGGAAAACAGCGATAGCTTCAGTCGCGACAACTATCTTGCCTGCGCCCTTCTGCTTACTCTGGGGGTACGTAAAACGGAACTGATCGAAGCCCAGTGGGCTGAGTTCGATTTGGAGAACCGGCAGTGGGAGCTATCTGGCGAACGTAGCAAGTCAGGTGTCGGGATCAGAATACCGCTTCCACCACAGGCTATCGCCTGGCTGAATGAGCTCCAGATCCGCGCCTGCGGATCGGTCTACGTCTTTCCTAATCGCCGCAGTAGCAAGCAGCCCCATATGGGCAAGGACACACTGAATCGCGCCATTGCCAAGCTGTTCGGCCGAGAGCCAGGCAAAAAACCGCAGCCGGAGAACAGGATGGGCAATCTTGCCGAATTTACGGTACACGACCTACGGCGTACCTGCCGCAGCTTGCTGGCTGCCGCTGGCGTACCAGGGCATATCGCAGAACGATGCCTGAACCACAAGCTCAAGGGCGTAGAGGGTATCTACGACCGTTACGACTACTTTGAAGAACGAAAGGAGGCCTTGACCAAAGTGGCAGAGCTGGTTGCTCCCATCATTGATAAAGATAAGTAAAAATCGCACACGATCTAAGCATCAATTTATAATCGGCATAGGGGCACATCAAGGCTAAAGGCGCCTCCCGCAGAGATCGCTACAACCCACTCACGTCTCAGAATACTGGTCTTCAATAAAGTATTTTAGTTTGCCGACAGCATCTCAATCACCATCTTGAATTTGCGCCCAACAATTATAAAATGTATGAAAGATAAGGTCAGTAGTGCCGTAGCGATCGCAACCACATAACGCTGATAATCACCGACAACGAAGTGCCCTGCCAGTGCTACCACGATCACCGCAAGCCACAAGATAACGGTAGTCAATATCTCCCGAACCAAGCCTTTGAAGTGGCCAGAGCGACGGAGGTTTTGAAGGAAAGGGCGATCAGCTGCTGAGACTAACATAGAAAGTGAAGCCATCATGAAACCGATCAGAGTTCCAGACAAAGCAACCATGGTGGTAGCGGTGAGCCTTGCATCTTCAATAACGCAGAGCCCTTTAAACGCGGCTGAGCCCACGGCGACAGGAATCACTAAATTAACTATTGCGGTTCTCAGGACGGCCAATAACGCCATAGATCGCATCCCGCTGCTCTTCGAACGCAGAATTGAGTGCTGCATAAATTGACCTCCTCACCGGATATTTACCTGCCATGGTGACACTTTGCACCGAGGTAATACGATCTTCCATGAGATCGATAGGATGCTCAATGCCGTCTTCCTCAAGTTTGACACGAACAGTTCGTGCGTAGCCGCTGCGCATTAAAGCTGTAACCGCTCCTTTCATTCTAGCAGACAGCTGGCTCTTTTCTTCTTCATTACTCCGGCTGTCGGAAGTAATAGATAGGGCCACGCTCGAGCCACCGGCAATTGCCATCTGTTCCATCAAACTATGAGTCCATTTATCTTCAGGAAAGAGATCCGGATTCGTAGGCCTAGCAAAACTTACACGCATTGAGCGCATCTCAGCTTCGCCGCGCATAAGCCTCTCCACTGCGTCACCTTGTAGAACCGGATCAAAGGTCAAAACTTCACCTGCCTGTTCAGTAATGTAACGCCCTAGGGAATCGCTGATCAATTCGTCTCTGAGCGGTTGAAGGGCTCAGAGTGGCACAACCATCGCGTCAGCGATCATTTTCTGACCACCTCAGGTGGTCCGT
>NZ_RBIN01000006.1 GCF_003633775.1 Kushneria sinocarnis
TCATCGGGTAGCTCGGTCAGGTGGTGACAGGGTAGCCAGATTCTACCCCGCCGATGGCGATCAGGCAGCTGCGGCGGGATTTATGCAGCGTTTCCTTAACCAGGTGAATGCCCTGTTTACCGACCGCGATCCTCCCGCTGCCATTCGCCGCCTGATGCGGGAGGAAGGCATTGCCCTGCACATCACCCCCGCCCCATCGTCCGGGGGGCCGGCGGCCGACTCGTGACTGTCGCAAGTCCGCAGCCCTTGCCGGAATGCAGCGCCACGGCTTCGTCCTGCGATCGAGCGCGCCCGTTTTCGCAGTTGAATATTTCATTTTCATTTGCGAAAGTCTGGTGACAGAAACGAAGCCGGCTTCGGCTTCAAATCTTCCCTGACTCACGTGGCGCGATCACGCGCAAGGCGGGCGCATGACTACCGAACACACCACTACTACCACGCCAACGCTGGATCTGTATGTCATTGGCGGTGGCATCAATGGCACCGGCATTGCCAACGACGCTGCAGGCCGCGGCCTGAGCGTCGGACTGTGCGAGCAGGATGACCTGGCCAGCGCCACCTCCTCGGCTTCCAGCAAGCTGATTCACGGCGGCCTGCGCTATCTGGAGCACTACGAGTTTCGGCTGGTACGCGAGGCCCTGCACGAGCGCGAGGTACTGCTGAACAAGGCGCCTCACATCGTCTGGCCGATGCGGTTCATCCTGCCCCATCAGTCCCACCTGCGTCCGGCCTGGATGCTGCGTGCCGGCCTGTTCCTGTATGACCATCTCAGCTCCCGGGACACGCTCCCCGGGGCACGCAGCCTGCGTTTCGGTAGCGAAAGCCCGCTCAAGAGCGATATCAGGCGCGGCTTCGAATACTCCGACTGCTGGGTCGATGATTCCCGCATGGTCGTGCTCAATGCCCTGCAGGCCAGCCAGCAGGGCGCTGAAATCCTGACCCGGACACGCTGTGTTTCGGCCGTGGAGGAGAACGGCGAATGGGTGCTCACGCTCGAGAATCTCGTCACTGGCCGTCAGGTAACCCGCCGGGCCCGGGCGCTGGTCAATGCCGCCGGCCCGTGGGTGGAAGCCTTCATCAAGGGCAATACCCGGCGCAACTCCCGCTACGGCATCAACATGATCAAGGGCAGTCACATCGTGACGCGCCGCATCAACCGGGATGAGCGGGCCTATATCCTGCAGAACGAGGACAAGCGTATCGTCTTCGTGCTGCCCTGGCAGGACGAGTACAGCCTGATCGGCACCACGGATGTCAACTACGAGGGCGATCCGGCCGGCATCACCATCAGCGACGAGGAAACGGATTACCTGCTCAAGGTGATCAACGACCACTTCGAAACACCGCTCAGCCGCGACGACATCGTGACCAGCTACTCCGGGGTACGCCCCCTGTGTGATGACGAATCCGATGATCCGTCAGCGATGAGCCGTGATTACACCCTCGATCTCGACAGCCAGGGTGCGCCCATGCTGTCGGTCTTCGGCGGCAAGATCACCACCTTCCGCAAGCTGGCGGAAGCCGCCATGACCGAGCTGGCGCCCTGGTTTCCGAACATGGGAGAAGCCTGGACGGCACACTCCACCATGCCGGGTGGCGCCATACCCGGCCGACTGGAGTACGCCAGTCGTCTGGAGCAGGATTATCCCTTCCTGGGCGAGGCCCGGGCGCGGCGTTTCGCGTCCAGCTACGGCGCCCTGTGCGAGCGTTTCCTGCGCGGCATTACCTCGCTCGAAGAGCTGGGCGAGGATTTCGGTGGCGGCATGACCCGCGCCGAGGTCGATTACCTCATTGCTCACGAGTGGGCCATGAGCGTGGAGGACATCCTCTGGCGCCGCACCAAGATGGACATGCATCTCGATGGCACCCAGCGTCAGCGGCTGAACGACTATGTCGAAGAGCAGGTGCATCGGCAGGTCGAGCATCCCGAACCGGCCTGAGCCGGAAGCGGTAGCTCCTCGAAGCCCTGATCGAGTACGCCCCGGCAGGCACTGCCGGGGCGTCTGTCATCGGAACCGTCGAAACAGGCAGGGCGTCAGCCGTCGACGGCTCAGCCCTGGATGCCCCCGTGCGTCAGCTGCGCGGGATCCAGATGGCGCTCGAGCTCCTCGCGGGAGAGCTCGGTTTCCTCCTCGGCCACATCAATGATCGGCCGACCCTCCTGATAGGCCTTCTTGGCCACCCTGGCCGCTGCATTGTAGCCGAGCACCGGATTGAGGGCGGTCACCAGCACCGGGTTCTTCGCCAGCGGCTGCTCGATGCTGTCACGCCGCACGTTGAAGCTATTGATCGCCTTGTCCGCCAGCAGACGCGAGACGTTGTCGAGCAGGTTGATCGAGCCCAGCACGTTGTGCGCCATCAGCGGCAGCATCACGTTGAGCTGGAAGTTGCCCGATTGGCCGCCCACGGTAATCGCCGCATCGTTGCCGATGACCTGAGCCGCCACCTGGGCGGCCGATTCGGGAATGACCGGATTGACCTTGCCCGGCATGATCGAACTGCCCGGCTGGAGCGCCTCGAGTTCGATTTCACCGAGCCCGGCCAGCGGTCCCGAGTTCATCCAGCGCAGATCGTTGCTGATCTTCATCAGCGCGCAGGCATACGCCTTGAGATGCCCGGAAAGCTCGACGGTGGCATCCTGGGAGCCGAGGCTGGCAAAGAAGCTGTCGCTGGGACGGAATGCCAGCCCGGTATGCTCGGAGAGCCTGCGGGCGAAGCGCTCGGCAAACTCGGGATGCGCGTTGATGCCGGTGCCCACGGCCGTACCGCCCTGGGCGAGTCGCGCCAGCCGCGACATCACGCCCTCCAGCCGCTCGATTGACTGGCCGACCTGATCGGCCCAGCCGCCCAGCTCCTGGCTCATGCGCACCGGCATGGCATCCATCAGATGGGTCCGGCCGGTCTTGACCACATCATCGAGCGCCTTGCCCTTCTCTTCGATCATCTGCTGCAGATGACGCAGGGTGGGCAGCAGCCGCTCGTGCAGTTCCAGACTGCAGGCAATGTGCAGGGCGGTGGGAATGGTGTCGTTACTGCTCTGCCCCATGTTGACATGGTCATTGGGGCCGACTTCCAGCCCATCTCCGGAAGCCAGATGAGAGATGACCTCGTTGACATTCATGTTGGTGGACGTGCCCGAACCGGTCTGGAAGACATCCACCGGGAACTGATCGGCATGCTCCCCGGCAATCAGCGCATCGGCTGCTGCAATGATTGCCTTCGCCCGCGCTTCGTCGAGCAGCTCGAGCTCCAGATTGACCTCGGCCGCTGCTCGCTTGACCCGCGCCACCGCGCGGATGAACTGGGGCGGCAGCGGTTGTCCACTGACCGGAAAGTTGTCGATGGCCCGCTGTGTCTGGGCGCCATAGAGCGCATCCTGCGGCACTTCCAGTTCACCCATGCTGTCGCGTTCGATGCGGGTTTGGCTCATGGCTCGCTCCTTGTCGATAATGAAGGACGCCGGTACGTCGAGCTGCTTCTCCGATACGCACCGTGCCCCGATGACCGTGTCCGTTTCAGGGTGCTTCCAGCGTAGCTGATGACACGCCGCGTAACGCCCGTCATTGTTGTCACCTTCGGATTGCGCACTCAACACTTTCATCCATGCCAACCGGCCGACCGAACCGAAAGCCCCGGCCGAACAAGGAACCTTTGACATGTGGCATCGCGAAACACTGAGCCTCAAGGCCCGCTCGCGCGGCTTCCATCTGATCACCGACGAGATCGTCAGCGGCCTGGCGCCGATGCAGGAGATCACTACCGGTCTGCTGCATCTGCAGCTGTTGCACACGTCAGCGTCACTGACGCTCAACGAGAATGCCGACCCCGATGTGCGTCATGACATGGAAGCCTTCCTGCGTGACCGCATTCCGGGTGATCTGCCCTATTTCCGCCATACCATGGAAGGACCGGACGACATGCCGGCGCATATCAAGGCCAGCCTGCTGGGTACCCAGCTGACCCTCGCAGTCGAGCGCGGCCGGCTGGCCACCGGGACCTGGCAGGGTATCTGGCTGGGCGAACACCGGGAACAGGGCGGTTCACGCCGGGTACTGGCGACCCTGCAGGGCGAATGACCCGCTGCCTTGCGTGCTACCAGCCCAGCGCCTGCTTGACGAAGGGGATGGTCAGCTTGCGCTGGGCCGATAGCGAGGCGCTGTCCAGACGCGCCAGGGCATCGAAGAGACTGGTGAGCTGGCGGGGTGAGCGATGCAGGATATAGCGGGCCACTTCGTCGGGCAGCTCCATGCCGCGAATGCGCGCCCGCAGCTTCAGTGCTTCCAGCCGGCCGTCATCATCCAGCGGGCGCAGATGAAAGGTCTCGCCCCATGCCAGGCGCGACGCCAGATCGGGCAGGCCCACGGGCAGCTGGCGCGGGGCACAGTCGGCCGCGACGATGAGGCGGGTATCATGATCCCTCAGTCGATTGAAGCAGTGAAACAGCCCCTCTTCCCAGCGCTTGCGGCCCATCACGCTCTGCAGATCATCAATGGCCACCAGATCGAGGGTTTCCAGATCCTCGAGCATGTGCGGCGGAAAGTGCCCCAGATCCTCCAGTGGCAGATAAAGCGCTCGCCGGCCGAGATCATCGGCGCGATGACAGGCGGCCTGCAGCAGATGCGTGCGCCCCGACTGCGGTGCCCCCCAGAGATAGAGCAACGGTTCGCCCGAGGGTTCGAGCTGATGGCGCAACCGCTCGACCAGCGCCGGATTGGCGCCGGGAAGGAAACCGGCCAGGGTTGCATCATCTCGCAACCCCACGCCGAGTGGTAATTGAGCGGGACCTGGCATCAGCGGGAAGCGTCGTCGGAATTCGGGTTGTCATAGAGCGCACTATCCAGATAGCGCGCCAGCAGGTGTCGTAACACTACCATGATGATGGCGGCAACCGGCAACGCCAGCAGGATGCCCACGAATCCGAACAGCTGACCACCGGCCATGACGGCAAAGATCACCGCCACCGGATGCAGGCCGATCTTGTCTCCCAGCAGCAGGGGCTGCAGCAGCATGCCTTCCAGCAAATGGCCGACCAGAAAGACCCCGGCCACGCCGATCATCGGCCACATCGCCTGAAACTGGAAGAAGGTCACCAGCTCGGCGGTCAGAATGCCGGTAATCGCTCCCAGATAGGGCACGATACTGATCAGCCCGGCCATCAGACCGATCAGCAAGCCGAAGCGCACGCCCAGCAGCGACAGGCCGATGGCGTATATCCCACCGAGGACCAGCATCACGATCAGCTGTCCGCGCAGAAAGGCCCCCAGTACCTCATCACACTCGCGGGCCAGTCGGGTTACGGTGGGTTCGAAGGCGCGCGGCAGCAGTTCACGCAGCGCCCGCTTCATTCGGTCCCAGTCCAGCAGCATGTAAAACGACACCACCGGAATCAGCAGCAGATTGGCAATCCACACCGCCAGCGCCATGCCCGAGCGTGACAGCTGACCCAGCACCTGGGCCGCGACCGTACTGGCCTCACGCCAGTGGCCGAAGATCACCGCCCGCAGCTGTTCGAAATCGGTCGCGATATCGTAGTCGGTCCACTGCTCGAGACGCGGAATTGCGTGCGTCTGCAGCCAGTTCACGGCTATCGGGATGATGTCGATCAGCTGCAGGATCTGACGCCATACCATGGGTACGACCACCAGCGCCGTCATGACCACCAGCATCAGCATACAGATGAACACCACACCGACCGCCAGTCGACGCGACAACCCGAGCTTCTGCAGCCAGTCGGCTACCGGATCTCCCAGATAAGCCAGCACCAGACTGATAAAGAACGGCATCAGGATCGGTTGCAGGGCGCTCAGCAGCCAGAGCAGCGCTGCACCGATCAGTATTGCCCACCATTGCCGAGGCATGGCCTCTCCTGTTTCTGCTATCCGAAAAAACAACGCTGCACCGGCCATGATCCGGCGCTTTTGACCCGAGGCCGGGACAGGCCGCATCCGCCCTCGACACCGGGATGATGCCAGTGAAAACCCCAGGGGGCGATGTTACAATCGCGCCCTCTCCAGAGACCCCGACCCCCGGCCGAGCGCCCGTCACAGGAGCCCGACATGACCGCTTCCCCATCCCGTGAATCGCTGTCCTACAAGGACGCCGGTGTCGATATCGATGCCGGCAATGCCCTCGTCGATCGCATCAAGGGGGTTGCCCGACGGACCGCCCGACCGGAAGTGATGGGGGGGCTGGGCGGTTTCGGCGCACTCTGTCAGCTGCCGGCCGGTTACCGCGAGCCGGTACTGGTCTCCGGCACCGATGGTGTCGGTACCAAGCTGCGCCTGGCCATGGATCTCGGCCGTCATGACACCATCGGCATCGACCTGGTGGCGATGTGCGTCAACGATCTGATCGTCTGTGGTGCCGAACCGCTGATGTTCCTGGACTATTATGCGACCGGCCAGCTCGATGTCGAGATCGCCGCCAGTGTCGTGACCGGCATCGGCACCGGCTGCGAGCAGGCCGGCTGCGCCCTGGTGGGTGGTGAAACCGCCGAAATGCCCGGCATGTACGAAGGGTCGGATTATGATCTGGCCGGTTTCTGCGTGGGTGTGGTGGAGAAGAGCGACATTCTCGATGGCAGCCGGGTCGCAGAGGGCGACGTGGTGCTGGGACTGGCATCCAGCGGGCCGCACTCCAACGGCTACTCGCTGATCCGTCGCATCATCGAACGCAGTCAGGCTGATCTTGCTGCCCCGCTTGATGACGGCAGCGGCTCGACACTGGGCGACGCGCTGATGGCACCCACCCGCATCTATGTGCGCGCCCTGCTCTCGCTGCTGCATGACAGCGACATCCCGGTGCATGCGCTCTCCCACATCACCGGTGGCGGGCTGCTGGAGAACATCCCCCGCGTGCTGCCCGAACACGCCTGTGTTCATCTCGATATCCGGGGCTGGCAGCGGCCGGCGGTCTTCGACTGGCTGCAGCGCGAAGGCAATGTCGAGGAACACGAGATGCACCGTGTCTTCAACTGCGGTATCGGCATGATCGTGGTCGTTCCTGCGGCCGAGGCCGAGCGTGCGGCAGCGCATCTCGCCGAACAGGGCGAAACGGTGCATCGACTGGGTCAGGTGCGTCCACGCGGTGATCAATCCGAACAGGTACAGCTGGAGAATCTGCCGGCATGAGCGAGACTTCCGAAAACGGCGACCATACTCCGGAATATGCCGCCGAGCAGGCCGAACCACGACGCATCGTGGTACTGATCTCCGGTAACGGCAGCAACCTGCAGGCACTGATCGATGCCCAGCAGACCGAGGAGCTCGGGGGTGAAATCGCGGCAGTGATTTCCAACCGCGGCGATGCCTATGGTCTGGTGCGCGCCCGGGAAGCCGAAATCCCCGCCGTGGTGCTCCCGCATCACGAGTACGATTCGCGCGAGCGCTATGATGGCGCCCTGATCAAGGTCATCGACCGTCACGCGCCGGATCTAATCGTGCTTGCCGGCTTCATGCGCATTCTGACCCCGGCGCTGGTGCAGCGCTATCATGGCCGGATGATGAACATCCACCCCTCGCTGCTGCCGGCCTATCGCGGTCTTCATACCCATCAGCGCGCCCTGGATGACGGGATCGGCGAGCACGGGGCCAGCGTGCACTTCGTGACCGAAGAGCTCGATGGCGGCCCGCTCGTCGTCCAGGCAGCCGTACCGGTCATGAGTGACGACACGGCCGAAACGCTGGCCGAACGTGTTCAGACCCGGGAACACCTCCTTTACCCCATGGTGATCCGCTGGTTCCTGGACGGTCGGCTGCAGCTGGCAGGGGATCGCCCGCGACTCGATGGCCAGCCGCTGCCCGAGCACGGCCTGCGCCTGGCCGCCGAGGATGTCAGCGAGGAAGATCTGTAGCCTCCCCCCGGCGGTATCCCCTGCCGATCCGGGCGCTCCATGCGAGCGCCCGTTTCATGTGCACGCGCTGCCGGCGCGGTACTTGCACCCCCACCGAGCTCTGCCAGGCTGATGACAGTTAGACTTTCGTCTAACTCGTTCGGAACATCGACCAACAGGGATGCTGTCGATATGCAATACCGTCCGCTGGGTAATTCGGGACTGCTGGTATCGGAAATCGTACTGGGCACGGTGCCCTTCGGGGGCAGCGGCGGATTCGAAAAGGCCGCCAGCGTCGATGTCGAGGGCGCACGCCGACAGATCGACATCGCGCTCGATGCCGGCGTCAACCTGATCGATACCGCCAACCTCTACTCCATGGGCGAGGCCGAAGAGATTACCGGCAAGGCGCTCGGGAGCAAGCGCCAGGACATCATTCTGGCCAGCAAGGCGCGCAGCCCCCTGGGGGATAACCCCAACCACAGCGGTTTCTCGCGCTACCATCTGATCGAAGCCTGTGAAGCCAGCCTCAGACGACTGGGCACCGATCACATCGATCTCTATCAGATGCACAACTGGGATGGCATCACCCCCATCGAGGAGATGCTTCATGCCCTGGATCACCTGATTCAGAGCGGCAAGATCCGCTACTACGGCACCTCCAACTTCACCGGCTGGCAGATGATGAAAACCATCGGGCGGGCCGAACTGCACAACCTCGCGCAACCGATCAGTCAGCAGATCTACTACACCCCGGAATCCCGCGAGGCCGAATACGAACTGATGCCACTGGCCATCGACCAGAACATCGCCACCCTGGTCTGGGGACCGATGGGTGAAGGGCTCTTCAACGGCAAGGTGCGTCGTGGGCAGCAGGCGCCGGAAGGGACGCGTCAGGGCAACAACTGGCCGGAACCCTATGTCCATGACATGGCGCGCGCCTATGACATCATCGAACTGTTCGCCGAAATTGCCGAAGCGCACAACAGCTCGATTCCGCGCACCTGCCTCGCCTGGCTGAAGGATCGCCCCGGCGTGACGTCACTGATCATCGGTGCCCGCAGCGAGGCGCATCTGCAGGACGATCTGGCAGCCGCCGAACTGACCCTGAGCCAGCAGGAAATCGATCGCATCGAAAGCGCCACCCGCCCGGCGCCGCTCTATCCCTACTGGCACCGGATCGTCGCCGGCATGGATCGCATCGACAAGGCCGAGAAACCCTTTCTCGATAACTTCCGCAGCACCATCGCCAACCGCAACGACGAGCGCTGAACGGTCGGACCTGTCCATGAAAAAGCCCCTTCCGGGGCTTTTTCATTACCACATGTCATGGTCACACTGCAGCCGGCTCAGGTACGCGGCAGGGTCACCCCGCGCTGGCCCATGTACTTGCCGCCACGGTCCTTGTAGGAGACATCGCAATCCTCGTCGGACTCCAGAAACAGCATCTGGGCCACGCCCTCGTTGGCGTAGATGCGGGCCGGCAGGTTGGTGGTATTGGAAAACTCCAGCGTTACATGCCCTTCCCACTCGGGCTCCAGCGGCGTGACATTGACGATGATGCCGCAGCGCGCATAGGTAGACTTGCCCAGACAGATGGTCAGCACATTGCGCGGAATGCGGAAGTACTCCACGGTGCGCGCCAGGGCAAAGGAGTTCGGCGGAATCACGCAGGCCTCGCCCTTCACATCGACGAAGCTCTTGTCATCGAAGTGCTTGGGGTCAACGGTCGCCGAATGAATGTTGGTGAACACCTTGAATTCATCCGAACAGCGCACGTCATAGCCGTAGCTCGAGGTCCCATAGGAGATCACCCGCTGATCCCCCACATGACGGACCTGATCGAATTCGAACGGTTCGATCATGCCATGCTCCTGCGCCATGCGGCGGATCCATTTGTCAGCCTTGATACTCACGGGTGCGCTCCCTCGACATCGAGCGGAAATGAACAGGGGCATGCCATGGCGTCTGCCAGACAGGGCATGACATGCCGGCGGGCCGGTATGATACCGGCCCGGGGCGCGTTTTCCAAAGCCTGTCAGCGGCGGCGGCGCCTACTCGCCGAAGCTGATCGAAGGCCCGTCCGGGGTGCCCTTCGTGGTCAGCTGTTCATCGATGCGCGAGGCCATCCGACGGAAGGTCATGGCCACCTCGCCTTCCGGCTCGGCGACCACGGTCGGCCGCCCGCCATCGACCTGTTCGCGAATCGACAGCGCCAGCGGCAGCTGACCCAGCATCTCGGTCTCGTACTGGGCCGCGATCTTCTCGCCGCCGCCTTCACCGAAGATGTGCTCGGTATGACCACAGTTCGAGCAGGTATGCAGGCTCATGTTCTCGACCACCCCCAGCACCGGGACGTTGACCTTGCGGAACATCTCGATGCCCTTGCGCGCATCCAGCAGCGCAATGTCCTGCGGCGTGGTCACGATCACCGAGCCGGTCACCGGCACCTTCTGCGACAGTGTCAGCTGAATGTCACCGGTGCCCGGCGGCATGTCGATGAACAGGTAATCCAGCTCGCCCCACTCGGTCTGGGTGAGCAGCTGCTGGAACGCACCGGAGACCATCGGCCCGCGCCAGACCATGGCGGTTTCGATATCCACCAGCATCGCCATCGACATCGCCTTCAGACCGTGCGCCTCGACCGGGCGCATGGTCTGATCGTCCACCATGCTCGGCCGGGTACCCGGTGCGATGCCCAGCATCTGCGCCTGGCTGGGACCATAGATATCGGCATCCAGCAGGCCGACCCGATGCCCCTCGGCGGCCATGGCCAGCGCCAGATTGACCGTGACGGTCGACTTGCCGACGCCTCCCTTCCCGGAAGCGACGGCCACCACATGCTTCACACTCTCGAGCACGGGACTCTCCACTGAACGAAATGCATTTTCATCAGTATAAACCGTCGGCACCGGCTCTCACCAAACGGATCGCGGCCGTTCCCGGTCAGGGATCAACCCGGCCCCGGAGCGCCTTGCGCTGACCACGCTGTTTCTTGTGCTCGAGTCGCCGGCGCTTTGCCGATCGGCTGGGCCGGGTCGGCTTGCGCGGCCGGACGGGCTGCATCACGCCGGCGATCAGCTGTTTCAGCCGCTGGCGCGCGTCATCACGGTTCTGCTGCTGGGTACGATACTGCTGCGCCCGAATGACCACCACACCTTCGCGGCTGATACGGTCATCATTGAGTGCCAGCAGTTTCTCCCTGATGCCCTCGGGCAGGCTGGAGGCATGAATGTCGAAACGCAGATGAATGGCCGTCGCCACCTTGTTGACGTTCTGCCCCCCTGCACCCCGGGCCCGCATCGCGTGCATGGTGATCTCGTGCTCAGCGAGGGTGAGGTTTCGGGAAACCTGCAGCGACATCGTTCTCTCCTGCTGAATGGCGGCGCTGACAATCAACGCCGGATGACAGCCGTACGGTCGAGCGGCACTCAGTCGAGTCCCAGCACCTGCCAGGCGCGCAGCTTGGCGTTGATGAAATCGTGGTGCTCGACATGCAAAAGCTCCGCCAGCTTGCGTACCCGCGCCTCTTCCTGCGGATCCAGTTCGCCATCGGCGTAGGCCAGCTGCCACATGCGCTGCACCAGCGCGGTCTTGCGCTGATAGTCGTAGCGGTCGTTGATCAGCCGTACGAACTGGTAGTGGTCAACGCTCTCTTCGGCTTCCTGCAGGGCCAGCCGTACCAGCTCATCGACTGCCTGCTCATCGAGCGAAAAGCGCCGCTGCAGCATCCGTGTCAGCGCCATGCGCTCTTCGTCATCCACCTTGCCATCAGCCCGGATGATCTCGCACATCAGGGCGGCCGTGGCCAGCTCCAGGGTCAGTTCGGCATCGTTGGCAGCATCGGGCCGGGCCACCATGCGATCGAAGAAGTTCTGTATGGCATCGAGCATCGCTCTCTCCTGCATCCGGCGGGATAAACACCTCACGTTACAGGATCATTCGACCCGTTTCAGGCGCCGGGTTCCCTGCACGACCGTGCGCCCACGGCCCCAGCGGCCGGCAGTCGATCCTTGTTGGCCGTCCCGGGCGCCTGCATGGATGCAGCCATGCGCCATGCGGGCTACAATCGGGCCCTTCACCCGATGACACCCGTTCATTCGTTTTCGATTCAGTAACCGAGCCGCCATGCCCACTACCAACGCCAAGCGCAAGATCCTGGTCACCAGTGCCCTGCCCTATGCCAACGGCTCGATCCATCTGGGCCATCTGCTGGAGTATATCCAGACCGACATCTGGGTGCGCTTCCAGAAAAGCCGTGGCAATGAGTGCTACTACGTGTGTGCCGACGACACCCACGGTACCCCGGTCATGCTGCGTGCCGAGCAGGAAGGGCTGACCCCGGAGCAGCTGATCGAGCGCGTATCACAGGAACACCAGACGGATTTTGCCCGGTTCGGCATCGGCTTCGATAACTACTATTCCACCCACTCGCCGGAGAATCGCGAGCACAGCGAGCGCATCTACAAGGCACTGCGTGAAGCCGGTCACATTGCCACCCGCGATATCGAGCAGATGTACGATCCGGCCAGGGGCATGTTTCTTGCCGATCGCTTCGTCAAGGGCACCTGTCCGAAGTGTGGTACCGAGGATCAGTACGGTGACAACTGCGAAGCGTGCGGTGCCACCTATACGCCGGCGGAACTGATCAGGCCGGTTTCGGCGATCTCCGGCGCCACCCCGGAGGTGCGCAGCTCCACTCACTACTTCTTCCGGCTGCCGGCCTTTGCCGATTTCCTCAAGCAGTGGATTCGGGATGATCATGTCCAGCCGCAGATAGCCAACAAGCTGCAGGAGTGGTTCGAGGCCGGCCTGAACGAGTGGGACATCTCCCGCGATGCGCCCTACTTCGGCTTCGAGATCCCCGATGCGCCGGGCAAGTACTTCTATGTCTGGCTGGATGCGCCGATCGGCTATCTGGCCAGCTTCCAGAACCTCTGTGATCGTGAAGGCATCAGCTTCGACGAATACTGGCGGCAGGACAGCGACGCCGAGGTCTATCACTTCATCGGCAAGGATATCGTCTACTTCCACGCCCTGTTCTGGCCGGCCATGCTCGAGGGAGCAGGCCTGCGCACCCCCAGCGGCATCAACTGCCACGGCTTCGTGACGGTCAACGGCGCCAAGATGTCGAAATCCCGCGGCACCTTCATCAAGGCCGAGACCTTCGCCGAATATCTCAACCCGGAGTATCTGCGCTACTACTTTGCCGCCAAGCTGACGCCGGGCGTGGACGACCTGGACCTCAATCTCGAGGACTTCACCAACCGGGTGAATGCCGATCTGGTCGGCAAGGTGGTCAACATCGCCAGCCGCTGCGCCGGGTTCGTGAAGAAACAGGGCGGCACCCTCTCGACGCAGTGCGCCCAGCCCGAGCGATTGCAGCGCTTCATCGACGAGGGCGAGATCATCGCCGGGGATTTCGAGGCGCGCGAGTTCAATCACGCCGTACGGCGCATCATGGCGCTGGCCGATGAAGCCAACACCTACATCGCCGAAGCCGAGCCCTGGGTACTGGCCAAACAGGAAGGCCGCGACCGGGAGGTGCTGGAGATCTGCTCGGTGGGCATCAACATGTTCCGCCAGCTGATGGTCTATCTGGCCCCCATCCTGCCGCAGATGGCCGAGGCCGCCCGGCAGTTCCTGAACGTTGACACCCTCGACTGGGAGAGTCGGCGCGCCCTGCTGCTCGATCACCCGATCGAGAAGTTCAAGCCGCTGATGACCCGGATCGACTCCGAGCGGATCGAGCAGATGATGGCCGCCTCGAAGGAGGACCTGGTGGCCGAACAGAAGCTCAGGGATGGGAACGATCAGACAACCGGGGAGCCGGCCGAAGAGAGTGCCGGGGATTCGACCGATACCCCGGTGCCCCCTCTCGCCCCCGAGATCGGGTTCGAGGATTTCAGCATACTCGATCTGCGCATCGCCCGTATCGCCCGGGCGGAATATGTCGAGGGCGCCGACAAGCTGCTCAGACTGACGCTGGATCTCGGCAACGAGACGCGCACCGTCTTTTCCGGCATTCGCAGCCAGTACGCGCCCGAGGCACTGGAAGAGCGGCTGACGGTGATGATTGCCAACCTGGCGCCGCGCAAGATGCGCTTTGGTACCTCCGAGGGCATGGTGCTGGCGGCCGGAGACGATGACGGCATCTACCTGCTGACCCCGGATGCCGGTGCCACCCCCGGCATGCGGGTTACCTGAACCATCCCCCGACAGGGGCGCCGGGCAGCACCGGCGCCCCTGACACCGGCCCTTGCTGCTGCTGAATTCAGCTCCCTGCCTGCCGATAACACTGCATCCGAACACCCCGGTGGTGTTGAGCAATAGTGTCCGGGTTCAGGAGCATATCGGCATGCACTCACTGCGCGTTCGCTTTCTGGTATCGATCAGCCTGGTGGCCGTGCTGGCACTACTGGCGCTGCTGCTGATTGCCCGGCTGCTGATCTATCCCAATCTGATCAGCCAAGAAAATGTCTATGCCAATCAGGAGCTCGACCGGGTTCAGAGTACCCTTCAGGGTCATCTCGACAGCCTCGGTGGGGTCACCCGGGACTGGGCCAACTGGGATGCCAGTTACGACTTCATGCTGGGGCGGCGACCGGATTACACCGTCGAAAACTTCAGCCAGGAGATGTTCGAGGACACCCGTCACCTGATGATGGTGTATCTCGATCTGCAGGGGAATCCGGTCTGGATAGCCGGCCATAATCCGCAGACGAATCAATACAGCACCTGCAGTACACCGGCAGGTGACTGTGGCTGGACTGCCGCGACCGTCAGCGTCATACAGGCGCATGTCCGCGGGCAGCACGAGGGGCTCGATCGGTGGCTGCTGAGCACACCCTCCCCCATGATGGCGGCCACCAGCTCGATCCTGCCGACCGATCCCCAGGCCGGCCCGACGGTGGGCTGGCTGACCATCGTGCGCGACATGGATGCCGACTGGCTTGCATCGGTCCGGGCCCAGACCGGCATCGACATCGCGGTAGAGCCCCGACTGCATCCGGCGCCGAATCTGCAGCTGCCGGCACTGATGCGCGTGGATCGTGACCGGCTGATGATCAGTCGACAGCTAACAGCCGTTCCCGACAACACCCTGCTCGAGCTTCGCGCCATGCTGCCTCGCCGAGATTTTGCGGCCAACTGGCAGACCTTCCATTTCGCCATGTTCTGGACGGCCGCCCTGCTGGTGGTTGTACTCACCGTGGTACTGCTGCTGCTCGAGCGGATTGTTCTTTCACCCACCCGACGGCTGGCCCTGTTCACCCGTGAGCAGTGTCAGCAGACGGGGCCGGTTGAGCTGCCGGTCTCACTGATCGCCCGGCGTGATGAAATCGGCAGCCTAGCACGGCAGTTCCAGCAGCTGTTGCGCCAGCAGCAGGCGCAGACCGAATCACTGAAACGGCTTTCCCGGCATGACCATCTGACCGGGCCATATAACCGGCGCTACCTGGATGAGCAGCTTCATCATCTCATCACCCGGGCCCAGCGGGATCATGTCTCGCTGGGCGTGATCACCCTCGATATCGACCATTTCAAGGCCTATAACGATCATTACGGGCATCCAGCGGGCGACTACTGCCTGCAGCAGGTGGCCCGAACCATGAAGCACTGTCTCGGCAACGAAGGCATCATTGCCCGCAGTGGCGGCGAAGAGTTTACCGTACTGCTGACCAACTGCGCCCCGAAACGAATCCGGATGCATGCCGAACGGCTCAGGGCGGCCATCGACAACCTGGCCCTGGGCCACGAATACTCCCCGACGGCCGATCATGTCACCATCAGCTCGGGCATTGCAGTATTCGACCCCTGCCACCCCTGCTCTGCCGAGGAACTCGTGCAGCGCGCGGACAGGATGCTCTACAGGGCCAAGCTGGCTGGTCGTAACCGGATGGGTGACGACGAGCAGGTCAGGGCCACCGGCCCCGAAGCCTGACCGCCAGGCGTACTGCATCGGGCATTCGATCCGTTCCGGCATTGCACGTATAATCGCTGACCGTTCCCGCTTCATGCAGGCTGGGAACCGTTCCGCCACTGACCCTGTGTCGCATGCCCATGAGCGAATCCGCCATCATCACCGTCGACGAGATCGATCGTCAGCTGCCCCAGACCCAGTGTGGCAAGTGCGGCCATCCCGGCTGCCGACCATATGCCGAGGCCATCGCGGCCGGCGAGGCCATCAATCGCTGCCCGCCCGGTGGTGAGTCCACGGTAAGGGCGCTGGCCGAACTGCTGGATCGTCCGGAAATCCCGCTTGAGCAGAGCGCCGAACAGCCCAAGCTGGCCGTCATCCGCGAGGATGAGTGCATCGGCTGTGTGAAGTGTCTGCGCGCCTGCCCGGTGGATGCCATTGTCGGTGCCGCCAAACGGATGCACACCGTCATCGAACAGGAGTGCACCGGCTGCGAGCTCTGCGTCGAACCCTGCCCGGTGGACTGCATCGATATCGTGCCGCATCCCGGCTGGGAAAGGGCCGCAGACGCGCAGGAACAGCAGGCCTGGCTGGCGCGCCGCGCCGAGCTCGGGCGGCAACGCTTTCATGCCCGCAATGAACGGCTGGAACACCGTCGGGCCGAGCGCGAGACGCGCCGACGGGAGCGCCTGAAACGTCGCCTCGGCACCCGGGATGCCGCCCCCGAGCCGGCCGAGAGCCGCGAGGCGCGACCGGTCACGACCGGCTCGTCCGGCCGCCCCCTGCGCGATCAGCGCAGCTCGCGCGCCGCACGGGCAGCCGCCCGAACGGCGGTGCGCCGTCTCGAACAGCGCCTTGAGCAGACTCGCGCCCGCAATGAGGATGCCACCCAGGACGAGGCCGAGCTGGAGCGCGCCCGCCAGCGGCTGGCGGATATCGATGCACAGCGCGATACCGCACCGGAGCACGACCGCCCGCCGGAGGCCGAAGCCGCTCCCGATACCGATTCCGCAACGCTCAACCGTCTGCGCATGGCCGTGGCCGCAGCCGATCAGGCCCGCCAGCGTGCCCGTCGTCAGCTGAGTCATGCCGAAAGGCGTGGCAGCGACGCCGATCGTGAGGAAGCCCGGGCCACGCTCGATGACGCCGAGGCCATGCATCAGCGGGCAGTTGCTTCCCTCGAACAGGCCCTGCCCTCCGGCAGCTGATCCGTTCCCATGCAGAGACAGACCGAGCACCAATGAACAACGACAAGCGCCGCCGCATTTTCGAACGCCTGCGCGAAGCCAATCCTGAACCGACCACCGAACTGAACTGGACCACCCCGTTCGAACTGCTGGTCGCCGTCGCGCTTTCCGCCCAGTCCACGGATGTGGGCGTCAACAAGGCCACGGCGCGGCTGTTTGCCGATGCCAATACCCCCGAGGCCGTGCTGGCGCTGGAGCTGGAGGGTGTGAAAGAGCACATCAAGACGCTGGGCCTTTACAACAACAAGGCCAGACACCTGATCGCCATGTGCGAGCAGCTGGTGGCACAGCATGACGGCGAAGTACCACGTGATCGCCGGGCGCTCGAGGCGCTGCCCGGCGTGGGTCGCAAGACGGCCAACGTGATTCTCAACACGGCCTTCGGTGAGCCCACCATCGCCGTGGACACGCACATCTTCCGGGTCGCCAATCGCACCCGGCTGGCGAGCGGCAAAAACGTCAACGAGGTCGAGCAGAAGCTGCTGAAAGTGGTGCCGAAGGAGTTTCGGCGGGATGCCCATCACTGGCTGATCCTGCATGGGCGCTATACCTGTCTGGCGCGCAAGCCCCGCTGCGGCAGCTGTATCATCGAGGATCTGTGCGAATACCCTGACAAGCTCGAAATCGACCAGGCGTGACCGGGGTGCCCGCCACCGATCCCCACCCCTGATGCGACGCACCTTCGGAAGCTGTCGTTTCCGGGCAGGAACCGATGGAACGACCTGCAACTCAAACTGCCGAATACCGTGCTGACCCGGCATGTCGGCACGAAAGCAAAGACCGGTTTCACAAGAGCAATTCCGTGTTCAAGACAAGCATCCGTCATGACTGGCGCAGCGCCATGCGTCGAGTCGGTTCCGTCCGTACAGCCATTGCGGCGACCCTGTCGCTGTGCCTGCTCTTTTCCCTGACCGCCCGGGCCGGAGAGCTCAAAAGCGCCAGGCTCGCTACCAGCCAGGGGCAGGATCGGCTGATCATCGATACGTCAACTCCGGTTGAGCCCGAGACCTTCATGCTCGACAATCCCGCACGTATCGTCATCGATCTGCCGAATACCCGTCCCGGTAACACGGCATCGCTCGATTCGATCCGATCCGACGCCATCCGGGATATTCGCCACGGTATCCGCAATGGCGATGACCTGCGTCTGGTGCTGGACATGAAGCGCGCCCTTTCCGGGGACGAGGTCGAACTGAAAAGTGCTCACGAGGGGCAGCGCGTCATCCTGACACTGGGCGCGCAGGACGACAGCACATCATCCACGGCAGCTACTGCACCGCCCGATGATCTGCGCGATATCGTCATTGCCATCGACCCGGGTCATGGCGGCAAGGATGCCGGGGCGGTGGCCGCCGATGGCACCCGGGAAAAGAACATCGTGCTGCCGATCGCCCGCTTCATCGCCCGCGATCTCAACAGCCAGCCCGGCTTTCGGGCATTTCTGACCCGCAGTGACGACAGCTTCATCAGTCTGCGGGGCCGGGTACGCAAGGCGCGCGAGCACAACGCCGATTTCTTCGTGTCCGTTCACGCCAACACGGTCGATTCCTCGAAGCCGCGCGGCACCATGGTCTTCGCCCTCTCCCGCCATGGTGCCACCTCGACCATGGCCAGCTGGATGGCCCGCAAGGAGAACCATGCCTCCATGCTCGGAAACGGTGGCTCGCTTGATCTCGAGGGCCGCAGCGCGCTGATGCGACGTACCCTGATCGACCTCAGCCTCGAAGCCAAGGTCAACGATTCACTGGAGGCCGGACAGGACATGCTTGATGCCGTCAGCGAGGTCAATCCGGTCTACAAGTCGGATGTCGAGCAGGCCAACTTTGCCGTACTGCGCTCACCCGATATTCCATCACTGCTGGTGGAGACCGACTTCCTGTCCAACCCGCACGGGCTGGCCCGCCTCGAGTCAACGCAGTTCCGCCACCAGCTGGCGGATGCCATCAGCAACGGCATCGAGGCCCACTTTCGCAAGACGCCGCCCATGGGCACGCTGCTCGCCTGGCGCCGGGAGCATCCCGATCCGATTGCCGAAGCTGCCGCCCGGAACGGTGATGGCCACTACCGGGTCAAGAGCGGCGATACCCTGTCGGGCATTGCCAATCGCCATGATGTCAGCCTGCAGGCCCTGCGACGGGCCAACCACCTGAGCAGGGACAGCGTGCTCAATGTCGGGGAGTCGCTGACCATACCCAGCGCCTGAGTCGGCGTCACGGCATTACTGGAGCAGCTCGCGACGGTACGCCGGCAGCAGTTCGGGCCAGGTCCATGGCGATACATCCGGCGGTACGGGGCGGGCGTGCGGCTCGCTCAGCCAGTGAGCCAGTCTGGTGGTCAAGGACTCCAGCGAACCGTCATAGCGATAGGCCGGGGCGTAGTACTCCGGAAAGCAGAGCCGCTCCGGCACCAGGGGCAGACAGCCGTGCTGTACGGCCTCCATGACGGCCAGTCCCTGAAACTCGTGTTCGGCAGTCGAGACCACGATCCCCCCTTCCGCCAGCCGACGCTGGTACTCCGGGCGGGGCTGACCGCCCCAGCAGACAAGCCGGGCCGCGAACTCCTCGCGTGCCTGGTCGAAAACCGGTGGCGAGCGACGAAACTGCTGCCCCATCACGGCAATCTCGAACTCGATGTTGCGCGCTTCCAGTGCCCGGCAGGCGGCAAAGAAATCCTCCGGGTTCTTGTCATACTCCCAGCGGTGATTCCAGATCAGCCGAGCCGGTCGGGAATCTGCCCCGCCGGCCGAAACACACTCCAATGGTACCGGCAACAGACTGCTGTGACGCTCGATCCGGTCAACTGCCTCATGCGACAGCCGATCGGGCATGCGGGCCAGGAAACGCCTGGCGCCGGCAAGCAGGCTGTGACGATTCCAGCTGCTGTTGAACAGCACCCGATCGGCCGCCAGCGCACTGTAGAGATTGACCATCAGCGGCTCGGGCCGAAAGCTCTGCCCGGGGCCAGAGGGGTAGGCAAACTGGTTTTCATGGAAATAAACCACCCGGCGCGCCCGGCCGAGATGGGGATACAGCCCGATCAGGGTGGCCAGATCCACCATGGAGGTCGCAACTACCAGATCGTAATGACCGTTCAGGGTCTCGTGGGAGTGGGTCGACCAGAGCAGCGGATTGGCGCGCATGCGCCACTGAAAATGACGCGGCGACAGCTCCAGCAGGGTCCAGTCGATCTCCGGCAGGTGTTCGATAATGCCACGCGCCCAGTAGCGATGACTGGCCGCCGCGTAGCCCGACAGCAGCAGTGCCCTCATGTGCGTTGGCTTCAACAGGTTCGTTGGCAGTTCAGCGGCAGGCCAGCGGCTCGCCACGCGGGCACGATGCCCCGAATGCCCGGGCTCGTGCAGCCGGTTCAGCGCTGCTCGAAGACCCGGTCGCCATGGTCGTCGATATAGCGTTCGGCCTTGAGCCGGATGAGCTCGATACAGCCATCGCGATCCGGCACCGTATCCGCACGCTCGAAACGCTGCTCCTGTACCTGCCCCTGCTCATCGGTGCGCCGGATACGGCCACTGACCCGGTACTGACCGCTCGCCTTCTGCGGCTCCGGAATGATCTCGTAGCCGCGATATTCGACGCTGTCGGCCGGCTGCGTGCCGACCTCGCCTTCCTGCGCAGTGCGACCGCCGGACATCAGTCCCGCCAGCAGACGTTTCAGCATGATCGATCTCCTCACGAATACAGCCGACGGCTCACCCGCGGATGAGCCGTCGGACAATGCGCCGAACCACATGATTCGAGCTCAGTCGTTCGCGCGGCCCCGGCTGGCGCCGATCCGCAGGCGCAGGGCATTGAGGCGGATGAAGCCCTCGGCATCCTTCTGATCGTAGGCGCCGGCATCGTCCTCGAAGGTCGCAATCGAGGCATCGAACAGGGAGTCCTCGGACTGGCGTCCCACCACGATCACGTTGCCCTTGTAGAGCTTGAGGCGCACTACCCCGTTGGCCGTGGTCTGCGACTGATCGATCGCCGCCTGCAGCATGTGCCGCTCGGGGCTCCACCAGTAGCCGTTGTAGACCAGCTCGGCATAGCGCGGCATCAGCTCATCCTTGAGGTGAGCGGACTCGCGATCCAGCGTGATCGACTCGATTGCCCGGTGCGCACGCAGCAGGATGGTGCCGCCGGGGGTTTCGTAGCAGCCCCGCGACTTCATGCCGACATAGCGGTTTTCGACAATATCGAGCCGGCCGATGCCGTTCTCGCCGCCGATCCGGTTGAGGTACGACAGGATTTCATGCGCCGGCATCGACCGACCGTCAATGGCGACCACATCGCCCTTCTCGAAGGTCAGATCGATATAGGTGGCCTGATCCGGGGCTGCCTCGGGGCTGACACTCCAGCGCCACATCTCCTCCTCGGCTTCCGTCCACGGATCCTCCAGCACGCCGCCTTCATAGGAAATGTGCAGCAGGTTGGCGTCCATCGAGTACGGCGACTTCTTCTTGTTCTGGGCGAAATCAACCGGGATCTCGTGCTGTTCGCAGTAGGCCATCAGCTTCTCGCGCGAAGTCAGATCCCACTCCCGCCACGGCGCGATCACCCGGACGCCCGGCTTGAGCGCATAGGCCCCAAGCTCGAAACGCACCTGATCATTGCCCTTGCCGGTGGCCCCGTGCGCGATGGCATCGGCGCCGGTCTCGTTGGCGATCTCGACCAGCCGGCGCGCGATCAGCGGGCGGGCAATCGAGGTCCCCAGCAGGTACTCGCCCTCGTAGACGGTATTGGCACGAAACATCGGGAACACATAGTCGCGAACGAAGGTTTCGCGCAGATCCTCGATGTAGATTTCCTTCACTCCCAGCGCCTGCGCCTTGGCGCGAGCCGGTTCGACTTCTTCCCCCTGACCGAGGTCGGCCGTGAAGGTCACCACCTCGCAGCCGTAGGTTTCCTGCAACCACTTGACGATTACCGAGGTGTCCAGCCCACCCGAGTAGGCGAGCACGACCTTCCTGACATCCGACATGCCTGGCTCCTTGCTGACAGTGATAAATGGCGCACGAAAATGCCCTGCGGCCGATTATATCGCCGCACCCCCGGCTCGAACACCGCTTGCCGGGACGCCGGCCTTTTTCACCTGCTACAATGGCATCATTCTGCCGTCCAGGCACCATTTCACGACCGGTAAGGCGCAACGTGACGGCTACCCGTACCATCGATTCCGTGTGCACTCATTGTCAGCGCGTTCACCGCGGTGTCATGCGATCGACCACTGCCGGACCGTTACTCAGCGGCAGGAGGCAGCGCACATGAGCGATCCTGCTGCCCAGATGATGTCGCGCCGCTTTCGCGGCTTCCTGCCCGTGGTGATCGACATCGAAACCGGCGGCTTCAACGCCGAAACCGATGCCCTGCTGGAAATCGCCGCCGTGACCCTGACCATGGATGAGCAGGGGCAGATGCTGCCGCATGAGACCCATGCCTTTCATGTCCGGCCCTTCGAGGGAGCCAACATCGAGCCCTCGGCACTGGAGTTCACCGGTATCCGGCTCGACAGCGCCCTGCGCGAGCAGGCGGCGCTGGATGAGGCCAGTGCACTGGGCGAAATCTTCAAGCCGATCCGCAAGGCGGTCAAATCCACCCAGTGCAACCGGGCCATCCTGGTCGGCCACAATGCCGCCTTCGACCACGGTTTTCTCAATGCGGCCGTGCGACGCAACAGCATTCGCCGCAATCCCTTCCACCCCTTCTCGAGCTTCGATACCGCGACCCTGTCAGGTCTGGTCTACGGCCAGACGGTACTGGCACGCGCCTGTCGGGCGGCCGGCATCGAGTTTGACAATCAGGCGGCCCATTCGGCGCGTTACGATACCGAACGGACCGCTGACCTGTTCTGCGCCATCGTCAATCGCTTTCGTGACCTGGGCGGCTGGGATCTGGCGCTGCGTGAACAGGGGATGGATGAGTAGCACCGGCTGGCCGCTCGCCGCACACAAAAGCGCCCCGCCATATGGCGGGGCGCTTTTGCAGGTCATCCGGAAAACGAACGGGGGTACCCCGCTCAGGCACCGCCTTCCTCGGATTCCGATTCGGCGCTGGCGGCCGCGTTTTTCACCATCGGCTGCAGCTCACCGTTCTGATACATCTCGACGATGATGTCACAGCCACCGACCAGTTCACCGTTGAGCCACAGCTGCGGAAAGGTCGGCCAGTTGGCATGCTTGGGCAGTTCGGCGCGAATGTCCGGATTGTCCAGAATATTGACAAAGGCAAAACGCTCGCCGCAGCCCATCAGCGCCTGCACCGCCTGAGCGGAAAAACCGCACTGGGGCAGCTGGGGCGTGCCCTTCATGTAAAGCAGAATGGAGTTGTCCGCGATCTGCTGCTTGATGGTATCGATGGTCTCGCTCATGAATACGGTCCTCAAACGTCTGGCCCGGCTTCAGTGTAGCCGGGTACATGGGTTCGTCACATGGTGATGATTGTACGCCTCAGCGCAGCCGCTATACAGCCCCGGGCGTTGCGCCGCGCACGGGCGGCGGATACGATGATGGCTGTTATTTCTACCTGCTCTGTCAGTAGATGCCGCGCCTGCATCATGGCCCGGTCCGCAGACGGAGCAATATCCGGACACGACTACCGAGCGCCGCTGCTTTTCTTCAGCCGTGGCGCTCTTTTCATTGCCGGCCAGACGGTCGAATACGCCAATCATAATCCGACGTACGGGACAGGAGCAGGCCCATGGCGCCACGCCATTTTCTGACACTGCTGGATCTGAGCACCGAAGAGCTGGAATACCTGATGGCCCGGTCCATCACCATGAAGCAGCGCCTGAAGCTCAATGGGCCGGAGTACGCCCCGCTGGCGCGTCGCACCATGGCGATGATCTTCGAGAAGTCCTCCACCCGCACCCGGGTCTCGTTCGAAACCGGCATGGCCCAGCTGGGCGGCCACGCCCTGTTCCTGTCTCCGCGGGACACCCAGCTCGGCCGTGGCGAGCCGATCGGTGACACTGCCCGGGTACTCTCGGAGATGGTGGATCTGGTCATGATCCGCACCTTTGCTCACGAGGGGCTGGAAACCTTCGCCGCGGCCAGCAGCATCCCGGTCATCAATGCCCTGAGCGATGACTATCACCCCTGCCAGCTGCTGGCCGATATCCAGACCTGGACGGAGTGTCGCGGTCCGGTGGCCGGCAAGACCGCAGTCTGGGTCGGCGACGGCAACAACATGTGCAACTCCTGGATCAATGCAGCCCGGCGCTTCGGCTTCAACCTGCGCATCGCCTGCCCCGAGGGCTATGATCCCGATCCGGCCCTGCTGGAAGCCGCCGGGGAAAGCGTTGCGATCGTACGCGACCCGATGGCCGCCGCTGCCGGGGCCGATCTCATCACCACCGATGTCTGGGCCTCGATGGGTCAGGAGAGCGAACAGGCCGCTCGCGAAGCGGCCTTCCGCGGCTTCCGCGTGACCGAGGCCATGCTTGATGCCGCCAGCAGCGAGGTCATCTTCCTGCACTGTCTGCCGGCGCACCGGGGTGAAGAGATCAGCGAAACCCTGCTCGATGACCCGCGCGCCGTGGTCTGGCAGGAAGCGGGCAACCGCCTTCACGCACAGAAGGCGCTGATCGAATTCCTGCTGCTGGGCCGTATCGACGACTGACCCCCGTTGCCGCCGACACCCGGGCACCGGCGGCAACGGGCCGCAGCGCATCCGCGCCCCGCCTCCGGCAGCCGTCACTCAGGCCTCACTGCCAGGGTCTGCTGCCATCCTCGCCGGGCAACGACCCAGCCCCTGTCGGCTCAAGGTCGGCGCGCAGGGCCGCAAGACTGTCCCGGTCACCTCCCAACCCCTGACACAGCTGGCGCACCCGGTCTTCCGGAATGCCGGTATCCATGGCGAGTCGACGATATTCATAAACCTGCAGGGGCTCGATCTGACTGCCCAGCAGCCGATTGAGGTGATTCTCGAGACGGGTGGCCACGGCATTATCGTGGCTGATCTGACGCAGCTTTCGCTTGTCCCGGCCGCTGTAGTTCGGCCTCGGGACATGGACGGGATATCTGACCATGGGCCTCTCCTGTCAAGGCAGCCCCGTGTCTACCGCTGAAGCTATCAGAGCGTGCGGCTGAAAGCGATACCCCGCCCCCTTGCCACAATCGTCCGTGCGGGGCATGAGGGTCATGTCCGTCAGGCACACAAAAAAGCCGCCCGGCGCAGATGCGCCGGGCGGCTTTTTATTACAATCTGGTGGAGCCTAGCGGGATCGAACCGCTGACCTCAACACTGCCAGTGTTGCGCTCTCCCAGCTGAGCTAAGGCCCCGTTGACGGTTGCGAATATTACGCCGCCATTCCGGCACTGTCAATGCCATGACACACCCCTGATGCTGCAATGTCAGTCACGCGGGTCCGGATGGTCTGATAAAATGGCGGCATCAACAGTCATCCGATGCGGAGCACCGACACTGCCGTGAGCTTCGATGCACGTGAATTTCTCAAGACGGTTACCGAATCCCCGGGCGTCTATCGCATGTTCGACGAGAGCGGTAACGTGCTTTATGTCGGCAAGGCACGCCGGCTGCGTCAGCGGCTGTCGAGCTATTTCCGCAACAGTGGTCTCAATGCCAGGACCCAGGCCCTGGTGGGTCGCATTGCCGACATCCAGGTCACGGTCACACGCAGCGAAACCGAAGCACTGCTGCTCGAGCAGACGCTGATCAAGTCGCTCAGGCCGCCCTACAACATCCTGTTGCGGGACGACAAGTCCTACCCCTACGTCTTTCTCAGTGACCGCCATCCCTACCCGGCGCTGGAATTTCGCCGGTCGCGCCAGAAGCGCGAGGACGGCCGCTACTTCGGTCCCTTCACCAGTTCGGGTGCGGTGCGGGAGAGCCTGGCGCTGATGCAGAAGATCTTTCGCATCCGCAACTGCGAGGATACCGTCTTTGCCCATCGCACCCGGCCCTGCCTGCAGTATCAGATCAACCGCTGTTCGGCGCCCTGCGTCGACTATATCGGCCAGGAGGCCTATCGACGGGATCTCGAACATGCGGTGATGTGTCTGGAAGGCAAGAGCGATCAGGTCACCGAGCAGCTCAACCAGGAAATGGAAGAGGCCAGCCAGGCCCTCGATTTCGAGCAGGCTGCCTTTCTCCGCGATCGCATTCAGCAGCTCAGACGCCTGCAGACCAGTCAGTCAGTCGACACCCGGGGCGGCGACGCCGACGTCTTCGCCCTCGCCGAACGCCCCGGCGGGCTCTGCATCAGCCTGCTGTCGATCCGCCAGGGCCGGGTACTGGGCTCCCGCCATCACGCGCCCGATAATGAACTCGACCTGCCCGCCGCTGCCGTACTCGGCGAATTCGTCAGCCAGTACTATCTTGGTCAGGAGCGTGAAATTCCCGAGGAAATCCTGACCTCACACGCCCTCGACGATTCGGAACTGCTGCGGGCCGCACTCTCGGAGAAGGCCGGCCGCCGCATCCGTCTTGCCCATCAGGTACGCGGTCACCGCGCCCAGTGGCTGGAACTGGCCCGCACCAATGCCGAGCAGCAGCTGGCCACCCAGCTTGCCGGACGGCAGCAGTTGAGCAACCGCTTCAGTCAGCTGCGCGACGCACTCGGACTTGACGAGACACCCTCGCGACTGGAGTGTTTTGATATCAGTCACAGTCAGGGCGAGGCCACGGTCGCCTCCTGCGTGGTCTTTGATCAGGATGGTCCGGTCAAGTCCGACTATCGCCGCTTCAACATCGAGAACATTACCGCCGGCGACGACTATGCCGCCATGCAGCAGGCCCTGACGCGACGCTACCGGCGCATACGCAACGGCGAGGCCAAACGCCCCGATGTGCTGGTCATCGATGGCGGCAAGGGCCAGCTCAACATGGCACGCGAGGTATTCGAGGCCCAGGGCATACACGACATCATGCTGCTGGGAGTCGCCAAGGGCACCACCCGCAAACCGGGTCTGGAAACCCTCTACGTCGACACCATCGACCGCAGCCTGTCCCTGGAGGGCAGCTCTCCGGCACTGCACCTGATTCAGCACATCCGCGACGAGGCACACCGTTTCGCGATCACCGGACACCGCCAGCGACGTGACAAGCAGCGCCGCACCTCGACCCTGCAGGATATTGCCGGGGTCGGGCCCAAACGGCGCCGGGAACTGCTGCGCTTCTTCGGCGGCCTGCAGGGCGTTCGCAACGCCTCACGCGATGATCTGGCGCGTGTGCCCGGCATCAGCAGCCAGCTGGCCGGTCAGATTCATCAGGCCCTGCATGGCTGAGCCGCATACGCAACGTTAGAATCCTACAGTCACATCACCGGCCAGGACACGATACGCAACATGAGCATTCCCAACCTCCTCACCCTGATGCGGATCATCCTGATTCCCCTGCTGGTAGTGGCCTTCTATCTCCCCTGGTGGTGGAGCTTCCCGCTGGCCGCCCTGCTGTTCGGGCTGGCGGCGATTACCGACTGGTTTGATGGCTATCTGGCCCGTCTCTGGAACCAGAGCACCTCCTTTGGCGCCTTTCTCGACCCGGTGGCAGACAAGCTGATGGTGGCCATCGCCCTGGGGCTGCTGATCGAACGCTACGATGACGCGCTGATGACGCTGCCGGCGCTGGTCATCATCGGCCGGGAAATCGTCATTTCCGCACTGCGTGAATGGATGGCGGAGCTGGGCAAGCGGGCCAATGTGGCTGTCTCGAGGGTCGGCAAGTACAAGACGGCGATGCAGATGATCGCGATCCTGCTGCTGCTGTGCTTCACCCCCGGCAGCCTGCTCGCCTGGCTGGGCGTGGCGGTGCTCTACATTGCGGCCACCCTGACCCTGTGGTCGATGATCCAGTATCTGCGGGCTGCCTGGTCGGAACTGACCCGTTCGCTGTAGTCCCGCCCGGAGGCGCCCCGCCGGGGCGTTTTCGGTGACCGCGTTGACACATGAAGCGCGCCCGGTATAATGCGCATCCGTGTTCAGCGGGAATAGCTCAGTGGTAGAGCATCGCCTTGCCAAGGCGAGGGTCGCGAGTTCGAATCTCGTTTCCCGCTCCATCGAAAAAGGCTGGATGGCAGAGTGGTTATGCAGCGGACTGCAACTCCGCGAACGTCGGTTCGATTCCGGCTCCAGCCTCCATTTTCGCTTGCCTCATTACCCGCTTCGATTACTACCTTTCGGCAGCAGTTGACCGCACCATCGCCCGGATGGCGGAACAGGTAGACGCAAGGGACTTAAAATCCCTCGACCGCAAGGTCGTGCCGGTTCGATCCCGGCTCCGGGCACCATCGCTTGAGCGCACTTCGGCCGGCCTTGCCGCCCTCGTCTACCGTGCCGTCGGATTTCTGTGCCGAATCATACTTTCCCAGTCTTTCCACTGATGCCCATGGCCCGAATTCGGTTAATATGCGTAAAATGGGCGCCTCAACCCGGGATGGAAGCCGAATGCCGTGTCCGACTATCTGAACTTCCTGAGCGGCCACAGTGAATTGACCGAGTGGATGATCACCTTCTTCGGCAATGCCGCTCTGCTGGCCATCTGGAGCCTTACCACACTGGTGCTGACAATCGCGATGACGCTGGTACGCTCCACCAGACAGGAACGCCGGCTGAAACGCTGGGCACGGGCCAGCGCAATCAATGTGGCCATTTCCATTCTGGTGATCGTGGTCATCAACATCCTCTCGGAAGGCTATCTGCTGGAGTATGTCGAGGGCATGGCACGCTCACGGCGCGCTATTTTCGTGATGAGCTATGCCTCGCTCTTCACGCTGATCCTGATTCCCCTGCAGTGTCTGCTGCTGGTCCTGCTTTCGCGTCGCACTGCAAAAAGCCGGGAGCGACGTCGTCAGCGCCACCATTACAGCTAGTCCGACCCGGCCGCGAGGGTAGCGAACCGGTCAGGACCGGAGCATTGCCGGTCGCATACCCTTCGGACCCGGCCGCTGCACCGCCTTCTGCCAGATTTCGCTACGCTTCGGAGTTTGCCCTTCATGCAGAGTGATCAGCCAATCGCCGATCGTGCCCGGCGTTTTGCCGTGGCCCCCATGATGGACTGGACAACCCGTGATCAGCGCGCCTTTGCCCGCTGTCTGACGCGGCGCGCACTACTGTATACCGAAATGGTGACCACCGGGGCGATCCTGCACGGCTCGCCTCGCGAGCGTTTTCTCGGCTATCACGACAGCGAGCATCCGCTGGCGCTTCAGCTCGGTGGCAGCGAGCCGGATGAACTTGCCGAATGTGCCGCGATTGCCGAAGCCTGGGGATATGACGAGGTCAACCTCAATGTCGGTTGCCCCAGCGATCGGGTACAGAACAACCTGATCGGCGCCTGCCTGATGGGGCAGCCCGAGCTGGTAGCGCGCTGCGTGGCGGCCATGCAGGCAGCGGTCTCGATTCCCGTGACCGTCAAGTGCCGTATCGGCATTGACGATCAGGATGAGGATCGCGATCTGACACACTTTGTCGAAACCGTTGCCGCCGCCGGCTGCCGCACCTTTATCGTGCATGCTCGCAAGGCCTGGCTGCAGGGATTGTCGCCGAAGCAGAACCGGGATGTGCCACCGCTGAACCATCCACGCATCCACCACCTCAAGCAGATGTTTCCGCAATTGCATATCGGCAGCAATGGTGGCCTGAAGACGCTGGACGAATGCCGGGAGCAGCTGGCCCATGTCGACAGCGTCATGGTCGGTCGCGAGGCCTATCAGAATCCCTGGCTGCTCGCCGGCGTGGATCATGCCCTCTTTGGCGAAGCCGACGAGGGGCGCACCCGTCATGACGTCATGCGGGCCTTTCGCCCCTATCTCGAAGAGCGGCTGGCGGCCGGCGTACGGCTCAATCACATCACCCGTCATGTACTCGGACTCTACAGCGGCTGCCGCGGCGGGCGCGCCTTTCGTCGTCACCTCTCGGAAAACGCGCACCGCGATGGGGCCGGGATCGAAGTGGTCGACGATGCCCTGGCCCTGGTCGAAGCCCCTTCCTCCGCCCTGGCGTCATGACAGCCGGCCGGGCGCCTTGTTGATCCATGCATATAAACCATACTGGGTCACATGATGCTGATCGGCGGATCATGCCCCTTCGGGTACGGGGCGCTGATTCCAGCCGGCGGCCCGTTTCGGCCCCGGCATCGCGCGGGCCATTCGGTTGCCATTCCAACAGCCATGGAGGTTCAATATGCGCGATGACTTCCCCCAACCCATCGGTTTCGGTACGGCCCCGCTGGGCAACATGAATCGGGCAGTGCCCGAAGAGCAGGCGCAGGCCACCCTGCAGGCCACCTGGGACAACGGCATCCGGATGTTCGATACCGCGCCGCACTATGGTACCGGGCTGGCAGAAATCCGCCTGGGCGACTTTCTGAGCCAGCAGCCACGCGATGAGTATTTCCTGTGCACCAAGGTAGGTCGCCTGATTACCGACGAGCGCATCGAACTCGACCCCGGCGATCAGTTCGGTAACGGTCGTGCCCTGAAGAAATACTTCGATTACAGCGCAGACGGTACCCTGCGCTCGATCGAACAGAGTCTGGAGCGACTGAAGACCGATCAGCTGGATGTGGTCTGGATTCATGATGTCTCCGAGGACATGCACGGTCCTGCCTGGGAGGAGCGCTTCGACGAGGCGATGAACGGGGCGGCCCAGGCGCTCACCCGGCTGCGCGAGGAAGGCGTCATCCGCGGCTGGGGGCTGGGCGTCAATCTGGTGGAACCCTGTCTGCGGGCACTGGACCGGGCAGACCCCGATGCCTTTCTGCAGGCCGGTCGCTACAGCCTGCTTGATCACCATGAAGCGCTTGATCAGCTCTTCCCGCGTTGTGAAGAGCGCGACATCAAGGTCGTCATGGGAGGCACCTTCAATTCCGGCATTCTGGCCGGTGGCGAACTCTACGAATATGCTCCGGCACCGCAGGAGAAGATCGAACAGACCCGCCGTTTGCAAGCGGTCTGTGATCGCTTCGGGGTCGATCTCAAGGCTGCTGCGCTGCAGTTTTCCGGCGAACCCGAAGCGGTCCAGGCACAGATTCCGGGGGCAACACGTCCGGAGCGGATTGCCGAGAACCTGCGCCTGTTCAACATGCCGATTCCGGACGAGTTCTGGGTCGCCCTGAAGGAGGAGCAGCTGATTCCGGCCCATGCTCCCATCCCCAGGGCTGCCAGCCGCCTGGCCTGACCATCGGCGACCGCGAACGCTCGCTGGAGCGTTCGCTCAGCGGTGACTGCCGTGCTGCGAGGACGGCCACGACCCAACAGCCCTGGCGCCCCTTCCGGCAGGCAGTGCTGCAACCGCCTTGCCGGTCATGGCCTTGCGCCGGCGATAGAGCCAGCGGATATCACGGCTGAAGGACCCCAGCAGCAGCAGCAGGGCCAGCCCCAGCAGCACCTGGCTGACAGGGGGCGTCACCCAGGGCAGCAGACAGGTCATCAGTGTCATGACCTGCCAGACACAGATGGTCTTGCGCAGATGGCTGAGCGGCAGCGGGCGCGCCATCAATGGCAGATAATGCATGGCCAGCAGAAACAGATAGCGCAGCGCGCCGATCATGATGACCCAGGGCCCCGCCATCTCCTGAACCACCAGCAGCACGCACAGCATCAGGATAAGAAAGGCATCCAGTTCCATGTCGAAACGGGCCCCGAAGGCTGTTGCCAGCTTCAGATGGCGCGCCACCCAGCCGTCCAGCCCGTCCATCACCAGCGCTGCCATGACCAGCGCAGTGACAAGCAACGGATGGTGTGTCACCAGTTCCTCGAAGAGGAGCGACCCGGTTACCACCATGATCAGGCTGCCGCGCAACAGGGTCAGCCGATTGGCCCAGCCGAAACGACGATACTCGCGGGGCCAGTACCGCAGGATCAGCAGCATCATTGCCGTATAACCCAGCGAGGCGGTCAGCAGCAGCTCATGCGGCAGTTCCAGCCACAGCACCATGGCAGTGACGATGAGCGCCATGCCCCCCAGACCGGCAGCAGCTCCTGCCACAGCAGCCGGCGCCCTGCCGAGCGGCATTCGGCTGTGTTCCCGGGCATATGCATGGTGATTCCTCCTCGTTCGAAGAGTCACGACCGTAGCCATGACAGCCGGAAATAGCGCGCACCGTGTAGAGGCAACAGGGCTGCCTCGTGCAGCGGACTTGTCACTGTTGCCCAACTGTCATATACAATATCAGTATCACTCTTGTACAACATGATTGCCAATCGCAACGACCATACCATGACGTCATCTACCGCCACGGCATTCTGGATCACGGCAGCCGGTCAGGGAGAGCTGCAGCAGGAGACCCTCACCCCGCCGGGTCCGGATGAGGTTCGCATTGTCACCCTCTACAGTGGTATCAGTCGGGGCACTGAAACGCTGGTATTCAATGGTCGGGTGCCCGCAAGCGAACATCAGCGCATGAAGGCGCCCTTTCAGGCCGGTGAGTTTCCCTGGCCGGTCAAGTACGGTTATACCAGCGTGGGACGCGTCATCGAGGGCCCTGACACTCTGCGCGATCGCGACGTATTCTGTCTGTATCCGCATCAGGATGGCTATGTGGTACCGGCAGCGGCCGTGACACCGCTGCCCGAGGGACTGCCGGCCGAACGCGCGATCCTGGCATCCAACATGGAAACGGCCATCAATGGCGTCTGGGATGCCGGACCCCAGGCAGGCGAGCGGATCGCCGTGATCGGAGCCGGTGTGGTGGGGACGCTGATGGCAAGGCTCTGTCAGCAGATTCCCGGCGCCCGGGTTACCCTGGTGGATATCGATCCGCAACGGGCAGTGCTGGCCGAACAGCTCGATCTCGCTTTCGCCGTCCCGGATGAGCTCGCTCCGGATCAGGACCTGCTGATCCACGCCAGCGGCAGCGATGAAGGCCTGACCACGGCACTCCGGGCCGCCGGCATGGAAGCCCGCCTCATCGAAATGAGCTGGTATGGTCAAAAGCCGGTCACCCTGCCGCTCGGCGAGGCCTTTCATTCGCGTCGCCTGACACTGCGCGCCAGTCAGGTCGGCACGATACCGCCAGCCCAGGCCGCCCGCTGGGATTTCCGGCGCCGCCTGACACTGGCGCTGACGCTGCTGAGAGACGATCCTGCGCTGGAGACCCTGATTGATGGCGAATCACCCTTTACCCGACTGCCGGATACCATGAGGCAGCTTGCTGCCGCACCCGGTGCCCTTTGTCATCGCATTCGCTATTGATCGGATCGACATGATCCTCTGGCAAGCGGAGCCCTTATGTTCAGTCTGACCATCCGCGATCACATGATGATCGCTCACAGCTTTCACGGCGAGATCTTCGGCCCGGCACAGCGGCTGCATGGCGCCACCTACGTGGTGGATGTCACCTTCAAGCGTCCCGAGCTCGATCAGGATGACCTGATCGTCGACATCGCCCTCGCCGGTCAGGTACTCGGTGAAGTACTGGCGGAGTTCAACATGCGCAATCTCGACGAGATCGATGCCTTCCGGGGGCGCAACACCACCACCGAATTCATGGCCAGCGTGGTCTTCAAGCGGATGTCGCAGGCCATCGGGGACGGCCGACTGGGCGAAACCGGTCGCGGCCTGACGACCCTGAGTGTCACCCTCCACGAATCCCATCTCGCCTGGGCCAGCTATGAGGGGGCACTGTGAATCCCGACCACCCTGACCTGACCCTGATCGTGGCCGGCTCACTCGAGCAGCTGACCGGTGGCTATATCTATGATGCCCGGATCGTCGAAGGCCTGCGCGCCCGGGGCAGCCGGGTCGAGGTGATCGGGCTCGAGGGCCGCTTTCCGGAAACCGACGACACTGCTGCTTCAGCACTCGACCGGGCCCTGGCAGCGCAGGACCCCGCCACCCCGGTCGTGATCGATGGCCTGGCCATGGGTGCCCTCCCCGAGGTGGTCGAGCGTCATCGCCAGCGACTCACCCTGGTCGCATTACTGCATCACCCGCTGACGGACGAAAGCGGCCTCTCCCCCGAACAGCAGCAGGCCCTGCTGGAAAGCGAACGCCGGGCGCTGGCCGCCAGCCGCGGCGTGATCGTCACCAGTGACTTTACCGCCCGTCGGCTGACAGCACTCGACATGGCCGATATTCCGATCCGGGTGGTGCGTCCGGGCGTGGACCCCGCTCCGCTGACCCGTGGCAGCGTTCCGGGCGAACCGCTCAATCTGCTGTGCGTGGCTACCCTGATCCCGCGCAAGCGACATCTCTTGCTGGTCGAGGCGCTGGCAGAACTGAGCGACCGCTCCTGGCACTGCCATCTAGTCGGCGATACCGAGCGTGATGACGAATGCCATCAGCGGATACGCGATACCATCAGGACACACGGACTGTCGGATCGGATCACCCTGCACGGCGCCATGTCTCCCCGGCAGCTGGGCGCCTTCTGGGAAACCGCCGACCTGTTCGTGCTGCCCTCCTGCTATGAGGGCTACGGCATGGTCATTGATGAAGCGCTGGCGCGCGGTGTACCGATCGTCACAACGACCGGCGGCGCGCTTGCGGATACCCTGCCGGCCGAGGCTGGCCTGGCGGTACCTCCCGACGATCCGGCCGCCCTGACCGAAGCACTTGCCCGCGTTATCGATGACAGCGAGCAACGTCAGCGGCTGGCGGAAGGCGCTCGTCAGGCACGTGCCGGACTGCCGGACTGGCATGACACCGCCGATCAATTTCATGCCGCCCTTGAAACGCTGATCACTCCGGCCGGCCCCGCCGGTAGCTGATGCCCGTTGAATCCCGGGAGACTGCCATGGTGTTGCCCGCTGAATCCCGCCAATACCGCTGTTCCGAGACCGAAGCCCCTGCTGCAGGCAGCCCGGCAGCAGGCAGTGTCTTCGCCGAAACGTGGCTGGATCTGCGTGAACGTGCCGATCACGCGGCCCGCGCCGGCCTTCTGCATCCCCCCCTGAACGACTGGCTGCAGCAGCGCGCCGGGCAGTCACGCCAGCCCCTGCAACTGGTCGATCTGGGATGCGGTCACGGCAGTAACCTGCGCTATCTGGCGCCTCGCCTGACCGGTCCCCAACAGTGGCTGCTGGTGGATCATGATGCCGCACTGCTCGAACGTACCAGCCAACGCTGTGCCCGGCTCACCGACGACCGGGCACAGCCCATCCATGTTGCCCGGCGTCAGGCCGACCTGCAGCAACCGCTGGCGCTCGATTTCGAACATGCCGATCTGATCAGCGCCTCGGCGCTGCTGGATCTGGTGTCGCACCAATGGCTGGAACAACTGGCCGAGTGCTGTCATCGCCATGCCGCTGCGGCCCTGCTGACACTGAGCATCGACGGGGTGATCGAACTGTGCGACGCCAGCGGTCAGCGCTGCGAGGATGAGCGCGACCGGCAGCTGTTCGAGGCTCTGGCCCACCACCAGCAGCGCGACAAGGGGTTCGGGACGGCGCTGGGCAGCGATGCGCCGGCTGCGGCCCGGGCCATCTTCGAGGCCAGCGGACATCGGGTAACCACGGCCCGCAGCGACTGGCACCTTGCCGCCGCTCGCGACGACGATTGCACCCTGCTGCGTCAGCTCTTCAAGGGCTGGCAGCAGGCCCTGATGGAGCAGTTGCCCACCCAACAGGCTGTCATCACGGAGTGGTATCACCGCCATCTCCGGCAGCTCGATGCCGGCCGGCTCGGCGCCCGGATCGGCCATCTCGACCTGCTTGCCCTGCCCCCGGACGGTGCCAAATGAACCGTCCCGGCTCATTCCCGACCGGACTGCTGCTGCGCTGGCTGGTCAGCGTGGGCCTGGTACTCGGGCTGGTACTCTGGCTCGAGCCCACCCGCACACTGCCGCCCCTGAACCAGCTATCCGCCGGCTGGCTGATTCCGGCGCTGCTGCTGGTGATACCGCAGGTAGTGATTTCCGCCTGGCGCTGGCGGCTGACGGCGCGCTACCTGGGATTGTCGCTCTCCATGCCGCGCGCAGTCAGTGAATACTGGCTGGCCGGCTTTCTCAATCAACTGCTGCCCGGCGGGGTCGCCGGCGATGCCGCCCGTGCCTGGCGGCACGGCAAGCGGGGTGCCCTGCCTGCAGAAGCTGCCCACGAGATTTCGACACAGCGCGGTCGGGCACTGCGTGCGGTAATCATCGAGCGGGCCTCGGGACAGCTCGCCCTGCTGCTGGTCGCCGTGACCGCCATGGCCCTGTCCACTTCCCTGCAGCCCCTGCTGGCACGGATAATTAATGGCCTGCTGGCACTCGATGATCAGCCGCTGTCACTGCGCCTGGCACTGACCCTGGTCCTCCTGGGCCTGCCGGTCATCGCCGCCAGGCTGCTGCGGCGCTTTCCTCCGCACTGGCTGCGTCAGCTGCTGTGCGACATCCGCTCGAGCTGGGGCGCCCCGCAACTCTGGCTGGGACAGCTGAGCAGTTCACTGCTGGTCGTTGCGACCTATATCGGCGTGTTCTGCTGCACGGCCCGGGCACTGCAACTGCCGCTGCCCCTCGCCACACTGATTCCGCTGGCCGCGCTGGTGCTGATGGCGATGGCCATTCCGCTGTCAATCGCCGGATGGGGCATTCGCGAAGGCGCCGCCGCGCTGGTGTGGTCGCTGGCCGGCCTGCCGGCCGAACAGGGCATGACCCTTTCAATGACCTATGGCGTGGTCACGCTGCTGAGCGCCCTGCCGGGCGCTTTGGTGCTGCTGACCGGTTTTCGTGCGAAGGCTGCCACGACCAGCCCGCCGGCCGTGTCGCACACGCTGGCTCGGAGAGACTTCCATGGCTGAGCTACTGCCTGCCGTCCTGCGCCTTGAGCACAAGGTCGAACAGCACATCCTCATCCAGCTGGTGCACCCTGCAGGGAGGGCGATGGGCTTCATCCAGCGTGTCGATTTCGGGCAGCGTCAGCGAGGGGCGGCCGGAGCCGATCAACATCGGCGCCACCACCGCATGCAGCCGGTCAAGCAGGCCCGCGGCCAGAAAGCGCGAAATGGTAATGCCGCCACCTTCGACCAGCACCCGCTGACAGTGCCGCTCATGCAGTCGGGCCAGCACCTCGGCCGGTGCCACACCTTCGGAATCGAGCTGCACCGTTGCCACTTCGACATGACTGCCCAGCCCGGCCGGCGGGCGTTGTCCGGTCAGATAAAGTACCGGCGCATCACCATCGCGAAACAGCCGGTGCCGCGCCGAGAGGCGGGCCCGCGGATCAAGTACCACCCGCAACGGGTTGCGGCCGGCCACATGGCGCACCGTCAGCCGGGGGTCATCCGCAGCCACGGTGCCGGCACCGACAACCACGGCATCCACCAGCGCCCGCAACCTGTGCAGGTGGATCAGCCCCTGCTGGCCGGTGACATAGTGGGAAGCGCCGGAGACGGTGGCAATCCGTCCGTCGATGCTCTGCCCGAGCTGCGCCAGGGTGAAGGGGGATGGGGCACAGACGCAGGGCGCCAGACAGTCCAGCAACCTTCGCGCCGGCTCGTCGGTCTGTCCGGCGTAGTGCCATGCGCCGCCGGCATGCAGCGTTATGCCGGATTCGGCGGATGTCCAGCAGGAGGTGCCCGCCCAGTCTGCCATCGCGGCTTCGCGCAGTGTCTGCCAGGCCCGGTCCTCGGACAGCGGGAAAAATGACATGAAGCTCCTCGTGCAGCCAGGCCAGTGTCGTCACCTATCACTTGCCCGGAAAGCATGCCGCCGGTTGCCATCCGGGAGCAAGTCCGGGGCATGACAGGGGAAAGGTCAACGAGCGTCGAAGGATCCGGAACAGTCCGCCACTGCATGGTGGGGAGGACTGCCGGCAGCGCTGCCAGCGGCAGTGCAGACAGGACAGGAGGTCATGGACCGGGCGAGCACAGCGCTGCTGCCTGCCGGCTCGGCCCAACGGTAACGCTAAAGGATCGAGCCCAGCCACGCTCGAGCGAACCCCAGCGCCGAAAGGATCAAGGAGAGCGCCATGCGTCAGGTAGAGAGAGCCATATTCGATATCCGTCGGGGGTTACCGGTACTGCTGCGTGACGACTCCGGGGATACCCTGGTGCATCCCATCGAGGGCGTCGGGGATGAACAGCTGCAACAGCTGACCCGTACGGCGGGCAGTGCGCCGGCACTGGTACTGACCGCCCATCGGCTGGCAGCGCTGGGGCACCATTTCGACGATGATCGGGGACAGCGCGGAGGACGTGTCGCCATCGACCACCTGAAGAACAGTGACACCCTGACCCTGCTGGCCGCCTCACGTCACGCGCGAGACGCCGATCATGAGGCCTGGCAGTCGCTGACCATGGCAGACGAGGCAGCCCTGGCCATGATGCGCCGCGCCCTGCTGATTCCCGCGGCCCTCACGGCCCGGGTGGATCCCGCCCAGCACGAGCGCATCGAGCAACTGGTAACCGAGGGTGAGCTGCTGGCGGTCACGGCAGCGAATGCGCGCGCCTGCCAAGACAGCACGGCAGGTCTGCTCGGCCGTATCAGTGAGGCCGAGATCCCGCTGGCGGGAGCCGGGCACACCCGCTTTATCCTGTTTCGCGAACCCGACGGACTGCGCGAGCATGTTGCCGTGCTGATCGGCGAACCCGAACAGTGGCATGAGGCCGTTCCGGTGCGCCTGCACTCGGCCTGCCTCACCGGCGACCTGTTCGGCAGCCTGCGCTGTGACTGTGGCGAGCAGCTGCGCAACGGCGTCGCCTCGATTCAGGCCATGGGCGGTGGCGTATTGCTCTATCTTGCCCAGGAGGGTCGCGGCATCGGTCTGGCCAACAAGCTGCGCGCCTATGCCATGCAGGACGAGGGACTGGATACCATCGATGCCGATCAGGTACTGGGGTTTGGCGAGGATGAACGCCACTACACCATGGCGCTGGACATCCTCATTGAACTCGGCATTCGGCGCATTCAGCTGCTGACCAATAACCCCGCCAAGCTGGCCGCCATGAATCAGAGCGGCATCGAGGTCGCCAATCGACATGGCATCTATGGCAGCCTGACCGATCAGAACCGTCGCTACCTGAACGCCAAGGCGAGTCGAGCCGGGCATCTGCTCGACGACATCCTCGATGAACACGAGCGTGATGCCACCACCGTGTTCTCCCCGGCGGCCTCGAAATAGCCCTGCTTCGGCAGCGTTCAAGGCGCTTTCCGCATTGTTACTGTTGCAGGCGCAGGGCCAGGCTTGTCAGATCGAAGTCACGGGTCTGGTGCAGTATCTCGGCACTCCGGTCGGCAAAGTGGGCGACCAGCCGTTCACCGAGTTCGGCTGTCGCCAGCGTGGCATCACCGGTAACCCCTGCGGGATGCAGGTCCTCCGCCAGCCAGGCAAATCCGGCGGCACCTTCCGGTCCCAGCGTCTGGCCGGCCCGGTAGCGCTCGAGGCCGAGTGACGGCGCGTCGCCCAGCTCGGCACGACGCACCCGCTCGGGCGCCAGATGAAGCATCATGGCTGTTTCCAGCGCCCCACCATGCAGTCCGAAACGCAGCTCCTCGTCCGGCAGCCAGCCTTCGGGGGGCGTAAAACGCGGATAGGTTACCTTGACCACCAGCAGGTCGTGCGCCTCGCGCAGGCGCAGTGCCGCCATATCCATCAGCGCCCGATTGCCACCGTGGCTGTTGAACAGCACCAGTCGGCGAATGCCGGCACGTGCCACGCTCTCCCCCAGTGCCTCGAGCCACCCCAGCGCCACTTCCGGAGGCAGGCTCAGGGTCCCCGGAAACCGGGTATGCTCGGTGCTCAGGGCGACCGTCATGGTGGGCAGTTGCAGCATCGGCGCATGCCCCGCCGAAAGCCGGTTCAGTGCTGCCTGCAGCACACCCTCGGCAATATCAACATCGGTGGAGAGTGGCAGATGGGCGCCATGCTGCTCGATGGCCGCCAGCGGCAGTATCGCCACGCTACTGTCATCCACCAACTGCTCCAGTTCAACGCTGGTCAGTGACGACCAGCTCCGCCAGTGCTCGCTCATCGACACTTTGCTCCTTGCAGGTCTGACAGCGCCCCGAATCGAATCCCGGACCCTGCCCTTGCTGATCCTGTACCATGGTTGTACATGGTCGGTCGTCAGCCTGACGCCCGGTCTGTTGAAGGAGTGCATCACGCATCGCTCATGGAGGAGAGATCGTCATGTCCAGCAACGATATCAATCGTGTCCGCAATATGCGCTGACCGGCATTCATCATCTGCCCGATGAACTGCTCGACCGCTATCCGGCGCTCTGTGCGCCGGTAGTGCGTGAACCGCTGCGCCGGCTCGTCATGCCCTGATCATGCCGCTGAGCGAATCGCGGCACTACTGCACTACGCCGGCAATGGTCTGCAACCGCTCCCGAATATGCGATGCCCGATGCACCCGACGCGCCGTGGCGTATACCAGTGCTTCATCGAAGGCGCTGACCACACAGCAGTAATCACGCGCCCGAGTGACCGCCGTGTAGACCAGCTCGCGTGTCAGAATGGGGTTGGGACGATCAGGCAGCACGAACAGGATGCGTTCGAATTCGGACCCCTGGGACTTGTGCACGGTCATCGCCCATGCCGTCTCCACGCTGTCCAGCCGCCCGGGCAGGACGGCCCTTGCCCGGCGCCCGGCCTGTTCATCGGCTATTTCGAAGAACACCCGCAGCCGGCCGCCGGCTTCCGGGTCCGGCAGCGTGATGCCGATATCCCCGTTGTACAGGGCAAGCTGCGGGTCATTGCGGGTGATCATTACCGGCAGGCCGGCATACCAGCCGGATGTAGCTGCAATCAGGCCTTCACGCTGCAATGCCGCGGCAATCCGCTCGTTGAGTCCCTCGATGCCCCAGGGCCCCCGTCGCAGCGCACACAGTACCTGGAAGCGGGCAAAGGCATCCAGCACTTCCAGCGGCTCGGCACCCTGCCACATCCGTTTCAGGTAGTCGCGATAGCCGCTCAGCATCATCCCGATCAGCTGTCGATCCTCGACGCCCGAGAGACGCTGCCAGTCGATATCGTCAAACCCTGCCGACCAGAGCCGGCGCACCCCGGCGGTGTCACCGGCATTGATACGCCCGGCCAGCTGACCGATGCCACTGCCGGCATCGAAACGATAGCTTTGGCGCAGCACCACGACATGATCGCGCATCGGATCATGGCGTGGCGGCGACACTTCCCGCTCCACCCGGGTATCCGTCATGGCCTGCAGATATTCGATCAGTGCATCGCTGTAGCCGATCTGTTCGGCCCCCTGACAGAGATCACCCAGCACCGCACCCGCCTCAACCGACGCCAGCTGATCCTTGTCCCCGAGCAGAATCAGCTGCGCCTGCTCGGGCAGGGCCGCCAGCAGTGCGGTCATCAGCTCGAGATCGACCATCGAGGCTTCATCGACCACCAGCAGATCCAGACTCAGCGGCTGCTGACGGTCGTGGCGAAAATGCCGGCTGTCGGGCCGGGCGCCCAAAAGCCGATGCAGGGTGGTGGCTTCACGTGGCAGGGCACGGCGAATATCGGGCCCCAGCTCGAGCCGGTCGATCGCCCGGCCGATGGATTCGGTCAGACGCGCTGCCGCCTTGCCGGTAGGCGCCACCAGCCGAATGGCCAGCGGCTGCTCACTGCTGCCCAGCGCGCTCTCCTGCAACAGCGCCAGCAGCCGGGTCACGGTGGTGGTCTTGCCGGTGCCCGGCCCGCCGGAAATCACCATCAGCTGCTGTCGCAGCGCCATTACGCAGGCCAGCTGCTGCCAGTCGGGCGCTGCACTCCCCTCGGTCGTTTCCGGGCGCTGGAACAGCCGACCCAGATGGGGTTTCAGCACGGCCGGATCCACCGGCCGGGGTGCTGCCATGCGCCGGCCGAGCTCTCGGGCGACATCGCACTCACAGCGCCAGAAACGGTAGAGATAGAGACGCTGCTCCTTGAGCACCAGGGGGGTCGGCGAACGGCCATCACCGATCAGGGCCGAAGCGGCCAGCTGCTCCGCCCACCGCCCGGCACTGCGTACGTCCAGCCGCGCCAGCACATGTGCCGGTGTTTCGATGGCGGCGGCTTCCTCCGACGTGGTCGCACTACCCTCCTGGGGTGGCAGCGACAGCACGGCATCGGCATCCGTCAGCGCCTGTTCGAGGTCAAGACAGACGTGACCGCGACCCAGCTGATGGCTGACCAGTGCAATCGACAGCTGTACCAGTGGCGCCATGGCGGGCTCACGCTCGGCCATAAAATGCGCCAGGTGGGCATCAAGCGACCGCAGCCAGCCCATCATGACCCATTGCTCGAGCAGCTCGTCGACCGCCGGCGCCTGCCCGGCGGGGGCCCCGCCGGCAACCCCGGCGGACACGGAAGCCTCACTTTCGAGCAGGGCATCGAACGACAGCTGGCCGGGACGTTCCTGACGCGTCATGGCTGCTCCCCCTGCCGGTCCGACTCGGATACCACTGCATGGCCTGCCGGCTCGATCTCTACCGACTCGCCGTCAAGCCAGCCATCAAGCATTTCGATCAGGGTCCGCGACGGTCGACGATGGAGTACCCCCCGCCCATCGCCCTCACCATTCATGCCTCTCAGGAAGGCGTAGAAAACACCACCACAGTGACGCTCGTAGTCATAATCCGCCAGGCGGGTGCGCAACAGCCGATGCAGTGCCAGGGTATAAAGGACATACTGCAGATCGTAACGATGCTCACCCACGGCTGCCAGCATGGCCGGCTCGTCATAGTGCTCGGGGCGATCACCGAGATGATTGGACTTCCAGTCCAGCAGATAGTAGCGCCCCTCGAACTCGAACAGCAGGTCGATATACCCCTTGAGCATGCCGGTCAGCTCGCGCTCGGCCAGAGCCGGTCGCTCCACCTGCAAGGGCTCGTGCCGGCGTACCAGGTCATCGAGACGATGGCTGTCGGCGTACCGGGTCGGCAGCCAGAACTCCAGCTCGATGCGCCAGTGATCGAGCCGCGCCAGCGACAGCCCCGGCACGGCAGGATGCAGGGGGGCCGGCAGTACCCGCGCCATCCATTCCAGCAGGATATCGGCCCAGTACGCCTCGAAACCGCGTCGTGCCAGACGCGCCGGGATCAGCGCTGCAAGTTCACGCCGGTGGGCGCTGGCGGGATCATCGAGCGATGCCAGCCGATCGAAATCGACCCGCTCGAACAGGCCATGCAGAAAGGTACCGGCCCGGGGCCCGCGTGGAAAGTCGATGAGCCGCTGGGCCGGTGGCAGGGGCACCGGATTGCGTTCGGTCAGCACTTCCAGATCAACTCCGGGGCTCTCATCCACGAAAGCGGTGTCATCGGACATCTCACCCGTGGCGAGTTGCGCACCACTCACCAGCGCGGTATAGGAGGCGATCCACCAGTTGCGATCGATGCGTCCGCTGAAGCGTCGCGCCGCGCCCGATGCCGACCGGGTGTCCGGCGGGGAAAGTGGCTGCGGCCGAGGCTGCGGCGGCGCCGCAAACGCCACTTCCCGGCCATCGCAGAGCCCACCGAGCAGCGCACGCAGCTGGCCCACCTCGGGAGAATCCCCGGTGTGTCCGGTCAGCAGGCTGCCCAGCGCCGAGCGCGCCAGCGTGGTGGCCGTCTCCGCGGTGCCCTTTTTGCGCTGCCCCTTGTAAAGCGGCGCGATCCCCAGCCGACAGGCGTAACGGGCCCGGGTCATGGCGACATAGAGCAGCCGCAGATCCTCTGCCAGCCGTTCATGATCGGCCTGCTGACGCTGCAGTGCGGTTGGCGCCATGATCGTCGCCCGACCGCGCTCTTCCTCATGCAGCCGAAAGTGCGTGACACGAGCATCGATCTCCCGGTAATCGCAGGTAAAGGGCAGATAGACCACCGCATACTCGAGCCCCTTGGATTTATGAATGGTAATCACCCGTACAAGGGTCTCATCGCTCTCCAGGCGCTGAACCAGCGACTCCGGATCGAGCCCGGCTTCAAAGCGGCCGGCCAGCGCCTGATGCAGCCAGCGCAGCAATGCCTGCTCACCATCGAGATGCACGCTGGCCGCCTGGGCCAGTTCGCCCAGATGCAGCAGGTCGGTCAGTGCCCGCTCACCGTCATCGCGAGCGATCAGACGCTCACCGATGGCGAAATGGCGCATCACCGCACGCAGCATCGGCAGTACACCATCGCGCTGCCACAGCCGATGGTACTCGCCGAAGCGCTCGACCATCGCCTCCCAGGCAAGCTCATCCACCTTGAGCTGCGCCACGCTGTCCAGCGAATCGGACAGCAGGCGCGTGGCGAGCGCGGCTCGCAGCCGCCGATCGCTGTCGGGCTGAGCCACTGCCTCGAGCAGTTGCAGCAGATGAAAGGCTTCCGGCGACTGAAATACCGAAGTCTTCTGACTGAGATAGACGCTGCGGATTCCCCCCTGCGCCAGCGCCGCGCGCACCAGTTCCGCCTCGCGGCCGGTGCGCACCAGCACCGCCAGGTCCGATGGACGCAGCGGCTCGAAACCATCCTCGTCATCGCTGAACCCGGTGGTACCGGCGTGACCGCCGGCCAGCAGCCGCTGGATGTCGGCACGCGTCGCCTCGGCCATGCAGCGGGCATAGGCCTCGCGCCCTACCGACGCCTCGTCCGGCATCAGCCAGCAGGTCAGGGCCGGCTCCTCGCCCGACTCGCTGACCAGCCGCTGCGAACGACCCTGCGCCGCTACCGACTCGAAGGGAATATCATCGAGCAGAAACGGCGCCGTGCACTGACCGAAGATACGGTTGACCGCACCGACCATCGCCTGCGTCGAACGGAAGTTGGTCGCCAGGGTATAGTGGGCCGTCACCTCGCGGCGCGCTTCGAGATAGGTATGAATATCGGCCCCGCGAAAGCCGTAGATCGCCTGCTTGGGGTCGCCGATCATCAATAGCGTTGTCTCATCCGCGTCCTCTCCCGAACCGGCAGGATAGATCGAGGAAAAGATCCGGTACTGGACCGGATCGGTATCCTGAAACTCGTCGATCATCGCCACCGGCAGCTCACGCCGGATCCTGCCGGCCAGGCGTGAGCCGGCCGGACCCGCCAGAGCGGAATCCAGCCCGTTGAGCAGGTCATCGAAATCCCACAGTCCGCGACGGCGCTTTTCGTTCGCCATGCTGGCTGCTACCGCATCGCGCGCATGCGCCAGAATATACGGCTGAACCTCCGGCAGCGCCTGCTGCGCTTCGGCCAATTCATCCAGCGCAACAAAGAAGGCATGCTCGGGTGTCTCGGCGTTCTTCTTCGTTGCCGCACTCAGTCGCTGCTGACCACACCATGGCTGCCCGGAAGTCAGCAGCCCGCTCTCCAGCGCGTGCTCTCCCCGCTCACACCACTGCGCCAGCCGAGCGAGGCGCTCGGAGAGTTCAGCGCTTTTGAAGCGATTGGCCGCCAGCCGCCCCTGCTCGATGGCCTCACGCAGCAGCATCCCGACCTCTTCCCAGCATGACTGCCATAACTCGCGCACGCGTGCGGCCCGGGCCGCCACGGTCTGATGAGCCTGATCGAGCGGTGCCAGGGCCGCCTCCAGCGTTTCCGGCGCCTCGATCGGAGTGCCATTCCAGATCAGCGGCTGGGGGCGCCCCCCGTGCAGCAGTGTTCGCAGGGCCTGCCCCAGTGCCGCGGGAGACGCCCAGTAGTCGAGCAGCAGCGCCTGCTGGCCGGGGTCCAGCGGATAGAAATGACAGCGCCAGTAGTCCTCGACCAGCGTCTCGAACAGTCGCTCGGTGTCATTGGTCAGCTCGGCCGCAAACAGGGTCCCGCTATCGAAGGCGTGACGCTTGAGCATGCGCTGACAGAAGCCGTGGATGGTAAAGATGGCCGCATCATCCATGGTCCGTGCGGCACCATCCAGACGGCTGGCCTGAACCGCCCGCACGGCCGGGTCGACCTCATCGAGCAGCCGCGCCAGTACCGCATCGGCTGCCTCGCGGCCGAGCAGTGCATCACGCGCCTGTCGCAAGCGCAGCCGGATGCGCTCACGCAACTCCTCGGTGGCCGCCTCGGTAAAGGTGACCACCAGAATTTCGGGGGGCATCAGCGGACGTGGAAAGGCGCAGCCTTCACCGCCATGGCCGAGAATCAGACGCACATAAAGTGCCGCCAGGGTAAAGGTCTTGCCGGTGCCGGCACTGGCCTCGATCAGACGACGACCGGTCAGGGGCAGCGTGGCGATATCGAGATGTTCGCTCATCGGCGCATTAGATCACTGTTGTCAGGTAAGCGGCAAAACCTGCCGATCACGGCGCGGGGCTCGACGCCGAAGCAAACGCCCGCCATGCTGTGAACAATATGCACGAACATCGACAATCGAGGAGAGCGGCATGGTCAAGCACATCGATATCCAGGGGACGCACCATGAGATCGGCGAAGCGCACGGTCAACAGGCGGCCACGGAAATCGAGCGCAGTCTCGCGACCTATGAGCGCCTCTTCCGCGATCTTGCCGGTATCGAATGGGGAGATGCCCGCCATGAAGCCGAGCGCTTCAAGGCGGCCATCGAACATGTCTGTCCCGAACTGCTCGAAGAGATGGCCGGCATCGCCCATGGCGCCGGCATTGATCCGCTTGATGTGCTGGTGCTCAATGCCCGCAGCGAAATCGCCCTCACCCATGCCTCGGCAGAACAGCATGCAGCCACGCAGAGTGATGGCTGTTCGGCGCTCTCCCAGCGCCATTCACAGACCGGGGAACAGTGGCTGGCGCAGAACTGGGACTGGAAGGCCGAACAGCGCGATGCACTTGTGCGCATGACCGTGCGCGCCCCCGACAAACCCGCGATCCAGATGATCACCGAAGTCGGCATCATCGGCAAGATCGGCTTCAACGACAATGGTGTGGGGGTCTGTTTCAATGCCCTGCGCACTGCCATCTGCCGGCCCAAGCTGCCGATTCACGTCATGCTGCGCCGGGTACTGGAAAGTGATGGCGTCGAACACGCGCTGGACATGATCGACGAGGTGGGCGTAGCCTCACCGGCGCACTTTCTGATCGCCGATGGCCTGGGCCACGCTGCCGGTGTCGAGGTTTCGCCAATGGGCGACAGTGCCATGACGCCGCGTCATGGCCGGTTGTGTCACACCAATCACCTGATTGCCAAACACCTGCCACCCGGACTGGAGGACTTCCCGCGCGAGGATTCAAGGACCCGCCTGACCCGACTGCGTGAGCTGGTGGCCGACACCGAGCCCTCGTTCGACACCCTGCGCTCGCATCTCGGCGACGAACAGGGTGCCCCCTCGGCCATCAACCGCCACGAGGATCCCGATCAGCCCGAGGGTGAACGCATGGAGACGCTGTTTACCATCATCATGAACCTGAGCCATCAGCAGGCGCAGGTGAGCTTCGGCAAGCCTTCGGAGCATCCCGAAATCCTCGACATGCGCTTCTGAGCAGGTGCAGTTTCCATGACGCCATGCAGGCCGGCGGCGGCTTGCCGGGCTCGATGACGCAGCCAACGTCACTGCTCTCCGATCGAACGTGATCAGAGAGCAGCAGGGGCCATGACCGGGCTAGCCGGTCGCCCGAGCCGGGGCTTTCGAGTCCTTCGAACGCGCCCCGGCAGGCATCAGGGCATTGGCAGTAAACAGCAGCGACACCAGCCGACTGCGATTGTTGAGCCAGGCCAGTACTGCACTGACACCCAGCACCGTAGCGAAGTAGAAGGGAAATACCAGATCCGGGTTGCTGTCGACAAAATGGGTCATGATGACCGGCGCCGCCCAGGTAAAGGGAAAGTGCACCAGAAACATCGCCAGCGAATTGCGACCGAACCACTGAAAGGGTCTGAGCAGTGGAATGATACGAGCCAACATGGTGATCTTGAGCAGCAGCGTGATCACGATAAAGGCCATCGCCATCTGCAGCAGATCATAACCGTATACGGTTTCGATCACGCCTTCATGGACCAGCCAGGTCCAGAGACACATTACTGCCACGGGCAGCACCAGGCTCCATCCGGCACGCTCGATAAATCGCCTGAACGCATCCAGCCGGGCCCCCAGCAGCCCGCCGACCATGAAAAAGACCATGTAATAGCCGAATTTCGCAAAGCCGAAATAGTACATCGCCGTATATCCGCCCATGACCAGCGCAAGGCACAGCAGGCGATGCGTTTTAAGCAGGAAAAACGCCATCACGTAATAAACCAGGATGTAATAAATGAACCAGAGATGCATCATGGGATGCAGCAACAGCGATGACCAGAATTCCACGGGCGGTTTATCCAGATAATACGCCCGGAGCAGATAGAGCACGTAGCCGATCAATGACCAGATCACATAGGGATAAAGGACATTGATCGCCTTGCCGCGAAAATAGCGCTGACCTCCCTTGGCCATTGAACTGGCCACCAGCAGACCGGAGAGAAACATCAGCGCCGGCATCCTGAAAGGCGTCATTATGGCGTTGAACTGCAGGAACGCCGGGGAAAGCTCGGGAAACTTGATGGACATGGAGTCTGCACTGTGCAGATACACCACCATGACGATCGCGATACCGCGGAGCGCATCCATCCACTCAAAGCGACCGCTGCTGACGCGCGTGGCATTGCTGGACATGGGCATTATCCATTTTGGGCTTGGGGATAAACGAACCGCAGACCCTATTGATTATTACACCCGCCATGCTGTGCCGATATGCCCCGAACTGTATTATTTTGTATTCCCGAAGAAAATATTCATTGTTTTTCATTACTCCTTAAGAGCAAAGGACCATGAAAAAGATCATTAACAGGAGGAAAGAATCAGGAAAGAAACCAGCCAAATAACAATATCAATTAATACCTGCAGCGCGTAATTTAACCCGAAAGGTCACCATGATCGGATGGTGACCCATTACCCTGCTCATACAAACGCCTGAGTACTGCGTAATGAATCCCGTCTCCTCCCAACTGCCATGCGGGTGGTAGCCCTCAACGCGACTCGGCTGCCAGTGCCTGCTCCACCAGTGCCCGGGGTCGCCCGGTCATTGCAATTTCGGCAGCCAGCTGGTGGCCCTGCTCGGACATCTTGCGCCAGGTCCGCCTGAGTATGGTCACTACCCGTTCATCCTCGTGCTTGGCGGCAAAGGCCTCGAATTCATACTGCAGGAAAACGAGACAGGCCGTATCCTCCAGCGCCCGAGTATCGGCATCATGACGCAGATCCTCCTTGCGTACCAGTGCCGCCACCCGCTCGGCAGTGTCGCGTTCGTAGCCGCACTCCAGCAGCACGTCACGTGCCAGACCGGCCTGACGCTGCTTGAGTTCGGTACGCCAGGCATGATAACCGGGACGATCCATGGGATAGCCATTACGCGGGATTTCCCAGCGCCGCAGATGCTGGGCACGGATTGCCAGGCGCAGGTAGTCCGGGGCATCAGGCCGTACCCGCTCCAGCCAGGCACTCATGCGGCGGGCATAGAGCAGTTCATGGGGGACCGGCTCCCCCTGTTCGTCCTCGACGGTTCGGGGATCATCAGCATGCTCGCGATCCAGCCGATCCATTGCAGTGCGAAAACGGTCATCATTATCGATCATGGCTGCATGATTTCCCTTTGTTATCGTTCCTCGTCAGGCGGCATGTTCTCATGCCTGCTACCAGGCGCCAATCGCCCTCGGGACAGTACGCACGCTTGCAGCACATGTGCTGCCGGTTACAACTGCAGAGCTGCCTGATTCATGCATCGGCATTCGTATCATCATGGCAACGAGGTGACATGTACCGCCAACTCTTCTATTTCCTGACCCCCGCGACACTGGCACTGATTGCAGTGCTGGCCATATTCTGGCTACCGGCGCTCTGGCTGCTGATCATCTGGTTCCCGCTGGCCATGGTCGGACTGCATGATCTGCGCTGTCAGACCAACGTGCTCAACAACTACCCGGTGCTTGGCCATCTACGCTACATGCTGGAGTTCGTGCGTCCCGAACTGCGCCAGTACTTCTTCGAATCCGAAACCAGCGGTCGGCCCTTCTCGCGCGAAAAGCGCAATCTGATCAATGCTCGCGCCGACGGCGGCTCGGACACCTCGCCCTTCGGCACCATCCGCGATGTCGAGGCGCCCGGTTACAACTTTTCGGGCCACGCCATCCAGCCCGGCGAGGTCCCCGATGAGGATCGCCGTATCCTGGTCGGCGGGCCCCAGTGCCGTCGCCCCTACCATGCTTCAAGGCTCAACATCTCGGCCATGAGCTTCGGCTCCCTTTCCGGCACTGCCGTTGAAGCAATGAATCAGGGCGCCCGGATGGGCGGTTTTGCGCACGATACCGGCGAAGGCGCGATCAGCCCCTACCACGAAAAGCATGGCGGCGATCTGATCTGGGAGCTGGGTACCGCCTATTTCGGCTGTCGCACCAGGGAGGGACGCTTCGACCCGGAGACCTTTCGCGACAAGGCCCGCGGCGCTCAGGTCAGGATGATCGAGATCAAGATCTCCCAGGGGGCCAAACCCAGTCATGGTGGCCTGTTGCCGGCGGCGAAGGTCAACAAGGAGATTGCCGAAACCCGACAGATCGAGGCCGGTCAGTCCTGCCCCTCACCGGCCTCGCACCCCGAGTTCTCCACTCCGCGGGAGCTGCTTGATTTCGTCGCCCGCCTGCGCGAGCTCTCCGATGGCAAGCCGGTCGGCATCAAGCTCTGCATCGGCAAGCGCAGCGAATTTCTGAGTATCTGCCGCGCCATGGCGGAAACCGGCATCTGGGTCGATTTCATTACCGTTGACGGCGCCGAAGGCGGCACCGGTGCAGCCCCGGAGGAGTTCTCCGACAGCCTCGGCGCCTACATCGATGAAGCCCTGCCGTTCGTGGACAACGCTCTGCGCGGCGTGGGTCTGCGCGAGCATATCCGCATCATTGCCAGCGGCAAGGTCGCGCTCGGCTACGACATGGTGGTCAAGACTGCGCTGGGCGCCGACATGTGCAATGCAGCGCGGGCCTTCATGTTCGCGGTCGGCTGCATTCAGGCGCGGCGCTGTCATACCAACCGCTGCCCCACCGGCGTTACCACCCAGGACCCCAAACGCGCCCGGGCCATTCATGTCCCGACCAAGGCCGAACGCGTCAGGCAGTATCACAACGCCACGCTCGACTCCTTCGCGGCCCTGACCGGTGCCATGGGGCTCTCCCGCTTCGACGAGCTGAGCGCCGATCACATTCAGCACCGCAGCGCGTACGCGCCCTCCCAGCCGGCCAGTCATTTCAGCTGGCCCGAGCTGGGCAGGCGCCAGCTGCTCGACGACGACACACTCCCCGAACCGTGGCAGGCCACCTGGCAGCACGCACACGTGGATCGATTCTGAAAAGCGGCCCGCTCGCCCTCGTCGGCAAACGGATCGCCCCGCCGGCATGACCGACGGGGCGATTGCAGCGCAGGAAAGCCCACGCAAGCGCACCTTGCTGCGCCCTCGCGAAAGACAGCCCCCTACCGAGCCAGGCCCTGTTGTCCGGTTGCTCAGCCCCAGATCTCGTCGGCCAGCTCGACGATCATGGCAAGCTTGGCCCACTGCTGCTCTTCGGTCAGCAGATTGCCCTCCTCGGTGGAGGCAAAACCGCACTGCGGGCTCAGACAGAGCTGCTCCATCGGCACATGGTGAGCGGCTTCCTCAAAGCGATGCCGGATATCGGCCTTCGACTCCAGCTCCCCGGTCTTGGTGGTCACCAGACCCAGCACGACCTGCTGATGGCCCCGTGGCAGGAAACGCAGCGGCTCGAAGCCCCCCGCCCGATCACTGTCATATTCGAGAAAGAAGGCATCGACATTGACACCGCCCAGCAGGGTTTCGGCGACCGGCTCGTAGCCCCCCTCGCTGATCCAGGTGGAGCGGAAATTGCCCCGGCAGACATGCAGACTGACATGCAGATCCTCGGGGCGATCACGCAGCGCCCGGTTGAGCACCGCCGCATAGCGATACTGCAGCTGCTCTGGCTGCTCTTCGCCACGCTGGCGTGCCGCCTCCAGCTCCTTTTCGGAGCAGAGATAGGCCCACACCGTGTCATCCAGCTGAAGATAGCGACAGCCGGCCGCATGAAAGGCGTGAATGGCCTGTCGCCAGGCCTCGGCCAGATCCTCGAAGAAGGCATCCATGTCCGGATAGACGTCGCGACTGATCTGCTCCCGCCCGACCCTGAAGTGCAGCACACTGGGGCTGGGGATGGTCATCTTGGCGACCGACTGCTGCGCCACCTCATCCAGAAAGCGGAAGTCGTTCAGCATCGTATGCTCGGGATTGAAACGCACCCGATCGACCACCCGGATCCCCCGGGAGGGGGTCTGACGCCCCTGAAACTGGATGCCCTGTTCGGGGGTATAGCCTTCCACACCGTGGAGCTGTTCAAGGAAATCGAAGTGCCACCAGGCACGCCGGAACTCACCATCGGTTACCGCTTTCAGCCCGAGGGACTCCTGACGCGCCACCACACGGCGAATCTCGTCGTTCTCCACCTGACGCAGCTGCTCGGCACTGATCTCGTGTACATGGTGCTGCTGCCGAGCGGACTTGATGGCCTCGCTGCGCAGCAGGCTGCCGACCATGTCGGCGCGAAACGGGGGACGCGGCTGTTCGGATCGACTCATCTCTCTGCTCCATTAGCGTTCATCGCAATTGGTGCATATTCTGAAGCGACCTTTTGTTGAGTGCCATCGATTCACACTCAACATCAACATGCACATGATTCATGAAGATGGCGCCTCACTGTCCGCCTCGGCACCCGGCGGATGACCGTACTTGGCCTCGAACTGTTCGATCATCTCCTGACAGCTGTCGCGGCGATGGTGCTCCACTGCTGTCGCAGCCTCCTCTCCGGTCTGCTGCTGACACTGGCGGATCGACTGCAGCTCGTTGGCCTTCTGCTCATCCGTGCGATGGGTGGTCATGTAGGCAATGATGATGCCGTAGACCACTGCAATGAACAGCACCGCGCCCAGCATCAGCCCCAGGCACCCCTTCCTGCTTGCTCGCCGGTCACCGTGACCGGATGCCTGCCGTCGATCAGTGCCCAATGCGAATGCTTCCCTTCAGCCCGCCTGCCCGTCGTTCGATCATCACGCCTCCAGTCCGATCACTTTCGCCCGCATTGTGGCCATTCGGATGGGCCACGCCTACTGGTTTCTGCTGATTGACGCGATCAACTTCCCCGACCGGGACATCGCTCGGGCAAGCGCTCGGTACGCCTGCGAACGGGGACCACGTGCCGGCCATGATGGCACCCCTCAGTGCTCGGCAGCGGTACGTTCGCTACCCGTGGACTCCGCCTCGGCAGCTCTCGGGCGACGACTGCGCTGATAGAGTACGAGACAGAGCGTCCCGCCCGCCATCGCCGCCAGCGCAGCAAAGAGAAAGATCGCCGGATAGCCGAAATGACCGGCAATGACGCCGGCCAGCGGTCCGGTCGCCCCCACGGCCGCATCGAGAAAGACCGAATAGGCTCCCAGTGCCGCACTGCGGCTGGCCGCATCGATGCGATTGACCGCTACCACGCCGAGCGCCGGAAAGATCAGCGAGACGCCCAGTCCGGTCAGGGCCGCGCCCCCCATTGCCATCACCGGCGAGGCAGCCAGCCACAGCAGCAGCAGGCCCAGCGACTCGACGCAGAAACATGCCAGTGCCACGGGATAACCGCCGAAGCGGCCAATGCTCCCGGCAAAGAGCAATCGGGCAATGATGAAGGCCGCCCCGAAGATCGCCAGCCCCCAGGCCGCATGAGCCCACTGCTCGGCGGCAAAATAGAGCGTAATGAAGGTGGCGATCACGCCGTAGCCGATCGAACTCAGCGCCAGTCCCATGCCGAACGGAGCCACCCGACCGAAGACCCGGGAAAACGGCATGCGCTTGCCGGCAATCACCGGCGATGCCGGACGCCGCCAAGCCATCGCCAGCGAGGTCAGTGCCAGCAGGGCGATGGCGACGCCGACACTGCCGACGCCGCCCAGTTCGACTATCAGGGCGCCCAGCGGGGCACCGATCGCCAGTGCCCCGAAACCGGCAATGCCGTTCCACGAGATCACCCGGCTCATGTGGGTCGGCCCGACCAGCCCGATCCCCCAGCTCAGCGAGCCGGTGCCGATCATGCCCTGAGCGACACCCAGAATCAGGCGACTGAGCATCAGGATCAGCAGGCTGAGCAGTGGCTGCGCCTGCAGCAGCACGGCCAGCAGTACCAGCAACCCGTTGCCGGCACAGCCGGCCATGCCGGCCATCACGATCCGCTTGGCGCCCAGTCGATCGGCCAGCTGGCCGGCAAACGGCCGCGACAGCAGCGTCGCCACGAACTGGGAACTGATCACCACGCCCACCGTCACCGCGCTGAAGCCCTGCTCCCCGGCCAGCCAGGGCGGCAGCACCGTCAGTGTCATGCCGATACAGAGCATGCTGACAAAGGTGGAACTGACGATGGCGACAATCTGCAGCTTGAGCCTCAGCGAGGCCCGGGAAGCGTCGGACTCAGTGGACATGGCAACCACGACTGAAGGAAGTGAGCATATACATCATACAACTGTAACAGAGTGCCCCGGGTGCCGCGCCCTTCAGCCGCAGACCGGCCGGTGGCCGTTGCCGGCCCGTATGGCCAGATCGAGCGGCGATTGTCCGCGCAGCGCAATGCCTGAAAGCCCCAGAAAGCGCGCCAGACGTTCGAGCTCGACACTCAGCGCCGCCCCCACGGCTTCGATGTTCACCCCGGCTTCCGGATGAGAGGCGATCACCTCCAGCAGCCCTTGCGCCCGATCGGCGCGCAGGTCGAGACGCGCGACCAGGCGGCCATCGTGCATGAACGGCAGCACATAGTAGCCGTGACGGCGCCGGGCGGCGGGCGTATAGATTTCGATGCGATAGTGAAAGCCGAACAGCCGGGCCGCCCGGTCACGATCCCACATCATGGGATCAAAGGGGGCCAGCAGCGTCTGCAGCCCGTTCATCGGCGCAGGCCGCGCCCGGACATGACACCAGGCCTCGCTGGACCAGCCCTCGACGCTGACCGGCTCCAGCAGACGCTGCTCCACCAGTTCATCGATGCGGGCCCGGGTTTCGCCAGCCCCCAGCCGGAAATAGCGCTGCAGATCCCGGCGGGTCGCCACCCCCATCGCTCCGGCTGCGCGCTCGACCAGCGCGCGCTGGGCATCATCCACGGCGGGCGGCGCCTGCTCGACCAGCGCACGCCCCACCACCCGTTCCGGCAGATCATAGACCCGTTCGAAGCTGTTCCTGCGATGCGCGACCAGGATACGACCACTCCAGAACAGATACTCAAGCGCCGTCTTGCCTTCGCTCCAGCCCCACCAGCTCCCTTGCGAGCGCCCGCCTCCAGCCAGTTCGGACGCCGCCAGCGGCCCGGCGCGCTCGATCTGCGCCAGCATGGCCTCGATGAAGTCGGGATGCTCGCGCGAAAACCGCTTCAGGCGCCCCCACAGGCCGCCACCGCCCGCTTCGGCACGCTGCATGCGCCAGCGATAGAGCGGGTAATCCTCGACCGGCAGCAGTGAAGCTTCGTGTCCCCAGTATTCGAACAGTCGACGTCGTGACGGCGGCCCCTGATTGAAACCGTCGAGCCGGCTGCGATCATAATCCCCCAGGCGGGAGAAAAGCGGCATATAGTGCGCCCGACACACTACATTGACACTATCGATCTGTAGCGCGCCCAGGCGGCGCACCGTACCAAGCAGCTTACGGCCATCAGCCTGCCCTGAACCGGCACTGCGAAATCCCTGGCCCCCGAGTGCCAGCCGAATGGCCTGGTGCGCTGAAAGGGAGAGCGTCATGAACACCTCATTGTCGGATCACCGCATCCGGAGCGCACTCCACCGCGGTCATCGAAATGCATGTGATTGCCCCGTGCCCGCCGCCCGGGCTGAAGCCTGCGTGGCGTGACCCGGCCTGAATGACATTGACGGACCGCCAACCGGCCCCGATGACCGCATCGCCATGGAGATTGCCCATGCTTTCGATACTCACCGCCCGGCCACGCCCCACCTTCAGTGCGCTGATACTGGCGCTGACCACGCTGCTCAGCGCCGCTACTGCCATAGGCGAGCCGCCCGGGCATCATCGCAGCCCCACCGGCTCCGGCTTCAGCGAGCCCGGCCATCAGGGGCATGGCAGGCCGGGAGACGGCCATGGCCTGCCGGATGACGCACGCGCCATCTGGATCGGCAGCGCCCTCTATTTTCTGGCCGGCGGCAGCTGGTTCCTGTGGCATGCCGAAACCCGGCGTTACGCTCCGGTTGTCCCCCCCAGGGCGGTACAGAACACCGGGCCGGAGACCTACGATGTAATTGCCTATCCGGCCCGGGGCCAGAGCGAGGCACAACAGGCCCGGGATCGCTACGCGTGTCACCGCTGGTCCGTCGGCCAGAGCGGCTTCGATCCGGCCACCACCCTGCAGGCTCCGACCCTCACCCAGTCCAGCACCTATCGTCGGGCGCTGGCAGCCTGCCTCGAGGGGCACGGCTATACCGCTCGGTAAACGGATACCTTCAGGGCGTTCCCTGCTGCGATGCGGGGCGCAGCAGCAGTTCGCCCTCGATGGCGGTAAACCGATCGGCAGCACGAATCAGCGTATCGGCACTCAGCGCGCGAACACCAAAGACATCGACCCGGCAGGCATGCCGTTCGCGCAGTCGCTTCACCAGAAGGTCGAAATCGCCATCGCCGGAGGCGAGCACCACGCGGTCGACCTGCGCCGCGGCCTCGACCGCATCCAGTGCAATGCCGACATCCCAGTCTCCCTTGCTGGAACCGTCACGGCGCTGAATGTAGGGCTTGAGACAGACTTCGAAACCGGTTTCGCGCAGGATATCCTGAAAGCGGCGCTGGCGTTCATCTCCCCGATCAATGGCATAGGCCCGCGCCATGACGACGTCATCATTCCCCGCCATGGCACGCCACAGGTTCGGATAACTGACATGACAGCCGAAGGCCTGACGCGCCGTGTAATATAGATTCTGAATATCCACCAGCAGTGCAACACGGCTCATGCAACTCTCGATTTGAAGAAAGATAACGGTATAAAAAATCAGTCGGGAGATGATAGACCCAGATCCGCCGGATAATCCACGTCACGGTGGATACCGGGATCAGACACCGGGACATCAACCACCCGCTCGCGATAGCGTCGGATCACCTCGCGGCCGCCGGTGTCCCCGCCCTGCTCCGCCAGCAGCGGCCAGAAATCGCGACCGAACAGGACCGGATGACCGGGGCGCCCGTCATGCGCGGGACGCGTGATTGTTCGTGCCTCGGTTCGCGCCACCAGGGTCTCCAGTGTGTCGCGGGCAAGCCATGGCATGTCGCCCAGCAGTACCGCCAGCGCCTGCGCGGAGGGTGTGGCCGCTCTTGACAGCAGTGCCGTCACACCGGTCGCCAGACTGGCCCCCATGCCCTCATCGGCCCGTTCGGCGTGCACCAGGCTGACCCGGGGCGGCAGCGCCAGGGTATTGAACGCTTCTTCCCGGCGCACCACCAGCAGGATCTCGTCGAACACCGGGGTCAGCGACTCCAGCGTGGCGACCAGCAGCGGTCGACCATCGGCGAGGCGCGCCAGACGCTTGTCACTGCCGAACCGGCGGCCGCGCCCGGCTGCCAGTACCAGCGCCACCGCCCGGTGGCGCGAGGCCTCAGGCGACATCAGTCTCGCCTGTGGTGGCATGCTCCGTGAGCGGCGCGCCACGGCCATTGAAGATGCGCATGACATCGGCCACCACCGACAGCGCAATCTCGGCGGGTGCCTTGCTGCCCAGATCCAGGCCGATCGGCATATGAATACGCTCGATGTCGGCCTCGCTCAGGCCGCCGGATCGTGCCAGCCGTTCGGCCCGGCGCTGCGAGGTACGCTGCGAGCCCATCACGCCGATATAAAAGGCCGGCGTGCGCACGGCCTCGATCATGGCCAGATCATCGATCCGCGGGTCGTGGGTCAGCGCCACCACTGCGGTGGCCTCGTGACAGCCACCGGAGGCAATGAACAGCGAGGGCAGTACCGCCTGCACCTCGATGCCCTCGGCCTGCTCGCTGGCGAGAAAGTCACGGCGCACCTCATCACGCGCATCACAGACAATCACCTCATAGCCCAGCGCCCGGGCAAACTGCGCACAATAGCCGGCCACGGGCGAGATGCCTGCCAGAATCATGCGCAGTGCCGGGCCGATCCGGATCATGATCGTCCCCTGCTCGCCCTCGCGCTCGACCGCCGGCCCACCGGTGCTCTCGTCCAGCACCACGCGATAACGTCCGCTGATCGGCTCGACCCGCCGGATCAGCCGTTTCTGCCCCAGCAGGGTGGCCTCCAGCACTTCCAGATGGGTGATCAGCTCATCACTCACCTCACGCCGCTCGACCAGCACTTCGAGAATACCGCCGCAGGGCAGCTGCAGCCGCTGGCTCTCCTCCTGACTCTCGCCATAGCGCACGATCGACACCGGCTGCTGAAAGGCGCCGTCCTGCAGGCTTTCGATAAAGGCATCCTCGACACACCCGCCCGAGAGCGAGCCCACGTACTCCCCGCTTCCCTGCGCGACCAGCATCGATCCGGGCGCGCGCGGCGAGGAGCCATAGGTCGAAAGCACCGTACACAGCCAGATGGTCTCTCCCGCGCGCGCCCAGGCCAGCGCCCGGGAAATCACCTGAAGATCAAGATGACGCATACCCTGTTGTCTCCAAAATCTGCCGGTCCACAGTTGCGGACCCTGCTTCCCCGTTCGAATTCCTTCAGTGTAGTCGTGCGCCGAGACGGGCGTCATCTGCCGGCGACGCGGGCTGCCGGTTTTTCGGCATCAGCCCGTCATGAAGCCGCTTCGCGCCCCCGATGACGCTTCAGCATCGCCAGGGCGACCAGCGTCAGCAGCACCACAATGGCCGCAAAGAGCGTGGCCGCGATCCGGATCCCGGCCAGCATGGTAACCAGCCCGATACCGACGATCGGCAGCGAAATGGCGACATAGAACACCACGAACAGGGTCGAGGCGACGCTGGCACGCTGTGCCGCAGGACTGGCGGCAGAGACGCTGCCCATGCCGGCCCGGAACACGATACCCTGGCCGGCACCGGCCACCAGGGCACCGATCACCAGTAGCGCCATGCTCGCCAGCATGATACTGGCACCGACCAGCGCCGCGCCCACGGCCAGCACCCGACATCCCGATGCCAGCTCGATGCGCCGGGGATAACGGGTCTGCAGCGCCTGGCCTGCGATCGAGCCAATGAACAGCAGCAGTACGACGCCGCCGATGACCGCCCCGTTATGAATGTCGAGCACCCCGCCGACAAAGGCCGGGGCACTGGCCGTGAACAGCCCGAGCACGTTGAAACCGGCAAAACCGGCAATGGCCGCCGGCACGAAGACGCTGCGCACTTCCTCCGGCAGCGCCAGCCGCTGGGGTCTCAGACTGATATCGGCCGGCCGGGTCACGGTTTCCGGAGCCCGCATGACCGCCACCATCGCCAGCCCTGTCAGCACCAGGTGGAGGCCGTAACACAGGCGCAGTGACCAGGGCAGATACTCGCCCACCACTCCGGCCAGCAACGGTCCCAGACCAAGCCCGCCCATGTTGGCGGCGGTGGCAATCAGCGTGGCGTGACGCTGCCAGCGTTCGGGAATCGCCTCGATCACCGCCACCGTCGCCGTACCGGTAAAGATGCCTGCCGAGATCCCCGAGAGCAGACGACCGACCAGCAACAGCCCGAGCCCCTGCGCCACCAGAAAGCAGAGGCTGCTGAGCAGGGCCACCCCCAGTCCGGCCAGCAGTACCGGTCGACGTCCCAGCCGATCCGACCAGCGCCCGGTCACGATCAGTGCCGCCATCACGCCCAGCGCATAGGTGGCAAAGATCACCGTGATCATCACCTCGGAGAAGCCGTAGCGCTGCTGATAGATCGGATAAAGCGGTGTCGGCAGGGTGGTGCCTACCATGGTGACCAGAAAGGCCAGGGTGATGGCCAGCCAGCCCCGTGACATCGCGGAGGTCCTGTCGGTCATGAAGTCCTTCCCGTGTTCGCCGGGCCGGGACTGCCGGAGTGACCCGGCTACCCCGGACGAAAGTGTCAGTCGCCACCGGCCAGCAGGCGCACCGCAGCATGAAAATCGCCGTAGAGCGCCTGAAGATGGGTTTCGAAACCGGCCTGATAAAGCTGCTCGAAGGTCGGCCACAGCTCGCCCAGTACAGGTTCACGGCTACGCAGTGCGGCACGTCCGTTGAAGTCATCCTCTTCATAGTGCCGGCGAGCGCGCTCCAGCGCCTCGTCCTGCCCCTCTCCCGCGGCACCGGGCGCGATATTCGCAAGATAGACGAAGGCCAGCTCGGGATGGGCCGGCATCGGGTGACAGTAGGCCTGCCACCACCGGGTCAGCAGGCGGGACAGGCACTGCTGCGCCTGGGCCGGTTCGGGCGGGGACAGACGCAGCACCCGATCCTCGAAGACCAGCCCGATGTGCAGGGGCCGGCCCCGGGCGGTCACGGCCTGCTGCATCAGCCAGGCGCGCAACAGTCGAGCCGGCTTGCCGTACTGGATCAGCCTGCCGGCCCGGTCGCAGCGCAGATGACCGAAATGGGCCGGCGCCAGCGCCCACCACCACAGCCGCCCCTCGCCGTCATGATGCAGATCGTCAATGCGCTCCTCGAGATACAGCCCATTGGGCTCCTGCGCGCGCCACTGCACTCCCACGGGCTCGGCAGGCGTCAGCCCGTTCATACCCTCCTGCCAGCACGCCAGCTGGGCGTTGAGCGGCGGCAGCAGCGAGGCCATCAGCTGGCTGCCGAACCCCAGTGCCGGCAAGCGGCCTGCCATCCGGAACGACTCGGCAGCACGCTCCAGTGAGGGCGCTCCCTGGCGGACCGAATCGAGCAGTGAGCGCTTGAGCTCGAAGCGATCCAGGCCCTCCAGGGCAAAGGGCTCGGCATCATCCACCGGTGCCTTCGGCAGCTGAAAGTGGATCCCCAGCCGATCGCCCAGCGCGAGCGCCGCAGGCTGGCGCAGCAGTCGTGTCAGGGCATCGAGATCGAGCGGCTCGGCCGGCAGTTCGAAGGTGTCTTCGATCCTGTCGGCGGCCGGTGGTGCCACACCGGCATGTACCCTCTCCCAGGCATGCTCGTAGGTAAAAAGATCCGCGCCGGGCTCGAAATAGCGTTCGGCAAACGGCTGCAGCGGATGTTCCGTGATCAGCCGCCGCCGCAGTGCCTGATCATGATCGTTCTCCGCAGGATCGACCTGCCAGCCCAGCGAGAGGGTATCGAGCAGCTCGCTGACCAGAATCGACGGCGGCCGGGGCGTGTTGTCGCGCTGATCACGCCCCACCCAGGAGATCGTCAGCTGCTCGCGGGTCGCCAGCAGCGCTTCGAGAAACAGATAGCGGTCATCGTCGCGCCGCGAGCGATCGCCGCTGCGATGACGCTGAACCATCAGATCGAAATCCTGTGGCAGCCGTACCCTGGGATAATCGCCATCGTTCATGCCCAGCAGCCAGGTCTTGCGAAACGGAATCGCCCGCATCGGCATCAGCGTGGCGAAGTTGACCCGCCCGGCCAGAAAGCGCTGTGACAGCCCGCCATCGTCGAGTTCACCGGTCAGCGCATCGCGCACCACCGACAGCGGCAGCATGGCGTCGAAACAGGCATGACGGCAGGCCTCGAGCCAGCTCTCGATTGCCCGCTCGAAGCGCTCGCGAATGTCGAACTCGTGCTGCTCCTCGGGCGCGATCAGACTATCGAGCAGCGTGGTAAGCCGCTCCCCCCAGGTAACCGGATCGGTCGGCGTTGCCATCTCCCGGCGCAACCCTTCCAGGGTCCTGACCAGCGAGGCCAGCCGCCCGGCCAGATCCGCCTCGAGCCCACCGATCTCGTCATAGGCGGCAATCCCATCGAAATCCGCCTCGCCCATGGCATAGCCCAGCAGCATACGCTCCAGCCCGAAGCGCCAGGTATTGCCATGCAGCCCGGGCAGCCCCAGCGCCGCGCGGTGCTCGCCGTCCAGCCCCCAGCGCACACCGCTGCCCTGCAGCCAGCGCTGCAGCGTTTCCAGTTCACGGGTGCGAATATCAAACCGGCGCCGGAAGGCCGGCACATCCAGCCAGTCCAGCAGCTCGGTGACCCCCAGCCGTCGCTCCGGCAGCTCCAGCAGTGCCAGCAGACACTGCATCAGCGGATCGGCTTCGGAGGTCAGCCGATCGGCCACGGTAAACGGGATGTAGCGCGGATCATCGCTCGGCACCTGCCCGAAGACCGCTTCGATGAAGGGCGCGTAACGGTCAATATCCGGCACCATCACCACGATGTCACGCGGCTTGAGGGTGGCATCGCGTTCGAAGGCATCGAGCAGCTGATCATGCAGGATCTCGACTTCGCGCATCGGCGAGTGCGCCGAGGTCAGCGTGAGTGACTCGTCATCGGCCGCCAGGCTACGCCGCCCCGCCTGCTCGGTGCGCTCGGCGGGATGTTCGAGATCGAGGATATCCTGCTGCAGCTGATGGAGCAGCGGTGCGTGCTCTCCCTGCTCGACCCGGTCACGAAATACATCGTGCTCCAGATCGAAGGCATTATCCGCCTCGAACTCGTAGAGCGCCTCGATGAAATCACGACCGTGCGCGCCCCAGCTGGCCAGCAGCGGATTGGCACGCAGATGCAGGGTCTGCTCATCAAGGCCGGTCAGCCGGGGATGCTCGGCGTGACGCTGGCGATGGGTTTCGGCGCGCATCCGGGCCCGCAGTACTTCCCGGTCGGCCACGATGTCACCCCAGTAATACCGGCAGGGGTTGGCGATCATCAGCACCACATCCATCACCCCGGAAAGGGCATGCAAGGCTTCCAGCAGCTGATGCGGCAGTGCCGAGACCCCAAACACCACCAGCCGCGGTGGCAGCAGCGACGGCCGCTCGGTCAGTTCCCGGCTGGCCTGCAGAAAGCGGTCATGCAGTGCCGCACGATGACAAGAGCGCTCCGCCGGCGCGGCATCCTCGAGCAGCGCCTGCCACAGTCGCGGCTGCCAGGCCTCCTCCTCCGGCAGATCGGCCGGGGCCGTTTCTCCCCGCCCCCAGGCGGTGATCCAGTCGGGCCGATAGACCAGATACTGGTCGAACAGATCGGCCAGTCGTCCCGCAAGCTGATAGCACTTGCGATCACCACAGGCAACACCATCCGCCTGCGCAGGCGTCGTGTCGCGCGGCAGCTCATCGGCCAGGTAGTGCGCCAGTGGCGCAAACTCGGGCTCATCGAGCAGCTGCGGCAGCAGGCGCATCAGACGCCAGGTCAGCGGTCGCTTGTCGAAGGGGGACTGCTCGGGAATCTCGCTGCCGAGCACGGCACGATAGGCCCGCCACACGAAACTCGAGGGCAGCGGAAAATCGTTGGCGGCCGCGACGCCCAGCTGCTCGGCCAGCGAGAGCTGCAGCCACTGGGCCATGCCGTTGGATTGCACCAGGAAGGTTTCATTATCCAGCGCTGCCAGTGGCTGCCGGGTCGACAGCGACACCGCCAGATCACGCAGATCCTCGAGATGGTTGGCATGCAGAACGGTAAACAATCGCTTCTCCGGCGCGCTTCAGGGACAGATGACAGCTCTCCCGGAGCAGCGGGGCGAGCAGCACGCCCGCCCCGGGTCCGGCCCGTGGCAGGAGCCGCGATTGTCCGGGGCTGCCCCGGACACTGCAAGTACCGGTAAGCGCCGGCAGTCGACTCAGGTGATCTCGTCGTGCCCCGGACGCTCGTCATAGCGCAGGGTGTTGTGCATGTAGCCACCATCGACATAGAGCGTGGTGCCGGTGATATAGCGCGCCTGATCGGAGCAGGCAAACACCACCGTACCCGCCACATCCGCGGTATCGCCGACAAAGCCCAGCGGAATCCAGCTGTTCATGCGGTCGCGACCCAGCGATTCGATGTCATCATGGTTGATATCGGTTTCGATCGCGCCCGGCGCGATGCCGACCACCCGAATGCCGTATTCCGCCCACTCCAGCGCCGCACTGCGGGTCAGCATCTTCAGGCCGGACTTGGCCACGCCATAGTGCGCCACACCCTTGCGTACGACCTCATCATGAATGGACTGGATGTTGATGATGGTGCCACCACGGTGCTCACCGGCCTGCATGCGCCTGAAGGCACGCTGACTGCACAAAAAGGGAGCTTCGAGATTGACCTGCATCACGCCGCGCCAGACCTCGAGCGGCATCTCTTCCAGCGCGTGCGAATTCTCGAAGCCGGCATTGTTGACCAGAATATCGAGCCGATCGAAATGGGCATCGAACTGGGAGAAGATCGAGTCGATCGTCTGCTCGTCACTCAGATCGCCCACGATCACCCGGGTCCTGACCCCGTGGCGCTCGGCCAGCGATTCGGCCAGGATATTGACCTCATCGCGCGCCTTGCGCGAATGCAGCGCCACATCCGCGCCCGCCTCGGCCAGGCTTTCGGCGACTGCAGCCCCGATGCCGCGATTGGCGCCGGTAACCAGCGCCACCCTGTTGGCCAGTGAAATCTCCATGACATCTCCTTTGGACATCCCTGTATGTCATCAGAGCCTGGCTGTTTCACGCGCACACGGCCAGCACCGGGCCATGCCACACCCCGCCTGACGGCGCAGCCGGCCGGCAATGCCGGTACGGATGTTCAGCCGGCGGAGGCCGCGACCCGGCGATAGCGATGATGGACACGCATCAGTCCCAGCCCGATCAGCGCACCGATCGTGCAGACGATCGCCACGTAGAGCGCCGGTGACATCGGCATCACCTTGATCGACAGCGTGACCACCATGGGCGTCAAGCCGCCGAAGATGGCGTAGGCCACGTTGTAGGAGAACGACAGCCCGGTGAAGCGGATCGCCGCCGGAAAGGCCTTGACGGCAATCGCCGGCACCAGCCCGGTCAGGCCGACAAAGAAGCCGACCACGGCGTACAGGGGAAAAAGCCCGACCGTGCTGATCTGCATGCGGCCGAAAAAGACCCAGAAGCTCACTCCCAGCCCGACGCTCCAGATCAGCAGCATCAGGCCGTCACCGAATCGATCGGCCAGCCGACCGGCGACCAGACAGCCGATCATCACGCAGACGATCGCCACGATATTGGCCTCCAGCGTCAGGCCGCGATCGATACCGGCGAAGTTCTGCAACAGGGTCGGGGTCATCAGGATGGTCACCACCACGGCGGCCGTCAGCAGCCAGGTGACTCCCATGGCCAGCATCACCCCGCGCAGGTGATCACGCAGGATCAGCTTGACCGGCAGCTCGGTGGAGAGCGACTGGCGCTGCTGCATCTCGGTAAAGACCGGCGTTTCGTGCAGCCAGCGACGCAGATAGAGCGTCACGAAACCGAGCACGCCCCCGAGCAGGAACGGCAGACGCCACGCCCAGGCCGTGATCGTGGCATCGTCAAAGAGCGCGTTGATGGCCGTGGCCACCAGCGAGCCGAGCAGAATGCCGCCCACCAGCCCGGCGGACAGGGTGCTGGTGGCAAAGGCCGTATGGCGCGCCGGCACGTGTTCGGTGACGAACACCCAGGCCCCCGGCGCCTCGCCCCCGATGGCAGCCCCCTGCAGCACGCGCATCAGCAGCAGCAGGATGGGGGCCATCACGCCAATGGTGTCGTAGGTGGGCAGCGAGCCCATGACCAGGGTAGGCACCGCCATCAGGAAGATACTCAGCATGAACATCTTCTTGCGACCCAGCAGATCGCCGAAATGCGCCATGATGATGCCACCCAGCGGGCGCGCCAGGTAACCGGCCGCAAAGATGCCGAAGGTCTGTACCAGACGCAGCCAGTCGGGCATCTCGACGGGGAAGAAGAGCTGCCCGACCACGGTGGCGAAATAGACAAAGATGACAAAATCGTAGAATTCCAGCGCCCCGCCCAGAGCGGAAAGGCCCAGAATCCGGATATCACGGCCGTTCAGGGGACGCGAGGCTCCCTGCGTCCCGTGATCGGCGCCGTCGAGTGTTTCCATGTGGCTATCGATCGCAGTAAGCACGCCTTGTCCGGGACAGACGGCGCAATGATTCATTCGGGATGAGATAAGCTCGCAGGTCGCGGATCACGCGATCGGCCGGAGGACGGGGCATGGATCACATGCAAAAGGGGTCTCCCGGGCGAACCGCCATACTGACAGAAAACGACCCGACGGGGAACTCGCCGCTGCGTGCTGGACCGCCGGGTGGGCAGCGGGTCGATGAAGCTGCTACAACGAACAGGGGAACAGGCCAACAACATCAAACCGCTCCCGCTTGCAGAAAGCACAACAACCTGCAGAACCTGCAACAAGGAATCTGCCGTCATGTCCGATACTTCCTCGCAGCGCTGGTATGAACGGGTCCCGCATCCGGCCGTACTGATCGTGATGATGCTGATCCTGGTCTGGGGGCTGACCTGGCTGGTGCCCTCCGGCGAGTATGAACGTCACGCAGTGGCCGGACGCGAAGCGGTCATCCCCGGCACCTTCACCCTGACCGACACCACACCCCCTTCCCCGCTGGCCATCTTCCATGCCGTGCCGCTGGGCATGGTGGCAGCCTCGAGCATCATCTTTGCCGTTTTCATCGGCGGTGGGCTCTTCCGGGTGCTGGAGGCTACCGGCGCGCTGGAGCGTCTGATCGGCACCCTGGTGGATCGGCTGGGCAGCGACCGCCCGGCCCTGCTGATCTGGCTGATGACATTCGTTTTCGGTGCCCTGGGCGTGGCGGTCGGTTACGAAAACAATATTGCGCTGGTGCCGATTGCGGTGCTGCTGGGAACCGCTCTTGGAGGCGACCGGCTGACGGGGGCCGGTATCGCCATCTGCGGCGTCGGTATCGGATTCGCCACTTCGCCGATCAATGTCTATACGGTGGGTGTGGCCGACCGGATCGCCCAGCTGCCGCTCTTTTCCGGAGCCCTGCTGCGCAGCGTACTCTGCCTCGGGGCCCTGGCGATCGCCGCCCATCACATCACGCGTTATCTTGCCCGCATTCGCCATGCCCCCGAACGCAGCCTGATGCCGCCGGCAGACGAGCTGACGGATGAAGGCGGCGAATCCGCCCCGCCCCGGGGTCATCGTCTCGTCAAGCGGGACTGGGCGGTACTGGGTGTGTTCGTGCTCGGACTGGCCATCATGCTCTACGGCGTCTTCGCCCTGGGCTGGTACATCAACGAGATCGCCGCCACCTTCCTGGCCATCGCGATCGTGGCCGGACTGACCGGCGGCATGCGCCCCGGTACGCTCAACGCCCGCTTCTTCGAAGGCGCGGCCTCCGTGACCACCGGCGCACTGCTGGTCGGCCTGGCACGGGGGATCGAGGTACTGCTCGATCAGGGCCATATCGCCGATACCATCGTGCACGCACTCTCCGCCCCGCTTTCCGCCCTGCCGGTACTGGGTTCGGCGCTGGCCATGACAGTGGTACATGCCCTCATCAACTTCTTCATCCCCTCGGGCAGCGGCCAGGCCATTGTCACCATGCCGATCATGATTCCGCTCTCCGATCTGCTGGGCATGACCCGCCAGACAGCGATTCTGGCCTTTCAGGTCGGCGACGGCCTGACCAACCTGATCGTGCCGACTTCGGGCGGGACCCTGGCCATGCTGGCCATCGCCGGCGTGCCCTTCGACCGCTGGGTCCGCTTCTTCTTTCCCCTGCTGATGAAACTGTTTCTGCTGAGCTGGCTCGCCCTCTCCGTGGCGGTCGCCATTCAGTGGGGGCCGGCATGAATCCGGCAGGACACTTATCTCATTCACCTCCCGAGACAGGCGAGATCTGCATGAAAGCACATGACATCCTGAGTGAACTGGTCGGCTTCGACACCATTTCCAGCGCCTCCAACCTGGCACTGATCGAATGGGTCGAAGCATTTCTGCACCGTCATGATGTCCCCACCGAGAGGATTGCCAGTGACGATGGCCGCAAGAGCAATCTGCTGGCCCGGATCGGTCCCGAAACGGCCGGCGGTGTGGTGCTGTCCGGTCATACCGATGTGGTACCGGTCGAGGGTCAGCCCTGGCAGACCGATCCCTTTGTCCTGAGCGAGCACGACGATCGTCTCTACGGCCGCGGCAGCTGCGACATGAAGGGGTTTCTGGCCTGTGCGCTGGCCCAAGTGCCGCAGTGGCAGCAGCTTGAGCTCGAGCGGCCGATCTGGCTGGCCCTCTCCTATGACGAGGAGGTCGGCTGCCTGGGGGCACCGCGCATGATCGAACACCTGATGCAGCACCACCCTCGCCCGGAGAGCGTGATCATCGGTGAACCGACCCTGATGGCGCCGGTCATCCAGCAGAAGGGCATCACCAGCCTGCGTACTACGGTGCATGGCATCGAAGCGCACTCCAGCCAGATCCCCCAGGGCATTTCAGCCATCCATGCCGCCGCCCGCCTGATTGAACGCATCGAAACGATCATGGGCGATCTGGCCGCCGAGAACCGGCTCAATCAGGCCTTCAACGTCCCCTACTCCAGCCTTCATGTCGGCCGGGTACAGGGCGGCACCGCCATCAACATCATGGCCCGTCAGTGCCGTTTCGACTGGGAGATTCGCCATCTGCCCGGCGATGGTTTCGATGAAGTATTCGAACGCTTTCGGGTCGCCAGCGCCGAACTGGAAGAGGCGCTGAAAAACCGCAACCCCGCCTTTGCCATCGAGACCGAGCGTCTGACACCCACGGTACCGGCGCTTGCCGACCGGGATAACGACCAGGCCCTGGCCCTCTGCGATACCCTGCTTGGCGCCCGGGAGCGGGAAGCGGTCGCCTTTGCCACCGAAGGCGGGCGGTTCCAGAACGCCGGCCTGCAGGTGGTGATCTGCGGGCCGGGCAGCATCAGTCAGGCCCATCAGCCCGATGAGTACATCGAACGCGAACAGCTTGAGCAGTGCACGAATTTCATGACCCGGCTCGGCCGGCATCTGGCGTGCGCCGATTGATCCACTTCGGCACAGCGAAGAGCGGGAATATCTTCCAAGCTGTGACAAAGTGTAAAGCCGCCCGGCAGACCGTTACCGGGCGGTGACATCCGAATCACAGGGAGGTAGCTCATGAACCCATTCAGGCGTCGTTCGCGTCAGCCCCGGGCAGGGGTCGAAACGGAATCGATCCTTCCCGGCGAGCATTTCGAGGATGTGCCCAACCTGATCACCCTGAACGATCTCAAGCGCCGCCAGCAGCGCATCGAATGGCGCATGCGTCAGGAACACTTCAAGCGCTACGGCGTGGCACCCGGGCCTACCATCATCCGTAATCTGAACTGATGGCTTTCGCCGGACGGTGGCTGGCGGCCTATGCCCTGTCCGGCGGGATGTCGCAACACGTCTGCATGATGTTACGCCACCATTCGTGTCCCCGATCACGCAGCAGGCTGATATTGCGTTCGGGGATACGCTCGGGATTGGCGAAGCGCTGAAGCGCCGCCTCCACCTGGGCTTCACGCAGCAGATGCAGCACCGGGAAGGGGGAACAGTTGGTGAGATTGGCCGGGTCGTCCGCCGGCGCATCGCCGAAGCGGTAGTCGGGATGAAAGCTTGCCAGCTGATAGACGCCTTCATAGCCTTCCAGCTGCATCAGGCGTTCGGCCAGTGCCAGAGCGTCAAGATAGTCCTCGAAGACCTCCAGCCCCGGCGTCACGATCAGCAGCGTGGTCGCCGTATGCGCGTCGGCATCCAGGTGTCGACACTCCTCGATCAGCCGCTGGAGCAGCGCTTCGGTATCGTGTCCGCTCACCCGACAATAACGTACCCGATCGGCGTCGAACTCGCGGCGAGCGAAGGGACAGATGTCGTGAGCAATGACAAAATTGTATAACCAGCGGCGAGTAGCGGTCTCGGGATCGGGTTGCACATCGTGGTGGGAAGTCATCAGGCATGCAGGACCGGTGGGAAAACGGAGTATGGCGTGCTGGCAAACAGGCAACCCCCCTGCGCCGCAGGGGGGTTGCCCGATCTCATGCCCTCGTTTGAAGCTCAGCCTTCCAGCCGGGCATCGAGGGTAATCTCGGCATTGAGCAGCTTGGAGATCGGGCAGCCTGCCTTGGCATCATTGGCCGCCTTTTCGAAATCGCCCTGATTGGCGCCGGGGACCCGGGCCACCGTTTCCAAGTGTACGGCGGTCACGGTAAACCCGCTGTCATCCTGTTCCAGGGTGACGGTCGCCTCGGTTCTGATGCTTTCGGGTTCCATGCCACCCGCGCCCAGCATCATCGACAGCGCCATCGAGTAGCAGCTGGCATGGGCGGCACCGACAAGCTCCTCCGGGTTGGTCCCCGACTGCCCTTCGAAGCGGGTCTTGAAACCATAGGGATTCTGCTTGAGCGCCCCGCTTTCGGTGGAGACGGTGCCCGTCCCCTCCTTCAGGCTGCCCTGCCACTCAGCGGAGCCTTTCTTTTTGATCGCCATGCTTCCTCCTTTTCCGGGTTCACGTGGCGGTGCCCCCTGGCACCCGACACGTTCAGCATAGATGATTCATGCCGACTTGCCGATCAGAGTACCGCCAGTGCGGCATCATAATCGGGCTCATCGCGAATCTGCTCCACCAGCTGGGAGTGCAGCACCCGATCGTTTTCGTCAAGCACGATCACGGCGCGTGCGCACAGTCCGCGGATCGGTCCGCTGGTCACGCCCACCCCGTAACCGTTGGTGAACTCGTCATGATGGCGAAAGGTGGAGAGCATCCGGACCCCTTCAAGCCCTTCCGCACCACAGAAACGGGCAGCCGCGAAGGGCAGATCAGCGGAAATGACCAGTACTACGGTATTGTCGAGCGCCGTCGCACGCTCATTGAACTTGCGCGTCGACATGGCGCAGGTCCCGGTATCCACGCTGGGGATGATGGAGAGCACCTTGCGCTGCCCGGAGAAATCGCCAAGCTGCACCTCTTCCAGATCCTGACCGGTCAGGGTGAAGGGCTTGGCCGTATCGCCCGGCTGGGGAAAGGTCCCCTTCACATCCACCTGGGTATCCCCGAATTTCACCTGATTCATCGTATGGCCTCCCTTGCCATGATGGATGCCGGTACAAGTCACCGGACATCGCTGGATTCATCACTCAAATATCGAGGTCATGGCCGCGGAATGCAATGTGACGAGCGCAGTCGGTGAAGTCCGCCAGGGCTCATACTACCGCCCGGGGACAGGGCAGTTCGCCGAGCAGCGCCGCTGTCAGCGGCTCGAGGCGCCAGCGGGCGCTTTCCTCATCCGGCGGTCGGCAGAGGATCGGCTCGACGTTGCCGACCCGCGGGCCGAGGGGGCTGCCCTGGGTCAGCGCCCGGATCACCCGGAAGACGCCCGAGTGCGCCACCACCAGCGGACATTCGAACTCGTTCAGCACGCAGGTGAGCGCCCCGCCGACCCGATCACGGAAAGCCTCCCAGGATTCGCCCGACCGGGGATGCTCGAAATAGGGCATCGGCTCGCGAATCGGCTGATTCTCCCAGCAGCCCCAGTGGCGCTCGCGCAGATCGGCATAACAGTAAAGGGGGCCTGTCGAGACGGCCAGCCGAGCCGTCTTGCGGGCACGAAACATCGGACTGACGGCCACGCACGACCACGTCACGCGATCCAGCAGGGGGCGGGCGGCACGCGCCTGCTCCTCGCCGCGCGGGGTAAGCGGCACATCAAGGCAGCCGGCAATCAGCCGCACGCGATTGTGAAAGGTCTCGCCGTGGCGAAGAAAGACAAAGGGTCTGGGAGGCAGTCCGTCCATGGGATGTCCGGGATTTCGGGTTTCGATTGAAGTTTAGCGTTCCGGGGAACACGGCATCATGGGCTCTATCGGCCATCCGGCCCGTGACTGAATGAATGGCCGCAATCTGACACCGCCCGGGCACTCGAGGCACTGGCCCTGTTTGATTCCGGGGGCATCGTGACTGCCCCGGGCTTCGATCTGTTCGAGGGCGATCGGCAGGCGGGGATCAATGTCTCATCGCAGGGCTTTCATCGCCTGGGTCAGCGCCTGGCGGCCATCGATCGCCCCGCCCTGATCGTGCAGGAGGGTAACCATGCCATCGAGCGGGCTGGAAGAGCTTGCCGAGCGCTTCTTCAGCGGTTTCATCGCCGCTCGTGGCGGCTGAACGAAACGACGGATTCCCGGGTTCCCGCTCCGGAGACCGGAAACCCGCCGATCATGCCGGCACGCTAGCGATCGTTGCGTTCCCAGTTGCGATCCGACGGCTGCGGCGGCACCCACTGATAAAGCCAGGTCTCGCTCAGCGTCTGCTCCTGCTGATGCAGATAGAGTCTCAGGGTCACCGGTTCGGTCGACTCGCTGTCGGGATACCAGTCGAACTGGACTCGCCACTGATCCAGCGGCCCCAGCTTGCCGATCGAAACCACTTCGGTGCGACCGTGCGAGGCCAAGATCTCGGCCTTGACCGTGGCATCGGGCGGCATCGAGGCCAGCGGCTCGCCGCGAAAATCGACCGCAAAGCGCCTGGCCCAGGTCTCCGGCGGATGCTCGCCCGGAATCCAGCCGGGTTTGGATCCGCCGATGCCACTGAAGGTCTTGTCGACCTGACTCAGCGAAGGCTGATACGGCGGCCGCGGGCTCCAGTAGAGCCGATAGGCGTAGTGCAGGTCATCACCCGCCTGCACCGGTTGCTGCGGCTGCCAGAAGGCCACGATATTGTCCACGGTTTCGCCCATGGTCGGCAGCTCGACCAGCACGATACTGCCATCGCCCCAGTCACTGGTGGGTTCGCACCACAGGCTCGGACGGTTGCTGTACCAGTTGACGGTGTCACGGTAATGCTCGAACTCGTGATCATCCTGCACCAGCCCGAATCCGCGCGGGCTACCGGCACTGAAGGCGTTGTACTGCAGATGTTTGGGGTTATAGAGCGGCCGACAGATCCACTCGCCGTCATCGAGCCACATCGACAGCCGATCGGAGTCATGTACCTGCTCAACCACGGTATTGCGAGAGGACTGCTGGCTGGGTCCGGTCAGGAACATGCTGGTCATCGGCGAGATACCCAGTCGTCTGATCGGCTTGCGCGGATAGACATGGGCATCCACCGACATCACTACACGCTCTGCCTGGCAGTCGATGTCGAAACGGTAGGCGCCAGTGGTGCTTGGCGAGTCGAGCAGCGCATACACGGTCAGCTGCGCCCGGTTGGGATCGGGATGTTCGAACCAGAAGTGGGTAAAGGCGGGGAACTCTTCCGAACCTTCATCCGGCGGCATGGCCGTATCGATGGCCAGCCCCCGGGCCGAGAGGCCGAACTGATCGTTCTTGTCGATCGCCCGGAAATAGCTGGCCCCCAGAAAGGCCACCACGTTGGCCAGGGCAGAAAAGTCGGGGCTGCGCGACACCCTGAACCCGGCAAAGCCGAGATCCTGCCCTTCAAGCTGGCCGGTATCCACCCCGCTGCCGTTGTACTTGAATAGTTCGGGGTTGAAATGGATCTCGCGGGCCCTGCCGTCATTGACGCTGTACATGCGCACCGGCTGGTTGAAATGCATGCCGACATGGAAGAATTGCACCTGCACATCGGCATCGGCATCATCCGACCAGAGCGCATGATTGCGATCGTAGCTGATGTTGGAATAGTGATGCGGATCAAGACTGGCCAGCGTCTCGGGCAGTTTTTCGGTGCGATCCTGATAGGCCGAACGGGCCATTTCGCGGGCGTGCTGTTTCAGCCAGTCATGACTGAACGACTGCGCCTGATCATCGAGAGCGATGTCCACGCCCTCGCCCGGCGCCTGTGAATCGGCTCGCGCCGTGAAGGCCGCCGGTGTCATACCCAGCGCCGAAAGAGCCATCGACGCCTTCAACAGAGTTCTTCGATCCATGGGTGGGCCAATCCTTCTGATTGCAGACCATTACCCGGGCGGACATGGCCACGGGCCGTTGGTGAAGTCACCGATCGCATCGGACGCCAGCGTCACGATACGCCACTTTCGTCGAATCAAGCCGATCATCGCAGCCCTCGGCAACAGCGGCAGTTACACTTCGTGGTCTTTTTGTCATCCATGCCATGATAGCCAACACTGGCGTATCGGCGATGACCGACTGCCGATGCCGGTATCGATTCATCCCTGTACCATAGCGCTCCGGCCCCCTGACTGACCCGAAATGAAACTGATTCATACCGCCGACTGGCATCTCGGCCAGCAGTTGCACAATCAGTCCCGCGAGTACGAACATCGTCGTTTCCTCGACTGGCTGCTCGAGACGCTGAGCGAACGCCGCCCCGATGCCCTGCTGATTGCGGGCGATATCTTTGATGTGGTCAACCCGTCGCTGACTGCCCAGTCACTGTTGTACGACTTCCTCGTGCGCGCGCACGAGGCCCTGCCGCGCCTGACCATCGTGATGATCGCCGGCAACCACGACAGCGGCGCCCGCATCGAACTGCCGGCACCGCTGCTGACACGACTGCGCACCCATGCCATCGGCCGCCTGCACTGGTTCGATGACAATACGCCGGACAGTGACCGGTTGCTGATCCCGCTGGAAGACGCCGAGGGGCACACGGCGGCCCACTGTCTGGCCATTCCCTTCCTGCGCCCTTCGGAAATCAGCGCCCGCGCGCCGGTCACCGACGACAGCGCAGTGACCGAGTCGGGACACGCCTATATCGACGGCATCAGCCGCATTCACCGCGAACTGATCGCCACGGCCGAAAACGAGCTTCAGCCGAACCAGGCGCTGGTGGTCATGAGCCATGCCCACATGCACGGCGCCACCGTCTCGGAGCACTCCGAGCGACCGATCGTAATCGGCGGCGAGGAGTCACTGCCGATCAGCCTGTTCGGGGAGACGCCGAGCTACGTCGCCCTGGGCCATCTGCATCGCCCTCAGCAGATCGGCGGTGAGCACATTCGTTATGCCGGCTCACCGATCCCGCTCGATTTCAGTGAACGGCACTATCCGCATCAGGTGGTCGAAATCACCCTGAGCGGTCCTCGGCTGGTCGAACGCCGGAGTCTGCCGATCCCTCACTTCGTCGAGCTCAGACGCGTCGGCCCGGCACCGCTGGAAGAAGTACTGACGGCGCTTGAGGCCATGGAACCCGCAGCCGAGCATGCCGCACACCGTGAACAGTGGCCCTGGCTGGAGGTGCGGGTGCGCCTCGAGGCCCCCTGCGTCGATCTGCGTGCCCGCATCGAACGGGCCCTGAGCACTCGTGCAGCGCGACTGATGTGCATCCATATCGAACGGACGGCGGCCGATCAGCCGGACACCCGCTACCTGGCACACGGTGCGCCCGATCCGCGCACCCTGTTTTGCGAGACCTGGCAGCAGCAGCACGACGCGCCCCCGGATGAGCGTACGCTGGCGGATTTCGATGCGCTGTATCAGGCCGTGCTCGACCATCCCGAAGGCAGCGAGTCGCCATGAGAATCCTGACCATTCGGCTCGAGAACATTGCCTCCCTGCAGGGGCACCACTGTGTTGAACTGACCGAGGGAGCACTGGCCGGCCACAACCTGTTTGCCATCACCGGGCCGACCGGCGCCGGCAAGAGCACCCTGCTCGATGCGCTCTGCCTGGCACTCTACGGCAATACCCCCAGACTGCGTCAGGCCCCTTCGAAGGCCTCCACCACGCCGGATGTCGGCAGTGATCAGCTCACCACGGCTGATCCACGCACCCTGCTGCGCCGCGGTGAGAGCAGCGGCTTTGCCGAAGTCGATTTCGAGGGCTGCGATGGTGAGCACTACCGTGCCCGCTGGTCGGTGCGTCGTGCCCGTCAGCGCGCGGATGGCCGGCTGCAGTCCGCCGACCAGCAGCTCAGCCGGATCGCCGATGGCAGGGTGCTGGCAGACAACAAGCGCGAATTCGAACAACAGATCAGCGAGCGTCTGGGACTGAGCTTTACCCAGTTCACCCGCGCCGTACTGCTGGCCCAGAGCGAGTTCAGCGCCTTTCTCAAGGCGGATGACAATACCCGCAGCGAACTGCTCGAGCGTCTCACCGATACCGCCCTCTACTCCCGACTCTCGATCGCCGCCCACCAGCGCACCGCAACGGCGCGCGGTGAAGTCGAGCGTCTGGAAGCCCGGCTCGACAGCGCGCCACCGGCCGATGCCGAGCAGCGCCGGGCGCTCGAGGCGGCCGTCGAGCGCAGCAGCGCGCTGCTCGACGAACATCAGCAACAGCTCGAGAGCCGGCAACAGCGCCGCCAGTGGCTCGTCGAGGACAAGCGTCTCGAGCAGCGCTGGCAGGAGGCCCAGCGCCATTACGACGACGCCGACCAGCGCTGGCAGGCCATGACCGAAACCCGTCAGCGGGTTGCCCAGTGGCAACTGCTGAGCCAGGTCCGCCATGACTTCGAGAGCATTGCCCGGCAGTCACGCCAGCTCGACGAACTCGAGCATCAGCACGGTGACAGTCGCGAACGGCTGAGCCGGGCACTCGAGCATCAGCAACAGACGGAATCGGCCCTGCAGCAGCAGGAGCAGGCCCTTCAGGCAGCCCGGGAAGCGCGACAGAGCGCGCAACCGGCACTGGACCGGCTGTTCGAGCAGGAGCAGCGGCTCGATCATCTGCAGGACACGATCCGGCACGAGCAGCAGCAGCACACCACCCTCGAAGAGCGCATTGGCACACTGGATCATGAGCTCGAAGAGCTGTCTCAGCAGCGCACCACGCAACAGCAACAGCTTGATGCCCTGCGCCAGCGCCTGCCCGGCACGCTCGATGACGGCGAGCATCGCCGGCAGCTGCAGGGGGCAGCCCATGAGGCCCGGGAGCGGGTGCTGTCGCTGGAACAGCTGGAACGACAGTGGCAGCAGTGGGCGGACTGCCATGCCCGTCATCAGCGTACCCGGGAGGCGATTGGCGAGGCCGAGACCCGTCTTGAGCGGTTGCAGGCGCAGACCCGGGAGGCACGCCAGCAGCGCGAGCAGCAGGCAGAACGCTATCGCATGCTCGAGACCAGCATTACCCGGCTGCGCGATGCACGCTCGGCGGTGGTCGAGCGGCTGCGTGATCAGCTGACCCCCGAGACGCCCTGCCCGGTATGCGGCAGCTACCAGCACCCCTGGCGTGATCAGCCACCCGCCCACTCTGCCGAGGCACAGCTCGAACGCACCCGGGCGGAGGAAGACCGTCAGCTCGAGGAAGCGGCGCGCGCCCTGACAGAGGCCGAAACCGGCGAGCGCGACTGCAGCGAGGCCGCTCATGCCCTGGCCTCACGACTGACGGGCATGCAGGAAACACTGGACGCCGTGGAGCGGGAAAACGAAGCCTGCCGGGCGCCGCTGGCATCGCGACAGGATGGTGCCCGCCTGCTCGAACAGGACACCGAACAGGCGCAACACCAGCTCATCCGGTGGCTGGAGAAGGCCCGTGCGCAGGAGCAGGCACATCAGCAGACGCTGGAGGCGTTTGAACGGGATCGCCGTGAACGCCTGCCGCTTGAGCAGTCGGTGACCCGGCTGGGCGTGGAGATCGAACGACGTGAGAGCGCACTTGCTCAGCTTCGCGAACAGCGCGACGAGCTGAGCAGGCAACTCGCCCCCCGCCAGCAGGAAGCCGATCAGCTGCGCGCAAGTCTGGTCGAGGCACTTGCCCAGGATGCCAGCGCGGCGGCCCGCCGTCAGCGCCTGGACGAGGCCCTGACCCGCCAGCAGCAGGCCGTTGAAACGGCGCGCGACCAGCGGGATCGTCACCGCCGGACGGTCACCGAACTGGAGCAGCAGCTCGATCGCCTGAACACCCGCATCGAGGCACTGCAGCAGTCGCTGGCCTTGCACCGTCAGCACGTCGCGGACTGGCGCGAACACCATCCGGACATCGACGAGCCGCTACTCGAGGAACTGCTGCAGCTGCCGGCTGCCACCGTGGCGCACTGGCAGGAGCAGCTATCCACCATCGAGCAGCAGCGCAATGACAGTGATGTTCTGCGCCGTGAACGCTTCGGGATCCTGGCCCACCATCGACGCGATCCCATCGGCCGGGAACTGGTGGATGATCCGGACCATCCGGACCCCACCGCCTGGCGCGGCATGCTCGATGGCGAAAGACAGCGGCTGGATGAGCTCATCGACGCGCTGCAGACCCGGCTGACAGCGCTCCAGCAGCAGCGTGACGGCGATCTGCAGGCACTGGGGGAGGATGATCGGCGTCGCCGGGAAGCCGCCGCCCTCGCCGCCGAACTTCATGAAGCACGTGCACGCTACCAGCGCCATGGACGCATCTCGGCGCTGATCGGCTCCGCCGACGGCAGGGCCTTCCGCCGGATCGCCCAGGGATGGAATCTCGAGCGCCTGCTGGAACACGCCAATCGGCATCTGGCGAGCCTAGCGCGCCGCTACCGGCTGCGACGGGGAGGCAGTCTGCTGGGACTGCTGGTGATCGATACTGACATGGGTGACGAACAGCGCTCGGTGCACTCGCTCTCGGGCGGCGAGACCTTTCTGGTGTCGCTGGCGCTGGCGCTTGGGCTGGCCTCGATGGCCTCGGACCGCCTGGCCATCGGCACCCTGTTCATCGATGAAGGATTCGGCAGTCTTGATGCCGCGTCACTGGCACAGGCCATGGATACGCTGGATGGACTCCAGGCCCAGGGGCGCCAGGTCGGCGTCATCTCTCATGTCCACGAGATGCATGAGCGCATTCCGGTCCAGGTGCGCGTGACGCCACGCGGCAATGGCACCAGCACGGTCACCTGCGGCCGCTTCTGAGCGGGGCGTCGCTAGACGGGGCGCCCCGGGGAAACAGTTTCGTGCGCGATCGGCGTCAGCACGGCTGGATCGATCACGGGCATGCGGGCATGAACGGCATTACCGGCACCACAGCGTCGGCAGCAGACGTAGTGCCCGTCATCCGGCAGGCGAGCAACAGTGAAACTGAAAAAATGGTGCCAGTTGAAGTAACGCTCGCTGCGCACCGGCTGACATCGGGTACAGCAGAGTTCGATCAGGCCATCCTCGCGGATCGAGGCCTCGATGGGGGATATGCTCATGACAGGAATCTCCTGAACGGCCTTGACCGGTTATTGTCTTTTTCCATCGTTCATCACGAGTCTAGAGCGCCGCCGTCGCCCTTACAATACTTGTACAGCACGATCCCGGCGGGCAGCATTTATTAGACATTGTTTGCATTCCGGGCGGTAAAACCCTCTGAAACGCAGTTATCCGAAGGTGTGGCAGTGATACACCGGGCTGATCGCCCGGCCCTTTTGTGACACTACTTTCGTACAGCTCCCCGTGGCTTGTCCGGCGTCGACATTGACAAGCCAGCAACCGACACCATAGCTTTGACCGACCGCTGCACTGCACAGGCCTGATCCCTGAGCGGCCAGTACATAATGACAACACCCGACAACAACAGGGTATCGTTAATGACCAATACAGGATTTTCCCGCCTGGCGCTGGCCGGCGCCGTGATGCTGGCCACTGCCGGCACTGCCCAGGCCAAGATGCTGACCTACTGCTCGGAAGGCAGCCCGGAAGGCTTCAATCCGCAGCACTACACCACCGGCACCACCTTCGACGCCTCCTCCCAGACCATCTACAACCGACTGGTCGACTTCAAGCCCGGCACCACCGAACTGCAGCCCAGCCTGGCCGAATCCTGGGAGGTCTCCAACGACGGCAGGACGGTCACCTTTCATCTGCGTCACGGCGTGAAGTTCCAGAGTACCGACTACTTCACGCCATCGCGCGAGTTCAATGCCGATGACGTGCTCTACTCCTTCAATCGACAGCTCGATGCGGATCACCCCTGGCATGATATCAACGGCAGTTACGAGTACTTCGCCGGCATGGGGCTCCCCGACCTGATCGACCACATCGAAAAGGTCGATGACTACACGGTGAAGTTTCACCTGACCCGCTCTTCGGCACCGTTTCTGGCCGACATGGCGATGGATTTCGCCTCGATCCTGTCGAAGGAGTACGCCGATCAGCTGATGGAAGCCGGCAATCCCGAGCAGATGAATCAGCAGCCGATCGGTACCGGCCCGTTCGAATTCGCCGGCTATCAGCAGGATGCCTATATCCGTTATCGCGCCAACCCCGATTACTGGCGCGGCAAGGCGCCTCTGGACCGGCTGGTATTCTCGATCACTCCGGACGCTTCGGTGCGACTGCAGAAGCTCAAGGCCAATGAGTGTCAGATCATGGCCTATCCCAATCCGGCCGATCTCGGTGAGCTGAAGAACAATCAGGACATCACCATGAAGTCCGCGCCGGGGCTCAACACCGGCTACCTGTTCTTCAACACTACCGAGGCTCCGTTCGACAAGCCGGAAGTTCGCCAGGCGCTCTCCATGGCGGTCAATCGCCAGGCGATCATCGACTCCATCTACAAGGGGGCCGGTACGGTCGCCAACAATCCGATCCCCCCAACCATCTGGAGCTATGACGAGTCGACCCAGCCGATCCCTTATGACCCGGAAAAGGCAAGGGCGCTGCTCGAGGAGGCCGGGGTCAGCGACCTGAGCACCGATATCTGGGCCATGCCGGTGCAGCGCCCCTACAATCCCAACGCCCGCCGCATGGCAGAAATGATCCAGGCCGACTGGCAGAAGATCGGGGTGGACGCGAAGATCGTCTCCTACGAGTGGGGTGAATACCTGCGCCGACTCAAGGAGGGCGAGGCGCAGACCGGCCTCATGGGCTGGACCGGGGATAACGGCGATCCCGATAACTTCCTCGCCACCCTGCTCTCCTGTGACGCGGCCAAGGACGGCTCCAACTACGCCAAATGGTGCTACGAGCCCTACGACAAGGTGGTCACCGAGGCACAGAGCATCAATGATCGCGATCAGCGCATCCAGCTGTACGAGAAGGCCCAGTCGATCTTCCGCGACCAACTGCCCTGGATGCCCATCGCGCACTCGGTGGTCTACATGCCCATGAGCAGCAGTGTCACGGGCTATACCATCCAGCCCACGGGCAGCCATGATTTCTATGGCGTCGACCTGAAGGACTGATACGCGTCGATCCCGTCATGCCGGCCACAAGCCGGCATGACGAACGGGCGTCACACCGGACAGCCCATCATGAGCACCCGAATGACCCAGCTTTTCATTACCGCCCTGACCAGTCTGCCCGACGGCACCCTGTCACTGCTCGCCCCGGCAGGCGCCGTGGATACGGACAGGGCACAGGCCACCGTAGAGGCCCTGCACCAGGCCGGCCTCTCCTGTGAACTGATGCCACGGGCACTGGCGCGTCACCGCTATCTGGCCGGTACCGCCAGCGCTCGACTCGAGGATCTGCATGCCGCCTGGCAACATCCCGGAGTGCAGGCCGTATGGTGTCTGCGGGGCGGTTATGGCAGTGCCCAGCTGCTCCGGGGCATCGACTGGTCGCGCATTGGCCAGGCCCCGCTGATCGGCTATTCGGACATCACCGTGCTGCTGGAAGCCTTTCGCCGACATGGCCGACCCGCCATCCACGCTCCGGTGGCTACCGAAGCGGTACTCGACTGCAACAGCCCCGATGCCAACCGGCAGCGTGCACGCTCGCTCGCTTCGCTGGCACCGGTACTGGCCGGCGAGCCCGGCGGCTGGGCGCTGCGACATGTAGCCGGGCCGAAGACCCCGCTCGAAGGGATGCTGGTCGGCGGCAACCTGACCACCCTGGCCAGCATTGCCGGTACGCCGGCGGCGCTGACACTCGAGCGGCCGGGCATCCTGCTGCTGGAGGATGTCGGTGAGGCGGAATACCGCCTCGAGCGCAGCTTCTACCAGTTGCTGAACAGTCTCGATACCGAGCAGCTGCAGGCGGTCTGTCTGGGCAGCTTCGAGCGCTGCCAGCTGGCTAACGGGCCATCATCGCTCGAGGCCATCTTCCGCGAGTGGCTGGAGCCACTGGGAATCGCCCTGTATGCCGATGCCCCCATCGGTCATGGCGCCGACAATCACGCCTGGCCCTATGGCCGCCCGGCCACGCTCTCGGCCGAGGGTCTGTGCTGGTCGGCCGACAATGGGACTGCTCATGAGTGATGCCCACCCGGCCCGAGGCCATCGGCCTTTCCTGTTCATTTTCATGCGGCGGATTCCGGCATGCTGAATTTCCTGTTTCGCAAACTGCTGATGATCGTGCCGACCTTTCTCGGGGTCACGATCATCACCTTCGCCCTGGTCCACATGATTCCCGGCGATCCGGTCGCCATCATGGCCGGTGAACGGGGGCTCTCTCCCGAACGTCATGCCCAGATGATGGCCCAGCTGGGGCTGGACCGACCGCTCTGGCAGCAGTACCTGGATTTCCTGTGGCGCCTGATGCACGGCGACCTGGGCCAGTCACTGGTCACCCACAACGCCATTCTGAGCGAATTCATGTCACGCTTTCCGGCCACCCTGGAGCTGTCGGTCTGCGCCCTGATCTTCGCCATCGGGCTGGGGATTCCACTGGGCGTCATCGCCGGCATCAAGCGTGGTTCGATCATCGACCACGGGGTGATGGGCACGGCCCTGACCGGCTATTCGATGCCGATCTTCTGGTGGGGGCTGCTGCTGATCATCCTGTTCTCCGGCATCCTCGGCTGGACACCGGTTTCAGGGCGTCTTTCCTCCTCGTTCTGGATCGACACCCCGACCCATTTCATGCTGATCGATACTCTGCTCTCCGATGCGCCGGGTGCCTTCATGGATGCTGTTCGACACCTGATCCTGCCGGCGGTCTGTCTGGGCACCATCCCGCTGGCGGTGATTGCCCGCATGACCCGCTCCTCGATTCTCGAAGTGCTGGGCGAGGATTACATCCGCACCGCCCGGGCCAAGGGGCTGGCCCCCTGGCGCATCATTGCCGTTCACGCCCTGCGCAATGCCATGATTCCGGTGACCACGGTCATCGGTCTGCAGATCGGGCTGCTGTTTGCCGGGGCCATCCTCACCGAAACCATCTTCTCCTGGCCGGGCATCGGCAAGTGGCTGATCGACTCCGTCAGCCGCCGGGATTATCCGGCCCTGCAGGGCGGCATTCTGCTGATCGCCACCATGGTGATGATCGTCAATCTCGTCGTTGATCTGCTCTATGGCCTGATCAACCCTCGTATCCGTCATCAGGCCGAGTGAGGCAACTCCCATGACCCAGGCAAATGCACAGACCTCGCCGGATAACCCGACCACCTCGGAGATCCCGCCCGCGCCGCACCCGCTGCGCGAGGTGTGGAACGATTTCTGCGAAAACCGGGCCGCGCTGGCGGGCCTGATCATCATCGCACTCATCATTGTGCTGGCGCTGCTGGCCGGGGTCATCGCCCCTCATACACCGGTCGAGCAGTTCCGCGAGCATGTCCTGCAGCCTCCCTTCTGGCAGGCAGGCGGCTCGCTGAGCTTTCCGCTGGGCACCGATGATGTCGGCCGTGACGTGCTGTCCCGCATCCTGTATGGCGCCCGGCTCTCCATGATGATCGGCGTCATCGTGGTCACCCTGTCGCTGGTCATCGGCGTGCTGCTGGGGCTGATTGCCGGCTATGTCCGCGGCTGGGTGGATACCACCATCATGCGCCTGATGGACATCATGCTGTCGATTCCCAGTCTGCTGCTGGCCGTGGTGGTCGTGGCCGTGCTGGGGCCGGGGCTGTTCAATGCGATGCTGGCCATCGCCATTGTCTACCTGCCGCACTATGTGCGCCTGACCCGCGGGTCGGTCATTACCGAACGCAATCGCGACTACGTGGTTGCTTCCCGGCTGGCAGGCGCCGGGCCGCTGCGGCTGATGTTCGTGGTCATCCTGCCCAACTGTCTGGCTCCCCTGATCGTGCAGGCCACCCTGAGTTTCTCCAACGCCGTGCTCGATGCCGCGGCGCTGGGCTTTCTGGGTCTGGGCGCGCAGCCCCCCACGCCCGAATGGGGCAGCATGCTGGCCAACGCCCGGCAGTATGTCCTCGATGCCTGGTGGGTCGTGACCTTCCCGGGGCTTGCCATCCTGATCACGGTGCTGGCTTTCAACATCATGGGCGACGGGCTGCGTGATGCCCTCGATCCCCGACTCAAGCGGTGAACCCGATGACGTCTACCATTACCACCTCGACAGCCGGCACCGATCCGCTTCGGAGCAGCCGGGCACTGCTGGATATCCGCCGTCTGAGCGTCTCCTTTCAGACCCGCAACGGCATCTTTCCGGCGGTCAGTGATATCGACATGACGCTCAACGAGGGCGAGGTACTCGGCGTGGTCGGTGAATCGGGCTCGGGCAAGAGTGTCACCATGCTGGCGATGATGGGGCTGCTGCCCTTCAATGCCACCATCGAGGCGGAGCGTTTCGCCTTTGCCGACCACGACATGCTGACCCTTCCCGATCGGGCGCGACGCAGGCTGACCGGCAACGATATCGCCATGATCTTTCAGGAGCCGGCCACCAGCCTCAACCCGAGCTTTACCATCGGCTATCAGATCGATGAAACCCTGAAGGTGCACGAAGGGGGACGTCGGCGACAGCGGCGCGAGCGCGCCGTCGAGCTGCTCGACCGGGTGGGTATCCCCGCACCGCGAAAACGGCTGGGCGATTATCCCCACCAGCTCTCGGGCGGCATGAACCAGCGCGTCATGATCGCCATCGCGATCGCCTGCAACCCCCGGCTGCTGATTGCCGACGAACCCACCACGGCGCTGGATGTCACCATCCAGGCGCAGATTCTCGAGCTGCTGCTGCAGCTGCAGCAGGAACGGGGCATGGCCATGATCCTGATCACCCATGACATGGGGGTGGTCGCCGAAGCCGCCGAGCGGATCTCGGTGATGTACGCCGGCCAGCTGGTCGAGACCGGTCGTGCCGGCGAGGTCTTTCACCGCCCACGCCACCCCTATACCGGCGCCCTGCTCGATGCCCTGCCCGAGCGCCATCCCGGTCAGGCGCGCCTGCCTACCATCCCCGGTGTGGTGCCCGGCATCGGGGACCGCCCGACCGGCTGCCTGTTCAACCCGCGCTGCCGCTTCGCCCGGGAGGACTGCCGCCAGCAGCGTCCCGAACTCTTGACCATGGGAGAGGCCGACGACCCTCGGGCAACTACCGGCCATGCCGATCAGCATCAGGCACGCTGCTTTCATCCACTGGAGACTGATGTGTCTGCCGACCGTGACACGGGAGCCCGCTCATGAGTGTTGAACAACTGATGCAGGCCGAGCAGCTGGTACAGACCTACACGGTACGCCAGGGTCCGTTTCATACCGCCCATCTGCGTGCCGTGCAGGGTGTCAGCTTCACGCTGGAGGCCGGACAGACGCTGGCGGTGGTCGGCGAATCGGGCTGTGGCAAGTCGACCCTGGCACGCATGCTGACCCTGATCGAACAGCCCGCCAGCGGTCGTCTGACCCTGTGCGGGCGCGATGCCACTCACCCCGACCGGACTCAGCTGCGCGCGCTGCGCCGCGAGGTGCAGATGGTCTTTCAGAACCCCTATGGCTCGCTCAATCCCCGCAAGACCATCAGTACCATCCTGGAAGAACCGCTGGTCATCAATACCGATCTTTCCCGTGCGGAGCGCCGCCGTCAGGCCCGCGACATGATGGAACGGGTCGGGCTGCGTCCGGATGCCGCCGACCGCTATCCGCACATGTTCTCCGGCGGCCAGCGACAGCGTATTGCCGTGGCGCGCGCGCTGATGCTGCAACCGCGCGTAATGGTGCTGGATGAGCCCGTCTCGGCACTGGATGTGTCGGTCCAGGCCCAGGTGCTCAATCTGCTCAATGATCTGCAGGACGAGTTCGGCCTCGCCTATCTGTTCATCTCGCACGATCTGAGCGTGGTCCGCCATGTGGCCGACCGCATCATGGTGATGTACCTCGGTCGACCGGTCGAGATCGGCAGCCGCGACGCGGTCTTCGAGGCACCGCGCCATCCCTACACCCGGGCCCTGCTCTCCGCCACGCCTTCGGTCGATCCGGATGCCCGGCACCAGCGGGTCGCGCTGAGTGGTGAACTGCCTTCGCCACTGGATCCGCCGCCGGGCTGCGCCTTCCACCGCCGCTGTCCGTGGGCGACCGAACAGTGCCGCCAGCAGGAGCCGCCGCTGCGTGATGTCGAAGGCGTTGATGTTGCCTGCCATCACGCCGAGCGGATCATGAGCACTGCTGCAACGCCGGCCTGACCACCGCCGATGCGGTAGAAAACACTGTTTTCCCCTAGAATGGTGACGTCGCCCGATGGCGGGGCGGCGTCATCATTCACCGGGAGAATCGGCACCCGTTCATGGCAAGGTTTCGTCTGCGTGATCCGTTTTTCAACTACCGCTATCGGCACTATCTGCACACCCTGCGGGCCACCCTGGCGCTGGCGGTCACCTTCGCCATCGTCCTGAGCTGCGATATTCCCCACAGTACCTGGGCGCCGGTCAGTACCCTCATGGTGATGGGCAACCTGCCCCATGTCGGGGGGGTTATCGACAAGGGCAGCCAGCGGCTGCTGGGTACGCTGCTCGGTGGCCTCTGGGGCATCATGATCCTGCTGATTCCGGCGCCGCCACCGGGAGCCGTGCTCACCCTGACGCTGGCCGGCATCGCCGTCGCGCTGCACACCACCTTTACCGGCCGGTTCGGTTATAGCGCACTGATGTTCGGCATTACCCTGCTGATGGTGGTAGGCAACGGCAACCATGATCTCGCGGTGGCGCTGTGGCGCGCCTTCAATGTGCTGATCGGGACCGTGGTGGGGATTCTGGCGACCATGATCATCCTGCCGCAGAAGGCCACCGATCTGTTCCGGTTCCTGCTGGCGGACAATCTCGACAAGCTGGCCCGTCTCTATCATGCCCACACCAGTGCCCCCGGACTGGAAGCCGGCGATCAGGGCGAGCTGATGAAGACCGTGACCAGCCAGCTGGTGCAGCAGCGCAACCTGATTGACGCGGTCCATCGTGAAGGGCGGCTGCGACGCGGGGAACTCGGCAGCCTGATTTCACTGGAGAGGCGGATGATCTCGACCGTCGAGCTGCTGCTGGAAACCCACTGGGCGACCCGGGACGGGCACGACATCATCGAATCCCTGACGGGCCTGCGCGAGGCCCAGCACCAGCTTGCCCACGACTTGGGTACACTGGCCTATCAGGTGCGCACCGGCCAGACCATTGAAGTCGGGATTGCCCAGTTCGATCTGGATGCACACGCACAGGCGGCCTTCAACGCCCGCAGCCAACAGGGGCGCGCCCTGTTCAGTCCCGGCGGCTATCTCTGGCTCAATCGCGAGCTGGCCCGCCAGGCCAGCGCGCTGGTCGGCTACCTCGCCAATCTGCAGCGCCTCCCCAGCCAGCGCCTGCGCAAACGGGCCAGACGGCATCATCTGGTCAGCGACGCCCGCCGGCTGGCGGTCCGGGGCGATCCCCATGCACGCCGGGAGCGCAGGGATACCTCATCCCCGGAGTGAATCAGGCGTTGTGACGGCGCTGCCACTGCTGCATCAGTCGGCGCCACCAGGGGGTGGGCGTCGGCGCGTGATGTCCCGACTGGCGCAACAGCAGCCGTCGCAGTCGACGGCGGGTTTCAGCATCGGTGCTATCCGGCCAGAGCGCATGCACCCGGCCGTTGATGGCCAGCTCGATGATACCCACGCCCAGGCGCTGCACGCTCAGCGTGACCGGTTGCCATGCCCCGCTGCCATCGTCGGGCTGGCGCGCCTCCCACTGCTCGCCATCCACGCAGCGCAGTTCCGGCGGGGGGCAGAAACGGTAAAGCCAGACTGCCATCAACAGAGGCGGCAGCGCCATGAGACTCCATGGGAGCCCCCATCGGTACAGCAGCAGGGCGCCGAACCCCAGGCCAAATCCCGCCCGCACCCCCAGTGCCAGCCGTGAGGGCTCAAGCGGCACGTGAAGCGCCGCCTGCGCCAGCGGCACGGCCGCTTCAGACGAAGTCGCCACCTCTATACCGGACGCACTTCAGCGGTCCGGGTCCGCTCGGCGTACGCGATGATCTCGTCCACCATGGCAGCCAGCGCATCATCCATGGGCCGTCCCCGGCGCATCAGCCAGCTGAAGAGATCCTGGTCCTGCTCTGCCAGCAGGTCGGCATACGCCTGCTGGCGGGCGTCATCAAGCTGCGCGAAGCAGTTCTCGAAAAACGGCAGCAGCATGAGATCCAGCTCCCACATCCCCCGCCGGGAGTGCCAGTAGAGCCGCTTTCTTGCAGTGTCATCCATTGCAGCCACCTCTGTCTGAATTCATCGATCCGATCATGACAACGATCCCATCATTGTAATGTAGAGCGTTGTTTTTCCGATACTTGATCGCTATGCTGGAATCAAATAACAATCCCGATCGGGATGCCCGCAGCAGCATGGAGAAAACCCGATGACCAAATCCGAACTGATCGAACAGATCACCATGTCACAATCCTCGCACTCCCTCAGGGAGGTCGAGGCCGCCGTCAAGCTGATCCTCGATGATATCACCGACGCGCTCGCCGCCGGCGGTCGGGTTGAAATTCGCGGTTTCGGCAGCTTCTCGCTGCACTACCGGGCTCCCCGGGTAGGCCGCAACCCCAAGACCGGCGATCCGGTATCACTCGACGGCAAGCATGTGCCGCATTTCAAACCCGGCAAGGAGCTGCGCGAGCAGGTCAATGCCAGCCGCGCGCTCGGCTATTGAACATCGCGCCCGGCGCCGGGCGAATGATACACTGCCGCTCCTGCCATGAACCAACAAGGAACCTGCCATGCGCTGGCTCAAGGGCATTGTACTGGCCGTGGTCACCCTGATTCTGCTGATCATGGGAATGCTGTTTGCCGTACGCAACCAGCAGACGGTCCCGCTCGACGTCGTCTGGGCCCAGCTGCCCCCTGCATCGCTGGCCCTCTGGTTGCTGCTGGCCCTGGTCGCCGGTGTACTGCTCGGCATGCTGGCCATGTCCGGCCTCTATCTGCGACTTCGCACCGCACTGATGCGCGCACGCCGTGATCATCAGCAGCAACAGCGTGAGCTCGATAGCCTGCGTGTTCAGGAGATTCGGGAAGTGCCCTGAATGTTCGATCCCCTGCTGCTGGCGCTGCTGACGGCGGCCATCGCCATCGGCTGGCTGCTCGGCCGTCGCGAGCGCCGCCGTCATCGCCACGATCACGCCCGGGGCACTCGCACCCTGTCACGTGACTATTTCGTCGGCCTCAACTTCCTGCTCAACGAGCAGCCCGACCAGGCGATCGAGACCTTTACCCAGGCCCTCGAGGTCAACAGCGAAACCATTGATACCCATATTGCCCTGGGTAATCTGTTTCGTCTGCGCGGCGAGGCCGATCGTGCCGTGCGCATCCATCAGAACCTGCTGGCCCGCCCCGCCCTCTCCACCCTGCAGAGTGATCAGGTACAGCTCGAGCTGGCCCGCGATTTCTTTCATCTCGGCGTGCTTGACCGCGCCGAACGTCTGGCCCGGGCGGTCGTCGACGGTACCGGTGATCAGGAAATGCGTCTGGCGGCGCGCCACCTGCTGGTCGATCTGTTCGAACGCGAGCAGGAGTGGCAGCAGGCGCTCGATATCGCTCAACCACAGCTGATCCGGCAGGACGAACGGGTCCAGCATGCAGCCGCGCACTGGCTCTGTGAGCTGGCCATCATCGATATCAACCAGGGCAGCCCGGGCCCTGCCCGGCGACGCCTCAAGCAGGCGCTGTCGATCGATGAGCAGTGTGTGCGCGCTACCTGGCTGATGGCAGATATCGAACACCGCGCCGGACGCTATCGGGATGAGATCCGCACCCTCAAGCGCATTCGCGATCAGGACAGCGCTTTCACGCCCCTGATCTTCGAACCCATCCGTCAGGCTTTCGAGCTGCTCGATGATCAGCCCGGACTGAAGAGCTTTCTGGAAGAACAGGTCGAACGCACGCCCTTCGTTACGGCCATGATCATGCTGGCCGAACAGCTGCGTCACCAGCAGGGGGTCGAGGCAGCCGCGGCACTGGTTGGCAAGCAGCTCGAACAGCACTCCAGCCTGCGCGGCATCGACTACCTGACATCGCTCTATACCGATCAGGCAGAGGACGACAGCCGGGATCATCTGACCCTGCTCAAGCGGCATACCGGGCAGCTGCTCGAACAGCGCCCGCGATTCCGCTGTCATCACTGCGGACTGGCAGGCGATACGCTCTACTGGCAGTGTCCGCGCTGTCGCCACTGGAGCACACTCAAACCGATTACCGGGCTCGAGGGCGAATAGTCAGACGCGGCAATCGACTCACCCTTCGCCGGGCCCTGTCCGTTCCACTTCGGCCAGTTCCGTCTCGATCGCGCTCAGTGCTGCCATGGGATCATTGGCGCGGGTAACCGGCCGGCCGATCACTAGGTGCGTACTGCCCGCCCGAATGGCCTCTGCAGGCGTCATTACCCGCCGCTGGTCATCCGTTTGGGCGAAGGCCGGACGGATACCGGGCGTGACCTTCAGGAAATCGCTGCCAAAGCGTTCGCGCAGTGCTGCAGCCTCGCGCGCCGAACACACCACCCCGGCCAGGCCGGCATCCTGTGTCAGCTGTGCCAGACGCATTACCTGATCGGCGGCCGGGGTATCGACGCCCACCTCCACCAGCCCGGCATCATCCATGCTGGTCAGCACCGTGACGGCAATCAGACGTGTCAGCAGCCCGTGGCGTTTGAGCACCTCCCGGGCGGCACTCATCATCGCCCTGCCTCCGCCGGCATGGACATTGACCATCCATACGCCCTGATCGGCAGCTGCATGTACGGCAGCGGCCACGGTATTGGGGATGTCGTGGAACTTGAGATCCAGAAATACCTCGAAGCCCCGCGCATGCAGGCTCTTCAGTACAGCCGGCCCTTCGCGGGTGAACAGCTCCTTGCCCACCTTGAGTCGACAGCGACGTGGGTCGAGTGCGTCCACCAGGGGCAGCACGGTTTCGAGACGGGCGTGATCCAGGGCAACGATCAGCGGGGAAGACATAGGCACTCCGGTAGCAAGACGGCGGCATTATACGCTCGGAAGGGCGCCGGCATTAATGCAACCATGCTTATTCAGAAATATTTAAACCATTGGATCGATTGGCCGATACATTCATCGACGATGCTTGGTCGTCCTTCCCAACCTTACAAGGAAACCGGTATGAAAAAGCTTGCAGCGACCCTGATGACTCTCATGGCTCTGGCTTTGATCCCTGCAATGCCCGCCGCAGCCGATGACACCGCTGAGTCCGCCCCGACAGCGATCAACATCAATACCGCCAGTGCCGAAGAACTTTCGGCCCTGCCCGGTATCGGCGAAAAGAAGGCGGCCGATATCATCGAGGAACGCAAGGCGCATGGTAATTATGACAGCGTGGACAGCCTGACCCGGGTCAAGGGGATCGGCGAGTCTACCGTCGATGGCCTGCGCGACAGGGCCGCCATCTGATCCTGCTCGGCCCGCGAACGGCGGGCCGAACCCTCCCTCTGCGATCGGATTCCGCCCATGCCGGCATGGTGGTGAACCACGACAATCGGTACCATGATGAGGCAATGACCATCGCTCGGAGTGGAGTCCCGACTCTCATGCCTTTTCTACTGCTGCTGCTGATATTCCTGCTGTTCGATTTCAGTACCCTGTTCATGCTCGGACACTGGATCGGCGGCCTGTACGCCTTTCTGATCATGATCGCCACTGCTGTCATCGGAGTACAGCTGATCCGTCATCAGGGCCTGACTACCCTGCGCCAGGCACAGGCCCGCTTTCTGGCCGGCGAGAACTCCTCGGACGAGGTCATGCGCGGCGTGTCGATGATCTTTGCCGGCATGCTGCTGATGCTGCCCGGCACCCTGACCGACCTGCTTGCCATGGGCTGTCTGCTACCGGTGACCAACCGGCTGCTGACTCGGCGCATGCTGGGTCGCACCGCGCGCAGCGGTATCTTCAGCGGGCGCTTTCAGGATATCGGCGCAGGCCCCGGTGAACCCCGTGACAGGGGCTTTGATGAAGGAAAGAGCCATCATGAGCAGGCCTCTCGGGATCCTCACGGACAGCCGCTTGAAGGTGACTACATAGAGCATGAACGTCACCGCGATCAGTGAAAAAATTTGCGCCTGCCCCCTTGAAACAGAAGCACTTGCCCGCATTAAGTTTCGCACGCTGAACTTGTGCCTTTCAGTACTTGAGGCCTGAGGGCACGGCTTCTCAGCACTGGTGAGCGAGGCTCACAGGTTTCATGGACCATCAGGAGAACGTGAGTGATGAAAATCCGTCCTTTGCACGATCGCGTTGTCGTTCGTCGCGTCGAAGAAGAGCAAAAAACCGCAGGCGGAATCGTGCTGCCGGGTAACGCCCAGGAGAAGCCGACCCGTGGCGAGGTCATTGCCATTGGCAAGGGTCGAATTCTGGAAAACGGCGATGTCCGCCCGCTGGACGTTCAGGTCGGCGACAAGGTGATTTTCAAGGAAGGCTTCGGCGTCGAAAAGCAGAAGATCGATGGCGAAGAAGTCCTGATCATGAGCGAAACCGACATTCTCGGCGTACTGGAAGGCTGAACGACCGTTTCACTCTGCAAACGGTGCTTCAGCCATCGGGTTAAACGTTCACAGTTTTCGAAGGAATCACTGCAATGGCAGCTAAAAACATCCGGTTCTCCGACGACGCACGCAAGCGCATGGCGCGCGGTGTCAACACGCTCGCTGATGCCGTCAAGACAACTCTGGGCCCGAAAGGCCGCAACGTTGTTCTGGAAAAGTCCTTCGGTGCCCCGACCGTCACCAAGGATGGTGTTTCCGTCGCCAAGGAAATCGAACTGAAGGACAAGTTCGAGAACATGGGCGCCCAGATGGTCAAGGAAGTCGCTTCCAAGACTTCCGATGTGGCCGGCGACGGTACCACCACCGCTACCGTGCTGGCACAGTCCATTGTCAATGAAGGCCTCAAGGGCGTTACCGCCGGCATGAATCCGATGGATCTCAAGCGCGGCATCGATTACGCCATCAATGCGGCGGTCGAAGAAATCCGCAAGATGTCGGTACCGTGCACCGATTCCAAGGCCATTGCCCAGGTCGGCACCATCTCGGCCAATGGCGATGCCACCATCGGTCAGATCATCGCCGATGCCATGGCCAAGGTCGGCAAGGAAGGCGTCATCACCGTTGACGAAGGTCGCGGTTTCGAGGACGAGCTCGAAGTGGTCGAGGGCATGCAGTTCGATCGTGGCTATCTGTCGCCCTATTTCGTGACCAACAACGAAACCATGTCGGTCGAGCTCGAGGACCCCTACATCCTGCTGGTCGACAAGAAGATCTCCAACATCCGTGAACTGCTCCCGGTACTGGAGAATGTTGCCAAGGCAGGCAAGCCGCTGGTCATCATCGCCGAGGACATCGAAGGCGAAGCACTGGCCACACTGGTCGTCAACAACATGCGCGGCATCGTCAAGGTTGCTGCAGCCAAGGCGCCCGGCTTCGGTGATCGTCGCAAGGCCATGCTGCAGGATATCGCTATCCTGACCGGTGGCACCGTAATCTCCGAAGAAGTCGGCCTGACCCTCGAGCAGACCACGCTGGATCATCTGGGTAGCGCTCGTCGTATCACCATGTCCAAGGAAAACACTACCGTCATCGACGGCAACGGTGTGGAATCGGACATTGAATCGCGCGTCAGCCAGATCCGTACCCAGATCGAAGACACTTCCTCCGATTACGATCGCGAGAAGCTCCAGGAGCGTGTGGCCAAGCTGGCCGGCGGTGTTGCCGTAATCCGCGTCGGTGCTGCCACCGAAGTGGAGATGAAGGAGAAAAAGGCACGCGTCGAAGACGCTCTGCACTCCACTCGCGCAGCCGTCGAGGAAGGCGTGGTGCCCGGTGGGGGTACTGCCCTGGTACGCGCCGCAGTGAAACTGGTCGGCCTCAAGGGTGACAACGAAGACCAGACTCATGGCATCCAGCTGACCATTCGCGCTCTGGAAACGCCGATGCGTCAGATCGTCACCAACGCCGGTGAAGATGCTTCCGTCATCCTCAACCGCGTGCGTGACGGCGAAGGCAACTTCGGCTACAACGCCCAGACCGGTGAATTCGGTGACCTGTTCGACATGGGTGTACTGGATCCGGCCAAGGTAGCACGCAGTGCCCTGCAGTCCGCAGGCTCCGTGGGCGGCCTGATGATTACCACCGAAGCCATGATCGCCGAGGATCCGGACGAGAAGGAAGCCTCCGGTGGCGGCGGTGACATGGGTGGCATGGGCGGCATGGGTGGCATGATGTAAGCCGACCCGTCTGCCCGCCTGACCCATTCGTCAGGTATGCTGAAAGGCCCCGCTCCGGCGGGGCTTTTTTATTGATCAGTGACAGCGTCGGTCAGCGGCATCCGCACTGCTTGCGCTGAGATCGTTTCGTCAACCGAGCCCGTAACGAGTAAAACCATGCTCGAGAATATACGCATCGTTCTGATCCAGACCTTTCATCCCGGCAACATCGGCTCGGTCGCCCGCGCCATGAAGACCATGGGCCTGAGCGAACTGATTCTGATCAATCCGCGTGCCTTTCCGGATGACGAGGCCACGCGCCTGGCCGCCGGTGCCACCGACATCCTGGACTCTGCCAGGGTAGTGAACGACATCGGCGATGCCGTAGGTGACTGCGTTCAGGTGATCGGCGCCAGCGCGCGGGTGCGTGGCCTGCCCCTGACGCACTTCGATGAGGCGGATGTCATGGCCCGCGAGCTGGTCGAAACCGCGCACCAGGGGCCTGTGGCACTGGTCTTCGGTCGTGAGCGCTTCGGCCTGACCAACGACGAGCTGCGCCATTGCACGCATCAGCTCACGCTGCCGGCCAATCCCGACTATCCGGTACTCAACCTCTCACAGGCGGTGCAGGTCTGTACACATGAGCTGTTTACAGCCTGGCGACGGCAGCCCGACAGCGGCTTTCGGCGGGCACGCCCGCGCCACGCCACGCTGCCCACCCAACAGCAGATGCAGTACTTTCAGGAGCACCTGGAATTAGCCCTGACCCGCGCCGGCTTCTTCAATCAGCCGCACGCACAAACCCGTGATCGTCTGCGGGCCTTCTTTCAGCGTGCCCGTCCCAGCCGCAAGGAGCTCTCACTGCTTCGTGGGGTGATCAATGCCCTGAACGGCAGCTCGGGCAAGCGCCCGACCGGCCAACAGGAGTCGAGCGGCGAGTCGCGGGAAGAGACATGAAAAAGGCCGCTGCCCTCCGGGCAGCGGCCTTTCATGCCATCAGCTCGATGCAGAAGGGGATTTATTCCTGACCGAGCTTCTGCTTGATCAGATCGCCCACGGTCGTCGGACCGGAGGTATCGCTCTCCTCTTCGCGCATGTTGCGCATGGTCTGGCGAGTCTCGTTCTGATCCTTGGCCTTGATGGACAGGTTGATCACGCGGTTCTTGCGATCAACGCCCACGATGCGGGCTTCAACACTGTCGCCTTCGTTCAGCACATCACGCGCGTCCTCGACCCGATCAGCACTGATTTCGGAAGCCTTCAGTACCGCGATCACCTCGGTGGCCAGTTCGACGTAGGCTTCACGAGCGTCCACTTCGGTCACCCGACCGGTCACTACCGAACCCTTGTCGTTGACCGCCAGGAACTCGGAAACCGGGTCGCTTTCGAGCTGCTTGATGCCCAGCGAAATGCGCTCGCGCTCGGGATCGATCGACAGGATGATGGCTTCGGCCTCTTCACCCTTGCGGTAGCGGCGCACGGCTTCCTCGCCACTTTCCGACCAGGAGATGTCGGACAGGTGCACCAGCCCGTCGATACCGCCTTCCAGACCGATGAAGATTCCGAAGTCGGTAATCGACTTGATGGTACCGGCAACGCGATCGCCCTTGTTATAGCGCGCGCTGAACTCTTCCCACGGATTGGGCGTGCACTGCTTGATGCCCAGCGAAATACGACGACGCTCCTCGTCGATATCGAGCACCATGACCTGCACGTCATCACCGACCTGCACCACCTTGGAGGGGTGGATGTTCTTGTTGGTCCAGTCCATTTCGGAGACGTGGACCAGACCCTCGACACCCTCTTCCAGCTCGGCGAAGCAGCCGTAGTCGGTCAGGTTGGTGACGCGGGCATCGACCTTCATGCCTTCCGGATAGCGATCCTTGATGTTGATCCACGGATCCTCGCCCAGCTGCTTGAGCCCCAGCGAAACGCGATTGCGCTCGCGGTCGAACTTGAGCACCTTGACGTTGATCTCGTCACCCACGGACACGATTTCGCTGGGGTGCTTGATGCGCTTCCAGGCCATGTCGGTAATGTGAAGCAGGCCGTCAACGCCACCGAGATCGACGAATGCGCCGTAATCGGTCAGGTTCTTGACGATACCCTTGATCTGCTGGCCTTCCTGCAGCGTCGCCAGCAGCGCTTCACGCTCGGCGCTGTTTTCGGCTTCAAGCACCGCCCGGCGCGAAACAACCACGTTGTTGCGCTTGGGATCGAGCTTGATGACCTTGAAATCGAGTTCCTTGTTCTCGAGATGGGTCGTGTCGCGTACGGGGCGCACGTCCACCAGCGAACCCGGCAGGAACGCCCGGATGGAATTGACATCGACGGTAAAGCCACCCTTGACCTTGCCGTTGATCACGCCCTTGACGATTTCGTCTTCCTCGAAGGCCGCTTCCAGCTCCTTCCAGGCTTCGGCGCGCTTAGCCTTTTCGCGCGACAGCCGGGTTTCGCCAAAGCCGTCTTCGACGGCTTCGAGGGCCACCTTGACCTCATCACCTACGCCAAGGGTAAGCTCACCGTTCTCGTCCTTGAACTGGGACGCCGGAATCTGCCCTTCCGACTTCAGCCCAGCATTGACGGTAATCCAGTCACCTTCAATATCGACCACGGTCGCCATGACAATGGCACCGGGTTCCATATTGATGTCCTGGAGGGACTGCTCGAACAGTTCTGCAAAGCTTTCGCTCATGAGATTCCTATCGTGATCAACAGTAGACGGCCGGATGACCGCACTCTCCGTACCACCAGCAAGTACGGGCCAATGTCAGATCCCCGGGGACGTTAACGCTGGTTAGACGTATCAGGATTTGCCGTTTGTCATCCTGATACCCCATGACGCCTTGCCAGGGCCTCCGGAGCAGTGATGTCGAATATCAGGGCTTCAGGCCACGCTCGGCCAGAAGCGCTCCGATGCGAGCAACAACGTCCGGTATGCTCAGCTCGGTGGTATCCAGGGTAATGGCATCCCGAGCTGCAACCAGAGGCGCGACGGAGCGCTGCATGTCGCGTTCGTCACGCGCCTGTATTTCCTTCAGAAGGTCTGGCAGGCTAGCATGACTGCCAGTCGATTGCAATTGTGCCTGCCGGCGGCGCGCGCGCTCCTCGGCGCTGGCGGTCAGGAATATCTTCAGTGAAGCCTGCGGAAAGACCACGGTCCCCATGTCCCGGCCATCGGCCACCAGCCCGGGCAGCTGCGCGAAGTCCTGCTGACGTGCGAGCAGTGCATCGCGTACCGCAGGCATCGAGGCCACTTCCGAGGCTCGTCCGCCGATGTGCTCCTGACGGATCTCGCGGGAGACATCATCCTCGCCGAGCAGCACCCGAGCCCCCTGCTCGTCCGGCAGAAAGGCAATGTCCAGCTGACGAGCCACCTGCACCAGAGCCGGCTCATCGTCGAAATCCACTCCCTGACGCTCGGCCGCCAGCGCAGTCAGTCGATAGAGCGCACCGGAATCGAGCAGGTGCCAGCCCAGCTCATCGGCAAGCAGTCGGCTGATGGTGCCCTTGCCGGCGCCACCGGGGCCATCGAGCGTCAGTACCGGTATATCGCTCATGCGTCCCCCGTCTGCTCGGTCACCGTCATGCCGATGCGGTTGACCAGCGGCAGGAAGTCCGGGAACGAGGTGGCCACATTGGCGCAGTCCTCGATCAGGATATCCTCCCCGGCCCGCAGCGCCGCCACGGTGAAGGCCATGGCGATGCGATGATCGCCGAGACTGTCAACCCATCCGCCGCCATAGGCGCCACCGGTAATATCGATACCGTCCTCATACAGGGTACAGTCGACCCCCAGCACCGCCAGGCCATCCGCCATGGCCTGCAGGCGATCGGACTCCTTGACCCGCAGTTCGGCAGCCTCACGCAGGCGAGTGACACCTTCGGCATTGGCGGCGGCAATGAACAGTACCGGCAGTTCGTCGATCGCCAGCGGCACCTGATCGACCGGTATGTCGATGCCCTTCAGACTGGAGTAACGGACCCGGATATCGGCCACCGGCTCTCCCCCGACCTCGCGCTGATCGAGCAGCTCCAGTTCGGCTCCCATCTGCTGAAGGATATTGATCACCCCGATCCGGGTGGGATTGATACCGACATGTTCGAGCACCAGATCGGCACCCGGGGTGATCGCCGCCGCCACCAGGAAGAAGGCCGCCGAGGAGATATCCGCCGGCACGTCGATCGGCCCCGCGGTCAGTCGGCCGCCCCCCTCGATGATGGCCTGATTGCCCTCGCGGCGTACCGGATAGCCGAAGCCGGTCAGCATGCGCTCGGTATGATCCCGGGTGGTGGCCGGCTCACGTACCCGGGTCGAGCCCTCGGCGTACATGCCGGCCAGCAGCAAACAGGATTTCACCTGGGCACTGGCCATCGGCATGTCATAGTCGATGCCCTGCAGCGCCTGCCCACCCTGGATGGTCAGCGGCGGGCGGCCCCCTTCGGCCGTATCCACCCTCGCGCCCATCAGTCGCAGCGGCTGGGCCACCCGATCCATCGGCCTGCGGGTCAGGGAGGCATCACCGGTCAGGGTCGTGGTGAAGGACTGTCCCGCCAGCAAGCCGGTGAACAGCCGCATGGCCGTGCCGGAATTGCCGAGATAGAGCGCCCCGGCCGGTTGCTGAAGACCGTGCAGGCCGACGCCGTGAATGATTACCCGCCCCTGATGCGGCCCCTCGATGGCCACCCCCATCTCGCGGAAGGCCTGCAGGGTCGCCAGACTGTCCTCACCCTCCAGAAAGCCCTCGACTTCGGTCACGCCTTCAGCCAGCGCGCCCAGCATGATCGCGCGGTGCGACATCGACTTGTCGCCGGGCACTCGGATACGCCCCTGGATGCTGCCCCCGTGGACCGCCTGATAGCGAATGTTGCGTTGTTCCATGGCCTGATAGCTCTTCTGATTCAGTAGCGTGTCGAAATAGTGTCGCGCGTGGCTGGCACGCGACAGGACTGCCAGCATGGTGTCGCCATCACCCGACTCGACGGCCCGGCGCAACCGCGCCACACCCGTTTCGAATTCATCCAGCGCAGCAAGTACGGCTTCACGATTGGCAAGATAGATGTCCCGCCACATGACAGGGTCACTGCCGGCAATCCGGGTAAAGTCACGAAATCCTCCGGCGGCATAGCGGAAGATATCGAGGCGCTCGTCACGGCGCGCCAGCCCATCGACCAGCGAGAAGGCCAGCAGATGCGGCAGGTGGCTGGTACGCGCCAGCACCGCGTCATGCCGTTCGACCGTCAGGCACTCCACCTCGGCACCACAGGCCCGCCACAGCTGCTCGATACGCCGCACGGCATCGGTTGCGGTCTGCGCGACCGGCGTCAGGATCACCCGGTGACGGCGGTAGAGGCCGGCATTGGCAGCGGTGACCCCGCTGCGCTCCGAGCCGGCGATGGGGTGCCCCGGCACCAGCCAGGCGGGCATCCGGCCCAGCCTGCGGGTTACTGCCTCGCACAGGGCAGCCTTGGTACTGCCGACATCCGTGACCACCTGATCCGCGGCGATGGCCGGCGCCAGCCGGGCCACCAGCTCGGGCAGGACCATGACCGGCACGGCCAGCACGATCAGTGACGCTTCCGGCAGCAGTCCCTGTGGCTCGGTACTGCCGGCATCGATCAACTGCATGTCGAGTGCCGTCGCCACACTGGCACTGTCCTGATCGCAACCGAGCAGCCGGCCCCGGTAGCCACCCTCCCGCAGCGCGGCCAGCAGCGAAGCTCCGATCAGCCCCAGGCCGACGACCAGAACTCCCCGTTCACCGGCCGGCTCTCCCGTCATGTCAGCGCTGTTCAAAGCACCCCCACCGGATAGGAGCCCAGCACCCGTATTTCAGCGGCCCGCAGACGCACTTCCTCGAGAGCGGCCCGCACCAGCGGGTCGTCCTGATGGCCCTTGAAATCGATGAAGAAGACGTAGTTCCACACCCCGTGCCGGGAGGGACGACTCTCCAGACGGGTCATGTCGATGCGGTGACGGTGGAACGGTTCCAGCAGGTCATGCAGCGCCCCGGGCTGATTGCGCATCGCCGCCACCAGCGAGGTCTTGTCCTCGCCGCTCGGCGGGACATCATGATTGCCGATGATCAGAAAGCGGGTCGAATTGTCCGGCAGATCCTCGATCTTTTCGGCCAGATGCTCGAGCTCATAGCGGCGCGCGGCCATGTCGCCGGCAATGGCGGCACTGTGCCACTCGCTGCGCACCAGCCGCGCCGCTTCGGCATTCGAGGAAACCGCCACGCGCTCGGCGTGTGGATAGTGGGCATCCAGCCACTTGCGGCACTGGGCCAGCGACTGGGCATGCGAGTAGATACGCGAAACCCGGTCACGACGGGTATTCTCACCCACCAGCAGATGGTGATGAATGCGCAGCACCACTTCACCACAGATGCGCAGCGACGTATCCATGAAGGAGTCGAGGGTGTTGTTGACCACCCCCTCGGTGGAGTTCTCGACCGGCACTACGCCGTAGTGGGCGGAGCCGGCCTCGACCTCGCGGAAGACCTCGTCAATGGCCGGCAGCGGCACGTCCACCGCACTGTCCCCGAAGTGCTTGAGCGCCGCCTGCTGGGTAAAGGTGCCCTCGGGGCCGAGGTAGGCCACCCGGATCGGCTGTTCCAGAGCCAGGCAGGCCGACATCATCTCCCGGAAAAGGCGTGCCAGCTCCTCGCCCGGTAGCGGACCGGGATTGAGGGCCATGACACGCTTGAGTACCTGCGCTTCACGTTCCGGGCGGTAGAACAGCGCCTGAGGATCTTCTGCCAGCTTGACCCGGGCCACCACCTGAGCGCACTGGGCACGCTCGCTGATCAGCCGGATCAGCTCGCTGTCGATGTGGTCGATGCGCTGGCGCAGCTGCTCCAGGTCCGACTCGTCATGCTGCTCATCGCGGGAATGATCGTTCATGGTCGGCCTCCGCCGTCTAACCGTGACGCTGCTCGAAATCGCGCATGAACTCGATCAGCCGATCGACTCCGGCTTCCGGCATGGCGTTATAGATACTGGCCCGCATGCCGCCCACGCTGCGGTGCCCCTTGAGGTTGAGCAGGCCGGCCTCTTCCGCCTCGTTCAGGAAGACCGGATTGAGTGCTTCATCGGCCAGCATGAACGGAATGTTCATCTGCGAACGATTGGCGGGGGCGATCGGATTGCCATAGAAACCGCTGGCATCAATGGCCTCGTAGAGCTTCGCCGCCTTGCGCGCATTGATCCGGGCCATGGCCTCGACCCCGCCCTGACCCTTCAGCCAGTCAAAGACCAGTCCGGAGAGATACCAGGCATAGGTCGCCGGCGTATTGAGCATCGAGCCATTGTCAGCGAAGGCCTTCCACTTGAGCAGCGTCGGCGTCTCCCGGCGCGCCCGCTCGAGCAGGTCGTTGCGCACGATGACAATCACGATCCCGGCCGGCCCGATATTTTTCTGTGCACCGGCATAGATCACACCATAGCGCGTGATATCGATCGGCTTCGACAGGATCGAGGAGGACATGTCACAGACCAGCGGCACCCCGGTATCGGGTACGTAATCCATCTGTAGCCCGCCGATGGTTTCGTTCTCGCAGTAGTGCAGATAGGCCGCATCATCGGAGAGCGACAGGTCGGCGGGCGCCGGCGCTGCGGTATAGCGATTGTCGCTCGCGGAGGCGACGACATGGGCGCTGTCGAGATGCTCGGCCTCGCGGATGGCCTTCTGTGACCAGATGCCGGTATCCAGGTAGTTGCCGGTACCGCCGTTACCCAGCAGGTTGAGCGGCACCCCGGCGAACTGCATCGTCGCACCCCCCTGCATGAACAGCACGCTGTAGTTGTCGGGCACGGCCAGCAGCTCGCGCAGGTCGGCTTCAGCGCGTTCGGCAATGGCCATGAAGTCACTGCTGCGGTGACTCATCTCCATGACCGACAGCCCCTTGCCCTGATAGTCGAGCATTTCCTGCTGTGCGCGTTCGAGAACAGCCGTGGGCAGCATCGCCGGGCCGGAGCAGAAGTTGAAATGGCGTGTCATGTGCGCTCGATCCACGAAAAAAACACTCGCCCGCTCGGCGCGAGCAGGCCCGTCACAGGCAACACGGCCGGGAGGCGGGTCCCGGCCGTGTCATTACTCCTCGGTGCCACCGGCGCCGGCGGCATCGCTCTCCCCGGCCTGCAGCGGCTCTTCGCCGACCGCAGCCTCTTCCGGTTCGCTCACTTCTTCCTCGGTCGGTTCATCCAGCCGTACCGTCGATACCAGCCGCTCGGCATCACCCATGCGAATCAGGGTGACCCCCTGGGTGTTGCGTGAACTGCGCGACACTTCGCCCACCCGGGTGCGCACCAGGGTGCCCCGATCACTGATCAGCATCATATCGTCGTGTTCGCCGACCTGGATGGCCGCCACCAGCTCACCGTTGCGCGGCGTGGTCTGCATGGCAATCACGCCCTGGCCGCCACGACCGCGCAGCGGAAACTCCTCGAGCCGGGTACGCTTGCCGTAGCCGTGCTCGGAGGCAGTAAGGATATAGCACTCCCCTTCCTGATGGCCGTTGCCGACGGCTTCGCTGTCATCATCGGCGGCTTCATCAATGATGGTGGTCCGCGGAATGATCAGGCTGATGATCCGGGCACCGTCACTCAGGCGCATGCCACGCACCCCGCGGGCGGTACGGCCCATGGCGCGCACATCGTTTTCGCTGAAGCGGATCGCCTTGCCATTGGAAGAGAGCAGCATGGCGTGATCGGAACCGCTGGTCACGGCCGCCCCCACCAGGCGATCCCCCTCTTCCAGATCGAGGGCGATCAGTCCGGCACTGCGCGGACGCGAGAACTGATCCAGCGAGGTCCGCTTGACGGTACCGTGGGCCGTGGCGAAGAAGATGAAGCTGTCGGCACGATAGTCGCGTACCGGCAGCACCGCGGTAATCCACTCGCCCTCATCGAGCGACAGCAGATTGACCAGCGGCCGGCCACGCGAGCCACGACTGGCCTGGGGCATCTCGTAGACCTTGAGCCAGTACACCTTGCCGCGATCGGAGAACAGCAGCACGGTATCGTGGGTCGAGGCCACCAGCAGATGCTCGATGACGTCCTCATCCTTCATGCTGGTAGCGGACTTGCCGCGTCCGCCGCGCTTCTGCGCCTGGTAGTCCGACAGCGGCTGGCTCTTGGCATAGCCCGAGCGCGAGATCGTGACCACCATGTCCTCTTCGTTGATCAGATCCTCGATGGTCAGATCACGCCGGCTGGCCTGAATCTCGGTGAGGCGCTCGTCGCCGAACTGGTTGCGGATCGCCTCCAGCTCCTCGCGAATCACCTCCATCAGCCGATCGGCGGAGGCCAGGATATGCGTCAGCTCGGCAATGGTATCGAGAATGCCCTTGTACTCGTCGAGCAGCTTCTCGGTTTCCAGCCCGGTCAGCCGGTGCAGGCGGAGGTCCAGGATCGCCTGTGCCTGAGCAGGCGAAAGCTGATAGCGCGCACGATCCTCGGAGAGTCCGTACTGCGCCTCGAGATCCTCGGGACGGCAGGATTCGGCCCCGGCCCGATCGAGCATCTCGGTCACCTGACCCGGCGCCCACTGACGGTCAATCAGCTGCTCTCGGGCCTCGGCCGCGCTGGGCGAGGCCTTGATCAGCTCGATGACCTCATCGATGCTGGAGAGCGCCACGGTCAGGCCTTCGAGGATATGGCCACGTTCACGCGCCTTCTTGAGTTCGTAGAGCGTACGCCGGGTAACCACCTCGCGCCGGTGGCGGATGAAGGCCTCCAGCAGCCCCTTGAGGTTGTGGGTGCGGGGCTGACCGCCCTCCAGCGCCACGATGTTGATGCCGAACACGGTTTCCAGCTGGGTCTGCGCGAACAGGTTGTTGACCACCACATCGCCGGATTCACCGCGGCGGGTTTCGATCACCACCCGCAGCCCTTCCTTGTCGGATTCGTCACGCAGCTCGGCGATGCCGTCGATGCGCTTGTCCTTGACCAGCTCGGCGATCTTCTCGATCAGCCGGGCCTTGTTGACCTGATAGGGCAGCTCGGTAATCACGATATGATCGCGACCGGTACGATCATCGTGCTCGATGGAGTGACGTGCCCGCACGTAGACCCGGCCACGACCGGTACGGTAGGCATCGAGGATGCCGGCGCGGCCATTGATGATGCCGCCGGTCGGAAAGTCCGGCCCCGGAATGTACTCCATCAGGTCATCGATGGAGAGGGTATGATCGTCGATCAGCGCAAGGCAGGCATCGATGGTCTCGCGCATGTTGTGCGGCGGCACATTGGTTGCCATACCCACTGCGATCCCGGAAGCGCCGTTGACCAGCAGATTGGGAACGCGGGTCGGCAGCACCTCGGGGATGCGTTCGGTACCGTCGTAGTTGTCGACCCAGTCGACGGTATCCTTTTCCAGATCGGACAGCAGCTCGTGCGACAGCCGCGCCATGCGCACCTCGGTGTAACGCATGGCTGCAGCGCTGTCGCCATCGATCGAGCCGAAGTTGCCCTGCCCGTCCACCAGCACGTAGCGCATCGAGAAATCCTGCGCCATGCGCACGATGGTGTCGTAAACCGCGCTGTCGCCATGGGGATGGTACTTACCGATGACATCGCCGACGACACGGGCCGACTTCTTGTAGGCCTTGTTCCAGTCGTTGCCGAGCTCGTGCATGGCATAGAGTACGCGCCGATGCACCGGCTTGAGCCCATCACGGACATCAGGCAGTGCCCGCCCGATGATGACGCTCATGGCGTAATCGAGATACGACTGCTTGAGCTCGTCCTCGATATTGACTGGCAGAATCTCTCTGGCGATCTCACCCATGGGTCGTCAAATCCTGGTTCGGTGATCCAAGTAATCCGGCTGCCTGAAGCACAGAGTGCGCGGGCGGCGGATGCCGTCCGAAGGCGCTGACGGCGCGCGATAGCCTGCCGGCGTTGCGGGCAGGAAGCGTCGCTTACAGCATGGCGATGGTAACACACAACACCCCCTGATCGGGCAGGCTCATGGACAACGACATGGACCATCGGTGCAGCTCACGAGGCTCGCCCCGAAGCGATGTGTTGTGTATCGTCACGCTGGCCCCGACCACCCCCGTTGGCTCATAATGGGCGCTCTCGATGGAAGGACACCATGTGGTTCAAGCATTTACATCTCTACCGCCTGCATGAAGACAGCACGTGGTCATTCGATGCCCTGCAGGACGCACTGGCCGCTCACGCCTTTGCGCCGGTCACGTCGCATCAGGCGCGCGCCCACGGCTGGACGACTCCGGCCGGACGCCAAAGTGAACAGCTGCTGCATGAGGTCAGCGGGCATCGCCTGCTGACGCTGATGCGTCAGGAGCGTCTGCTGCCTCCGGCCGTGATTCGCGAGACACTCGAAGAGCGAGTGGCCGAACAGGAAGCCGCCCAGGGCTATCCCCCGGGACGGCGGGAAAAGCAGGCGCTCAAGGAGCGCATCATCGAGGAGCTGCTGCCGCAGGCGTTCACCCGCAGCAGCCGGACCGACCTCTGGTGGGATACCCGACGCGGCCTGATCGGCATCAATGCCTCCAGCGCCAGGCGTGCCGAACAGACGCTGGATGCCCTGCGTCAGTCGCTGGGCAGCCTGAAGGTGGCACCGCTGGCCGTGGCCACGCCCCCCGGGCGCACCATGACCGGCTGGCTGTCGGACCCTGCTGCCCGCCCGGAAGGGCTGCTGCTCGGCGATCAGATCGAACTACGGTCGCGTGCCGATGATGACGGGGTGCTGCGGGCACGCAGCATCGACCCCGATGGCGAGGAGATTCGCACCGCACTCGAGGTCGGTCGTCAGGTCAGTCGTCTGTCACTTGCGCTGGAGGGCCAGCTGAGCCTGACCCTGCAGGAAGATCTCGCCCTGAAATCCCTGCGTTTCGATGATGCCGTCATCGACGAAGCCAACGACAGCAGCGACAGTGATAATCCGGTCATGAGCATGGAAACCGAGTTCGTGCTCATGGCTCAGGTACTTTCCAATGCCGTCGAGCAGCTGATCCGATGGCTGGGCGGCGAAGCCGAGGCGGTGCCCGCGACACCATGACCGATCAGTTCGACCTCGAGGCCGACGCGGCCGGGAATTTCGACGCCATTCGTCCCTTCTACGACGATGAAGTGCCGGCCGTGCTGGCACGACTGACGCGCAACGACGAATTCGTGGACACCGTCGCCCGCTACCGGCTGCCCCGGCTGTTCCGGCGCTTTCGCCCACTGGCGCGTTTCCTGGCACGCCAGGGGCTGCGGCGTGCCATACGCGGCGTCGACTCCATCCGGGATTTCCAGCATCACATTGCGGTCTACATGAATCGCATGATCGAACAGACCACCGCCACCTTCGAGGTGGCGGGGCTGGAGCAGCTGTCGGACGATACGGCCTATCTCTTCATCGGCAATCATCGCGACATCGCGCTTGATCCCGCGTTCGTCAACTACGCGCTCTACCAGGCCGGGCGCGATACGGTGCGTATCGCCATCGGCGACAACCTGTTGCAGAAGCCCTTCGTGACGGACCTGATGCGACTCAACAAGAGTTTCATCGTGCCACGCTCGTCGCGGGGCAAGCGCGCCATGATTGCCGCCTATCAGCAGCTCTCCTGCTATATCCGGCATTCGCTGATCGCGGAAAACCATTCGGTCTGGATGGCCCAGCGCGAGGGTCGGGCCAAGAACGGCGTTGACCGGACCGATGCCGCCATCATCAAGATGCTGGGCATGGCCCGGCGCCAGCGCAATCGCGAAGCCCTGATCGGGGAATCGATCCGTGAACTGCGGGTCGTGCCCGTCTCGATCAGCTACGAGTATGATCCCTGCGATCTGCAGAAGGCACGTGAACTCAAGGCGATCAGCGAGGGGGGACGTTACGAAAAGACCGCCTACGAGGATATTCTCGCGATTGCCGCCGGCATCACCGGCAACAAGGGCCGGGTCCGGCTGGTCTTCGGCACTCCGGTGGGCAGCACCGAAGACAGTCTGGAGTCACTGACGACGGAAATCGACCGTCAGGTGCTGGCCGGCTATACCCTCTTCCCCAGCCATTATCTGGCACTGGAGGCAACCGGACATGCACCCGAGCTGGTCGAGCATCAGGCCATCACCGAGGCCGACCGGCAGCGCTTCCGGCAACGGCTGGCCGAAATCCCCGAGGAACTGCGCGATTACTGGCTGTGCCAGTACGCCAACCCGGTTCTCAACCGCGCCGGCTATACGCCACTCTGATCACGCGGGGCGCGCCCGCTGCCAGGCCATCTCCTGACGGCGGGATCGCCCGCAGCTGCGCCGGTCGGCCCCGGCCGTTACTTGCGCCAGAAGGTCGGGGTCAGCAGTACCAGCACGGTCAGGATCTCCAGACGCCCCATCAGCATGCCCACACAGAGCATCCACTTGGCCGCATCCGGCAGCGAGGAGAAGTTGCCGGCGGGGCCGATGGTACTGCCCAGTCCGGGTCCCACATTGGCCACCGAGGTCGCAGCTCCCGACAGCGCCGTCACCAGATCCAGCCCCATCAGTGCCAGCCCCAGCGTCAGTGTGCCCACGGTAAAGAAGAAGAAGAACGAGAAGGCAATGACCGCCCGTACCACTTCATCGGTCAGCATGCGGCCATTGTAGCGCTGCGCAAAGACCCCGCTGGCATGCACCAGATGACGCAGCTGATTGATCAGCATGATCAGCCCGATCTGAAAGCGGAAGACCTTCATGCCACCACTGGTCGATCCCGAACAGCCGCCGATGAAGGTCAGATAGAAGAAGACGGCGACCGCAAACGGCCCCCACAGGGTGTAGTCATCGGAGGCGTAGCCGGTGGTGGTCACGATGGAGACCACGTTGAAGGCGACCGACGTCACGGCTTCGAAGGGAGGCACGCCCCGCAGCATGCGATAAAGACTCAGCAGCACGATGGAGACGGCCAGCAGCAGCAGCAATCCGCGCACCTGCTGATCCTGCCAGATCGCCAGTGAACGCTGACGCAGCATCTGGATATAGAGCACGAATGGCAGTGCGCCGCACAGCATGAACAGGATGCCGAGCCACAGGATCAGGGGCTGATCGGCGTAGCGGCCGAAGGACACATCGTAGTTGGCGAAGCCGCCGGTGGCGACCGAGCTCATGGCATGCACGACGGCATCCAGCGGTAACATCCCGGCCAGCAGATAACTGATGACCGCCACCAGCGAAAAGCCCAGATAGACCAGTCCGATCGCCTTGGCCACGGTATTGGCACGCGGCAGGATCTTGTCCGACCAGTCCGAGGACTCGGTCTGGAACAGGCGCATCCCCCCGACCTGCAGAAACGGCAGGATGGCAATCGCCATCACGATGATGCCGATCCCGCCCAGCCACTGCATGAGGCCGCGCCAGAGCTTGATACCATCGGAGAGATGATCGATCCCCACCAGTACCGTACTGCCGGTCGTGGTAATGGCCGACACGGTCTCGAAGACGGCATCCGTGGGCGACAGATGCGTCGCCCCCAGCATCAGCGGCAGGCTGGCAAAGGCAGACAGCACCACCCAGCTGGAGGTGGTCAGAATGAACATCTGCCGCGGACGCAGCTCGACCGGAACATGCCGGGTCATGAACAGCAGCAACCCGGCAGCGCCGACCGTAATGCCGAAGGCCACCACAAAGGCCATGACATCGGCGCTGTGCTCCAGAATCAGCAATACCAGCGGCAGCAGCATGATCGCTGCCAGCACCAGCAACAGCACGGCCAGAATGCGCAATACCGGCCCGATGCCGGTGGGGCGGCGCAGCGAAAGCAGGCGCGACATGATTTTCCCCTGACAGTCGGTATCGTGCCCCATCGGCCGCGCCACGGCGATCGGGCCGAGTCACTATACGCCCTCGCACCGCCCGACGCAGCCCCGAGTGATGACACACGTGTCGGTAATCCCGGGGCGTGCAACCGGGGCTGCCCGCTCATTCAGGATGATGGCTCTTCCGGCAGTACCAGGTTGAGTATCATGGCGGTCAAACCCCCGGTGGCCACCCCTGAAGAGAACACATTGGCCACGACATCCGGCAGGTGCTGAAGAAACTGGGGCACCTGTGCGACGCCCAGCCCCATCGCCAGCGAAATGGCCAGAATCAGCAGTGCCCGGCGATCCAGCCGCACCCCGGCAAGAATATTGATTCCGGCCGCCGCCACCGAACCGAACATCACGATGGTGGCCCCGCCCAGCACCGGTTCGGGCATCTGACGGATCACCCCGGAGACGGGAGGCAGCAGCCCCAGAATCACCAGCATGACCGCCACCATCATGCCGACATAACGGCTCGCCACCCCGGTCAGCTGGATGACCCCGTTGTTCTGGGCAAAGGTCGAACTGGGAAAGCTGTTGAGCGCACCGGCCACCAGCGAGCCGAACCCGTTGGCCAGCACCCCGCCGCGAATGCGTCGCATCCAGCGCTCTCCCTCGACCGGCTCGCGGGAGATCGAACTGGTGGCGGTAATATCCCCGATGGCTTCCAGCGAAGTCACCACATAGATCACCAGCAGCGGGATGAACAGGCTCCACGAGAAATCCAGTCCATAGTGCAGCGGCAGCGGCCACTGAAACAGTGGCTGATCCGTCAGCTCCCCGAACGACAGCCGACCCTGCCAGGCCGCCAGCGCATAGCCGACCAGCAGTGCGATAATGATCGCGCCGGTTCGCACCCAGGCCGATCGCGAGCGATTGAGCAGCACGATCACCGCCAGCACGCTCCCCGATAGCAGCAGGTTGTCCGCGGTGGCGAAGGTATCGCTGTTCAACGCGGCCTGCCCCCCGCCCATGCTGACCAGCCCTACCCGAATCAGGGTCAGCCCGATCAGCAGTACCACGATGCCGGTCACCAGCGGCGTGATGACCCGCCTCAGCAGCGGCAGGATGCGCGACAGCCCCATCTCCACGAAGGAGCCCACCATCAGGGTGCCGAAGATCGCCCCCAGCACACCCGGCACCGAAGCGCCGCCCTGCAGCATTGCCGTACCGGTTCCGATGATCGGCCCCAGAAAATTGAAACTGGTGCCCTGAATGGTCAGCAGCCCCGAACCCAGCGGCCCGGGCCGCCAGCACTGCACGAAGGTCGCCAGCCCCGAGACCAGCAGCGACATCGAGATGATCATGCCGGTATCGCGTGCCGGCACCTGCAGGGCCTGACAGATCAGCAGGGCCGGGGTAATGATCGGTACGATGATCGCCATCAGATGCTGGGCCGCCACCAGCAGCAGCGGCAGTGGGCGGGGCCGATCCTCGAGACCATACAGCAGCGGTGTCGGCTGCGGCGATTCATCGGGAGTAGCGTGCGAGGCAGGCTGGGGATCACTGTCGCGGGGCATGGGACCTTCAATCCATTGGCTGTCGATAACGGGCAGGCAGCGCCCGTTGCAAGCGCGGCATTCTAGCGTTACATCACGACCAGCTGAATGGTGAAGGCATTATCGGATGGTCAGCCGGGGGTCAGAGCGGCATATTTCGCCCACTGCCGGCAACCGGTTTTCATGCCGGATGATGCGCCATACCAGGCAAGGGCCACCGGGGCTCCTGCTTGCCATCGGCGCTGTGCTATCGTCGGCATCATCATCCCGAACAAACAGAGGAGCCCGGACATGAGCAGCGAGATCCAGCTCAACCGCGAGATTCAGGAGCTGCGCGGCTTCATCAAGAAATTGCTGCAGGACCTCGACATTCTCAACCGCTCGATGGAAGTGGCGCGCGCCCACTTTGGCGAACGCGACGCCGATGCCAGAATCGCCGATGAAATCTCCCGGGCCACCAGCGTCAAGATTCCCCAGGATGCCAGGGAGCATACACCGGCGGACAAGCTCTTCCTGGAAGTACTCAAGGAAGTGGTGGAAGAGGAAAAGGCGCTGTATTGAGAGATAATGAAAAAGCCGGCACCAGCCGGCTTTCGAATTCAGCTATCGGGCTGCTCGTCCCCACCATCTGGCCCGTTACAGCCTTTGGGAATGAAGGAGGCCTGGACATCCGTCGAACACGTCCATACTCCGTTGTCTGAGCGTTCCAGCGAGATGCTGTTGCCATTCACCTGAGCACTGGCATTATCAAAGGCCAGCGAAATGGTACCTGTTCCTGTTTCTTTATCTGAAGATGCCGTGAGTGTCCCCAGATTCACCTCTTCACTTGTCAGGCCGATGAATCCAGCATCATTTTCAGTAATACTGATTTCCTGACCATTCAGAATTCTTTCTTCCGCTGCCGTTTGAGTCCCACGTATAGTGGCAAGACCGGAAGCCACTTCCGATCTCGCCACATAATCCTGATAGCGCGGAATCGCGATCGCCGCGAGCACGCCGATGATCGCTACCACGATCATCAGTTCGATCAGCGTAAAACCACCCTGACTGCGTTTCATCAATCCCTTCCCCTGTGCTCGGCATATCACCGCCACTCAACAATGAGTGACAGCAGGATAACGGTATAATACCGAGGGCAATATGCTGCGCTGCCACCGGCGTCCATCCTCAGGTAACGGCCATGCGGGCCCGAGCTTTAGCGATACCGGCAGCCGGCCGATAACCATGGGGAACCATTCGCCGAACCGGTCGGATATCCCCATGCCCGAGACTTTCGTTACCTCGCCATCATCGCTGCGCGGACTGGCGCGCCGCCTCGTCGAGGATGGTCTGCTGGATGAAGCCGCTGCCCGCGAAGCGCAGGAGGCAGCCGATGCCGAGGAGTGCCCGCTGCTGCATTACGTCACCCGTGAGGCGCTGGTCTCGGCGCGTGATGCCACCCTGGCCACGGCGTGGGAGTACGGCCTGGCCTGTGTCGATCTGGAAGCGATTCCGGTCACCCATCTGCCGGACATGACCGGCATGAGCGAAGGTCTGCTGCGCCGTCTCGGCGCCCTGCCGCTGGCCCGCCATCCGCATCGGCTGGTCATGGCCGTGGACGCCCCCTCCGCGCTGCCCGGGCTGGATGAGCTGCAGTTCAGCACCGGGCTCTCGGTGGAAGCCGTGCTGGCCCCGGTGGATCAGCTCGCCCGCGCGCTGGAGCAGTACCTGGAACTGCACGACGATGGTGCCATGGCGCTGCTGGGCAACGGTGATTCGCTGGATGAGCTGAACCTGGAAGAGGACCAGGAGAGCGTAAGCGTGGATGCCGCCATCAGCGACAACGACGATGCGCCGGTGGTGCGCTTCGTCAAGCAGCTGATGCTCGATGCCATCCGACGCGGCGCCTCGGATATTCATTTCGAACCCTATGAGACCAGCTTCCGGGTCCGCTTTCGCATCGATGGGCTGCTGATCGAAGCGGCCCGCCCGCCCACGGGCCTGCGCAGCCGGATTACCGCTCGCCTCAAGGTGCTGGCACGCCTCGATATCTCCGAGCGGCGCCTGCCCCAGGACGGCAATATCCGGATGCGCCTTTCGACAAGACGCAGCGTCGATTTTCGTGTCAACACGCTGCCCACGCTTGCAGGAGAGAAGGTCGTGCTACGCCTGCTCGATGCTGCCGAAGCCCGGCTGGGCATCGAGGCACTGGGCTTTCACCCCGAGCAGCAGACCTGTTACGAGACCGCGCTCGCCCGCCCGCAGGGAATGATTCTGGTAACCGGTCCGACCGGCAGCGGCAAGACGGTCACGCTCTACACCGGCCTCAATATTCTCAATACCGAAGAGCGCAACATTGCCACGGCCGAGGACCCGGTCGAGCTGCGTCTTGAAGGCATCAATCAGGTCAATGTCCAGCCACGCATCGGCCTCGACTTCGCCAGTGCCCTGCGCGCCTTTCTGCGTCAGGATCCGGATGTCGTCATGGTGGGGGAGATCCGCGATCTGGAAACCGCCGAGATCGCGGTCAAGGCGGCCCAGACCGGTCACCTGGTGCTCTCCACGCTGCATACCAACTCCGCCGCCGAAACCCTGACGCGGTTGCGCAACATGGGGGTGGCCGCCTTCAACATCGCCAGCTCGGTCTCCCTGATCATCGCCCAGCGTCTTGCCCGCCGACTGTGCGAGCACTGCCGCGAACCGATCACCGTGCCCGACCAGGTATTGCGCGAGGCCGGCGCCAGCGACGCAGAGATCGAACAGGCCACCCTCTACCGGGCGCAGGGCTGTGACCGCTGTACCAATGGCTATCATGGCCGTCTGGGTATCTATGAGGTCATGCCGGTGTCCACGGTCATGAGCCGGCTGATCATGCAGGAAGTCAGTGCCCTGGAGCTGTCCGACCAGGCCCGTCGGGAGGGCCATGACAGTCTGCGTCGCAGCGGGTTGCGCAGGGTCATGGCGGGTGAAACAACGCTTGAAGAGATCAACCGGGTCACCAGCCACTAAAGGAAAACAGTGCCATGACATCGCGTACGGGGTTCGCCCGCACACGAGCGAAGGAACACCCCCGCATTACGGTCTGGAAATGGCAGGGACGCAATGCCCGTGGCAAACGCCTCCAGGGCGAGATGGTCGCGAGCGACCAGAGCGAGGTCCGGCGCCATCTCGCCCAGCAGGGCATCAGCGTACGCAGGTTGAGCCGCAGGCGTTCACTCCCCGTTTTCGGCAATCGCATTCGCAGCCGTGACATCACCCTCTTTGCCCGCCAGATGGCCACCATGATCCATGCCGGTATTCCCCTGCTGCAGGCCTTTACGGCGGTCGCCAACAGCACCACCCAGCCGGCACTGCGCCATCTCATCGAAACCCTGTATCAGGATGTTTCCGGTGGCATGAGCTTCTCCGGCGCTCTGGCCAGGCACCCCGGACACGTCGATGAGCTGTTCGTCCACCTGGTAGCCGCGGGTGAGCAGGCTGGTGCCCTGGACCGGATGCTGGAGCGGATCGCCCTCTACAAGGAACGGCTGGAAGTACTGCGCGCGCGAGTCCTGAAGGCGATGTACTACCCCGTTTCGGTGATCGGCGTGGGGATCGGTATTACCGTTCTGTTGCTGGTCGAGGTGGTGCCTCAGTTCGAGACCATGTTCTCGGGCTTCGGTGCCGAGCTGCCCATGCCCACCCAACTCACCATTCGGCTCTCGGAAACGGTACAGGCGTGGTGGTTCCAGAGTCTTGTTGTCCTGCTGGGGGCGGGTGTGCTGCTGCGCTTCATCCTGCGGCGTTCACCCGTGCTGAACCTGCAGCTGAGTCGCCTCTCTCTCAGGCTGCCGGTCATTGGCGGCATTCTGGAAAAATCGGCCATCGCCCGTTTTACCCGTACCCTTTCCACCAGTTTCGCTGCCGGCGTACCATTGCTGGAGGCGCTCGAGACTGCTTCCGGAGCCTGCGGCAATCAGGTCTTTGCCCGGGCTGTCAATGACATCCGAGCCGACGTCAATAACGGGCAGCAGCTGCACATCGCCATGCGCAACACCAGCCTTTTTTCATCGATGTCGCTTCAAATGGTGGCCATCGGTGAAGAGGCGGGCTCGCTGGATGATATGCTCGACCGGGTCGCCGAATTCCACGAAACCGAAGTGGAAAATCGCGTGGACACCCTCACCTCCCTGCTGGAGCCCTTCATCATCGTGGTGCTGGGCCTGCTGGTAGGCGGTCTGGTGTTGTCGATGTATCTGCCGGTATTCGAACTGGGCAGCGCCATCTGAGCGATGCCCTGTCATGACAACGCCACTCGGACAGCGTCCGAGTCATTTGCCTTCGCTGCGGAGATTGTTTCTTGACATCCCTGACGATGCTGCCGCCCTGGCCGGTACTGACGGTACTGCTGCTGGTGGCGCTGGCCCTGGGCAGCTTTCTCAATGTGGTCATCACGCGACTGCCGGTGATCCTGATGCGCGGCTGGCGCGCCGAGGCGCGTGACGCGCTGGAACTGCCCGGCGAATCACTGCCCCGCTTCAATCTGCTGACCCCGGGCTCGCTCTGTCCGCACTGCGAGCATCCCATCGCCTGGCACGACAACCTCCCGCTTCTGGGCTACCTCAAGCGGCGTGGCCGCTGTGCCCACTGTCAGGGCAGGATCAGTCCCCAGTATCCCCTGGTCGAACTGACCACCCTGCTGCTCACCCTGGCGGTCATCTGGCAACAGGGCCTGGGCCTCGACAGTCTCGCCCTTCTGGCCGCCTGCCTGGTCCTGCTGGTACTGGCCGTGATCGATCTGCGCACCCAGCTGCTGCCGGACATCCTGACTCAGCCACTGCTCTGGGGCGGCCTGCTTTATCATCTGGTCTTCGCACCTTCCGGGCTTGCAGACTCGGTCATTGGCGCGCTGGCCGGCTATCTGGTGCTATGGTCCCTTTACTGGCTGTTCCGGCTGCTCACCGGGCGCGAAGGGATGGGCCAGGGCGACTTCAAGCTGCTGGCCGCGCTGGGCGCCTGGTGCGGCTGGCCCTCGCTGCCACCGCTACTGGTCATTGCCACGCTGCTGGGGTCAATCTATGGCATCGGACTGCAGCTGCGGCGTCCCGGCACCCGCGGACAGCCGCTGGCCTTCGGCCCCTTTCTGGTCATTGCCGGCTGGCTGATGCTGCTGCACGGCCCGATGCTGACAGCGGCTTACATGAGTGTACTGGGGTTGTAGACTGCCCAGCGCCAATACCTGTCATCATGTCAAAGGAGAGCGCCAGTGCTGATCGTGGGTCTGACCGGTGGCATTGCCTCGGGCAAGAGTACCGTGGCGCGCGCCTTCGCCGAACTCGGGGCCGCCTGGGTGGATGCCGATGACGTCGCCCGTGACATCGTGGCCCCCGGAGAGCCCGCGCTGGAGAGGATCCGGCAGCAGTTCGGCGAGGAGATGATCACCTCCGAGGGCCAGCTCGATCGCGTCCGGCTGCGACAGTGCATCTTCAGCGAGGAGGTGCAGCGGCGGAAACTGGAAGAGATCACCCATCCACTCATACGCGAGCGCATCGTGACCCGGCTGGAAGGGTTTCGCCAGGGCGGAACGGAATATGCCCTGCTGGTTTCCCCCCTGCTGCTGGAAACCGATCAGTATCGGCTGGTGGACCGGATACTGGTGGTCGATGTCGACGAGGAGACCCAGCTGGCACGCACCCGACAGCGTGATGGCATTGATAGCGAACAGGCCCGGGCCATCATTGCCGCCCAGCTTCCCCGCGCGCAGCGTCTTGCCGCTGCGCATGATGTCCTCGACAACAGCGGCACCACACAGGAAATGCAAGCCCGGATCGAGCGACTCGATGGCCGGTATCGACAGCTCGCTCGCGAAATGCAGCCGGGGGTGTGACCACAAGTGCGACACGCCCACCCTGCGCGTTCCGAGGACCAACACCGGAGAGTATGCCATGAGCCGTAAAACTGCCGAGGGCAAGCCGATCGTTACCTGCCCGCACTGCAACCGTGAAGTCGTCTGGTCAACCGAGAGCGCGTGGCGTCCGTTCTGCTCCAAACGCTGCAAGATGATCGATCTCGGCGCCTGGGCCGATGAATCCCACCGCATCGCCGGCGAGCCGGCGATGGATGAAGCCAATCTCGACAGTCTGATCGATCAGCTCGAACGCGGCGGGGGATCGAACAAGTGACACGGCCGGAACCGGCCGCAGTGGCAGGAATGCCGTAAAGCATCCCGCCCGCGGGCATGCCTGCATGGCTTGAGCTTTCAGGCCGAGCGATGCAGACACGCGCTGGCCCTGCTCATTCGGGATACCAGTAATCCCGGATCGAGGCAATGCCCTGCGCGCCCACGGCGCGGGCACGATCGCAGTCATGCCGGGTCACGCCGCCCAGGGCATAAACCGGCATGACAGCATGCTCCACCAGCTTCTGGAAATCGTGCCAGCCCATGGTGATGGCACCCGGATGACTCGGTGTCTCACGCAGTGGCGACAGGGTAATGAAGTCACACCCTATCAGGGCAGCCTGATTCACCTGGGATTGATCATGGGTCGAAGCCGCCAGCCACTTGTCCGCGGCAATGGGGCGTCGATCGAGCCCCATCAGACGCGTACTGGTCAGATGAATGCCATCGGCATCCACCTGCTCGAGCAGCGCCGGATCACCATTGAGCATCAGCCGCGCGCCATGCCTGCGACAGAGCGCCAGCGCCTGCTCGGCACGCTGCTGCCAGCGCTCGTCTACCAGCGTCTTCGCCCGCAGCTGTACCAGCCTGATGCCATCCTCCTCGAGGGCCCGGTCGAGCTTCTGCTCGAAGCGTGCTTCATCCTCTTCCTCACCGGTAATCAGGTAATGGCGAGGCAGCATGACCGCCCGAATGATGGGATGATTGGCTTCAGGGAACGGATAGCGCTCGAGATCACCGACCTCGACCCAGCGCACTGCCTGCCCCTCCCGGCCCCAGGGCTCCCCCTCATAATCATGGGTCTCCCAGACATCAAGCAGGATATGCTTGTCAGGGTATTCGTGATGCACCCGGATCAGGGGCTGCGCCCGGCCGATGGTCACGCCCAGCTCTTCGGCAAGTTCGCGCCGCAATGCCTCCAGACCGGTTTCGAACGGCGCCAGCTTGCCACCGGGGAACTCCCACAAACCACCCTGATCGGCAATCGAGGGGCGCCTGGCAATCAGTACCTGTCCCCGCTCATTGAAAATAGCCGCTGCTGCGACATGCACCCGTCTTTTCGGCATGATCCCGCTCTACCTGCCTGATTGAACTGTTGTGAAATTCGGGCGTGCCGGGCACGCCGATGACGCCGGACGACCGCTCAGCTGCGGTAATCGGCATTGATTGAAACGTAATCGTGCGACAGATCGGAGGTCCAGACCCGGGCGGCCTGCTCGCCCCGGCCGAGCCGAATGGTCAATACGATATCCTCCTGCGCCATCTCGGCCGCCCCTGCCGCTTCGGTATAGCTCGCAGCGCGGCCCCCGTTTTCGGCAATGGTGACGCCGTTGATATCAAGCCCCACCCGCTCGACCTCCAGCTGTTCGACCGGGGCCTTGCCGATGGCCATCAGCAGTCTGCCCCAGTTGGCATCACCGGCGTAGAGCGCAGTCTTGACCAGCGGTGAGTGCGCTACGCTGAAGGCCACTTCCAGCGCCTCGTCTTCACTGCGCGCCTGTTCGACGGCAATGGTGACGAACCTGGTGGCGCCTTCACCATCGCGCACGATGGCATGCGAAAGCTCCAGCAGCACCATGGTCAGTGCCTCCCGGAATGCCGCGATATCCCCGTCACCGTCAAGGGCCGCCCCCGCGCCGGTCGCGATCAGTGTACAGGCGTCATTGGTTGAAGTATCGGAATCGATGGTGATCCGATTGAAGGAGCGTTCCACGCCTTCCCGCAGCAGCTGCTCCAGCAGGCCCTGCTCGATATCGGCGTCGGTAGCCAAAAAGGCCAGCATGGTGGCCATGTTCGGCCGGATCATGCCGGCACCCTTGGCGATGCCGTTGATGGTGACCGTCCCCTTTTCCAGCGCCACCTGCCTCGTTGCCCCCTTGGGGCGGGTATCGGTGGTGAGAATACCCTCGGCCGCTGCCGTCCAGCCGCTGCCATCCAGAGTACTGAGCGCGCCGTCCAGTCCTCCGCGAATGCGCTCGATCGGCAATGGCTCACCGATCACGCCGGTCGAATAGGGCAGCACGGTCGAGGGCAGCACCTCGACCCGCTCGGCCAGCGCCGCACAGCAGTCCCGTGCAGCGGTCATGCCGGCCTCGCCATTACCGGCGTTGGCATTGCCGGTATTGATCAGCAGATAGCGAGGCGCGGCCTGCGCCAGATGCTGCTGTGCCACACAGACCGGCGCGGCACGAAAGGCGTTGCGGGTAAACGTGGCCGCGACATGAGCCCCGTCGCGGATTTCGACCACGACCAGATCCCGCTGGCCGGGCCGCTTGATTCCCGCCATCGCGGTGCCCAGCCGGACACCGGCGATTTCGGGCATTTCCGGAAAGCGGGCTTCACCTGTGGCCATCGTGTTCTCCCCGGGCCGGTCACCGAGCGCTGATCAGCTCAGCTGTCCGTGACACTGCTTGTATTTCTTGCCGGAACCGCACGGGCAGGGATCATTACGCCCTACCTTGGGGGCATCGCGACGTACCGTCTGCTGACCACCCTCGGCAGCCTCGCCGGCAGCAGCCACTGCCTCGCTGTCGAGTGGCGTTTCGGCTTCTTCCTCGATTGCGGCCAGCGCTTCATCCTCGCGACTCATGGCACTGCTGGCCTGCTCGCGTGCCAGCGACTCGCGACGCTCGCGCTCGAGCTCCTCGACCTCATTCTGCTGGCGCACCTGCACATGGGAAAGAATGCGCACCACGTCGGACTTGATGTTGTAAAGCAGGGTCTGGAAGAGGCCGAAGGCTTCACGCTTGTACTCCTGCTTGGGGTTACGCTGGGCGTAACCGCGCAGGTGAATGCCACGGCGCAGGTTGTCCATCGCCTGCAGATGCTCCTTCCAGCGGGTATCGAGCACCTGCAGCATGACCTGCTTCTCGAAGCGCCGCATCATCTGCGGGCCAACAGCCACCTCCTTCTCGGCCCAGGACTTGCGCAACTGCTCCTGCAGCCGCTCGCGCAGGACCTCCTCATGGAAACCGTCTTCATCGGCCCATTGGGTTACCGGCGCATCGAGACCGAACTCCTGACGCAAATGCTGCTCCAGACCTTCCAGGTCCCACTGCTCCGGCAGGCTCTGGGGTGGCACGAAGTCGGAAATGGCGGAATCGAGCACTTCGACACGCAGATTCTGCACGTTTTCCGAAATATCATCGGACGCCAGGATATCGTTGCGCTGATCATAGACCACCTGGCGCTGATCATTGGCCACGTCATCGTATTCGAGCAGCTGCTTGCGGATGTCGAAGTTGCGTCCCTCGACCTTGCGCTGGGCCCGCTCGACGGCATTGGACACCATGCGATGCTCGATGGCTTCGCCCTTTTCCAGCCCCAGCGCCCCCATCATGCGCTGCACCCGGTCGGAGCCGAACAGCCGCATCAGGTTATCCTCGAGGGAGAGGAAAAAGCGGGTCGAGCCCGGATCGCCCTGACGCCCCGAGCGGCCGCGCAGCTGGTTGTCGATGCGCCTTGACTCGTGCCGTTCCGAGCCGATCACGTGCAGGCCACCCGCTTCCAGTACGGCATCATGACGACGCTGCCAGTCGGCACGGATCGCCTCTACCTGCTCCTCGGAGGGGTTGTCGAGCTGAGCCACCTCGTTCTTCCAGCTGCCGCCCAGCATGATGTCGGTACCACGACCTGCCATGTTGGTGGCGATGGTCACCGTCCCGGGGCGCCCCGCCTGGGCGATGATATCCGCCTCGCGCGCATGCTGCTTGGCATTGAGCACGTTGTGCGCCACCTGCTGCTTGCGCATCATTTCGGAGAGGATCTCCGAGCTTTCGATCGAGGCCGTCCCCACCAGCACGGGGCGATTTCCGGCCATCTTCTCCTTGATGTCCTCGATGATCGCTTCGTACTTCTCGGTGGTGCTCATGAAGACCAGATCATTGAGATCCTGGCGCGCCATCGGCCGATTGGTGGGAATGACCAGCACGTCCAGACCATAGATCTGCTGAAACTCGAAGGCTTCCGTATCGGCCGTACCGGTCATCCCGGACAGCTTGTCATAGAGCCGGAAATAGTTCTGGAAGGTGGTCGAGGCGAGCGTCTGACTCTCCTTCTGAACCTCGACTCCCTCCTTGGCTTCAACCGCCTGGTGCAGTCCCTCGGACCAGCGTCGACCGGGCATGGAACGACCGGTGTGTTCGTCGACGATGATCACCTCACCCTCGTTGACCACATAGTCGACGTCACGATGGAACAGGTGACGGGCGCGCAGTGCGGCATGAACGTGATGCAGCAGGCCGAGATTCTGGGCCGCATAGAGGGATTCGTTATCGTCAAGCAGCTGTTCGCGCTGCATCACCATTTCTACTGTCTGGTGACCACGCTCGGTCAGCTCGACCTGCTTTTGCTTCTCGTCCATGGTGAAGTCCCCGGAATCGGGGTCTTCCTCATCCTCGCAGGGGTGCAGCTCGCCCACCAGTCGATTGACGACATTGTAGAGGTTGGTGTCCTCTTCCACCGGACCCGAGATGATCAATGGCGTACGCGCCTCGTCGATCAGGATCGAATCGACCTCATCGATGATGGCGTAATGATGCGTGCGCTGGACCTTGTCCTCGAGCGAGAACGCCATGTTGTCGCGCAGGTAATCGAAGCCGAACTCGTTGTTGGTACCGTAGGTAATGTCGGCACCGTAGGCAGCGCGCTTTTCATCGGCATTCTGGCCGGAATAGATGACCCCGACACTCAACCCGAGAAACTCGTAAAGCGGCCGCATCCAGTCGGCATCACGACTCGCGAGATAGTCGTTGACGGTCACCACGTGCACGCCGAGTCCGGAGAGCGCGTTGAGGTAGACGGCCAGGGTAGCCACCAGCGTCTTGCCCTCACCGGTCTTCATCTCGGCGATACGCCCTTCATGCAGCGCGATACCGCCGATCATCTGCACGTCGAACTGACGCATGCCCATGACCCGCTGGCTGGCCTCACGCACAGTGGCAAAGGCTTCGGGCAGCAGCTTGTCGAGGCTCTCTCCTCCTGCCAGTCGATCGCGGAACTGTTGCGTGCGGGCCTGAAGGTCGGCGTCGCTCAATGCCTGAAGATCGGACTCCAGGGCACTGATGCGCTCGACGCTCTTGCGCATGCGCTTGACTTCGCGCTCGTTCTTGCTGCCGACCAGCTTGCGTACCAGTGTGTTCAACATCGAAAAATGTCCTGTAATGACGTAACTCGGTTCGAAAAATGACAGGCTTCACGAAACGAGTGGCGGCCCACGACGACACAGGCAGTCGCTGCCGGCGGTCATGGGCAGCACATGCATGGCAGCACGACGCGGCGAAATCAGGCGACAGCATGACGGTGGCTGCCGGCGCAGCGGAAAACGGCGACAGCGCTGCGCTACCCGGCGCCGCGAAACGGCGCGAATGGCCGCCGGTGTATGAAAACAGATACGAAACAGTCGGTCGGTCACCAGCTCGAATCGTGCCTGCCCCAGCCCGATCGGCAGCAGACAACCGATGAGCAATCCGGCCAGCCACCAGCGAGGCATGGGATAACGGCGCGGACGCACCATACCATCGGAGCGGGTCATACTGTCTTTGAAACCATCGGACATGGTAGATTGAGTGGAACCTGAACCCGGTGCAGCAAGCAAGCCCATGAGTATAAAGGCTAAAGCCGGACGAGCCCAGTCCGCTGCAAAACTGTTCACTCACCAGGGCACCCTCGCCCCGCTGATTCGTACGGCACAACTGCTGGCCGAGGCACAGCAACAACTCGATGCTCATCTCCCCGAAGAGCTGCACGGTCATGTGGCCGTCGGCGGCTATCGTGAGGGCCGTCTGACCCTGATCACCGATCGTGCCGTCTGGCTGACCTGGCTGCGCTTCGAGCAGCGCCGTCTGCTGACGCTGCTCAACCAGATCCGCGGACTGGAAACCCTGCAGGGACTGCAATTCAAGGTACGTCCCATCCGCCCCCTCTACCAGCCGGTGCACCAGCCCCGTCATCTGCCCGCCGAGGCCGCCGAGCAGCTGCGCATGTGCGCCAGCGATACCAGTGATCGCCATCTGCGCCGGGCGCTGGAGCGGCTCGCCAGCCACGGCGATCGCAACCCCGACAGCTCCTGAGCGGCAGCTCGCACAACGCAGGGGCCATCACGGGCAGCAACGAAAAAGGCGCCGGCTGATGCCGGCGCCTGATGGCAAGCGTTCGATCCGTCGGTCGGACTACAAGGCCATGGCGGGCTCGGAATAGGAAATCGGCGAGGTTTCGCGATTCTCGAAGGTCACGATCTCCCAGGCATCCTGCTGCCTGAGCAGCGCCCTGGCCAGCTGATTGTTAAGCCCGTGGCCGGACTTGAAGCCCCGGAATTCGCCGATCAGGCTGTGCCCCAGCTGGTAGAGATCGCCGATGGCGTCCAGCACCTTGTGGCGCACGAACTCATCCTCGTAGCGCAGGCCATCCTCGTTGAGAATCCGGTACTCATCGACCACGATGGCGTTGTCCAGACTGCCCCCGAGGGCCAGATTCTGCGAGCGCAGGAACTCCAGATCCCGCATGAAACCGAAGGTACGTGCGCGACTGACTTCCTTGACAAAGGAAGTGGTAGAGAAGTCCACGCTGGTCGACTGTTTCTGCGACTCGAACACCGGGTGGTCGAAATCGATCGTGAAGCCAACCCGGAAACCGTCATAGGGTCGGAAGCTGGCCCACTTGTCGCCATCGGTCACCGTCAGTTCGCGCCGGATGCGGATGAAGCGCTTCGGCGCTTCCTGCTCGGCAATACCGGCCGACTGGATCAGGAACACGAAGGGGCCGGCGCTGCCATCCATGATCGGCACTTCGGGCTCGCTCAGCTCGACACGAACGTTATCGATGCCGAGCCCGGCAAGCGCTGACATCAGATGCTCCACGGTCGCCACTCGGGCACCATTCACGGACAGCGCCGTACACATGGTGGTGTCCTGCACGTTGTTCGGATGAGCCGGCACTTCGACTGCCGGGTCCAGATCAGTACGCACGAACACGATGCCGGTATTGATGGGTGCCGGTCGCAGGGTCAGATAGACCTTCTTGCCCGAGTGCAGGCCAACCCCGGTTGCCCGGATGATGTTTTGAAGAGTTCTTTGACGGATCATAGGTTCGCTGCCACGCAGGAAAGCATTCAAACGAATGTTTGCATAATAACAGCTGGCTGCCACAACAACAACGAACACTGTTCGATATTCAGTGTTCATTTGTTAGTATCATGCAAAAACGAGCGAGACCCCGCAGGCGGAGTCCCGGCTCATGAGATGGCAGACGCCGGCTCAGTCAGCCTGGCGTCTCAGGAAGGCAGGAATATCGAGATAGTCATCCATCTCCTGGGACTTGCGACGCTTGTCGCGGGAAGCCTGCTGTTCGCGCGCCTGCTCCTTTTCACGCTGCTGCTGACGCGCCACCGCCGGCTGCTGTGACAGCTTGCGATAATCCGCCTGTTCACCGCGCACGCTCTGGGTTTCCCGCTGCCCGGAGCGTTCGACGCGACCGTCAAGGCCGGCAGCCACGACAGTCACCCGCAGCTCATCACTCATTTCCATGTCGATGGCGGTACCCACCACGATGGTCGCATCCTGGGAAGCGAACTCCTGTACCGTGGCACCGACATCATTGAATTCGCCGATCGACAGGTCGGGGCCGGCAGTGATGTTGACCAGAATCCCGCGTGCGCCGTTGAGGTCGATATCCTCGAGCAGCGGACTGCGGATGGCCTTTTCGGCAGCCTCGCGAGCACGATTCTCGCCGGTCGCCGAACCGGTACCCATCATCGCCATGCCCATTTCGGACATCACGGTACGAACGTCGGCAAAATCGACGTTGATGATCCCCGGCGAAGTGATGAGCTCGGCGATGCCCTGTACGGCACCGAGCAGTACGTCGTTGGCCGCGCTGAAGGCCGTAAGCAGGCTGGCGCTCTTGCCCAGAACGGTCAGCAGCTTCTCGTTGGGAATGGTGATCAGCGAATCCACATGCTCGGAGAGCTCCTTCATGCCCTCCTCGGCTGCACGCTGACGCTTGGGCCCCTCGAACGGGAACGGCCGGGTCACGACCGCCACGGTCAGGATCCCCAGCTCCTTGGCTACCTGGGCCACGACCGGCGCCCCGCCGGTACCGGTGCCCCCGCCCATGCCGGCGGTAATGAAGACCATGTCCGCACCATTGAGCAGCTCGGAGATGCGTTCACGATCCTCCATGGCAGCCTGACGACCGACCTCGGGATTGGCGCCGGCGCCCAGTCCCTTGGTAATCTCGCTGCCCAGTTGCAGTACGGTCTTGGCTGCAACACGCTTGAGGGCCTGCGCATCGGTGTTCGCGCAGATGAACTCGACGCCCTCGATATTGCTCTCGACCATATGGTTGACGGCATTACCGCCGCCGCCGCCAACGCCGATCACCTTGATAACTGCGCTGCTGGAGGGTGCGTTATCTACCAGCTCAAACATAATACCCATCTCCCGGATCGCGCCTGGCGCGACCTCATCAGAAATTTCCCCTGAACCAGCCCCGGATCCGCGACAGTGCCGAAGGCAGGGAATCCGTCATATGGCGCTCGGAGTGACCGCGTCGAGAATGCTCTTCCCCGCGCGATTGGGTAATTCCACGCGAGTGTGATGCGTTATTCATGCCGTAGAGTAACAAACCCACGCCCGTGGAATAAATCGGATTGCGTACCACATCCGCCAGTCCGCGTACATTCTGGGGACAGGCAATCCTGACCGGCATGTGGAAGATCTCTTCCGCCAGCTCACCAACGCCTTCCATTCTCGAGGTACCGCCGGTCAGCACGATGCCGGCCGCCACCAGATCCTCGTAGCCGCTACGACGCAGCTCCTCGCGCACCAGGGTAAACAGTTCCTCGTAACGCGGCTCCACCACCTGGGCAAGGGCCTGCCGGGAAAGATCCCGGGCCGGACGATCCCCGACACTGGGCACCTTGATCAGCTCATCGCCGCTGGCCATCTGTGTCAGTGCACAGGCGTACTTGACCTTGATGTCCTCTGCATACTGGGTCGGCGTGCGCAGGGCCATGGCAATATCATTGGTAACCTGATCCCCGGCAATGGGAATGACCGCCGTATGCCGGATGGCCCCCTCGGTGAACACCGCGATATCGGTCGTTCCGCCACCGATATCGACCATGCACACGCCCAGTTCACGCTCGTCCTCGGTCAGCACGGCGTGGCTCGAGGCCAGCTGTTCGAGGATGATGTCATCGACCTCGAGACCGCAGCGACGAACGCATTTCTCGATGTTCTGAACCGCATTGAGCGCAGCCGTGACCAGATGCACCCGCGCTTCGAGGCGAACCCCGGACATGCCCAGCGGCTCGCGAATGCCCTCCTGGGCATCAATGGCATACTCCTGGGGCAGCACATGGAGAATGCGCTGCCCTTCCATGATGGCGCGCGCCCGGGCGGAATCGATGACCCGCTCGATATCGGAAGGCGTTACCTCGCGCTCCTTGATGGCCACCACGCCATCGGAATTCATGGAACTGATATGGCTGCCGGCAATACCGACATGAACCGAGTGTATATCGCAGCCTGCCATCAGCTCGGCCTCTTCGACCGCACGCTGAATGGATTGCACGGTAGATTCGATATTGATCACCACGCCCTTTTTCATCCCGCGGGAAGGATGTGAGCCAATACCTGCGATCTCCATACCGCCATCGTCGGTCGGCTGACCGACAATCGCCACGACCTTGGACGTTCCGATATCCAGCCCGACGACCATATTGGAAGCGTTGGATTGTCCTGCCATAGGTCGGGCCTACTCCCTATTGATCGATCATTTCTGAAGCGTGCATCAGGCTTCCCGTTGTCATTTGCAAAGACCGCAATAGCACTGACGCAGGGACATAAAAAGCTTCACCGAGAATACGGCCATTTCCAGGCGAAAGAAATACCCGTATTGCTCCTAATACATAAAGTTACAGCTGTTGCCAACCGGCAATTATCATCAATGTCACTGCTCGCTATTGTCACCATCCTCCACCGGCGCACTCTGGCCATGCCAGGCAACAGCCAGACCGTTGGGATAGCGCAGGTCAAGATAGCGAAGATCCCCCGCCCGTTCGCTCAGCCCGCGCTGCCAGGCAGTCATGAATCGCTTGAGGCGATCATCACTATTGGTACGTCCGACCATGACCCAGAAACTGTCATTGAGCTGAAAGCGCCAGGCACCGCGGGCTTCCAGACGCAGCTGGGTCACCCTGACATCGAGCGGCGCAAGCTTCTGGCGCAGCTGATCGAGCCATGCCAGCACCTCGGGCCCGCTGCCCTGCGGGCCGGCCAGGTTGGGCAGCTCGCCCACCTGCTTGATCGGCCCGGCCCGGAAGGGCTCGCCCTCGCTGTTGAGCAGCGAATCGTCATTCCACCAGGCCACCGGGCGCTGCTCGTAGAGCTCGAAGGTCAAGGCATCGGGCCAGCGTCGGGTCACCTTCGCATCCCGGATCCAGGGGATCGCCCTTGCGCCCTGACGCATGCGATCCAGATCCACCGACAGCCAGGTCTGCCCCTGGATCAGCGGTGTCAGACGCTGCTGCAGATAGCGCGCCGACACATGATTCAGATCCCCGCGGATCGATACCCGCTCGATCGGCGTATCCAGCCACAGCCACAGGGTACGCCCTCCTGCACCCAGCAGCGCCACGATCAGGATCAGCCCCAGCAGACGATTGGAAGTACTACTCGCCATGAGGGATCCCGTCACCACACCATGCGTACGGGGCCGCCCTGCCCTGTCCAGCAGGCGACAACTGCCATGGCGCGGCAGTCATGACAGCTCCAGCCGCTCGAAGTCGAGCTCACACCCTGCCAGCGCCATGCTGATGCCGCTGACATCCCCGGCCCCCTGGGTGACCAGAATGTCGCCCGGCAGCAGCACATTGCCCAGCAGGGTAGCCAGCGCCTGACGACTCTCCACGAACAGGGGGTCGATCTGACCCCGCTGTCGGATCGAACCTGCCAGGGTCCGGCTGTCGGCCCCCTTCAGGGGCGTTTCGCCGGCGCTGTAGACATCCAGCAGCAGCAGGGTATCCACTCCGGAAAGGACCCGCACGAAATCCTCGAACAGGTCATGCGTGCGCGAATAGCGGTGCGGCTGATAGAGCATGACCAGCCGGCGCTGTGGCCAGCCGGCACGAATGGCACGAATCACCATCTCCACTTCACGCGGGTGGTGACCGTAATCGTCCACCAGCATTACCGACTGTTCCGCGGACAGACCACCGGTAGCGGGCACCCGGCCGACCGGCAGCCGGTAATGCCCCTGCACCTGGAAGCGCCGCCCCACTCCGGCAAAGCCCGCCAGTGCCCGCATGATGGCCTCGTCCTCCACTCCGGCATCGGTGGCAACCGCAATCGCCGCCAGCGCATTGAGGGCATTGTGTTCGCCGGGCATGTTGAGCCGGATATCAAGCGGCGCATGATCATCCGGCCGCCGCACCGTAAAGTGCACCTCGCCGGCCTGCTGACGGAAGTTCTCGAGACGATAGTCGGCCTGCTCATCGAAGCCATAGGTCACGAACTGACGCTGTACCCGGGGCAGCAGTCCGCGCACGATGGGATCATCGAGACAGAGAATGGCAAGTCCATAGAAGGGCAGATTGTGCAGGAATTCCAGAAAGGTATCCTGCAGGCGAACGAAATCCCCCTCATAGGTGCCCATGTGATCGGCATCAATATTGGTGACGATCGCGGTCATGGGTTGAAGATGCAGGAAGGAGGCATCCGACTCATCGGCCTCGGCCACCAGATACTCCCCCTCCCCCAGCCGGGCATTGGTACCGGCACTGGTCAGACGACCGCCGATCACGAAGGTCGGATCCAGGCCGCCCTCGGCCAGCAGGGTGGCCGTCAGACTGGTGGTAGTGGTCTTGCCATGGGTACCGGCCACTGCAATCCCGTTGCGAAAGCGCATCAGCTCCGCCAGCATCTCGGCGCGACGTACCAGCGGGATCCGGTGTTCGCGGGCCCAGCTGATCTCGGGATTGGTGGTATCGATGGCACTGGAGACCACCACCACGTCGGCATCCATGACATTCGCGGTGTCATGGCCGATGGTGACCCGCACGCCGCACTGACGCAGATGGGCCGTGACCGGTGACTCCTTCAGGTCACTGCCGCTGACCCGAAACCCCTGATTGCACAGCACCTCGGCGATGCCGCACATGCCCGCGCCACCGATGCCGACGAAATGAATGCCTCGAATACGGCGCATGCCGCTGCGGGCACGGGTTTCAATGCTCAAAGCCTATCTCCATACAACCACGGGTCATGATCGTGACCGCTTCCAGTTGAGCCCGCTGTCGGGCCCGATGCGCCATGTCGGCCAGAACCGATGGCTCCAGCAGTTCCGCCAGCAGGGCGTGCAGGGCCTCCACGCTCATGTCACGCTGCTGGATCAGGCGCGCTCCGCCTCCATCGACCAGGTAACGAGCATTGGTGGTCTGGTGATCATCCACCGCATGCGGAAAGGGCACCAGCAGTGAAGGCTTGCCCGCCGCCGCCAGTTCGGTCACGGTCAGCGCACCGCTGCGACAGATGACCAGATCAGCCCAGTCGTAACATGCCGCCATGTCCTCGATGAAGGCGCTGACTTCCGCTTCGACCCCCGCGGCGGCATAGCGCTCCCGGGTCGCCTGCTCCTTGTCACGGCCGGCCTGGTGGCGGATCACCGGTCGTTTGCCGGGCGCCAGTGCGGCCATGGCCTCGGGAAGCCGCTCATTGAGTGCCAGCGCGCCCAGCGACCCGCCCATGACCAGCACATGCAACGGGCGATCTTCCAGACGGTGCTGTTCACGCGGCCGGGCGCCTACCGCGGCGATTTCGGGACGCACCGGATTGCCGATCACCTCGGCACGTACCGCCGCCGGGAAGGCCCCCGGAAAGGCGGCATAGACCTGCCGGGCCAGCCGGGCCAGACAGCGGTTGGTCAGGCCGGCCACAGCATTCTGTTCGTGAATCACCAGCGGCACGCCGTAGAGTCGCGCCGCCAGCCCGCCCGGACCACTGGCAAAGCCTCCCAGTCCGACTGCCAGGCGAATATCGAGTTCCCGCATCAGGCGACGCGCTTCAGCCACGGCCTTCGCCAGTCGCCCGGGTGCCTTCAGCCAGCCGGCCAGGCCATTGCCCCGCAGCCCCGCGACGCTGACATGATGCAGCGGCAGTCCGGCCCCGGGCACCAGCGTGTTCTCGATTCCCCGGGGCGTCCCCAGCCAGTGGACTTCAATGCCCTCGGCCTGCAGGGCCTTCGCCAGGCTCAGCGCCGGCACGACATGCCCGCCCGTACCACCGGCCATGATCAGGACACGCCGTGGAGTCGCCGTCGTGGTCATGACGCCCCCTCCTGATCAGCATGCTGCTGACGCTTGCGCGAGGCGCGTCGGCGCCCGCGGTTTTCGCCATCGACACGCAACAGCAAGCCGGCCATCGCACCGCTGGTAAGCAGACTCGAACCGCCATAGCTCAGCAGTGGCAGGGTCAGCCCCTTGGTCGGCAGGATGCCGGCATTGACGGCAATATTGATGAACGCCTGGCCACCGATGATCAGCGAAAACCCGTAACACACATAGGCGGCAAACAGCTGGCCGTTCTCTTCTGCGACCCGCCCGACCCGGAAGCCGCGATAGACCAGCAACGCGAACAGGCCCACGACCGTCAGCGACCCCGCGACCCCCAGCTCTTCGGCCAGCACGGAAAAGACAAAATCGGTATGTGCCTCGGGCAGGAAGAACAGCTTCTGCACGCTGTTGCCCAGCCCCAGCCCGGTCCAGCCACCGCGACCGAAGGCAATCAACGCCTGGGTCAGCTGGTAGCCGGTACCGTACTGATTCGCCCAGGGATCCAGAAAGCCGGTAATGCGCTGCATGCGATAGGGTTCCGAGATCGCCATGAAGGCGCCCAGTGCCACCACGGCGAACAGCAGCAGCAAAAAGCGCCACAGCGAGGCCCCCGCCAGCAGCAGCATGCCCATGGCGGTCGCCAGCAGCACCACGGTGGTACCATAGTCGGGTTCCAGGATCAGCAGCACGCCCAGCGCCAGCGTGATCGACAGCGGTGCCAGAAAGCCCCACCAGCTGCGTCGCAGGCGGGTCAGATGACGCTCCATGTAGCCGGCGACATAGATCACCATGCAGAACTTGGCCACCTCGGAGGGCTGAATGTTGATCGGCCCCAGCGGAATCCAGCGGCGGCTGCCATTGACCTCGTTGCCGACCACCAGCACCAGCGCCAGCAGGATCATGGCCAGCATCAGCAGCGCCGGCCCGTTGCTGCGCCACAGCGTCACCGGGAAGCGCATGACGGCAAGCGCCACGATCAGGCTCGCGAACACGAACACGCCATGGCGAATACTGAAATACCAGGGACTGCCGGTCTGGCTGCTGGCAATTTCGGTCGAAGCCGAAGTCACCATGATCCAGCCGATGATGGGCAGTGCCATCAGCGGCAGCAGCAGCCAGCTGTCCAGCATGTGATGGTCGGTGGAAAGCCGCTCCGACCACGAGCGCTCCCCGAGTCGCAGGTTCGACTTCATCAGGCGTCTCCGGCAGATGGTGCAGGATGACGTCCGAGCCAGGCCCTGAAGGCCTCGCCACGGGCAATGTAACTGGCGAACTGATCGAGGCTGGCACAGGCCGGCGACAGCAGTACCGCATCCCCGGCCTCGGCCAGCTGTCGGGCCTGCGTCATGGCGGCCTCGAGCGTCTCAACGCGGGCGACCGGCACATGACCGGTCAGCGCTTCGGCCAGCAGCTCGGCGTCCCGTCCAAACACGATGGCCGCCCTGCCATGACGGTTCATCGCCGGCCCCAGCGGCGTGAAATCGGCCCCCTTGCCTACTCCGCCGGCAAGCAGGATCAGCCGGCCCGGCAGTGTGGCACCAATGCCCTCGATGGCCGCCAGGGCCGCCCCGACATTGGTCCCCTTGGAATCGTTGATCCACTGCACGCCATCCCGCACGGCCACCTGCTCGGCACGATGCGGCAGCCCGGTAAAACGCTGCAACACCTTTCGCATGGCATCCATCGACCATCCGGCCCGTTCACCGATCGCCAGCGCCGCCAGCGCATTGGCCAGATTGTGACGACCCGGCATCCCGATGTCGGCAGCCGCCATGATCGGCTCACGGCCCAGACAGAGCATCAGCTGACCCGACTGCTGCTGCAGCCCCCATTGATTGGCCAGTGGTTCGCCCAGGGTAAAACTTGTGGCACTGCCGATCGCGCTATTCGGCCGGGTAGCAGGATCATCGGCATTGTAAACGGCCTGCTTCGCCCCCTCGAAGATGCGCTGCTTGGCACGGGCATAGCCCTCGAGGCCATCATGACGATCGAGATGATCCTCGCTGAGATTGAGGTGACAGGCGATATCGGCGGCCAGCCGCGGCGTCGTCTCCAGCTGAAAGGACGAGAGTTCCAGCACCAGCGCCTCGGCATCCGGCGTTTCACTCAGCAGATCCAGTGCCGGCATGCCGAGATTGCCGCCGAGCGCGATCGACCAGCCCGCGGCACGCCCCATCTCCCCGACAAGGGTGGTCACTGTCGATTTGGCGTTGGAGCCGGTAATCGCCACCAGCAGCGGCGGCCGGGTCATGGCATCCAGTGCCCGGCGCAGCAGGGCCATTTCGCCGATGATGCGCCCACGCACTGCAGCCAGGGCCGGCTGGCGTGGATCGATGCCCGGGCTCAGCACGATTTCGGAAAAGCGCTCCAGCTCGAGCTGTTCGAGCGGCCCGCAATGCACGCTGATTTCCGGATAGGCGGCCTGCAGCTCCGCCAGTGCCGGTGGCGCTTCACGGGTATCGGCCAGCTCGAAGGGCTGGCGCAGATGATGCAGGTGACGGGCGATGGCACATCCGGACAGGCCGGTCCCGATGACCAGTACCGGCGCGTCAACGCTGCCTGTCATGGCCTCATCATTCATGTCAGCGAATCTTCAGTGTCGAAAGACCGAGCAGTACCAGCACCACTGTCACGATCCAGAAGCGCACGATTACCCGAGGTTCCGGCCAGCCCTTGAGCTCGAAGTGATGATGCAGCGGTGCCATGCGAAAGACGCGTCGACCGGTCATCTTGTAGAAACCGACCTGGACCATGACGGACAGTGTTTCCACCACGAAGACTCCACCCATGATGAACAGCACGATCTCCTGGCGCACTACCACGGCCACCACGCCCAGCGCAGCACCCAGCGCCAGCGCCCCGACATCGCCCATGAACACCTGCGCCGGATAGGTATTGAACCAGAGAAAGCCCAGCCCGGCACCGATGATGGCACCGCAGAAGACCGCCATTTCACCGGCGCCCATCACGAAGGGAATATGCAGATACTCGGCAAACCGGGTATTGCCGCTGGCATAGGCGAATACCGCCAGCCCCATCGCCACCAGCACGGTGGGCATGATCGCCAGCCCATCGAGCCCGTCGGTCAGGTTGACGGCATTGGAGCTGCCCACGATCACCAGGTAGGTCAGCAGGATGTAGCCGAGCCCCAGCTGCACCACGATCCCCTTGAAAAAGGGCACGATCAGGCTGGTTTCCACCGGCGCTGCAGCGGTTGAATAGAGAATGGCGGCGGCGGCCAGCCCGATCACCGATTGCCACAGATACTTCCACTTCGCTGGTAGCCCGCGTGGATTCTTCTCCACGACCTTGCGATAGTCATCGACCCAGCCGATGGCACCGAAGCCGAGCGTTACCAGCAGTACCAGCCAGATATAGTGACTGGCCAGATCCCCCCACAACAGGGTGGAGACGGCAATCGAAATCAGGATCATGGCACCCCCCATGGTCGGTGTCCCGGCCTTGGAGAGATGCGACTGCGGACCATTGTCGCGAATCGCCTGACCGATCTGGCGCTCGACCAGACGACGAATCATCCACGGGCCGATCAGCAGACACAGCAGCAGGGCTGTCAGTGTCGCCAGCACCATGCGAAGCGTCAGATAACCGAAAACGTCGAAGGCATCCTGAAAGTTTGCCAGTAACTCGGCAATGAATAGCAGCATCTAAAGCAATCACCTGATTGTATCGGTTCGAAGCGCGCTCACCAGACGATCCATGCCGGCACTGAGCGATCCCTTGATCAGGACGCTGGCATTCTCGGGCAGCCTTTCCCGCACGAAATCCGCCAGCGTCGACCACTGTTCAAAGTGGTAGCCACCTTCACCAAAGGCGTCGCAAGCCACCCGCGCCGGCTCGCCCACGGTGCCCAGCACCTCGATGCCCAGCTGTCTGGCATGCTCACCGACCTCGCGATGTGCGCGATCACTGTAACCGCCCAGCTCGCCCATGGCGCCCAGCAGGCACCAGCGCGGTCCGGGCAGGGTCGCCAGGGTGTCCAGGGCCGCCTTCACGGCGCCCGGATTGGCATTGTAACTGTCATCCACCAGCCGACTGTTGCGCGGGCCGGGCACCACCACCATGCGCCTGGCCACCGCCTCGGCCTCTTCCAGGCCACGGCACATGAGGGCAGGCTCGATGCCGAGACCATGCGCCGCCGCGGCAGCGGCCAGCGCATTGAGCACGTTGTGACGCCCCATCAGGGTCAGCTGCACACGACCGCAGTCCTGCCCGTCGATGACCAGCGTGAAAGCATATCGCCCCAGCGCATCGCAGACCATATCGCGGGCCCGCACCCGGGCACGCTGGTCGAGCCCGAAATCGATGAGCGTCGCTTCACCGGCCAGTCGCTGCCAGATGGCAAAGAAACGGTCATCGCGGTTGAGCACCGCCACTCCCTGCCGACTCAGCCCCGCCAGGATCTCCCCCTTGGCCCGGGCAATATGTCCCGGACCACCGAACTCGCCGACATGAGCACCGGTCACATTGGTAATCACTGCCACATCGGGGCGCGACAGGGCCGTGGTCCAGGCAATTTCGCCGGGATGGTTGGCGCCCAGCTCCAGTACTGCCCGCTGATGCTCGGCTTCCAGTTCCAGCAGGGTCAGGGGCACACCGATATCGTTATTGAGGTTGGCGCGGGTGGCATGCGTATGCCCGGCCAGCTCAAGAATGGATGTGGTCAGGGCGCGCACCGTGGTCTTGCCGCTGTTGCCGGTAATGGCCACCAGCTCCCTGCCCCACTGTCGTCGTCGGGCGGCACCCAGTACCCCCAGCGCCAGCCGGGTGTCGGGCACGACCAGCTGCTGCAGGTCACTGACCCGCTCGTCCCGCTGGTCGACAATGGCCGCTACCGCCCCCCGCTCGAATGCCGTCTGCAGGAATTCATGACCATCGAACCGCTCACCACGCAGCGCCAGGAACAGATCGCCCCGCTCGAGCTGACGGGTATCGGTGGTGAGACGTTGCACTGCAAGATGCCCTGCCCCGTCATCGGACAGGTCAACACCCAGCTCGGCCGCCACGCCGGCCAGGGTATCCGTCCCGAGAGCGTTATTCATGATGTACTTCGTTCTCCGACCTGCCGTGACTGCCAGAACTCATTGATCGTATCCGGATCGCTGAAGGCATGGCGAACGCCATCGATCTCTTGCCAGGTTTCATGCCCCTTGCCGGCAATCAGCACGATATCCCCGGCCTCGGCCTCTGCCAGCACCGTGCGGATCGCCTCCCCCCGATCGCCGATCTCCCGGGCCTGTTCCGGCGCTTTCAGCCCTTCGCGCATCGCATGACGAATGGCAGCCGGCGCCTCGCTGCGCGGGTTGTCATCGGTGAGCACCACACAATCGGCCAGGCGTTCGGCACAGGCGGCCATCAGCGGGCGCTTGCCACCATCCCGATCGCCGCCACAGCCGACAATACACCACAGTCGACCTTCGACATGGGGACGCAGCGTACTCAGGGCACTCTCCAGCGCATCCGGGGTATGGGCATAATCCACGACCGCGACCGGCGCACCGGGCATGCTCAGACGCTGCATTCGCCCCGGCACCGGCGTCAGGCGGGAAAGCGCCGTCTTCAGCGAGGCCAGCGGTGTGCCCAGGCCGTACAGGGTAGCCGCCGCCAGCAGTGCATTATCCAGATTGAAGCGCCCCATCAGGGGCAGCGCCAGTTGCCATGGCCCTTCCGGCGTCATTACCTCGGCCTGCAGACCGGTGCCGTGCGGCTGCCAGTGACCGACCCGGAAATCGGCGTTGTCCCCGCTGCCCACCCGCAGTACCGAGACGTGCTCACCGACCCCGGCCAGCATCAGCTTCGCCAGCGGATCATCGCCGTTGACCACTGCCAGTTCCAGCTCCTCGCGCTGGAAAAGCCGGGCCTTGGCCGCGGCATAGGCTGCCATGCTGCGATGATAATCGAGATGATCACGGCTGAGATTGGTGAATACCCCGGCACGCAGGTGACAGCCGGAGAGGCGCTGCTGATCGAGCGCATGCGAGGAGGCCTCCAGCACAACCCGGGTTGCGCCCTGATCCGCCAGTCGGCGGATCGTTTCCTGCAGGGCAATGGCATCCGGGGTGGTCAGCCCGGCCTCGTCCAGCTGCCCCGGACGACCGGCCCCCAGGGTACCCACCACACCAGCGGGCCGATCGAGCAGCTCCGAGAGCGCGGCGATATAGTGCGTGACCGAACTCTTGCCGTTGGTGCCGGTCACGCCGATCTGCTCGACCGAGGGCGGTATTTCACAGGCCAGCGCTGCCAGCCGGCCGACCCGGGCATCCAGCGCCTCGATGACCACCACGATATCGTCACTCAAGGGCCAGGGCGCATGTGCCAGCACCAGCTCGGCGCCGTTTTCCAGCGCCTGCAGGATGTAGTCGCGTCCATCGACCCGGGTCCCCGGGAAGGCCACGAACACGTCGCCCGGCTCGACCCGCCTTGAATCCAGCCTCAGGCGGGCTCCGGGCGCGAGCGCAGGCCAGGCCTGCTCCGGCCACAGGCGGGCCAGCGCCCGGGTGAGCGGCGTGGCGGGATGGGGATTACTCATGGTTCAGGGACCTCCTTTGCGCCGGCTGCCCGGGCCGCCTTGACCCGCTCCTTCGGCGATTTCCAATCGGTGCGGGTCTGTTCATCGGGGGGCACATCGAGCATGCGCAGTGCCTTGCCGGCAACCCGTGAAAAGATCGGTGCAGCCACCAGTCCGCCGTAATACTCCTCCCCCTTGGGATCATCGATGGAGATGACGGTAATGATGCGCGGGTTGCTCACCGGCGCGATCCCCACGAAATTGGAGCGATAGGCCTTGGTCTGATAGCCGGAATCCCCGACCTTGCGCACGGTACCGGTCTTGCCGGCGATCCGGTAACCATCCACCTGCGCCCGCGAGCCACCGCCATAGGGCCCCACCACGGTCTCCATCATGCGCAGTACCTCATGAGCCGTCTTCGGTGTGATCAGCTGTTCGCCCTCGGGCGGCTGGTCGAGCTCGACCAGCGACGGCGGCACCCGCTTGCCATCGTTGGTGATGGTGGTATAGGCACTCGCCAGCTGCAGCGCCGAGACCGAGACGCCATAGCCATAGGCCATGGTGGCCCGCTTCGCCTTCGACCAGTTATAGGGTGGCGGCAGGCTCCCCGAGGCTTCCCCCGGAAAGCCCAGCTGCGGCGATTGACCCAGATGCATCCGGTTGTACATGTTCCAGATCGTGTCCTCGGGCAGCGCCAGTGCCAGATGGGTCATGCCGATGTTGGAGGACTTGGTGATCACCCCGGTCAGCGTCAGTGTCTTGAAATTGCGCACATCGCGAATGGTATAGCCATCCACCATCATCCAGCCCGGACTGGTATCGATGATGCTCTGCGGCGTGTACTTGCCGGTGTGAAGGACGGCACTCATGGCCAGTGGCTTCATTACCGAACCGGGCTCGAAGGCATCGGTGATCCCTCTTGCCCGCAGACCGGCAGCATTCATGTTGGCACGGTTGTTGGGGTTGTAGGAGGGAGAGCTGGCCATCGCCAGCACCTCACCGGTACGAGCATCCATCATCACCAGCGTACCGGCCTCGGCCCGGTGCTCGCGTACCGCAGCCTTGAGCTCGCGGTAGGCCATGTACTGGATGCGCAGATTCAGCGACAGCCTGAGTTCGCCTCCGGGGTGAGGCTCCTTGATCAGGTGAAGATCGCGCACGAGATGGCCGCGCCGGTCCTTGAGCACCCGGCGCTTGCCGGGCGTCCCGCTGAGATAGCGATCGTAGGCCAGCTCCAGCCCCTCCTGGCCGTGATCATCGATATTGGTAATGCCGACCAGCTGAGCCACCACTTCACCGGCCGGATAGTAGCGCTTGTACTCATGCCGGCCGTAAACGCCCGGAATGTCCATGTCGAGCACCCGGTTGGCCGGCTTGGGCGTCACCTCCCGCCTGAGATACATGAACTCCTTGTCGCGATAGCGCTGCACGCGATCAATGAACTTCGAGGCGGGCTCGTCCAGCGCCTGGGCCAGCCGGGTCAGCTGCACGGGATCCTTCGGCAGCTGCTGGGGGTTGGCCCACAGCGTGATGACCGGGGTCGATATCGCCAGCGGGCTGCCCTCGCTGTCGACGATCATGCCGCGGTGGGCATCGATTTTTTCGGTACGCAGCGTCCGGGCATCCCCCTGGCCCTGCAGGAACTGGTGATCCAGCACCTGGAGATAGACGATCCTGCCGGCCAGGACCAGCATTCCCAGCAGCACCAGTGCCACCATGAAGCGAAAGCGCCACTGGGGGGCGGCGCTGACATGGCTGGCAGCCGAACGCGGCGCACCACCGTTACCGGGAGGCTGCCCGCGGCGTTCGTTGACGCCACGACGCCTGGAAGTATTGCGCTCGCTCATGGACGCATGACCCGGGTGTTATCGACATCAGGGACATGCATGGACAACCGATCACGCGCCAGGTTCTCGATGCGTGACGGCGTCGACCAGGTACTCTCTTCCAGCAACAGTCGACTCCAGGTGGCCTGCAACTGATCGTGACGACTCTCCATGTGCTGCAGCCGGGAGTATTGCACCCGGGTCAGGTGAGCACTGGCGATGGAGGCCACCGCGCTCAGCACCACCGCCAGGATCAGGACAGCAATGATGGCATGCCCGTACCTGAAGCGGAAACTGAACGGCCAGCGCCCCCAGCGCGACATGGCGCGACGACCTCTGGAAGAGACAGCGGATCGGCCGGCGCGTTCGCTCATGATGACTCCCGATCCAGCTTGCGGGCGGCACGCAAGACGGCACTGCGCGCACGGGGATTGTCCGCCACTTCGGCCTCGTTCGGATAACGTGCCCGGCCGAGCGGCTCGAGCCGACGGTTCAGCTGATCCTCGCGCAGCGGCAGGCCTCGCGGCAAATGGGCATCCCCCCGGGACTGGTCGCGAATGAAGCGCTTGACCAGCCGGTCCTCCAGCGAATGAAAGCTGATGACCACCAGGTGGCCGCCGGGCGCCAGTGCCTCGAGCGCGGCTGTCAGCGCCCGCTCCAGCTGCCCCAGCTCATCGTTGATGTGAATGCGGATGGCCTGAAATGCCCGGGTCGCGGGGTGGCGCCCCTTCTCCCAGGCGGGATGGGCAGCCTTGAGCAGCTCCGCCAGCTCGACGGTGCGGGTAATCGGAGCCTGCTGACGCCGCTCGACCACCGCGCGCGCCAGCCGCCTGGCAAAACGCTCCTCGCCGAGCCGCTTGAAGACGTCGGCAATCTCGCGCTCCCCGGCGCGGGACAGCCACCGGGCTGCACTCTCGCCGCTGTCCGGGTCCATGCGCATGTCCAGCGGGCCATCGCGCATGAAGCTGAATCCCCGCTCACCATCATCCAGCTGGGGAGAAGAGACCCCGATATCCAGCAGGATACCGGACAGCGCACCATGGAGCTCATGCCGATCGGCGGCGTCTGTCAGTCGGTCAAAGGCGGTGCGCTCGATGGCAAAGCGTGAATCGTCGATGGCTGCGGCCGCGGCACAGGCCTCAGGGTCGCGATCGAGTGCCAGCAGCCGCCCCTCGGGGGCGAGACGGGAAAGAATGGCGCGGCTGTGGCCACCACGGCCAAAGGTGCCATCCAGGTAGGCACCGCGAGGATCATGGATCAGTGCGTCCACCGCACCTTCAAGCAGGACACTGGCATGCGCGCGTGCCTGATCGGCGCGTGGCTGTCGGGACATGAACGACTCGCGAGCTGTAAAAACGTAATGCCTGTAATCAAAAGGGAGGGAGTCGGCCTGTAAGCCGGGTTCTGTCGAGGACAGTCATTCCTCTGGGACATTCGTCACCGAATGCCTCAAGCAACCTACCCGAACCCGGTGCGGGCCACACCATCGGGTTCCTATTCGGTCTTGCTCCGGATGGGGTTTACCTTGCCACGACCTGTTGCCAGGCGTGCGGTGCGCTCTTACCGCACCCTTTCACCCTTGCCGGCAGCGCCATGCGCTGCTTGGGCGGTCTACTCTCTGCTGCACTTTCCGTCGGCTCGCGCCGCCCAGGGGTTACCTGGCATCCTGCCCTGCGGAGCCCGGACTTTCCTCCCCCGAACCCTGCGGGTTCGGCAGCGACTGTCCGGCCGACTCCCAAGCGCGCAAGAATATCAGTGCCTGCACGCCTGTCCAAGTGTGCAGACGATTTTATTGCGCCGCGTCATGACGGGGGCTGACAGGCGTTACAGGATGTCACGCTCAGCGCCCCTGCAGCGTCAGGGCACGCTGATACCAGTCGCTCTTGCGCCCCCCCATCAGACGCGACGTGATAGCGGCCGCCTGCTTGCTGCCCACGCCCTCCTCCAGCAGGGTCGTGAGCAGCTGTTCGGCCGCAAGCGAGGCCACCGTTTCCCGGGCGCGCTCCGCCGCCGGGGCGATCATCACCACGAACTCGCCCCGGGTCTGGTTGCTGTCGGCTGCCATGCGCTCGACGAGCTGCCCGGCACTACCGCTCAGAAAGGTTTCAAAGGTCTTGGTCAACTCGCGGGCGACAACCACTTCACGCTCCCCGAACACGACGCCCACATCCTCCAAAAGGGCCCTGATCCGATGCGGCGCCTCATAGAACACCAGCGTGACCGGCAGCTCCGATACGGCCTCCAGCCGGTTGCGACGCGCGCCCGAGCGGGCCGGCAGGAAGCCCTCGAACAGAAAGCGATCGGTGGGCAGACCCGCCGCCGACAGTGCCGTAACCAGTGCACAGGGGCCGGGAACCGGCACTACCGGCAACCCGGCATCCCGCAGTTCGCGAACGACACGAAAGCCGGGATCGGAAATCAGCGGCGTTCCGGCATCACTGATCAGGGCCACCTGCTGCCCCGCCGCCACCGCCTCGCGAAGCCGCTCGACCCGTGCCGCCTCGTTGTGCTCATGCAGCGACAGCAGGCTTGCCCGGATGCCGAGGTGCGCCAGCAGCCGGGCACTGTGGCGGGTATCCTCGGCGGCAATCAGATCGGCCCGGCCCAGCACCTCGCCGGCGCGGACAGAAAGATCATCGAGGTTACCAATCGGTGTGGCAACCACGTACAATGCGCCCTCACCAGGTTCGGACATGGTCGGTTTTCCCTGATTGAACTGACTGAAACAAAGAGCCTGCCGACGGCAGCAGGTACATCAATGGTGTGCCGGCACTGCGCCGAATACGTACCGAGCCTGTCCGCGGCTCAATGGTCGGGACAGGACGGCGGCCCCGCCGCCATGGACAAGGCAGACCAAGGGGACACGACCCATGCGCACCTCGTTGCGACGCATGACCGGCGTCATGCTGGCGACCCTGGCGCTGGCCGGCTGCGCCAGCACCTCCTCGATAGTGGATCGCGTCAGCGGTCCTTCCCCCGACACCCTGCTTCAGCAGGCCCGACAGCAGCAGGGTGCCCAGGCCGCGGCGACCCGGCTGCAGGCGGCGCAGATTCTAGCACGCCAGGGTAACAACGCGCAGGCGCTGAGCGTCGCCGGAAACCTCGACCAGCAGCAGCTCGATGACAGCAATCGCATTGCCTGGGCGCTGCTGACCTCCCGGCTCGCCCTTGACCAGGATGATCCTGCCAGCGCCCTGCAGGCGACTGCCCTGGTCGACGAAAGCGGGCTCACGCTCGAGTCGGACGATCGCAATACGCTGCGCCAGCGCCGCGGGCTCGCTCAGGCCATGCAGGGCGATGCCCGCACGGCGGCACTGACCCTGATCGCCCTGCAGCGGGACACTGACAACACGGCGCTGAACGACACCATCTGGCAGCAGCTCTCGCGCCTGGACACCCGTCAGCTCGGCGAAGTGGCAAGCCGGAGCGGCGCCCTGGCACAGGGCTGGGTCGAACTGGCGCGGCTGAGGCGCGACCGCAGCGGCAACATTGCCGGCCTGTTCGATGCCGTGCAGCAGTGGCGACAGGCCAATCCGCAGCACCCCGCCGCCAGACGACTGCCGACCGACCTGACCCAGCTGCAGGCCTTGGAAGGCAAGGAGGTGCAGCGTATCGCCGTTTTCCTGCCCCGGAGCGGCCCGCTCTCCACGGTGGCCGACGCCCTGCGTGAAGGCATGCGCTCGCGCGTCGAGGTGGCCCGCTCACAGGGTCAGCAGGTACCCGAACTCTCCTTCTACGACACTGCCGACGGCACGCTGCAGTCGCTTTATGGCAAGGCGATGATGAATGGCGCCCAGGTTGTCATCGGACCGCTCGACAAGAGCAAGGTCTCGCAGCTCGAAACACGCAGCGACGTGCCGATCCCGACCCTCGCCCTGAACTACGGCACCCATGAGCACAACAGTGCCGCCGGACTCTACGAGTATGGCCTATCGGCAGAGGATGAGGCCCGTCAGGCCGCTCATCGTGCCCGCCTCGACGGTCATTCGCAGGCCGGCATCATGGTGCCCGACAATGACTGGGGAGCACGGGTGCTCGATGCCTTCCGCAATCAGTGGCAGCAGCAGAACGGGGAAATCGCCTCGATCGTGAACTATGATCCGAAGGGGTCGGTCGCCGACAGCACCCGCACCCTGCTCAAATCCGGTCAAAAGAAGCCTGACATGCTGTTTCTGCTGGCCCTCCCCGACTATGCCCGGCAGATCCCGCCGACCCTGGAATACCTCTATGCCGGCGACCTGCCGGTCTATGCCACCTCGCACGTCTACGAGGGGACCCCGCAGCCGCGGCTGGACAGTGACCTCGACGACGTGAAGTTCGTCGATATCCCCTGGCAGATTCCGGATGTGGCTGCCGGAGGTGCCGATGCCGTACCGTTCGCCACCACCCGCCAGCAGCTGCTGCAGGGCAACGACGGCAATCCCGGACTGCTCAAGCTGCAGGCCATGGGCGTGGATGCCTTCGAGCTGGCCCGGCGCCTGCCGATCTTCGAGGCCACATCGAACAACGTCATGCAGGGCGCCACCGGCACCCTGCAGCCACGCGATGACGGTCGCATCGTTCGCACCCTCCCCTGGGCGGTCTTCCGCAACGGGGAGCCCGGGCTGCCGGGACTCTCCGGCCTGACTCCCGAGCTCTCCCGGTGAGCACACGCCCGCCGGCCCAGCGTCGCCGTCATGGTCATGATATCGAACTTCTGACGGCGCGCTGGCTGAGTGAACGGGGGCTGCGCGAGATCGCGCGCAATCAGCACGCCCGTGGCGGCGAGATCGACCTGATCATGCGCGACGGTGACACGCTCGTCTTTGTCGAGGTCCGCTACCGACGGGATTGCCATCACGGCTCGGCGGTGGAGTCCGTCACCCCGGCCAAGCAGCGGCGCATCGTGCAGGCCGCGCGTTTTTATCTGGCCCGCGAGCGGTTATCATGCGCCTGTCGATTCGACGTGGTCGGCGTCACCGGGACGCCGGAAGCGCTGGAGTTCGACTGGATCAGGGCGGCCTTCGACGCCTTCTGAATCAGCGCCATCAAGCCCACAACCTCATCGTGAGTTGTCATGGATTTCCAGGAACGTATCCTGCATCACTTCAACGACAGCATTGACGCCAAGACCTACGCCAGCGAAGTGCTGCCCCCCTTCATCGAGGCCGCCAGTCAGATGATGGTTCAGGCCCTGATCAACGACGGCAAGATTCTGGCCTGTGGCAATGGCGGCAGCGCCGGTGACAGTCAGCACTTCTCTTCCGAGCTGCTCAATCGCTTCGAGCGGGAGCGCCCCAGCCTGCCGGCGCTGGCGCTGACCACCGATACCTCGACGCTGACCTCGATCGCCAACGACTACAGCTACAATGACATCTTTTCCAAGCAGATCAGGGCACTGGGGCAGCCGGGCGACATCCTGCTGGCCATTTCCACCAGCGGCAATTCCGCCAATGTGGTGCAGGCCATCCAGGCCGCTCACGATCGGGAAATGAGCGTCATCGCCCTGACCGGACGCGACGGCGGCAACATGTCCTCGCTGCTGGGTCAGGAAGACTGCGAGATCCGCGTTCCCGCCACCACCACTGCCCGCATTCAGGAAGTGCACCTGCTGGTACTGCACTGCCTGTGCGATCTCATCGACCACCAGCTGTTCGGCAGTGATGACTAGTCATGAGGAACACCATGCTACAGCGGCTGCTACTGACCTGCCTGATCGCACTGATACCGCTGGCCGGCTGCTCGACCATCACCGGTGAACACGGTTACGGCTTTCGGCCCGACTACGTGGTCGAGCAGGACCAGCGCATCGCCCGGACACTCTGGCAACGCATCAACGACAACCAGTCACTGGCGACCGGCCATATCAACGTTGATGTCTACAATACCCGGGTACTGCTGACCGGTCAGGTGCCTGATGCCGCCTCAAAACAGCAGGCGGCCCGGCTGGCCCGCGATGTCGAGGCTGTCCATGATGTGCGCAACGAGCTCAGTGTGGCGGCCAATACCTCCACGGGGCAGCGCCTTCATGACACCTGGCTGACCTCGAAGATCCGGACCCGCATGGCAGCCAGCGAGAACATTGATGCCGATCGCATTCGGGTCACCACCGAAAACGGGGTCGTCTACCTGATGGGGCTGGTTCGTCATGACGAGGCAGAGACAGCCATCGGCATCGTGCGCGACGTCGATGGCGTTCAGCGCATCGTCAAGGTCTTCGAATACATCTGAGGCGATAAAACGCAAAAGGGGCCGCAATAGCGGCCCCGATGTCAGGCAGGTCTACCCGTATCAGCAAGGCTACTTGATGACCCGCAGTGACGGTCGCCCCTTGCGCGGCGGACGATCGTCACTCTCCGTATCTTCCGAAGCCTCTTCTGTAGCGCCGCCCTCGATGCCTTCGAGGTGGGCACCACTGTTCTCCTGACTCTCCGAGTGCTCCTCACTCTCCTCGGCAGCCGGCATGACGGGTTCCTGGCCGAAGACCATGCCGATACCGTTCTCGCGCGCGTAAATGGCAATCAGTGCCTCGATCGGAACCTGCACATCCATGGGCTGACCACCGAAACGGGCATTGAAGGCGATCATGTCATTTTCCATGAACAGATCGCGAACCGCCTCGGGGTTGATATTGAGCACTATCTGGCCATTCTGCACGAACTGCTCGGGGACAATGACTCCCGACTGCCGGGCATCCACCACGATATAGGGAGTCTGCTCGTTGTCCAGCAGCCACTGATACAGTGCCCGGGTCAGATAGGGACGACTGGAAAGCATGCGCCACCTCCTGTTGTCTGTTCCGATGCGTGTCGGCCGACTCGCGTCACAAGTGCCGACCATGCTTGCTCAAACTGGTTACGAATACACCCGATTCCGGCCAGCGGTCAGGCGCGCAGCTCTCGCTCCGACTCCAGCAGCGAGCTTCGAAAGGCATCACGGGAGAAGAGACGTTCCATGTAGTCCATCAGCGGCGCCACCTGAGCTTCCGGCAGTTCGACACCCAGCGCCGGCAGACGCCACAGGATGGGCGCGATACAGCAGTCCACCAGCGAGAACTCCTCACTCATGAAAAACGGCAGGTCTTCGAAGATGGGGCTGATACCCACCATGCTCTCCCGCAGCTCCTTGCGCGCCTGATCCACATCCCGGCGCGAGCTCCCCGGTGCCGTGATGGTCTCCACCATCGGACACCATTCGCGCTCGATGCGATGCATCCACAAACGGCTCTGCGCCCGGGCCACGGGGTAGACCGGCAGCAGCGGCGGATAAGGGAAGCGTTCATCCAGGTACTCCATCATGACCCGGGACTCATAGAGCACCAGGTCACGATCGATCAGCGTCGGCACACTGTTATAGGGGTTGAGATCTGCCAGTTCCGCCGGACAGTTCTCCTCGCTGACCTCGAGAATATCGACGGCAATACCCTTCTCGGCCAAAACGATTCTGACGCGATGACTGTAATGGTCGTCGCTACCTGTATAAAAGGTCATCGACGAACGCTTGGCCACAACACCCATAAAACTGTCCTCACCTGGATCCAGGCAGCGATGATAGCACGTACAGCACCAGGCGTGTTCGGCCCGGTGCGGTGGATAATGGTCGGAGGGTCGCAAACAAAAACGCCCGGAGCCGAAGGCCCCGGGCGTCGCTGACAGCGAAGCGAATCAGCGCTTGGAGAACTGCGGACGACGACGTGCCTTGCGCAGTCCCACCTTCTTGCGCTCGACCATGCGCGCATCACGCGTCACATAGCCGGCGCTGCGCAGCGGACGACGCAGCTCCTCGTTGTAGTCGATCAGCGCACGGGTGATGCCGTGCCGGATGGCGCCGGCCTGGGCCGAGCCACCACCGCCTTCGACGGTCACGTAGATGTCGAACTGTTCGCTCAGCTCGGTCAGTTCCAGCGGCTGACGCACCACCATCTGGGCGGTAACGCGGCCGAAGTACTCGTTCAGCTCACGCTGATTGATGGTAATCTTCCCGCTGCCCGGGCGAAGAAACACGCGCGCGGTGGAAGTCTTGCGACGGCCGGTGCCGTAATATTGCTGCTGTGCCATGATCGATCGTCCTTAGAGAGAGAGAGCCTGGGGTTGCTGAGCGGCGTGCGGATGCTCCGCGCCGGCGTAGACCTTGAGCTTGGCGTGCATGGCACGTCCCAGCGGTCCCTTGGGCAGCATCCCCTTGACGGCAAACTCGATGACGCGCTCGGGAGCGTGATCGATCATCTGCTCGAAATTCATCGAACGCAGTCCACCGGGATAACCGGTATGACGATAGTACTGCTTCTGGAATGCCTTCTTGCCGGTCACGCGGACCTTCTCGGCGTTGACCACGATGATGTAGTCGCCGGTGTCGACGTGGGGCGTGTATTCCGGCTTGTGCTTGCCGCGCAGACGGCGGGCGATCTCGGTCGCGAGGCGACCCAGCGTCTTGTCCGTGGCATCGACGACATACCAGTCGCGTTCCACGGTCTGCGGTTTGGCGCTGAACGTTTTCATGAATCAATCACTCTGGTGAACACGTGGCTCGCGATGTACCCGGCGTACGGGCCAGTGCGCGGCCAATCCCTATTTTTCTTGGTTGGCGACCAGCAGGCCACCAACAGCGAGGAGCGCGCATTATACAGAGTCATCGGCATGGCGCGCAAACCCGTTACGGCTTGTGCGGCAGCGCCAGATACTCCCTGGAACGCATCTCCTGCAGACGGGAGACGGTCCGCTCGAATTCGAAGGCGAGATCGCCTCCGCCATAGAGTGACTCGGGGTCGCACTCGGCACTCATCAGCAGCTTGACGGCGCGATCGTAGAACTCGTCGACCAGATTGATGAAGCGCCGCGACTGGTTCTCCTTCTGGCTGCCCAGCCGGGGCACGCCGGAAAGCAGCACCGTATGATACTCCCGGGCCAGCTCGATATAGTCATTCTGACTGCGCGGACCATCGCAGAGGGTGCTGAAATCGAACCACGCCACCCCTTCACGCAGCCGTCGCGCGGTCAGCTGGCGATGGTTGATGGTCAGGGCCTGATTGCTCTGGCCCTCGCCCCCGGCCAGCCGCCGAAAACTCTCCATCAGCTGCTGCTCGGCCTGCTCATCGGCCGGAACATGAAAGACCTCGACCTTTTCCAGGGTCCGCAACCGATAATCCACCCCCGAGTCGACATTGACGATCTCGCAGTGACGATTGAGCAGATCGATGGCGGGCAGAAAGCGTGAGCGCTGCAGGCCATCCCGGTAGAGTTCATCGGGCACGATGTTGGAGGTGGCCACCAGCACCACGCCCTGGGCAAACAGGGCTTCGAGCAGGTTGGCGAGAATCATGGCATCGGTGATGTCCTTGACGAAGAACTCATCGAAACAGATGACCCGGGCTTCCCGTGCCAGACCCGCCGCAATCAGGTTCAGCGGATTCTTCTTGCCCTTGTGGGTTTCCAGTTCACGGTGAATCCGCTGCATGAAGCGATGAAAGTGGGTCCGCAGCTTGTCCTCGAACGGCAGGCTGTCATGAAAGGTATCCATCAGCCAGGTCTTGCCGCGACCCACTCCACCCCAGAAGTAGAGCCCCCGGATACTCGGCAGAACCGGCTCCGGCTGCTTCTCCTGACGCCGGCCGAACAGCCCGGATACCCGCTCTTTCAGGCCGCCAGCGCTGCCCGGTTCGGGGTCGGGGCTGGGCGGCGGCGCACCCACCAGTTCATCGTACAGCCGTTGAAGATGCCTGACCGCTTCCTCCTGGGTCGGGTCATGCTGGAAATCGGCTCGTTCAAGATCAAGGTGATACTGTTCCAGAGGGGGGCGCTTGCCGGATGATGCTGTCATGTCGCTTCGCAATCCGCTTACGGCTACAGTGATGGCCGTTAGTATAAGAGGCTGTCGGCGTGCTGTCGCTCATGACAACCGGTGCCCGGTACGTGCAAGAAAGCGACGAGCGTTTTACAGTAGCCGCCTGATTTTCCGACAAGGCAACAAGGAGTTGTTCGTGTCCGATGGTACTACCCTGTGGGGCACTGCCCTGCTGTGTCTGGCAGCCGGTGTCGTCATCGGCATCGCAGCCACCCTGCTGTTCCGACGAACCGGCCCGGGGCCGCAGCGCACGCGCCGGCGGCTGGCCGAAACCGAACTCGAGCTTGATCGCATGCGCGAGCAGCTCGATCAGCACTTCACCAGTGTTGATGAGCTGGTCGAGAACCTGCAGCGTCAGAGCGAGGCGCTCCGTCAGCAGATCGGCCGTGATGACCGGCAGCTGCGCGGCAACCGGCATGACCGGGCCCGCTCGGAGCCACTCGCCGGCGCCGAGGCCGGGCAGGATGATGCCTCCCCGGATGCGCCCCGGGATTATGCCGATGGTGCTCGTGGCACGCTTGATGAAGCGTATTTCTCCCGCAGCCGCGACCAGCGCAGCCAGCAGGTCGAGCAGCCGGCCACGCCACCCCGCTACTGAGTCAGCGCTGCTCAGACGGGGTTATCGATCTCCACGAAGCGATGTTCGAGACCGTGCTGCCCGGCCAGCCACTCTCCGAGGGCGCGAACCCCGTCGCGCTCGGTGGCATGATGGCCGGCCGCTGCATAGGTGATTCCCAGCTCGCGTGCCAGATGGGTGGTCCGCTCGGAGATCTCACCCGAGACAAAGGCATCCATGCCGGCGTCGGCAGCCGTCTGGATCATGTCCTGGGCTCCGCCGGTGCACCAGGCAATCCGCCGTATCGGACGCTGATGCCCTTCAATGACCAGAGGCTTGCGCGCAAGTGCCTGCTCCAGTGACGCCGTTAGCGACTCGGTCGTCAGTGCCTCCCCGGTATCACCATGAAACAGCAGGCCCTGACCCATGGGCGCATCCAGACTGCCTTCGATCGACCAGCGCATCCGCTGCCCGAGCAGCGCATTGTTGCCAAGCTCGACATGGGCATCCAGCGGCAGATGCCACGCCACCAGGCTGATATCATGCGCCAGCAGCGTGGCGAGTCGGCGTTTCTTCATGCCGACCACCTCGACCGGCTCGTTCTTCCAGAAATAACCGTGATGTACCATGACCATGTCGGCCTGCCACTCCACGGCTTCATCCAGCAGCGCCTGGCAGGCCGTTACTCCGGTCATGACTCGCCTGACCCGCTCCCGGCCGGCCACCTGCAGGCCGTTCACCGTGAAATCACGAAAGCGTTGCGGTTCCAGCAGACGGCTCATGTCGCTGATCAGGTCGTTCAGTGGCACTTCGGCTGTCATTGGATCAGGCCTCCCGGACAGGAATGTAAATGCAATGGTAGACTGTTGCTGCCGAGCGGCACCCGGAGTGCCCCGACAATGCCCGTACTGATGACCGATCAGTGCGGGCGCGTGTTTTTTGCAAAGTCGTGGGAGATGTCTGCATGCGCCGACTGCTGGTATCCCTGATATGGCCGGTGCTGTGTGGTGTACTGCTGGCTGTCGTGCTGCTGGATCACCTGCCCAGCCTGGTCGATACGCCGGCGGCGCACTCGCCGGCGGCCCGGCAGGACTCGCCGCGCCAGGAGCCGCCCGGCCAGGGCTCACCGCAACAGGACAACCCGACCACCTCCCCGGCCATCACCGCATCCGCTCCGGTTTCCCGGCAGCCGCCCCGAACCCGCACCGCGGCTCCGCTGAAACGCAGTGATGCCCCCGTCGGCAGCTATGCCGACGCCGTCAGTAGCGCCGCACCGGCCGTGGTCAACGTCTACTCTTCGCGACTGGTCGAGCAGAAAAAGCATCCTCTGATGTCGGATCCCTTCTTCAAGCAGTTCTTCAGAAAGGGAGACTCCAATCGTCAGCGCATGCTGTCGAGTCTCGGTTCGGGCGTTATCGTCAGCCCCGACGGCTACATTCTCACCAACAACCATGTCATCAGCGGTGCCGACGAGATTCAGGTCGCCCTGCGAGACGGCCGGGAGACGCTGGCGCAGGTTATCGGCACCGATCCCGAAACCGACCTGGCCGTACTCAGGATCGATCTCGACCATCTGCCGGTCATCTCACTGGCCGATTCTTCGAAGCTGCGGATCGGCGATGTGGCCCTGGCGATCGGCAATCCCTTCGGGGTGGGCCAGACCGTGACCATGGGTATCATCAGCGCCGTGGGCCGCAACCATCTGGGGCTGAATGCCTACGAGGACTTCATTCAGACCGACGCGGCCATCAACCCCGGCAATTCCGGTGGCGCACTGGTCAATGCCGATGGCGCGCTGGTCGGCATCAATACGGCCATCTTTTCCCGCACCGGGGGCTCCCAGGGAATCGGCTTCGCCATCCCCACCGATCTCGCCCGCGACATTCTCGACGATATCGTGACCAAAGGGCATGTAGTACGCGGCTGGCTGGGCATCGAAGCGCACGAGGTGCCTTCGGCACTGGCCAATTCGCTCAACATCAACGCCCCGCGCGGGGTGGTGGTGTCCGATGTGGTTGACGGCAGCCCGGCCGCCAGGGCCGGTGTCAAGGCCGGCGACGTACTGCTGTCGGTCAATGGCAAGACCATGCTCGATGCCCAGAGCGCGATGGTCGATGTTGCCGAACTCGATCCGGGGCAGCAACTGCCGCTGAAACTTTACCGGGACGGCCAAACCATCCAGGTGACGGTTACCGTGGGGACCAGGCCGCCGGACGCCCCTGCCGGTCCTGCCGATGAGAGTGTCCAGGGGAATGCCGGCACGCCGCCGACGGCCGGTGGAGGGACCGGCCCCTAGCCGGGCACCGGTTCAGTCCTCATCCTCGCCAATGCGGTTCTCCGCCGAACGGGCATGCGCGGTCAGCGACTCCCCCCGAGCCAGCACCGAGGCCACACGCCCCAGCCGCGACGCGCCTTTCGGGGAGCACTGGATCAGCGACGAGCGCTTCTGGAAGTCCTGGACTCCCAGCGGTGACGAGAAGCGAGCGGAGCCCGAAGTGGGCAGCACATGGTTGGGACCGGCGCAGTAATCTCCCAGCACCTCGGCAGTGTAGCGACCCATGAAGATGGCGCCGGCATGGCGAATCTGACCGACCATTGCCTCGGGCGTCTCGACCGAGAGCTCCAGATGCTCCGGTGCCACCCGGTTGGCCAGCTCGATCGCTTCCGCCTCACTGGCCACCTCGATCAGGGCACCGCGCCGTCCGAGTGATGCAGCAATGATGTCACGCCGCTCCATGGTCGGCAGTAGCCGTGCCATGCTGGCCTCGACGGCATCGAGATGCGCCCGATCCCAGCTGATCAGAATCGACTGGGCATCCTCGTCGTGCTCGGCCTGGGAGAACAGGTCCATGGCCAGCCAGTCGGGATCGGTACCGCCGTCGGAGACGATCAGAATCTCCGAGGGCCCGGCAATCATGTCAATGCCGACCAGACCGAATACCGCACGCTTGGCAGTCGCCACATAGATGTTGCCGGGACCCACTATCTTGTCCACACGGGGCACGCTCTCGGTACCGTAGGCGAGCGCCGCCACTGCCTGGGCCCCTCCCACGGTGACCACCCGATCGACACCGGCCACGTGCGCCGCTGCCAGCACCAGCTCGTTGATCACGCCATCCGGGGTGGGGACCACCATCACGATCTCGGCGACCCCGGCCACCCGCGCCGGCACCACATTCATCAGTACCGACGAGGGGTAGGCCGCCTTGCCACCGGGGACATAGACGCCCACGCGGTCCAGCGGAGTGACCTGCTGGCCCAGCAGCGTGCCGTCCTCATCGCGCCACGACCAGGAGTCCGAGCGCTGACGGTGGTGGTAGTCGCGAATGCGCCTTTCGGCCGTCGCCAGGGCTTCGCGTTCGGTCTGTTCGAGCCCTTCGAAGGCCTGTCGCAGCCGGGCGGTCTCCAGCGTCAGCGCTGTCATGTCCGGGGCATCGAGCCGATCGAAGCGCCGGGTATACTCCAGCAGGGCCTCATCGCCGCGGCTGCGAACCCCCTGCAGGATCTCGTCGACCCGCTGCTGCACCTCGACACTGGAAACACTCTCCCAGTCGAGCAGCGCATCGAGCCGCTGGTTGAAATCGGCGTCGCGGGTGGAGAGTCGTGCCGGCCCCTCCGGCAGGGTTCGGGAGTCTCGGGTTTCGGACATGATCGGTTTCTCGCAGGGCTCCGACAGGATGACAGGCGGAGTACAGGATGAACGGGACGTCTCAGCCGATGGCGGAGGCGTCCGGATTGCGCACTTCAACAGCGCGACGCAGCTGTTCGATCAGCGGCATCAGTCGTTCGTGCTGCATGGTCATCGATGCCTTGTTGACGACCAGCCGGGTACTGATGTCGGCAATCAGTTCGCGCGGTGCCATGCCATTGGCACGCAAGGTGTTACCGGTATCGACGATATCGACGATTTCATCGGCCAGATTCATCAGCGGGGCCAGTTCCATGGCCCCATAGAGCTTGATGACTTCGGCCTGGATACCCTGTTCGGCATAGTAGCGCCGGGCCAGGTTGACGAACTTGGTTGCAACCCGGCGGCGCGCCCGTCCCGGTGACTGGCCCTCGATGCCGGCGGTCATCAGCCGGCAGCGGGAGATGCGCAGGTCCAGCGGCTCATAGAGCCCGTCGGCGCCGTGCTCGAGCAGCACGTCGCGTCCGGCAACCCCCAGATCGGCAGCGCCTAGCTGCACATAGGTCGGCACATCCACTGCACGCAGCATGACCAGCTTGACGTTTTCCAGATTGGTGTCGAACAGCAGCTTGCGGCTCTTGTCCAGTGACTCTGCCGGCTCGATACCGGCATCCGCCAGCAGGGGCAGTGTCTCTTCGAGAATGCGTCCCTTCGACAGGGCGAAGATCAGCGGCTTGCTCATGATCGCTTGCGAACCTCTCGTGACCTCAGCGCGGCACGCGGCGAATGCGCGCCCCGAGCAGTTGCAGTTTTTCCTCGATGCACTCATAGCCGCGATCGATGTGATAGATCCGATCAACCACGGTCTCGCCTTCCGCGACCAGCGCTGCAATCACCAGACTGGCGGACGCACGCAGATCCGTCGCCATCACCGGAGCACCGGAAAGCCATTCGACGCCGGTCACGATCGCCGTGTTGCCTTCCAGCGAAATGCTGGCGCCCATGCGGTTGATTTCCTGAACATGCATGAACCGGTTCTCGAAGATGGTTTCCACCACCCGGCCGGTGCCTTCGGCAATCGCATTGAGAGCCACGAACTGGGCCTGCATGTCGGTAGGAAATGCCGGATAGGGAGCGGTACGCACGCTGACGGCACGCGGCCGCCGTCCCTGCATGTCGAGCTCTATCCAGCCGTCACCGACCTCGATACTGGCGCCGGCTTCTTCCAGCTTGAGCAGCACCGCTTCCATGATGTCGGCGCGCGCATTGCGAACCCTGACCCGGCCGCGGGTGGCCGCTGCCGCCACCAGGAAGGTGCCGGTTTCGATGCGGTCGGGCATGACATCGAAACGTCCACCATGCAGCCGCTCGACACCATCGATGACAATGGTGCCACTGCCCTGCCCCTCGATGCGGGCGCCCATGGCAATCAGGCATTCGGCCAGATCGACTACCTCGGGCTCGCGAGCGGCGTTCTCGAGAATGGTCCGCCCCTCGGCAAGCGTGGCCGCCATCAGCAGGTTTTCGGTGCCGGTCACGGTCACGGTATCGAATACGATATGGGCCCCCCTGAGACGACCCTCGGTGCGCGCCCGGATATAGCCACCCTCCACCCTGACATCGGCACCCATCGCTTCCATGCCGCGAATGTGCAGATCGACCGGCCGGGTGCCGATGGCGCAGCCACCGGGCAGCGAGACATCGGCCATCCCGTAGTGTGCCAGCAGTGGCCCCAGCACCAGGATCGAGGCCCGCATCTTCTTGACCAGGTCATAGGGCGCATGACAGTCACGCACCCTGCCACCCAGCTGAATGCTCATCTTCTCACCCATGACCGGCTCCACGCCCATCCGACCCAGCAGTTCGAGCGTGGTGGTAATGTCCTGCAGGTGAGGCAGATTGCCGATGGTCATCGGCTCATCGGTGAGCAGGGTAGCGGCCAGTATCGGCAGCGCCGAATTCTTGGCGCCCGATGTCCAGACCTCGCCGGACAGTGACCGGCCGCCACTGATGATCAGTTTATCCATTCCCGTTGTCCGCCACGCTCAGGTCCGACCGTTGTCGAGCGCAGCCCACTGCTCCGGCGTGTAGGTCTTGATACTGACCGCATGCAGCGCACCACTGGCAATTTCCTCGGAAAGTGCACCGTAGATCAGCTGCTGGGCCTTCACTCGCGAGAGTTCGGCAAAGCGCTCGCTCACGGCAGTAACCTGAAAATTGCAGCCTTCGCCCTGGATATGAAACTCGCAGTCATCGAGCTGTTCATTCAGGCGCTGCTGCACTTGCTCGGGTTGCATGTGCTGTCCTCCTCATGCCCACGGTTGCCGGGCGTATGTGAAAAGTGGTGCCCATGGTAAATGAAAACCCGTATCACGTGCGACTCGCTGCCGTGATTCTCATGGGGAAGCATCAGGGCGACCACGCCGCCCGGGACGGCGTGGCCGGCAGCGGCTGTCAGCAGGTTTCGCTTTCAACCGGAAAGACTTCGCTCAGATCGGCCAGCTCGATCAGTTCATGCAGACGCTCCGACAGCACGATCCTGTCCACGGAGAGTGACAGGCGCTGTGCGGCCCGCATCCATTCGAGCATGACCGACAGCATGGCGCTGCTGATGCGATGGACCCCGCAGGCGTCGAAGGTAACGGCACAGCTCTGCGACTCGAGCCAGCTGACACCCGCCCGCGCCAGTTCGGCGGCATCATCGAAATCCGGAAACCCGGTGACGCGCAGGGTGCCGGCTTCGGCCTGCAGGCAGACCTCCTTGCGCTCCAGCAGGGTTTCCATCACTGCTCCTCGCCACCCTGCTCGAGATCGACGTCTTCCGGCGACCAGTTGCTGATCACCCTGTCATAGTCGCGATTGTTGTCGCGCATGGCCTGATCGAACTGGTTGCGATAGGTCAGCCCGAGATTGATGCCGTTGACCACCACGTTGACCACCTTCCACTGACCATCACGCTGCTTCAGGGTATAGGAGACCGGATAGCGCTCCCCGCTGTCGGAGACCACTTCCATCTGCACGGTCGCCTGATCCTCATAGCGCTGCTGATCATTGTCGAGCACGTTGATCGACTGGTAGTTGAAGGTCACCAGCCCCTGGGCATAGGTATCGATCAGGGTCTGCTTGAAGACATCGGCAAAGCGCGAGCGCTGCTCGGGCGAGGCAGGCCGGAAGTACTTGCCCATCACGCTGGCTGCGGCATAGCGCCAGTCGACGATCGGCCCAACAGTGTTGTCGACCACCTGCTCGAGCTCGTCACCATGCTCACGGTAGTACTGCTGACGGCTGTCGATCTTCGACATCAGCTGCTGCACGCTGTCACGCACCACCTGTTCCGGCGACTGCTGATCGGCGGCCTGAACCGCGCCTGCCACCAGACCGAACGAAAGCAGCAGCGTGGCCATGCAGCTCTTGAATGGCATTCTCATCGGGACTTCTCCTTGTACCGCCAGTGCGGCAGGTTATTTCGACATGTTGGATACGAACTGCTGAATGAGATTTTCCAGCACCAGGGCCGACTGGGTATCCCGGATCGTATCGCCATCCTCGAGTGTTTCCGGAGCTCCGCCCGTCGACAGCCCGACATACTGCTCACCCAGCAGTCCCGACGTGAGGATGGCAGCCGTGGAATCCGAAGAGAGCTTGTCCTTCATGGATTCATCGATCTGCATGGTCACCCGACCGTCAAGCCATTTCGGATCCAGCTCGATATCGGTGACATGACCCACGGTAACGCCTGCCACCGTGACCCTGGAGCGCTCCTTGAGGCCACCTATGTTGCTGAAACTGGCATGCAGCGTGAAGGTGTCATTGGCCCGCGACAGGTTCAGCCCACTGACCTGCAGCCCGAGGAACACCAGCCCCAGAAAGCCGGCCAGTACGAATACACCGACGCCGCATTCGACCCATTTGGTGCGCGTCATCAGAACTCTCCAAACATCAGCGCGGTAAGTATGAAATCCAGCCCCAGAACGGCCAGCGAGCCGTAGACTACCGTGCGCGTGGTAGCCCGGGAGATGCCTTCCGAGGTCGGTACCAGGTCATAGCCCTGGAAAACGGCGATCCATGTCACAACCAGGCCGAATACCACGCTCTTGGCCATGCCGTTGAGCACATCGTCCACGAAGTTGACGCTGGACTGCATGTTGCTCCAGAAGGAACCACTGTAGACGCCCAGCCAGTCGACGCCGACCAGATAACCGCCATAGATGCCGATCACACCGAAAATGGCGGTCAGCAGCGGCAGCGAAATGAAACCGGCCCAGAGCCGTGGCGCCACGACCCGGCGAAGCGGATCAACCCCGATCATTTCCATGCTGGTCAGCTGTTCGGTGGCCTTCATCAGGCCGATCTCGGCCGTCAGCGCGGAACCGGCCCGCCCGGCAAACAGCAGTGCTGTCACTACCGGTGCCAGCTCACGCAGCAGCGACAGCGCCACCATCTGCCCCAGTGCCTCATCGGCCCCGAATCCTACCAGCACGATATACCCCTGCAGGGCAATTACCATACCGATGAACAGACTCGACACCAGAATGATCGGCAGCGACATCACACCCACGAAATGCATCTGCCTGGCCCACAGATGAACCCCTTCGCGCCCGGGCATGTGGAACAGCGTCTGGGCCAGAAACATGGCACTGCGTCCCAGCGCTGCCAGCGTGGTCAGTGCGACGCGGCCGAGCCATGCAAGCCACTCGATCATGGCACCTCCCGCGTACCGAGAATGTCCGACGCGAAGTCGGCCGCCGGATAGTGAAACGGTACCGGCCCATCGGGCTGTCCGTGAATGAACTGGCTGACCCGGGCATCGACCTCGGTATCGAGCGAAGTCGGCGTGCCGTGCGCCATGACACGGCCATCGGAGATGACATAGACGTAGTCGGCAATCGACAGCGTTTCCTTGATGTCGTGCGACACCACCACGGCCGTCATCCTGAAGGCGTGGTTGAGCTCACGGATCAGCTTGACCAGCACGCCCATGGAGATGGGATCCTGCCCCACGAACGGCTCGTCATACATGATCAGCTCCGGATCGAGCGCGATCGCCCGCGCCAAGGCCACACGCCGTGTCATGCCCCCCGACAGCTCGGCAGGCGACAGGTCGCGAGCACCCCGCAGACCCACGGCCTGCAGCTTGATCAGCACCAGATCGCGAATCATCCGCTCGGGCAGATCGGTGTGTACCCGCAGCGGGAAGGCGACATTCTCGAACACGCTCAGATCCGAGAACAGGGCCCCGCTCTGAAACAGCATGCCCATGCGACGGCGCATGTCGAACAGTGCCCGCCGTGAAAGGCGATGCACATCCTCGTCGGCAATGCTTACCCGTCCGCGATCGGGCACCAGCTGACCGCCGATCAGCTTCAGCAGCGTCGTCTTGCCGGTGCCACTGGGGCCCATGATGGCCGTGATCCGGCCACGCGGAATCTCGAGATCGACCCCCGAGAAGATGGCCCGGCCAGCTCGCGTGAAATGGAGGTCTTCGACCCTGACCAGCGTTGAGTCGGTCATGCGACTCCCGAATTATTTACCGAATTAACGAACATCGTATCCGAATTACCGTGACCCTAGCCAGTGCCGCCTTGCAAAGGGCTGATATGGCAAGTCTAATGCAGGGTAGAACGAGATCCGGCCACCTGTCGCATGGCGCGGCTGCACTACCGGCCGGGCCGCTCGTTTCATTCCCGCACCACTGCGCTGCCCGTGAACGAAACCATGACCGTCGACCCTGATCACGATTTCCGCGCCAGTGCCCGGCGCACCCTGACCCTCGAACAGCAGGCGATCGGCGACCTGATACCGCGCCTCGATGACGCCTTTGAAACTGCCTGTCGACTCGTGCTGGCAAGCTCCGGCCGGGTCGTGGTGACCGGCATGGGCAAGTCGGGACATGTCGCCCACAAGCTGGCTGCTACCCTGGCAAGCACCGGCACCCCGGCCTTTTTCATGCACGCCGCCGAAGCCAATCATGGCGACCTGGGCATGCTGACCGCCAGCGATATCCTGCTGGCGCTGTCGAACTCGGGCGAGAGTGCCGAGATCACTTCGCTGCTGCCGCTGCTCAAGCGCAAGGGCATCACCCTGATCGCCATGACCGGTCGTCCGGATTCAACCCTGGCACGTCATGCCGATGCTCATCTCGACAATGGCGTGATCCAGGAAGCCTGCCCGCTCAACCTGGCGCCCACCTCTTCCACCACCGCAGCGATGGCGCTGGGCGATGCCCTAGCGATCGCCCTGCTGGAAGCACGCGGTTTCAGCGCCGAGGATTTCGCCCTTTCGCATCCGGGCGGCTCGCTGGGCCGGCGACTGCTGCTGCGGGTCGAGGATCTGATGCATACCGGTGACCGGCTGCCCCGGGTAGCGCTGGGCAGCCCGCTGCGCGATGCACTGCTGGAGATCACCCGCAAGGGGCTCGGTTTTACCTGCGTGGTGGATGAGGCAGAACGACTCGCCGGCATTTACACTGATGGCGATCTGCGCCGCACGCTGGACAATTACAGCGATCTCGGCCAGCTGCGCATTGATGATGTCATGACCCGGGGCGGTCAGACCATCGCTCGTGAACTGCTGGCGGCCGAAGCCGTCCGACTGATGGAAGACCACCGCATCACCGCCCTGGCCGTGGTCGACGAGCAGCAGCGTCCGATCGGCGCCCTGCACATGCATGACCTGCTGACCAGCGGTGTGGTCTGATCAATCACCCATCCCTTACGGAGTCCTGCCGATGTCCCGAACCGAACGCGATCTCTCTCCCGGACTGCTCGAGCGGGCCGCCCGTGTCAGACTGCTGGCCCTCGATGTCGATGGTGTCATGACCGACGGAGGTCTCGACTATACCGGCGATCCGCACGAGAACAAGCGTTTCCATGTCCGTGACGGCCTGGGGCTCAAGCTGCTGCAGCGCAGCGGCATCGAACTGGCCATCATTACCGGACGCCAGTCATCGGCAGTGTCACGCCGTGCCGAAGAACTGGGGATCGCCCACCTCTATCAGGGGTGTGAAGACAAGTGGCAGACCCTGAGCGAGCTGCTCGGCAGACTGCAGCTCGAGGCAGATGAAATCGCCTATTGCGGCGATGACCTGGTGGACCTGGCCGCCATCCGCCACGCCGGTCTGGGCGTCACGGTCAGTGATGCCCCGCGTGAAATTCGCGAACATGCCGACTATATCACCACCACCCCGGGTGGCCTGGGCGCCGTCCGGGAACTCTGCGAACTCATCCTGAAGGCGCGTGGCGAATGGGAGGCCATCGTCGAGGAATTTGCCTCGTCCTGATGAGAGCCTCCATCACACTCGCCGAGTACGTTAGAATCCGTTGCATCAATCCAGCGCTGCCGCCCGAGTCGGCGGCGTTCGTTCACGACAGCGGTACCCGAACATGATAGCGACCCTCAAGCGCCTGGCGCCACGGCTCTGGCTGCTGCTGCTGCTGCTGGCACTCGGCATCGGGCTGACCCTGATCGAACAGCGGGGCCGCCTGCCATCGCCGACCTTCGATGCCACCAGCGGCGGCGCTCAGCCCGACTACTATCTCGAGGGCGTCGAGTACACCCGCTTCAACGAGCGGGGCCAGGCCGATCAGACGCTCTCCTCGCCGCGTATTGCGCATACACCGAACGATGATGTCACCCGGGCTCGCACCCCCAGGGTCATGCTGCTCGATGATGACGGCCGTCACTGGCATGCCACCGGGAAGCAGGCCAGGCTGAACGGCACCGACGATACCCTGACCCTGGCCGGCAACGCCCGACTGTTCGAACCCGATCGGCAATGGCGTCTGGAAACCGATACGCTGCATTATGACCGCAATGACCGTCACGCCTGGAGTGACACCGACTCGTCCTTTCATCGGGGCAATCAGCGTACCCGCGGCGACCGTTTCGATGCCTGGCTCGACCGCGATCAGCTGATCATTGATGGCAACGTTCACGGCCACTTTCCGATGACGGATCAATCCGACGCGCCCTGATGGCGATCATCTTTTCGACAGCACCGACAAGGAACCCGACATGAAGCGACGCCTGCTGCTCTGCTCTGCCGCCCTGACGGCCGGCCTGATCGCTGCCGGCCCGACAGCAGCGCTGGAAGGCGACTCCGGGAAACCGATTCAGGTTTCGGCGGATCGCCTCCAGATCGACGACGAGGCCGGTACGGCCGTCTACACGGGCGATGTCCACATGGCGCAGGGCTCGATGAAGCTCGATGCGGCCACCGTGACCATTCATCGGGGCAACAGTGGCGGCGTCTCACGGGTAACGGCAAAGGGTGGCGGTGGCACACGCGCCTATATCGAACAGAAGCCCAACCCCAGCGACCCGCTGGTACGCGGCTGGGGAAATACCCTGATCTATCATGCCGATGAGCGACGCGTGGAAATGATCGGTAACGCCGAACTGCATCAGGGTGAAGACACCTTCAACGGGGGCTATGTCCAGTATCATCTCGATACGCGCCAGGTCGATGCCCGCGGCCGGCAGAGTGCCGACCAGGCCGACAGCACCAGCGGTGACAACGGTCGGGTGCACATGACCCTGACCCCCAACAGTGCCAGCAATGACAACGAGGGAAGCAGCGGTCAATGAAGACGCTGAACGTTACCCACCTCGCCAAGAGCTTCAAGGGTCGGCGTGTGGTGCAGGACATCAGCCTGTCGATCAGTCAGGGCGAAGTGGTCGGTCTGCTGGGGCCCAACGGTGCCGGCAAGACCACCTCCTTCTACATGATCGTGGGGCTGATCCGCGCCGATGCCGGCCATGTCGCAATCGACGAGCTCGACCTCAGCCGCGAGCCCATGCACCGGCGGGCCCGCTCCGGGATCGGCTATCTCCCGCAGGAGGCCTCGATCTTTCGCAAGATGACGGTGGCCAACAACATCCGGGCCATTCTGGAAACGCGCAAGGACCTGGACCGGGCCGGGCGCCAGCGCCGGCTCGATCAGCTGCTCGAGGAGTTCAGCATCACCCATATTCGCGACAACGTCGGCATGAGCCTCTCCGGCGGCGAGCGCCGGCGTGTCGAGATTGCCAGGGCGCTCGCCACCGAACCGGCCTTCATTCTGCTCGACGAACCCTTCGCCGGGGTCGATCCCATCTCGGTAGGCGAGATCAAGGGCATCATCCGGCAACTGCGCACCCGCAACATCGGCGTACTGATCACCGATCACAATGTTCGCGAGACCCTCGATATCTGTGACAACGCCTACATCGTCGGTGACGGCATGATCATTGCCGAGGGTGATGCCAGCGCCATCCTGGCCAACCAGCACGTCCGGGATGTCTACCTGGGACACGAATTCCGGCTCTGACCCCTCGCTGGCGTGGCATGGAAATTGCTTCAAAAGGCCGTCATGACTATTGCATGGTGATGACGGGCCCGATAGCGTGTCGTCAATGTACCAGCGACGAGCCCGGCCATCATGTCCATGATGAAACCCTCCATGCAGCTTCGAATCGGCGCCCAGCTGAACATGACGCCGCAGCTGCAGCAGGCGATCGCCCTGCTGCAGCTGTCGACGCTCGATCTGCGTCAGGAGATTCAGCAGGCGCTGGAAAGCAACCCCATGCTCGAGCTCGACGAGGATTTCGGCGAGCAGGAAATCGCCACCGCAACCGATGAGGAGTGGGCGACCGATATTCCCGACGAGCTCCCCCTGGACAACCAGTGGGAAGATATCTACCCCGACATGGCCCCCGAGTCTCCGGGCGGCAGCAGTGAGACGCCCGACTTCGAGCGCAACAGCGTCGCCGAAACCCTGAGCCGACACCTCGGTGCCCAGCTGGCGATGCTGTCGCTCGACGAGCGCGAGCTGCAGATGGCCGAAACCCTGATCGATGCGCTCGATGAGAACGGCTATCTGAGCCTCTCCCTGGAAGAGCTCTGCCAGGGTCTGCACGCCCAGGGCCTGGAGGGACTGCGCGTCAGTGAGCTCGAACAGCTGCTGCCCCGTCTGCAGCAGTTCGAGCCCAGCGGGGTCTTCGCCCGCGACCTGCGCGAATGCCTGCTGCTGCAGCTGGCCCAGCTGCCCGCCGACACCCCTCACCTGCCCCAGGCACGACGGCTGGTGCGGCATTTTCTGGAAGCACTGGGGCTGGACAACCGCAAGCTGTTGCGGCGCCGGCTGGGCGTGGAGGATGAGGTGCTCGACACCATCATTGCCACCATCCGCACGCTCGATCCGCGACCGGGACAGCGTTTCGAAAACACCGAGCAGGGTTATATCGTGCCCGATCTGATCCTGCGCCGCAGCGTTCAGCACGGCTGGCAGCTCGAACTCAATCCGGATGCGCTGCCCCGTCTGCGCATTCAGCCGGACTACGCCGCCCTGGTGCGACGCGCCGACAAGAGCGATGACAACAGCTTTCTCAAGCAGCATCTGCAGGAAGCGCGCTGGCTGATGAAGAGCCTGTCGAGCCGCAATGACACGCTGTTAAGGGTGGGCAGGGAGATCATGCTGCATCAGCAGGCGTTTCTCGAACATGGCGAGGAAGCCATGAAACCGCTGATTCTGGCCGACATTGCCAGCGCCGTGGAAATGCACGAATCCACCATTTCCCGAGTCACCACGCGCAAGTACATTCATACGCCGCGCGGCGTGTTCGAACTCAAGCACTTCTTTTCCAGCCATGTCGGTCAGGAGGGCGAAGCCCATGCCAGCACCGCCATCCGGGCGCGTATCAGGAAACTGATCAGCGACGAATCGCCGCGCAAGCCGCTCTCCGATGCCCGGCTGGTCTCACTGCTGTCGGAGAGCGGCATCACGGTTGCCCGGCGCACCATTGCCAAGTATCGCGAATCGATGGGCATTCCTTCGTCGAGCGAACGCAAGCGCCTGGCATGAGCAGGGTAGGCACCCGGGCCAAAAGGTTTACAATCAACAGGTCACCTGTCGGAAAGGAGCGTGTCATGCAGGTCAACATCACCGGCCATCACATGGAACTGACCGATGCCTTGCGGGACTATGTCCACCAGAAGCTGGCCAGGGTCGAACGACATCACGACAACATCACCAATGTTCAGGTTACGCTTTCGGTTGAAAAGTCACGCCAGCAGGCGGCCTGCACCCTGCACGCATCAGGCGCGGAACTGCACGCCGACAGCGAACAGGACGACATGTATGCCGCCATTGACGCCCTGACCGACAAGCTGGATCGTCAGCTGGTCAAGCACAAGGAGAAGGTGCAGGCGCGTGCCCAGGGCAACGGCAGGCACTAGCAGTCGGTAGCAGCACGACCGACGACCCGACAATCCGCAGGCAAACCGAGCCCCGGGAGGCGGATGCGCTTCCCGGGCGGAGACCAGAGATGCACAGGCCTGTTGACGTTCACATGTCTCGCCCCACCGCTGGCCCGGAGATAGCTCGGGCCAGGCGCGAGCAGCATATTCCGGTGGGCCGAGATGACTCATGAGCCACGCCGCAGCAGCGGTCTCCGGGCCCTGCCCGTGTCCATGCAGCAGGCCAGTGCGCATCACGGCATTGCATTGCCCACGTACAGCCTGTTACATCACGCGTTCCGCACCGGCCTTTGCAGTTCGTTCGCCCGCGGCACCACGATTTCGCAAGTGTTGACAGGCACCCGACCATCATGACGCTCGATCAGATCCTCCCGCCGGAACGCACCATGTTCGATGTCACCGGCGGCAGCAAGAAACGGGTACTGGAATTCTTCAGTACCCTGATCGCGCAGAACACTCCCAGCATCGACGCCCAGGAAGTCTTCGGTCGTCTGATCAGCCGCGAGCGTCTCGGCAGCACCGGCGTGGGCAATGGCGTGGCCATTCCGCATGCCCGCAACCCGCACTGCCGACAGCCTCTCGCCAGCTTTCTGAGCCTGGCCGATCCGATCGATTTCGATGCCATCGATGGCGAACCGGTCGATCTGATCTTCGTGCTGCTGGTACCCGAGACGGCTGATGACACCCATCTGGCCCTGCTGGCACAGATCGCCGAACTGCTCAATTCGGACGATACCCGCAAGGCCCTGCGCGCGGCCGAAAGCCAGCCGGCACTCTATGAAACCCTGATCGGGGCCATTCGCCAGCAGAACGAGCACAACTGATCATGCAACTGGTCATCATCAGCGGCCGCTCCGGCTCCGGCAAGTCGATCGCCCTTCAGGCCCTGGAGGATCTCGGCTTCTATGCGATCGACAACCTGCCGGCGATGCTGCTGGCACCACTGATCGATGAGCTCGAGGCCGGCAGCCCTCATCGCCGTCGCGTGGCAGTCAGCATTGATGCCCGCAACCTGCCGACCGCGCTGGAGCAGTTTCCGGGCCTGCTGGAATCGCTGACCGGCCGGGGCCTCGACTGCCAGGTCGTCTATCTGACAGCCGAGTCCCGCGTGCTGCTGGAGCGCTATGCCGCCACCCGGCGGCGCCATCCGCTGACACGCGAAAGCGACATGACCCTGGCAGAGGCGATCGAGTCCGAAGAGCAGTTCCTGTCGCCGATCCGGCATACCGCCGATCTGGTCATCGACACCTCGAACCTGACCCTCCATGACCTGCGTCGCCGCATCAGTGAACAGGTGGCCCGGGACACTTCCAGCCAGATGACGCTGACACTGGAGTCCTTCGGCTTCAAGCGTGGCGTGCCGCTGGATGCCGACCTGGTCTTCGATGCCCGCTGCCTGCCCAACCCCTACTGGGATCCGCGTCTGCGCGGAGCCACCGGCCAGGATCAGGCCGTCATCGACTTTCTCGAGCAGTACTCCGAAGTCGAGGAGATGCTTGTCGATATCCGCCACTGGCTGGATCGCTGGCTGCCGGCCTACAACGCCAGCCGACGCAGCTATCTGACCGTTGCCATCGGCTGTACCGGCGGCCAGCACCGCTCGGTCTATCTGATCGAACGGCTCGGTTCGTACCTCGCCGAGCGGTATCCTTCGGTACGCATCCGTCACCGCGAACTGACGGTTCAGCGTACCCTTGGGGCCGGTAATGGCACAGCGTGAACTGACCCTGATCAATCGCCGTGGCCTGCACGCCCGCGCCGCGACCCGACTGGTACAGTGCTGTCAGCAGTTCGATGCCAGGGTCACCGTCCACCATGACGAGCGCAGTGCCGATGCCGCCAACATCATGTCCCTGATGATGCTGGCCGCCCCCTGCCATACCTGCCTGACCGTTGTCAGCGAAGGACCGGAGGCCGAAGCGGCGCTGGACGCCGTGACCCGGCTGGTCGAGGCCCGCTTCGACGAGGACGGCTGAAAGGCCTCGCAGCGATGGAACGCCGTCCCGGACCGGGCAGTTAACGAACAGCGGTGCTAAACTGGCGGCCGTCCATGTCGGTTCGGAAAGCCCCACCCATGAGCACGCAACCGGAAACCCTCCAGCAGCGTCTGGAACGCCTGAACTCGGCCCTTGAAGAAGGCTCGACCGGTCAGGTCAGACGCATGCTCAATCGCGGCCTGGCGGCGGTGGATGTCGCCCAGTTGCTGGAGTCGACACCGCCCCGGGAGCGGGAGCAGCTGTGGGCGATGATCGAGCCCGAGCTGCAGGGTGAGGTACTGCAGTACCTGGTCGATGATATCCAGACCGAATTTCTCGGCCGCATGAGTGTGGAGCAGCTGCTGTCGATCGCTCGGCGACTGGATACCGACGACACCGCCGACCTGCTCCAGCGCCTGCCCAATACCATGATCCAGCGGGTACTGGCGGCCATGGGCACTGCCGAGCGCGAGCAGGTCGAGCGGGTGCTCGCCTACCCCGAGGATACCGCCGGCGGGCTGATGGATACCGACACCATCACCATCCGCCCAGAGGTGACGCTGGCCGTGGTTCAGCGCTATCTGCGCCGGCACGAACGCCTGCCGGAATCCACCGACACCCTGCTGGTGGTCACGCGCCGGCGTGAACTGATCGGTCATCTGCCGCTGACGCGCCTGCTGGTCAGCGATCCGGACATCACGGTACGCGAGATCATGGAAACCGACCTGGTCACGCTCACGGCGCTCACGCCGGAGACGGAAGTGGCCAGCGTATTCGAACGCTTCGACCTGATTTCCGCCCCCGTGCTGAGTCTGGACGGCAAGCTGCTGGGCCGCATTACCATCGACGACGTGGTCGATGTGATTCGTGAAGGCGCCGGCCATACCATGATGAGCATGGCCGGTCTCGAGGATGACGAGGATACCTTCGCCCCGGTACTGCGTACCGGACGACGGCGTGCCGTCTGGCTGGGCATCAATCTGATCGCCGCCACCGTGGTCTCGGTGGCCATCGGCTTTTTCGAGGACACCATCCAGCGCATCGCCGCGCTCGCCGTGCTGATGCCGATCGTCTCCAGCATGGGCGGCATCGGCGGCTCGCAGACGCTGACCGTGATGATCCGCGGCATAGCGCTGGGACACGTCTCCCGTACCAACCTGCGCTGGCTGGTCGTCCGCGAGCTGCTGGCCGGCAGCCTCAACGGGGTGCTCTGGGCCTGCGTGGTCGCGGTCATCGCCGTCGTGCGTTTCGATGACCTCCAGCTGGGGGTCATCATTGCGCTGGCCATGGTGATCAATCTCGTCACCGCCGCACTGGTGGGAACGCTGATCCCGGTACTGCTCAAGCGCCTGTCGATCGATCCGGCACTGTCCGGCGGCGTCCTGCTGACCACCATTACCGATGTGGTCGGATTCGTGGCCTTTCTTGGCCTGGCCACCGTCTTCTACACCTGAATCCGACCTGCCGCGTCAGCCAGCCACCACCATCTCATCAATCAGCCAGCTGCCGGTATGAACGCTGCCGCGGGTATCGATGTCATCGCCGATCGCCCGCAGGCCGGCGAACATCTCCCGCAGGTTGCCGGCAATGGTGAACTCCTCGACCGGCCCTGCCAGCTGTCCGTCGACCACGCGGAAGCCGGCAGCCCCGCGTGAGTAGTCCCCCGTCACGGCATTGACCCCCTGCCCCATCAGTTCGATCACCACCACGCCATTGCCCATCGATTCGAGCAGTGTCTGCCAGGGGGTCAGCGGAGCGGTCAGACGCACATTGCGTGCGCCGCCGGCATTGCCGGTAGTGGTCATGCCGAGTCGCCGGGCACTGTAGGTCGAGAGCATGTAGCTCTTGAGCCGTCCGTCACGGATATAGTCATTGTCACGGGTATAGACGCCGTCACCGTCGAAGGCCGCGCTGGCCATGGCGCCGGGTTCGCGGGGCCGCTCGCCGATGGAAAGCCACTCGGGAAAGAGACGTTCACCCAGCGCATCACACAAAAAGGAGGCATTGCGATAGAGCGCGCCGCCGGCGATGGCATTGAGGAAGCTGCCGATCAGTCCGCTGGCCAGTTCGGGCACGAACAGGACCGGCATGCGGCCGGTCTCGGGACGTCCGGCATCCAATCGTGCCACCGCCCGTTCCGCGGCCTGACGGCCCACCGATTCCGGATCCCGCAATCGCTGCGGGTCACGTTCGGCCGTATAGTCGTGATCGCGCTGCATGCCCTGTTCACCACGAGCGATCATGATGCAGGAGAGCGAGTGCTGGCTCCCCAGCTGACTGCCGATGAAGCCGTGGCTGTTGCCATATACCGTCACGCCCTCGCTGCTCGAGAGGGTGGCACCATCGCTGCTGTCGATCCCGCTGACGACGCGTCCGGCCCGTTCGCAGCGCCGCGCCAGTTCAACCGCCTCATCGGTGGAGAGCGGCCATGGATGGTGCAGGCCCAGATCGGGCAGCTCACGCGCCATCAGCTCGGCCTCGGCCAGGCCGGCAGCCGGGTCCTCGCCGGTGTAACGGGCAATCTCGCAGGCCCGGTCCACCGCATCGCGCAGTGCGCTTTCACTGGCATCGCTGGTCGAGGCGCTGCCCTTGCGCTGCCCGACATAGACCGTCACACCGATCCCCTGATCACGCGCCATTTCGAGCGTTTCCACCCGATCGAGCCGCACCGTGATCTCCATGCCCTGCTGCACACCGGCACCGATCTCGCAGGCATCGGCCCCCCGCTGGCCGGCATGTTCGATCGCCATGCGCACGCGTGCTTCCAGCTCGGCCTGCTGGGCCCGTGCATCGAATGCCTGACTCATGTTCACTCCTTCATGACTGATGGCATGCCCGGCGAGACTGATATACTCCCGGGCAGGATCCCAACCGATTGAACCGATACCTCATGACCGACCACTCCCGGGACGAAGAGTCCGAATACGTCGTACGCCCCAACAAGACGCAGCTCAAGCGCGAGATGGCCGAACTCAAGGCCCTGGGCGAGCAGATCATCGCCATGCCCGAGCGGCAGCGCGCCCGGCTGCCCCTGTCGGCGGAACTGCTCGCCGCCATTGACGAGTTTCACCGCATTCCTTCTCGCGAAGCGCGCCGCCGCCATCTGCAGTATGTCGGCAAGCTGATGCGCAGCGAGGATATTGCCGGCATCCGTGACACCCTGGCCACCTTCGAACGCGAGCAACAGGGCCGCGAAGTGCACCTGCAGCGCCTCGGACAGTGGCGCGAACGGCTGATCGAGGACGGCGATGCGGCGGTCACCGACTTCGTCGAACACTACCCGGCCGTCGATCTGCAGACCCTGCGTCAGGTCATGCGCAACGCGCGCCGCGAACGCGAGCAGGGCAAGCCGGGCAACAGCGCCCGCAAGCTGATGCGGCTGCTGCGTGACGCGGCCGGCATCTAGCACTGCTACTCCGCGGTGCCCCCCACCGTGATCTCATCGAGCTTGAGGGTCGGCTGCCCCACCCCCACCGGGACCGCCTGTCCCTCCTTGCCGCAGACCCCGATGCCGGTATCGAGCGCCATGTCGTTGCCGATCATCGAGACCTGACTCATCGCCTCGGGGCCATTGCCGATCAGGGTCGCGCCCCGGACCGGAGTGGTAATCCGCCCGTTCTCGATCAGATAGGCCTCGCTGGCCGAGAAGACGAAGCGCCCCGAGGTGATATCCACCTGACCGCCACCGAAGCTGACCGCATAAAGCCCCCGATCGACGCTGGCAATGATCTCGTCGGGATGACGCTCACCGGGCAGCATGTAGGTATTGGTCATGCGCGGCATGGGCAGATGGGCATAGGACTCGCGCCGGGCATTGCCGGTCGACTGCATGCCCATCAGGCGTGCGTTGAGCTTGTCCTGCATGTAACCGGTCAGCCGGCCATCCTCGATCAGCGGGGTACAGGCACCCGGAGTGCCCTCGTCATCGATCGACAGCGAGCCGCGCCCTTCCTGCGGCGTGGCATCATCCACCACCGTGACCCCCCGTGCTGCCACCTGCTCACCGAGCCGGCCGGCAAAGGCCGAGCTGCCGCGTCGATTGAAGTCGCCTTCCAGACCATGGCCCACGGCTTCGTGAAGCAGTACCCCGGGCCAGCCGTTGCCCAGCACCACGGGCAGCTGGCCGGCCGGGGCCTCGACTGCCTCGAGGTTGACCAGCGCCTGGCGTACCGCGTCACGGGCATACGCTTCAGCCACGTTGCGATCGCGCAGCTCACGCATCGAGAAACGCCCGCCTCCCCCGGCACTGCCACGCTCGCGCCGACCGCCACGCACCGCGATCACCGAGACATTGAACCGCACCAGCGGGCGGATGTCCGCTGCCAGCGTGCCATCGCTGGCCCGTATCAGCACTACATCATGCGTTCCGGCCAGCGACACGCTGACCTGGCTCACGGCCGGATCCGCCGCTCGCGCAATCCGATCGGCACGCTGAAGCATGGCCACCTTCTCGCCGGCCTCCAGCGAGGCGAGGGGATCAGCCCGGCCGTAACGCAGGGCATGCTCGTGGCTCTGCGCCCGGACGATCCGCTGCCGTTCCCCGCTGCGCACGATACCGCGCGCGATGCGGCCGGTCTCGGCCAGCGCCTCGGCGGTAATCTGACTGGAGTAGGCAAAGCCGCTCTGGTCGCCATGCTGGGAGCGCACGCCAACGCCCCCGTCGATATAGTAACCGGCATCGCGCACCTCGCCGTCCTCCAGCGACCAGAGCTCACGCCAGGTCCGCTGGAAGAACAGATCGGCGAAATCGATGCCGGGCCCCATGGCATGCTCCAGCCCCCGATCGAGTGCCTCGGTATCAAGCCCGCCCGGAGTCAGCAGAATCGACGCAGCCTGCTGGAGCTGATCCGCATGGGCCGCTTGGGGAGTATCCGTCATTGCGCGTCTTCCAGTTTGATCTGCGGTGAGGCCCAGGGGCCCCACACGTGATAGTAGATGCGTGACACCCGACTGAGCCACGGTTCGAACAGCTGATGGAACAGCCAGAGTACGCCGCCAACCTGCGGCGCGCCAATGGCCACCGCGGCCAGCGGCAGGTTCTGCGTGACCGGTACGGTCACCCCGAGCTGACCATCAAGCGTCTGCGCCAGCAGATCCACCTGACCTGCCAGCGTGAAACGGGTGGCCGAGCCGGCCACCCGGATCGGCTTCAGGGTCTGCAGTCGGCCATCGTGGAGCGTGGCGGCCCCCTCGAGCGAGCGGAAGGAAATGCCCGAATGCGTCACGTCGCTGAAATTCAGGCGCAGGCGCTCGAAGAGATTATCGAGATTGAGCAGACTGACCACCCGGGCCAGATCGGAGTTGATGGCCGTGATCCGGCCATTGCCCAGTTCGACATCAAACCGCCCGGTCACGGCGTCGAGCGCGAACTGCCAGGGCGCTCCCGGCCAGGCGAGCTTCGCCTCTCCCCGGCCGCTCTCGGTACGAATGGCATCCGGCAGCGAGAATGATTTCAGGGTTTTGCCCAGATCCCCGGCATCGAGGTCAAGCCGCGCCCGGGTCAGGCTGCGATCACTGCCCGAAGCTTCCCAGTCGAGCCGACCGGTAATCGTGGCATCCGGCAACCGATAGACGATCGAGGAGAGTTCGAGCCGTTCATCGCTTGCCTGCCAGCGGGCCGACAGGTTCCCCAGCGACATCTCATCGCGCAATAGCCGGTCGATGGTGATCCTGCCGGGCGGCAGGCTCTTCAGCCCGGGAGCGTAATCGGTGGCTTCGCCGCTCGCGCCACCTCCCTCGCTCTCGTCATCCCGGCTGCGCTCGCCCATGCGCAGAAAGGGAGCGATATCCAGTCGCGAGAGCCGTACCCGAAGCGGCAGATCGGGGCGGTCACGCCAGTCGGCGCTGCCTTTCAGGAAGGAACCTGCCATCTCGGCATGCCAGTCATTGCCCCGGGCATTCGCGGTCGCCCCCAGCGAACCGATGCACTGCACGCCCAGCGACAGGCAGTCGGTGCGAATGACAATGTGCTCGATGGGCGCCACCTTCTGGGCAGGAGCCCGGGTACGCATGCTTGGTCCCTTGCTGCTCTGGCCGCTGAGTCTGGCGATGGCGGTCTGCCAGGCCTGCATGTCGATGCGCTCGGCCTGCCAGTAGACCTCCCAGTGCTGCGCCGTGGGCCAGTCACCGAAGCGCGAGGGCCAGTGCTGCAGCCATACCTGCCCCTGACGGCTGTCGTGACGCCAGCGGGCCCTGACACGATCCGCCACCTGGAGCTTACCACTGCCCTGGCCGAGATTGACCTCCAGCGACAGGGGCGTCTCGCGATCCGGGGCCTTCTGGAAGGGTGGCGGCAGGCGCAGCGACAGCCCCGCCAGGTCGGTGTTGACGTGCACGATCGGGCCCCCGGCCTCGAGATCCAGACTGGCGCTGTAATCCACGCCACCGCTGAGCAGCGGAATCACCGTCTCGATGCCCAGCCAGCCGGCGACGCCGGCGGCCATCGCATGACCACGGGCGGTAATGCGGTTGCGCGCCAGGTCAACATGGACCTTCGAGACACTGTCAAACACGCGGGCCGTCAGATCCCCGGTGACATCGCTCTGCTCGTTGCGATACCGATAGGCCAGCCGGCCACTGACATCGGTCACGGTCAGATCCGATTGGCGAAAGTAGATGCCTGCGCGATCGATCCGGATATTGCCATCGACCCGGGCCGCATCGGAGTCCTCCAGCGGCACTTCGACATTCAGCATGCCGGTCAGTGGGCCATGGGCACGCCAGCTGGCAATGGTATCCGCCAGCGAAGCATCCAGGGGTGCCGCCTTGAGCACATCCAGCATGGCGCCGGCATCGCCGTGGACTGCAGCCGAGGCCGTCAGCCGGTTGTCGCCGAGATGTACCCGGGCCCCGCGCGACACCAGACCGTTGAGGTTGGCATGGTCAATCCTGGCATCGATGGTCTCGCCGCGGATGTCGATATGCCCGTCCACCCCGGTCAGCGCCGGCCAGTCCTCGAGGTAATCGACGCTGGCGCGCCGCGCCTCCAGCGACACCCGAACCCGATCCCGATCCCGATCCGGCGCCTGATCACCGTTGAATACCAGCCGCAGGGCGACGCTGGCCCGGGGCACATCGGCGCGATGCAGGTGCTGCGACAGCCACTGACGGGCCTCGGGATCAAGTGCATTGAGCGGCAACCAATCGCGCGGCCGATCGCCCTGCACATCACGCAGTTCGAGATCAAGATTGAACCGTTCGGGCGCATCCCGGGGCAGCAGGAAGGCAAAGCTGCCCCGGGCCGTGGCACCGTCACGCTCTACCTGCAGATCCCGACCGCGCAGCGTATAGCCGTCGGCATCCCCCTGCCATGTCAGTCGGGTGTGCAGCTTCGCAAGCTGCCAGCGCGTGGGGAAGACGCCCGGCAGTTCAAAGGTGGTATCACTGCCCGAGAGTCTCAGCGAGCCCTGGCGCGGGGTGCCGCTCAGCCAGCCGTCGACCGGTCCCAGTCCCGGCACCTCGTTGCGTCCCCGGGTCGTGACACCGACCAGCCCGGCCCGGAAGTGCCACTGACCATCGAAATCCACTGCCACACCATTGATCCGCCCGGTCGGATCGAGATGCTCGACGCTGCGACGCGTTTCACCCTCCAGTGGCAGCAGCGGCAGCAGTCCATCCAGGGGAGCCAGCTCGAAACCGGCAATATTGAAGTGCCACTCGTCCCATTGTCCGGCAGCGGAAAGCGACAGGCGTGGCGGCAGCAGCGAGGCATCACTTCCGGCCGGCCGGGCCTTGAGCTGATTGATCCAGCCACGCCAGTGCTCACCATCACGCTCGAGCAACCCCCGCCCGGCCAGACTCGCCAGCCGGAAGGCATGTTCACCGCGCCCGAACTCGAGATCTGCCAGCGCCAGGTCGAAGCGGCTCTGCTCAAGGCTCCCCTGCTGCCAGCCGGCCCAGAGTCGCAGCCGGCCCGATGCCCGGTCGAGATGCCAGCGCGTATCTTCAAGCCCCGCCAGCAGCCAGCGCCCCAGCGTGCCCGATTCACCGGCATCGACGGTCAGCTGCAGCCTTCCCGTCAGGGCGTGGCGATTGTCGAACTCCCCCACCACGCGCAGCGCCGTCTGCTCACGATCCTGCAGATGGGCGCTGCCCTGCAGATGCGCTCCCTGAGCTGAATGGGTGATCGCCAGGCGCGGCACCATCAGGGTCTGCTGACGCTGCCCGTCGTGGAAGGTCAGGCGACCGCCATGGAGCGCCCCCCGCTGCCCGATCAGCTGCTCGACCCAACCGGTCAGGTGCGCCGGCGTGACCCCGCCGGTCGTGTCGGTATCACGGCGACCGGACCACCAGCCCCAGCCGCCTTCCGGCAGACGATAGAGCTCGACGACCGGCTCGCGAATCACGACGTCGGTGGTCACCGGCTGCCAGTGCCGCAGTGAGGCCAGCGTATCCAGCCGGGCCTGCAGATGGGTGACACCAAGTAGTGTCCGGCCACTGCGCTGACGATCGCCGACATGTGCCCCCTCCAGGCTGACAATGACGTCCAGCCCCTCGAGGGTGATATCGAGATCGTCGTAGTGCACCATCAGCCGATCGGGCAGCCCCAGCGCCTCCAGCAGATGGCGCTGCAGGTCCGGCTGATCGAGCGCACCCATTCGCAAGGCCACCACCGTTGCCGCGAGCAGCGTCAGGAGGGCGGCGAGCAGCATCAGGCTCCAGCGCGCAATCGTTCGCAGCAGCACCATGATTACATCAGTACGATATCGTACTGCTCCTGGGAGTAGTGATGTTCCACCCGGAAACGGATGGGCTTGCCGATGAAGGCTTCCAGATCCGCGACCGCCGTGGATTCCTCATCCAGCAGTCGATCCACCACCTGCCGGGAAGCCGTGACCAGATAGGAATCGGGAGCGTAGGCCCGCTCTTCGCGTATGATTTCGCGAAAGATTTCATAACATACCGTTTCCGGAGTCTTCAGCGAGCCCCTTCCTTCGCATACCGGACAGGGTTCGCAGAGCACATGTTCGAGGCTTTCACGGGTCCGCTTGCGGGTCAGCTGGACCAGCCCCAGTTCGGTCACCCCGCTGAGCTTGTTGCGCGCAGGATCGCGCTCCAGCGCCTTCTCCAGCACGCGCAGCACCTGACGCTGGTGCTCGGGATCCAGCATGTCGATGAAATCGATGATGATGATGCCGCCCAGATTGCGCAGCCGCAGCTGCCGGGCGATGGCCGTGGCGGCCTCGAGATTGGTCTTGAAGATGGTCTCTTCGAAGTTGCGATGACCGACGAAGGCACCGGTATTGACATCGATGGTGGTCATCGCCTCGGTCTGGTCGATCACCAGATAACCGCCCGACTTCAGCGGGGTGCGACGACCAAGCGATTTCGACAGCTCGTCCTCGACCGAGAACAGATCGAAGATCGGCCGCTCGCCGGCGTAGAGCTCGATGCGGGGCGCCACCCGGGGCATGAAATCCCGGGCGAACTGCAGCAGGCGCTCGAAGTTCTCCCGCGAATCGATGCGGATGCGCTCGATGTCATCCCGGACCGTATCGCGCAGGGTACGGGATGCCAGGCAGAGATCCTCGTAGAACAGCGCCGGCGCGGCCTGCTCGCGGCGACGCTGCTCGATGCGCTGCCAGAGTCGCAGCAGAAACTGCATGTCGCTGACCAGCGCCTCACCCTCGGCACCCTCGGCAGCCGTACGAATGATATAACCACCGGCCATGTTGCTGGCATGCTGTTCCCGGCAGCGTTCGACCAGCCCCCGCAGCCGCTCACGCTCCGCATCCCCCTCGATGCGCTGCGACACCCCGGTATGCGAAGCACCAGGCATATAGACCAGATAGCGCGAGGGTATCGACAGCTGCGTGGTCAGTCGCGCCCCCTTGGTACCGATCGGATCCTTGACGACCTGCACCACCAGCGCCTGGCCTTCGCGAAGCAGCTCACTGATGGGCACGATCTCGCTGTGCTGGGTCCCCGGCGGCATGATCTCCTGGGCGTGGATGAAGGCCGTGCGCTCGAGTCCGATATCCACGAACGCAGCCTGCATGCCGGGCAGGACCCGTGCCACGATACCGAGATAGATGTTGCTGACGATGCCGCGACGCCGCTGCCGCTCGATCCAGGCTTCCTGCACCACACCGCTCTCGATCACCGCAACCCGGGTCTCCATCGGCGTCATGTTGATGAGGATTTCACCGCTCATGCAGGTTTCCTTGATCAAAGCGTTTCACCGGCGCAAGCCGCGCCGGCAGACATCAGGGCGAGCGGGGGTGCTGCCAGATCGCGATCCCCTGACGAATCAGCAGCTCGGCGGTTTCACGGAGCGGCAGCCCCACCACGGCCGAATAGCTGCCGACAAGCCGCTGGATGAAGGCACCGGCCAGCCCCTGAATGGCATAGCCACCGGCCTTGTCCTGACCCTCGCCGGTAGCCAGATAGGCCTCGATGCGATCACGGCCGAGCGGCGCCAGGGTCACTTCACTGATCACGCACTCGCTCAGCTCACCGGCCGGCCCCACGACCGTAACAGCCGACAGTACCTCGTGCGCCCTGCCCGACAGCGCCTCGAGCATTCGGCGGGCGTTGTCATCACTGCCGGGCTTGCCAAGGATGGCGCCCTCCAGCGACAACGCGGTATCCGCCCCCAGTACCACCGCGTGCGGATTGGCCGCTGCTCCGGCCCGCGCCTTTTCCAGTGCCATGCGCTGCACATACTCCGGCGGCATTTCCCCGGGGCGGGGCGTTTCATCGATGGCGGCCGGCCTCGCTTCACAGCAGACACCGATCGTCTCCAGCAGCATGCGCCGGCGCGGCGATGCCGACGCCAGGATCAATGGACTGGTCATGGTGTCTGCTTCCGGCTCGAATGACATGGCGACCTCAGCGGAAACGGCGGCGTACGTGCTGCATCAGCGTAAAGAACCAGGGCCAGAGCACCCCGCCGATCACGGCCGCATAGACGAACTCCAGATGCAGGCTCGAGACATCGAAGGCCACCCGCAGCCACTGATCGAGCAGCTGGATCAGTCCCAGCACGATGGTAATCAGCGCGGCCTGCTGCCACAACGAATAGACCCGCAGCCGAGCGTAGAGCAGCAGGCAAAGCCAGGTCAGCAACGACATCAGCAGCGCATTCTGCCCCAGCGGCGAGCCCTCCAGCAGATCCAGCAGCAACCCGAAGATGAAGCCGTGGAAGACCCCCACCCGCTGGGGCGCCACGATACACCAGAAGGCCAGCATCATGCCCAGCCAGTCGGGGCGCCACAGCAGCCACTGTTCGGGCAGCGGCATGACCTGCAGCAGCAGTGCCAGGATCAGTGAACTCCAGATCACGGCCAGCGATTCAGGGCGAACTGCCATTGCTGCCTCCCGTGGTATCACGCCCCTGCTGTACGACCTGCAGCGCAATACTGACCGCCGCCGGCTCGAGCTGCTCATCCTGGTGATGCTCGCTTGAGCGCGCAAACAGCATCAGGAACTGGCGGGAGCGATCAAGCCGCGCGATGGGCTCGGCTTCGACATGTGCAAACGGGCCACCGGGATTGCGCCTGACCCGGCTGACCCGGGCTACCGGGTAGCCTTCGGGAAAACGGCCCGCCATGCCCGAGGTCACCAGCAGATCGTCTTCGTGGATATCGGTATTGTTGGGCACGTTCATCACGCTCAGGCTGTTCGACTGCCCGGCACCCTGAGCAATGAAGCGCAGGCCGTTGCGATTGATCTGCACCGGTACGGCATGGCTGGCATCGGTGATCAGCAGCACCCGGCTGGTATAACGCGACACCGAAGTCACCTGCCCGACCAGCCCCGAGGCATCAACCACCGGCTGACCGATGTAGGCGCCGTTGACCCGGCCGCGATCGACCACCATCTGGTGCAGGAAGGGATCATTGTCGAGCGTCATCAGCTCGGTGGTCATCCAGGGGATATCCTGGCGTGGGGTCGCATGCAACAGCTGGCGCAGTCGCGCATTCTCGGCCGACAGGCTGGCCATGCGCTGCACCCGCTGCGACAGTGTCAGCAGCTGCTGATGCAGTCGCCGGTTCTCCTCGATCAGCTCACTCTGGCTCGAGACAATGCGGGAAAGCCGGCTGAGGCCCCGCGATGGCAGGCTGACCATCCACTGAATGGGGGTGGTCATCGTGGCCGCTCGCCCCCGCACACTGTCCATCCAGTCGAAGCGGTGATCGGCATACAGCAGCGTCAGCGCCAGAATGGCGCACAGCAGCATCCGATAGCCCGGCGCGGGGCCGTGCGAAAACAAGGGTTTGATAGGCCATACTCCCGCGGGCCGACCGCCGGCGGTACCGGTCGGTCACCGCCGAACTCAGTCGGTCGACAGCAGTTCGAAGGTATGCTGATCAATCATTTCAAGCGCCTTGCCGCCACCCCGTGCCACACAGGTCAGCGGATCCTCGGCGACCACCACCGGCAGACCGGTTTCCTCGGCCAGCAGCTTGTCGATGTCGCGCAGCAGCGCACCGCCACCGGTCACCACCAGCCCCCGATCGGCAATGTCGGATGCCAGCTCGGGAGGTGACTGTTCCAGCGCGCTCTTGACCATCGCCACGATCGACGACAGCGGCTCCTGCAGCGCATCGAGAATCTCGTTGGAGTTCATGGTAAAGCCACGCGGCACACCCTCGGCCAGATTGCGCCCGCGTACATCGATCTCGCGCAGTTCGCCACCCGGCCAGGCACAGCCGATCTCGTGCTTGATGCGCTCGGCGGTGGCCTCGCCGATCAGGCTGCCGTAGTGACGCCGAACATAGGCCGTGATCGCCTCATCAAAGCGATCGCCGCCAACGCGGATCGATTCCGAGTACACCACGCCGGAGAGCGAAATGATGGCGATCTCGGTGGTGCCGCCACCGATGTCCACTACCATCGAGCCCTGGGCTTCCTCGACCGGCAGACCGGCACCGATACCCGCCGCCATCGGCTCCTCGATCAGGAACACCTCGCGTGCCCCGGCCCCTTCGGCGGACTCCTTGATCGCGCGACGCTCCACCTGGGTGGACATGCACGGCACGCAGACCAGTACCCGGGGGCTCGGCGTCAGGAAGGTACTCTGATGCACCTTGCGGATGAAGTACTGCAGCATCTGCTCGGTGACGGTGAAATCGGCGATCACCCCGTCCTTCATCGGACGAATGGCAGTAATGTTGCCCGGAGTACGCCCCAGCATGCGCTTGGCATCATGGCCTACTGCGGCCACGCTGCGCATGCTGCCGGACTGGCGGATGGCCACTACCGATGGCTCATCGAGCACGATACCGCGACCGCGCACATAAATCAGCGTATTGGCCGTTCCGAGGTCGATCGATAGATCACTCGAAAACAGGCCTCTCAAACGTTTGAACATGAAAGTCGTTACCTGGAGCAGACCGGAACCCTGTGCGGATGCAAACGGTATCATCGTGCCCATGGCGCGGCAAGCAAGCCCGCTGCCATGCGCCTTTGCCATATGGTACCGTTTGCCTTTTCCGGCAGCGTCCTGCCACTCCCAATCCGTTCATTCGTGGCAGGCGTCGCGGGTGCTTCCCGTCGCAGCGCTTGCCGAAGCAGAGGAACCTATTCATGGCAATCGAACATGAGGATGTCCGGCGTGCGGCTCATCTGGCCATGCTGGGGCTGGATGAGCGCGAGGCCGAACGCTATGTCAGCGATCTGTCGCGCATCCTGGAAATGGTGGACCGCCTGCAGGAGGTCGATACCGAAGGCGTCACCCCCCTGTCACATCCGCTGGATACCACCCAGCCGCTGCGGGCCGATGAGGCGATCGAACCGAACCGCCGCGACGCCCTGCAGGCCTGTGCCCCGGCCGTGGAAGACGGGCTCTATCTGGTACCGCGCGTCGTGGAATAGGCAGTGAGACGGCAACAGCCGAAACGCCGCCTGCCGCGGAATACATGAGCACCTTTCAAGCCGTTTCAGCGCCGTATTGTCGAGCGCAGGCCTTATTGCAGGCATTTCCGGGCCGTTGCGGACCCGACAGCCATTTACAGGGAGCAGTCACACTTCATGCATGACAAGACACTTGCCGAGCTGGCACGCGGTCTGGCCGGGGGCCAGTGGACCAGCCGCGACATCACCACGGCCCTGCTCGAACGCATCGAACGGCTCGACCCGACGCTGAACAGCTTCATCACCGTGACCGGCGAGCAGGCCCTGCATGATGCCGGGGAAGCCGACGAGGCCCGTGCCCGGGGCCAGGCCGGCATGCTGACCGGCATCCCCCTGGCCTACAAGGACATCTTCTGTACCGAAGGCGTGCGTACCAGCTGCGGTTCCCGCATGCTCGACAACTTCGTTGCGCCGTACAACGCCACCGTGGTCGACAAGCTGCGCCTGGCCGGCACGGTCAGCCTCGGCAAGACCAACATGGACGAGTTCGCCATGGGCTCATCCAACGAGAACAGCTACTACGGCCCGGTACGCAATCCCTGGGATCAGTCACTGGTCCCCGGCGGCTCCTCCGGCGGCTCGGCCGCCGCGGTGGCCGCCGGCCTGGTACCGGCAGCGCTGGGTACCGACACGGGCGGCTCGATCCGCCAGCCGGCCGCCTTCTGCGGCATTACCGGACTCAAGCCGACCTATGGGCGGGTCTCGCGCTACGGCATGGTGGCCTACGCCTCCAGTCTCGACCAGGGTGGACCACTGGCGCGCACGGCCGAGGACTGCGCCTGGCTGCTCAACGTGATGGCCGGCCATGACGCCCGTGATTCCACCAGTGTCTCGCGCAGCGTGCCGGATTACACCAGCGAGCTCGACAAGCCGCTCGACGGACTGCGTATCGGGCTGCCGCGGGAATATTTCGGTGAAGGGCTGGATGGCGGCGTGGACAGCGCCATTCGCGACGCCATTCGCGTCTACGAGTCGCTCGGTGCCAGCGTGATCGATGTCAGCCTGCCGCATACCGAGCTGGCCATTCCGACCTACTATGTCATCGCCCCGGCCGAAGCCTCCTCCAACCTGTCGCGCTATGACGGGGTACGCTTCGGCCATCGCTGCGACAACCCCGATACACTCGAGGACCTCTACAAGCGTTCGCGCGCCGAAGGCTTCGGGGAAGAGGTCAAGCGTCGCATCCTGATCGGCACCCATACCCTTTCGGAAGGGTTCTTCGATGCCTACTACCGCAAGGCGCAGCAGGTGCGTCGACTGATCCGGCAGGACTTCCTCGACGCTTTCCGCCAGGTGGACGTCCTGATGGGGCCGGCTGCCCCGACGCCGGCCTTCCCGCTGGGCGAGACGGCCGATCCGCTGCAGATGTATCTGCAGGACATCTATACCATCGCCATCAACCTGGCCGGCATTCCCGGCATCAGCGTGCCGGCCGGCTTTGTCGGCCAGCGGCCGGTCGGACTGCAGATTCTCGCGCCGCACTTTGCCGAGTCGCATCTGCTCAATGTCGCCCACGCCTTCCAGCAGGCCACCGACTGGCATCAGCGTCGTCCCGACATCGACGGCTCCGAGCCGGCATGAAGCACCGATGAGTACCGCCCCCTTTCAGCCGGATCGTCGTAATCAGGAGTAATACAAATGCAGTGGGAAGCCGTGATCGGGCTGGAGGTTCACGTTCAGCTCGCGACCCAGTCGAAAATCTTCTCCGGGGCCTCGACCGCCTTCGGTGCCGAACCCAACTCCCAGGCGTGCGCGGTCGATCTGGGCATGCCCGGCGTGCTGCCGGTGCTCAACGAGAACGCGGTGGCCATGGCCGTGCGCTTCGGCCTCGCCATCAATGCCGAAATCCCGGAATACTCCGTGTTCGAGCGCAAGAACTACTTCTATCCCGACCTGCCCAAGGGGTATCAGACCAGCCAGATGGCCCAGCCGATCATCGGCCGTGGCGAGGTCGAGATCACCCATGGCGAGGGTGATGCCAGGCTGGTACGCATCCATCATGCCCATCTCGAGGAGGATGCCGGCAAGTCGCTGCACGAGGACTATCACGGCATGACCGGGATCGACCTCAACCGCGCCGGCACGCCGCTGCTGGAGATCGTTTCCGAACCGGACATGCGCAGTGCGGCCGAGGCTTCCGCCTATCTGAAGGCGCTGCACGCCATCGTCACCTATCTGGGCATCTCGGATGGCAACATGGCCGAAGGTTCGATGCGCTGTGACGTCAACGTCTCGCTGCGCCCGGCCGGCAGCGAGCAACTGGGCACCCGGGCCGAGATCAAGAACGTCAACTCGTTCCGCTTTGTCGAGCAGGCGATCGCCTTCGAGATCGAGCGCCAGAGCGAGATTCTCGAGGATGGCGGTCGGATCGTGCAGGAAACCAGGCTGTTCGATCCGGATCACGGCGAGACCCGCAGCATGCGACTCAAGGAGGAGGCCAACGACTACCGTTACTTCCCCTGCCCCGATCTGCTGCCGCTGATGCTGGACAGCGCCTATATCGACCACCAGCGCACCCTGCTGCCGGAGCTGCCCTCGGAAAAGCGCCATCGCTTTACCAGCGAGCTGGGACTTTCGGCCTATGATGCCGGCGTTCTGATTGCCACCCGACCGCTGGCCGAGTATTTCGAGCAGGTTCACGCCATCTGCGGCAACGCCAAGCTGGCCGCCAACTGGGTGCAGAGCGAACTGATGGGGCGTCTCAACCATGACAGTCTGACCGTCGAGGAGTCACCGGTCAGCGCTACCCAGCTCGGTGAGCTGCTGGTACGCCTGGAAGACAGCACCATCAATGGCAAGGGCGCCAAGCAGGTCTTTGCCGATCTGTGGGAGCGCCGGGGCGAAAGCGCCGACGAGCTGATCGAGGCCCACGGCCTCAGGCAGGTCACCGACAGCGGCGCCATCGAAACGATGATCGACGAGGTCATCGCCAACAGTCCGGTACAGGTCACCCAGTACCGCGAAGCACCGGAGGACAAGCGTGGCAAGATGATCGGTTATTTTGTCGGTCAGGTCATGAAGCTTTCGAAGGGCACCGCCAACCCCCAGCAGGTCAACACCATGCTCAGGGAGAAGCTCGACGCCCTGCTGTAACACGACGGGCCACGGGCCGGTGCGTGAGTCACCATCTGCAGCCCGTGGCTGTTTCTTTCGGGGAGCCCCGCCCCGGCAACCCCGGTTTTCGGAGAGTCGATACCATGAACAGGAAGGCCTGCCATGTCCGATGACGTCGGCGTACGCCTGCGTGCCCTGCGTGAACTGCGCAACATCTCCCAGCGCGAGCTGGCAAGGCTCAGCGGGGTTACCCATTCGAGTCTTTCGCAGATCGAGCAGGGCCGGGTCAGTCCCTCGGTCAGCTCGCTGAAGAAGATCTTGGATGTCATTCCGATCAGCATCGGCGACTTCTTCACCATGGATATCGAGCGGGCGGATCAGGTGTTCTACCAGTATGCCGAGCTGCCCACGCGCTACAGCGGCGACATCCTGTATCGTCTGGTAGGCGCTGACCGGCCCGCACGGGCCCTCTCCTTTCTGATCGAGACCTACCCTCCCGGCGCCGATACCGGCCGCGAGGTCGCCGCTCATCGCGGTGAAGAGACCGGGCTGGTACTCGAAGGCGAGATCGAGGTCACCGTGGGCGGACGTACCCGGCATCTCGGCCCCATGGATACCTGGTATTTCGATACCAACATTCCGCACCGTTTTCGCAATACGGGCCGCACCGCCTGTCGCCTGATCAGCTGCTGCACCCCCGCACAGCCCGACATGCATCGCTCGGAAGTGCATGAGGAGACACCCCCCGAAGCTGAACTGAATTCAGATTGAGCAGCTGCAGACTCGCATCCCGCAGCACAGGCGTTACACTCTCTGACAATACAGCAGTGCCGCATGGCGACAGCAGCGGAACCTTCCTGCCGATCGAGACGGCCACCGGCTGGCAGCATTCCGCACCGCATCCCCGTTCGTCGCCCGAGCAGACGGGGGCGCGGTGGCTCATTCAGGAGAGATTCATGACCGGTCCATCCACGCTGACCGATCCGGCTGTCGAATGTCCGGCCGGCTCCCCGGTCACCGACCTTCCCGAAGTCATCCGCCACACCATGCAGAATGCCGTCATGGTCGAGGCCGGCAGCGATGCACTACAGGCAGCCATCGATCATCACTTTCGCTCCCCCGGTGGCTATCTGCGTGCCCGGCTGGGTTATCACACCGCGAGCGCACTGGGTATCGAGTCCCATCATGCGATCACGGTGGCCTCGATCAGTGAACTGCTGCACAACGCCTCGCTGATCCATGATGATGTCCTCGACCGGGACACTCGACGACGCGGCCAGGCCAGTGTCTGGCATCAGTGGAATGAGGGCGTGGCCATCTGTCTGGGCGATCTGTTCATCTCGGCGGCCTTCGGCCTGATTGCCGGACTGGACACGTTCGCATCCCGGCTGCCACCGCTGATCACGCTGGTCCACGAGCACGTGCGTGCCACCATTCACGGCCAGCTCTCCAGCCTCTCGCCCCGGCTGCATGCCAGCGACCGGTTTCGCCGCTACGCCGAGGCGGCGCGCGGCAAGTCCGGACCGCTGTTCGGGCTGGCGCTGGAGGCCCCGCTGGTGCTGACCGGTCATCATGAGGCCCGCATGAACGCGCGCCATGCCACCGGCGCCTTCGCCACCATCTTTCAGCTGGCCGACGATATCGAGGACTATGACGCGGACATGGCGCTGGATCCCGAATACGGGGCAGGCAACATGCTCAGAGCGCTGGAGCGTATCTCCTCCGAGCCGCTGCCACGCGCCAGAAGCTACTCCGACCTGCTGCTGGCACGCAGTCAGCGACTCGCCGGGCGGCTGCCGGCCGCCAGCGGCACTGCCCTGACTGACGAATGCGACCTGCTGCGCACGCGCATCCACGGCCTGACCGGAGCATCGGGATAATGCGTACCATTGTCATCGGCGGCGGTTTCGGCGGCATGGCGGCCGCACTGCGGGCACGCCGTCGCGGTCACGAGGTCACGCTCATCGAACGCTGCGCCCAGCTCGGTGGGCGCGCCCAGGTGTTCGAGGATCGCGGCTTTCGCTTCGATGCCGGGCCCACCGTGATCACCGCGCCCTTCCTGTTCGAGGAGCTGTTCGAACTGTTCGGAAAGCGCCTGTCGGACTACGTCGAACTGATCGCCCTCGACACCTGGTATCAGTTCTATTTCCAGGACGGCCGACGCTTCAGCTATGGCGCCGACATGGCGGCCACCCTGGACAATATCCGCGCCTTCAATGCGCGTGATGTCGAGGGTTATCAGCGGCTTCTGGAGAGCTCACGGGAAATCTTCGAGATCGGCTTCGAACAGCTGGCCGATCGCCCCTTTCATCGCTTCTCCACCATGGCAGCGCAGGTGCCGGCACTGCTGCGGCTGAAAAGCTACCGTTCGGTGTGGGGGATGGTCAGTGCCCACATCGAGGATCCGTCACTGCGCCAGGCCTTCTCCATCCCGCCGCTGCTGGTCGGCGGCAATCCGTTTCATACCACCAGCATCTATGCCCTGATCCCCTGGCTGGAGCGCCGCTGGGGCGTGCACTTCCCGGTGGGCGGCACCGGGGCGCTGGTGGCCGCCATGGAGCGGCTGATGCGCGAGGAAGGGATCACCATCGCCACCGACACCACGGTCGAGCGCATCCTGTCACAGGGGCGTCGCGCCAACGGCGTGGCACTGGCCGGCGGTGAGCGGCTGCCGGCGGATCTGGTCATCAGCAATGCCGATGCCGCCCATCTCTACACCAGCATGGTGGACACCGTGCCGGCGTCGCTGCGTTTCAAGCTCGAGCATGCGCGTTACTCGATGGGGCTGTTCGTCCTCTATCTGGGCACCGATCGGCAGTTTCCCGATGCCGAGCATCACACCATCTGGATGGGGCCGCGCTTTCGGGAGCTGCTGGCAGATATCTTCGAACATCACCGTCTGGCCGCGGACTTTTCGCTCTATGTTCATCGACCGACGGCCACCGATCCTTCCTTTGCACCCCCGGGGGGCGACTCCTTCTATATCCTGGCGCCGGTCCCCAACCTGCAGGGCAACGTCGACTGGCACACGGAGGCCGAGCGGCTGGCGGACAGCATCATCGATGCGCTGGATCGCACCACCCTGCCGGGGCTGCGGGAATCGCTGGTGACCCGCTTTCACATGACCCCCGAGGATTTCAGCGAGCGCTACCTGTCCCGCTTCGGAACGGGCTTCTCGATTGCGCCAATCTTCCGGCAGTCGGCCTGGTTTCGCTTTCACAACCGCAGCGAGGCGCTCGACAACCTGCTGCTGGTCGGCGCCGGCACCCATCCGGGCGCCGGTGTGCCGGGAGTGCTATCCAGCGCCCGCGTACTCGAACATCTGCTACCGTCTGTCTGAGACCCATACTGACAGGAAGGTTCATGGACCCGGCCCGACAGACCCTGGCACAACACGGCAAGTCCTTCTGGTTCGCCAGCCGCTTCATGGAGCGTCACGATACCGATGATGCAGCGCGACTCTACATGGCCTGTCGCGAGCTCGACGATCTCGCCGATCAGGAACTGCCCGACCCGCAACAGAACGAGCGTGCCCGTGATCGTCTGATGACCATCCGCCGCGAGATTCAGGCCCGTCGCGGCCATGATCCGCTGAGTCTCAACCTGCTCGATCTGTCGACACGCCGCGGCGTCGACCTCGAGGCCGCCACCGCGCTCATCGATGCCCTGATCCGGGATGTCGACCGGCCCGCCACGGTGGCCACCGAAGCCGAACTGCTCGACTACTGCTATGGGGTGGCCGGTACGGTGGGCGTCATGATGTGTGCGGTGATCGGCGCCCGCCCGGAAGCCAGCGCCCATGCCATCGATCTGGGGATGGCGATGCAGATGACCAATATCGCCCGCGACGTGCTCGAGGATGCCGGTCAGGGGCGACGCTACCTGCCCGGCGAGTGGCTCGAGCAGCGCAGTGCCACCCGGCTGGCGGCAACCCGGCAGGAGGATCATGCCGCAGTGGCAGCCGCGGTCGAGCGACTGCTGCACCTGTCGGAAGCCTATTACTGCAGCGCCGCCGATGGCTTCAACTATATTCCCCGCCGCAACCGCCGCGCCATCCGGGTGGCCGCCGAGGTCTATCGCGGCATCGGCCGGCGCCTTGCCCGCTCGGGCCATGCTTGGCATCAGGGACGGGTCCATGTCCCCCTGGGCGGCAAGCTCTGGCTGGCTACCCGCACCCTCGGCGGTCAGGGGGATATTCGCGCCCCCGGGCGGGCGCGTCACGATCCCGAACTGCATCGTCACATTGCCCATCGTCCCGGCGCCGATGCCGGGGTCCGCGAGATGCCATGAATGGCCCTCACCCTGACAGCAATCCTCGGGTTCCACTGCTGATTCTCGGCGGAGGCTGCGCCGGGCTGAGCCTTGCCTACCGGCTGGCTTGCAGTCCTGCGCCTCCCCGCACCATCATCATCGAACCGCGCCATGAACACAGCGATGACCGTACCTGGTGCGGCTGGGCGCTGACCCCGCATCCGTTCAGCGATCTGGTCACGGCCCGCTGGGAGAGCTGGTGGATCCATACGGCGCAGGGCAGCCAGCATGTCACCGGCAGCCCCTGGCCCTACGAAATGCTGAATTCGGCCGCGTTTCACGAACGGACGCTGTCCGCCATCGAGGCCCATCCCGACATTGCCCTCTGGCGCGGTCACCGCGTGGTGGCCATCGAGGATCACGCCGATGGCGTGCAGGTCCGACTTGCCGACGGACAGCAGCTGCAGGCACGTCATGTGGTGGATACCCTGCCCCGCCCCGAGCGACTGGGCACGCCCTGGGCGTGGCAGGACTTTGCCGGACTGGAGATCGAAGCCGGGGGCATCGACGCCACGCAACCACCGGATCTGATGGACTTCCGGGTCGCCACGCCGGAGCAGCTGGATTTCATCTATCGGCTGCCCCATGCACCGGGGCGTGCACTGTTCGAGTGGACCCGCTTCGGCCGGCCGGCCTCCGATCCCCATGCGCTGAGGGCGTCGCTGATCGCCCATCTCGAGGCGCAGTTCCCCGGAGGCTATCGCATTGTGCGCGAGGAGATGGGCTCCCTGCCGATGGCGCCGCCCACGGCCGTCTCCCATGGCGCACGCGTGGTGGCCGGCGCCTATGCCGGTTCGATGCGGGCGGCAACCGGTTACGCCTTTCACGCCATCCAGCGCTGGGCCGATGAGTGCAGCGAGGCGCTGCTGAAGGGTGATCCTCCCCGTGCGCCCCGACGCCAGCCGTGGCTCGAGCGTCTCGACCGGATCTACATGAGGGCCATCGAGCATCACCCCGGCAAGGCTCCCGAGTTCTATCGTCAGCTGTTTGCGCGGGCCCCGGCTGCCAGCGTGGTACGCTTTCTGGCCGGGGCTCCGCGCTGGCGCGATACCCTGAACATCATGCGCAGCCTGCCACCGGGCCCGTTCCTGCAGGCGGCGCTGCGGGGATAGCCGCTTGCCAATCCCCGACGATTGCTCTTGAATGGATGCCATCGGCGACCCCTCGGGCCGTCCCGGACAGGCCAGGATGTCGCAGCGCCTGATCCCCGCTTTCATCCACATCAGCATGGCGTATCCGCCCGGAAGCCATGGATGCGTGACAGGACTCGACTCCCATGGCCCATGACCTGCCCGATGACGAAGCGGCCCGCTTTCTCGCGGCCCACCCCGAGGTGGCGCATATCGATCTGCTGATCAGCGATCTCAACGGGGTGATCCGCGGCAAGCGCATCCCCCGGGACAACCTGCAGAAGGCCTGGCAGGAGGGCATTCATCTGCCGGCCTCGCTGTTCGCGCTGGACATCTCCGGCAATACCATCGAGGAGACCGGGCTGGGCCTGGAGAGCGGCGACGGCGATCGCCGCTGTGTGCCGGTACCCGGCACGCTCACCCTGGCTCCCTGGCAGCGCACGCCCACCGGCCAGCTGCTGATGACCATGCTCGATACCGACGGCTCCCCCTTCGAGGCCGATCCGCGTCAGGTCCTGAGCCGCGTGCTGGCGCGCTTCTTGTCCCGTGACATGCGTCCGGTCACGGCACTGGAGCTGGAGTTCTATCTGGTCGATCTGCAGCGCGACGAGCACGGCCTGCCGCTGCCGCCCTGCTCACCGCTGACCGGCGAGCGCGCTCGCCAGAGTCAGGTCTACTCGATCTCCGAACTCGACGAGTATCAGGCCTTCCTCGACGATATCGCAAGCGCGGCGCGGGAGCAGTCGCTGCCGCTGGATACCGCACTCAAGGAGTGCGCGCCGGGCCAGTTCGAGATCAACCTGCTGCATGGTGATGATGCCCTGCGCGCCTGTGACGATGCCGTCATGCTCAAGCGACTGATCAAGGGCGTGGCGATCAGCCACGGCTTCGAGGCGACCTTCATGGCCAAGCCATGGGGCGGGGAAGCCGGTAGCGGTACCCATGTGCACATCAGCCTGATCGACAGCGCCGGCAACAATCTGATGGCAGATGGCGATGCCCCGCTGGGCAGCCGACTGCTGCATCAGGCCGCGGCCGGCATGCTCGAACTGATGCCGGAGTCGATGGCCATCCTGGCGCCCAACCTGAACTCCTACCGGCGCTTCCAGCCGGCGCTCTACGTCCCCATGGCACCGACCTGGGGGTACGACAACCGTTCGGTGGCACTGCGCGTGCCCGCCGGCCCTCCCGCCGCCAAGCGGCTCGAGCATCGTGTCGCCGGGGCCGACGTCAATGTCTACCTGCTGATGGCGACTCTGCTGGCTGCCATCGAACACGGCATTCGCCATGAACTGACGCCGCCCGACCCCATCGAGGGCAACGCCTACACCAGCGTGGCCCCCGGCCTGCCCGATTCATGGGGCAAGGCACTCGATGCCTGGGCCGCCAGCACGGTACTGCGCGAGGCGCTGGGCGAACGGTTTCACCACGTCTATCTGGCCAACCGCGAAGCGGAACGCGCCCAGGCACGCCAGGCCGTCAGCGCGCTGGAATATGACTGGTACCTGCGCACGGTCTGAGCGCCGTGCCCCTCAGCTCAGCCGCATCACCACCATGCCGGCAAGCATCATGCCGGCGGCCAGCACTCGTCCTCGACCGAGCGGCTCCTTCAGCCACAGCGTGGCGATCAGCAGCGCAAACAGTATGCTCGACTCGCGCAGTGCCGCCACCAGCGCCATCGGCGCCCGACTCATGGCCCAGATGACAATGCCATAGGCCAGCAATGACATTGCCCCACCGCCCAGGCCGACTCGCCAGTAGCCGCTCAGTGCCGCCAGCGCACGCCGACCGCGCAGCCGCCACAGCATGCCGCCCATGACCAGCCCGTTGACGGCAAACAGCCACAGCGCATAGCCCGGGGCATGACCATTGATGCGCGCACCGGCACCATCACTCAGGGTATAGGCGGCAATGAAACAGGCGGTCATCAGGGCACACCCGATCGTTCGGCGATCGATGGGCGCGGCCCCGCGGCGGCCGCCCACGAATGCCATGGTGACGATACCGCCCACCAGTACCAGTACGCCACTCACCTCGGCCGGCGCCAGCGGATCGCCGAGCCACATCACGCTCACCAGCGTCACCAGCAGCGGCGCCGCACCGCGCGCAACGGGGTAGACCTGCCCCAGCTCGCCGATGCGGTAGGCCCGTGCCAGATAGACGTTATAGCCGATGTGCATGACGGCCGAGAGTGCAAGCCACGGCCAGGCCGCCCTCACCGGTACCGGCACGAAAGCGAGACCGAGGAGCGCCAGTCCTCCCGAGCCGATCTGGATCAGGGTGATGGCCAGCAGGCGGTCGAGGTTGACGCGTACCAGCGCATTCCAGCCGGCGTGCAGTGCGGCAGCGGCAAGAATGGCGAGAAAGACCGAAGTGGTCATGAGCCCCCGGTTTCAGAAGAACTCATGACAGTAGCATGGCCCCGTCATGATGCCAGCCTGCCCGGACGCCACTAGATGCCCAGCCGATCTCTCAGCGCATAGTACCAGGCGCCCAGCGCCGACAGCGGTACCGCAAAGCGCCGCCCGCCGGGAAACGGCAGATGAGGAATACCGGCAAAGGCGTCAAAGCGCTGGCTCTCGCCACGAATCACCTCGCCGATCAGTCGCCCGGCAAGATGGGCGCAGGTCACACCGTGGCCGGAGTAGCCCTGGGCGTAGTAGACGTTGTCGTTGAGCCGGCCGAACTGGGGCAGCCGGTTGAGGGTCATCAGAAAGGCCCCGCTCCAGGCATGGTCGATGCGCACATCGCTCAGCTCGGGGAAGGTTTCGAGCAGTTTGGGGCGAATGACGGCCTCGATGCTGGCCGGATCGTGCCCGCCGTAGCTGACCCCGCCGCCGTAGATCAGTCGTCGCTCGCGCGAGAGCCGGTAGTAGTCGAGCAGATAGTTGCAGTCCTCGACGCAGCGATCGGTCGGCAGCAGTGCCCGCGCCCGGGCCTCGTCCAGCGGCTCGGTGGCGATCATCTGGGTACTGCAGGGCATGCTGCGCTGCAGCAGCTCGGGCACGCTGTGCTGCCCCGGGCCCTGGCCGAGATAGGCATTGCCGGCGATCACCACCCGCTCGGCATGCACTTCGCCTCCGGGCGTGCGCACCACCGCCGGCTGACCATGAAGCAGCTCGCTCATCGGCGAGTGCTCGAAGATGCGCCCACCCAGCGACTCCAGCGCCCGCGCCTGCCCCTGCACCAGATTGAGCGGATGCAGATGGCCGCCGCTGTGATCGAGCAGCGCGCCCCGATAGCGGTTCGAGCCGATCTCGCGACGGTACTCGTCCGGCCCCAGCAGCTCGAGCCGGTCGTGCCCGTAGCGCGCCCAGAGCTGCTGATGTTCACGCAGCGCCCTGAACTGACGCTCATTGCAGGCGGCAAACAGGTTGCCATCCTTCAGATCGCAGTCAATGGCGTACTGCGCGACACGTTCGCGAATGATCCGATTGCCCTCGAACGCCATGTTTCCCAGTGCCCGGGCGGTCTCGGCGCCGTAGTGCGCCTCGATGACATCCATGTCGCGGCTGTAGCTGTTGACGATCTGCCCGCCGTTGCGTCCCGAAGCGCCAAACCCGATGCGCACCGCCTCGAGCACCACCACCCGATGACCCTGCTCGGCCAGATGCAGCGCCGCGGAAATACCGGTAAAGCCGGCGCCGATCACACAGACATCGGCGCTCACCGTACCATCGAGGCGTGCGCGCTCGCGGCGATCGTTCATCGAGGCGACATACCAGGAGGCGGCATGCTCGCCCCGGGCTGCCTGGGAGTTGCTGTTGCTGCTCACTGGTTACCGATATCCTGAATCATGGGGCCGACTAACGGCTGCGCACTTCGGTCCAGAGCTGCTGAATGAACTGCAGATCCTCTCCGGAGAGTGCCGGCGTCACGCTCAGCCGCTGCCGGGTCTTCTCATCCGGCAGGGCCGGAGGCTGGCGCAGACGGGGCTCCAGCCGTGGCAAGGCATCCCGGTTGGGCGTGGTGTAGCCGGTAAAATTCGAAATCCGGGCGGCCACTTCCGGCCTGAGCATGTAGCTGATGAACTGCCGGGCCAGCTCGGGGTGAGGCGCATGCTTCGGGATCACCATGCTGTCCACCCAGCGCTGGGAGCCCTCTTCAGGCACGAAGAAACCCACCTTCCGATAGGCTTCACCCCCCGTGGCCCGCTTGTTGACGTAATCACCGTTATAGGCGATGCCGACCTGGATCACACCCCGGGCCACCTGATCGATCGCCGCCAGTCCATTGACGAAGCCACTGAAATTGGGCCGGTTCATGGTCGACCGGGCCGCCTTCGCAGCCGCGACCCACTGCTTGCGATCATGGCAATCGAAACCGTGGCCCTGCCAGGCACAGATCGTGCCCAGGGTAAACTGACCATCGCCCTTGAGCAGCGCGAAGGGCTGCTCGGCATTGAGCTCGGGGTCATAGAGCGCATCCCAGCTGTGCGGCAGGTTCGGGAGGGTTTCGGTATTATAGACAATCCCGGTATCGCCCCACTGATAGGGTACGCTGTAGCGCCCCTCGGGGTCGTAGGATGGCGCCCGGAACTCGGGGAAGAGATGATCACGCCCGGTCACCTTCTTCCCCAGCGGCTGCAGCAGATCGGCCTGCACCAGCCGGGCCACGAAATAATCGGTGGGAAAGACCACATCATACTGACGGTCCCCGCCGGCGCGCAGCTTGGCCAGCATCTCGGCATTGGAGTTGTAGTAGCTCTGCACGACATTCACGTCGTACTGCTGCTCGAAGTCATGAATGACCCCGGGCGGCATGTAATCGGCCCAGTTGAACAGATAGAGCCTGTCGGCGGCCTGTGCCATGGCACTGCCGGCCAGCAGCGCTGCGGCCAGGAGCCAGCGGACTGACGGAAACTGCATGCTGCCCTCCCCGCGCCCCGTTACGGGACGTCTCCCCTGAATGTTGTTGTCATCCGAACAGCTGGCCGCTAGACCCGCAGCAGCAGATGCTCCCGCTCCCACGAGCTGATCACCCGGAAGTACGCCTGGTGCTCGGCGCGCTTGACGGCCAGGTAGCTCTTGACGAAACGCTCGCCCAGCACGTCGGCCAATGCCTCGCATTCGCTCAGCAGCGACAGCGCCGGCCCCACGTCGTTGGGCAGGGTGAAGCCCGAGGCCCATGCCGACCCGGACAGCGGCGGTCGGGCGTCGATCCGGGTCATCATGCCGAGATAGCCACAGGCCAGCGAGGCCGCCATCACCAGATAGGGGTTGGCATCGGCCCCGGGCAACCGGTTTTCCACCCGCATGTTCTGCGCCGAGCCCACCGGCACCCGCAGGCCTGCGGTGCGATTGTCGAATCCCCACTCGACGTTGACCGGTGCCGAACCGCTGGTATCGCTCGGCATCAGACGACGATAGGAGTTGATGTTGGGGGCGAAGAACGGCATCGCCGCGGGCATGTACTGCTGCAACCCGCCCACGTAGTTCAAAAACAGCTTGCTGGGATCACCGTTCTCGTCGGCAAACAGGTTGCGCCTGCCCTCGCTGTCCCACAGGCTCTGATGAATGTGCATGGCACTGCCGGGCTCGTTGGCCATCGGCTTGGCCATGAAGGTGGCATACATGCCGTGGCGCAGAGCCGTCTCGCGCAGGGTTCGCTTGAAGATGACCACCTGATCGGCCAGCGCCAGCGGATCGCCGTGCTGGAAGTTGACCTCCATCTGACCGGCACCCTCTTCGTGGATCAGGGTGTCGATATCGAGCTGCTCGGCTTCGCAGAAGTCGTACATCTCCTCGAAGACGGGATCGAACTCGTTGACGGCGTCGATGCTGTAGGACTGACGCCCGCTCTCCTGACGTCCCGAGCGCCCGACCGGGGGCTCGAGCGGGTAGTCCGAATCGACGTTGGTCTTGACCAGGTAGAACTCCACCTCGGGGGCCACCACCACCCGCCAGCCTCGCGCTGCGTAGAGTTCGAGCACGCGCTTGAGCACGTAACGCGGCGCCACCTCGACCGGCTCGCCGTTCATGTAGTAGCAGTCGTGGATGATCTGCGCCGTCGAATCCTCCGCCCACGGCACCGGATAGACCGCCGCCTGATCGGCCACCAGCTGCATGTCGAGCTCGGCCGGATTCCAGAAGCGCAGCTCATCATCATCCGGGTAGCCGCCGGTCACGGTCTGGATGAAGATGGAATCCGGCAGTCGCGGCCGGCCACCATGCAGATACTTGCCGGCCGGCATGATCTTGCCCTTGAGAATGCCGGTCAGGTCACTGACCAGACACTCCACTTCGGTAATGCCGTGTTCCTCGAACCAGGCATTCATGTCAACGCCCCTGCGCTCCACCGCCATAACGGCTCCTGATACTGGTATTGCGATGACAAGGACCCGGGAGCGCCCGGTCGGCGCGGCGCCCTCATGCGGCACTGCCGCAGTTTCCCGGTCCTTCGACCGCTCATGCCAGCGCCCCGGCAATGGCCGGGGCGCTGGCATGGATCAGCGGGATTTCACCTCGTTCCAGAGCTGCTGGAAGGTCTGCAGCTGCTGCCCGTCGAGACTCGGGGTGAACTGCAGCCGCGCCATCTGCTCCTTGCTCGGCTGTGCCGGCGGGCCCTGCAGCTCTTCATCGAGATAGGGTACCGCCGCTTTGTTGGGGGTCGAATAGCGATTGTAGTTCGACAGCCGGGCGCCGATCTGCGCCTCCAGAATGAAGTTGATGAACTCGTGCGCCAGCTCGGGGTGCGGCGCCCGGGCCGGGATCATCATCGCATCGACCCAGAGCTCCGAGCCCTCCTTCGGCAGCATGAAATCCAGATGCTCATACGCCTCGGGATTTTCCGACCGGTTCAGCAGGTAATCACCGTTATAGGTCAGCCCCACCTGGGAGACCCCGCGCTCGAGCTGCTGCAGTACCGGAGTACCATCGACAAAGCCGGTAAAGTTGCGCCGTCCCTTGGTATCGAGCAGCAGTTTCGCGGCCTCTACCCAGGCCTCCCGATTGGCACAGTTGTAGTCATTGCCCTGCCATGCGCAGGCCGCACCCAGCATGACCTGGCCATCCGTCATCATCGAGAACGGCTGTGACGCGTTGACGTCGGGATCGAACAGCAGCGACCAGCTCTGCGGCGCATCGGGAAAGGTCTCGGTATTATAGACGATGCCGGTGGTCCCCCACTGATAGGGCACGGAATACTGCGCCTGCGGGTCGTAGGCCGGGTTCTGGAAGCGCGACATGACATGATCGAGGTTGGGGATCTGCGACCTGTCGAGCTTCTGCACCAGCCCGGAGTCGATCAGCCGCGGGATGAAATAGTTCGAGGGCACGATGACATCGTACTGGCTGTCGCCACCGGCCTGCAGCTTGGCATACATCTCCGCCAGAGAGCCGAAGTAGCTCTGCACCACATCGACATCATGGCGCTGCTCGAATTCGCTGATGATTTCCGGATCCATGTACTGGGTCCAGTTGAACAGATACAGCTTCTGCTCTGCCGCCGGAGTGGTGCCGGCAGCCAGCGCACTGCCGAGACCCAGCGTCAGCAGCACGGCATTGCGCATGTTGGCCATTCCCATCTGAATCATCTCCCTGCCTGTCGGTATTGGTGTAGAGGGCTTCATGACATCGTTACTGCCGGGAAGCCGAACGGCGTCTCGACAGCGCCAGACTCAGCAGCGCCGCAATGGCCACGGCTCCGATCATCAGGGTCGCAATGGCGTTGATCTCCGGCGAGACCCCCTTGCGGATGGCGCCCCAGATATAGATCGGCAGCGTGGTACTCTCCGGCCCCGAAGTGAAGAAGCTGATCACGAAGTCATCGATCGAGAGCGTGAAGGAGAGGAAGAATGCCGAGATCAGCGCCGGCTTGATGGCCGGAATGATGAAATGGCAGACCCGCCTGACCGGGCCCGCGTAGAGGTCCTTGCTGGCTTCGAACAGGGTTGCGTCCATGCCCACGAAGCGTGAATAGACGATCAGTGCCACGAACGGGATCTCGAAGGTGACATGCGCGATGATCATGGTCCCGAGCCCCGGACCGAGCAGCCCCGTCAGCTGGTTGAAGCGCACGAAAAAGGTCATTTCGGAGATACCGAAGACGATATCCGGCATCACGATCGGCAGGTAGATCAGCGCAATGAGCCAGCCCAGCCGGCGTCCGCGATGGCGATACATGCCATAGCCGATCAGGGTGCCCAGCACCACGGCAATCATCGAGGAGATCAGTGCCAGCAGGAGACTGTGCCAGAAGGCCTCGATGATCTGCGGGTTGCTGAAGAGCCTGTGATACCAGCGCAGGGAGAAGTGCGCAAAGGTCGCCGCGCTGTTGACCGAGTTGAAGGAGTACAGCACCACCACGCCCAGCGGCAGGTAGAGAAAGACCATCACCACCCACCACACCACGGCCAGCGACCGCCGCATGCTTCCGCCCCTCATATCACGACCTCCTCGCCGCCACCGAAGCGGCGCCCCAGCCGGCGCAGCAGCACGATGCCCACCAGCGTGGCAATCAGCATCAGGATCGAACCCGCCGCACCCAGCGGCCAGTTGGAGCCTTCGGCGAACTGGGCGGCCACCAGATTGCCGATCATCATCGAGCGTCCACCGCCCAGCAGTTCGGGAATCACATACATGCCGAAGGCGGGAATCGCCACCAGCACGATGCCCGCCAGCAGCCCCGGCAGGGTCTGCGGCACGACCGCCGCCAGAAAGGCCCGCACCGGAGAGGCGTAAAGATCGCGTGCTGCTTCCAAAAGCGACATGTCGAGCTTTTCGAACGCCGCATACAGGGGCAGCACCATGAAGGGCAGGAAGTTGTAGATCAGCCCCAGGGTCACCGCGAACGAGGAGGGAAACAGCCCCAGGTGCTCGGGAATGAAGCCCAGCCGAACGGCCAGCTCGGAGAGCCAGGTATCCGGCGCCAGCAGGTTCATCCAGCCGAAGGCACGAATCACCTGATTGGTCCAGGACGGCACCACCACCGCCAGCAGCATGATCGGTCGCCACTTCTGTCGACAGGTGGTGATGTAGTAGGCCAGCGGATAGGCCAGCACCACCACCATCGTGGTGGAGAGCACGGTCTGCCACAGCGAGCGCAGCAGTGTATAGAGATTGCCGGGACTCCACCCCAGAAAGCCGAACCCGGCCAGCTGATGGAAGGCCTCCAGCGACAGCGGCAGCTGCGGCTGACCGTAGGGGCCGTTGGTCATGAATGCCATGGAGACCAGATAGAGACTCGGCAGGATCAGAAAGATCACGATCCACAGCGCAGCCGGCAGCGTGGTCCACAGCAGATGGCGCGTCTCGCGCAGGGCACGGGGCACTCCCGATGACATCGGCCTCTCCTTCAGCGCGCCAGGGTGACCAGATCTTCCGGCCAGACGCACATCGGCACCCGATCCCCGATCCGGAACAGGCGCTGACCCTGGTTGCTGCTCAGCGCCTTCATGCGCATGCCATTGACCTCCAGCCGGTACTCGATGTGGCTGCCCCGGTAGAAGAACTCGCGGACCTCGCCCTCGAAACGATTGAATTCCGAAGAGACCTCGCTGCCCAATTCCAGGGCTTCGGGGCGGATCATGACCAGCTCGCCATGGGGCGGCGTTTCGACCTTCAGGCGTCCCAGTGCAGCGGTATCGATGCAATCACCCTCGCGGGACTCGATATCGAACAGGTTCTCATGGCCCATGAAAGAGGCCACGAAACGATTGACGGGCTTCTCGTAGATCTCGCGGGGCGTACCGATCTGCTGAATGCGACCGTCATTGAGTACGGCGATGCGATCGGACATCACCATCGCCTCCTGCTGATCGTGGGTGACGAACACGAAGGTCATGCCCAGACGCTTCTGGATACGCTGCAGTTCGACCTGCAGCTGGCTGCGCAGACCGGCATCGAGCGCCGACAGCGGCTCATCGAGCAGCAGCACATCGGGTTCGCAGACCAGCGCCCGGGCCAGCGCGATACGCTGGCGCTGGCCACCGCTGAGCTGATCGACCCGGCGATCGATCAGGCCACCGAGCTTGATGAAATCGGCAATCTCGCTGACCCGCCGCTGACGCTCACTGCCGCCCACACCGCGCATCCTGAGTCCGAAGGCAATATTGTCGCGCACCGACAGGTGCGTGAACAGCGCATAGGACTGAAAGACCGTATTGACGCTGCGCTTGTGCGGCGGCACCTCGGTCACATCCCGGCCCCCGATTTCGACATGCCCGTCATCGGCAAGCTCCAGCCCCGCCAGCAGCCGCAGCAGCGTGGTCTTGCCACAGCCTGACGGCCCCAGCAGGGTGAAGAACTCGCCCGGCCGAATATCGAGATCCACGCCATCCAGGGCCACGGCGTCGGCGCCAAAGCTCTTCCTGAGCCGGCGCAGCGAAATCGAGGACGCATCGCGCGGCACCGCATCCGGGGCGGCATACTCCGGCGTCGTACTGGTGCCACGGGTATCGGGGCTATCCGCCTGTGCAGTGGTCTGCGTCATGTGTGCGTCTCCCGGGCTCATTGTTCATCACGCGACGACAGGCTCTGCCACCCATCACAGTTGATCACGCAGTTTCAGCAGCGAGGTTGCCATCACCAGCAGCGGCGTACGCAAATACGCCCCGCCGGGAAAGCGAGCGTGCCTCAAGCGTGCAAACAGATCAAAGCGCTCGGCCTGACCGGCCACGGCTTCGGCCAACAGTTTACCCGACAGCCCGGCCAGTGCCATGCCATGGCCCGAATAGCCCTGCACGAACAGGATATTGTCATGCAGTCTGCCGAAATGTGGTGCACGATTGCGGGTAATCGCCACCGAACCGCCCCAGCGATAGTCGATACCGACATGGCGCAGCACCGGAAACAGCTGCGCCATCTTCAGCTCCATGCGCCGTCGCAACCCTCGCGGTTCGCGCCCGGTATAGCTGACCTGGCCCCCGTACAGCAACCGCCGATCCGCCGAGAGCCGGTAGTAATCGAGGACAAAATTGGCATCGGACACCGCATCGTTGCAGGGCAGCAGCTGAGCGGCCTGCGCCTCGCTCAGCGGCTCGGTGGCAATGATGTAGTTGGCCACCGGCATGATGCGACTCTCGAGCTCGGGCAGCAGGCGACCGAGATAGGCGTTGGCAGCGACCACCACGTGGTCGGCCCGCACCACACCCTGTTCTGTCACTGCCCTCGCCGGTGCACCGGGCTCGAGCGAGGTCACCCGGCTGAAGGGATAGAGCTCGGCCCCCTGGCGCTCGGCCGCCCGAGCCAGTCCCAGGGTGTAATTGAGCGGATGCAGGTGCGCGCCCTCGGCATCATCCAGTCCCCCCAGATAGGCCTCGGACACCACCCGCTGGCGAAAACGCTCCGGCTCGAGCCATTCGAGCGCATGGTAGTCATAGCGCTGGGCCATGGTCGCCTGCCAGGCACGCATTTCACGCACATGGCGAGGCCGGAGGGCGGCATGCAGATAGCCCCGGGTAAAATCGCAGGGGATGGCGTGCCGCTCGATCAGCTCGGCGGTCAGGGAGACGGCTTCGCGGCTGAGCTCCCAGATGGCGCGGGCATCCTCGAAGCCGAGCTGCTTCTCGACGGTGCGCATGTCGGTGCCCAGCCCGGGCAGGATCTGGCCGCCGCTGCGCCCCGAGGCGCCGAAGCCGATCGGACCGGCTTCCAGCAGCGCCACCCGATAGCCGCGCTCGGCCAGGTGAAGCGCCGTGGAGCAGCCGGTCACCCCGCCACCGATCACGCAGACATCCACCCGGCGCTCGCCGGCCAGCGGTGCCTGCGCCCGGGGTGCCACGGTCATGGTGTCACGGTAGTAGCTGTCTTCCACTGACGTCATGCCACTCTCCACCTGCCCTGCGACCATTCGCCTGCATGGTCCGGCGCTGCCCCGTCATGTTCGATGCCGTTGCCACGGCACTCGAGCGATCATTCGCCGGGCGGCCGCCCGGCACAGACCGGGCAGCCGGGATCACGCCGGACCCCGAAGCGGCGCCACTCGCCCTGCAACCCATCCAGCGTTGCCAGCCCGGCCGGGGGCCGGCCCACGCGGCCCAGCAGCTTGAGCGCCTCGAGCGCCTGAAACGCCCCGATCACGCCTACCAGCGGGGCAATCACGCCATTCTCGGCGCAGCGCAGTTCGTCATCGTCGCCCCCTTCTTCACCATAAAGGCAAGCGTAACAGGGCGCGCTGTCGTCGCGCAGATCGAACACCGCCAGCTGCCCGGAGAAGCGAATGGCCGCTCCGGACACCAGTGGCGTACGCGTGGCCACGCAGGCCCGATTGATGGCAAAACGGCTGGAGAAGCGATCGGTACAGTCGAGCACCACATCGGCGGCCGCCACCGCTTCATGAAGGGCATGATCGACCAGCCGGGACTCGATCACCCGGGTGCGACAGTCGCTGTTGATGGCATCGATACGCTGCGCGGCCGAGACCGCCTTGGGGGTATCGATGTCGGCTTCCCCATGGGCAATCTGTCGCTGCAGATTGGAGAGATCGACCCGATCATGATCCGCCAGCGTCAGCTCGCCCACCCCGGCGGCCGCCAGATAGAGCGCTACCGGCGAGCCCAGCCCACCCAGACCAATGATCAGGGCGTGGCTCTGCTGCAGACGCAGCTGCCCCTCATAGTCCAGCTCCAGCAGCATGATCTGCCGACTGTAGCGCAGCAGCTGGTCATCGTTGAGCGAGGTAGTCACGGACGTTGCTCCCGAACCCGGAGACGGTACTCAGGGCTCACTATCGGTGAATTCGTCGATATCGGGCACATGCAGCGTGAAATCCTCCTTGACCTCTTCCATGACCACATAGCTCTTCGACTCCTTGACCCCGGGCAGCCGCAGCACGACATCTCCCAGCAGCTGACGATAGGCCGACATTTCGGGAATACGACACTTGAGGATGTAGTCGAACTGGCCCGAGACCAGGTGGCACTCGCGTACCTGGGGCAGCTGCAGTACCGCCTGACGAAACTCATCAAAGGCGGTCGGTGACTGATTCTCGAGACTGATCTCGATGAAGACCATCAGGTTGGAGCGCAGCGCGCCGGGATCGAGCAGCGCCCGATAGCCGCGAATCACCCCGGTGCGCTCGAGCCGGCGCACCCGCTCGAGACAGGGGGTGGTCGACAGGCCTACCTGAGCGGCAAGATCCACATAGGAGATGCGGGCATTCTCCTGCAGACAGCGCAGGATATTGAGATCGATACGGTCCAGGGTTCTGGCACGCTGCTTGCCGGTCATGCTGATCTCTCCGCCTTTCGGCCGGTCATCGTTGACTCACCTCATCCACGGGTCGATAACGCCCCAGGGTGACCCGGGGGCGCCCACCCAGATCTTCATGGGTTGCGATCATGTCATACCCTGCCTGCCTGAACAGCGCTCTTACCCCGGCGCCCTGCGCCATGCCGTGCTCCAGCAGCAGATGGCCGCCGGCCTGCAGGTAACCGGGCGCCTGGCGGATCAGGCGTGCCAGATCCGCCAGGCCGTTATCCCCGGCCACCAGTGCCGAACGCGGCTCGAAACGCAGATCGCCCTGCCCGAGGTGCGGGTCACTGTCGCTCAGATAGGGCGGGTTGGAGACAATGATACCGTAGCGCTCGCCGGTCAGCGCCTCAAAGTAGTCACTCTGCAGAAAGCGTACGTTGGCTGCGCCGAGTCGCCGCGCATTGCGTGCGGCCAGCTCGAGGGCGGCGACACTCAGATCCACCCCGGTGCACTGCCAGTCGGCTCGGGCAGTCGCCAGCGCCAGCGCAATGGCCCCGCTACCGGTGCCCAGATCCAGCACTTGCCCACCGTGATCGGCAGGCATCAGCGCCAGCGCCTGCTCGACCAGCAGCTCGGTATCCGGACGGGGAATCAGCGCGGCAGGGGTCAGTTCCAGCTCGAGGCCGAAGAACTCGCGCCGGCCGAGCAGATAGGCCACCGGCTCGCCTGCCTGGCGCGCCTGTAAAAGGGTCTCGAAGCGCTCCTGCTGATCCGCCGCAAGCGGGCGATCACCCCACGTATAGAGCCAGGTACGGCTCTGTCTGCAGGCATGGGCGAGCAGCAGCTCGGCGTCCAGTCGCGGGGTTTCGCTGACCGCGCCGAGCCGCGCGGCGGCCCGGGCCAGCCAGTGGTCAATGGCCATCATCGCCGCATTCAGGCCGTGGTGGCTTCGGCCGAGGAGAGCGCTGCCAGCTGCTCGGCCTGGTATTCGTGTACCAGCGGATCAATGACATCATCGAGCGCACCGGTCATGACCTCGGAAAGCTTGTAGAGGGTCAGGTTGATGCGATGGTCGGTCACCCGCCCCTGCGGAAAATTGTAGGTCCGGATGCGTTCGCTGCGATCACCCGAGCCCACCAGCGAGCGGCGGGCATCGGCCTGCTGCTGACGCTGGCTGTCCACCGCCATCTGCTTGAGGCGTGCGGCCAGAAACGCCATCGCCCGGGCACGATTCTTGTGCTGACTGCGCTCATCCTGGCACTCCACCACCAGCCCGGTGGGCAGATGGGTGATGCGAATCGCCGAATCGGTAGTGTTGACGTGCTGCCCGCCGGCCCCGCTGGCCCGAAAGGTATCCACGCGCAGATCATTGCTGTCGAGCTCGACCTCGCCGACCTCATCGGCCTCGGGCAGGATGGCGACGGTACAGGCCGAGGTATGAATGCGGCCCTGGGATTCGGTGGCCGGCACCCGCTGGACCCGATGCACCCCGGACTCGAACTTGAGCCGCCCGTAAACCCCGCTGCCGGCGACCCGGGCGATGATCTCCCGAAAACCGCCATGCTCGCCATGGCTGGCACTGATGGTCTCGATTCGCCAGCCCAGTGCTTCGGCGTAACGGGTGTACATGCGAAACAGGTCACCGGCAAACAGTGCCGCCTCGTCGCCCCCGGTCCCGGCACGAATCTCGAGAAAGACACTGCGCGAGTCGTCGGGATCCTTCGGTACCAGCAGCCGCTTGAGCTCGCCGTCGAGGCGTTCCAGCGCAGCCTCCGCCTCGGCAAGCTCCTCCTCGGCCATGGCCCGCATGTCGGGATCGCCATCGTGACGCATCTGTTCGGCGGTATCGCGATCGGCCTCGACCCGGCGATAGCGATCCCAGCTCTCGACCAGCGCCTCGAGATCGGCATATTCGCGCGAATAATCGCGAAAGCGCTTCTGGTCCCCGATCACATCGGGCTCGGAGAGCAGTGCTGCCAGCTCTTCGAAACGCTCCCGGAAACCGTCGAGCTTCTGCCGCAGCGATGTCTTCATGATGGGGTACGCTCGGGTTCGAATGCCGGCGCGGGCGCATCGAGCAGCAGCTCCTCGGCGGCAGCGATCAGATCCTCTCGCTGGGCGCCGGAGGCCTCGCGCAGGCGCAGGGTGGTACCGTGCAGCAGCCGATTGGTGAGCTGCTGCGAAAGCCGCCGGATCACCGCCTCCGGATCCTGCCCCTGGGCAAGCTGGGAGAGTGCCTGGGCTTCCGCGGCCTCGCGCACGCTTTCGGCCTGCTGACGGTGACGGCGAATCAGATCACCGGCCCCGCGAATACGCCGCTCATGCTGCCAGGCCGAGACATTGGAGACGATGATCTCCTCGGCCTGGGCGGCCGCGCTCTCGCGGGAGCGACGGTTTTCGCTGATCACCTCGTGGAGGTCGTCGATGGTGTACAGAAAGATGTCATCCAGCTCGCCGACCTGGGGCTCGATATCGCGCGGCACGGCGATGTCGACCATGAAGATGGGACGATGCTTGCGAGCCTTGAGGGCGGTTTCAACCATGCCCTTGCCCAGCATCGGCATCGGGCTGCCGGTCGAGGAGATCACCACATCGGCACAGACCAGCGCCGACTGCAGCTCATCGAGCCCGATCGCCACGCCATCGATCTCGTCGGCCAGCGCCTGGGCACGTTCGCGGGTCCGATTGGCCACGATGATGCCCTGGATGCCGGCCTTTTTCAGATGGCGCGCCACCAGCTCGATGGTCTCGCCGGCGCCGATCAGCAGTGCCCGGGAGCGCCGGATATCATCGAAGATACGACCGGCCAGATTGACCGCCGCATAGGCCACCGATACCGGATTCTCGCCGATGCCGGTTTCGCTGCGCACCTGCTTGGCCACCGCAAAGGTATGCTGATAGAGGCGCTCGAGCTCGCTGCCCAGGCTGCCATGCTCGCGCGCACCGTGATAGGCCTCCTTGAGCTGGCCGAGGATCTGGGGCTCGCCCAGCACCATCGAATCCAGCCCGCAGGCCACCCGCATCATGTGGCGGGCGGCCTCGCCCTCGCGATAGTAATAGGTGCACGCCTGCAGGGCCTCGACGGGCAGCCGGTGAAAGCGGGCCAGCCAGTCCAGAATGGTCTGCTCGCTGCCATCCTGCAGGGCACAGTAGAGTTCGGTACGGTTGCAGGTGGAAAGGATCGAAGCCTCGTGCATGCCCGGCAGGGTACGCAACTCATCAAGCGCCACCCCGAGCTGGGACGGACCAAAGGCTACCTGCTCACGTACGGCGATTTCGGCGGTAGTATGATTGATGCCGAGTACAAGAAGCATCGTGATTCCGTGTCAGAAACGTGTATCCGAAATTTTTTCGGAGAACGCCGACACCCGGCGCCCGCACCATGATTATTGCCGTGGTGTGACACCAGTGCCTGTCAGGTCCTCTGCCGCGAAGGCGAAGCAGACGCAACGGCCAACAGGGAAACGCGTCTTTCGCTGGTCGGTCAGGCCGGAAAGACGATCGAACTCGATGTCGGGATGCAATTACGCACTGATCAGGAGTTCACCCTCGCGGATTACTGCTCGACATTCTAACATAACCGTTTCTGTCATGGGGTGCTGTTGCCCCGCTCGGATCAGGCGTTATGCTGATGTCTGCCCGTATTGAAGAGGATGGCATGCGCCCACGCTCATTGTTCTTTTTTATGGCGGCGATTCTGCTGGCCGCGGGCGCACTGGCCGGTTGCCAGTCGGCCCCGTCAACGGACCGCCCTGCGAGCGATGACCTGCTGGCGCAGGCACCGGCCATCACCGAAGGGCTGGATGCCCGGGGACTCACCGCCCTGCTCGAGGCCGAATTCGCCGGCCAGCGGGGTGATTTCACCCGGGCGGCGCGCGGCTATCTCTCCCAGGGCGAGCGCTATCGGTCACCGGAGCTGGCCCGTCGGGCGGCACTGGCGGCCCGTCTGGCCAGTGATGATGAGCTGCTGAACCGGTCCGCGCTGCTGTGGAGTCGACTCTCTCCCGCTGCCGAGGAGCCGCGCCAGCTGCTGGCGGAGCAGGCGGCTGCCCATGGCATGTGGCAGCAGGCGCTGACCCAGCTGCTGGCCATTGACGCTCGCAACGCACGGGCCGAGCTGGAAACCTTCGTGCAGGAGGCTGCCGCAGCCGGCGCGAACATTCCCGCCCTGATCGAACAGCTCAAGGCGCATGCCGAAACGTACCCCGGCCGACCGAATGCGCTGATCGCAATGGCCCTGCTGCAGGCCGAAACGGAGGATTTCCGGGCGGCCGACCGCACGCTCGAGCGCGTCGCCGGGCGTTTTGCCGAACATCCGTCACTGTGGCTGGCCCGCAGCCAGATCGCCATGGAACGCCACCGTTTCCGGGAAGGGCTGGAGGCCGCGCAATACGGTCATCGGCTGGCCCCCGATGACAATCGTTTCCTGCTGGCCATGGCGCAGGCCCATCTCGCCCTCGGCCAGCCGGACCGGGCCGAACGCCAGTTCGACCGTCTGCTGACCCGCATGCCGGAAAGCAGCGAGCTGCGCCTGTCACTGGCACAGCTCTATCTGAATCATCACGCCGAGGCCCAGGCCGAGCGCCTGCTGGCCCCCCTGGTCGCCCGGAAGGATCCGCCGGCCGAAGCCCTGCTGCTCGCCGCCATGACCGCCGAGCGCCAGGCACGGATCGACCGCGCCGTTTCACTCTACAGCCGAGTACCGCCCGGCAACCGATTCCTCGGCGCCCGGGCCCGAGCGGCCGGCCTGCTGGTGGACCATCAGCGCTTCGAGGATGCCCTGACCCTGCTCGACCGGGCGCGCAGCCGTTATCCGGAAAGCAATGCCGACCTGCTGGAGCTCGAACTCTCCCTGCTGGACAGTGCCGGGCAGCACCAGCGCGCCGATCGGCTGCTCGATCGTGCCATCACGACCAGCGCGCCGGACAATGATGCCCTGCTGTTCATGCGTGCCGTTCGGGCGCTGGAATCCGGCAGTCTGAGCGCCATGGAGCGGGACATGACCACCCTGCTCGAGCGCAACCCCGACGACGCCACGGTCCTCAACGCTTATGGCTACACCCTGCTCGAGCGTACCGACCGCTACCGGGAAGCCCTGCAGATGATCCGGCACGCTCATCGTCTCGAGCCCGACAACCCTGCAATACTCGATAGCCTGGGATGGGCCTGGTTCCGGCTCGACCGGCATGAAAAGGCCACGCACTGGTTGAATCGCGCCTGGCAGGCGCAGCCTGACGAAGAGATCGGCGCCCACCTGATCGAGGCGCTGTGGCTGGCCGATCAGCCCGTGCGTGCGCGCCGGATGCTCGACGGCATGCTCGAGCGGTTCTCACCCCATCCCCGGCTCGACCGACTACTGCAGCGCTATCCCGGACTGCAATCACCCACTCCCTCGACTCCCGATGCCGAGAAGACCGACTCATGACACACGCGACGCCCCTTTCATGCCATCCCCGGCAGTCGATACGACTGATTGCGGCCGCACTGCTCGTGGCACTGGTGGCCGGCTGCGCCGGACAACCGCCCCAGCCCGACGTGGATCGCCACCCCGGCGACTGGAAGAGCCAGCGCGAACGACTGACCGCCCTGGAGCAGTGGGAAATTGCCGGCAAGGTGGCCATTCGCACGCCCGACAACAGTGAAAGTGCCAATCTCGACTGGAAACGTACGCCCCGGCACTACCGGATCATGGTCAGCGGTCCCTTCGGGGCCGGCCGCAACACCCTGGAGGGCAACGGACAGCGCGTCACGCTCTCCAATGGTGAAGGCACCTTTACTGCCCGAACCCCGGAAGCCCTGATGCAGGCCCGCATGGGCTGGTCGCTGCCGATCTCGGCTCTCGACTACTGGGTGCGCGGACTGCCTGCCCCCGACACCCCTCATGACATCGAGCATGACCGGGCCGGCTTCCCGGCCGTCATGCAGCAGAATGGCTGGACCCTCCATTATCAGGACTGGACGCGGGCAGACGGGCTCTGGCTGCCGCGCAAGCTGACCATGGATTATGGTGACCTGCACGCCATTCTGGTGCTCAACCAGTGGCAGCTCGATACCGCGTCACCATGAGTCGCCCGCTCAGCCTGCCGGCGCCGGCCAAGCTCAACCGCATGCTGCATATCACCGGGCGGCGTGCGGATGGCTATCACGAACTGCAGACGCTGTTCCAGTTCCTCGACCATGGCGACACCCTTCATTTTACCCCGCGAACGGATGGCCGGATCCGGCTCATCCCCGACATCCCCGGCGTCGCCCACGATGCCAACCTGATCGTGCGGGCCGCACAGCGCCTGCAGGCGCTGGCCGCCCCCTCTCGTGGCATCGACATCACGCTCGACAAGCGGCTGCCCATGGGCGGCGGTCTGGGGGGCGGCAGCTCGAATGCGGCCACCACCCTGCTGGCGCTCGACCGGCTCTGGCAGCTCGAGCTCGGCGAAGAGCGGCTGGCTGCGATCGGTGTCGAGCTGGGCGCCGATGTTCCGGTGTTCGTGCGCGGCTTTGCTGCCTGGGGGGAAGGTGTCGGTGAACGCCTGCAGCCGGCGCCGCTGGATACCCCCTGGTTCGTGGTGGTTCACCCCGGGGTCAGTGTCTCGACCGGCGCGCTCTTCAACCACCCGGAATTGACACGCCAGACCCCCTCGATTAGTATGGCGCGCGCACTGCAGGGGGGACGCAATGATTGCGAACCCGTCGCTCGTCGCCTGCAGCCATCCGTGGGAGTCGCCATTGACTGGCTGAAACACTTCGGAGCTGCCATGATGACGGGCACAGGGTCCTGCGTGTTCTGCCCGCTGCCCGATTGCAGCGCCGCCACGGAAGTCATGCAGGAAACCGGGCGGCAGCATCCGCAATGGCAGACATTCATGGCGCAGGGGTGTAACATCTCCCCCCTTCATGTCGCTCTGAAGTAAAGCGGTCATGACACTATCCATGACCCATCGTCACTGGGGTATAGCCAAGTGGTAAGGCACCGGTTTCTGGTACCGGTATTCCCAGGTTCGAATCCTGGTACCCCAGCCATTTTCTTCGTGTCGACGAGTACCCGACCGGGTCGTCAACCGCCTCGATATCCCACAAGCGTCCGTAAGGTGGAAGCGCGTGTCTAAACTGATGGTCTTTGCGGGGAACGCCAACCCCGAGCTGGCCCGTAAGGTCGCCGAATGTCTCGACAACCGGCTCGGGCACGCCACGGTCGGCCAGTTCAGCGATGGAGAGATCGCCGTCGAGATCAATGAGAACGTCCGCGGCAAGGACGTCTTCATCCTGCAGTCAACCTGCGCCCCCACCAATGACAACCTGATGGAGCTGATCCTGATGGTTGATGCGTTGCGTCGGGCCTCGGCGACACGTATCACGGCCGTGGTGCCCTACTTCGGCTATGCCCGGCAGGACCGCCGCGTGCGCTCTGCCCGCGTGCCGATCTCCGCCAAGGTGGTGGCCGATATCATGGTCAAGGCCGGCGTTGACCGGGTCATGACCATGGATCTGCATGCCGATCAGATCCAGGGCTTCTTCGATGTGCCGGTCGATAACGTCTACGGCTCGCCGATCCTGCTCGACGACATCGAACGGCAGAACTACGACGATGTCGTGATTGTCTCCCCGGATGTGGGCGGCGTGGTCCGTGCCCGCGCCATCGCCAAGCAGCTCAATGCCGATCTCGCCATCATCGACAAGCGTCGCCCGCAGGCCAATCAGGCCCAGGTGATGCACATCATCGGTGACATCCGCGATCGCACCTGCGTGCTGGTTGATGACCTGGTGGATACCGCCGGGACACTCTGCAAGGCTGCCGAAGCACTCAAGGCGCACGGTGCCCGCCGGGTGCTGGCCTACTCCACCCACGCCATCCTGTCGGGCCCGGCAGTGGACAACATTGCCGACTCCAACCTCGATGAGCTGGTGGTCACCGACACCATCCCGCTGGCCGAGCATGCAAGGCGCAGCGGCAAGATTCGTCAGCTCTCGGTGGCCGGCCTGATTGCCGAGGCCATCCGCCGCGTCAGCAACGAGGAATCCGTCAGCGCCATGTTCCACTAGGCTCGTTCCGACAGCCGGGCAGCGCGCGCTGACCCGAGAGGCGTCCCGGGCGCTTCTCACCATGGAAACGATACCGACCTGGTCGCGGGCGGTATCGTTTTCCTTCATTGACCAACGAGGGTCCATCCCATGAAACACCAGTACAACCTGACCGCCAATGTTCGCAGGGCGCTGGGGAAAGGTGCGAGCCGCCGCCTGCGTCGTGAGAACACTCACGTCCCCGCCATCGTTTACGGCGGCACTGCCGAGCCGCAGCCGATCGCCGTCGAGAAATCGGCCTTCTACAAGGCCATGGAAGACGAGGCCTTCTTCTCCTCGATTCTCGATATCGATGTCGAGGGGACAAAAGAGCAGGTCATCGTGCGCGATCTGCAGCGCCACCCCTACAAGCCGGTGGTCGTGCATGCCGACTTCATGCGCGTGGATGCGACCCACGAGCTGACCATGACGATTCCGCTGCACTTCGCTAATACCGAAGAGTGCGAGGGCGTCAAGGTCGAGGGCGGTGTGCTGCACGTGCTGCACAATGATGTCGAGATCACCTGCCTGCCGAACGATCTGCCCGAGTATCTCGAGGTTGACGTGCTCAAGCTGTCGATCGGCGACACCCTGCACCTCTCCGACATCCCGCTGCCGAAGGGCGTGACCCTGACCACCCTGAGTCATGGCGACGATTTCGACGCCGGCATCGTCAGTGTCACTCATCCGGATCGCGGCACCGATGAAGCCCATGGTGAAGGCGAGCCGCCGACCGACGTCGATCACACCGACGCCGAGCAGGGCAGCGCCGGTGAGCCGATCAACGACAGCGAAGACAAGGGCGACTGAGCCTCTTCCGTCGTACGGGATCCGGCCGGTCGGCCCCGGCAGTTGCTGTCGGGGCCGACCGGCCGTTTCATTTCGGGCCTGCTGAAACGGTCCGCCTCTCCACGCTTTCGTCGAATGGATCGACATGAACGAACTGCACGCGATCATCGGTCTGGGCAATCCCGGCGCACGCTACGAGGCAACCCGCCACAATGCCGGCTTCTGGCTGCTCGAGGCGCTGGCACGCGACTGTGGCGTCACCCTGCGCGAACAGCGCAAGTTCCTCGGCAGTTACGCCAGGGTCACGCTGGCTGGCCGGGATGTTCACCTGCTTGCCCCGACCACCCTGATGAACCACAGCGGTCAGTCGGTAGGTGCGCTGTGCAAGTTCTTCAAGCTCTCCCCCGAACAGCTGCTGGTCGTTCACGATGAGCTTGACCTGCCCCCCGGCGCGGCCCGCTTCAAGCAGGGCGGCGGCCATGGTGGGCACAATGGGCTGCGCGATACCATTGCGGCCCTGGGCAACAATCGCAACTTTCATCGACTGCGTCTCGGCATCGGCCATCCGGGCAGTGCCGCTCAGGTCGTCAACTACGTGCTGAGCGCCCCCGGCAAGGCCGAACGCCAGGCCATCGACGAGGCCATCGGGGCGGCCCTGGAGCAGCTGCCACTTGCGGTTGGCGGCGACTGGGCTCGCGCCATGAATCGCCTTCACAGCGCTCGCGACTGAAGCGCCAGCCGTCGCCTCAATCGTTCACCCTTCTCAACGCAGGAACGTGCCATGGGTTTCAACTGCGGAATCGTCGGTCTGCCCAACGTCGGCAAGTCCACCCTCTTCAATGCCCTGACCAAATCGGGCATCGATGCCGAGAACTTTCCCTTCTGCACCATCGAGCCCAATACCGGTATTGTCCCCATGCCGGATCCGCGCCTGAACGCACTGGCGGCCATCGTAAAGCCCGAAAAGACCATTCCGACCACCATGGAGTTCGTTGATATCGCCGGACTCGTGGCGGGGGCCTCGAAGGGTGAAGGGCTGGGCAACCAGTTCCTGGCCAATATCCGCGAGACCGATGCCATCGCTCACGTGGTGCGCTGCTTCGATGATGACAATGTCATTCACGTCGACAACCGGGTCGATCCCAGAGGGGATATCGAGACCATCAACATCGAGCTCGCGCTGGCCGATCTCGATACCGTCGAACGCGCCATCCAGCGTCTCACCCGGGTCGCCAAGGGCGGTGACAAGGAGGCCATTGCCACTCGCAGCGTGCTGGAGCGCATGCAGCCTCATCTTGCAGAGGGTCAGCCGCTGCGAAGCCTGAGCCTGGACGACAACGAGCGCCAGCTGGTGAAGGGATATGGTTTCCTGACCCTCAAGCCGACGATGTACATCGCCAACGTCAACGAGGACGGCTTCGACAACAATCCGCACCTCGATACGGTACACGCCATCGCCGAAGAGGAAGGTGCCGTGGTCGTGCCGGTCTGCAACAAGCTTGAAGCCGAGATTGCCGAACTGGAAGACGAGGAGCGCGCGCTCTTTCTGGAGGAGATGGGCATGAGCGAGCCCGGCCTCGATCGCGTCATTCGCGCCGGCTTCGGCCTGCTCGGGCTGCAGACCTATTTCACTGCCGGACCGAAGGAAGTGCGTGCCTGGACGGTACCCATCGGCGCTACTGCCCCACAGGCGGCAGGCGCGATTCACACCGACTTCCAGAAGGGCTTCATCCGCGCCGAGGTCGTCTCCTATGACGATTTCGTCCATTACCAGGGCGAAAGCGGTGCCAAGGATGCCGGCCGCTGGCGGCTGGAAGGCAAGGAGTATGTCGTACGCGACGGCGATGTGGTGCACTTTCGCTTCAACGTCTGAGCGCCCTGCCCTTTTCCGTCATGATCAACGACTTCATGCGGGAAAGGGCTTGACGATACGGGGAGGCATCTTTAATATTCGCCTCCGTTGAACGGCTACGTAGCTCAGCTGGTTAGAGCACATCACTCATAATGATGGGGTCCCCTGTTCGAATCAGGGCGTAGCCACCAGATTGAAGAGTCCGAAAGGCTCTGATCAAGCCCGGAAGCCCGTAAACACTCGGCTCCGGGCTTTTTCTTTGCCTCTCTCTACCCCTCGTTACACCCGCCCATGATTGCCAACCGTGTATATCGGCTTGTATATGTGCTGTCAGCGTATACAAGGGGACGGGTATGAAGCGCTCAGAGATCAAGCGGCGACCGCTGGCAGACACCACCATATCGAAGCTGGAGCCCGAAGCACGTCAATACCGTGAACATGACGGCAACGGCCTGTACCTGTGCGTGACGCCCAAAGGCAGCAAGCTCTGGCACTACCGGTTCAAGCGACGGGATGGCAAGTGGAGCTGGAAAGGTCTCGGGTCATACCCTGCCGTCAGTGCCAAGACAGCACGAGCACGTGTACACGATATACAGCACGGGCGGGAGGATATACACGGTCCGGACAAGCCCGTATACACGTTCCGCCAGGCGGCCGAAGATTGGTACCAGCATAAGGTCACCGCCGGCATCGCTCCCAGCAGTACGCGCCAGATGCGGATCTACCTCGACAAGGATATTTTGCCCTTGCTGGGCGACATGCATATCGAGGACGTAGCTCGCGGTGATTGCGCCCGAGTGCAGACCCGCGTCGAGTCCCGGAATGCCCGGCGCACCGCCGAGAAGGTGCGGGGCTGGATGACCCAGATATTCAGTCGCGCGATCGCCCAGGGCCATTGCGAGCTGAACCCGGCCTCAGAGCTCCGTCAGATTGCCCTACCCACCCAGCCCCAGCGCTTCCCTCACCTGCTCGAGCCTGAGCTCCCTGAGTTTCTTCGTGCGCTTCGCAATACCAACAGCCACATGATCGCCACCATCGCCACGTGGATGCTGCTCAGAACGGCATCACGGCCGGGGATGGTGCGAAATGCCGAGTGGTCAGAGATCGACTTCGACGAATCGCTCTGGGTCGTGCCGGCGCACAAGATGAAGATGCGCAGAGAGCATCATGTGCCTTTGGCCACCCAAGTGATGGCGGATCTGCGGCGCCTCCATGAACGTACAGGCCGAAGCCAGTATTTGTTCCCTGGGCAACGCGACAGCGCGGTAATGAGCGATGCCACCATCAACAAGGTGATTCACCGGATCGGATTCAAGGGTAAGCTGGTCGGTCACGGTTCACGTCACACCGCATCCACTCTGCTCCATGAGCACGGCTGGCCATCTGATCACATTGAGGCCCAGCTATCGCACGGTCAGAAAGGTGTGGCGGGCATCTATAACCGAGCAACGTACCTGAAGCAGCGTCGGGAGATGATGCAATGGTATGCTGATTACTTGGACCAATTAGAACGGCAAAAATAAGGATCGTAATGAATACCGAGAACAGAAGGCTTCAACCGGGAGACGTAATTCATCTCTCCACGGACAGGTTTCGGGGTTTTGACGAGCCCAAGGTAGGTGGGACTTATTCGACAGCGCCCGATTCAACGCATGCGCATCTCATTCCTAATGATGGCGAACCAGACCGGTGGTTTGATTTCCGTATCGACAAGATCGATGGCGAGGACATGCTTTGCACCGTTTTGCGCATAAGATACTAGTAGCCAGCCATTGATTTTGAAGGCTCGGCGGATTTTGAATCCGTTTTAGGGCATTTCCACGGCCGCGCTTGCACGCCGGTTGCCCAGCGAATCAATGGCTTACGGAATTGCATTGTTCGCATGATAATGGATGGTCGCAGCCTGTCTGCGACCAAACTGCGACCAATTCGAGATCAGATGCTACAGACCTGCCCGGTATCCTGAATCTCCCGCATCCTAGCGGGGCCAATACCATCAATGCGGGTCAGGTCGCTGACGCTCTGCCACGGCCGGCCATCGATGATGTCCTGCGCACGGGCCGGGCCGATGTTCGGCAGCGCATCCAGTCGCTCAGCGGAGCCGCTATTCAGGTCGATGCAGTTGCTCGCCGATCCACTGGAATTATCACCAGCTTCAGCTGAAGTGAACCCGGGCTCCGCATCGCCGAGCGTGAGATAGACCGGCGCGTGATCGGAGACCGTGCTGCGTCCTTCCGCGTTCGTGATCCCGAGTAAGCTTGGGTACTGCACGATGCCGCTACCGGTCACGTCGAGCGCGCCAGAGTCGTACCAGAGATTGTCGTAGAGGTGCGCGTACTGCCCGTCTGTCTCGCTGAGCGTCGAGGCTCCAGATGTAATGGCAGGCTGTGCGCCCTGCTCTCGTAGCGGCAGCCAGGCAGCGTTATCGGGCGACAAATTGTAGTCTCCGGCGATAATTCGCGGCGTGCCCGGGTAGACCTCGCTCATCCACTGCCAGATGCTCGACAGCTCTCGGATCTCTGGTGTGCGATCAGCGCGGCTATCGCCGTAGACGATGTGCACCGCGGCCATGGCGACGGTCTGGCCATCATCGCGATCACGGAACTCGGCCAGATATGGCTCCCGTGCGAACTGGTCACCCGGATCCATGTAGACCACCGCGCCTTTCGTGTATTCGACAGCGCTGTCACGCCACAGGTACGCGTAGCTTTCCCGGTACGAGCTGCGCCCCACCTCATGCGAGACCATGGAGTTCCACTGCTCGCCGGTTTGCTGCTCCAACTGGCGCTCAAGCCGAGTGACGGCATCGGAATCCATCACCTCCTCGAGCGCCCACAAATCAGCGCCCTGGGCGATCTGTGCCACCTGACTCAGATCCTTGCCGTTATCCCAGCCCAAATGCTTCAGGTTCCACGATCCGATCGTCATATCAGCCGCGACCGGGCCCGCCAGTGCCATTGTTGCCGCCAACACCATTCCGATGGCGGTGCATCTTGCTCGGGTCATACCTGCCACTCTTGGAGATTGAGTCATGCACGATACCTGCATGACCCACCAAACAAAAAACCCCGGCCAGGATACGGCCGGGGAATTACTTCGAATGGGTGTCTATAGACACGGCAATCTTATCGGCCGCACCCGGTCTGCCTTGAGCAAAAACTGCATAGCCGTATCAATCTGACTTCGGCGCCTCGGCCTGAACACTGCACTTATAGCCAGCTTCATCGAGGGTGTGCTCCACCTTCGTCAGCAGCCATTCTCCATCCGCTCCCGTGCGAAATCCGGACAGCGAGATCCTGCCCTCCGCCATCAGCATGGTCATACCTGGCAGGGTCAGCTTCAGTGACTGGCCACTGCGCTCTCCTCTGCTGAGCACCGAACGGGCAGCCGCTGTCGCACTCTCGGCGTCCGGGAAGATCTGCGACAGCCGCTGAATGGGGTCACCGGTACCGGCAGTTATCTCCCGCGTGATTGCTTCGACCACATCCCGCCACCGCGCTATTACCTTACCCGGGCTCTTGCGCTCAGAAAGCGTCATGCGGCCCGAGGTCACCATCTCGGGGGTAATGGCTACCGTGGGTAGCTCAGGCGCATTCTCTGTCATGCCGGATGCATCGCTGTTCGAACCGGCGCCGCCGGCAGCCGCCACTGCCCTGGACGCTGCCCGGGCAACAAACAGCAGCTTACCGCCACCAGGCTTGGCAATGGTGTCATACTGCATGGCGATACGCGTCAGCACCTGCATGTCGGATTCATCGATCTGATCGACCTGCGGCAGCTCAATAGCGGACACCCCATCACCAACCGCCGGATCGAGGCCATGCTCCTGCGCGATAGTAGCCACCATGTCACGGATAGTGGTGCCACTCTCCCAGGAACGCGTTTTTTGGCCCTGCAACTGAGGGCGCTTCGAACCAGCGCCGGTACCCGCCGCCGGACTGTCGTCGCTGTCATCACTCTTACTGATTGCCTGAGGTGCCGCCTTGGCTTTCACCCGGATCTGGTTCGGTGGCCAGCGCAGCTCGACCTCGTCGACCACATACAGTCCCATACGATCGACCTTGTCATCGTAGCCGAGCCACACCTCGAGCTCGGCGCCCGTCGCCGGAAAGGCGATCGGATTCTGCGGGTCATGATCCGCCAAAGTCAGGGTCAGCTCGTCGGACTCGATGCCCGATTGATCGGTGATGCGCAGCGAGACGAAACGGTCGGCAATCGCCGCGGTCACGTCCTCACTGTTGGCCTCGATGCGAAACGATGGCGCAATTTTCAGCCCCATAGCCGTACCTGCTGCTGACCGGTAGCGTTAGACACCTGGGGCAGCTCGATCAGCAGCCCGGCAGGCAGCAATGGGCCATGGGAGGCCAGCCCGGGATTGGCCTGCAGCACGGTCTCGACGATCCGATTGCTCTGCCGACCGTAGACTTTCCAGACAATCCGATCGAGCGAGTCATTGCTACTGGTTCGATACTGTCGGGCCATCGTCGTAATGCCTGATCTGGAGAGTGAAGCGCTGGCGCCGAGGCGTACCGGCACGGGCATGGGTATCGCCGAGTTCTTCCACGGACTCGATCACCCAGCGACCATGTACGTAGCCATTACCATCCACCAGCAATAGCGGGAGGGTACGGTCGGCTTCCGAGCGCATGTTGTCGAGCTGACTGGTGCCACCTTTCCACTCGGGAAAGATCACGCCATCCAGGGTGATGGTATCCGCGCCCTTCCCCGTGAACTGAAGCGCCTCGCGCGCGCCGACCCGGGACTGGGATGCCCATGTCCATTGCGTCTTGCGACTGAGCTGCTGATAAGCAGCAGTCTCGATCGAGAAGGCATAGCGCCCCAGCTTGAGCATCACATCAGCCATGGTCGTACAGTGCCCCCTGTTGTCGGTCGTTGAGCTCCTCGAGCACCATGTCGGTGATGCGCCGGGCATAGGCCTCGTCTCGCTCACCCTCCCGGCGGGAGACGCTCAGCGAGACATTATTGGTGATGTTGTTGGTCACCTTGCGTACCGCCTCGGCAGCTGCCTGAGTTGAGGATCCGGATCCCCTGGGCTGGATGTCCGGCGCCTCGAATGTTGGCCGATCGGCGGTGCTTTCAAGTGAGTTTCGGGATTTCCCTTCCCCGGATTTGCTCTCGTCATCGCCCAGGCCGATCCAGCCGGCCGCTGTCGAGAACGCATCACCAACCCAGCTCAGCTTGCCGGCAATCCAGTCAATGGCTTTCTGCGCCTGCCCGGTAATGCTGCTCCAGAGACCCGCGAACCAGTCAGAAACGCCGCCCCATGCGCGAGCGACCAATCCGATAGGCGACCACGCCAGTACGGTTTTGAGACCGTCCCATGCGGTGCTGGCCGCGCTTTTGAAACCGCTCCATAGATCGCCGAACCAGTCCGTGATACCACCCCAGTGATTGGCAATCATCGCCAGCGGGTGCCAGGAAAAGGTGCTTTTGAACCAGTCCCACACGGCACTGACCTTGGCCGTGATGCCATCCCATAGATCGGAGAGCCACGGGCCGAGACTGTCCCAGTTGGCATAGATGAGGCCGGCCGCCAGCGCGATACCACCGATGATGGCGCCGATGGGGTTGGCCATCAGTGCCGCGCCGATGGCTCGAATACCACCCGCAACCAGCGGCGTGGCGCTGGCCAGACTCACCATTGCTCGACCCAAGCTGAATACCGCCCCGACGAAGGAGAAAATCGAGCCGATGGCCTTGGCTGCAAACAGCGTGCCCACGATGGTCGCCAGATTGTCGAAGCCACCGACCAGATCCGCGGTTTTGTTGATGACGGCCCCTACCGCCTGCCCCGCACGCCAGAAGCCACGGCCGATGTCGATGACGGTCGGCAGCGCGTCCTTCAGGTGCTGGCCGAAATCGTTCGCCCAGCCTTTGATCTGGTCACGATTATCCTTGATGAAACTGGTGAGCTTGTTGAGCCCCTGCGTCATGAGCGGCATCAGCGATCTGCCGAAGGTATTGCGCACCCCCAGCATGGCGCCCTTGAAGCCTCGCCATGCCGTCATGTATTCCCGTGCTGCCGGGCCGTCCTTGCGGGTCAACGATACGCCGAGCCTGTCCGCCTCGCGTCGCAGATTCCCCAGCTGCTCGGCGGAGAGTGATGCCATCTCCGCCAGCTGCTCACCGCCCTGGCCACCGAATACCTCATCCACGATGCGCTGCCGTGAGGCAACGTTATCAATCTCCCGGATCCGGCCGAGCACCTTGCCCATCAAGGCATCGGTGTCATCCGATACCCTGCCCAGTTCATCAGCGCTCAGGCCCAGCCGCTGGAAAGCCTCCGACGCCGGGCCCTTGCCCGTTTTAACGAATTCGTCGGTACGCATCGACAGCTCCTTGAAGCCGTCGATCATGGCATCCTGCTGCACACCGAACTGCTGCCCGGCGTAGACCCACTGGGAAAGCGATGAAGTGGCCATCCCCAGCCGCCTGGCCCACTGGTCGGTTTCTTCCGTACCCTCTGCAAAGGAATGCACCACCGTGCCGACGGCCGCCGTGGCAGCACCGCCGAGCACGGCCATGTTCCGCCCGAGCGCGCCGACCTCCTGATTCATCCGGGAGAACGACGATCCCACCCGGCCGGAGCGATCCTGCACGCGTTGCCAGCCCTGCTGGCGTCGCTGCAACCGTTCCATCTTCCGGGCCAGCTGCTCGCTTTCATCGGCCAGATTGCGGGTATCGACACCCGCCTCCTGCAGCTGATCCCGGGTGCGCCTGAGCTCATCGCGCTCCTGCTCGAACTGCCCCTGCAGGGCATCGACGCTACGCTCGGCGGCTTTCTGCTCCCGCGCCAACTTCCGTGTCTGTTTTTCGCTGTCCTGCAGCTCCTTGCCGAGGCGCTTGGCCTCCTCCCGGGCCTGCTCGAAGTCATGGCGCAGCACCTCGCTGGGCTCATCGGCCCGGCGCATTTCATCCGCCAGCTGCTCGACGCGATCCTTTGCCGCGTCATAGGCATCACTGGCCTGCCGGGTAGAACGGCGGGATTCGCTCAGCTCATCGGATAGCCGGGAAACGTTACGCCGCGCCTCCTTCAGCTGATCGCGGGTCTCACGCAGCCCCTTGATGTCGAAGCGATCAATGCGCCGCCGCTGCTGCTCGACATCCCGGATCGAATCACCGATACCGGCAATGCGCTGCTGGGTGGTCCCGATGGACGAATTGAATGCCCGGGAGACCGATCCGCCGATATTGATGACCGCATTGAGGCGCTGATTCGCCATACCGCTTCCCTATTGCTTCCGCCGTGGCAGGCCGTCGATCCACCACAGAAACCGGCTGGTACGCAGGGCGAGGATTTCCGCCATCGACCAGCCAGTGTACGACGCCAGCGCCAGTACCAGGCGCCGCGCTTCCGGGCCCTTTATTCCAAAAAACCCGCGTACGCCTCCTGCACGCGGCGGAACGATTTCATCGGCAGCCGGCGGATGTCGTCCGGACTCACTTCACAGAGATTGGCGAACATGGCCACTTCCCGGGTGGCATCGCTGCCCTTCATTTCGCTGGCCACGATCTGATCCTCGACGGTCGGCTCACGCATCTGGAGCGCACTCTGCTCAACACCGGCGATGCTCGCCGGACGCACCAGCGTGATTACCACGTGGCTACCATCATCGGCGTACTCGAGATAGTCTGGGGTTTCCTGCTGGTTACTCATGCGGGTCACTCATGAAGATGGGGAAGGAAAAAGGGGCCGACCGAAGCCGGCCCAGGGGCTGCCACGCGGTTGCAATCAGATGCCGAGTGCGTCGCGGATTTCAGCGAGACGGTCGGTGCCGTTGACGGTGCGGACCATGTTGACCACGTCGATCTCGTGGATCGTTTCGCCGCTGTGCTCCTCGCGGTAGTAGTCGAGCCGCATGGTGACCGTCATGGTCGGCTTGCTGCCCGGCGTCCAGGTGCCCCGATCAACACCGGTGATCTTGCCGCGCATCACGTGCTTGGTAGCCCGCACGGTGCCGTCATAGGATTCCAGCGCCCCACGACCAACAAACGGCACCTGATTGCCCTCGGCAACGCCGAACTGGCGCAGCACGTCTGCGTCATAGGCGCTGAGCACAAAAGAGGTCTCCAGCGCTTCCATCCCCATATCGAGGGTGATCGGCGCATCCATCCCGCCGCCGCGGTAGTCCTCGGTGGCCAGCGTCAGCTGGGGCGGCGTGTACTCGTCGACGTTGCCGGCATAGCCGCGGCCGTCGACCGAAATGGTCATGTTCTTGATGATGTCGCGCGCAGCCATCAGTCGAAGACCTCCTCGATATAATCGTTCACCAGCATGGAGCGGAAGGTGATGTGCTCCGCCGGGTACGGGGGCGTGAACTCGAAGTTGAAATACACCTTGCCCTGCTGGATGTTGGCCGGTGTGTTCAGATCCGGATCGGCCCAGCAGCGGCCGCCGAGCAAGGCACCCTGTGCCTTGAGGCTGGCGATATAGGCGTTGACACCCTCCTCGACATCCTCGACGTAGGTCTTCGTGATGTTGCGATCGACCGCCCATAAATGAGCGCGCAGGATGCTGTCGTTGATCATGTCCGCCGTGCGGCGCACCGACAGAAACATCCACTGGGTGTCATCGGTCAGGGTGCGATTGCCCCACAGCCGGTACCCATCCTGATGGATAGTGGTGGCAATGCCGCCCTCGTTGAGCAGGTTGGCGCGGGCGTTGGCATCGCCCAGGGTGAAGTCGATCGCCCGGCTGGTTCCGACAATGCCGTTCACCGGCTTATTGGAAGGTGACCACCAGAAGCCCTGATCGTTATCCGTACGGGCGATGATGCCGGCAATGCGCGCCGATGACGGCTCATCCGCATAGCTGCCATCATCCGCCAGCACCTGATACCAGGGATCGTGCATGTAGACCCGGGCGCTACCCCAGTCGTTGGCATACTGCTGGGCGGCCGAGTCGGTGGTATTGGGACCATCCACGACGATGATGGCGCGCATGCGATCGGCGATCCCGACCAGCTCGGCAACCACGGCATTGCGCCGGCCTGACTCGCGCTGATGGGTAAAGCCGGGAGCAGCCAGGATGCGGGGCTGGTAGCCAACCACTGACTTGGCACCCGGCAGCGCATGCACGCCCTCGAGCTTGCCGGTCTGCGCATTGGCACCGCCGACCACGTTGGCGATGGTCTGCTGCTCGTCGTCGCCCTCCTCGACGCGCACGACGATCACCACGGCACCGATCTGATCAAAGATGCCTTCCAGCGCACGATACAGGGTGCCAGCGGTACCGAGCCGGGCAGCTTTGGTACGGCTGCCGGCCACCAGCGTCGGCGTATGGAGCGGGAAGGGTTCGGCTTCGCCGCCGGAGAGCGAGCGATAGCCCCGAGCACGGGTCAGGCCGGCACCGTCAGAGCCATCGGGCAAGGCGGCCGAGATCAGTTCGGAAGCCTCGGCCGAATTGTTGACAGCGGTAACGACATCGGTGGCCGTGCTCGACACGATGCCATCTGCATCGGTGCCCAGGGTGACAGTGATGTCATTGCCGGATACCGAGACCGCCAGCGTGGCGCTGGACTGGCCGGGATCGACGTAGCGAATACGGATGTTGTTGCCGCTGGTGCCGGTCTGGACGGCAGTGTAATCGACTGCCGAATCGGCAGCGACGGTACCGGCAGTGAGCGTTGCGGCGGTGGCGCCCTCGGCATCCGGCGCCGTGCCGACGATGCCGATGACGCTGGAGCGGACGGTCTGGATCGGCCGGGGGCCGGTATCAATCTCCAGCACCTCCACACCATGCAGGAAAGTGTCAGCCATGCGGATATTGCCTCTGCTGATCAGCGGAATCGGTGATGACCAATGGTGCTTACAGCATCGCGCGTGAGGGCAACAGGCTCCGCTGGCAGTAGTTCTATCCGCTACTTGTCATCGCAGTGACATTAAGTTACAAACCTGTGTGCAGCCTTGATAAAGCTTACCTTAAGTGTCTGTACAATAACCTTATCAGACCAAGACCAAGCGAGGGCAAAATGCCAGTTTATATCGTCAGCTACGATCTGAATAAATATAAAGACTATCAAAGGCTTTATGCAGCTATAAAAACTTATACATATTACGATAGTGAGCTGGAGTCATTCTGGTTTATTGACTCATACAAGAGCGCAGTTGAAATAAGGAATCATTTACAGCAATACGTTGATAGTGATGATGAGCTATTTGTTGGAGAACTCGTGAGTAACTGGGGTGCTACGAACACCATGCAAAGAAGCGGCTCTTGGCTCAATGCGGGCGGTAGGACAATCAGAGATTCTAAAGCCTAATGGCTTAGTTACAAGGAGCCCGCCGAGTGGCGGGCTTCGCATTGAGCGGTATATCGAAAATCTAAGGATGCGCCTCGGCAAGCGTTCGGAAAAGATCTGTGAAGTGCGGTGTAGTCCTCGATTAACGTGGTTAAATCGGCGGTGCTTAATCCATTTACACGCGCTGGGCGCTGTAGAGTAGAGGAATATAACAGACCTACAGGAGGTATCATGTCACCAGATGTTTGGGTGTCTGTAGTGGCAACTTTGGTAGCAATAGTAAGTGCTATTTTCTCGATACGTAGCAGTCGCCTTTCCATGCGACCCGTATTATCTGTATGGAGAGACAAGAAAGCTGAAAGCTATCAGTACTACTTGAGCAATAAAGGTAATGGCCCCGCCATTATTGATGAAGTTAAGGTTTTCATTGATAACAAAGAGGTTGTAGCGCCCCCTGAAATCCTCTTCAACGAATCGCTCAAAAAGCTGTTTCGCGACAACAAAAAAATATTACCGAAAATCAACGGATCTTCCTTTTTCGGCAAAGGGCACCCTTTCGGAAAAGATGAAAGCAAATTGATTATTGATTTCACACAAATAATTGACAATGATACCTCGGAAATCATCGATGGCACAATAAGCCTCGAAAAAATGTTAAAACAAATAAAACTAACGGTTTTTTATCGAGACATGTTTGATGAGAAATGGCATACAGTGTTTGATAAACATGGAAGGAAGGTCAGCCGCTCTTGGGGAGATGTATAATGCAAAAGCCCGCCGTTTGGCGGGCTTGGGTTAAGCGTTCTAGGGTCACATATCCTCGGGCACGGCCGCTTCGATCTGCTCCAGCTGGTCGATGTACTGCTGTGCGAGGGCGTCGAAATCGGCGTCATCGGCCGCCGCCCTGATCGCCTCTTTCCCCGTCAGCCGCACGCGCCGGATCTGTGATAGCGCATGCGACCACGCCTCGGCAGTGCTGATGATGTCATCAGCGGCCCAGCCGGCATCGTTGCCGGTGGCATCGGCCCATGCCTGGACATCGTCAGGCACGTCATCGGCCGGCCGGCCGGCGGCGTCCCAGTTCTGAGCAGCGGTCAGAGCCTGCTGGTATTCGGCGTCGACCAGGATGCCGTCACTCGCGTAGGCCGCGCGGACCGCGCCGGCCCGGGTGTCGATGCGGGCGATGGCGCTGGCGCGGCGGGTTTCGGCGGGCTGGGGCTCAGGTGTAGGAACATCGACCCATGCTGGCATGCCATTACTGTCGGCAGAGAGCACTTTGCCGGCCGGGGTGCTGCTCAGTGCGTATTCGCGATACTGGTCATCAGAGATACTGACCAGATCATCCGGCAGACTACCGGCCTTGCGATACGCTTCGAGCAACGCGTCGGGGAGGAAAGATAATTCGCTCGGACTGAATTTCATGAGTCCCTCTCTATTAGTGACCCAGCGCGTAAATAGTGCCGCTGATCGAGTAGCTGGTGCCGGCTGGACGGCTGGCGAGACCATTGGCGCGAACACTGGCGCCCGTCTGCGAGCCCCGGCAGGTCATGTTTTCGATAATTCCTTCGCCAATATCCCCAAAGCTGCCAGTTGCCAGCACACATGCATTGGGATACTTCATCGACCATGTGACATAGGCGCTTTCGTCGTAGATGATCAGCGAGGCATCCCCAATGTTCTGTGTTCTGACCTGCCCCGTGACCGTCACTTCAGACCACTGTAGATAGAGACCGCCCGGCAGTGGCTGACACCCTTTGGGTCCAAGCGTCTGGCCAGGGCCTGAAAAGATGGCCGCAAGCGACGCGGGCGTCAGCACGACATCATCGCTCGACAATGCCTGTGCCTGCTCAGTGGTTGCTGTAGGGAGTAGCGCAGCTCGCTGAATTAACGCCAGCACGGCCTGCACAGTCTCGGCATCAGTGAAATTCGCCAGCGCCTCAGCCAACGCGATCTGCCCGGCATCATGCGCCGTTTCGGCCTGCTCGTGCGCGGCCAACATCTGGCCGCCTGTGTCCGGTGTCAGCGCACGCTTTTTATCCGCCCGGGCCTTCGCCTCGGTGCCGGTGGCCAGCTCGACGAAGCCGATTGCAGTAGTCGTGGCCTCGGGATGATTGCGGCTCTCGGCGTGGGCTCGGATCGAGTCATCGACATAGCTGCGCGTGGCCAGTACCACGGTCGGGTCCACTTTCAGGGTCACCGCTGCCGTGTCGCTGACCTGCATCACAAAGCGGATGGTCTGGGTTCGTCCGCTTCCCTCGGAGAGTTGCGGCTTGTAGGTCTCGGGGTAGTTGCCATAGGCGATCATGTCGCCGTCGGCGTCGTAGAGCCCGACCTCGCGAATGGTCCAGCCGCCGACATCGGGCGGGAGTACCTGCTCGACTACGATCCAGTTCGGATTATCCTCATCGACGACCGAGGTATTGATCTGGGCGCGGCGCACCTCGTTGATCAGCGCGGTGCGATCGCTGTCCGGGGTGGGCAGGGTGCCACCACCGTCGCCGAGAGCCAGCTCGCTGATGGTGATGGTGCCGCCCAGGGCGATGGCGTTGGCCAGCTTGGCCTCGCCGACGGCCGTGGGCAGTGTGTAGTACTGGGCCATGGGCGGCTCCTATGCGGTCTGCGGGTAAACGGTCAGGGTGTCGAGCACATCGATCCCGGCACCGATGTAGAGCGGCCCGGTCGTCTCGGCATCCGGGGCGGCGTAGGGATAAATCGTGGTCACGTCACCGTCGTAGGTGGCGCAGCCGAAATAAAGCGGCCCGCGCGTCTCGCCGAGCAGATCGAGGCCGGCGATGTGGCGCGTCAGCGGCTTGGCATCTTCGACCAGCCGCGTCAGCTCGGTATACATCGCGTCGGTGATGCCGGTATCGAGTACGCCGATGCGCAGGGCGAACGTGCCGGGCTCGCCTTCGGGCGATTGCTGCCACCACTCTTCAACTTCAAGCAGATAGCCGAGCGGCTCAACCACGCGCCTGAGCGCGGAGATCGTCCCCTTGTGCTGATGGACGTAGAACGCTGAGCGGATCACGCCGCGCTTGGCGCTCTCGGACCATGTCGGATCCCAGCGATCCACGCTGAACGCCCAGGCGAGATAAGGCAGCAGCGAGGCCGGGCAGGTGTCGGGATTCCAGAGCGTGCGCAGCGGTACCGGGACGCGTTCGAGTTCGGCCAGCGCCTCGGCGGCGGCGCGCTCAAGCGCGGTGGCATTCGGGGGCAGAATCGGGCTACTCATCGGTGCCACCGTTGGTAATCGTGATGCCAGTGCAGTGCGAAGCCTGGGTTTCGTCGATCACCAGATCCTCAGCCGGGCTGGTCAGCTCGACCCGCTGCACGCCCTCGACGTGCAGTGCGGCATAGATCGCGGACAGGCGAATATCGCGCCCCAGCCGGCGCTGCTCGCTGACGTAGGTCTCGGCCTTGGTCCGTGCGGCGGCGATGATCGGCTCCTGCTCCGGCCCGGGGTAGAGATAGAGCGTGGCGGCGATGGCGTAATCGACGATGCGGGCCGACTGCACGGTGAGCCGGTCGCCGAGCGGGCGGATGTCCTCGGCGGAAAGCGCATCTTCGACAATATCGAGCAGCTCGGCATCCGCCTCGCCGGTACCGGATTGCGATAGCACGGTAACGATAGCGACGCAGGGCGATGGGCTGATCGCGGTGGCATCGGCCACCCGGCCATCGGCTGACAGGGCATGAAACACGTAGGCCGCCCGCGGGCCGGCGACGCTCAGGCCGTCGAACGCCCGTTGGGCACGCAGGCGCAGGTCGGTATCGCTCTCCATCGTCGCCGGTACCGGCGGTACGGCATCCGGAGCGCCGGGATCGACGGTCAGGCGGGTGACGTTGTAGTTCGCCGCAAGTTGGGTAAGATCATCGCCGCCGGCGTAGGCCAGCATCACCGCCCGGGCGGCCTCGTTGACGCGCTGCCGGAGGATAGTCTCGCGGTAGGCGTTTTCTTCGAGCAGCTTGGTGATCGGCTCGGATTCGAGTTCGAGAGTCTCCCGGATGCCTGCCCGCTCGGATTCGGCATACAGCGAGATCAGATATTCCTTGCGCTCCGCCAGCAGCGTCTCGTAATCGATGGTTTCAACGATGTCGGGAGCCGGTAGCGCGGACAGATTGATCGGGGATGCCATCAGCGCACCTCAATGCCATCGAGTTGCAGGGCCTGGCCGTTCGGCAGGTAGCGACCGTGCAGATCCAGAACGACATGGCCGGGGGCGGCACTGGCAACCTGCACTCGCGTCAATCGAAAGCGCGGCTCCCAGCGCGCCACTGACTCGGCGGTGGCCGCGTAGAGCTCGAGCAGGGTCGCGTTGTTCATGGGCGCATCGATCAGCTCGAACAGCCTTGAGCCGTAGTCGCGCCGCATCACCCTGGTGCCGATTGGCGTTGTCAGGATGTCGCGCAGCGACTGCCGCAGATGGTCGATGCCGGAAAGGGAGCGCCCGGTCTGTGCGTTCGTACCGTTCATGCCGTCAGCTTGCGTGAGCGGGCGCGTGCGAGCCGCTGGCAGGGGTTCTATCGTTTGGGCGGGCTGGTCTTGCCGCCGCTGTCGCCGTCGTGGATATGATCGACCTGACTGACACCATCGGCGACCATGTCTCCGGAAGCGGTCACCGAGGCATTGACCTGCACCGGGGCGTTGATTGTGACATCGCTGGCATCCAGCGTGATGGATCCCCCGAAGTCGATGTGGAGTGTACGGCCTCCCCGGATGGTTACATCGCCCACACAGTCGACCGTCAGATGTCCCGCCTCGCGGTCATAATCAATTCGGGTGCCATCGGCGTATTCGGTCACGTGGTGTGTGACGCGCTCGCCGGGGGCTGGATGGGCCGCTCGATATAACGCAGGGAGCACGATGGCCTGGGCGGTGTCGCCCGAGGGTGACAGCATCAGCACCTGCTCGCCCGGCTCCGGTGCCCACCATGTCCGATCCGGCCCGGCTCGCTGGGTCAGCCACGGCAGCCATGTGGTGGTAATGCTGCCGACCTCGACCCGGCAGCGGGCCGTCTGCGTATCCACCGCCGCGATGGTACCGACCATCAGCAGGTTATGGAGTCGACGCTCCAGATCCGTCAGCCGATAACCGTCATTCATCCGGCGCCCTCCTCTGCCGGATCAAGACGCTGATAGCGATCCTCGCGCTCGGGGCCGATCGCCGGTGCGACGCCAACATGGATATTGGTCGGCGGAACGCCCTCGTCCTGCCAGACGCTCTCGCCGACATAGAGGGTCTGCGACCACTCCAGCCGCCAGACATGATACTGATCCAGTTCGGGCGAGAACTCGTCACGCTCACAGGCGGTGACCCGAGCCGGTTCGATCGCCATGCCCCAGCGCTGCTGATGGACAAAGTGCGCCAGGGTGGCCACGTTGCGTCGAATTTCCCGCTGCTGCTCCAGCCCGCGAAAGCCGACGATGTAGCGCGCTTCGAACTGCGCCTCCAACGCCAGCTGGCCGGTCCCCGGATCCTCGTCCGGAATCGGCGCCAACTCGGTCAGCTCCACCAGCACCGCCGGCGCGACGATGCGCTGACGATCGTCGGGATAGTCATCGACGGTTTGCAGAGCCGGGAACCGGTGCCGAATGCACGTCAGGATGGCTTCGTGCAGTGCATCCAGGTTAATGCCTTCTTCAATGTTCATTTCGACCTCAGATAGCGCACCCGGGCTTCCAGATCCCGACGGAAATGCCGCCAGAAAATATCCTCGAGCTGATGGAAGATCTCGTCCTCGACATAGACATCGGCGCGGTCCTTGATCGGCAGGCGTTCTTCGGTGATGGGCAGTCGGGACTGACGGATGCGACGCATGATGGTGCGCCGCCCAGCCCGTTCGCTACGGGCCGCAAAGGCATTCGGAAACCGGTGCGAGCCCGCCGGGCCGGCGTAGCTGGCACCGCCCTCGCCGGTATGCACCTTGCCCTTGAACTCGGAAACGGGCAGATCATTGAGGCCATACCAGAGCTGTACCTCACTGCCCTTGCCCTGCTTGGCACGAAGCGACTTGATGCGCCGACGCAACACCGTGGCACGACGCAGCCCGAGTTCGCTCTGCAGCCCCTTGCTGGACATCTTGCGCAGCGTCGCGGCGGTGCGGGAAAGCGCCCGGTTATAGGAAAGCCTGACCTCCCGGGGCGCTGCCCCCAGCTCGCTGACAACGCGCTGGAGAGCAGAATCGTCGATCTCGAAATCAAGCAGGCTCATTGCGCACCGCCAGCTCCAGCATCGCCATCCCGGTACCGTCACCCTGGGGCTCGGTCAGGATGTCGTAACGCGTACCCTCGATGCGGCAGGTATCGCCACGCTGCACGCCCGGCACATCGACACGCTGGCACCAAACCCGTGGCCGAATGGAATCCATGGCGTACTCGCCCAGCTGGGCATCGTAATAGGCGTCCTCGAAGAGGCCGGACAGGGATAGCTCGACACCATCAGCCCGCTGAACAAATACTCGGCATGCGAACTCGTCCTCATCGAGGAAGACATCGAGATCCTCCCAGTCCGGCGCGGGCATTATTCGCCGCCCTCTTCATCAGCCGCTTCGATAGCCTCGATCAGCTCGGCCTTTTTCAGGCTCGAATAACCTTCGATCCCTTGCTCCTCGGCCAGGGACTTGAGCTGCTCGACGGTCATGTCCTGTAAATCTGCATCATCGACATCAGCCGGATCGCTCTCGTTTCCACCGGCCTGCAGTGTCGCCTTGCCACGCCTGACCAGTGATCGGGCCTCCGACACCGGTACATCGTGAACCCGCTCGCCGGGGGTGATCATGTCGCCATCCAGCATGAAGGCACTGGCACACCGGATGGTGACGGTCTGCTGCTTGGTCATGGGAGTACCTCATGAGATCAGGGCCGCCTGCCGGCGGCCCGCTGAAAGGAGGAATCAGGCAGTGCTGGCAGCACGACCCACGCAGAACGATTCGACGCGGCGTGCCACGAAATCGACATCCTGAAAGACCACCAGTCGGGTGCCGCCACTCTTCGACAGGCTGTAGGGGTCAACCGTCAGATCGAGCCCGCCCCACAGACCGATTACCAGGTCGGCAAAATTGCCGTGGAGCACGTCGCCCGACTGAATCTGATTGGTTACCTCGGCGGTATAGCCGTTGATGGTGTTGCCGGTTTCCCAGATCGTGCCGGCGTCGGTACCGTTCTGGAACTTGCTCGTGGTCTTGGCGTGGCCACGCATCCGCGCATTGAGCACATAGGCCATGGAGTTGACATCGGCGTTATCTGCGGCGATCTCCGATTCCATCTGCACCAGCTCGGCATAGGTAGGTTTGCCGGCCGTGGCGAACTCGACCGCGTTGATGCCGGACGTATTGACGATGCCCAGCGGCTGATTTTCCGTGCCGCTGCCGTAGTAGCCGGCCAGATCGATGGCCTGCGCCAGCGCCGCCACCAGATCGCCCCGCACGATGCCCTCGGCATCCGGTGTCGACTGCATCATCAGCCGGCGAGTGATGTCGGTGTAGGCCGCTACCGTCTTGGGGGTCATGTTGATCTGCCCGATGGTCGGCGAGCCTTCGGACGCGTCCTCCCCTTCGCCGACCCAGTAGGCAGTTGCACCGTTGGTCTGCTTCGGGATCGAGACGTTGCCCACCAGCCCGCTCATGCTGCGCGCCAGTCGCATGATGGTGGTCCGATTGCGCAGCATCTCGATGAACGAGCCGGTCATCAGGACATTGTCCACCACGTTGCTACCGGACTGCGATCCGCTCGGATTGCTGGGCGCACCGCCGGCGTTGAACGCTCGACTGCCCAGCACATCCTCGGGGATCAGGATGCCGCGGGCCTCCTTCTGGAACTTGCGCTGCGCTTCCTCACTGCATTCGATCTCGAAGGCGGCTTCTTCCCGTGCCCGGGAATCCTGCGGATTGGCCATGGCCCGGATGGCCCGCATCAGCGAATACTGACGCATCTCGCCATCGTTCATGCCGATCTCGCCGGAACCGTCTCCGAACTGCCCGGGAGAGTTATCACTGAGCGAGCGGGTGCCGCCGCCCGCCCCACCGGTACTGCTGCCCGCGCCGGCGCCGCCGCTACCGGACCGAGTACCGTTGCGCTGACCACTGCCCCGCTGTCCGCCGCTGCCATCGCGACTGCCGGAGCCTTCATTCATCGCATCAAGCAGGGCACGCTGGAATTCCTCGGGTGTCTTGCCGTCGGCAACATATCGGGCTGCCAGATCAGTGTTGCCGTAGGTGCGGCCCATTTCCATGATGTCGGCGGCGCGCTTCTGCTCGGCACGCACCCCTTCCCGGCGGGCACTATCCTGAGCTTCGCCGGCCCGCTCGATCATCTCGAGCACCTGGACGATGTTGTCGTCGTCGTCGACCTTGGCCCGAACCAGATTGCCGGAACCGTCGCGCAGGATCTTCTCTTTCATATCGCTTCCTGATGATTGCCGTGATCGTTTGCCATTGCCGACAGTGTTACCGCCCTGCTGCCCCGGCTCCGCTGGCGCCGGTTCACGTGAGCGCCCCACGCCGACGGATGTATCCGCCGGTACCGCGACAATGCTGATCTCATGGGGCTCCCAGTCGGTGACGCGCACCATGTCCGGCATGCCGGGGCGCTCCTCGACCTCGACCCGAAAGATGGCGTAGCCGACGGAGACATGGCGGCGGATACCATCGACTACGTCCTGCCAGATCTCCGAGGCGCGCGTGCCGCGCCCGAACCGGACTTTCGCTCGACCAACGCGGTCTGTGCCGATGGTGATGGACTCCACCACGCCCACCTGGTCGCGCCAGTTGTGATCGACCAGGACGGCGGCGCCGTTTTCGAGCCGCTCGGTGCGCATGGCGCCGTCGCCATGATCCAGCACCTCGATACCGAACCAGCGCTCAACCTCGACTTCGCTGGAAAAGGCCAGCTCGACCGTCCGCGCCTGCTCGTCAATGCTGCGCACCTCACCGGTCATGATGTCGCGCTGCAGGGATTGGTCGCGGATCTGCGCCAGCTGGGCCTCGGTCACCCGACGCGTCTGGTGCGTTCCGGCGAGCTCGCGGGCCTTTTCGGCGGCCCGGTCGTTCGGCCGGACAGGCTGATGCTGCCGGTTGTCGGTGTCGTGCTTATCCTTCATTGCCGCTTTCCTCGGATTCGGACTGACTGGGCTGCGACGGCCGGGACTGATGGGATGACCCCATCTCGGCGTCGACAATGTGCTCGGGGATACCGGCGTCGAGCATCGCCTGCCGATCGGCGGCGTACTGACGCCAGACGCTGCGGGGATCGCCGCCGCGCTCCCGGATAACCTGACTGGGCGAACGCACCTTGTTGCGCATATCCCGCTCGGCGGTCTTGCTGTCCTTGTCGGGATCGACCCAGTCCCACCGGCGCGGCTGCCAGACCCGCTCCCGATACTTCTCCAGCCGATCCGGTCGCAGCGTGGCGCCGGGCCTCAGTGGTAGCGGAATCCCCTTGAGCAGCGCGCGCGGCAACCAGAGATCGAATAGCGGATCCATCAGGGACTCGATCAGCCACTCCTGCAGGTCCTTCCAGTGCTCGCGCTCGTTGAGCGTGCCCTGACGAATGCTGGAGAAGGAGACGTGCTCGAGGTCATTGGCCAGGGTGTTGTAGGAAACGCCCAGCCCGGTGGCGATGCCGCGCAGCATCTGCTTGGAAAACGGTGCCAGCTCGCCATTCGGGAACTGTGGCTCCCAGCCCTTGAAGCGCAGGCCTTCCGGCAGCTCCTGAAACGAGCCCGGCTCGGCATCCAGGTAGAGCGGTTCCTCGTCCGCCTCGTCATCCCGATCCGGAGCGCGCCCCTCGTCCCACTCGAAAAAGCCGCCCTTGGCCGCGCCGATGCGAGCATTGACCAGTGCCGACTGCTCGAAGCCATCCAGATGGCGCATGCGCATCACGGCAGTCACCATCCACGGCAGGCCGCGGCGCTGCCCTACCAGATCCTCGAGGAAGCCGTGCAACATCTCGCTGGCCGGCACCTTCACGAAGTGGCGGCCGCCGACGGTGTAATCCGATTCGCTGGGGTCGAGCGTGGAAAACAGGTAGTGAATCGCCCGGCCATTACGGTTGTACTCAATGCCGTGGCGAATGAAGCGACCACCGGATAGACGGTCCACTGAGTAGTCGACCGGGCAACGCTGAGGATCGAGCACCTGCAGGGCAATGCCCCAGGCATTGACGTTTCGCCCGATGACGACCCGGAACATGAACTCGCCATTGGCAGCAGCATCCTCGACGGCGCGGTTGCAAAGCTGACGCAGGGAACGTCGGCCGGAGATGTCGCAGTGCTCCCGCCCTGACCAGCGCCGCCAATCCGCCTCGATGGCATCATTGGCAGCATCGTCCAGCGAGCCATCGCGATCCCGGGCCTGCGCCTGCAGCCCGATGCCCTGATGACCCACGATGTTCTGGCGAGCCTGCCGGAGAAAACCGCGAGCGTAGTCATTGGTCAGCAGAAGATGGCGCGATCGGGCGACCAGTGAGCGCTGGTTGCGGGAGATGAAGTCGTCGGTCGGGACCGGCATGGTCGGCATGTCCGAACTGAGCCGGTCGGACTGCGCCTGGGCGAGCAGCGACCGCTTCTGTGCGCGACTGATGCGCGCCGCCATGCGGCCCGGATCATTGCCGGACGCATCACCAATGGTGGGCTCAACGGACTCGGTTGACTGCGTGGCCACCTGCCCCGTCTCGCGACGCTGGCGTTTCAGGAAATCAAACACGGCCGAACCTCGCCAGCACCGGGCGGCCCAGGGTGTTGCGGCCCTTGCGCTTCGCCCTGAGCTGCTGCACTTCGAGGCGATACCGGTGGCGCAGCTTCAGCAGCTGATCGATGGAAGTCCGGCGCAGCTCCCGGTTGTTGATCCGGTAGCTGTCCTGATCCTTCGTCGCTCGCCCTTCGATGACCGCCTCGATGGCCTCGAGTACGCGCTCGGCGTGCACCCGGCCATCGTAGCCTTCGTGGCGGTTGGCGATGTCCGGCCGAACGGTCAGCGTGCCGCTGTCGATCTCATGAACGTCAGCACCCCGGCTGGCACGCAGGCTGTACCAGTAATTGCCTGCAGGCCATTCGGACGTGGTGCTGGCGTCGGCTGCGAAACGGTGGGTGTTACCATCCGGCGTTGCGCTCAGATCAATGGATCCGGCACCGCGCAGAATCAGCGTCAGTGACCAGTCATCTGCCGGGTACGCGGTCAGCGTAATGGGCAGCGAGAGTGTCGTGCCGGCGGTAATGCTGTCGGGTATGCCTGTCATGCGTCACCAGCCACGGGATTGGATACCGGGCAGTGTTACGCGGGTGGGTTATGGGCACCGCTGGCAGCGGTTCAACTCAACACAAAATCTCAAACATCATCAGCTTTAAAGTCTGAAAAGAGGGCAAAAATCTTGCTTATCCTTGTGAGCATAGCTCACCAGATTCTCTTAAGCTAAACAAGCTAAAATCAATCTTACAGGCTTGTGAATTCGATATGATTCAAAAACTTGAAAATATCTATTTAGGGATTTTAAGGATATTCGTCGTTATTGTTTCAGGAATACTCCTTGTAAGCTCTTTATTCTTTGCCGTTAGTTCACTACAGGGTTTTAGCGGCCCTCCTGACGCCAAAGATTTTACTCCTGAAATCGACAAAGAAGAACTCAAAAAAGAAATCATTCAAAAAAACAGCAACTCACCCCGACAATCTTCTGTCAACTCAAAAAAACAGGAAAACAACCCTTCCTCTGATCCCAACCAAAATTACTATGAAGAAACAGCAGACAACATAACAAGCTTTATCAACTCAACATCGACGCCGAATTCTGTTAGCCGCCAAAACGTGATCAGAGTTACTAAACAAAGAGCTGAAAGCTTTAATTCTCGACTTACTACTGCTTATGCAAAAGGCTTGTCAAATTATTCTGGGAGCATATTAAGCGACGACAAAATAATCGAAAAAGCTAAAAAAGGGGATTCTATTAAAGTACTCAATGAAGCTTTAGGTGCTTATCATGAAGAATTTAAAAACCAACTAAATGAGGAAGATGATCGGCTAGCTCAAGAACGACTTGAACATCGTCAAGCTCAAGCAAATGCAGCCACCAACCTATATATTGCTTCAGGATCTTTTGCCGGATTCTTGTTAATTGTATTTCTTTCAATCTTCATCAAGATAGAAAGAAACCTCAGAAATATCTCTATAAAATAACAACCCCAGAACAGTACGGCAGCTGGGAATTTCCCGGCTGCCCAAAAATTTAGACCCGGGCATCAAGTCTCACCTTATACATAATTTTAACATTTATTAATACTACCGAAGCCACTGCACTCATGAATTGATCGACGTTTCTTGGTGGTCACGCTGATATTCCATGATTACTTTATCTAATTAATCGCAAACGTTATCGGAATACATATACCCCAAAAACTTTGCACTCAAAGAGGAGAAGTATTTTGAGGAAAATAATTATTACACTTTTAGTTATTACCGCGACTTTTCTGGCACTAACAACTCTTCTATATGGCCAAAAGCTAGAGGCCTCCATTGACAGAGACGGGATAGCCAAGCGATGCCCTCCATCCTCCCCTATTGCGATTCGCATAAAAAATCGAAGCCTGAGCACTATAAAAAAGACCTATTTCCACCTAGCGCTGTTCAGAAAAAAAATATCAAAAAACTTGCTCAAGACCCCCAATCATGTTGTAGAGCATATCATTGAGCCATTTGACACCCAAACTTTCTGTTTTTCTGACGACTATATGGATAAATTTAAAGAAACTCTAAGCCACCATACGAAAAATTCAAAAAAAGAAACAATCGTATCTAAAGCAATCTCTGAAACAAAAGCTTTGACAAAGCTTGTCTCTTCTCACTCAATTTACGTTAGCGATATAAAATATAAATTCCTATAAAAACCAAGTCACAGAATCGGCACTGCTGGGTCAGCTGAACGCCGCTCCCCGAGATGACCAAGCAGTGCTGGTACGCGACATCTGTGGCGCTCAGAAGGAGGCGAAGGCACTACGTCATAACCTTGACGAAATCAAGAAACACACCAGCACCAGCATGTACTGCAGGAGTTGCGGAGCACATTGTGCTCAGCGGAACGGACGGTGGCGCATCTGACATAAATCACCAGCCGTTGATCCAGCTGCGGTTTCGACGCCGGCGCGCATTTAATCGGCGCCTTGCCTTTGGGCGAGGTGCCTCCTGATCCACTCTCTGCTCAGACGCAGTCGGAGGTGGCGCACTCTCGGTTTCGGCCGATGTTTCTTCGACTTTCTCGCTCAGCCGCCGGGCATGCCGCTTGATCTTCGGATCGGCGATCTTGAGGGCAGCATACGCGTAGACGCGACAGTCGAGCGCCTCATTACGCGGCCGTGTCTGGTGCCATTCACGCCGCGGGGCCCCCTTCACGTATTTGGTGAGCAGCTTCTCGGCCGTCAGCTGATGGAACCATTCGGGCTCACGATCGGCCGGCACATGACAGTAGCCGGGGCCGGCTTCCTCGATGGCCAGCCGGCGCATGATCGTCAACTTGGCCTCGTCCACGCCGACCGAGAACAGATCCACCTTGCGCTGCCCCTTGCCGGTTTTCTTGCGTGAGGGAGCCGTAACCACCGGCCGATCCCAACCGCCCACGCCCTTGACCGCGAACAGACGCCGGCCAGTCTTGCCCCGGGCGTATTCGTAGGCGCGCTGGGTGTAGCCGGAGGTACCACCGGTATCGAGACATGAGGCCACAATGCCCAACTGGGCACCGCTTTCGTGCGTCCAGGTCGTTGCCAGATAATCATCAAGCTCCTGCCAGACATCTTCCTGCAGGGTATCGCCCCACAACACGGTATAGTCGATCGACCAAGACTCCTCCCCGATGCCCCAGGCCACCGTTTCGATTTCGAGGCGATCCTGCTGCATATCGATACCGGCCGTCAGCACCACACCATTCGCTGGTACCGGTGCCCGATACGATTCGGCGCGCTCCATCAACGCATGAGCATCAGCCTTCTCGCCCTGCTCCTCCCATGTCTGGGCCAGCGATACGTTCACGAATGACTGCAGGTCGTTGCTGGCCTTCTTGTCGAGGAATGACTGGACGATGTCTCGCAGCCGGCGGAAGCATGAATAGAGCTCGTTGAGATGATAGCTGGCGTGGCCCCGGAAGGGCTTTGACGCCTTCCACCCGGCACCGACCTGTTCGGCGGTCCGAATGGCCACGATACGCTCGCCATCCGACCAGAGCGCGCCGCAATGGCCACAGGCATAGGCCGCGGTCTCGGGATGATGGGTACCATCCTCGTCCTTGTCCCAGATCACGTTTTCCCAGCGCAGTGTCTGGTGCTGATCGCAGTGCGGACAGGCCACGAAAAAATGTCGCTGATCGCCCTGCTCGAACGACGACTCGATACGGCTGGCACTCTTGATGGTAGGCGTACTGATCTCGAGCAGCAGGCGCTGATCACCGAAGGTGGCCGCACGCTGCCAGAGCAGCTGTACCTCATCCCCTTCATCGGTACCGCTGTAGCCGTCGATTTCATCGGCGACAATCCACGGTGCCGAACGACCACGCATGGTCTTGGTCGAGCCCGCCCAGGCGAACATCATGAAGCCGCCCGGGTAGGACTTCATGCGCTGGTTGTTGACGCCCTCGTGGCTGCGCGGCTTGGCCAGCAGCCCTTGCAGCAGGGGGTTGGCGTCGATCATGGGATTGAACTTGGTCTCAAGCCATGTGGTGAGATCGCCCTGACTGGGCTGCATCATCATCTGGCTGCGCGGCTCGTGCGCGATGGCGTAACCCTGCAGGCAGAGAGCCAGCGAGGTCTTGCCCACCTGAGCCCCCCACATCAGACTGATGCGATAACAGCCCGGGCGCGTGGCCATGTCCATGGGCTCACGCTGATAAGGGGCATTATCGAACCGGATGGGACCGGGAATGGCATTGCCGGACGGGATTCGTACATTCTGCTCAGCCCATGCGCTCGGTTTCAGTGGCGCCGGTGGCACCAGGTGCTGCGACGCTCGCTTGAGCGCCCGCAGCACGCCACTGGTATTCGAGAACTGAACGGGCTCAGCCATCTGCGTCGTCATCGTCCGCTTCTTCCTCGAGATCGATTTCCGCGTCTGCCGAGGTTTCCAATGCTGCGATCAACTCCGCCCGCAGTATCTCCTTGAACCGGCCCTCGTCGGTTTCACCGAGTAGCTGGGTCACCACCCGGTCACTGACATTCATGACGTTGGCACGCACCGTAGCGTTCTCCAGCGCCCGGGCGCGTTCGAACTCCTCGATCGGCGCGACCTTGCCACGAGCCACGGCCAGATCGAACTCCGCCTGCTCGGCCTCAGCGGCGAGCTTGCGCAGCTTGAGCAGGTTTTCGTCGAGGGTGTCAGCGCTGGCCGCATCCGCACGCGCCTGCTCGCGCAGCCACTCGGATACGTCGCGGGTATTGAAACGCCAGGGCTTGCCCTGCCGCCCCTGCTGTTCAAACGGGCAACCACTACGGATCCAGCTGGTGACGGTGTTGAGCGAGACGCCAAAGACCTCGGCCAGCTCATCGCGGTTGACCGCCCTGCCCTTGCCTTTGAACGCCATCTGCCCTCACTGCCGAAACAACAACAATCAACCGGATTCGAAACCGCTCGCTCACATCAATTTCCGCGAGGCCGGTCTACCCGCAGGCTAGCCCCCTGCCGGGAGTACCTTTTTTGTGCCGGCCTGACGCTCGGACCACGCGCGCAGCGCGGCCTTGTCGGCCCGATCACATTCAATGGTGGCGTGCAGGCCGGTGAGCGCGCCCTGTATGGTGCCGTTGCCCAACGAGATGGGGCACGGCTGGAGATAGGCATCGGGCGGCAGCACCGGCTCCCGCACGCGCAGCACCTGCGGCTCACTGGCGCAGGCTGTCAGCGACAGCAGCAGGCAGCTGCATGCCCATGCACGCATCCACGTCACCATCCCGCCCCCTTGCCTGATCGATTCGCTCGTCGAGCTCATTGGCCCGTTTCTGCGCCTCTTGCGCCTGCTGGCGCTGGGCAGTCACTGCCGCATCACGCGCCTTGATCTCCCGCTGGTGTTCCCGCCGCTGCTGATCCAGCCGATGGGTCAGCGATTCGATGCGCTGCGTCCTGGCCTGCAGTTGGGCACTCTGCTGCCCGATGGTGTCGGCTTGGCTGGTGATAGTGCTGATCCCCCACCAACCGACAGCACCGAGCAATGCCACGCTGCCAATGCCCAGCCACGCCTTGAGCGGCATCAGCCCCGCGACCCACCTCATGATGCCCATCATCGGCGGTCATCCTTTTGTAGCCCCATCAGACACAACGCCCGCTCGGCAGCACGCCGGCGGACCAGTCCGGGAAGCTGCTGGCCACCCGCCATCACCCAGCGATCCAGCTCATGGCATGCACCAGCTACATTTCCCCGATTCAGCTTCTCCAACAGCGTTGAGCGCCGGAACGCACCGGCACCGACGTTGTAGATGAACGAGGCCAGTGCCGCCTTGCGGGTATCCGGCATGCCAGCCAGCACATCGGGATTAACATTCCGCTTCAGTGCCTTGAAGGCCTCCGATAGATCGCCCTCGAGCAACTCCCGACATTCGGCGTCCGTCTTCGTTTGCCCCATATGCACACTCGGGCCGGTATGGCCCGTGCAGATCGTCGGGATGCCGACTGGATCCCGGTAGGCTTCATTTTTGGTGCCTTCGAAGTGCCCAACCGTGGCACCCGCAATCCCGATGGCAGTACCGGCCACAGGCAGACCAAGTCGCTTGAGAATGGGTGGAATCATCGCTCCCGCTCCCTGCGCCCCTCGATTACCTGCATCCGTTTTTCATGCTCAGCCACATCCATTTCCAGTCGACGCTTATCCGCGCGCATGCGACGCAGAATCATCACGCCCTGCAGAATGAGGTAGGAACAGGTCAGCAGCCCTGCCAGGACAGTGAGCTGCGTACTGGGTGACGCGGACAGCATGGCAGCCCAGCCAACGGGAACCGGGGCGACGCGAGCGCCCTCGTGGAGAATCGCGGAAGACATGGCAACTCGACTCGATGTTTGCTGTTGCCAGTCTGCCCAGCCGCCATCCCCGGCACCGCTGGCAGTGGATCAAATACCGAGATCGAATTGCGGAGACGGCTGCCGCGCCTGCCCGCGGGGTTTGATCGGTCCAGACCCGGGGTCAACGTCGATGTCGAGGATGTAGCCCAGGGTGAGCGGGCTGATTTTCACCGAGTGCGCGATGATCTCGACATCCACGCCGCTGCGATGCATATCCCGGGCATCCACAACCGACTCCGCCCACCGATCGGAGATCCCCATCTCGCTGGCGATCTCGCGAGGAGACATACCCAGATCGCGCAGTGCCAGAATCCGCCGGCTGGCCATGGCGCGCTCCATGTAACGGCAGAGGGCCGGCTGCACGGTTTGGCCGCCCAGCACCTCGCACAGTGCCCAGGCATCACTCCACCCCAGCAGAGCTACCAGCCGGTGGTTGATCGTCAGCCGTGCGGGCCGGGGTATATAGAGGTTGCGCCGGCGGGCACGCTTACCGCATGGCGGCAACTGACGCACCAGCCAGAGAGCCTTGTCGCTGCCGATCACATCCGCAATCTGTTGTACGCTCGGCGGTAATCGCATCAACGCCTCCAGTCGGTGCCGGCCGCCAGCTGCTCGGGCGGCATCGTGACTTCAGTGGGTGGAAGTGCCATGTACTCGCGCAGCACCGCCCGCGCTTCCTCGAGGCCTCGCGCCAGCACGGCGCAATACCCGTGCGACTCCACACCCGCCAGCCATTCGTGCTGAGAATCCTGCAGTCCGGCATGGCGCGGCGGTGTCGCCTTGAACTCGATATAGAGCCCATGCCATCCACCACGCGGTACAGCCACCACCAGATCCGAGACGCCGGCCTTCACCCCCTGCGCCTTGAGACCGCCAGCTGTGGCCTTGTGCCGGTGGCCACCGTTGGGAACGTGATAGGTGGCTGGCCATGCCTGACCGACCTGACTCTTTCGGAGATACTCACCGCGGAGCCAGCTGATCAGCGCCTTCTGTTCGCTGCCTTCATGATCGACCGGCTTCCGGCGTGCCGGTTTGCGAAATGCAGTACTCATGCGCCCCTCGCCATTGCTGCCTGCCGACGTTGCCATGCGCGGTAATCATCGACGATGCGTTCAAACATCATGGCCGCCTCCCGATCGTGATCGAGCTCGGCCCGACTGGTTACGCCGCACGCGGTGCGAATGAACTCTGCCGCATCATTCTCATCATGAGTCCCGTCCGGTAGCGCATGGCTTTCAATCCGATACCGGTAGCGCTTAGCCTGATCGAGATAAAGACGGAAATTGGCGTGGGCGCACATGACTGCTGCACGCCTACTCAACGGCCCGCCCTTGAGATGTGCGGTGCTCATGAATACCTCCCGCGCCGTGCCGCTGTCTTTCTGTAGCTGGTTCGGTACCGGTTGCGCTCATCAAAGCGACTGATGCTTTCCAGCCCACTGGTAACGCACTGGCGGCAGGTGCATGCCGAGCCGTCGAATGAGGTGACCGGGAGTGATCGGCCACAATGCAAACAGATGCGGCTCGGCATGCGTGACGTGCGACGTTGCCTCATGCGCCTACCTCCTCCGGAGCTTCGACTGCTCTCGGCTGCCAGCCGGTTTGCTCCCCAATCGCCTGCCAGCTGCCCGCATCATCGCTATCGCCTTCGATTTTGCGCAGGTAGCGCGGCCACCCTTTCCCAAGCAAGCCATCAGGTGTCGAAACGATGATTTTTCCTGCATCGGCTTGGCTGATGCGCTCAACTGTCATCCGGCATCGGAACTCCGGGACGACCTCATCGTCCGGCAAGGCAGGCTCTACAATGTCCCCCGCCCTCAAAGGCTTGCCATCGCAATCGTGCCCGAGCACCTGACCGCCAGTGCGCCAGCCCCGAAGCATCTTCAACGGATTCATACGCCCGCCCTCCGCATCTGCGCCTGCATCACGTTCTCCCGGTACCAGCGCATCGGGCTGCGAATCTCGCCCTGGCCGTCCATCGCGTGCAGTAGATCCCGAGCGCGCTGCTCGCCAACGCCATACTCGGCAGCGATCTGGCTGGCAAAGATGCGCCCGCCATTGGCGTAGAAGTATGTGCGACCTTCACGAACCATCGACGTGACTCTCATGACTCCTCCTGCGCTTCGAGCATCAGCTCCAGTGCGTCATACCCGGCATTCGTCAGCTGCACCCGCGACCGCGCCGGGCCATCCTTCCGACGCTCCTGCTCTCCCAACTCCAGATGCCCGGTATCAAGCAACTCACGCACCCGCCCGCATACCGAAGTCAGCGGCATCGGGATCCGCGCGGACAGCTGCTGGCGAGTCAGAGCACCCTCCCGGCAGCTGGCCAGCGCCTTCATCACACGCAGCTGCTGCCGGTTGATGCCGCCCGAACGCCGGTGAGCGTCGAAAGCGGCCCTTTTGGTCTCCGCCCCGCTGGGCGTTCCGATTGGTGTTGCCATGGTTATCGTCCCCCCAGTGCGGCGCGCAGCGACCTGATGCCCTGCTCGCCTGTCATGCGGTGCCCGTACTCACTGGCGGCTGCTGCCGCCCGATCCTCGCCGGCGCGCTTGGCCAGTTCCGCCGGTGACCGATCGTTGTCGTTCTCCAGCAACCCGCGGGCCTCCAGCTGTTCGCCCGCCATGACGCGATTGACCAGCGCCTGATACTCCCGGGCGAAACGCTTTTCGAGGCGCTCGCGGCGGCTGGCGGCTGTCGTGCCATGGATCTCGATCCAGCCGATTGACTGCCCGGCCATGCGGACCGCCGGATGCGACCAGCGGTGTCCTTCGGGGTCATGGGCATGGCCGTTGGCTTCCCGCCAGGCCCGGTCAACGCTCGGCATTCCCAGATCCTCGGCGGTCGGTTCGCAGAGCGCGGCAAATTCCAACGGCTGCGGCGGCCATGCTTCATCGCCGGCCCGGGCGGCATCCCGCACTCTTGCCCGCAGCTTGCCGATACCCAGTTCCAGCAATCCCGGTGTCAGGTGGGTCAGCTCACCGAGCCACACGCCGCCCTCGTCATATGCGCCCCACTGGCTGGCAAACCGGTTGCCGAACATCGAGCGCATTGCGTCGAACAGGTGGTCCATGTCCTCAGCCGCGACCCGGCGCCCAGTCCCCGTCGAACGTGTCGCCGACTCGTTGGCCGCCTGACTCGGCTGCGCGGCGCGCCTCTGCTGCGGATTGATACTGGCGAGGACGTTGGCTGCGAGGTGCATGGCTGCCTCCGGAGGTCTGATTGTTGGCTGGCTTCTGGCGTGCGGCTTCACGCTTGCGGTTTTCCTGCACCCAGCGGACAAACTTCGAGGTCCAGGCGTGATTGCCGTAGCGGCGACCGGTGTCGGCGTGATGGGCAGTGAAGTCCGCCAGCTCGGATGCGCTGTATTCGGTGTCGGCGGGCAGACCGCGGCGCTGGCATTCGGCTTGCCAGAGTGCCTGCTCAGGCTGCCAGTCGAGGGTCATCCGGAACTGGCGGGATCCGGCCGTCAGCCGATCGCCGTTGTCGTCGAACTGGCGGGCTCGGTCGAAGATGCCATCGGAATCGGATTGATCAGCATCGGGTGCGCTTGCGTCAGAGTGAGAGTAAGGGACGGTTCCGGACGGTTCGGGTGCAACTCTCGCACCCCGTTCGGTCGTCATTTGCACCCCGTTGTGATAACGGGGTGCATCTGATGCATCCCGTTCATTATCACGGGGTGCATTTCCTGCACCCTGTTGTTGAGGCTGATCCGGGGTCTGCTCGTCACCCAGATCGATCGGCTCCAGCCCCGTGCCCAGGGCCAGGTCGTAAACGGTCGGCCGACGATCGGCACGCTCGATGATTGCCGCAGCCACTTTCTGGTTACCGCGGCGAACGAGCCCCTTCTCCTGCAGCAGCTTGAGCTTGGTGATCACTGTGCGACGGCCCAGGCCGGTGTAGCGGCGCAGCAGGTCGACACTCGGGAAGGCGTGGCGGCCTTCGTGGTTAGCATGGTTGGCCAGGCCGAACAGCACCGACCTCGCACCGGGATCGGTGACGGCCTGCTGCTGCAGGGCCCAGCTGGTGGCTTCAACGCTCAACGCGCACTCTCCTTTGATAAAAAGACGGCCTGGTGTGCCACTTCGCTAATACAGCGGGGTCCGCTAGGCTGGAGCTTCCACACACCGAACCAGAGGTACCCATGGCTGATATGTCACTTGCTGACCGTGCCAACGAAGCGGCACACGAGGCCGTCCTAGAGGTTCTGAGGAGCACCGACTTCGTTCCCGCAAACTTGATGGGAAACGGGGGTGGGAAGTCGGTCGCAAAAAATCTCATTGATCTCCACAAGGACCTTGCGGCGTACTACCGCTCTCTCGAGGAGGAGCAGTACTAGCCTCGAGCGCCTCGAAGGCCGCCCGGATATTGCGGGCGGCTCTTGCCCCCTCCTCACCCGCATCTTCATTGCCCAGCTGCACACTCTCCTTCAGGTAGTGCGTCAGCACATCGGCGGCACGTTGCTCGTTTTCGTAGCTCAGTTCGCTCATCACTCCCCTCCCCCGAGCTCCACCAGCTCGGCTTGATAGGCCTCGACCAGCTGCGCGTGGTGGCTCCAGTGCTCGACGACCCGCTCCCGGGCCTCGTCGTCTTCCTGTTCGGCTTCCACCAGCGCCAGCAGCGTGGCCATGGCGTGATGAAACTGTGCCCGGGCGCGGGCTTCACCGGCCGGCCCCAGGTCATGCAGTGCGCCCTCGACGGCAAGGCCAAGGCTGGCCACCTCGAGGATCAGGTCGGTGCGTGAGCTATTCCCGTAGCTCGGCAGCGTCAATGCGGCGGTCATCTCGTCCCCCTGTCCTTGTCCTGTATGGCTATCCACCCCGGTCAGGCGGTCGTCGGCGTATCCCGGCCGGGGGTAAGCTTTGGGGTAGAGCGAGGGGAAAAGACATCAGGCAGCAGATCAGCCGCCGTCACCTCTCCCCCTGTGACCTCTTCAATGAGAACGGCATAACGCGGCGGAAGAGGCCGCTTGCCGGTACAGACTTGAGACAAGAACTGCGGGGTCATGCCGATGGCTTTGCAAAGTGCAGAGCGAGACCCATGGAAGTGGTCGATCGCTTTCTCAATCATGTCGCAACCTAAAGCGTAGCTTTACCATTGCGAAAGCATAGCTTGCTTTCCAGGCACTGCCTACCCCTGCGAGAATTAAAGCAATGCTTAACAGAGGCGAACGCCGTGCAAGACGTTGAGGTTTTCAAGGCACGCGTGAAGGAGGCGATCAGGCTCGCCAAGGAGAACGGATACACTCAGGCGAAGATCGGCGAGGAGGCCGGCGTGTCGCCTCAGGCGGTAGGGCAATGGTCCCGGTCAGGCAAGGTGTCGTCTGCCAACCTGGCGGTGCTGGCAAGGCTTGCCGGCCTAACCCTTGACTGGTTCTATCATCAGCCAAGGGTGGGCGAGGTAACGACAAGCGGGCCGCAAGTAGGGGATACCTACCGCGCCAGTCCCAAGGTGGGCGACACCGTTCGCGAGGCCGGCAATGTCCAGGAAGCGCCTCAGCCGATCCGCTACCACCGTTACCCGGTAATCAGCCGCGTACAGGCCGGCGCCTGGACGGAGTGCGTCACGCCCTATGAGCCCGGCGCAGAGCCCCACGAGGAGGCCACCGACTACCGCGCCCAGGGCCGCGCCTTCTGGCTCGAGGTGCAGGGCGACTCGATGACGGCGCCGGCAGGCAGCCGCCCCAGCATCCCAGAGGGCACCCTGGTGCTATTCGACACCGGCATCGAGGCCGTGCCGGGCAAGCTGGTCGCCGCCCAACTGGACGACAGCAACGAGGCGACGTTCAAGCAGCTGATCGAGGACGGCGGGAGGCGCTACCTGCGCGCGCTGAACCCGGCCTACCCGCTGATCCCCATCAACGGCAACTGCCGGATCCTCGGCGTGGCCGTGGAGGCGAAGACCAGGCTATAAGGCAAGGAGGCGTTGTGAGCCAGCCCATCCTGACCGACGACGACATCCGCGCACTGCTCGGCACGCACAAGATCGTGACCAACCCACGCGCGCGCTGGAAGCAGCAGCGGGGCTCGAAGCAGAAGAACCACAAGGTGCAGTCGACTTGTGGGAAGGAGTTTGTGCTCTACCTCCGCCAGAACTCCCGTATCGAGGAACACTTCTCCTGCGGCCTCAAGTACTGCCATCCTGACGGCAAGCACAAGGACGTCACGCTATGCCGCTATAACGGGAGTGACCACGAGCACGAGAACCCCCTGGACGGTAAGGGGAAGATCTATAATCAGTGCCATATCCACTGGGCGACGCAGCGCTACATGGCAGCGGGGCGGAAGGCTGAGCACTATGCCGAGACGACTGACCGCTACGAAGACCTCGATGGCGCCCTCCTTGCTCTCTGCGAGGACTGCCACATAGAATTCCCGACCCGCGCACGGCCTCTCTCGGAAGTGCACGACGACATGTGGGGAGACGACAGCAGCAATGACGATTGAAACGGAAGCCTTGAGGAAGCAGCTTTGCTCCGCGTTCTGTGAGGACGTGAGCGTCTCTGCGCGCAAGGATTCCATTCGCGTCTCCTTGCCGCTGGTGGCGCGAGACGGTGACCGACACACGGTGTACCTGTCGCGAGGCGATGGCGGCTGGCGGATCTCCGATATGGGCTCTACCCTCATGCGCCTCAGCTACGAGAACGACTTGAACAGTTTGCTGTCAGGCCCGCGTGGCGAGCTCTTCCAGCAGATCATCGGCGAGTCAGGTATACAGGAAGATGATGGCGAGTTGTCTCTGGAGGTACCTACCGACGGACTGTTGAGGGGGCTCTTCTCTCTAGGCCAGAGTGCTTCCCGCATCGAAGATCTCGGCCTCTGGTCGCGCACCAGGGTGGAATCGACCTTCCGCGACGACCTGAGGGGCATTCTCCACGATGCCGTAGGGGCACAAGACGTCATCGAAGACTACGTCGTGCCGGGGGTCGAGGATGCCGAGCTTTATCCCGTCGACTTCTACATCCGGGCAGAGCGGAGGCCGCTCTACCTGTTTGGCGTCAACAGTCCGGATAGGGCCAGGATCTCCACCATCGTGATGCAGCACCTGCTCCACCATCACCAGGACTTCGACTCTTTCGTGGTCTGCTCCGACTTCTTCAGCCTCCCCAAGGTCGACGGTGCGCGATTGATGAATGCCGCCAACGATATGGTGCACAGCCTGGATAACGTCACCGATCTCCAGCGCAAGCTAAAACACCGGCTCGGCTGATCCTCTCCTGCCACACAGTTGACGCACCACCGAACCCGCCCGCGAGGCGGGTTTTTGTGCCTGCTCGCCCAATAAGTAAAGCTACGCTTGACTCATAGAGAAAGCGTTGCTTTACTTTACCCCATCGGATCGCAACACGGATGGGGAACCACTCATGGAACACACACCGCAACCGCAAACCATCGAGTTCGCCGGCTTCCGCTGCCGCGTCGGCGGCCGCGGGTCGAGCTGGCCCACCGCCAAGCAGGCGATGGTGCTGGCCGGCCTGGCCAAGGGCATGACCCAGAAAGAGATCGCCCGGGAGCGCGGCATCAGCCCGGCCACCGTGAAGAGCACCGCCGAGGCCATCTACTACCGGCTCAACGCCGCTCGCGCCGCTGACGCCATCGTGAAGGGCATGCGCCGCGGCTGGATCGCCCCGCTCTGCCTGATGCTCATGCTCACCACAGTGGTGGCCGGACAGCAGCACATCTACCGGGTCCGCCAGCCGCGCCCGACTCGCCACGAACTGGTTCGCTCGGTTCGCTCGAACAAGGAGACCGCGTGATGCATATCGACCAGTACGAAACCCGCTCCGGCGCCATGCGCCTGATCCTGAAGACGAACGAAGGTCACAGCGTCGATAGCACGGACATGAATGACATCGATTACGACATGTTTGCAACGTTCGAGGCGTGGCATCGCCGGAACGGAAACTCGAACAGCGCAGTGCAGGCGTTCTATGACATGCGCCAGGGAGTGCAAGTATGAGCCCGCTTATTGCTTACGCCATCGGCTCGGCGCTGGTCATCGGGATAATTCTGATCGGGCATGCTCACGAAAAGGCACAGGCCGCGCACCAAAAGCGTCAGCGGGAACTGGCTCGAAGCTGTGAGCGAGAAGCCGGACAGCGCCAGCGGAACATGCATGTGACTGGCCAGCAGGTGGCGGCATGACAGCCCTAAAACAGCATTTTGAAAAGGCCGACCACCAGCACACAGGCGCCGATCAGATCGAACGCCAATCCAGCGGGGCTATTGCGGCGAAGGTGTCCTTCCCCATGCCACATACGGCCCATGTGTTCACCGACGATAGTCTGCAAAGGATGGTTAATCCACTCTCCGAGGCTGATCAAAACACCTGCCAACGAGATCAGCTGGACAGCGTTAACTGCGTCATGGCTGATCGCTTGGAGGGGAACAGTCAGAGAGATCAACAGAAAGATGGTGCTGAGCGCGAGCATGGCTTTGTACCACTCATCGATTTTCAGAGAACGAAACGGGTTGTACATCGTCTCTCGCCGCTGCGCGCGTTGTTGGGGAACAGCAAGCGTAACGCGAAGCGCGTCACCTGCGAAGTGGTGAGTTGCCGGAGCTTTCTGGCATCCAGTTACCTAATCGCGGTGGAGGAATGAGCATGCGCAACTACCCGACCGACACCGTGATCCTGACGCCATACGGAAGAAAAAGGTTGCATCACCAGACGCTAGTTAGCGCTCTGTCGGCTATAGCCGAGCGGTACGGTTGGCGTCTTACATCAATCCGTGGACAGCTCGCCATGGTCGAGCGTCCCGCCCAGACCACGCAGGTGGCGGCATGAACATCGACCACCAGACCGCGGCCCGGGGCGCCCAGCTCGCCCGGATGCTGATCGACAGCAGCCACATGACCGTGATCGATGCCACGGGTTTTCACCGCCAGGCGGAGACGGCACTCCAGTGCTTCAACGAAGTCGAGCGTCGACACGCACATCAGCTGATCAGTGCCGCCTCGTACGCACTCGAAGCGAGAGCCGGAATCACGCCGGACGGGATGCGCCTCGGCGAGGCCTCGTGCCTGATGGCCCGCCGCCAGCTGAGACAGCAAGACGATGCGTAAGCGTGGGCGTTCGCAATGCCGCCGCGTCAGCGATGACCCCGCCAACCTTTCGGGCGAGCGCGCGCCGGTGAGTAAACGTCAAGGCAGGGGTTCTCAGTGCCCCACATGCACGGTTGCTGCGCCGTGGCCGACAGAGCAGCCCGATGGACTCATGCGAGCTCATCGGAGTGGGGGCCGACGCCAGTTTTCAACCAAGTGTGCAGGACGCCTGGGGCGCCCGGTCTCCACTACCGATGCGTTCGTGATGGCGCGTCAGCCCCAACGGGGTAGTTCCCTGCGTTGCCCGGTCAACCGGCCGGGCCCTTTTACCGGCGCGGGGCAATAACAGGCTATGCAGGGAGAACGAAATGCCAAAGCGCACCGAGATCGAGCACCTGTCTGTATGGCTCGACAAGCCGGCCATACAGCAGGCCTTTACCAATATTGCCAGCCAGATCATCGATGGCGACGCAGCTGGATGATGAAGAGTAAGGCATTGCACTGGCAGGAGCCGGTCACCGCGCCCTGCCCGGTCTGCAACGGATCGGGCGAGTGGGCCGGCATGTTCAGCACCGGGCCCTGTGCGAATTGCGATGGCACTGGGCTTGTCGGCGAGGATGGCGAGCCGCTCGAGCTCCGAGAGCTATTACCGATGATGCGCCGCCAGCGGGATCGACAGTGGGACAGATTGAGGCGGCTCTGGCAGACGCCCGGCGTGCAGGAAGCGGTCGAAGCGCACCGCCAGCGCAGGATCGAGGAAGGTCGGGAATGGGAACGGCAGCAACGCAAACGGCTGCGCGGAGGATGAAGGAGACGAAGCATGGGCACCGCAGAGAAACATGACCCACGATATGTTCAGATCAGGAAGGGAGAAGCTGCCCGGATCCTCGGGCGGAGTCTGAAGAAGTTTGACGAGCTGCGCGCGACCGACCCGGACTTCCCGAAGGGCGTGAAGGATGGCACTGCTCGGAGCGCACCTGTATATTTCCGCCTATCAGACATCTATGCATACAGCGAGAAGCTGATGCAGCGCTGATTTGCTTGTATACGGCCGTGTACATGAGTCGGCAATTCCGGGGCGGACCGGTTGAAAGGCGGGCATTGTTCGATGGCGGGCGTAGCCACCAGATTGAAGAGTCCGAAAGACTCCGATCAAGCCCGGAAGCCCGTAAACACTCGGCTCCGGGCTTTTTCCTTGCCTCTCGAAACGCAGAAGGCCCCGGCATCCATGATGCCGGGGCCTTTTTCATGCTGCAGTTTCAACCTTCATGTCGCAGCATCAATCGAGGTGCTCACGGTTGCAGAAGGCCGTCAGCGCCCGGATCAGGTAGCCCGGATCTGCTGCGCCACTGGTTTCACGAATCGAATGCATGGCCCACTGCGCCAGTCCGATATCCAGCGTCGGCAGGCCGGTGGTGGTGGCGGTCAAAGGCCCGATGGTGCTGCCGCATGGCATGTCGGCGCGGCTGACAAAGGTCTGTACCGGCACATCCACCTGGCGACAGATATCCCGGAACAGCGCCCCGGTGGCACTGTTGGTCGCGTAGCGCTGGCTGCTGTTGACCTTGATTACCGGACCACCATTGAGCTGTGGTGCGTGCTGGGCATCATGCTTGTCCGGCCAGGCGGGGTGGCGGGCATGGGCATTGTCACAGGAAATCAGACGTGACCGCTGGATCAGCCGCACCCGGTGCTCCTCGAAGGGGCCGTCATGACCGGCATCGTATTCGGCCAGCCGCCCCAGCACATCACCGAGGAAGGTTCCCTGGGCGCCACTGGCAGTGCCACTGCCGATCTCTTCGTGATCATTGACAATCAGCAGTGCCCCCTGACGATGGTCACTGGCGATCAGCGCCTCAAGACCGCAGAAACAGGAGAGCAGATTGTCCAGCCGTGCGCTGCTGAGCAGCTCGCCCTCCAGCCCCGTCTGCGCCGGGGGCTGCACGTCATAAAAGCCCAGCTCGAAATCGACCACGCTTTCGAAGTCATCGGCCTCCTGCTGGTGGCGCAGCCACTGGCCGACCAGCTCTTCCAGCGATGGCGGAGTTTCCTTATCCGTGGTCTGACGCAGGATCGGTGCCATCTGGGTCTGGGCATTGATCGCGCGCCCCTGGTTGGCTTCGCGGTCCAGATGAATGGCCAGGCTGGGAATAACGGCAACCGCCCGGTCCATGTTCAGCAGCCGGGATGCCAGCCGCCCCTCCCGCGTGCGCACATGTACCCGGCCGGCAATGCCCAGATCGCGATCGAACCAGGGGGCCAGCAGTGCACCCCCGTAGACCTCGATGCCCAGCTGCAGCCAGTCACGACCCTGCACCACGCCTTCCCGCTTGATGCGCAGCATGGGGCTGTCGGTATGAGCGCCGATGATGCGCAGCGCCAGCGGCGCCGCTTCGGGCAGCTGAAAAGCGATCAGTGCCGAGTCGTTGCGCGTGCAGTAGTAGCGCCCACCGGGACGCAGTACCCAGTGATCGGTTTCCTCGAGACGCTCGAAACCGGCCGCTTCGAGTCGCTCGCTCATGCTGGCCGTGGCGTGCCAGGCAGTCGGCGATTGCTCGAGAAAGCGCAGCAATCGCTCGTTGCTTGGAGACTGAAACATGCTTTTCCCTGTCAACGCTTGTCGTGGATGCCGCCGTCGGCCTGCTACAATCGGGATCTTGTATGTCAGGCTGGTACGTTACCCATCCCTCATAAAGCATGGCCGATGCGGTCGAAAAATCGGAAGTACCTGATTCATCAGGTGTCAGTTTACATGAAACCGGGAGAGCCTCATTGATGAGCCCGTTTGCTATGGTGCGACAGGCGGTGGTGTTTGCCCTGTGTGTCGTGATGGCCCTGCCCACCCTGGCGGCCGAGCAGGACAGGATTGTCCCTACCGATAACGGTGAACAGACCGCGCAGGAAGTCGCCCAGTCACTGCGTTACAGCCACTATGAAGATGTCAGTCTGGATCAGCAGTGGTCCGAAACGGCCTGGCAACGCATGCTGAAGATGATCGATCCCCAGCATGCCTACCTGCTGAAATCGGATGTCAGGCAGTATTCGGATCTCGGCAGCAACTTCAGCGAGGCCCTCGAGAACGGCAATCTCGATCGGCTGTATGAGTTTTACAATCTTTATCAGAAGCGTATCGAGAATCGCCTGCAGTGGCTGCTCGACCAGCTTGAGCATACCGAGCACTTCGACTTCGAAGGTCATGATCGGCTGGCCACCGATGATGAGGATCGCGAATGGGCGTCTTCCCCGTCCCGGCTCGATGAGCTCTGGCACAAGCGGCTGAAGAACGCTGCACTGCAGCTGGCCCTTTCCGGCTCTCCCGAAGACAGCGATACCCGCCAGCCGGGCGAGACCCCCGAACCGGAGATCCCCGGCAATCCGCGTCAGAGCGATGATCCGGAGCAGCACGATGATGAATCGGAGAGCGGCAAGAGCGAAGACAGCCTGCGAATGATGGACGACCAGGCCATCATCAGTCAGCTCGAAAAGCGTTATTCCAATCAGCTTGACCGGGTACGTCAGACCAACAGCGAAGATGTGCTCAGTGTCATTCTCAATGCAGCCGGCAGTGCCATCGACCCGCATACCGAGTATTTTTCACCCAGTCGCAGCGAATCCTTCGACATCCAGATGAAGCTCTCGCTGGAGGGCATCGGCGCCCTGCTTCAGCAGGATGGCGAGTACGTCAAGATTTCCAGCCTGGTCCCGGGCGGCCCGGCCGAGAAAAGCGGACTGCTCAAGCCTGCCGATCGCATCGTCGCTGTCGGTCAGGGTGAAAGCGGAGACATGACCAGCGTGGTTGGCATGCGGCTGGACGAAGTCGTCGATCTGATTCGCGGTCCCAAGGACTCTACCGTACGGCTGGAAATCATCCCGGCCAAGGCAGTGGATACCACTCAGACCAGGATCGTCAGGATCACGCGGGATACCGTCAAGCTCGAGGATCAGGCGGCCAGCAGTCAGGTCATCGACATCACCCGTGATGGCGAGAGGCACCGTATTGGCGTCATCAAGGTGCCGATGTTCTATGTGGACTTCAAGGCCGAGAAGCAGGGCAGGAAGGACTACCGCAGCACGACCCGGGATGTGCACCAGCTGATCGACCAGCTCAAGCAGAAGAATGTTGAAGGCATCGTACTGGATCTGCGTGGCAATGGCGGTGGCGCCCTGCAGGAAGCGAATTCGATGATCGGCCTGTTCATCGATCGAGGCCCCACCGTGCAGGTTCGCGATGCCCAGGGCCGAATCAGCCTGCTGGGCGATACCGATCGGGGCGTTGCCTACCAGGGACCGCTGGCGGTACTGGTCGATCGCCTGTCGGCTTCGGCTTCGGAGATCTTTGCCGGGGCCATCCAGGATTACGGCCGCGGTCTTGTCCTCGGCAATCAGACCTTCGGCAAGGGCACGGTCCAGACCCTCGATGATCTGGATCACGGCGAGCTCAAGCTGACCCGCGCCAAGTTCTACCGGATCACCGGTGCCAGTACCCAGCTGCACGGCGTCAAGCCGGATATCAGCTATCCCAGCCTGGTCGACCCGGACGAAATTGGTGAAAGCGCCCTGCCCAATGCCCTGCCCTGGGATACGGTACGACCGGTCAGCTATCGGCAGTACGGCAATCCCGATCGCTATCTGCCGCCGCTGCGTCAGGCGCACCAGCAGCGCACCAGTCAGGACCCCAACTTCCACTACCTCGAGCGCGAAGCGGAACTGGCCCACAAGCTGCGCGAACAGAACAACAGCGTCAGTCTCAACATCCATCAGCGCAAGCGGGAGATGGAAGCCCAGGAATCCGAACAGCTGTCACTGGAGAATCAGCGCCGCAAGGCACTGGGACAGGAGCCGATCGACAGCTGGGCGGATGCCCGCGACGGCGAGGATGATCAGACCCCCATCGATCAGGCACAGCTGCGAGAGAGCGCCAATATCGTGCTCGACTATGCGCAGCAGCTGCAGGACAGCGGCTCCTGAGCCTCGACCGAGAGCGCTGTCATGGGGGTACGAAAACGGCCATGCCCGAAAGGGCATGGCCGTTTTATCACTCAATGCATACCGGCAACCGTCAGGCCGGACTGCTCGACAGCAGCTGCAGCCGCTACCGGTGTCGCCGAGGTGCGTCAGGCCGCGTCAGACTCCCGACGTATCCAGTTCAGCAGCTCAACGGTATCCGCAACACTCATCTCATAGTCGGACAATAGTCGATTGAGTGCCTGAAGGAGTGCTTCATCGGAATCGGGCCGATCATCCAGCCCGCGCAACATTTCCCCCAGCTGACTGTCCAGTGTCCATTTTTCCTTGATGGACAAAGTACCATTGCGTGCCATGTTATTCCTTTTGAGCCATCCGATGCGTTCGGCCATGCGATACGGCATCCGCAACATGGCGTCGCCGAATCGATGCAATCGCTTGCCAGAAGGTTGAAACAGTCGGAACTTTCCAGCTGATCGAGCGTGACACTCATGTCTTGTTCATCAATGTCACACAGAACACTGAAATAGCAGGAAAGAGACGAACCATGTTGATACATGGGCAGAGCATGCCCATACCGCCCGAAATGCCAATGATTCCGGACAGGGATAAACGCCTGAATAAAGGCGGGAGAAGCCATATTCTTTTAGCAAAGCAGTCCGAATCTGTCAATGCGGGGAGAAGGCACCCTTGAGCACATCAGGCAGCAATGGGACGCAAAAGAGACAGGCAGGCCGTTTCAAATGAAATAATGGCCTTTTCCGGACCGGAAACGCGGCTGCGACAGTGCTTAAAACGGTAACCGACGACCGGATCTGGCTCCCCGAGCAGGACTCGAACCTGCGACCCAATGATTAACAGTCATTTGCTCTACCAGCTGAGCTATCGGGGAATATCCGGATTGTCGGTTCAGAGGCAGGAGTTGGCTCCCCGAGCAGGACTCGAACCTGCGACCCAATGATTAACAGTCATTTGCTCTACCAACTGAGCTATCGGGGAATGCCCTGAACACGCGGCGTAGTATACGCACAGAAAAAGACACGTCAACCCGTCTTCAACCACGCAACCCGGCGAAGCCGGCACGCTTCGCCAGGAGACGCTTAATTTATTCCAGTGCGGCAGCGACTGCGTCAGCACCCGGCTGCCCCGTCACGGTAGTCACCCCCTGCAGCCAGCCTTCGAGTGTTCCCGGATGAGCTGCCAGCCACTCCCGTGCAGCCGCCATCGGCTCACGATCCTCGTTCATGATCGCGCCCATCAGCTCGTTCTCCATGGGCAGGGTAAAGGTCATCTGCTCGAGCAGCCGACCGGCATTGGCACACTCGTTGACATAGCCGCCGCGGGTATTGGTATAGACCGTGGCGCCCCCGAAGTTGGGACCGAAATAGTCATCCGCTCCGCTGAGATAGCCGATCTCGAACCGGGTATTCATGGGATGCGGCGCCCAGCCGAGAAAAACGATCCACTCCCTGTTACGAACGGCAGTACGCACCTGGGAGAGCATGCCGGCCTCACTGGATGCCACCAGTTTCCAGTCCCCGAGGCCGTCGAAATCCTTATCGATCATCTGCTGGATGATCTGATTGCCATCATTGCCGGCTTCAATGCCATAGATCCGTTCATCGAAACGGTCACGATTCGCATCGAGCTCCGCAACCGAGGTAACACCGGCATCGATGACATACTGCGGCACCGCCAGGGTGTACTTGGCGCCCTTCAGATTGGCGGTCAGCCGATCGACCTGCCCCTTGTCGATATAGGGGTCACTGATGGAGGCCATGGATGGCATCCAGTTGCCCAGAAAGACATCCAGATCGCCGCTCTTGAGTGCCGAATAGGCCACCGGCACCGATACCGTTTCCGCACGGGTAGCGTATCCCAGTGCCTCGAACACGGTGCGCGCCAGCGCCGTGGTAGCGGTGATATCGGTCCAGCCGACCTCGGCGAAGCGAACGGTCTGACAGGACTGCGGCACCTCCGCGCGGGCGGTTGTCGCCATGGTGGCACTTCCCGCCAGCACCAGTGCTGCCACCACTCTGCCCACCCCTGTTCCGGCTGCTCTGACCTGCCCTTTCATCGCTCATTTCCTTGTATTGTTGGACAAATGGCCACTGCAGCACCTCGCTTGTCGACAGTGACCGAAACACGATGATTATCATCACCAATTATCGTACTCTGGTAAACATAACACCATTTTTTATTGATTGACCATTCAATAAAAAACGCTACAATGCAGCGATACATTACGAGCGTCGAAACTCGAGGAGAGACGCGTGCCAAAGCTCGGAATGGAGCCGATACGCAGGCAGCAGCTGATCCAGGCCACCATGACCGCCATCGACGAAGTGGGACTGGCCGATACCACGGTCGCCGTGATTGCCCGCAAGGCCGGCGTTTCCACCGGTATCATCAGCCATTACTTCGGTGGCAAGGATGGCCTGCTGGAAGCAACCATGCGCCGTATCCTGGGAGATCTCGGTGAATCGGTTCGACAGCGCCAGGCCATCCTCGAACAGGACACCGCGCGGGGTCATCTGCGGGCCATCGTCGAGGGTAATTTCGATCGCAGTCAGGTCAGCCAGTCGGTCATGAAGACCTGGCTGGCCTTCTGGGCCACCAGCATGCACAAGCCCTCGCTGCAGCGCTTGCAGCATGTCAATGACCGGCGCCTGCACTCCAACATCTGCTACCAGTTCCGACGCCATCTCGACCATGAGCAGGCCCGGAGTGCCGCCAGCGGCCTGGCCGCGCTGATCGATGGCCTGTGGCTGCGCGGCGCCCTGGCGCCGGAAGGCATCAATATCACTCGTGCCGTGACGCTGGGCCATGAATACGTGGAAGAGCAGCTGGCCAACACCACGGCGCCCTGAGCACGAGAACGTCCCGGCGTCTCGACATACTGTTTCATACCCTTTGAAGAGGAGACTCGCCATGGCCGAATTCGATCGTCAGCAACTGTTCATCGGCGGCAAGCGCGTGGACGCCACCTCCGGCAAGACCTTCAACTCCATCAATCCCTGGGATGGCAGCGTGCTGGCCGAAATCCAGCAGGCCGCCCGGGCCGATGTCGATCGGGCCGTAGAAGCTGCTCGAGAGGGGCAGCAGGCATGGGCGGCCATGACCGCAATGGAACGCTCGCGCATTCTCAACCGGGCCGTCGCCCTGCTGCGCGAGCGCAATGACGAGCTCGCACGCGTGGAAACCCTCGACACCGGCAAGCCGCTGAGCGAAACCACCGTGGTCGACATCGTCACCGGCGCCGATGTGCTCGAATACTATGCCGGACTGGCCATGTCGGTCGAAGGCGAACAGATCCCGCTGCGCACGGACTCCTTCGTCTATACCCGCCGCGAGCCGCTGGGCGTGTGCGGCGCCATCGGGGCATGGAACTATCCCATCCAGATCGCCTGCTGGAAGTCCGCCCCGGCGCTGGCCACCGGCAACGCCGTGGTGTTCAAGCCCAGCGAAGTGACGCCACTGACTACCATGCTGCTGGCCGAGATTCTCAGCGAGGCCGGCCTGCCCGATGGCGTGTTCAATGTCGTGCATGGTGACGGCAGCGTCGGCGCCATGCTCACCGAGCATGAGGGAATCGACAAGATCTCCTTCACCGGTGAGGCCGGCACCGGCAAGAAGGTAATGAGCGCTGCGGCCTCGTCGTCGCTCAAGGATGTCACCATGGAGCTGGGCGGCAAGTCACCGCTGCTCGTGTTCGCCGATGCCGATCTCGATCGTGCCGCCGACGGTGCCATGATGGCCAACTTCTACTCTTCCGGTCAGGTCTGCACCAACGGCACCCGGGTCTTCGTCGAGCGCTCGGTAAAGGCCGAATTCGAGGCCAGACTGCTCGAGCGGGTCGAACGCGTGCGCGCCGGCGACCCCCTGGACATGGCCACCAACTTTGGTCCGCTGGTGAGTTTCGAACATCTCGAGAAGGTCACCGAGTATCTGGAGATCGGCAAGCAGGAGAATGCCCGGCTGCTGATCGGGGGCTCGCGCATGAGCGAGGGCGACTTCGGCAAGGGGGCCTTCGTGGCACCGACCATCTTCACCGACTGCAGCGACGACATGCGCATCGTGCGCGAGGAGATCTTCGGGCCGGTGATGGCGGTGCTCGCCTTCGATGACGAGCAGGAAGTCATTCGTCGCGCCAATGATACCGAGTACGGGCTGGCCGCCGGCATCTTCACCGAGGGACTCAATCGCGCCCACCGCGTGGTGCATCAGCTCGAGGCCGGCATCTGCTGGGTCAATACCTGGGGCGACTCGCCGGCCGAGATGCCGGTGGGTGGCTACAAGCACTCCGGCGTGGGCCGCGAGAACGGCATGCTGACGCTGGATCACTACACCCAGGTGAAATCGGTCCAGATCGAGATGGGACCGTTCGAATCCGCCTTCTGAGACGCCTCTGCCGGGGCGTTATGGATGCCATCAGCGATGGCATCCCCTCTCCCGAATGAACAGCGGCCAAGCCGATGGCCGACAGTAAAGCCAGGAGGGCCCATGGCTCAGATCCATGAATACGATTACGTGATCATCGGTGCAGGCTCGGCCGGCAATGTGCTGGCCGCCCGCCTGACCGAGGACGAAGGCGTCAGCGTACTGCTGCTGGAAGCCGGCGGTCCCGACTACCGCTTCGATTTCCGTACCCAGATGCCGGCAGCGCTGGCCTATCCGCTGCAGGGCAAGCGCTACAACTGGGCGTTCGAAACCGATCCCGAACCGCACATGAACAACCGTCGCATGGAGTGCGGTCGTGGCAAGGGACTGGGCGGTTCGTCACTGATCAACGGCATGGCCTATATCCGCGGCAATGCCATGGATCTGGAAGGCTGGGCCGAGCTGCCCGGGCTGGAGGACTGGCATTATGCCGACTGCCTGCCCTATTACCGCAAGGCCGAAAGTCGCGACATCGGGGGCAACGACTATCACGGTGATCACGGGCCGGTCAGCGTGGCGACGCCCAAACCGGGCAACAACCCGCTCTACCGCGCCTTCATCGAGGCCGGGGTCCAGGCGGGTTACGGCGCCACCGACGATCTCAACGGCTACAAGCAGGAAGGCTTCGGGCCGATGGATCGCACCACCACACCCCACGGCCGGCGCGCCTCCACCGCCCGTGGCTATCTGGACATGGCACGCGAACGTGACACCCTGACCATCGAAACCCATGCCATGACCGATCGCATCCTGTTCGAGGGCAGGCACGCCGTCGGTGTGGCCTATTCACGCAAGGGCGAAGCGCGGGAGGTGCGGGCGCGTCGCGAGGTCCTGCTGTGCGCCGGTGCCGTCGCCTCGCCGGCGATCCTGCAGCGCTCCGGGGTGGGCGATCCCGACTGGCTGCAGGAAGCCGGTGTCGGGGTGGTGCACGAGCTGCCCGCGGTCGGCCGCAATCTGCAGGATCATCTGGAGATGTACATCCAGTATGAGTGCAAGCAGCCGATCACGCTGTACTCGGCGCTGAAATGGTACAACCAGCCGCAGATCGGCGCCGAATGGCTCTTCCAGGGCAAGGGAATCGGTGCCAGCAACCAGTTCGAGGCAGGCGGTTTCATCCGCACCGGTGAGGGCGAGACCTGGCCGAACCTGCAGTATCACTTCCTGCCCTGTGCCATCAGCTACAATGGCAAGAGCGCCGTTCAGGCACACGGCTTTCAGGCACACGTCGGCTCAATGCGCTCCAAGAGCCGCGGTCGCATCCGCATCCGCTCGCGCGATCCCGATGAGGCGCCCAGCATCCTGTTCAACTACATGAGCGAGGAGCGCGACTGGCAGGAATTCCGTGATGCCATTCGCATTACCCGACGGATCATGGAGCAGCCGGCGATGGATCCGTACCGCAGGCGCGAGATCTCGCCGGGCCCCGAAGTGCAGAGCGACGAGCAGCTCGACGAGTTTGTCCGCAATGAAGCGGAGACTGCCTATCACCCCTGTGGCAGCTGCCGCATGGGCGAAGGCCCGGAGACGGTAGTCGACGGCCAGGGCCGGGTCCACGGCATGGCAGGCCTGAGAGTGATCGACGCCTCACTGATGCCGGTCATCGTGACCGGTAATCTCAACGCCACCACCATCATGATGGCGGAGAAGATCGCCGACCGGGTGCGCGGCCGCAAACCGCTGCCCCCCTCTCGGGCGCCCTTCTATACCGCCCATCGCGAACAGCAGAATGCCAGCGAGGCCGATCCGGCAGCCGCCCACGAATAACGAATGGCGCACCCGCCGTGGTCTTCTTCATGACAGGGCGACCCTCGGGTCGCCCTTTTTCGGTCAGCCCGGCCACGGCTTCCGGAAGAGAGCATCGGACGATACTCTGCATCAGGCAGTGTCAATGCTATGCTGGGTCGCTTGTGCCAGCGCCGTGACACGCTCGCCATAGAGTGCATACTCTTTCCATGATTCCAGCCCTGCCAATTGGTTATGCTGGGAAAGCCCTCGGGGTGTCGTACCGTTCGTGCAGCGGTCACCCACTCGGGTATGCTTTCGCCAATACAGTATGAAAGGCTCATGACAGAATCACCCCGGAAACACCGCAAGCGCTGGTTCATTCTCCTGTTGCTGTTGATCGTGATGATCGGGCTGGCCGTTGGCTGGTGGCTGATCCACCGGGGTGGCGGTGAGCAGGAAAATGCTTCTGACGGGGGCCAGAGCCGGGGGGGCGGTGCTACCTCGGTCGCCGCGATTGCCGCCAGCCGCGAGGATTTCCCGGTCTATCTCTCCGCACTGGGCACGGTCACCTCCCTGCACCGGGTCGAAATCCGTCCACGCGTGGAAGGCGAGCTGCTGTCGGTCAACTTCCGGGAGGGAGACCGGGTCGAGAAGGGTGACGTGCTGGCCCGCATCGATCCGCGAACCTACCAGGCCCAGCTCGATCAGGCCAAAGGACAGCTTGAACAGGACCTGGCCCAGCTGAAGACGGCTCGCCAGAACCTCGAGCGCTATCAGAAGCTGATCAAGACCAACTACGTTTCGCGTCAGGATCTCGAGGAGCAGCAACAGCTGGTCGAGCAGTATCAGGGCACGGTGGCCGCCGATCGGGCCAATGTGCAGGATGCCAGGGTACAGCTGGACTATACCACCATCGAAGCACCGGTTTCCGGGCGCATCGGGATTCGCAATGTCGACCCGGGCAACATCATCCAGCTCGGTGACGAGGACCCCATCGCCACCCTCACCCAGCTCTCCCCCATTTCGGTCATCTTCTCGATGCCCTCGCAGTATCGCGCTCCCATCCAGCAGCAGTTCGACAGCGACGGCAGTCTCACCGTCCAGGCACTCGACAGCGATGAGACCACCGTGCTGGCCCGGGGCCAGCTGACCAGCATCAACAGTCATGTCGACACGGCAACCGGCACGGTGCGCATGCGGGCAGGCTTCGATAATGGCGATCTGACCCTGTTTCCCAGCGCCTTCGTCAATGTTCGCCTGAAACTCAGGACCATCGCTGACACCATCGTGATTCCGCTGACCGCGATTCAGAACAGCGACCAGGGCAACTTCGTCTATGTCGTCAGTGACGACGGCAAGGTCAGTCGCAACGCCATCGAGGTGGCCGCCAGCGATGATCTTCATGCGGCCGTCAGCTCGGGGGTCGAAGCCGGCCAGCAGGTCGTGGTCGATGGCGTCGATCGACTGCGCGATGGCGCCAGTGTCAAGGTGGTCAGCCATACCCTGCCCGGTGAGTCCGACAGTGACGTCACGGCGGACAGCAACCACGGCCAGGGGGATGCCCCGGACGCCGGTTCGAATCCCGAACAGACAGGCCACAGCGCGAATTCATGAATCCATCGCGTCTGTTCATACTCCGCCCGGTCGCCACCTCACTGGTGATGATGGCGATCCTGATCGCCGGCATTCTGGCCTATCGGCTGCTGCCGGTAGCGTCGCTGCCGCAGGTCGACTACCCCACCATCCAGGTCAGAACGCTCTACCCCGGCGCCGGGCCGGACGTGATGCTTTCCAACGTCACCGCCCCGCTGGAGGATGAACTCGGCGAGATCTCCGGGCTGGAGGACATGCGCTCGACCAGTACCGGCGGAGCCTCGATCATCACCCTGCGCTTCGGGCTGGATATTGATCAGGGAGTGGCCGAACAGGGCGTGCAGGCAGCCATCAACCAGGCCGACACCCTGTTACCGGACGACCTGCCGATGCCGCCCAGCTACAGCAAGGTCAATCCTGCCGATGCGCCGGTCATGACCCTGGCGGTCAGCTCCAGCTCGCTGCCGCTGACCCGGGTCTACGATCTGGTCGACACCCGCATGGCCCCCAAGCTTGCCCAGGTGTCCGGTGTCGGTCTGGTATCGCTCGCCGGCGGTCACCAGCCGGCGGTCCGGGTCAGGGTCAATCCGCGAGCGCTGGCGTCACGCGGGCTCGATCTGGAAGCGGTACGCGAAGCCATTGCCAGTGCCAATGTCAATCAGGCCAAGGGCAGCATCAACGGCCCCTATCGGGCGCTGAGCATTGATGCCAACGATCAGCTGGTTTCCGCCGATGAGTATCGCGACCTGATTCTCAAGGACAACGGCGATGGCGCCGTGGTGCGGCTGCAGGATGTTGCAAGAGTCACCAGTGGCGCGGAGAACGCCTGGCTGGCCGCCTGGGCCGATCGCGAGCAGGCGGTGGTGGTCAACGTGCAGCGCCAGCCCGGCGCCAATGTGATTGATGTCGCCGACTCCATCCGACAGCTGCTGCCCAATCTGGAAAGGTCGATGCCGGGCAACGTCGATGTCCGGGTACTGACCGATCGCACCACTACCATCCGAGCCTCGGTGCATGATGTGCAGTTCGAGCTGGTACTGGCGGTCGCTCTGGTCGTCATGGTGACCTTCCTGTTCCTGCGCAATATTCCGGCCACCATCATTCCCAGTCTGGCAGTTCCCCTGTCGCTGGTGGGTACCTTCGGCGTCATGCATCTGGCCGGCTTCAGCCTCAACAATCTGACCCTGATGGCCCTCACCATCGCCACCGGCTTCGTGATCGACGATGCCATCGTGGTGCTGGAAAACATCATGCGTCACGTCGAGCGCGGAGAACCCCCGCGTGAGGCAGCGCTCAAGGGCTCGAGGCAGATCGGCTTCACCATCGTCTCGCTGACGGTTTCACTGCTTGCGGTACTGATCCCGCTATTGTTCATGGGAGACGTGGTGGGCCGCCTGTTCCGGGAGTTTGCCATCACGCTGGCAATCTCGATCGTGATTTCGGCCTTTGTGTCGCTGACCCTGACGCCCATGCTCTGCTCGCTCATGCTGCGTCGTCGCCGCACCGCTGAGCCGGCCGAGGACCACCGCAACGAGGATGATGTCGAAGCGCTGATGCGCCAGCGCTCCGGCCTTTTCGGCCGGCTGCACGGCGGCTACGACCGGGCACTGCGCTGGGTACTCAACCATCAGTACCTGACGCTGATCGTGGCCGCTGCCACCTTTGCCGTCACCGCGGTACTGTATCTCTCGATTGCCAAGGGGCTCTTTCCGACCCAGGATACCGGGGTCATTCGTGGTATCTCCGAGGCGGAACAGTCGACCTCGTTCAGGGCCATGGCGCATCGCCAGCAGCAGCTGGCCGATCTCATCCTCGAGGATCCGGCCGTCGAGAGCCTCTCCTCCTTCATCGGCATCGACGGGACCAACACCACCCTCAATACCGGCCGATTCCAGATCAATCTCAAGCCGATCGACGAGCGGGATGCCAGCGCTACCGAGATCAGTCAGCGGCTGACCGAAAGGGCTCGCAGCGTGGCCGGCGCCACCCTCTATCTGCAGCCGATCCAGGACCTGACCCTGGAAGACACCATCAGCCGCAACCAGTACCAGTTCAGCCTGGTCAACGGCGATCGCAGTCAGCTCGAAAGCGTGGTACCGGCCATGCTTCGGCAGCTGCGGGACTCCCCGGCCATCTCCAGCGCCACGACCGATCTGCAGAACAACGGGCTGGCACTGCGCCTGAAGGTCGATCGCGACCGGGCCAGCCGGCTCGGCGTGAGCATGGCCGATATTGATGCCACCCTCTATGACGCCTTCGGGCAGCGACTGATCTCGACCATCTTCACCCAGTCCAACCAGTACCGGGTGGTCCTGAGTGTGTCAGACCGACAGCAGGATGGCCCGTCCGCCATCGAGCATCTCTATGTCACCAGCGAGGATGGCGAGCAGGTCCCCCTGTCGACGCTGGTTTCTCTCGAGACCCGCCCCCGGGCGCTCTCCATCCAGCGCGAAAACCAGTTTCCGGCGGCGCTGATCTCCTTCGATGTCGCCCCCGGACACTCGCTGTCGGAAGCCTTCGATACCATTGATCAGGCGCGTAGCGACATAGGGCTCACCGATGACACGCGACTCGACTACCAGGGCTCGGCACGCAGCTTCGCCGGCTCCACCAGCAACACGCTGTGGCTGATTCTGGCGGCCATCGTCACCATGTACATCGTGCTGGGCATTCTCTACGAGAGCTTCATCCACCCCCTGACCATCCTGTCGACGCTGCCATCGGCGGCCATCGGCGCCCTGCTGGCACTGATGCTGACCGGCCATGAGCTCGGCATGGTCGGTATCATCGGCATCATCCTGCTGATCGGCATCGTCAAGAAAAACGCCATCATGATGATCGACTTCGCCCTGCAGGCGCAGCGCGAGGGCGGCATGCCGCCCCGCGAGGCCATCTATCGGGCCGCCCTGCTGCGCTTTCGTCCGATCATGATGACCACCTTTGCCGCCCTGCTGGGCGCGGTACCGCTGATGCTGGCCTCCGGCTATGGCGCCGAGCTGCGCCAGCCCCTGGGCCTGTCGATGGTCGGCGGGCTGCTGGTCAGCCAGCTGCTGACCCTGTTCACCACCCCGGTCATCTATCTGGCGTTCGACCGGCTGGTGCCGCAGCGCACGCCGCACCAGGGGGATGATACCGACCGGCAGGAAGCGACCTCGTGAGCCTGTCGGAACCCTTCATCCGGCGCCCGATCGCCACCGCCCTGCTGACCCTGGCGGTGGTGCTGTCAGGCATGCTGGCGTATGCCCGGTTGCCGATCGCGCCGCTGCCCGATGTCTCCTTTCCGACCATCGTGGTCAGCGCCCAGCTCTCGGGGGCCAATCCGCAGACCATGGCCTCGACGGTAGCGACGCCGCTGGAGCGCTCGCTGGGGCAGATTGCCGGCATCAACCGGATGTCCTCGTCGAGTTCGCGGGGCACCACCCGGATCACGATCCAGTTCGATCTCGACAAGGATGTCAACGAGGCGGCACGCGAGGTGCAGGCCGCCATCAACCGCGCCGAGCCGCTGCTGCCCAGCGCCATGACCAGTCCGCCCTCCTACGACAAGCTCAATCCCTCCAGCGCACCGATCATGATCCTGGCGCTGACCTCGGATGCCATCAGCCAGGGGCAGCGCTACAACCTGGCCGACGAGGTGATCGCCCCGCGCATTGCCCAGGTCGAGGGCGTCGGTGATGTCAATGTCGGCGGCAGCTCGTCGCCGGCAGTGCGGGTCGATCTCGATCCGCGCGCGCTGGAGCACGCCCGGCTGGCACTGGGCGATGTCCGGCAGGCGATCATGGCGGCCAACAGCAACCGCCCCAAGGGCTTCATCGACGGCGAACAACACCGGCTGATGGTCGACAGCAACAGCCAGCTGTTCGACGCCGCCGACTACCGCGCGCTGGTGCTGCGCGATGACGGCAGCGGCAGCGTGCTGCGTCTCGGCGATGTGGCCCGGGTGACCAATGGGGTCGAGGATGAGCAGCGCATCGGCTTTCTCAATCATCAGCCCGCGGTACTGCTGGTCATCAGCCCCTCGGCTGGGGCCAACATCATCCAGACCATCCAGGGCATCCGCGATCGCATGCCCACCATCGAGCAGGCCCTGCCGGGTGACGCGCGTCTCAGCGTGGTGCTCGACCGCTCGCCGGGGATACGCGCCTCGCTCAACGAGACCCAGTTCACGCTGATCCTGGCCGTGGTGCTGGTGGTGCTGGTGGTCTTTGTGTTCCTGCGCAGCGGGCGGGCCACGCTGATCCCCTGTGCCGCCATTCCGGTTTCGCTGATCGGCACCTTCGGCGTCATGCATCTGCTGGGTTACTCGCTGGATACGCTGTCACTGATGGCGCTGGTGGTGGCCATCGGTTTCATCGTCGACGATGCCATCGTCGTGGTCGAGAACATCGCCCGCCATCTCGAACGCGGCGAGCCCCCCTTCCGGGCAGCCCTGCAGGGCGCGCGCGAGGTCGGCTTCACGGTGCTGTCGATGAGCCTGTCACTGATTGCGGTATTCATCCCGCTGCTGCTGCTGGGCGGGCTGATCGGCCGGCTCTTCCACGAGTTCTCGATGACCCTGGCCACGGCCATCGTGGTCTCGCTGCTGGTATCGCTGACCCTGACCCCGATGCTGTGTGCCCGATGGCTGCGTGTCCCGGCTGCGCGCGAGCGTCCTCCCCTGTGGCAGCGCCTCATCGAACGCAGCGGCACCCTGATCACCCGGGCCTATGCCCGCAGTCTGGACTTCTCGCTGCGCCATCGTCGCCTGACCCTGCTCTCGCTGGTAGCCGTGATCGTCCTCAACGGTTATCTCTATACGGCGATCGACAAGGGCTTCGTGCCCGATCAGGATACCGGCCGGCTACTGGGTTTTGCCCGCGGTGATCAGAGCCTGTCGTTTCAGGCCATGAGCAGCAAGCTCGACCACATGCGCGAGCGACTGATGGCGGATCCGGAGGTCGATCGGGTGCTGGGATTCATCGGCGGTGGCCGGGATGGCAGCAGCAGCGAGGCCACCCTGTTCATCACGCTCAAGGATGATCGCAGTGCCGATACCAGCGCGACTGCCAACCGCCTGAGTGCCATGTTCAGTGATACCGCCGGCCTCAATGTGTTCATGTTCGGCCTGCAGGATCTGCGCGCCGGCAGCAGCAGCGGCAGCAGCGGTCAGTACGAGCTGACGCTGAAAAGCGACAGCCTGGAGCTGCTCGGCCAGTGGTCGCCGAAGGTGACCGAGGCACTGCGGGAAGTCGATGCCATTACCGGCGTCGACAGTGACAGCCGCAGCCAGGGCCAGGCAATGATGCTGGTGGTGGATCGCGACCGGGCCTCACGGCTGGGGGTAGACATGGCAGCCATCGACGATGTGCTGCAGAACTCCTTCAGCCAGCGCAAGGTCTCCAGCGTCTATCAGGGTACCAATCAGTACTACGTGGTCATGGAGGTCGGCAAGGCCTGGCAGAACTCTCCCCAGGTCCTGAAGCAGATCCATGTCATCGATGGGGACGGCAACCGTATCCCGCTGGCCAGCATTGCCCATCTCGAGCGCAGTACCACACCGGTCAGTGTCAGCCACGAGGGACAGTTTGCTGCCACGACCATTTCCTTCAACACCGCCACCGGGGTCAATCTCGACGAGGCTACTACCGCCATCAGCAATCGGCTGGACAGTCTCAATCTGCCGGTTGATATCCAGGCCGACTTCGGCGGCAGCGCGGCCTCCTTCCAGAGTGGTGTGGCCGCCATGCCGTGGCTGATCCTGGCTGCCCTGCTGACGGTCTATCTGGTGCTGGGGATTCTCTACGAAAGCTACATCCATCCGCTGACGATTCTATCCACCCTGCCTTCCGCCGGTATCGGCGCACTGCTGGCGCTGATGCTGCTGAACAAGCCGTTCACGCTGATCGCCATGATCGGCATCATCCTGCTGATCGGGGTGGTCAAGAAGAACGCCATCATGCTGGTGGACTTCGCCCTGGATGCCGAGCGCACACGCCAGCTGAGTGCCCGTGAAGCCGTCTACGAGGCCGCCATGGTACGTTTCCGACCGATCATGATGACGACACTTGCCGCCATTCTGGGCGCCATTCCCCTCACGCTGGGCACCGATGAGAACGCCGCGCTGCGTGCACCACTGGGCATTTCGATCATTGGCGGCCTGCTGGTCAGTCAGCTGCTGACGCTCTACACCACGCCGGTGGTCTATCTTTATCTCGATCGCCTGCGTCGGCGCTGAACGCTTGCCCCCACCGGCGCCGGCCCTGCCCCGGGCCGGCCCTGACCGTTTCTACTGGCCTGAAACCAACGTCACTGATATCAATCAGTGTTCACGAATTTGTTACGTCACCTTGACATCCATAAGCCAGAATTATAAAAAACATCAAACTTCACAATAATATCAGACTTCCAATACAACGAACGGGGAACACAACGTGACCAGAACAACCTTCCAGACACTGGCCATTGCCCTGGGTGTGTCCAGCACAGCGCTGACCGCACCCCATGTCTTTGCTGAAACCAGCAGCGAACAACAGACCATCCAGCAGCTGCGCCAGCAGCTGAACCAGATGCAGCAGCGCCTGGAGCGACTGGAAAGTCAGCAGAACATGCAGGGGGGCAGCGCCGCCAGCGCTTCCACACAGGGGGAGACCGCCCCGGGCAAGAGTGCGGAGAGCCAGCAGTACAACAGCAGCAGTCAACAAAGCCTGGCGGAAAAGAACAGCTCGATGCTCGAGCAGATGCAGCAGACCGAGTTCAGCGCCACCATGGAATTCGGTCATGCCATCAACGACTGGGATGACACGGACAAGGACACCGGCGGCGACATCGACTTCAACAAGCTGATTCTCGGCTTCGATGGCGAGGTGGATGACTTCCTCTACTCCTTCCAGTACCGCTTCTATGACGGCTACCGCTTTTTGCACCACGGCTGGCTGGGCTATGAGTTGAGCGACAGCGACACCATCAAGGTGGGGCTGGTACAGACGCCGTTCGGCAACATGGATTACGGCTATCTCGGCTGGTACGGCACCCTGCCCTATCTCGCCGGCTTCAACGACAACCAGAACCTGGGCGTCAAGTGGCATCACGAGAACGGCCCCTGGACCACCGACCTGGCCTACTTCAAGAACGATCAGCTGGGCAGTTCCAATACCAGCTATGGCGCCAATCCGCCTGGCGGGACTGCTGACCCGACCTTCAACGATGACGGCTCCATCGATAGCGTCGGCGATCAGGGTAACCAGTCGGAAAACCAGCTGGCGGCACGTGCGGCCTATACCTTCGGCTACGACACCGACTACACCACCGAGATCAACGCCTCCGCCAAGGGCGGTCAGCTCTACAACGAGCGAACCAATGACTCCGGGGACAACTGGGCAGCCGCGCTGGGGCTGAACGGCAACTACGGCAACTGGAGCGTGCAGCTGCAGGGCACGCACTACGAGTATCACGCCAAGAATGCCCCCGAGTCAGAGACCGGCATCTCCGACAACGTCATTCAGATCGGCGCCTTCGACTTCAACTACCTGATCCCGGCCAAGGGGCAGATGTACAACGTCAGTCTCGCCTACAGCATGGATGTCGACTGGGGGCCGATCGAGAACGTCTACTTCTTCAACGACTACAGCTACATCAGCCCGGACGGCGACTACTCGGCTATCAATGGCGGCGACGGCAGCATGAACGATCCGCAGCTCAACGACCTGGGCTTCAAGCTGACCGCCGGCCCGTACTACGCCTGGTTTGACATCATTACCAACAAGAACGGCCTGAACTATTTCGGTTCGCCGGTCGACGATGGCTGGCACACCAGCTATCAGACCCACTTCGGGATCAACTTCTGATCCTCTGCAGGCCCCTACGGGCGGCCTGCGCCATGCCTTTCGCCCCGCTCATCCGAGCGGGGTTTTTCATGCATTCATCATGCATTCAGCAGCCGCTACTGCTCATCAGGCTGCTATTGCCGGGACTGGCCGGTCTGCAGCGACTCCAGACCGGTGACAAAACGCTGCTTGTAATCCTCGAACAAGCCGTTGTCACGCTTGAAGGCGCGGGTGACGGCCTCGGCGCTGAAATCGACGGTTTCCGGCGCCTCCATCAGGCGATGAACCCCGGCACGCTCATTGAAGCCTACCCGGGCGCCGTCATCGGCATGGCACCAGCGCGTAAACCCGAAGGTCTTGAAGAAGGCCTCGAGATGCGGCTCCCGGGTCGTGACCCGCATCGCCGTGGTAGCGGCCAGCCGGGTCACCAGTTCGCGCGCGTAGCCATGGCCACGCAGGGCTTCCGGCGTTGCCAGCAGGCGCAGCGACAGCCCCTGCCCTTCGACATCCAGCACCAGCAGTGCCAGTGACAGCGGACACTCGGCCTCATCCACCAGCGCCACGATGCGGGCGCTCTCCTGATCGAGCAGCCGGTCAAGGCCGGCAAATTCAACCAGCGGCGTCAGGCCGGCCTGCTGACCGTGTACGGCGGCACACAGACAGGCCAGACAGCCATCGCGTCGCTGGTCATTGATATAGGTCAGTTTCAAGGTCGTACTCTCCTGAATCCGTATAACGCCCGTGGCGCGGCATCATCGGTAGTGCTCGCGTATCGTCGCGGGCCCGGGCCGATCAGTGGCCGTACGAAGGTGGCCGAATCGCCCTACCAGGGCCGCAAGTATCTATACTACGATCGTCCCGTACACCAGCAGGGATCGAATCTACATGGAGCTTCCCCGCCTGATCGCTCATCGCGGTCTCTCCCATCACGCCCCCGAAAATACCCTCGCCGCCATTCGGGCAACTCATGAAGCCGGTCTGAACTGGCTCGAACTTGATGTGCAGTGTCTCGGCGATGGCACACCGGTGCTGTGGCACGATGCGCATGTGGTGCGCTGCAGTGATGGTCAGGGCCTACTGCGGGACTACTCCCTGGCGCAGGCAAAGCGTCTGGATGTCGGCCGGTGGTTCGATGAACGCTTTGCCGGTGAACGCATGGCTACCCTGGAGGAGGCCCTGGCACTGATCAGCGAACTCGGGCTGGGGCTCAATCTCGAGCTCAAGCTGAGCGCCGGCCATGATGACAACCTGCTGGCCGAAACCGTGGTGCCACAGGCCGTGGCAATGCTGCCCCGGGAGCGCCTGCTGATCTCGAGCTTCAGTGTGGCCACTCTCTCGCGGGTACGGGAGCTCGACGGCAACTGCGCCCTCGGCATTCTCTACGAGGATGGCCCGACGCGTGGCTGGGTCACCGATGCCGAGCAGGTCGAAGCCTTCAGCATCCATTCCAACTGGCAGAGTCTCGACCCCGCCCGTGCCGAGGAAATCCGTGATCGTGGCCGGCGACTGATCTGCTACACGGTCAACGACCCCAGGCGTTTCCATCGCTGGTGGTCGCACGGCGTGGATACAGTGATTACCGATCGTCCGGAACTGTTCGATGGGGACGATTTCGCCCCTTCTGCCGAACCCGCCGACCCGGCCTGAGCCGGATCGGCGACCACATCCCGGGTCAGGCGAAGGACGAAGCGCGGCTGCCACCGGCTGACGTGTCGAAGAAGAGTTCGCGCAGGGCTGCCCCCGGCTCCTCTTCACGCATGAAACGTTCCCCGACCAGAAAGGCATTGACGCCGTTTTCCTGCATGTGCTCGATATCCCGGCGGGTTGCAATGCCCGATTCGGTCACTACCGTGACGTCATCCGGCACCTGAGGCAGCAGATCGAAGGTGGTCGACAGCCGGGTATCAAAGGTACGCAGATCACGGTTATTGATACCCACCAGCGTGAGATTCAGCGCCAGCGCCCGCTCGAGCTCTTCCCGATCATGGACTTCCACCAGCACATCCATCCCCAGCTCGTGGGCCAGCTGATGAAGCTCACGCAGGCGCGCATCATCCAGTGCCGCCACGATCAGCAGGATGCAGTCGGCGCCGATGGCGCGTGCCTCGAAGACCTGCCATGGATCGACCATGAAATCCTTGCGCAGCACCGGCAGATGACAGGCCTCCCGGGCCGCCATCAGGTAGGCGTCATCGCCCTGGAAATGGTCGCGATCGGTCAGCACCGACAGGCAGGCGGCTCCCCCCATCTGATAACTCTGCGCAATCGCCACCGGATCGAAATCGGGACGAATCACGCCCTTCGATGGCGAGGCCTTCTTGATCTCGGCAATGATGGCGGGATCACCGGCCAGAATTCGGGTATCCAGCGATGTCACGAAGCCACGCGGCCGCTCGGCACCTTCGGCGCGCGCGCGCATCGAGGCCATGTCGGTTTCACGCTTGCGCGCTTCGATTTCTTCATGCTTGCGCGTAATGATGCGCTGCAGGATGGTTGGCAGTTCACTCATCGGCCCTCTCCTTGAACGGGGCCGGACTGATACCGGCCCGATGCCATGCCGTGGCGGATGCATCCGAAACTCTCAATGCCGTTCGCCGGATAGCAGCGAAGCCGAAAAGCGGGCCAGGCTGTGCAGTCGTTCCAGCGCCTCGCCACGATCGAGGGCGGCGCGTACACGGGCAACACCTTCGGCAATGGAGTCCACCAGATCCGCAGTATAGAGCGCAGCCCCGGCATTGAGCGCTACCATATCGGCTTCAGGCCCCCTGCCGGCAAGCGCCGATTGCACCAGTGCCAGACTCTGTTCGGTATCCTCGGCGCGCAGCGTCGAGAGCGGCTGACGCTCGATGCCCAGCGCCTCCGGTGTGATGACGTACTCCTCGATGTGCCCGCCCTTCAGCTCCGCCACATGGGTCGGCGCCGCCAGCGAGATCTCGTCGAGACCATCCGCGGAGTGTACGACCAGCACATGACGGCTGCCCAGCCGGCGCAGTGACTCCGCCAGCAGCGGCACCAGCGAGCGATCGTAGACACCCAGTACCTGACGGGTCGCGCCGGTCGGATTGGTCAGTGGGCCCAGAATGTTGAACATGGTCCGCACCCCCAGCGCCCGTCGTACGGCCACGGCATGGCGCATGGCGGTATGGTGGTTGGGGGCAAACATGAAGCCAACGCCAACCTCTTCGATGCAGCGGGCGATCTGACTGGGATCGAGATCCAGCGACACGCCCGCCCGGGCCAGCAGATCGGCGCTGCCCGAGGAACTCGACACCCCCCGGCCACCGTGCTTGGCCACATGGGCACCACAGGCCGCTGCGGCAAAGCTGGCCGCGCTCGAGACGTTGAACAGTCCCATGCCATCGCCGCCGGTGCCGACGATGTCCACCACCGGCTCGATATTGACGTGTACCGGATGCATCAGCTCGCGCATGACCTGCACCGCGGCGGTAATCTCGTCGGCCGTCTCCCCCTTCATGGCCAGCCCCATCAGAAAGCCGCCCATCTGGATGGCATCGGCTTCACCGCTCATGATGGTCGACATGACCGAGCGCATCTCGTCCAGCGTCAGGTCCCGGCGCGCATGTACCGCGCGGATGGCATCCTTGAGTTCCATGTTTGCGTTCCCGTGAGCAGCGATGGGTCAGCGCAGTCAGGCCGGTGTTGCACCGGTTCGCGCCGATTCGGCAGGCACACGCCTGATGAAGTTGGCCAGCAGCTCATGGCCCTGGCGTGACAGGATCGACTCGGGATGGAACAGCACTCCCTCGACATCGAGCCGACGATGACGAAAGCCCATCACCATGCCGGGCGTGACGTCATCATCGACAGTGCGTGCCGTCACTTCAAGACACTCCGGCAGGCTCTCGTCCTCCACCATCAGCGAGTGATAGCGGGTGACCTCGAGCGGATTGTCCAGCCCCTCGAACACGCCCTGCTCGTGATGGGTCACCAGCGAGGTCTTGCCATGCATCACCATGCCGGCGCGCACCACTCGACCACCGTAAACCTGACCAATGGCCTGAAAGCCCAGGCAGACCCCGAATATCGGCACCCGACCGGCGAACCGCTCGATTACCGCCAGTGAGATGCCCGCATCATCGGGGCTGCAGGGACCGGGCGAGATCACCAGATGGGAAAATTCGCGCTGCTCGATCTGCTCAAGCGTCAGCGTGTCGTTTCGAATGGTATCGACTTCGGCCCCCAGCTCACCCAGGTACTGGACGATGTTGTAGGTAAAGCTGTCGTAGTTGTCGATCATCAGCACACGTGCGCTCATAAACCCTGCCACTTCTGTTGAACCCGGGAAACGGGTATTGCCGACGTCAAATGCCGGACCGGACCTTCGTGTTGATTGCAGCGACCGCTCCTGAGGCGGGAACAGCCCTTGCCTGCTGCATGCATTTTACCTTACGCCTCGCCACCATGACCATGTCGTCGCCCGTGGGGGCATGATGAGAAGCCGCTCGAACACTCCGGTCCGATGGCGCTCAGGGCCGTACCCGGAGGCAGATCCGCGACAGCACACACCGGAGAGCAACCATTGCCCCGGGCCACGCAAGGGAGAAAAATCGGCAGGAGTGACACGCCATGCGAACGAATCGGCTCCACCGGGGGCGCCGGAGCCGATTTTCATGCACATTGCCATGCCGGACACTAAAGCCCTGCTGGCGCAGTCTGCCCGAAGCGGGGAAGTGAGCGGCAATAAAAAGCCGCCCCGGCAAGGGGCGGCACAAGGACCGTGACTAGCTTGATGAGGAGATAACCGGAGACGAAGCCTGACCTCAACGAATCCGATCATGTGGTGACTGGCGATCACCACAATGACAACCCTATACGCATGAGAATGACAAGTCAAACCAAATGATAAGAGTTTTCATTATCACTGACGCCCATACCCTGCCCCGTACTGCCGACCACCCGACATGAAAAAACCGCTCCGGGCAGCCGAAGCGGTCGTCACTCTTTGCGCGCCATCACACGGGTCAGGCAGATGGCACGCCCTCACGTCTCATCAAGCCGTGATGACCGGATTGTAGCGATGCCGGGGGCTGACGGCGAGCAGGCTGCCTTCATGGAGGCGATAGCCGGCTGTCATCGACCCGGTTCAGTCCAGCCTGTCGAGCCCCCGCTCGGCCATGGCCACGGCGCGAAACAGGGCCCGGCGCTTGTTGAGGGTCTCATGCCATTCGGTCTCCGGATCGGAATCGGCCACGATCCCCCCACCGGCCTGCACATGCAGCTCACCATCCTTGAGCACGCCGGTCCGGATGGCGATCGCCATGTCCATGTTGCCCTGCCAGGAGAGATAACCCACCGCGCCGGAATAGACCCCGCGCTTGACCGGCTCGAGCTCGTCGATGATCTCCAGCGCCCGGATCTTGGGCGCACCGGAGAGCGTACCCGCCGGGAAGGTGGCCTTCAGCACATCCAGCGGCCCCAGCCCGGGCTTGAGGCGACCGGTCACGTTGGAGACGATGTGCATGACATGCGAATAGCGCTCGATGGTCATGGTATCGGTCAGATCCACGGTGCCATCCACGGAAATCCTGCCGACATCGTTGCGCCCCAGATCGATCAGCATGACATGCTCTGCCCGCTCCTTGGGATCGTTCAGCAGGTCCGCCTCGAGCGCCCTGTCCTCCTCCTCGCTTCGGCCACGGTGGCGGGTCCCGGCGATCGGCCGCAGGGTGACCTCGTCGCCTTCCAGGCGTGCCAGAATTTCCGGCGAGGCACCGATCACGTGGTGATCCCCGAGGTTGAAAAAGAACATGTAGGGCGACGGGTTGAGGCTGCGCAGCGCCCGGTAGAGATCCAGCGGCGGCGCCGTATAGCGCGTGGTCATGCGCTGCGACGGCACGCACTGCATGACATCGCCGGCGCGCACGTACTCCTTGATGCGCTCGACCGCTTCCTTGTAGCCCTGCTCGGAGAAGCTGGCGAAGAAATCATCCTCGGCCACGTTGTCGCGACCGGTTCCGGGGCTGTAGTGGGTCAGCGGCGTGTCGCGCAGTGCCCGCTCCAGCGCTTCGAGGCGCTGATGGGCCAGCTCCAGTGCGCGCGGCGTTTCGGGATCGGCGTGTACCAGCAGGGTCAGCCGGCCGGAGAGGTTGTCGAACACCACCAGCTCATCGGCCACCAGCAGCAGGATATCGGGCACGTCGATGGGATCGGGTTTTTCCACCCCGCGCAGGCGCGGCTCGATCAGCCGGATGGTATCGGAGCCGAAGTAGCCCACCAGGCCGCCGTTGAAACGCATGCCGGGCTCGATCGGCGGCACCCGGAAACGGGTACGAAACTGATCGATCCAGTCGAGCGGATCCTCAACCTCGGTAGCCCCGACCGGCTCGTCATCGCGAAAATGACGGACCACATGACCGCGCACCTCGAGACGCTCGCGACAGGGCAGCCCGATGATCGAATAACGCCCCCACTTCTCGCCGCCCTGTACCGACTCCAGCAGAAAGGTCCAGGGCTGATCGGCCAGCTTGAGATAGGTCGACAGCGGCGTATCCAGATCGGCCAGGATCTCCCGGGAGACCGGAATCCGGTTGTAACCGGCGTCACTGAGTTCGGCAAAACGCTCGGGGGTCATCATGATCGGCATTTCCTGTTCGGCATTCGGCAGGGCGCTGCAGTGCAAACACCCGTTACGGGCATGGAGGGTCCGCCAGGAGGGCGGTTACCATCGCCAGCGCCCCTGCCCGGGGGCAACGGAACGACAGCAGTACGGCAGGAAAATCCGATCGGCAGGCATTGGCATGTCCAGCATCAGGCGAGCGCCTTGGCAACGGCTCGCAGGTCAGTGTTCAGGGTGTCAACCGACGCCTGGCAACCCTAAATGAGTCCCTCGAGCGAATCAAGCAGGTAGTCCGGGTCGCTTGCGGCAATCGGCTCACCGTGATTATAGCCCCAGCTCAGTGCCAGGGTACGGAATCCGGCTGCCCGACCGGCTTCGATATCGTTGCGCGAATCGCCGATCATCAGGGCCCGCTCGGGCGCCACCTGCAGCTCGCGGGCGATGTGCAGCAGCGGCACCGGATCGGGCTTTTTGCGCTCCAGCGCATCACCGCCCAGGGTCCGCTCGAAGTGGCTCCCGATACCCAGCGCCTGCAGGATCGGGGCGATGAAATCACCGGGCTTGTTGGTAATCAGCACCTGCTTCAGGCCGCGCTGTTCAAGCGAGCGCAGGCATGCGGCCACACCGGGATAGAGCCGGGTCTCGACACAGGGGGCCTGCCGATAGTGATCAAGAAACGCCCCGTGGGCTGCTTCCAGCTCTGCCGCACTCGGCGCATTGCCCGAGCGTGCCGTCAGCGCCCGTTCGACCAGCCGGCGGGCGCCGTTGCCGATCCAGTCGCGAACGCCAGCGAGACCGGCCGGCGCCAGCCCGCGCTCGGCCAGTACGGCATCCAGCGCCGTGGCCAGATCCGGTGCCGAATCGATCAGGGTGCCATCGAGGTCCCAGCAGACCAGTGCCATGTCCTTGAGGGGTGCATGCATCGTGCTGCTCCGGTAGAAAGGGAAGTGTCATCACATGACGCGCCCGGCGGTTGCCGCCAGCGGGCATATCCATGACGCGCGCGCGCCTGCTAGAGTAGCGTGTTCGACGTCAATGAGCATTTTTCATCCGGCACGGCCTTCGGAGTGCTTGTGCGACCGGGTCCCGGCCCGGTGGCACAAGCGCTTGGTGCGCACCCGCTTTCGCTTTCGTTTTTCATCTCCTGCAGGGAAGGCCTTTCATGTCAGTACCCCGTATCGTGGTGGTCGGCGGCGGCGCCGGTGGCTTCGAACTGGCGACGCGTCTGGGTCGCAGGCTCGGACGCCGCAACCGTGCCGAAATCATCCTGGTCGATCGCAACCCCACCCACATCTGGAAACCGCTGCTGCACGAGGTCGCTACCGGCGCGCTCGACCAGGGGCTCGACGAGGTTTCCTATCAGGCGCACGCCCGTACTCACGGCTATCGCTATCAGCTGGGTACCCTCAGCGGGCTCGACCGCGACTCGCGCCGGATCACGCTTGCCCCGCTGCACGATGAAAAGGGCGAGGTCGTGCTGGGCGAGCGCACGCTGGATTATGACTATCTGGTGCTCTCGGTGGGCAGTGTCTCCAACGATTTCGGCACTCCGGGGGTGGCCGACCACTGCTACTTCCTGGACAGCACCCAACAGGCCGAGACCTTTCGCCGGGCAATGCTCAATACCTTCCTGCGCTACAGCGATCCGGCCCATCGCGACCGCTCGCATCTGTCGGTCGCCATTGTCGGTGGCGGAGCCACCGGCGTGGAGCTCTCCGCCGAGCTGCACAATGCCACCCGGATGCTCAACAGCTATGGCTACTCGGAAATCGACAGCAACCAGCTGCAGATTCATCTGATCGAGGCCGCGCCACGCATCCTGCCGGCGCTGCCGGAGCGGATCGGCGAATCGGCACGCCGCGAGCTGGACAAGCTCGGCGTGCAGATTCACACCGACACCCGCATCACCTCGGCCGACGAGCGGGGCTTCGACACGGCCGATGACAGACGCATCGACGCCGACCTGACCGTCTGGGCAGCCGGGGTGCGCGCGCCCGAAATACTCAGCGAACTCGGGCTCTCCACCCAGCGCAATCACCAGGTTCGCGTCCATCAGACCATGCAGAGCATCGACGATGAGCGCATCTTCGCACTCGGTGACTGCGCGGCCTGTCCGCAGGGCGAAGAGAAGATGGTGCCACCCCGTGCCCAGGCCGCGCATCAGATGGCCAACACCCTGTATGGCAACCTGGTGGCAGCCATGAATGATCGGCCACTGAAGAACTTCCACTATCGTGACATGGGCTCGCTGATTTCGCTGGCCCATTTCGATGCCGTGGGCAATGTCATGCGGGGCGCTTCGACCCGCGGCCTGTTCGTCGAAGGGGCACTGGCCAAGCTCTTTTACGCCTCGCTCTACCGCATGCATCAGCGCGCCATTCACGGCAGCTTCCGGACCATGCTCAAGATCATGGTCGATCGACTCAACAACTGGCTGCGACCGCGCCTCAAGCTGCACTGAGCCGGCTGTCATCCGGCTCACCTGTCAAACCGCTGACCCGAGGGTCAGCGGTTTTTTTTGTTGTGGGGGTACGCCGATAACCGTTCGCCCTTCGTCCAGGCCGCTGTAGCACCACGACATCTCCTGCCGCCAAGGTCCAATGGGCAGCGCCGCCCCACTGCTCCACTCTCTTCGTCCATCAAACGCACCGATTTCTGGGACCGTTCCCAGAAACGTCTTCACCGCGGAGAGAGCATGTCCCCGGATCACTCCCATCACGGTCAGCACCGTCCCGGCCGTCAGCGACGTCCCACCATTCATGACGTCGCCCGTGATGCCGGCATCTCCAAGACCAGCGTGTCGCGCTATTTCGGCGCCGAGCGCGCCCTGCTGTCGGAGTCGATGCGCACACGCATCGAAGCCTCCATCGAACGGCTGGGCTTTCGCCCCGATCGCATCGCCAGCAGTCTGCGCGGTCGGCGTACCGGCCTGATCGGCATGCTGGTGGCCGACATGCGCAATCCCTATACCGTGGCCATGGTGCACGGCGCGGAACTCGCCTGCCGGGAGAACCGGTATTCGCTGGTGGTCTGCAATACCGACAGCGACGATGCCCTCGAGCAGCGCCATCTGGAAGTCCTGCAGGGCTACAGCATCGAGGGGCTGATCGTGCACACCCCGGGCCACAACGCCGCGGCCCTGAGCGAGATGCTCAAGGCCGGGCTGCCGATGGTTCAGGTCGATCGCCGGCTGGAGACCCTGGAGTGCGACATGGTCGGACTCGACAACGAGCAGGCCATGTCCCTCGCCGTGGGCCATCTGGCCGAACAGGGCTATCACGACATACTCATGATCAGCGAGCCCACGGCGGCCATCAGCTCCCGCGAAACCCGCCTGGCCGCCTTTCAGCACGAAGTGACCCGGCACGCCCTGACCGGCCGGGTGCATCAGCAGGCCTTCACCCCGGAACCCGATACCACCGAACTCGATCGCTGCCTTGCCTCCTTTCTCGCTGATGCCGGACACCATCGACGGGCCATCCTGTGCGCCAACGGGGTCGTGACCCTGGCCGTCTGTCAGGCGCTCTACCGGCACTGCGCCGACCCCTTTGCCCACACCGGCCTGATGGGCATCGACGAGCTGGACTGGTGTGCCCTGGTCGGCCCGGGCATTACCACCATCGCCCAGCCGGTCGGCGAGATCGGCCGCCTCGCCTTCGAGCGTCTGCTGAACCACATCGAGGGCGGTGCCCGCGACGCTCGCGACTACACCTTCCCGGCGACCCTGTACCAGCGCGGCTCGACCCCGGGAGCACGCTGATGAGGTGTCCCGCCGAATTGAATCCGCTGCTTTTGGGATCGTTCCCAACCACCACAGGGAGACCACCATGGGTCCGGTCATGATCTGTACTTCGGCCTTCGGTGCCGACCATGTGACCCGGCAGGGTCAGGGCGCACTGATCGAGCACATCCGCCGCGCCGGTGCCGACGGCATCGAGCTGCGCGAAGAGTTGCTGAGTCATCACGACCAGCCGCTCGACGAGCTGCGTCGGCGGCTGGCTGACAGCGCCCTGCGAGTCGCCTATTCGTCCGCCATCCCCTTGTTCGACCGCCACGGGGCGACCGATGGCGAAGCCCTCGGCCGCTCGCTGGCACGCGCCGAAGCGCTGGGCGCCACGTTCATCAAGTTCGCGCTGGGAGACTGGCCTGCGCATGACGAGCCTGCGGATAACGCCCTGCAGATGCTGCTGGCACGTTTCGAGCGCACTCCGCTGGCCATCACCATCGAAAATGATCAGACCAGCCGCGGCGGTGACCCGCAAAGCCATCTGCAGCTGCATCGCAGACTGTGGCAGCTGGCGCCCGACTCACCGCGCGTCGGAGGGCCACGGGCCCTCTCCACCACCTTCGATCTCGGCAACGGCTACTGGAACGGCCACCCGACGGCCGACGGCATCAACGCGCTGGCCGCCCGGATCGGCTACATGCACTGCAAGCACGCCTGCAACGACGGGGAGGGCTGGCACGCCTGCGCCCCGGATGACGCCACGCTCGAGACGTGGTCACGGCTCTGGCGGTCATTGCCAGCCGACCTGCCACGAGCGCTGGAATTTCCCGTCCCGCCCGACGACCCGGCCGCCCTGCGCCGACAGGTCGATCGGCTGCGCCATCTGCCCCTGAAGGAGCTCTGCTGATGACCGCCCCGCTTCACGCACCGACTCATGACATCGTCGCCTTCGGTGAAACGATGGCCATGCTGGTGGCCGAAGAGACCGGCCCGCTGAGCAACGTGACCCGCTTTACCAAACGCATCGCCGGGGCCGACAGCAACGTCGCCATCGGACTTGCCCGGCTCGGCCTCAACGTTGCCTGGATCAGCCGGGTGGGCGATGACAGTCTCGGCCGCTTCATCATCGACACCCTGGCCGGCGAAGGCATCGACTGCAGCCGGATCCGGATCGATCCCGAACACCCCACCGGCTTCCAGTTCAAGGCCCGACGCGACGACGGCGGCGACCCTGAAGTGGAGTACTTTCGCCGTGGCTCGGCCGCCAGCCGACTCGCCCCGGAGGACCTGCCCCGCGAACTGCTCGCGGGCGCCCGTCACCTGCACTGTACCGGTATTCCGCCGGCACTGGGCAACTCTGCCGGCGCCCTGACCCGCCACGCCATGAGCACCATGCGCGAACTCGGCGGCACCCTCTCCTTCGACCCCAATCTGCGTCCGGCACTGTGGCCGGATACCGCCACCATGCGAGCCGAGCTCAATGCGCTGGCTGCCATGGCGGACTGGGTCATGCCGGGGCTGGAAGAGGGCCGGCTGTTGACCGGACTCGAAACCGCCGAGGCGATCGCCGGCTTCTATCTCGAGCGGGGCGCGCGCGAAGTGGTCATCAAGCTCGGTGCCGACGGAGCGTGGTGGCAGAACCATGAAGGCGCCCGGCACTGCCCGGCGCAGCGCGTTCCCCGGATCGTGGACACCGTCGGCGCCGGGGATGGCTTCGCTGCCGGCTTCATCAGCGCGCGGCTCGAGGGGCTGGCGCCACAGGCCTGTCTCGAACGCGCCAATCTCATCGGTGCCCGCGCCATCGGCGTGGCCGGTGACATGGAAGGCCTGCCCCGACGTGACGAGCTCGGCGTCGGGGCCTTCACGGCCCGCACGATCGTCTGACAAGCCCTTTTCTCAACCACATGCCGGGCCCCGACGGGGCCGCTTTCCGGCAAGGAGCATGGACCATGGCAACACGTCTGCCCGTTCGGCGCTGGTGGTACCTGATGCCGATCGTCTTCATTACCTACAGTCTGGCGTACGTCGATCGCGCCAATTACAGCTTCGCCGCCGCCAGCGGCATGGCGGAGGATCTGCATATCACCTCGGCGATGTCGTCACTGCTCGGCTCGCTGTTCTTTCTGGGCTACTTCTTCTGTCAGATTCCCGGCACCATCTACGCCGAAAGACGCAGCGCGCGGGTACTGATCTTCTGGTGCCTGCTCTCCTGGGGCGTGCTGGCCACGCTGACCGGCATCGTGCCCAATGCCTACGGCCTGATCGTGATCCGGTTCCTGCTGGGTGTCACCGAGGCCGCCGTGATGCCGGCGATGCTGGTCTATCTCAGCCATTGGTTTACCCGCGCCGAACGCTCGCGGGCCAACACCTTCCTGATCCTCGGCAACCCGGTCACGGTGCTGTGGATGTCGGTGCTCTCCGGCTACCTCATCGAGCAGACCGACTGGCGCTGGATGTTCATCATCGAAGGGGCACCGGGCATCCTCTGGGCGGTATGCTGGTGGTTTCTGGTCGATGATCGCCCCGAGCAGGCGAAATGGCTTAACCGGGATGAAAAGCAGGCACTGGCCGATACCTTCCGGGAGGAGCAGCGCGATCTGAAGCCGGTCGCCAACTACACCACGGCCTTCAGAACGCCCCAGGTGCTGCTGCTCTGCCTGCAATACTTCTGCTGGAGCATCGGGGTCTACGGCTTCGTGCTCTGGCTGCCGTCGATCCTCTCGAAGGCCGGTCAGCTCGACATCGTCGAAACCGGCTGGCTCTCCTCCGCGCCCTATCTGGCGGCCGTCATCGGCATGCTGCTGGTCTCCTGGGCCTCGGACAAGCAGCTCAACCGGCGCCATTTCGTCTGGCCTCCCCTGGCCATTGCCGGTCTCGCCTTCATGGGCTCCTATCTGCTGGGCGCCCACCACTTCTGGTGGTCCTATGCCCTGCTGGTGATTGCCGGCTTCGGGCTCTACGCCCCCTACGGCCCCTTCTTTGCCATCATTCCGGAACTGCTGCCGAGCAACGTGGCCGGAGGGGCCATCGCGCTGGTCAACTCCTGCGGTGCGCTGGGCGGTTTTCTGGGGGCCTATGGCGTAGGCTATCTTAATGGCCTGACCGGGACGCCCGCGGCTTCCTACATCGCCATGGGCGGTTCGTTACTGTTTGCGGCGCTGCTGATCCATTTCGTTCGCCCGGTTACCGAACAGGAGCCATCCCGGCCGACCCAGGCGGCCGCGCACTCCTGATGTCGAGGGTGCGCCCGCGGGCGCACCTCACCACTCCCTGCAAGACAGGAGAACGCTGCATGTCCCGCAAGACGGTTCTGATCTATCAACGTCCGCTCAAGCCGGCCCTGCACGAGCGGCTGGCAAGCGAGTGCGAGGTCCTCGATTTCAGCGGCGAGAATAATCTGCGTGACAACGCCGACTTCCGCGAGGCGCTGAAGCGGGCGCACGGCCTGATCGGCTCCAGCGTGCCCATGGATCGCGAACTGCTGGCCGAGGCGGACAATCTCGAGGTCATTTCCAGCATTTCGGTCGGCGTCGACAACTACGATATCGACTATCTCAACGAGCGTGGCATCGTGCTCTGTCACACTCCCGATGTGCTGACCGAAACCACCGCCGATACGGCCTTTTTGCTGATTCTGGCCAGCGCTCGGCGCGCCGTCGAGCTGGCCAACATGGTCCGCCATGGCGAGTGGACCAGCAGCATCGCCGAGCCGCACTTCGGTGTGGATGTCCAGGGCAAGCATCTGGGGATCGTCGGCATGGGGCGGATCGGCGCCGCCATTGCACGACGCGGCCGATTCGGCTTCAACATGACGGTCAGCTATCACAACCGCTCGCGTCATGAGGATTTCGAGCAGGAACTCGGCGCCAGCTGGCGGGAGCTTGATGAGCTGCTGCGCGAGTGCGACTTCATCTGCGTGACCGTACCGCTGTCCGAAGCCACCCGCGAGATGTTCGGCCAGCGCGAGTTCGAGCTGATGGGCGATCAGGCCATCTTCGTCAACATTTCACGCGGCGGCGTGGTCGACGAGCCGGCCCTGATCGAAGCGCTCGACAACGGCACCATTCGCGCCGCCGGGCTCGATGTCTTCACCACCGAACCGCTGCCGGCCGACTCGCCGCTGGCCCGGATGGACAACGTGGTGGCCCTGCCGCATATCGGCTCGGCCACGCACGAAACCCGCTATGCCATGGCGGAGCTGGCAGTCGACAACCTGCTGGCGGTGCTCAACGGGCAGCGGCCCCGGGCGCCCTACAACGCCGATCAGCTCGGGCGCTGAGGCGCCCATCCGCAGCCACGCGCCCCGGCCTTTCCGGGGCGCACCGTGGCCGCGGCCACTCAGGGCATGGCCGCCGCCAGTACAGCCCTGATATCGGCCTCATGGCGCTCGGTGGCCGCCGCACCACACAGGGCGCGCTTTTTCGAGGCCGGCCAGCGCTTGATCGCCGCTTCGAGCCGCAGGGCCTCGGAGTGGGTACCCACCCGGCACGCATAGCGCAGGACCAGCGGCCCCTTGCCGCGCAGCGCCCGGGCCCCTCGCCGGCCACCGGCGCGATGTTCGGCCAGCCGCCGCTCGACATCGGTGGTGATGCCGGTATAAAGCCGCCCCTGGGCCGTCTCCAGCATATAGAGCCACCAGCAGGCTCCGGCGTTATCTGCCGAGGCCACGACGCATGGCACCGATGACGGTGTCATAGCGGTGCGGATCATCCTCGCGACGCGCCTTGAAGAGCGAGGAGCCGGCGACGAAGGTATCCGCGCCCGCAGCGGCGATCTCACCAATGTTGTCGGCATTGACGCCGCCATCCACCTCGAGGCGGATGTCACGGCCGCTGGCATCGATCCGCTCACGCGCCTGACGCAGCTTTTCCATGGTATGCGGAATGAAGGACTGACCACCGAAACCGGGGTTGACGCTCATCAGCAGGATCATGTCGACCTTGTCCATCACATGGTCGAGCCAGGTCAGCGGCGTGGCAGGATTGAACACCAGTCCGCAGCGCAGTCCGGCATCGCGGATCAGCGACAGCGACCGGTCGATGTGCTCACTGGCTTCGGGATGAAAGGTGATGTCACTGGCGCCGGCATCGATGAAGGCATGAATCAGCTCATCCACCGGCTTGACCATCAGATGGACATCGATCGGTGCGGTAATGCCGTAGTCACGCAGCGCCTTGCAGACCGGCGCGCCGAAGGTCAGGTTGGGAACGTAATGGTTGTCCATCACATCGAAGTGAATCATGTCGGCGCCACTGGCCAGTACATCACTGACCTCCTCTCCCAGGCGGGCGAGATCGGCAGACAGGATCGACGGTGCAATCTTCGGTTCAAGTGCGGGCACGAAACTTCCTCCACAGGCAGCGCAACGATATCCAGCGCCAGTCTAACAAAGGCGCCGACATTGCGCTGCCGCCCGAGCGGCGTCATGGTGATCTGCCAGACTGATGCCGGAAGGCCCCCACACAACAAACGGACCCCGTCATGACCCGACTGCTTCAGGCCCTGCTGCTGATGCTGACCAGCGCTTGCGCCCTTGCCGCCCCGGCGGCCACCGATAATGCGCCGATCCTCGAAGGCGAACGCTTCAACCCCGAGCTCGGCCGGCACGGCATGGTCGCCACCAGCAACCGGCAGGCGACCCGTATCGCCCACCGGGTACTTGCCGAGGGTGGCAATGCCGTGGATGCCGCCGTCACCGCCGGCTTTGCGCTGGCCGTCACCCAGCCACGCTCCGGCAACATCGGCGGCGGCGGCTTCATGCTGATCTCGGATGAAGAAAGCGGCGACGTCATTGCGATCGACTACCGCGAAAAGGCCCCGTCGGGGGCCTTTCGCACCATGTTTCAGGACGATGACGGCAATGTGGTGGCGCAGCGTTCACGCTTTTCCGCCAACGCCTCCGGCGTGCCCGGCACGGTAGCGGGGCTGGCCCTGGCACTGCGCCGATACGGCACCCTGAGCCTGGCCGAGGCGCTCGAACCGGCGATCGACCTGGCCCGCAACGGCTTCGAGGTCGTGCCCCGCTTCAGCGAGGGCCTGCGGCAGGCCGCCGACCGGCTCAAACAGTGGGAGGCCACCCGCAAAACATTCTACAAAAGCGATGGCAGCCTTTATCAGCCCGGCGATCGCTTTCGCCAGCCCGAGCTGGCCGAGACCCTGCAGCGCATCGCCGATCACGGGGCCGAGGAGTTCTATCGCGGCAGGACCGCGGATCTGCTGGTGAACACGATTCAGGCCCATGGCGGCATCATGACCCGCGAGGATCTGGCCCGCTATCAGCCGGTCATCCGGCAACCGGTTCACGGCAACTATCGCGGTTACGACATCTACTCGATGGGGCCGCCCTCATCGGGCGGTGTACACATCATCCAGATCCTCAACACCATCGAGGGCGACGATATCGGCGCCATGGGCTTCAACTCGGCGGCCACCATTCATCTGATGAGCGAGGCCATGAGCCGGGCCTACGCCGATCGCTCGAAGTATCTCGGCGATCCCGACTTCGTCGATGTCCCGGTCGGGGCGCTGACCTCGAAGGCCTATGCCCGGGCCCTGCGCGAGCAGATCGATCCGCGCCACGCCACCCCGGCCAGCGATATCGGCCCCGGCAATCCGGGACGCTACGAGTCGAATGAAACCACCCACTTCTCGGTGGCCGACGACTCCGGGCTGGCCGTTTCCAACACCTATACGCTGAACTTCAGCTACGGCTCGGGACTGACCGTCGCCGGCGCCGGCTTCCTGCTCAACAACGAGATGGACGATTTCTCGTCCAAACCCGGCGTCCCCAATGCCTATGGTCTGATGGGCGGCGAGGCCAATGCCATCGAGGGCAACAAGCGGATGCTCTCCTCGATGTCCCCGACCATCGTCAAGCATGATGGGCGCAACTTCCTGATCACGGGCAGCCCGGGAGGCTCGCGCATCATCACCACCACCCTGGAAGTGATCAGCAACGTGATCGATCACCACATGAACGTGCAGAGCGCCGTCAGCGCGCCCCGCTTTCACGATCAGTGGCTGCCCGACGAGATCCGCATCGAACAGGGCATCAGCCCCGATACCGTTCGACTGCTGAAAGGCATGGGACATCGGGTGGTGAAGAAGGATGCCATGGGGGCCAGCCAGTCGATCCTGATCCGCGCTGACGGCACCCTTGCCGGCGGTGCCGACCCGCGCCGCTCGACCTCTTCGGCAATGGGCCTGTGAGGACGGCGTCAGGCCTCGGCCGCACCGGGGCCGCGTCGTACCAGCCGCCAGAGATGCTCACGCATGCCCTGCCCCCGGGCGTCCTCATCCGAGCGCAGCCATTCACAGCGGAAATTGGCATCGAACAGCCGGCGGATTTCGTGCTCGTCCACCGAATAGGGCGGTCCCTCGGCGGGGCCTGCGGCGTGGGTCAGCGAGATCAGCAGTCCCGCCGCGCCGGGCGGCAGCAGATGCGCCAGATGCAGGGCATAACGCTGACGGGTGGAGGGCGGCAGCGCCACCAGCGCGGCACGGTCATGAAACCCTGCCAGCTCTCCGGCCAGCGCCGGACGGAAATGAAAGAAGTCACCGCCGTAGAGCGTGATGGCGCCCTGCTGCCAGCGCTCGAAGCGGGTGTCGTTGTCGTGGGCGGCCGGCTGATCGCTTTCGGCCACGAAGGCTTCCAGCGCCTCGGTGGCCAGCTCTACACCGATCACCTCATGCCCCTGCGCGGCCAGCCAGCGCATGTCGGGTGTTTTTCCACACAGCGGCACCAGTATGCGCGAGCCCTGCGCCAGCCCCAGACAGGACCAGTATTCCACCAGCCGCGGGTGCGGCTCGGCAAGGTGAAAGCCGATCCGCCCCTCCCGCCAGCGGGCCAGCCACTGCTCATGCTGATCACTCATGCGGCCTCCCGGCCAAACGACCCCGGGCCCTCGCCCGGACCTGTCAGAACCAGCGATCGCGACGCTTGCGACGCCGCGGCAGGTGCGGCACCAGCAGACCGAGCACCAGCCCCGCCCCGGCGACGCCGCCGCCATAGAGGAAATAGCGCATCAGCAGGTCATTGCGCTCGGTATCCAGTCGGGCCCGGTATTTGCGCGCCTCGCTCTGGGCCTCGCTCAGCTGCGTATTGAGCGAGTCATTGGTCTTTTGCAGCTCGTCGATGCGGCTCTGGCGTGCTTCGAGCGTCGACTTCATGCTGGCCACCCGGTTTTCCCACTTCGAGTTGATGCCATCCAGCTGACCCGAAAGTTCACCGACCCGATTCTTCAGTTCCGGCAGACGCTGCTGAACACTGGGCTCGGACTGCAGGTCGGCACTCTTGATCCAGACCTCGTCGCCGTCAGCGCTGCGAATCTGGCTGTAGTCTCCCTGGCTATCCAGCAGGGTCACCGGGTCACCGGAACTGACCGTGCCAACGATGCGATAGCTGTCGCTCGGGCCGCTGCGCACCCAGGTCGAGAGGTCATCGCTGACCCAGCGATCAGGTGCCGCCTGCACCATGCTGGTGGTGGCACCCAGCAGCAGGCCGAGAAAAACACGTCCGAATTGTCGTCGCATGATTGTGTCGCTGTTCGTTGATGAATGGGGTGCCAATCGCTTGTGTACCGCAGGGTGATGAGACCCCGGTCCCGGCTTCCGGTTCGAAACCGCCCCTTTCGTGCCCCGGTGCTTCATCCACACCTTCTGTGGATAACTCCGAGGACAACTGTCTTGAAAATGTCATTCGGCCACCGACATGACCGGCAGGCACACATTTTGTTCAAAAAATGACCGCCGCTGCACCACGTGCGCTACTCATCGCGCGGCGGCCACGCGGTGGTGCCGGGAAAGGCCGTGACATTGCCCTCTGCCTTCGTGGCCCGCGGCGTCCCTTCGCGCTCGACCTCATCGATGCGCACCACCGCATTGATCGGCAGATAGCTGCGCGAGACGCCCTCGAAGGCACGGCGCAACCGCTCGGTACTGGGGTCGACCACCACCTTCGAGGCATCACTGAAGACAAATCCCTCGATTTCCAGAAACCCCCACAGCTCGCTCTGATAGATGTCACGGGCATAAAGCTCCCAGAGCTCCCCCTGCTGCAGGAATATCACGCGATATAGCGGGCTGGCTGCCATCGATGCACTCGATCCGATTGATTCATCCACTGGTCCTGCCGCCGGCAGCAAGGGCCGCGGCAGCGCGATCAGCCCGCGAGTCTAACACAACCGTGGCACCTGCCCACGGGCGCCGCAACGCTGGTCGTTACCGCCAGTGGTCCGTATAATACGCGCCATTTCATCGCGCCTGCCCTGCACGCCACGGCGGCTGTCGGGCGCGGCCGATCATGCACCGATTCAGAGTGGCGGACATGGCGAAGAAGCTCTTCATCAAGACTCACGGCTGCCAGATGAACGAGTACGACTCGGCGCGCATGGCCGATCTGCTCGGCGAGTCTCATCAGCTTGAACTGACCGACAACGAACAGGATGCCGATGTCATCCTGCTCAACACCTGCTCGATCCGCGAGAAGGCCCAGGAGAAGGTCTTCCATCAGCTCGGCCGCTGGAAACAGCTCAAGGCCGACAACCCCGATCTGGTGATCGGCGTCGGCGGCTGTGTGGCCAGTCAGGAAGGCGAGAACATCCGCAAGCGGGCGCCGCACGTGGACATGGTATTCGGCCCGCAGACCCTGCATCGCATTCCCGACATGCTGGAGTCGCGTCACAGCGGTGGCCGCAACGACCGCATCTCGATGGTCGATGTTACCTTCCCCGAAATCGAGAAGTTCGATCGCCTGCCGGCGCCCAGCTCCGATGGCGTGACATCGTTCGTCTCGATCATGGAGGGGTGCTCGAAGTACTGCAGCTTCTGCGTGGTGCCCTATACCCGGGGCGAGGAGATCTCCCGTCCGTTCGAAAGCGTCATGGACGAGGTGGCCCATCTTGCCGAGCAGGGGGTTCGCGAGGTCAACCTGCTGGGCCAGAACGTCAACGCCTATCGCGGTCATGACGAGGATGGCGAGGAGATCGACCTGGCCGAACTGATTGCCTGTGTGGCCGCCGTCGAGGGCATCGACCGCATCCGCTTTACCACCTCCCACCCGGTGGAGTTCACCGATTCGCTGGTCGATGCCTATGCCGAGATTCCGGAGCTGGTCAGCCACCTCCATCTGCCGGTGCAATCGGGCTCGGATCGCATCCTCAAGGCCATGAAGCGCGGTCACGGGCGCGAGGAGTACATCGAAAAGATGGAGCGCATCCGCGCCAACCGCCCGGACATCAGCTTCTCCTCGGATTTCATCATCGGCTTTCCGGGTGAAACCGAGCAGGATTTCCTCGATACCATGGAGCTGATCGAACGCATCGGATTCGATCACTCGTTCAGCTTCATCTATTCGAAGCGCCCCGGCACCCCGGCCGCCGAGCTGGAGGATGACACGCCCGAGGCCGTCAAGAAGGAGCGGCTTAAGATCCTCCAGGATCACATCAGCCACAATGCCATGCGCATCTCGCGGCGAATGGTGGGCACCACCCAGCGCATTCTCGTGTCCGGTTTCTCGCCCCGCGATCCGGGCGAACTCTCCGGGCGCACCGAGAACAATCGCGTGGTCAACTTCCGTGCCGCCGATCCGATTGCCCTGATCGGCAGCTTTGTCGACGTTGAAATCACCGAGGCCTACCCCAACTCCCTGCGAGGTCGGCTGCATGAAACGCTGCCCGAAAGCGCCTGAACCGACCTGACAGGCACGCTGTTACCGTTGGTTCGGCCGCGGGGCCGACAGGCACATCCTCACACCGGCTGTCGGCCCGGGGCCTGCAGCACATGGCTGCTGCTGCATTGCGACGCCCGACCCCGGCGCAGTAAGCTGAACCGAACATCAGGGTCAACGCAGGAATCAGATTACATTGAGTCAGCATTCCGCCAATGCGCACCGCGTACTTCAGCTGACGCTGGAGCCCAACGACCCCATGCGACTGGCCAGCCTCAGCGGTCAGCAGGATGAACACCTGCGACTGATCGAGGAGCGGCTGGGGGTCACCATCCGCAACCGGGGCAATGCCTTTCAGCTGGCCGGAGCCGGCGCCCAGGTCAAGGCCGCCGGCAATGTGCTGGAACACCTCTATCGCGAAACCGAGGCGGCCGAGCTGTCACCGGATACCGTGCACCTCTATCTGCAGGAATCCGGACTGGAAGCCATTGCCGAGGAGGAGACCGCGGAGGACGGCGACGCCGATGGCGCCGTGATCCGTACACCCCGGGTCATGATCAAGCCCCGTGGTGCCAACCAGCAGCGCTATGTCGGCTCGATTCACAGGCACGACATCAACTTCGGTATCGGTCCGGCCGGTACGGGCAAGACCTTTCTGGCCGTTGCCGCCGCCGTCGAGGCGCTCAACCAGCAGCAGGTCAGTCGCATCCTGCTGGTACGACCGGCGGTCGAGGCCGGTGAAAAGCTCGGTTTCCTGCCCGGCGATCTGGCCCAGAAGATCGATCCCTATCTGCGTCCGCTCTACGATGCCCTCTACGAGATGCTCGGCTTCGAGCAGGTCAACAAGCTGATCGAACGCCAGGTGATCGAGATCGCCCCGCTGGCCTATATGCGCGGCCGGACGCTCAACAATGCCTTCGTGATCCTCGACGAGAGCCAGAACACCACGCGTGAGCAGATGAAGATGTTCCTGACACGCATCGGGTTCGGCTCGACGGCGGTGATTACCGGCGATATCACCCAGGTCGACCTGCCGCGCGGCACCCAGTCCGGGCTGATTCACGTGCTGCAGGTGCTGCGCGACGTGCCCGGTATCGGTATCTCGCATTTCGACTCGCGGGATGTGGTCCGTCATCCGCTGGTGGCGCGGATCATCGAGGCCTATGATGCCTGGGAGAGTGAAGAGGATCGCAGCTCATGAACGGCGCGACCGTCGACTGCCAGCGGGCCGTCGATTTTGCTGCCCTGCCCGACCAGGTCGAACTGGAACGCTGGACAACCGCAGTGCTCGAACGGGTAGCCGAACCGTTGCGTTCCGAGCTGACCATCCGTTTCGTCGATGAAGCGGAGAGTCGAACGCTCAACCGCGACTACCGTGATCGTGACAGGCCGACCAATGTCCTCTCCTTTCCCTTCGAAATGCCACCGGGCATTGAACTGCCACTGCTGGGCGACCTGGTGATCTGCGCCGCCGTTGTCGAGCGTGAAGCCGCCGAGCAGGGCAAGTCGCTGAAGGATCACTTCGCCCACATGGTGGTCCATGGTACCTTGCATCTGCTTGGTTATGACCACATCGAGGAGCACGAGGCCGAATGCATGGAAGCTCTCGAGCGAGAGGTGCTGGCCTCACTGGCGATTGATGATCCCTACGCGGAGCGTACCGTTTCACCGGATGCCCCGGCCGGAGAAGGCGGGGCTGGCGAGGACGAGAGACCACACGCATGAGCGATGACCGATCGGGAAGCCACAATGGCAGATCCTGGCTGGACCGACTTATCAATGCCTTCAATGGCGACAGCGATGAACCCAGCAGTCGGGACGAGCTGCTGACCTTTCTGCGGGAAGCCGCAACCCGGCTGAAGATCGATCAGGATGAGCTGTCGATCATCGAGGGGGCCTTCAATATCGGTACCATGCAGGTACGCGACATCATGATCCCCCGCTCCCAGGTCATCGCCATTCGCGCCGACCAGCGTCCCGAGCAGTGCCTGCCGATCATTCATGAAACGGCCCACTCCCGCTATCCCGTCATCGATGACAGCCTCGACGAGATTCTCGGCGTGCTGCTGGTCAAGGACATGCTGCCGCTGATCCTGCAGGACGAAACCCAGCGCAGCGAGTTCTCGCTGCGTGACGTACTGCGTCCGGCCGTATTCGTGCCCGAGTCCAAGCGCCTCAACAGCCTGCTCAAGGAGTTTCGCGATACCCGCAATCACATGGCGATCGTGGTCGACGAATACGGTGGCACGGCCGGCATCGTGACCATCGAGGACATTCTCGAGCAGATCGTCGGCGATATCGAGGATGAGCACGATATCGAGGAAGAGGATGACATCCGCGATCTCGGCGATGGCAGCTATGCCGTCAAGGCGCTGACTCCCATCGAGGATTTCAACGAACGCTTCGGCGCCCGCTTCCCCGATGACGAGTTCGATACCGTGGGTGGACTGGTCATGCAGCGCTTCGGTCATCTGCCCGGGCGCAACGAGTCCACCGAGCTCGACAGCTGGCGCTTCACGGTCATGAACGCCGATAACCGCCGCATCCGCTGGCTGCAGGTCAGCCCGCTCGATGGCACCCTGAACCTGCTGACCCACGACCGGGTCGCTTCCTGACCCGGTCCAGGCGCCGCTGATGGCCGGTGGCTGCCCCCGGCGCCGGCCCTGCCCCACCCGACTCAAGGAATAGACCATGCTGTCCTTTGTGCAACGCCCCTGGGTGGGCCATCTGATGGCACTGCTGGCAGGTGCGCTGACGACGCTGACCTTTGCCCCCTTCGGCCAGTGGTGGCTGGGAGTCGTGAGCATGGCGCTGCTGTTCGGGGCGCTCGAGGGGTGCAGCATGCGCCGGGGCGCGCTGCGCGGCTGGCTGTTCGGCGTGGGACTGTTCGGTTCCGGCGCCTCCTGGGTCTACGTGTCGATTCACGACTACGGCTATACCACCGTTCCGGTGGCCCTGCTGCTGACCCTGCTGTTCGTGGTCACCCTGGCCCTGTTCCAGGCCATCACCTTTGCACTCTATCGGCGGCTGGCCCCTTCGCGGCTCGACATGCTGACCTTTGCCGGCCTCTACACCCTGGGCGAAGCCCTGCGCAGCTGGGCCTTCACCGGCTTTCCCTGGCTCTACCTGGGCAGTGCCCATGTCGACTCGCCGCTGTCCTCACTGGCACCACTGGGTGGGGTTTATCTGATCTCGCTGGTAGTGGCACTGTCGGGCGCCCTGCTGTGGCAGCTCGTGGCCGATCGCCGCTGGTGGTGGCTACCGGCACTGGCCGCCCTGTGGATGATCCCCATGCTGCTGCCCCGGCTGTGGGTTGCGCCCGAAGGTACACCGGTGCCGGTCGCGCTGGTGCAGGGGGACCAGCCCCAGCTCGAAAAGTGGACCGGCGAGGGCCAGCGCAGCGCGGCCAATACCTACGCCCGGCTCACGCGTCAGCTCGATGACACGCCGCGCCTGGTGATCTGGCCCGAGACCGCGCTGCCGATGTTCGCCGATCAGGCGCGACCCTTTCTCGAGCGCATCCAGGCCACACTGCCCGCCGAGACCACCCTGGTCACCGGTATCCTGCAGCGCGAACGGCAGCAGTTCTACAACAGCGTGATCGCGCTGAACCGGCCCGGCGAGGGCTATAGCAAGGAGCACCTGGTACCCTTCGGCGAGTACCTGCCGTTCGCCGGGCTGCTGCGCGGCATTGTCGGCTTCTTCGATCTGCCGATGTCGAACATGGCTGCCGGCGGCGCCGAGCAGTCGCCCCTGCAGGTTGACCCTATGCGCCTGGGGGTCGCCATCTGCTACGAAATCGTCTATCCGGATCTGGTACGTCAGCGGGCGCAGGACGCCAACGTGCTGCTGACCGTTTCCAACGACACCTGGTTCGGCCACTCCATCGGCCCGCTGCAGCACATGCAGATGGCCCGGCTGCGGGCGCTCGAGAACAATCGCTATCTGCTGCGCGGCACCAACAACGGGGTTACCGCCATTGTCGGTCCCGACGGCCGCGTTACGGCCCGGGCACCCCGTTTCACCACCGCCGTGCTCGAAGGCAGCGTGCGTCCGATCGAGGGCGAAACCCCCTTCACCCGTACCGGCAGCTGGCCCACCCTCGCCGGCGCCCTGCTGCTGGCGCTGGCCGGCGGCGGGCTGGCGCGCTACAGGAGAGCGGCCTGATGCCGGACTGGATTCAGCACCTGGTACTGCCGCCGGGCGGCCTGCTGGTCGCCATCCTGCTAGGTATCGTGCTGTGCCGGCGCTGGCCGGTCGCGGGACGCAACATCGCCCTGGCCGCCACCCTGGTGCTGTGGCTGCTCTCGACCAACCGTGTTTCGAGCTGGCTGATGCAGCCGCTTGAAAACAGCGTGCCGATCGCCTCGACCCAACAGTGGGAGCGTGCTGGCGCAATCGTCGTACTGGGCGGCGGGCGACTGTTCGGCCAGCCCCAGCTGAACGGTCGCGACGATGTGGCGCCGATGGCGCTGCAGCGACTGGCCGACGCTGCGCGCATTCATCGGCTGACCGGCCTGCCCATCCTGACCTCGGGGGGCGGCGGCCAGCGGGGCACCGATGATCCGCCGGAGGGCGATCTGATGGCCTGGCGGCTGGAACACTCCTTCGGCGTGCCCACGCGCTGGCGGGAAATCCGCAGTCACAATACCATCGAGAATGCCGAATACAGTGCCCGGATCCTGAAACAGGCCGACATCGACACCGTCATCCTCGCCACCAGTGCCTGGCACATGCCACGCGCGGCACGCAATTTCCGTCATCAGGGACTCAAGGTGCTGGCTGCACCGACCGGTTATACGGCCCGCGCCGGCTATGGTCCGAGCAGCTTCATCCCCAACGTGCGTGCGCTGCGCTACAGCTTCTGGGCACTGCATGAGTATCTCGGCCTGCTCGCCGGACGCTGAACTGACAACGCCGGCAAACCGTCGATGTCGTCGACAGCCAGAAACATGTCGCGACCGTGGTACGTCACGCGCCCGACCGGGACTAAGGTATGACCTTTCCATCCCTTCTCACTGGAGGAAAGCGTCATGGCCAATGCCGCCAACAACAACAATGGCTCTCCCGATGACCCGGTAGCCCCTGCCATCCTGCGTCGTGTCATCACTGCCTCGGCCATCGGCAACTTCATCGAGTGGTTCGATTTTGCCGTCTATGGCTTTCTGGCCGTCACCATTTCGCAGCACTTCTTTCCGCCCGGTGAACCCTCGCTGGCCCTGCTGCAGACCTTCGCCGTGTTTGCCGTCTCCTTCGCCCTGCGCCCGCTGGGCGGCGTGGTCTTCGGCATGCTGGGAGATCGCATCGGCCGCAAGCGGGTCCTCTCCCTGACCGTCCTGCTGATGGCCGGTGCCACCACCCTGATCGGCCTGCTGCCGACCTGGCAGAGCGTCGGCATCGCCGCCCCGCTGGCCCTGGCGCTGGCACGCTGCATCCAGGGCTTTTCGACGGGGGGCGAATACGCCGGGGCCTGTGCCTTCGTGATGGAGCATGCGCCGCGCGAGCAGCGCGGCCGGTATGGGAGCTTCATTCCGGTTTCGACCTTCGCCGCCTTTGCCCTGGCGGCAGCGCTGGGCTTTGCCATGAATGCCCTGCTCACGGAAGCCAGCATGCAGCAGTGGGGATGGCGGGTGCCCTTTCTGATTGCCGCTCCCCTGGGGCTGATCGGGCTCTACATGCGCCTGCGGCTCGATGAGTCGCCGGCCTTCAAGGCCCTGCGCCAGCAGGAGGGCGTGCCCCATGCCCCCCTGAAGGAAACCCTCAGGGGCCACGGTGCCACCATTCTCTGCCTGAGCGCCTTCATCTCGGCCACGGCCCTCTCGTTCTACATGTTCACCACCTATTTCGCGACCTACATGCAGGTCGCCGGCCATGCCTCGGAGACCACCGCCCTGCTCGCCAGTCTGGGAGCGCTGATCCTTGCTGCCCTGCTGTGTCCGGTCATGGGGGTCTATACCGACCGGGTGGGCCGGCGGCGTACCATCATGACCGCCTGTCTCAGCCTGATCGTGGCCGTCTTTCCGGCCTACTGGCTGGCCGGCAGCGGCCGTTTCGTCGAGTCGCTGATCGGGGCGGCACTGATGGCTGTCGGTGCGGTCATCTGCGGGGTGGTAACGGCCGTGCTGCTCTCCGAGCAGTTTCCCACCCGGGTGCGCTATACCGCGTCAGCGCTGTGCTACAACCTGGCCTACACGGTCTTCGGGGGCACCGCACCACTGATCGCCACCTGGCTGATCGATGTCAGTGGCAGCAGCCTGGCGCCGGCCTGGTATCTGATCGCGATCGCGCTGCTGGCGCTGGCAGGAGGCATACGGCTGCCTGAAACCGCCCACCGTGCGCTGGAAGCGGACGACACCGCTCCCGGCATGTCGCCGGTGCAAGGCGGCATGAGCCGAGGCTAGCCGTGGACGGATGAAAACACGGGGAGCGCTCGGCTCCCCGTTGACGACAGACGCAAGAAGGCGGAATCAGCGGATTGGCGTGGTATCACGGCGAAACCAGCGATGACCGCAGGCGGGACACGGTCCCAGCCGCTGGCGCTGCCCCAGGGTGGTCTGTTCGCCACAGTGCACGCAGGTCATGCGCCCCGGCGCGGCGATCTCACCCTCGCAGTAGTCCGCCTGTGCCGCTTCGAGATCCTCCTCGAAGCGCAGCTGATCGATCGGGGTGCGATCGGCGATCGAGAACAGGCCGTTGCGCAGTCGGGTGGAGAGTACCCCGAGATCGATGCCCAGCCATTCGGCCACCGTGCTGCCGCCGCTGCCCAGATAGCGTCGCAGCTCCCCCAGATCGCGGGCAACCCACTCGCGCAGCAGCGCCAGCTCATCCCGGGTAAACTCCTCGACATCGGCCTCGAACTGTACCGCCTCATCCAGCTCGCGCTGCAAGCCTTCCCGGGAGAGGTGTTCCGACCGCTCACTGAAACGACCGATGATGCGGTCATAGGCGCTGCCGAGCCGGTCGCCCTCCCGATGCTCGGTGCGCTCCTCGGGTGCTTGAGAATCATGCTCACGGGAATCGCTCATTGCACTCTCTCCTGTCGATATGCCCGGCGGCCCGCGATACCGGCTGCGGACCTATCTGTCACCGGTTGACTCGGGTATCCTTGGGAACCCGTTGACTCCGGCGGCTGCCATGGCGATCTTGATCCCCATGCCTGGAGTATGGCGGGCGCCCCGGCCTCCGTCCAGGTGGCCCGCGAAAGCGTGCCCTGTAGCATGCTTTCGCGAGCGATCTGCAGCGAATCGGCATCTTCAACGGCCGGTTGCCCCAAAATGGCGGCCGGTCCGCACTATCAGCTTCTGGATCAGGACGATGGACGCACAGTACTCCCCTTTCGAGATCGAACGCAGTGCCCAGCAGTACTGGGAGAAGAATCGCTGTTTCAAGGCCGTCGAGGATGCCAATCGCGAGAAGTTCTACTGCCTGAGCATGTTCCCCTATCCCAGTGGCAAGCTGCACATGGGGCACGTGCGCAACTACACCATCGGGGACGTGATCAGCCGCTTTCAGCGCATGCAGGGCAGGAACGTGCTGCAGCCGATGGGCTGGGACGCGTTCGGCATGCCGGCAGAGAATGCGGCGCTCAAGAACGGGGTGGCACCGGGTGACTGGACCCGGCAGAACATCGACTACATGCGCTCCCAGCTTCGGGCACTGGGCTTTGCCTATGACTGGGATCGCGAATTCGCCACCTGTGATGCCGACTACTACCGCTGGGAGCAGTGGTTCTTCGCCCGCCTGGTGGAGCACGGGCTGGTCTACAAGAAGCTCTCGACCGTCAACTGGGATCCGGTCGATCAGACCGTACTGGCCAACGAGCAGGTCATCGAGGGGCGCGGCTGGCGCTCCGGCGCGCTGGTCGAGCGCCGCGAGATCCCGCTGTGGTTCTTGCGCATCACCGATTACGCCGAGGAGCTGCTGGCCGATCTCGATCATCTCGACTGGCCCGAGCAGGTCAAGACCATGCAGCGCAACTGGATCGGCAAGTCGCGCGGTGTGGAGCTGACCTTCGATGTCGCCGAGGCCCCCGAGGGCAGCGAATACCTCACTGTCTTCACCACCCGCCCCGATACCCTGATGGGGGTGACCTACATGGCGGTGGCCGCCGACCATCCGCTGGCCGAGGCCGCCAGCGCGCGCGTCGACGGCATGGAGGCCTTTCGCAACGAATGCCGGCGCGGCATGACCTCCGAAGCCGATATGGCCACCATGGAGAAGAAGGGGCTGGATACCGGCTACCGGGCGATCCATCCGCTGACCGGCAACACCGTGCCGATCTTCGTGGCCAATTTCGTCCTGATGGAGTACGGCACCGGCGCGGTCATGTCGGTGCCCGGCCATGATCAGCGCGACTGGGAATTCGCGACCCGCTACGCGCTGCCGATTCAGCCGGTGATTGCCGATGGTGACGGCCATGCGCCGGACATCAGCACCGGCGCCTGGACCGACCCGGGGGTGCTGATCAACTCCGGCGAGTTCGACGGGCTCGATTTCGATGCGGCCTTCGAGACCATTGCCGGACGACTGGAAGCGATGGGCCGGGGCGAGGTGAAGACCAACTTCCGCCTGCGCGACTGGGGTGTGGCCCGCCAGCGCTACTGGGGCGCGCCGATTCCGGTCAAGTACGGTCCGGCCGGGGAAACCGTGCCGCTGACCGATGACGAGCTGCCGGTCGAGCTGCCCCGTGAGGTCGAGATCGACGCCACCGGTTCACCGCTCAAGCGCATGCCCGCCTTTTATGATCTGGGCGATGGCTGGACACGGGAGACCGACACCTTCGATACCTTCATGGAGTCGAGCTGGTACTACGCCCGTTTCTGCTGCGCCGACAACCACGATGCCATGCTCGATGAACGCGCCCGCTACTGGCTGCCGGTCGATCTCTATATCGGCGGCATCGAGCACGCCATCCTGCATCTGCTCTATGCCCGCTTCTTCCACAAGCTGATGCGTGACTTCGGTCTGGTGGAGTGCGACGAACCCTTCCAGCGCCTGCTGACCCAGGGCATGGTGGTGGCCGAGACCTTCTACCGGCCGCTGTCGGATGGCAGTCGTGACTGGTTCAATCCGCAGGAAGTCAGTGTCGAACGCGATGAACGGGGGCGCCCCGTCAGCGCCCGGCTGGAAGCGGACGGTCAGCCGGTCGAAATGGGCGGCATCGAGAAGATGTCGAAGTCCAAGAACAACGGGGTCGACCCCCAGGCGATGATCGATCGCTTCGGCGCCGATACGGTGCGCCTGTTCATGATGTTCGCAGCACCGCCGGAGCAATCGCTGGAGTGGTCGGATGCCGGGGTCGAAGGTGCCCACCGCTTTCTGCGCCGCTTCTGGAAACTGGCAGCCGACCATCTGGCGGCCGGGGCCCCGGGCAGGCTCGAGGCGGCCGGACTGACCGATGAGCAGCGGACACTGCGCCGCAAGGCCCACGAGACCCTGGAAAAGGCAACCGATGATCTCGGCCGGCGCACTACCTTCAATACCGCCATCGCTGCGGTCATGGAGCTGACCAACGCCCTCGGTCGCTTCGATGACACCAGTGCCGAAGGACTCGCCGTGGCCCGCGAAGCCATCGAGTTCTGTGTGCTGATCCTGGCGCCGATCACACCGCATGCCATGCATGCCCTCTGGTTCGAACTCGGTCACGACGAGCCCGTGATCGATGCCCGCTGGCCGCATGTCGATGCCACGGCGCTCAAGCGTGAAACGCTCGAGCTCGGGGTCCAGGTCAACGGCAAGCTGCGTGCCCGCATCGAAGTGGCCGCCGACGCCGACCGCGACACCATCGAGCAGCAGGCACTGGCCGCCGACAACGTACAGCGGCACCTGGAAGGCGTGAGCGTGCGCAAGGTCATCGTGGTGCCGGGCAAGCTGGTCAATATCGTCGCCGGCTAGCGGACCGACAAGTCTCAACAAGGAGAGTGGCGTGAATCGAAGAAGTCTTCTGGCAGCACTGTTGGCCGGCACGGTCATGGCCGGCATGGTCGGCTGCGGCTTTCAGCTGCGCGGGCTCGGCAACAGCGGTGAGCTCGGCATGCAGCGCATTGCCCTGTCCAGCAGCGAGAGTGGTCCGCGTGACCATCTGACCCGCGAGGTGCGCCAGGCGCTGAACGATGCCGGGGTCACCATCAGCGACCAGGCGCCGCGCCGGCTCAACCTGGGCAACCCGGATCAGCAGGAGACCGAGCTGACCTACGGTGACGCGGGCAATCAGGAGCGTCAGGTCACACTCACGCTGCCCTACTCGATCCAGCGCACCTCGGACAACGCCTATCTGGTCAGCCAGCAGGAAGTCTCGGTGGATGGCACCTATTACACCAGCGAGGATCAGCTGCTGGCACGCGACGAGCAGCGCCGCCAGCTCGAGCAGCAGTTGCGCCGCGAGGCGGCCCAGCGGCTGATCGATCGGCTGCGTGCGCTTGATGACAACGGTACGCTCTGACGCCGGCCCCGGTCATGCGAGTCTATCCCGACCGTCTCGATGAGCAGCTGCGCAAGACGCTGTCACCGATCTATCTCGTTTCCGGCGACGAGCCGCTGATCCACATGGAAGCCTGCGATGCGATCCGCCGGAGCGCGCGTGCCGCCGGGGTCGAGGAGCGGGAAATACTGCATGTCGAGACCGGTTTCAGCTGGAGCGCCCTGCTGGAAACCGGCAGCAATCTCTCGCTGTTCGGGGAACGCCGGCTTGTCGAGCTGCGACTGGGCAGTCAGTCGCCCGGCCAGGAGGGCGGCCGGGCACTCGAGGCGTGGGCGCAGCGTGCGGAAGACAGCGACGACATACTGCTGGTCAGCGCAGCCCGCCTGGATCGCAAGGCCCAGCAGAGCCGCTGGTTCAAGGCGCTGGATCGCGTCGGCGTGCATGTCCCGGTCTGGCCGGTGGATCACGATCGGCTGCACTACTGGATTCGTGACCGGGCCGGCCGCCATCAGCTCGAGCTGGCCCCGGATGCCGCCCGTCTGCTGGCCGATCGCATCGAGGGCAACCTGCTGGCCGCCGATCAGGCGCTGATGCGGCTGGCACTGGTGCATCCGGCCGGCACGCGGCTTTCCACCGATGATGTCGCCAGCGGTGTGGAAGACAGCGCCCGCTTCGATGTCTTCACGCTCAATGAAGCCTGTCTGAAGGGTGAACCGGAGCGCGCCGTGCGCATCATTACCGGCTTGCAGGGCGAAGGCGTCGAGCCACCGGTCATTCTCTGGGCGATCACCCGCGAACTGCGCCTGCTGATTTCGATCCGCCAGCATCTCGATCAGGGCCAGAGCATCGAGCACGCCTGCAAGTCCCAGCGCCCGATGATTCCCGACAAGCGCCGCCCGCACTACCAGCAGGCCCTGCGGCGACTGCCGATCAAGCGCCTGCAGAAGCTGCTGCTGTTTTCCCAGCGGCTCGATCTTTCGATCAAGGGCAGTGCCGGGCTGCCGGTCTGGCCGGCGATCACCGATCTGGCACTGACCCTGGCCGGCAGCCGTGGACCGCTGACCGAATGGTCCGATGCCTATCGGGTCGAGCCCTGAACCACCCCTGAGCCGATCACCGTTGCCATGCTGACCTCGCCTGCCCTGCCACAATGGCTGAATACCCTCTGGCAGCGTCTCGGACGCTATCAGCGGCTGTGGCCGCTGATCAGCTTCGGCAGCGGCATCTTCAGCTTCCTGCTGGTCAACCGCCAGCAGACACTGGGCGCCTGGCTGGCCGTGGCGCTGCTGGTCACCTGGCTTGCTCTGACCCTCGAAGCGCTCTGGCAGTGGCGTAAGCCGAGCAACGCCCGCTCGAAGCTGCCGCGCATGGTCACCACCTTTCTGACCCAGATGACTCACCAGGAGACCCTGTTCTTCTGCCTGCCCTTCTTTCTGGTGACCACTGTCTGGACCAGCCCGCAGGCAGTGTTTACCGGGCTTTTGCTGCTTGCAGCACTGGTTTCGGTCCTCGACCCCTGCTACTTCGCCCTCGCCGAGCGCCACCGCTGGCTCTATTTCGCCTTCCATGGTCTCTGCGTACTGGTACTGATGCTGGTATCGCTGCCCCTGCTGATCCATCTGACCACCGGCGAAAGCCTGCTGCTGGCAGCGCTGGCCCTGCCGGTGGTCAGCCTGCCCAGTCTGGCCAACCTGTTTCATCCGCGAGGCATCATCAGCTGGCTGGCACTGATCGGCCTGGCCGTGCTGCTGGGAGCCGGCACCTGGCTAAGTCGTGGCTGGATACCACCGGCAACCCTGTGGATCGACGCCAGCGCGCTCTCACCCGCCTTCGACGAATCGGCCCGCAGGCCACGGGGCACGATGCCACTGACCGCGCAAGCCGTGCGCAGTCGGGGGCTTTATGCCTATACCGCCATTCATGCCCCCCGCGGGCTCAATGAGCGCATCTATCATGTCTGGCGTCACGATGGTGAAGTGGTGGACCGCATTGCCCTGACCATTCGTGGTGTGCCCGGCCACGGTTATCGTGCCTGGTCGCACAAGCGGAATTTCGGTCGCGATGTGGCCGGTCACTGGCGCATCGATGTGGTTACCGACGCCGGTCAGCAGATCGGGGTTATCCGCTTCCGGGTCGGCACCAGCAAGGCCGGGGTCGAACAGGCAGATGGTCATCTGCGCACACCGCCCGGCATCGGCTGGCTCCATCCGGCCGGCATGGAAGGCGACCGCAGCGCGCCGACCGGACACTGAACGAGCCCTTTTCGTCGACTGATCGCTGCTGCTGCTTGCAAGGCCGCCGCCTGATTCGTGACAATTGGGCTTCTATCAACAACCAGCCGACCCCTGATGCACGAATCCCTCTGCCTTAAGCTGTCGCGGGTCCCCCGCGTGTGGCGAGCCATCATCGATCAGCGTCTGGCACCGCTGGGCATGACCCAGACCCGCTGGGTTACGCTGTATCACCTGCGTCATCACGGCGATGGCCAGGCCCAGTGTGACCTGGCACGGACCATCGGGGTGGAAGCGCCCTCTCTGGTACGCACCCTGGATCAGCTCTCCCAGCAGGGCCTGATCGAGCGCCGCTCATGCGATGAGGATCGGCGCACCAAGCTGGTCTATCTGACCGAGCAGGCCACCCCCCTGCTGGAACGGATCGAGGTGGTGGTCAACGAGGCCCGGACCGCCATGCTCGCGGATATTCCCGATGAAGAGCAGGATCAGCTCGAAAAGCTGCTGGATCGAATCGAGCAGAACGGCCAGCGCCTGCTGACACGCTCGTGCCCCCAGTAACAGCGACGAGTCCCGTGGCCTGCGCCATTGGTGACGTATCGTCGCATTGCTCTGAGACCTGATCCATCCGATACTCGCCCGGTGAGCCGTTTCGGGTTCACGGATATAGACAGGGCCGAACCCGGCCCGACGGATGGACAGCAAGGGGGAAACAGCGATGAGTCAGGATTATCACCACATTCTGGTGGCCGTGGACCTGACCCCGGATTCGAAACGGGTACTGGAACGCGCCCTCCCGGTCGCCCGACGCAACAGTGATGCCAAGATTTCCATCATTCACACCCTGGAGCCGCTGGGCTTTGCCTACGGCGGCGATATCCCGATGGATCTGACCAGCATCCAGGACCAGCTGGATGACCATGCCCGCGAACGGCTGGCCGAGGTTGCCGATCCCTACGACATACCGCGTGCGGATCAGCACGTCGTGGTCGGCATGCCGGATGCCGAGATTCATCGCTTTGCCAAGGCCAACAGCGTCGATCTGATCGTGGTCGGCTCTCATGGCCGCACCGGCTTCGCCCTGCTGCTGGGCTCCACCTCGACCGGCGTGCTGCATGGCGCCTGCTGCGACGTCCTGGCAGTGCGGGTTGGCGCCGAGGGCGAGACCGCAGAGTAATCGCCCGGCCTGCCGTTGTTCCCAGCGCCCCGGTTCGGTGACCGGGGCGCTGCCGCTTTCGTTCAGCCCTCTTCGCGCTGCGCCTCGAGCTCCATCCAGCGCTCCATCGCACTGTCCAGTTCCGCCTGGTTTTCCGACAGCGCTGCCAGCCGGGTCGTGATCCTCTCACTCTCCTGCTGATAGAAGCCGGGATCGCCGACTTCACGCTCCAGCTCGGCGACCTCGGCTTCCAGCCGCTCGATGGTCGCCGGCAGCTGATCGAGCTCGCGCTGCAGCCTGGAGGTGAGCTTGCCGGAAGAACCCCGCCTGCGACGATTGCCGGAAGCGTGATCGGAAGAGGTCCTGTCTGCAGCCGGACGCTCCTCGGGTGGCTGCGAAGTCGCCTCGGTAGTTGCAACGCGACGATCAAGCTCGCCGGGCGCCGGCGGCAGGCGGCCCCCCTGACGCACCCAGTCGCTGTAGCCACCGACGTAATCCCGGACCTGTCCGTCCCCTTCGAAGGCCAGCACGCTGGTCACCACGTTATCCATGAAGTCACGGTCGTGGCTGACCAGCAGCAGGGTACCCTCGAATTGCAGCAGCAGTTCCTCGAGCAGCTCCAGGGTCTCGACATCGAGATCGTTGGTCGGCTCGTCCATGACCAGTACGTTGGCCGGCTGGGTAAACAGGCGTGCCAGCAGCAGCCGGTTGGCTTCACCGCCGGAGAGCGCCCGGACCGGCTGGCGCGCCCGCTCCGGCGAAAACAGGAAATCCTGCAGATAGCCCATGACATGGCGGTCACGCCCGCCCACGGTGACATGATCCCGGCCACCGGCCACGTTATCCAGGACACTGGCTTCCATGTCGAGCCCGGCACGCAGCTGATCGAAATACGCCACCTGCAGATTGGTGCCCATGCGAACCCGCCCTTCGGTCGGCTCCTGCTCTCCCAGCAGGATCTTCAGCAGGGTGGTCTTGCCGGCACCGTTGCGGCCGATCAGACCGATCCGGTCGCCGCGCTGGATTTCCAGCGAGAGATCGCGGATGACCCAGTCATCATCGAAGCGCTGGCTGACCCCCTCGAGCTCGACCACGCGCTGGCCGGAACGCTCGCCGCTGTCGAGCTGCATGCGCGCCCGGCCCTGGCGTTCGCGGCGTTCGCTGCGTTCGCTGCGCATCTGCTGCAGCGCGCGTACCCGCCCTTCGTTACGGGTACGGCGCGCCTTGATGCCCTGGCGAATCCAGCGCTCCTCGGCGGCCAGCTTCTTGTCGAATTCCTGACGCTCGCGCGCTTCGACCTCGAGCTCGTGATCCTTCTGCTCCTGGTAGCGCTCGTAGTTGCCCGGATAGCGCCCCAGCCGTCCGCGGTCGAGCTCCAGAATGCCGGTGGCCAGCCGCTTCAGAAATGCCCGATCGTGGGTAATGAACAGGACGGCACCGCTGAACTGCAACAGCTGCTCCTCGAGCCACATGATGGTATCGAGGTCGAGATGGTTGGTCGGCTCATCCAGCAGCAGTACATCCGGATCGGCCACCAGCGCCCGGGCCAGCGCCACGCGTCGACGCCAGCCACCGGACAGGCCCTCCATCGACATGTCGGACGGTAGCCCGAGACGGGTCAGCACGGTATCGATGCGCTGGTGATACGACCAGCCGTCCATCGCCTCGAGCTCCGACTGCAGGGCGGCCAGACGATTCATGTCGGGCTCGTCCGACTCGATCAGGCGCTGGTATTCCGTCAGCAGGCGACCGGTTTCCGGCAGGCCTTCGGCGACCACATCGAAGATGCGACGACCCTCTGCATCGGGCAGCGCCTGCTCGAGCGTACCGACGCGCAAGCCCGCCATGCGCCAGATACTGCCTCCATCCGGCTGGGCCGTATCGGCAATCAGCGACAAAAGCGTCGACTTGCCGGTACCGTTGCGTCCGACCAGCGCCAGTCGCTCGCCCCGCTCCAGGGTCAGATCGGCACCATCCAGCAGGGTCTGGGTGCCATAGGCGAGTTGCAGGCCTTCCAGTTTCAGCAGCATGCGTTGCGTCCACGGTCACAGTAATATGAACGGCCCATTGTAGCGTATTGATCGGTCGGGTTGGTGCCAAACGCATCTGACGACGGCGCCATGATCAGCCAGACTGGGAGCGCTATACGCACAACCGTTGCCATTTACCCGATGGAAGGATCCATGCTGCCCGACGCCCTGCAATTCACGTCACCGGCACCGCTGGTCGATATCGGTGCCAATCTGACCCATGAAAGCTTCAGCGCCGATCTGAATGATGTCATCGCACGCGCTCGTCAAGCCGGCGTTACCACCCTGATCCTGACCGGAGCCGACCGCGAGAGCATCGATGCCGCGCTGGCACTGTGCGAACGCGGTGCCGATGGCGTCGCACTGCATACCACTGCCGGTGTTCATCCCCATCACGCCGACCAGTGGAATGCCGAGCTGGCCGATCACATCCGCCATGCCCTCGCCCAGCCGGCCACCGTGGCAGCCGGCGAGTGCGGCCTCGATTATCATCGGGATCTGGTCCCGCGCAGCGTGCAGCGCCGGGCCTTCGAAGCGCAGCTGGAACTGGCTGCCGAAAGCGGCCGCCCGCTGTTCTTGCACGAGCGCGAGGCCGGACATGACATGCTCGAAATGCTCAGGCACTGGCGGGATGATATCGGCCCGGCCGTGGTGCACTGCTTTACCGGCGAACAGGCAACCCTGCACGGCTATCTGGATCTTGACCTGCACATCGGCCAGACGGGCTGGCTTTGTGACGAGCGCCGCGGGCAGCATCTGCGCGAGGCGGTCAACGACATTCCGCTGAATCGGCTGATGGTCGAAACCGACTGCCCCTATTTGCTGCCGCGCAATCTGCCCGCCAAACTCAAGGGACGGCGTCATGAGCCCGCGCTGCTGCCCTGGATCGTGCGCGAGATTGCCGCCTGTCGCGGCATCGAAGAAGCGCAGCTGGCTCATGCCACCACCACCACGGCCCGACGCTTTTTCGGACTCGATGAGGTTCGCACCCATGGATGACACTGCCCTGAATGCCGATACCGGCGCTTCCGACATCGATCTTCCGGGGTTCCTGGCGATTGAAGCCGGCGACGGCGAGCTGCCGGTGGCCATCGCCTGGTCACTGCCGGATGGTCGCATCAAGCAGACCCTGATTCAGCCCGACCCGGGCTGGCTCGAGGATGACAGCGTCAGTTTCGGCGACTACAGCGAAGAGCAGCTCAACACGCTTGGCCTGACGACCCTGGAGGTCATTCGCGAGCTGGAAGCGGACTATCACGGCGCCACGCTGCACACGCCCGGTGTCGTGGATGAGCAGGCCATCCTGGCCAGCCTGTTTGCCAGCTGCGGGACCGAGCCGTTCGTCGAGCTGATGCCGGCCGAGCAGCTCTATGAGGAGCTGCCCGAGGACGAGTGGCGCGAACAGCGCGGCGAGCTCTTCAATGAACTGGGACTGGAACCGCTGCGTGCCGAGGATGAACTGCAGGTCATGCTGACCCTGCACATGCGCTTTCAGGACGAGGATGACAGCGGCGCCCTGCCCGGCGCCGGCTTCGGTCCGGATGCGGACGAGGAGTAACGCCGGCCGGGGCTAGCGCTGGCTATCGAGCCAGCACCCGGCTTCGCGCGCCGCCTCTGTGGGCGGCGCGCCCTCGCCAAAGCAGCCCGTCAGCGCCCGGTGAAAGGCGCCGGCACGCAGCGGCAGGCCCTCGTGCCGGTAGCGTTCGGCGCGTGCCCGCACTCGCCCGGCGAACGCCTCGCGATCCACCTCGGCACTGCCATCGAGATTATCCACGCTGACGTTGAAGCGCCGCTCACAGGCTTCGCAGAACAGCGACTCGAGCGCCTGGGGCGCAACCTCGGCCTGCTCGAAGGCCTGCTGGGCGGCCTGATCGCGTCCATCCGGCAGATACCAGTAGCCGTAATCCTCCAGCTGGCGCCGGCGCGGGCCGGCGATGCACCAGTGACTGACCTCGTGCAGGGCACTGGCAAAAAAGCCGTGGGCGAAAATGATTTCGGCCGCTTTATCGCCTGCAGCCGGGCGATAGAGCGGTTCTTCGTCACCACATATCAGCCTGGTGTGATAGCGGGCTTCAAACAGGGTATCGAACAGTACCATCAGCTGCTCGGCTTCCGGTTCGGGCAGTACGGCGGTAGTCATCGGCTCGGACGTCAGGGAGAGGTGGCTCAAGGGGTTCATGCGGCGTTCGATGGTCTCGGTAGACAGGCTGCGCTCTGCTAGACTCTGCGTCCCCATTCAGCCGGGAACTGTCGTGGTGTCATCTTCACTGATTCGACGCAGCCGTGTCGAGAGCCAGGGGCTCTTGCAGCTCGCCCTGCCGATCCTGGGCGCCCAGCTGGCTCAGGCAGGCATGAGTACGGTGGATGTCCTGATGGCCGGCCGGGCCAGCGCTGCCGATCTGGCGGCGGTGTCGGTCGGCGCCAGCCTCTGGGTGCCGCTGATGCTGTTCATGACCGGCACCCTGATGGGCCTTACGCCCATCGTTGCCCAGCACCTCGGGGCAACCCGCTATACCGACATTCGGCCTGCAGTACACCAGGCACTCTGGGTCGCTCTGGCACTCGGGCTGGGCAGTGCATTGCTGCTGCATGGATTGGCGGCACCGGTATTCGGCGTCATGGCAGTTCCGGACGAGGTCGCCGGGCTTGCCACACACTACCTTTACGCGGTAGCGCCGGGCCTGCCCGGCATGGCGCTCTATCAGGGACTGCGCGCCTTTTCCGATGGCATGAACCACACCCGCCCGGCGCTGCTGATCAGTCTGATCGGACTGCTGGTCAACATCCCCTGCAATTATCTGCTGATCCATGGCGGTGACGGTGTCACGCTACTGCTCGGCGCGGCGACCCCGGACTGGCTGCAGACGCTGCCGGCGCTGGGGGCGGTCGGCTGCGGCGTGGCCACTTCGATCGCCATGTGGGTCATGTGCCTGAGCATGGTGTGGTATACCCGCCATGCGCGAGCCTATCGCACCGTCACGCTCTGGACGGCGCCCGCCCTGCCGCAACCGGGCCGGATCGCTGAACTGCTGCGGGTCGGCCTGCCGATCGGGGTCGCCATCTTTACCGAAGTGACCCTGTTCACCCTGATCGCCCTGTTCGTGGCCGGCTTCGGCAGCATCGTGGTGGCTGCCCATCAGGTGGCGCTGAATTTCACGTCGCTGCTGTTCATGCTGCCACTCTCGCTGGGCATGGCCCTGACCGTCAGGGTCGGCAATGCCATCGGTCGCAACGCCCCCGAACAGGCCCGTTTCGTTGCCTTCAACGGCGTCGGCTGCGCCCTGATCGCCGCCCTGCTGATCGATATCGTGCTGTTGCTGGGCGGCTCCCGGATCGTGGCGTTCTACAGCGCCAATCCGGAGGTGCGTGCGCTGGCCGGCCAGCTGATCCTGCTGGCGATACTCTATCAGTTCTCCGATGCGCTGCAGGTGAGCATGGCGGGTGCCCTGCGGGGCTACAAGGATACCCGGATCATCATGGCCATTACCCTGTTCGCCTACTGGATCGTCGGTCTTGGCGGGGGGCATCTGCTGGGCCGGGGCTGGGCCGGCCATTTCAGCGGACTGGGGGTTTACGGCTACTGGCTGGGGCTGATTGCCGGGCTCAGTGTGGCAGCCCTGCTGCTGGGCTGGCGGTTATGGCATACCGCACGACACACGATGACCAGGATGACGCCTGCTGCGGAGAGCGGCCCCACGGAGCACAAAGACGCTTAACTTTTCGGTCGACGCTGTGCTAATAGTGCAGATGTGGGTTGCCTGAATACCGGACTGTCACTTCCTTTTGCGGTCTTCGGTGAAGGACAGGCATCCGGTCGAGGTAGTCATCACAACTCCGACAGTCGACAAGGAGGCTTCTCATGAGCCAGGTAATGTCTTCTTCGCGGCCGGCCAGAGTGATCGATATGGCGGCCATGCGCGAACGCCTCCGAGCTTCTCGACGAATCGTGCGCCTGGCGCCCGAACTGGATGGACTGGAAATGCTCTATCGGCTGTCTGCCGATGAGGAAGCCTTCTACACCATGCCGGTACTGGCATGGGCCATGCGGGGCAACGGCGAAGTGGTCGGCATGGTGCCGTGGCTTGATACGCTCCGCCCCTGCCATGAGATCGATGATCCCGAGCACGGCTGCTTTGTGGGCTATCGTGATCCGGAAACGGAAGAGCTGCTGGATGCGCCGCCTGCGCACAAGCTGCTGGAACTCGAGCATGCCGCAGCCTATTTCGACTACGAGCCCTGCGAAGCCGGTATTCCGCTCCAGCTGCTGCCCGATACCCAGGGCACCCATGCCCTGTGTCACGAGACGGATGACACGCCGTGGCAGCTCAAGCAGGTCCATGGCTGGCAGCTTCGCAGTGACGGTCGCATCGAAGCCCTGCTGCTGGACGAGTCACAGCCGATCCAGACTCCCGTGCTGCCGGGTGACGACTGTCTCTATGCCGCCGAGGACCGGCACAGCATTGTCTATTTCTTTCAGCGGGCCATTGCCAACCGCATCCGGGAGCAGGATCCCGAAACGCTCGAGGCGCTGGCCATGATGGTTGAAAGTGCCTGAATCAGCCGCTCACCACTGACCCGGACGAGTCCTGCACACTCGTCCGGCTCGCTATCCGGTCAGGCGGATATAATAGCGATACTGCGTCTCGTCATCGTCCTGATGAATCAGCTCGTGACCGAGAAAACTGCAGAACTTCGGAATATCCCGCGTGGTTGCCGGATCGGTGGCCAGTACTTCCAGGATCTGGCCTGCACTCATGTCACGCACCTTGTTGTGCATCATCATGATGGGCTCGGGACAGTAGAGACCGCAGGTATCCAGCGTGGCATCGCATACCGGTTGCTCACTCATGATGCTCTCCGTGTCGTGCTCGAATCACTCCCGCTGCTCCGATGACGGCTCGACCAGTACCGTAACCTCTTCGCGGTCATGGTAGAGATGACGGCATCGAACCACCGCCGCCATGCCGGACTGCTGCAAACGCCGGTCAAGCAGTCCGAGTGCCTCCCGCACGTGCGGCCAGCGCCGCTTCATCGGCAGCTTGAGATTGAATACGGCCCGCTGGCACCAGCCGGCAGTCAGCCAGTCAGCCATCAGGGCCGCCACCCGGGAAGGTTGCTCCACGATATCACACACCAGCCACTCCACTGCATGCGGTGGCTGCCAGCGAAAGGCATCCGTACGCAGATGCTCGACCTGGCCGGTGGCCATCAACCCGGCGTCCATCGGACCGTTATCAATGGCATAGATCGACATCCCGCGCTGTACCAGCTGCCAGCTCCAGCCTCCCGGGGCAGCGCCCAGATCCACGGCCCAGCAGCTGTCATTGAGTACCCGTGACCAGCGTTCGGTCGGGATAAAGGTGTGCCAGGCCTCTTCCAGCTTCAGTGTGGAACGACTTGGCGCCCCGCTCGGGAAGCGAAGATGGCGTATTCCACCGGGATGATCGCTACGATTGCCGGGGAAGCTCATGGCGATCTGCACCCGGTCTCCTTCGGTCCAGCACAGATGGAGCCAGCGCTTGCCGGCCTTGCGTCGCAGAGCGCCGCGTTTTTTCAGTACGTTTTCCAGCGGCTGCTGCAGCGAACGCATCAGTCCGCTCAGCGCCCTCGCCTCATTGGTATCGGGCGTCTCCTGCTGCAGTCGCTCGAAACTCCAGCCACTGGCAACCACGTGCTCCACGATGGTCGTGATGCGATCCTCACGTGACAGCTCTTCCAGTGGTGCCAATGCCAGCAGGGACTGACGGGCAAAGACCAGATCGACCAGAGGCACGGCGCGCTGCGCCTCGTTGATCCGCCCGGCGCCGGTATGGCACCAGCGCACCAACGCGCTTTCCGAGCGTGCCACGGGATAGCCGGGCCAACCGGCCAGAGCCATCCTTTCGCTCAGCTCTTCGGCAAGATCAGCCTCGAAACCGGCGCGACAATAGAACAGCAGCTCACTGGCAACCGTGGTACTCATGGGCAGTACTCATGTTCGGATCATCCGATAATCCTGTCCTCTCATGTCACGTACCAGCGCGGCCGGATGTGGGACAGGCGCCGGCAACGAGCGCCCGCCGGGCGTGGCCGGCCCGGCCATGAGCCGGACAGTAAAAAGCCCCGACCATGGGGCCGGGGCTTTTCGGAAGGGGTGCCTGACGATGACCTAGTCTCGCATGGGGAGTCCCCACACTACCCTCGGCGCTGAGCGGTTTCACTGCCGAGTTCGGCATGG
>NZ_RBIN01000007.1 GCF_003633775.1 Kushneria sinocarnis
ACGGACCACCTGAGGTGGTCAGAAAATGATCGCTGACGCGATGGTTGTGCCACTCTGAGCCCTTCAACCGCTCAGAGACGAATTGATCAGCGATTCCTTAAAGCGCAGCATGTCTTCATACAGTTTGATCAGATGTTGCTCATCGTTGGACTTGATACATTGCGTCAATTCATGCATGCCGGTGATCAGGGCATTCTTGTACGCTAATGCCAGCGCCTGGCAAACAACGGCACGTTCGAATTGCTTATGACTGTTGCAGAAAAGCACCATGTTTTTCTTGTCGACGACAAGTCTGGTTTCCTGCTTGCAATATACAGATTCATTTAGTCGTTTGGTCCTGGATCCTCGAAGAAATAGGGATACATTTTCTTCAAAGCGATGATGATCCGGTTGGTCTTCGGTGTTGATCCACCATGCCTTGGGGTCATGCAGATTATCGGGTGTATCCTTGAAAAAGACAGTTACAGTACGCTCGAAAGCGCTGTCCTGAAAAAATGACAGGCACCAGGCCTTTCGATTGCTGCTTTGCTTAAAGTCGCAGTGTTCCTTGAGTGGTTGGATTAAAAAACCAACGTTATGACCGCCGATCGTCAGGGGGTGATCACAGCTCGTCGCGCAACCGCCGATCACGATATCTGCATATTGCATAAAACTTCCTTGCCTTGGTTTTTAACCGGCGTAGATGCGCGCTTCGAGTCCCTTCACCGCCTGCTGATAGGCTGACTTGCCACCAAAGGCTTGAGCCAGTTCCACGGGCGTACCCAGCTGGTCCAGCGGGGCCAGATTCAGCACCTTGGTATCTTCGATGATGGTCACACCGCTGTCGGCGTACTTGTCGAGCAGAGCATCCAGTACGGCGCGGGCCTGGCCCTCAAACCGCGTGAAGTAATCTGACTGTCGCGCTTTGGTGGCGCGCTGACGGCGGGTCAGTGCAGGTTGGTCATAGACGATATGAACGATGGCATCGAACGGATCCGGTGCATCCCCCAGGTGCTTTTCAACTTCGGCCATCAGCTCTTCCCAGAACACGCCCTGTTCGGCCAGCTCATCCAGCACCGCCTGCTTGCGCTCGCTTTCCTCCCAGCGGCGCAGGAAGTCGTTCAGGGTGGCGTAGTGCGCCTTCACTGTTTTCTGGGTGTAGTCGGTCAGTTCCTCGGTAATCAGCTTGCCGTCCGGGCCGAGGTACTGCACGCGCTGGCCGAGCACGGAAACGCTGACGTCATCGACGATATACTTACTGGGAGATTCGCCAACTCCGCCGGGAGGCTCGTCGCCACCACCGTAAGGGGATTCGGGTGGGTCAACGATAGTGTCGTCGTCGGAGGGGTTAGATCCTCCTTCAGAGCTATCGTCGCTGTTGCCGGTATCGTCGTCTTCATTATCGGGTGGCAGCAGCGGATCATTGTCTGTGGGTACATATACCTTTTCCGGATCGCCATCGAATTTGGGATCGGCAAACAGCTCGGTGGCCTTGCGGAAGTCGAGGATGGTGAACCAGAACTTGTTGTGGGCTTCATCGATACGCGTACCGCGGCCGATGATCTGCTTGAACTCGGTCATCGAGCGGATGTTTTGGTCCAGCACGATCAGCTTGCAGGTTCTGGCATCAACGCCGGTGGTCATCAGTTTGCTGGTGACGGCGATAACCGGATAAGGCTCCTCGGGATCAATGAAGTGATCCAGCTCGGCCTTGCCCACCTGCTCGTCGCCGGTAATGCGCATGATGTACTTGTGGTTTCTGGCGACCTGTTGAGGGTTGAGGTTAACCAGCTCTTTTCGCATCCACTTGGCGTGGTCAATGTTCTCGCAGAAGACGATGGTCTTCTGCATCGGGTCGGTCTGGGCCAGATAGTCGGTCACGGTGCGGGCGACCCGCTTTGTACGCTGAGTCAGAATCAGGTTGCGGTCGAAATCGCGTTGGTTATAGATGCGGTCCTCGATCAGCTCACCGTGAATATCGGTTTGGCCTTCATTCGGTCGCCATCCCTGAAGATCCCGATCCAGATCGACACGAATGACCTTGTAGGGCGCCAGGTAGCCGTCATCGATGCCTTGCTTGAGCGAGTAGGTGTAGATCGGCTCGCCAAAGTAGTGGATGTTGGAAACCTCAGTAGTCTCCTTGGGCGTTGCGGTTAATCCAATGTGTGTGGCGCCGTTGAAGTACTCAAGAATCGAGCGCCATGCAGAGTCTTCTGCCGCGCTGCCGCGATGGCACTCGTCGATGACGACCAGGTCGAAAAAATCCGGGCTGAATTGCCGGTAAATGTTCTGCTCTTCTTCGCTGCCGGTGACCGCCTGATACAGCGATAGGTAGATTTCGAACGACTTTTCGACCTTGCGTTTGGTGATTTTGGTCATGGCCGCACCGAACGGCCTGAAGTCGCCGCTTTTGGTCTGATCGACCAGGATATTGCGATCGGCGAGAAACAAAATGCGCTGTTTGCGCCTTGACTTCCACAGTCGCCAGATCAGCTGAAAGGCGGTGTAGGTCTTGCCGGTGCCTGTCGCCATGACCAGAAGCAGGCGATTTTGCCCTCGGGCGATGGCTTCGACAGTCCTGTTGATCGCGACCATCTGGTAGTAGCGGGGTGCGCGGCCGCTGCCATCATCATAAAAGGGCTGCTCCACGACAGGCCGGGTTTCGTCGTCCAGTCCTTTCCAGCGGCGATAACCGCACCAGAGCACTTCCGGCCCCGGCAGCTCGTCAAGCGTCAGTTCGGTTTCGGCTTGGTCAAACACCAGGCCGTGTGGGTCTGCGAACAGGAAACCGCTACCGTTGGAGCTGATGGCAAAAGGAACATCGAGCTTTTCCGCATATGCCTGCGCCTGCTGCATGCCATGGCTCAGAGAGTGACCGGCATCCTTGGCCTCGATAACCGCGATGGGCTGGTTTCTCTGAAAGCACAGGACGTAATCTGCACGGCGCGGTCGAGCACGAGTATGGAGCCGACCGCGCACCATGATACGGCCATCGCTGACGGAGTACTCTTCTCGGACCTGGGTCTGGATATCCCAGCCTGCCTGCTGAATGGCCGGCGTAATGTACTTGGTACAGATGTCGCGTTCGCTTAAACCCTGCTTGCCCATGATGCTTTCCTGCCTGGTCTTATAAATCAGCTACTTCTTTTTTACGTCATGTTACGTGAAGTTGTGCTGATACGCATGACAGATTAAGTGCTCGGCAGACAAGCTGACGATCAGAGAGTGATCGTCATGAAAAAACTGCATCGCTCATTGTGCAATGGTTTTCGCGATCGAACTTCGGGTGACCACCATGAATGGTGGCAATCCGATGCCCGCCCCCTCAACCCGCCACCTTCCGCGCAATCGACGAGATCGGTGCCAGATTCTCCCAGCCGAGATGACGATAGAGCGCCTGGCCCTCTTCGGAAGCGCCGAGGAGGGCGCGGTGGGCGCCATGGTCGCACGCGATATTCCCCAGCACCTGCATCACGTGTCGGCCCAGCCCCCGGCGCTGGTGGGCCCTGTGCGTTTCGATCTGGTCGAAGATGGCGTAATCGCGCGCCAGCGCAAGGCGGCCGCTGGCGGCCAGTTCGCCATGGCGTGTTTCGATCTCGATGGCCGTGAAGTGCTCGTGCGAAGTCACGGTGGCCCGATACCCCGAGGGCCGGGCAGGGGCTTCGGCTGTCGGCGAGAGCGCGGTGGTCATCAGCTGGACCGGCGGGTCGAGCTGCCAGGGTTCGGGCAGCAACGGGGTGACCACGGCGGCCGGTGCGAACAGCTTGATATAAACGTGGGGCTCGTGAATGCGCGCGATCAGGGCGCGTACCCTCACGGGGTCCGGCGTGGTCATGATGTAGCGCGCCTGCTGTCTGAGCGCGCCCACCCGGATGTGAAGGTAGCCGTCGTGCCGGGTCGGGGGCAGCGTTTCACGCGTGCGGCTCCAGCCGATGGCCCAGGCCTCGATGTTCTCGAACCCCGGAAAGTGGTCGCTCAGCTGATGATTCGACGTGGGCACCGCTGCCTCCCTGCCTGTTGCCCCCCCGGATGGGCCCTGTCACGCCACCTCTGGCATGAGTCCGTGCATGGGCCTGTAGCCATGATCCTGCCGTGCCCGCACTGCGTAAAGCACCGCAACCATCAGGCGGGCTGATACCCCATTACGAGTTGTCGTTGGTCGGCCGATGGTTGCCCGGATAAGCTTCAGGCCGCTCGGCATTGCCGGGCAGGGCAGTCGGGATGGGCCACCACGGGGCAGCAGGAATTCACGATGCACGCATTCATGGCCGGCTTCGGACTGGGGTTATCGCTGATACTGGCGATCGGCGCGCAGAACGCCTTCGTGCTGCGCCAGGGGCTTCGCCGCGAGCATGTGCTGTGGATCTGCGTGGTCTGCGCTCTCTCCGATGCCGTGCTGATCCTGGCCGGGGTGTTCGGCTTCGCCGCGCTGGTCGAACGGTTCGGGTGGCTGGCGATGTGGCTGCGCTACGCCGGGGCGGCGTTTCTGTTCTGCTATGGAGCGCGCAGCCTGTGGGCGGCCCGCTACCGGAGCGCGGCCCTGCTGCCGGGGGAGGCGGCACCCGCCTCGCTGCTGGCCACGCTGGGCCTCTGCCTGGCGATGACCTGGCTCAACCCGCATGTCTATCTCGATACCGTGGTGCTGATCGGTTCGGTCTCGACCCGCTATGCACAAGCGCAGTGGCCGTTTGCCCTGGGCACCACGCTGGCCTCGGTGGTGTTCTTCTTCACGCTCGGTTATGGCGCTTCATTGCTGCGCCCGGTCTTTGCCCGGCCTGTGGCATGGCGGGTGCTCGATGGGGTGATCGGGCTGACGATGTGGGGCCTCGGCGCCTCGCTGCTGATGCCGGCATCAGCCACCGGTTGAAGCGAACGGTGATCAGGCAGCAGCCAGGCGCTCCTGCAGGCGCAGGGCCAGCTGGCGGGCGGCTTCGCTGGGGCGGCCGGGGCTGCGGTGCAGGGTGATCTCCGTGACCGGCAGTTCGGGGAGCCCCGAGGTGGTTTCCAGAATGCGCAGCTCGCTGCCGGCCATCGAGGGCGTCAGTACGGTGATTGCCAGCCCCGCCCGGACCGCCGAGCGCAGCCCCGAAAGGCTGGCGCTGGTGTAGGCGATGCGCCACGGCATGCCGGCGGCATCCAGTGCGGCCAGCGCCCGTTCCCGAAAGATGCACACCCCCTCCTGGGAGACCGCCAGCGGCAGCGGCGTGCGGGTGTGGGTATCGTGGCCGGGCGAGCCGGCCCAGACCATGGGCTCGCGCCAGAGCACCTCGCCACCGGGGCTTCGCGGCTGGCGGGTGGTCACCGCCAGATCGAGCGCGCCCGCCTTCACATCCCGCACCAGGTCGACACTCAGGCCGCAGCGCACCTCCAGTTCCACCCCGGGGAAGCGGGCCTCGAACTCGGCCAGCACCTCGGGCAGATAGACCACGTAGTCATCCGGTACGCCCAGCCGTACCACGCCATCGAGGCGCTGGTTGCGCACATCCTGCCAGGCCAGCGCGTTCTGGCGCAGCATCTCCCGGGCATGCGCCAGCAGCCGCTCCCCGGCGGGGGTGGGCGCGGCGGTACGTCGCCCGCGCTGCAGCAGCGGGCGATCGAGCAGGTCTTCCAGCCGGCTCATGTGGGCGCTGACAGTGGATTGCGCCAGGTGCAGCTGCTCGGCGGCGGCCGTGAAACCGCCGGTTTCCACCACGCTGACGAAGGTCTTCAGCACCACGAGATCCAGCGGTCTGTGTTGGGTCATGGTTGCCATCACGTTTCGTGATCGTTTGATCACGACTCTTTGTTTCACCGATCTCACCGAAGCTCGCAGACTACCCGGCAGCAAGCGCTACAGGCAAACCCATCGGGAGATCGGCAATGCATGACAGGGGCAGGATATACGGTGTCATGGCGGGTGTTTTTACCGTGTCATTATGGGCCAGCCTGCCGGTACTGCGCAGCCTGGCGGACCTGCCGCCGATGCTGGTGGCGGCGGTGGCGATGATCTGTGCATCGGCGCTGGCGCAGCTGTTCGGCAGGCTGCAGCCGAATCGCTCCGGCACCGATCCGAAACAGGGCTGGCACTACTGGCTGATGGCGGTCGGCGGGCTGACCGGCGCCCTCTATGGTTATTTTCTGGCACTGCAGAGCGGTGATCCGGCGAAAGTAACCCTGGTGACCTACACCTGGCCGCTCGGCTTCGTGCTGATCACCGATCGGCTTGCCGGCAAGGGAATCAGGCTCAGGACCCTGCTGGGCTCGGCGGTGGCCTTCATCGGGCTGATGCCGCTGGTACTCTCCAGCAGCACCGGCAGCTCGACCTCCTGGCTGGGCTACGCGGCAGGGCTGGCGGCCGGCGCCTCGTGGATCGCGTTTTCACTCTATCTGCGCCAGTCCGGCGGTTTGTCCAACCGCGGTTACAGCACCCTCTTTGTGCATGTCAGCGTGATCGCGCTGGTGGTGCACCTGCTGTTCGAAGGCCCGGCGCCTTCGGTGGCGATCACGGACTGGCTGGTGGCGGGGCTGATCGGTATCGGCCCCTACGGGCTGGCCTTCATGAGCTGGGGCTATGCACTGCGCCATGGGCCTTCCACGCTGCTGGGCGTGATGACCTATCTGGTGCCGGTGATGGCCGCCATCCTGCTGGTACTGCTGGGCTGGAGCCGTCCGAGCTACCAGCTGCTGATCGCCGCCGCGGCGGTGCTGGGCGGGGCACTGGTAACCCAGACCTCCCGGTTCCGGCGGATGAAGCTGGGCTAGCCGACAAGGCGCCCGCCGAACCTGCCACGACAGGTTCACCTTCTTGATCCGCATGCGCCACGTTGAAAGTTGTTATGTTATAACGTATTTTATTTCGGCCGTGGAGATGGCCCGGGCCTTTCCGGCGGCGCAACCGCCGGCCGGGCGCTTCGGGCCCGGCGGTACACCCTCGCAACACGGGATGAACAGTGATGACTCAGACAGGCCAGGCATTACCGGTGACCGTGCTGTCCGGTTTTCTCGGGGCCGGCAAGACCACGCTGCTGAACCATATCCTCGCCAATCGCGAGGGCCGCCGCGTGGCCGTGATCGTCAACGACATGAGTGAGGTCAATATCGACGCCGCCCTGGTGCGCGGCATGCCGGAGCACGAGGCCGAAGCGGGTGAGGTCTCGCTCGATCGCTCCCGGGAGCGCCTGGTGGAGATGAGCAACGGCTGCATCTGCTGCACGCTGCGCGAGGATCTGCTGGTCGAGGTGCGCCGCCTCGCCGAGGAGGGGCGCTTTGACCACCTGGTGATCGAATCCACCGGCATCTCCGAGCCGCTGCCGGTCGCCGAAACCTTCACCTTCACCGATGAAGCGGGCGAGAGCCTCTCGAGGGTGGCGCGGCTGGATACGCTGGTGACCGTGGTGGATGGCGCGAACTTCCTGGCGAACTATCAGGAGGCCCGGTCGCTGGCCGAGGCGGGGGAGAGTCTGGGCGAGGAGGATGAGCGCAACGTCGCCGACCTGCTGGTGGATCAGATCGAGTTCTGCGATGTGCTGCTGATCAGCAAGGTCGATCTGCTCGACATGACGCAGCTGGAGGAACTGACGGCCGTCCTGCGCTCGCTCAATCCCGAAGCCGAACTGATGCCCATGTCGCATGGTCGGGTGCCGCTGGACAGGGTGCTCGATACCGGTCGGTTCAGCTTCGAACGGCTCGGCAGGCACCGGGCTGGCTCAGGGAGCTGCGCGGTGCGCATGTCCCGGAGACGGAGGAGTACGGCATTTCGAGCTTCGCCTATCTGGCGCGGCGGCCGTTTCATCCGCAGAAGTTCTTCGAGCTGATCCATGGGGACTGGTGCGGCGGCAAGCTGCTGCGCTCGAAGGGATTCTACTGGCTGGCGACCCGGCCACGGTTTGCCGGGCAGTGGAGCCAGGCCGGCGGCATTGCCCATTACGGTTTCGCCGGGATGTTCTGGAAGGCCGTACCGGAGGCGCACTGGCCGGAGGATCCGGAGTACCGGGAAGCGATCCTGGACCAGTGGCAGGAACCCTTTGGCGACATGCGTCAGGAACTGGTGTTCATCGGCCAGCATCTGAATGAATCCCGCATGCGGCAGGCACTGGATGACTGCCTGTTGAGTGATGACGAGCTGGCTGCGGGCATGGCGCACTGGCAGACCCTGCCGGATCCCTTTCCCGCCTGGCACTGATGCCAGGCGCTGATGCCAGGCGCTGATGACTGCTCTGATGACTGCTCTGATGAAAAGTGATGCCGCTGTTACGCCCTTTGATGAGATCTGCAAGGACCCAGGAGTCATGACCCGAACCGAGCTGCCCGATATTGCCATGGAGTCGTCGATGCTGCAGGGGGCGCTCTCCCGGGTCGGCATGGAACGGATTGCCCTGCCGTTGCAGGTGACGGGCCAGGGGATCGTGGGCCGGGCCTCGGCCGGCGTCAGTCTGGATGACCCCGCGGCGCGAGGCGTGCACATGTCGCGTCTCTACCTGGCGCTGAGGGCGCTGGAGCATCGCGAGCTCTCCATCGCTGCGGTGGAAGGCGTCCTCGATGCCTTTCTCGAGACCCACCAGGGATTATCGGACACTGCCTTTGTGGATCTGAGTGGCGAGGCGCTGCTCAGTCGGCCCGCCATGGTCAGTCCGCTGTCGGGCTGGAAGAGCTATCCCTTTACCCTGCGCTGTCGGAAGGATGCGCAGGGGATGCAGGTCACCCTCGAGCTGACGATCGGCTACTCCTCGACCTGCCCCTGTTCGGCGGCGCTGGCCCGTCAGCTGATCCAGCAGGCCTTCGACGAGCGGTTTCGGGAGACGCCACTGACCCATGAGGCCGTTCATGATTGGCTGGGCAGTGAGCAGGGGGTTCCGGCCACACCCCACAGTCAGCGCAGCCAGGCGCACCTGTCGCTGCAGCTGGAGAGGACGCTCGAAGTACTGCCGCTGCCGGCAATCATCGATGGCGTGGAAGAGGCGCTGGGCACCGCGCTGCAGACAGCGGTCAAGCGGGTCGATGAGCAGGCCTTTGCGCTGGCCAACGGTCAGAATCTGATGTTCTGCGAGGATGCCGCGCGACGCCTGCATCACACCCTCAAGGCGCAGGAGGGCGTGATCGGCTTTCAGCTGCGGGTCGTGCATGCCGAGAGCCTGCATGCCCATGATGCCGTGGCCAGCAGCGAGTGGCATCGGGCGCCGCCGATGCCCTGAATCCAGGCTCGGCACGGGGCCCGTGGTTCGCATATTTTGTTATGTTATATCGTATTTATATTGGAGCCAGGCATGAATGTCTTTCTGAACAACGCCTTGTCGCTCGTCTTCGGCAGGGGAAGCGGCAGGAGGGCCGGCAGGGCAGTGCTGCTGGCCGGTGCACTGGGTCTGGCCGGTCCGGCCGGCGCCGATGAGCCGAGTGTCAGCGTCGTGGCCGCCGAAAGCAGCTACGGCAGCATGGTGGAAACCATCGGGGGCGAGCATGTAAGGGTGACTTCGCTTTTGGACAGTCCGGACGTCAATCCTCACGAGTTCAAGGGCAGCCCTCGGATCGGCCGCCAGTTGCAGCACGCTGATCTGGTGGTCATGAACGGTGCCGGGTTCGATGGCTGGATGGAGCCGCTGCTCGAAGGTACCCACCGAGAGGGGCGAGTGGTGGTCAGGGCCAGTGAGGCCGGCAGCGCCATGATCATGGCGGACAACAACTGGCACCTGTTTTATTCGCCGCGGATCATGCTGGCCACGGCCGGTCAGGTCACCCGGGCCCTGATCGAGCAGGATCCGGCGCACAAGAGCGACTACCGCGATGGCCTTGAGCAGTTTCGCAAGGAATTACTGCCTGTCTACGATCAGATACAGCAGCTGATTGCCGAATATCCGAATCTGACCGTGACGGCGACCGTACCGGTCTACAACTACATGATCCGGTTGCTGGGTTATCAAAACCTGTACCACGACGTGCAGTTTGCCTCGATGCGCAACAGCCAGCCCAGCGCTCGGCAGGTCAGCGAGTTCCTGCAGGGGCTGAAGCAGCACAGGGTGCGGCTGCTGATCTATAACCGGCAGGTGCATAACCGCCTGACCGAAAGCGAGGTCCGTACCGCCAGGGAAGCCGGCGTACCGGTGGTGGGGGTCAGTGCGATTCCACTGCATGGTGATAATTATGCCCAGTGGCAGATCAGGCAGCTCAGGGCGATCGAGCAGGCCCTGGATAACGCGGCAGAGGCGTCTTGATCATGGCCGCCGATGGACCCGCAGTGACGGCACGCGCGATTGCGGCAGGCAGGGGAGCGCAGCATGCCTTCGGTGATCTGTCATTCGAGCTGCCCGGGGCCAGCTTCACGGCGCTGGCAGGTCCCAATGGGTCCGGCAAGACGACCCTGTTCGAGACCCTGCTGGGGCTGGTGAGGCTTGATCGGGGTGAGCTTGATGTGTTCGGGCAGTCGCCGCGCCGGGCCCGCACGGCGGTCGCCTATGTGCCGCAGGCCGGTCGTCTGTTGCATGACGGCCAGTTCATCGGCCGTGAATTCGTGGCGGCGGCGTGGCGTGCCCGGCGATGGGGGATCTCCTGGCACCGGAAGGACGCGGCACAAGCGGTGGATCATGCGCTGACTCAGGTGGATGGCCATGCACTGGCCCGGCGCCGGCTGGGCGAGCTCTCCGGTGGTCAGCAGCAGCGTCTGCTGGTGGCGCAGGCGCTGGTCAATCAGCCCCGGCTGCTGCTCATGGATGAGCCGCTGGCCTCGCTGGACCCGGCCGCTCAGGAGCAGATCGTGGCGCTGGCCGCCCACCTGAGGGATTGCCTCGGGATGACCGTGCTGTTCAGCACGCATGATGTGAATCCGGTGGTCGATGTGGCTGATCAGGTGCTCTATCTGGCAGGCGGCAGCGGTCGACTCGGTACCATCGCTGAGATCGTCAACGACGAGGTGCTGAGTGCGCTCTATGGCGTGCCCATGCATGTGGTACGCGAGCGCGGTCGCCTGTTCGTGATGCGTGATCAGGCAGCGGGGGGCTCGCGCTGTGCTGCCGAAATGGCACGGGATGCCGGGAGGTGCGCATGACCTGGCCCGCGCTGCTGGAGATGCAGTTCATGCGCCACGCCTTCGCCGCGGCGAGCTGCATTGCGATCGCCGGTTCGGCGATCGGCTACTTCGTGGTGCTGCGGCGCCAGGCGTTCGCGGCGCATGCGCTGAGCAATGTCGGTTTTGCCGGTGCCGCGGGCGCCTCGCTGCTGGGCATCGACCCCCTGCTCGGGCTGTTCGGCTTCGTGCTGGCCTCTGCGGTTCTGATGGCGCTGGCAGGGGAGAACGTCGGCCAGCGGGATATCAGTGTCGGCATGATCCTGATGTTTTCGCTGGGGCTGGGCATCCTGTTCGTCAATCTCTACAGCGCCAATGCGGATGCCGCCATCGGTATCCTGTTCGGCAGTGTGCTGGGCATCAGCGACGAACAGCTGCACATGACGCTGGTGACCTCGCTGGTGGTGATGGCGCTGCTGATACTCATGTTCCGGCCCCTGCGGTTTGCCAGTCTCAATGCGCCTGCGGCCCGGGGGCGCGGGCTGCCCGTCACGGCGCTCAACCTGATGTTTCTGCTGCTGCTGGGGGCCACCGCGGCCATGGCGGTACCGGTGATCGGCTCGCTGCTCAGCTTTGCCATCTTCATCGGCCCCGCAGCGGCGGCCCAGGCCTGGACGGGGCGGGTCGCCTCGGGGCTGGCGCTGACCATAACGCTGGCGCTGCTCGAAAGCTGGGGCGGCATCGCGGCCTCGTACTACATCAACTGGCCGGCTTCCTCCTGTATCGCGATGCTGAGCTTTGCCATCTACGCCCTGGGCTGGCTCTCCTCCCGGCGGCCACGGTGGCGTCGGAGCGCTCGACGCGCGCATCCGGTCGCGAGCTGATCGTCAGGCGGTAGCCGAACCTCCGGCAATCCTGCCATTCACTCCCTTCCCGAAAAGTTGTTCTGCATGAGATGTGATGTTATATCGTTCAATAAAAGAACGCTGTTGCCACGACAGGCACGCCGGCTGCTGCCCCCGCTGCTCGGCCTCTGGGCGACCCTCGGGCCGGGCGTACCGGCGCTGCCGGCCAGCGCCGATGAAGCCGGTTCCAGTGTGACGCTCACGGAGGGCGCCTTGGGTCTGAAAAGCACCGATGATCGGTTCGCCATTCGGTTGCACGGCCTGATTCAGGCGGACGGCGCGGTGTTCGATCAGGATCGTACGGAGCTGGGCAATGGCACCGACATGCGCAATGCCAAGCTGATTGTGAAAGGTCATGTTCAGCATGACTGGGGTTACAAATTTCAGGTCAACTTCGCCAAGGAGGATAACCGGCAGCTGGAAGATATCTTCCTGCAGTATCGCGGCTTCAGGCCGACCACCATTACGGTGGGCAATGTCAAACAGCCCTTCTCGCTGGCGTTTCTGAACGGTAATCGCAATGCCACCTTCATGGAGTTTGCGATGATCCATGAGGCGCTGGTGCCGAAGCGCCGAATCGGCCTCATGGCAGGCTCGCATGGTGAGCACTGGACGGCTCGGCTGGGTGGCTTTGGCAACCGTGTGCAGGATGAGGACAGCGCCGGCGACAGCGGGGCGAGCGTGGTCGGCCGGGGTGTCTGGACGCCGGTGCGCAGTCAGCGCCGGCTGGTGCTGGCAGGACTGGCCGGTCAGTACCGGAGCCTGGGCGATCGCCACAGGGTGGCGATCAAGAGTCGCCCGGGCACGCATGTCACGAATCAGCGGCTGGTCGGCTTCGGGCCCCATACCGGGTTTGCGCCGATCACCGATGCCCGCAGCGTGACAGCCGGTGATGCCCAGGTGGCGGTGGTTCACGGTCCCCTTGCCGTGCAGGGAGAGTTCGTGCACAAGCGCGTCGGGCGGAAGGAGTCGCACTTCGATGCCCGGGGCGGTTATGTGCAGGCCAGCTACTTTCTGACCGGGGAGTCCCGGGCGTCTGCCTACCGGCCGGGCAAGGGTGCGTTCGGCGCCATCACGCCGATTCACCCCTACGGTGCCTGGCAGGTGGCCCTGCGCTACGACACCCTGGCGCTCAACGATGATGGCATGCAGGGCGGCCACGCGCAGAACCTGACGGCCGGGGTGAACTGGTACGCCAACCGCCATGTGCGCTTTTCCGCCAACTACATCCGGATCGATGCTGCAAGGCCCGGAGGGCCGGATAATCGGGCCAATGCATTTGCCGCGCGAGCTCAGCTCGGCTTCTGAGCCGGCCTACGGCATGAACTCGAGGGACTGCAGCTGGCGCGCGACCACCTCGGTCGCCGAGGTATCGCTGCCACTTGTGGCCGGGGCGCGCATCAGGCAGGCATGGCATTCCGGAAGCGCAGGCAGTCCACTGACGGTGCCGAGCTCGCGCATCTGTGGGGTCAGGCGTGCCCGGTCGAGCACGCTGATGGCGATCCCGGATGTCACGGCCGATTCGATGGCCGCCACGCTGGCGCTGGCGAAGACGGTGTGCCAGCGCCTTCCCAGCGCCTGCAGGGCGTCAAGACCGAGCGCCCGGTAGGGGCAGTCGATGGGGTGTAGCGCGAGCGGCAGGGGATCAGCCGTGATGAGCGCAGCACTGGCAGAGCCGGCCCAGACCGGTCGGGTCTGCCACAGCCGCGTCATGCCGGCCCCATCCGGCTGCGATGTCACGAGTACCGCCAGATCCAGCGCACCCTGTTCGATCGAGCGCTGCAGTTCGCCGCTGTTGGCGGTCTGCACCTGCAGCTGCAGGCGCGGATGCGATACGGCCAGTGCCGGCAGGATGTCGTTGAGCAGGCGCGGCGTATACACCTCCGGCAGACCGAGACGCACCAGGCCGGCGGTGGGCTGATCGAGCAGACGGTCCATCAGCTGATCATGTTCGCTCAACAGGGTCGCGGACTGGGCGCGCAGCTGTTCGCCGGCGGCAGTCAGGGTAACGCCGGTGCGCGAGCGCTGCAGCAGCTGGCGATCGAGCTGCTGTTCGAGTCGCTTGATCTGCTGACTGACCGCACCGAGGGTAAAGTGCCGACGTTCGGCGACGGCACGCAGGGTGCCCAGCGCGCAGGCAAGATGAAAGGTGCGCAGCAGGTCGATATCCAGCGTTCGCCAGGTTGATGGGTTTAGCATCATTAAACCATGAGTCGATTAACTATAGATTTTATTATCATGGCGGCAGGTCGAGCATGACAATCACTTTTCACGGCCAAGAGGTGATGTCATGGCAATGCTGCTGTCACTGGTGGTCAGTGCGGGATTGGTGATCTGCTGGAGTTCGGGGTTTATCGGTACCCGGTTGGCATCAGGCGTCGAGCTGCCGGCGACCACCATCTTCTTCTGGCGCTTTCTGCTGGCTGCCGGTATCTGTCTGCTGTTGCTTGTCGGGCGCACCTGCCTGTTCGGTCAGCGGGCCCGCCTTTCGCTTGGTGGCGCCGGGCGGGAGCTGGCAGCCGGCAGCCTGAGCGTCGGAGGTTATCTGCTGGGGGTGGTGTTTGCCATCGAGCTCGGGGTGAGCGCCGGAATTACCTCGCTGATTACCGCCCTTCAGCCCCTGCTGGCGGCGCTGGTGATGAGCATGATGCTGGGTGAGCGCATCGCGCTGCTCGGCTGGCTCGGTTCACTGCTGGCAGCGCTCGGCGTGGTCATCAGCGTCACGGGTGACATGAGTGGGGCGGGGCATGCACCGGTATGGGCGTATGCGCTGCCGATCCTTTCGGCGATCAGCCTGACGGCCGGGAGCATGCTCTCGACCTATCGTCCGGCACAGCTGGGGCTGATCGAACGCCTGATGCGGCAGCTGCTGGCGGCAGCCGTGATCTTCGGTATTGCCAGCGTGAGTCAGACGGGCCATCTGCCGGGGCTGCCACGCACCGGGCCGGGAGTGTGGCAGGCCATCCTCTTTCTGGTGGTGCTGTCGAGTTTCGGCGGTTACGGCTTCTTCATCGCCAGCCTGCGTCTGCAGGGAGTTACAGCGACCTCGGTGATGTTCTATCTGACGCCGCCCTGCACCATGCTCTGGGCGGCGCTCCAGCTGGGCGAGCGGATTTCCACGGCCGGCTGGCTGGGCGGTGCAACAGTCGCCATCGGCGTGATGCTCTCGCTGCGGGTGCTGTGGCAGAGCGCCGCGCCCTCGGAATCGCGGCGTGCTGTCCCGAAGGCCTCGGGCCGAACCGGCTCCGGGCGTGAGCAGGCCGGGCAATAGCGTTCGTCACCCTTCAGGCCGTTGAGTGCGCGCGGCGGTCGCGCACCATTCTGGCGATGGTGATCAGATTGGTGACGAGGATCAGGGTTTCGGCCACGGTGCCGCCCACGGCGCCGATGGCCAGGCTGGTCAGTGCCCAGGCCAGCGCTGCACCGGCCAGCATCAGCCGCATGGGAATGCCGCGCAGCATGAACATGCCGATCGTGCCCAGCATGCCGGCGGTCAGCGGCAGCAGATCGAGCCAGCCTTCCCAGAACAGGAGCGAAACGGCCAGGGTGGCTGCCAGAACGCCCCCCATGAGCGGATAACTGCCGGGATGTCGGCGCGCCAGTACGATGCGCAGAATCACCAGTGTGGTCACGGCTGCTGCGACCCAGCTCTCGAACAGCAGATACTGCAGGGTGAAGGCCACGTTGGCCGAGATCAGCAGCCTGAGCAGGCGGTCATCGCGCTTGCTGGCGAAGGCGACCAGGCAGATGGCCAGGGCGATGAGGCTGACGATCTGACCGGCAAGCAGCTGCATGAAGACTCCCTGTGGCATTCGGTGACGGGGCGGACCGGAAAGAGGGTAGCAGGCGTGGCCCTGTTGCAGGCCACGCATATCAGTTGACCGGTCTGGATTCATGAGCCCTGGCAGGTCATGACTCTTGCGGTGCGTAACGGGAATCCAGTTGATCGAAGAACGGTTTATTGACCAGCCGCTGTCGCTCGCTGAAGGGAGCAATCAGCTGTGGGTCCTCATCAAGCCGACCCTCCCGCTGCAGTTGCGGCAGCGCCCGCTGCATGCCACAGACGGCGCTCTGCAGTGCGGCATTAGCGTAGAGCACGATGGCATAGCCGAGGGGTTCGAGTTCATCGCGTGAAAGCGTAGGCGTCTTGCCACCAATGACAATGTTGATCAGCTGCGGGGTTTTAAGCAGGGTCGGTAGACGGCGGACGTCCTCCAGGGTTTCGGTGGCTTCGATAAACAGGATATCCGCGCCCGCTTCGGCGAAACGCCGGGCTCGCTCCACGGCATGCTCGATGCCATGAACGGCAGCGGCATCCGTGCGGGCGATGATCTGAACGTTGTCATCCTCGCGCGCGTCGACGGCTGCCTTGATCTTGCCCAGCATCTCTTCGGTCGAAATGACCTGTTTGCCACTGAAGTGACCACATTTCTTGGGCGAGATCTGATCCTCGAGCTGAATGGCATCCGCGCCACTGCGTTCCAGCGTGCGAATGGTCTGACGCACGTTCAGGGCATTGCCAAAACCGGTATCTGCATCGACGATCATCGGCAGTTCGACCACGTCACGTACGCGAGCGGCGTGCTCTGCAATTTCATGCAGTCCGATGAACCCCAGGTCGGGCAGACCCAGTGACATGTTGCTGACGCCGGCGCCTGTCAGATAAAGCGCTTCAAAGCCTGCATCCTCGACGATGCGAGCACTGAGGGCATTGAAGACGCCGGGCACCAGCAGGGCGTTGCGTTCGGCGATGCGGCGCCGGAAGGCAGCACGGCGTTCATTGGCTGAAGTGGTCATGGCTGAGTCTCCCTTGAGGAGTGAACAGGGGTGGTTGGGCGGCGCGGCCAAGGAGTCTCGGGCCGGGCCGTGCGCTGGTCGGCTGTATTGGAGGGTGAAGGTCGGGGGTCATCGGTGCGGTCGAGTATGGTGATTTCCCGGGTCCAACGCCGCATGAAGGCTTCACGTCTGAGTGGGTCGACAAAGGCCAGTAGAGAAGCATCCAGAGGGATCGGATAAAGATGATCGCCGACCTGATCGCGCAATCTTGCCGCGGTCCAGGGGCCGACCACGCCATCCAGAGGTGAGAACAGCGGTGTCTGGCCAGCCAGCACATGCTGGCCTTTGGGCCCCAGCAGAAAGGCCATGAAAAGTCGTGCGGCCCGTGGGTGTGGCGCATTGCGCGCCACCAGCGCCGTGCGCAACAGGACCAGGCTATAGTCGGTCGGGACCTGCACGATCACTTCCGGATGGTTGCGGGCCCAGGCGATGGCATATGAGCCCAGTAGATTGTATCCGAGCCAGTAACGCCCCTCACTGAGGCCTTCCAGCATGGCACGGCTGGTGGCTTCGGGGGTGACCCCTCTGGCGCCCATGGCAGCAACCAGATCCCAGAAGCGGGGGCTGTAGCGCGCATCCTGCTGAAACAGCGAGTAGCCGACGCCACTGCTCTCGGGATCATAAGTGGTCACTCGTCCCTGAAGCTGAGGTATCTGCAGGGCCTGCAGCAACTCGCGGTGGGTCTGGGGAGGCAGCGTGTGGCGGGCGAGATCCAAGCGATAGGCGATGACTACGGGTTCAAACGTGAAGCCGAAGACTTCATTGCGCCATTTAGCCCACTCGGGCCATTGTCGTGCTTCCGGCAGGTCGAGTCGTGCCGCGCGCCCCTGGTTGGCGAGCGCGACCTGCCAGGGCATGGCCGAACTGATATAAACATCCGCAGGCGGGCTGCCATCGCGTGCGCGGCGGTCAACGGCCAGTGTCGAGCTGTCGTGGTAGCTGACCTTGATGTCCGGATGTGCTGCTTCGAAGGCACGAATCAGGGGTTCGGCCACGTTGAAATCCAGCGCCGCTTCAATGGTTAGATGCGATTCGGCGGCTGACACCCGGGCGGTTGAGCCCAGGTTCAGAACCAGTAAGGCAAGCACGGCTATCAGATATTTCATGGATTTCGTTGATGCCGTTCATGACTGAAGAGCAGGGCCACGCGTAATCCTCCGCTGTCAGGGGTTGTGATACTCAGTTGCGCCTGATGTGACCGGGCGATAGAGGTAGCCACTGCCAGACCCAGGCCGGAGCCGCTGGTATCATGACGATCGCCGCGCACAAAGGGTTGTGCCAGCGAGTCGCGTAGCGCTGGTGGCACGCCTGGGCCGTTATCCTCGACAAACAGCTCGTGGCCACTGTCCGTTTCCTCCACACCCAGAGTGATCACACTGCCGGGCGGCGTATAGCGCAGGGCGTTGTCCAGCAGGTTATTGATCAGCTCTCCGAGTTGCCAATCCGTTGCTTGCACCCATACCGGGTGATCAGGCACTTCCAGGCCGAGATCGTGCATGGCACTGGCCGGACGCTGCGCCCAGTCGGTCAGCCGCTCACGGGCCAGCGCCGTCAGATCGAGTCGGGTGGCGAGGGAAGTCTCATCATGATCCAGACGTGCCATTTGCAACAGCTGGTGCGCCAGCCGCGTCGACCTGCTTGCGCCTGCATGGATATCTTTCAGAGCCTCATGCCATTGCTCGTGATCACGCGAGCGCAGAGCCAGCTCACTGATATTCTGCAGGCCCGCCAGTGGGGTCTTGAGCTGATGTGACGCATCCGCGATGAAGCGCATCAGGCGATCATGGCTTTCGCGCTGACGTGCCAGTAACTGATCGAGGGTATTGACCAGTTCGGAGAGCTCCACGGGAACTCGCGCAGAAATCGGACTGAAGTCTTCGCTGTGACGCTGGCGCAATCTGTGACGTAGCCGCGTCAGTGGGCGCAAGGATGCACGTACTGCGAGCCATACGAGCATGATGGCAAGTCCTACCATCAGAATGAAACGCATTGCCGCACGCGCGACAAGATCATGGGCCAGCGCATTGCGAGCGCCGCGGGTGTGGGCCACCCAGATTTGCACCGGCTCGCGGGTCTCCCAGCCTGCCGAGGTGAACTCCCGACCGGCCAGGCGCAGTGACGTGCCCTGCCAGTCAATATCACGATAGACCGGCTGTTGTGCGACCTTTTTTTGCAGCCTGGCGGTGATGGGCAGGCTGGCATTGGCGGTAATGATCTCACCCCGAGCCCCTAGCAGCGCGTAGAACACTCGCTCCTCATGGGGGGTAGCCAGAATCTGCAGGGCTGCTGCGGGCATGGCGATCAATGGGCGCCCATCCTGCCATTGCAGTGCCTCGGCAATAGTGAGAATGGCGTCATCCAGCACCCCGTCATAAACACGATCGGCCTCGCGGTTGGCACTCAGTGTGGCTTCGAGCAGCAGGGCGGTTCCGAAGATCAGGGTCAGTCCGGCCATCCAGAGCATCAACCGACGCTTGAGAGAGTGCCCACGCCGGATCATGAGGCAGGTATTTCCTCTAGCACGTAGCCCAGCCCGCGAATGGTGCGAATTCGCAGGCCATGGCCATCCAGGCGTTTGCGCAACCGGCTGATATAGAGATCGAGCGCATTGCTGCCGACGGCTTCGAAACCGAATAGCCGCGCTTCAAGCAGATCGCGGGGCACCAGCTGTCCGGCACGCGACATCAGACTTTCCAGAAGACTCAGCTCGCGGCGCGGCAGGGTCTGCAGCGTACCATTCATCCTGACCTCGAAAAGGTTCAGATCGATGGTGATGTCTCCGAACGTCAGTTGATTGGCACTGCGCTGTTGACTGCGTCGTAGCAGGGCGCGCACCCGGGCTTCGAGCTCACTGATCTCGAATGGCTTGGCGAGATAGTCATCAGCGCCCAGGTCTAGTCCGCGAATCCGGTCATCGAGGCCATCGTGCGCTGTCAGGATCAGCACCGGTGTGGTATCGCCGCGATCACGCAGGGCGCTCAGCAGCTCCAGCCCTCCACATCCGGGTAACCCCAGGTCCAGCAGCACCAGATCGAAGCGCTGTGTCGTCAGGGCATGAAGCGCCTGCTCGCCGTCAGCCAGAGTATCCAGTGTATGGCCATGGGCTGTCAGGGTCTGACGAATGGCGCGTGTCAGCAAGGCATCATCTTCGGCAAGCAATAGTCTCATCGGTGGTCCGATTGTGGTTGTAACTACCACCAATGTCGGATGCCAGCGGACAGGCAATGACAGGTTGGTGACAGGTGGTAATGACTATGATCGCAGCCGTGTTTGCGAGGCTTTAACGACGCTGTATGGATGATGCGGTGTCGCGCGCCAGGGGCCTACCCCTGCGAAAGTCTGATAACAGCAGTTTGCAACTCTTCGGGATTCATTGAGGGAGTCTGTCATGACCATCCGCATTCGCAGTGCCCTGATGGCACTGGGCGCTTCAGCTGCCGTCTCACTTTCGTCTCTGGGCGCGGCCCCGGTACAGGCTGCAGTCGAGCTCGACAAGCCCGAGTGCCTGGCACCCGCCAAACCGGGGGGAGGCTACGATCTGACCTGTCGCCTGGCGGCCACATCTCTTCAGCAGACCGGTATTCTGAAAAAGCCGATGGCGGTCAATTATATGCCGGGCGGTATCGGGGCTGTGGCCTACAACCATGTCATAGGCGTTCGTGATGATGATCCCAATCTGATCGTGGCGGCCAGCACCGGAGCGGCCCTCAATCTGGCCGAGGGCAAGTTCGGCAAGTATGACGGCAGTGAAGTCCGCTGGCTGGGCGCAGTGGCGACCGATTACGGGGCCATTGTCGTTCGGGAAGATGCGCCCTGGCAGAGCCTTGATGAGTTGATGGAGGATCTGAAACAGAACCCCGGCAAGGTGGTTTTTGGTGCGGGCGGCACCGTGGGGAGTCAGGACTGGATGAAGGCAGCCCTGACGGCGAAGGCTGCCGATATCGATCCGCGCAAGCTGCGCTATGTCGCTTTCGAAGGGGGCGGCGAATCGCTGGCGGCCCTGCTGGGGAATCACATTCAGGTTTTTACCGGTGATCTCTCCGAAATCGAGTCCCAGCTCAAGGGCGGCAAGGTGCGCGTGCTGGCTGCGTTGTCGGATGAGCGTCAGGGCGGTGCATTTGCTGATGTACCCACCGCGAAAGAGCAGGGCTACGACGTCGAATGGCCGATCTGGCGTGGTTATTACATGGGAGGCAAGGTCAGCGATGAGGCCTACCAGACCTGGCTGGACAAGTTCACCCAACTGGTGAAAACGGATCAGTTCAAACAGGCGCGTCAGGCAAGAGGGCTGTTCCCCTTTACCAAACTGGGGCCCGAGTTTGATGCCTATGTGAAAGAGCGCATTGCGCACTTCAATCAGCTGGCCAAAGAGATGGGGCTAGCGAAATGAGTCGAGCGGCCGATCGCATGCTGGGATTGATCCTGATGGCGGTAGCGGCCGCTTATGCTGTCAGCGCCGCTCGGCTGGAAGTGCCGTTTGCCTATGATCCTCTGGGGCCGAAGGCCTTTCCTTTCGGTCTGTCAGCGCTGCTCGCGGTGCTGGCAGTCGTATTGCTGGTGAGGCCGGCGCCCGGTGGGCGCTGGCCGACCGGTATGCTGCTGTTGAAAGTGGTGGCGACACTGGCAGTTCTTGCCCTCTACGGCATGCTGTTCAGTGTTCTGGGGTACGTGCTCGCTTCTGCCCTGGCTGTTCTGGCACTGGCTTGGCTTTTCGATGCCGGCATCGGGAAAGCCTGTATGGCGGCCATCGGAATGTCACTGGGCAGTTATGTGCTGTTCACCTACGGCATGGATATCTCCCTGCCGGTCGGTACCCTGTTCGGAGGGCACTAGACCATGTTCGATTTTCTGATTCACGGGTTCGGGGTTGCCCTGACCCCCCTCAATCTGATGCTGGCCTTTACCGGGGCGCTGCTGGGCACGCTGTTTGGAGCACTGCCCGGTATCGGCCCGATCAATGGTATCGCCATTCTGATGCCATTGGCCTACAGCCTCGGCTTGCCGGCAGAATCCGCCCTGATCCTGTTGGCTGGCATTTATACCGGTGCCGAGTACGGAGGCCGTATCTCGAGCATTCTGCTCAATGTGCCGGGGGACGCTGGTGCTGTTATGACCGCGCTTGACGGTAATCCTCTGGCACGCAAGGGATTGGCAGGGCCGGCGCTGGGCCTGTCGGCAGTCAGTTCGTTTATCGGTGCCACGATTTCCATTATTGGTCTGACACTTTTTGCGCCGCTGCTGGCTTCATTTGCCGTCAATTTTGGTCCCGCCGAGTATTTTGCGCTGATGATATTCGCCTTTTCATCGCTCTCCGTCATGATGGGTAAGGACCCGATCAAGACCCTCATCGGTGCCGTGCTGGGGGTGATGCTGGCGACAGTGGGGGTTGATGCCGGTACCGGAGTGATGCGCTTTACCGGCGGACTGCCAGAGCTTTATGACGGTATCGATTTCGTGGTGCTGGTCATTGGCATGTTTGCCATTAGCGAGATCCTATTGATGCTTGAACATCTGGGCAGTGATAGCGGTCGTCTGGCCCCAATCGGACGGGTGTTGGTGAAAGTGAAGGAAGTCCTGTTCTGCAAGGGCGCGATCCTGCGTTCCTCATTATTTGGATTCATCATTGGGGTCTTGCCGGGGACCGGCGCCTCGGTAGCCAGTGCTGTCTCCTATACCACCGAAAAACGTATCAGCGATCGTGAAGGTACCTTTGGTGAAGGGGATATGCGTGGTCTTGCGGCTCCCGAGGCAGCCAATAACGCCTCGGCAGTGGGCTCTTTCGTACCGATGCTGACATTGGGCATCCCGGGTTCCGGCACGACGGCGATCCTGTTGGGGGCGCTGATGCTCTATAACATTGATCCTGGGCCGATGCTGTTTTCCGAACAGCCTCGGGTAGTAGGTGGTCTGATTGCCTCGCTTTATATCGGCAATATCATGTTGCTTCTGCTCAACCTCCCTCTGGCCGGTCTCTTTGCTCGCGTGCTGACCATGCCGCGATGGTTGCTGGTCCCGGGGATTGCGCTGCTCTCCTTTGTCGGGGTCTACCAGCTGCACTCCGATCTAATGGCCATCTTTTTGATGCTGGCCGTGGGCATCATGGGCTATGTGCTGCGCAAGTTCGGCTTTTCGCTGGCACCGATCGTGCTGGGCTTCGTGCTGGGTGGGCTGATGGAGCAGAACCTGAGACGAGCGCTGGCCATGAGTGGGGGAGATTACGGTGTGTTGTTCGGCTCCGGGTTGGCCATTGGTCTGTGGTGTGCCGCACTGACTGTAATCGTGATCCCCATGGTCTTCAGCGGCTGGCGTCGGCTGAAGGCATCAGCCGCGCGCTGAAGCCGCTCCCGTACCCATCGCCAGCTGCTGCACCCCCAGCCGGTGCAGCAGCAGGTGCCATTCGGCATAGCCCAAGGGGCAGCGGGTCGAGGCTTTTTCGCGGGCTGCATGGCGCTTGAGGCGCTCGGCAGGCACGCCTGTCAGCTCAGAGGCGCGCTGCCAGCCGGTGGCGGTCAGGCTGCCTTCGCCGGCGACATGCGAAAGCTCCCAGCCGGTCGGCGGCCGCCAGTCGCTGTAGATCGCCGTGGTGACCTCCTCGGGCAGCAGTGCGGCAATCCAGGCGTTGGCGGGGAGTTCGTGCCGGGCACGCAGGTGTGCGTAATCATCCAGACTTACGGCCATCGCGTAGCGACGATCGGCGCTGCACAGGCAGAAGTCGGCCTGGGCTGCCAGGGGGGCCTCACTCATGGCCCGCAGCAGCTCGCGGTCGCTCGAAAAACCGGCGAGGACCTGCTCCTGGCGATCGAGCAGCTCCATGGGGTGACACTCGAGCGCGTCACGCAGGTTGGTCACCACGTCGGCGAGTCGGTCACCGATCCGTTCGATGATATGGGCGCGTGTCCCCTTCGAGACGATCAGGCCGCTGGCGACGGTATCGTGACCGTATTCGATATCCAGCTGTTGCTCCTGATTGATGCAGCCGACCGGGCGCACCGTGAAGGGACCGATGGAGAACGCATCCTTCAGCATGACCGGAACCTCGCTGCGCGTGACGAATGGTGCCGAGGAGTAACGCGTTCAGCTTACCCTGCCGTATCACCGGCGGGTAGTGTGATGCAATATGGCGGCCTGTCCGCCAGTGAGGTGAAAGCGGGCGTTCATGCCGTGTCGAGGAGTCTGCAACCGTGAAGCCGCGTCTCAAGATCTGCTGTATCTCATCGCTGGCCGAGGCCGAGCTGGCCGTGGCAGCCGGCGCCGATGCCCTCGGGCTGGTCGGTGACATGCCCTCCGGCCCCGGCGTGCTGGACGACGACACGATCCGCCTGATCGCTCGCGAAGTGCCGCCACCGGTGGCCACCTTCCTGCTGACCCGGGAGCGCGAAGCGGGGCATATCGCCGAGCACATGCACTATTGCGGCTGCGATACCGTGCAGATCGTCAATCATGTCGACCCCGGGGAGCATGTGCTGCTGGCAGAGCAGCTGCCGGACAGGCGACGGGTACAGGTCATTCATGTCGAGGATGAGTGGGCCCCGAGGCTGATCGAACGTTATGCCGACAGGGTGCATGCCTTCCTGCTGGATTCCGGCCGGCCCTCGGCAGCGCTTCCCGAGCTGGGCGGTACCGGTCGGGTTCATGACTGGTCGATCAGCGCGCGCTTCGTTGAGCAATCACCCCGGCCGGTCTTTCTGGCGGGCGGCCTTTCTCCGGCCAACGTGACCGAGGCCATCGCGCAGGTAGCGCCCTTCGGGCTGGATATCTGTTCGGGGGTGCGGGTGTCCGGCGCCCTGGATGAATCACGGCTGCGTGAGTATGTCGCGGCCGTGCACAGGGCACGGACGTAGCCGCAGACGTCGTCGGCAGGAGGCTGGCATGACCGCGATGCCCAGTTCGGTGATCGGGCATCGGAGGCTGCCAGCGATAAGGCCCGACTCGGGCAATGATGCTTCAGGAAAAGATCGACAGCAGATCGCGGATCAGTTCCAGGGTGTTATGAATGGCATCGGTCATGATGAATGCCTTCCTTCGGTCAATGGGGCAGGGGCGCAAAACGCCGTGCGTCAGTGGCCATTAAAGTGGCTCGGCCGGAGTTCTTCAAGCACGACCATGGCAGGACGACAGCTCGTTCTCATGAGCTACGCTGCATGGCGCATGAACGCCTCAGGGCGTTCGCTTCCATTTCTTCACGGACAGGCGAGGTAACGTCATGGAAATCACCACCCGGCACGATGCCAGCAACTGGTTTGTGAACAGTCAGTTTGTCGAATGGGAGTGGTACGAGAATTTCGACGAGGACAGGCTGATCGATTTCGTTCATCACCATGGCAACCGCTACGAGGATGAGCAGCGCATGGTGGCCGATTTCCTGATCGCCGAAGGACAGATTCCCGAGGATTACGGTCTGCCGGGCTGAGCCCGGCGATGGCCCGATCTACTCCGCTTCGAAGATGAATTCATCGCTGTCGTCGGCGCTGTAACGACTGGCGCCCAGTGCATGTGCCGATACGGCGTCGCCATCCTGCTGGCGTGCGTGACAGACGATGCTGGTCTTGTCCCGATAGGGGCGCAGGCCGGCCTCGAAGGCCTGGCGCAGCATGCCGAAGCAGGCGCCATTGGTGAAAGCCTTCACCTCTTCGGGATCCAGTCGGTAATCACCCGTATACCAGAGAGTGACTTCGATGTGCTGCCGGCTCAGATGATCAAGTCGGTAGCGCTCGAGGATGTTCTGCTGATCATTCAGTTCATCGAGCTGCTGGCTGAATGGCCGGGAAGGCAGGGGAGCGTTATCGTTGCCGTCATCGGCAGCAGCAGCGGTGGTAACAGGCAGCAGGGCTGCCAGCGCAAGTACGGGCAACAGTACGCTCCACAGCGCCTTGAGCGTACCCTTGCAGTCGCATGTCGGGAGTAAAAATGGCATGAGATCAGGTGCTTCTTTGGTCAAATGTTTGATTCGGATTATGCAATATCGCGAAATGGCATCCATACTGGAACGTGCATAGGGAAGGTTGAACCTTTCGGGAACAGAGAGCAGAAAAGGAGATTCATCAATGCTCAAACGAGTTGCCACGACCATGGGATTTGCAGCTTTTGCAGTGCTGGCGGGGTGTGCCAGTAACGAACCTGCCAATCCTTCCCCCTATGCGCAGGCGCAGGGAACCTATCAGGGGACGCTGCCGTGCGCTGATTGCTCTGGCATCAAGACCCGGCTGAACATCCGCAATCAGGATAACACCGGCGCCAGCTTTACGCTGAAGAGCACCCGTATCGGTCAGAGTCAGGAGCCGATGAAGACGAAAGGTCAGGTGCTGGTACTGCACGACGTTGGCCCCAACGAGTATCCGCTGGTCTATCAGCTCAAGGGCACCAACGGCAACACGATCTACAATCTGCTGCCGCTCAACAGCGGTGACCTGAAGCTGCTCGGCAAGGACTACAAGCAGGTCCAGTCGAACAACGACCTGACGCTTCGCAAGGTCAACTGATCCCCCGGTATCCGGGAACCGATCGGGACACTGCCCGGCCTTTTCAGGCCGGGCAGTGTATTCATGCAGCAGTGCCGGGTATCGAACTCTGATGACTCCGGCCGGCAGGTTCCAGAGAGGAGGCTGATCATGCCGGATCTTTCCGAAGAGATGCGGATGCCGACACCTTGCCCGGAATGCGGCAGCCATCGCGTGCGTCTTTCCGAAGTGCATAATCCGACCGACAAGGTCTTCTGCTCTTCGTGCAATACCCTGCGGGGAGAGTACAGCGACCTGAAAAGGGAGCTGCAGGAGCAGCCTCGCAGCGAAGCGGAATCACTGCTGGAAGAAGCGGCCAACCGCAAGAAGCGAACCGAGTAGGGATCCGCCCGTCGCCATGACGGGCGGTGGCAAGCAGTCGGCTCCGGCTCAGGTCTTGATCCCGCCCCAGCCATGCTTGTGGCAGTTGCATGCGCTGTTCTGACAGGGCGCCCGGTCGGGATGTGCCGAAGCGCAGGCCTCGCAGCAGTAGACCTTGCCGTTGAGCTCCACGGCCGTCTCCGGAACCGTACACTTACAGTACTCGCAGGCACAGACGCGTTCGGACATGCTCCCTCCTGACATGACAGTCGTGGCAATGGCTTCTGCCCGAGTCTAGCCGCTTCTCGGGATCACGGCGTAATCCGCGGCATCATGCATTGTCGAACAGCACCACCCGGTCGCCCTCGAGGCGCACCTCGAAAGTGGCCAGCCGGACCTTGTCGTCCTCCAGGCAGACGCCGTCGCGCAGCCGGAAGTGCTGCTTGTAGATCGGGGAGGCCACTACCGGCTCGCCGCCCTTGTCGCCGATGATACCGCGGCCGATGACATTGGCGCCGGAGAAGGGGTCGTGATTATCCAGTGCGAAGATTTCGGCATCACCCCGGCGGTCACGCCCCCGGGGCAGATAGAACAGGGCGATCTGGCGCCCCTGATGCAGCGCGACCACGCCGGACCAGGCCACCAGGTCGGCGGTGCTGCAGAGTTCATGAATGTCGTCGGTACGAATGGCATTGGCTGCTGTCATGACGGGATCTCCACGGCCAGGGATTCGGGGCGTTCATCGGCACGGGCCGGACGCGGCTGACCGCGCTCGGTGACATTGACGATGTCCGGGTCGCCGCACTTGTCGTTGACGAAGGTGCGAAAGCGCTTGAGCTTCTCCGGATCGCCCAGGGCGTTGGCCCACTCACACTCGTAGGTGTCGATGACGTGCTTCATCTGTGACTCGAGCTCTTCACCGAGCCCCAGGCTGTCGTCGATGATGACCTCCTTCAGGTAATCGAGCCCGCCCTCGAGATTCTCGCGCCACACCGAGGTGCGCTGTAGCTTGTCGGCGGTGCGCACGTAGAACATCAGAAAGCGGTCGATGTAGCGAATCAGGGTGTCGCTGTCGATGTCGGTGGCGAACAGCTCGGCATGGCGCGGGCGCATCCCGCCATTGCCGCAGACATAGAGGTTCCAGCCGGCTTCGGTGGCGATCACGCCGATATCCTTGCCCTGGGCCTCGGCACATTCGCGGGTGCAGCCGGAAACCCCCATCTTGATCTTGTGCGGGGTGCGCAGCCCCTTGTAGCGGTGCTCCAGCTCCAGCGCCATGCCGACGCTGTCCTGCACGCCATAGCGGCACCAGGTGTTGCCCACGCAGGATTTCACCGTGCGGATGGACTTGCCGTAGGCGTGGCCGGTCTCGAAGCCGGCATTGATCAGCTCCTCCCAGATATCCGGCAGCTGATGCAGTTCGGCGCCGAACAGATCAATGCGCTGGCCACCGGTGATCTTGGTGTAGAGCTCGTACTTGCTGGCGACCTCACCCAGCACCACCAGCTTCTCCGGGGTGATCTCGCCACCGGCCACGCGCGGCATCACCGAGTAGGTGCCGTTTTTCTGCATGTTGGCCATGAAGGTGTCATTGGTGTCCTGCAGCGCGACGTTCTGCGGATCCATGATCGGCTGGTTCCAGCAGGTCGCCAGAATCGAACCGATGGTGGGTTTGCAGATATCGCAGCCCAGGCCCTGACCGTGCTTCTCCAGCAGCTCGTCGAACGACTCGATGCCTTCGACGCGCACCAGGGCGTAGAGCTCCTGACGGGTATAGGCGAAGTGCTCGCAGAGGCTGCGATCGACCGCCATGCCGCGGGATTCCAGCTCGTTCTCGAACACCTGCTTGAGCAGCGCCGCACAGCCGCCGCAGCCGGTGCTGGCCTTCGTCTCGATCTTGAGCGCGGCGATATCGGCGCAGCCTTCATCGACGGCCTGGCACACCGCGCCCTTGGTGACGTTGTGACAGGAGCAGATGGTGGCACTGTCGGGCAGGGCGTCGGCGCCCAGTGCCGGGGCACCGCCCTCGTTTTGCGGCAGGATCAGGCTGGCCGGGTTCTCCGGCAGGTCGATGCCGTTCTGGGCGTACTGCAGCAGGGTATCGTAGTAGCTGTTGTCGCCGACCAGTACCGCACCCAGCACCTTCTTGCCGTCGCCGGAGACCACCAGCCGGCGGTAGCCACTGCCGGCCTCGTCGATCCAGCGGTAGCTCTTCGCACCCTCGGTGCTGCCATGGGCATCGCCGATCGAGCCGACATCGACCCCCAGCAGCTTGAGCTTGGTCGACATGTCCGCCCCGCTGAAGCGCTCCTCGCCGCCGGTCAGGCAGCCTGCCACGGTGCGCGCCATGGTATAGCCCGGTGCCACCAGCCCGAAGATGCGCCCCTGCCACAGGGCACACTCGCCGATGGCAAAGATCTCCGGGTCCGAGGTGCGACAGCTGTCGTCGATGACGATGCCGCCGCGCTCGCCGATCTCCAGGCCGCAGTCGCGGGCCAGCCGATCCTGCGGGCGAATGCCGGCGGAGAAGACCACCAGGTCGGTATCCAGTGTCTCGCCGCCCTTGAAGTGCATGCGATAGGCGCAGTCGTCTGCTGCTGTCAGGGCCGCGATCTCCTCGGTGGCCTGGCCGGTATGCACGCCCACGCCGAGTCCTTCGATATGTTCGCGCAGCGCGATGCCGCCCTGTTCGTCGAGCTGAACCGGCATCAGCCTGGGCGCGAACTCCACCACGTGGGCCTCGAGCCCCAGTGACTTGAGCGCATTGGCCGCTTCCAGCCCCAGCAGGCCGCCGCCGATCACCACGCCACGCCGGGCGTGCTCGGCATGACTGCGAATGGCGTCCAGATCATCCAGCGTGCGATAGACCAGCCGCGCCTGCGGGTGCGTCTCACTGTCCGGGCCCGGCACCGGCGGGACAAAGGGATACGACCCGGTGGCGATGATCAGGCTGTCATAACCCAGCCGGCCTTCCGGGGTAACCACCTCGCGGGCGTCGCGGTCGATGGCGCTGATGCGCGTCCCGAGATGCAGCTCGACCCCATGCGTCCTGTGGAGGTCGGGCTCGCCCAGCGCCAGCGCATCGGCATCCTTGCCGGAGAAGTATTCCGACAGGTGGACGCGGTCATAGGCGTGATGGCGCTCCTCGCCAAAGACGTGAATGCAGTAGTGCTCGGTGGCACCGCGCTCGATCAGCTGTTCGACACAGTGGTGGCCCACCATGCCGTTGCCGATGATGACCAGCTGTTTTCTGCTGTCGTGTGTCGTGTGGTGAGCCGTCATGCAGCCTCCTCGAGCTGTTGTGTCGCATCCGTGGCGCCGAACAGCAGGGTGTCGCGGCACCGGGTCAGGTCACGCTGTTCCAGGCTCTGCTGGAAATACCAGGGGCCATCGCGGGTGTCGCCGTAGAGCACGGCGCCCACGAGGACGTTGTGGCGCAGGATCAGGCGGCGATAGTCGCCGTGTTCGGCATCGACGTAGCGCAGCACCTCGTCTTCGGGGCCGGGGTCGAGCGGCCCGAACGAATAGAGGTCAATGCCGCTGATCTTGAGTCGGGTGGCGGTGGGCGAGAGGCTGTAGCGGTTATCGAGCCCGCAGAGGCAGTCGACCAGCACCTCGACCTGGGCCCAGATGGGCTCGACCAGCCCGAAGGTGCTGCCCTCGAATTCGCAGCATTCGCCCAGCGCACTGATGGCGGGATCACTGGTGGTCAGGGTGTCATCGACGGCGATGGCATGGTCACCGGCAAGACCGGCCTCGAAGCCGAGTTCCGCGTTGGGCACGATGCCGGCGGCCATCACCACCAGATCGGCAGCCAGTCGTTCGCCGTTGTCGAGCACGACCTGCTGCACCCGGCCCCGGGCGTTGCCTTCATAACGGCGGGGCTGACGCTGCAGCCGCAGCTGCAGGCCGCGCCCGGAGAGCTCGTCGGCCAGCAGGGTAGCGGCATGCCGATCCAGCTGACGGTTCATCAGCGTTGCCCCGCGGTGCACCACGGTGACCGCCATGCCGCGCTTGCGAAGCCCCTCGGCGGCTTCCAGCCCCAGCAGCCCGCCGCCGACGACCACCGCGTGGCGACCGTGCCGGCGGGCCTCGGCCAGGGTTGCGACATCCGTGGTGGTGCGAAAGCCGTGGATGCCCTCGAGCCCGGCGCCGGGCAGATCGAACAGGCGCGGGCGTGAACCGGTCGCGAGAATCAGCCGGTCATAGCCGTAGCGTTCGCCGCCGGCGGTCACGACCTCGTGCAGGTGGCGATCGAGGCCGATGACCCGTTCGGTGCAGTGCAGGGTGATGGCGTGCTCGGCGTACCAATTCGCCTCGCGCAGGGCGATGGCCTCATGTTCGATCTCGCCGGCGAGCAGGGGCGACAGCATCAGCCGGTTGTAGGCCGGTTGCGGCTCGTCCCCGAACACCCGAATGTGCCCTGGCCGGGCTTCCCGCCTGATCAGCCGCTCGAGCAGGCGGTGGGTGGCCATGCCGTTGCCGACAATGACCAGTCGCTGCTCCTCTGGCCGCGATGCATGCGTTGTCATGGCCGCTTGCCTCCTGATCGCCGGGTCTGAAACGACCGGGTTTGAAACAACAAAGGCGCCTGCGGCCTGTCGGAGTGAACTCCGACGGTCGCAGGCGCCTTTGCCCGGAATGATTCGCAATGGTCATGAAGTCATCGGTGACTTCCGGCCCCCAGGGGGCGAATGACAGCTCCGGTCTCCCTTGACCCTGAGACGCTGTCAGCCTGTTGGCAGCGAATTTCATGCCATGAAATGAAAAATACCGCTGTATCAGTAAATTGATGACAGGCCATGAGGAAGGGCCGAGGCAGTGGCGTGCCTGAGCCGGCGCTGTCTGTGTCGAAGCTGTGCATCAATACCGGTTGCTGCACACTGATGGCGCACTTTCAGGGCCGGCGGGGGCGGTCTGCCGTCGTCGGGCGCCGGGTCGAGGTGCCGTCATCAACGCCAGGTGGTTGATTATCAGGGAAATGAGCGACCGATGGCGTGGCGTTTGCGTATGACCAGGCAGTGCATTTCATGGTTACGCATCAGGCCAACGGCGGCAGGCGTATCCGGCATCTGAAGGGCCGTGTCGACGAGCGACCGGTCACCGGCAATCAGTTGAATCCGGGGCAACGGGGCCCGAATCCATCATCGATGGGTTCGGGCCCCGTGCGTTTGTGGCAAGGCTTGATCGGATGGGTCAGAGCGCAGGGAGTATCGAATATGCAGGCGAAAACCACCTGTCCCTATTGCGGTGTCGGCTGTGGCGTAACCGCCGAGCTGAGCGAGCAGGACGGCTGCCGGACCCTCACGGGCGTCGGCGGAGACCCGGCGCATCCGGCCAGCTTCGGGCGACTGTGCGTCAAGGGCTCGGCACTGCACGAAACGCTGGGCCAGCATGATCGGTTGAGGCGGGCGCGGGTGGATGGCCTTGAAACCGAGCTCGGGCAGGCGCTGGATGGCGTGGCCGAGCGGCTGGCCGCCATCCGTTGTGAGCACGGCAGTAATGCCATTGCCGGTTATCTCTCCGGACAGCTTTTGACCGAGGACTATTACATCGCCAACAAGCTGTTCAAGGGCTATCTCGGCACGCCGCATGTCGATACCAATTCGCGACTCTGCATGGCATCGGCGGTGGCGGCCTACAAGCGGGCCTTCGGGGCCGATGCCGTGCCCTGCAATTACGAGGATCTGGAAGAGGCCGAGCTGGTGGTGCTCAGCGGCAGCAACCTGGCCTGGAACCATCCGGTCCTGTTTCAGCGCCTGCGCGCTGCCAAAAGCCGCAACCCGCTGATGCGGGTGGTGGTGATCGACCCGCGCGTGACCGATACCTGCGAGCTGGCCGATCTTTTCCTGCCGATTGCCCCGGGCAGCGATACCCGGCTGTTCAACGGGCTGCTGAGCTACATGGCGGCAAAGGGGCGGCTGGATCAGCGCTATCTCGAGCGCCATACCCGGGGCAGTGGGGAGGCGCTGGCCGCGGCCCGCGAGGATGCGCCGGATATTGCCACGGTGGCGCATCACTGCGAGCTCGACCCCGAGCGGCTGGAGACCTTCTACTACTGGTTTGCCAGCCATCTGCACGTGGTGACGCTCTTCTCCCAGGGGATCAATCAGTCGGCCTCGGGGACCGATCAGTGCAATGCCATCATCAATTGCCATCTCGCCGGCGGGCAGATCGGCCTGCCCGGCGCGGGGCCGTTCTCGATCACCGGTCAGCCCAACGCCATGGGCGGGCGTGAAGTGGGCGGTCTGGCCAATCAGCTGGCCGCGCACATGGACTACCACACGCCGGGGGCCATCGAGCGGGTCACCCGTTTCTGGCGTACCGAACACCTGACACCGACGCTTCCGGAAGCGCCGGGGCACAAGGCGATGGCGCTGATCGAGGCGATCGAGCGCGGTGAGATCAAGGCGCTGTGGATCATGGCGACCAATCCGCTGGTCAGCCTGCCGGACAGCCGCCGGGTCCGTGCCGCGCTCGAGCGCTGCCCGCTGGTGATCGTCTCCGAGTGCATGGCGCACAACGATACCCTGGCGCTGGCGGATATCGTGCTGCCGGCGAGTTCCTGGGCGGAGAAGGATGGCACGGTCACCAACTCCGAGCGGCGCATCTCGCGCCAGCGCGGTCTGCTGCCGCCTCCGGGCGACGCCTGTCATGACTGGCAGCTGATGGCGGGCGTTGCCCGGCGCATGGGCTTCGGGGAAGCCTTTGCCCATGTGCACCCGGCCGAGATCTTCGACGAGCACGCCCGACTCTCCGGATTCGAGAACGATCCCGCGGCGGCGGACTGGCGCATCTTCGACATCTCCGGGCTGGCAGGGCTGGGTCGGGAGGGCTATGACGCGCTCGCGCCCATCCAGTGGCCGGTCAATGCCGCTCATCCGCAGGGTGCGGCGCGGCTGTTCGAAGAGGGGCGCTTTGTCACCGGAGATGGCCGCGCCCGCCTGGTGGCCGTGACCAGTCAGCCATCGGTGCAGCAGCGCACGGCCGATGCGCCCCTGATCCTCAATACCGGCCGCATTCGCGATCAGTGGCACACCATGACCCGTACCGCCCGGGCGCCCCGGCTGATGCATCATCGTCCCGAACCCTTCATCGAGACCCACCCGGAGGACGCCAGCGCGCGCGGGGTGGTCGAGGGCGCACTGGCCCGGCTGCACAATGGGCTGGGCGAGTACATCGGCCGTGTGCGTCTGACCACCGCCCAGCGGCGCGGTGAAGTCTTCGTGCCCATTCACTGGAATGATCGGTTTGCCTCCCGCGCCCGGGCCTCCGAGCTGATCGCGGCGGTAGGCGATCCGCTCTCCGGACAGCCGGAATCCAAGCGGGGCGTCGTGCAGCTGTCACCTCGGCCGGTCGCCTGGGAGGCGTGTCTGCTGCTGGCAACGACGTCGGGCGTGGTGCCGGAAGCGGCCGACTGGTGGGCCCGGATACCGCTGAACCACTGCCAGCGCTGGCAACTGGCCGGGGAGTCGCTGCCGGACTGGTTCGAGTGGTGCGAGGCCACCCTGGGCGATACGCCCACCCTGTGGAGCGAGGATGCCGGCCGCGGCTGCTTTCGTGCTGCCGGCATTCGGGAAGGGCGGCTGACATGGTGGCTGGCGGTCATGCCGCCCGGGGAGCTGCCGGAGTTCGACTGGCTGGAGGCCTGCTTTGCCGGCGAATCGCTCGATCCCGAAGCCCGTCGACGGTTGCTGGCCGGCAGCGAAGCGAGTGCCGAAAGCAGTGGTGCGACGGTCTGCAGCTGTCATCAGGTGGGGTGTCGGACCATCGAGCGCGCCATTCGCGATGGGAGCAATACGGTGGAGGCGCTGGGCGAGCGGCTGGCCTGCGGCACCCAGTGTGGCTCCTGCATTCCCGAGCTCAAAAACCTGATCGAGGCCACCGAGGCTCAACAGGAGCATGCCGATGATCATGAAACCGTTGTCTCATGAACGTGGGGTCCGAGCCGCGTTGCGCGCCGTTGCCCGGCGGCTGATGGCGCCCACGGGGCCTGCGCACTCGCCGGTTACCACCCGGCGGCCTGCCGCGCATCCGACGTCCGGCGGCCGGGTGGCGCTGGTGGGTGCCGGACCGGGGGAGGTCGAGCTGCTGACGCTCAGGGCAGCCAGACTGCTGGGGGAAGCCGATGCGGTGGTGTATGACCGGCTGGTGGGGGATGACATTCTCGAACTGATCAGACCCGGTGCAGAGCGCTACTACGTGGGCAAGGCGTGCGGGCATCACAGTGTCTCCCAGGCGGAGATCGGGACCCTGATGGTCAGACTGGCCGGAGAGGGCAGGTCGGTGGTACGTCTCAAGGGAGGCGATCCGGGCGTGTTCGGTCGCATGGGCGAGGAGCTGGTCGCACTGGCCGAAGCAGGAATCGAAACCGACATCGTGCCCGGTATCAGTGCCGCCTCCGGAGCGGCCGCGGCGATGGGCATTCCCCTGACCGATCGCAGCTGTGCCCAGCGCCTGCACCTGGTGACCGCACACGGCTGCCGCCCTGATCAGGCGCCGGACTGGCCGTCGCTGGCGCGCCGCGACGAGACGCTGGTGTTCTACATGGGGTTGTCCCGCGCATCCGAGATTGCCCACTCGCTGATGGCGGCCGGCCTGCCCGCCGACTGGCCGATGATGCTGATTGCCAATGCCTCGCTGCCGGATCAGCAGGCGCTGATCGGCACCCTCGGCGACATGCCGGCAAGACTCGCCGAGACCTGCCTGCCCTCGCCATGTCTGATCATGGTAGGCCGTGTGGTCGCCCTGGCGGCCGACTCGCCGGTCCTGCGAAAAGCCGGTGTCAGCAACCGCGACCGGAGCGACGCCGGGGCGTGACCTTCGCTTCGGCCCGGCGACCGGCTGCCGGCCGCCGAGTGCGCCCGGCGTGCGGGTCCGGCCTGCCGGTGCGGGTCCCGGCGCCCGCACGCCGGCCCTCGCGGAGACAGCCGAAAAGGGTGATCACTGTCACCAGCATGGCCAGCAGATAGGCCCAGTGACGGTCGAACCATACCAGCTGCGCCAGCATGACCCCAGTGGCAATGAGTATCACGCTGATACAGACATCGCGGGCGAAGCCCCGGATCAGGCCGTACCCGCCCAGTATGATCGCCAGCAGGGCGATCCAGAACAGATCCATGTCTTTTGCGTTCCCTGATATTCCCTTGCAGCGATTATCGGCCTGCGATCAATCCGGTTTATGCACTGACGGGCTGGAATGTATACCCTTCAGGGTAGCGCACATGCCGGATCGGTAAGTGATAACGGGTAGGGCAAGGGAGTGTTCATGACCACAGGGAAACATCGATGGCGGCGCCGGGGGGCTGTGGGCGCGGTTGTCGTCCTGCTGCTGCTGGTAGTGGGGTATCTGGCAGCGCCGGCACTGCTCGGGCATCTGATTGTCAGCCGGCTGTCCGAGAAGACCGGTCATGAGGTCGCGGTCGGTGACGTGGCGATCAATCCCTTCACTGCCGAAATGACGATCGACGATTTCAGCCTGGCCGGTCGGATGACGGATCAGGCGCCGCTCTTCGCCGCGCAGCAGATCCGTCTGGCACTGGCATGGTCATCGCTGTGGCACGCCGGCTGGCGTCTGCAGGCGGTTGAGTTGCAGCAGCCGCGTCTGTCGCTGGCCATTAACAAGCAGGGCGACTTCAACATCGCGCAACTCTTTCCGGATACCGGCGGCCCCCCGCCGCAGATTCGTATCGATCGGCTGACCACGCACGACGGGACCCTGAGCTGGCGCAATCGCAGCCGCCAGCCGGCCGGGCACCTCACGCTGGAGCAGGTGGCGCTGGACATTCGCCACTATGATCATGCCGGTGATCAACCCTTCGAGCTGCAGGGCAGCGCGCAGGCAGGCGACGGCACGCTGCAGGTGGATGGCCGGATGGGGTTCTCGCCGTGGCTGGCGGATCTGGACTACCAGGGGCGCAACATTGCCCTGGCAACCTTCTCCCCCTGGCTGAACGCGCTGATGCAGGCCCGGATCCGACAGGGACACCTGAATGCCCGGGGCCATTTCAGCGCGGGCGAGGCGGCCGATGGAGCGCTGCAGCTGCAGGTGGCTTCTGGTAAGCTCGTCCGGCCTGAACTGCGGGCACCCGAAGCGGAGACATCGCTGTTTTCAGCTGATGCCATTTCGGTGCGTACACTGCACTTCGGGAGCCGTCAGGGGCTTGCCGTACAGCAGCTGAGCCTGGCGTCGCCCCGGCTGCATGCCGTGATTCTGCCCGGCATGAAGACCAATCTCAGCGCGCTGACGCCGCCATCTCACGCCTCCGATCAGCAACACGAAGGGCAGAACGGGGCCGATGCCGATAGTGCCGACCACGACAGCGGAGAGGGCAGCGGTCAGCATTTCCGGTTCGACCGGGTCCGGGTACAGGATGGGCAGCTGCAGTTTACCGACCGTCATCTGGAGCAGTCCTTTCAGTTGAACATTCGTCAGCTCGAGGGTGAGCTGACCGGTCCCGAGGGCAGCGACAGCCCGGGCCGAGTGAACCTTGACGGTCGGGTCAACGATACGGCGCCCATCAGTATCCGGGGGCAGTTCGCACCGCTGACCGGTGCCCTGTCGGGTGATCTTCGCCTGCAGGCGGAGCACCTTCCGCTGACCAGCTTTGCCCCCTATATTCGCCGCTTCGGCGGGTATGCAGTCGAAGGGGGGACGGTACGGCTTGATCTGAACTACCGGGTCGATCAGGGGCAGCTGGATGCCAACAATCACATCATTCTCCGGCAGCTGGATCTGGGCCGTCAGGTACGGGCCGGCAGTACGGATCTGCCTCTGCAAAAACTGATCGGCCTGCTGCAGGCCGAAAGCGGAGTCATCAATCTGGATATCCCTGTCCGGGCTTCGCTGGATGGCACGTCGCTGGATGTCAGTCGGGTGGTCTGGCAGGCGGTCGGCGAGGCCTTCGAGAATCTGCTGACTTCGCCGGTGGATACGCTTTCGGCGATGTTCGGCAACGAAGGGGCCGATCAGGGCAGTGATGCCGCGAGCCGGTCCGGCGGTAATCAGGACGCCGAGCGCAGCGGCTACTCGCAGGGGCCCCTGTCCAGTGTTCCGCTGGAAGATGCCGAGTAATGCCCCGTGCCCGGGGCGTACGCCACTCATCGCCGAGGTGACGCAGGTGCGTCACCCCGGACGGGTAACATGACGTGATGACTGACCTCGGGTCAGCACGATAGCGACAGGCAGGAGCAGATAACGGAATGCCGAGGTCTCGGGGATATCTGCAGGCCCTGAAAGGGGTCGGCATGGGAATTGCAGTAATAACACTGCTGGGTGGGTGCGCCAACTACGCCGGCATCAAGCCTCAGGGAGAGCTGACCCGCCTCAGCCATCTCAGTATCGAGCAGGCGGTCGGCAACAGCCCGATCACGCCTGCGGCATGGCCGGATCGACAGTGGTGGAAGGCCCTGGGAGATCCCACCCTTGATGAGCTGATTCGTGAAGCGCTGGCCAACTCGCCGGATATCGACGTCGCACAGGCGAGATTGCGTTCTGCCAACGCAGCGATCGGTACCGCGCACTCACAGCTGTTTCCTTCGATCGATGCCTCGGCCGAGGTCTCCCGGTCGCGGGTATCGGAAGTCGAGGACCCTCAGGGGGTGGGCAACTATCGTTCGACCACGCGCGCACTGACAACCAGTCTCGACTTCGACTTTGACCTGTGGGGTGGGGACCGTGCCGGCTGGTCGGCAGCCCTGGGAGAAGCGCGGGCCCAGGAGGTCGATTATCGCGCCGCGGCTCTGACCCTGTCGGTCAACGTCGCACGGCGTTATGTCAGTCTGGCCAACGCCTATGCCGTACGTGATGTGGCCAGGCGGCAACTGAAGCGGGCCAGAAGGATCAACCGGATCAATCAGGAGTTGCATCAGGCCGGTCTGAGCAATCGTACCCAGAGCCTGCAGTCGCAGGTAACGGTGTCGAGCGCGCAGCAGTCGCTGGAGTCGGCAGAGCAGTCGATTCGCAGCAACCGCATTTCCCTGGCGATCCTGCTGGGCAAGGGGCCGGATCGTGGCAGCAGCATTCCGCGTCCGGAACCGCTGTCGCCCGCCCTGATGGCACTGCCTTCGGTAGTGCCGGCCGAGCTGATCGGCCATCGCCCGGATGTGGTGGCGGCGCGCTGGCGGGTAGAGGCTGCCTCGCAGCGCATCCAGCAGGCGAAGGCGCAGTTCTATCCCAATCTCAACCTGACGGCGATGGCCGGCTTCAGATCGGCGCTGGGCTCGTACTTCTTCGAGGATGCCGCGAAATCACGGAGCGTGACGCCGGCGATTTCGCTGCCGATCTTCCAGGGTGGGCGCCTGCGCGCCAATCTGGACAGTACCGAGGCCGACTATGATCTTGCCGTGGCGCAGTACAACCAGACCGTGCTTTCGGCGCTGGGCGAGGTGACCCGCAATATTACCGATCTGCAGTCCATTGCCCAGCAGCGCAAGCAGCAGCAGCAGGCCCTGGAAAGCGCCCGCAACGCCTTCAATCTGGCCCTGGAGCGTTACCGGTCGGGTATTGCGGACTATGTCACCGTGCTGAGCAGCGAGCAGCAGCTGCTCAGTGCCGAGCAAACGCTGGCCAACCTGCGTACCCGTCAGGTCGATCAGTCGGTGCAGCTGGTTCAGGCGCTGGGCGGCGGTCTGCAGCTTGATGCCTCGGTGCCGCACTACGATGCCGGTGGACTGCTGGATGCACCCAACCCGGAAATGATCAACCGCGACTCCGACGGTTCATCGGGCTAGCCTGATGACGCCGAACGACCGCGCCCCGCCGGAGCGGGGCGCGGTCGTGACCACTGCTGATGGCAGCCATGGCCGGCAACGCTTCAGGAGTCGCTGTCTTCCTGCTTGTCGTCGCTGTGGTCGACATGGGCCACGGCGCGATTGTTGTCGGCGTTGTCGAGCTTGGCCAGCAGCGGCCTTGCTTCCCGCTTGAAGGCAGCCAGAGCCTTGCCGGAGAGATTGTCGCCTTCGGGCAGCTTGACCCGCATGGCATTGACGGGACCGTTGCTGGTGCGGATCTCGTAGTGCAGGTGGGCGCCGGTGCTGCGACCGGTATTGCCGGACAGGGCGATCTTCTGGTCCATGCTGACCGAATCACCCTTGTGTACCAGCGCCTTGCTGAGATGCAGGTAGCGTGTCTTGAAGCCGTTCGGGTGCTGGATGACTACATAGTTGCCGGCCAGCGGATGATGGCCGACACGCAGTACCCGACCGTCGGCAGGTGCCCGCACGGTAGTGCCGGCCGGCATTGCGAAGTCGGTGCCCAGATGCGGGCTGATACGCCCCGTGACGGGGTGATGGCGCCGCAGGTTGAAGGGCGAGCTGATGCGGTAGTGCCCCTTGAAGGGATAGCGACTGAAGGACGGATCCAGTCCCTTGCCATCGGGCGTATAGAAGTGATCGTTGTGCCGGACCACCGTGATGTCACTGCTTCCCCCGGCATAGTGGGCGGCCAGAATCCGGGAGTCATAGGCCTTGCCGTCCACCATGTCGGACTCCACCAGCACCTGGAAATGATCGCCCTGGCGCGCCTGACGGCGGAAATTGATCTTCTTGGAAAGCACGTTGGTCAGTTCGGCTACCTCGGCATTGCTCATCCCGGTGGAGAGCGCCGACAGTCCGAAGCTGCCTTCCACGGTACCGGCAAACAGCCGCTGGGTGGCCTGGCTGGCGCGCTGGATGTCGGAGACGGCGAAGGCTTCTCCTGCCTGATCCCGCTGGAACAGATAGCCCTTGCGAGAGTTTTTCATGATCCGCAGGGCCAGCAGCTGGCCCTGCTCATTGACCTTGTAGTCGAGGCTGTTGCCGACCCGCAGCCGCGTCAGTGCCTTGCGATCCGGTGCCTTTTCAAGCAGCGCCAACACTTCCCTGTAGCCCAGTCCGAGGCTGCGCTCGGCAAGGTCGGTAAAGGTGTCGCCCTTCTGGATGGTATAGCTCTGCCACTGCGGTACATACTGCTCGTCGGACGCAATCTCATCGGAGAGCGAGGGGGCATCATCCGCATCCTCGAGATCGACCGGATCGGCGGACAGTTCGCCGCGTGAGGGCTTGCCGGCGTACCTGCTCAGCCGGGCGGCGACGGCAATGGCCGACTGGAACAGGGAGCTGCCGGAGGAGACGGTGGTTTCGCTGTCACCGGGCAGCACCGAAGCGGCATAAGCAGGCCTGATATGGGGCTCCGGGGAGCCGCTGTCGGCATTCCGTTCGCTCATGGCGCGCGCCGCTGCATTGCTGGCGACCGCCGTGAGGGTTTCGGAGCCGGCAGTGCCGGCAACCCGCAGGGCACTGGCGACATCGAGAGTCGGCTGCCGGGTGACCAGCAGCTCCGAACTCACACTGGTATCGGCCAGCGCATTGGCAATGGGGACTTCCAGCTGATCCCGGTCCGCGGTGTCATGACCGGAATGATTTGTTGCTTCGAGAGCCTGATGCACGCCCAGCACGGTAACCATGGTAGTAACAGGTAACAGTAACAATTTATGAGTGCGGGGCAGCGAACGAATGATTCGCGACATTTTGGTAAAGGCCTGTATAAGAATTATGGTGACAATTAAAAAGGCCCGCTCACCTTACCCCAATACCCCAGTGCTGCAAAGACTGAAAAGGTAGCGATAAAAGGCGCCATTTCAACTTATGGCACCTGCAAGTTCCTTGACTTCGAGGGTAAACGATCAGGTCGTGAACCTCGATTCGTACAGGATGACAGGCGCCCGGCGGCGGTCATTCGCGACAATTGCCGGAGAGCGCGAGGAGATCGCCCGGCGGCCCGCGTCCTCCGGCTGCAGGCTGCCGTGGTGATCACCGTGCGGCGCTACCAGTGCCGGCGCTCATGAGGAAGACGACGTTATTGAACGGCTGCATGGTAATGGGTGGTTTAAACCCGGAGCGGTGCAGTGGCCGGGGCGTGGTCGGACAGACTCGGTCGCTTTTCTTCCGGGTGACTTCATTTATTATGCATGCGGCTGTCGATTAACTTCACATGGAAATTCTTTCTTACTGAAATTTACAATAATGACGGACATCAAAAGGCTCGCAGGCAATGAGTTGAGGTCGGAGCTGATCGTCAGACCTTGTACATCATCGTTCGTGAGTGGTCGCCGGGTTACCCTGTCGTTCGACTGAACGTTTCGCCCGGTTGCGATCATGCGCTGTGTCGTCGGCGCACCGACGAGCGAGGGCCGATCCGCAGTGGCGGGTTCTACAGGCAAGGCTGAGGCAGGAAGGACATGACACGTTCCAGAGTCACCCTGGCGCAATGGCAGATGCTGGCCGCCGTGGTCGATCATGGTGGTTTCGCGCGGGCGGCCGAGGTCATCCACAAGAGCCCCTCGACCATCAATCATGCCGTGCACAAGCTCTCCGAACAGCTCGGCGTGCAGCTGCTGGAAACCAGCGGGCGCCGGGTAGTGCCTACCGAAGCAGGCAGCATGCTGCTGCGGCGCGCGCGTCAGCTGCTCGAGGGCGCCGAAGCCATCGAATCGGTGGCGGATAGCCTGGCCCAGGGGCTGGAGGCCGAAATCTCGCTGGCGGTCGATCAGATATTTCCCCAGCAGGCACTGTTTCAGGCCCTGTCGGTCTTTTCCCGCGACTATATTCACCCCCGTGTCCAGTTGCACGAATGTGTCCTCAATGGTGGCGTCGAGCTGCTGCAGGCCGGCCGGGCCGATCTGCTGATCACCGGTGTCAGCGTGCCCGGATTTCTCGGCGAGCCGCTGACCCGGGTACGTTTCATTGCCGTGGCGCATCCCGATCATGCACTGCATCAGCTCGATCGCGCCCTCGACCTGCGGGATCTGCGCCGCTATCGCCAGATTGTCATTCGCGATTCGGCGCAGCATCAGAGCAGTGATCATGGCTGGCTGCGGGCCGAGCAGCGCTGGACGGTTTCGCATCTGGCGACCGCGCTGGAAATGCTGGTTGAAGGACTGGGATTTGCCTGGGTATCCGAAACCCGGCTGCATCACTACCTTGAAACGGCGCAGCTTCAGCCGCTGCCACTGCGCGCCGGTGCCGTGCGGGAGGTTCCCCTGCAGCTCTATTTCCGCGATGCCGATGGCGCCGGTCCGGCTGCGCGCGCGCTGGCGCATTCGCTGCGAGCTGCGGTGGCAGACTGTCCGGCATTGCAGCGCTCTGCGCTGATCGATGATGCCGTATCGGCCTTTTCGGGCGAACAGCCGATGTCCTGAGCGGATAGTGTCGGCATACCTGCCGCGCCGGGGCTATCCTCGGGGAGTCGCAGGGTGCAGCAGCATCGCGCAGGATGATCACGGGAGAGCATGATGGGACTTCTGATCGACGGCGAGTGGTTCGATCGCAATTACGACACCAAAAGCCACGGTGGTGAGTTTGTTCGGGAATCAGCACAGCTGCGCGAGTGGATTACCCGCGGTGGCGAGCCGGGGCCGGGAGGAGAGCCCGGCATTCCGGCAGAGACGGGGCGTTTTCACCTTTATGTTTCGCTGGCCTGTCCCTGGGCGCATCGCGCCCTGATCATGCGGCGGCTGAAGGGGCTCGAGGAGTTGATCGGGGTCTCCGTAACCAGCCCCTACATGCTGGACGAGGGCTGGACCTACCGGCTGGAGGAGGGCTCCTCCGGTGATCCCATCAATGGCGTGCAGCGCCACTATCAGCTCTATACGCTGACCGATCCGCACTATACCGGCCGCACTACCGTACCGGCCCTGTGGGATTGCAAGCAGAACAGGATCGTCAACAATGAGTCCGCCGAGCTGGTGCGGATATTCAATACGGCCTTCGATCATCTGACCGACAACCGGCTGGACCTTTACCCCGAGTCACTGCGCGCAGAGATCGATCGCATCAACGCCCGGGTTTATGACGACATCAACAACGGTGTCTACAAGACCGGTTTCGCAACCGAACAGAGTGTCTACGAGCAGCACTTCGCCACCCTGTTCGATGCGCTCGACTGGCTCGAGGCGCTGCTGGGCGAGCGGCGCTATCTGGCCGGGGAGTACCTGACCGAGGCCGATATCCGGCTGTTTACCACCCTGGTGCGCTTCGATGCCGTGTATCACGGGCACTTCAAGTGCAATCTGCGACGCATCGAGGACTATCCGCACCTTGCCGGCTACCTGCGCGAACTCTATCAGTGGCCGGGGGTGCGCGAGACGGTCAATTTCACTCACATCAAGCGCCACTACTACGGCAGTCACCGGGCGATCAATCCCACCGGAATCGTGCCGCGCGGTCCGGCGCTGGACCTCGACCGGCCGCACGGACGCGAATGGCTGCAGGGTGCCGGAGTGATGCGACACGCCTGAGGCCGCGACGGCGTCAGCGGCTCAGTTGGGTCAGGGTGCGATCGAAGGCGTTGGCGAATTCGCGGATGTCGCGACTGGTCAGTGCCGCCGGGCCGCCGGTATGTTCGCCGCTGGCGCGCAGGGTTTCCATGAAATCGCGCATGTTCAGGCGGGCACGAATGTTGTCGGCGTCGAGCGTCTCGCCGCGCGAGGTCATCACCCGGGCACCGCCCGCGATGGCCTCCTGCGCCAGCGGCAGATCCGAGGTGATGACCAGATCGCCGGGGGCCAGCCGCTCGATGATCTGCTGATCGGCGGCATCGGCGCCGCCGGGCACCGAGAGCTGCCGGATGTAGGGCGAGCGCGGCAGGGGCAGGGCGTGATTGGCGACAAAGCAGGCGGTCAGCGCCTGACGCGTGGCGCCCCGCACGATGATGTCACGGATGCTGCGCGGACAGGCGTCGGCATCGATCCAGAGCGTCGTCACGGCGGATTCCTTGATCGGTACAGTGAGCGAAGTCAATAAGAGAAAGGTCTGCATGAATCGAAAGTATGTGCTAGGATAGCAGCACTTGCATGTGAAGACCTGCCATCCTGCTGAATCGCCCCCCATGAACCGCCGCTGCGACGGGGACGATTTTCCCGAGGCGCAAGCCGCGCCAAGACGCATTGATGGAGCGCACGGGTAACTCCCCGGCGCGCGCATGGTCGCCACACGCCCCGAGGACCGACTGCCGACTCCGGCGGAACGTCTTCACCCGAGTGCGACCCGATTGACCTTCCGGCAGAAAGCAACCTGCTGCGTCAATCAGACATTTTCCACCGGCCCGATGGCCGGACCATAAGGTGTGACATGACCTCGACTTCCGCTGCCTCGCCGAATTTCGGCGACATGGCACTGCTGCCTGCCGTGCTCGAATCCCTTGATGCACTGGGCTACGAAACTCCGTCGCCCATTCAGGCACGCACCATTCCCACTCTGCTGGAGGGCCGCGATCTGCTGGGGCAGGCCCAGACCGGCACCGGCAAGACGGCTGCCTTTGCGCTGCCGCTGCTTTCCCGACTCGAACTGGACCGCCGCGAGGTTCAGGTACTGGTTCTGGCGCCCACGCGTGAACTGGCCCAACAGGTGGCCGTGGCCTTCAGCCGCTACGGTCAGAATCTCAAGGGGCTGGAAGTCGTCACCCTGTGTGGCGGGCAGGACTACCGCGATCAGCTGCGCGGCCTCAAGCGGGGCGGTCAGGTGGTAGTAGGCACGCCCGGCCGCGTGATCGATCACCTCGATCGCGGCTCGCTCACGCTCGAGGGCCTGAATGCCATGGTGCTGGATGAAGCCGACGAGATGCTGCGCATGGGCTTCATCGATGACGTCAAGCGGGTGCTCGAGGATACCCCGGGCAATGCCCAGCGCGTGTTCTTCTCGGCCACCCTGCCGCCGGAGATTACCCGTATCGTCAGCCGCTTCCTGGTCGAGCCGGAGACGGTGCAGATCGAAGCCAAGGCTGCCACGACCACCATCGAACAGCGACTGTGCCGCGTCGAGGGTCCGGCCAAGACCGAGGCGCTGGCACGTATTCTCGAAGTCGAGCCGGTCGATGCGGCGATCGTCTTCGTGCGCACCCGTGCCGCCTGTACCACCGTGGTCGATCAGCTGACGGCCCGGGGTGTCGCGGCTGCAGCACTCTCCGGTGACCTTGATCAGAGCCTGCGCGAGCGCACCGTGATGCGCCTGAAAAAGGGCAAGGTCGATGTGCTGGTGGCCACCGATGTGGCGGCCCGCGGGCTCGACGTGCCGCGTATCACGCATGTCATCAACTACGACATGCCGCATGACAACGAAGCCTACATCCATCGTATCGGCCGTACCGGTCGCGCCGGTCGCGAAGGCGTGGCGATCACCTTCGCCGGTGGCCGTGAGGCGCGGCGTGTACGCTGGCTGGAGCAGGCGACCGGGCAGCGCATCGAACAGATGGAGCTGCCGGATGAGAACGCCATCCGTACCCACCGTGCCGAGCGTTTCAAGGCGCGTGCCGCCGAGGCGCTTGAGCAGGGTGCCGATGATCAGCGTGAGCTGGTTGAATCGCTGATCGAACAGGGCCTGGATCCGGTGGACCTGGCCTGTGTCTTCGCCTCCATGGCGCGCACCGATGAGCCGAGCATTCAGGCGCTGCCCAAGCCCGGGCGTGGCGGTGATCGCGACCGCGATCGCGATCGCGGTGAACGCGGCAATCGTGACGGCAAGCCGCAGCGCCGCCGTGCCATGCCGCCCGCCGAGGGCATGACCCGCTATCGGGTGGCCGTGGGCCACAACGAAGGCGTCAAGCCGGGTCAGCTGGTCGGTGCGCTGGCCAACGAAGGCGGCATCGAGGGCGCGCGCATCGGGCGTATCGATATTCGCCAGTCCCACAGCCTGGTGGATCTGCCCACCAGCCTGCCGTCCTCGATTCTGGCGAAGATGGCGCGGGCCCGCGTTGGCGGTCGCACGCTGGATATCAGCGAGGATCAGGGGCGCCCGGAGCGGCGTCGCGGTGATGCACCGGAGCGTCGTCAGCGCGCCTCCTGATGCTTCAACGCCTGCCCTGCAGGTGATCGAGCCGACAGCCGGCGCCCCCTGGGCGCCGGCTGTTTTTTTGCTCAGTCACCGGTTGCCTGTTTCTCTTTATCAGACCCATCAGACAGTGCCGAGGCCTCGCGTCGCTGCCAGGTCCGGGTCTTGCCCAGCATCGAGACGCCGATATAGCCGCGCCCCTTGAGCCTTTGGCCATCCCGGCTGACGCTGGCCTTGAAGTCATAGACCTTGCCGCTGTCGGGATCGAGAATCCTGCCGTTGCGGTAGTGTCCGGGCTGCTCGCCATCTTCCAGATTCCAGATGATCTCCATGCCCACGATCGGCTGATTGTGGCGTGCGCCTTCACACGCCTGGCAGCGCCGGTCGGGCTCGGCATCCGGACCGAGCAGCCGCACGACGGTGCCGGTATAGTGCCCCTGGTAGCCATCGATGCGTACCAGCGCCTCCGGCTTGCCGTGGCTGGTGTCGACTTCCCAGAAACCGGTGATCTCCCGCGCGTGGGAAGAAGCGGCATCAGCAGCAGGCGCAGCGGGCGATGCCATGGCGAGCAGGGGCAGCAGGGTCGCTGCCAGCAGTCTGAAACGGGGGCGAATGACAGGGTGAAGGCGGCTCATCGAGCGCTCCGGCAGGCAGGGAATGTCTGCCTGCCAGCATAGTGCGCCGTCGACAGACCGACCAGGGATTCGGCAAAGGCGGCGGTTATCTGCCAGACTGCAGGCTCGAAGCTGTCACTCGATCCACTGCAAGGGAGGTTATATGGCAAAGGGAGATCGTCGCAGTAAACGGGGCAAGATCTGGCTGGGTACCTTTGGCCGCCGCCGGCCGAAGACCGAACGGCAAAAGCGCCGTCGGCTACAGCGCATTGCCTGACAGATCATGGTCTGATCGGGCCACTGCCTCCGATGCATGACGCCTCCCTGACGGGAGGCGTTTTCGTTGCCGGAGCAGGCATCGCTGCTTGCAAGGGATCTGCTAGCCGACAAGCGCGTTGGCGATCAGCAGGGTGACCAGGGCGGCTGCCCAGCCCAGCGTGGTCGGCACCGACATGACCAGCAGCTGATGACGCGCATTGCGTACGCCCAGCATGCGATTGACCACCCAGAAATAGCTGTCATTGAAGTAGCTGAAGAAGAGTCCACCGAGACAGGCGGCCTGTGCGGCCAGCACCATGTTGACGTCCGGCATCGAGGTGAGAATGGGCGCGGAGATGGAGGCGCCGGTGATCATCGACACCGTGCCGCTGCCCTGAACGAACCGGACCAGGGTGGCGATGATGAAGGGGATCAGCACGGATGGCAGTGCCAGTGAGGCAATATGCTGGCCGATGTAATCGCCGGCGCCACTGGCGCGCAGCACAGCCCCCAGAGCACCGCCGGCACCGGTGACCAGCAGAATGATCCCGGCGCTCTCGACCCCCTTTTCGAGATGGCGCAGGACGTCATCGCGCGGCATTTTCGGCACCAGGCCGTACACGGCGGTCAGTACCCCGATCCCCACCGCAATGACCGGATCGCTGAAGAACAGCACCAGCTGAACCGGGAAGGCAGGCTCGGGATTGCTCTCGCTGCCGGCGCCAGTGATCGCACTGATCACGGTATTGAGAAAGATCAAAAAGATCGGCAGCACGATCGGCATGATCGAGCGCGACAGCGGTGGCAGCTCGCTCTCCGGCAGCTGTCGCGGCGCCGATTCGGGATCCTGGTCGATCTCGTCACCGCTTTCGGCCCTGATCTTCTCCTCGATGCGCGGGCCCATGAAGCGGGCATAGAGTACCATCACGATCAGCGCCGGTGCCGTGAAGACCAGCCCCCAGGCGATCATCAGTCCGATATCGACGCCGAAGATACCTGCCACGCCCAGCGGTCCCGGAGTAGGAGGGACGGCACTGTGGGTGACGGCCAGCCCAGCCGCCAGCGCAATGCCCAGCGCCAGCACCGAACGCCCGCTGTTGCGTGCCAGTGCCCGTACCAGCGGGTTGAGAATGACATAGGCCGAGTCACAGAAGATCGGGATCGAAACGATATAGCCGGTCAGGGCCATGGCCCACTCTTCGCGCCCCTTGCCGAGCAGGCGCAGGATGGCATAGGCCATGCGCTGTCCCGCTCCCGAGACTTCCAGGATGCGCCCCATCATTACACCGAAACCGATCACCAGCCCGATGGTGGACAGTGTGCTGCCAAAGCCGCTGGTGATGGCATCGATGACGTGATTGGGTGGCATGCCGCCGATGATGCCGGCCACCGAGGCAGCGATGATCAGGGCCAGCAGGGCATGCACCCGGGTGCGCAGCACCAGCGCAATCATGATGAAGATGGCCACCCCCAGGCCGATGATGACCTGGGGGCCGGCGGTTGCGGTATCCGTCATGGCAGATTGACTCCCGACAGTACTCTCGGATGGCCCGATCGAGGGCCGGCTGATGCGTCGTCATGGTTCAGGCGACGGGATGATCCATCTCCTCGAGATGGGCACGAATCACGGCATCGAAATCGGCATCGGCCTCGAGCCCCAGTGCCCGGGCACGATGGGTTTCGAGCGCACCGGGCCAGCTGGCAGCAATCGCCTCGATGGCCGGATCGCGTTCGAAGCGCACAAGGCGCCGCGTCTCGCTGCCGACCTGGCGTTCCAGCGCCTTCAGCATTTCATCGACGGTGACGGTCAGTCCCGGCAGGTTGAAGGTGCGCCACTGCGCTCCCAGCGCTTCCGGAGTGAGCTGCAGGGCCCGGACAAGGTTGGCGACCACGGCGCGGGGCGAGGAGAGCCACAGCGGCAGATCGGTGGCCACCGGACAGACCGCTTCTTCTCCGGCCACCGGTTCGCGGATGATCGAACTGGCAAACGAGGAGGCTGCCCGATTGGGTCGTCCCGGGCGCACTACCACGGTGGGCAGGCGGCACACCCGGCCGTCGATGAAGCCGCGTCGGCTGTAGTCATTGACCAGCAGTTCACCGATCGCCTTCTGGATGCCGTAGGAGGAGCGCGGCTCGGGCGCGATATTCTCGGGTACCGGTTCGCTGGCGGGAGGGCCGAAAACCGCCAGCGAACTGGCAAACAGGAAACGGATCTGTTGTGAATGTGCTCGGCACTGCTCCAGCAGGGCGCGGGTAGCATCCAGATTGATGCGCATGCCGAGTTCGAACTCGGCTTCCGCCTGGGAGCTGACCACGGCGGCCAGATGACAGACGGCGGTGGTGTCCTCGGTCAGGGCCTGCCGGATCAGTTCCGGGTCGCTGATGTCCCCGGTCAGTGAGGTGAGCCGCTCATCCTCGATGGGGCAGGGGGCGAGATCGAGCGAGGTGATGCGTGTAACGGCAGGCCTGTCTGGCGCAGCGGGTGTATCAAGCAGGGCGCGGATCAGCCGGCTTCCCAGGAAACCGGCCCCGCCGGTGACGACTACGTGCATGAGCAAACTCCCGAGCCTTGAGTGGTGCCGGCGTCTTCCGGGGAGCACGCCGACCAATGCATGACTGACACCGATCACGATCGGTTGTAATGTTGTCAGACAAATCTGCTGTACAGGCAATCCCGTCTTTGGTCTGTGAGACGATGGTGGATGGGAGCAGCGAGGGAGCCGGAGATGAGCGGAAGTTCGCAACCGACACGGGCGCCGCAGCTGGCAGAACAGGTGGCGCGACAGTTGACTCGCTCGATCCACTCCGGCGAGTGGCGCCAGGGGCAGCGTCTACCCACGGAGGCGGCACTGGGCGAGCGTTTCGGTATCAGCCGATCGGTAGTGCGCGAGGCAATCTCGATGCTGCGCAATGCCGGTCTGGTGACCTCGCGTCGCGGCAGCGGCAGCTTCGTCACCGAATCGCCGACCGTGGCGCTGCACATGCCGTTGCCTTCGGCGTCACTGAGCTCGGTCATCCGCCTGCTGGAGCTGCGGCGGGCGCTCGAGGTGGAGGCGGCCCGGTTGGCCGCCACCCGGCGCACTCCGGCTCAGCTGCGCCGCATTCGCAATGCCGTGATTGAAATCGATGAGGCAGTCGAGGCCGGCGAGGCCGGCGTCGATCAGGACATGGCCTTTCATCGCTCGATTGCTGAAGCCTGTGGCAATGAGCATTTCACCGCCGTGATCGATTTCTACAACCGCTTTCTGCATCACGCCATTACCCTGACCCGTACCAATGAAGCGAGACGAACCGTGTTCATGACTCAGGTCATGGCCGAGCACGACGATATCGTCGAGGCCATCGGCCGGGGAGATGCGGAAGCGGCGGCGCGCGCAGTCTGTCGCCATCTCGACAACGCCGAGTGGCGGCTGAGTCAGGCACCGGCCGACCTGCTGGAGCAGGTCGGCCCTCCGGCCCCGCCGAACCCTGAACAGTAAGGAGGCTGTCATGCCCCGGTTTGCTGCCAATCTGAGTCTGATGTTCAACGAGGTCCCGTTCATGGAGCGCTTTGCCCGGGCGGCCGGGCAGGGCTTCCGCGGCGTGGAGTATCTGTTTCCCTACGCATTCGAGGCCCGGGACATCGCGGCCGAGCTCGAACGTCATCGGCTGCAGCAGGTACTGTTCAATCTGCCACCGGGGGACTGGGAAGCCGGTGAGCGGGGCATTGCGGCGCTGCCCGGGCGCGAGGCGGAGTTCCGCGCCAGTGTCGATACGGCGCTGCATTACGCCGAAATACTGCAGTGTCGGCAGCTGCACGTGATGGCGGGGGTGGTGCCGGCGCCTGACCGGTGGGAGACGATGCATCACTGCTGGCTGGAGAATCTTGCCTGGGCGGCACCGCGATTCGAGCGCGCCGGAATTACCCTGCTGATCGAAGCCATCAACAACCGCGACATGCCGGGGTATCTGATCACTCACCAGCAGCAGGCCCGGGATGCTGTCAAGACGCTGGGGGCACCCAATGTGCGCATGCAGATGGATCTCTATCACACCCAGATCATGGAAGGGGATCTGTGGCGCACATGGCAGCGACACCGTGAGCAGACAGGCCATCTGCAGGCAGCCGGTGTGCCCGGGCGGCATGAACCGGACAGCGGAGAGGTCGATTACGCCTGGCTGTTCGAACAGCTCGATCGGGCCGGCTATGCGGGCTGGATAGGATGCGAATACAAGCCGCGTGGTGATACGGCGGCCGGCCTGGGGTGGTTCGAGCGCTGGCGATCGCTGCAATGAAGGGAGTGTGTCGGGACAGGCCGATATCCTCATTTATACCGTTATCTCAATGGGGTGCTCACCGGCCATCACCCGGCCAGTATGCTGCAGCCACGCGTGTTGAGATAAATGGCATACAGCGAGGTCGAGGCACAGATGAACAGCCGGTTACGGTACTGTCCGCCGAAGGCAACATTGGCAATCGTTTCCGGAACATGAATGCGCCCCAGCAGGGTGGCATCCGGTGCATGGCAGTGCACGCCTTCACTGCTGCTGGTCCACAGGTTGCCGCTGGTATCGATGCGAAACCCATCGAAGATGCCGTAGTCGCATTCGGCGAAGAGTCGGCCATCACTCAGGGTGTGATCGTTATTGACCCGGAACCGGCGGATGTGACGAGGCCCATCGGGATGGTGCGTCGCCCCGGTATCGGCAATATAGAGGTGGCGCTCATCGGGGGAGAAGGCCAGGCCATTGGGCTTGTCGAAGTCGTCGGCGACCCGGGTGAGCCGCCCCTCGGGACCGAGCCGATAGACGTGGCATCCCATCTCGGCCTCGCGCAGGCCGCCTTCGTAGTCGCTGTCGATGCCGTAGCTGGGATCGGTGAACCAGATCGAGCCGTCCGAGCTGACCACCACATCGTTGGGTGAATTGAAGCGCCTGCCCTCGAAACGTTCGGCCAGCACGGTCAGGCTGCCGTCGTGCTCGGTGCGGGTGAGGCTGCGGCTGTAGTGCTCGCAACTGATCAGTCGGCCCTCGCGATCCAGGGTGTTGCCATTGCTGAAGCGCGCAGGCTGGCGAAAGACACTGACCCGCTGATCGGTCTCGTCGAAGCGCAGCATGCGGTCATTGGGGATGTCGGAAAACAGCAGATAGCGGCCGGCCGGTACATGCACCGGCCCTTCGCACCAGCGGGCACCGCTCCAGAGGTGTTCGAGCTGGGCGTTGGGCAGGATCAGTCGGGTGAACCGCTCATCCTCGACGGTATAGATATCCGGATACTTCATGGGTCTGGATCCGTTGGCCAATGGCGCTCTCCAGTCTCGTCTGCCCGGATGGGGCATGTCACTACGACCAGGGTAGTGGTCCCCGGCCCCGGGAAGCGGCAGGCAGCTGAGTATCGGCGCAATATTCGACTACGCTGCAGACTCGGGAGATGCGGACTCAGCATGCACAGCGCGAGGTAACATGAGCATCAGTTTCAAGGAGCTGCACGACTGGACCGTCGATACCGAGACGGCCATTGCGCTGCAGCATCAGCTGGCACCGAACATCATCCGGGAAGGCGAGCCCGAGGACATCGAACACATTGCCGGTGTGGACATCGGCTTCGAGGATGAAGGCGCTACTACCCGCGCCGTCATCGTGCTGATGCACTGGCCCTCCCTGGAAGTGGTCGAACAGGTCATTCACCGTGAGGCGACGCGCATGGCCTATGTGCCCGGGCTGCTGTCGTTTCGCGAGCTGCCGGCGGCCCTGAACGCCCTGCAGCGCCTTGAAGGCACGCCGCAGCTGGTGATGGTGGATGGCATGGGCATCGCCCATCCGCGCCGGCTGGGGATTGCGGCTCATCTCGGCCTGTGGCTGGAACTGCCGACCATCGGAGTGGGCAAGAGTCGGCTCTGCGGGCGCCACGAACCGGTCGGCGAGGAAAAGGGTGCGCGTACTCCGCTGGTGGATCGGGGGGAAACGATCGGCACGGTGCTGCGAACCCGAGAGCGCGTAAAGCCGCTGTATATCTCGACCGGCCATCGCATCAGCGAGGAGAGTGCGGTCAAGTGGGTGATGCATTGCCTGACCCGCTACAAGCTTCCCGAGCCCACGCGTCAGGCCGATCGACTGGCCTCCCGGCGTACCCGGGCCCTGCGCGAGGGCCGTTGAATGCTGCCGCGCGCGTGACCAGGCCGGCTGCGGCCAGTGCTGACCGCAGCCGGTCTCCGACTCAGCTGTCGCGGTTATCGAGTTCTTCCAGTCCGCGGAAGAGCGCCTGGTGAAACTGTTCCGGCGCCTGGATCTGGGGTGAATGACCCAGTTCCGGGAACTGGATCAGCAGGGCATGCGGGATGCGGCTGGCGATTTCCGGTCCCAGCTGATCATAGTGGCCGAGCTGCTGCTGCACTTCCGGAGGAGCAAAGGACTTGCCGATGGCGGTATTATCCTGGTCACCGATCATCAGCAGGGTAGGGACCTGCAGCTGATCGAATTCATGGACCACCGGCTGGGTATAGATCATCTCGTAGGTCTTGGCCTGACTCCAGGCGTTGATGAACTTGCCCTCGCCACGATACATGCCGGCCTGCATCTGTACCCACTTGTCATAGCGGGGCTGCCACTCTCCGGCATAGTAGGTGCTCTTCTGGTAGTCGCGAATGCCTTCGGCACTGGTCTTGCGAGTACTTTCAAACCACTGGTCCACCGTGTGATAGGGCACTCCCTTCGCCTTCCAGTCCTCGAGGCCGATGGGGTCGACCAGCACCAGTTGCTCGGTGGCTTCCGGATACATCAGGGCGTAGCGGGTGGCCAGCATGCCCCCCATCGAGTGCCCCATGATGGTGGCGTTGTCGATACCCAGCTGCTTTAACAGATCATGAGTATTGGCGGCCAGCTGATGCAGGCTGTACTGGTAGTGTTCGGGCTTGCTGGATTTGCAGAAGCCCACCTGGTCGGGGGCGATAACGCGATAGCCCCGCTGCGTCAATGCCTCGATGGTGCCTTCCCAGGTAGCGCCACAGAAGTTCTTGCCATGCAGCAGTACCGCCGTCCGGCCGTTGGCTTCGCCTTCGGGGGCGACATCCATGTAGGCCATCTCCAGCGGCTGACGCTGGCTCTCGAAGCGGTAGATGTCGACCTCATGCGGATAGGAGAAACCTTCCAGGCGAGGGCCGTAGACCGGCGTCGAATCATCGCTCTGGGAGCCGCTGTCGGCCGCCATGGCCGACAGGGGCAGACAGAGCAGGCCGGCCAGCAGCGGGCGATACCATGATGAAACTTGCATTGCTGACTCCCGGTTATGGATTTGTTCATTCCGTTTAAGACAGCATAAAGGGTAGTTCCCGGAAAGGTGATTAAGTCTGCATGAAGAGTGTTCAACGAAGGCCCCGGGCCACGCTTCATGAAAACCCATGCCGAAGGCCATGAGCTGGCTACACTTGAAACGGCATATCCGATTTCGGGAGTTGTAATGAGTGATCAAGCCGCGTCCCTGACGGCGCTGTCGACCCCCTTTCTGCGTTATCTCGGTGTCGAGGTCAGCCACTGGTCACGGGGCCGGGCGGAGCTGACACTGCAGACCCGAGCCGAGCATGGCAACCTTTCCGGTATCGTCCATGGCGGCGTACTGGCCACGCTGATGGATACGGCCTGTGGCTACTGTGGCATGGACCCCGAGGAGGGCGCCATCGCCGGTACGGCAACCATAACCCTGTCGATCCAGTACATGGCGCCGGCCCGCATTGATGAGCAGCTGACCGTGACAGGCAGTCGTACCGGCGGGGGCAGGCGGATTCATTTTGCCCGGGCCGAAATCCGCAATGAGCAGGGTGAGCTGCTGGCGACCGCGGATGGCACATTCCGACACTCGCGGCAGGCAGGGCGAGAATGATTTCTCCGGCACTGACGCGGGAGCAGTGCTCTGTCATGATCGAATTCCTCGAATCTTCGCATCAGCCATAAGGACTGGAAGCATGCAAAAACGCGGTATCGGCGATTTCTTCTGCACCATCTTGCTCTGGCTTGTCATTGGTGCACTGGTGCAGTGGCTGATGCAGGGCTATCAGGTCTCGGGAGAAGAAGCTTCCGGACTGCAGAATGCCATGGGGCATGCTGCAGCCGGGGAAGCGGGCTCGGCATCGAACGGAGGTGAAAGCGGACTGACAACCTACTGGAATGCGCTCGTGATCGTGTCACTCTTTTTCGGTGTGCTGGCCTTCCTGATGCGTGATCTCTTCCGGGAAAATCCGCTGGCACGACTGCTGCGGGTGATCGGTGTGCGGCTGCTGGGGACCACCTTTGATATCGGCCTGTTTGCCCTGGGCGGTACGCTGTTTCTGCTGTGGGGCACTGCCAGCGGCAGCGTCGGCATCCCGCAGTGGCAGGCCCTTTTCATCGGCCTCGGGCTGCCCTGGTTCGTGATCATCCTGGTAGTGCTGGGCATCATCCAGGTACTGCTGAAATACACCCGGATTTCATTGCTCGCTGTCCCGGCCCTGGAATTCAAGCCGATGATCCGGATCGGTCTCTATCTCGGGCTGCTGGTACTGCTGGCGCTGGCGGCCTGGCTGGCCATCTGAAGCTGCCTCCGGTAAGCGCGCTCGTATCCGCTGCGGGTACGGGCGCTATGCCGAAGCAGGCATGACAGTAATCTTCCGCGACTCCTCTCCCTTCTGCACGGCTCCCGTCATGGCGGGGGCTGGCACTCCTTGCCTGGTCTTCGGACTCTATTACGGATATCTTATTCTATCGTCTAATAGCGATTGTTTTGATTGTCCAATCGAAAGAAAATGCTGTTCTTGAATCCTGCCTGAAGCTCGGGTGGGGGTGATTCATTACATTCAAGGGGTAGATATGAAATACAGCAGGGGATGTTGCAGTGTATTGGCGCTCGGCATGATGGCAGCCGGGGCCCAGGCTCATGCTGCTTCGGCATTCGACCCCAACGGTGACTACATGTTCGGAGACTGGGGGGGCACGCGTACCGATCTGGCCGAGCAGGGCGTGACCTTCAATCTGAAATACATTTCCGAATCAGCCTACAACGTGGATGGCGGCTATCGGGACGATCATGCAGTGAAGTATTCCGATCAGTGGACTGCCGGGGTTAATTTCGATCTCGACAAGCTGGCCGGTATTCAGGATGCCCAGTTCCAGATCACGCTGACCGATCGTAACGGCGATGATCTGACCCGCGAACGACTGGTCAACCCGAACGACGGCGCGATTTCTTCCGTCCAGGAAGTGTGGGGGCGCGGCAATGTGGTACGCCTGACCCAGTTCTGGTTCAAGCAGAAGCTCAATGATGGTCAATTCAGCTACAAGCTGGGTCGGATTCCGGTCGGCGATGACTTTGCCGTCTATAACAGTCAGTTCCAGAACCTGTTTCTCGGCAGTGGCGAGCCCGGCAACCAGAATGGCGGTATCTGGTACAACTGGCCGGTCTCCCAGTGGGCCGCCGTGGGCCGCTGGAACCCGAGCGATGAGTATTACGCCCAGCTGGGTTTTTTCAACCTGAACCCCAAGAACGCCAATCCCGATCATCATCTCGACATCTACAATGACAGCGGCACGACCGGGACGCTGATTCCTGCCGAAGTGGGCTGGACGCCGACCCTGGGCAGCAACGATCTGCCCGGTGCCTATCGCTTCGGCGGCTACTACAGTACTGCCGATGCCACCGATTACAGTGACACGCCTGCCGACGACTCCACCACGGATCAGCGTTACGGGCTCTATTACGTGATCGATCAGCAGGTTACGGCACGCAATGGCGATGCCAGCCGCGGCCTCAGTGTATTCAGTCTGGGCGGCTGGAACGACGACGACAGCTCCTTCATCCAGCGTTATGTTTCGGGCGGTGTGACCTACAAGGGACCCTTCGATGCCCGGCCGAAGGATGAAGTCGGGCTGGGGCTCTCCTATGCCAAGGTCAATGACGATTACAACGACTATCAGCGTACCAGCGCCAGAACGAGTGGTACGCCCCTGCCTTCCCAGGGGGAGGAGTATGATGGCGAGCTCTACTATTCGGTCCATCTGACCAACTGGTTCAAGGTACGCCCCAACGTGCAGTACATCGTCCATCCCGGCGGCAACTCCGATACGGACAATGCCTGGGTGGCGGGTGCTTCGGTACTGGCAACCTTCTGAACCGACTGCATGGCGACCGGCATGATGGCTGTCGGTCGCAATCGTTTACGGTGTGCGCTGTCGAGGCGGCAGCGCAGGCCACTCCTCGACGGCTGCGCCCGTCTCGATCAGCGGCAGCACTTCGTGCAGATACTCGGCGCAGTGCCGCAAGCCGCACTCCCAGACGATCACCACCCGCCAGCCGAGTTCCGTCAGCGCCTGCTGCTGACGCCGGTCGCGCTGTACGTTGCCTTCCAGCTTGTCCTGCCAGAACTGTTTGCGAGTCGCCGGCGAAGTGGCATAGAAGCATCCGTCGTGCCGGTGCCAGAAGCAGCCGTGAACGAACAGCGCACAGTTATAGCGGGGCAGTACCAGATCAGGGCGCCCGGGCAGGTCGCGACGATGCAGCCGGTAGCGATAACCGCAGGCATGCAGATAACGCCTGACCATCATCTCCGGCCGGGTATCGCGCCCCTTGATGCCGGCCATCATGCGGGAACGGGTAACGGGATCGACAATATCAACCAAGACTTGCGCACTGTGTCGATGAATGCAGGTACAACCAGTGTAGACACTCCTGCGGTTTCAGCTGCCTGCCATCGCTTTGAATCGATCAGGCCGGCAGTGATTCGAAATGCCAGATGGCCCGGAGCCGGGCATGCAGGCGGATTCCGGCGGCCGATTGCTCGATGGTGTGCTGCTGATCGTCCTGCAGGCGGATTTCATGCCGCGATGGCTGCGCCACGTGGCGGATGGTCAGGTGCTGATGCTGCTCGAGCAGATAGAGCCCTTCCTCCCGAAATCCCGTACAGCGCTCGGCGAGCAGGAAGTTGCCGGGCTCACAGAAGGGAAATCGGCATGCAGGATCGGGCAGCAGCAGATGATCGCCGAGCTGACGCAGCCTTGCCGGCAGGAAGCTGCGCGCCAGCTGGCTGATCGGCGATCTGCCAGTGTTCAGCGACTCGGGCGAGTGATCGAAGACAAACATGGGCAGGGCGTGATAGTTCATCTGCGCCCGGGGTTCCTCGATACGCTCTTCCTGCTGCCCCAGCAGCTGGGTGATGTTGCACCCCAGAGCCCGCGCCAGCGGCTGCAGACGCGAATGACCGATGCGCTGAATAATGCCGTTTTCCCAATAGGAAATGGTGACATCCGACACACCGACACGACGAGCCAGGGCAGCCTTGCTGAGACCCGCCTGTTCCCGGAGGCTGCGTATGCGGGCACCTAGCTGATTCATCATCCACTCTCTCGTTGAACAGGCGCTCAGCATATCGGCCTAATCGTTAAGTGTGCTTCGGCTGAGAAGAGTAATCATAATTTTTGAATCCGGATTTAGCAGTTACATCATGCTTTCTAATGTCGGTCGTTCATTGCAGCCGTAAATTCAGCCCAGCCAATGTGCCAGCAGCGGTAGCACCACGGCACTGAAGGCACCATTCAGGCCCATGGCCAGACTCGAGAAGGCGCCACTGCGCGGAGAGAGCGTGAAAGCGCGGGCAGTGGCAATGCCGTGGCCATTGATCCCCATGGCAAACCCCATCACACGCGGGTCATCACAGCGCAGCAGACGCGCCAGTGGTGGTGTGATGGCCGCGGCCAGGATGCCGGTGATGGTGACGATACCGGCGGTCAGGCTGGCCATGCCGCCCAGGCCGGAAGTGATGACCACGGCAATCGGGGTGGTGACCGACTTGGCTGCCAGTGATTCCAGAATCTCCGGCGATAGCCCCAGAGCCCAGGCGACGCCAACCGTGGTGGCAGAAGCGACCAGCCCGCCCGTCACCAGGGTGACCAGTACCGGGATCAGCAACTGGCGAATGTGCAGAAACTGCTCGAACAGGGGAACGGCCAGTCCGACCGTGGCGGGCCCCAGCAGCAGGGTCAGCCAGAGCGCCTGGTGCGAATACTGTTGATAATCCATCGGCAGCAGGGCGATCACCAGTGCCAGCAGACAGCTGCCGGTCAGCAGCGGCGGCGCCCAGCTGGGGTCATGCAGTCGATGGAAGAGGCGCAGGGCGATCAGATAGGCCACCAGGGTCAGCACGATGGCCAGCGCCGGCGTGCTCATCAGCTGATGCGTGACCTGCGTGAACATGCTCATGAGACCTCCCCGCGGCGCTGCTCGCGGCGTTCCTGCCAGTTGACCATGGTGCGCATGACCAGCAGCGAGACACAGACACTGACCAGTGTGCCGATCAATATGGACAGGGCCAGCTTCCACCAGATCGGGCCGATGGTGGCGCCGAGGAAGAAGATGCCCGTGGAGCTGGGCAGGATCAGCAGCGAGAAGTAGTGAATCAGCGAGCGTGAGGCGTCAATCAGCGAAGTGGAAACGCGCCCGCCGATCAGCAGGGTGATCAGCAGCAGCAGCATGCCCAGCACACTGCCCGCCACGGGGGCACCGGTGATGCCCTGTACCAGATTGCCGATCACCAGGTACAGCATCAGCCATGAAAAACCAGCTAGCATGGGATCCTCGTCAGATCGTTGAATGCAGGAACACTCCTGCCGGCGAGCATGCCGGTCCCGGGGAGCGGCAGGCATGCCCGTTTTTCGACCATTGTATGATATCGCCTCTGGCCGGTAGAAGGCAGGCGGGGAGAATTGCGTATCCGAGCTCACGCCCGGCTTGACCTTTATATCGCCAGCGGCTTGGATGAAGCCGTGTAACGTCTTGATCCAGCATGACTGCCAGGAGCCGGAAAGATGGCCAAGCGGATTCAGTTTTCCCGAACCGGTGGACCCGAAGTACTCGAACTGATCGATGATGAGCTGTGCGAGCCGGCACCGGGTGAAGTCCGGATTGCCAACCGGGCCGTGGGCTTGAACTTCATTGATATCTATTTTCGCACCGGACTGTACCCCACCCGGCTGCCAGCGGGACTGGGAACCGAGGCCGCGGGTGTCGTGGACGCGGTGGGCGAGGGTGTCGGCAATCTGGTCCCCGGGGATCGGGTGGCCTACGCCCAGGGGCCGCTGGGGGCCTACGGCGAGTACCATATACTGCCGGCCGACAAGGTCATTCAGCTGCCGGATACGATCGGCATGGAACAGGCGGCGGCCGGGATGCTCAAGGGGCTGACGGTACAGTATCTGTTGCGCCAGACCTATCCGCTGCAGGGGGGAGAGACCATCCTCTTTCATGCAGCCGCCGGAGGCGTGGGTACCATTGCCTGTCAGTGGGCGCGTGCCCTGGGCGTGCGCCTGATCGGCACCGTCTCCTCACCCGAGAAGGCCGAGATCGCCAGTCATAACGGCGCCTGGGCGGTGATCGACTATACCCGGGAGAATGTCGTCGAGCGGGTGCGGGAGCTGACCGACGGCGCCATGTGCCCGGTCGTCTACGACTCGGTGGGCCGGGATACCTGGGATACCTCGCTCGATTGTCTGGCACCGCGGGGCACCATGGTCAGTTTCGGCAACGCCTCGGGTCCGGTCGAGGGCATCAATCTGGCAACGCTCAACAGCAAGGGCTCGCTGTTCGTGACGCGTCCCAGCCTGGCAGGGTATGCCGATACCCGGGAGCGCTTCGAGATGATGTGCCGGGATCTTTTCGGCGTCATCGAGCGTGGCGAGGTGGCAATTCACATCGGCCACCGCTATCGCCTGGCGGAAGCGGGTCAGGCCCAGCAGGCACTGGCCGAACGACGCACCAGTGGTTCCACCATCCTGCTGCCCTGACGTCTTCCCTTACCATTCGATGGGCTGATCGTTCCAGTCGCGAAAGCTGCCCGTATCCTCCGGGGTACGGGCGGACAGCACCTGCAGCAGGCGGTCGGCCACGAAATCGGTGGAAAACAGCTTGCCTGCCGGCACCCGGGCCTGGAAGGGCTGCGAAAGCCGGGTATCGGTCGTGCCGGGGTGGAGGCAGAGCACGATGGCTCGGCGATTGCGTCGTCCCAGTTCGATGGCCGCGGTTTTCATCAGCATGTTGTGGGCCGCCTTGGCCGCGCGATAGCTGTACCACCCTCCGAAGCCATTGTCGCTGATCGAGCCGACACGTGCCGACAGCGATGCCACGATCACGGGATGACGCATCAGGTTCCGGTGCAGGGTGGCAAGCAGCATGGCGGCGGTAGCGGCGTTGACATGAAAGCTGTGCAGCAGCGCATCGAACGACATATCCTCGAGACGCTTCTCCGGCCAAAGCGCCGGGGTACCCGACTGCTGCTGATGCAGCACGCCGATGGTGTTGAACAGCAGATGAACCGGCGCATCACCGAGCGTGTCGCGCAGCGTTTCAAGACCGGCTTCACGGGTAACATCGGCTTCAATGATCTCGAGGCGCCGGTCATCCGGCAGCGATCCGTGTTCATCATCGGTAGGCAGGTGACGGGTTGCCAGCAGCAGTCGGGCGGGGCGTGGATCACGGCTCAGAACACGCAGCAGGGCGCGTGCAATACCGCCGCCGCCAGTTATCAGCGCCGTGTAATCGTCAGGCAGCTGTTCCAGCATGGCTACTCCCTTTCGGACTAGAGCACGATCTGCTGCTGCAGGGCACTGAAGCGGCTGTCGAGGTTCTCCAGCAGCGCCTGCGGGGGCCCGACCTCAAGCAGTTGTCCTTCGTCCATGATGCCGATTCGGTCGAGCTGCTCGAGCCCGCCGGCATGGTGCGTGATCATCAGCAGGGTACGGCTGCCGGCCCGTGCCCGGATCGTGGCCAGCACCCGGCGAGCCGTACGCTCGTCGAGTCCTTCGGTCGGTTCATCCAGCAGCAGGATCGGAGCGCGGCTCAGCAGGGCGCGCGCGATCCCGAAGCGCTTGAGCTGCCCGCCCGATAGCGAGCTGCCGCCCTCGTCCGGATAGCTGTCGAGCCCGTCGGGCTGATCATCCAGCCAGCCGGTCAGATCCAGCGCCTGCAGCAGCTCGTACAGCTCATCGTCGCCGGCGGCCGGATTGCCCAGCTTCAGGTTGTCACGGTAGCTGGCCACGAACAGATGAGTTTCCTGCGGTGCCACGGCCATCGAGGCGCGCAGGGTGGCTTCGTCGAGCTGCTCGAGGGGAACGCCGCCGAGCAGGATGCTGCCGCTGGTGGGCGGCACGAAACGTACCAGCGTGTTGAGCAGGGTGGTCTTGCCGCCTCCCGAAGGCCCCAGCAGGGCGAAGTGTTCGCCGGGCGCCAGGGTCAGGGAGAACTCGCTCAAAGCGCGGGTGCCATCCGCGAAGCGAACGTCGAGGTCCCGGATTTCGAGGCCGTTGTCGTCCGGTATGGCTCGGCTCTCGGCGGGGAAAGCAATGCTCGGTACCCGCTCGGTAAGCTCATCGAGCCGCCCCGCGGCGCGTTGAATGCGGCCCAGGTTCTGCCAGGCCTGGGGCAGCATGGCGATGGCCTCGAACGCGCCCATGACGCTCAGCCCCATCAGCGCAATCAGGGTCGGGGAGAGGTCGCGATTGACCGACCACCAGGCTGCCATGGCCAGCACGCCGGTGATGGTCAGCCCCAGCAGCACCTGGGAGAGCAGCTGCGAACGCCCCCACAGTCCGGCCAGCGCCAGCTCCTGTTGATCACGCTCCCGCTGGGCATCGAGCAGGGCTTCGGTTTCCGGCTGCCAGCGGCCATACAGCAGCAGCTCCGACAGCGCCGGCAGACGCTCGAGCAGACGTGCTCTCAGATCGGTATCGAGGGCCTGCCAGTGATGCGAGAGGCGATGGCCGCGACGCCATGCCAGCCATGGCCCGAGCGTCCCGGAAATCGCCAGCGCCAGCGCGGCGAAAATGCCGATGGCGGGCACGAATACGCCGATCACCACACCGCACAGCACGATGATGCCCATGGCGACTATCGAAGGGGTCACGACCCGCAGGTAGAGGTTGTCGAGTGCATCGACATCGGCGGTCAGGCGGGCCATCAGGTCGCTGCTGCCATAGCGCTGCAGCGCAGTGGGCGAGAGCGGTTCGATCGCCTGATAGAGATGCCGACGCAGCCGTGACAGCAGCCGCAGGGTACCTTCGTGGGAAGCGACACGCTCGCCATAGCGCCCCGCCGTGCGGGTAATGGCGAAGCCCCTGACGCCCGCCGAGGGCAGTAGGAAATTGAAGGTGGCAGCCGTGGCAGCACTGGTACCGGCCAGTGCCGCGGCGGACAGGAACCAGCCGGAAAGGGCGATCAGGCCGACGCTGGAGGCCAGGGCGATCAGGTTGAGCAGAATGCCCAGCGCCATCAGGCCGGCAAAGGGGCGCATCTGGCCGAGCCAGGGGCGCAGATTGACGCTGGCGGGATCAGCTGAAGGCGCGGACATGGTTCGCCTCCCGTGTGGTATCGGTTGCCAGGGGGCCGCCTGATGTACGCAGGGCCTCGAGAGTGTCGAGCGCCACGGCACGGCCCTGGTCGAGCATCAGTACCCGGTCGGCCAGCTGCAGCAGGGCGAGCCGGTGGGTCAGCATGATGACGGTTCTGCCCCGGCAGAGCCGCTCCAGCGCTGCCAGTACCCGGGCTTCGCTGTCCCGGTCGAGGCTCGCGGTAGGCTCATCGAGCAGCAGCAGCGGGGCATCCCGCAGGAAGGCGCGCGCCAGCGCAATGCGTCGTGCCTGCCCGCCGGAAACGGGCTGACCGCGGTCACCGAGAGTGGTGGCCAGCCCGTTCGGCAGCCGGGCCACCCAGTCGCCGAGATCGGCCTGATTCAGCGCCTCGTGCAGTGCCTCTTCGCTGGCCTCGATGTCTGCCAGTCGCAGGTTGTCGGCCAGTGTGCCGGAGAGAATGACCGGCCGCTGGCCGACCCAGGCAATGGAGCGCTGCCATTGCTCGGGAGCAAGGCGGGCGATGTCGGTTTCTTCCCCGTCGTCGCCGCGTGCCAGCAGGGCGCCTTCTTCCAGCCGCATGAAGCCCATCAGGATGTTGAGCAGGGTGGATTTGCCCGAGCCACTGGGGCCGATGACCGCCAGTCGTTCGCCGGCCTCGATGGTCATGTCGAGCGCCTTCAGCGCCGGCGAGCGCTGGCCGGCGTAGCGGCCGGTCACCTGGTGCAGGCGCAGGGCCAGCGCTTCCGGCACCTGCCATGGCTCGGCGCCCTGACGCTCCGCGACTGGACGCTCGAGCATCGGAATCAGGTCTTCCGCGGCGGCTTCGGCTTCGGCCTTGGCGTGATAGTGCACGCCGAGATCGCGCAGCGGCTGGTAGAACTCCGGTGCCAGAATCAGCAGAAAGAGGCCGGTGAACAGGTCGATGCCGTGACCCCAGGTACCGAAATGGAACTGGCCGAGATAGCTGAAGCCGATATAGAGGGCCAGGATGGCAATCGATACCGAGGAGAAGAATTCCAGTGCCGTCGAGGAGAGAAAGGCCAGACGCAGTACCCGCATGGTGCGCTGGCGGAAATTCTCGGAAGCCTCGTACACGGTATCGGCGTGGCGGCGACTGATGCCGAACAGCTTGAGGGTGGGCAGGCCACGAAGGGTGTCCAGAAAGTGGCGGCTCATGCGGCTCATCTCGACGAACTGCGCCTCCTGGCGCCCGCGCGCGCCGAACCCCACCATGATCATGTTGAGCGGAATCAACGGCCCGGTGACCATCAGGATCACGCCGGCTGCCCAGTTGAGCGGAAACACCACGGCCAGGATTACCAGCGGAATGGTGGCACAGAGCAGGGTCTGGGGACGAAAGTCGGCATGATAGCTCTGCAGGGCATCGACCTGATCCCAGATGCGGTTGCCCAGGGTGGCGCTGTGCTGACGCTGAGCCCAGAGCGGGCCGAGGTGGGCAAGTCGTTCAAGCAGCTCGCGGCGAATCGACTGACGCACGGCAATGCCGGCCCTGGCGCCGGCCCGGGTTTTGAGCCAGGCGAGCAGCCCGCGTCCGGCAAAGGCCAGCGGCAACAGGGCAAGGGGCAGTAGCACGGTGTTCAGGGGGGCCTGGTCGAGCACCATGCGCTGGGCAACGGTGGCAATCGCCCAGGCCTGTACCAGCAGCAGCAGGGTTGACAGCGTACCTGCAAGCACGGTCAGTCGCTGCCATGGCCCGGCCCGACGACTGGTAGCACGCAGCCACTGGCGCACGGTGGGAAGCTGAGCCATGAAACCTCCGCGAGACCCTTGAAACCGATAGTGTAGGAACCCTGGCCTGTCAGGGCCCAGTGACGCGTTGTCGCAGCCGGCGAAGCGCCCGTATCGATGCTGCCAGAAAGGCACCCGATTCACGTATAATCCTACCACCGTTTCACTCTCAAGGCTGACGAAGGCTCCATGACTGTACGTACCCGTATCGCGCCGTCACCGACCGGCGACCCGCACGTCGGCACCGCTTATGTGGCCCTGTTCAATCTCTGCTTTGCCCGGCAGCACGGCGGTGAATTCATCCTGCGCATCGAGGATACCGACCGCGAACGATCGACCGGCGAATCCGAGCAGATGATTCTGGACTCCCTGCGCTGGCTGGGCATCGAGTGGTCCGAGGGGCCTGATATGGGTGGCCCGCATGGGCCCTATCGACAGAGTGAACGCGGCAGCATCTATGCCGAATACGCCCAGCGGCTGCTCGACAGCGGTCACGCCTTCCGCTGCTATCGCACCAGCGAAGAGCTGGATGCCATGCGGGATGAGCGCAAGGCCCAGGGGCTGTTCACCGCCCTCAAGCCGGCCGATCTGGCCCTGCCGGAAGAGGAGCGTGCCCGGCGCGAGCGCGAAGGGTGGCCCAGTGTCATTCGCATGCAGGTCCCTGATGAGGGCAGCTGCATGATTCACGACATGCTGCGCGGCGAGATCGAACTGGACTGGGCCCAGGTCGATGCCCAGATCCTGGTCAAGTCCGACGGTATGCCGACCTATCACATGGCCAATGTGGTCGATGACCACCTGATGGGGATCACCCATGTGCTGCGTGGCGAGGAGTGGATCAATTCGGCGCCCAAGCACCGGTTGCTCTACGAGTATTTCGGCTGGCCGATGCCGGAGCTCTGTCATCTGCCGCTGCTGCGCAATCCCGACAAGTCCAAGCTCTCCAAGCGCAAGAACCCGACCTCGATCAACTACTATCGGCGCATGGGGTATCTGCCCGAGGCCGTGATCAACTATCTCGGTCGCATGGGCTGGTCGATGCCGGATGAGCGGGAGAAGTTCACGCTCGACGAGATGATGGCGCATTTCGACATCAACCGCATCTCGCTGGGCGGGCCGGTGTTCGATCTGGAGAAGCTGAGCTGGCTCAATGGTGTCTATATCCGAGAGGATCTGGATGATGCGGCACTGATGCAGCGCCTGCAGGAGTGGGCCTTCAACGAGGAGTATGTGAGCCGGATTTTGCCGGAGGTCCGGCCGCGCATACAGACGCTGGCGGAAGTGATGCCGCTGGCCGGGCATTTCTTCAGTGGCCTGCCCGCCATCGAGGCTCGCAGTTTCGAGGGTATCCGGCTGGAGCAGGGCACCCTCGTGACCCTGCTGCAGTTTCTGGTCTGGCGGCTTGAAACCGTCTCCCGGTGGGACAAGGAGCAGCTGCTGGCAGTGGTAAAAGAGCTGGCCGGATATTTCGAACTCAAGATGAAGGCGTTCCTGGCGCCCGTGTTCGTGGCGATTACCGGCAGCCAGACCTCGACCTCGGTGATGGATGCCATGGTCATTCTCGGCTCGGACATGACCCGGGCTCGTCTGAGACACGCCATCGAGCAGCTCGGCGGTGTTTCCGGCAAGCAGGCCAAAAGGCTCGAGAAGCAGTATCGCGAGATCGGTCAGGCCAGCTCTTGACCGTGGCGGGGCGCATGCGTATTATGCGCCCCGTTCCCGACGCGCTACGAGGCAGCGCCCTCGATAGCCGCACCGGAACGTGGGGCCTTAGCTCAGCTGGGAGAGCGCGACACTGGCAGTGTCGAGGTCAGCGGTTCGATCCCGCTAGGCTCCACCATTTTCCCTCCCCGTGGTTCGTCCTGGTACTTCCCTTTTCAGGGCAGCAGCAACCCGGTAAGCGTCGCTCTGACGCGTTGTCACAATGCCATCATCGCAGTGACTCGAAAGCGAAATCAGGGCTATTGCCCCTTGACATGGCCGCTTACTTGTCCACTGGTGCCATCCTCCTGTCGTGAAACATCAACCTGCCGGCGGTAAGCTGCGTTTTCTGCTGAATTTTTTATAAAACCCTTTAAATTCAGTGTCTTATAGTTGGCTAAAAATTACCCAATCTGTAGATAACCCCCATGTCATGGCGATTGAGGGCGACTCTGCAGTGGTTACCCACAACGTTATCCACAGAAAGTGTGGAAAACAGTCGTCCGCTTCATCAGTGATCGCCGGGGTGGAAGCCGGACGCCGGGGAGGCCGGCAGGAAGCGAAGCAATGAAGCCGCAGTCGTGGCGGGTGGGCGCGACCATCAGCGAGGTGCATGAAAACGCCCGCCAACCCGAAGGGTGGCGGGCGCAGCAGCCGGCAGGGCAGCTCGGTCGCCGGCGGGTCACTCGCCGGTGGGATAGTCCCGCTGCGTGTAGCCGGTGTAGAGCTGACGCGGACGGCCGATGCGTGCACCGCTGGAGATCATCTCGTTCCAGTGCGAGATCCAGCCGATGGTGCGTGCCACGGCAAAGATGACCGTGAACATGTTGGTGGGGATGCCGAGGGCCTTGAGAATGATGCCCGAATAGAAATCCACATTGGGGTAGAGCTTGCGCTCGACGAAGTAGTCATCCTCGAGGGCGATCTCCTCCAGCCGCTTGGCGATCTTGAGGCGGGGGTCATCGCCCATGCCGAGCTCGCTGAGCACCTCGTCGCAGGTTTCCTTCATGACCCTGGCGCGCGGATCGAAGTTGCGATAGACGCGGTGGCCGAAGCCCATCAGCCGGAAGGAGTCATTCTTGTCCTTGGCGCGATCGACATAGCGCTGGATGTTCTCTTCGGATTCGTCGCCGATCTCGGCCAGCATGTTGAGCACGGCCTCGTTGGCACCACCGTGGGCCGGACCCCAGAGTGCCGCAATACCGGCGCTGATACAGGCAAACGGATTGGCACCGGTGGAGCCCGCCAGGCGTACCGTGGAAGTGGAGGCATTCTGCTCATGATCGGCATGGAGCATGAGTATGCGATCCATCGCCTTGGCCATGACCGGATTGACCCGGAATTCCTCGCAGGGATTGCCGAACATCATGTAGAGGAAGTTTTCCGCGTAATCGAGATCGTTGCGCGGATACATGAAGGGCTGACCGATGTTGTACTTGTAGCACATGGCCGCCAGCGTGGGCATCTTGGCAATCAGCCGGATGGCCGATACCTGACGATCATGCTGCTGGGTGATATCGAGGTTGTCGTGGTAGAAGGCCGACAGTGCGCCGGCTACGCCGCACATCACGGCCATGGGGTGCGCGTCGCGTCGAAAGCCCTTGAAGAAGTTGGCAATCTGCTCGTGCACCATGGTGTGGTTGCGAATCCGGCTGGAAAAGTCCTCGTACTGCTCGTCGCTCGGCAGTTCGCCGTTGAGCAGCAGATAGGCCATTTCGGTGAAGCTGGAGTGATGGGCCAGCTGACCGATGGGGTAGCCACGGTGCAGCAGAGTGCCGTTGGCGCCATCGATGAAGGTGATGCCGGATTCGCAGGAGGCGGTGGAGACGAAGCCGGGGTCATAAGTGAAATAGCCGCTCTTGACCAGCTCGCGAACGTCGATAACCTCGGGGCCTGACGTGCCCGAGTAGATGGGCAGGTCAACTGGAGCGTCCAGTCCCTCGATGGTCAGCTGCGCCTTCCTGTCAGCCATTGTGGCCTCCTCAATGTTGGGTAAGCTACTGTCCCGCCTGATTTGTTCGTCACAAAAGTCAGCCCACTATAGGTTTTGACGGGCGATTGTCAATTTGCCGGTAGTCCTGTGCAAAGCGGCCTGGCATCCTTCAAAGCATGGTCTGCCTGGCCGGTTGACACAACCGTTTTGACCTTTTTCCTGCCATCCAGGAGGCGGTGCGTCAATTTGTCATATGGCATACCCGGGCATATAATAATTGACCGCACGACAGGCGCTTGCCCGGGCCTGCAGCGTGGTTTGGCCTGACCCGTCTGACCTACCTCCAATCAATCCCGGTCGGTCTGCCGAACCGGGTCGAGAGAGTGAAAGAATCGTGACTAGTAAACGCCCCAGCACAAGCGTCAAGCGTCCGACCAACCTTGACCTTTCCTCTATCCAGTTCCCTCTGCCCGCACTTGTATCCATCGCCCATCGCATCACCGGCATCGTCATGTTCGTCGGTCTGATTCTTGTGCTCTGGGCGTTCGATGCTTCCCTTTCCTCTCCCGAAGGCTTCGCCTCGGCACGTGAGGCCCTGACCGACAACGTGCTGACCCAGCTGATTGCCTGGGGACTGCTCTCGGCACTTTCCTATCATTTCGTCGCCGGTGTCCGGCACCTGATCATGGACATGGGCTATGGCGAAACGCTGCAGGGTGGCCAGCGCGGTGCCCAGCTGACCGTCATCATCACTGCGGTTCTCGTGGTCCTGAGTGGAGTATGGGTATGGTAACCAGCATCATGAATCTGGGTCGCAGCGGTGTCTCCGACTGGCTGATCCAGCGTGTCTCTGCTGTCATTCTGGCGCTTTATACGATCTTCATTGTTGCCTTTCTGCTGTTTCATTCCGATCTCGACTACAGTGCCTGGTCGGCCCTGTTCGCCCAGACCTGGATGAAGATATTCACCCTGCTGGCACTGCTCTCGGTAGCCGCTCACGCCTGGGTGGGGCTGTGGATCGTGGCGACGGACTACATCAAGCCGGCAAACATCCGGATCGCCACTCTGACCGTCGTGATCCTGGCGCTTTTCGTTTTCGTGGTCTGGGGCGTTCAAGTCCTCTGGGGAGCCTGAAGCATGGCACAAATGCGTAGCCTGACATTTGACGCAATCATCATCGGCGGTGGCGGCTCCGGCCTGCGCGCCGCGCTCGAACTGTCCAAGTCCGGCAAGAAGACGGCAGTCCTGTCCAAGGTCTTTCCGACCCGTTCGCATACCGTGTCGGCCCAGGGCGGGATCACCAGCGCCATCGGCAGTGCCGATCCCGAGGATGACTGGCGCTGGCACATGTATGACACGGTCAAGGGCTCCGATTACATCGGTGACCAGGACGCCATCGAGTACATGTGCACCGAAGGCCCGAAGGCGGTCTTCGAGCTGGAGCACATGGGGCTGCCGTTTTCCCGTTTTGACAACGGCCGCATCTATCAGCGTCCGTTCGGCGGTCAGTCCAAGAACTTCGGCGAGGGTGGTCAGGCCGCCCGGACCTGTGCAGCTGCCGACCGTACCGGTCACGCACTGCTGCACACGCTCTATCAGACCAACCTGAAGAACAACACGGTATTCCTCGACGAGTGGTATGCCGTGGATCTGGTGCGCAACGCCAGCAACGATGTGGTTGGCGTGACGGCCATGTGCATCGAGACCGGTGAAACGGTACTGATCAAGTCCCGTGCCACGGTGCTCGCCACCGGTGGCGCCGGCCGGATCTATTCCTCGACCACCAACGCCCTGATCAATACCGGTGATGGTGTCGGCATGGCGCTACGCGCGGGCTTCCCGGTGCAGGATATCGAGATGTGGCAGTTTCATCCGACCGGGATCCATGGCGCCGGCTGTCTGGTGACCGAGGGATGCCGCGGCGAGGGCGGTTATCTGATCAACAAGGATGGCGAGCGTTTCATGGAGCGCTATGCGCCCAACGCCAAGGATCTTGCTTCCCGCGACGTGGTCGCACGTGCCATGGTCCAGGAGATGCTGGAAGGCCGGGGCTGCGGCGAGAACGGCGACCACGTGATGCTCAAGCTCGATCATCTGGGCGAAGAGGTGCTGATGAAGCGGCTGCCGGGGATCGTTGATCTGGCACGCACCTTTGCCAACGCCGACCCGATCCAGGAGCCGATTCCGGTAGTGCCGACCTGTCACTACATGATGGGCGGCATTCCCACCAACGTTCACGGCCAGGCACTGACCGTGGATGCCGACGGCAACGACCACATCATCAACGGTCTCTATGCCTGTGGCGAAGTCGCCTGCGTCTCGGTCCATGGCGGCAATCGGCTGGGCGGCAACTCGCTGCTCGACCTGGTGGTCTTCGGCCGCGCCGCCGGCATGTTCATCGAAAGCGCCCTCAACGAGGGGGTCGAGTACCTCGAACCGAGCGATTCGGATGTCGAGGGCGCCATGAAGCGTCTCAACCGCTGGAAGGAATCCGACGAGTCGGGCGAATCGATCCCTGCGCTGCGCAACGAGCTGCAGCAGGTCATGCAGAACAACTTCGGCGTCTTCCGCAAGGAAGAGTACATGCAGGAAGGGGTCGAAAAACTGGCTGATCTGCGCGAGAGGATCGGCAGGGCCTATCTGCCGGACAAGTCCGACACCTTCAATACTGCCCGTGTGGAAGCCCTCGAGCTCGACAATCTGCTGGAAGTGGCTGAAGCGACTGCCATTGCGGCGCTGGAGCGCCGGGAGAGTCGCGGTGCCCACTCCCGCGAGGACTATCCCGAACGCGACGACGAGAACTGGCTGAAGCACTCGATCTACTATCCGATCGAGAAGCGGCTCGGCAAGCGTGATGTCAATTTCACGCCGCGTACCGTCGACACCTTTCAGCCCAAAGCGCGTACCTATTAAAGAGGAAGTGAGATGTCCAGACTCACGGTCTCCATCTATCGTTACAATCCGGAAACCGACGACGCACCCTACATGCATGACTATGAGGTCGATACCCAGGGTCGTGATCTGATGGTGCTCAACGTCATCCAGATGATCAAGGAACAGGACAGCACCCTGGCCTATCGTCGCAGCTGCCGTGAAGGGGTCTGCGGCTCGGATGGCATGAACATGAACGGCAAGAACAGTCTGGCCTGCGTGACGCCGCTGTCCGATGTGGTCAAGGACAATCGGCTGGTGCTGCGTCCGCTGCCCGGACTGCCGGTGATCCGGGATCTGGTGGTCGACATGGCCATCTTCTACAAGCAGTACGAGCGCATTCAGCCGTATCTGCAGAACGACGAGGCGCCGCCGGCCATCGAGCGGCTGCAGTCGCCGGAGGAGCGGGACAAGCTCGATGGACTCTATGAGTGCATCCTGTGCGCCTGCTGTTCGACCTCCTGCCCCTCGTTCTGGTGGAACCCGGACAAGTTCGTCGGCCCCGCGGGCCTGCTGTGGGCCTACCGGTTCATGGCCGACAGTCGCGACACGCATACCCAGGAGCGACTGGCCGAGCTGGATGATCCGTTCAGCGTGTTCCGGTGCCGTGGCATCATGAACTGCGTGGCCGTCTGTCCGAAGGGGCTGAATCCGACCCGGGCCATCGGCAAGATTCGTGATCTGCTGGTGTCGAATGCAGCTTAAACACCATCACGGGGCTTGTTATCATTGTTGACACTACGATCCGGGAATCGTGGGTCCGCATCAGGCCCCGAGCCAGTAGCCGGTGTTGCGCCGGCTACTGATTATCCGAATCGACGCGGGGCATACCGTTCCATCGGACGGGAGATCCGCAAGTAGAGTACAGCCGGCGCGTTCCGGTCATGCCGGTCGCCGATTCCACCCCTACAGCAGCAGGGTGACCGAACGATGCAAGAAGGCATTATGGAGTTGATGTGGCGCACCTCCCACATGAGTGGTGGTAACGCCCATTATGTCGAAGAGCTCTACGAACAGTATCTTGCCGATTCTTCCTCCGTACCCGACGAGTGGCGACAGTATTTCGACGCACTGCCCGGTTACGAGGGCGGGCCGGCAAGGGATACACCGCTCAGCCCCATCCGTGACCGATTCGAGCAGCTGGCCCAGGAGCGCCGGCCGAAAGCGGCTGCAGCTGCCGGCCAGGATGACAGCGAAGAGAATCGCCGGCAGGTCCGCGTTCTCCAGCTGATCAACGCTTATCGTTTCCGCGGCCACCAGCGGGCCAATATCGATCCGCTCGGGCTGCGCAGTCCCGAGCCCATCCCTGACCTTGATCCCGCCTTTCACCAGCTGACCAGCGATGACATGGAGCGTGTCTTTCAGACCGGTTCACTGTTCATCGGCAAGGATTCCGCACCGCTCGGGGAGATCATCGAGGCGCTCGAGCAGACCTACTGCCGCTCGATCGGCTGCGAGTTCATGCATATCGTCAACACCGAAGAGAAGCGCTGGCTGGAGCAGCGTTTCGAATCGGTGCGCTCGAAGCCCGACTACTCGAATGATGTCCGCAGGCATGTGCTGGAGCGACTGACTGCCGCCGAGGGTCTGGAGAACTATCTCGCCAGCCGTTATCCGGGCACCAAGCGTTTCGGTCTGGAGGGCGGCGAGTCCTTCATCCCGATGGTGGACGAGCTGATCCAGCGCTCCGGCAACTACGGCACCCGCGAAGTGGTCATCGGCATGGCCCACCGCGGGCGGCTGAACCTGCTGGTCAACATCCTCGGCAAGAGTCCTTCCGAGCTGATCGACGAGTTCGATGGCAAGAAGATGATCTCGCACGGCTCCGGAGACGTGAAGTATCACCAGGGCTTCAGCTCGAACGTGATGACACCGGGCGGCGAGATCCACCTCGCGCTGGCCTTCAATCCCTCTCATCTCGAGATCGTTTCGCCGGTGGTCGAGGGCTCCGTGCGCGCCCGCCAGGATCGCCGCGAGGACGATAGCGGGGATCAGGTGCTGCCGCTGGCTGTGCATGGCGATGCCGCGCTGGCCGGCCAGGGCGTGGTCATGGAAACCCTGCAGATGTCACAGCTGCGCGGTTACAAGACCGGCGGCACCGTGCATATTGTCATCAACAACCAGCTCGGCTTTACCACGTCGCGACGCGACGATGCCCGCTCGACCGAATACTGCACCGATATCGCCAAGATGGTTCAGGCGCCCATCTTCCATGTCAACGGTGATGATCCCGATGCGGTCCTGCACGCCACCCAGGTGGCACTGGACTATCGCCAGCAGTTCAAGCGTGACGTGGTGCTGGATCTGATCTGCTATCGGCGTCGGGGGCACAACGAGGCGGACGAGCCGTCCGGGACCCAGCCGGTGATGTATCAGAAGATCAAGGGCCATGACACGACCCGGGCGCTCTATGCCAAACGACTGGTCGAGGAGGGCGTGCTGAGCGAGGATGACGTGAAGACGATGGTCGATGGCTATCGTGACAATCTCGACAACGGCAATCACGTTGCCAACTCGCTGGTGCAGGAACCCAACCGAGCGCTGTTCGTCGACTGGACGCCCTATCTCGGACACGAGTGGACCGGGGTGGCCGATACCTCGTTTGACATGAAACGTCTCCAGGAGCTCGCCACCAAGATGTGCGAGATCCCCGAGGACTTTCAGCTGCAGCGTCAGGTGAGCAAGATATACGATGATCGCCGCAAGATGCTCGCCGGCGGAATGGCGCTCAACTGGGGCTTTGCCGAGACGCTGGCCTACGCCACCCTGATCGATCAGGGGCATCCGGTACGCCTTACCGGGCAGGATACGGCGCGTGGTACCTTCTCCCACCGTCATTCGGTGCTGCACAACCAGAATGATGGTTCCACCTGGATTCCCCTGCAGCATCTCAAGCCCAATCAGTCGCCCTTCGCCGTCTATGACTCCTTCCTTTCGGAGCAGGGCGCACTGGCCTTCGAATACGGTTATGCCACGACCACACCCAACGCGCTGATTGCCTGGGAAGCCCAGTTCGGCGACTTCGTCAACGGTGCCCAGGTGGTAGTGGATCAGTTCATCTCTTCCGGAGAGAGCAAATGGGGTCGGCTGTGCGGTCTGACCCTGCTGCTGCCGCATGGTTACGAAGGTCAGGGGCCGGAGCACTCCTCGGCGCGGCTGGAGCGTTTCCTGCAGCTGTGTGCCGAGAACAACATGCAGGTGTGCGTGCCCTCCACGCCGGCGCAGATCTTCCATCTGCTGCGGCGTCAGGTGATTCGTTCGCTGCGCAAGCCGCTGGTGGTCATGTCACCCAAGAGCCTGCTGCGTCACAAGGATGCCACCTCCAGCATGGATGATCTGGCCGGCGGGTACTTCCACATGGTGATTCCCGATCAGGGCGGTCTCGAACCCGACAAGGTCAGGCGAGTGATCGTCTGCGCCGGCAAGGTCTATTATGACCTCGCCAGTCATCGTGCCGAGCAGGAGCGCAACGATACGGCCATCGTGCGGGTCGAGCAGCTCTATCCCTTCCCCGAGGACTCGCTGTATGAGGCGCTTGCGCCCTACGCTAACCTCGAACAGGTGGTATGGTGCCAGGAAGAGCCGCAGAACCAGGGCGCGTGGTATCAGAGCCAGCACCATATCCGCAACGTGGCTGACCGCCTCGGAGAGGGGCTGGGACGTCGCCTCTGTTTCGCCGGACGCGCCGCTTCTGCAGCGCCGGCAGCGGGGTATATGGCGGTGCATGCCGAGCAGCAGCGTCAGCTGATCGAGGATGCCTTCAACCGGCAGTACGAAGGTCAATAAGCGGGTATCGAGAGAGACGAGTAACCAAGGAATTCCAATGGCAACCGATATCAAAGCGCCGAGCTTCCCCGAATCCGTGGCCGAGGGGACCGTGGCCACCTGGCACAAGAAGCCCGGCGACAAGGTTTCACGCGATGAGCTGATCGTCGAGATCGAAACCGACAAGGTGGTCCTCGAGGTCGTCGCGCCTTCCGATGGTACCGTGGAAGAGATCCGTGTCGAGGAAGGCGAAACCTGCGAGTCCGAACAGGTACTGGGCACCCTGGGCGCGGGGGATGGCCAGTCCGGCGGCAGCGAAAGCAGCCAGTCGGAAAGCGATGAGGCGCAGCAGGACGAAGAGAGCGAAAAGGAGGCGGCTGCCCCGGCTCAGCAGGCAGAGTCCGGGCAGTCGCAGTCCGGAGAAGAGAAGAGCCGGCAGTCAAGCGGCCAGCAGAGTGATTCGGGCAGCCAGGCCGGAGGCTCCGGTCGCTCTGTTGAGGTGAAGGCGCCCTCGTTTCCCGAATCGGTGCAGGAAGGTACGGTTGCCAGCTGGACCAAACAGGTTGGTGAAGCGGTCAAGCGTGATGAAGTACTGGCCGAGATCGAGACCGACAAGGTAGTGCTCGAGGTCGTCGCGCCCGCGGATGGTGCGCTTGCCGAAATTCGTGCCGAAGAGGGCAGCCAGGTCGAGTCCGAGCAGGTACTGGCCCTGTTCAGTGAAGGCGGCGGCGATGCGGCCGGTGCTTCGGCCGAGGCGCGAGGCGATGACAGTCAGGCCGAAGCCGGCGACGCCAATGCCGGTGGCCAGGAGGATGAAAGGGTTGGCGACCGGGTGCTGGCGCCGGCGGCCCGCAAGCTGGTGGCCGAGCATGACCTGGATGTCAACCGGATCGAGGGCACCGGCAAGGGTGGCCGCATCCTCAAGGAAGACGTGCAGAAGGCGATCGATGCCGGTTCGGCCAAAAAGGGCGGCTCGGAATCGGGCGAACAGCAGTCGACCAGCAAGCAGTCGGGCGGCAAGCAGCAGGAGAGTGCGCCGGCGCCCGGGGGCGGTGTCAGTGAACAGGCCGCCGCACCGGCGACCGCCGCCATCGAGGGCGACCGTCCCGAACAGCGTGTGCCGATGAGCCGGCTGCGTCAGACCATCGCCAAGCGGCTGGTGCAGGCGCAGCAGACCGCGGCCATGCTGACCACCTACAACGAGGTGGACATGAGCGCGGTGATGGCCCTGCGCAGTCAGTACAAGGAGGGCTTCCAGCAGCGTCACGATGTCAAGCTGGGCTTCATGGGCTTCTTCGTGAAGGCTGCGACCGAGGCGCTCAAGCGCTTTCCTGATGTCAACGCCTCGATTGACGGGACCGACATCGTCTATCACGGCTATCAGGATATCGGGGTGGCAGTGTCCACGCCGCGGGGGCTGGTAGTACCGGTGCTGCGCGATACCGATTCGATGAAGCTGGCCGACATCGAAAAGCAGATCGGTGACTTCGGCAAGCGCGGCAAGGAAGGCAAGATCGGCATCGAGGACATGCAGGGCGGTACCTTTACCATCACCAATGGCGGTATCTTCGGATCGCTGATGTCGACACCGATCCTCAACCCGCCGCAGACCGCCATTCTCGGCATGCACAAGATCCAGGAGCGGCCGATGGCGGTCAACGGTCAGGTCGAGATCCGGCCGATGATGTATCTGGCCATCTCCTACGATCACCGCATGATCGATGGCAAGGATGCGGTGCAGTTCCTGGTCACCATCAAGGAACTGCTCGAGGACCCGGCGCGCTTCCTGCTGGATGTCTGACATAACCTCTGCCGCCCGGTTCGCCGGGCGGTTTGCATGATGGAATGGTCCGTGCAGGTCACGGACCATTCGATTCGAACCGAACAGGAATACTCATGGCTGACAAATTCGATGTCATCGTGATCGGCGCCGGCCCCGGCGGCTATGTGGCGGCCATTCGCGCAGCCCAGCTCGGGCTGAAGACGGCCTGCGTGGAGAAGTGGGTCAATCGGGAAGGCAAGACCGTGCATGGCGGGACCTGCCTCAACGTGGGCTGCATTCCCTCCAAGTCGCTGCTGGAGACCTCGCACAAGTATGTTGAGGCCCGTGACGAGTACGGCGATCTGGGAATTTCCATCGGCGATGTCAGCATGGACATCGAAAAGATGATGGCGCGCAAGGACAAGGTGGTGTCCCAGCTGACCGGCGGCATCAGCGGTCTGTTCAAGGCCAACGGCGTGACTTCGCTGGAAGGGGCCGGCAAGCTTTTGAAGGACAAGCAGGTCGAGGTGACCGGTCAGGATGGCGAAAGCCAGACCTATCAGGCCGACAACATCATCATTGCGACCGGCTCGGTGCCGGTGGAGATTCCGCCGGCGCCAATGACCGAGGATCTGATTGTCGACAGTGCCGGCGCCCTGGAATTCCAGGAAGTGCCGAAGCGCCTCGGGGTTATCGGCGCCGGTGTGATCGGCCTGGAGCTGGGCTCGGTGTGGCGGCGTCTGGGCAGTGAGGTCACCATGCTCGAGGCGCTGGACACCTTCCTGCCGGTGGTGGATGAGCAGATCTCGAAGGAGACCTACAAGCAGCTCACCAAACAGGGGCTGGATATCAAACTGGGCGCCCGCGTGACCGGCAGTGAGGTGCGCGACAGCGAGGTGGTGGTCAAGTACACCGACAGCGAGGGCGAGCAGGAGCAGACCTTCGACAAGCTGATCGTCTGTGTCGGCCGGCGGCCCTATACCGACAGCCTGCTGGGTGACGACACCGGTGTCGAGCTCGATGAGCGTGGCTTCATCCAGGTTGATGACACCTGCCAGACTGGTGCCCCCGGCGTGTATGCCATCGGTGACGTGGTGCGTGGTCCGATGCTGGCGCACAAGGGCTCCGAAGAGGGCGTGATGGTGGCCGACATCATCCATGGCGAGAAGGCCGAGATGAACTATGAGGCCATCCCCAGCGTCATCTACACCGCACCTGAAGTGGCCTGGGTCGGACGCAGCGAACAGCAGGCCCAGGAGGATGGCTTCGAGGTCAAGACCGGTGTCTTCCCGTTCTCGGCCAGCGGTCGCGCCATGGCCAACAATGCCACCGAAGGCATGGTCAAGGTAGTGACCGATGCCTCGACCGATCGGGTGATCGGCGTGCATATCATCGGTCAGCACGCCGGCGAACTGATCGCCGAAGCCGTGATCGCGATGGAATTCGGCTCCAGCGCCGAGGATCTGGCACTGACCTGCTTTGCGCATCCGACCCTGTCGGAAGCCGTACATGAAGCGGCGCTGGCAGTCGATGGCCATGCCATTCACATGGCCAATCGCAAGAAGAAGAGCTAGGTCTGCAAGAGTACGGTGGATCGCCGGCGGTCGAGCCGTCGGCGAGTCGGGGCGTTCGCCCGGGCCCTGGCCCGAGCCAGAATCGGTGAGCGCCAATAGAGTCCAATGCAACCAATGGCATGAGACGATGAATCTTCACGAATATCAGGCAAAACAGCTGTTTGCCGATTATGGTCTGCCGGTTTCCAAGGGGTATGCGGTTGAAACCCCGGATGAAGCCGTCAGCGCCTGCAAGAAAATCGGTGGTGACAAATGGGTCGTCAAGGCTCAGGTACACGCCGGTGGCCGCGGCAAGGCCGGTGGGGTCAAGCTGGTCAAGAGTCACGATGAGGCGAAGGCCTTTGCCGAGCAGTGGCTGGGCAAGCCCCTGGTGACCTACCAGACCGACGAGAAGGGGCAGCCGGTTACCCGCATTCTGGTCGAGAACTGCACCGACATTGCCACCGAGCTCTATCTCGGTGCCGTGGTGGATCGCGGCTCCCGTCGTATCGTCTTCATGGCCTCCACCGAAGGTGGTGTCGAGATCGAGAAGGTTGCCGAAGAGACTCCCGAGAAGATCCTGCAGGCGACCGTCGATCCGCTGGTTGGGGCACAGCCCTACCAGGCGCGTGAACTGGCCTTCAAGCTGGGCCTGAACAAGGACCAGATCAAGCAGTTCACGAAGATCTTCCTGGGTCTGGCGAAGATGTTTGCCGACAAGGATTTCGCCCTGCTCGAGATCAACCCGCTGGTGATCACGGGGGAAGGCAACCTGCACTGCCTGGATGCCAAGGTCAACCTCGACGGCAATGCGCTCTATCGTCATCCCGATCTGCAGGAGATGCGCGACCCGAGCCAGGAAGACGAGCGTGAAGCGCACGCCCAGCAGTGGGAGCTCAACTATGTAGCGCTGGATGGCAACATCGGCTGCATGGTCAACGGCGCCGGACTGGCCATGGGCACCATGGACATCATCAAGCTCTCCGGCGGTCAGCCTGCCAACTTCCTTGATGTCGGCGGTGGCGCCACGAAGGAGCGTGTGGCGGAAGCCTTCAAGATCATCCTTTCCGATACCTCCGTGAAGGCTGTATTGGTCAACATCTTCGGTGGCATTGTGCGCTGCGACATGATTGCCGAGGGCATCATGGGTGCCGTCGAGCAGGTCGGTGTCAACGTGCCGGTGGTCGTACGCCTTGAAGGAAACAATGCCGAGCTGGGCACGCAGAAGCTCGCCGAGAGCGGCCTGAACATTATCGCAGCGACCAGCCTGACCGATGCGGCGCAGCAGGTGGTTAAAGCAGCGGAGGGCAAGCAATGAGTATCCTCATCGACAAGAACACGAAGGTGATCTGCCAGGGCTTTACCGGCGGCCAGGGCACCTTCCATTCCGAGCAGGCGATTGCCTACGGCACCAACATGGTCGGCGGTGTCACGCCCGGCAAGGGCGGCCAGAAGCATCTCGATCTGCCGGTGTTCAATACCGTGCGTGAAGCGGTGGAAGAGACGGGCGCCGAGGCATCGGTCATCTATGTGCCTGCACCGTTCTGCAAGGACTCGATTCTCGAGGCCGCCAACGCCGGCATCAAGCTGATCATCTGCATTACCGAAGGCATCCCGACGCTCGACATGCTCGATGTCAAGGTGAAGTGCGATGAGCTGGGCGTGCGCCTGATCGGTCCCAACTGCCCCGGCGTGATCACCCCTGATGAAAGCAAGATCGGTATCATGCCCGGCCACATTCATCAGGCCGGTCGGGTCGGCATCGTCTCCCGCTCCGGCACCCTGACCTACGAGGCGGTCAAGCAGACCACCGATCATGGCTTCGGTCAGTCGACCTGTGTCGGTATCGGTGGTGATCCGATCCCGGGCTCGACCTTCATCGACATGCTCGAGCTGTTCGAGAAGGATCCGAAGACCGAAGCCATCGTCATGATCGGCGAAATCGGCGGCACCGCCGAGGAAGAGGCTGCCGAATACATCAAGGAGCATGTCAGCAAGCCGGTGGTGGCCTATATCGCCGGGGTCACGGCGCCGCCCGGCAAGCGCATGGGCCATGCCGGTGCCATCATCGCCGGTGGCAAGGGCACGGCGGATGACAAGTTCCAGGCGCTGGAAGCGGCCGGCGTCAAGACGGTGCGTTCGCTGGCCGAAATCGGTGACAAGCTCAAGGAAGCGACCGGCTGGTAAGCGCCGCGCCTTTCGGAGCAGCAAAGGGGGATGCCGCAGGGCATCCCCCTTTTTCATTGCAGCCCGCCAGCCCGGGCAATCTGCCGGGCTGCCGGTGGTCCGGAGAGGGTCAGCCCAGCTGATCGAGAAAGTCGATCATCAGCCGGTTGAGCTCTTCGGCATGGGTGAAGTTGAGGCCATGCGGGGCACCGCCCACCATTTCCAGCCGGCTGCCGCTGATCATTTCATGGGAGCGATGGGCGCTGACCTCGGCGGGCACGATCTGATCCGCATCGCCGTGGACGAGCAGGGTCGGCACATCCATCTTCGGCAGGTCATGGCGGAAGTCGGTTTCGCCAAAGGCGGTGATGCAGCGCAGGGTAGCGTGAGGTGCGGCGAAGCTGGCGATGGTGTGGTTATGGTTGAGCTGGGCCCGACTGATGGTGGGCGCGTCCTCGCTCCAGTTGACGAACATCTGGCCGAAGCCTTCGAGAAAGGCGACGCGCTGATCGCGAATGCCGGCCTTCATGTCCTCGAATACCTGACCGTCCACGCCTTCGGGATTGTCGTCGGTCTTGAGCAGATAGGGTGGCACGGCGCCGATCAGCATCGCCGCACTGACCCGGTCACTGCCAAAGCGGCCGAAGTAGCGGGCCACCTCGCCGCCGCCCATCGAGAACCCGACCAGCACCGCATCACGCAGATCGAGCCGGGTCATCAGCGCCTGCAGATCACCCGCCAGGGTGTCGTAGTCATAACCTTCCCATGGCTTGCCGGATTCGCCGAAGCCGCGGCGATCATAGGCGATGCAGCGATAGCCGGCCTCGGTCAGGGCATTGATCTGGTACTCCCACATGCGATGGCTCAGGGGCCAGCCGTGAATCAGGATGACCGGTCGGGCATCGGGATCACCACAGTCCTGATAGTACAGATCGACCGGTGCAATATCGCTGGTATCCACGCTGATGAAGGGCATGGCGAACTCCTCTGACAATGAATGCGGGTGCTGACAGTTATAGAAAGTCGTTCGCTGCAGCGCCAGCCACATCCGCTCAGTCGCCGGGTTCGCTCTCCTCCTGGCGGCGTGCCGAGAGCACGCGACGCAAGAGCGGGCGACCGGCCATCAGCATGAAGGCCGGCGCGCCGGCGACCAGGTAGAAGTAATAGGTCACCGCGCGCCAGATCAGGATGGCGGCAGCTGCCGTGGACTGGCCGATCACGGGGGCCAGCAGGGCCGAGGAGGAGAGTTCGGCCCCTCCGGCACCGCCCGGCAGCAGCGTGATCTGACCGGCCGCCATGGAGAGCATCTGGACCAGGAAGGTCCAGGCCCAGTCCAGGTGCTGGCCCAGTCCGATCAGGGTGAAATAGAGCACGCTATAGCGAATCACCCAGTGCACCACGCCCAGCAGAAAGGCTGTCAGCAGTCGATAGCGCGGCATTTGCAGGGTTTCGGCCAGGGCATTGCGAAAGTTGAGCAGCCGTCGGGCCAGCTTGCGACGGGTATGGGGACGTACCCGCAGGCCTGCCAGTATCCGACCGAGCAGCCGCATCAGGCCGCGGTGATAGCGACCCAGCAGCAGAATCAGGATCAGGCCACCGATCAGCATCAGCAGTGGCACCATCAGCATCCAGCCCAGCCGCACGTCGATGGCACGCGTGATGACATAGATCATCATGCCGATCATGGCCGACAGGAAGAACACTAGATCGATGATCTGATCGACGGCGAAGACCGCGGTGGTACGCGCCGGACGCACGCCGCGCCGGGCCAGCAGGGCCATCAGGGTCAGCGGACCGCCGGTGCCGCCCGGGGTGGCACAGATGGCGAACTCCGTGGCCATCATGATGGCCATGGCGCGCAGACTGCCGAGCGGCCCGGCATGACCGGCCAGCAGGACCTTCAGCTTGAGCCCGTTGATGAACCAGCAGACCAGGATCATGCCCAGCATCAGCGCAAACAGCCAGAGCGGAAAGCCGGCCAGCTGATGGATCAGATCGGTTCCGCCCAGCAGGAAGGGGATGGCCAGCACGGCCACCAGGCCGGCCAGCAGGAGCCAGAGCGTGCGATTCATAAATGACCGTGAGAGGCGCTTGCGTTGTTGATCCGTTGCCCCCGGCGCTGCAGCCAGTCCACCTTGGTGGTCGGGGTGTAGCCGGCATCCAGCAGCCGCTTGAGGGTGTCGAGCCAGTAGCGTCGTGACAGTTGATGTCGCATGTCGACCGGATGCAGGCCGAGCCGCAGCAGCGGCTGGTGGCGGTGGCGCAGGCGAGCCGTTTCATTGACCGCCCATGACATCCCCCGGCGCCAGCGGCTGCGGGCACTCCAGACCAGCGACGGGGCCCGGATGGGGGTAAAATCGGGCAGCCGATAGAGATGCTGCGGGTCACTGGTATAGCTCAGTGGCAGCTCGCGCAGTGCCGCGCGTGCGCCACTGCTGAGCAGCCATGCGGGGGCCACGAAGCCGTGCAGCGGCCAGTTGCGCTGACGGAACAGTTCGATGCCGGCTTCCAGCCGCTGGCGTGCCTGCTGCTGATCCAGCGCGTAGAACTCGCCCTCGTAGGTGTAGATCCGCCGCATGAACCACTCCCGCGGGGTGCGGGGTGGCGGTGCATCATCACAGTGGTAGTAGCCGTGCAGGGTCAGTTCGTCACCCCGGGCCAGACGCTGTTCGAGCAGTGCCGGCAGCTCCGGATCCTCGAAGGTCGCACTGCAGTGATGAAAATCGGGGACCACCAGCCAGGTCATCGGCACGCTGCCGAGCGCATCCACGGCTTCAACGAAGGGGCGGTAATCCTCCCAGGTTTCGGGGGCAATGTCATGCAGTACCAGCGCCAGCTCGCGCTCAGCCATGCTGGACTCCCGCTGTACCGGTTTCGCGGATGCCGAGCACGCTGCGGTAGTGTTCGCCCAATCCGTCAACCACGCTGTCCCAGTTGTGATGACGCTCGACGTGTGCCCGTGCCTGACGGCCCAGTCGCTGGCTGTCCGCGGCAAACAGGTTGCGCACCGCTTCGGTCATGGAGGCAGCGTTGTGGGGCTCACACAACAGCCCGCACTCTTCGGGCACGTTCTCGCCCAGCGCGCCTGCATTGGCCACCACTACCGGGATACCGCAGGCCATGGCCTCGAGCACGACCAGCCCAAAGGTCTCCTGGGTGCCGGCATGCAGCAGGGCATCGCTGCTGGCCATCCTGACGGCCAGCTCGTCGGCACTGCAGAAATGGTTGATGACCGTGACGTTATCCGGCGTATGCTCGGGCATGCAGGAGCCGACCAGCAGCAGATGATAGCCGCTGCCCAGCTGTTTCATGGTTTCCAGCAGCACATCGACGTTCTTTTCCCGCGAGCCGCGCCCGGCAAAGATCAGCAGGCGGGTTTCGTCACTGATGCCCAGTTCGCGCCGGACCTCGTCACTGCGGCGCTCGGGCGAGAAATTGACCAGATCCACGCCCAGCGGCTGGACATGAACCTCTTCGAGGCCGAGGGCATGCAGCTTGCCGGCCATCACCCGGCTGGGGGCCAGTACCCGGGCATAGTGCCCGTAGAGGCGCGAGATGTAGTGCCCGATACCGGCACTGGTCCAGTCGCCGAAGCGGTTGCTGACCAGCAGCGGAAGATCGGAGTGGTAGAAGCCGACCACCGGAATATCGAGCTCACGGCCCGCGCGAGCGGCGGCCCAGCCGGTCACGTAGGGGTCACCGGCCTCGATCAGGTCCGGATGCACATCGCGCAGTGCCCGGATCCAGTGGCGGCGCCGCAGGGGGAAGCGATAACCATTGCTGAAGGGCAGGGGAGGTGCCGGAACCTCGACCAGGCGGTCATGGTCATGACGCCGGTAGCGGGCACCGGGCACCAGCAGGCTGTGGCGGATGCCGGGCACTTCGTGCAGCCGTCGCCGCTTGGCGTCCAGATAGGTGCGTACACCGCCGCTGGACGGTGCATAGAACATGGTCATGTCGGCAATATGCACGGTGCCGATACCTCCATCGGGCTTTACATCCCCAAGCATCGGCCGGCGCCGAAACGCTCGACCGGCAGCACTCTCGGCTCCTCCGGCATGCTGGGTATCCAGTATAGCGAGCCGGTATCGAAGTGTCTGATTCGATGGGTTACCGGAGAAGCGTCATGTCAATCGGCCGGGCGGGCCACCAGCGAGCGTGTATCCTCGCGCGCTTCGGAGAGCACCACATTGAGCGGGTCACCGAGCCGGTAGCGCAGCTCGCCGGCGATATGGATCAGGCCTTCGCGTTCATCGATCGACAGCTGATCGCGGTCCGTGGTGAGGGTGGAGGCCGGCACGAAGGCGGAAGCGCCGTTGGCGACCAGTCTCACCCGCAGCCCGCCACGACGGATGTCGATGATTTCGGCGGCAAAGGTGTGACCCTCGCGGGCAGCCTCGCTCAGGTAGCGGACATAGAGCCAGTCCTTGACATCCCGCTCGGCGAGACGGTTGAGGCGCCGGCGATCACCGAGATGTTCGGTCAGGGCTTCGGTGGCAGCCGCTGACGGCGTCTCTTCACGCAGTACCTGCTTGATCAGGCGATGATTGACCATATCGCCATACTTGCGGATCGGAGAGGTCCAGGTGGCGTAGGCCGGCACGCCCATGCCGAAGTGTGGTCCCGGCTGGCTGGACACGACGGCAAAGCCCTGCAGCCGGCGCAGCCGGGTATCGAGCCAGGCGTCGTTGCGGGCATCCAGGGTGTGGCGCAGGGTACGATAGCCCTCGACGCCCATCAGCTGTTCACGGGTAGCCTCGATCGACTGGCTGGCCAGCAGTTCCACGGCCTGATCGGCACGCTCTTCGGTAAAGCCCTGATGAACATTGTAGATGCCGTGACCGACATGACGCTGCAGGAACTCGGCGCAGCTGAGGTTGGCGGCAATCATTGCCTCTTCGACCATGCGATGCGCGATCCGTCGCGGCTCCGCGACGATGTCGAGCACATTGCCGGCCTCATCGAGATGAAAGACGTAATCGGGCCGATCGGGAAAGACCAGGGCGTGCTGCTCGCGCCACTGCTGACGCGCCCGGGTAAAGGCCTCGAGCTGACGCAGCTGCTGCTCACCCTGTTCGAAATCGGGCTGCCACTCTCCCTGACCTTCCAGCCAGTCGGAAACCTGCTCATAGGTCAGTCGGGCATGTGAACGTACCGTGGCCGCGAAGAAGCGGGTATCGGCAATGGTGCCGTCGCTGTCGATATCCAGCGTGGCGGCCAGCGCCAGCCGATCGGTGCCCTGCTTCAGCGAGCAGAGGTCATCGGCCAGCGCTTCCGGCAGCATGGTCACGTTGCGACCGGGCAGATAGACGGTAAAGGCGCGCTGCCGTGCTTCGCGGTCAATGGCGTCATCCACGGCCACATAGGCGGTCGGATCGGCGATCGCCACGGTCAGGCGGAAGCCGCCTTCGCTGCGCGGCTCGATATGCAGCGCATCGTCCATGTCGGTGGTGGAGGCGCTGTCGATGGTGAAGAACGGCTGCGTGGTCAGGTCGGTACGCGCCAGCGGCTCCTCGAGCTGCGGCCACTGGTCCGCGCCCTGAGGCGAGGCCTGTTCCAGCGCGTGTCGTGCCAGCGTGACCCGCCACGGTACCGACGGATCCGATGCCGTGGCGATTACCTCGTCGAGCTGGCAGTAGAAACTGCGATCATCGGCGCGCAGCGGATGGCGCAGCAGTCGGGCCACGACCCAGTCACCCTCGTTCAGCGCGGCCTCGTCCAGCTGGCGATGAACCCGAGCGCGAATGGTCTGCCGGATCGAGGGATGATCGGGAACGACTGAAAGCTTGCCTTCGCGCTTGTGAACCCGTGCGATGAAGCGGTTGAGACTGGCCTCGATCAGGCTCTCGGGTGCCACGCTCTTGCGCTCGTCGGCTTCATGCACGACCGCCTCGATGCGATCGCCATGGATCACCTGTTTCATCGCCGGTGGCGGGATGAACAGCGACTGGCCGTCGTCGGTTTCCAGAAAGCCGAAACCTTTCTCGGTGCCCTTGACCACGCCGGTAACGCGCGGCGTGTTGTCACGAATCTGTTGCTTGAGTTGAGCAAGCGCGGAGTTGTTCTGCAGCATCTCGATCGATCGGTTGGCGGGTCGGGCGCCCACTATACGTCCTGGCCTCCACCCGCGAAAGGGGCCCCCGGGCGAGATGGGGCAGCGGGAGGGGGCGCCGGCTCAGCGAATGGCCTCGTCGATGACTCGTTCGCCGTCGAGCAGGACGAACTCGCGATGATCGAGCTGCTGGCGCTTGAGCAGTGTGACAATGACCCGGGCGACGTTGTCCCGGGACACGTCCTCTCCGGAGGCTTCCTCACGGGAGAGGGCGATGCGGCCGCTGCCGGGGGCATCGGTAAGGCGCCCCGGCCGCAGGATGACATGCGCGAGCCCCGAGTGGGTCAGGTAGGCATCGGCGGCGCGCTTGGCCGCCAGGTAGGGGCGCAGTCGCTCCGGCCCCTGCAGCGGATCGGTGTGACGGGTGCTGACCATGATGAAGCGCTCCACTCCCTGCTCGCGGGCGAGATCAATGGCGCGCATGGCACCGTTGAGGTCGATCATCAGCGTCTGTTCGGGGCCGGTCGAGGCGCCCGAGCCGGCCGTGAACACGACCTGATCACAGCCCGTGAAGACCGCGGTCATGTCGCCGCCCAGATCGCCCCGTACGGTTTCGATGCCCAGCTCCTCGAAAAATGCGCGCTGATTCTCGTGGCGGATCATGGCCCGTACCGGGACATGCGCTGCGGCGCACTGCTGGCAGAGGCGACGGCCGATCTGGCCGTTGGCGCCGATGATCAGAGTGGTCATGAACTGACTCCTGCAATGAAGGGACTGCCTGCCGGCTCGCCCGTTGCCGGGCGCCGTGGCACTGATGCTGCCAGCATAGGGCCCTGCAAGAGAGACGTCGACCATGTTCCAAGTGGTCTGCAACCGGTATTGCAACAGGGGGAATGTGGTGCCAGATTGGTCAGCAGCAGAGGAGCAGACACCATGAACTGGATGGCAGAGCTGGCCGTCGACGAGCACAGCGCCACCCCGCTGTATCGCCAGCTGGCAGCGCAACTGATCGAAGCCATCGACAGCCGCCGCGTGCGTCATGGAGAGGCGCTGCCCTCCGAGCGGCGGCTGGCCAGTCACTGCCGTATCTCGCGGATTACCGCCCGGCGGGCGCTGGATGAAGTGATCGAGCTGGGGCTGGCCGAGCGCAATCGCGGCGCCGGTACCTTTGTCATGCCACGCGTGAAGACGCCGCTCAATCGTCTGACCGGCTTCTCCCAGGCGCTCGAGGCACGGGGGCTGGTGCCCCGCTCACGATGGCTGACACGCGATATCCGGGTGCCCGATGGCGATACCCTGATGCGTCTCGGCCTGCACCGGCAAGAGCCGGTCGCCTACCTCAAGCGTCAGCGGCTGGCGGATGAGTGCATCGTCGCCGTCGAGGAGAGCTGGCTGCCGCGCACGCTGCTCCCGCGGCCCGAAGCCGTGGAGCAGTCGCTCTATCGTTACCTGGAGGCGCACGGCCATTGCATCGAGCGAGCCCTGCAGCACGTCAGTGCCGTCAACGCCGATGCCGCACTGGCCGAACTGGCCGGGGTCGAGGAGGGGCGGGCGCTGCTGCGCATCACGCGGCTGGGCTATCTCGATGACGAGCGCCCGGCCGAACTCACCATCAGCTGGTGCCGGCCGGATCACTACGATGTCGTGGTCGAGCTCCAGCGCAGCCCCCGGGAGACTACATGAAGCAACTGGAAGGCAATCTGCTGACTCCGTCGGGCTGGCGGCGGGGTTACCTGCGTCTGAGTGGCGAACACATCATCGAACTCGAGGGCGAGCCGGTCGATCCCGAGGACAACGATGCCCCGCGTCTGATCCCCGGCTTCATCGATCTGCATGTTCACGGCGGTGGTGGCGCGGATGTCATGGAGGGCGGTGATGCGGCGGCCACCCTGGCCCGGACTCATGCCCGCTTCGGCACCACCAGCGTGCTGGCGACCACCATGACGGCCAGCCGACCGGCCATTGAACAGGCGCTCGGAGCCGTACAGCAGGTCATGCAGGATCCGCCTGAACAGGCGGCCGATATCCTGGGCGTGCACCTGGAAGGCCCCTTCATCAGCCCCGAGCGCCTGGGGGCACAGCCGCCGCATGCCCGGCCCGGTACCCGGGAGGAACTGGAATCACTGATGGCGCTGGCGCCGATCAGGACCCTGACGCTGGCACCGGAGATCGCCGGCCATGATGCCCTGATCGGCTGGCTGAACCGGCACGGGGTGCGGGTCCAGCTCGGTCACAGTGACGGGGATTACGACACCATGGTCGCGGCGCTGGCACAGGGTGCACACGGCTTTACCCACCTCTATAACGCCATGCGCGGCCTGCATCACCGGGATCCGGGGGTGGTTGGTGCCGCGCTGGCCCGGGCGGAGTTTGCCGAGATCATTCCCGACCTGCTGCACGTGGCACCCGGCGCCGCGCTGGCCGCGCTGCGCGCCATTCCCGGCCTTTATGGCATTACCGATGCCACGGCGGCAGCCGGCATGCCCGAGGGGCAGTATCGGCTGGGGGACAATGACGTCTACAAGCAGGGCAATTCGGTGCGGCTGGCGGATGGCACCCTGGCCGGCAGCGCACTGACCATGGATGTGGCGCTGCGCAACTGGATGACGCTGGGGCTCTCGCTGGCCGAAGCCTCGCGGCGGCTGTCGGCGCTGCCGGCGCATTTTCTGGGGCTGACCGATCGCGGGGCCCTGGTGCCCGGCAGGCGCGCGGATGTCGTGACGCTCGATCGACAGCTGAACCTGCAGGCGGTCCATGTGGCGGGGCAGCCGATTGCCGGGGTCGCCGAAACGGGTCAGCCCAATGAACACCCATCATGATTCCGGGAGAGCAGACATGTCACTGATGCGAGAGGAAGCCCTGAGTGCGCCCGAGCGAGTGGCGTCTCAGCTGGCCGCCAACGAGGTCGCGACGCGGGCACTGGCTGACCGGCTGAAACAGCGCCCGCCGCGTGCACTGATCAGCGTGGCGCGAGGCAGTTCGGACCATGCGGTCGCCTTCATCAGCTATCTGGTGATGCAGCGCCTGGCGATTCCGGCCGCCTCGCTGCCGCTGTCACTGACCACGCTGGAAGAGACCGCCTGGCGGGTCGATGAAATGCTGGCGCTGGCCATCTCGCAATCCGGTCGCAGTCCCGACCTGATCGACATGCAGCGAGCGCTCGGTGCCGGTGGGGCGATGACCGTGGCAATGGTCAATGTGCCGGACTCGCCGCTGGCGCAGGCCAGTGAAACGACCCTGGCCCTGCATGCCGGCGAAGAGCGCAGCGTGGCAGCGACCAAGAGTTTTCTGGCGGCGCTGGCAGCCGGAGCCCAGCTGGTGGGCGCCTGGAGCGGGGATGATGCGCTGCTCGAGGCAGTGACACAGCTGCCCGCACGGCTGCGCGAGGCGGCAGCGAGCGACTGGTCGCCTGCCATCGCTCCGCTGCGCGATGCCAGCCACATGATGGTGGTGGGGCGAGGCAGCACGCTGGCGATCGCCCAGGAGGCCGCGCTCAAGTTCAAGGAGACCTGCGGCATCCAGGCCGAAGCCTTCAGTGGCGCGGAGATCCAGCACGGGCCGATGGCGCTGGTCGATGAAGGCTATCCGGTGTTGATCCTCGCGCCCCCCGGCAACGGCCAGGCCGGACTGCTGGAGCTGGCAGGAAGCTTTCGTTCCCGGGGCGCGTGCGTGCTGCTGGCGGCCGACCACAGCGTTGCCGAGCGCGATCTGACGCTGACCTGTGCCGACCACTCGCTGCTGCATCCGCTGTGTGCGATCCAGAGCTTCTACCCCATGATCGAGCAGCTGGCCCGGGCCCGGGGGCTGGATCCGGATCACCCGCGCCATCTGCGCAAGGTGACCGAAACGCGCTAGGGCAGCCGGGTCCGGCAGAGCTGGTGGCCGGCGCGGTATTGACCAGCAATCCAACAACTACATGGCCAGTGCACTGGCATGACCACCGTGGGTGGTCCGATTCGAGGTAACCGACATGACCGAATCCGTTGCAACCGAGGCCAGCTTCACCCTGATGGCGCCCTGCCGGGGGGTCATGGTCCCCCTGGCGCAGGTTCCCGACCCGGTGTTTGCCGGTGGCAGTCTCGGTCCCGGCGTGGCGATCGAACCACTCGAGGACGTGCTGCACGCCCCCTGTGAGGGCGAGGTGGTCCGAGTGGCGCGGACCCGCCACGCCGTGACCCTGCGCTGTGATCAGGGGCCGGATATCCTGCTGCATCTGGGGCTCGATACGGTGGCACTGGACGGCGAAGGCATCGAAGTGCTGGTGGCCGAAGGTGAGCGGGTGAGCGCCGGCCAGCCGTTGTGTCGCTTCGATGTGGAGCTGCTTGCGCAGCGCGCCCTGAGCCTGATCACTCCGATCATCGTGACCGAGGCCGATGGCTGGCAGATCACGCCACTGGCCGAGAGCCGGCTCGAAGCCGGTGCGGCGATGCTGCGTCTGGCACGTGTCAACCGGGAGGTGCAGGCGCCTGCGAATGCGCCCGATGATGATGGCGGTCCGCTACTGGAAGCGGAGCTCGAGCTGGCACTGGCGGATGGTCTGCATGCCCGGCCTGCAGCCCGGCTGCGCGAGATTGCCACGACCCGGGCGTGTCGGATCACACTGCGCCACGACGAGGCCACCGCGGATGTGCGCAGCCTGACCGAGCTGATGGGGCTCGGGCTGAGTGGTGGGGATCGGCTCACGGTGGCGATCGACGGTGCGCAGCGCGAAGCGGCAATGGCGGATATCCGGGGGTTGCTTGAGCAGCCCGAAGCGGCCCATGAAGCCCCGCGCGGCGAAGGCCGCCAGCAGCCTGCCGAGCACGCGTCGGCAGGGCGCGAGCTTGCTCCGGGCGAGCTCGCCGGTCTGGTGGCCAGCCCCGGTCTGGCCTGCGGCCCGCTGCGAAGGCTGGGTGTCACGCTGCCCGAGGTTGAACGCGACGCCGCCGATTCAGCCGTCGAACACGCTGCGCTGCAGCGGGCCCGTGATGCCCTGCATCAGCAGCTGGAAACGGATATCGCCACCGCTCGCAGCGCGCAGCGCAGTGGTGAGGCGGATATCTTTGCCGCCCATCTGGCCTGGCTGGAGGACCCTGATCTTTTCCGGCGCAGCCAGGCGCTGATCGAGGAGGGGCGCACGGCGGTTTTTGCCTGGCGTGAAACGCTGGAGTCCGAGATCGAACGGCTGGTGGCCAGCCGCAACCGGGTGATCGCGGCACGGGCCAGCGATCTGCGTGATCTGCAAAGGCGACTGCTGCTGAAACTGCTGGGTCGCGAGGACGATCCGCTGGCGTTGCCCCGTGGTGCCATGGCCGTGGCGGACGAGATCACCCCATCGCAGTTCATTGCCCTGTGCCAGACCGAGCCGGCCGGGCTCTGTCTCGCCGGGGGCGGGGTGACCTCGCACGTGGCCATTCTAGCCCGGGCGCGGGGGCTGCCCTGTCTGGCCGCGATGGGTGAACCGCTGACCGAACAGGCGGCACGGTACGAGGGAGCTGCCGTCATTCTCGATGCCGATCGGGGCAGACTTGAACTGACGCCCGATGATGCGCGCCTGACGGAGGTACATGAGGCCATCGAAGCGCAGCATCGGGCCCGGCGCGAGGCGCAGGCGATGGCCGGAGAGGCGGCGGTGACGCGTGATGTCGTCAGCCTCGAGGTCGCCGCCAATGTCGCCGACACCACCGAAGCCGAACGGGCCCGCGAGCTGGGCGCCGATGGTATCGGCCTGCTGCGCAGCGAATTCCTGTTCATGGCGCGCGATTCGGCGCCATCGCTGGAAGAACAGCGCGAGGTCTATCAGGCAGCTGTCGACGCCATGGCCGATCGGCCGGTGATCATCCGCACGCTCGATATCGGCGCCGACAAGGCGCTCTCCTATCTGCCGCTGGCCCCTGTCGCCAATCCGGCGCTGGGCGTGCGTGGCGTTCGCCTGATCGACGCTTACGGTGCACTGCTCGATGAGCAGCTGCGCGCCCTGCTGGCGGTCGAGGCGCCCGAACGGCTGCGTATCATGGTGCCGATGGTAACTGATGTGACCGATCTGCAGGCGGTGCGCCAGCGCCTGCAGGCACTGGCCGATGAGGCGGGGATCAACCGGCTGCCACAGCTGGGGGCCATGATCGAGGTGCCGGCGGCGGCGCTGTGTGCCGACGCGCTGGCCGAACAGGCCGATTTCCTGTCGATCGGGACCAATGATCTGACCCAGTATGCGCTGGCCATGGATCGCGAGGAGGCATCGCTGGCGGGGCGGGCCGATGTGCTTCATCCCGCCGTGCTGCGTCTGATTGCGATGACGGTCGAGGCGGCCCGCCGCCGCCGGTGCTGGGTCGGGGTCTGTGGTGCCGCGGCCGGTGATCCGCTGGCCTGGGCCGCGCTGGCGGCGCTGGGTGTTGATGAGCTTTCGGTGGAGCCGATGCGGGTGGCCGACATCAAGGCCGCCCTGCGAAAGCTCGACCTGGCGGCACTGGCGAAAGAGCTGCCAGGCTGGCTGATGCTGGATGATGGCGCAGCCGTGCGCCGGGCGCTGGGTGAGTGGCTTGCCAACAACAATGAAGCAGGAGAGAGCCGATCATGACCCTGATGCAACGTCTCAATCCCATGGGGCCCCTGCAGCTGCTGGGGCGCTCACTGATGCTGCCGATCGCGGTACTGCCGATTGCCGGGCTGCTGCTGCGGCTGGGGCAGCCCGATCTGCTGGATATCAGCTTCATCGCCGAGGCCGGCAAGGCGATCTTCGACAACCTGGCCCTGGTGTTTGCCGTCGGTGTCGCCGTCGGGCTGGCCGATGACAACAACGGTGCCGCCGGGCTGGCCGGGATGATCGGTTATCTGGTCATGACGGCGGTGCTGGGGGCCATTGATCCGGACATCAACATGGGGGTGCTGGCCGGGATCATTTCCGGCTGTATCGCCGGGCTCTGGTACAACCGCTGCAAGAACATCAGGCTGCCGGACTATCTGGCCTTCTTTGCCGGTCGGCGCTTCATCCCCATCGTCACCGGCCTGACCGCACTGGCGCTGGGCTGGCTCTTCGGCTGGGTCTGGCCGCCGATCCAGCATGGTATCGATCAGCTCGGGCAGTGGATGATCGGTTCGGGCAGTGCGGGGCTTTTTGTCTATGGGCTGCTCAACCGGCTGCTGGTCGTGACCGGGCTGCACCATGTGCTCAACAGCCTGGTATGGTTCGTGTTCGGCCACTATGACGGTGCAACCGGCGATCTCAACCGCTTCTTCGCCGGTGATCCCGAGGCGGGGCGCTTCATGGCCGGTTTCTTCCCGGTGATGATGTTCGGCCTGCCGGCGGCGGCGCTGGCGATGTATCACGCGGCGCATCGCGATCAGCGCGCCCGGGTGGGCGGCATGCTGCTGTCGCTGGCGCTGACGGCGTTCCTGACCGGCATTACCGAACCGATCGAGTTCACCTTCATGTTTCTGGCGCCGGTGCTGTATGCCATTCACGCGGTGCTGACCGGGCTGTCGATGGTGGTCATGGGCCTGCTGGACGTGAAGCTGGGCTTCACCTTCTCGGCCGGCGCCTTCGACTACGCCCTTTCCTATGGTCTCTCCACCAATGGCTGGATGCTGATTCCGGTGGGCGCCCTCTATGCGCTGCTCTACTACGGCATCTTCCGCTGGGCGATCGTGCGCTTCGACCTCGGTACACCGGGGCGCGAAGAGGCCGCTGCTGCAGCGAGCGCTGCCAGTGGCGAAGCGTCTCCCGGAGAGCGGGGCCCGGCGTTCGTGGCAGCACTCGGTGGCGCCGGCAATCTGGCGTCGGTCGGGGCCTGTACCACGCGGCTGCGGCTGGTACTGCATGACAGTGAGCAAATCGATGAACCGACGCTCAAGCAGCTTGGCTCACGCGGCATCATGCGGCTCGGTGAAGGTCATCTGCAGGTGGTACTGGGACCGATTGCCGATGGGGTGGCCGACGAGATGCGTCAGACGCTGGAGCGCGACGGTCATCAGCCCGAGGCGCCGACTGCTCGGCAGCCCGGTGATCCCGGTGAACAGACGACTGCGGAAAGTGACGAGGCTGCGGCACCGGCGCTGGATGAGGCCACCCGTGATCGCTGGCTGAGTGCGCTGGGAGGGCGGCAGAATCTGCGCGATGTGTCAGCGGTGGCACTGACCCGGCTGCGGCTGGAGGTGGCCGATGAAAGCACGCTGGATCGCGAAGCGCTGTCGCAGCTCGGTGTCCGCGGGGAACAGGCACTGGCCGCGGGCAGGCTTCATCTGATCGTGGGGGATGGCGCCGCTCGACTGGCCTCGGCGCTGGCCGGGACGGCCTGAGACGAATGACGGCAGGAGCGTGCGAGACCATGCAGACGGCGGATATAGCCATCGGGGTGGATGGCGGCGGCAGCGGCACACGGGTATGCGTGACGCGGGGCGGCCGGGTTGTCGAACGGACCGGCCCTCCCTCGGGGCTGGCACTGGGGATCGGACGGGCCTGGCAGCACATCCGGCAGACCGTCGCCGAGGCGCTGGCCGAATGGGGCGAATGCTTCGAACCGGCGCGCTGTGCCATGGCGCTGGGGCTTGCCGGAGCCAATCAGCAGCAGTGGCGCCAGGCCTTCATCGAGGCCGCGCCGCCGCTGGCCGCGCTGCAGGTCGAGAGCGATGCCTTTACCACCCTGATCGGGGCCCACGGCGGCGAGCCGGGCGCGATCGTGGCGGTCGGGACCGGTAGCGTGGGCGCGGCGCTGGCGCCCGATGGCACGCGTCGTTTCGTCGGCGGTTACGGCTTTCCCGCGGGGGATGAGGCCAGTGGCGCCTGGCTGGGGCTGCGGATCACGCGCCATCTGCAGCATGTGCTTGACGGCCGTGCCGGGACGGATGAGCTGGCCCGGGCGCTGCAGGCGGCCATTGGCGCCGACGTGCCGGAGACTCCGATGGAGACCCCGGCGGCACTGACCACCTGGCTGAGCCGGGCCGATCAGACCCGTTATGCGGCGCTGGCGCCGCTGGTGCTGGCGCATGCCGACCACCCCGTGGCCGATGCGCTGCTCAACCGCGCGGGCAGCGAGATCGCGCTGATGCTGCAGGCACTCGATCCCCATGAGCGCCTGCCGCTGGCGCTATGTGGCGGGCTGGGCGAGCCCCTGTCATTGTGGCTGCCGGCACGGTTCGAAAGGCGTCTGTGCCCACCCCGCGAGAGCGCCGTGGCAGGGGCGCTGCGACTGGCCCGTGAACTGCTGCAGGCGGCGTGACGCTGGCATGCATCGAGCCGCCAGGGCATGCTGTCAGGCCATGTTTTTCTACCCCACCCGGGAGTTTCCGGCATGTCGACCAGCCTGATCGTCAGCGACCTCGACCATACCCTGCTCAATGCCGAGCATCGACTTGATGACATCACCATCGAGACCTTTCAGGCTTTGGCCGCCCGGGGGCATCATCTGGCAATCGCCTCGGGCCGGCACTTTCGCGACATAGCCGCCGTCCGGCGGATGCTGGGCGTATCCGGCCACATCATCTCGACCAATGGGGCCCATCTGCATGCCCCGGATGACAGCCTGATCTTCGAAACCCACGTGCCAATGGAGGCGGTGGCGGAGCTGATGTCGCTGGATGTGCCGGAATCGGTACGCATCAATCTCTACACCGGCGACCGCTGGCTGATCGATGCTCCCGAGCCGGCGCTGCTGGCGTTTCATGCCAGTACCGGGTTCAGCTATGAAGTGACCGATGTACGCAGTTTTCAGGGGCATGACATCGGCAAGGTACTGTTCATCGGCGATCCCGAACTGCTGGCAGCGCTGGAGACCGAGATTCGCGCCCGGCTGGGGGAGAGCGTCTACGTCACCTACTCGCTGCCCAATTCGCTGGAGATCATGAACCGCGAGGCCTCCAAGGGACGCATGCTGCAGCGGCTGATGGCGCAGCTCGAGGTGCCCGCCGAGCGCACCCTGGCCTTCGGCGACAATCTCAACGATATCGACATGCTGCAGACCGCCGGGCGCGCCTATGCCGTGGCCAATGCCCATACCCAGCTGACCCTGTCGGCGCCCCATGCCGAAATCATCGGCAGCAATGTCGATGCCGGCGTGGCGTACAAGCTGCGCGAACTGTTCGCACTCGACTGACCCGGGCGGCGGTCATTCCTGCCGCCCCTGCGCGTCGACGCGTTTCAGCTGCTGCCAGAGCTGGCGGCGCAGATCGGCGATGCGCGGGGCTTCGTCCCGGGCGAACGGCATCGGGCGCAGCATGCGCATGGCACGCACGCCCAGCCGGGCGGTCAGCAGACCGCTGGAGAGGCCCTGGGCGGTGCGTGTCGAGAGCCGCTCGGCCAGATTCATCGACAGCAGGTCCATGCCGGCTTCACTGACGACTTCGCTGGCACCGGCAAAGGCCATGTTGGCCAGTACCGCGCGAAACAGCGCCAGCCGGCTGGAGTAGCCGAGCTCCAGCCCGTAGATGGCGGCCAGCCGATCGACCAGCCGCAGGTTGCGCCAGGCCATCAGTGCCATGTCGACCAGCGTCAGCGGACTGACGGCTACCATCACCGCCGTCTCGCCGGACATCCGCGTGATCAGGGCGCGGGCCTTCGCGTCGCGCGGTGCCAGCACGTGGTGGGCAAACAGCAGCCGGGTTTCGCGATTATCATGATGCGCCTGCCGGGCGCTGACAAAGGCCTGCCAGTGCGGATCGTCGCGATCGAGGCCCATCTGGCTGCGCAGCCGCTCGCAGAGTTCAAGGGCGTTGCCGTGGCCATCGCTGACGGTGTCATCCTCGACGGCCTCGCGCAGGCGCACATGCCGGCGCAGATGGCGCAGCCGCACCAGCTCGCGGCCCAGCGCCATGCCGGCCATGCCCACGGCAGTGAAACCGACCACGCTCCAAGCCCCCGACAGCCAGTCCCCGCCCAGCCAGGCCTCGCGCACCCCTTCCACGGCCTGTACGGCGCCCAGGGTGAGACTGCCACCGAGCACTCCCAGCAGCCCCCAGCGCCGCTTGCGCGGATGAGCAAGTGCCCGGTCGAGCGCGCTCTCCGCCGGGGTCTCCGCTGCCTCCGGGGCCAGTGGCCGCGAGGTGCTCTCCAGCGGAAAGTGCCGGCCGGGGACGGGATCGAGACGGGTGAAGGCCGGCGTCCGGTCGCGGCGATGGTCGGGGGCGCCTTCGGCGGGAATCTCGAAGTGCTGTCCGGGACGTGGATCACTCATTGCAGACGATCTCCCAGTAACCAGTCGAGTACCGCATCCAGGCGGATATGGGGCAGGGCACCATCATCGGGCAGCGCCTGTGGCCTGAAGCCGCGAAAGGTGAACCCCTGGCGGCGCCAGAAGTCGGCATCCGGCAGGCTGGCAGGCACCTCGCCGGGAAACATCAGGACCTCCTCGCCGGTCAGGGTCGTTCCGCGCAGGGCCGGCTGGCGCTGGCCGTCATGCTCGACCTCGCGAAATTCGGTGGCGCGCACCGAGGCGAGCGAAAACGGCCGTACCGGGATGTCGAGATAGCGCAGATCGCGGATCGGTTCGGCCAGCAGTGCCTCGATCAGCGACAGCAGTGCCGGGTGCTGTTCGGGCGTAACATGATCGGCCTTGGTAGCCGCCAGTGCCAGCCGGTCGATGCGCGGATTGAACAGTCGACTGAGCAGGCTGCGCCGGCCATAGTCGAAACTCTGCATCAGGGTTGCCAGCGCCTGACGCAGGTCATCGAACACATCCGGCCCGGCATTGAGCGCCGAGAGCACGTCAACCAGGATGATCTGCCGGTCGAAACGGCGAAAGTGATCGCGGTAGAAGGGGCGTACCACCGTGCGCTTGTAGTGCTCGAATCGCTGCGCCAGGGTCTGATAGACGCTGTCGGCCGGGAGCCTGTCCAGCTCCGCGGCGCGCTCGCCGGTCACCCCGGGCAGGGGGAAGAACTGCAGTACCGGCGCGCCCGCGAGTTCGCCGGGCAGCAAAAAGCGCCCCGGCTGGACAAAGGTATAGCCGCCCTCGTGCCGGGCACTGTGGAGGGCCCGGCCGTAGTGTTCGGTCAGCTCGGCGAGCTGCTGCTCATCGGCGGTGGCGGCCGGATCAAGCCCGGCCACGGCATCCAGGAAGGCGGTGCTGTAGCGTCGGCGGCGCTCGGTCATCAGCCGCTCCATGCGCTCGCACCACTCCGGGTAGCTCTGTGCCAGCAGGGGCAGGTCCAGCAGCCATTCGCCGGGATAGTCGATCAGATCCAGCGTCAGGGTGCGCTGCTCGCCGAACAGACGGCTGGTGCCGGTGCGGCTGCGATAGCGAATCGACAGGCGCAGCTCGCTGATGCCGCGGGTCGGTGCCGGCCATTGCGGCGGTGTGCTCCCCAGCGCCGCAAGCGCCTCGTCATAGGGAAAGCGTGGTATCGAGAGATCCGGCTGATTGACCCGCCGGGCGCCGAGCAAGCGGCCCTCGCGGGCGCAGGGCAGCAGTGCCAGCTGTGCGTCCATGCCGGCATGGCGCAGCTGATTGACCAGCGAGGTGAGAAAGGCCGTCTTGCCGGCCTGCGACAGGCCGGTCACGGCCAGGCGCAGCTGTCGGTCGAGGCCGCGTTCCAGCCAGTCGTTGAGTTCGCGGGGTAATGTCAGCGCCATGCGGTAGTCTGTCCATCCATCCGTTGGCCTGCGGGCATGTCTCCGGGCACGCTCAAGGCGCGGGTACCGGGCAGGCTGGCATGATCGGTCGCTTTCAACGTGCTCGGAGGCAATAACCCCGGCACATCATGGTGAAGCGAGGATAGCATGCCTGCCTTTTTGAACGCTGAGCCGTTTCGAACAGTGTCGCCTCGTGAGTCAGGCAGGCATTTTTGTTCATTATTACCTATCCTGGGAGGGCAATAACGTGCACTGCCCGTGCGCGATAAATCGTACCAATGGAGGTAGCAATGGGTTTCATTCTGGCCCTGATCATCGGCGGCATTGCCGGCTGGATTGCTGGAAAGGTCATGCGTGGCGGTGGCTTCGGCATTCTCGGCAATATCGTGGTCGGCGTGGTGGGCGCCGTCATCGGCCGCCTCATCTTTGCCCTGCTGGGGCTCGGCGCCCATAACATCATCGGTTCACTGGTGGTGGCCGTCATCGGTGCGATCGTATTGCTCTGGATCGTCTCGCTGATCAAGCGCAAGACCTGAACCATCCGACACGTGCGATGCTGTGCGCCCGGTTTCGACCGGGCGTTTTTGCGGGCCGCCTGCAGCAGTATCAGCAGGTTCAATCACGGCGATTGCAGTTTCTGATTAAGAGTCTCGGTTTTGATTGTGTAAATTAATCGAAGTCGACAACCTGATTCAGGACCGTAATTCATGGCCGATCCGAAACACGCCCGCTATACCACCGCCAATGGCGCACCCGTACCGCATGACGACATCAGTATCACTGCCGGTGCGCGCGGTCCGTTGACGTTCGACAACTGGCGGCTGTTCGAAAAGCTTGCCCACTTCAACCGTGAGCAGATTCCCGAGCGCGTGGTACATGCCCGTGGCGCAGCGCCGCTTTCGGCACCTTCCGCCTGACGCGCGATCTGAGCGATCTGACCTGCGCCGACTTTCTCGGGAGCGTGGGCAGGCAGACACCGGTGGTGGCCCGCTTCTCTACCGTCGCCGGCGGTCAGGACAGTGCCGATAACCTGCGTGACGTCCGCGGCTTCTCGGTCAGGTTCTACACCGAGGAGGGCAACTGGGACATGGTGGGCAACAATACGCCCGTCTTCTTCATCCGCGAACCGAGCAAGTTCCCCGACTTCATCCATACCCAGAAAAAGGACCCGCGCAACAACCTGGTCAACTGGCAGAATCGCTGGGAGTTCTGGGCCAACCATCCGCAATCCTTCCACCAGGTCACCATCCTGCTCTCCGATCGCGGTATCCCGTACAGCTACCGACACATGAACGGCTACAGCTCGCACACCCTGAGTTTCTACAACGAGCGGGGCGAGCGTGTCTGGGTAAAGTGGCACTTCAAGACCAATCAGGGCATTCGCAACCTGACCGATGAGCAGGCACGCCACTACCACATCAATCCCTTCGATCTGACCAAGGTGTGGCCGCATGCCGACTTTCCGCTGATGGAGATCGGTCAGCTCGAACTCAATCGCAATCCGGACAACTACTTCGCCCAGGTCGAGCAGCTGGCCTTCTCGCCCTCGAACTTCGTGCCCGGCATCAGCGGTTCGCCCGATCGGGTGCTGCAGTCACGGCTGTGGGCCTATGCCGATGCCCATCGCTATCGGCTGAGCGTCAATTACCAGCAGATCGAGGTCAATCGCCCGCGCTGTCCGGTCAGCAATTATCAGCGTGACGGGCTCATGGCGGCAGCGGCGTCGCCGGGTGAAGCGCGGGAAGGCGGGCAGTATGCCCTGACCAACTTCTATCCCAACGATCGCGCTGCCGAGGGGGCGCCGGTGCCCGATGCCAGCGTGGTCGAGCCACCCATGCCACTGGAGCAGGAGGCCTGGGTGAACTACCACGACAATCGTGACGAGGACAACTTCAGTCAGGCCGGTGAACTCTATCGTCTGTTCGACGAAGGCCAGCGCGAACGGCTGGCCCGGGTGTTCGCCACCACCCTGCAGGAGGTCACGGCCGGCGTGCGCCAGCGGGTGATTGCCCAGTGCTGCGCTGCGGATGAGGATTACGGCCGCCGCGTGGCGCAGGCCTGTCGCGAAGGCGCCGGTGAGTCTGCCACCGCGGAGCAGACCCTGAACAACCCATGATGCGTCGGTAATTCGCGGGCAGCATCACGCAGCCGAGAGTCGAACACCACCGGCTGCGCATACGCCCCTGGCATCAACAGCAAGCCCCGGCTCCGGTCGGGGCTTTCCTTTTTGGCAGAGCTGCGGGTTTGTTCCTACGATAAAAAATGCATCGCCGGCTGCCGGAAAAGCGCCGGCGGTTGCAGAAGGTCGGTGATGGCCTGTCATCGCTTCGTACAAGGATACTGAACACGACTATCGGACAGTCGCTTCGGTCGTCTTGCGACCGTGATGTTCAACGAGGAGAGATCGAATGGCTAGGAATCCTTACAGCACATCCAACACGGATGAGGCTCACGATACCGATTTCAATACCAGTGAGCGCTCCAAGGATGAAAATCTGACCCGCTATCGCAGTGATGCCGAAGGGCATGATCTGCGGACCAATCACGGAGCCCGTATAGCGGACAATCACAACTCGCTGAAGGCCGGCGAGCGTGGTCCGACCCTGATGGAAGACTTTGTCTTCCGCGAAAAGCTCAATCATTTCGATAACGAGCGCATTCCCGAGCGTATCGTGCACGCCAGGGGGGCTGCCGCTCACGGTGTGTTCGAAGCCTATCCGGAAGCCGAGAAGTATTCCAAGGCAGCGGTGTTCAGGAACGGCAAGCAGACGCCGACCTTCGTACGCTTCTCCACGGTGCAGGGCGCGCGCGGTTCCAACGATACCGTGCGTGACGTCCGCGGTTTTGCCACCAAGTTCTATACCGAAGAGGGCAACTGGGATCTGGTCGGCAACGACATGCCGGTCTTCTTTATCCAGGATGCCATCAAGTTTCCCGATTTCGTGCATGCGGTGAAGCCCGAACCGCACAACGAGATTCCCCAGGGGCAGTCGGCACACGATACCTTCTGGGACTTCGTCTCGCTGATGCCGGAGTCGGCGCACATGGTGCTCTGGACCATGTCCGACCGAGCCTTTCCGCGCAGCTATCGGTCCATGGAAGGCTTCGGTGTACATACCTTTCGGCTGGTGGACAGGCAGGGCAAGTCGCGTTTCGTCAAGTTCCACTGGAAGCCGCTGGCCGGTACCTGGTCCCTCATCTGGGACGAGGCCCAGCTGCTATGGGGCCGGGATCCCGACTTCAACCGTCGCGAGATGTGGAATGACATCGAGAACGGCGACTATCTCGAGTGGGAACTCGGGGCCCAGATTGTCGAGGAGGAGGACGAGCACAAGTTCGACTTCGATATCCTCGATCCAACCAAGATCATCCCCGAGGAGCAGGTGCCGGTCACCCCGCTGGGCAAGATGACCCTGAACCGCAACCCGGACAACTACTTCGCCGAGACCGAGCAGGTGGCCTATAATCCGGCACACATCGTACCGGGGATCGATTTCACCAATGACCCGCTGCTGCAGGGGCGCCTGTTCTCCTATCTGGATACCCAGATGCTGCGCCTGGGCGGGCCGAACTTTCAGGAGATCCCGATCAATCAGCCGGTCACGCCGGTGCACAACAACCAGCGCGACTCGATGCATCGTCAGACGATCAACAAGGGGCAGGCGGCCTACGAGCCCAACTCGATCGATGGCGGCTGGCCGCGCGAGACGCCGGCAGCCCCGGAAAACGGCGGCTTCGAGACGGTCAATGAGCGCGTCGATGCCCACAAGATCCGGGCGCGCAGCAACTCCTTCGCCGATCACTATTCCCAGGCCACGCTGTTCTGGAACAGTCAGACCGAGGTCGAGAAGGAGCACATCATCGCGGCCTACACCTTCGAGCTCTCCAAGGTCGAGCGGCCATGGATTCGTGAGCGGGTCATCCAGCAGATCCTGCCCAACATCGATCTCGAGCTGGCGCGTCGTGTGGGGGAAAACCACGGTATCGAGGCGCCGACCGAGAAGCCGGCGCCGGCCGAGGAGCTGGGGCAGGGGGCCCAGACCGAGTCTCCCGCCCTCAGCCTGATGGCGCGTCTGCCCGGCAATATCCGCTATCGCAAGGTCGCCATCCTGGCGGCCAATGGTGTCGATGGCGAGCAGGTCGAAAGCATTCGTTCGAAGCTCAGCGCCGAGGGTGCCCGGGGCTTCGTGATTGCGCCCAGCATGGCGCCGCTGAAGACGAAGGGCGGTGGCTCGCTGGCACCGGATGCCATGCTCAACGGGCTGCCATCGGTCACCATGGATGCGGTCATCGTGCCCGGCGGGTCCGATAGTGTCGAGGCCCTCAAGAGCTCCGGGCTGGGACAGTACTATCTGCAGGAGGCCTGGAAGCATCTCAAGGTCATTGCCACCGTAGGGGAGGCGAAGGACCTGATCGAGGCGGCCAACGTTGAAATGGGCGATGGGGTGCTCAATGCCGACAGCGTTGATGGCTTCTTCGGTGACTTTGTCAGTTCCCTGGGTCAGCATCGGGTCTGGTCGCGGGATGCCAAGGCCAACAGCATGCCGGCAGGCTGAGAGCCGGCCCTGATGACAGCGAACCCCGGCTTCGGTCGGGGTTTTTTGTGCCCTGCTTTCCGGGGTTAAACCCTTTCGGGAATGGACGCCGAATACCCTTGTGGTATGTTTCAGGCCCGCATCATGCGGCGGTCGCGACCAGGTTCGCCGACGCTGCAGCTGTCAAGCGCCACACGGAAGATTCATCATGTCCCAGCCTGCTGCCACGCCATCTTCTTCCTCGCCGCCCCGCCGGTCGCGCGAGCGCTTCATCGGGCTGGAGTGGCTGCGCTTTCTGCTGGGATTCTACATTGTGCTGTTTCATACCCTGCACAATTACCCCAGCATCAGCAGCTGGTCACACTATCTGACCGATGTCGGCTTTTTTGCCACCAGCGCCTTTTTCGTGCTCTCCGGGTTTCTGCTGACGCATGTCTATCTGGATGGCGATCAGCGCATGCGCGAGCCGGCTCACCATTTCTGGATCAAGCGCTTCGCCAATCTCTATCCGATTCATGTCGGCTCGTTTCTGCTGGCGATGGCGGTTTCCACGCTGGTGGGCTATCTGGCGATCACGGCCGAGGATGCCGGTACGTCACTGCGCTTCGTGATGTTCGATGTCAACAATGACATGGGACAGCTCAATCCCGGCAGCCTCAAGCATCTGATGGACAACGGTGAGGTGGCCCTGAACGTGGGGCTCAATGTGCTGATGCTGCACGCCTGGAACCCCTATTATCTGACCTTCAATCCGCCGTCGTGGTCGATCTCGGCACTGTTCTTCTTCTATCTGCTGTTTCCGGTACTGGCACCGCGACTGAGGCGGGTCAGGCATACCCGGCTGGCGCTGACGGCCACCAACCTGATCTATCTGATTCCGCCGCTGATCGTGATTGCCACGACCCAGTACGGCATGCCCGAGACGGGCATCCTGCATCGCAATCCGATCATTCGGCTGCCGGAGTTCGTGGCCGGGATACTGCTGTGTGCCTTCTATGCCAAACGCCGGGATGCCGGCCGTCGTCCGACGGGCGGAACCTGCCTGCTGCTGCTGATCTTCGTGCTGGCGGCAATGGCGGGGGCGACCCTGCTGCTGCGCCAGGGCCATGCCTGGTATTATCTGCTGCACAACGGGCTGCTGCTGCCGGCTCAGCTGGCACTGATCTATGCGGCCCTGTTCATCCCGACCCCCCGCCGGGCCTGGGTTGAACGTCTGGCAGGGCGGCTGGGCGGCGCCTCGCTGCCGATGTTTGCCCTGCACGTGCCGCTGTTCGTGCTGTTCTCCCGCGCCGAACGGATCCTCTCCGGTGAACCCTGGCTCTGCCCGGGCAACTTTCGGCTCTGCATAGCTGCGGCAGGCGATCTGTCGCTGGCCCTGTATCCCGTTTTCCTGCTGGTGACGGTCGTGTTCTGCGTGATCTTTCAGGAGCAGCTCGTGGTGCGCGTGCGCAGGAAAATGGTCAGCGCGCTGCTTTCCCGCCGTACGCAGCGAACCGCTGCCCGCGAGGCGCCGGGGCCCGGCCCCCTCTGAGGACCCTTCGAAGCCGCTTCCGATCGGTTACAATGGGTGGCTGCTCCGGGGCGATAGCGCTTCGGGGCGAGGCCCGTTGCGTCCGATAAAGTGTCTCTTCGATCGACCCCTTCAGTGATTCAGAGGTGAGTAGTGAACGACACGCACAGGGGTTGGTGGGTCAGAGTGCTCACGCGCCATGGCTGGCCCATGGCCGATGACCCGACACGCATGCTGAGTGCGCCGCGCGCCAGGGCCAGACTGCGTGCACTGGCGATCGAGGATCGGGGTGCGCTGGCCTGGCAGCTGATGAAAAGTGGTGAGCAGCCGGCAGACTGTCCCCGGGCACTGCTGCTGCTGGCCCTGGGCGGTTGTGCCGGCTGGCTGGGCGAGACTGCGATCGATCACTGGCTGGCGCGTCTGGCCGCGGTCAGCGAGGGGCGCACGCCCGCTGACGAGGATGATCCCTGGCCACGGGGACGTGCGGCCATCTGGCGCGCGCGCGCGCTGCTGGCGCCGATGCCCGAGGCGGAGGGAGACAGCGCATGCGACTGGCCGGAGGTGGCGCTGTTTCTGACGCGCACCTGGGCGATCACCGACCGCAGTGAGCTGATCCGGATGCTGCTCTGGCTCGGCGGGCAGGGGCATCGGTACGGCTGGGATCTCGATTATCGCCGCATTCGGCGGATGACCTCTGCCGAACGGCTGAAATGGCGTGCCGGACTGGGCGAGAACGAGGACTACGGTCGGGTGCTGCTGCAGTTCGTGGGGCGTGACGAGACACCGGACTGGGCCGCATGGGACTGGTTGCGGCTGATCGATCTGGCCTGCGCCGGCTGGCTGATGGGCTGGCTGGAGGAGCAGGAAGCCGTGGATTTCGCGGTTCATGGCATGGATCTGCTGCTGCAGCGCCATGATGACTGGGCCGGCATGCTGGCGGCCTGGCAGCGCGGAGCCAGTCTGTTCGAAGGACGTGATCTGACCACTGAAACCGATGCCCGCGCCGAGCTGCTGCTTCACGGCCGGCACACGCCCTGGCAGCACCCGCCCGCCGCCCTGGTGGATGAGACGATGCTGGCAGCGTCCCGGGAGCGCATTCGTCAGTGGCGCTCGGGGGCCCGGCACTGGGTGCTGGCGGTGGCGGGAGTACGCGATCCCGATCTGTTCTATCGGCAGGGTATGGCAGCCCCGGCCGATGACCAGCGTCGCCGGGAAGCCCGCCGGTATCTGCAGGAGACGCTGGACTGGTGGCCGCAGGAAGGGGTATCGGCGATCTCCCGTTACTGGCTGCCGGGGCAGGCCCATCACCTCAATCAGCTGGCCAGCGATGCCGCGCATCGCACGCTGGCGCCAGCCGATACACCGTTCGGGCGACCCTCGCGGGAGTGGCTGACGGTAAGGGGGCAGCTTGCCGAATGCCGTGAGCATGCCGCGACCATCGTGATGGCGGAGCGCTTCGGCTTTCAGCTGGCCATGCTCGAGGATGGCGACGTGGGCGAGGAAGAGGTGCAGCAGCGGCTGCAGCGCTCGTTTGCCGGTGTGCTGGGGCGTCTCTATGCCACGCCCGAGCGGCTGCTGCAGGCTTGGCTGGCCTGGGAGCGGGTGCTGCCGGAAGACCCCGACGCGTCGCTGGCCGATGATCTTGAATGGCATCTGAATGATCCCGGCAGCCCCTTTCACTGGCTGGAATACCTGGCGGGCGAGTGGCAGGAGCCCGGCCCGCGGCCCACGCTCGAACAGTTCACTGCCCTGGCCCTGAGCGGACCGCTCAACACCCCGAACTGGGGCATGCCGCAGATGCAGCAGAATCGCCAGACCGGCGAGCTGCGCGACTGGCTGGACAGCCACTACGGGCTAGGCAGCGCAACGGCGCTGCGCGACTTTCTCGACTTCCTGAGCGAGGCGGGCGATCGTCAGGAGTATCAGATCACCTATGCCCCCTATACGCTCAATCTGCCGCGTCTTCGCGAGGAGATCGCAATCATGGAGACCGGGCAGTGCAGCGAAGAGGATCAGGTACATCTCGATCGCCTGCGTCGTGTACGGGACAATGATCAGCAGTGCAACGACCTCGACATGGCCGCCTGGGACATTGCCCAGCTGGCGGATCTGTGTGTCGCCGGCCGCCAGCTGGGCTGGCTGGATGAAGATGCCATGAATCACTATCTCGAGCGTGCCCTGGCCCTGGCCCGGCAACACTATGGTGACTGGCGCGCCTATGCCCGGGGACTCTATGCCGGCTACAGCTTTTTCATGATGGGTGTTCCCGAGCGCCACCGCTTGCTCGAAGAGCTGCGCAGTGCGCTGATGATGTGGCTCTGTGGTACTCCGCCGCTGGCAGGCGCCTGGGCGAGCCTGGATTTTCCCGGCGCCGCACCGGGACACTGGCCGGCCCTGCATGTCGATGTCCTCAGCCAGGATCGCAGCATTCTGCACTGAAGGGGATTGGGCCCGCAGGACGATCGCTCTGGCGGAAAAGTGTGAGGCGAACGGTTGAGTCGGGCAGGAGGCGATTAAAAAACACCGTTGTTTTTCATTAGGTATCGTCAATCAGAGCGATAGCCTTTATGATCCCGCTGACGTGCACGGCGCCAGGGGCCGGGCACCGCACACGGTGAATAATGATACCGGCTGGCGCGCCGGCCGGATCGATAAAAAGGGTCACACCATGCATTACCCGCTTCTGCGCAGGCTGGGAGCCGGCAGTGTCGTGCTGTTGCTGCTTGCAGGCTGCGCAGCTCAGAACACGGCATCCTCGAGCGCTGCCACGAGGGTGGATGCCGCGTCAGCGCTGGCCGTCAGCTCGGCCGGTTCGGCCCGGTCGAGGCAACAAATGCGCTCCTCGCTTGAGCATTTCATGCAGTCGGTGTCACTGGCCGATATCCGCGAAACCCTGCTGGGTGAGGCATCCGCCTGGTCCGGCACGCCCTACCGCTACGGCGGGGAGACCCGCGCCGGGATCGACTGTTCGGCCCTGGTGCAGCGTATCTATCGCGACAGCTTCGATGTCCGCCTGCCGCGCACTACGGCGGGTCAGGTGCTTGAAGGCCAGCGGATCGCCCGCGATGAGCTGCAGCCGGGTGATCTGATCTTCTTTCGACCCTCCCGCCGGGACCGTCATGTCGGCATCTATGTCGACAATGGCATGTTCCTGCACGCTTCGAGCTCATCGGGTGTCAGGATGTCGAAGCTGGATAACCCCTACTGGATCAGTCACTACTGGCAGGCGCGCCGTCCCGAGGCCGCCCAGCTGCTGGTCATGCGAACGGCGTCCCGCTAGTCCGCGCGGCCATTCGGCCATGAAATGTCCGGTGTCCGCCCGTTTCATGGCATCATGATGACTTGTCCATTGGCGAAGCGGTAATGGCTGCCGCTTCGTCGTGCCTTGAGTTGGCAGGGAGGTCACTTGAGCATCGAACCCCGCACGCCACGGTGGTGGCGAGCAACCCTGGCGCTGAGCCTCGGTTCCTTTCTGATTTTCGTCAATCTTTATGCCATTCAGCCACTGATGCCTCGCGTGGGTGAAGACCTGAACCTGTCGTCGCTGCAGGCCAGCTGGCTGCTGTCGGTGGCCACGCTGACCCTGGCGATTGCACTGCTGATATTCGGCCCGCTTTCGGATGCGATCGGGCGTCGCGCGCTGATGCTGATCACCATGGCGCTGGCAACGGTCTGCACCCTGATGCTGTCGCTGGCGCCGGGCTATGCCAGCCTGCTGGCGCTGCGCGCGCTGCAGGGGTTCCTGCTGGGCGGGCTGCCCGCCGTGGCTGTCGCCTGGATGGGGGACGAGTTCACCCGCCCGGCGCTGACCATGGCAGTCGGCCTCTATATCAGCGGCAATTCACTGGGTGGTATCAGTGGCCGGGTCATCGGTGGTGCCGTGGGCGGTGTCTGGGGCTGGCGCGCCAGTTTCGTGGTGGTCGGGCTGCTCAGTGTCGTGGCCTGGCTGGTGTTCCTGTGGCTGCTGCCCCATCAGCGCTCCTTTGTTCCCCGCAGCCTGAACCTGCGCAGGATGGGAGGCGATCTGCTGGGCCACCTGCGCAATCGCATGCTGCTGGGCGCCTATCTGCTTGGCGGGCTCAACTTCTTCGTTTTCGTCAACCTCTACAGCTACATCACCTTTCGGCTCTCGGCGCCGCCCTTCGGGCTGGCCACCCAGTGGCTGGGGCTGCTGTTTCTGACCTATCTCGGCGGGACGGTCGGCTCGGCCTTTTCGGGACGCCTGACCGGCAGGCTCTCCCAGCCGGCGGTGATGATCTCGGGTATCGTGCTGCTGATGGCAGGGACCCTGATCACCCTGTCAGGCTCACTGCCCATCATTGTGGCCGGACTGTGCTTCAATGCCTTCGGGTTCTTCATGTGCCACTCGATGGCCTCCAGCTGGGTAGGTCGTCAGGCGATCGGCGCGCGCGCCAGTGCCTCTTCGCTCTATCTCATGTTCTATTATCTTGGTGCCAGTCTGGGCGGCTTTTATCTCGAACCCTTCTGGAAACTGGCCGAATGGCCGGGGGTAGTGGCGGCAGCACTGGCGGTCTTCTGCATTACCCTGACCATTGCCGAGCTGCTGCGACGGATGGAGCGTTGCCAGCTGGTACGGGGTTGACCCGTGGCCGCGCCGGGCCAGGTATGCTCTTGCCCGGGCACGCCAGGGTGCCGGCCGGGGCGAGGTGCGCTCGTGCCGGGGCAGCCGGGCCGGGGTCGGAAATCCGGTTTCGATACGGGGATCGCGTCGACCCGGCGACACGGGAAGCGCAGGTGGTTTAAAATAAAAGTAACACGATGTTACCGAGGTTTCGATGCTGGATCGCTGGCTGAGACGCGCTACCCAGCCGCCGCTTCGCTGGCTGGCAAGGCATTCGATCTATTGGCGGGTGACGCCCCTGGGGGCCTCTCTGACGGGGCTGACGCTGGCGGTATTCGTCATGGTCATGCTGGTGCTGCATTTCTACATGGCGGCACTGGCGGGGTTGCTGCTCAATCGCTTCTTTGACGGGCTTGATGGTGCGCTGGCACGGACCATGGGGGAGGACGAGACTGCCGGGCGCTTTCTCGATGCCTGTCTGGAAGTGCTCTCTCGCATGCTGTTTCTGCTCGGCTTTGCTCTGGCAGAGCCGGCGCAGAATGCGTTGCCGGCACTGATTCTGCTGGCAACGGGCAGCGCACTGGATATCAGCATTGCCCGGTTCGAGGCCCAGACCGGGCAGCGAAGAGGCGTGCTGAGGCATGCGCACTGGGCGCTGCGCCTGCTGGACATGATCACGCACGCCACACCACGGCTGCTGATTCTGGTAGCCGCCTGCGTCTGGCCGCACTACTTTCCCGTCATTGCCTGGAGTTATGCCGGCGTTCAGGCACTGCTGCTGCCGGCCCGGGTCATTCTCGGCTATCGCCGGCTGGCCGGTCGCGATCGTCTGGCAAGAGCCGAGCGTGCCGCTCGCATGACGGCGCTTGGGGTCGTGGAGGCCGGCAGGCCGGGGTTTGCCCTCCCGCCATGGCGAAACGCTGAAGTCGGCAGCGCAGGGCGGCAGGCAGCAGCGAAGGCAACATGAAAGAAGGCGGCCCGGGGGTCGCCTTCCTGATAAGCGGTCGAACCGGTGACTGGCTCAGTGCTGCTCTTCACTGCCGCCTTCGCCATGTACATGGCCATGCTCGACTTCTTCGGAGCTGGCTTCGCGCACTTCCTGCACGTTGACATCGAAATTGAGCGTTTCGCCAGCCAGCGGATGGTTGCCGTCAACCGTCACGGTGTCACCTTCCACCTTGGTGACGGTTACCAGCAGCGGGCCGCCTTCGGTCTGAGCCTGAAACTGCATGCCGGGCTGGATGTCCTCGACACCCTGGAAGGCGTCGCGCGGTACATCCTGAACCAGCGAAGGCTGGACTTCGCCATAACCTTCCGAAGGTTCGACCCGCGCCTTGACCTGATCACCGCTGTTATGACCGGCAAGCTCCTTTTCGAGGCCGGGGATGATGTTGCCCGAACCGTGGAGATAGGTCAGCGGTTCACGACCTTCGGAGCTGTCCAGAACCTCTCCGGCGTCGTTCGTCAGCGTGTAATGAAAAGCGACGACTGTGTTGTCGGCGATTTGCATGGTTAAGCCCCTGAGTCGTTGGTAAGGGTATGTGAAATGCACGGCGCAGTGGATCATCATGCCGGGACATGAAGATGTCTTGCGTCACGTTAGATCATTAGGTGGCTCCTCATGGCGCGATTTCAACCCATGGCGGGTGAATTTTCCGCATTTCTGCCGGAGGCGCCGGGGGCACCTGTGCAGGGGCCAGGCCAAGCGGCTAGAATGCCCGACGATACTGTCATCGCAACAAGAATGTTCGGAGATTTCGAGAATGCTGACCCTGATCTGGCTGGTGGTGTTCGTGGTCGTCGCCATTGCGATATGGGCGGACTGGAATAGCATGTTTTCGGGGGTGGTACGCCGCGCGCTGCCGGAAGCCCTGCAGGTTGATGAGTATGATCGCTATATCTGGAGCGTGGCGCTGGGGATCGTGATCGCCACCCTGGCGGTGAATCCGATTTCGACGCTGACTACCCTGATCCTGCTCGCCATTATCGGCTTTATCGTGCGTGCCCTGCTGCGTTTTGCCATGAAGTTCGTGCACTGATCCCGCGCGGCAGCCGCTCCTCCTCGGCCGCCTCGTGATAGAGTGAAAAAACCCCGCGTCGATCATCGACGCGGGGTTTTTTGCGTTGCACCAGGCCCCGCTGGCAGGGGCCCGTTGCCGGTTCAGCCGTGTTGCTGGCGGGCCTCATCGAAGTGCTGCTGAACCCGGGCGGCGGGTTCGCCGGTCAGCAGGCTGACGATCCAGATGGCCAGATACGAGAAGACCACGCCCGGCACGATCTCGTAGAGGTCGAAGAGCCCGCCGGACAGCTGTGCCCAGATCACTACGGTGACCCCGCCGATGACGATCCCGGCCAGTGCGCCCCAGCGGTTCATGCGGCGCCAGAACAGTGCCATGACCAGGGCCGGGCCGAAGGCTGCACCAAAGCCCGCCCAAGCGTAGGAGACCAGTTCCAGCACGCTGGAGTCGGGGTTGAGGGCAAACAGGTAGGCAATGATGGCAATGCCGACGACCGACAGGCGGCCGACCCAGACCAGCTCCTTCTGCGTGGCATTCTTGCGGAAGATGGCCTTGTAGAAATCATCGGCAAGCGCCGAGGAGGAGACCAGCAGCTGGGAGTCGGCCGTCGACATCACTGCAGCGAGGATGGCAGCCAGCAGCACGCCGGCCACGACCGGGTGGAAGATGGTATTGACCATGATCATGAAGATCTTCTCGCTGTCGCCCAGATCACGGGGGATATAGACCAGCCCCAGCAGACCGACGGCCACGGCGCAGATCAGCCCCAGTGCCGACCAGGTGACGGCAATCCGTCGGGCCACCGGGATATCACTGTCGCTGCGGATGGCGGCAAAGCGCGCCAGGATATGCGGCTGACCGAAGTAGCCCAGTCCCCAGGCGAGCGAGCTGATGATACCGATCAGGGTCAGCCGCTCGCCGGTCGAGGCATCGCGGAACCACTCCAGCAGCTGGGGGTTCTCGGCCGTGATGCGTGAGGCGGCCTCGCTGAAACCGCCCATGTCGGTCAGTGCGATGATCGGCACGACCAGCAGCGCAGCGGCCATCATCAGCCCCTGGATCAGGTCGGTCCAGGAGACGGCCAGAAAGCCGCCGAAGAAGGTATAGGAGATGATGGCGATGGTGCCCACGGTAACCGCCACGGTGTAATCGAGGCCGAAGACGGTATTGAACAGCTTGCCGCCGGCCACCAGCCCCGAACTGGTATAGAACAGGAAGAACAGCAGGATGAATACCGCCGAAATGACCCGCAGCAGGTGGGAGTGGTCCTCGAAGCGGTGCTCGAAGAATTCCGGAAGCGTAAGCGAATCGTTGGCAATGTAGCTGTAGATGCGCAGCCGGCGTGCCGTGATCAGCCAGTTCAGCCAGGTGCCGGCCAGCAGGCCGATGCCGATCCAGGCCGCGGAAAGCCCGCTGACGTAGGCGGCACCCGGCAGCCCCAGCAGCAGCCAGCCCGACATGTCCGAGGCCCCGGCGGAGATCGCCGAGGTCCAGGGGCCCAGCGAGCGCCCGCCCAGTATATAGTCGGAAAGATTCGCGGTACGGCGATAGGCGTAGAGCCCGATACCCAGCATCAGCAGCAGGTAGAGGGCAAACGTGATGCCGATGAGTATGTTGTTTTCGACCATTGTCTGTTGTCCCTTGCCATTGTTGTAACGAGTTTCAGGGTCTCCGGCATGGCCTGCCGGATCAGCGAAAGGGGGGCCTGGGCCCCCTATTCATCACCCAGTGCCAGCAGTGAAGCATTGCCGCCCAGTGCTGCGGTATTGATGGTCCGGGCCTTTTCGGTGGCGAAACGCAGCAGGTAGTGCGGTCCGCCGGCCTTGGGGCCGGTCCCCGAGTAGCCCTGTCCCCCGAAGGGCTGAACGCCGACCACGGCGCCGATGATGTTGCGATTGACGTAAACGTTACCCACCCGGATGCGATCGGCAACATGCCGGGAGAAGGTTTCGTTGCGACTGTGTATCCCGAAGGTCAGCCCGTAGCCACGCGCATTGATGGTATCGATAACGTCATCGATCTCACCGGACTTGAACGTGGCGACATGCAGGATGGGGCCGAACTGCTCGCTTTCCAGGGCATCGATACCATCGATGCGAAAGGCCGCGGGTGCAATGAAGGTACCGCGTGCCGCGGTAGCGGGATCGATGGGCGTCTCGGCCAGCAGCCGGCCTTCGCTGCGCAGGCGATCGATGTGCGCCTGCAGCCCGGCGCGGGCGTCCTCGTCGATGACCGGGCCGACATCGGTTGCCAGCCGGGTCGGATCGCCGACAGCCAGTTCCGCCATGGCGCCGCGCAGGGTGTCGATGATCCGCTCGGCGATGTCCTCCTGCACATAGAGTACGCGCAGGGCACTGCAGCGCTGACCGGCGCTCTGATAGCTTGACGCCACCACATCGGCGACGACCTGTTCGGGCAGCGCGGTAGAGTCCACGATCATGGCATTCAGCCCGCCGGTCTCGGCGATCAGGGTTGGCAGGGGCGCATTGTCCCGCTCGGCCAGCGAACGATTGATCAGGCGTGCGGTATCGGTCGAGCCGGTAAAGGCAACGCCGGTGATGCGCGGATCGCCGGAGAGCACGGCACCGACGGTGGGCCCGTCACCGGGCAGCAGTTGCACGACCTCCCGCGGCATTCCCGCTTCATGCAGCAGCTCGACCACCCGGTGGGCGATCAGCGAGGTCTGCTCGGCCGGCTTGGCCAGCACGGTATTGCCGGCCACGGCAGCGGCCACGGTCTGGCCGCAGAAGATGGCAATCGGGAAGTTCCAGGGGCTGATGGTGGCAAACACCCCCTTGCCGGCCAGCATCAGCTCGTTGGACTCGCCGGTTGGCCCGGGCAACCGGGTGGCCGAGCCGAACAGTTCCCGGGCATGGGCTGCGTAGTAGCGGCAGAAGTCGACCGCCTCGCGGACTTCGGCGACCCCGTCGCTCAACAGCTTGCCACCCTCCATGCAGCACAGCGCCATCAGTTCGGCCATGTGGGCTTCCAGGGCGTCGGCGAAGCGCTCCAGAATGGCGGCGCGCTCCTCGACCGGCGTGGCATCCCAGCGCGGGAAGGCCTCGCACGCGACCGCAATGGCCTGGCGGGTCTGCTCGGCAGTGGTCCAGCGCACCTCGCCAATGGTGCGTTCATGGTCCCAGGGGCATGTGACCGGGCAGCTTGCTGCATCATCTGCATCGAGCTGAAAACCGACCAGCGGTGCGGCCCGATACTGACGGTCGAGAAAGGGCGCCATCTCGTCCATCAAGGGCTGGAACTGGCTGTGGATGTTGAGGTTGATGCCCCTGGAATTGCGCCGTCTGTCACCGTAAAGCTCACCCGGCAGCGGGATGCGGGTGTTGTAGTAGTGCTCCACCTCGGCCAGCGACTGCAGCGGATGAATGCAGAGTGACTCGACAGGCACACGCGGATCGACCAGCTGATGTACGAACGAGGAGTTGGCGCCATTTTCCAGCAGCCGCCGAACCAGGTAGGGCAGCAGATCCTTGTGGGCCCCCACGGGGGCATAGATGCGACACCAGGTGCCCTCGGGGGCGCGCCTGAGGGCGGCCTCATAAAGTGCTTCGCCCATGCCGTGCAGGCGCTGGAACTCGAATGGCCGCTGCTGCTCGCCCACCATGTCGAGGATGGTCGAGATGGTGTGCGCATTGTGGGTGGCGAACTGGGGGAAGAGGCGCCCGGCGGCATTGTCGGAAAGCAGATACCGGGCACATGCAAGATAGGCCACATCGGTACAGGATTTACGGGTATAGACCGGATAGCCATCGACCCCCAGTACCTGGGCCTCCTTGATTTCGCTGTCCCAGTAGGCGCCCTTGACCAGTCGCACGGGGATGATATCTCCCCGGTTCCCTGAAAGCCGGGTAAGCCAGTGCAGCACCGGCATGGCACGCTTGGAGTAGGCCTGCACCACCAGTCCGAAGCCCCCCCAGCCTTGGCACACTTCGCTTTCGTAGACGGCCCGGAAAACCTCCAGCGACAGCTCCAGGCGATCGACTTCCTCGGCATCGATGGTCAGTGCCACGTTACGCTCGCGCGCCATGGTGGCCAGCTGACGGACGCTTGCCACCAGCTCCTCGAGCACCTGTTGGCGTCGGCCGAATTCGTAGCGCGGATGCAGCGCCGAGAGCTTGATCGAGATCGACGGAGCCGGCGTGCGCTCGGAGAGCCGGCTGCTGACACTGCCGACCGAACGAATGGCGTTGGCGTAATCCTCGAAATAGCGCTCGGCATCGGGGCGGGTCAGAGCCGCTTCTCCCAGCATGTCGTAGGAGTAGGTGTAGCCCTTGTCGAACAGCGGTTTCGAGCGCTTGAGTGCTTCATCAATGGTGCGTCCCAGCACGAACTGGCGGCCCATGATCTTCATCGCCTGCCGCATCGCCTGACGGATTACCGGCTCGCCCATGCGATTGACCATGCGGTTGATGAAACCGGCGGGGCGACCCTCGCGGGGCTGATCGAGCGATATGACCCGGCCGGTGGTCAGAAGCCCCCAGGTGGAGGCATTGACCAGCCAGGAGTCGCTCTGACCGACATACTGCTGCCAGTCCGCAACCCCGAGACGGTCCTCGATCAGGGCGTCGGCGGTTTCGGCATCGGGGACGCGCAGCAGGGCTTCGGCCAGGCACATCAGCATCAGCCCCTCCCGGGTATCGAGGCTGTACTGGGTCAGCAGCTCGTCGATCGAATCGACGGCACTGTCCATGGCGCGGACGTCCCGCACCAGCTCGGCGGTACGCTCGCCGATGCGCTGGAAATCGGCGTCATCGGTATCCAGCAGGGCGGCCAGTTCGCGAACCCAGTCATCCTCGCTGATGATGTAGTGCTCGCTGATGCGCTCGAACTGGGTAGTGAGGTCCTGCTGCCAGGTGGTGGGGTCGAGTATTTGTTCGGCTTTCAGCATGGCAACTTCCCTTGGACGGTACCGCACCGTGAGTCGATGAACCATCATGATGACTGTTTCGAGCGGACAGTGCGGTGGGCAAATGGTCTGGGCGGGCATGCGTCACTGTGACGCATCCGGAATCCGGGTAATTTCGACTCTAGAGGGTTTGCGGTGTCATCGTCTTGTCGAATCCGCGGGTCGCATTGTCGGATTGCCGGTTAATTCCGCTGAACTCATGCGCCGGTAGCGCTCGCTCAGTGTTGCCGGGGGATGCGCAGCGATCCCGGCGACTGCCCGAAATGACGCCGAAAGGCGTGTGAAAGGGCGCTCTGATTGGCGAAGCCGGTACGCTCGGCAATGGTGACCAGCGGCAGGGTCGTCTCCTCGAGCAGTGCCCGCGCAGCACCCAGACGCTTGTGCAGGATATAGCGGTAGGGCGGCAGTCCGGTATGGTCGCGAAACAGTTCGGTGAAGTGCGCCGTGCTCAGGCAGGCCCGACGCGCCAGATCCTTCACCTTCAGGGTTTCGGCGAGATGCTGCTCGATCCATTCATCAAGATCGCGGATGTTCAGGCGCGAACGGGGTGCGGCTGCCTCGGGCGCGAGGCGGCGGCTGAGCGAGGCCAGCAGGGTGGTGGTCAGCAGATTGTGATCGTCGGTGGCCGCTTCGTTCATCTCTGCCACCATGAACTGCAGATAGAGACACAGGGTCGTGTCGAGCGTGAAATAGCGGGGCTGGTCGAACAGGTGCCGATGATGGTGGTGGGCGCCATTGAGCCCCGGGGCCGCGTCGGGGAGGTCAATGATCAGCTGACTGTTGTCGCCCACGCCACGGTAGTAGTGCTCCCGGCCGGCCGGCACGATACAGCCCGTGCGTTCGGTGACATGCCCCCGGGCGCCGTCGATGTCGAACTCGGCGGCACCGGACAGACCGATCACGATCTGACGGTGGGCGTGGGCGTGATGCTGGCCGGTGGTCGCCAGCGGTGCGAGCCGAATGGCGCTGCCGGAAGTGGACATCGTCGCAATACCTGCAAGGAACGGATGGGCAAGGCCGGCGGGAACCGGCCTTGCCAGGATACCGCGATGGCGGAGGCAGGAAAAGCCCGCGGCGGGCGCCGTGGCAGGCTACTCCGCCTCGGGCTGACGATACAGGCGGACCCGTCTGACCCGATGGCGCTCGATATCCCGGACCTCGATCTGCCAGGGCGGCACGGTGACCCGGGCGCCGACATGCGGCAGATCCTCCAGACGATCGACCACCAGCCCGGCGAGGCTGGTGTAGTCGCGCCCCAGCGGCAGCGGGTCGGGCAACTGCTGGTTGATATCGACGATATCCTCGCTGGCATCGGCCTCGAAACACTCCTCGCTGACGCGCCGAACGCGGGTGGTCGCCTCGCTGCCGCCCGGCATCTCGCCGGCAATATCCTCGAGAATATCCAGCATGGTCACGATGCCTTCCAGCGTGCCGAATTCATCAACGACAAAGGCGAGCCGTTCACCGCTGCGCTGGAACTGCTGGAGGGCCTCGACCACCGACACGTTTTCCAGCAGGACCAGCGGCTGTTCGAGGGCTGCAGCCACGTTCAGTGGCTGCCCGGCCAGCGCGGCATCAAGCAGACGGCGCTTGCGCACGATGCCCAGCGGGGCATCGCGGGCAGCGTCACGGATGACCACCAGGCTGGCGTGCGGGCTGTTGCGCAACTGTTCGATCTGATGCTCGGCCGTGTCCGTCAGATCGAGGCAGTCGATATCGCGCCTGAGCGTCATGATCGCCTCGATCGGCTTGTCGGCCAGCGAAAGCACGCCTCGCACCATGTGCTGCTCGGTCATGTCGAACAGCGCGAGTGCTTCCTCGCTGTGCGACTCTCCGGCCGGCGCCCGGGAGTGGCGGCTCAGCCCGGGATCACTGCTGCCGAGCAGCCGCATCACGGTAGCGGCGGTACGTGCCCGACGAGTGCCGTAGCGAGTCTGTGGCTGCTGGCTCTTGCGCTGGCGCAGGGTCTGGAGCAGTTCGATGATGATGGCGAAACCGATGGCGGAGTAGAGATAGCCGCGGGGAATGTGCAGCCCGAGTCCCTCGGCGACCAGACTGAAGCCGATCATCAGCAACAGCCCCAGACAGAGCAGAATGACCGTGGGATGCGCCGTGATGAAACGCATCAGGGGGCGGCTGGCCAGCAGCATCAGGGTCATGGCACATACGATGGCAATCATCATGACCGGCAGGTGATCGACCATCCCCACGGCGGTAATGATCGAGTCGAGCGAGAAGACCGCATCCAGGATCACGATCTGTGCCACCACGGTGGAAAAGGCCGCGTAGACCTGATTCCCGCCTTCCTCGCCGGGTGAGGCGGTGTCGATATGATCGTGCAGCTCGCTGGTGGCCTTGTAGATGAGAAACAGCCCGCCACTCAGCAGGATCAGATCGCGGCCGCTGAAGACATGACCGAAGAGGGTCAGCAGTGGCTGGGTCAGTCCCATCAGCCAGGAGAGGCACAGCAGCAGGATCAGCCGCATGATCAGCGCCAGCGACAATCCGGTGATACGGGCGCGCTCGCGCAGTGCCGGGGGCAGCCGTTCGGCGAGGATGGCAATGAAGACCAGGTTGTCGATGCCCAGCACGAGCTCGATGATGATCAGCGTTGCCAGGCCTGCCCAGGCGGCAGGATCGAACAGCCAGGCGGGATCGAGCCAGGCGGTCATGAATGGCTTCTCCTGCAGGCTGGCAGGTCAGGAGGTCTGCAGCAGGGAAAGGGGGCTCGGCATCGACAACAGCCGTCTTCGCTGGGCGCGTTCAAGGCCGCGTTCCTCATGTGTCCGTGGAGGCCTCAGTTTAGGGGGGTGCGGGCTTGAAAGAAAACCACGCCCGCAGTGGGGCGTGGACTTCGGTCATCGGCCATTGTGGCGTTTGGCCTCCATGCGGCGGCGCAGCATCGGACCGACCAGCCAGGGCAGGATCAGCCCGAGCAGGGCAATCGCCCAGATGGTGACGGACAGCGGCGTGGACCAGAGGACCGACCAGTCGCCATCGGAGAGGCTCAGCGCATGGCGCAGGTTCTTTTCCATTTCCGGGCCCAGCAGCAGCCCCAGAATGATCGGTACCAGTGGTATCTCCAGCTTGCGCAGCAGATAACCGAGTACCCCGAAGGCGATCATGAAATACAGATCGAAGGTCGAGTGGCTGATCGAGTAGATGCCGACAATGGCCACCAGGGTCACCAGCGGCATCAGATATTTCGGCGGCACCGACAGGATCTTCACGAAGAGGCCGACCATCGGGATGTTCAGCAGCAGCAGCAGCAGATTACCGATCAGCAGCGCGGCGATCACGCCCCAGACGATCTCGGCATGCTGCTGAAACATCATCGGCCCCGGCGTGATGTTGAGCGAGACCAGCATTGCCAGCAGCACGGCAGTGGTGCCGCTGCCGGGAATGCCGAGCGTCAGCATCGGCACCAGTGCGCCATTGGCCGCGCCATTGTTGCCTGCCTCCGGTGCCGCCACACCCCGCGGGTCACCTTCGCCGAAGCGGTTCTTGCTGCCGAGCATGCGTTTCTCCACCGTATAGCTCAGAAAGCTGCCCAGTGAAGCGCCGGCACCCGGCAGTACCCCGGAGATGAACCCCACCACGCCACTGCGCAGGCTGGTGGGCAGCACGGCCACGATCTCCCGCCAGCGCAGCTTGAGACGATTCATCTTCACGCTGCTGTCCCCGTCGCCGGCACGACGCTCGATGAAGAACAGCAGCTCCGAGATGGCAAACAGACCCACGATGGCAATGATGAAATCGATGCCCTCGTAGAGCTCGAGGATGCCGAAGGTGAATCGCTGGCTGCCGGTGGAAATATCGATGCCGATGGTCGACATCATCAGGCCCAGGGCCGCCGCCATCAGGGTCTTGATCGGGTTCTTGCCGGTAATGCCGCCCAGGGTGGCAAAGGCCAGCACGAACAGGGCGAAGTATTCGGCGGCTCCGAAGGTCAGGGCGAACCGGGCCAGCAGTGGTGCCAGCAGAATCAGGCCGACACAGGCAATCAGGCTGCCGACGAAGGAGGCCACGGCAGAGATGGCCAGTGCCTCGGCTGCCTTGCCCTGTTGTGCCATGGGATAGCCATCCAGGCAGGTCATCATCGCCGGTTCGTCCCCCGGGATGTTGAGCAGGATGGAGGAGATCCGGCCACCATACATCGCCCCGGCATAGACGGCCGTCAGCATGATCAGGGCAGATTCCGGGGGCAGGCCGAGCGTGAAGGCCAGCGGAATCAGGATGGCGACACCGTTGGCCGGGCCGAGCCCGGGCAGGGCACCGATCAGGGTGCCGAGAAAACAGCCGGCCAGCGCCAGCAGCAGGTTCATGGGCGTCAGGGCGACGCCAAAGCCGGCGAGCAGGGCATTGAGGGTATCCATCACTGAAACTCCAGTAGGCCGGCGGGCAGGGTCAGTTCAAGACCGTAGTTGAACAGGGCGTAACCGATCGCGGCGCCGCACACCCCCACCAGGCCGGCGCGCAGCAGCGGTGCCCCCATGCGCCAGCAGAGGATGGCCACCCCCAGGGTGGTGGCGATCGGGAAGCCGATGGGCTCAAGGGTCAGGGTGTAGACGATCAGAACCAGTACGGCGATGATCATCTCGAGCAGGGTACGCCCCAGTGGCCAGGCATTGTCGGGGTCCGGTCGAACCATCAGATAGAGGCTGGTCAGGGCGAGTACCACGGCCAGCAGGGTGGGAAAGGTGGAAGGGCCTACCGGCCCGCCACCGCCGAAGGATACCGGGATCTGCTGAGCCTGCCAGCCGTACGCGACGGCCAGCAGCAGCATCAGGACCCCGAAGATGCGATCGTTCAGAAAGCTCATTGCACCAGCCCGATCTCGCGAGAGAGCTGCTGGAGCTCCTTGATCTGCTGTTGAACGTATGCGTCAAACTCCTGGCCGGACTTGTGGAAGGGCATCAGGCCGTTCTGCTGCATGACCTTCTTCCACTCATCGCTGGCATACACCTGATCAAGGGTGTCTACCCACCACTGGTAGGTCTCGTCGGAAACGCCTTTCGGGAGATAGAAACCGCGCCAGTTGGGAGCGACTTCATCAATACCCTGTTCCCTGGCAGTGGGCAGATCGTCCAGCGGCTCCGGCAGGCGCTGATCGGCAAGCACGGCCAGCACCTTGAGATCACCGGATTCGATGAAGCCCCGGGACTCCGAGATGTCGCCGGTAAAGGCATCAATATGACCGCCGATGACCTGGGTGATCGCCTCGCCGCCATTGTTATAGGAGAGGTACTTGATCCGGCGCAGGTTATCAACATCCGCCTTCCGGGCGGTCTGCAATACCTTGAGGTGATCCCAGCCGCCGGTAGCGCTGCCGCCGGCAAACGAGACGCTGCCCGGATTCTTCTTCAGCGCATCCATCAGTTCGGGCAGGCTGTCGTAGGGGGAGTCACTACCGACCGCGATGATCCCGTAATCCGCTCCCAGGGCGGCTGTCCAGCGCACCATGTCGGCCGACATGCCGGGGAACTGGTTCTGTGCCAGGCGGGTCGTGGTCGCCGTACTGGCCGCCACGATCAACTGATCATCCTTGCGGCGCTTGCTGACGGTATGGGCGTAGGCCACGCCGCCACCGGCACCTGCCATGTTGGTTGTCTGGACGCTGGCGGGAACCAGATCGAGCTGCTCGAGCAAGCGTCCCACGCTGCGGCAGGTGAAATCCCAGCCGCCGCCCGGATCGGAAGGCGCAATACAGTCGACCTTGCCCGAGGGCTGAAAGGCGAAGGCGGTGGAAGCGCCAAGCGCCAGGGTGGCGGCCGTCACCCACCCCAGTGCCCGGCCCATGAAGCGTGATTTGTTGAACATGAAGATGAACCCCTGCTGTCAATCGGAGAGATTTTTTCAGCGTTTGCGGTTGTCGGAATCGACGCTGAAAAGTTCCGGCTTGAGCGAGAGTTAATCACCGTTCATGTCAGGGTCAATCAATGCCTGACATGTTGCGACTAAAGTGTAAACCTGCTGAAACATGTCGGGAAAAGGCTTGAATATCAAAATCTTGCAATAATGTAAGGTTTCGGGTGGGCAGCCGTTGCAAACGGAAATGACGTATCCGTGCGGGCGGAAAGGCCAAGCATGGCAGACCACCGGGCTGGATACGCGAGGGCAGCAGGCATCGTCTGCAGCAGGCTGAATGACAAGTCCTGTGGTACCGACACGACAGTTTCGGCAGTGCGAGGATGACTGCAGGGAGCAAAAGAGGGGACAGGGGAAATGGAGCGGGCAACGAGGCTCGAACTCGCGACCCTCAGCTTGGGAAGCTGATGCTCTACCAACTGAGCTATGCCCGCTCGGCCTGAATAACGGCCTACAAACAACAATCTAGAGCAGTGATGATGATGGGTCAATCATGGTTGCTCTCTCCAGTGTGACTATTTTGTGCAGATAGCCGGTTGACGGCCTCCTGCACAGCTGTGGGTCTCAAATGAGCATAGCGCTGGGTTGTGTTAATGTCAGAGTGCCCCATTGCCTTGCTCAGGACTTCCATCGGCACATCGGCATTCAGCAGGTAGCTGGCAAACGTGTGGCGGGCATCGTGACGTCTAAAATCTTCGATGCCCGCCTCGCGTATTGCTGTATTGAATGCGCGCTTCATATCTTTTATGCGCTCTCCCTTCCAGTTGCAGAACACCCAGGGCGATTCCGGGCAATTCCTGTCCCTGAACGCCTTTCTGCCCCTGATGGCTTTCATGGCCTCATCGTTGAGCGGCACGATCCGGTCTTCCTTCATCTTGCGATTCTGACGACTCGGGATTCGCAGTAGACATCTCTGCATATCCACCCGATCCCATGTCAGAGCGCTCACGTCTCCCGCCCTGAGACCTGTAAACACCGACAAGCGGATGTGATCTCCGATCCATGGCGCCCGTTTGTTCCGGTCAGCCACGGCTATCAGGCGCTCGATCTGGCTGCGCTCCGCCCATCGGGTCCGCCCCCGCGGCTCCTGCTCTTTCTGCCGGTGAGCCGGGTTGGGAATATCCCAGTCCAGTTCGTTGCGACAGTAGTTGCACGCAGCGCTGATCAGTCCGGTCTCCTTGTTCACGGTGCTGGCCCCGACGCTCTCCCTGCGCCGGCGGCGATACGCCCGTATTTCCGATGGATGGATGTCCTCGATCATCCGGCCGTCGAACGCCTCCATGACATGCCTGACGATGTATGCAGCACGACTGCGCCCAAATGACTGCACATAGCCCTTGGCAGCCATGTAAGCATCGAGAACGTCTTTCAATGCGTGCTTTTGCTTCTCCTGGGGCTTGCCCCACACACGCTGCTGATGCGCTTCGTACTTCCATTTGCTCAGAAGCGCATCGGCCTCTTGCTGAGCACCAGCGCGATCTACCCGGATTTTAGTAGACTGTCGATGACGCTCTCCGTCTGCTCCGATCCAGCTGGCCCACCAGTACGGCGAGCCTGACCGCTGGTAGAGCCCGTCTTTCTGTTTTCGCGGCATGTCCTTCTCCTGCCAGACACGCTTGGCTCCGCGCCGCACTGAGTATGCACAGCAGAGTGCTCGCGAGCAAAGCGCGTGATCTCTTCAGCATGAATTCGAGGCGATCGGGGCAGCGGGTAGGATGCTGCCAGCTTCCCCGACTCAACGAGTCGCCTGATGGTCCGATGCGAAGAAAAGCCGAGGAGCGGGGCTGCCTCGGCATAGGTGTAGAATTGCTTGTCCATCACCCCTCCCGATATTTCTGCGCCTCTTCCAGCAACCATGCCCGCTGCACGCTGTCAGGCGGACGCTTCATTGCCAGTTCTCGCGCCGCTTCGGCCTTGAAGTGACGCTCTATGCGGTCAATGGTGTGCGTAAATCCGATGTCTTTGATGGACTGAAGGTCGCTGTCGATTGTCATTGCTTTCTCTTTCCACAGATGTCGTTATGTCGAATCACATTGAAGGCAGCCCTGATCATGTAGGCCCATATGATCGACGCACATATCCCGCAAAATATCTTGCTTCCATCCATTAAGGATGATCTCCACTGCCCCCGAGTAGTCAGCGCCAAGCTCGGATCGCCATTTCGGATATAAGCTGCCTCTTGATTTTAAGTTTACCAACCTTTCTTTTTTAGGATTTCCATCCCTCGCCATAACATCCGCTCCCATTTTGTCATCGGTTTATTTGCCAGCGCATAGTCATAAAATCTGCGACAGAAACTTTGGTAAGCTGCATTCGGCATAATCGAATATCCGGCTATGACTCTACCGTCGCTCGCTATCGCCCAGCACTTCCACATTCCTGACCGCTGCCTTCGCATTCTTGGCTTGATCATCATGTGTAGTCATCCCTCATCCCATCAGTTCCTTCGGCACCTGAACCGGGTCACCAATCTCTGACATCACGATTGCCCGCATGGAGGCAATAAGCAGCGTTCTGCCGCAGCACGACCCGATCCCGACAGGCATGGGCCATGTATACCACGGCTCTTCGCCTGAATATTTTTCTGCACTTGTGATGCACTCTTCAATCAGCGGGCCGCCCTGCGACCAGTCAGTTGATGGCCTAAAAGGAACTGTCTGTTCAGGCGCTATATCTACTGGTTGAGTAACTATCGCGCCATAGTGAATTGGCCCCCATTGCCCGAATGTCACATCATGACCGACTGCCCTAGCCACTGCGTAATCAAGCGCCGATCCTTCAAGATCACACACATCCACTTCAACCATTTCTCTCATCACTTCCTCCTGCGCATAAAAAAGCCGAGCAGTGGCTCGGCGTCTCCAGATACCTGCTGCCAAAACGAGTGCCAGCAGCGGTATGGCGATCCATTCAGGCCATGTCATGTCATCATCCTGTATTTCATCTCCTGCTCCGCATACCATGCCGCCATATTGTTGCCGTTCGCAGCATCCAGCGTTCGGTATACGTGCCTGTTGTAGAATTGAGTTGTGCCAATTCCGTCAGGGTGCATGACCAACTCATATCCCATATTGTCGGCCAGCCACTGGGCTACGGCGGCCGATCTGGATATGCCGGCTTCGCAATGAACGAGAAGCGACCCGCCATCGTCGACGTTGATCTCTGCCCATCCGATAGCCTTGCTCGCCATGGTGGTATCGAACATGACGAGGCCGGGGCAGGGCGTTTCTGTGTCGTCGAAGTGCAGGCGTCCGTAGTCACCGTTGATGTTGGCCAGCTCCCCGGGCGGCATGATGCTGATGGTAAAGCCGAACTCACCGCATATCTTTTCAGCTACGCACTGCGGTACAAACGTCACTGTTGCCATATTGCCTCCGATTTCTCGCCTCGCTCACCCTTCATACCCTCCAATCCGGGCAGCGGCTAACGTAATAGCTCGGCGTTGTGCCTGAATTTTCCCGCCTGAATCCCGATACGAGCATATCGACTCCGGTTCATCAGAATCTGACGGCATTGCATATGCATTTCCAGATACGTGAAAGACGTTAAGCTCTAATTCTGCAATAAGCCGGAACGCGTCCCCGTCGTTCGTGATCGGATTCCACTCATTGCCGCATTTCTCCTCATCGATAACGAGGGTTACTGATTCGCCGTTCGGCCGCTGCTCAACAGCGAATCTCAAACCCGCAGCCTTCGCCGCACATTCAAGCATCTCTCTATCGCTCATATCGCCTCCTACGGCTTGGGCGCTGCTTCGATCATAGCTTCCCACGGATCAGCATACGAGTCGTACCCACCCTGGATATCCATGATTGACGCGCGCTGAGCGGCCCTCATTTCATCTGTCGGAACCCTCGGCACCGTCACCCAATCCTCTTCCGGCTCAGGTATCCTCTGCTCTACGCGTGAGATCTTTTTGCAGTATCCGCAATCCAGACTGTAATTACGGCTTGTAATCCAACCCATTTCTGATGACCAGAAAAGAACCAGTCTGTCACCGTATCTGTCACGGCAGTAATACCAACCCTCAGCTCGATCACTCATCAATCACCTCCCCATTCTCATCATACCGCGTGTATGTTGCCCGCATCCGATCCTGCCGCGCTTTCGTCACAATCGCCTGAGTTGCCTCGACGTATTGCGCTCTCGCCAGCTCTGTCATGCGCTCGTCTTGATCAATCTCGGCTTGCGTTTTGCCGTTGTAGTAGCCTGTGCGCTGCTTCCATTCCTTCATGATTCCTCCCCGCGCTCAATGCTTTTCAGGTACCCTTGCAGATCATCTTTAAATATGGACGTTTCCGTTGCGTCGGACGGATATTCTCCGTTGAAACCTTCGCCACTCACTTCGAACCCGGCTTTAAAAGCGGCCGTAGCAATGCGCTTGTCACGTGCTGCGAGTGAGGCACTCGGGGTGTCGCGCATCACATATGAATAAGCTTGGAGCACTTCTACAGGTGACGGCGATTTCAGGTGCAGTTGGGTAAAGACTTTTCTCATGCGTATCACATGCGCTGCCAGTGTATCCCACTCGATCTGCAATTCCTGCACCAGCTCAGGGAGCCTAAGCGCCAGAATGTCGTCCTGCACTGAGCCATCGTCACTGGTGCGCGCCGCCTCTCCAAAAAGCGCGCCAATCTTTCGCACAATGCCGTGGTAGAACTCCTGCCCATTAGCGTGGTAGCGCGCTGAATCAATCCAGCCGTCACGCTCTGCCCTCAGCCTTTCATTCTCTGCCACCAGATCACTTTTCGCCTGATCTTTCATCTCTAATCTCCCTTACGCCTGAACGTTAATGATTGCGCACTTCCATACCGCATAAGCCGCAAACGACATAAACGCTAGAGCGAATACTGGATCAAGCCAGTGCTCAAACCTTTTGCCAAAGGCCATCTTTTCTACTCCGGCCTCCAGAATTGAAAACATCAGGTAGAAAATACCAACAGTCACTGTGGAGACAACGGGGTTTCCACCTGAAGCCTTAGCCAATACGTAGGCAGCAAGGCTGATAGGTTCATGTATCATCGCTTTTGTTCCTCGTGTTACCCATCTTTATCTCCTTTAACTCCCGTTCCAGCTCAGCCACACGCTGCCTTGCTCTATGCAGCTCGCTTGCTTCCGACATACTCCGCTTCAGATAGCGCCATTCCAACGCCACCATCGCTGCGTACCATTTGCTCATCTGCATATCGAGCCTCCAGATCATCTGCCCGCCCGCCATCAACCTGCATTCGCATGACGATTGCGCAGAGTAGAAAATATGCGATTGCTGCGATGATCCATGTCATTGTGTCAACTCCGTGTAGTTAACGCCTGCTTCTCTGAACATCTCCTGCGCCAGCCTGTGCGATCTCTCCCATTTGCTGCCCACCCGGTAGGGCGGGCATATCACCCTGCTGATACCTCTCTGGATCATCGCCTGTGCGCAGTGATGGCACGGACATTTCGTGATCAGCATCGTCCAGCCGCTCACGTCATGCAGATAGCCATGCAGCACTGCTTGCTCAGCGTGAATAACCAGATCAAGCTTGGCATCAACGTCATGCCAGCGTTCATCATTTGCGATGCCGCGTGGAAACTGATTGACGTCTCGGTGAGCAATGAGACCGCAGGGTGAGATCAGTGCGGATCCGACCCGACAGTGCGGATCGTGGGATTGAATATCGGCGTATTGTTGCAGAGAGGTGAGGGCGGTGTGCCAGTCATGCATTTGCCGGTGGTGGTGGCAGGGGTTGCCAGTGCGTCGGCTCAAAATCATGTGGCCATCTAGCCCAATTCTCTCCACTATTTTCTATCTCGCTGCCACGCCACCAACCTGCGTATATATCCGTCGTATAATTACCTCCTTTAGCATTGATAGCCACCATGAGAATCGGATCTCTTTCATTTGGAAGAAAATCTTCAACGCTGATCCAGTCACCCATTTCGCTTTTCCCATTCCATTGAACACTCGGCGCCGCAAAACAGCGCCCGGTCATCATCCAGCTCGTTTCCGCACAGCGGGTTATGACATTCGCCGCACGGCCTCAGCCTCGGCCCGCGCTGCCGATTGTTCAGTAGCTGGTCAATGTGCTGCTGTGCCAGCTCGTTTGCGTCGTCTGCTGCGTCAGCCATGAATCCCCCTATTCAGATACCTAAGAACTCGAATCATGGTGTATTGAAGTTCTTTTATCTCGACAAAATCTCTCGCCCAGTTGACAGCCATGGCGAGTACAGCGCACTCCATTAGGCTGAGGTGTGTGGCCAGAGACAAGAGATAACAGACAATCCAAAACAAACCGAGGATACATAATATTTTGGCCATCGTTTTCATTTCACATCCCCGTTGACCCATACCCATTATTGCCACGCTCTGTCTGATCCAGCGAACCGACCCGCCTTAGCTTGCCGGTAAATATGCGTTCAACGACCAACTGAGCGATCTTGTCTCCGGGGCTCACGTCATAGGGCTGGCTTCCGAGGTTGATCAGAACCACACCGATTTCGTTGGTATATCCACAGTCCACGACGCCAGCGAGCACGTCCAGTCCGTTCTTTACTGCCAGTCCTGAGCGAGGCGCGACGCGACCGTAGTACCCTTCAGGGATGGCCACGTGCACGCCCGTATGGATCAGCGCGCTGCGCCCGGGCCAAAGGTGCGCGCCGCTGATCGCCCGCAGATCGAAACCAGCGTCCGTTGCGTGCGCCTTTTCCGGCATGTATGCGCCATCATCTAGTGTGATGTCGATGTCGTTCGGATACAGCTCGTTCAGCAGCCGGTGCTTGTCATCTTCCAGCCGCTCGATCATGTCCATCAGCAACCGTTCATGCTGCGTGTCTTTCATTGCGTATGCTTCAGCCATGGTGTTCTCCAAAACAAAGCCGCTCAATGGCGGCTATCAGGATTCAATTTCTTTTGCTCGTTTCGCTGATGCGATGATCTCGTTGAGATCTTCTGCCTTTGTCTTGTGGCCGCGACCTCCGGGGCATAGTGCTTTCTTGATCAGGTGCTGCAGAGCCGGGTTGGTTACCTGCCATGCCGTCAGCACGTCATAAACATCAACGTATACACCCGGTGCGATCTCCCGATGGTATTTGCTGGCAAGCTTGGCATTGCGCCGATCAATATCGCGCTGCACGTGAGCGAACGCGTCGTCTTCGTCTTCGTTGCGCAGTTCTGGCCGCACCTCCAGCGTTTGGGTCCAGTCATGCCCCGCGGGTACATAGCCAGGACACATCCCCCTCAACCACATGCCTGCCCCTTCACCTATCCAGCCCCCGCTATCATGATGCGGGTATGCTGAAAGGAAAGTGCCGAACAGCCACCCGCCATCATCGTGCTGTACCAGTATCCGCGCATCGTCCGGCGCATCATCCCAGCTCGGCTTGCCAATCAGTCGCTCACGCTCGGCATTTCGCCGATCAATGTCCCGCTGCACGTGGTCGAATGCATCATCTTCGTACTCATTGCACTGATCAGGCCGCTTTTCCAGTGTATGGCGCCATTCATAGCCTGCCGGCGTGGCTCCATAAGATGCAATGCACTTGATTATTCCTGAATTTATCTGCCATTCGGATGCAGTTGTCATCATGAAAGGTCGATCATCTAGCCACCACCAACGGCCTTCATGGTCTTGAGCTAGCCATTTAGCCCAGACAGGCGCATCATCGCACCAGCTCGGCTTGTTGATCAGCCGCTCGCGTTCGGCGAGCCATTCTTCTTCGCAAAATTCAAGACCCGCCATCCTTAAGGATGTCATGTGCTCAGGCCATTCATGCTGCTTCATTGCCAGATTCGTCAAAACCTCTTGTCGATCCATCTTGCATACCCTCACTGTCCGATTGCTGATACGCTCTCCCGTCCACAACAGGAGAGCCACATGTCTGATCTATCGTCGATTGCCGGAAACAAGAACGTGCTCAAGGGCCAGCTTCGCCGTCTCTCGCTCGAACAGCTCTACAAGCTGAGCGAGGTGTCGATGCAGATCATCGAGGAGAAGGAAGAGGCCGAGCGCGACCGCCTCGCGCTCGAGCAGGAGAAACAGCGCAAGCTGGATGAGATCCGGCAAGCCATGGCGGATGCCGGCCTGTCAGCGGATGACCTGCATCCGGCAAAACGGCGGGGCAGGCCGAGGAAATCAGCTGATTCGGAGTGAATCCTGACCCTTGCCAAGGGACGCACCCGGCACCGATTGCCCGGCCTTGAGCGCCTTCAGGATGGCCGCCTTGTCGGGTGATCGTGTCTCCTTCACTCGCACGTAGTCGGCAGGGAGCTGTTGCTCGTCATCCAGCCGGGCGACATCCTTGCCCGCAACTCGGGAGATGGTGAACAGTCGGCGCTTGATCTTGTCGCGCCCAGTGCTCTCCATCGCCATTCTGACGCGTTCACGGCAGGCATCAGCGTTGCGTCTGAATGACTCGGCGCGCTTCCTGAGACGATCAATCTCTGCCTTGCAATACTCGGCATCTTCATCAAGCTGACGGGCCACAATAATCGTGGCCTCGATCTTCTCATCGAGCATCTCGCCCTGAGCTGTTAGCGTTTCGTCCAGCGCTTCGCGGAATGCCTCGTCATCAGCGGCATCCATGTTCGCCAGTTGCTGGAATTCATGAGATAGGTTATAGAGTGTAGCCATATCATCCCCGGTAATTCAGGGGCCGCCATTTAGCGGCCAATTTTTAAATAATCCTTTGTCCTAGAAAGGTATTTCATCGTCAAAGTCGTTGCTGGAAGGCGGGATGTTGCTGTTCGCGTACTCATTTGCAGAGTTGTATGGCTGACTCTGCTGCTGCTTGGCCTGTTTTCCGCCAGGATTTTCCGCGAAGCGTTGCTCCCAGTATGCTGCGCTGTCCGCTGATTTGCCTTCCAAGTGCTCTGCAATCGTTTTTCCGGATCGTGCCGACATGAAACACTTGATCTGAAATCGGAAACCTTCGCCACCATTGCTCTTGGTGTAGTTTTCTCGCTCAAGAGCGATCTGTACCGGTTTCCTTGTCAGCTCCGGTGCAATCATCCCGTTTTGTCCGCCTTGCTGGCTCAGGCTCTGGACTCCGGTGACGCCCATCAGGCTCTGGATTTGATTGACGCCGACTTCATTCTTGGAGCCATCTTTTTTCTGGTAATAGATGGTCAGGTAGTTGGCCTTTTGCCCATGCTCTGACTCAAAAGACAATTCCAGCCCTTTTGCCCCACTATTTGCCTCTGTCCATTTGGCTTGCTCAACGAATCCGCGCACGACGCACGACTCGGTGATGTACTCACCGCCCCCTGCATCAGCGGCTGCGGCTTGGTTTTCATCGTAGGAAAATACTTGCGTCATGATACCTGCTCCTGTTGTTCAGGTTGGGTGATCCCGTAATAGTCAACTATCTGACTATCAACAGCATTGATGTCGTTTTCGATCAGGTCGGATTCAAATAAGCCCATGGGGGATTTTACGGTATCTGATCCGTTATTAACCGTCCGAAACTGGTAAACCCCGTCGTTCACTTGGGTTCGAAGCACAATCGTAAAAAGTCCCTCCAGAGTTATTTTTTCATCCAGCATCTTTCCGATTGTTTTTATCTTGGTTCGTCCAAAATCATCATCCTGAGTATGGCTCAGGATATAGACGCGAACGTGCTCAGGCAGGCTGGATAGTGCATTGATGACTTCCCATGCATGCCGGGCAATCTCAGTGAATTTGTCGAAACCTTTTTCTTCGCTACGGCGCATAAACTCATTCGCCATAACGTACTGGAAATCATCGACCACGACTACTTCGCGGCCTCGATGGGCTGCAGTCTGAGCAGCCTTAACCATTTTTCCCCATTGGTCTGTTGTTACCTGCTGCCAGTCCTTTGATCGAAATGGCAGCGGCTTTTCGACAGCTTTAATGAGCGCTGTCTTGCTCGGTTCAAGATTGCGAAGACTGGCTGTTTTGCCAGTCCCTGATTGCCCCAGCACAAGAGTTGCGATACTCATCGTGCGTACTCCTCTTGTATTCTTTCAGCCTCCGCCATATAGCGCTTGGCATCAGACTGTATATTATCGGGCGATAAAAAAGCGCCTTCTTGGCGCCAGTCATCCCATGCTTGTTGCTCAGGTGTCATCAGGCTTCGATATTTTTCGATCATCACGTCACCTCAAAACTGGAAATTCATGCCGGCGCCGTACGTCTCGTTGCCGCGACTATCGAACGACACGTTCGCGTTGACGAATGCACTGCTGCCGACCGGCGCGCCGATGGCCACGGATCCGGCCGATTCGCTACGATATGCGCCACCCGCCAAGCTCATCTGGAATCCAGCATCAGGGCCCAGCAGCCACGCATGACTGGCCGCTGCCACTGCAGCCGCAACACCTGCTTTCAGGTCATCAACATCACCGCGCAGATCATCGATAGCGTCCCGGTTGCGCTGAATCGCTGCTGTGTTGCCGTTGATCGCTGATGTGTGATTGCTGAGTTGCGCTGACTGACGGCTGTTGATGTCGGCGTTCGTCGCGATGCGCTGATCGTGCTGATCGAGCGTCTGTGCCTGCTGACGGTTCGTCTCGGCGTTATCAGCCACGCCCTGAGCGTTGCCGCTGATCCGCTGATCGTGACTGCTGAGCGTTTCAGATTGCTGCTGATTGACCGCAGCGTTGTCTGCCACGCCGTTTTCATTACTCCTGATGCGCTCGTCGTGATCGTCCAGCCGTCCGGCGTTGTCTTGGCTGCGCTGATCTGCCGATGATGCCGTGCTGCCGACTGTGTCGATTCGATCAGACAGTTCGCTGTCACGCTGTTTGCTGTCCTGTTCAACGCCGCCGATCCGAGCGTGAGCGTTGTCGATGCTGTCATCCTGCCGCTGATTGCGCTGATCCATCTCGTCGAGGCGGCCGCGATTCTGACGGATGACGCCTTCCTGCCGGTCATTCCACGCGTCTTGATCGGCGATGTTGCGCTGATTGGCTTCGGCGAGGCCGGTGTTGCGGTCAGCATGCGCTGATACTGCGTCGATGCGCTGAGAGTTGTGCTTCACGTCGCTTGTAGTAGCGACGCCGATGGAGTGATAAAACGAGCCAGTTGCATTGGCGGGATTGCATGCGGCAACGGCGGTGCCCACCGCAATGGCTAGCAGTGTACGTTTCATGATATGATTCCTGTGCTGTTCGTTACTCGGAAGGTTTCGATCAGTGGAGGCGGCTTTCGGGCCGCCTTCTTCATTCGTCGATCACGTCAATCTCAGGATCTTCCCATCGACCAGCCTTGATGGTTCCTTGCCCCATTCGGTCACCTATCATTTCTGCGGCCTCATACTCATCAACTTGCAACAAGCGATCGTACTCATCGCAATCAATGTCTACTGTCAAGCTGTGACTTAAAATCTCAGTAACTTTCAGCTTTACTTTCATCACACCACTCCCAGATTCTTCTTCGCCAGATCGCAGATGGCGTCGTATTCCATCCTCGACTTGATCGCCGCGCCCTGTGCTCGCTCAAACTCTGATGCTGCGTAATCGCGATCAACGCATGCCCGTTCGTACGTGTCGATGTCGTCTATCTCTTTCAGAGCCTCAACAACCTCGTCAGGGCTCTCGGTGATGCGCTGGATTTCGTCGTCGAGAATCTCGTCGCGCCGTACACCGTCGTCGTATGCTTGCTGATGTTCCGCAGCGTTTGCCGTCTCAGCGCTTTTCAGTGTCACCCGCATTGATATTCTCCTCGCTTAACCATACCGCTTTTTGCAGCGATTCCAGACGCTGCACGCAGGGCTGTTCGATAAATGCCTTGGCTGCCGCCACCAGATTCTTGTGTGCCTCTTTCTCGCGCCGTGTGCGGTTCAGAAATGCTGTGATCGACATGTCATGCCCTCGATATGCATCGCGGCACCCTTGCCATTGTCAGGTTCGGGTTACCAATGATGCGCATGTGTTTGGCCTGCTGAGGGTCATGGTATGTACACGTTTCGCGCAGATCCTTGATTGGATCACGCCTCTTGATCAGAGATGACGCGACGCAGACACAAAAAAGGCAGCCGATGAAAGCTGCCATATACCCGATCGGGTGGATGCTCTGGATTGCCTCAATCACGCCGCCTCCAGCTCTTCTGCCTTGAAATCCCAGAACGCCGTTTCAGTACCAACTGCCGCGGCATAATCGACGAATCGCTCGTACTCGATGTCATTCAGACTGATGTGGGCCAGCGTGTTGCCAAACCGATCGACCGCCTCCAGGCACATAGCGCCTGATCTTTTTTCGTGCTGAGTGATAATCATTTGCCCACCTCCAGATTTTTGTAGCATGAGGAAGCCCACTGGTTGGCGTAACGATCAATCGAGCGTTGCTTGTATTCCTGTGTACTGAACTTGGGCTCCCGGTATGCGATGCGCACCATTTCGCGATACATCTTCTCTTCAAAGACGCTGATAGTATTCGGCAAAGGAACGCCTGCTTGCCGCGCCTCCATGACCTGAGCCGCTGTCTCGTACATTTTTTTGCAGATCTTGTCTTTTTTTGACTCTTCCTGCGCCTGAGCCGGTGCGCATGCGGCCAGACCGATAACTGCTGCTGCGATTGCTGTCTTCATGATGCACCTCAGAGATTCATTACAAGAGCGAACCACACGCCATAGCCGCACAGCGCGATGGTCGCGATTGATGTCAATGCGAGGGTAATGCCAGTCAGTTTGCCCATGGCTGCCTCACATGTTGTCGTCAGTGGCTGCTTCGATCATGCCGACGATGATTGCTGCAATTACGTTGATCATGTCTCTCTCCACAAAAAAGCCCGCACGGGGCGGGCATGGGATGCGATGACGAATCATCGGGGAGCCAGCTGCGCGATGAAGTTCTGAAGAACACCGCCCGAACCATTGTTAGCGTTCTATCAACTGGCTCTCCGATGGACCGCAGATATAGCGCTGCGGCCGCCGCTTTATGTTGTGGCACCCGTTATTCACCCCACGGTTTGCTTGGGTATTCATTTCACAGCCCCGGGTCGCTTTCCCCGGCTCGCCCCGCACTACACGACGCGAATCCATCATTCAGTCCCCGCTAGGGTGGCTGCGCTCGTCCGACAACACTGGCTGCCGTCCGCCTGCTTTTTTGGTGTGCAGGTCACCGTGTTCGTTGTTAAAGAGCGATCGGTGCGTTTCGCTGCATCCGATGTCTCGTAATTTAAACGTGCGTAGTTCGCACGTCAAGGGCGAAGTTTAAACTTTTTTGGGTTAAAAAAAGCCCGCTCGATGGCGGGCTCTTGGAATTGATTGAAATCAGTCACTTACCATTCATCACCACCCCCTTTACTCCTGAAGTTATCCCATGCTTGGCACAAGGCCTCCGCCAGTTCATCGTCATGAGGTTCCATAATTCCCCGGGAGATTCTGGTTTTGGTGTATGAATATACAGCGTATGGAAAAATGTCCTCCATGCCAACAGGTTAAACTTAAACGAATTTTGCGTAATTTAGCATCACGAAGAGCATAAAAACCCCGACAAGCAGTCGGGTGAAGGAAGCGTGCTAGATCAGTTTGTGAGCAATTTCTCCGCTAACCGTGTTCTCGCTCTCACCGCCTTTTAGAAGCTGATATGCAGTCTCGACCAGATCTTCGACCTCTTCACGAGTCGCATCTGGCTTGAGCCTAACGACCAGCGGGAACGTTATGCGAGCCGCCTTCTTGGCAATTTCCAAGCCTTCATCATCAAAGCGATCGGAAACCGAAACGGGGGCATGATGACTCGCGCCAATCAGCCATTCAGCGTTTACATTGAGTGCGGACGCAATATCCGCCCAGCGATCAGCCGAAGGTGTAACACCGCCTCTTAACCATTTGGCTGCTGTCTGCGGCGACACCTCCAGATCGTTTGCCAAGTATGACGCGATCCCGTGTTCGCGCCCGTAACGGGCAATACATGCTTGCCTCAAACGTTCTGCGAAAATCTTTTTCTTTTCAGCGCTAAGCCTCATGTCTTCTCGCTCATCCGTGAATGCTGGCGAGAAAAATACAACCAAAGATTAAACTTTGCAACCAATTTCGCAAACGGGTTGCGTTATAAGTCTCAATGATTTAAATTTCGCATATAACATGCGAGGTTTAGCAATGCTGGCACAGCTCATCGAAGAAATCGGAACAGTGAAGGTGGCCAAGGCCTGCGGGGTATCAAAGGGTCTGGTCTCTATCTGGAAGCGCAACGGGACGCTTCCTTATAAGCACCCCGGCAATCGGACGGCAGGGTATGAGCGTGCTATTGCGCGACTGGCAGGGATGCCGGTGGCGGAATTGCGAAAGCAGATAAGGCAGGAAGGTGCGGCATAGGTCGCACATGCGAACGCCCCGGAAGGTTGGGAGCCAAGCCGGGGCGCAAAACAGCTAACAGTAGGAGCTGAGATGAATACTACCGCAATCACGCAGAACCAGCAAGCCACCATGTCGAGCCGCGAGATCGCGGAGTTGACCGGCAAGCGTCACGGCGATGTGATTCGCGACATTCGAGCCATGGTTACAGCTCTGGCTAGAACTGATTATGAGGATTCAGTCACGAGCTATGACTGGTCGAATACCCCGGAAAAAGTCAGCGGGTTTTTGCGTCATCAGGAAAATCATGGAGTTACAGAAGAAAAGGATTCGCGAGGATATACCCAGTATTTTCTCCTCGACCGCTACCACACCGAGGTACTGGTCACCGGCTACGACGTGAAGCGCCGGGCCGCCGTCATCAGGCGCTGGCACGACCTCGAGACTGGCGCAGCCAAGCCGGTCGCCGAACTTGCCAACGTCCCTGCCACTATCGCTCTTGTCGAATGCGCTGCCAATCTCCTGCGCACATCCGACTCTGGCAAGGTCGTCATGCTCCGCAAGGCTGGCCAGGCCGTGGGCGCTGATACCTCATTCCTGCCCGACTACACCGAGGACAGCGCCCCGGGCCACGTTGGCGCCATGGATACCGCCAGCCTGACCCAACTGCTGCGCGACCACGGCCTGAGCCATTCAGCGGCAGCCGTGAACCAGGCTCTCCACGATGCCGGGATCCTGGAGAGCCGTACCCGCAAGAGCAACAAGGGTGCTCTCAAGCATTTCTGGTGCCTTACCGACGCCGGCCAAAACTACGGCAAAAACGTCGTGAGCCCGCAGTCGCCGCGAGAGACGCAGCCGCATTACTACCGAGCCCATTTTACCGAACTGCTAGGCCTGATCGGGCTGGAGGGTGACCAATGAGTACCGCTGAGAACGTTCACTACCTCCCGGGGCATGAGCCAAATCAAGAGGCCGATCAGAGTGCTGGCAGAGGGTCTGGTGCTCAACTCGAGGACGGTTACGTGCGAACAGCCAACGATATTGTCGAAGGCCTCATGAAGGCCCCTCTGACCAGCCGTGAGAGCCGAATTATCAGAGCAGTAGAGAGGGCCACATACGGATGGCAACGATCCTCTGCGCGCCTATCTCAGTCCGTTTTGGCAGAAATGACCGGGCTGACCGCCAAGCGATGCAGCGAAGCGGTAAACAGCCTGCTGAAGAAAAAGGTGCTGTTTCGAGACGGCGGTAGCCAATCTCCTATCGGTATCAACACCCGTGTTTCGGAGTGGGATTTCAGCACCGAAAAATCCAAAAACGTCCCTAATTTGGCGCGCGATACAAATTGGGGTCAGAGTCCCCAAACTAGGGACGAAAAACGTCCGCAAAATAGGGACACAAATAAAGACAGGAAAGACAACACCCCCTCACTACGTTCGGGGGTGGGTGCATCGAAGGGGAAAACGGCTTCCGGATCCTCGACCGAATACACCGCAGATTTCGAAGCTGCCTGGTCGCTATATCCAAAACGTTCTGGATCAAATCCCAAGCGCGAAGCGTTCAAAGCCTGGAACGCTCGAATCTCGGAAGGTTTCAGCACTGATGACATGGTTGCCGGGCTCAAGCGCTACGCAGCCCATGTATCCGCCAAAGGCAACTGGGGCACCGAATTTGTCATGCAGGGCAAACGATTCTTTGGCCCGTCTGCCGAGTTTGAAACCGAGTGGGCTGTAGCCACCACGACTCCTGCCAGTGGGCGACAAACTCCGGGACGGCACTCAAATCTGCAGTCACCTGACACGTCGAATCTGGTCAAGCGAGGAGATGGCACCTATGAGTTCTGAAAACATCCTGAGCATGCTGGGTGCGAGTGAGTCGAAGATGGTCAACTGCGAAATTCATGGCCAGTACGAATCCACTCACTTCGTTCTCTCAAATCGTGAGTTCTGGTCAGGCTGCCCTTCATGCGCCGAGGAAAAGGCAGAGCGTGAAAGGGGTGAGCAACTCAGGGCCGAGCAAGAAGCGTATTACCGTAAGCGCACGCAAGACATGCTGGGCTATGCCTGCATACCGCCACGCTTTGCTGACAAAACGTTTGATTCGTACCGTGCAGAAACCGATCAGCAGCAGCGCTATAAACAAAAATGCCAGGCCTACGCTGATGAGTTCGTTGAGAACCTGAATCAGGGCGAAGGAATGCTCATGCTGGGCGATCCCGGTACCGGCAAAACCCATCTGGCAGTGGCTGTGCTCAACGAGATTATTCGATCGCACGGCATTGGAGGCGTCTACACAACAGCTGCTCGCATGTATCGACGCATCAAGGATACATACAGCTCGCGAGAGGAAACCGAGTCTCAGGCCATCGCAGCATTTACCAAGCCCAGCCTGCTGGTACTGGACGAGATCGGCGTTTCTTTCGGAAGTGATGCTGAGCTGAACTATTTGTTCGACGTAATGAACGAGCGCTACGAGCAGTGCCTGCCGACCATCGTGGTTTCAAACGTTCAGCCCGAAGAGATCGGGAAGTGGATGGGCGATCGTGTTGTAGACCGGTTGCGCGAGTGCAGCAAGATGATGGTTTTCAACTGGGAGTCAGCGCGCAAGGGAATCGGAAGGGGTGAGTCATGAAATTAAAGCCTGCATGGTCTGAAGAACAAGAGCAGTTTCTTCGTGATCACTACGGAAGTCTTTCCCCGCATGAGATTTGCCAGTCCATGCCAGAGCCGAAAAAGAGCTATTCGGCTGTCATTACCAGAGCCGGAAAGCTGGGTTTGTCAGATCCGAATGCCAACAAGCGAAGTTATGCAGACAGAGATCAATTCTATATGGCAGCAGTATGCCGGCTTACTACCAGCTTGTTCCGCGACTACGCCACGGCCCCTCAGCGGTATGTCATGGCGAAGCGTGAGCCGGAAAGCGTTGGAGGTGCCGCATGATTCAACTGCTCAATATGGATTGCATGGATTACATGCGGAGCCAACCCGATGACTCTTTCGACCTAGCTATCGTAGATCCTCCCTACTTTGAGGGGCCCAACAAGCCTGGTTTCTACCGAAACGGAGAATTCAGTAGCACGTTGGTGCCTGCTGGGAAATATGGCGCGTTGAAACATTGGGAGGTTCCAGCGAACGAATACTTCGCAGAGCTAAAGAGGGTGTCGCGCCACCGAATTATTTGGGGCGCAAACCATTTCTGCGATCGCTTCGACGCAAGCGGGCCGGGATGGATTGTCTGGGATAAAGAGAATGGGGCAAGTTCGTTTGCAGACGCTGAACTGGCCAGCAGCACCTTTGATAAGGCGGTTCGTGTTTTTCGGTACCGTTGGAACGGCATGATTCAAGGGTCGCATGGCAATAAGCGCTTGAACGAGAAGCGCATCCATCCAACACAGAAGCCCGTAAAGCTCTACGAATGGATGCTCGCCAATTACTCCAAGCCCGGCCAACGCATCCTCGATACCCACCTAGGTAGCGCGTCAAGCGCTATTGCAGCGCATTACTTTGGCTGCGATTTCGTTGGCACTGAGCTTGATGCCGACTATTTCGCCACTGCCAAGGCTCGTTTCAATCGCGAAACGAGCCAGATCGACATGTTCGCCGGAGGTGCCGCATGACAGTCCACGACATTCGCCATCTCAAATTGCCTGACGCGGTACTCAATGTGCTGCGCCGCATCGCTGATCCGTCGATCGAAGAGATTGCGCATGAGGTCGAGAGCAACGGCGGCGGCCGGCACGACCTGCAGGCTCTGCTTGGCGCCATCTGCATTCTGGAAAACCGTGGTTACTACATCGTCGAGCATGACGACCTCGACGGCATCCGTTATGAACTGGTCGAGCCGGAGCTTTCAGCATGACTACAGCAACAGCAACACGCCGTCACCGGCTCGACAACGCCAATAGCCAGCTGAGCCGCACGTTTATCGTGCTGCGAGACGCAGATAGGTGGTTAGTGCTTCACGAGATCGCTGAGGCCATCTTGGAGCGCTTCGATAAGCTCGACAGTCATGCGGCGATCAGTGCGCGGATCCGCGATCTGCGAGCCAAAGGTTGCACGATCTATCGGCGTGACCATCGCCCGGAGATTAAAGGGGTTCGTCCGGCAGAATATCGTTTGATCAGCATTGAGAATGGCGAGGTGTCGGCATGAGTTACGGGCGAGAGTGGACTACCACGGAGATGGCATACATCAGAACCCATTATGGGTATATGCCGACACGCGAGATTGCCAAGAAAATCAACCGCACACCATGGCGTGTGAAAGCGGTAGCGAGCGAGATGGGGCTCAAGCACCCGCTGTGGAATTCCGGGCTGCGCATCGAGCGGTTCGAGCGGGAAACCGGCAAAAACGTCGATCAACATGCTATCGAATACCGTGACAGGCAACTGGCACGGCGTGATCTGGCAGGAGTAATGGGCGTATCTGTCGAGACGCTGAAGAAATTCGTGTCGGCAGAGATCTGGCAGTCATGGCCCAAGGCCACTCTGGCACACAAGCGGCGCTGCAAAGAGCGCAGCAGCGGGGTGGCAGCATGAACCTGACGATCCGTCATTATCGTTGTGTCGTGGCTCTTGCTGATACACGCAACTATCACCGTGCTGCTGAAATGCACGGGATCAGTCACACGAACATTTGCGCTGTTATCAAGCGCGTTTCAGAGATGACCGGGCTGGTGCTGTTCAGGCGAGATGGTAACAGGATGGAGGTGACCGACGAGGGCGCTATGTTCGTCGCTGCTGCGAGAGACATCGTCGAGTCACACGATGACATGCTGGCCCACTATGGGATTGGCAAAAAGCAAACGGTGGCGGCATGAGCAAAACAATCAGCCGCGTAATCGAGTCACCATCGCAAACAGCATCGGCCCTTCAGTGGGCCGATCAGATGATCTCCCGGGGGCTGGAAGGCGGCCCCGTTAAAGTGACGCTGGGGAGGCATGAAGACCAGCGCACGAACCAGATGAATCGCCTGATGTGGGCGTTGCTGACCGATCTGTCAGAGCAGGTGGTGTGGCATGGCATCAAGCTCAGCCCGGAAGAGTGGAAAGACCTGACAACAGCATCGCTCAAGCATCAAAAGGCGGTGCCCGGAATGGATGGCGGTTTTGTCATGGTCGGCGGTCGCACATCAAAGATGACCAAACGCGAGCACTCGGATCTGATCGAATGTTTATATGCGTTCGGCGGAGAACAGGGAGTGCAGTGGTCTGATCCGGCACTGAAGCAGTGAGCTGAATATCGCGAGGTTGCGCAATGAAGCCGCACCACAACGAAAATTATCTTAAGTGGGTTCGCAGCCTCCCTTGCATCATGTGTGGGGCGCCCGAGTCTGAACTTCGTCAAGCCGTCGGATTGGCTGGGGTATCTGGAAACGTTGGAGCTCAATATTCAATTCCTTACTGCAATAAATGTCATGAAAGAATAGCCGTTAATAATTCGGTGGATAAAGTCCAATACGACCATTACTACAAAATCACTGCCTCGGCAATTTGGGAGTTTGGCGCTGATAGCCATATAGGGCAGGTTTTGTCAGAAAGCAGGAGAAGAGTCAGATCTCTGGAGCCTTTATGAATAACATAGACATTATTGAATGGAAAAGCAGGATTGAGGGGATTGTTTATGGTATATGCCCGACATCCAAAAAAATGGGAATCCATGAGGACATGGTTCAGGACGGTTATATCGGTTTACTTGATGCGTGTAAAAAGTATGACGAATCTGGTGGTGCCAGCTTCAAGAATTACGCTTATATAAGAATTGCTGGAGAAATTAGAGATGGTATGAGAAGTAGGGATTGGAGTATAAGGAGAACAAAAGACAGCGAGAAAGTATTCTCAGAGATGAAAAATATAGAAGAAATTGAATATAACCCGTGTTATAGTTTTGATTATGAAATGTATTGCGATGCTGAAATTACAGTCAAAAAAATTGTAGAAAAATCAGGGTTAACCAGTGGCCAAAAAATATCTATCGACTCTTTTCTTGAAAATGACGGAGCTGTAAGGCTTGACGGGAAATCTTATTCCTCTTCATCTCAGTTATTAAAAGGAGCTTTTGATAAAATCAGGTCCAGCATTTTTAAGACAGGGGTTGCTAATGCTTGAGCAACGATCTCAGCCTGTCAGGGACAGGAAATGGCTGTCAGCCGTGCATCAAATCGAATCATGCGTTCTGTGCGGCTCATACGGCATACAAGCGGCGCACAGGGATGAAGGCAAGGCGATGGGCCGCAAACAGGACGACGCGCTCACAGCGGCTCTGTGCCCTGAATGTCACTACGAGCTGGGCAACGGCAAACATCTTAGTCGCGAGCAGCGCAGAGCGGAGATGGACCGGGCCATTGTGCTGACGCTGCAGCAGTTGGTGCGCCGTGGTCTTGTGGGAGGTAAATGATGAGAACACTACAGGTATTTGTTCCGGTTATGCCGAGATCGACCAATGCCACGTATGCGGGCACGCACTGGGGCAAGCGTCAGAAAGAAGCGCGTCAGGTGCATGATGCTGTTCTTAAAGCCATTGGTGAGGATCCGAGAGAGCTGACGCCATTCTTCAATCCGGTACATATCTCGATTACACCGTGCCTGGGGAAAGGCGTTCGGCGTAGAGACGTCAGCAACTACTCGCATGCATACAAGCTGATCGAAGACGGTCTGATTCACTCCGGCATGCTGACTGGCGATGAGTCTGACAAAGTGCTGTCGATGCAGATCAATGCACCCATTATTGACCGTGAGTCGGAAACGGGATTCATTGTTGTCGTGACAGAAGACAAGGCGGCGGCATGAAATGGCAAAAACTCAGTGATTATCATGCTGTAAGCGAGTGCGGTCGCTTTAAGTTGAGCTTTACGCATCATCATCAAACGTCGCTTTATACGCTCTGGCATGGCGGCGACTGTGTTAAAATATCGCACGATAAGCGCGAGATTGAGCGGGCGGCAAATCAGCGGGCGGAGGTGCAGTCATGATAGTCAATGATCCGATCGAGGCGGTGATGCGTGCTCTTGATTCTGGGGTGCGCACTCAATCCATGGCTGACCTCGAAGAGGCTGGATGCAAAGTCCAGACATCAGGCTCACGTGGTGCCGGCGCGTCGCACAATGAGCAGTATTCGCGTGTGTTTGGTCATATCCGAAGAATGGAAGATGAGCGCCCGGAACAAGCCGCGACACTGTATACGCTATGCGCACCGGAGGCAGAGGAGAGCAATCGCTGGATTGACCTGATGCATGCCCGTGTTGTCGAGTTGATGCAACAGATTATTACCAATTGGTCGAATCTGAGACAGAGAAAAACCGACCGAATTGAGTGGCTGGCATTTGCTGCAATCATTGAGCGCCGGGCGGATCTTGACGATGTGAAGCCGGACTGGGGCGCTGAACGAATCGCCTTTTATCTCGCAGAGTTTCATGGTGTGAACATCCCGGTCAATCAGTGGAAGCGGGACTGGGAGGCTTACTGGGTCGCTGCAAAATCGGCTTTGAAAGAGGCGGAATATCAGGCAACGGATCCGGTCTACAAGATCATAAAGGAAGAAAATCGAAAAAACCGGGAATTTTTTGATATTGCCGCTTGAAAAAATGTCGAGTAAATATTAGAGTTATTTCTAGAATGGCGCAGAAAACTGAGACATCGGCGCCAACAAGTTAAAACATCAAAGCCTCGGCAACCGCCGGGGCTTTTTGCGTTCGGGAGGGCGTATGGCTCGCATCAGCATTGATGAAGCGGGCAGCGTCAACCTGCTCGCATTCCTCGACATGCTCGCAGTGTCAGAGTTGGGTAAAGGGCTGACCAGCAGTTCTGATGCCGGTTACAACATTCTGGTGGGCGGAAGTACGTTTACCGGGTACACCGAGCACCCCGATCGTTTGATCAACCTGCCGAATCTGGGCATCAAGTCGTCCGCCGCCGGCCGCTACCAATTTCTTAAGAAAACGTGGGACTGGGCCCGGGACAGCGAGGGGCTTAGTTCGTTCGCGCCGAGGAATCAGGACAGAGCGGCACTATTTCTGATCGACTACCGTGGCGGGACCGAAGCTATTCGTTATGGCGACATCCGGCTGGCGCTGGAGAAATGCCGGAAAGAGTGGGCCAGTTTGCCGGGTGCCGGGTACGGTCAGAACGAGCACAGCGTCGATCATCTCATCAGCGCCTACCTCGAAGCGGGCGGGCATCTCAACGGCGAAACGAATGATTGGTATTCGAATGTCGTGAAGAAATAGCGTCTGCGGGGCGCCACCATGCTTGGACGAGATAATCCTATGCCACCCGAGCCGCACGACACCGAAACGTGGCAGCTTGTCGCGTGGTTGAACGGGAACTGGGCCTGGGTGACAGCGGGTATACTCTGCGTGTTCGTGGCCCTGCTGCGCGCCTATCTGGACAAGGCCCGGATCACAGGACAGGACGTGGCAGAGTCACTGATCTGCGGCATCATCGTTTCTGTATCAAAGCCGGTTCTGGCTCACGTCGGCGTGAGCGATAGCGCCGCCATGTTTGTCGGCGCCGTCACCGGTTTTCTGGGTGCGCGGATGCTGCGCCCGCTTCTTGAAAACGTGTTTAAGGCGTACACAGGCCGAGGAGGTCACAAATGATCGAGTCGGCCGACAGGGATCAACTTAATCAGGAAGTGCGACGGCTCAGGCGGGCCAACAAGGCTTACATGGTTATTGCGGCTGTCTGCCTCGGCATTGCGTCCGCGTCCTACCTTGTCGGCACAAAGCTGACCAATCGGGCATGGGAATCAAACGTCAGCCTGATGGCAGCCAACGCTCAGCTATTCGGCATGGTGCAGTATCAGTCTGAAGTGGCTGGCATCGAGAGCGGTAGCGCCAAGCACTGGAAACAGAAAGCCGAGCACGCGCAGGCGAAGTGGGGTGGCTGGAAAAGCCGGGCTCAGAAGCTCGAGCGCCGGGTATGCGAGCAGCAGAAGGTCATCAGCTCGTATCAGGGCGCGACTTGGCAATCGCAGATTCCGTGCGAGGGTGAATGATGGGCATTGTCAGCGATACGGTCGGAAAGGCGATCAGCGCGGTCGCGAGCCCGGTGCTCGACATCATCGACCAGACTGTCGAAGACAAGGATCAGCGCAACAAGCTGAAGCAGCGCATCCAGTCCGAGGTCATCGAGCAGCAGAACAAATCGTTGCAGGCTCGGGTCAGCGTCATTTTGGCAGAGGCCAATGGTTCATGGCTCCAGCGCAACTGGCGGCCGTTACTGATGCTGATCATTATGATCATTATTGCAAACAACTATGTTCTGGCGCCTTACATTGACGCGATGTTCGGATCAGCAGTCACTCTGGACCTGCCCGAAAGGCTCTGGGACATCATGGCGCTGGGCGTTGGCGGTTATGTGACCGGGCGCAGCGTAGAGAAGACGGCGACAAACTGGCAGAACGGCAAAGCGGCGAAAGAGAGCGCACGCTCCGGTATCTATCAGAATGTCAAATCGGACAAGGACTAGAGGATTGTCATGATCATCTATATCTACGCCGTGCTGGTCAGCTATGCACTGACCGGCCTTCTTCTGTCGTTCTCGGGCAAGGATCTGCGTGGTCGATCGCTGGGCTGGCAGGATCGCATGGGGTGGCAGAATCGGATCAAGTGGGCTGCAGCGTGGCCATGGGGCATCACCCGTCTGGGCATCTATAAAGCGCTGAAGGGCAATGGCTGAATAGAGCAGGGCATTCAGGCAGGATTTTTGAGGTATCGCCATGCACATTCTCGACGGATTCGAAGCGCCCTATCCCTGCTCGGCACTAACGGTCGATGATCGCGATGACAGCCTGGTAACAATCGGCGTGATGATCGACGGCTGGATGATGAGCCGGGGCGTGGATCTGTGCGAGGGCGATGCCTGGCTGTTCGACGAGGATGACGGTTACTGACGCATCCAGCGCGCAAGCGTAGGAGAGAGCAATGCAATACGATCTCAGCGTTTCTCACCTGATGGCCGCTGGCGTTGTGTGCCTGATCGTTTGGCTGCTGTGGAGATAGGCATCAGATAAGCGCCCTGCTGCTGGGAGTGCCCGGCGGAGCGCACAGGGCGCTTGTCGATGCTTACGATGCCGCCTGATCAGCGGAAGTGACACACCGATGCCTCTGCCCTGCACGCACACTTTCAGGTGTTCGCTAGACGGCCGGGAAAGACCGGCATCCAATTCAAGGAGATACCATGGGCGATGTAGTAGATATTCATAGCCGTCGCAATGATGGGGAGAGCCAGTTCGTTCTCTGCCCATGTCAACCTGATGGCGTATCGCCTCTGGTTGTGGCGATGGTTACTGACAAGCCGTTTATTGCTGCTCTTGTTTGCCCTGAGTGCGAATCAGAGATTGGCGTAGTAAACGGTTATCTCGAAACCTGACTAACGGAAACACAATATGACTAAGGCTGCCGATCAAGGGGCTGTCGAGCTGACGCCTCGGCAGTCTCGTCGTTCCGGGCGTCCAACAAAGTACACTGATCAGATGCCGGATCTGGTTTACGAGTCTCTGGCGAGCGGTGATAGCGTCACCCAGTTCGCCGTATCCATCGGTGTGCACCGCGATACAATCTATGCGTGGGCAGATAGCCACCCCGAGTTTTCCGACGCATTGACGCGTGGACAGGAGGCCAGTCAGGCGTTCTGGGAGGGTGAGCTTCGCCAGATGATGTACAGCAAGGAGGTAAACGCACCTCTGGTCAAACTGTACTTCGCGAATCGATTCAACTGGCACGACAAGTCGGAAGTCGATAATAAATCGACTGATGGCAGCATGACGCCAACCGTCATCGAGCGCAGAGTGGTTGACCCGAATGACGAAACTGCAGCTGCCGACTCCTAGGTGGTCTCTGCCGCTTCTCGAGCCAAGTCGATACAAAGGGGCAAAGGGCGGCAGGGGTTCTGGCAAATCCCATTTTTTCGCCGAAATGCTCGTAGAAGAGCACGTTGCCAACGCTGACCTGCAGTCGGTCTGCATTCGTGAAATCCAGAAATCTCTGAAGTTTTCGGCCAAAAAGCTTGTTGAATCCAAAATTCAGGACATGGGTGTCTCTCACCTTTTTGAGGTTACGCTTACTGAGATCCGCCGCAATGACGGGCAAGGCCTGATCATATTCCAGGGTATGCAGGATCACACGGCCGATTCGATCAAATCACTCGAGGGTTTCGATCGCGCATGGGTTGAAGAAGCGCAAAGCATCAGCTCGCGCAGCCTCGAGCTGCTGACACCGACGATCCGCAAAGACGGTTCGGAAATCTGGTTTAGCTGGAACCCGGATCAGCCGGACGATGCCGTCGAGCAGCTTTTCGCTGACAACCCGAGCGCCGTGTTGGTGCATGTCAATTATACCGACAACCCCTGGTGCCCAGATGTCCTGAGAGAGCAAGCTGAATGGCAGCGCAAGCGCGATTACGAAAAATTCGCGCATATTTGGCTTGGCGGTTTTAATACCAAATCTGATGCGCAGGTGTTTGCCGGTCGTTGGCGTGTAGATGAGTTCGAACCCGGCGATGACTGGGATGGCCCTTACCAAGGGTTGGACTTTGGTTTCAGCATGGATCCCACGGCACTGGTTCGATGCTGGATTCATGACGGCAAATTATGGATCGAGTACGACGCCGGTGACGTCGGTCTTGAGCTTGATGATACGCCTCGATTCATGATGGAGAGGATCCCGAAAGTAGAGCGTTATGTGACCCGTGCAGACTCCGCTCGTCCAGAGTCAATCAGCTACCTGGCTCGTCATGGCTTGCATCGCGTTGAAGCAGTCGATAAATGGTCAGGTTCAATAGAGGATGGTGTTGAGCACCTGAAAACATACGATGAGATCGTTATTCATGCTCGCTGCTTGGCAATGCAGGAAGAGGCGCGCCTCTATTCATACAAGGTTGATCGGCGTACAGGTGACATTCTACCGAAGCTGGAAGATGCTCATAATCACCGCTGGGATGCTGTCAGATACGCTCTGGCACCTTTGATTCAGAACGATGATTATCAATCGCATTTTGCAGCAATGGCAACATAAGGAGCGGATATGTCGGCATACAATCAGGACGGCTACCGCTCTGCACTACTGGGTGAGCGTCAGGGCGGTAGGCGTGGCGTGCCGAGCGACAATGCCGAGCAATACGCGCGGGGCGGTATCTATTCGCGCGTGATCGACATACCGGCCGATCTGGCGATGAGCCGCGGTATCAATGTTGCTGGTGATGATGACAATGTGATCGGCAGCGAGCTCGAGCGGCTTGATTTTATCAGCAACATGTCGGACGCGCTTCGCTGGGCTCGGCTCGACGGTGGGTCTGCAATCCTGCTGATGACTGATACCGGCACCCTGGCTGACCCGTTGCCGGAGTCATTCGGGCAGATCACCGAGCTGCGTGTGATCGAGATGACGCAGCTGTCGGTTGCCCCCGGCGGTTATTACGATGACCCCAGCTCGCCGAATTACAGCGAGCCGGAGATGTATCAGGTGACGCCTATCAATCGTGGTGGCGGCGCTCTGGTCTGGTCGTTCTATGTTCACGAATCCCGGCTGCTGCCGGTTTATGGCGATCCGATCCCTGCACGTCTTCGGTTCAGTGAACGCGTGCCCTGGGCGGGTCGCTCATCGGCAACCGGGCCGTACCGGGCCATCGAGCGCTATGAGCGCAGCCTGATGCTCACTCTCGAGGTACTCAAACGCAAACAGCAGGCCGTCCACAGGATGGAGGGTCTGTCGAAAATGATTCAGAACGGACAGGAAAAACTCGTCAGACAGCGTGTTGATCTTGTCGATGAGGTCCGCTCGCTGATGAACGGCGTTGCAGTCGATGCTCAGGATGACTATCAGGTATACGATCAGACGGTATCCGGTATTCGCGACCTGATTGCAGAGTACCAGGTCGCCGTCTCAGCAGAGTCGGGCATTCCTGTCACGTCACTGTTCGGTCGGTCGGCTGCCGGCATGAACAGTACCGGCGATAATGATCTCGAAGGGCTTTACGATCTGTGCGAGGGGATTCAGCGGACATCGGCAAACCCGGCATCCAATCGAATCATCAAGGCCATCACTGGGCAGCGTGGTATCAATGCGCCAAATGACTGGCAGATTGAATGGCCGCCGCTCTGGACGCCCACAGAGGATCAGCAGGCCGACACGCGACAGAAGAACGCACAGGCTGACAAGTCTGAGGCCGAGGCACGGGCCTCTGATGTCGAGCTGGGTGTCGTGTCCGAGTCGGAGATGCGGTCATATCTGATCAGTCAGGGCAAATACGGACTGGAGGCGCCAGCCGAGGATGGTGACTGATGCCCGAAGTCAACACGAAATGGGCCCATCCCGAGGCCATTGAGCAGGGTTACGAAAAGGACCTGAAGCGGTTTGCCCGTCGCTGTCAGCGGGCCTGCAATGAGCTGGTTATTCCCGAGATCGACAGCATCGTGAGCGAAGCACAGCGATTCCGGCCTGACGCACTGGATGACACCGAATCCAGCCAGTCTGGAACATGGATCGACAAGCTGAATTCGGCGCTCAGGAGCGCTCTGGGATCAGTTCTGGGTAATCGCTTTCTGAGCATATTCTCAGGTATGCGCGGGCCGTCATCGCCTGATGATGTCGATGTGAATGGCTATGGCGAGCAGGTCAGCCGCCACAACAACCGTCAGTTCAGGAAGATCATTCGCAAGGCATACGGTGAAGAAGTCAGCAAGTCCGAGCCATGGCTCGATGATCTGCTGAGGGCATGGGAAAGCGAAAATCTCAAGCTGATCCGGTCCATCCCCGAGCGATATATCGACGATCTGCAGGGCGTCATAGTTCGCGCCATCAACGAAGGTCAGACCAGTCGTCAGGTCCAGCGCACAATCAAGAGCACATATGATCAGCCTGTCAATCGGGCGGCTCTGATAGCTGATGATCAGATCGGGAAGCTGAACGCTCAGATAACCCGGCATCGTCAGGAGTCGGTTGGCATCAAGGAATACCGCTGGCGCGGCGTGCTCGATAATCGCGAGCGCCGGGTTCACGTCAACCGCGAGGGCGAGGTTTTCAAGTGGTCCAAACCGCCCTATGACGGCCATCCGGGTCAGCCAGTAAGATGCCGCTGCTGGGCTCAGCCAGTCATGCCGCCACGGGAGGAAGTCAATTTGTCATGAGCGTCAACAGATACGATCGGGTGGCTATCAGCGCCCGATACGACGAGAACGGCTATCTCGAAGACTCGCCCGTGCTAACCCGCACGGGCGTTTTCGTTTACAGGGATGGCAATGGCCAGGAGCGTCGAGAGCTCCGCCGGGCAGACGATGTCTTCAGTTCCGAATCGCTCGCCAGCTACCGCAACAAGCCGATTACCAAGGGTCATCCGGGCAAGGTCAATGCAGGCAATGTGCGGTCGCACCAGATTGGCACGGTAACGACCGAGGGGCGGCAGGACGGCGACAACGTGGTCAGCGATGTCGTTATTCACGACCCCAGGGTGATCAGGCAGGACGGTTGGAAAGAGCTATCTGTCGGCTACAGCGTTGATCTGATCGAAGAGCCCGGCGAGTACAACGGCGAGCGGTACGACGCCATCCAGACCAACATCCGCGTTAATCATCTCGCGGTTGTCTCCAGCGGCCGGGCAGGCAATTCCCGGCTCAATCTAGACGGCAGCGATGCCGCAACACTAACCGATGACGAGGATGATCCAGTCATGGAAAAGGTACGTCTCGACAGCGGCATCGAATACGACGCCGCACCCGAGGTTGCACAAGCCTACCGAAAGGCGCGCGAGGATGCACAGCAGGCCAGCGATGCAACCGAGAAAGAGAAAGCTCGGGCAGATGCTGCCGAGAAAGCCAAGAAAGAGGCTGAAGACAGCGCAGAAAAGCTCAAGCAGGACGCGGTGAAGGACGCGCGTGCTCGGTTGGAGCTGGAGGCTGCCGCCAAGGAGCACAAGGTCGAGGTGAAGGAAGATTCGACTGATCGAGCTCTCAAGGAGTCGGTTATCAAGTCGGTCAACGGCGACTCCGACCTCTCTCAGCGCGAAGACGCCTACATCGACGCGATGTTCGACATCGTGAAAGAGCAGTCCGAGAAGTCGCGCAATGATGCTGCTGAGCAGCGTCGTCAGGCCACGCCCACCCAAAGCCGTCAGGATGGCGCCGGGAGTAAGGCGTCTGCCCGCGATCGCATGATCTCGCGCATGAAAGGCGAAACTGTCGAAGGAGACAATCAATGATCTATGAGCAGGATGTCGCATTCGCCGGCATGAAGGCGGACGCCGGTTTTGATCGGGTCGAGTCGTTCCCCGCTGCTGGCGATGTTCCGTTTGGCGTCGTGATCGGCAAAAACACCGATGGCGCTGTTGTGCCTGGCGCCGGCGAACAGCTTGCCGGCGTGTCTCTGCACTCTCACAACTATCTGGGCAGGTACACGCAGTATGACGATGTATCGACCATGACGCGCGGTCTGGTCTGGATGGCTGTTGTCGATGGCGGATCTGTCACCAATGACGGCCCCGTGCAGTTCAATGGCTCCGGTCGCGTGGGAGATGCCGCCGGCACTGCGTATCCGAACGCAGCGTTTCGGAGTGAGGCAATCACTCGTACTGACGGCAACGTCATTGCCTGTGTCGAACTGCACAGCCCCATCGCACAACCCGCTTCCGGCACTTCCAGCTAAGAGGAAAAACAGAGAATGGCTGAACACATGAATTATGACGCCGCCGAGCTGGAAACGCTGGCATCGGCTGGTGATCGCATTGGACTGCTGCGTCAGGACGATGGTATCTACCTCGCCCGTCAGCTGGATTACGTCAAGGATCGCGTCTACGAGCAGCTGACGCCGAATCTGACCGGGCTCCAGCTCGTGCCGGTATCGACCGAGGTGCCCGAGACTGCTGAGTCTTACACGTATCGCACATTCAGCTATGTGGGTATGGCCAAGTTCATCTCGAACTATGCCGAAGATCTTCCCCGTGCTGACGTTCAGGGTGAGGAGCAGACGCTCAAGCTGAAATCGCTGGGCGACGCCTACGGTTATAGCTTTGACGAGCTGCGCACTGCCAATGCTCTCGGCACCAACCTGCCGGAGCGCAAGGGTCGTGCCGCCCGTCGCGCCATCGATCAGCTGATCAACCGTGTGGCGCTGGTCGGCGATTCGGCGCACGGCTTCTACGGCATCACCAATCACCCAAATATCGGCGAAACCGCCGTCAACGGTAACTGGACCGATTCCGCCACCACGGGGCAGGAGATCCTCGACGATCTGCTGTCGATGTACGATGCCGTGCTGATCCAGTCCTACGACAACCACATCCCGACGACATTCGCGATGGCCCCGACTCGGCGTTCTGCGCTGATGCGCAAAAACATCAACGAAGGGGGTAACTGGGAAAGCGTCATGGCGCGGTTTCAGTCGCTCTATCCGAACGTCTCGTTCATCGCATCGCGTGAGCTGGAGCCGAGCGAGAAAAACGGCAACCAGTCCACGGCGATCATGTACGAGCGCGATCAGGACAACATGAGCATCGAGATTCCGCGCCCGTTCGAGCAGCTGCCTGCCGAAAAACGAAACCTGGAGATGGTCATCGACTGCATCGCCAAGATCGGCGGCGTAGCTCTGTACCGTCCGCTCTCCATCACCAAAGCAGTCGGGGTCTGACCATGGCAAAATATCGCAATAACTCGCTGGGCGTTGTCTGTGCCGGGGGCACCATTGTAGCGCCCGGAAAGACCGGAGACGTGGATGACCACACGCCCGGCCTGAAGCGCCTGATCGACCGCAAGGTGCTGGAAAGGGTTGATGGTCGCAAGCAGTCAGGCAAGCAAGCCGGCAAAAATCAGAGCCGGTCCTCGCAGAGCGAAAGCGGCGAGAGCAGTGACTCCGGCAATTCGGAGTAAACCGGAGGGGCCGCAGGGCCCCTCAGTTATTCGAGGTAACCATGGCGCAATACGTAACCGTCACCGATGTCGATGAATACCTGGGCGATGGATGGGCTGACACCGGCCAGAAGGGGCGTTATGTCGCCATGGCTAATGCGTGGCTTTCGGCGCAACGCATCGACAGCACCGAGCCTGTGCCGGATGAGATCAAAACAGCCGCCGCTGAGCTGGCCGCTGCTGCTGAGGAGGGCGTGCTCTATGAGCAGCATGAGCAGGGTCAGGTAACGCAGGATGAGGTCGAGGCCGATGGCGTTCGATCGAACCGTAGATATGCAGCGTCGGCTGATTCGTTTGGCGATAACGCAGCCCTGCCACAGCGGGTTCAGTTCGCTCTGGCGCTGATCGAGCCGTATCGCAAACTGCCTATGGGCATCACGGTAGGGTATCGAAATGGCTGTATCTGATCGTATTGACCAGCGACTGCGTGCTGCATTTGCTGACCCGGACCGGCTGGGGGAGGCATATAAGCCGTTCACCGCAGAGCGGCGAGAATCGGGTGGTTACGTGCCGGGAGAGGGGCAGCAGCCTGACAGCATTACGTCATATTCCGGCAACTACTGGCAGGCGCAGTTCACGTTCAGCCAGCTCCAGACGCTCGATCTGGATTCAGCTGATATTCGCATCGGCATGCTGTCGAGTGATGTAGAGAAGGCGCCGCAGTTGGATGACACGCTGACGCTGGACGACGGTACGACCGCCCGGGTGACTGAAGTGGAGCCCAATACGATCGGCGTGACTTACATGATCAGGCTGAGGGTAAACGGATGAGCAAGGGCGGATGGACGATGCTGCCAAGCCAGTTCGTGGACACCATCGAGGATGATCTGGGCGTACTGGTTCGCGATCGTGCCGAGCAGGTGGTGCGTGATCTGGTCTATTTCTCACCGGTCAGAACCGGGCGCTTTGTCGGTAACATGAACTTCAGCGTCAACCGCCCCGATAACTCATACGATCCAGAGCTGTATGACGCCAGCCGGAACGACACATTCGCCAATGCGCGTATCGCCATTGCAGCGCTCAGGCCGGGTGATACGTTCTACGCAGTGAACACCACGCCCTACGGTAAATATCTCGAATGGGGCACGACCAAAATGGCACCGCGACGCCCGTTCGGTCGCGCCTTCAACAATCTGCGCGAGGCAGGCTGATGAATGATGGCGAAATACTGTCAGCGCTGGAAGTGAGGGCGTCTCAGTGGCCCGGTGATACTCCGCTACTGTATGACAATCAGCGTACGCCGGCTGACCTGCAACAGCAGATCGAGCAGAAATCGACCAACTGGGTGCGCATGACATTCCTGCCCGGCGATACCAATCCGTTCGAAACGGGCACTCGCGTCATTGACCGGCGTACCGGTATTGTCGAATTCCAGATTTTTACGCGGCTGGACTCAGGGCCGACCGACGGCTACCGAATTGCCGATGTCATGGGCCAGCACATGGCTCACCAGCAGCTTGGCCAGCTGGAAACGTGGGAGTATCAAACCGAGCGTGTTGGCGAGAGCAATGGCTGGCATCAGCTCAATCTACAGGTGCGCTACCGGGCGCAATCCTGACATCAACCGCATATTGAATACATGGCCGCCTCAGGGCGGTTTTTTAATGCCTTCAGGAGGGAAGCATGGCATCAGGTAATCAGCAGCGTGTATGCGTCCGGCAGGCAGGATCCGACGAGCCTTGGCAGATCCTGCGACGCACCGATGGAGCACCCGGCATCACGACCAACATGGAAGACCCGAACGAGGTCGATTCCAGCGGCCAGCAGAATTCGATGATGCTGACATCGATCACGGTCGGCGGAGACACCAGTATCGCGTTTTCGGCCAGCACATACGACCTGATCATCCGTAATGTCATGGGTTCCGAATGGCAGTCGGACGGCTCTATCGTGATTGGGCAGGATACGCCGGCGCTGGAGTTTCTGGTGGCGTACATGGACGTCGGCAGCAATGGCGTAGGCTATCTGATCAGCGAGGCCAACGTCTCCCAGCTGCAGCTGAGCATTTCCGCCGGATCTGCACTGACCGGATCGTTCTCGGTGGTCGGCGAGGGCTACAACGCCAATTACGACTTCAGCGGTGACAGCTTCACAGACGAGACCAGCACCAAGGTCATCAACTGCGCACAGGACATCAATGAGATCGTCATCGATGGGCAGTCGCAGATCAACGTGTGCGTCAACTCGATGGATCTAACCATCAATCGCAACTATCAGGAAGACGCCTGTGTGGGCCATCTGGTCGCTCATCAGGACAAGGGTACCGCTCAGGGGTCCGGCAGCATTTCGCTCGCGCTCACTCAGGACACGTTCAATCTGCTGGAGCAGTCCATCAACGAGGAGGAGTTCGGCATTCGTGTCGATATGGGTGATGGCAACGGCAATCAGTACCTGTTCGAACTGCTGCGCGTGAAACTGGGGGTCGAAATGCCTTCCGGTGGTCGAGACGCCATCCTGCGCCCGAGCGTGAACTATAACGCGCTGCGTGATGCAACTGCCGACACATTCATTCGCATCACACGCACACAAGCTGATACCAGCGGCTCGGGTGATGGCTCTTCGTCGAGCTGATATTTTGCTGTCCGGCTATCCAGTGCCGGCCGGGCAGCCTTTTCAGGCGCTGGGCATAATGACACACGGAGTTGACTGCATGGCACTGACACTGAATACCGATACACATGATGGCGAATCCCGCTGGTTCCGCTACGACGACGACACAGAGGCGCTGATCGGGCGTCTGGACAATCATCGATATGCAGTCGGTCTGTCGCATTTCCGCGTCTACAACGAGGAGCGCAGCCGACAGCTGATCCAACAGATGACCGATAACGACGGCAACCTGCGATTTGGTGGCGGGGTTCTGGACGTCTCGGACGACGATCAGACCGAAATGGACGCGCAATGCCAGCTATTGGCTCGTTATGTACTGCTGGACGTGCGAACGCCGAGCAAGCAGAAGTTGTATATCGACGACAAGAGTTATGACTATTCAGCCGATCTTGGCTACCAGCTACTGATCAACAACTCCGAGTTTTTCGGCTTCGTCCTCTCCCGAGCCGCTCAGCTGCGTGATGAGGCTCAGGGGATTGCCGAGCGCACTGAAAAAAAGCCGTCGCCCAGATCCACTGGGAGCAACACTGGGGCGGCGAAGAAGGGCGGTCAGCAGAAGAAGCGTACACGGCAATCAGCCGATTCATAACGGTCGAGAACCCAAGGCCGGAGCTGGATGACCTGACCGTCATGGTGCTGGGCGCCTATCGCATGATTGAGCGTGGTCGGCAGTTCATCGTCGGCGACAAGGCATACCCAATGCCGCTGACGCTGGACCAGATCGGCAGCTATGCCCAGCACTTTACCCCGCCATTGCCATTCACCGACTTTGCTCGCGTGGTGATGGCGATGGATGACGAATACCGCAACGGAGAGTGACATGCGCCTTCAGGGGACGCTCTACAATGCCGGCGGCCCGATTTCCGCCGTGCCGCTTCATTTTGTGTCGGAGACCACGACGCAGGGCGGCGTTCTGGTCAAGTCCGAATATCAGGTCAAGACCGATCAGGACGGCAGCTATGACATTGAGCTACGCCCGGGGAGCTACCGGGTAACTTGGGGCAAGGGCAGCCAGGCTGCGCGTCTCGGCACCATCACGGCAGACGAAAGCTCTTCGATGACACTGCCTGCGGCGCTTGAGTCTACGGGTGGCGATGTTCAGGAAGACCCGCCCAGCATTACCGTTGCCAATTCTCAGGCGCTTGAGGGGCATCCTGCTTCTGATTTCCTGCTTGTCACTGACGCAGGATCCGCGGCCCGAAGTGACGCATCGGAGTTCGCGACCTCCGAGCAGGGCGATCGGGCAGACAGCGCTCTGCAGGCTCGCTCCCTGACTCAGGAAGAATATGACGCGCTGGAATCACCCGACAGTGGCGTGCTCTACTGCATCCCGGAGTGATCATGCTGATTCTGGATGGTAATACGATCGACCAGCTGAATCTCGGCAGCCAGAAGATCGGCAGGGCGTATCTGGGCGATCAACTGGTTTATGCCGCTCTAGAGCAACTGCTTTTCCTCAACGGCCAGTCAGGTTTGCTGTACCGGGTGGAGCCGCAATATCTCTATCAGGACGAGGCTGGTACAACACCGGTGACAGGTTCTGGTGATCCCGTCGCTCTAATACGAGATGCCGGGCCAAATGGGCTGGACGGCATTGTGAGGGGCGGGACAGCAACATATCAGGTCGATAGTAACGGCGCTGGATTCCTCGAGCTCAGCGGGCAGTCCATAGAAGCGGGATCTGGTACAGACCTGCAGCTGGGCAGGCCCCAGTTTTGTATAGGGATGGAGACCAGCGACAGCATTGGCGGTGGCTCTCACTGGGCGATTTTCCGGGCGCGATCCGGTGGTTTTGATGATGCTGCGCTATCCATTTATGAGTCGAGCGATGATTACGTTTCGCTTTCCTACAGCTCTCTGTTGAGCTCTGATGATCAGCTCAATGGCGTGCCGGCGCGGCGTGTCATGGGCGCTGACCCGGATAGCAACGTCATATGGACTACCGGATTCGATGACAGGACCGGCGCTTTCAGTGACGGAGAGATTGACTATCCAGCATCCGCCGATAGCTACCCGTTGATCATCGGATCTCGCCAGAATGCGTACGAGACATGGCCCGGCCGATTCTACGGTGCGATCTATGGCGAGGAATTCGGTGCCGCGCTGATACAGCGCTATCGACAACATCTGACATCTCTCATGCAGCTGTCATCCTTGTGACCTTGCCGTGCTAGTCCTCTGTGTTACGATCCGTTAAAACATGGAGGGTGTGAATATGAGGTTTTTCGCTGCAGCTCTCATGGTCTCGGCGATTCTGGTTGGTTGTGCCGGCGAAAGCTCTGATGAAAAAGGGATTGCCAATCTAAATTGCGGGATGTTGGGTGACGTTGATATATGGAACAACTTTGGCGTAATCGACTACGTTGACATGGGCGGAAGAGCATACCGCTCTGACGAGCAAACAAATTTCATTGATGGCCGTGAAGTACCTTCATTGCTTTTTGACGACGGTACCGTGGTTTCTTTTGTTGAAAACAATCAGTATCCGGTTCTCATCCAGTACAAGGGGAAGGGTGACCCGTACTTTTGCAGTCCCAGATAAAACGCCAAACTGAAAGCAGCCCGGTCATACGCCGGGCTTTTTTGTGTCGAGGAGTTTGATATGGCCGAGTCGCGCCTCAGCATCGTGATCGAATCCAGAAGCGCTGAGCAGCAGGCTCAGGATCTGCGTCGCGCCCTTCAGGCTGTAGAGAACGCCGGCGTTCGAGTCACCAGCTCTGCCAACAGCGTTACCCAGCAGTTTCGGCAGGAGGGTCAGGCTGCTTCTCAGCTGGGTGGCCAGCTCGATTCTGCGCGCGGCTCGGCTCAGCGGATGGATCAGGCGCAGCAAAAACTGGCACAAGGGCAGAAGGGTGTATTCCAGAGCGTCAACAACACTGCCAGCCAGGCAGACAACCTTGCCCAGAAATACAATGCAGCCGGGTTGTCTGCCAAACAGTTGCAGATGGCGCAGCGCCAACTGCCCATGCAGTTTACCGACATCTTTACGTCGCTCGCTGCAGGACAGCCGCCCATTCAGGTGCTTCTGCAGCAGGGCGGACAGCTGAAGGACGTTTTTGGTGGCATTGGTCCTGCATTCAGGGAGAGCGCCAGATACATTCTGAGGCTGGTCAATCCAGTGACAGTTCTGGCAGGCGCACTCGTGGGTCTTTATGCGGCATATGAGAGTGGCGCGGGAGAATCACGTCGATTTCAGGAATCGCTGTCGCTAACCGGCAATATCGCGGGAACTACTTCGCAGCAGCTTTCACAGTTTGCTGAGTCACTGGATGGCATCGCTGGAGCAACCACGCATGAGGCCGCTGATGCGCTTGATCAGGTTGTCAGGTCTGGCGAGTTCGCAGAGAGCCAAATATCCAATGTTGCTGCAACAGCGATCACGTTAAGGCAAACAATCGGGCGTTCCATCGAAGACACCATCTCGGATTTCTCTGATCTATCCGACGATCCCGTCAAATCGATTCAGAGCCTGAATGAGCAGTACAACTTCCTGACGGCTGACATGTATGAGCAGATCAATGCTCTGCAACGGGAGGGGAATCAGACCGAGGCTACCGAGCGAGCCATGGATGCGTACTCGGAAGCGATGAGGAATCGATCTCGAGCTGTTACGCAGAATCTGGGTGACATTGAAAAGGCGTGGAATGCAGTAAAGAACGTCACCCGGGAAGCGATCGATGAAATGCAATCCATTGGTCGTGGCCCCAATCTCGAAGGCTATATTCAGCAACTAAGGGATGAGCTTGGCGCTTCCGGCATCAGGAATACCAATTTAGGTGTAAATACACCGACTGCGCCCAACCGCAGGGGCGAAGCAGAGCGTGAGATCCAGTTTTACGAGGATATGGCTGCAGCTATCAGCGCCTTCGCTCCGGCTTCTCGCGAATATCAGAAAGAACAGAACCGTCAGATTGAGCACGACCAGCGCATCAATGATCTGATCGACGCACGGCATACGACCCAGTACCAGATCAATCAACAGCTCAAGGAGCGTAATCAGCTTCAGGAAGAGCTTGCCTCAACTGATGACCCAGAGCGCCGATCGGAAATACAGGATTCCATCCGGGCACGGAATCAACAGATTTCCAGCCTTAGGGAAAACACGGAGGCTCAGCAAAGGGCTGAGCAGGCGCAGCGCGAGTTTCGTCAGCAGGTCGAGCAGAGCCGTCGTGCCGTGCAGGGTTTGTTCGGCGATTACAACGAGGCCGGCAGAGCGCTTGCCGACTACTACGACCGGCTGGACTCGATCAATCAGAGCGGCGCTTTCCGCATCAACCCCGAGCTGGAGCGCTCTGCAGCCATTGGTGCCAATGCCATGCGCTTGGCGCAGGATTCTGCCGAGGAGGGTGGTCGTAACCGCATTGCCGCACTCAGGCAGCAGCAGGAGGCGCTGCTCAACGAACGTCGTCGTGCATACTCGATGGAAATCGCTGGCGTCGGCATGGGGGATGACCAGCTTCAGCGTGCTCAGGATATTCAGAAGATTCGCCAGCAATATCTGGACAGGCAGAGCGATGTGGTCAGCCAGTTCAGCCAGGGCGACATCAGTGAGGAGCAGAAGGATCAGCAGCTGGCCCTGCTGAAGGAGTACTCGAAAGAGGCGGTCTCCATCAGGCGAGACATGTATGACCAGATGGATGCTGCTCGTGGCGACTGGCAGAACGGATTCAATTCTGCGCTGGACGACTTCCTGCGCCAATCCCAGAACGTTGCAGGTCAGTTCGAATCGGCGTTTGGTAACGCCTTCAGTAGCGCCAACGACGAGCTTGCCAAGTTCCTGACGGGCGCCGAGGCCGATCTTGGCGGCTTTCTGCAAAGCGTGGCGCAGGACTTTGCAAAGATCGGCATCCGTCAGGCCGAATCATCGTTGCTGTCTTCGATCGGCTTCAGTGCAGCAACCGGAGCGAGTAGTTATGCCGGAGGCGATTTTACCAGCGCCATCGGTCTGGCCTCGGGCGGTCCTGTCAGCGGGCCGGGCACCAGCACAAGCGATTCCATCCCCGCTCGCCTGTCCGATGGTGAGTACGTGGTCAATGCTGCCGCCACAAAACGTCACAGGCCGGTACTGGACGCCATCAACAGCGGTCAGGGAAAGAGCTTCGATTCCGGTGGCCCGGCATCGTCCGGCAGCGGGGGTAAAACGGAGTTCAACTTCAGCCCGACCATCCAGATGCAGTATCAGCCGGGCGCCAATGACTCAGACGTGCGCCGCCAGGCGCAGCAATCCACTGACGAGATGAAAGCTCAGTTTCAGCAGTGGCTGCTGGATGAGAAGGAAAACGGAGGTTTGCTCAGCTGATGGATATGCTACCGGATGTGGGGCGCAACCCGTCATACGGATTGGCCAATGATCCCGAGTTCAGTGTCGATACCGTTTCGTTCGGCGACGGCTTTGAGCAGTCGTCGCCGGCCGGCATCAACTCGATCCGGGATCAGTGGTCCCTGACGTGGAACCTGCTGCGCCGCGAAGAGTTCGACGAGCTGTACTCGTTTCTGGTTTCGAAAAGGGGAAGCGAGCCGTTTCAGTGGTCGATTCCTGATGACGACAGGACAGTAACGGTCAAGTGCAAGGACCCGAAATACACCTATACCGACTTCGGCCTTTACCAGCTGACGGCAACATTCCGGGAGGTTTTCGTGTGAGCGAGATCATTGCCCGTGAATCGCAACTGCTATCAACCGATCACGTGGTTCAGTTGTTCGAGCTGGACGCCTCACGCTGGAATGGTGGCACTCTGAGGTTCACCAACGAAACGGACGAGGACGGGAACCCGCTTCAGTTCAATGGCTACACTTATCAACCCATCCCTGTTGAGGCTACGGGCTTTGAATGGACGACTCAGGGAAAGCAGCCGCGACCGGAGCTCAAGGTAACGGCACTCGATCGGGACTGGATGTCGCTGATCATCGGCGCCGACGATCTGGAAGGGGCGCAGGTTACCCGCATCAAGACATTCCGCAAATGCCTTGATGATGGTAGTGATCCCGACCCGCTACAGACTTTTCCTTCGCAGACCTATCGAATCGAGCGCAAGAAAGAGCAGAGCCGGACGCATATCAAGTTCGAGCTGACAATGGCGCTTGATCAGCAGGGTCGGCAGGTGCCGTTCCGACAGTGCATTCGCGACACCTGTACGCATACCTATAGGTACTGGGACGGTGAGAAATTCGTCTACGAGGGTGTCACGTGCCCCTACGCTGGCGACCGTTACTACGACCTTCAGGGCAATGAAGTCGGAGACCCAGCCGAGGACGTGTGCCCGAAAGACCTGAACCACGGCTGCAAAAAACGATTCGGCGAAAATGGCCGGCTGCCCTTTCGGGGATTCCCCGGGCTCGCAAGAACGTCAACCACATGAGGTAAGATCGATGTCTATCAAACCATGGGAAGACCGCGCACCCGCACGTAATGTTTCCAGCCCACATCGCTTGCAGGATATGAACAGGAAGGTTTCCGAAAGCATCAGGAAGGGGCCATTGTACGGTGCTCATCACCAAAAACTGGACGCGATGAATAGATCGGGTGAGGATAGGCACTGATGTTCTCTCAGCACTGCGATCAGATCCGCGACGCATCCATAGCCGCCTACCCCAACGAGGCGGCTTTTTTGATTCTGGCTGATGGTGAATGCAGGCAGGTCAATAACTGTGCCGATGACCCGACAAGTACATTTCGTGTATCAAAAAGGCAAATGGCAGCGGCTCACAGGCGCGGATTGCTGGCTGTGGTGCATAGCCATCCCGACTATCCGCAGTGCCCGTCAGAGGGCGATATGCGCTCTCAGATGGCAATGGGCGTGCCCTGGGGAGTCATTGCCACCGATGGCGTCAACGCCACCGAGATCACGTGGTTCGGCGATCAGGTCGAGCGTCAGCCGCTGATCGGGCGGGGTTTTGTGCATGGCGTCACCGATTGCTATTCGCTGATCCGCGACTACTACTGGCTGGAGCAGGGTATCGAGTTGCCGGATTTTCCCCGCAGCTGGGAGTGGTGGCGCAACGGGCAGGATCTTTACCGCGATGGGGTCGAACAGGCCGGCTTCGAGCAGATCGAGGCAGGCGATGTGCGCCCGGGCGATATGCTCTGGATGCAGATTAATTCGAAGGTGCCCAGTCATGGCGCGATCTACATGGGCGGTGACCTGATCATGCACCACGTTACTGCCCGGCGCCCGGTTGACCATACCCGCACCAGTCATCGCACGCCGATTCATCGCTGGCAGTCATACATCACTCACTACTACCGACACCGGGAGATGACATGAAGGATGTGCATCTGCATGGCTCCCTGCAGGACCGCTTCGGCGGTCCTTTTTCGTTGGATGTCCGTGATCCGGCCGAGGCTGTAAGAGCGCTTTCCTGCCAGATCAAAGGGTTCAGCGATGCCATTGGCGAAGCGGAATGGCAAGTTGTTATGGGATCTCTTGATGACGGCGAAACGCTGGACGAGCAAACCGTGCAGGTCGGGTTCGGCAGGCAGCGAGAAATGCATATCCTGCCCGCTATTCAGGGTGCGGGGGATGGCGCAGGAAAGGCCATCGCCGGCGCGGCGCTGATCGGCGCATCGTTTGCACTGGGGCCGGCCGGGCTGGCTATTGGCGGATCGACGCTGCTCTCCGGTGCCACGATCGCAACCATGGGCGCGTCACTGGCACTGACCGGCATATCCCAGGCGCTTACCAAGACCCCGCAGACCGGCGATTACGGCGACAAGGCCGATGTCGAGGAGCGCCCATCTTTCCTTTTTGATGGCCCGGTGAACAACAGCGCTCAGGGTCTCCCGGTCCCCATTGTCGTGGGCGAGATCAAAACGGGCTCAGTGGTGATTTCCGCGAGCCTGACCGCAGAGAAGATGTGAGGCAGGCATGGTCGAGATTGTCGGTCAGAAAGGCGGCAAGGGCGGCGGCGGTGGTGGCCGCGTTGCCCAGGAAGATCCCAACACGCTGCAGGCCAATACCGTCGCGCGCATCATTGATCTGATGTGCGAGGGTCCCATCGAAGGTCTTGTCAATGGCGAGCAGTCGATATTCATCGACGAGACACCGTTGATGGCCGATGACGGCACGTACAACTTCGACGGCATCGAATGGGAGTTCCGTGAGGGCACGCCGGATCAGGACATCGTGAATGGATTCTCAAGCGTCGAGAACCAGACCGATGTTTCTACCGAGTTGACGAAGGGTAGTCCGCTGGTCCGATCGGTGACCAATCTGGATGCCGATGCCGTTCGTGTAACGGTCGGCGTGCAGCGTCTGACGCAGCAGGATGCCGATGACGGCGATTTGCATGGATCGACTGTCGAGATGGCAGTGGACGTGCGTGCCGATGGCGGCGACTGGTCGCAGCGCAAGACCATTACCATCGATGGAAAGACGACCAGCCAGTACCCGGAGTCTCACCGCATCGAATTGCCCGGTAATGGGCCGTGGGATATTCGGTTGCGCCGCCTGACTGACGATCATGACGATGACTCGACCATTCAGGACGCCACGTACTGGTTCTATTACACCACCATCATCGACGGCAAGTTCATCTATCCGGATAGTGCCTATATCGCGCTCAAGGTCGATGCCAAACAGTTTGGCTCCAGTATCCCGAATCGGGCCTATCAGATCCGCGGACTGATCGTGTCCGTGCCGGACAATTATGACCCGGAAACACGTGAGTACAGCGGCATCTGGTCCGGCCAATTCAAGAAGGCGTGGACCAATAACCCGGCGTGGATATTTTACGACATCGCTACCAATAACCGGTATGGCGCCGGTCTGCAGAACGTGGACAAGTGGAGCCTGTACCAGATCGCGCAGTACTGCGACGAGCTGGTGCCCAATGGTTACGGTGCGGACGAACCGCGCTTTACCATGAACACTGTTATCAACAGTCGCCGCGAAGCGTATGAAGTGCTGAATACGCTCGCCTCTGCATTCCGGGGGATGCTTTACTGGAGCGGCGACGCTATACAGCCGGTACAGGATGCCCCGCAGGACGCTTCACGTCATTTCGGCCCGTCCGATATTGCAGATGGCGAGTTCAAGTACACACAGTCGCGTCTGCGAACCCGGCACAGCGTCGCGCTGGTCACCTGGAATGACCCGGAGGATAACTACCGGCAGGCAGTCGAGGTCGTCGAGGATGCCGATGCTATCCAGAAATACGGCTGGGTACAGACCGACATCACTGCTTTCGGATGCACCAGTCGCGGTCAGGCACGCCGTCTTGGCCTGTGGACGCTGTACAGTGAGCGCAATGAACGCGACACCATCGAGTTTGATGTGGGGCTCAATGTCTACGGGCTTGAGCCGGGTCAGATCATCGACATCAACGACCCGAGCTATCAGGGCGCCCGACTGCACGGCCGGTTGACCGGTGAGTCAACGACTACCGAGCTGATGCTCGACCGGGCTCCGGATGCCGATCTCGGTGACAATCGCGCCGTCACCGTCATGCTGCCCAACGGGTCTCGCGAGCGTAAGGGGATCAGCAGCATCGTTGGCAATCGGGTCACGCTTGATAGCTCTCTCAGCGCAGTGCCGGTTGCCAATGCTGTCTGGATGATCTCCAGCGACAGCGTTGGTCCGCGCAAATTCCGCATCGTCTCTATAGCCGAGAAGGATACCGGCAAGCGGTTCACCGTTACGGCACTTGAGCACGATCCCAACAAGTACGCCCGCGTTGAGCAGAACCTGCAGGTGCCGGACAGCCCAACCACGCTGCTGCCGACAGGCCCAATTGTCGCGCCGCTGAATATCACGGTTGAGACTTATACTTATCTCGCCGGTGGCAATAGCCACCAGGCACTGATTGTGTCATGGACGCCTGCTGATGATCCGCGCGTGCAGTCATATGTGGCTCAGACAATGGGCCCCAATGATGTGGTCTGGCAGGATCTCGGCACCACGACACGGACCAGTGTCGATGTGCGTGACGTTTCTTCCGGTGAATGGCAGTTCCGGGTCGCGTCGATCAGTAGCACCGGTCGGCGTTCGCCATGGTCCGTGCGAGTCACAACGATCGCCTCGATGCTAATGCCGGCGCCACCGGACAGCGTTGACGTTCAGCGAGGCACATTCTCTCTGACGCTGTTACCGACCAGTAGAACTCGCACGCAGCAGCTTTATCAGTTCTACCGATCACTGACGGCGCTGGATGACGAGCAGATCGAGGGCAATGCCACATTTCTCGGCACGTCAACGACACTGGTTGATTCCGGCCTCAACTCCGGCACGGTCTATCAGTATTACGTGCGTGGCTACAACGCCTATGGCGTCAGTGACTGGTACCCGGTGCAGGCCGAAACGAAGGCCGATTTCTCGGATATTATAAATGCCTTGGAAGGAGATATAGAGAGCAAGGACCGGCTCTATCAGTCCATCGTCGAGGGCGTTTCTCCGGGTGTGCTTGAGCAGGTCGATGCCGATCTCGACGGCTACCGGCAGCAGCTTGAGAGCAACGGGCAGGCCATCAGCGAGCTGCAGCAGGGCAACGACGAGCAGGCGCTCAAGATGCTGCTGCTCAAGGCCGCAGGAGAGTCGAGCGCTTCGACGCTGCGGGTCGAGCAGGTGGTGCGGGCAAATCTCGCCCAGCAGGTCACGACGCTGCAGACGGGCCAGGCACAGGTCGAGGACGATCTCTACACCATCTATGACCCGGAAACTGACGGTTTCACTGCTGCCGCGATTCGCACTGTCGATGTCGATGGCCGGAAGGCGGTGCTGGGCATGCGCTCTGACGGCGAGATAGCCGAGATCGGCGCCGTGGCTGACCGCTTCTACATCTACAACGAAGTGAGTGGCGAGCACGTGCTGGCGTTCGTGGTAGAGGATGGTCGCGTCGTGATGCCTGAGTCTCTTATCGGTCAACTCAACGTCGGCAAGATCGTCACCGACACCGGGGAGACCCTGATCGAAGACGGGTACATCAAGACCAAGTTCCTCAGAACTGATGAGATCCAGGCCGCCAAACTTATCTCGACCGTGGATGGCTACAACGGGCGTCCCTCATTCGCCCTTCGAGAAGACGGCTCCTACGAATTCAACTCGACCAGCTCTGACGGGGGCGGTATGCGCTGGAATGGCGAAACCATGACAGTTCAGGACTCTTCCGGCACTACTCGCATCAAGCTGGGGAGGCTCTGATGGCGGATTACGGGCTGCAGGTTTTCGGAGAGGACGGCAACCCCTGGTTCGACTCGACCGAGAACATGGTGCGTGTGGTCGATTATTTTCTGGTGGATACGCCAAACGGGAGCAGGCACATACCCGGGCTCGGGCAGAACGGTTTCTTCATCGTGTCCGGTTACGGCGGAACCAAAGCCTCGGCAGGCAAATGGGGGCAGAGCCAGCCCCCGTTCCTAATGCAGAAATTCCACATTGACGGCGACACATTGAGGTGGGAGTACGATTTCGAGGGTCATTATCACTTCCGTGTTGATGAGCAGGAGCGTTCCCAAATCTATGTAACCGTCATTCTGTTCAGGTGATTTCATGGCGACCTATGGAGCACTATTCGAAAACGCGTCAGGCGATGTACTGATCGACGGTAGCAATCCGTGCTGCTTTCTGCATGAAACGGGGGACGTGACATTCACCAGCTATCGTGATGGAGATTCAGGGCAATCCCTGTACTGGTATCGGGCACACCAGATCAACTTCCAGAATACGATTACAACTCATGAGCCACCGTTTATATGCGGGTACAGCGTCAAGGGCTGCGTGATATTCGGGTACGTAGTCGGAAGTCCTGGTAACTGGCAGGGTTTCAAGGTTTGCGCTTCAAATCGATACACGGGTTACGGCAACTTTGGCTTTGTCGAGTCGATTGAGGGACGTATCAAATATGCCGTTTTCAGCCAGAATGGTGAGGTGCGATCCAGCGACGACTATGGTCTGCTGATCAGGAATGAAGGTGGCCAGCAGGTATTTGATTCAAGAAAGTTCCCGTTCTCATTGCAGGGCCAATTCAGCTACCGCCGTTGGGGTGATAACGATGGCTCGACAGTCAGGTATGACGGCGGCTTTTACAACAACGGCGAAGATGTCGAACCCCCTGACTCCAACTCTTGGCCGCTACTATCGACGCTGAATCAGATGCTGTGGCTGCGCAGCCCGGATTTCGGCGCCCTGGGAAAGATCATAGTCGAGAAGAACGGCGACCGTTTCAATTACCGCTTGGGACTCTTCTACGGCGTTAACCAGGATCTTCATTCCGAGTTCAACGGCTACAACGACCGCGGCGGTCGTGCAACGCCGAACTACGACACGCTGCCAAACCTTGGCGGCGGACAGACCGCCTACAATCTGATCGTATTCGGCAAGATTCCTTATTTCATCCAGTAGAGCGGCTCACCGTATTCACTTCCAGCCTCGCCGTTCAGCGGGGTTTTTTATTGCCTGGAGACAATATGGCAGACGACACAACCGTCGATCAGCAGCAGTTGCAGGCGACGCTCAATGAGGCTTGGCAAAAGGTCCGCGACATTATAAAGGCCCAGCTTGGCACTATTCAGATTGGCGAGAATCAGGCGCTCGGTGTGCTCTCAACCATCGACACGCTGGCAGAGGCGCCGGTGGGTGACCAGGCCACGCTTCTGCAAACGATTGGCCTGGGTATGCTGACTGATGCGATTAATGGGGAAGCTTCTGATGTTCGCTCGGCACTAGGGTTGGGAGCTCTGGCTCAGCTGGCACAACTCAGCGATGCCAAGGTGGGTGATGGCAATGCGCTGGTATCAGCCATTATTGAAGCCATGACAAACGGTAATGCCGATTTTCGGACGTTGCTGGGACTCGGGTCAGCGGCAACATATTCTGACAGTCGATACCCGAAGCTGTCCGGCGGCGCTGCTGCCAATTTTGGAGCAATGCCTCGAGTTGACGGGGCGTATATTATTGAGACCGGCACAACACAAAATGGTAGGTATACGAAATTTTCGGATAGGACGTTAATTTGCACAATTGATAAATACGTATGCGCCGCCTTAGACGGCTATAGGTTCGGAGGACTTTGGGGCTTTCCAGCAATGTTCGCTCTCCCACCTTCATTATCGTACTCCTTTATCAGTCCTACTGGCTCTGTAAATGATCCGTTCTCAGGCACCGGCTTGAGCACATACAACAGCATTTTTTTAACCTCTTCCCTGTCTGAAGCTACGGCCTCGTTGCGGATATGGTATGCCGGGGGTGATGCTGAAACGTCTGACACCATCACAGTAACCATGACTGCAACGGGGTACTGGAAATGAAGATTATCTACATACCGCAGCGTAGTGATCTTTCAGCGGAATACGAATTAGGCGATGACAAGGTCATCGCCCATATGAATGGCCATCAGGAAACCTTTAACTTCCAGAATATGCCGGATGGTCGCGCTGATTCGATCACTGCTGATTATCTCCCGATCTGCCCAGTCGTGGCTGCCGAGCGTGTCGATGGTGATCTGACAGTCACGCTGCTGCACTGGTACGGGGTTGACGCGGCCGAGGACGAGAAACAGGAACGCGAGGTGACGGTCTGATGGCAACGATCAACTGGCAGAATGCACCCACCGCAGAAGAGAAGCTGGAGAAAACCAAGCAGGGTAAACTCGCCGAAATCAACCGAGCCGCCGAAGCCGCAGTGCAGTCGATCCGGCAGCAGTACCCGCAGTTCGAGATCGACACATGGACTGAACAGAAAGCCGAGGCCGAGGCATATCAGACGGATAACTCATCGCCGACGCCGCTTCTCTCGGGGATCGCCGAAGGGCGGGGCATCAGTCTCGATGAACTGGTACAGAAGGTTATGGCAAAAGTGAAGCTTTACCGAAGCGCCGTGGCTCCGGTCACAGGTAAGCGCCAACGGCTTGAAGACGAGATCCTGGCGGCTGATACCGTTGAGGCCGTCAACGCTGTTGAATGGCCGGCCTGATCACCGCTTATTAATCCACGTCGGCATTGATCGTCGTTCGATCAGATGTCGCCACAGGTACTCGGTACGCCCTGGGCTCTTGCTGCCCATCCTGATCATGTTGGCCCACCAGTTGTGGCGGTTAGCGTAATTTAGATAATCTGTCGATCTCTTAACTCAAGAGGCGCTATATCATGAATCCGTTAGACGAGATGAGCCGTGAGGATCTTTACGATCGATTGATAAATGCTGAGGCTCGAGCAGAAGAGCTTTCGAGCCGCTTGGAAAAGATCAGAAAGGCCTGTAACAAATCCTTGAAGCCTTTATGGCCGCGAGGCCAGCAAAGCGATGGCGATGTTGTCTTCCACGATGAGGATGGAGAGCCCATCCCGTGGCATCATACATAAAGACCATCAGGCATGTCCGCATGCCTGATAACCCTCATGCATAAAAAAGCCGCTAAGATCATGCCTTTTGCATGTCTCAGCGGCCTTGGAGCTATGTGACGAAAATGTGACCACAGCCGTCAGTTACCTGTGCTTCATGGTCAATAAAGGTCAATCACGTTGCGCGAAGCCAAGCGTAAGTGATTGATTTAAATCAGGTGGGTCGTTTGCGATTGGGCTTGGGAAGCTGATGCTCTACCAACTGAGCTATGCCCGCTCGACCGGCCGGATGAAATGGCCTGAAGCCCGCAATGTAAAGGAGGGAGTGTAACGGGTCAATCGCTGTGTCCGTTCGGTGCGGTAGCATGGTTCGCTGCCGCCGGAATGACGGTGGCCGGAAGGCCGCATTTCCGGGCCCGGCAATGATCGGCCCGGTAATGCGGCAAACCATGCCCGTGGGCCGGCGCAGGGCACCGGACCACGGTCTGCCGGCAGGTTACATCTGCTGCTGCTGGGCGCCGGAGCCGGGGCGGGCCTTGCCCAGTGACGGTTCCTGACCCTTCGGTTCGGGCTGCTGCCTGGCCGAGAACTCGCCGCGACCATCCAGCGAGGGGCCCTGGCTCCAGCGGCCCTGAGGCGCCTCCTTGTCCATCAGGGTATTGAGATAGTAATAGGAGTGCTCGGTGGCCTCGTGCTCGGTTGGCGTCGAATTCGGGATCGGCAGGTTCTCTTCCAGACCGCCCAGCTCCTCGATCACGGCCAGCCACTGCTGCTGATGATAGGTATCCCGGGCAATCAAAAAGGAGAGGAAATCCTTCATGCCCTTGTCATCGGTCCAGTTGTAGAGCCGCGAGGCCAGTACCCGGCCACTCGACTCGGCAGCCACGTTGGCGTTCATGTCGGCGGCGATGTTGCCCGTGGCATAGACGTGACTCATGTCGAAGGGCACGCCATTGGCATTGACCGGCAGTGCGGCAAGACCCGAGGAGAGCAGGTGGCGCGGATTGGCGCCGCCCAGGATGGCATTCATGACCGGGTCCTGTGCAGTGGCTTCCTGGTAGGAGAGCGGCGCCCCTTCCAGATTGAGTGCCACGGCATGGCCCAGCATTTCGATGTGCGAGAGCTCCTCGGTCGCCGTCGACATCAGCATGTCGCGGATTCGGTCATCGCCGCGGGCGCCCATGGCCTGGAAGAAATACTGCATGGCCACACGGATCTCGCCTTCGATCCCGCCGATGGCCTGCTGCAGCATCATGGCGAACTGGGGATTGGGCTCATCGACCCGAACCGGATACTGCAGATGCGAGGAATGATGAAACATGGGACAGCCTCCTTGCGTGTCGCATTTTCGACCGGAAATCGTGACGTGCCGAACAGAACCGTGCGCCGAGTGGCTGCCGGTAACGTCCGACTTCCTTGAAGCTAGCTGGCTGTCGGTTTTCTGCTAATGATCCAAATCAAGCCGGTACGGTTTTTTTCAGCATTTCACGCTGAAGCCTGTCCTGTGCCATGAATCGCTGTCTGCGGCATCCCGCTTTGCCGGGCAAGAGTTATAAATTTGTAACGTCCGGGAGAAAAACCGGATGGGTGGTGTCATAACCGGTAGACGCTCTTTCTTCAGTCGCGAAGGAGTGCGTCTGGCTTACTGTTCCTTTCGACCGCCACCCCGTGTGGCGGTTTTTTAATGTCCGGCATTCGTCGAACGGGCATGAAAAAGGGCAGTGCACCAGCACTGCCCTGATCAGTCTTCCAGCGGCCGGGCACTGCCCGGGCCCGGTCGGCCGGATGAGCGGAATACGCTCAGACGGGTGCTTTCTCACCGAAATGGGCGGCCACTTCTTCTGCACCGCCGATGTGCTTGCCATCGATCCATACCTGGGGAACCGTGGCGTTGCCGGTCATGGCGCGCACCGAGCGGGTGGTGATGTCGCGATTGCCGATGGAGATATCCTCATAGGCAATGTGATGATCGACCAGCATCTGCTTGGCGCGTGCGCAGTAGGGGCAGCCCGGCTTGGAGAAAACGGTGGCGAAGCTGGGCCGGCCCGCGCTGGGGTTGAGATGGTCCAGCATGGTATCGGCATCCGAAACCTCGAAGGGGTCGCCGGGCTTTTCCGGTTCGATGAACATCTTCTCGATGCGGCCATTCTTGACCAGCATGGAATAGCGCCAGCTGCGGCGACCGAAGCCCAGATCGGACTTGTCGACCAGCATGCCCATGCCTTCGGTGAACTCGCCGTTACCGTCGGCAATGAGGGTCAGGTTGCTGGCTTCCTGATGCTCGCCCCACGCTTCCATGACGAAGGGATCGTTGACCGAGAGACAGACGATCTCATCCACCCCGTTGGCAAACAGCTTGTCCGCCAGCTCGTTGTACCGGGGCAGGTGGGTCGAGGAGCAGGTCGGCGTATAGGCGCCGGGCAGTGCGAACACGACCACGGTGCGGTTGGCAAAGATGTCCTTGCTCTCGACATCGACCAGCTGGCCGTTGCGCCGCTGCTTGAAGGTCACCTGTGGCACTTCCTGACCTTCGCGATTGCTCAGTTCCATTTACATCTCCTGTCTCGGTTAGTGTTACGCCGCCCTCGCGACGTCTACCAAAAGCTACTTTAGTCTAAGACTACTGGCGCCGAGTCTGAATTAGCTTGGCTCAACCCTGGCGATTGTTTTTGACTATCCATTTTTATAGTAAAAAGCTATTGATGGCTGTAGCTCCGATCGCCCGGACAAATGATGACGACCGAGTGGCATGAACCCGTGTTGTGGCGATGAGAAGGCGTCCTTGCAACCCCGGCACCGACCTGGTGGCTCGGCGGGCTCATGACGCTCGGGTACCCTCGTAGCGGTAGTAGAGGTGTTCGTTCTTGACCGGTCCGGTAATGATCCATTCCAGCTCGAAACCGTGCTCGCCGGCAGTCAGGCAGGCCCGGTAGCTATCTTCGCCACAGGGATGCGGGCTGGCGCTGATCAGTCCTTCGTGCCGTGCATCGGCCACCAGGTCGAACAGCCAGACCGCTTCATCGGCGCCGCGACGCTCGTGATGCAGTGCCAGGCGATCACCCAGGAAGGTCCAGCGATAAACATTGTGAAAGGGCATGCCGCGATCGTCTGCGCCCTCGGGGGTGAACTCGCCCTGTTCGTGAAAGCGCAGGATGCTTTCTCCTGCCGGCGTTCGGGCTGACGCGACACTGACCTGCCCGTGGCCGTGGCCGGCCCAGCCGCTGAGCGACCCCGGGCCGGGGCGGGAGTGGAAGTCCATGTGCGTGATGGTTCGCATCAGCGATTCGATTGCCGTAAAATCAGTCAACTTCATATGCCTCTTGGGGTTAACCTTGCATGTCCCTGCTTGTCGGCGTCACGATCCTGTGGTCCTTCTCCTTCAGTCTGATCGGTGTCTATCTTGCCGGACAGGTAGACAGCTATTTTGCCGTACTGACACGCATTACGCTGGCCTGTCTGCTGTTTCTGCCCATGCTGCGGCCGCGCCGGGTGCCCATGAATATCCGCTGGGCCCTGATGGGCATCGGCGCCATTCAGCTGGGGCTGATGTATGTCAGCTATTATCACTCCTTCGTGCTGCTGAGCGTCCCCGAGATCCTGCTCTTCACCATCTTCACACCGGTCTATATCGCGCTGATCGATGATCTGCTGGCCGGTCGGTTTCGTCCCTTTTATCTGGTAACGGCAGGACTGTCGGTACTGGGCGCCGCCGTGATCCGTTATCAGGGCGTGAACGAGGCGTACTGGCTGGGTTTTGCCATGGTTCAGGCCGCCAACCTCTGCTTTGCCGTCGGCCAGGTGGGTTACCGCCGCCTGATGCTGCGCACCCGCCTGGAGGTGCCGGCCATTCATCTGTTCGGCTGGTTCTATATCGGTGCGCTGCTGCTGGTACTGCCGGCATGGCTGCTGTGGGGCGACATGTCGCGTCCGGCGACCACGCCGCTGCAGTGGGGCGTGCTGCTCTGGCTGGGGCTGGTCGCATCCGGGCTGGGTTATTTCCTGTGGAATCAGGGCGCCTGCCGGGTGGATGCCGGTACCCTGGCGATCATGAACAACGCCCTGATCCCGGCGGGGCTGGTGGTCAACCTGGTGATCTGGAATCACGATGCCGATCCGTTGCGGCTCGGGCTGGGGGGCGCCATCATCCTGGCGGCCCTGCTGTTCAACCGCTGGTGGCAGCGTCGCTACCCGGTGGCGCCGGCACGGGCCTCCGATTCATCCTCCTGAGCACTCTTCCTCCTGAGCACTCTTCAGCGTGGCCAGGGGGCCAGCGGTAGCCCCCGGCGACGCGAGCCCGGGGTGCGCCGTGGCGGTAGCGGAATCTGCAATGGCCACTCATCGGGCACCAGCATGACGCGCAGTGGGGCGAGTCGATCGCTGCCGACCACCAGTTGCAGCGGCAGGGCATGTCGGGCATGCGCCTGACGCAGCTCCGGCAGCAGCGACTCCGGAAACAGCAGCTCATCCGGACCCGGGAGCGCCAGCCAGTGTGGTCGCCAGAGTTGCGCCACTCCGGTCAGCTGCAGGGTGGTCACGAAGTGCGGCCAGTCCCGCCAGCGCAGCCAGACGCCGGCCGGATGAGCGGGATGGGCGCCGGCCGGTGCCGGCATGCCGGTCAGCTCCGGCAGGCGCGTGGCATCGTCAATCCTGCCCGTGCGACGCTGCCATGGATAGAACAGCGCCCCCTGCAGCGCCATCCGGCAGCGCAGTGGCGGTGCACCGAATTCGCTCAGCGCATCACGTGCCTCCGCTGTCCGGCCCAGCCGGGTCTGGTGGGTCAGCAGATGCAGATGCTTGCGGGCGAGGCTGTCGGGGCCGCCGGTGCCGATCCAGCGGGACTGGGCGGTAGCGGTGCCGGGCCCTTCGGGCAGGCCGAGATAGAACTTGATGGCTACCTCGAGATGAATCGGTGCTGCCCGCTCGCGGTCCTCGTACAGCAGGTCGAGCTCGCCGAGGGTGCGCCGGTTCCGGGTGATCGGCAGATTGTGCGCCAGCAGCCGGGTCGCGGGCGCGCGTGCCAGAATGATCTGCCACAGCCGCTCGACGTAAATGCCCAGCCGCAACGACGGCTCCGCCCCGACATGCTGCTCCAGATCGGCAAGGTCCTGCGCGAGCGCCTCGAACCAGCGGTGACGCTGCTGCCGATCCTCCAGACCCAGTGCAGCGCGGGCGGGGGCACCCGGCAGACGGCTCTCAAGCAGCGGTGGCGTGTCAATCAGCCATGCCAGATCGCGCAGCAGCGGATGACTGTGAGTCTCGGTGTTCATCAGCCCGGATCCGGTGAAGGGGAGGCGAGCGGGCATTTGCCGACGCCCTGTCGCGCCCGCATAATGCGGCTCCAAGCATGAGCCTGGATAAGCGCATGGAGCAATTCAAACATATCGGTCTGATCGGCCGTCTGGGCAGCGATCATGTCGTGGAAACGCTGAATCGGTTGATCGGCTTTCTCGAAGGGCGCGGCTGCCGATTGAGCATCGAGGCTCGTCTGGCCGATGGCCTGAGCAATTGCAATGTGGCCCGGGCGACCCGCGAGGAAATGGGCGCGCAGTGTGACCTGGTGATCGTGATCGGCGGCGATGGCAGCCTGCTTGGTGCGGCCCGGGCGCTCTGTTACAGCAATACGCCGGTGCTGGGCATCAATCGTGGGCGACTGGGCTTTCTGACCGACATTTCGCCCCATGAGCTGGAAGCCCGGGTGACCGAGGTGCTCGAGGGTCGCTACGAGACGGAGTACCGCTTTCTGCTGCAGGCCTCGCTCTATCGCAATGGTGAGCTGATCGGCTCGGCCAGCGGCCTCAATGATGTGGTGCTGCATCCGGCGGCGGCCGTGCGGATGATCGAGTTCGAGCTCTTCGTCGATGAGCAGTTCGTCTACAGTCAGCGCTCCGATGGCCTGATCGTGGCGACACCAACCGGTTCCACTGCCTATGCGCTGTCCGGCGGCGGGCCCATCCTGCATCCGCAGATGGAGGCGATCGTGCTGGTGCCGATGTTCCCGCATACGCTTTCGAGCCGCCCGATCGTGGTCGATTCCGGCAGCAGCATTGCCGTGCGGGTGATTCAGGGGGCCGATGTCGAACTGCAGATCAGCTGTGATGGCCACATGCGCATGGTGGTTCAGCCCGATGATGTCCTGCGGATCGAGCGCAAGCCCGAGCAGTTGCGGCTGATCCATCCTCCCGGCCACAGCTTCTTCGAGGCCTGTCGCAGCAAGCTCGGCTGGAGCAGTCGCTTGCATGACTGAAGTCGGGGCCGCAAGCGCGTTATAATGGTGGCCATGCAGGCAGAACAGTGCGAAGGATTCGACCTGATCGGCGATGTCCACGGTTGCGGCACCGCCCTGGTGGCACTGCTGGAGAAGCTCGGTTACCGGCAGGAGCAGGGCGTCTATCGCCACCCCCGGCGGCTGGCCATCTTTCTGGGTGATCTGATCGACCGGGGGCCGCGTATCCGGCTGACGCTCCGGGTGGTCCGGCGCATGGTAGAGGCCGGTGCGGCCCGGGTGGTGATGGGCAATCACGAGGCTTATGCGCTGCGGCACTGCCTGGACGAGCGCGGCGAGGCAGTAGCCCCGCGGGAGCCACGCAGTGCCCGGATCCTGCACGAGACCCTGGCGCAGTTCAGGGGTCGGGAGCATGAGTGGCGTGATCATCTGCGCTGGTTTTTGCAGATGCCGCTGTGTCTCGAGTATGCCCGCTGTCGGGTGGTTCACGCCTGCTGGGATGAAGCGCTGCTGCGGCCGTTTCTGCAGCAGTACCCGGATGGGCGAATCGACCACCGTTTCCTGGCCGCTGCCCGCCATGCCGGGACCTTCGAGCAGCGTTTGCTCGACCGTGTTACCCGGGGCGTCCATCTGCCGCTCCCGCGGGGGCGAGCGATTCGCTCGCGGGATGGCAGCGTGCGCCATACCTTTCGCGTTCATTTCTGGGCCGTCGACCCGGTCACCTATGGTGATATCGTCTTTCAGCCCGACCCGCTGCCCCGTGATCTCGAATCACGCCGGCTGAGCGAACACGAGCGCCGGCGGCTGGTACACTATGCTGCCGGAGAGCGACCGCTGTTCATCGGTCACTACTGGTGCGAGGGGGTGCCGGCCCTGCCCACGGCCAATATCGCCTGTCTGGACTACAGTGCGGTCAGGTGCGGTCGGCTGGTCGCCTACCGATTCGATGGTCATTCCGGACTCAGTGCCGACCGACTTGTCTGGCTGTCGCTGGCCGATTCCGATCCCGACACGGAAAAAAATCGGCCAATTCGGAATTCCGTCGGGAACTTTTGAATCCGGCCGCCGTCAGAGTAGGTGTTCCCTTGAATGATCCCTTGCTCTTGCCCGGCGGCTCCAACCGCCGGGTATTTTTTTGCTGGAAGGTCGGCAATACCCCGGAGCAGATCAGGAGCAGGCATGCCGACGATGCTGCGCTTTCCCCACGATCGGGATCTCGGGTCCCTGCGCCAGGCGCTGTGGGCGCATCGCATTACCCATCATTACGACCGCGATGACGAGGAGCAGCGGATCTGGCTGCTGGATGACGCGCATCAGCAGCAGGCCCGAGAGCTGATCGAGCGCTGGCAGCAGGGCGAGTCACTGCTTCCGGAGACGCCGGTCAGCAAACCGTCGAGCGGGGTGGTCGATGCCCTGCGGGGTGCTCCGCTGGTCACACTGACCCTGCTGGTGTGCTGCCTGGTCTTCATCGCCTTCCAGCTGCTGGGGGATGGGGTGCTGGGCCGGCTGACCATCGTGCCGCTGAGCGTACAGGACAATCAGCTGCAGGCCGGCACCCTCGGGGCAGCGCTGGCAAGCGGACAGCTGTGGCGGCTGGTGACGCCCGCGCTGCTGCACTTCAGCTGGATGCACCTGATCTTCAACATGCTGTGGCTGTGGTACTTTGGCCGTCAGGTCGAACGCATCGAGGGCGTCGGTCGAACGCTACTGCTGCTGCTGGTGCCGGCGGTGGCTGCCAATCTGGCCCAGTATGCGACCGGCACGGTGCTGTTCGGCGGCATGTCCGGCGTCGACTATGCCCTGCTGGGATTCGTCTGGCTGAGCGCGCGGCGACGCCCCGAGCGCGGCTACCAGATTCCCCAGGCGCTGATGGTCTTCATGCTGATCTGGCTGGTGATTACCATGACCGATATCACGGCCCGGCTGGGCTTTGGCCACGTTGCCAACGAGGCCCATCTGGGCGGCCTGCTGTGCGGACTGGCGCTGGCCTGGCTGATGACGCCGGGCCGCCTGCACCAGTGAATCTCTCCATTCGGGATATCTTCATCATGAGTGACATGACCTTCGACGGGATGATCGAGCGCATGACGCCCGACATCTATACCAGCCTCAGACAGGCCGTGGAGCGGCGCAAGTGGCCCGATGGCCGCCTGCTCAGCGAGCAGCAGCTCGAGCTCTGTCTGGAAGCGGTGCTCAAGTACGAACATCACCATGACGTGCCGGTCGACGAGCGCATCGGACACATCGATCGGGAGGGCTGCTCGAGTGATCGGGAGGGCAATGCCGAGGGCGAGCGCCTGAAATGGGTCAACTGAATTGGCCGGACTTCGCCCTGTGGCGATGCGTGGTGTCCTGCAGCGCCTGCTGATCGAGCCCGGCCTGCCGGCAGGCTACACCCTGCAGCTGGGTGAGCATGCACTGGCACTCAACGAGCGGCTGGGCGAGATGCTGACCCTGCGGCCTACCGGCCAGCGATATTGCCTGCACTGCGCGCGCCCGGCGACCCGGCTGGCTGCCGGCGGCTACTGCAGCGAGTGCGCCAGCCGGCTGGCACGCTGTGACAGCTGTATCGTGCGACCGGAAACCTGCCACTACCATCTGGGAACCTGTCGCGAGCCGGCATGGGGCGAGCGCCACTGCTTCACACCCCATGTCGTCTATCTGGCCAATACTTCCGGGCTCAAGGTGGGGATCACCCGGGCCGGGCGACTGCCCGGGCGCTGGCTCGAGCAGGGGGCCAGCTAGGCGCTGCCGATCCTCGAGGTGGCGTCGCGTCGGCAGGCCGGGCTGGTGGAGGCACTGCTGCGCCAGCGGGTCAGTGATCGCACCGCCTGGCAGCGCATGCTGCGCGGACCGCTGCCGAGCCAGGATCTGCCCGCATGGCGCGATCGGCTGCTCGAGGAGTTCGCACCGGAGCTTGCGGCACTGCGCGAACGGTTCGGCGCCGATAGCATGCGGGTGCCCGAGGAGACGACAGTGGCCCGCTTCGATTACCCTCTGCCGGAGGCGCCGACCCGGCTGGTGGCTCTCGATGCCACCGCTCGGCCAGAAACCTCGGGGCAGCTGCTGGGCATGAAGGGCCAGTACCTGATGCTTGATACGGGAGTGATCAATCCGCGCCGCCATGGCGGCCACGAGTTCGAGCTCTCCGTGACGCCCCCGACGCGCCGGCAGCTCGGCCTTTTCTGAAGTGCCGAAGCAGGCGCCGACAGGGTGGGTTCAGGCCCCGTTGCGCGGCCGATGGAGGCGTTCCATGCGCTCCACAAAGCAGTCCATCACCTGCCCGTAGAGTTCACGGCCCAGTACGACATCCTCGACCCCGGCGTCAAGATTGGGATTGTCGTTGACCTCGATCACCACTACCCGTTCGCCGGCCTGCTTGATATCCACCCCATAGAGGCCGTTGCCGATCAGCCGGGCGGCGCGCAGGGCCGCGCGCGTTACCTTGTCCGGTACTTCGGCAGGGTCGAGGGTCTCGAAGCCGCCGCTGCGTACCCGGCCGTGGCTGTGGTCATAGATCTGCCAGTGCCCGCGCGCCATGTAGTAGCGACTGGCGAACAGCAGCCGGCCGTCGAGAATGCCGATCCGCCAGTCGTACTCGGTGGGCAGCCACTCCTGCAGCAGCAGCAGGGCGGAGTCCTCGAACAGTCGGCGGGCCTCGGTTTCGAGCTGGCCGGGAGAGTCGATGCGCACCCCCCCCCCGCGAAAAGGCGCCATCGGGGATCTTGAGCACCTGCGGCCAGCTCAGGGTTCCGGCCAGCTCGCGTAGCCGTCGGAAATCACCGCGATAGAGCAGATGCCCCTGCGGCGCGGGGATGCCCCGTGCCTGCAGCAGTGCATGCAGATAGACCTTGTTGGTGCAGCGCAGGATCGACTGTGGATCGTCGATGACCACCAGTCCCTCGTGTTCGGCACGGCGTGCCATGCGCCAGGTGTGATGATCCAGCCGGGTGGTTTCGCGAATGAAGAGCCCATCGAAGGCGGCCAGCCGCCCCTCGTCGCGGCGGGTGATCAGGCTGACGTCGAGGCCGCGTTCGCGGCCGGCGCGAATGAACTGCTTGAGCGCGCTACGATTGCTGGGCGGCAGGCTTTCCTGTGGATCGACCAGCATCGCCAGGTCGAAGCGGTAGCGGCGCCGGGCAGTCGGTGAACGCCATACCTTGCGGGTGTGCTGGTTGAGTGCTCCGGCGAAACGGTCCTCCTCATGCTCCTCGAGCGCCGAGAGGGGAAGCGGGCGCAGCCGGGAGAGCCGCCACCGATCGCTGCGACGGGTCAGGCGGGCTTCCATCAGCGGGCAGGGCAGCCGCTCGAACAGCCGTCGACCCAGCCGGTCCAGCCCCTCGCTGCAGGTACGGCCGAAGAAGAGACGCAGGCGCATCGTATCGCCGGTGAGTATGCCGCGTCGGGCGAGCTCCGCCATGAGTTCGTCGAGACCGGCCAGTTCCAGATCGATCAGCGCCTTGCGGGACAGCTGGTTGAGGGTTTCCACGCCGGGCTGGACCCGCTGCCCCCGCGCCTCGGCCAGCAGCGAGACATAGTAGCCGGTGCCGAGATAGTCGAGGCCACTGCACAGGTTGATGACATGGGTGGCGTCATCCGGCCGGGCAGCGGCTTCGAGCGCCAGATAGTCGTCGGCGGTGATCAGGTCGTCACTGGGATAGTACGGGCGCCAGTCGGCGAGTCGGTCGACCACGATACGAAGGCGGGACATGAGGCCTCTCTGACAGAGCGTTGCCAAAGGCCTAACATCGGTTCTCCCGGCGGTGGCGTCAACAGCGGTAGTGCCATGTCACGATGCCGGTCCGGCATGGTAGCGTTGAAGCAGGATGCCAAACGGCCACACGGGTGGCTCTGAACCACATGGTACGGAGGGTGCGGGAGATGACGCTCCTGATCAGATCGGCCGGGAGCGGGGATCTGCAAGCGCTGCTGGCACTGGAACGGGCCTGTTTCGAACAGGATGGTTTCAATCGCCGTCAGCTGGTTTATCTGCTGACGCGCGCCAACGCCCGCACCCTGGTGATGCTGGATCCCGAGGCCCGGCCGTGCGGCTACGGTACCCTGCTGTTTCGCCGCAACAGCCGGCGGGTACGGCTCTACTCGTTCTGCATTCATCCCGGCCAGCGCGGTAGTGGCAACGGTCGTCACCTGCTGAAGGCGCTGGAAGCGCTGGCCCGACAGGCCGGTGGCGAGCAGCTGCAGCTCGAGGTGCGTGCCGACAACCGTGCCGCCATTGCGCTCTATCGGCGCATGGGATATCGGCCGCTGGGATGGCTGGACGGCTACTACGAGGATGGCTGCGGCGGCTGGAAGATGAGCCGCTCGCTGAGCGAGCCTGAGAAGGCGCCAGCCTGGCAGCCGGTGGCCGACGATGCGGCGGTGTCCTCCTGAGACCGGCGTGCCGGGTTACGGCCACATCACGCAGAGGGCGCCGATCACGATCAGTACCAGCCCGAGCCGATCGCGCCGTGTTATCGGCTCACGGAACCAGCATCGTGCAATCAGCAGGGTGAACAGTACCTCGACCTGGCCCAGCGTCTTGACCAGGGCCACATCCTGCAGGCTCATCGCGGTGAACCAGCCGAGCGAGGCCCCCAGACTGGTCAGACTGACCCGGGCGCTGTCGCGCGGGCGTTGCCAGAGCAGCACAAGGGCCGGGCGATCACGCCATGCCAGCCAGCCCACCAGGGTCAGCCACTGCATGCCGATGGTCAGTGTCAGGACCCAGCCGGCAGCATGCAGGAAGGGCAGCGCGGGCTGCAGCTGAGTGGCATGTCGCACCCACAGGGAGGTCAGGGCGAAGCACAGGCCGCTGGCCAGGCCGATCATCAGCGGGCGCAGGGCGGTATCATCCGGCGTGGCGCCCCGCATCAGCCACAGGGCAACGGCGCCGATCAGAATCCCGCACCAGCCCAGCGGGCTGATGGTGGCGCCGAACACCAGCACCCCGAGCAGCGCCGCGAGCAGGGCCTCGCTCTTGGCAAGGCCCACGCCAGCGGCATAGTTGCGCTGCCGAAACAGCATTACCATCAGGGCGGTGGCAGCGATCTGGCCGAGCGCAGCGGCCGCGATGGTGGCCATGAAGGCGAGTGACAGGTCGGGCCAGGGAGCCGGACGGATCCGGTAGAGCATGAAGACGTAGAGCACCGACAGCGGCCAGGCCCAGAAGAAGCGTGCCAGGGTCACCCCGGCGATCGAAACGTGACGGCTGAGCTGCTTCTGCAAGGCATTGCGCCAGGCCTGCATGCCGGCTGCCAGCAGGGTGAGGAGGATCCAGAGGTCGAGCAAGGCCGCTTCCCGGTAGCAGAGTGAAGCCGTTACGACAGGCGATGGGTCCTGTCGAGCATACCCTGTTCGGGAGCAGCACATGAACCGGGGCGGTGATGATAATCATTCCCGCTGCGTAAGCTGCGATGACCTGGTATGATCCGGGCATTACCGTTCCAGGGCGATATCAGCAATGAGCAGAGAGCCGTTCGAAGCAGACAACCGCCCCGGGGAGGATCGCCGGGCCGCCAGCAGCGGTGCGCGAATACTCTGGATCGGGCTGGCCATGCTCTGCTTCGCCATTGGCGTGCTGGGGATCTTTCTGCCGCTGCTGCCGGCCACCGATTTCATGCTGCTGGCGGTGATCTGTGCCTCCCGCGGCTCGCGCAGGGTCGAGCGCTGGATTCGGCGCAATCGCCTGTCCGGCCCCCTGATCGCCGCTTGGGAAGCCGAACGGGCCATAGCCACTCCGGCCAAGGTGATTTCGATCACGATGATGCTGTTCAGCCTGTGGGTGGTCTGGCTGCACGTCGGGCTGGGCTGGCCGTTCTGGCTGATACTGGTCATCCTGCTGGCGGTCGGCAGCTATGTGATCAGCCGGCCGCGACCATCGCGGCGCTACTGAAACGGAGTGCCCATGAAAACGCCGGCTCGCGGGAGCCGGCGCCGGGGCAGTGAAGGCGGGCCGAGGCCGGCCCGCGCTGTCATCAGTAGTGCACGTACAGTGTCTTGCTCTTGACGTAAGCTTCCAGCCCGTACTTGCCGTCCTCGCCGCCGAGGCCGCTGTTGCGATAGCCCTTGTGGAAGCCCTGGACCGATTCGCCGCCGCCGCGGTTGACGTAGATTTCACCGAAATCGAGTTCCCGGGTGGTGGTCATCAGCCGCCGCACGTTCTGGGTGAAGACATAGGCCGACAGGCCGTATTCGGAGTCGTTGGCGTAATCCAGCGCCTGCTCGAAGCTGTCGACCTTCATGATCGGCACCACCGGTCCGAAGATCTCCTCCTTCATGATGTCCATGTCGTTGTTGACCCCGGTCAGGATGGTCGGCGAATAGTAGTTGCCGCTGTCATATTCGCCGCCGGTCAGGCGCTGGCCGCCGGTTTCCAGCTGGGCGCCCTGACTGACCGCGTGCTCGACCATCTGATGGACCTTGTCGAGCTCGCCGCTGTTGATCTTGGGGCCGATGTCGACATCCTCGTGCCTGAGCGGATCGCCGACCTTGAGCTCCTCGACACGTGACTTGAAGCGCTCCAGGAACCGGTCATGGATGCCTTCGTGCACGTACATGCGCTCGTTGCAGGTGCAGACCTGACCGTTGTTGGTGAAGCGCGACACGATCGCAGCCTCCACCGCCGGCTCCAGATCGGCATCATCCATGACGATGAAGGGCGCCTTGCCGCCGAGTTCGAGGCGCACGATCTTGAGATGTTCGGCGGCCGCCTTGTTGATTTCGCGGCCGCCGCGCACACTGCCGGTCATGCTGACCAGCTGGGTGATCGGGCTGGTCACCAGGTGGTTGCCGACATCGCGGCCACGGCCGTTGACCAGATTGACCACGCCCTCGGGGATGCCGGCCTGGCGGGCGAGCTCGACGAGCTCCAGTGCGGTCAGCGGCGTCTCTTCGGAGGGCTTGAGGACGATGGTGTTGCCCGCGGCCAGCGCCGGTCCCAGCTTGCGGCCGATCAGTGCCGCCGGAAAGTTCCAGGCAGTGATGCCGACCACCACGCCATGGGGGACCTTCTGGATCCAGATCTGCTCATCCTCGCTGTCGGCGGGAATGATGTCGCCCTCCAGACGGCGGGTATGCTCGGCGGCGAAGCGGATCAGGTCACAGCACATGCCGACGTCGCCCCGGGCCTCGCTCAGCGGCTTGCCCTGCTCGCTGGTGATCAGCCGGGCGAGTCGTTCGCTGTGATCACGGATCAGCGCCACCAGATTGAACAGCAGATCGGCGCGCTCGACTGCGGTCTTGCGCCGCCACTCCTGAAAGGCGCGATCCGCGGCCTTGAGGGCCCGGTCGGCATCCTCGGCCGTGGCCATGCCGACCCGTCCCACCACTTCACCGGTTGCCGGATTGGTGACGTCGAGCAGCTCACCGCCGCACTCGACCCACTGGCCACCGATGAACTGGTTGTAGACTTCCACCCCGTCGCGGGTGCTCTTCATTGCGTTCTCAGCCATGAGTCACCGTTCTCCTTTCCGTAGACAGATCATCCATCCGCTCGAAAATGGTGGATGCGGTATATTCAAAGGTGGGGGTTGAGGGCGATCATGGCAAGTCGGCGGTATTTCCGCCATGAGCGCCGGCCGTGACCGGTATCGTGGCACACGAGCAGAGGCAGGCATTGGCATGAGCGAACCGCAGCACAGCGCAACACCAGCGTCCGGGAAGCTGCTGCGCGGTCTGTGGATCGGGCTGGCAGCGCTCTGCTTCGCGCTCGGTCTGGCAGGCGTGCTCCTGCCGCTGCTGCCGACCACCCCCTTCATGCTGCTGGCCGCCGCGCTGGCCTCGAAGGGCTCGCCCCGGTTTGCCCACTGGATTCGGGCGCACCCCGTGGCGGGTCCGGCCATCAGCCACTGGGATCGCGAGCGCGCCATCGCCGGGCGTGCCAAATGCCTGGCCGTGGCGGCTCTGCTGCTCAGTGCCGGGGTCGTGCTGCTGACCCTCGAGTCGCTGACGCTGGCGCTTTGCATCGTGGCCGGACTGGCCGGGGTGGGGGCATGGCTGGTGACCCGGCCGGGCCCCTCGCAGCCGCCCGATCACTGATCCCTGCGCTGCCGCGATGGTGCAGGCCTGGCGTGATATCGGCATCGGTGACACCATCGCGGGAGCTTTTTTCTTCACTCCATGGAGTCCCCATGTCCGAGCCTCAGGCGATTTATCTCAGCGATTACCAGCCACCGGCCTACCGGGTCACGCGTACCGAGCTGACCTTCGAGCTCGAGCCTCATGCCACGCGCGTGCGGGCGCGACTGCATCTGGAACGACACGAGAATTACGGTCATGGCGAGCCGCTGGTGCTCAACGGCGAACAGCTGACCACGCTGGCCGTGGCCGTGGACGGCCAGGCGCTGAATGATAACGAATACCGTATCGAGGATGAGCGGCTGACGATCCTTCGCCCCCCCGAGCGCTTCGTGCTGGATACCGAGGTGGAGATCAATCCCTCGGCCAATACCGCACTGGAGGGGCTCTACGTCTCGGGTTCGATGTTCTGCACCCAGTGCGAGCCCGAGGGCTTTCGGCGGATTACCTGGTATCCGGATCGCCCGGATGTGATGGCGACCTTCGAGACCACCCTCATCGGCGATCGCGATCAGCTCCCCGTGATGCTCTCCAACGGCAATCCGGTGGAGTGGGGCGAACTGCCGGGCGGTCGGCACTTCGTGACCTGGCAGGATCCCCATCCCAAGCCGTCCTATCTGTTTGCGCTGGTGGCCGGCGAGCTGGAGAAGCTCGAAGACCGCTTTACCACCATGAGCGGACGCGAGGTCACCCTGCAGCTCTGGGTCGAGGCGCGCAATACCGACAAGACCGAGTGGGCGATGGAGTCGCTCAAGCGCGCCATGCGCTGGGATGAGCAGGCCTACGGCCGCGAATACGATCTCGACCGCTTCATGATCGTGGCGGTGGATGACTTCAACATGGGGGCGATGGAGAACAAGGGGCTGAACATCTTCAACAGCGCCGCCGTGCTCGCCAACCCGGCGACCACGACCGATGCGGCTTTCCAGCGCATCGACTCCATTGTTGCGCACGAGTACTTCCACAACTGGTCGGGCAATCGGGTGACCTGCCGTGACTGGTTCCAGCTCGCGCTCAAGGAGGGCTTTACCGTCTTCCGCGATCAGAGCTATACCGAGGATACCCAGTCCGCCGCGGTCTCCCGCATTCAGAACGTGGCCATGCTGCGTACCGCCCAGTTCGCCGAGGATGCCGGCCCCACGGCCCATCCGGTGCGTCCCGATCACTTCATCGAGATTTCCAATTTCTACACCTTGACCGTCTACGAGAAGGGCGCGGAAGTGGTGCGGATGCTGCGCAATCTGGTCGGTCCGGAGACCTTTCGGCGTGGCAGCGATCGCTATTTCGAACGCTTCGATGGCCAGGCGGTGCGGGTCGAGGATTTCGTCGCCACCATGGCGGAGGTATCGGGGCTCGAGCTCGATCAGTTCATGCGCTGGTACAGCCAGGCCGGCACCCCGCAACTGAGTGTGCAGGGCGAATATGATGGACAGACCCGTCAGTATCATCTGACCATCGAGCAGCATACCCCGGCCACCCCCGGGCAGCCGGAGAAGCCGCCGCTGCATATTCCGATTCGCATGGGGCTGCTCGGCCCGGACGGTGAGGCCCTCGAGCTGGTGGTGAATGGCGAGTCCCGCGGTACGGATACCGTGCTGGCACTGCAGCAGGAGTGCCAGAGCTGGACCTTCGAGCAGCTCGATGCTGCGCCGGTGCCCTCGCTGCTGCGCGGCTTTTCGGCGCCGGTTCGGCTCGAGCACGCCTGGTCGCGGGATGAGCTGGCGCTGCTGATGCGCTTCGACGAGGATGGCTTCAACCGCTGGGATGCCGGGCAGCGGCTGGCGCTGGCGGCGCTCGAGGACATGATGGCCGCATGGCGCGCCGGTGATGCCGTGAAACTCGATGAGCGGCTGATCGAAGTCTGGCACGGCCTGCTCAATGCACCTGCCGATGATCGCTCGGTGCTGGCCGAGATGCTGCGACTGCCTACCGAGGCGTGGATCGCCGAGCAGCAGTCGGTGGTGGATGTGGATGCCATCCATGCCGCGCGCGAGGCGGCCATCGGCCAGCTGGCAGACAGGCTCTACGCCGATTTCGAGCGCGTCTATCATGCCAATCAGCTCGATGTGCCCTATGCCCCGACACCCGAGCAGGTAGCGGCCCGCAGCCTGAAGAACGTGGCGCTGAGCTACCTGGTGGCCACCGGCGAACGCGAGCCGCTGATGCTGGCTCAGGCGCAGTTCGAAGCCGATCACAACATGACCGATGCACGCGCCGCCCTGACCCTGCTGGCACACTCCGATGCCAGTGACCTGGGTGACCCCGCGGTTCGGGCCTTCGGCGAGCGCTGGGCGCACGATCCTCTGGTGATGGATCAGTGGTTTGCCACCCAGGTGACCCGCCCGCAGCAGGATGTGATGGAACGCCTGAAGTTTCTGATGGAACACCAGGCGTTTTCACTGAAGAATCCCAACCGGGTGCGTGCCCTGATCGGCACCTTCGTCAACAGCAACCGGGTCAACTTCCATCGTCTCGATGGCGAGGGCTACCGACTGCTGGCCGATGTAGTGATCGAACTCAATCGGCTCAATCCGGAAATCGCCGCGCGCATGGTGACGCCGCTGACTCGCTTCCGGCGCTTCGACGAGCAGCGCCAGCAGCTGATGCGCGCCGAGCTCGAGCGCATTCGCCGGGAACCGCTGTCGCGCAATCTCTACGAAGTGGTGGAAAAGGCGCTGGCGGAGTAAGCCGGTCCGCCGGGGTTCGGCCCGGGGCGTGCAGGCTGCCACCCCCGGCCGGTAACACGCCGCCCCCGGGGCGTTCGTCACCCCGGGGCAGCGTATGGGGCGGGGAGGCCGGTCTCAGGGCGCGATGGCCCGGCTGGCCGCGGTGAAACCCATCAGCGATATGTCCAGATCCCGCTGCTGGCCATTCGGGCCGACCATGCTGAGTGTGGCCGTGCTGCCACCGCGCAACTGCTGCAGCAGCTCGGGCTCAAGCGGCAGATCGGCCCGGCAGCCGCGATCCAGACAGACCTGATAGGGGAAGGGTGTGCCCTGACTGCCGTCCACACTCAGCTGCAGACCGGGCGCCAGACGCACGCCCAGCGGCAGCAGAAAGACCATGACCGGGCCATCTACCTGAGGCGGATGGGCGACCACCACACGCATCAGCGGCTGATCGTTCTCGGGGTTGTCGATCAGTTGGGTCATGGTACAGCGATTGGCGGCGCCCTCCGTGTTCGGGCAGCGTACCTCCCAGTCCTGAAATTGTCGGGTACTGGCGTCGCTGCCGTCCGGTGACTGGGCTGCAGCCGCCGGGGGCAGCCAGCAGACAGCCAGCAGGGTCAGCAGGAGGGTGAGCCAGTGTTTCAAGCCATGATGGGTCAGCATGTTTCTTCTCCTGTCCGGTAGAGTGGATGCGCGCCAACAAGCGAGCTTCTGTCGAAGGTGGTGATCATTCGTCTTCGCGAACCTTGCCGCGAAAGACCCGATAGCTGAACAGGGTATAGATCAGTATCACCGGAATCAGTATCAGATAGCCGATCAGCAGAAATTCCTGACTCGAGCGATGCGAGGCCGCCTGCCAGATGGTCAGGGAGTGGGGCACGATCCAGGGATAGAGACTCAGGGTAAGGCCGAACAGCCCAATCAGGAACATGACGGCTACCTGTGGGAAAAGCCATTTTTCGCGCTGCTGGCGCGTGCTTTTCAGGATGGACCGGGTCAACAGCAGAATCAGCAGCGGGGTCGGCCAGAGCCACAGCAGATCGGGCAGCCGGAACCAGCGTTCGGCGATGTGTGAATTGATCAGTGGTGTCCAGATACCAACGCCGACCATCGCCACCAGCAGTAGCAGGGTCAGGGGGCGGATCAGCCGGTAGCCGTGTGCCTGCAGTTTCCCCTCGGTTTTCATTACCAGCCAGGCTGCCCCCAGCAGGGCATTGCCGATCATTAGAGCCACCCCCACAAATACACCAAACCAGGAGAACCAGCTCAGCGCATTGCCGGCAAAATGGCCGTTTTGTATCGGGATACCGCGGATCAGTGCGCCTAGCATCATGCCCTGGGCGAGGATAGCGATCAGCACACTGCCCTGAAAGAGACGGTCAAAGTGATAGCGGGTATGTTCGGCCTTACCGCGAAATTCGAAGGTGATGCCGCGGCAGAACAGGCACAGCAGCATCAGAATCAGCGGCAGATACAGGGCCGGCAGGATAGTGGCGTAGGCCAGCGGAAAGGCGCCATAGACTCCTGCGGCCGCCAGCACCAGCCAGGTCTGGTTACCATCCCAGAAGGGTTTGGCAGTATTGATGATGATACTGCGGTGATGTTCGGCTCGGATGAAGGGAAACAGCAGCGCCAGGCCCAGGGTGAAACCATCCAGCACGATGTAGATCATCAGGGCGAGACCAATGAGCAGAAACCACAGGATCGGATAGAGTTCGCTACCCATGGGCAGTTCTCCCGTGATGGATCAGATGCGCTGCCGGCGGTCGGAGCGCACGCGAGGCGAATGGAACTCTGCCGGCAGCGCGCTGGCAGGAGCACGTCTGATCAGTTTGAAGAAGAAGACCGCTCCCAGCAGAAAGACCAGCGTATAAACGGCAGTCAGGCCCAGCAGACTGGCTACCAGGGTATGAGCTGCATAGGGTGCCACGCCTTCAGCGGTGCGCAGCATGCCGTAAATCATCCACGGCTGGCGGCCAGCCTCGGTGGTAATCCAGCCGGCTTCCATGGCGACTGCGCCGATGGGCATGGCTGCGACCATCAATTTCAGGTACCAGCGGGTCTCGAATAGCCGTCGCCGATGACGCAACCACAGCGACATGGCCACCAGTGCCAGCATGGCGAACCCCAGATAGACCATGATGCGAAATGCCCAGAACACCAGCGGTACATTGGGCCATTCGTCACGGGGCCAGTGCTTGAGTCCCTGCACCTGCCCGTTCAGTGAGTGGGTCAGATAGAGGCTGCTGAGATGCGGAATTTCCAGCGCGAAGCGATTACTGGCGCTCTCCATGTCGGGCCAGGCGAGCACTACCATGGGCATCCCTGAACGTTCGGGGTCGTTTTGCCAGTGCCCTTCCATGGCAGCCAGTTTGGCGGGCTGATGTTCGAGAGTATTGAGGCCGTGCAGGTCGCCCGCCACGATCTGCAAAGGCACGGTCACGGTAACCAGCCACAGGGCCAGCGAGAACATGCGCCGGGCCACGGCATCGCGTTGGTCGCGCAGCAGATGCCAGGCAGCCACGCTGGCGATGGCAAAGCCGGAGACGATCAGGGCTGCCAGCGACATGTGCACAATGCGATAGGGTTGGGAGGGATTGAAGATGACATGCCACCAGTTGGCGGCGACGAACTGACCGCCCTCGATGGCGTAGCCGGCTGGGGTCTGCATCCAGCTGTTGGAAGACAGGATCCAGAAGGTGGAGAGATAGGCCCCCAGGGCCACCATGCAGGTGGAGAAGAAGTGCACCCGACGACTGACTCGGCCCTCTCCCAGAACCATGATGCCGAAGAAGGCGGCTTCCAGGAAAAAGGCCGTCAGCACTTCATAGGCCAGCAGTACGCCGCTGATGCCGCCGGCGCGGGCGGAAAACACGCTCCAGTTGGTGCCGAATTCAAAGGCCATGATTACCCCTGACACCACGCCGACGCCATAGTTGACAGCGAAGTGAGGTGTCCAGAAGCGATAGATGCCCAGATAGACCGGATTACCCGTCTTCATCCACAGCGCTTCAGCAAGGACGAGATAGGTGGCAATGCCAATGCTCAGCGCCAGAAAGATGATGTGGTACATGACCGTGGCAGCGAATTGCAACCGCGCCAGATCAGGTGCTTCCAGCCCGAACATGGCTCTGCCCTCCTTGTAACGACGCAGGGACTCCCTTTCCCGCGGATGACCGGGCGCAGCTCCGGGAAGAGTCTGCGCCCGGTCGGTTCAGGCACTGCTGGGCTTGCCGGTGAAGTCGGTAATGGGCTTGTCGACCTCGCGATCCATGCCGCGCCCGAACGCCTTGAGCGCCTCGAGCAGGGGCGTGATGGCCTGCCACAGCTCATCATCGTGCAGCAGTCGATAGGCACCGGTAAAGCCCGGTGCTTCATCGTCATCGGTTTTCTCGCGCTGCTCGCCGGCGGCGTTCATGGCATCGCGCAGCGAGAAGACTACCTTGTAGAAACGCTCCGGCGGGATGGTCGACAGTGCCATCATCAGCGCCGAGAGGTTCTGCATGGCATTGAGTGAGCCTTCCTTGTTGAGACCGTCGACCAGCACTTTGGCCACACTCTGATTGGCACCCACGATGTCGTTGGCAAAACGCAGTACCCCGTGCTCGTGCAGGGTCTGCAGCAGCTTTTCCAGCTCCTCGTGGGCGTCGGGCCCGATTTTGGGCGGCGTCACCTGATGTTCAATGGGTTCGGCCATTATTTTGTCTCCGGATGTTCGATATGAGCGGGGGGTGCTACATAGTCTGCGCGCGCCCATTTGATCGGCGCTTCGGGGCCATTGTTGGGTGTGCGATGGCCGTAGCGGAAGTTGTTGTACGGCAGCGGAGACTCACCCTTCTCGCGAGGCAGTTTCTCCATGCGCACGGCGACCTCCTTGTAGGCCGGCGTATTGACGTCCGGATCATGATGCTCTCCGGTCAGGAAATTGATCCCTGGCTTGGAGTGGTGAATAGGGATAAAGAGCTCGTTACCCCGTACCCGATCGGTGACGATCGCCTGAAGTTCGATCGAGTCGCGCCGGGAGGTGATACGCACCCAGCTGCCATCCTCGATCCCCCGCTCGGCGGCCAGATCCGAGCCGACCTCGACGAACCAGTTCGGGATCTGGGAGTTGATGCGCGGCCCCTGACCGGTCTGATTGGCGGACTGAAAATGCTCCAGAACTCGGCCGTTGTTGAGCTCGAGATCGTACTCTTCATCGGCCGCTTCGGCTGGCTCGTGCCACTCCTGTGGGTAGAGCTGGGCCCGGCCATCATCGAAATGGAACGACTCGGTATAGAGCAGCGGCGAGTCGGTGCCGTCCTCGGCGACCGGCCAGACCAGTGACTGCCAGCCTTCAAGGCGCTCATAGCTGACCCCGGCGAAGATTTTCGCGATCCCGGCGCACTCGGCCATGATCTGTGAAGGATGGGTATAGCCCCAGTCGTGACCCATGCGCGCTGCCAGCTCGGTGAGAATGCGCCAGTCGGGGCGACTGTCGCCCAGCGGCGGCATGACTTCGTAAAAGCGCTGGATGCGGCGCTCGGTATTGACGAAGGAGCCATCCTTTTCAGTGCTCGGACAGGCCGGTAGTACGACATCGGCAAATTCGGCGGTGCGGCTGAAGAAGATATCCTGCACCACCATGAAATCCAGCTTGGTAAAGCCGTCGTGGACATTGCCCAGGTCGGCATCGGAAAGACCCGTTTCCTCGCCGATAATGTACATCGCCCGGATCTTCTGCTCGGCGGCATCCTGCACCATCCGGAAGTTGTCCGAACCAACGTGGTTGGAGAGGCGCTCCTTGTCGACGCCCCAGGCGCGCGCCCATTTCTCGCGGATGGCATCATCGGTGACCGACTCGTACCCGGGATAAACGTTGGCCAGACAGCCGAAGTCACTGGCCCCCTGCACGTTGTTGTGGCCGCGCATGGGGTAGCCACCGCTGCCGGGCTTGCCATAGTTGCCGGTGACCAGCAGCAGATTGGAAAGCGCGGTGCTGGTGTCGGCACCGTGACTGTGCTGGGTGATCCCCATTGCCCACAGCAGACAGACACTCTCGGCACGACCGATCATCTCGGCGGCCTCGACCAGCTCGTCGCGGCTTAGCCCGGTCTTCTCGGCGGCGAACTCGAGCGTGAAGGGCTCCAGCGAGCGGCGGAATTCCTCGACGTTGTTGACCCGATTGTCGAGGAATTCCCAGTCGGCAAGATCGTTGTCGAACATGTAGCGAGCCAGCGCCGAGGCCCAGATCAGATCGGTGCTGGGCTTGTTGCGCAGATAAAGATCGGCACGTTCGGCCATCTCGTGTTCGCGTGGATCGGCCACCAGCAGCTTCTGGCCGTGCTGCTTGTGGGCGGCCTTGATCTTCGAGGCGATGACCGGATGGCACTCGGCCGTATTGCTGCCCACGATGACAATCAGCGAGGCCTTCTGGATATCCTCGATGGTGCCGGCATCTCCGCCGTAACCCACGGTGCGAAACAGCCCCTGGGTAGCCGGGTTCTGACAGTAGCGCGAGGAGTTGTCGACGCTGTTGGTGCCGATGATCAGCCGGGCGATCTTCTGGGTCAGATAGGCTTCCTCGTTGCTGGCCTTGCTGGAGCCGATGAAGCCCAGACTGTCCGAGCCGTGACGATCACGGATTTCCAGCAGCCGATGGGCGACCAGATCGAGGGCCTCCTCCCAGCTGGCTTCGCGAAAACGTCCGTTTTCACGAATCAGCGGCGTGGTGAGGCGATTTTCGCTGTTGATGAAGTCCCAGCCGAACTTGCCCTTGATGCAGGTCGAAATGCCGTTGGCCGGGGCCTCGTTGACCGGCTGCACCTTGAGCAGTTGACGGTCACGGGTCCACATTTCGAACGAGCAGCCCACGCCGCAGTAGGTGCAGACCGTCTTGGTGCGTTTGATCTCGGGCTGCCGCCAGGCCATGTCCATCATCGAGATACCGGTGATGGGGGGGGCACCAATGGTCTGTTCGACCTTCTTGAGCATGTCGATCATCGGCCGCTTGAGGTCCGGTGACATCGAGGTCAGCGGGCCGGCATCGTTCTCCATGGTGCGCTCGAGCAGCGCATTGCAGGGGCAGACGGTGACGCAGTGACCACAGTGTACACAGCTGGACTCGTCGATCTGCTCGCCGCCATCCCAGAGTACCCGGGGATGCTCCATCGAGTAGTCGATGGAGAGCGTCTCATTGACCTCGACATTCTGACACGCTTCGACACAGCGACCACAAAGGATGCACTGATCCGGATCGTAGGTGTAGAAGGGACTGGATTCGTCCTTGTCGTAGGGCTTGCGGGTGAATTCGTAGCGCTGAACGGGGATGTTCATGTCCGCCACGGTGTTGTGCAGGGTACAGTCGCCGGTGTTGTGCTCGCATACCGAACAGTAGAGTTCGTGCTTGCCCAGCAGCCGATCCATGCCCTCTTCACGGGCTGCGCCGGCTTGCTCATCGTCCATCGACAGGTTCATGCCCTCGTAGGTGCGCAGGGCACAGCCTCGTCTGAGTTCACCATCAATGCGTACCCAGCAGGTATCGCAGGTTTCCAGCGGCCCCAGGGCCTGGTGATAGCAGACATGGGGAAGATTGATCTCGTGGGCCTCGAGGAAGTCGACCAGCGGCTGGTCCGCAGGCCCGGTCAGGGACCTGCCGTCGAGGGTGATCGTGCAGTTCGCTGCCTTGTCCATGCTGATTGTCTCTCCAGCTCATTGTCCGCTGATCTATTATTGGCGCGGACTTGCGGTCACGGTTACAGGAAGGCGGGGACAGAGAGTGTGCGCCCACCATCGAACGTTATGTGTCGTCTTTGAAAACTCCGGGTTCCCTCAAACTAGTCACGCCGGCCCGATGCTTCAAACAAAAAGGCCCACCATGACGGTGGGTTGGCAGGAGAAGTGCGAAATGCGCGCTCAGCCGCGCTGCCCGGGGCCGGGCACAGGTGACTGATGGAGCTGGCTGACCGGTGCGCCGCGATCACCGAACACCTGACGCAGCACGAAGTTGGAGTGCACCCCCGAAACGCCTTCGATCGGAGTGATGTGTTCCAGCAGCAGGCGCTGGTAGTCGTCCATGTCCTCGACGGTAATCTTGAGCTGGTAATCGACTTCCTGACCGGTGGTCATCAGGCACTCCTGAACCTCGGGCAGGGCAGCAACCTGCGCTTCGAAATTGGCGAACCGCTCCGGCGTGTGACGATCCATCGAGATGTGCAGCAGTGCCATCAGGCGATAGCCCAGCCGGCGGGCGTCGACCAGCGCCCGGTAGCCGGTAATCACGTTGGCCTGTTCGAGCGTTCGCACCCGGCGCAGGCAGGGCGAGGGCGAGAGACCGACGCGTTCGGCCAGGGCCTGGTTGCTGAGTCGGCCGTCGCGCTGCAGCTCCTCGAGGATGCGCCGGTCCAGCCGGTCCAGAGCAACGGGTGTTTCCTTTTCTGTCATTTTGCGCAATCCGGTAGTCATCAAGATCTTGACATTGGCATATTGTTGCCTTTAATGGCGAGATTTGTAGTAAATTGGCAATCACCTGCGTCGCGATCCACGCTAGAGTGGTAACACAGGCGGCATCGCTCACAAGGCGCGCTGCCGCGAATTCATTGCCTCCATTATCGTTCGGGGATCGTCATGACCAGCTTCGACCATCGCAAGTATCGCCCGGTTGCCCGGGTACCTGCCTTTGACCGGCAATGGCCCGATCGCGACCTCGAGTCGGCGCCGACCTGGGTCAGTGAAGATTTGCGAGACGGCAATCAGGCGCTACTGGAGCCGATGAGTGTCGAACAGAAAAAGCGCCTCTGGAAACAGATCGTGCGGGTCGGGATCGAGGAGGTCGTGGTCGGCTTCCCTTCGGCCAGCCAGCCCGACTATGACTTCGTGCGCTGGCTGATCGAGGAGGACCAGATTCCCGAGGGGGTCACCATCTCGGTGCTGGTGCCGTGTCGCGAACATCTGATCGAGAAGACCTTCGAGTCGCTGGTCGGGATCAGTCGCGCGATCATTCACCTCTACAATTCCACCTCGACCACCCAGCGCGAGCGGGTATTCGAGATGGATCGCCAGGGCATCATCGATATCGCCGTCAATGGCGCACGCCGTGTCAGGGAGCACGCCAGCCGCTATCCGCAGGTCGACTGGCGCTTCCAGTATTCGCCGGAGAGCTTCTCCACCACCGAAATCGACTTCTCGCTGGCGATCTGCGAGGCCGTCATGGATGTCTGGCAGCCCACGCCCGACAGCAGATGCATTCTCAATCTGCCCAATACGGTGGAGATGGCCGGTCCGCACCATCACGCCGACCAGATCGAGTACTTCTGCCAGAACATCAGCCGGCGTGACAGCGTGATCATCTCGGTACACACTCATAATGATCGCGGCGGGGCCGTGGCTGCAGCCGAACTGGCGCTGCTGGCGGGGGCCGAGCGTGTCGAGGGCACACTGCTGGGCAACGGTGAGCGTACCGGCAACATGGATATCGTGACCCTGGCGATGAATCTCTACAGCCAGGGCATCGACCCGGGGCTTGATCTCTCCCGGCCGGACGAGATCATTCAGGTGGTGACCGAATGCACCGGCATCCCCATGCATCCGCGCCATCCCTGGGTGGGCGAGATGGTGTATACTGCCTTCTCCGGCAGCCATCAGGATGCGATCCGCAAGTCGCTGCGCAAACAGGGCGATGATGAACCCTGGCAGGTAGCCTATCTGCCGATCGATCCGCGCGACATCGGGCGTGACTACCAGGCCGTGATCCGCGTCAACAGCCAGTCCGGCAAGGGCGGCATGACCTTCCTGCTCGAACGCGACTACGGCATCAGTCTGCCGCGCTGGATGATGCTGGCGCTGGCACCGCTGGTTCAGCAGGAGAGCGAACGCCTCTCCGGCGAGCTCTCCAGCGAATCGATCCGCCGGCTGCTGTTTGCCACCTTCATGCGCGAGGCGCCGCTGTCGCTGGTGGACTATCGGCTCTCCCGCGCCAGCGAGGAGGGGCTGACGATTACTTTGCAGAATGATGGTGAGCGCCTCGAGCTCGAGGGCAAGGGCAATGGCGCCATGTCGGCGTTCATGAATGCCTGGCAGCAGCACACCGGTCAGCAGGTGGGCATTCTCGATTACAACGAGCACTCGCTCGGCGGTGACAGCGATGCCGATGCCATCGCCTTCGTCCAGCTCAATGTCGATGGTCAGCGCGTCAGCGCCGTGGCCGAGGACAGCGATACGGTAAGCGCTTCGCTCAAGGCGGTGATCTCCGGGCTCAATCTGGCTCGCGAAATGGCCGGGGCCAGCGATAGCCTGAGCGCCATGGCGGAGTAATCCGCTCGGCATGGAGAATGCAATAACAAACCCCGCCGGCAGAAGCCGGCGGGGTTTGCCTGTTTTATACCTGTAGATCGTCGTTGATGATCAGGGGGTCATGACCACCTTGATGCAGCCATCCTGTTTGGCATTGAAGTCCGCGTAGGCTTCGGCCGCCTCGCTCAGCCTGTGGCGGTGGGTGATGATGTACGAGGGGTCGATCAGATCCTGCTCGATGGTGCGCAACAGAGCCGGCATGTAGGCGTGCATGTGGGTCTGGCCGCTCTTGACCGCCAGCGACTTGTTCATCAGCGCGTGAATGGCAAAGCCATCGACCTTGTCGGTGTATACGCCCGACAGTGACAGATGCCCCCCCTTGCGGCAGCTCATGATCATCTCGTTGAGTGCCAGCGGATGATTGGGTTCGCCGGAATCCGGAGAACGGCGCTCTGCCTCGGGATCACCCTGGCCGTGTGCCTCGGCGCCCACGGCATCGATGCAGCAGTCCGGCCCATAGCCTCGGGTCATCTCCAGAAGCCTCTCATGTACGTCCTCCTGCTCGAAGTTGATCACTTCGGTGCCGGACTTCTCGTCGGCCATCTTCAGGCGCTCGGGAATCCGGTCGATGGCGATGACCCGGGCGGCTCCCAGCATCCAGGCACTGCGGATGGAGAACTGGCCGACCGGACCGCATCCCCAGACCGCCACGGTATCGCCGGGCGAGATATCGGCGTTGTCCGCGGCCATGTAGCCGGTGGGATAGATGTCGGACAGGAACAGCAGCTGTTCGTCGCTGAAATCCGACTCGACCTTCAGCGGCCCGACATCGGCATAGGGCACACGCACATATTCGGCCTGACCGCCGGGAATGCCGCCGAGCAGATGAGAGTAGCCGAACAGGGCCGAGGGCGAATGTCCCATGACGGCGGCGGCATCCTCGGCATTGGGGTTGCTGTTGTCGCACAGCGAGTACAGCCGATGATTGCAGAAGAAGCAGTCGCCGCAGGCAATGGTGAAGGGGACCACCACGCGATCGCCCTTGTTCAGATTGCTGACCGCCGAGCCGGTGTCGACCACCTCACCCATGAACTCGTGACCGAGTACATCACCGGACTGCATGCCGGCCATGAGGCCGTTGTAGAGATGCAGATCGGAACCGCAGATGGCGGTAGCGGTCACCCGGATGATGGCATCCCGGGGATCCTGGAGCTCGGGGTCGGGAACGTTATCCACTCGTACATCATGAGTACCATGCCATGTCAGTGCTTTCATGATTTCTCCCTGATCACGTAACGGACCTTGATGGTGTCTCCGGCCGCCTCATGCCGGCCGATTGCAGTCGGAGCGGCGACCGTCTCCCTGACCCTGGAAGACATTCGTTAGCAATGCAAGTGATTGCCATCGCCCGGGCTGCACGCTACTGAATCAGCCAGCTCAGCACGATCAGGCCCAGCAGGGTCAATACCACACCACCGACGATCGAGCGCCTCATGAAGGCACGGATGCCGTTGAACAGCAGCAGCAGGCCGATGATCAGCACCACGATGCTGAAGATCGAGGGGCTGATGCCCAGCGAGGTCGTCAGCCCCTGCAGGAAGCTGTCGAAGGCAGCGAAGATGTCGCCAAAGACACCCGAGAGCGCTTCGACGATGGCGCGGATGGCAGCCCCCAGGGTTTCGCCGATCCAGTTGAAAAAGCCGTCCGTGCTCATGAGGTACTCACTGTTGAGGATAGCCCGGCCTGCGACCTGAGCCAGGCAATTTCCCGGGGCCAGAGGGCGGGCTCGATGGTTTCCAGAATCATGGGGATGTTGCCCAGGCGCTCATCCTGCATGAGGGTAGCGAAGCCATCGCTGCCGATGTGGCCCTGACCCAGCCTGTGGTGGCGATCGAGTCGGCTGCCCAGGGTGCTTTTGGCATCATTGAGATGCATGCCGCGCAGATATTCGAAGCCGACGGTCCGTTCGAACTCGTCCAGGGTGGCCCGGGTGGCTTCGGGCGTACGCAGATCGTAGCCGGCAGCGAAGGCGTGACAGGTGTCGATGCAGACGCCCACCCGGCTCCGGTCCTCGACCTGTTCGATGATCTCGGCCAGCTGCTCGAAGCGATAGCCTAGATTGCTGCCCTGACCGGCCGTGTTCTCGATTACCGCGGTAACGCCCCGGGTGCGGGAGAGGGCGTCATTGACCGATTCGGCGATGAGTTTCAGACAGTCGCGCTCGCTGATCCGACGCAGATGACTGCCGGGGTGGAAGTTCAGCAGGGTCAGTCCGAGCTGCTCGCAGCGCTGCATCTCATCCAGAAAGGCGGCGCGTGACTTCGCCAGCCCCTCGGCGTCGGGATGGCCGAGATTGATCAGGTAGCTGTCGTGAGGGAGCACCTGGGCCGGGGTGTAGCCATGGCTGGCCATGGCATTGCGAAAGGCCGTGATAGCCTCGTCGGTCAGCGGTTTGCCGCGCCACTGGCGCTGGTTCTTGGTAAACAGGGCGAAGGCCGTGGCTCCGATTTCGCTGGCCCGCGCCACGGCGCGGTCGGCTCCGCCGGCAGCGCTGACGTGCGCTCCGATGTATTTCATGACGACTTCCCGATGACTGGCGGATGGAGGCATTCAGCGCTCGTCGAGCTGCAGGTCACCGTTGATCTGCTGCAGCCGTTCGAAAGCCCGGTCGCGGCTGAAGGGGGGCTGGCGGGGCGGATCGTAGACGGTGCCATTGACCCCCTCGACCACCAGGTCGATGGCGTAGCAGGTGCCATCGATCACGCTGCGATAGCCGTGAACGTGGCGATAGTGGTTCATGTCGGCTTCGCTGGTTTCGAAGGTCACGAAGCGATGACCCGCCAGGCGGGCGATGCCGGTGCCCTCGGACGAGGCGCTTTCCGGTGGCGCGAGACACTGATACACCGCCATGCTGTCACGGCTGATGCCGAGTCGCCACTGGGCCCGGCTGACATCGCTGGAATCCGGCAGCTGCAGGGTGATCAGCCGCTGACCGGGGCTGTCGGGCGCGGCAAAGCTGTGCCAGCCATGGGGGCCGAAGTGGCCGCCGGTGTGGCCGACGCGGACCAGCTCGCTGGCGTAATCGAGCGTGATGGCCGGGCGTTCGCTGCGATAGAACGAGCCGTCGTGGGAGGGAGTCGACGGCTGACCGGCGCAGCCGCCCAGCAGGGCGAGCGTCACCAGGGCCGGGGCGGCGAAAGTAGCGGAAGATCGAAGTGACAGACAGGGCATTGGACATCCGGTGCTTGCATGGAACAGTGACAGCATAACAGCAAGCGTGTGGTCGGACGCATCACGTGAATCGGGAGAAGACGAACATGGATCGCATGGCACAGCTGATCGAACGCCATGATCTGCAGCCGCATCCGGAGGGTGGGCATTTTGCGCAGGTCTACTGTGCTGACACGAGCGTGGTGTCACCGGTACACGGGATCGACCGGGCCTGCGCCACTCATATCTACTTTCTGCTGCCTGGTGGAGAAAGCAGTCGCTTCCATCGGGTAGTACATGATGAGCTTTGGCATGTCTACGAGGGCGCATCGCTGCGACTCGTGCGGGGAGACGGAGAGCGGTTCGAAGCCATCACGCTCGGCTCCGGCTGTGAGGACTACTTTGCGGTGGTCGCCGGAGGACAGTGGCAGGGGGCCGAAAGCACCGGCGACTATACGCTGTGCGGCTGCACGGTAGCGCCGGGCTTCGATTTCGAGGACTTCATGCTGATGCCGGCTGACATGGCGGCCGGGGTGCCGGCCGCCTGGCAGCATCTAGCGTGAGCGATGCGTGGTGTCATTGCTGCGGGGGTTATGGCGCGCGGCCTGTTCGCTCTTTTTCAGGCCTGCGCGGATGGGATGGCGACGCTGGATCAGGCCCTGCTTGCGTTCGCGCTGGGCCTCCAGATCGCCTCTGATCTGGGCATGACTGATCAGGGCAAAGATGAAGGTGCCCCCGATGATGTTGCCGGCCAGCGTGGGCAGGGCAAAGTGAAACACGACCTCGCTCCAGCCGGCATGCCCGCTCAGGGCCAGATAGAGTGCTTCGCTGGAGCCCACGATGATGTGAGTGAATCCGCCCAGGGCCATCACGTAGGTGATCAGGGTAATGACCCACAGCTTGGCCTGGTCGGCCGAGGGGATGACCCAGACCAGGGTGGCGATCATCCAGCCGGCCAGGATGCCCTTGCCGAACATCTCGCCGGGCGTATTGGCCATCATGTGCTGGCCGATCGTGACAAAGGCGGCCTGGGTGGTGGCATCGAACATCGGCATGCGCTGAAAGGTAAAGGCGGCCACTGCGGCGCCGACAATATTGCCCACCAGCACGACGCCCCAGAGTCGGGCAAGGTGCCAGCAGCTGTTCAGGGTGGGATGGCTCATGACCGGCAGCACGGCGGTTACGGTATTTTCGGTAAACAGCTGCTGGCGCGCCAGGATGACCACCACGAAACCGACCGTATAGCCCAGGCACTCGATCAGAAAGCCCACGTCCGTGGCCGGCAGATGGGCGTGCAGCAGACCGCGCGCCACCATCGAGAAGCTCATCGAGATGCCTGCGGCAATGGCGGACCACAGCAGCGCCATGGAGTCGCGCGACAGCTCCTTCTGTCCATCGATTCTCAGGCGCTGATGGACCGCGGCCGCCTGGGAGGGCAGCTCGCGGGCGGCTTCCTTCTCGACCTCACGATTCTTCTCCGGATCGTTCGATTCCGGGTTTCTGGGTGGGGCGGGACCTGTATCGGACGACTCGGTGCCATTGTTATCCGTACCCGCCTCGAAATCCTCTCCGGCGTGGCGATTTTCCTCTTCTGCCATGCTCTCTCCCTGTACCATGGCGACCTGATCGGCTGCCTGCCGGAAGGCTCACCAGATGGCTCTCGTACGTGATCGTTGTATCGGTCGGAACGCTTCATGATAGAAGCCGGAGCGCATCCCTGCCTGAAGATCATGCCGGTCAGGCTTTGATGGCGAAGCGTTCGGGCTGTCAGGCGCTATGCTATGCAGAGGAGCCCGTGACCGGGCCAGCAGGCCGCGGGCAGGTGCCCGGCAACTGCGCAGTGATGCGTCCGACGAGTGACAATTGATTCCTTTCGTGTTGCAAAACGTCAATTTCCGGATCACTTCGCGCCCGGCTGACGCCATCGTGCTGCAGCCGGCGAAAGATGGCCCTGTCGCCATGAATGCTGGCGGAAGGCCCCATGATGCCGACGGGATCGGGGAATATGGTAACGATGTCCAATGACCCGTGGATGAGTAGCGGGCCGGCTGCGGCAGCAGCAGGATGATGTTGCAAAGCTGCTGGATGCGGGCCCGACTTGTTCAATCGATGAAATTCTGAGAATCTTTGCCGACCTGAAATGGCCGCTTCAAGGATGTTAATGAGGAACCTGCCCGTGACCGTAACTTCCACCCCGACACTTGTTCGCAGGGATGGTTCGCCATTTCGACGCTACGCAGCGCTGGCATTCGGCTTCATGACACTGATTTCGGCCCAGAGCGTCTTCGCTTTCGGCTTTGACGATGTTGCTGACCAGGCCAGGTCACTGGCGGATCAGGGATACAACGCCCCCCAGAGCAACCTGCCGGATTCCCTGAGCAACCTCGAGTACCAGAAATACTCCCAGATCCAGTTCAAGCCGCAGTACTCGCTCTGGCGAGGCGACAACCTGCCCTTTGACCTGAGCTTCTTTCACGAGGGCATGCACTACAACCTGCCGGTGACCGTCAATCAGGTAGTCGGTGATGATGTCAGCAAGCTGCAATATGAACCGCAACAGTTCGACTTCAGCGATTCGGGCATCGATCCCTCGAGCCTGCCGGATGATCTGGGCTATGCCGGTTTCCGGGTCAATTATGCGCTGCAGTCCGAGAACAAGCAGGAAGTCATGGCGTTTCTCGGTGCCAGCTACTTCCGGGTTGTCGGTGCGAACCAGCGTTATGGGGTATCCGCACGCGGACTGGCCATTGATACGGCACTTTCGTCCGGCGAGGAATTTCCGCGCTTCAAGAACTTCTGGGTGGTCAAGCCCGACAAGGGCGACAAGTATCTGACCATCTATGCGCTGCTGGATTCGCCGAGTGCCACGGGCGCCTATCGGTTCGTGCTGCGTCCGGGGCAGGACAGCATCGTCGACGTCAAGTCGAAGCTGTTCCTGCGGCGTCAGGTGACCAAGCTGGGGATCGCACCGCTGACCAGCATGTACCTGTTCGGTCCGTCCCAGCCCAGCGATGATCTCAATTTCCGTCCCGCCATCCACGACTCCAATGGCCTGCTGGTGAATGCCGCCCAGGGGGACTGGCTGTGGCATACGCTAATGAATCCGAAGAAGCTGATGGTTTCGACCTATCCGGCCGACAATCCGCGCGGTTTCGGACTGATGCAGCGCAATCACGAGTTCGGTGCCTACCAGGATCTGCAGGATCGCTATGATCTGCGCCTCAGTGCGTGGATCGAGCCACAGGGCAGCTGGGGCAAGGGGCAGGTGGAGCTGGTTGAGATCCCGACCCCCAACGAGACCAACGACAACATCGTTTCCTATTGGCGGCCGACCGGTGATCTGCCTACCGATCAGGGGCTCGAATTCGATTATCGCATCAACTGGACCAAAAACGAGGCGCGTTACCATACCTCCGACCTCGGCTGGGTCGCTCAGGCACGCCGTTCGCAGGGGGAAGTGCGTCAGGGCAATCTGGTACGCAAGACCGATGACAGCACCATGTTCGTGCTCGACTTCGTCGGCCCCGAGATGAAGTCGCTCGACAGTGACGATGGTGTCAAGGCGGACATCTCGCTGGGTGACAATGGCAACCTGGTGCGTTCGAGTGTCGAACCCAATCCTGCCATGGGCGGCTATCGGCTCAGGCTGAGCGTCAAGGCGAAGGACGGTGCCAAACCGGTCGATATCAAGGCGCTGTTACGCAATGGTCAGGACCAGCCGCTGACCGAAACATGGAGCTATACACTGCCTGCCAATGGTTGATCAGGACTCCTACCGCAGCCCGGCGCGGACCTATCTCGAGCGCCTCGCGCTCGGTACCCGCAGCCTGAGTGACAGACGTGAGCTGCTCGGCATGGCCGAGCAGGATCTCTCGCTCGAACAGATGCATGCCGAACTCGGGAACGGCCGTGTTGTCCAGGATGACCCGGCCAGTGTTTCGGTATTGCGTCGACTGGAACTGGCCTATGGTTCCCAGCCGCTGGCGCCGCCCGAAGTACTGACCAGCGATCGTGCCGGACGCGTCTGTCTGAAGACCATGCCGGCGATCAAGCGTACGCCGCTGGCCCCCCAGCCCTGGACAACCAGTCCGTTCAAGCGGGTCGCCAAGGGCTTCCAGCTGTGGCGGGGGACCCGTCAGCGCCGTCAGCGCAAGCGGGCCGCGCCCGAGGCGCCGGAGCAGGCCCGCTGGCAGATGGTGGGGTCGATACGGCGCTGGACGCTGGTCGTGTTGACCCTGGCCCAGAGTGCCATGGCGGCCTGGTACATGAGTACGGTGTTGCCCTACCAGGGCTCGCGGCCGCTGGAGATGGTCGAGCTGGTGCTGTTTGCCCTGCTGTTCTGCTGGGTGTCGTCCGGTTTCTGGACCGCCCTGATGGGCTTCTTTCAGCTCCTCAAGGGGCGCGACCGCTACAGTATTTCGGCTTCTGCCGCCGGCGACGAGCCGATCGATGACGAGGCCCGCACCGCTATCGTGATGCCGATCTGCAACGAGGACGTCAATCGCGTCTTTGCCGGTCTCAAGGCTACCTATGAATCGGTACAGCGTACCGGTTACGGCGATCGCTTCGAATTCCATGTGCTCAGCGATACCTATGATCCCGATCTGGCGGTCGAGGAGAATCACGCCTGGCTGCGTCTGTGCCGCGAGGTGGAAGGCTTCGGTCGGATCTTCTACCGGCGTCGTCAGCGGCGGGTGAAGCGCAAGAGCGGCAACATCGATGATTTCTGCCGTCGTTTTGGTGCCAGGTACCGCTACATGGTGGTGCTCGATGCCGATAGCGTGATGAGCGGCAACTGCCTCAAGCGGCTGGTCCAGCTGATGGAGGCCAACCCGGACGCCGGTATCATCCAGTCGGCGCCGATGGCAGCTGGCGGCACCAACCTTTACGCGCGCATGCAGCAGTTCGCCACGCGTGTCTACGGGCCGCTGTTCACCGCCGGGCTGCACTTCTGGCAGCTGGGTGAGTCCCACTACTGGGGGCATAACGCGATCATTCGCGTCGAGCCCTTCATGTACTACTGTTCGCTGGCACCGCTGCCCGGCAAGGGCTCGCTGTCCGGCGAGATCCTGTCGCACGATTTCGTCGAGGCGGCGCTGATGCGTCGCGCGGGCTGGGGCGTCTGGATCGCCTACGATCTGCCCGGCAGTTACGAGGAGATGCCGCCCAACCTGCTGGACGAACTGCAGCGTGATCGGCGCTGGTGTCATGGCAACATCATGAACTTCCGGCTGTTTCTGGTGCGAGGCATGCATCCTGTGCACCGGGCGGTGTTTCTGACCGGGGTGATGTCCTATCTGTCGGCGCCGCTGTGGTTCATGTTCCTGGCGCTGTCGACCACGCTGCTGGCCCTGCACAGTCTGACCACCCCGCAGTACTTCACCGAACCCATGCAGCTCTTCCCGAGCTGGCCGGAGTGGCATCCGGGCCGGGCGGTGGCGCTGTTCTCGACCACCATGACCCTGCTGTTTCTGCCCAAGATCCTCAGCGTGCTGCTGATCTGCATCAAGGGGGCACGTGACTTCGGCGGCAGTGTGCGGGTCGTTCTGTCGATGGTGATCGAGTCGCTGGTGTCGATGCTGCTGGCGCCGGTTCGCATGCTGTTTCATACCCGCTTCGTGCTGATGGCGCTGCTGGGCATCGAGGTGAAATGGAAATCGCCCGATCGCGAGAGCAGTGATACCCCGTGGCGGGAAGCGGCACGTCGCCATGGTGGTCAGACCCTGCTGGGCATTGCTTGGACGCTGTTCGTGCTCTGGCTGGATCCGCTGTTTCTGCTCTGGCTGTGGCCGATCGTGGGGGCGCTGATGCTGTCGATTCCTGTTTCCGTGATGACCAGCAAGGTGGGGCTTGGTCTGAGCGCTCGGCGTGGACGCATGTTCCTGATTCCCGAGGAGTCCCGGACGCCACGCGAGCTGCGCTCGACCGCTCGCAACGTGCGTATCGGTCAGCGGCGTCCGCCGGCGCCCACCTTCATCGAGAGTGTGGTCAATCCCATCGACAATGCGCTGGCCTGCGCCATGGGGGTGGCCCGTCACGGCCGCTCGGAGGCGATCGAGTCCAGTCGTCAGACGCAGATCCGTCATGCGCTGGTCGGTGGCCCGGAAAACCTGGCCAACCAGGATCGGCTGCTGCTGCTGGATGACCCGGTCATGCTCTCGCGCCTGCACTTTCAGGTCTGGGCGCGCAGTGATCGTTATCCGGCGTGGCTGGAAGCGGCCTATGCCAATGAGCCGGAGCCCTGGTTCAGCTAGGCTCTCGGTAGGGTCAGGCACGAAAAAACCCCCGACATTGTCGGGGGTTTTTCAATGGCCGAAGCAGTGAAGACCGGCTTACTGCTCGTGGAAATCCAGCCCCTGGGTGGTCGCCTTGATGACACCGGCACGAATGACGAAATCTCCGAAGCACTCGCCGGCTTCACGCTCGCTGGCGTAGCGGTGCAGCAGTGGTGTGAGCTCTTCCAGAATGGTCTTCTCGTCGATGTTTTCGCGATACATCTTGTTGAGCCGGGTACCGGTTTCGTTACCCCCCAGATAGAGGTTGTAGCGACCGATAGCCTTGCCGACAAAGCCGATTTCGGCCATGAACGGACGGCTGCAACCGTTGGGGCAGCCAGACATGCGAACCACAATTGGATCGTTTTCCAGCCCGGCCTTCTTCATTATGCTGTCGAGCTTGTCAAGCAGGCCCGGCAGATAGCGCTCGCTTTCGGCCATGGCCAGACCGCAGGTGGGAAAGGCTACACAGGCCATCGAATGCTGGCGCATTGGGGTGACGTTTTTCACCATCCGATACTGGTCGATAATGGCGTCGATTCTTTCACGATCCTTCTCGGCCACGCAGGTGATGATCACGTTCTGGTTGGTAGTCAGAACAATGTCGCCATCATGCATGTCGGCGATTGCGCGCAGACCCGATTTGATCTGCATACCAGCATGGATGGGATTGTTGGCCGGATAGTCACGAATACGTCCGTTTTCAATGTACAGGCCATAGTGCCACTGACCATCCTCGCCCTGATACCAGCCCAGCTGGTCACCGGTAGTAGTGAACTCGAAGGGGCGATCCGCAGCCAGTTCATAACCCAGATACTCTTCAACCGCTGCCTTGAAACCCTCCACGGTCATGGTATCGACGGTGTATTTCAGACGTGCGTTCTTGCGATCCTGGCGATTGCCATTGTCGCGCTGCACCAGCATGATCTTCTCGGCCACGTCGACGACCTGTTCGGTTGTGCAGAAGCCGATCACACTGGCCATGCGCGGATAGGTTGCCGGCTCACCATGGGTAGTGCCCATGCCGCCACCCACGGCGACGTTGAATCCATTGAGCGTGCCGTCCTCACCGACATCGGCAATGAAGGCAACGTCATTGGCAAATACATCCAGCTCGTTATCCGGTGGGATCGCCAATCCAATCTTGAACTTGCGCGGCAGATAGTGCTGTGTGTAGAGCGGCTCGTACACTTCATCCGGCCCACCGGCGACTCGTTCCTCGCCGAGGAAAATCTCGTGATAGGCGCGGGTGCGGGGTAACAGATGGGCGCTGATCTCTCCGGCCAGCTCATACACCTGACGGTGGAGCGCCGAGCGGTGCGGATTGGCAGTCGAGGTGATATTGCGATTGACGTCGCCGCAGGCAGCGATGGTGTCGATCATCGCATCGTTGATCGTTTTCAGATGCGCGCGCAGATTTTCCTTGAATACACCGTGGTACTGGAAGGTCTGGCGTGTGGTAATGCGTAATGTGTCGTTGGCGTAGTCACTCGCCACGTCATCCAGTGTCTGCCACTGGGCAGCGCTGATACGGCCACCGGGCAGGCGCAGTCGCACCATGAAGGAATACAGGGGCTCAAGCTTGCGCTGACGACGCTCGTTACGTACGTCGCGGTCGTCCTGCATGTAAAAGCCGTGGAACTTGGTCAACTGCGTATCGTCAGGGACAACGGCGCCGGTAGCCGTATCCGCCATGCCTTTCAGAAGGCTGCCACGCAGGTAGTCGCTGTCGACCTTCAGCCGCTCGTTGGGGTGAAGGTCATCAAACGAAACTTCGCGAAGTCGGGTGATGATGTCAGTCATGATCAGTATACATCCCGTTGGTAGCGCCTGGACTGCTGCAGTTCACGTACATGCTGAGCAGCGGCTTCCTCATCAAGGTCGCCATATTGCTGCACGATGTCCAGCAGAGCCTGATGGACATCGGCAGCCATGCGTTCGCCGTCACCGCATACATAGAAATGGGCACCTGCTTCAAGCCAGGCGTAGATTTCCTCGCCATGCTCGCGCATGCGGTCCTGAACATAGATCTTTTCGCCCTGGTCGCGCGAAAAGGCCACTTCCAGACGATGCAGCAATCCCTTCTCGCGCCAGTCGAGCCACTCGCTCTGATAGAGAAAGTCGGTGCGAAAGTGCTGATCGCCAAAGAACAGCCAGTTGCTGCCCCGGGCGCCGCGCTCCTCACGCTCCTGCATGAAGGCCCGGAAGGGCGCGACGCCGGTACCGGGGCCCACCATGATGATCGGGGTATTGTCATCATGGGGCAGCTTGAAGTTCTTGTTGTGATCAATATAGATCGGAATCCGATCGCCCGGTTCGACGTGATCGGCGAGATAGCCGGTGGTCACGCCGTTGCGGGCACGCCCCAGTGATTCGTAGCGCACCACGCCGATGGTCAGGTGTACCTCGTCGGGATCAGCATTGTAACTCGAGGCAATGGAATAAAGCCGTGGTGGCAGCTTGCGCAATGTCCCGGTAAAGGTGGCGGCATCGAGTTGCTCGGCCGGAAACTGCTCGATCACATCGATGATGTGACGGCCGTAGCTCCATTCGCGGAATTCCTGCCTGGCATCCTCACCCAGCAGACGACGCAGCTCGGCGTTGTCGCTCAGCTCGGCCCACTTCTCGACGAAGGGGCGGGTCAGGGTGGTGATCTCGAAATCGCTGAGCAGGGCATCGCGCAGCTGGCGCCCCTCGCCGACGTCACTGGCGGCATCGAGCCCGAGCGTGGCGATCAGTTCGTCGACATGCTCCGGATCATTCTGCGGCAGGATGCCCACCGCATCCCCGGGTTCGTAAACCAGTCCGGAGTCTTCCAGTGACAGCTCGACGTGACGGGTCTCCTTGCTGGAGCCGTGATCGTTGAGCAGCACGGTATCGAGTACTTCGGCGTGGAAGGGATTGCGTTTGGACCACTTTGACCTGCCGCTGTCGGCTGCCGCCTCGGCCTGGGGAGCCGCGGTGGTAGTGCCCCCCGCAAGTTCGGCAAACTTCGACAGGGCATCCTCGACCCATGCTTCGGCGGCTTCCTCGTAGTCGACATCGCAATCGACCCGATCGAGGATGCGTTCGGCGCCCAGTTCGGCGAAGCGGGCGTCGAAATCCTTGCCCATCTGACAGAACTGATCGTAACTGGAGTCGCCCAGCCCGAGCACGGTAAAGCGGGAGCCTTCCAGTTTCGGCGCCTTGCGGCCACCGAGCAGCTCGTGAAAGCCGATGGCCGGATCGGGGGGCTCGCCTTCACCATGCGTACTGACCACGACCATCAGATTGATGGGCTCCTTGAGGTCCTTCTTGCCGAAGTCCGCCATATCGGCGAAGCGCACTTCGAAACCGCGGGCCTTGGCGCGATCGCGTGCCAGCTCGGCGACACCTTCGGCGTTGCCCGTCTGGCTGCCGAACAGCACGACCACTTCGGGCGCCGAAGCGGTCGTCTCGGCTGATGCAGGCGCGCCGGTGGCAGCCGGCTGTCCGGAAGCGCTGAATCCGGCGAGATACCCACTCAGCCAGGTCATCTGATGGCTGTCCAGGCTCTGCAGCACCTCGTTGAGGCGTTGCGCCTGGTCAGCGCTCAGGGGACTGTTGGTATCGAGTAGGGGGCCTTGCGACATCGGGATATTCCTCATCTCGTCCCCGGGGCGGGAAAACGCATGCTAGCGATCGGCCCCTCGAATTAAAAGGTATAAATTATAATGCTGTTATTCGAAAATGGATTAAAAAACCACAGGGAGACAGCGCATGACGCGCTTCATGCCACTCGAACAGTATCCCGATCATCGGCTGGCGCCGGTACTGGCAGAGCGCCGCAGCAGGCGCACCTTCGCTGCCCGGTCGCTGGATGCGCGTACTCTCGGGCAGCTGCTGTGGGCCGCCCAGGGCACCATCGACAATGACCGGCGTACCACGCCATCGCCTCATGGCTGCTATCCGCTGGTACTGGCGGCGTATTGTACGCGTGTTGAGGGCATGGCGCATGGGCTCTATCGCTATTGTGCCGATCCGTTCGGACTGCAGCCTCTGGTGGCTGACGCGTTCCGGGTCGATGCCCTGGCAATCGGTGAGCAGCCCTGGTTGAACGAGGCGGCAGCGCTGGTGCTGATGGGGGCCGATACCGGCAGCATGAATCGGCATTTTGCTGATCAGGGGGCGGAGCGCGGGGCACGTTTTGTTTATCTCGAAGCCGGGGCGGCGATGCAGAACGTGCTGCTGCAGGCCGAGGCGCTGTCGCTGGCAGCCGTGGGTGTGGCTGGTATCAAAGAGCATGCCCCGGAATTCCAGCAGGCCCTCGGCGAGGAGGTGACCCCGCTGCTGGTGCTCTGTGTGGGCATGCGTGACGGGGCTGCAGCCTGCCAGGGGGCAGTGCGGGGTCACGCCTCTGACAGCAGTCGGGCGTAGTGTGCGGGGCTGATGTTGCCACCACTGATCAGGATGCCTACCCGCTGACCGGCGACCGGGATCGAACCTTCCAGCACGGCTGCAGCAGCGAGACAGCCGGTAGGCTCGACGAACTGCTTCATGCGTTCGGCCAGGAAGTGCATGGTGCGCACCAGTGCGGCATCACTGACCGTGACGATTTCGGCCACCCGGCGCTGAATGATGGGAAAGGTCAGTCGACCGAGATGAGTGGTCGCAGCACCATCGGCCAGGGTGCGAGGTGCGGGAATGGTCACGATCTCACCGCGCGACAGGGATTGCTGTCCGTCATTGCCGGCTTCCGGTTCGACACCGATAATGCGACAGTGGGGTGACAGTTGTTCGGCGGCAATGGCGCTGCCGGACAGCAGACCGCCGCCGCCGAGACAGACCACCAGGCTGTCGAGCTCCCCGGCCTCGTGGAACAGTTCCAGCGCTGCCGTACCCTGGCCTGCGATGATATCCGGATGATCGTAGGGTGGAATCAGGCTCAGACCATCACGTTCGGCCAGCTCTGAGGCAATGGCTTCGCGGTCTTCGCGATAGCGATCATAGGTGATGACCCGGGCTTCATGGCTGCGGGTGGCCGCCATCTTGGCCGGTGGCGCATCCTCGGGCATGACGATGGTAGCCGGTATGTGCTGCTCGCGTGCTGCCAGCGCCACGGCCTGGGCGTGATTGCCGGAGGAGTAGGCAATTACGCCATGGCGACGCTGGTCATCGTTCAGTCGGGCGATGGCATGCCAGGCGCCGCGAAACTTGAAGGCACCGATACGCTGAAGGTGTTCGGCCTTGAACAGCAGCTCGGCCCCGGTGCGCTCGTTGGCGGTCCTGCTGGTCAGTATCGGCGTATGATGCGCATGCCCCCGGAGAGAGCGTGCGGCACGACGGACATCGTCGAAATCGGGGTCGGGCATCCGGATAAATCCATCAGTGGCATCAGGCCACATGGATGCCATGATAATGTCGGCATGGCAAGCCCGGCCGCATATCGGCACGGTGCATGTCGCTCCGGGGTCGCGCCTGTACAGGCCGAGGTGCGGCACCGGCGCCATGGTAACGGATATACCAGCAGCAAGGCCGGTCAGGGAGAAGAGTACGCGTGCGCATCTGGTTGATCATCAATGGCAAGGCGACCGATGACCCCGCCCTGCAGGAGGCCATCCGGAGAGCCCGGGCAGCGGGCGTGGCCCTTGAGCTCAAGGTGACGCAGTCGGGCGAGGATGTCGAACGCTTCATCGGCATGGCGGTGGAGCGCAGTATCCGACGGATCGTGATCGGCGGTGGCGATGGCACCCTGCACGATGCCGTCAATGCCCTGATGCGCCATCCCGCCGAGCAGCGTCCGGAAATGGGCATCGTGCCCATGGGCACGGCCAACGACTTTGCCACCAGTACCGGTATTCCCCTCACCCCCATGGATGCCCTGTCGCTGGCCACCGATGGCGAGGCCTTCAATATTGATGTGGGCTGCATCAACGATCTGCATTTCATCAACCTGGCCTCGGGCGGTTTCGGGGCCAGGGTGACCAGTACCACCCCGCCCAAGCTCAAGAAAATGCTCGGGGGCGGGGCCTACTCGCTGGTAGGTGCCATGCGTGCCTGGCGCTTTCAGCCCTTCGAGGGGCGCCTGATCCTGTCCGACCGTAATGTGGAAGCCTCGCTGATCGTGCTTTCGATTGGCAACGGCCGGCAGGCGGGAGGCGGCCAGGAGCTGGCACCGAAGGCACTGCTCGATGACGGGCTGCTGGATGTGCTGGCGGTGGAATCCTTTCCGCTGTCACGCATCGGGCAGGCCATTCGCGAGCTCAATCATCTCTCCGACCAGGGCAGCGTGGTGCGCTACTATCAGCTGACCTCGATGCAGTTCGACAGCCGCCGTCCGCTGCCGGTCAATCTGGATGGAGAGGCGCACGAGTTTACCCAGATGAGTATCAGTATCCGCCCCGGTGCGCTTGCCGTTATCCTGCCGGAAGAGTGCCCGCTGCTGAGCGCCCGGGCCGGAAGTGCCGACTGACGGGGAGGGCCCGTCAACTTCGGATCAGCAACCTCGGGAGCAATGATGGACAGATTCATGCAGGCGGCTTTCGACGAGGCGCGTCGTGGCCATGAAGAGGGCGGCGTGCCCATCGGCTGTGTCATCGTGCACGATGATCGCATCATCGGTCGCGGACACAACCGGCGGGTTCAGCAGGGGAGTGCCACGCGCCACGGCGAGATCGATGCGCTGGAACAGTGTGGGCGGCAGCCGGCTGAGATATATCGGGAGAGTCGTCTCTATACCACGCTGTCACCCTGCGTCATGTGCTCGGGGGCCATTGAGCTTTACGGCTTTCGCCATGTGATCGTGGGAGAAAACGTCAACTTTGTCGGTGCTGAAGATCGGCTGCGTTCACTGGGGATAACCGTTGATGTCCTCCAGGATGAAAGCTGTATCGAACTGATGCAGCGCTTCATTCGTGAACATCCCGAAATCTGGTATGAGGATATCGGCAGGTAGAGGTACTGCCTGATCGTTCCCGCTTGCATGTCCCGGGGTGCTTTGCTGGAATGAAACTGCACAGGGAGTTGATGGACCAAACAGTCAGTGACCCGCTATCAGGGAGATTTGAAATGAGCAGGAAAACCTTGGCAATTGCCGGTACTACCTTTCTCATGGCGCTGGGCCTTGCAGGCTGCGGCGGCGGAGATGAGCAGGGCGGCGAGCAGCAGTCCGGCTCCGGTAGTGAGCAGAGCCAGTCCCAGCAGCAGAACTCCCAGGGCACAGGCAGCGGACAGGGCAGCGAGTCCGGTTCGATGCAGGGCGGCAGCTCCTCCGATTCGATGGAAGGCAGCGATTCCGCATCGAATCAGCCCGAATCAATGGGCTCGGGTGGCACCAACGGACAGATGTCCGATGACACCAGCTCCAGCATGAATGGCATGAACGAGGACAGCATGAACTCCGAAGGCTCCACCGGAGGCGGCACAACCTCTTCGGGTGACATGGAGCAGGGCAGTGACGACGATCAGCAGCAGAATACCGGTTCGACCGGTAGCCAGTAATTCGTGACGTGTCCCGGTAATGCTCGGGGCCGGCTGCCACAACGGCAGTCGGCCCCTTGTCATTCGGGCACTTCACGATGGCGGCTATCGAATTTCAGGTATTAAAAAAGCCCGCCACGAGGGCAGGCTTTCCGGCCATCACGACTGACGATCGTTCAGTCGATAACCTTGATGTTGGCAGCCTGAAGGCCTTTCTTGCCCTGGGTCACCTCGAAGGAGACCTTCTGGCCATCCTGCAGCGACTTGAAGCCTTCAGCCTGGATTTCGGAAAAGTGTGCGAAGAGATCGTCGCCACCATCATCCGGGGAAATGAAGCCGTATCCCTTGGTGTCGTTGAACCACTTGACGGTACCGGTTGCCATTGTCGATTTCCTTGCTGTCTTGACGATAAAGCCGAGCCGTAGCCCGAAAAAATGCGTTGGGCTTTCAGGGGACTGACGCTCGGAAATCGAAGAGTCGACCGTAGCTGCCGATATCCTACCTGCAAACCTACGCGAAGCAGCATGCGCCAGCGCCCGGGGAGCGTCAAGCGAATTTTCGCATCCCCTGCACACCGGCTAATATGCCTACAAGAACACACTAGAGGCAAAGTCCATGCAGGTCCAGAACGTCGATTACGAAAGCGCTGAAGCTGCACAACAATTCACCCGCTCGCTGCGGGAGACGGGCTTCGGAGTAATTCGCAACCACCCCGTCTCGCAGGCACTGGTTGAGCGTATCTACCGGGATTGGCAGCAGTTTTTCGAAAGCGACGAGTGCCTTGAATGGCGCTTCGATCCGGTCACCCAGGATGGCTACTTTCCCCCCGATGTTTCGGAAAAGGCCAAGGGGCAGCAGCTACGCGATCTGAAGGCGTACTATCACGTCTTCCCGTGGGGCAAGGTGCCGCCCGAGCTGCGTCCCGACATAGAAACCTATTACCAGCAGGTCGAGCAGCTGGCAGCGCAGCTGCTCGGCTGGATCGAGGCCTGTACCCCCGATTCGGTATCCGGCACCTTCAGTGAGTCGCTGTCCTCCATGATCCGGGAGAGCCAGCAGACCCTGCTGCGAATCCTCTACTATCCCGCTCTCAGCGGCAGTGAAGAGGCCGGTGCGGTGCGTGCGGCCGCCCACGAGGATATCAATCTGATCACGGTGCTGCCGGCTTCCAATCAGGCCGGGCTGGAGGTGCAGGATCGTTCCGGGGAGTGGCTCGAAGTGCCCTGCGATCCCGGCCAGCTGGTCATCAACGTGGGTGACATGCTGCAGGAGGCTTCGGGAGGTTATTACCCTCCCACGACACATCGGGTGGTCAATCCGACGGGCGAGGCACGCCGTCAGCCGCGACTGTCGCTGCCCCTGTTTTTGCATCCCCGCTCGGAAGTAACCCTTTCCTCGCGCTACACGGCAGGGCAATATCTCGAGGAAAGGTTACGGGAGCTGGGAGTGCTGTGAGCGAACTGCCGCAATTGTCATTCTGGCCGGATTACTGGCGTCCGGCCGCTTCCGAGGCCGACGCACGCTTTGCCCAGCGTCTGGTTGAAAGCACCATGGCGCCCTACTGGCGGGCGCGACACATGGTCTTCAGCAAACAGCTGTTCCGCCAGCAGTGGCGCCGGATCGAAAAGGCCATTCTGGTTCAGCAGGGCGAGGCCGTGGGTCTGATCGCCTGGGAGGCGCATGATGACATCCATCATCTGCGTGAACTGCATCTTGTCGAGCACTGGCGCGGGCACGGGCTCGGTCGTCGTACCCTGGATGACTGGATCGCCCGCCAGCGCTCGCTGGGGGCCCGGAGCTTCCGGCTCAAGGTCTTCGCCGACAATCCTGCCAGGCATCTCTATGAACGGGTCGGTTTTCGGCCCGCCTACCAGTCCAGCGACATTTCCGGATTGATGGGCATGTTCCTCTCGGTGGATTCGCTTTCCGGGGTGAATTGAACCCGCGGGCCATCGTCCCCATTCATCGGCTCTGAACCAGCACAGGGGCTACCCTGTGTCGATAATGACGACACGCATGCATGAGCAGGGGCCGTGAACGTGAATACGACTGCAACCAATGGCGCGGATACCCACAGCAAGCTGCTGGGCTATCTGCTCTGGCTATTCGGTTTTCTGGGAGCGCACCGCTTCTATTACGGCAAGCCGGTCACCGGCACGATCTGGTTCTTTACCCTGGGACTGTTCTTCATCGGCTGGCTGATCGATCTGTTGCTGATTCCGGCGATGGATCGCGAGGCGGACATGCGCTTCGTGGCCGGGCGCAGCAGCTACACCATCAGCTGGATCCTGCTGACCTTTCTGGGCGCGCTCGGGATACACCGCATGTACATGGGCAAATGGCTCACGGGCATTGTCTATCTGCTGACCGGTGGGCTGTTCATGATCGGTGTGCTCTACGATTTCTGGACGCTCAACGATCAGCTGTCCATGCAGCATCTGCGTGAGCAGCGCCAGTAGCGGCAACACTCCCCGCGCCAGGGAACGGTTTTTTCAACAAGCGACAGGACGTCTGGGATGGCATCGGAATCAAAGGCGGTGGTTTATGCCGCCATGGGGGGCAATCTGCTGATTGCCCTGACAAAGTTCGTCGCGGCAGCGATTACCGGTAGTGCCGCCATGCTTTCCGAAGGGATTCATTCGGTGGTCGATACCGGCAATCAGGTGCTGCTGCTGCTGGGCATGCACCGGGCCAAAAAGCCGCCGAGCCCACAGTTTCCCTTCGGCCACGGCAAGGAAGTCTATTTCTGGAGTTTCGTGGTGGCCATCCTGATCTTCGCGATCGGATCCGGGGTCTCGCTGTACGAGGGCGTGCTTCACGTGATGGCGCCGGAGCCGATCAGCTCGCCCATGGTCAACTACATCGTGCTCGGCCTGGGCATCCTGTTCGAGGGCGCTTCCTGGCTCTTTGCCCTGAACAGTGTCCGCAAGACCAAGGGCAAGTGGAGCTATGTCGAGACGGTACGACGGGGCAAGGACCCTTCCCGCTTCGTGGTGCTGTTCGAGGACTCCGCTGCCCTGCTGGGGCTGTTCATCGCCATGCTCGGCGTCTTTCTCTCGCAGTGGACCGGCATTCATCTGTTTGACGGCATAGCCTCGCTGCTGATCGGCCTGATCCTGGGGGGTACGGCGGTCTGGCTGGCGATCGAGACCAAGGGGCTGTTGATCGGCGAGAGCGCCAACCAGCACGTGGTCGAGGACATTCGTCGTGCTGCCGGCGAGAGCAACGTGGTGGAAACGGTCAACGAAGTATTGACCATGCACATGGGGCCGAATTTCATCCTCGTCAATCTGAGCGTGCGCTTTCGACGCGACCTGACCGCGGAGTCACTGGAAAAGGCGATCGTGCAGGTGGATCGGGCCATCAAGGAAGCCCACCCCGACGTCAAGCGGGTGTTCATCGAGGCCGAAGAGCGGGCCGGTGTCGATCAGCGCGAGCAGCCGGTGGATGAAGCGGCCGCCTGGGATGGCTCGGCCACCCCATCAGCCTGACCGTAGCCGGCGCCTAATTACCCCGAATCGAATGGAGCCGTATCATTGAGTGAAACGGAAAAACTGACCGAGCTGCTGGAATCGCTGGATCGCAACCACAGTGGCAATACCGTCAGCATCAGCGATATCCTGGAAAACTTTGCTTCCCGCGGCTTTGCACCGCTGCTGGTGGTGCCGGCCATGCTGGCGATGATCTGTCCGCTGCCGGGGGTGCCGACCGCGTGCGGACTGTTCGTGGCGCTGGTGGCCATCCAGCAGGTGTTCGGCAGGACGTCCCCCTGGCTGCCACGACGGCTGCGTGAGGTCTCGATCGATCAGCAGCGCTTTCATCGTGCGGTTGAAAAGGCCCGGCCGTTTACCACCCGGCTGGATCGGTTGCTCAAGCCGCGACTCTCCTTCATTGATCAGCCCCTGGTCGAGCGCGTTATTGCCATTCTGGTGGTGCTGCTGGGTGTATCGATGGCGCCGCTGGAGCTGGTGCCCTTTGCCGCCGCACTGCCCAGTGCCACGCTGTTGCTGATTGCGCTGGGCATGGTGGCCCGTGACGGGCTGGTCATGAGCATTGCACTGGGCATTGCGCTGGTGGGGCTTGTCTGGATCGTGCTGGTTATCTGAACGCACTGCGCTCAGAGCGCCACCACGCTCGAAGCGTCGCCGGGCAGGGGCCACAGCCGGCGATACCCGCGGTGAGCCCGAGCGGCAGGGCAGGGGCTGCTCTAGCCCCGTTCTGTATCCCCTGGCCGCCACTACGGTGGCCGCGGGTGGCAGCCACCGCTCAGGGCGTCCTGGAGATTCAGGGGGCTATGGAGGTTCAGGGGGTCATGGAGAGGTCATAGCGGGCATCGCGCTCATCCGCATTCAGCATCGAGATGCCGCGGGTCGTGCCCCTGTCCTCGGCGGCGAAGATGACCCGATAACTCAGCACGGCCTTCACATAGGCGCGGGTTTCCGCATAGGTAATGCTCTCCACGAACAGGTCAAGCGGCTGGGGTCCTTTCGCCAGCCAGCGATCGGCGTTGCCGGGGCCGGCGTTGTAGGCCGCGATGGCCGCCACCCGGTTGCCCTGATAGCGCTGGATCAGTTCCTTCAGATAGGCGCTGCCGAGGCGGATGTTGTGGTCGGCCTGTTCCAGGGCCTCCACACCGCTGTAGTCGATGCCCAGTCCGCGGCTGACATGCTGCGCAGTGCCGGGCATCAGCTGCATCAGGCCGCGTGCCCCCACCGGTGACTGGGCCTGGGGGTTGAAGGAACTTTCGCGCCGGGCGATGCCCATCAGCAGCCAGGGATCGAGGTTGCGCTCGTTGCCCCAGTGCCGGAACTGTTGCTCGAAGGCCGGCGGGAACCTCCAGCTCAGGGCATCCCACTGATCACCATGCACGGCTGCATAAATGGCCAGGTCATACCACTGCTGCTCCAGGGCATACTGCGCCAGGGTCGGGATCTGGGCCTGTGCGGCGTGGCGGATCAGATGGTACCACTCGGCCCGGGCCAGTCCGGGTTCATCAAGACGATAGAGGGCGCGGATGCGGCGTATCGGCCCCAGTCGGGCGGCATCCTGCAGATCGGCGTCGGCGATGGTCAGCTGACTGGCATGCAGCTCATAGGGCTGTGAAAGCCGGTCGGCGGCCAGGAAGCCGAAGAAGCTGCGCTGCGACGAGGCCACCTGCCAGGCCTGGCGGGCCGAATCGTCATGCCCGAGCTGTGCCCGGGCCCGGCCCAGCCAGTACTGCCACTGGGCATCCCGACGCTCCTCCGGGGCCATGCGCTCGATCCAGGCCATGGCGCTGTCCCAGTGGCGATCGGTCAGGGCGTTGCGGGTACGCAGTTCCAGCAGATCCTGGTCGCCCAGCCGACGGATGGTGCTGTCGGTCCAGGTGGCATTGGCATCAACGTGGTGCACCATCGAGTAAAAGGCCAGATCGTGCTCGATTTCGTGGCGCTGTTCGCTGTTCAGTGGTGTCTGAGCGTCGAGCCGCTGCCAGAGTTCGAGGGCCCCGGCGGGATCGTTGCGGGTCAGCCGATGAAAGGTGGCCGTGTAGAGCATGCTGGCAGCGCCGTCGCGGTTGCGAAGCTGCCCGGAGACCGACGCCAGGGCTTCGGGGTTCCGGCGTACCTGCTCGAAGGCCGCCTGCACCGACTGCCAGCTTTCCGGCAGCATCCGGCCGAGATAGTCGACCAGTGAACCGTTGCCGGCCCGCCACGCCAGCAGCATCCGGGCCCAGACATCATCGGCATCGATCCCGCCGCTGGCACGCAGCCTGTCAAACAGCGGGTTGCAGGTATCCGGCTGGGAGTGACCGGTACGCCATAGCCGGCGTCCGCCCATGGCCGCACGCTCGGCGTCACGATCCAGCAGGGCACGATAGAACCAGCACTGCCGTTCGGTGCTGTCCGGCGGACCGTCGCTGACGGCCAGCAGGGCATCGAAACGGCCGGCCTTGCCATAGGCCGACTGGGCGACACCGCGCATCCAGTCGGACAGCGGGGAGTCGGTAAAGCGATGCAGGTATTCATTGACGGTGGCCGGGTCGACCGCCGGCAGGCGTGATTTCAGTTCGTGATATTCGACATAGCCTTCCAGCACGTGATCGGCTATGGCGGCGTGGTCGATGCGGCTCCACTGGTGCTGGCGTGCAGCGTCCAGCGCCTCGCGCAGCGCGGTATCATCGGCTCGGCCGGGCAGGGCGGTCAGCAGCGCCGCGATCCCCATCAGCCAGCCGATGCACAGGGTTGTTTTCAGCCTCACCCGATAATCTCCTGACAGCCAACAGCATGAACGTACAGCTTGCGGCACTGCGGGGTAGTGGCAGGGCACCGGTGCGGGGTGTCTGCCGGCATGTTTCGACCGTGATCGAGCGCTGCCTATCCTGGCATGAGAAACAATCGGCTTTGTAGTGTCTAGACTTGAAGAAATGCGTCGTGATGACAGGCTGCAGCCATCATCAATCGTTACTTCGGAGGTGACCGATGAAGAGACTCAACCCGATCGGGCTGGTGAGGGGGCGCGGGCGCGTCTACTGGCGGATCGTCAAGGCGCTGACCACCTTCTTCCCGATGATGCGTGACTGGCAGCGGGGCGACTATCGCCCGCTGCCGAAACGGGCGGTGGTGCTGATGGCCGTGGCACTGCTGTACATCGTCTCGCCGCTGGATCTGATTCCCGATTTCCTGCTCGGCTGGGGCTGGATCGATGACATCGTGATCGGTGGCTGGCTGCTGGCGAAACTGGATGAAGAGCTGGATGACTATCGACGCTGGCGCCAGTCCAGGGACAGCACCGGAGTGGCGAGCTGAAACCGGGGCGACGGCAATCACCGCTCCGAGGGGTGTGGCATGCGCCATGCCCTTGAAATTCGTGATCTCTCCCCCATAACCGGAAACACATCGCCACGGGCATACGGCCATGCGGTCGTGTGCCACGGGGCGGCCACCTTTCATCCGTGAACGCCGTGAGGGAAGATCACCCATGACGACTGCTCAAGAGCAAACGCTGGGCTTTCAGACCGAAGTCAAGCAGCTTCTGCACCTGATGATCAATTCGCTCTACTCCAACCGGGAAATCTTCCTGCGCGAGCTGATCTCCAATGGTGCCGACGCCTGCGACAAGCTGCGCTATCGGGCACTCGACAACGATGCTCTCTATGAGGGCGATCCCGAGCTGCGCGTCGAGATCGAGTACGATCAGGAAGCCAAAACGGTCACCATCCGCGATAACGGCATCGGCATGAGCCGCGAGGACGTGATCTCCAATCTCGGGACCATCGCCCGCTCCGGAACTGCCGAATTCCTGCAGCAGCTCTCCGGCGAGCAGAAAAAGGATGCCAAGCTGATCGGCCAGTTCGGGGTCGGCTTCTATTCCGGTTTCATGGTGGCCGAAGAGGTCGTGGTGCGTACCCGTCTGGCGGGCACCGATCATGCTGCCGGCATCGAATGGCGTTCGCGCGGCGAGGGTGAGTTCTCCATCGCCGAGATCGAGCGTGCCGAACACGGCACCGAGATCGTGCTGCATCTGAAGGAGGATGCCCTCGAGTTTGCCGACGAGAGCCGGCTGAAGCATCTGGTCCGCAAGTACTCCGATCACATTGATGTGCCGGTGCGCATGCCGACCGTACAGCAGGGTGAGGACGAGACCGAAACGACCGTGACCTGGGAGACGGTCAACGAGGCCCAGGCGCTCTGGACCCGGCCGAAGTCGGAGATCAGTGACGACGAGTACAAGGCCTTCTACAAGCACATCGCGCATGACTTCAGCGATCCGCTGACCTGGAGTCACAACAAGGTCGAGGGCAAGCTGGAGTACACCAGTCTGCTTTACGTGCCCGAGCGTGCGCCCTTCGATCTCTATCAGCGTGAAGGGGCTCGCGGCCTCAAGCTCTATGTGCAGCGTGTCTTCATCCTGGACGATGCCGAGCAGTTCCTGCCGCTCTATCTGCGTTTCGTCAAGGGCGTGCTGGACTCCAACGATCTGTCGCTGAACGTGTCCCGCGAGCTGCTGCAGCAGGACCCGCAGGTCGAGAAGATGAAGAATGCGCTGACCAAGCGCTCGCTCGACATGCTGGGCAAGCTGGCGAAGGATCCGGAAAGCTATCAGGGCTTCTGGAACCAGTTCGGTACGGTGCTCAAGGAAGGGCCGGCCGAGGATCATGCCAACAGCGAGAAGATCGCCGGGCTGCTGCGCTTCTCCACCACGCATACCGACAGCACCACCCAGGATCAGTCGCTCCAGGACTACATCGGCCGCATGCAGGAGCAGCAGCAGTCGATCTACTATATCGTGGCCGACAGCTTCAATGCTGCCTGCCACAGCCCGCATCTGGAGATCTTCCGCAAGAAGGGCATCGAGGTACTGCTGCTGTCCGATCGGATCGACGAGTGGCTGATGACCCATCTGACCGAGTTCGATGGCAAGTCTTTCGTGGACGTGGCCAAGGGCAACCTCGATCTGGGCGAAATCGACAGCGAAGAGGAGAAGAAGGCCCAGGAAGAGACGGCGAAGGCCAAGGAGTCGCTGGTGGCTCGTCTCCAGGAAGTGCTGGGCGAGGACGTGCAGGAAGTGCGCGTGACGCACCGCCTGACCGACTCGCCGGCCTGCGTGGTGCTGCCCGAGCACGAGATGGGCTATCAGATGCGTCGTCTGATGGAAGCCGCCGGCCAGCCGCTGCCCGAGGTCAAGCCGATCCTCGAGCTCAATCCCGAGCATGCGCTGGTTTCCCGGCTGGAAGGGACCGAAGGGGATGCCTTCAGTGATCTGGCGCACGTGCTGCTGGATCAGGCGATCATTGCCGAAGGCGGGCAGCTTGATGATCCGGCTGCCTACATCAAGCGACTCAATACCATGCTGGCCGGCTGATCCCGTCGGCAGTGCTCCAATGGCGGCCCGCTTCTGCGGGCCGCTTTTTTTGTGACCGCGGATGCCACAGGGTCAGCGTCGGTCATGAAAATTAGCCGACACTGGCCGATTTTCGCGAAAAATGAGCTGTCTTTTCTGCAGGCGGCTGGTAGCCTTGTCCGGTCCAGTTGATACGAGTCCGACCCGATGAGCAAAGCGTCGTGTGTCAGGGCACTCGTGTTGGCGCTGATCGCCACTGCCATTTGCCTGTCCGCGGGAGTCGGGCAGAGCCGGGCGAGCGACGCCGACATGCAGATGCCCGACCTGCGTGAGCACCAGGCGGGGCCTGCACGCAAGATCGCGTTTTTCAGTCTGATGATCCCGCTGATCGAGCAGCAGAATGCCGAGATCGAACAAAATCGTCAGTGGCTGCAGACCATGCGCCGGCAGGGGCGCTGGTCGGCTGGTGAAAGGCGTCGCCTTGCCGCCCTCTGCAGCCGTTACCGGATGGGAGGTGCAGTGCCTGCGGCCATCGACTGGCCGCAGCTGCTCGAACGCGTGGATACCATTCCCATCCAGCTGGTACTGATTCAGGCCGTCGAGGAATCCGGCTGGGGCACATCGCGCTTTGCCCGTGAGGGCAACAACCTGTTCGGGCTGCGCTGTTTCGGTACGGCCTGCGGCATGGCCCAGCGGGGGTCGGACCGCCGTTATCAGAGCTTCGATTCGGTGGGAGAGGCCGTACGCGCCTATCTCGATAATCTCAACACCCATCGCAGCTATGCCCGGCTTCGCCACAAGCGTGCCGAGCTGCGACGCCAGCACCGCAGTGTGACGGCGCTGGCACTGATCCCCGAACTGAAGGGGTATTCGATTCGTGGCGAGGCCTATCTGGCGGCGCTGGAATCGCTGCTGCACAGCAATGCATCACTGATCGAGCGGCTGCGCAGCGACGCCGTGGCATCGCTCTCCTGAAGGGCCTTACGCCGCTACCGGCCAGACAATGCTGACCTCCAGACCGTGCGGCACCCGATTGCGCAGCTGCATCGACGCATGCTGACGCTGCACCAGTTCCTTGACGATCGATAGCCCCAGGCCGCTGCCGGAGGTGCGCTGGTCATTGTTGCGATGAAAGCGCTCGGTGACCTTTGCCAGAGCCTCGGGGGCAATGCCCGGGCCATCATCGAGCACTCGGATGACCGGCCGCTGCTGACTGTCCTGCTCCAGACTCAGGATGACGCTGCCGCCTTCGGGCGTATAGCGCAGGGCGTTGTCGATCAGATTGCGCAGCAGTACCCCGAGTTCGGTCGGGTCGGCCCTGACCGGCAGCGTATCCAGTCCATCGATGGCCAGTTGCTGACCCCGGTCACTGGCCAGCGGCCAGAGCTCACTGGAAAGCTGGGCCGCGATGGGATAAAGATCGATGATCTCGGGGGGGCGCTGGGGCGTGCGTTCGAGCCGGGCCAGGGTCAGCAGCTGATCGACCACCCGCTGGAGCCGCTCGATACCGCAACGTGCCTTGTGCAGGGAGTTCAGCTGCAGCACCTGCTGGCCCTGCTCACCACCATCGGTTCGGCTGAGCCGTGCGGCTTCTTCATCGGCCTGGGCGTTATCGAGATGAATGCGGACTCCGGCCAGTGGAGTGCGCAGCTCATGAGCGGCATCGGCGGTAAAGCGACGCTCCCGGTCCAGCGCCAGCCGCAGCCGGTCGATGAAGGCATTGATGGCTTCGATCAGGCCCTCGAGTTCGCGAGGCGTGGCATGCTCGATGGTGGTCAGGTCCTGGTGATGACGCTGGGCCACCTGACGGGTCAGGGCGTCGATCGGTTTCAGGCCGCGGCGGATGATCCACCAGATGGCCAGGCCGATGAGCGGCAGGATCAGCAGATAGGGCAGGGTGTTGCCATAGACGATCTTGCGGGCCAGCTCCTGCTGGAAGTCCTCGCGCAGCCCGATCGAGATCCAGATACCGCTGTCGCGATCATCGAGACTGAACACCCGCCAACGCTCATCGTCATAGGTCACCCAGCGGTAACCGGCTTCATGCGGCGCCGGGAAACGCCCGGCATCGTTCCAGTAGGCACTGAGCAGCAGTGGTGAGCCATCGTCATGCCAGAAGCCCATGGAGAGCAGCCGCTCCTCGTGCATGAATCGCCTGGGCGGGCCATTCTCGCTCCGGGTGGCAGGGGGCCGCTGGCTGTCCGAGTCGCCATAGTACTGTGCCAGGTGACCGGGCTGATTGAGGTGGTCGAGCAGATCGCGATAGTCGCGCGTATTCATGTCACTACCCAGCATGCCGGCGACCACCCGGGTCATCTGGGCGAGCTGGGCGTCGAAGATCTCGTCCATCTCGTGATCGGTGGTGAACCACGCCGACAGTGCTGACAGGCCGGCGCCGGCGAAGACCACGATCATCAGGGTGCGGGTCAGGTAGCGGCGGATCGATTTCATGACAGCCGATCGTCGAGGCGATAGCCGATGCCGCGCAGGGTCACGATCAGACGGTTGTCGAGCTTCTTGCGCAGATGGTGGATATGCACCTCGAGGGCGTTGGATTCCACTTCATCCTGCCAGCCGTAGAGCAGCTGTTCGAGATGGGGCCGGGTCATGACCTGGCCGGGATGGCTGGCCATTTCCAGCAGCAGGGCATATTCGCGGCGACTGAGCGTGACCGGATTGCCACGCCAGGTGACCTCGCGACGGGAGTCGTCGATGGTCAGCTCGCCCACCTCGATGCACTGGTTGGCCCGCCCGGCGGCACGCCGGCAGATGGCGCGCATGCGCGCAACCAGTTCTTCCAGCTCGAAGGGCTTGAGAACATAGTCATCGGCACCGGCATCCAGCCCGGCGACCCGATCCTCGACCCCGTCGCGCGCGGTCAGGATCAGCACCGGGACACTGTGCTGGCGGCGCAGTCGACGCAGGACTTCCATGCCGTCCATGCTGGGCAGGCCGAGATCCAGAATCACCACGGAGAAATCATCCGTTTCCAGCGCCGTCAGAGCCTGTTGGCCATCGGTCAGCCACTCCACGGTATAACCTTCACGCCGGAGTGCCGTTTCCACACCATCGCCGAGCAATGGGTCGTCTTCAATGAATAGCACTCGCATGGTGCGACTCCACTCTGCTCATGAGTAAGGATCCGTTCGCTGTGGGACGGCAATGTTAGGCGTGCGTTCCCGGCCCTTGCTAGAGTATGAGTCATGGCCATGCCGACGGATACGGAATACTGATGACGCTGGAACGACTCGAGTTCGATAACGCCTATGCGCGGCTGCCGGAGTATTTCTATACCCGCGTGCAGCCGACACCGCGGCGCGGTACGCGCGTGCTGGACACCAGTCCGGACTGCGCCGAACTGCTGGGCCTGGAGGCGGCAGGACTCGACGATGAGCCGCTGCGGGCCCTGATGGCCGGAGAACAACTGCTGCCGGGGATGGATCCGCTGGCGCAGAAGTATACCGGTCACCAGTTCGGCGTCTACAACCCGGCGCTGGGTGATGGTCGGGGGCTGCTGCTCGGCGAGGTACGTACCCCGCACGGGCCGCTGGATCTGCATCTCAAGGGCTCGGGACAGACACCTTACTCGCGCTTCGCCGACGGACAGGCGGTACTGCGCAGCTCGATCCGGGAGTACCTGGTCAGCGAGCACCTGGCGGCGCTGGGTATCCCCACGACCCGGGCACTGGCGGTGGCCGTCAATGATGAGCGGGTGCAGCGCGAAACCGTGGAGCCCGGTGCGACCCTCTTGCGCGTGGCGGAGAGTCATGTGCGTTTCGGTCACTTCGAATGGCTGGCCTACAAGGGCGACGAGGATGGTCTGCAACGGCTGGCCGACCATGTCATCGAACGCCACCGGCCCTGGCTGCGCGAACATGAAACCCCTTATGCAGCGCTGTTCGAGGACGTGGTGGCGCGTACCGCGGAGCTGATCGCCCGCTGGCAGGCCTACGGCTTCGTGCACGCCGTGATGAATACCGACAACATGTCGATTCTGGGGCTGACCATCGATTACGGGCCCTACGCCTTCCTGGATACCTACATTCCCGATCGGGTGCCCAACCATACCGATACCGAAGGGCGCTACGCCTTCGATCAGCAGGCCGGAGTGGCGCTGTGGAACCTCAATCGGCTGGGCAATGCGCTGATGCCGCTGGTCGAGCGCGAGGCGCTGGTCAGCGCGCTGGAAAGCTTCAGTGGTCAGCTGCAGCAGGCATTCGGCGCGGTCATGCGCCAGCGGCTCGGGCTAACAACACCGCAGGACGATGATGCCGAGCTCTGCCGGGAGTGGCTGACCCTGCTCTATCAGAGCGGTGCGGACTATCATCGCGCTTTCCGGATGCTGTCGTATTACGATGGCAGCGAGATGCAGCGTGCCCGGCTGGCGCGTGAGGTGCCGGATCCCTCGGCACTGGCGCAGTGGCTCGAGCGCTACGACGCTCGGCTGGCCACCGAGCAGCGCACCACCGAGGAACGCCTCGAGGCCATGCAGGCGGTCAATCCCGTCTATGTACTGCGTACTCATATTGCCCAGCGGGCCATCGAGGCCGCCGAACGGGGCGATCGAGACGAACTGGGGCTGATCCGTGAGTGCCTGTGCCGGCCCTTTACGCCACGCCCGGGGTGCGAGGCCTATGAGCAGGCGCCGCCGGCGGATGAAGCGGCCGTCTGTCTGTCGTGTTCATCATGAGCCGGCCATTGACCCGCCGTCGGCCTTTCGCCAGGTTGGGCGCCCTGCGCCGTGTGACTTCTACAGGATGATTCAATGACTGTGCATTCGGCCTTTGCCGATCACTCCACCGCCTCCCGTCCGTCGGGTGAGCGCTCGCTGCAGGTGGCTGTACTGGGCGGCGGCAGCTTCGGCACCGCACTGGCGAGCATCGCGGCCACCCGGGGGGCGCACGTACGCCAGTGGCTGCGTGACGAGCAGCTGGTGGCCCACATCAATGAGCAGCACGTCAACGTCCGTTATCTGCCGAACTTCGCCATCGATCCCTCGGTACACGCCTCCAGTGACATGGCGTTTGTGCTCGAGCAGGCCGAGCTGGTGCTGGTGGCCATTCCCTCGGGTGCCTTTCGGGCCGTGGTGCGTCAGGCAGCGCCACTGATCGGTACCGAGACCCTGCTGGTCAGTACCACCAAGGGCATCGAGGCAGGCGACGATTTCCATCTGATGAGCCAGATCCTCGAGGAGGAAACCGTCAGTCGGCATATCGGGGTGCTCTCCGGCCCCAATCTGGCGGCCGAGATTGCCGAGGGCCATCTCAGCGCCAGCGTCATCGCCAGCGATGATGACATGACCCGGGCCCGTATCCAGCAGGCCCTGAGCTGCGATCATTTCCGGGTCTATGCCAGCAATGACCGCTTCGGCGTGGAGCTGGGCGGTGCGCTCAAGAACATCTATGCCATTGCCGTGGGGATGGCAGCGGCGCTGGGCATGGGGGAAAACACCCGCAGCATGCTGATGACCCGAGCCCTGGCCGAAATGAGCCGGTTTGCCGTGGCGCGGGGCGCCAGTCCGATGACCTTTCTCGGGCTGGCCGGCATCGGTGATCTGATCGTGACCTGTTCCTCGCCGCTGTCGCGCAACTATCGGGTGGGCTATGCCATCGGAGAGGGGCGTTCGCTCGAGGAGGCGGTTGAAGCGCTCGGGCAGGTGGCCGAAGGGGTCAATACGGTGCATCTGATCGTGGATCGGGCACAGCGCGACGGTGTTTACATGCCGCTGGCCCAGGCCCTGTACCAGGTGCTGTTCGAAGGGGTTGATCCGCGTGACATGGCGCTGTCGCTGATGCGCAGCGAACAGGGCAGCGATGTCGAATTCACCCTCCCGCGGGAAGCCGCACTCGACGCCCAGCGGCGGGCGGCCCGCACCCATCCAAACGACTCACGGGATACGCTGACATGAAACTCTACATCATGCGCCATGGCGAGGCCGTCTCGGGTACGCCGGACGTCAGTCGGGCACTCGATGTCACCGGCCAGCAGGAAGTGGCCCGCATGGCCGAATGGCTGTTCTCGGCCATGGATGATGAGACGCGGCCACGGCTGCATATCGTCGCCAGCCCCTATGACCGCGCCCAGCAGACGGCGCGGATCATGTCACGTCAGCTGCAGGTCGACGATGTCATGGCGCTGCCGCTGATCACGCCCGATGCGCCGGTCGAGTCGGTTATCGAGTGGCTGGCGGACAATGTCGGGGTCGGCGCCGATGATGCGCCCTGGATGCTGGTCAGTCACATGCCGCTGGTGGCCGAGCTGACGGGGCGACTCGTCGATGGCGGCCCTCAGGCCCGCCTGCCGATGGGGACCGCGGATATCGTGGAGCTTGAAGCCGAGGTCTGGGCGGATGGCTGTGCCCGCCTGGTGCGGCATGTCACGCCGGACAGTGCCACCATCAGCTGAAGCCGGGAATCGCTCATGAGCTACATCGTGAACAATCGGGTCTTCGTGACCGAGGACTACCGGGAGATGTTCGAGACCCGCTTTCGCCAGCGCGCCGGCGAGATCGAACAGCAGCCCGGCTTCGTTGCCATGCGCATCCTGCGCCCGCAGGGCAGCCAGGCTCCCTATGTGGTCGAGACCGAATGGGAGAGCCAGCAGGCCTTTCGTGACTGGGTCAACAGTGACGATTTCCAGCAGGCCCATGCCAACCCGATGCCGAAGGAAGCCTTTCTCGAAGGAGGTGGCCTCGAGCAGTTCGAGGTCATCATCGAAGCCCGGCGCTAGGGCTTTTCCGACGCTTTGGCCGCCGTGGCAGGCATGGTCTCGGCGGTACGCTGCGATGGCGCCCGGCCTGCCACCATGGTCGAACTTGTTCGCTGCGCCGCAAGCCAGCAGAATCCTGCCTGTATGATGTATGACATCCTTTGCTGCAGGAATATGCCATGCTTCCGACCGTTACCCGCATGACCGTCGTTCCGGTGGCCGGTTACGACAGCTTTCTGCTCAATCTCAGTGGCGGCCATGCGCCCTGGTTCATCCGCTGTGTGGTGATTCTCGAGGATAGCGCCGGCCACCGCGGGGTTGGCGAAATTCCCTGCAGTGACGGCATCCTGCAGGGGCTTGATCAGTGCGAAGCCCTGGTGGTGGGGAGCTCGGTAGCTGCGCTGAAGGGCACCCTCGAACGCGTACGCCGGCGCCTGGCCGCCAACGGCCGCGAGGAGCGGGGGCGCCAGACCTTCGATCTGCGCGTGGCCGTCCATGTCATCACCGCGATCGAATCGGCGCTGTTTGATCTGATGGGGCAGGCCGTGGCGCTGCCGGTGGCCGATCTGCTGGGGCGCTATGGCCGCCAGCGTGATGAGGTCGAGGCGCTCGGCTATCTGTTCCTGCTCGGCGATCCGGCCCGGACCGATCTGCCCTATCCGCAGCCGGAGGCGCCGCGGGATCGCTGGGATGAGGTGCGCCGCCGGGAGGCCCTGACGCCGGAGGCCGTGGTCGAACTGGCCCGGGCAGCGCATGAGCGCTACGGCTTTCGCGACTTCAAGCTCAAGGGCGGCGTGCTCGAACCCGAGCGGGAGGCCGACTGTATCCGGGCGCTCCACGAGGCCTTTCCCGAGGCGCGGCTGACCCTGGATCCCAATGGGGCCTGGTCACTGGAAGAGGCCGTGCGGGTGCTGACGCCGATCCGGCACATGCTCAGCTATGCCGAGGACCCCTGCGGTCAGGAGCAGAGCTGGTCGGGCCGTGAAACGATGGCGGAATTCCGCCGTCGCACCGGCCTGCCCACCGCCACCAACATGATTGCCACCGACTTCAAGCAGCTGCAGTACGCCCTGCAGGTTGGCGCAGTGGATATCCCGCTGGCGGACTGTCACTTCTGGACCATGCAGGGGGCCGTCACCGTGGGCGAATTGTGCCATGAGTGGGGGCTGACCTGGGGGTCGCACAGCAATAATCATTTCGATATCTCGCTGGCGATGATGACCCATGTAGCGGCTGCCTGTCCCGGCGAGATTACCGCCATTGATACGCACTGGATCTGGCAGGATGGTCAGCGCATCACCCGCGAGCCGCTGCCGATCCGCGACGGTCGGCTCCGGGTACCGGAGGTGCCGGGCCTGGGGGTTGAGCTCGATGACAGCAAACTCGAGCAGGCCCATCGGCTCTATCGCTCGCTTGATGTGCGCCAGCGCGATGACGCCCTGGCGATGCAGTATCTGATCGAAGGCTGGCAGTTCGATCCCAAGCGTCCGGCGCTGGTGCGCTGAAGCCGGCGAGGGCGCGCCGGCGGCCGGCGGTCAGATCAGCCCGGTCAGCTGCATCGCAAAGATGCCCAGCGTAATGGTGAGCCCGGTACCCAGCGTGGTAATGGCAATGATGTTGGCGGCCAGCTCGGCATTGCCGCCCATGGCCTTGGCCATCACGAAGCTGGTCGCGGCCGAGGGGCTGCCCAGATAGAGCATGATCAGCGCCAGCTGACGCCCCTCGAAGCCGAAGGGCAGGGCGAGCAGCACCCCGGCCAGCGGCAGCCAGACCATCTTGATCAGGCTGGCGCCGATGGCCGTGCGACTGGCGTTGCGAATGGCGGTGACCGACATGGTGCCGCCGATGCTGATCAGGGCCAGCGGCAGGGTGAGATTGGCAAAGTACTCTCCCGAGGTGTGCAGCCACGCGGGCAGGTGCAGTCCGCTGACGGCGAACAGCAGCCCGGCCACCACCCCCAGGATCAGCGGATTCTTCACGATCTTGAGCGCGATGGAAGACCAGTCGGTGCGCCCCCGGGCTGATAGGCGGCCAGTACGATCACTGACAGTACGTTGTAGAGCGGAATGATCACGGCGATCATCAGACTCCCGGCGGAGAGCCCGAAATCCCCGTAGAGACTGGCGGCCAGCGCCAGCCCCACGATCCCGCCATTGCCCCGGAAGGCGGCCTGCACGTAGGCCCCGCGATCGCTGACGGTGACGCGCTGTCGCGCCCACAGCCAGATGATCACGAAGCTGGCCAGGGTAATCACCGCCATGTAGGCCAGCAGTCCCGGCATCACGGCCTGGGACATGTCGGCGTCGATCAGCGACAGGAAGATCAGCGTCGGCATGGCACCGCGAAACACCAGCCGCGAGGCGGTGTCGATGAAGGCGTGATCGATCCATTTCAGCTGCTTGAGCGCGATGCCCAGCAGTACCATGGCAAAGACGGGCGCGGTGACATTGAAGGTTTCGGCGAACAGACCGAGAGGATTCATGCGCTGTACTATCCGGGCAGGGTTGCGAAGGCGTAGAGCAGGGCAAGGCCTGCTGTCACGAAGAAGACGGCATTGCGCGTTCCGGTAGAGCGTTCGCGGCGTGGACGTGACATGCGGTTCCCCCCTGATCGACCATGGTGGCAGAGATGATAACCGTGATGCAGTAACACGCCCAGCATTCAACGGGGTATCGCCCATGCATATGCCTGACGGTCGGCGTATGCTTGTTGCATTTTCTGCATATTCGGAGAGATGGCATGGCGCACTCGCCATTCGAGACTCGTCTGGCCGATAATCGTCTCGGCGCACTGATCTGGGGGCGCGAAGACGCCCCGCAAACCTGGCTTGCACTGCACGGCTGGCTGGATAACGCGGCGAGCTTCAGCTGGCTGGCACCCCGGCTGGCAGAGGCGCTGGATATCAGGATCGTGGCCATCGACTTTGCCGGCCACGGCCACTCCGAGTGGCTGCCGCAGGGCACCGATTATCCGCTCTGGGGCTATGTCCATGATGTACTGGACGCCCTGGATGCCCTGTCGATCGAGCGCGCCACGCTGCTGGCGCATTCGCTGGGCGCCTGTGTGACCTGTCTGCTGGCGGCTGCCATGCCCGAACGGCTGGAGCGGGCCTATCTGATCGATGGTATCGGCATGCTGACGACGCCGGTGGCGAACACGGCGCACCAGTTGCGCCACGGTATTCTGGGCGTCCGGCGTGCGGGGTCGATGCCGCCGAGCTATGCAACCCTCGAGGCCGCGGCCCGGGCCCGCGTTGCCGGGGCCGTGACACCGCTGTCGCTCGAGGGCGCCGAGGTGCTGGTTCGTCGCAACCTGCATGATGAGGGAGGAAGCTACAGCTTTCGTACCGATCCCCGCCTGCTGAGGCCGTCGCAGGTCCGGCTGACCCCCGAACAGGACGCCGCGCTGCTGGAGTCGATCGAGACACCGCTGGAGCTGTTTCAGGCCGAGGAGGGCATCATCGGCGGTCAGCTCGACCCCAAGAATGTGCGCGCCCGCATGCCGACGCTGCGCACCCATCCGGTGCCCGGCGGACACCATCTCCATCTCGAGAAGGCGTATGTCGACGGGCTGGCGCAGTCGATCATTGCGGTGGCCGGTGATCCGCAGCGCGCACCGGGCCGCGGCTGAGCCTCATGCCCGGTCGCGCTGGCGCCTGAGCAGCACATAGACGGCGCCGGTGCCGCCATCGGCATCCCGTGCCGAACAGAAGGCCAGCACCTCGGGCAGCTCGCGCAGCCAGGCATTGAGATGGCTCTTGATGACCGGGTAGCGCGAGACGCCCGACCAGGCCTTGCCATGCACGATCAGTACGCAGCGCGCCTGCTCGTGGCGCATGTCCTGCATGAAGTGCTCGAACTCCAGCCGGGCCTGATCCAGATCGTAACCGTGCAGATCAAGTCCGGCCTGCCAGGCAATTTCACCGCGCCGGAGTCTGGCAAGCGTGCGCTCGGGCAGATCGGCCAGCGCAAAGCTCAAGGACTGGGAGGGCGCGACCGGTTCGACCCGGCCATCCGAGGTACGACTGGTCAGGGACGCGCTGTCGGACTGGGTGGCCGCTTCCCGGCGTGCCCTGACCGTGCTGCGATCGGGGCCGCTGCGGCGGCCGGTGTCGGCGCGATCATGCTGCATCCGCTGAACCCGGCTGTTGCGCAGGGCTTCGCGGAACTGGGCAAGTTCCTCCCGGTCGATCGAGCGACGTGTCATGGGTCTCTCCGTGGGTGGTCGCCAGGGAATGGTGCCTGCACCTGCATGGGTGATGAACCGCTGGACGGCGCAGCAGGCCGGACGGCCGCTCGGATGCCGTGATCGACACCGGCCGGGGCATGCGGGGTATCACTGAAGGTGCATTATAATGATCACGATACCGTCATGCAGGCCCCGATTGGCAGCGTGACTGTCATCACCGCGCACGGGCGGGTACACTGCCGCCACCAACCCTGACCTGCCATCGTCCGATCGGAGCCTTCGTGTCTGACTCTGCCCGTTCAACGCCGGATATTCTCGAACTGCCCGACGCTACCCTGACCGGGGAGCTGATCACGCTGCGCGACTGGCTGCGCTGGTGCCAGAGCACCTTCCTGGCGCACCGGCTGCATTTCGGCCACGGCACCGACAGTGCCTGGGATGAGGCGGTAGCGCTGGTGCTGGGCGCGCTGGGGCTGCCGCGGGATGTTGATCCGGTCGTGCTGGACGCTCGCCTCCTGAGCGTCGAGCGTCAGCGCATCATCGAGCTGACCCGCGAGCGGATCAACACTCGGCGCCCGCTGCCCTATCTGCTGGGCGAGGCCTTCTTTGCCGGCATCCCCTTCGATGTTGATGACAGTGTACTGATTCCGCGCTCACCGCTGGCCGAACTGGTCGAAACCGGCTTCGCCCAGTGGTTCCCCGAGCGCGATCCCGCGCATGTGCTCGATCTGTGTGCCGGTTCGGGCTGTATCGGTATCGCGGCGGCGCTGATGATGCCGAGCAGTGAAGTGCTGCTCGGGGAAGTGAGCCCCGAAGCGCTGAAGGTCGCCAAGCGCAACATTGCCCGTCACGAGGTCGGCGCCCGGGTGCGTGCGGTGCACTCCGACCTGTTCGAGGGAGTCAGCGGGCAGCGGTTCGACCTGATCGTTTCCAATCCGCCCTACGTCGATCGGCGTGATCTGGCCGGCATGCCGGCGGAGTTTCAGCACGAGCCGACCCTGGCGCTGGAAGCGGGCGAAGACGGTCTGGCCATTGTGCGGCGGATACTGCGCGAGGCGCGCAGCTGTCTGACCGACGACGGTGTGCTGATCGTCGAGGTAGGCAATTCCGAGCGTCATGTCATCGAGGCCTGGCCGGAGGTGCCGTTTGTCTGGCTCGAGTTCGAGCGCGGCGGTCATGGCGTGTTTGCCCTGACCGCGGCCGATCTGCAAGCCTTCGCCGAGCACTTTGCGGCGGCCTGAGCATCCGTTCGTTTACATCATGATCCATCGTTCCGGGCAGGTAATCGGCTGCCCGGACGCTGTTTGCAGGAAGCGCCCTCATGTCCGGAAATACCTTCGGCAAACTGTTCACGGTGACCACCTTCGGCGAGAGCCATGGTCCGGCGCTGGGTGCCATCATCGATGGCTGCCCGCCCGGTCTGGCACTCGACGAGACGGATCTGCAGCATGATCTCGACCGGCGTCGTCCCGGCAGTTCGCGCCATACCACCCAGCGGCGTGAAGCCGACGAGGTACGCATTCTCTCCGGGGTGTTCGAGGGCGTGACCACCGGAACGCCGATCGGGCTGATGATCGAGAATACCGATCAGCGTTCGAAGGACTATTCGAAGATCAAGGACCAGTTCCGTCCGGCCCATGCCGATTACACCTACCATCACAAGTATGGGCGTCGGGATTACCGCGGCGGGGGCCGTTCCAGTGCGCGGGAAACCGCCATGCGGGTGGCGGCCGGGGCCATCGCCCGCAAGTGGCTGGCAGCACAAGGCGTGACGGTCCGGGGATACATGAGCCAGCTCGGGCCGATCGAGCTGGAGTTTCGCAGCTGGGACGCGGTCGAACAGAATCCCTTCTTCTGCGCCGATCCCGGCCGGGTCCCCGAGCTCGAGACCTTCATGGATCAGCTGCGACGCGATCAGGATAGTGTCGGCGCCCGTATCAGCGTCGTGGCTGAAGGGTTGCCGCCGGGGCTGGGGGAGCCGGTATTCGATCGTCTTGATGCCGAGCTGGCCGGCGCCTTGATGGGGATCAATGCCGTCAAGGGAGTGGAAATCGGCGCCGGCTTCAAGAGCATCGCCCAGCGCGGCAGCGAACATCGCGATGAAATGACCCCGGAAGGCTTTCTCTCCAACAATGCCGGTGGGGTGCTGGGCGGAATCTCCACCGGTCAGCCGCTGGTCGCCCATCTGGCGCTCAAGCCGACATCGAGCATCACCACGCCCGGACAGTCGATCGACATCCACGGCGAGCCGGTGGAGGTGGTGACCCGGGGGCGTCATGACCCCTGCGTGGGCATTCGCGCCACGCCGATCGCCGAGGCGATGATGGCGCTGACGCTGATGGATCACTGGCTGCGCCATCGTGGTCAGAATGGCGATGTCAGCGTGGAGGCTCCGCGGCTGGGCCAGCGCGACGGCGGCTGAGTCAGCGGCAAACCGGGGCGGCCGAAAGTAATGCGCCGGCCCGGCGGCCGGCGGGCAGCTTCGGCTTTCACTGCTCACTCTCCTGATTCTGCTCGGTCAGTGCCGAGTGACTCAGTTCGTGTCGCCGGCGCTGGCGATAGCCGTAGGTAGCGCGCCGGACCGTTTCATCGCTCTCCAGCCCGGCTCCCAGCGCGCCGGCCACGGTGGCCACCGAAGTCACCAGCCAGGCCAGGGTGGCATACTGCATGGGGCCGATCGGATGACCCAGGGTGGTGTGCAGCAGGTCGGTCGGTACGAACAGGGTCACGGCCAGGGCAAACAGCAGCAGCAGCACGGCGTAATAGAGCAGCACGGCAGTGCCCAGCGTGATCACGGTGGTGGCGTTATAGAGCTGTACCAGCAGCGGTCGCGCCTTGTTGCGTGAGCCTTCCCACAGTCCGTGCGCCAGGATGATCCAGACAATCATGGCGATCATGGCGGCCAGCATTACCAGCACATGCCGCCAGATGCCGTAGGCATCGGCCAGTCGCCACATGGTGGGAAATATCAGGCCGTAGGCGCCGGTGGCAAAGGCGACGGCAACGATGTTGCGAAATGCCGGAAAGATGGTCCAGGGGCGATTGGCTCGGACCATCCCGGAGAGCAGGCGCAGATGGCCGAACAGGTTGCGTTTGCTGACGAAGCGCACATCGATCTCGTTGCGTTCATCGGTCGGCCGGGTGCGGTGAATGGGGGAGAGGCATTCGGAGAGGCGCCTGCCCATCAGCTGACGCGCGCCGCTGCCGCGCAGCCGGGACGGGGCGTCGGTTTCCTGCACCTGTTCGTTCTGCTGCTCGCGCTCCCGGTCGGAACTGCCGTGATGCATTTCGCTGACCAGCTGCAGGATCGCTTCACGCAGCCGGCGCAGCATGGGCACACTGCCCAGCGCCGGCAGGGAGATCAGCGCAACACCGTCGGTCACGCTGACATCGGCGACCACCACGTGCCGGCGGGTAACAATGGGCAGATCCGTCAGGCAGATGGCGTAGTCCCACTGCTGACAGCCATGATAGTGGCGCACCTCGCCGAGGATGGCCGAGGTGTCGTCGGCGGAGCCGGTCAGCGGGTCGGTGACCATCTGCAGCTCCCACTGATAGTGATCATCGAGATGGCGGGTGAGCAGATCGGGCAGCTCATGACAGAGCTGTTCGGCGATGACCTGGGGCAGTTCCGGCGCGGCCACCAGTCCTACCACCCGCCTGTCGCGGTCGGTAGCGTCGGTGCTGGCAGGGGAAATCTCCTGCGAATGGTCTGCGGCGGGTTCGTCGCAGCTCGTCATGAGCGGCTCTCCTGTGCTTCGCTGGCTATTGAAGGTGGGACACCTGGCGATGTCCGTCCACGGTGCTCCATGATGGTAGCAGGCGTTCGCCGGGTCAGCTGTTCGTTGCCGCCGGGCGTGCACTGGATGACGGTATCAACCAGACTATCGACAATGATTGCGGACCGGGAACGGTCTGCCGGAATGATGCAGCCCTCACCGGGAGAACAGGGATGACGCAACGCATGGATCATGTCTTCACGCGGCTGCGCAGCGAGGCGCGTACCACCATGAGTGCGGAGCCGCTGCTGAGAGCCTTCATTACCGCGCGAATCAGCGCCCACGAGGATCTGGCCGGCTGCCTGACGGCCATCCTGTCGCGCCGCCTGGCGGATGACGACCTGCCCCGGGAGGCGCTGGAGAGCCTGTTTGCCCAGTGTTTCGAGCAGGATGAGCGGCTGGCCGATCATGCCGCCAGCGATGTGCTGGCCGTGCTCGAGCGTGACGCTGCCGCCGAGGATGCCCTGAGCGTGGTGCTTTATCAGAAGGGCTTTCAGGCCCTGGAGAGTCACCGGCTGGCGCACCATCTGCATGAGCGGGGCCGAACCGGCATGGCACTGATGCTGCAGAGTCGCAGTGCCGAGGTGTTCGGGGTCGACATCCATCCGGCCTGTCCGATCGGCGAGAGCGTGATGTTCGATCACGCCACCGGCATCGTGATCGGTGAGACGGCCACCATCGGCGATAACGTCTCCATCCTGCAGGGGGTGACCCTGGGCGGGACCGGCAAGGAGAGCGGCCAGCGGCATCCGCAGGTGCGCAGCGGCGTGCTGATCGGCGCCGGGGCCATCGTGCTCGGCAACATCGAGATCGGCTGGGGGGCGCAGATCGGCGCCGGCAGTGTCGTGCTCGATGCCGTGGAGCCGCACACCACCGTGGTTGGCGTGCCGGCGCGGCCGGCGGGCCGCCCCTGCTGCCCGAGTCCCTCGGTCACCATGGAGCACGGCGCCTTCGAGCGCGAGCAGTATGGTGCCACCCCGTCGAATGCGCCGGCGCGTCATACCGGTGACTGACGATGCCGGGCCCCGCGAGCAGGGGCCTGGCCCGCTGGCCGACCGGCCAGCGCTAGAACTGCCAGCCCACGCCGAAATAGTACCCCCAGCCGGTGCTGCGCACGGTAAAGGGGCCCTCGCCGAAGTTCAGTTCGCTGCCGTCATTCCACTGTCCGCCGTTGTGGAAATAGCGCGCCACGGCAAGAAAGCGCAGGTGGGTAAAGGAGTAGACGAAAGCGTTGGTGGCCACGATCTCCTCGTTGGTCCGGGTCGGATCGTCGTCGCCCAGATCCGAGCCGAAGTCGTAGTTGGTAAAGCCGGAATAGAAGAGACTGGCTCCGTTGTCGAAGTCGGCAATCGGATAGCTGTATTCGAGCTGGGCGCGGTAGCCGTCCCAGCTGTGCTCGTTCTCGGCGCCGTAGTTTTCCCACTGGCGCGCGCCGTAGAAGTTGAACGAGACATCCACCGGCGTGCCGGTATCGATATCGGTACCGAGTCCGGCATAGAGCGTATTCTGGCGATTTTCGGTGTTGTGCCCCCAGTCGAAGATCCAGTTGAAGGCGAGATACCACTCGCTGATCGGCCCCAGCCCCAGATCCCGGCCGGTGAGTTTATTGAAGGAGAGACGCGGCTTGATTTCGGCGAATACCGGTGAGCCGTTGTCGAAGATGCCGCTGTCGGCGCGATTGCCGATGTCGAAGAACTTCGGCAGATCGATATAGCCGTAGAGATCCAGCGGCCCCTTGCGGCCGAAGAACTCGTACTCCAGATAGACATCATCGATCTGCTGCGGTCCGAAGCGTATGTTCTTGCTGCCGATGACGGTCAGGTTCTGGTTGTACCAGTCGGACAGATAGGCGCTCTGCGGCTCCTCACTGGTGATTTCATAGCTGGCGGTTTCACCCTGGGCGGCATCATCGGAGGCGCGCTGCTCGGCGGCCTGGGCGCTCACGCTGGTCAGGATCAGCAGGGTGGACAGGAGGTCACGGCAGTGGCCATGACACGGGGAGGACGGGACGCCGGCTTCGCAAAGCGCGGCGTGACGGGATACAGCCATTGAAGGGATTCCTTGCGGTCTCTTGTGCTTGTTGTGTCGGGTCCGTGGTGTTGTTGGATGGACCCAGTCATCAGCTTCCCACTGTCATTTGATGACATCCCCGGCACAGACTTGCAACCCGTGCCAGCCGCCTGCCGCGTTCAGTCGGCCTGTTCGCGACGCGTCTGCTCCAGCACTTCCAGCATGGCGCGGGCAGCATTCGAAAGCGTCCGGCCGCGGTGATAGAGATAGCCCAGCGGACGTTCGATGGGGCGATGCCGAATCGGCAGGCAGTACAGCTCGTCATCGATCAGCGTCTCCGGCAGCACACTCCAGCCCAGCCCGATGCCGACCATCATCTTCAGTGTCTCCAGATAGTTGGTCGAGATGGAGACGTGAACGCGCAGCCCCTCCTGGGCGAAGGTTTCGGTCACGATGCCGCGGGTAAAGGTCAGCTCGCCGGGCAGCACTGCATTGAAATCGGAGAGCGCCGACAGCGGCAGCTCCTCGCAGGCGGCCAGCGGATGCTCACGGCTGCAGACAAAATAAAGCTGATCGACCCAGACCGGCACCGTGACCAGTTCCTGGCTGGGGGAGGGCGCCAGGGTCACCACGGCCAGTTCCAGTCCGCCATCGAGGACCTCCTGATAGGCCTGCTCGGAGTCGAGAAAGCGCAGATCCAGCCGTACCGCCGGATGATCGCGGGTAAAGGCCTTGAGCAGGGGCGGCAGCCGGTGCAGGCCGACATGATGGCTGGTGGCCAGCGACAGGCTACCGCCGATCTCGCCATGAAGGTTGGCCAGCGCCCGCTGGGTATCGTCGAACATCACCAGAATCTGGCGTGCCCGGGGCAGCAGGGTATGCCCGGCCTCGGTCAGGCCGATATGGCGGCCGATGCGGTCAAACAGACGGGCGCCGATCTGGCTCTCCAGGACCGCGACCCGCTTGCTGACGGCCGGCTGGGTGAGATGCAGCTGTTCGGCGGCCAGCGAGAAGGAGCCCTGTTCGGCGACGGCAAGAAAGGCGCGCAGACTCTGGGTGTCCAATCGTATTCCTTTCTGGAATGGAATGAATAAAAAACATGAATTGCTTTTATGCCAGTGCACGACGTAGGGTGCAAGCAAGGAGGCCGGGCCTGACCCCCGGCAGGACCACAGTGCATGCGCGCCGAAATCACTGGCCAAGCGATTGCGGGCGCGCAGAGGAGAGATTTCATGGCAGCCCAGACCCTCTATGACAAGCTCTGGAACGCGCATCTCGTCTCCACGCGGGAGGATGGCACGGCACTGATCTATATCGATCGTCACCTGCTGCACGAGGTGACCTCGCCACAGGCGTTCGAGGGACTGCGGCTGGCCGGTCGGCAGCCGTGGCGGATCGATGCCAACATCGCCACCGTCGATCACAACGTCTCGACCCTGAGCGAGGAGCGCAGTGCCGGCATCTCGGGGATTGCCGATGATGTCTCGCGCATTCAGGTCCAGGCGCTGGATGACAATACCCTTGGGCTGGGGATCGAGACCTTCGGCATCAACGACATCCGTCAGGGCATCGTGCACGTCATCGGTCCCGAGCAGGGCGCGACCCTGCCCGGCATGACGGTGGTCTGCGGCGATTCCCATACCGCGACCCACGGTGCCTTCGGGGCGCTTGCCCACGGCATCGGCACCTCCGAGGTCGAGCACGTGCTGGCGACCCAGTGCCTGATCCAGCGCAAGATGAAGAACATGCAGATTCGGGTGGAAGGTGAGCTCGGCCCGCATGTCACCGCCAAGGACATCATTCTGGCGATTATCGGCCGGATCGGCACCGCCGGCGGTACCGGCTACGCGGTGGAGTTCGCCGGCAGCGCGATCGAATCGCTGTCGATGGAAGGCCGCATGACCATCTGCAACATGGCGATCGAGGGCGGGGCCCGGGTCGGTCTGGTGGCGGTCGATCAGACCACCATCGACTACATCGGCAACCGTCCCTTTGCGCCCACCGGCGAGCAGTGGGAGGCCGCCGTCGAAAGCTGGCGCCAGCTGGTTTCCGACCAGGAGGCCCAATTTGATCAGGTCATTACGCTGGATGCCGCGGCCATCGAGCCGCAGGTGAGCTGGGGCACCAGCCCGGAGATGGTCACCGGAGTAAGCGGCCGGGTGCCCGATCCGCAGTCGTTCACCGATGAGACGGCGCAGCGTGGTGCGGTTCGGGCCCTCGAATACATGGGGCTGAGCGCCGGCCAGCGGATGACCGATATCCGGCTCGATCGGATCTTCATCGGCTCCTGCACCAATGCCCGCATCGAGGATCTGCGGGCGGCCGCGAAGATCGTCGATGGCCGCCGGGTGGCCGCGACTATCAAGCAGGCGATGGTGGTGCCGGGCTCCGGGCTGGTGAAGCGCCAGGCCGAGGAAGAGGGGCTGGATGCGATCTTCAAGCGCGCCGGCTTCGAGTGGCGCGAGGCCGGCTGCTCGATGTGCCTGGCCATGAACGCCGACAAGCTCGGGGCCGGTGAGCACTGCGCCTCGACCTCCAATCGCAACTTCGAGGGGCGCCAGGGGTATGGCGGCCGCACCCATCTGGTCAGCCCGGCGATGGCGGCCGCTGCCGCCGTGGCCGGTCACTTCGTGGATGTGCGGGAATTCGTCGAGACCCCGGTGCAGGCCGCGCAGGCCTGAGGAGAGAGATCATGCAACGCTTCATTCGTCATCAGGGCGTGGCAGCCCCGCTTGATCGGGCCAATGTCGATACCGACCTGATCATTCCCAAGCAGTTTCTCAAGTCGATCAAGCGTACCGGCTTCGGCCCCAACCTGTTCGATGAGCTGCGCTATCAGGATGAAGGCTATCCGGGGCGCGACAATTCGAAACGCCCGATCAATCCGGAGTTCGTGCTCAACCAGCCGCGCTATGAGAACGCCAGCATCCTGCTGGCCCGGCGCAATTTCGGCTGTGGCAGCTCGCGTGAGCATGCGCCCTGGGCGCTGACCGATTTCGGCTTCCGGGTGATCATCGCGCCGAGCTTTGCCGACATCTTCTTCAACAACGCCTTCAAGAACGGTCTGCTGCTGATCACACTGGATGAAGAGACGGTCGAGCAGCTGTTCCGGGAGGTCGAGGCGACCCCGGGCTATCAGCTCGATATCGATCTGACGGCCCAGCAGATTCATCGCCCCGCCGGCGAAAGCATCGGGTTCGAGGTCGATCCGTTTCGCAAGTACTGCCTGGAGAACGGACTCGATGATATCGGCATCACGCTCGACGAGAACAGCGAGGCGATCCGCGACTTCGAAGCACGCCATCGGGCGGCCAACCCCTGGCTGTTCCGGGACGAGGCGGCCAATCAGGTCTGATGGGCCGATGCAGGGCATTTCCGCGCTCGCTGACACCGTCAGCGAGCGTTTTCATGACGGCATCCACGACAGGGCAACGCCATGAGCCGCAATATTCTGATACTGCCGGGTGACGGCATCGGTCCCGAAATCACCCGCGAGGCCCGCCGGGTGCTCGAAGCCTGCCGCGATGAAGGGCTGGACATCACGCTCGACGAGGCGCCGGTGGGCGGGGCCGCGATCGACGCCTCGGGCGTGCCGCTGGCGTCCGAGACACTGGAGAAGGCGAAAGCGGCCGATGCCATCCTGCTCGGTGCCGTCGGCGGGCCGAAATGGGACGCCATGGAAGACATCGGCAAGCGTCCCGAAAAGGGTCTGCTGGCGCTGCGCAAGGAGCTCGGGCTGTTCGGCAACCTGCGCCCGGCACTGCTCTATCCCCAGCTGGTGGAGGCTTCCAGCCTCAAGCCCGAAGTGGTCTCGGGGCTTGATATCATGATCGTGCGCGAGCTGACCGGCGGCATCTACTTCGGACAGCCGCGCGGCCGCGACACCCGCGAGGATGGCACGCGCCACGGCTACAACACCTATGTCTATGACGAGCACGAGATCAGGCGTATCGGCCGGGTCGCCTTCGAGATGGCGCAAAAGCGCAACGGGCGCCTGTGCAGCGTCGACAAGGCCAATGTGCTGGAAGTGACCATGTTGTGGCGCGACATCATGAACGAGCTGGCGCCGGAGTATCCGGATGTCGAGCTCTCCCACATGTATGTCGACAACGCCGCCATGCAGCTGGTGCGCGCACCAAAGCAGTTCGACGTGATCGTGACCGGCAACATGTTCGGCGACATCCTCTCCGATGCTGCCGCCATGCTGACCGGCTCGATCGGCATGCTGCCGTCGGCCTCGCTCAACGAGTCGGGGCAGGGCATGTATGAGCCGTGTCATGGCAGTGCGCCGGATATTGCCGGGCAGGGGCTGGCCAATCCGCTGGCCACCATTCTCTCGGTGGCCATGATGCTGCGCTACTCATTGAACGCCCCGGGCCATGCCGAGCGCATCGAGCAGGCGGTAGGCGAGGTGCTCGATCGCAACCTGCGCACCGCGGACATCGCCTATCCCGGTACCGAACAGGTGACCACCGAGGCCATGGGCGAGGCCGTCGTGGCGGCCTTCCGGCGCAGCGGGTAGACTGTGCGGTAAATCGCGCTCGCCCCCGCCGGGTGCCTCCGGGGCCTGCGCGCCGGGCGGTCTGCACAACAACCCATCATCACTTATCGACTTCAGGGGATGTGACATGCTGAGAACCGGATTTGTTGGCTGGCGCGGCATGGTCGGCTCCGTGCTGATGCAGCGCCTGCAGGACGACAACCTGTTCGGCAGGATCGAACCGGTCTTCTTCACGACTTCCCAGATCGGCCAGCCGGCGCCCGATGTGGGCGTTGAGGCGCCGGCGCTGAAGGACGCCTTCGATCTCGAAGAGCTCAAAAAGCTGGATGTCATCGTGACCTGTCAGGGCGGTGACTACACCGGCGAGGTCTACAGGCCGCTGCGTGAAGCCGGCTGGCAGGGCTACTGGATCGATGCGGCCAGCACGCTGCGCATGGCCGAGGACAGCACCATCGTGCTGGACCCCGTCAATCGCTCGCTGATCGATCGCCAGCTGGCGGCCGGGACGCGCACCTTCGTGGGCGGCAACTGTACCGTCAGCCTGATGCTGATGGGGCTGGGAGGGCTGTTCGAGGCCGACCTGATCGAGTGGATGAGCTCGATGACCTACCAGGCCGCTTCCGGCGCCGGCGCCCAGAACATGCGTGAGCTGCTGGCCCAGATGAGCGCCATCGGCCATGCTGCGCGTGCCGAACTGGATGATCCGGCCTCGGCCATTCTGGATATCGATCGCAAGGTGATCGATGCCATGCGTGATCCGAACTTTCCGATCGAGCAGTTCGGCGCGCCGCTGGGAGGTAGCCTGCTGCCCTGGATCGACCGGAAGATGGACAACGGCCAGAGCAAGGAAGAGTGGAAGGGCGGTGCCGAGAGCAACAAGATCCTCGGCCTGTCATCGAACACCATTCCGGTCGATGGCCTCTGCGTGCGGGTCGGCTCGATGCGCTCGCATGCCCAGGCCTTTACCATCAAGTTGAAGCGTGATGTGCCGATGGATGAAATCGAGGATCGCATCGCGCGGCACAATGACTGGGTCAGCGTGGTCGCCAACGACAAGGCCGCCTCCCTTGAGCGCCTGACGCCGGCCGCGGTGACCGGTACGCTCGATGTGCCGGTGGGGCGCCTGCGCAAGATGGCGATGGGCAACCAGTACCTGTCGGCGTTCACCGTGGGCGATCAGCTGCTGTGGGGGGCCGCCGAGCCGCTCAAGCGCATGCTGGGCATTCTGGTCGAGCGCTGAGCTCGGCCTTCACCGGCGGGGCAGGTATCAGAGGTCCTGCCGGGTCATGCGTCGTGTGCGGTCCTCGCATTCCGATAACGGCCGATTCCGGATCGGCCCGGCGAGGACCCACTCGACATGCGTCAATCGCGCACCCTGGCAATGGTACTGGGCCTTGTAGCCGGTACCCTTGCCGCCGATGCCCAGGCACTGGGAATCGGTCCCCCCGTCATGCACTCCTGGCTGGGTGAGCCGCTTCAGGCCCGGCTGCCGCTGCTGGATACTGCCTCTCTGGATGCGTCTGCCATCCACGTACAGCTGGCCGATGAGACCGCCTTCGATCGGGCGGGGCTCTCGCGCAGTGCCGCCACCGATACCCTGCGCTTCGATGTGTCGGGTGCCCCCGGCAGCCTTTATGTCACCCTGCAGGGCCGCCGTCCGCTGACCTCGCCCTGGCTTGAGCTGGTACTCGCGGTGACCTGGCCGGGAGGAGAGCTGACGCCGGTCGTGACCCTGCTGCCCGCACCCCCGGGCAGTGCCGACGCCGTGGCCCCTGCGGGCGAGCCCGTCGACCGCTCCGCCAGGGAGATGGCCTCCGGACCATTGCCGGCAGTGGCGGCGCAGGCCACTGGCGCGGCGGATGACCGGCAGGCGCTTCAGGCCGGCGAACGCCGGGCCACGAGCGGCGCGGAAGATGAGGCTGCCGCCAGCCATGACAGTAGTGCCGGGTCGGCGGAGGCGCAGCAGCTGGCGAGCCTTGCCGAACGTCTCACCCGGTTCTCCGCCCGGCTCGAGGCCCTCGAACAGCAGTCTGCCGGGCAGGCTGAGCCAGCGGCCTCCGGGCCGCCGCCCTGGCGTCCGGCATTCGAAGGGCTGCGCCGCGAACAGCATCAGCTCGCCGAGCGGCTCGAGACGCTGGAGGCTCAGCGTGAAGCGGCTTCCCGGGCCCGGTCGGGCCCTCCGGTCTCCCTGCCGTCATCAGACAATGAACCTTCGCCGGCTTCGCATGATGACGGTTGGCTGATCTGGCTGGTGCCGGCAGCGGGGCTGCTCCTGCTGGCCACGCTGATGCTGGTGTGGCGACAGCGGGCGTGGTCGCAGCGGGACCGGGAGGCGTCATCGCGGCCATCGCCGGCCGGGACCCGGGCAGCTCGCGAAGAAGAGGCGGTCGCTTCGCAGCCGTACCCGACGCCTGAAGCTGCCACGCTACCGGCCGCCTCCGCTGCGGCCGAGCCCCGCCAGGCCCCGATCATTGCCTCCGAGGAGGACCAGGAAGCAGAAGACAGCGGACAGTGCTACCGGTCCGTGTTCGAAGAGGAGGACGCCGCGGGGGATGAGGACGTGCTCGAGGATGCCCGCATCTTCAGTGACCACGGTCGTCCCCGGCAGGCGCGTGAACTGCTGGAAGCGGCACGCCTGCGCCATCCCCACCATCGCGAGACGCGTCTGCAGCTAATGGCCGTGCTGGCCGATCTCGGCGAGCATGAGCAGTTGATCGAGCAGGCACGCTACTTCGAGGGTCATCCCGATCCGGCGGTGACCCGGCGGGTCAGTCAGCTGCTGGCATCACGCGAGCAGGCAATGACCGACCGGGGCGGCCGCCATGCGGTAAGCTCGAATGAACCGGCTGTTGCGGCGGGTGGCGTCTCCGCCACCGGCCCTGACGAACCCCGTCCCGGCCCCCGGGAGGCGGCGGATGAGCTGGTGATCCTGCCCCTCGGCCATCCGGGCGGTGACACAGCCGGGGCGGAGACGCCTTCGACCGATGCTGCACCGGCGCTGGCGGGCGGGGAGACGCGCGACGGCGTCGGTCACGCCGGGGAAACCCGCGAACGCAGCTCGGCACAGGAGGCTCTGGCCTTTCCGGCCGAGTGGACACTTGAAGAGGTGGCGTTCGACGCCCATGAACGGGATAATGACGCATCCGATATCCATGCCGACCACGACGCCCTGCTGATGCGCGCTCATCTGCTGCTCGAGGCGGGGGATCATTCGGTCGCGACGCCGCTGCTGGAGCGTCTGCTGGCCGAAGGTTCGGAGGAGACGCGAACCGCAACGCGTACACTGATGGCTCGTTTCGATCTGCACGAGAGTTCATGACCCTGTTTCGTACCCTTGATGAGACCTCTCCCGGTGATGGGCGCATAGCGCTCGGCATCGAGTATCACGGCGGCAACTACTTCGGCTGGCAGCGACTGAGCCACGGCCCCTCGGTGCAGGGGCGGCTGGAGCAGGCGCTGTCCCGGGTGGCGGCCGGGCCGGTACGCGTGCTGTGCAGCGGTCGCACCGACAGCGGTGTGCACGCCAGCCGCCAGATCGTGCATTTCGAGGCCCCCGCTGCACGCAGCGAAAAGGCCTGGGTCATGGGCACCAATGCCAACCTGCCCGATGACATCAGCGTGCGCTGGGCGCGGCGGATGCCGGATGACTTTCATGCCCGCTTCTCGGCCCGGGCGCGCCGCTACCGCTATCTGATTGCCAATCAGGCGGTGCCTCCGGCGCTGGACAGCACGCGCGTCTACTGGCATCGCTGGCCGCTGGATGTGGAAAGCATGCACCAGGCCGCTCAGGTGCTGCCGGGGGAGCACGATTTTTCCGGCTACCGGGCGGCCGGCTGTCAGTCGCGCACGCCCTGGCGTCACGTACATTTTGTCGAGGTTCGCCGCTTCGGTCCGGTGGTGGTGGTCGATATTCAGGCCAACGCCTTTCTGCTGCACATGGTGCGCAACATTGTCGGCGTGCTGCTGAGCATCGGTGACGGACGACAGCCGATCGCCTGGGCACGGCAGGTGCTGGAAGAGGGGGACCGTACCCGATCGGCCGCCACGGCGCCGCCACACGGGCTTCATTTCGTGGATGTGCGTTATCCCGATTACGAACTGCCCGAGGAACCACTGGGACCGATGCTGCTGTATCATACCGGAGAGTGGACCGGTGACCGGCCGCTGCCGGAAGACGCCTGGCATCGCCGGAGCACGCCCCCGCTTCAGTCGGCCGAAACCCTGGATGTCGAGTAGTACTGGCAAGCCATGACGGGAGTCCGGATGAGTCGAGTTCGAGTCAAGATCTGTGGCATCACGCGTGAAGAGGATCTCGATACGGCAGTGGCCGCAGGGGCCGATGCGATCGGCTTCGTGATGTGGCCGGAGAGCGCGCGCGCCATCAGCGTGGAGCACATGATGACGCTCTCTGCCAGGGTGCCGCCGTTCGTGACCCGGGTGGGCCTGTTCGTCGATCAAAACGCCGAGCTGATCGCTCGCTGTGCCCCCTGGCTGGATCTGCTGCAGTTTCACGGCGATGAGCCGCCCGAGGCGTGTGAAGCCTACGGCAAGGCCTGGATCAAGGCCGTGCGCATGCGCGAGGAGGTCGATCTCGCCGCTGTCGAACAGCGCTACAGTGCCGCTCAGGGGCTGTTGCTGGATGCCTTTCGCCCCGGCATGCCGGGAGGAACGGGGGAGACCTTCGACTGGTCGCGGATTCCGCGAACGCTTGCAAAACCTGTTATTCTCGCCGGTGGTCTGACCCCGGACAACATCGATGCTGCCATCGCTGCCGTACGCCCGTGGGGCGTTGATGTCTCGGGCGGTGTCGAGCGCGAGCGCGGCATCAAGGATCCTGCACGGCTGCAGGCTTTCATTCGGAATGTATCAAACAGAGGTGTCACCGGTGAGCCGATACAGTGATCTGACCCGACTGCCTGACGCCCGGGGACGCTACGGCGTTCACGGTGGCCGGTTCGTGTCGGAGACCCTCAGCTTTGCGCTCGAGGAGCTCGAGCGCATTTATGCAGGGCTGAAGGACGACGCCGAATTTCAGGCGGCCTTCGATTACGATCTGAGCCATTACGTGGGGCGGCCCTCGCCGCTTTATCACGCCTCGCGCTGGTCGAACGAACTGGGTGGGGCGCAGATCTGGCTCAAGCGCGAGGATCTCAACCACACCGGCGCGCACAAGATCAACAACACCATCGGTCAGGCTCTGCTGGCGAAGAAGTCCGGCAAGCCGCGGGTGATTGCCGAAACCGGTGCCGGTCAGCATGGTGTTGCCACGGCAACCGTCTGTGCCCGGCTGGGGCTGAAGTGCGAGATCTACATGGGCGCCGAGGATGTCGAACGTCAAAAGCTCAATGTCTATCGCATGCGCCTGCTCGGTGCCGAGGTGCACGCTGTCGAATCCGGCTCGCGCACGCTCAAGGATGCCATGAACGAGGCCCTGCGTGACTGGGTGACCAATGTCGATGATACCTTCTACATCATTGGCACGGTGGCCGGGCCTCACCCCTATCCGGCCATGGTGCGCGACTTCACCTCGGTCATCGGACGCGAGGCGCGGCGCCAGTCGCTGGAGCAGATCGGTCACCTGCCCGATGCGCTGGTGGCCTGTGTCGGTGGCGGATCCAATGCCATCGGCCTGTTCTATCCCTTCATCGAGGACGAGGGCGTGGCCATGTACGGCGTCGAGGCCGGAGGCGAAGGCATCGAAAGCGGCCGCCACGCCGCGCCGCTGGCCGGCAATGCGCCGCGTGGCGTGCTTCACGGCAATCGCACCTATATCATGTCCGACGAGGGCGGCCAGGTACTCGATACCCACTCCATCTCGGCAGGCCTGGACTATCCGGGGGTCGGCCCCGAGCATGCGCACTGGAAGGACATTGGCCGGGTCAACTATGTCGTGGCCAATGACGACCAGGTGCTGGAAGCATTCCGTGAGGTGACGCGCATCGAGGGCATCATGCCGGCACTGGAAACGGCGCACGCACTCGCTCATGCGAAGGTGCTGGCCAGGGAGATGACGCCCGATCAGCACATCGTCGTCAATCTTTCCGGGCGTGGCGACAAGGACATTCTGACAGTGGCCAGGATAGATGGTATCGAATTCTGAGAATCGCGGCATGAACCGCATTGACCAATGCTTCGCTCGCCTGCGCGACGAGTCCCGCAAGGCGCTGATTCCCTATATCACGGCCGGCGACCCGGCGCCGCAGTACACCGCCGAGTTCCTGCACGCGCTGGTGGAGGCCGGTGCCGACCTGCTGGAAGTGGGGGTGCCGTTTTCCGACCCCATGGCCGATGGCCCGGTGATTCAGAAGGCCTGCGAGCGGGCCCTGAAACAGGGCACCCGGCTGAGTCACGTGTTCGATATCGTGCGCGAATTCCGGCAAGAGGATACCCGGACACCGATCGTGCTGATGGGCTATCTCAATCCCATCGAGCGAATGGGCTATGACACCTTTGCCCGCGAGTGTCGCGCGGCCGGCGTGGATGGGGTGCTGATCGTCGACATGCCTCCGGAGGAAGCCGATGAGCTCAGCGTGCACCTCAACGAGCACGCGCTGCATGCCGTTTATCTGATCGCTCCGACCACTTCCGATGAGCGCGCAGCGGTCATCGGACGGCATGGCTCCGGCTATCTCTACTACGTATCGCTCAAGGGTGTGACCGGTTCGGCCAGCATCGATGTCGAGGCCGTTTCCCGTCAGCTCGCGCATCTGCGCCAGTTCAGCGATCTGCCGCTGTGCGTGGGCTTCGGCATCCGTGATGCGCAGTCGGCAGCGGCCGTGGCGCAGGTGGCCGATGGCGTGATCGTGGGGAGTGCGCTGGTCGGCTTGATTGCCGACAATGCCGACACCCCCGATGTGATCGCGACCAAGCTGGCGGGTACCCTGGCCGGCATGCGCGAGGCCATGGACCGTACCTGAATCTCCCCGGCAGTCGCCCGCTTGCGGCTGCCGGCGTCAGTATCCGGTTTCGGCCGGATCAACGCATTCGTTCCAATCGCAACTCCGGAAACCTTTTGCCATGAGCTGGCTCGACAAGATTGTTCCCTCGATGGGGCGCACCCAGCGCACCGATCGTCGCAACAGCATCCCCGATGGCCTGTGGCGCAAGTGTCCCAGCTGTGAAGCGGTGCTCTACCGTCCCGAGCTGGAGCGTCACCACAATGTCTGTCCCAAGTGCGATCACCACCTGCGCCTTGGGGCCCGCAAGCGTCTGGGCTGGTTCCTTGATGAAGCGGGCCGCGAAGAGATCGCTCCGAATCTGGAACCGGTCGATCGCCTGCGCTTTCGCGACTCCAAGAAGTACAAGGATCGTCTGGCCAGCGCCCAGAAGAGTACCGAAGAGAACGATGCCCTGGTCGCCATGCGCGGGACCGTCGATGGTCTGCCGGTGGTGGCCGTGGCCTTCGAGTTCTCCTTCATGGGCGGCTCGATGGGCAGTGTGGTGGGCGAGAAGTTTGCCCAGGCGGCTACCATGGCGCGGGAACAGCGCTGCCCGCTGGTCTGTTTTTCCGCCAGTGGCGGTGCGCGCATGCAGGAAGCACTGTTTTCGCTGATGCAGATGGCCAAGACCTCGGCGGCGCTGGAACGGCTGCGCCAGAGCGGCGTGCCCTATGTGTCGGTGCTGACCGATCCGGTCTTCGGCGGTGTTTCGGCTTCGCTGGCGATGCTCGGGGATCTCAACATTGCCGAGCCCGGCGCGCTGATCGGCTTCGCCGGCCCCCGGGTCATCGAGCAGACCGTGCGCGAAAAGCTGCCGGAGGGCTTCCAGCGCAGTGAGTTCCTGCTCGAACATGGCACGGTCGACATGATCCTGCATCGTCAGGACATGCGTGATCGGCTGGGGAGCCTGATGCGCAAGCTTACCCACCAGCCCGAGCCCGAGCCCAGTGAGTCCGAGGGGAGCAGCGCGACTGTCTCGACCTTCGATGGCGGTGAGGCAGACACCAGCGAATGACCGACCCAACCCTGGCGCAATGGCTGAGCGACCTCGAACAGCGCCATCCGGTGAGTATCGAGCTCGGCCTCGAGCGGGTGGGAGCGGTCGCCGAGCGGCTCGGCCTGACCCGTGCGCCGATCGCCGGCCGGGTCATTACCGTCGCCGGCACCAATGGCAAGGGGTCGACGGTGGCCATGATCGAAGGCGTGGCCCGGGCCCACGGGCTGACCACGGCGGCCTATACCTCGCCGCATCTGCAGCGTTTCAACGAGCGTCTGGCGCTGTCCGGCCGGGAACTGGCGGACGAGAGCTGGGTCCGCGCGCTGGAAACCGTGGAGCGGGCCCGCGACGAGACCCGCCTGACCTATTTCGAGATGACCACGCTGGCGGCACTGTGGCTGATTGCCGAGCAGCAGCCGGCGCTGGCCGTGCTGGAAGTGGGACTCGGCGGTCGGCTCGATGCGGTCAATGTCATTGATGCCGATGTCGCGGTGATCACCACGATTGCCCACGACCACGCGGCCTTTCTGGGCGATGATCTGGCCGGAATCGGGCGGGAAAAGGCCGGCATCATGCGCGCCGGTCGTCCGGTGGTACTGGGCAGTCGCGACATGGTGGACTCGGTCGTGCAGCATGCCGAAGGGCTGCCCGTTGCCGGGTGCCACCGGCTGGGTCGTGAGTTCGACTGCAGTATCGACACCCGTATGGCAGGGTGGCGGTGGCAGGGCGATGCCTCGCGACCGGTGCTGGCCGATCTGCCCGACCCCGGCTTGCCGCTGGATAATGCCGCCACCGCACTGCAGGCGCTGCACTGTGCCGGCGTGCCGCTTGTGCAGGCGCAGGTACAGGCGGCCCTGAACGGCATCGAGCTGCCCGGGCGCATGCAGTGGCATGATCGCTGGTGTCTGGATGTCGCCCACAATCCGCATGCTGCGCTACATGTGGCGCAGCGCTTGCAGCAGCGTCCGGCAGTGAAGCGGTTGGCACTGCTGGGGATGCTGGCTGACAAGGATATCGAGGGCGTGGTGAGCGCTCTGGCACCGGTGGTCGACGAATGGCTGATTACCGGGCTCGAAGGCCCCCGCGCCCTGAGCGCCGAACAGCTGGCCGAGCGGGTAACCCGTGCAGGTGGCCGGCTCCGGGAACAAACCGATCAGCCCGCTGCCGGAGTGCAATGGTTGCGCGATCACGCGGATGAATACGATGAAGCGCTGATCTGTGGTTCATTCCTGACCGTGGGGGCAGCGCTGGCGGCCATGGTCGAGGAGAGGGAGAAATCTGCATGAAGTATGGCAAGCGCGAGCGCATTGTCGGAGCAGTCATCATCATTGCGGTGGCCGTGATCGTGCTGCCGATGCTGTTCGGCGACCCCGAGCCGCGTGATCAGGGGCCGTCGCCGACCATGACCATCGAACAGCCGATCGATGTGCAGCGTGACGATGTCCAGAGCCCCGAATCGCCGCTCGACGAGCGTCAGGCCGCGCAGGGCGGCAATCAGTCTCCGGCGCCCCAGCCGGACAGCCGGCCGCAGCAGGGCAATCCGCAGGCCTCGCAGAGCTCGCAGCTGCTGCCTTCCTCGCCCGGCAACGGGCAGTCCGGCTCGCCTGCCGATCGTGAAGGTGCGCCCTCGGGTACGGCGGAGCGTCAGTCGGCAGCGCCGACCGAGCAGCCGGCCGGGCGTGATTCATCTGCCGAGACCGCATCGCAGCAGTCAGGCTCCTCCGAGCCGCAGCAGGAGAGCGACGATCCCATCATGAACGCGGCCAATCGCGGCAGCGGCAGTGGTGGCTGGGCCGTGCAGGCCGGCAGTTTCGGCAAGGCGGATAACGCCGATCGGCTGGTCAGCAGGCTCAAGGACCTGGGCTTCGATGCCTACCAGAAGGCCCGCAACGATCTGCAGACCGTCTATGTGGGACCCTACAACTCTTCCGAAGCCGGTGAGCAGGCGCGCACCCAGCTTCAGCAGCGGGCCAACATCAAGGGCCTCGTTGTGCGCCGAGACGAACAGTAATGAGCTGGACCTGGGTCGATGGCGTTATTGCCGCGATCCTGCTGATGTCCACGCTGTCAGGCGCCATGCGCGGCTTCATTCGCGCCGCGCTGGGCCTGGCCGCGTGGATAGCGGCGCTGATTGCAGCCTCCCGCTATGCCGGTCGGGCCGGCGAGCTGCTGCGCGATCATGTTGCCAACAGCGACATTCGGCTGGCGATCGGCTTCGTACTGGTGGTATTGGTGGTGGTCATCGCGACCGGTATCGTCATTCGGGTGCTGCACGCTCTGATCGAGTGGGTTGGCATGGGCCCCTTCAACCGTCTGCTGGGCGCGCTGTTCGGACTGTTGCGGGGTGGAGCCATCGTGGTGCTGCTGATGGCGGTGGCCGCACTCTCGCCGATGCAGCTGAGCACTGCCTGGCAGCAGTCGGTGCTGCTGCCGGTGGTGCTGGATCTGCGCGATGCGGCACTGGCGCGCTTTGCACCCGATACGGGAGATCGGTATCGTCAGCGCGCGCTCGAACTGCTGAAGCAGGGAGGTGCGCCACTGACCCGGCCGCCCCCGGAACGTGCCATGCCGCCTTCTGCAGAGAGTAACGGGACCCGACTGCAGTAAACGACCTGCGCGATGCCTGATGCAGGTATCGCAGCGCTAGCGAGGTGAAGACCGAATGTGCGGAATCGTGGGCCTGATGGCCAACTCAATGGTGAATCAGGCGGTCTATGATGCCCTGACCGTGATGCAGCACCGCGGTCAGGACGCCGCCGGGATGATGACCTGGGATGAAGGGCGCTTCCTGTTGCGCAAGAGCAACGGGCTGGTACGCGACGTCTTCCATACCCGACACATGAAACGGCTGAGAGGCAACATCGGCATTGGTCATGTCCGCTATCCGACGGCCGGTTCCTCCAGCGAGGCCGAGTCCCAGCCCTTTTATGTCAACTCCCCCTATGGCATGGCGCTGGTACACAACGGCAACCTGACCAACTCCGATCAGCTGGTTCAGGAGCTGTTCAAGACCGATCTGCGCCATATCAACACCAGTTCGGATTCCGAAGTCCTGCTCAATGTCTTCGCCCATGAACTGGGCAAGCAGGGGCATCAGCTCGACGCCGAGGATATCTTCGATGCCATCCGGCGGGTGCATCGTCGCTGCAAGGGTGGCTACGCGGCGGTGGCCATCATCAACGGCCAGGGGCTGGTTGCCTTTCGCGATCCGCACGGCATCCGCCCGGTGGTCTTCGGCAAGCGCGAGACCCCGGACGGGCCGGAATACATGATCGCCTCGGAGTCGGTGGCACTGGATGTGGCCGGTTTCGAGATGATTCGCGATCTGGCGCCGGGTGAAGCCGTCTTCATCGACCTGCAGCGTCAGGTGCATACCCAGCGCTGCGCCGAGAATACCCGGCTGACGCCCTGCATCTTCGAGTATGTCTATCTGGCCCGGCCGGATTCGATTCTCGATGGTGCCAACGTCTACTGGACGCGAATGCGGATGGGCCAGAAGCTGGCGGCCAAGATCGAGCGCGAGTGGGCCGATCATGATATCGATGTAGTCATTCCGATCCCCGATACCAGCCGGACCGCTGCACTCGAGCTGGCGCAGCATCTGGGGGTCACCTACCGCGAAGGGTTCATGAAGAACCGCTATATCGGTCGGACCTTCATCATGCCCGGCCAGACCCTGCGCAAGAAGTCGGTGCGTCAGAAGCTCAACGCCATCGACATCGAGTTCCAGGACAAGAACGTGCTGCTGGTCGATGACTCGATCGTGCGGGGAACGACCTGCAACGAGATCATCCAGATGGCGCGTGAAGCAGGCGCGCGCAATGTCTACTTTGCCTCTGCGGCGCCGGCAGTGCGCTATCCCAATGTCTACGGCATCGACATGCCGGTGGCAATGGAGCTGATCGCACATGATCGCAGTGAAGAGGATGTGGCGCACCTGATCGGTGCCGATCGCCTGATCTATCAGGATCTCGATGATCTCAGGGCCGCCGTGAGCGAGATCAATCCGGAACTGAGCGAATTCGACTGTTCGGTCTTCGATGGCCGCTATGTCACCGGCGATATCGATCCGGACTATCTGGCCCGCCTTGAGATCGCGCGCAGTGATGCGGCCCGTCAGCAGGAGGCCAGCGATCATGCGCTGGTGGATCTGCACAACGACACCGAAGAGATCGAATGACCCACGTCGGGTCGGCAGCCGCCGACCCGCTGACGCTAGCGAACGAGGCCGTTCATGCAAGATGATGAGCCACTCTGGCATCCCGATACCCTGGCCATCCGCGCCGGCCATCAGCGTACCGGTGAGCAGGAGCATTCCGAGCCGATCTTTCCGACGTCGAGCTTTGTCTATGCCAGCGCCGCCGAGGCGGCCCGGAAGTTCACGGGGGAAGAAGCGGGGAATGTCTATTCTCGCTTTACCAACCCCACCGTGCAGACCTTCGAAACCAGGCTGGCGGCCATGGAAGGTGGCGAGCGCTGCGTGGCCACGGCATCCGGCATGGCGGCCATCATGTCGCTGGTACTGGGGCTGCTGGAAGCAGGCGACGAGATCGTGGCCTCGCGTTCGCTGTTCGGCTCGACCGTCAGTCTGTTCGACAAGTATTTCGGCAAGTTCGGTGTGGTGACCCGCTTTGTCGAGCTTTCCGATCTTCAGGCCTGGCAGGAGGCCATTACCCCGCGCACCCGGCTGCTGTTCGCGGAGACGCCTTCCAATCCGCTCTCCGAGCTGGTGGATATTGAGGCACTGGCTAACATCGCCCATCAGGCCGATGCCTGGCTTGCAATCGACAACTGCTTCTGTACCCCGGCCCTGCAGCGCCCCTTCGAACTGGGGGCGGACCTGGTGGTGCACTCGGCGACCAAGTATCTCGACGGGCAGGGGCGTGCCGTGGGCGGCGCCGTGGTGGGTCCCGAAGCCCTGCTCAAGGAGGTGCACGGCGTGGTACGCACCTGCGGCCCCTGCATGAGTCCGTTCAACGCCTGGATCTTTACCAAGGGGCTGGAGACGCTGGGCCTTCGCATGCGGGCCCACTGCGATAACGCCCTGCATCTGGCGCGCTGGCTGGAAGCCCATCCGAAGGTGGCACGGGTTTACTACAGTGGGCTGGAGAATCACCCCCAGCATGCGCTGGCCCGGCGTCAGCAGCAGGGCTTCGGCGCGGTACTGGGCTTCGAGGTCGAGGGCGGCCGCGCGGCTGCCTGGTCGGTAATTGATGCCTGTCGGCTGCTGTCGATTACCGGCAACCTCGGCGATACCAAGACCACCATCACCCATCCGGCCACCACCACGCATGGCCGGCTCAGCGATGAGCAGAAAGCCGCGGCCGGCATCGGCGAAGGGCTGATCCGGATTGCCGTGGGGCTGGAGCATCAGGAGGATCTGCAGCGCGATCTGGCGAGCGGTCTCGATCGGCTGTAAGCCTCCCGGTGGCTCGCGGCACGGGCAGACGCCGGCCAGGCCTGCCCCTTTCACGGGCCGGGCAGCGGATGACATGCCGGCCCCCGGCATGGCACAAACGCAGACAGAACAGTCACCATGACATGGTCGCAGCGTTCGAGTCGGTCATGTCCCGGATGCGATCGGAGGAGTGGCATGTCACTGAGTGCAGGCGTACGCAGGCGAAGGCGTGTCATGGCGGTGCTGCTGTCAGCCGGCACCGTGGTGGCAGGCGTCACGGGATGCACTACCCCGGTCGACTCGTCGACGGCTGATGACGGCGATGCTGCAGCGGACAGGCACGCCTTTGAAGTACATGACCGGGATGGCGATGACCGACTCTCGCCGCTGGAGCTCGAGCAGGCCGGGCTGGGCGAGCAGTGGCATGTGTTCGATCGTGATGGCAGCGGTGCCGTTTCCTTCCCCGAGTTTCGTCGTGGTCTTGCCGATCCGGAAGTGCGCCAGCGGGGCGATGAAGTGCGGCGATGAGGTGCGGCGCCAGGTCCGATCCACGTTCCGGCATGGCAGCCGGCGCCGAAAGAGGCGATCCTTGAGCGATCGGTAACTCTGGAGCGCACATGCCATGAACGTGAAGTCGGGAGTCCTGCTATTGACCGGTCTGCTGCTGCTGGAGGGCTGTGCCGGCAGTGCCCCCTCATCCCGGGCGCGCGTCGGGGACCCGGGCGCCACCTTCGGTCAGGTCGATCTCAATGGCAATGGGCTGATCTCGCAGCAGGAGTTCGATGCCTCGGGACTGCCCCAGAGCTGGCGCCAGGTGGATCTGGACAGCAACGGCTACATCGATCAGGATGAATACCGCCGGGTGTATGGTCCCAGTGCACTCGATCTGCACCACGATTAGCAGATTGCCGGCCGGCCGCCGGAAACCGACGGCCGGAGCGGTTCAGTCGACGACGCTGGCGATGGCGCGCGCCACGTAGTCCAGTCTGTCGGCCGAGAGCCCAGCCACGTTGGCGCGCCCGGAGCGGACCATGTAGATGGCAAATTCGTCGCGCAGCCGATCGACCTGCTGCGGAGAGAGGCCGGTATAGGAAAACATGCCGCGCTGCTCGCGGATGAAGGCAAAGCGGTCGCTCAGGCCGTGGGGCGCGAGTGCTTCGACGAAATCGTGACGCAGGCTGTTGATGCGATCCCGCATGCCCGTGACTTCCTCCTCCCACTCGGCACGCAGGGTGGCATCGCTCAGGATCTCCCTGACCACGGCCGCACCATGGGCAGGCGGGTTGGAGTAGTTCTCGCGGGCCGTGATGGCGATCTGGGAGCGGACATTCTGCATCTGCTCGCTGTCACGGGCGATCATGATCAGTGCGCCGGTGCGTTCGCGATAGAGACCGAAGTTCTTCGAGCAGGAGCTGGTGATGATGGCCTCATCCAGATTGTCGGCCAGCAGCCTGGCGCCATGGGCGTCTGCTTCCAGACCGTCACCGAAGCCCTGGTAGGCAAAGTCGATCAGCGGCAGCAGCCTGCGGCGCTTCACGATGTTCAGCACTTCCTGCCACTGCTCGTGATTCAGGTCGAATCCGGAAGGGTTGTGGCAGCAGGCATGCAACAGCACGACATCGCCTTCGGGAATGCGCTCCAGGCAGTCGCGCATGGCCTCGAAATCGAGTCGGTTGTCATCGCTGACATAGGGGTAGCGTTCCATGCTGATGCCGGCTGCCTCGAAGATGCCGGTATGATTGGGCCAGGTCGGGTTGCTCAGCCAGATCGAGCTATTCGGCAGCTGACTGCGAATGAAATCGGCGGCCAGCCGCAGCGCCCCGGTGCCACCGGGAGACTGGGTGACGCTGGCACGATCGTCGGCCAGCACCGGCGAGTCGGCGCCGAGCACCAGTGACAGGATGGCGCGGCCATATTCAGGGTCACCATGTGAACCGATATAGCTCTTGGTGCGTTCGCTTTCGAGCAGCCGTGCTTCCGCCTTCTTGACCGAGGCAAGAACCGGCGTCTCGCCATGAGCGTCCCGATAGACACCGACACCCAGATCCACCTTCTCGGGATTGGGGTCCTGTTTGAAGGCTTCGATCAGTCCCAGGATGGCATCACCTGGGACGCGCTCGATTCGCTCGAACATCGGGGCTACCTCATCAGCAGTAAACGATCGGTTGGCGACCGCGGAAACGGTCACGCCATCTCACCCGACAGGTGAGCGTGGCATTCATGGCCATCATGATGCCACTGCCATTGCGGTACTTCCACCGCGCACCGGCAGCAGGACATGATTGCCGCTATTTCCGGAGATTTGTAGGATATCGCCATGACCACATACTCCGAGCAGCCCTTCGATCAGTTGTCGCTGGGCATGCGACTGGCACTGCTGCAGCGACGCTGGCGCTGCTGCATCGATACCGGCATGGCTCCGCTGGGGCTGACCCAGTCACGCTGGGCGGTGCTGATTCATCTCGATCGCCTGGGGGAGGGCGTGCGTCAGTCGGCACTCGCCCGTGCGCTCGGCATCGAGCTGCCCTCCCTGATGCGTACACTCGAGCTGCTGGAGCAGGAGGGGCTGGTGCAGCGCACACGCTGCAGCGAGGACCGGCGTGCGCGCAGTGTCACCTTTACCGACGCCGGGCGGGAGATGCTGGAAACGGTCAGGGCGCGGGCCGCGGAACTCGAACGCAGCCTGCTGGCTGCGTTGAGCGAGGAGGAGCAGGCGAGTTTCGAGGATATGCTCAACCGCCTGGCCGGGCACGCGCATCAGGTGATGGCAACGCTTGATGATGTGCCGGCGTCGAGGTAGACGCCGGTCACGCCTCAGCGCGGGGCGTCATAGCGCCCGGGCCGCCCGTGCGAGAACACCACCTGCCAGAGCTGGATGTCACGGGCCCGGAACGCCGCGGCACAGACGTTCAGGTAGTACTGGAACATGCGGTGTGCGGTTTCGCTGTAGCTTCCGGCCAGTTCCGGCCATGCCTTTTCGAAGTTCTCGTACCAGGCCATGAGGGTGCGATCATAGTCGGCACCGAAGTTCTGCCAGTCCTCCATGACCAGCTGGTTCTCGGTGGGCGCGATGATCTGGGCAACCGAAGGCAGTACCCCGTTGGGGAAGATGTACTTGTTGATCCAGGGGTCGGCGCTGACCCGGGACTCGTTGGAGCCGATGGTGTGCAGCACGAACAGGCCGTCGGGCGCCAGCAGCCGTTTCACGGTGTCGAAATAGGTCTGGTAGTTCTTCTGGCCGACGTGCTCGAACATGCCGATCGACACGATCCGGTCGAACTGCCCGGTCAGGTCACGGTAATCCTCCAGCAGGATCTCCACCGGCAGGCCCTCGCAGCGCTGGCGTGCCAGTTCGGCCTGCTCCTTCGAGATGGTGATGCCCGTGACCTCGACGCCGTAGTGGCGTGCGGCATGCTCGGCGAAACTGCCCCAGCCACAGCCGATGTCCAGCACTTTCATGCCGGGGCTCAGATCAAGCTTGCGGGCGGCCAGATCGAGCTTGGCCACCTGCGCCTCGTGCAGGGTGGTCGCTTCCTTCCAGTAGCCGCAGGAGTAGCACATGGTGTCATCGAGCATGCGCTCGAAGAGATCATTGCCGAAATCGTAGTGTTGCTCGCCGACCATGTAGGCGCGCGTTTTGCTCTGCAGGTTGGTGAAGGTTGACTGCAGCTGGTACATGAAGCGTTCGAGCGGGGTATGCGCCTGGTCGCCGAGTCCGGCCTGAAGCAGGCGGGTCATCATCTCGTCGATGCGCTCACACTCCCACCAGCCTTCCATGTAGGACTCACCCAGTCCCAGCGAGCCATTCTTCAATACGCGCGAGAAGAAGCGCGGGTTACGTACCCGAATATCCCACGGATTACTACCATTGAGGGCGATGCCGGTGCCTTCGAGCATGCGCTCGATGACGTGACGCGATCTGGTATCCGGTAGCGTGGTGGATTCATTGACGGTTGGACTCGTCATGCTGCCTCCCTGTGTAAGTCCCTGAATGTCAGTGGGCACCGACACCCGTCCGGCGTGTCCTGTGGACTATTATAAGCAACCGCGAGGCGCACAAGCATGAACCTTGCGGATACAATGATCATAAACCGATCATGGCGATTAAGCGAGTCTTAACCCATTGAATGAAATGATGCGGCTCATTCAGAAGTTTCCCGGGGCAGTATGGCCTGGCTGTTATCACGATAATGCATGCGGAGGCGAACAATGCAGGTCATGATCGATCTATGTGTGGTGCCACTGGGCGTAGGGGTTTCGGTTTCGGCGCATGTGGCGGCCTGTCAGGAAGAGATCGAGGCAGCCGGGCTGTCCTATCGGACACATGCCTATGGCACCAATATCGAAGGGGAGTGGGATGATGTCCTTGCAGTGGTCAAGCGGTGTCACGAACGGGTGCACGAGATGGGCGCGCCGCGGATAACCACGTCGATGCGCGTGGGCACCCGCACCGATCGTGAGCAGGGGCTGGATGACAAGGTCGAAAGTGTCCGGCGTCAGCGTTGCTGACACCCTCCCGAACAGGGCGGCGATGGCCTGCCTACAGGCACTGATAGCCCAGTTCGACCCGCCAGGCCTCACCCTCCTGGCTGCCGGCCGCGATCTCACCCAGGGTCGGGGGCAGGGTCTCGATTGTCGCCAGATCCTGCCGGGCCCGGTGGCCCGGCGGGGCCACGTCCGTGGTACGGACCTGCAGTCGGCGCTGCTGCTGGCTGCACTGCCGACCGGCGCTGTCGGTCGCTGCGTCGAGCGCATTGATGCGATCCTGGCCCCGGGCCGTGATGTGATGCACGGGAGCCTCATGCGGGGTAGCGGCGCCGATGCAGCCGGTCAGCAGCAGGGCAAGGGCCGCGGCCAGCGGGTACAGGATGTGACGGAATGCGGAAGTCGTCATTGGCAGTGTCCTCCGAGCGTCGTCAACAGGGCGGTATCGATCCCTCCTTCCTCCGATATCGCCACCCGCGAGGCTCAGGTCGGTGGCACGGGTTCGTGCCGTTCCGACTCGGAGAGATCGGTCAGCCAGTGCCGGGCAACCCGGGTCAGATGCTCGCTGAGCGCTTCCAGCACCTGCCCGCCCTGGCGCCAGTAGTGCCAGTATAACGGCACCACGATCTTGGTATCGTGCTCGAGCAGGGAAAGCTCGCCGCGTTCGAGGGCGTCGTGACACTGCAGTTCGGGCACCAGGCCATAGCCGAGTCCGGCCCGGATCATGCGGTGAAAGCCTTCCGAGGAGGGGCAGAGGTGATGGGGAAAGGGCGCGGTAACGCCGTGATGGGCAATGTAGCGCTGATGCAGCCGGTCATCGGAGCCGAACACCACACCCGGTGCTTCGGTCAGTGCGTCAGGCGTGATACCTCCGGGGAAATGGCGCTCGAGGAAGCCGGGCGTGGCGACCGGCAGGTAGCGCATGCCGCCGAGCGGTCGGGCACGCGCGCCCTGTACCGAGCGGGGAGTCGCGCACAGGCAGGCCGCTACCTCGCCATCGCGCATGCGGGTCAGTGCCGTTTCCTGATCCTCGACCACCAGATCGAACAGCAGGGGCTGGCCGGTATCGAAATCGGCAACCGCCTCGCACCACCAGGTGTCGAGACTGTCGGCGTTGAGGGCAATGCGCAGGCGGTGCTCGCGCTCTCCCAGTGCCGGCACGTAGTCGAGCAGGTCATGCTCGAGCAGTCGGACCTGCTGGATGTGATTGAGCAGTCGCCGGCCCAGCTCGGTGGGGGCGATGCGCGGTGCGCGTACCAGCACCGGCTGGCCCAGCCGGGACTCCAGCAGCTTGATGCGCTGGGAGACGGCGGACTGGGTCAGTCCCAGCGCCTGGGCGCCGCGCTCGAATCCGGCCTGATCCACCACGGCCCCCAGGGCTTCCAGAAGTTTATAATCCAGCATAAGAAAGGTTCAAAAAGTTGTGACTGGATAAGCAGTATCGATAAAAGCATAAGTCAAAATGCGGTCGCTGGATAGTACCGGGGCGGGCGCGGCTCTTGCCTGAACCCGCGCCTGAAGCCATCAGCCGATCTGCATGTGCTCGGTGGCAAAACGGGTGCCGGGTACCCTGCGCGAGGCGACCAGATAGCCCAGCGACAGCGGCCCGACGCGACCGAGCAGCATGGTGACAATCAGCAGCAGCTGACCGATCGGGGTCAGCTGGTCGGTGATGCCGCGGCTCAGGCCGACCGTGCCGAACGCCGAAACCGTTTCGAAGGCAAGGTCCATGAAGTCCAGATGCTGCTGGGTGACAGTCAGCAAAAACAGTGCCACGAAGATCAGCAGCATCGAGGCCATCGCGACCGCCACGGCCTTGGTCACGGTCTCGGGGCTCATGCGACGCTGAAAGGCCACCGGTTCGTTGCGCCCCTGCACAAAGGCCCGGGCTGTCAGCAGCAGCACCACGAAGGTGGTGACCTTGATGCCGCTGGCCGTCGAACTCGGCCCGCCGCCGATGAACATCAGCAGCATGGTCAGCAGCGTCCCGGGCATGGTCAGGGCGCCGGTATCGACGGTATGAAATCCGGCCGTACGGGGGGTGACGGCCTGAAACCAGGCGGCCCAGAGACGGTCATCCCAGTGTGGCAGTCCGCCCAGGGTGGCCGGGTTGCGCCATTCGAGCAGCAGCATGCCCAGCAGGGCCAGCAGGGTAAAGCCGATCAGCAGGATTTCCGGCGGTCTCAGGCGAATGATCAGACCGCGTGAGGTGCGCCGGGCCGGTTTGAGCAGCCGACCGTGTCCTGTCATCTTCAGCCGCTCGTCTCAGGCATGGCCGCTCAGCTGTCGCAGCGACTCGAGTCTGCCCAGCATGACCAGGTGATCGCCCTGTTCGAGGGCGGTGTCGTGGCCGGGGGTGCGTGATGATCCCGTCACCCCGGCGGATGGCCAGCAGGGTGGCATCGCCACCGGCGAGCAGGCTGCCGGTATCGGGGTACTGCTCAAGCATCGCCTCGGTGGCCGCCATCTCGATCACGTACTGCTCCTCGCCGAGATGAATGAAATCGATCACGAAGCGATAGCTCAGGCTCTGGGCAATGCGCAGCCCGGTATCGTGATCGGGGTGGACGATGTGAGTGACGCCCAGCCGCTCGAGCAGCCTGCAGTGCTCGTCGGAGAGGGCGCGCACCCAGATTTCGCGGGCCTCGAGTTCCTGAGCGTGAAGGGTGCACATCATGCTGGCCTCGAGGGTGTCGAGGTCGATCAGCACGGCATCGAAGTTCTTCAGCGCGAGCTCCTCGAGCGCGCTGCGATCCACCGGATCGGCAATCACGGCGTGAGTGAGCTGTTCCGAGACACCGTTGACCCGGATTTCGCTGCTGTCCACGCCGAGCACTTCGTGGTGCCGGGCATGGAGTTCCAGCGCTACCGTGCTGCCGAGATAACCCAGTCCGATTACGGCAAACTGACGCATCTGCACTCACCCTGTATCACCGGGGCCATCCGGGTATCAGCGCTGGCGGTCATCCAGTGCCCAGTCAACCACCACGCCGGCTTCAACGCTGATGGTGCCGGGGTTGTAGCTGGCATTGCTGCCGCCGCTCTCGGCGCTGACGGCGCGTGCCATCATCGGCTTGAACATGGGAGAGCGGGTTTCCTCGATGCTCAGAACCCGGCCGGTCTGCGTGCCGAGGGTCCGTGCCATCAGCCGGGCCTTGGCGCGCGCGCGTTCGAGGGCCTGCTGCAGGGCGCGATCCTCCACGCTGTCGCGATCGGCCACGTCATAGCTGATGCCGTCAAGCCGATCCACGCGGGCGGCGAACAGGGCATCCACCACGCCGGGAATGCGGGCGAGATCCTGAACATCGATGGTGATCGGACGTTCGACCGACAGGCGCATGCGCTGCTCGCCGTTGTCATCATCGCCGCTCTGGCGCTCGCCGAGCCGCTCCGTCTGGACCGAGACGCTGCCGGCCCTGAGTCGATCATCGCTCACCCCGGCCTGGCCGAGTGATTCCAGCAGCCTTGAAGTGCGCTGCTCGAGACGCTGGCGGGCCTGCTGCAGGGCCTCGCCCTGATCGCTGTCGCCGGCCGCGCGTGGTGGCGTCTTCTCCCACAGGGTTGCGGTCAGGGTGGCGCGATCCGGTGCCACCTCCACGCTCGCCTGGGCCTGGACCTCGAGATGAGCCCGATGGGTGTCGTCACCGGGGGCGGCCAGTGCCAGCGGAGCGGTCGAAAGGCCGATCATGGCCAGCAGGGTGAGGGGCAGGGCGCGCATGCGAACTCCTTGTATTCGGGACACACGGGATGTCGGGGCCGACAGGCGGCAGCGACACACCAGAGCGTGTTGCGTCGATCAGCAGCATACGACAGCGGCCCTGTCGGCGCCCACCCCCGGCACGCCTGCCGGCCGGTTTCAGTAATCGATGCCGCGTCTTGCCTTCAGGCCCTGGTTGAAGGCGTGGCGCGTTTCCTGCATTTCGGTAATGGTGTCGGCCATCTCCAGCAGCCGGCGATGGGCGTTGCGTCCGGTCACGATCACCGTCTGCTCGTGGGGCCGGTTGGCCAGCGCATGCTCGACCTCCTCGATGGCGAGATAGCCGAACTTGAGCATGTAGGTAATCTCGTCGAGGACCACCAGATACACGTCGGGATCGGCCAGCATGCGTTCGGCCTCGCGCCATACTTCGGCGCAGGCGGCGGTGTCGCTCTCCCGGTTCTGGGTCTCCCAGGTGAAACCGGTGGCCATGATCGCCACTGACAGGTTGGGGTCATCAACCAGGCGTTCGCGTTCGCCGCACTCCCACTGGCCCTTGATGAACTGCACCACGCCGACCCGGTAACCGTAGCCCAGCGCCCGGGTGACCGTGCCCCAGGCCGCGGTGGTCTTGCCCTTGCCGTTGCCGGTCAGTACCAGCAGCTGGCCGCGTTCCTCGTCGGCACGGGCGACCCGCTCGTCAACATGGCTCTTGAGGCGCTCCATGGCGCGCTGGTGGCGTTGCTGGCGCTGATCATCGCTCATGGCAAAAACTCCAAACTGGTGGCGCTGCAGAGCGCGCGGAAAACAGGATCTGGCACGCTATCCTGGCATGAACCCGATCGTTCGTCAGATCCGGGGGCATGGCGTGGCCGGGCATCGGCTGCGACGCCGGTCTGTGCGCCGTGCTAGGCTGGCGCGCTCATTTCGCTACAGAACCGATTTCATGTCCGATACTTCCAGACGGCTGCTGGGGCAGCGCGTCGTTTTTCTGGCGAGCGGCGGATGCCTGGTGCTCTTTGCCGCCGCTGCGCTGATCAACCTGCAATGGGTCAGTCAGGGGGTGGATACCCTCTTCGGCTGGTCGACCCGCTGGTTCGGGGCCTACTGGCAGCTGTGGATGCTGGCCGATCTGGTCATTGCGCTGATCCTCGGCTTTTCCCGCTATGGCGACATCCGGCTGGGGGGCGTGAACAGCGAAAGAACCATGTCGACCTTCAACTGGCACGCCGTCATTCTCTGCTCGCTGCTGGGCGGGGGTGGCGTGTTCTGGTCGATGGCCGAGCCGATCTATCATTATCTCACCACTCCGCCGGCCTTCGAGGGCATTGAGGCAGCCTCGCCCGAGGCGGTGGCACCGGCACTGGCCCAGAGCTTCTTCGACTGGGGCTTCAGCGCCTGGGCCTGTCTGGGCACGCTGTCGGCGATTGTGATGATGTATGCACACTACCATGCCGGTATTCGGCTGCGTCCGCGGACGCTGCTCTATCCGCTGCTCGGGCAGCGGGTGGAGACCCACTGGCTGGGCAGCCTGGCCGATGTGGTGTGCATTCTGGCAGTGGCGGCAGGCACCATCGGGCCGATCGGCTTTCTGGCCACCCAGCTCTCCTACTCCTTTCATGCGCTGCTGGGCTGGCCGGACAGCTATGCCACCCAGCTGGGGGTGCTCGCGGTACTGGTGACGATCTATACGCTGTCGGCCGCCACCGGTCTGTCGCGCGGCATTCAGTGGCTGTCGAAGTTCAACGTCTGGCTGGTGCTGGGGCTGTTTGCCTTCATCCTGATCGTCGGCCCGGGCGGTTTCGTGATCCGCCAGTTCTTCGATGGTTTCAGCAGCTATCTGCAGCACTATATCGGTCTCTCGCTGGTGCGCAGCGACACCGGCTGGCTGGACTGGTGGACACTGTTCTTCTGGGGCTGGTTCATCGGCTTCGTGCCGTCGATGGCCATGTTCGTGGCGCGCATCTCGCGCGGTCGCACCCTGCGGGAACTGGTGATCGCCGTGGCGATCACGGCGCCGATTGCCACCAACATCTGGTTTGCCGCCCTGGGTGGCTCGGGGCTGCACTATGAGCTGCTCGATCCCGGCAGCGTCTCCGGACCGCTCCAGGAAGGCGGGCTGCCGGCTGCGCTGCTGGCGGTGACCACCCAGCTGCCGCTCTCCGTACTCATCGTGCCGCTGGTACTGCTGCTGACCACCATCTTCGTGGCCACCACCGGCGATTCGATGTCCTATGCCATGGCGATGTCGGTCACCGGGCAGGCCTCGCCGGCCACCGGCATTCGCATCTTCTGGTCGCTGTCCTTCGGTGTGGTGGCCGCCGTACTGCTGTGGATGGGCGAAGGCGGGATCGATGCGCTGCAGTCCTTCATCGTGATCACGGCGGTACCGGTGTCGCTGTTGCTGCTGCCGCTGCTGTGGTGGGGCCCGCAGATGGCGCACCGGATGGCGCTGGACCAGGGCCTGCTGCGTACTCCGGTGCAGCCCGCGCGGGAGCAGGAGCCGCCGGATTGATTCAGGGCTGCGGTTGATAGCCTGCGCAGACGCCACCGCCCCGATGCCGGAACGGCATCGGGGCGGTGTCATCAGCGCCGGTATCAGGCCACGCTCGAGCGGGATCAGAGAGCGATGAACAGCCCTGCCAGCGAGGCGCTCATCAGGTTGGAGAGGGTGCCGGCGATGATGGCGCGCATGCCCAGCCGGGCAATGTCATGACGCCGCCCCGGCGCCATGCCGCCCAGACCGCCCATCAGAATGGCAATCGAGGACAGGTTGGCAAAGCCGCACAGGGCGAAGGTGATGATGGCGCGCGTATGCTCGCTCAGGCCGCCCGACTGGTCGGTGAACTGGACGAAGGCGACGAACTCGTTGAGCACGATCTTCTGGCCGATGAAGCTGCCCGCCGTGATGGCATCCTGCCAGGGTACGCCGATCAGAAAGGCCAGCGGTGCGAACAGGTAACCCAGCAGGGCCTGCAGGGTCAGATCGTCGTAGCCGAGCCAGCCACCCACCAGGCCGAAGATCAGATTGACCAGCGCGATCAGACTGATGAAGGCCAGCAGCATGCCTCCCACGTTGAGGGCCAGCCGGACACCGTCACTGGCGCCGGTAGCGGCAGCATCGATGACATTGGCCACCGGCTCGTCGGGGTCGGATTTCAGAATGCGCTCGTGATGCTCGGGGGTGTCGGTCTCCGGCACCATCAGCTTGGCCATCAGCAGCCCGCCGGGCGCCGCCATGAACGAGGCGGCAATGAGATACTTGAGCTCGACGCCGAGGGCGGCATAGCCGGCCAGGGTGGCGCCGGCCACGCTGGCCAGACCACCGACCATCACGGCAAACAGCTCCGAGCGGGTCATGCGCTCGATGAAGGGGCGTACCACCAGCGGTGCCTCGGTCTGTCCGACGAAGATGTTGGCGCTGGCGGACATCGACTCGCTGTAGCTGGTCCCGGCCAGACGGTGCAGGGCACCGCCGATGAACTGGATGATCCAGCGCATGATGCCGAGGTAGTAGAGCACCGAAATCAGGGACGAGAGAAAGACAATGACCGGCAGTACCCGGATCACGAACACGAAGCCGCCGCTGCCGAACAGCTCCTGCATGCGCTCGCTCGCCAGACCACCGAACAGGAACGAAATGCCGGCATTGGCGCTGTCGATCACCGCCTGTACGCCGCGGCTGAGCTCCAGCAGCAGGGTTTGCCCCAGGGGCACATAGAGGACCAGCGCACCCAGCCCGGCCTGCAGGGCAAACGCCACCAGAATGGTACGCCAGCGAATGGCACGACGATTCTCCGACAGGGCCCAGGCGATCCCCATCAGGATGAGCGGGCCGGCAAGACCCATCAGTATCCGCATGAAAGCTCCACGTCCGTTACTTGTTATTGAGTCCAGAGCCCGCTGCGGTTTGTGCATGGGCTCTTTTATCCTGCCAGTACTGGAGCGTGACGTCAGCGCCCGAATGACGTCTTCTCAGGCCGTGTCGACATGCGAATGGCGCCCCGGCGTGGCTGAACCCTGCTGCAGCTCCGGTGAATCCGCGTAGATCAGACTGATCAGACGCTCGCCGGGGCGCAGTGAGAGTGCCGGCCCATCGGCCCGGATCACGCGCAGTCGGCCCTGGGCGGAGAGGATGAACAGCGGCAGCAGGCGATTGTCATGAATGCGCCGATAATCCTCGAGGCCGAAGCTGTCGGTCATGCGGGTCACGCGCAGCTCGCCGCCACGACCGATGGCATCCTCCAGATGGGCATAGGTGGCCTGCTCGTCGAACAGCAGCGGCAGATGCCCAAGTGCCTTGTCCTGACGGCGTTTGGCATGCTTGCCGGGGTCTTCCGCGAGACGATAGACATGGCCGTGACCGAGCACATGCTCGAAGTGCAGGGCGGCCAGGTTATTGAGCTCGCGATAGGGCGACAGCGGCAGCAGCCGACCGATGCCGGTCAGTTCGAGGTGCTGGACGGCATGTTCGGAGAGCGGATTGCCGTAGTAGACCGGCAGCCCCGCCATGCGGGCTTCCTGTACCGCATCCCAGCTGGTATCGGTGAGGCGCACGGTAAAGCCGAGCTCGACCAGTTCGCGCGCCACGCTGCGTGCCAGCGGATTGGCGCCGAGAATCAGGAAGCCGGAAGGTTCGGGCTCGCTGACGCCCAGCAGGGTCACGATCGGCCGTGACAGCAGGCTCTGGATCACGACCGTGCCGATGATAACCAGAAAGGTCACCGGCACCAGCATTTCGGCACCTTCAACCCCGGCCTGTTCGAGCTTGATGGCAAACAGCGAGGCGACCGCAGCGGCCACGATACCGCGTGGCGACAGCCAGGCCAGCAGTGCCTTTTCGCGCCACTTCAGGCCACTGCCCAGGGTGCAGGCCCACACCGAGAGAGGCCGGGCCACGAACATCAGGATGGCCAGATAGATCCAGGCCGGCCAGGAAAGCAGCGCCAGCTGTTCGGGGGTGATGCGCGCGGCCAGCAGGATGAACAGCCCCGACACCAGCAGTACGGTCAGGGTCTCCTTGAACTCGATGATCGGCTCGGTGGGAATGCCGCGCATGTTCGCCATCCAGATGCCCATCACCGTCACCGTCAGCAGCCCGGACTCCTCGAACAGGGCATTGGAGATGGCAAACAGGGTCAGCATGCACATCAGGGTGCCGAAGCTGTGCAGCCGCTGGGGCAGCCAGTGGTGGCGCAGCACCAGCCCCCACAGCCAGCCGCCGGCCGCCCCCAGCCCCAGTCCCAGGCCGATGGTCTGGGCGAACAGCAGCAGGGTGTGCGAGGCCGCGCCGTTCTCCTGACCGATGGCGACGAATTCGTAGATCAGTACCGCCAGCAGGGCGCCGACGGGGTCGACCAGAATCCCCTCCCAGCGCAGGATCTGGGTCAGGTTGCCCTGGGCGCGCAGGGTCTGCAGCAGCGGCGTGACCACGGTCGGACCGGTAACCACCAGCAGACCGCCCAGTACCGCAGAGATCTCCCACGAGATGCCCAGCAGCCAGTGGGCAGCCAGGGTGCCGATGATGCCGGTGATTGCCACCCCCCAGGTGATCAGCCGGCTGACGGTACGGCCGTGGCCGCGCAGGTCACGGAAGTTCAGCGTCAGACTGCCCTCGAACAGGATGACCGCCACCGCCAGCGAGATCAGCGGAAACAGCAGCTCCCCGAGCAGTTCATCCGGGTTGAGCCAGCCGGTCACCGGGCCGGCGACCATGCCGACGATCAGCAGCGGCAGAATGGCCGGCAGGCGCATGCGCCAGGCGCCCCACTGGCAGACCAGTGACAGCAGCCCGATAAGAGCCAGTAGCAGCGCGGGTTCGGACATGGTGGGAGTATCCTGCGAGTTGCAACAGCGCGCAGACTAGACGGACGGCGTGCCGGGTGCAATGGAGCGTAAGGAATTGGCGCTCAGCGGCCGAACAGCCACAGCACCAGCGAGATCACCACGCTGACCAGGATCATGGTGGTAATCGGAAAATAAAGGCTGAAGTGCTCGCGCCGGATCACGATGTCTCCCGGCAGATGCCCCAGCGGCAGCCGGCTCAGCCAGGGCCACAGCAGACCGGCCACGACAGTGAGCACACCGATGATGATCAGGGTCCGGGACATGGGTTCGGTCTCCGTGATTGACGCCCGCGCCGGCCCGCTCAGGCAGGCGCCAGGGTGCGCAGCAGGGCCTGGGCCGGGTGCTGCAGCCGGACTTCGGAGAAGCGATCAACCTGACTGCGGCAGGAGTAGCCGGTGGCCAGCAGGCGGTCGTGATCCTCGCTCTGCTCGACAATCGACTGCCACGACAGCGCGTAGATCGATTGTGAGGTTGCGCGATGATGCGCTTCGTGACCATAGGTGCCGGACATGCCGCAGCAGCCGCTGCCCACCAGTTCGAGTTCGAGACCGAAGGCCTCGAACACCTGCTGCCAGGCGCGACCGCTGCCCGGTGCGTTGGTCCTTTCCGTGCAGTGGGCGAGCAGCCGCCATGGCCCGGTGTCATTACGGGCCGCGATATCGCTGCGCCGGCTCAGTCTCTGGCCGCGTGACAGCAGCCACTCCTGCAGCAGCAGCACCTCGGGCACGGCGTCCTCGCCCAGGGTGTCGGGATACTCCTGGCGATAGATCAGCGTCATGGCCGGGTCGATACCCACCAGCGGCACGCCGAAGCGGGCCAGCGAGCGCAGCCGCTCGGCCTGACGCCGGGCCGTGCGCTCGAAACGGCCCAGCATGCCCAGCACCTCGCCGGGCTTGCCGTTCGGGTGGTAGGGCGCCACGAAAACCCGGATATCCAGCCGCGCCAGCAGATCGACGATATCGCGGACCACGGCGGCGTCGAAATGGGTGGTGAAGGTATCCTGCACCAGCACCACGCTGTCGGTCTTCTGGCGTTCGGTCAGCCGGCCCAGCGCCGTCGGCGTGGCCAGCGGAATGCCCCAGGCCTCGAGCTGACGGTCGAGCCGGTCGACCGAAAGCGTGGGTGCATCGACCAGGCCGATGGTGCGCTCGAGGCTCCGCTGGACCCAGCGCTGTTCCAGCAGGCCGTTGTAGAGCGGCGCGATCCGGGCAAGCCAGGGGGTCATGGCCTCCAGCGAGCTCAGCAGCAGGTGTCGCGCCGGGCGCAGGTAGCGACCGTAGTAGAGCTCGAGAAAGCGGCTGCGAAAATCCGGCACGTTGACCCGCACCGGGCACTGACCGGCGCAGGACTTGCAGGCCAGGCAGCCGTCCATGGCCTCGTGGACTTCATGAGAGAAGTCCTGCTCGTCGCGCAGGGTATTGCGCAGCCGGGCGGGCCAGGCAAGCCACCGGCGCCACGCCGGACGATCGCGCAACCGGCGCGACTCCGCCAGCACATCGATGCCATCGTTGCCCTGGCGGCGCAGCCATTCGCGCATCAGGCTGGCACGCCCCTTGGGGGAGTGAATGCGCTCCCGGGTGGCCTTCCAGGAAGGACACATGGCGTCGTTCGGGTCGTAGTTGTAGCAGGCGCCATTGCCGTTGCAGTAGACGGCGCTGTCATAGCGTTCCCAGACCCGCTCGTCGATCTGGCGATCCTGCTCGCCCCGGGTCGGCACCCCGTCAATGCGCAGCAGTTCGGCGCCGCTCTCCGAGGGCGTGGCGATCTTGCCGGGATTGAGCTGATTGCGCGGATCGAAGGCCGCCTTGAGCTGCTGCAGCACCGGATAAAGATCGCCGAAGAAGGCCGGGGTGTATTCCGAGCGCACGCCCTTGCCGTGTTCGCCCCACAGCAGCCCACCGTAGTGCCGGGTCAACTCGACCACGCGATCGGAGAGGGTCCGCACCAGCGCGGCCTGGTCGGGGTCCTTCATGTCGATGGCCGGGCGCACATGCAGCACGCCGGCATCGACATGGCCGAACATGCCGTACTCGAGGCCATACTCATCGAGCAGGGCACGAAAGGCCTCGATATAGTCGGCAAGATGCTCCGGCGGCACGGCGGTATCCTCGACAAAGGGAATCGGCCGGCGCTCGCCCTGCGTATTGCCGAGCAGCCCCACGGCGCGCTTGCGCATGCCGTAGATCGGCGTCATTTGTTCGCGACCGCGGGCGATGGTGTGGCCCAGCCGGGTAACGCCGGTGTCGTCTTCCAGCTGGCGCACGAAGGCTTCGATGCGCGCTTCCAGCCGCTGCTCGTCCTCGTCGTTGAATTCGACCAGGTTGATGCCGCGCACGGCCGGTGAGCCTTCGTCGCCGGCCGGAAAATACGCCGCCACACTGTCCCAGACGATATCCTCCATCGCCAGCATCAGCACCCGGTCATCGACCGTCTCGATCGAGGTGGGGGCATCCGCCGCGCCATCCTCGCCCATCAGCGTGCGGGCGTCGCGCAGGGCGTCCATGAAGGCGCCATAGCGCACGTTGATCAGGGCGGAGTGCTGCGGCAGCGGCAAGACGTTGAGCGTGGCTTCGCTGATGAAGCCCAGCGATCCTTCCGAACCGCACAGCAGGCTGTTGAGGTCGAGCCGGCCCCGGTCATCGCGCAGATGCGCCAGGTCGTAGCCGGTCAGGCAGCGGTTGAGCGGCGGAAAGCGCGCCGCAATGGCTTCGCCGTGGCGGTCGATGACCTCGCGTGCGGTGCGGTGTACCTCGGCGATGCGGCCCTCGCCGGCACAGAGCTCGTCGAGCTCGTGCTCCTCCAGCGGGCGACTGGTAAAGTGCTCCCCGCCGATCAGCACGGTGTCGAGTTCGAGCACGTGATTGCGGGTCTTGCCGTAGGCACGCGACCCCTGACCGCTGGCATCGGTGCTGATCATGCCGGCGAGGGTGGCGCGGTTGGAGGTCGACAGCTCCGGGGCGAAGAAGAGCCCGTGCGGGCGCAGGGCCGCATTGAGCTGATCCTTGACCACGCCGGCCTGGACCCGGACCCGACGATTGTCGGCATCGATGTCGAGGATGTGATGCATGTAACGGGTCACATCCACCACGATCGCATCGGTCAGCGACTGGCCGTTGGTGCCGGTGCCGCCACCGCGGGGGGCGACCACGATATCCTGAAAGGGGGGCTGCGCCATCAGCCGGGCGATCAGCACCAGGTCGTCGCCATCGCCGGGGTAGAGCACGGCCTGCGGCAGGCGCTGATAGATGGAGTTGTCGGTGGCCAGCACCGTGCGATTGGCATGATCGGCGGCGATATCGCCCCGGAAGCCGCGCTCGCGCAGGGTATCGAGAAAGTGCTGGTAGTGCTGCTCCAGAGCGGGGGCGTCGAGCGTTTCGATCATCGGTATCGTCAGTCGGCCGGGAGAAGCGCGCCCTGGCGACGGTCATGTCCGGGGCGGACATGCCGCAGCTGGCGGCGCCCTGATCAATCCTGTGGGTGATCGGCATATCCTGGCGTCAGCCGGGCTCGGGTGCAATGCCCGGCGCCGGCCGTGAGCGGGTATGGTTGCGGCGCATGGAATTTTCTACAATGATCGCTTTCCTGCCGCTCGGCCGCTGCTGCTGCCGGCGGTGCTCCGGCCGGCAACGCCGTCGCCGGAATCGGCGCTTTACCCCATTTCGTACTCAATCGGACCGAATTTGCCATGCTCGACCCCAAGCTGCTGCGCAGTGACCTTGCCAATGTCGCTGCCCGACTCGCCCGCCGCGGTTATGCGCTGGATGTCGATCGGATGAAGACGCTGGAAGCGCGTCGCCGTGAACTGCAGACGCGTACCGAGGAGCTGCAGGCCGAGCGCAACGCCCGCTCGAAGGCCATCGGTCAGGCCAAGGGCCGCGGCGAGGATATCGAGCCGCTGCTGGCCGAGGTCAGCGATCTGGGGGAGCGGCTGGAAGCTTCCAGCAGCGAGCTGGCGGAGATTCAGGCGCAGTTCGATGCCATCGTTACCGGGATTCCCAATCTGCCGCACGAGAGCGTGCCCAGTGGTCAGGACGAGGAGGACAACGTCGAACAGCACCGCTGGGGCACGCCGCGCGAGTTCGATTTCACGGTGCGCGATCATACCGACCTGGGGGCGCTGTACGGCTATCTCGATTTCGAGCTGGCGACCCGGCTGACCGGCTCGCGCTTTGCCGTGATGCGTGGCCCGATCGCGCGGCTGCACCGGGCGCTGGCGCAGTTCATGCTGGACATGCAGACCCGTCAGCACGGTTATGAAGAGTTTCAGGTGCCCTATATCGTCAATGACGATTCGCTGTTCGGTACCGGCCAGCTGCCCAAGTTCGGCGATGACCTGTTCCGGCTGGAAGGCGATCAGAACTACTACCTGATCCCCACCGCCGAGGTGCCGCTGACCAACATCGTGCGTGATGCGATCCTCAAGGCCGATCAGCTGCCGCTGCGCATGACGGCGCACACCCCCTGTTTTCGCAGCGAGGCGGGGGCCTACGGTCGCGATACCCGCGGCATGATCCGCCAGCACCAGTTCGACAAGGTGGAGATGGTGCAGGTGGTACATCCCGAGCACTCCTACGAGGCGCTCGAGGAGATGCGCGGTCACGCCGAAGCGATCCTGCAGGCGCTGGAGCTGCCCTATCGGACGGTGCTGCTGTGCACCGGTGACATGGGGGCTGCGGCGGCCAAGACCTATGATCTGGAAGTGTGGCTGCCGAGCCAGAACAGCTACCGCGAGATCTCCTCGATCTCCAACGCCGAGGATTTCCAGGCGCGGCGCATGCATGCCCGTTTCCGTGAGCAGGGGCAGAAGAAGCCGTCGCTGCTGCACACGCTCAACGGCTCCGGGCTGGCCATCGGCCGCTGCCTGCTGGCGGTCATGGAGAACAATCAGCAGGCGGATGGCTCGATCGTGATCCCCGAGGCGCTGCGTCCGTGGATGGATGGCATCGAGGTGATCAACGCGCCCGACTAGGCCCGCAGCGGGCGGGCGCTGGGCGGATCGCCCTGCGCCACGTATCATGGCGGCTTTCGTCAATGCTCAACCGACCTGATCGCTCATGGAAATGCTGACCCTGCAGTTGGACCCCGGAGTGCTCGATGTGCGCCTGATCGGTGGTGGTCAGGCGGCGCTGGCACTGGCGCGCCAGCTGACCGGGCTGGTCGAGCGCCTGTGTGTACATGATGAAGCGCCGATGCCGGCCCTGCAGCAGCTGCTGCAGCAGTACGAGTGGTCACGGAACGCTGACGCCCCCGAGGCCGGTGCCGGTCAGCTGTGGCTGATCGCAACCGGCAGTACTCACGAGGATGAGCGCTGGGCTGCCGTGGCGCATCGCGAAGGCGTGCCGGTATTCGTGCCGAGCCTGCCGGCGGTGTCCACCGCGCGCCTGCCGTTACGGGTCGGGACCCGCCCCGATGAGCAGGTGCGGGCCGGCATGCAGCGCGGTCATGTCAGTCTGGTCGGTGCCGGCCCGGGCGACCCCGAGCTTTTGACAATGCGCGCGGTGCGTGTGCTGGAGCAGGCCGACGTGGTCATTCATGATCGCCTGGTCAGTCCGGAGATTCTGGCGCTGCTGCCCGCCGAGGCCCGGCGGCTCTATGTCGGCAAGGCGCGCTCGCAGCACAGCGTCCCCCAGGAGGGCATCAACCAGGCCCTGGTGGACTGGGCGCGCGCCGGTTTCCGGGTGGTGCGGCTCAAGGGGGGCGATCCCTTCATCTTCGGCCGGGGTGGCGAGGAGCTCGAAACGCTCGCTGAAGCCGGACTCTCCTTCGAGGTGGTGCCGGGCATCACCGCGGCGGCGGGCATTTCCGCCTATGCCGGCATTCCGCTGACCCACCGCGATCATGCCCAGTCGGTCCGTTTCGTGACCGGCCATCTGCGCAACGGCAGCTGCGATCTGGACTGGCCGACCCTGGCCGGCGCGGGGCAGACGCTGGTGTTCTACATGGGACTGGGCACGCTTGAGGTCATTTGTGATGCACTGATGACCCACGGGCTGGCAGGTGATACGCCGATTGCGCTGGTCGAGCAGGGCACCACGGCGCGCCAGCGGGTGCATGTCGGCCGGCTGGATGACATGCCCGGGCGTCTCGAGCAGCTGACCATTGCCCCGCCGACCCTGATCATTGTCGGGGGCGTGGTGGCGCTGCACGATCGGCTCGGCTGGTTTGCCACCGCAGCGGCGCGCAGTCTCGGCTGGGACAGCGGCAAGCATCCGGCCCCCCTGTCACGGGCCGGCTCCGCCTGACTCGCCCGCTCGCCGAGGCCCTTCGAATTGCGTGAGGGCGCAAGCGGTCAGCGCTCTGCGAATCCGATAAACCGGTCCGGTTCAGGAGAGCGGGGCGGGCAGTGGTACGTGCTGTGCCAGCAGGATCAGCATGCACAGCAGCGAAGGCGCAAACAATAGAAAGGCCATCAGGCTGAACCAGTAGAGGCGCTCGCGCGCCAGTGCCAGCCTGAAACGGCGGTCACGAATGCGGTGACTGCTGAAGTGGCGGTGGGATATCAGACGCCGGAGCTGCGCCATCATCATTCATCCAGTAGTTGGGCCTGAATCAGCGTCTCGATGAGAAAATCATCCGGGTCGCCGGGGCGCGTGGCCTTCAGGATGATGTAGGCCGTGCGGTGCGCGGATTCAAAGGTATTCCAGGCATGTTCCGGCTCGTCCCGGAACTGATCCAGCCAGTCGCTGACCCAGTCATGGCAGGGTGTCAGATGGTCCGGGTAGCGGGGAGTGCACGTCATCTTCTCTGCTCCGTTGCATCAAACCCGGGACACCGGGTGGGCGAGGCACTGCTGAGCCGCCATCATGCCAGATTGCGGCGTGCCTGTACTATTCCGATGGTGCCATGCCGGTGCAACGGCTGCCTGCCCGTTCAGGGTGAACGGCTGCGGTCGGAAGGATGAACCTGTCGGTTGGTACCGGGAGAAGGGCGCTGGGAATCGCGGCGCTCTTCCTGCAGCCGGCGACGATCCTGCCTCAGCGAGTTCTCTTCCAGCCGGCGTTCGGTACGGCTGCCCGAGGCCGAGCCGGACATGCCGTGTTCGCGGCGGTTGATATCGGACTGCAGCCGCTGGATGCGCTGCTGCTGCTGAGCGTCATCGAAGCGCTGCTGACGGTCCGATCCCTGGCGCGCGTCATCCTGCTGCTGGGCACCTGCTGCGCTCAGTGGCAACAGGCAGAGCGTGAGGGTCATCCAGAGTCTGCGGCGCATGTCATCCTCCCCGCATCAAACAAGCCGTCGGCATGGAATAAAAGGCCTCAGCCGGCACGGCGATAACCGCGATGCAGGGAGACTTCCTCCTGCAGCAGCAGGTCGCGTGCCGCCTCGCGGAATTCCTTCATGGTGCACAGCCGGTGACCGTTGACGCAATACAGCATCTGCTGATCGCTGGCCCCGGTACCGGGCCAGCTCAATGGCACCCCGCACTCCGGGCAGCATGCACCCCTGGGCTGATGTGGCATGTTCTCCTCCCTGTCCTGATCGAACGCTGCCTTTCCATGGCAGAAACCCATCCGTGACTGCTGATGGAATCGGCTTCATATTACAGGAAGACGGTTAACTGAATCTTTGGGACCAAAGTCCCCCATGGCAGGGCGAGATCACGATACCGGGCCGGGGTGACAGGCACATGACATCGGCACAAGAGGGCGGCCGGCTTCAGCCATGAGTCGGCTGCGGGCAAAAAATTCGGCAGCCGATCGGAACTTGTTCGGTTCTGCGAACTCCAACCCAGTAGCAAGACATCCTTCTGGGTTTTTGCCCCTCGACATGAGGGGCCTTTCTTTTTTCAGTCATCCGGCTCATCGGCACTCGAGCCGAATGCAACGGCGGTCAGTGGTGGAAGCATCCTCCGGCTGTTTCGACCGCTGCCTGTCACAGGTGGCATTCCCTGCGTACTTGTGCCCGACAGCATGCTGTCGGGCTTTTTTGTGCCGGGCGTGTGAAGCCGCCGGCTGTGGGTGGCGGTCAGTCAGTCGACGAGCGGCAGCCAGAACGCCAGGGCGAGCAGCGTCGCCAGCAGCACCGGCGGCGTGATGATCAGCCCCACCTTCATGTACTGCCCCCAGCTGATGCGATAGCCCTTGCCGGCCAGCACATGCAGCCAGAGCAGGGTGGCGAGACTGCCGATGGGCGTGAACTTGGGCCCCAGGTCATTACCGATGACATTGGCGTAGACCATCAGCTCCCGGGTCAGGCTGGACACCTGCGCCTGGTCGATGGCCAGCGCCCCCACCAGGGTGGCGGGCATGTTGTTCATGACCGAAGCCAGAAGGGCCGAGGCGAAGCCGGTGCCCACGGTGGCGATCAGCGGCCCCTGCTCCCCGAGCCACGCCAGTACGCGGGAAGCGCCGGCCGTCAGCCAGGCATTGCCCAGCCCGTAGACCACCAGATACATGCCCAGTGAAAACAGCACGATCTGCCAGGGCGCGCTGCGGATCACCCGACTCAGCGAGACGACATGCTCCCTGCCCGGGGTCAGCCAGCGCCCGGCGATGGCCATCAGCAGCAGGGCCGCGGCCCCCATGATGAAGGCAAAGGGAATCGCCCAGCGAGCCGTCAGAAACAGGGCCACCAGCAGCACGATCAGCAGGGGGAAGGCGGCCCGGAAGACCTGGGGATCCCGGATGGCCGAGGCGGGCGTCTCCAGCCGTTCGACCGGGTAGTGACGGGGAATCTGCCGGCGGAACCAGAGGCCCAGCACCAGCAGGGTGGCGGCCAGCGATACCAGATCGATCGGCACCATCACCCGGGCGTAGCGATCGAAGCCGATTTCGAAGTAGTTGGCACTGACGATATTGACCAGGTTCGAGATCACCAGTGGCAGGCTGGTGGTATCCGCCACGAAGCCGGTGGCAATGATGAACGCCAGCGCCGCACCGGTACTGAACTCCAGCCGGACCAGAATGGCCAGCACGATGGGGGTGAGCAGCAGGGCCGCGCCATCGTTGGCGAACACGGCGGCAATCATGGCGCCCAGTACGACAATCAGCGGAAACAGCAGCCGCCCGCGACCGTTGCCCCAGCGGGCGATATGCAGGGCCGCCCAGGAGAAGAAGCCGGCCTCATCGAGAATCAGCGAGATGATGATCAGCGCCACGAAGGTGAAGGTGGCATCCCAGACAATGTGCCAGACCGTTTCGACGTCGCCCCAGCCGACCACCCCGGTGGCCAGTGCCACCGCCGCGCCACCCAGCGCGCTCCAGCCGATACCGAGCCCGCGGGGCTGCCAGATCACCAGCACCAGGGTGACCAGAAAGATTGCAAAAGCCAGCATGATGCCTTGCCCTGTTCAGTGGGAGCCCTGATTGACCCGCCGGGAGACTTCCTCGGCACTCTCGACCCGCTCCGAATAGCGATCGGTCAGATACGCCGAGCGGCCACGGGTCAGCCAGGTGAACTTCACCAGCTCCTCGCAGACATCGACGATGCGCCGATAGAGTGGTGACGCCTTCATGCGGCCGTCGTCATCGAACTCGTTGAAGGCCTTCGGCACCGAGGACTGGTTGGGAATGGTCAACATGCGCATCCAGCGCCCGAGAATGCGCAGCTGATTGACGGCGTTGAAGCTCTGGCTGCCGCCGGACACCTCCATGACCGCCAGGGTCTTGCCCTGGGTGGGCCGCACGCCGCCCAGCGACAGCGGTATCCAGTCGATCTGCGCCTTCATCAGGCCGGTCATGGCGCCATGGCGTTCGGGGCTGACCCACATCATGCCCTCACTCCATTGAGCCAGCTCGCGCAGCTCGGCCACCTTTGGATGATTTGCATCACCGTCATCGGGCAGCGGCAGGCCGGCGGGATTGAAGGTGCGTACCTCACAGCCGAACCACTCAAGCAGCCTGCCGGCCTCTTCGGAAGCCAGCCGCGAGTAGGAGCGCTCGCGCAGCGAACCGTACAGCACCAGAATGCGTGGCGGATGGCGCGGTGCCTCCGGGCCGACCAGTGCATCGACATCAATGGGATGCAGCTGCTCGAAATCGATGTTGGGAAGCTGGCTCGAACTCATGACGCCGTCTCTCCCGGGCGTACCACTTCTCCATCCTCTTTGGTGAACTCGCTGACCGGATTGGGCAGCAGATCCAGTACCCGCTCCGACGGCCTGCAGAGCCGCACGCCCAGATCAGTCACCACGATCGGGCGATTGATCAGGATGGGATGCGCCAGCATGGCGTCGATCAGTTGCTCATCGGAGAGTGACGGATCATCCAGTCCGAGCTCATCGAAGGGCGTTCCCTTGCGGCGCAGCAGCTCCCGGGGCGCAATCTTCATGGCCGCCAGCAGATCGATCAGCTTCTGCCGCGAGGGCGGCGTCTTCAGGTATTCGACCACGTGCGGGTCCTCGCCGGACTGGCGCATCATCGCCAGCGTATTGCGAGAGGTGCCGCAGTCGGGGTTGTGATAGATCACGCTGATCATGAGGAAGGTTCCTTGTCGGAGGGCGGGCAGGGGACAAGCTCCTGCAGCAGTGGCTGGCACAGTTCGGGATGGCCGGCGCAGCAATCCCGCACCAGAAAACCGATGGTGTCGCGCATGCGCTCGAGACTGGCGCGATAGATGATCGAACGGCTCTGGCGGCGCGAGACCACCAGTCCGGCGCGCGCCAGCACGCCCAGATGGGCCGACATGGTGTTGTGCGGCACATCGAGCTGCCGGGCGATCTCGCCGGCTGACAGGCCCTCGGGTTCATGGCGCACCAGCAGCCGGAAGGTGTCCAGCCGGGTGGCCTGGGAGAGCGCGGCAAAGGCGGCCAGGGTGTCTGAAGTGTCCATATGTCCAGATTTACAGACATGTCTTGCGCAAGTCAATTGCCGGGGCAGGGTCGGTGTCGGGCAGGGCTGATGCCTGTCATTGTCGCGAGGGTAGCGAGTGCTAACGGGATGAGTCTGACAAGCAAGTGCTGACGCGCGTTGCCAAGCCCGGGGGCAGCAAGCTGCTGTTCGTCGCTCGGGCAGCGTCCAGGGCAGTGGCGGCTGCCGGCGGCGCCGGTTCGAACAGCGATGCATCCGGCATGACAGAGAATGCGCCTGAGCTACCCACGGTAGCCATTACCCCCGAGATGGTGACCTCGGGCCGCATGACACTCTCTGAGCGCAAAAGTCCGGGTAAAGTGGTGGCGCGCTGGCGTGACGTGGTCGAAGCAATCACTCGCGAGATCACTGCCGGTACCGGCGACCCCGTTCAGCGGCTGTCGCAGATATTTCCGGACGCCGAGAGTGCCACCGCGGCTGCTCGTTCGGCGCTCACTCGGGGTGAGCGCAGTGGTCAGTCACTGAAGCTGACCCTGCCAGGCATGACGACGTTGATGGCGGAGGGTCGAGTATCGCTGTCCGGCTTTCGCACGGGAGCGGATGGAGAATGGCTGCTGACGAAGGTGGAGCACACCCTCGATGAAGGGGGATACAAGTGCAGTATTCAGGGAGAGTGCCCAAATTAGGGGATGACTTATTGGGCATCAGAAATGAATAGGCGTTTGATATTGCCTTCTTTCTTTAAGAGATGCCTTGGTTTGAACTATCAGCGTTGTCCTTTCTGTCGATGATGCTTTTTTCGATGCGCTCGCCCGGCGGTTTCAGGCCAAGATTGCGGTGCTGACTGCTATCGGTGAGCTGAGCGATGAAGAGATCACTGACTATGATGCCGAGGTGGAGTATATGACGATCGATAAGTGATAAGCTATTGAGAAATTAGCGATGCCTTTTGTGTGACTTCACATAATGTCCTTGGACGTATTGTAGCCCGTTACGGGTAGTCCGGTAATAACCGTTTCGATAATGCCCGGTTACTTCTGTATCAATCCCATCGTCTAATTCCGAACCGGTGTAATCATGAGTCATGCCATGAAATATTTTCATTGGTATATTAATATTGGTGCAACCAGACGAACCGGTAGATTCGGAAGAAATTTTGCAATGATCGATTGTGTTAAATCTTTTTGATGTTATGTATAGTGATAATGCTAAGACTGCTAGGGAAACGCTGCATAAATCCCGCCGCAGCTGCCTGATCGCCATCGGCGGGGTAGAATCTGGCTACCCTGTCACCACCTGACCGAGCTACCCGATGA
>NZ_RBIN01000008.1 GCF_003633775.1 Kushneria sinocarnis
ACGGACCACCTGAGGTGGTCAGAAAATGATCGCTGACGCGATGGTTGTGCCACTCTGAGCCCTTCAACCGCTCAGAGACGAATTGATCAGCGATTCCTAAGGGACCCTGGAGGCAACCGAACAAAAAACCCCTGTTTGCTTTCGAGCACTTCAATTATCTCGGCCTGATTCGACATTACCAGCAGCTCTTTGGTATCGACAGGGTACATGTCTTTGCCTATGAGCAGCTGCGTCATGACCCTCAGTCATTCATGCGTGATTTTTCTGCCCGTACAGGCCTGGATTTCGATCCTGATTCAATCAGGACAGGCAGCGAAAACTCTTCATATCTGCACCGAACCCTGGCTCTGGCGCGTTTTCTCAACCATTTCACTTATCGGGATGTCGCTGACAAGAAATATCTCGTGTCGCTGTTTCCCAAGCACAAGCCCATCAGAAGAATTCTGGAAAGATTCAATCATAGTGCTCTTGCCGGACGCCGACTCTCCTCCGAGGAGCTACTGGGCAGCCAGATCAGTGATGACATTGAATCGATTTATAACGAAACCAATCCTGCCCTGGCTCGCGAAACAGGTCTGCCGCTTGCCGAACTCGGCTATCCCGGCCTTGCCTGACGCAGGAATTGGCAGACGATCCCGAGGCGAATCGCAACAGCATCAATCCGATCCGGCAAATACGGAGGATTGTTCATCCAGGGGGCTTCCGAGCGGACGACTCATATCCGTCCTGTTTCTGACAACTTCCTCAGAGTAAAGAAACCGTTCGAAGGCTTTAACGTCTACCGAGTGCCCCTGATCCACCAGGATCTTCTTCTTGGTCCAGCGTGCCAGGGTACACAGCTCTATAAAGGGTAGCCCGGCCTCGAAGGCAGGCAGGTCAAGCCTCTCCAGCAGCCGGCGATGGAACAGGTCCCAGAAGGGTTCCGGCCATCGCCAGCGCGCCTTCATCAGCCCGGTGCCCAGCAGCTGGCCGGACTGCAGGCTTTCGGCATCGATGGCGCAGACCCGACCATCCGGTCGCTGCACGAAGTTCTTGAAGCCCGGGTCCGTATAGTCGTAGCCGAGCCATAACTGTCCCGGCATCAGACGCTCGGCCGCCTCCGTCAGCTCTCCGTGAAGTCGGCCATCGAGCAGCCCGACCTGATGGAGGAATTTCAGATCCTGCTGCAGCTGCCGGGGAAAGGGCGTTTCCCGCGGCGGCATTCGTTCCGGATCATGGTCATAAAGCTCAACGTAGATATCCAGCAGACGGTCCACGAGCGCGTGATCGGGCCTTTGCAGCGTTTCGCCTTCGACATACTCGAGCCAGAGGGCACTTTCATGGCGGAAGATGACTGTCGGGAAGAGCTCACTGCTTTCGAAGGCCCTGAGGCGGCGCTCGATGTCGGCAGCAATCGATGAGTCATCAAAGGTCAGATACTTGGTGTACAGGCCATTGACCGAGAGCAGGGAGACATCCTGACCTTTCTGCTGTCGCCTGGCGGACAGACGCCTGACCACGCGGGTCATGCCGAAGCGGCTTTTACCTTGCAACAGTGATCTGATCATGATCGATGGCCTCGAGCGTGCCTCTGATCGCACCCTGGTCGTCTATCGCAGCTCATGAGTCCCGCCCATGAAGGGCACCATGAAAAGCGGCGAAGGGTGTCACCCACCCGGTGGATGGCAGAGCAGGGGCTATTACCCCTTATTTGAAAACAGCGTTCACGTTAAGTGTCCATTAATACCTGTATAAAAGTAACAGAAGCTGTCATCAAGGCCCAATCGGGTCGATAGTCACAAGGCAAGCGGTCGGAACAGTCCGCCAGGCGTCAGCCAGCGAGCATTACGGACAGGCATGGCGCTTGATCAGCGCGGCCGGGCCAGCAGCACTTCGACATACTGGTTGATCGCGCCGCCCACCGAGAAATCATCCGCCCGCTGTGCCAGCAGGGCGCCGTTGACCGGCTCACACAGGGTTGCTTCGATGGCATCGGCCAGCGCCGGCTCATCGCCGACCGGTACCAGCCGACCATAACGCCCCTGCCCCAGGATTTCCGCCGGCCCTGCCGGGCAGTCGGTGGCCACTACCGGACAGCCGCAGGCCATGGCCTCGATCAGCACACTCGGCATGCCCTCCGAAATCGAGGAGAGCACCAGCAGATCGGCGCGCGCCATCCACGCAAAGGGGTTATCGATCCGCCCGGGCAGGGCCACGGCCTGCTCGAGACCGAGTTCACTGCGCAGGGCCTCCAGATGACTGCGCTGGTCGCCCTCCCCCAGAATGATCAGGCGGACCTCACCCATGCGTTGGCGCAGGCGTGCCAGCGTGCGCAGCAGGGTGGGATAATCCTTCTTGGTCACCAGCCGGCCGACCGCCAGCAGCACCGGCACCTCGGCATCCTCCAGCCAGCTACACTCAACCGGCTCGGCTGCCCGCTCCTGCAGTTCGGGACCCACCACCTGATTGTAGATCACGCGAATGCGCTCGGCGGGCAGCGTCGTCACCCGCTGCAGGTTATCCGCCACGCCATGGGAGACGGCAATGGCGCCCTCGGCCGACGGATAGAGCAGCGGAATCAGCCGGTCCCGCCGGCGGGCGCGCACGTTGCGATACGCCTCGCTCGAGGCCAGATGGACCACATTGCTCTGTCGAATCACCACCGGCACCCTCGAGCCCGCCAGCCGTCCGGCCGCCAGCCCGGCAAGATTGGGCGGAATCGACATGGTAAACAGTACATCAGGGCACTCACGGCGCAGATAACGCGCGATCAGCGGTACACAGAGCGCCAGACGCTGCTTGTTGCGCAGGCGATCCACGAAACCGCGCCCCAGCTCGAGTAGCCGGGCACCCTCGGGGACGGCTTCACGCCAGTGCGGACTGCTGCCCGGCACCAGCAGATCGACCCGATGCCCGGCTGCCATCAGGGCCCGGGCAACGCTGATCATCATGCGCTCACGCGATCCCAGCGGCAGCGCACCCATCAGCATGGCAATGCGTGCGGGTCGATTCGATCGGGGTTCGGCAGATGAGCTCACGGCTCGGCTCCGGCACGCCCCGGCTGTCGAGATGTCGAAGTCTGCTCCCCGGCAGCAAAGCGCCGAAGGAAGTCATGGCGCGACAGGTAGCCTTCCACCTCATCCGCCAGCTCGGGAGGCCAGCTCACCTGATCACCGGTCCGGCTGGGCTTCTGAAAGACGATCGAAGCGCAGTCGTCCAGGTAGCGATCGGACACCGGGGTACAACCGAGCGCTTCCAGCAGGGCGCGCAGCTCCCGCCGCGGGTCCGCGATCAGATCATCAAGATAGACATCCCGCACCCGGTCCGGGTAGCGCGCCTTGAGCTGCGCCATCAGGTCGGTATTGGCAAAATAGCCCCGTGCCGCGGCGTCCAGGCTGGTGTGCGTGCGACGGGCCCGGGTAGCGATATTGTCCCACGGGTTGCGGATGACATGAATGAACTCGAAGGGAACCGGCAGCAGCGAATCGAGCCGATCGATCAGCTCGGGATGGCGACGCAACAGGCGCAGGGTGCCATTGCCCTTCTTGTCGCCGGCCACGGTCAATTGCTCATAGCGCCCCTGGTACTGGTTCGGGACCTGATAGTCGTACCCGGTATATTCGCGGCCGAGGTAGTCAAACAGCATGGCATTGAGCTTGATCGCCCGTACCACCCGCTCGAAGTCATGCCCGTGGTGAAAATGCTTGAGCGCATGCATCTCATGGGCAATGACCACCGCGGGATGCGCATCCAGCAGTGAGCCGACCAGCGAATGACCACTGCGGCTGTAACCGACGAAGAACACGAAGCGCGCCGGGGACTGCGCATCAGGGCACCAGTCGGCCAGCGCCGGGCCGCTGCGCGCGAGCAGACGATCCACCAGCCGGTAGCTCTGCATCGACTCCCGGGCGGGCTGCACGCCCCGCACGATGCGGGCGGCATCACTCAGCGCAGCAGCATGATCCTGACGCAATAACTGCCAGCCGCCACTCAGCGCCCAGCCGGCGCCGCGTGCCAGCTCTCCGGTCAGCTGCCGGGCACGTTCACGCCGCTTGGCGGTCAGCCCCCGCGAGGGCGTGCGGGCCGTCTCGAAAGCGGTCATTCAGGCAGCACCCCGACTGGTGAGACGCCCCCGACCGAACCGGCGCAGTTTCGACACCGGCGAGTCCAGACTCCGCTCGAGATAGTCGATGTGTCGCAGTGCCGGCCCCATGGTCAGGAACTCCTGCTGCACGCGTGCCATGTCACGCCAGAGCTCGGGGGCCTCGGTCGACACCCGATCGCTGGCCAGCCCCTCCAGCCACTGCCAGACCTGGTCGATCAGCGGATTGAGGCGGGCCCGGGCATCCGGGTCCTCCCCCTGATGGTGGCGCAGCGCGGGATTGACGAATTCGCGACCGAAGACCCCGATCTCGCGTTCGACTTCCTCGGTGACAGGTAGCGACAGTCGCGCCGCGAGCCGATGCATCTGCTGCTCCGGTTCACTCATCAGCCGATCGTAATCCACCACTGTAAAGCGATGGCTGCGCAGCAGATGAAAATAGGGCACCAGCCGAATCAGGCACTCGAGATCGCTTTTCTCCTGGCGGCCGCGCACTTCACTGAGCTTGGCACGCGAGCGCGCCACCGATAGCGGATGGCGCGCGGCAATCACATAGCTGACCTCTACACCGAGAGTCGCGAACACCTGCTCCCAGAAGGGCAGCAGGCGCATGACACCACCGGATTTGAAGCCCCACAGCGGCGAGTTGCCGAAGCGCTCGCGAATCACGCGCACGGCTTCATCATGCAGCGCGTGCCAGTGACGGGTCTGCCACTCCTGCTCATCGATCAGGCGCAGGCTGGTGCCGGTGCCCTGCAGTTCGAATTCGTGATGCAGGCGCTTGTTGATCGAAAGCAGCGCCTCGTCCTCGAAGAACCCCTTGGGGTTCTTCGACGTGCCGCGCTTGAGCTGACCCCCGAGGTCCACCCCCAGCGATTGCACGCCGCGGGTCAGGGTACTGGTCCCACTGCGACCGGCGCCGATCACCACGATCGCCCGCTGGGGGGCGTCCCCGGTCGCACTTGTTTCAACAGTCATGCCTGCTCCTGTTATGGCTGTCCGGCAAGCAGGGGCGAAGGCACGGTCGCCCGATGCATCACCCCGGCCCGGCCCCCATGGCTCAGCCGACGCTACCTGCGCTGTCGGATGCCCCGGACAGACAGAGTGCCAGCAGCTGTTCGATGTGGCGCTGCGGGCTGTCCGTGGCATGCAGGCTCAGCTCCGGCTGCATCGGCGGCTCATAGGGGCTGTCGATGCCGGTAAAATCATGAATCTCGCCCGCCCGGGCACGACGATAAAGCCCCTTGGGATCGCGCTGTTCACAGAGCCCGAGCGGCGTATCAACAAAGACTTCCTGAAACTCTCCGGGTCGGAACAGGGATCGGGCCTGCTGACGGTCACGGGCAAAGGGAGAGATGAAGGCCGTCAGCACGATCAGCCCGGACTCGACGAACAGATGCGCCACCTCACCGATCCGGCGGATGTTCTCGCTGCGATCGGCCCGACTCATGCCGAGATCGCGACACAGTCCGTGACGGATGTTGTCGCCATCGAGCAGCATGGTATGGCAGCCACGCCGGTTGAGCTCGGCCTCGAGCACATTGGCCAGCGTCGACTTGCCGGAGCCGGAAAGCCCGGTAAACCAGATGCAGCGCCCGGCATGGGGCTTGAGTCGCCCGCGCATCTCGGGCGTGACGCTACCGGTATTCCAGACCACGTCCGCAGGGCTGTCGTTATCGCGATACTCGAAGGCCATGAACCCATCGCTACAGGTGAGTGTGGCGGCAGTATAGCCGTGAAGCGGGAATAGATGAGCTCATTACGCTGACAGACCGACATTATGGAAAACTTAAAATGCCGTCGAAAGGCGTCAGCGACCTGCCACTGTCATGCCAATGGAGACGATAGTCCGGGCAAGGTTGATTTCGCAGGGCGCAGACCGGATGATCGGCTCATTCAATCCCGAAGCCAGATCAGGTTTTCCATCATGAGCTATCTCGATTTCGAGGCCCTGGAGAAGATGGATGAACGGGCCTTCCTGAACCGGCATCCCTATCCCTGGGCCAATCCGGCGGGCCTGCTGACCGATGAAGGTTTCCGGGCCCTCAAGGAGAGTCTGCCGGAAGAGGAGCGCTTTACCCGGATCTTCGGCAAGCCGCGTCAGCACGGCCAGAAGCCGCATGATCGGCTGTCGCTGGATTACGAACCCGGCATGGAACTCTCCCCCCACTGGCAGGCCTTCATGGAAGAGCTGCACGGGCCGCAGTATCGGCGTTTTCTGGCGCGCATGCTGGACACGAACCAGTTCAGCCTGAAGTGTCACTGGCACTATACGCCGGCCAGCTGCTCCGTATCACCGCACTGCGATGCCAACTGGAAGCTCGGCTCGCACATCTTCTATTTCAACACCGAGGAGGACTGGCGGCCCGAATGGGGCGGTCAGACGGTGGTGCTGGACGATCACGGCCGCTTCAAGACCCGAAGCGCCCCCGAGTTCGAGGATTTCGACGAAGAGATCGAATCGACCGCCATGGGCAACCAGAGCTTTCTGTTCACCCGCCGCGGCAACTCCTGGCACGGCGTGCGCGAAATCACCTGCCCGCCGGAGTACTACCGCAAGGTCATGATCGTGGTCATTCGCGATGCCCGCCCGCTCCGGCAGTTCACCCAGACGGTCAAGGGGTGGCTCCGGCGCGCCGCCTGAGAGCCGGCCCGACCATGCGCCGCTTGCAATCCCGACGGGGCCGGCAGGATGTCATGCCGGCCCCGATCGCTTCGTCGAAAGATATCGTCATGGCTGGCAAAGGCCGTTAACCCCGTCTTAAAATTCTCCGGGCACCATCGCAGCCATTGCCACCGGATGCCAATGTGACACGCTTGTCCAGCCCCTCGCTTGCCTCGCGCCCGGTTCGGGTCGAACGCGCTGCCTCGTCCGATACACCGCACTGTATCGTCCTGCCGATACTGGAGGATGGCGGCGAACAGCACCCGCCGGTGCGCATTTTCGTCGGCAGTGAAGCCGCCCAGTTGCGCGCCCAGCGGGTGCTGCTCTTCTCCATCGAGCGGGTGCGCGATCCGCGGCGGGAGTATCGCATCCATCTGCTGAAGGAGATCGAGGGGTTCGATCGCTCCCGCTGGCGCACCGGTTTCACCAACTACCGCTATGCCGTCCCCGGCTTTGCGGGCGGCCACGGGCGTGCCATCTACAACGATGTGGCCCAGATCTATCTCGAAGACCCTGCTCACCTGTTCGATCTGCCGATGGGGGAGCACGGCTATCTCTCCATCACGCCGGAGGACACCTCGGTCATGCTGCTCGACTGCGAGCGCATGTCGCCCTACTGGAACGCCACCACGGCCGGCGCTGCCGACAAGCAGACCCTGCTGCAATACGCCAGTGAGGTGCCGGGACTGCGTGGGCCGCTTGATGCCGGCTGGAATACCCGGGATGAGGAGTACGCCGAACAGGTACCGCATCTGCTGCACTATACGTCGCTGCACCAGCAGCCCTGGCAGCCGAGGCCGGACCGCTACTCCTATCAGCCTCATCCGCTGGCGGACATCTGGTTCGCGCTCGAGCGTGAAGCGGATCAGATCGGCTATGGCCCGTTCAGCGCCGAGACGCCCAGCCCGTGGTTCGAATCGGCACTGCAGAAAGCGGAGGCTCACGCCGCGGGTCCGCTACCGGTCAGCGAGACCGCCCGCGAAACCGCTCGTCAGCTCTCGCTCGATGAGCTGCTCTGGTGTCATCCCGACACAAGCCGGTCGGCACCGCCGCCCCTGCCGGCGGCCCGATGCCGGGAGCGCTCACCGCGTCAGCTCATTGCCGGCTTGCAGGACACCTCGAACGATGACCCCGGGGTCCATGACGGTATCTCGGTCACCGATTTCCTCGAACATCTTCCCGGCGAAGACATTCCATGGCTGCTCGAGGAGCTGGCCCGGCGTAGCCAACGACTGCTCCATGTCGGTCTGCAGCTGCCCGCCGATGCTTATGCGTCCCCGCCATTGAGCATGACCCGCTGGTGGCGGCGAGAGCTGCGCAAGCTGACCCGACGCCATCCGCAACTGAGCTGGCTGCTGGATATCCGGCGTGGCTCGGCGTCACGGCCGGAGAGCGTCAGCTCCACCCTGACCGGCGCCCGCCGGCCCGACGCTCCCGAACACGAGCAGCCCCGGGTCTGGGTACTGACCGGTGTTCATCGCGGCGACAACGCCCAGCTGCGGCTGCTGGCCGACCGGCTGGGCTGGCCCTGGGAGGAGAAACCGCTGGTCTTTCGCCCCCGTTCGATCCGGATTTTGCAGGGCGCCCGCCCGACCCTGCAGATCCTGACACCCGACAACCGGACCCGGTTCGCTCCGCCGTGGCCGGACATCGTGCTGGGCATCGGCCGGCGCAGTGTCAACGTGGCCCGCTGGATCCGCCGGCAGTCGCGCGGCCATACCCAGCTGTTCTGGCTGGGGCGCCCCCGGGTGGCACTCGATCATTTCGACCTGATTGCCACCACCCCGCAGTATGGCCTGCCGGCGCGCGACCACATCATTCACAATCTGCTGCCGCTCAATCGACCGAATCTCGATGACGTTGCCCGTGATGAATGGGCCCGGCGGCTGAGTGCGCTGCCCCGCCCCTGGCTGGGCGTCATGATCGGCGGGGCCACCCGGGTCAAGCCGTTTTCGGTGGAGGATGCCGTGCGCATGGCCACCCGGGCCTGCGAGCTGGCAAGACAGCGCGGCGGTACACTGCTGATCTCGACCAGTCCGCGTACCCCGTCACGGGTCACCGAAGCCTTTTTCGCCCGGATCGATGTGCCCTGCCATACCTATGACTGGCAGGCCCACCAGGGCGCCGACAATCCGCACCAGGCGTTCCTGGCACTCTGCGACGGCTTCATCGTCTCGGATGACAGTGCCTCGATGATGGCCGAAGCCATCACCACCCGCCGGCCCACCTGGCTACACACCCTCGATGGCGCTTCCCCGGACCGCCTCGACCGACTGCTTGCCGGCATCCACGGCTGGCTCTGCCGACGCACCCGGCAACTCAACAGCCGCGGCGTGCATCGCCAGCAGGACTGGCAGGGCCGGTTCTACGACTATCTCTTCACGCGAGGCCTGATCGCCCGCCCCCGCGATCTCTACCGGCTTGATCAGACCCTGCGCATACGCGGTCTGGCGCGCTCACTGCCTACCTCGGCCTCACAGCCTGCCGATCCCCGGGAAATCATCCCCATGGCGGATGAACTCGAAGCCACGGTCGAGGAAATGCGGCTGCGGGCCGGCGAACGCCAGCGGCGCTAGTCGGCTCCGCCGCGGCGGCCGCTGCCACACCCCTTTCCACCGGCGCGACTGCTCCTGCCCGAAACACCCCGGCTCGGCCCGGCCACGCCCTCGGTGGCGAAGCGCTTCCGTTCCCCTGAAGGAGTTGTTAATGTTTTCTTAATCTTCATGAACAACGTTTTATAACCCGGATCTCCCATGCCGCTACCAGGAAACTCTCCCACCCCGGACCGCCCTTTCCGGATCGAACGCGCCACCAGCCCCGAGATGCCGCACTGCGTGGTGCTGCCGGCCATGACCGCCACACCGGCCGAAGCGCCACCGGTACGTATCTATCTGGGCACCGAGCAGGCGCAGATCCGCGCCCAGCGCGTCTTCCTCTTCTCGGTCGAGAAGCACCGTGACCCCGCCCGGGAGTATCGGATCTATCTGATGAAGGATCTGTCGGGCTTCAATCAGAGCCACTGGCGCACCGGCTTTACCAATTACCGCTATGCCATCCCGGCGTTTGCAGGCGGTGAAGGGCGCGCCATCTACAACGATGTCGATCAGATCTATCTGGAGGACCCGGCCCATCTGTTCGATCTTGCGCTGGAGCAGCACGGATATCGGTCGATTTCGCCGGAAGATACCTCGGTCATGCTGATCGACTGCGCCCGCATGCTGCAGCTGTGGAACCTGAAAAGCGCCCGCAGCGGCCGCAAGCGCGAGCTGATCAACACCGCGGCCAGAACCGCCGGGCTGTGGGGCAAGCTGGAGGATGGCTGGAACACCCGCGACGAGGAGTACTCGCAGCTCACCGCCCGGGTGCTGCACTACACGGCGCTGCACAAACAGCCCTGGCAGCCGACCCCCGCGGTCTACTCCTACCACCCCCACCCGCTGGAAGATCTCTGGTTCGAGCTCGAACGGGAAGCGGATGCCCTCAATTACGGCCCCTTCACCGCCGAGATGCCGAGCCCGTGGTTCGAGGAAGCCCTGAATGCACTCGACCAGCGCCCGCCGGCGCCCTTCACCGCCAGCGAAGGGGCGGCTCGACTCGTTTCCGCACTCGACCTGCATGATCTGTACTGGTACCACCCCCCTGCACAGCCGGCAGCAGAGGCACCGCTGGCAGTCGAACAGGTCACCTCGTGCGCGCTTCACGGAACCCGGGAGGCGCACGCCGATGGGGTCGCCGTGACCGGTCTGCTGGAACATCTGCCCGGCGAAGACACGCCATGGCTGCTGGAACAGCTGGCCCGCCATGCCCGAAAACTGCTCTACATCGGTCTGGAACTGTCGGCGGAGGCCGAAGCCGCCGATACCGGCCTGGACAGTACCCGCTGGTGGCAACGCCAGCTGCGCACCCTGACCCGGCATCATCCGCGGCTCGCCTGGCAGCTGGATATCCGCCGCGGCCGAAACGGCGGCGTGGCAGTCATTCAGTCCGCCATGACCGGCGCCCGGCTCACGCAGGGCGCCGAAGCGTCCTCACCGACCGTCTGGCTGCTGCTGAGCGAGCATGTCGGCGACAATGCCCAGCTGCGCACGCTGGGCACCGAACTGGCGTGGCCGGTGATCGAGAAGCCACCGCTGATCGATTTCAAGCCGGCCCGCATGATGCCGCTGACCCGCCCGTCGCTGCGGGGAGTGAATCAGGCGCGACGGGACGAACTGCAGGCGCCGTGGCCGGACATCGTCATCAGCACCGGCCGGCGCAACGTCAACCTGGCCCGCTGGATCCAGCAGCAGTCGGGCGGCCATACCCAGCTGATCTGGGTGGGGCGCCCACGCGCACCGCTGCACTGGTTCGACCTGATCGTGACCACGCCCCAGTACGGGTTGCCGGCACGCGAGCATATCCTGCACAACCTGCTGCCGCTCAATCGGCCACCCGAGGTGGCCGAGGATGTGCTGAAGGCCTGGCAGGCACGTCTCGGTGACCTGCCGCGCCCCTGGTATGGCGTGCTGATCGGGGGGACCGGCAGCCTGAAGAAGTTCGATGCCGAGGATGCCCGACGGATGGTCGAGGCAGCCGCCGGGCTGGCACGGCGCGACGGTGGTTCGCTGCTGATCACCACCAGTCCGCGCACCCCGACCGAGGTTCGCCGGGTGCTGCAGGCCGAGCTGGCCGTGCCGAATCACCTGCACGAATGGCACCTCGGGCAGCAGGATCATTTTTATCCGGCCATGCTGGCACTGGCCGACGGTTTCATCGTCTCCGATGACAGCGCTTCCATGATGGCCGAAGCCATCAGGACGCATCGACCGGTCTGGCTGCATCAGCTCGAGCCACTCCCCCTCTCCCGGCACGCCAGGCGTCAGGCCCGATTCGCCCACTGGATGCACCAGCGCACCCGTCAGACCAGCGCCCGCGGCACCCATCGCCAGCAGGACTGGCGGGGTCGCTTCTTCGATCGACTGTATATCAACGGCATTGTGCGCACGCCCCGCGACCTCGGCCAGCTCGACGAAACCCTGCAGATCCGTGGCCTGTGTCAGCCGCTGCAGGGCGCGGGTGAACCGGCATTCCGGCCCCCCGCCATACCTGTGCCGGACGAGATCAGGGCGACCGTCGAGGAGATCCGACGAAGGGCCGGCGAACGTTACTGGAAGGAGTGAAGGCCATGAGTTCGTCCCCCCGGGTAACTGTCTTCATTCCCGTCCACAATCGCCAGCACTACATCGTGACGGCAGTCGACAGCATTCTCGCCCAGACCTTCACGGATCTGGAGCTGCTGGTCATCGACGATGGCTCGACCGATGCCACCCTGGAGGTGCTGTCGCGCTATCGCGATCCGCGCCTGCGCATCGAGACCAACCCGCGCAACCTGGGCATTCCGGCCACTCGCAACCGGGGGCTGGGGCTGGCGCGGGGCGAGTATATCGCGCTGCTCGACAGCGATGACCACGCCTGGCCCGAGCGCCTGGCCCGTCAGGTGAGCGTGCTCGATCGTCATCCCGAGCTGGCCCAGCTCGGCAGCGCCTGCAATTTCATGGATGCCCGGGGGCAGCTGCTGAAACGCGTGCGGCGCCGTCCCGTCGACGCCGCCGAGGTGGATGCCAGCCTGCCCTTCTACTGCGCCCTGACCAACCGCACCCTGCTGGCGCGCACGGCCGTCCTGCGGGAGGCCGGCGGCTATGACGAGAGCTTCCCTCGCTGTCAGGATTACGAGCTGCACCAGCGGCTGTCGCGCACCCACCGCATGGCCAACCTGCCGGACATTCTGGTCTGCGGTCGGGAGCATGCGGCGCGTTTTACCCGCCAGACCCGCGATGTCGGCCGCGAGCGCAAGCAGGCGATCTGTCAGCGGGCGCTGGAAGAGCTCGGCATCACGCCGACGCCCGAAGAACTGGCCGGCCACTACGACCTCTCCCGCCCTGCCGGGCTGGGCGAGGCACTGGACGCCGATTACCTGGCATGGGCGGAGCAGTGGCTGCGCCGGATCGAGACGGCCAACCGGCGCAGCCATCGTCACCACCCCGAGGCACTGGCGGCGGTAACCAGCGAGCGCTGGGCCAATGTCTGCTGGAGCGCACGCCGTACCCTCGGCCATCGCCTCTGGCGGGAGCTGCTGCGCTCTCCCCTGACACGCCGCTGGCCGGCACGCCTGAAGCACTACTGGCAGCACCGCAACCCTGCGGCATCAGGCCTCTGAGACAAGGGCGGCGGCAATCGCTCTGGCCAGTGCCGCACTCGGCATGACCGGTCGGCTCGCCTGCGCCGCGCGGTGACCGGTCATCTGTTCAAGCGTCTGCTCGATACGCCCGAGCGACAGTCGCTCGGGCGCTCGGCCCAGCAGCGTGTGGCGGGAGAAGGGCTTCTTGGTGGAGTAGCGCAGCAGCATGATCAGCAGCCGCTCGGCCGCCGGCCGCGAGTGACCGATGATCGCTCGCAGCAGGCGCGTTCCCGCCTGTTCAAGCCCGGGCTCGATACCGCCGCGCTTGCCGTTCAGTTCATGCATCAGCACGCCGAGGTGGATGGCAGCAGCCGCGTCGGGGTCGGCATCGAGGCTGACCCGGGCACAGTCGATCACCTTCAGCGCAGGCAGGCAGTTGCCCCGGCCGGAGGGCGCCGGAGATGCCAGCAGGTTGCCGGGATGAAGATCGAGGTGACAGAAGCCGGCGCGGTACAGCTGGCGGAGGGTCTCGAGCAACGCTCTCAGCAGCTGCACCCGGCGCGTCCCGTCCGCCTGTAGCAGCGCACTGGTCAACGTCGGCCAGTCACCCAGCCAGCTGCTGATCAGCACCTGGCGAGTCGGCAGGCCGAATTCGAGCTGCTCACCCAGCGCCAGCATGCCCACGCCGAGGGAGGTGCGCTGCTCCAGTGCCAGCGCATGACGAAATTCGGCACTGCCATGGGTCAGCCCCAGCCAGCGGTGACTCACTCCCAGCAGCGCCCCGAGGCGATGATGCCGGGGCAACACCATCCGCTTGGCGAACCAGTGGCGCTCGGCGGTGTCCGCATCGTCGATGCGATAGCACCAGCGCGAGCGGGTCTGTTTGGCGCGCAGCGCCACCACCTGCGGGGAGTCCTGCCGGAGGAAGTCATCGAACAGCTCGGCGGGCCGCCGGCCGGCCGGATCGGCCAGCCACCACTGCCAGCCCGACCCCGACCCGCGCCATGGCCCCTCGAGCCGCCGGCGCATCCAGCGCGGACGCACCAGCGACCAGCCTGCTCGCGTCATGCCGAACGGCGCAGCAGATAGAAGCCGAGCAGGAAACAGCCCAGCGTCGGCGTCAGGATCGCCCAGATGGGCGAAAAGCCGAACACGGTCGCGGCCGGTGCCAGCAGGTCCTGCAGATACTTGAATACCAGCCCCACGATGGTGCCGTAGAACACCCGGGTGCCGGCTGCCACGCTGCGCAGCGGACCGAACACGAAGGACGCGGCGACCAGCACCAGCGAGGCCAGCATCAGCGGCAACAGCAGCTTCTGCCAGAAGTAGAGCCACGAGCTGGTCGCCGACAGCCCCTGGCTGTTGAGGTAGTGGGCGTAGCGCCACAGGTCCTGCATCGAGCGGCTGTCCCGGTCGGTAATGATCAGCCGCAGCAGCTCGGGCGTCAGTGAGGTCTGCCAGGTGGCACTGTCCTGCGTGGTGGTGGTCGTGGCATCGTCACTGAAGTGGGTCGTGCGGATGCCCTGCAGCTGCCAGTGATCACCCTCGCGCACCACCCGATCGGCATGCTGGGCGGCCACCAGCTGCTGACCGTCATAGCGGTAGCGGTTGAAGTCGATCACCGTATCGTCGGTCCGGATCGAGCCGAAGCGATAGAAGCTGTCGCCCTCGCGCTGCCAGCCGCCATCCTCGGAGGCAACACTGCTGCCCTGGCGCTGTTCGGCGCGAAACGACTGGGCGTACTGCTCGCTCCAGGGCGCCGCATACTCGCCCACCAGCATGGTAATGATGATCACCACGCCCAGCGGCTTGATGACGCTCCACAGGATGCGCAGCAGCGAGCGCCCCGCGGCCCGCATCACCGTCAGCTCATTGTTCGAGGCCATTGCGCCGAGCCCGACCAGCGCGCCGATCAGTACGCTGACCGGTGCATACTGGTAGAAACGCCACGGCAGGCGCAGAAAGGTGTAGAAGAGCACATTGAGCGTGGTATAGGAGTCGGTGACATCCTCGATGTCGCTGATGAAGTTGATCACGAAGTCCAGGCCCAGCAGCAGCACCTGTACCACGAACATCGACATCAGCACGGTGCGCGCGGTGTAGCGATCGAGTCGGTTGAACATCAGCGTCTTCCTCCCACGACGCCATCACGCCACGACAGCCACAGCCCCAGCAGCAGGAAGACGGCATGAATCGGCCACATGCCGATGGCGGCACTGTAGCGGCCATTGCTCAGGGCGTCCTGTGCGGCCAGCAGCAGACTCATGTAGGCGATATAGATGAATATGGCCGGCAGCAGCTTGGCAAACCGCCCCTGACGCGGACTGGCACGCGACAGTGGCAGCGCGATCAGGGTCAGGATGGGCACCATCAGCGCCAGCGACACGCGCCACTGCAGCGCGGCCGTGGCCCCCTCGTCATCGCGCGCCAGCAGATCCGGAGTGGAGAGCAGCTCGGTATCATCGTAGCTCGCCTGGCCGCTCCGGTTCTGCAGCCGCAGGGCGTAGGTCTCGAACTTCAACCGCTCGGCACGATGGTCACCGGGCGTGACCGCATAGCGGGCCCCTTCGGAGAGCACCAGATAGCGGCTGTCGCTGTTGTCGCCGCTGCCGCTGGTCTGATAGCCGCTCTCGCCGCGGGTCAGGATCTGACGCCGGCTGCCGTCGGCGCGCTGATCGCTCTCGGCAATGAAGACATTGTTCATGCGACTGTCATCGCCGTTGGTGCTTTCGGCATAGACCGTACGGTCCCCGATCTCCTGAAAGCGCCCCGGCGCCAGCGCACTGAAATCGGCCTGATCCTCCTGCTGGGTCAGCATCGTCTCATTGTGTGCCAGCCCATAGGGCGTCAGCCACAGGCTGCAGGCCCCCACCAGCACCGCCACCAGTGCTGCCGGCCAGAGCGTGGCGCCCAGCACGGCCCGCGGGCTGATACCGCAGGCCGCCAGCACCGTCATTTCACTGTTCAGGTAGAGCTGTCCGTAGGCCAGCATGATGCCGAGAAAGAAGGCCAGCGGCAGAATCAGCTGCACGAAGCTGGGCATGTTGTAGAGCATCAGACTGCCCAGCAGGCCGGCCGGAAACTCGCCTTCGGCCACGTCACTGAAATAGCGGATGAACTTGTTGCCCATGATGACCAGCAGCAGCACGCCGGTCACGGCGCCCATGGTGGTCAGGATTTCACGGGTCAGATAGCGATAAACGATCAAGCCGTGGCTCTCCGTTGCGTCGGCTCCAACCGGGAGATGTTCGTGTCGGTCATGCCTGCCGGTCCCGTCCGGATGCATGCAAGAGCGCGTGCCATTGCGTAAACTGAGGCCATCATGCGGGAATCGACCCCGGAGGGTCCCCCGATGCCGTTGCCGGCGTCGACGGCGCCGGCATTATCGCCAATCCAGGTTTTCCTGTCTCGTGGAGTCGTCATGGAATTTTCAGTCCTTACCGTCAATCCGGCGCGCGCGGAGGCCGATTGTATCGTCGTGCCCGTCATCAGGGGCAGCCAGCTGCCTCCGGCGGCAGCCCGGCTCGACGACGCCAGCGAGCGCCTGATCGGTCAGCTGATCGAACGCGGCGACTTTGTCGGAGACCTCGGCACCACCCAGCTGGTTCCGTTCGCGCCCGGACTCAATACCGCTCGCCTGCTGCTGGTCGGCTGCGGCGAGCAGGAGAAGCTCGACGAGGCACGCCTTCGCACCGCCCTCGATGCGGCCATGAGCGCCCTGCTCAGGCTGCCGATCGAGGAGGCCGCCATTGCCTTTACCGATACCGAGCTGGGCCCGCGCGGGATCGACTGGAAATCGCGCATGATTGCCGAAGCCGCCCGACGCGCCGCCTACCGCTTCGACGAGTGCAAGTCCCAGCGTAGCGAACCGGCCTCGCTGCGCCAGCTCGCCCTGCTGGTCAGCGACCCCAGCGAGGCCGAGCGCGCCGAGGCCGGCATGCGCATCGGCGCCGCCATCGGCAATGGCATCAACGTGGCGCGCCGCCTCGGTGACCTGCCGGGCAACATCTGTACGCCCACCTACATGGCCGAGCAGGCCCGGGCCATGGGTCGCGGCAGCGGGCTTACGGTTACCGTACACGATGAGCAGGCCCTCGAGGAAATGGGCGCCGGTGCCCTGCTCGCCGTCGGCCGCGGCAGTGCCGAACCCTCGCAGCTGATCGTGATGGAGTACCGGGGTGCCGATGATCCCGACGAGGCGCCGCATGTGCTGATCGGCAAGGGCATCAGCTTCGACAGTGGCGGCATCTCGATCAAGGGCGGTGCCGACATGGACGAGATGAAGTACGACATGGGCGGCGCCGCCGGGGTCTTCGGCACCATGAGCGCGGTCATGGAAATGAAGCCGAAGCTCAATGTCGTCGGCATCGTGGCCTCCGCGGAAAACATGCCCGACGGGCATGCCATGCGGCCGGGCGACATTCTGACCACTCTCAGGGGGCTGACGGTCGAGGTGCTCAATACCGATGCCGAAGGGCGGCTGGCGCTGTGCGATGCCCTGGCCTATGCCGACCGCTACCGGCCGGCTTCGGTGATCGATATCGCCACCCTCACCGGTGCCTGCGTGATCGCGCTCGGCTCGCACGCCATCGGCATGATGAGCAACGAGGATACCATGGCCGAGCAGGTCACCGAGGCCGGAGTCACCGCCTGGGACCGCGCCTGGCGCCTGCCGCTGTGGGAGGAGTATCAGGGTCAGCTCGATTCCGCCTTCGCCGACCTCGCCAACATCGGCGGCCGCAAGGCCGGTGCCATTACCGCCGGGTGCTTCCTGTCGCGCTTCGTCGGCGAGTGGCCCTGGGCCCACCTCGATGTCGCCGGCACTGCCTGGAACGGCAAGAAGGGGGCGACCGGCCGACCGGTGGGGCTGCTGTCGCAGTATCTGCTCGATCGCGCCGAACACCGCTTCGGGGAGTAACTCCCCTCGCCCCGCCCGGCCGGGGCGAACTTCCCCGCATGCAATGCCTTGTGTCATTCTGAACGGATTGGTCGGAGCGCCCTGTGCTCCGGCATTCGCCCGGCAATGGAGAACGATGCAGTGACCACCCCTGCCTTTGACGTCCGCCCCACCACCCAGGCCACCGAAGCCAATGTGCGAGCCGAGATCCTGGCCAACCCCGGTTTCGGCCGCTACTTCACCGATCACATGGTGCATGTCCGCTGGACGAAGGACGATGGCTGGCACAGTGGCGAACTGCGCCCCTATGGTCCGCTGACGCTGGACCCGGCAGCCTCGGTACTGCACTACGCCCAGGAGATCTTCGAGGGCATCAAGGCCTATCGCCATGCCGATGGCTCGGTATGGACCTTCCGCCCGGAGAAGAACGCCGCCCGCTTTCGCGATTCGGCGCGCCGTCTGGCCCTGCCCGAGCTGGATGATGAGACCTTCATCGAGTCGCTGCGCACCCTGGTCCGTCAGGACATCGACTGGGTGCCGACACCGGCCAGCGAAGCCGAGGAGTCCAGCCTCTATCTGCGCCCCTTCATGATCGCCAGCGAGAAGTTCCTCGGCGTCAAGCCGTCGAAGGAAGTCGACTACTACGTCATCGCCTCGCCGGCCGCCGCCTATTTCAAGGGGGGCGTCAAGCCGGTGTCGATCTGGCTCTCCTCGAACTACAACCGCGCCGCCCCCGGCGGTACCGGTTTCGCCAAGTGCGGTGGCAACTATGCCGCCTCGCTGGCCGCCCAGCAGGAAGCCGAAAACCACGGCTGCGATCAGGTCGCCTTTCTGGATGCGGTCGAGAACAGATGGGTCGAGGAACTCGGCGGCATGAACCTGTTCTTCGTCTATCGTGACGGTCGGCTGGTCACCCCCGCACTGACCGGCACCATTCTCGAGGGCGTGACCCGCGACTCCATCCTGCAGCTGGGCCGGGACGCCGGCCTGACCCCGGAGGAGCGCCCGATCAGCATCGACGAATGGCGCGAGGGCGTGAATTCCGGCGAGATCAGCGAGGTCTTTGCCTGCGGCACGGCCGCGGTAATCACCCCGATCGGCGAACTGGTCACCGAGCATGAGCGCATCGGTGGCGGCAGCGAGGAAGGCGGCAGGATCGGCCGGCAGCTGCGCAAGCAGCTGCTCGATCTGCAGTATGGCCGTACCGAGGACCCCCACGGCTGGCTGACCCGGCTCGCCTGAGGCCGGTCCGGAGCAGGGTCCATGCGCCCTGCTCTCCTCGCGATTGATCATGCAACCAGGGAGAGATGTGATGAGCGGGATCATGGTGATTACCGGTGGCAGTCGCGGGATCGGAGCTGCCACCGCGAAACTGGCCGCCGAACGCGGCTATCAGGTGGCCGTCAACTATCGCAGCGACTCGGCCGCCGCCGAACAGGTGGTCAGCGAGATCGAGCAGGCCGGGGGGCGCGCCATTGCCGTGCAGGCGGACATGGCGGTCGAGGCCGATATCGTGCGGCTGTTCGAAACCGTCGATCGTGAGCTCGGCCGACTCGACGTGCTGGTCAACAATGCCGGTATCATCGACCGGGTCGCCCGCGTCGACGAGATGAGCTTCGAGCGCGTCGACCGCATGATGCGCATCAACGTCACCGGCCCCTTCATCTGCGCCCGGGAAGCCGTCAGACGGATGTCCACGAAGCATGGCGGCCGGGGCGGCGCAATCATCAACATCTCGTCGGCGGCCTCGCATCGCGGCGGCTCCGGCGAGTATGTCGACTATGCCGCCTCCAAGGGCGCCATCGACACCTTCACCGAAGGGCTGGCGAAGGAAGTGGCCGCCGAAGGCATTCGGGTCAATGCCATCCGCCCCGGGGTGGTGCGCACCGAGATTCATGCCAGTGGCGGCAACCCCGACAAGCCCGACAACTCGAGCTCGGGGATTCCCATGGGGCGCGCCGGCGAGGCCCGCGAGATCGCCACCGGCGTGCTCTGGCTGGCCAACGAGGAAGCCTCCTTTACCACCGGCGCCCGGCTGGATATCGACGGCGGGGTCTGAACGGGAAGTACCACGAAACCACGCCGCTGCGTGAGCGGAAGAGGGAGAAACGGGCCGGAGCCTGGCGCAGGCGGCCGCTGCTGCCGTTTCCTCCCTTTTCCACCCTCCTCTTGCCGCTGCCCGTCCGGAAACAACCATGACCCGCATCGATTTCTATATCCTTCCCCAGACCACGCTCGACGCCCGACTGGAGTTCGCCTGCCGGCTGGCCGAAACCATTCATCGCAAGGGCTATCGGCTGCACGTGCACACCGAGGATGAAACCATGGGACGGGACTTCGACGACCGCTTGTGGAACTTCCGCTTTGATGCCTTCGTGCCGCACCACCTGCTGGGGGAAGCCGGCGATCATCCCGCACCGGTCACCATCGGCTGGCAGGATACGCCCGAACCCGGCATCGAGGCCCTGCTCAACCTGCATCCGGAGATTCCGCCCTGGTTCTCACGCTTCGAGCGCGTCGCCGAGATCATCAACCAGCACCAGGGCATTCTGCATGCCAAGCGCGAGTGCTGGCAGACCTACAAGAGCCGCGGCTATCAGGTCGAGGCTCACCACCTCGAGGGCTGAGGGCTACAGCGAGGGCGCGAGGGTGACATAGGCCGCATCGAAGAACTGCAGCTCCAGCTCAACGGCGCGGTTGAAGGCCTGCACGACGGCCGTCGGGTAGCCCTGCTCGCCCAGCCGGTCGAACTCGGCGCGCAGCCAGGCCACCCACTGCTCGAAGTCGGCGTTGTTGTGCAGCACGATCCAGTCGCGCTGTTCGAAACGCTCCGGCAGGGTATCGGCGCGGCGTGCCCAGTCGAGATAGAGCCACTCGGCAACCGTCAGCACGGCCAGGATCCGTGCATAATCCTGCGACCGGCGGACCTCGTCCATCAGGTCGATGAAGGCCTGGGTCGGTGCGGCGCGCTGCGGCCCGGTACGCTCGGCAGACGGCACCCCGAGGGCGTCGAAGGCATTGTCGAAATAGTCGTTCTCGTCGCCGGACACCACCCCGAGCTGGCGCGCCAGCACCCGGCGCGAGTCGGGCCGGTCGGCACAGGCCACCGCCGCACCGAGCAGCGCCGTAAAGGCGTCCACGAACTGGTAATCCTGTACCAGATAGTGCGCCAGCACCTCATCGGCCACCTCGCCACTGATCAGCTCATCGACAAACCGGTGGTGAACCGCACGACCCCATTGTGGTTCACTGCCCTGGCGCAGGCGCTCGCTCGGCCGTTCACTGTCGCTCATCGGGGCTTGCTCCATTGTGGGGAATTGCGCACCCAGTGTAGTGCACGGCAGTGAGTGCGTGGCGGGCAGGGTTAGAACGCGGCCCGGGCTGACGTTATACTCGGGGCCATTTCAGCGATCCGCTGCGCCCTTCGAGCCCACTTCACAACGCCGCGAGCCTCATGGACAAGACCTACCAACCCGAATCGATCGAAACCCGCTGGTATCAGCGCTGGGAAGCCGACCAACGTTTCGTACCCAGCGGTCATGGCACACCGTTCTCGGTCATGATTCCCCCGCCCAATGTCACCGGCAGCCTGCACATGGGTCACGCCTTCCAGGATACGCTGATGGATACCCTGGTACGCTTCCGGCGCATGCAGGGCCATAACACGCTCTGGCAGGTGGGCACCGATCACGCTGGTATCGCCACCCAGATGGTGGTCGAGCGCAAGGTCGCGGCACAAGAGGATAAAACGCGTCATGACCTGGGGCGCGAGACCTTCATCGACCGCATCTGGGACTGGAAGCAGGAGTCCGGTGGCCACATCACCCGCCAGCTGCGGCGCATGGGGGCCAGCGTCGACTGGTCACGCGAACGCTTCACCATGGATGACGGCTTCTACAACGCCGTGCGTGAAGCCTTCGTGCGCCTGCATGACGAGGGGCTGATCTATCGCGGCAAGCGGCTGGTCAACTGGGACCCCAGCCTGCTGACGGCCATCTCCGACCTGGAAGTGGAAAATCGCGAGCAGCAGGGGCAGTTCTGGCACTTTCGCTACCCCCTGGCCGATGGCGAGCGCACCGCCGCCGGCGAGGACCATCTGGTAGTCGCGACCACGCGTCCCGAAACGCTGCTGGGCGACACCTGCGTGGCGGTCAATCCGGCGGATACACGCTACGCCTCGCTGATCGGCAGTCATGTCGAGCTGCCGCTGGTGGGCCGGCGCATCCCGATCGTGGCCGATGAACACGCCGACATGGAGAAGGGCTCGGGCTGCGTCAAGATCACCCCGGCGCACGATTTCAACGACTACGCCGTGGGCCGGCGCCACGACAGCGCGCTGATCAACGTCTTCACACGCCAGGCGCACATCCGCGACGAGGCCGAGGTCTTCACGATCGAAGGGCGCCCCAGTGACGCCATCGATCCGACCCTGCCCGAGGCCTATCGCGGGCTGGCACGCTTCGAGGCCCGCGAGCGCATTGTCGCCGACATGGACGCGCTGGGGCTTTTGGAGAAGGTCGAAACCATCACCAATACCCTGCCCTATGGCGACCGCTCGGGCGATATCATCGAGCCGCTGCTGACCGATCAGTGGTTCGTGGCCGTCGAGGAGCTGGCGAAGCCGGCGATTGCCGCCGTCGAGAACGGCGACATCCGCTTCGTGCCGAAGAACTACGAGAACATGTACTTCGCCTGGATGCGCGATCTGCAGGACTGGTGCATCTCGCGCCAGCTCTGGTGGGGCCATCGCATTCCGGCCTGGTATGACGCCGAGGGCAATGTCTTCGTGGGTCGCACCGAGGAGGAGGTCCGCGAGAAGTACGGCCTGGCCACCGATATCGCGCTTTACCAGGATGAGGATGTGCTCGACACCTGGTTCAGCTCGGGACTGTGGACCTTCGCCACCCTGGGCTGGCCGGAGCAGACTCCGGAGCTGGCTACCTTCCACCCGACCAGCACCCTGGTCACCGGCTTCGACATCATCTTCTTCTGGGTCGCCCGGATGATCATGATGACCCTGAAGTTCACCGGCGAGGTGCCGTTCGAGACGGTCTATGTCCATGGGCTGGTGCGCGACAGCCAGGGCCAGAAGATGTCGAAGTCCAAGGGCAACGTGCTCGATCCCATCGACCTGATCGACGGTATCGAACTCGATACCCTGGTGGACAAGCGCACCGACAGCATGATGCAGCCGCAGAAGGCCAAGGCGATCGCCAAGGCGACGAAGACGGAGTTTCCGGCCGGCATCGAGGCCCACGGCACCGACGCCCTGCGCTATACCTTCCTGTCGCTGGCGACCACCGGTCGTGACATCAAGTTCGACATGGGCCGGCTGGATGGCTATCGCAACTTCTGCAACAAGCTGTGGAATGCCGCCCGCTATGTGCTGATGAACACCGAGGGCGAGGATTGCGGACTCGACGGCGAGGTGATGCTGTCGCTGGCCGATCGCTGGATCATCTCGCGCCTGCAGCAGACCGAAGCCCAGGTGACCCGGGCGCTCGAGGAGTACCGTTTCGATCACGCCTCCCAGGCGCTCTACGAATTCGTCTGGAACGAGTACTGCGACTGGTATCTGGAGCTCTCCAAACCGGTACTGTGGGACGAAACCGCACCGCTGGAGTCCAAGCGCGGCACCCGGCGTACCCTGGTACAGGTACTCGAGGCCATCCTGCGGCTGGCGCATCCGATGATGCCGTTCATTACCGAAGAGATCTGGCAGAAGGTCTCGATCCTGGCCGGTGTCGATGTCGAGCGCCTCGGCACCTCGATCATGGTACAGCCCTGGCCGGTGGCGGAAACCACCCGTATCGATGAAGCCGCGATCGAGGATATCGAGTGGCTCAAGGGCGTGATCGTCGCCATTCGTGAAATCCGGGGCGAGATGAACATTGCGCCGGCGCGCACCCTCTCGGTCCATCTGACCCATGGCGATGAGCGCGACCGCCAGCGGCTGGAAGACAACGCCCGGTTCCTCGGCAAGCTGGCGCGGCTGGAGAGCATCCGCTTCACCGACCCCGCCGATGTACCGGTCTCCGCGGTGCAGCGGGTTGGTGCCATGGAGATCCGGGTACCCATGGCCGGGCTGATCGACCGCAATGCCGAACTGGCCCGTCTTGACCGCGAGCTGGAAAAGCAGGAAAAGGTGATCGCCGGCATCGAGAAGAAGCTCGCGAACGAGAGCTTCACCGCCAAGGCCCCCGCCGAAGTGGTGGAAAAGGAGCAGGGCAAGCTGCGCGAGGCGCAGTCAAACCGCGAGGTATTGCGCGAGCAGCGTGCCACCATCGAGACGCTGGACGCCTGATCCGGCACGGGCTTCGCCCGACCGGCCCCGCAGTCATCGACTGCGGGGCCTTTTTGTTGATGACATCCGCCGCAGGATGGCAACGGGCCGTGCTATCGCTGCCATTGTTAAGAAACACTGTTCCTTAATCAGGCTTTAAAATATACTCGACCTTATTCATTTGCTGACATGTCGAGCCTGCCATGCACCTGCGCCGCATTCTGATCTTCAATCTGCTGGGCGCCGCCCTGCTGTTCAGCTGGGGCTGGCCCCACCTGCTGCTCTGGACCGATCTCGATGAGCGGATCTTCTGGTTCTTCAACAACCTGATCACGCCACAGGGAGGTACCTGGGACACCCTGCTGGCCGCCCTGAACAACCGGCTGTTCGATATCGCCTCCTTCGCGGTGATGGGCCTGCTGTTCCGGCGGGCGATGCGTCACGATCCGCGCCCACTGCGTCATCGCAACCGCCGCTGGCTGGGGATCGGCCTGACCATGCTGCTTACGGCAGGAGTGATGGCCATGCTGACCGACAAGGGCATCCGCTATGGCCATCCCAGCCCGACCCGCTTTTTCGAGCATGCGCGTCATCTGGCCGATGTGGTCACCTTTCCCACCAAGGATGGCGCCAGCAACAGCTTTCCGGGGGATCACGGCCTGATGCTGATGATCTTTGCGGCCTTCATGCTGCGCTTCGCCGATCGTTACACGGCGTGGCTGAGCATGGCGTTCGTGGTACTGCTGAGCGCGCCACGCATCATGGTGGGTGCGCACTGGTTCAGCGATGTCTACATGGGCTCGCTGTCGATTGCCCTGCTGATCCTGCCGTGGCTGTTGTGCACGCCGCTGGCCTCGCAGCTGGCCACCCGAATCGGGCGGCTGCTCCCCATGCGCTCCGCCTGATGCGCGCCAGCCCCATCCCTGGACGACCCTGCCCGCGCGACACAAAAAACCGCCCGATACAGCGTATCGGGCGGTGATCGGCACTGCGGCAGGCGCGGGTTTACCAGCTGCCGGTATTTTCCATCGAAGCCCAGGGCTCGCTGGGCTCCAGCGCCTCACCCTTCTGCAGCAGCTCGATCGAGATGCCATCCGGCGACTTGACGAAGGCCATGTGACCGTCACGGGGCGGCCGGTTGATGGTCACACCGTTGTCCATCAGCTTCTGGCAGGTGTCATGGATGTTGTCCACGCGATAGGCCAGATGGCCGAAATTGCGGGCATCCTTTGTCAGTTCCTCGGGATCCCAGTTCCAGGTCAGCTCCAGCTCCGGGCTCCTGAGCTCGCTGGAGCGCTGCTCATCCTCGTCCGCGGCGAGGAAGATCAGGGTAAAGCGACCCTTTTCACTCTCCCGGCGCCGGACTTCCTTCATGCCCAGCAGATCGCAGAAGAAATGCAGCGACTCATCGATGTCGCTGATTCGGATCATGGTGTGCAGGTATTGCATAAGGGGCTCCATGCGATTGGATGACCGAAACCACTCGGTCATGCTCGTGACAGGCCCATGATAGCAGGCCCGGCCAGTGGTCGCTGGCATGCCATGGGCAGGAGTGGCAAAGTAACTGCCGACCGATGAAGGCCTTTTCATTGATGGGCGGTTCCATGACCACCCTGCGGGAGCAGACCCATGATGACCCTCTTCTACAACGAACCGGCCGGCAAGCTGCTGCTGCGTCTCGGCCTTGCCACTACCCTGCTGCTGCACGGCATTGCCAAGGTGGGCAACAGCGATGCCGTCGCGCATATCGGTACCCGGCTGCAGCAGTGGGGCGTACCCGGCCAGGGCGCCTGGCTGGTGTTCGTGGGCGAACTGGTCGCACCCTTGATGATTCTGCTGGGCTGGCGGGCCCGACTGGGCGGCGGGCTGGCCGCCATCAACATGCTGGTAGCCATCGTGCTGTTCAAGCTCGACGCCCTGTTCTCGCTCAACCGGGTCGGCGGCTGGTCGATCGAACTGGAAGTGCTGCTGCTGTGTGCAGCGCTGGCAGTGCTGTTCATCGGTAGCGGGCGTTATGCCGTTCGCCCGGACTGAACACCAACGAGGGGATGCGTAAAGAAGTCAGCGAGTGTAGGATTGATTTCCGAATGAGACTAACTATCAATTCCATTCGTCTTCGCGCATTCGGCTCTTTGATCAACAACCCGCCCGGCGGGATCTTATTCCAGGGAACAACGCGATCATGTCGGCTTCATCGCTCAATTACGTTTTCCGTCCACCTGTCGGCCGCTCCCTGCTGCTGACGGCGCTCCTCGGCACGCTGGCCCAGCCGGCACTGGCCGAGGGTGAAACCACCACCTCCACAGCCAATACCTCGGCACAAGCCACGACCGCCGAGACGGTTACCGTCACCTCGGATCGGCTGCGTGATGCCCTTGCACCCACCGAAGGCTACACCGCTGACAGCAGTACCAGTGCCACCAAGACCGATACGCCGCTGAACGAGACGCCGCAGTCGGTTTCGGTGGTGACCCGGGAGCAGATCGAGGATCAGGGCTCGGAATCGGTCCAGCAGTCGCTGCGCTACAGCCCGGGGGTCTTTGCCGGTGGGCGCGGTGCCGGCAACAGCCGCTACGATTTCATTCGTCTGCGCGGCTTCGGCGGCACCAGTAACCTGGATAACGTCTATCTCGACGGGCTGAAACTGCTCGGTGATGCCGGCGCCTACAATACGCCGCAGATCGATCCGTACTTTCTCGAGCGGGTCGATGTCTTCAAGGGCCCCTCATCGGTGCTCTACGGTCAGAACCAGCCCGGCGGCATGGTCTCGCTGACCAGCAAGCGTCCGCGCTTTCAGCCCTTTCATGAACTCCAGACCGAGTTCGGCAACAACGGCCAGCGCGCCGCCCGCTTCGACTTCACCGGCCCGCTCAACGATGAGCAGACCATCGCCTACCGGCTGGTCGGCCAGGCCGACGCCTCGGACACCATGTATCACCACAGCGAGCAGGAGCGCTACACCCTCGCGCCCTCGGTGACCTTCGCCCCCGACGAGGACACCACGCTGACCCTGATGGCCTATCTGCAGCACGATCCCGAGAGCGGCTTCTACGGCTTCGTACCGGCGGACGGCACCATCCATGATCATAACGGGCGAACGATCAGCCGCCACTTCTTCGATGGTGACCCCGACTACAACCGTTTCGACCGCTACCAGCGGATGTTCGGCTATCACTTCGAGCACCGCTTCAACGATGTCTTCACCGCGCGCCAGAACTTCCGCTACCTGTCGATGGATATCGATTACGACCAGGTTTACGGTCGTAATTTCGCCGCCGACGACAGCAATATGCTTGAGCGCGGTGTCGCCAGTTCTACCGAGTCGCTGAAGGCCTACGCCGTCGACAACCAGCTGCAGGCCGATTTTGACACCGGCCCGGTCACACATACCGTACTGGTGGGGCTGGATTATCAGCACCGTCGGAATACCGGAAATCAGCAATTCGGAAGTACTGATGATTATGCGGACGAATACGGTTGCCCACAGGGTCAAACAAGCTGCGGTTCTGTCTCGCCCATCAACGCCTTTGACCCCTCGTATGATGACATCCAGCTTGCTTATGGGGCTGGCAGTAGCTTCATCCACAAGGTCGAGCAGACCGGGGTCTATCTGCAGGATCAGCTGGCCCTCGGCGGCTGGCGGCTGAATCTGAGCGGCCGCGAGGACTGGGCCCGGGCGACCACGGAAAGCAGTACGACCGATACTTCCCGCGATAATCAGAGCCATTTCAGCGGTCGCGCGGGACTGCTGTACGCCTTTGACAACGGGGTTTCCCCCTACCTCAGTTACTCGGAATCGTTCAATCCGAGTACCCGCGCCGACGAAAATGGCGACATCCTCGGCCCGACCGAAGGCAACCAGTACGAGGCCGGGGTCAAGTATCAGCCGCCGGGCACCCGCGATCAGTACACCGTCTCGGTCTACCGGCTGACCCAGACCGATGTGCCGTCAGCAGTCGATGATCCGACCTATGACGGGACGTATTACGAATCCATCGGCAAGGTGCGCACCCATGGGGTAGAGCTCTCGGCGAAGACCCACCTCACCGAGCAGTTCGCGCTGATGGCCTCCTACACCTATACCGACATGGAATTCGCCAAAACCAACGACAGTACCGAAGACAACACTCCCCCCGAAGCGCCGCGGCACATGGCTTCCGCCTGGGGCAAGTATGACTTCGACAGCGGCAGCCTCAACGGGCTGGCGCTCGGCGCCGGGGTGCGCTATGTCGGCAGCAGCTGGGCGGACGATGAAAACACCGTCCAGGTACCGGCCTACACCCTGGTGGATGCCATGGCCTCCTATGACCTGGGCAGGCTCACGCCCGATCTGAACGGGCTGAATGTTCGGGTCAACGCCAACAACCTGCTGGACAAGGATTACGTCGCCTCCTGCACCAGCCTGCGCAACTGCTTCTACGGCCAGGAGCGCAACGTGACCGCCACCGTCAGCTACCGTTTCTGACCGGCCGATCGCCGGCTCTTCGGGCGCCATTGCATCGCAATGGCGCCCTTTTCATGCCCATCGCCCGGAGCCGGTCAGAAGGTCAGCGAATCGGGCGTCAGTTCGACCTGCTCCAGCCGCTGCTTCAGCAGCCCCGGAAAGCGCGCATACCAGGTCTGGTTGAGCGGCGAGGGGTGCGGCAGCGGGTAGAGCGTAAAGGTCTGTTGGCGCCCCTCGGGATCTTCCAGGGTCACCTCGCAGTGGGATTCGAAACGATCCTCGCGCTTCCAGAACGCCTCCAGCCGGTCGCGCTCCTCCTTCGGCTGATCGATGCCGAACCAGAGAAAGGCTTCCCGCCCCAGCGTAATCAGGGTGCGCCCCTCCCAGAGGGTCACCAGCAGTTCGCGCATCAGCGGATGAAAGCGCCTCTTGACCTTCATCGACCACGCCTTGTTACCCGTGGGCTTGTAGGGCACCGTATTGATCCAGAAGAAGTCGCGCCCCAGCCGCTGCGCTGTCTCGAAGTCGGCCGGCGGCTCGCCGTAGAGATGCTCACCGAGCACCCGACGCACGATCTGCCCCCCGGCGCCGATGAAGGGCTCCCCGTGCCGGACTTCTTCACGACCGGGATCGCGGCCGAAGAAGCCCAGTCGGGCGTTGCGCTGGCCCAGCCCGATGATGGGCTCCTGCGGATCGCGCCCGAAGCGCTGATAGACTGCCGTGTCGATTCCCTCGGTCTCTGCTGACAACTCCCTGAAGGCTTTTAGATGGCGCTTGTCGAGCGGCATGCCACACTCCCTGAAACCGATGGATGCATTCAGCGCAGGTCCTCGTTCCCCTGCCGTGACAAGGGTAGCGGGCCGAGCACAGCTTCGCGCTCTGACAAGGAGAACACATGGATTCGGTAACCCAGGCGTGTCTGGGCGGCACCATCGGCGGTGCCGTACTGGGGCGCCAGCTCGGCCGCCGTGCGCTGGTGGCGGGTGCGGCTCTGGCCACCCTGCCCGATCTCGACAGCTTTCTCGACTTCGGTGACGCCGTTGCCGACTACACCTATCACCGCAGCTTCAGCCACTCCCTGCTGGTGCTGACCGGCGTGGCCACCCTGCTGGCCGCCCTGCTGTCCCGCTGGCGGCGTACCCGCGCCATCGGCTTTCGGCACTGGTGGTGGTTCTGTGCCCTGATCCTGCTGACCCATCCGCTGCTGGATGCCTTTACCACCTATGGCACCCAGCTGCTGTGGCCGATCCCGTCGCCCCCGGTGGCCTGGAAAACCATCTTCATCATCGATCCGCTCTATACCCTGCCGATGCTGATTGCGCTGGTCGTGGGCCTGATTCGGGGCGCCCCCCGGCGCGCTTCCATCATCGGACTGGGTCTGGCGACGCTCTATCTCGCCTTCACGGTGGGCGCCAGGGCCGAGATCATGGCGCGTCTGGCGCCGCAACTGGCCGAGCGCGGACTGGACGATCAGGCCGTCATGGTGCAGCCGGCCCCCCTGACCAGCCTGCTGTGGCGGGTCACCGTCATCGATGACGAGCGTCAGCTCGAAGGCATGATCAGCCTGTTCGATGAGGCCGATGAGCTGCGGCTGGACAGTTTCTCCCGCTCGACCGAACTGGCCCCGGCCTCGCTGGAATTTGCCGCGGGCCGCCGGCTGGCCTGGTTTGCCGGGCCATTCCGACGCTACGATGTGGTCGATGACCGGCTGGTGGTCACCGACACCCGGATGGGCATGCCGGGCCATCACTTCTTTGCCTTCGCGATTGCCCGGCGCCCTGACCCTGCAGCCCCGTGGCAGGCGATGCCGGCCCGCTCGGCCGACAGCAGCAGTATCTCGATGGCTATGCTGCAAACCCTGCTGCAGCGCATCCTTGATCCGGACGCCTTCTGCCCGGCCGATCTGGCGCTGCAGGGCGAGGTTCAGGGCGAACTGTTGCAGTCACAATGCCGGCCCGAGCACATGGCGACAGGGTGACCGCAGGGCTTCACCACGACAGGCCTGCCGAATGAAACCGATGACAAATCGGCGCTGGCCTGTCAGATTCATGCAGGAAGAGATTCATGCCGCGGTTGGCATTCGAGGTTCCGAGCAGGCAGGATTGAGTTGTGCTCAATCTTTCAAATCCGATAATGAACAAAATTCACCATGCTCGAGTTTCGTCATCTACGCACCCTGATTGCACTGCGTGACACCGGCTCGCTGGTCGAGGCTGCCGAGCGGGTCCATCTGACCCAGTCCGCCCTGTCACACCAGCTCAAGGATCTGGAAGAGCGTATCGGCAGTCCGCTCTTTCATCGCAAGACCCGCCCGGTGCAGTTCACCCGGGCCGGCCAGCGCGTGCTGACACTGGCCGAACAGGTCCTGCCCCAGATCCGTCTGGCCGAACGCGATCTGAGCCGGCTGGCGGGCAGCGAACAGGGCCGGCTGCACATGGCCATTGAATGCCACAGCTGTTTCCAGTGGCTGATGCCCACCATTGATCAGTTTCGCGACCACTGGCCGGAAGTGGAGGTCGATATCCCCAGCGGTCAGAGCTTCGATCCACTGCCGCTGCTCTCCAGCGAACAGCTCGATCTGGTCATCACCGCCGATCCCCAGCCGCTGACCGGGATTCACTACGCCCCCCTGTTTCGTTACGAGGGGCTGCTTGCCGTCGCGCGTCAGCACAAGCTGGCCGGCCGCGACTGGGTGGAACCGCCGGATCTGCGCGATGAAACCCTGATCACCTATCCGGTGGAACAGTCGAGGCTGGATGTCTTCTCGCACTTTCTGATTCCGGCCGGCATTGCACCGCGCGAGATTCGTACGGCCGAACTGACCATCATGATGATGCAGCTGGTGGCCAGCGAGCGGGGCGTCAGTGCCCTGCCCAACTGGGCACTGACCGAGTATCTCGAACGCGGCTATGTGCGCGCCCTCTCGCTGGGGGAACACGGCCTCTGGCGCACGCTCTACGCGGCAGTGCGCGAAGAGCAGCTGACCCAGCCGTGGATGGAAGACTTCCTGCGCACCGCCCGGGAGACCTCGTTTTCGGTGCTGTCGGGCATTCGCCCGACCGGTGACAGCGGCTTTCACTGAGCCGACCGGTCTACTCCGGGCTGTCGGCGGCCCTGTGCTGTATCGGCAGCACCAGCGAAAAGCGGGCCCCGCCCAGGGTGGTGGAAGTGTCGATGGCAACCTGGCCCTGATGCCACTGGGCCACCCGCGCCACGATCGCCAGTCCCAGCCCGTAGCCGCCCTGACGCTCACCGCGACGGGTACGGCTGTCATCGAGCCGGGTAAAGGGCTTGAAGATGCGCTCGCGATCGCGTCGCGGCACCCCCTGGCCATCATCCTCGACATCGAACATGACCGAGTCCTCCTCGTTCAGGAGCGTGACCGTGACCCGGCGACGGGCATGATGACAGGCGTTGGCCACCAGATTCTGCAGCGCGCGCTGGATATAGCGGGCATCCACCACGGCGTCGGCGGGCTCGCCCTTTACCGTGATCTCGAGTGCGGGGTACATCGGCGCCAGCGAATCGACCACCTGCTCGGCCAGCGGCATCAGCGCCGTGGCGGTCGGCTCGAACATCAGACCGGTTTCGGTGGCGCTATCAAGGCGTGCATAGGCCAGAATCTCGTCGATCAGCCTGTCGATCGACTCGATGTCGCGATCGACCTCGCCGAGCTGACGCCGGATGGTCGGCGAATCGCTCATGTCCTCGACCATCTGCAGCGCAAAGCGAATGCGTGCCACCGGTGTGCGGAACTCATGGGAGACCGCCCGCATCATCTCCTGCTGCGCCGACAGCACGGCCTGCACCTGGGCGGCCATGCTGTTGAAGGCGGCGCCGAACTGGCCGAGATAATCGCTGCCGCGCGCCTCGACGCGGGCATCGAAATCGCCCGCGGCAAAGCGCGAGGCTGCCTGCTCCATATGCCGCAGGCGCGACTCGACGCCCCGCACCAGCAGGTACACGATGATGCCCATCAGCATCAGCATGACCACCATCACCGCGCCGATGGAAACAACCGGCAGGGGCTCGAAAGGCCTGACCGGCCCGACCGTGATCCAGCGACCGTCCGCCAGCCGGGTATAGAGCGCCAGGCTGGGCCGCTCGGGCTCGACGTTCATGACCACCTGACCGGCATCGAGCTGCTCCAGCTGACTCGATGACAGCCCGGCCGGACTGCCGCTGCCGATGCCCATGGTCAGGGCGGTCTGATCACGCAGCGTCTGAAAGCGTGCCTCGCGCTGATCCTCGGGCACCGCATTGAGCCACTGGCGCAGCATCAGCATCAGCTGCTGTGGCTGACGCTCGGAGAGGCCGGTGAAATGCGCCACCAGCAGCGTGTCGGAGTCGGGCATGCGGCGAAACAGCCGCCACCCCGAGTCACCGCTGGCCGGCCGGGTCACCACATCACCGTGATCGAGCTGGCGCCGCTCCCAGTAACCCAGCGCCAGCATTTCGGTATCAGTCAGCGCCAGGCCCATGCCGGTGCGATCCTGTTCCTGCTCCAGCCACGCGTTGCGACGCTCTTCGGGCTGGGCGGCGACCAGCGCCGTCAGCAGTGCCATCGGCGCCTCGGCAAGCCGCTCGCGATACTGCGCAGCCCGCCAATCGTTGACCATCGAGATGCCGAACAGACCCACGGCAAGGATCAGCAGCAGAGCGGCTACCAGGGCGATATAGACACGCAGGAAGACACCACCGGTCGACGCTCGGGACATCAGCCGTTGCCCCCGCCAGGACGCATCGAAGCGGCTTCAGTCAGGCCAGCGAGGCGAGCAACGGGCAGCATGGTTACAGCTCCCGGACAAACAGATAGCCCTTGCTGCGAACCGTCTTGATGCGCTGGGGATGGTGGGGATCGTCACCGATCTTGGGACGGATGCGCGACACGCGCACATCGATCGAACGATCCTGACCGTCGTAACGGATACCGCGCAGGGCGGAGAAGATCTCTTCCCGGGTCAGCACCCGGCCGGCATTGGAGGCCAGCAGCCAGAGCAGATCGAACTCGGCACTGGTCAGGTCGATACGCTCGCCGTTGAGCCAGGCCTCGCGGGTGGAAGAGTCCACCACCAGGTCGCGGAACTCGAGCCGGGTTTCGCCACCGGCCGCCTCGGCGGCATCGGAACGGCGCAGCAGCGCTCGCATGCGTGCCAGCAGCACGCGCGGCGGCACCGGCTTGGGCACATAGTCGTCGGCCCCCATCTCCAGGCCGAGCACCTGATCCATGTCATCGGTGCGCGCCGTCAGCATCAGGATCGGTCCGGTATACTGCTGACGTACCCGTCGGCAGATCGACAGACCATCCTCGCCCGGCAACATCAGATCGAGAATCACGAGATCAGGGCGCAGGGCCAGAATACGTTCCGCTCCGTTGCTGCCATCATGCTCGACGGTGACCTGGAAACCGTTGCCTTCCAGATATTCGCGCGTCAGGGCTGCCAGACGTTCGTCGTCCTCGATGATGAGAATGTGTTCCTGAGCAGTCGTGGGCGTATTCAAGGCTGTATCCGTCCGATCGTCTTGAAAGAGGCATCCGTGCCATCATCAGGCGCGGCGCTTGTATGAAGTAATCCGCGCGGCCGAGCGCGATAGCCATCAACTGGGCACCTTAATGGATTTTTCAATCAGGCCCAATTGCCGCAGCGGATATTGCATTATTCCACATGACCCTTCCCCGCTCATGGTGCGATCGTGCCATGCAAGGGCAGGCCATACTACCCGTTCCTCGTTCCACCAGCCACCGGGAGCCGCCGATGTGCGCTCATTCACACCCGTCGGACAGCCATTCGCATACCGGCGCAGGATCATTCGCTGACACCATTGCGCAGGGTATCGAAACGGGTCGGCTCGACCCGCACCTCGAGCGTTTCGAGCTGCCCCGGCTGGCCCGTGTCGTACAACGGCGTGAAACCACCATCCTGGACAATACCGATTGCCGAACGTTCCGGGCCCTGTCCAACGAATCCCCCGCCGGGCTGCTGATGCGCACTGCCATGGGACTGGCGTGTCATGAGTCACGGCCCGACGAGCAGGCGCTGCACTTCTTTGAGCTGATGGCCGATGGTGACTTCCTGCCTGCACCGATGGTGCTGCGCCATGCCGGTACCCGAACGATAGCGGCGCCCGAGGGCGTGATGGACCCGGCGGCCACCGCCGCCCGGGGAGCCAATGACTGGCGGGAGGGAGACACCCTGGTGCTCTCCTCGCTCGCTGCCGAGCAATGGCCGCGCCCGCCTGCAGGCTGCTGCCTCGCCCTGAGCGCCTGGCACGCCGATCTGGATACCTTTCTCTCGCGCCTCGTACCGACACCGGGCATTGCCACCATGATCTGGCTGCCCGACCTGTTCATGAAGCGCCTCGCCGAGGATGGCGAGTGGAGTCTGTTCCCGCCGGCGCAATGTCCGGAGCTGAATGTGCTCTACGGCGCCGCCTTCGAGGCGCGCTATATCGAGCATGAGCGCCACGCGGCCCGGACCCCCGGCCAGCATGTCGAACGTCTCCGGGCCCGCGAGCTCTGGCAGCGGCTGATGCAACTGCTGAACGAATGTGGCGGCCCCTGGCCGGCCTTTCGTGACACCTGCAATCTGGCCAGCCTGCAGCGCCACGCCGGCGTGGTGCAGGCCACCAGCGCCGATGGCGCGCTGCTGCTCAACAGCGATGCCGATACCACCGCAACCGCCGTACGGGGCGTCATCAACCTTGAACGCCATCTTCACGGTGACCTGCCCGATGCAGCACGCCTGCGGGAGATCGCCCGGAGCGCCGTGCGCATGCTCGACAATGCCATCGAGCTGCTGGCAGCCGATCCCCGGGCGGCTCGCTCGCTCCGCTACTACCGGGCACTGGGCATCGCCCCCGGCGGGCTGGCCGAGGCCCTTGCCGGCCCGGAAGCGCATGACCGGTCTCAGCAGCTCGACGCCCTGGTCGGCCACTTTGCCCGGGCAGTCATCGAGGCCTCGCGGATACTGGCCGTTGAGCGCGGTGCCTGCCCCGCCTTCGCCGGCTCGCTCTGGCAGCAGGGGGCACTGCCGCAGGATGCGCCCGCCATGATCCGGCGTGAACGGGGCGATGAGTGGTGCGACTTCCCGGATGACAGCGAGGTACCGAGCGCGACTGCCGGGCTGCGTGACGAAATTGCGTGTCAGGGGCTTCGCAACCTCGCCCTGATGGCCGCAGGCGCACACGGCGGGTTGTCGCAATTACCGATTTCACTCGCCGATGGCTCGGCCTTTTCACTGGAGCAGATGGCCGGCGCACAACGCCATCTCGATCAGGGCTGGGCAGTAGCAGGGCCCCTCCGAAGGGAAGGCGGGGAAGCGCCGAGCCTTCGAATCCAGCGCGCCTGGCGGCTGGGCATTCGAACCCTGCCGGCACCGTGAAACGATGACACGCCCCGGGGAAGTGCAGATGGAGAAAACGGCCCGATTCGAAAAATTCCGCTCGATCTTTGCCAGCCATACTCCGGCACGACTGCCCATGTTACCGGAAATTACCGACAGCAAAAGAATAAACGCCTTGAAAACAGCAACCTGCCAGAGGTTTGCCAAACGGGAGAGGAGCCGGTACAAACGAGCAACACCCCGGCGTTGGCGCGCCGGGGTGTCATGAATACACGTCGAAAGTTGGCGCTTTCGCGTGCCGAGCAGGCGATGGCCTACCCACTGGTGATCAAAGTTTGACCGCCATCCCTGTTCGAGTCAAGGCAATCAATCACTTAACCGATCGACTCGGGGGAACAGATGTCAATGCCGCTCAACGCCTATATCGTGACCTGTACCGTGGAGCCCGAAACCCGGCGTTTCGAACGCATCGAACGCGAGCTCGACCGCTGCGTGTCCTGGACCGCCCTCTCCTCCACGACATGGCTGGTCGCCACCGAGCAGTCCGCCGAACAGCTGATGCGTCAGCTGCGCCTGCACGCCGAGAACACCGAGGCCGTCTACGTGATGGGGATGGCCGACCCCATGGAAGGCTATGGACCGCAGCGCATCAACCGATGGCTCAATCGTCACGTGCCGCATGGCAACGTGGTGCCGCTGCGTGCGGTGCGAGGCCGTGACGCAAGCCTCTCCACACACTGAGCCATTGCATCGCATGATCAACCGAACGCCCCGCTTGCCGGGGCGTTACCGTTTCAGTCACGCTCGAAGCTGAACGCCACCGGCGGGGCATCGGGCAGCTGCGCCACGCACTCACGCACCCCTTTCAGCAGGGCGGTATGGTCCTCGGCCACCACATTGACATGCCCGAGCTTGCGCCCCGGGCGCTCGCCCTTGTCGTAGCGATGCAGGTGAACATCGGAGCGCGACAGCAGCGCAGCCGGGTCGCCCTCCCGCCCGATCATGTTGATCATGCAGCTGGGAAAGCGCGCCGCGGTATCGCCCAGCGGCAGGCCGGCCACCGCGCGCAGATGATTTTCGAACTGACTGGTGACTGCACCGTCCTGGGTCCAGTGGCCCGAGTTGTGCACCCGGGGCGCCATCTCGTTGGCCAGCAGCCGGCCGTCACGGGTCTGGAACAGCTCCAGCGTCAGCACCCCGACATAGTCGAGCGCTTCAAGCAGCGAGCGGATGTAGTCGTTGGCACGCTGCTGGGTCGCGCTATCAAGATCCGGCAGCGGCGCCAGCGAGTAGCGCAGGATCCCCTCGGCGTGCTGGTTCTCCGCCATCGGATAGCAGCGTACCTCACCATCGCGGCCGCGCACGGCAATGATCGACACCTCGCGCACGAAATCGACCATGGTCTCCACGATCAGTTGCGTATGACCGATACCGTCCCAGACCTGCTCGGCCTCCTCCGGCTGACGCAGGATTCCCTGCCCCTTGCCGTCATAGCCCTCGGTCACCGACTTGGCAACCACCGGCGTGCCCAGTTCGGTCGCGGCATCGCGCAGGGCCTCGGCACTATCGACCAGCCGGTATTCGGGCGTGGGAATACCGAGCCGATCGAACAGCGCCTTCTCCTCACCCCGGTGCTGGCAGACCGCAAGCGCCCGGCTGCCGGGCAGTACCGGCTTGCGCGCCTCGATGAACTCGACCAGATCCAGCGGCAGGTGTTCGAACTCGAAGGTCACCAGATCGACCTGATCGAGAAAGGCCTCGACCCGGGTACGCTCCGGATCACTGATCACTTCACCGATGCCGGCGCTGGGTGAGCCGGTGGTGTCATAGAGTACGAAACGCTGCCCCAGCGGCATGCCGGCCAGCGCCAGCATGCGTCCCAGTTGTCCCGCTCCCAGAATTCCGATACGCATGGCGCGTGCTTCCGTTGTCCGCATGGCCTCAGGTTGGCCGTATGTTCACGAATCGCGCGGGTCGCGCGGATCGGGCTGCTCCAGCACCTGCCGGGTCTGCTCGGTGCGAAAGTGCTCGACTGCCTCGCGTACGGCGCTGTCATGGTTGCCGATGATCTGGGCTGCCAGCAGCCCGGCGTTGGTGGCACCGGCCTTGCCGATGGCCAGCGTACCGACCGCGACGCCGCCCGGCATCTGGACGATCGACAACAGCGAATCGAGGCCGTTGAGCGCCTTCGATTCGACCGGCACCCCCAGTACCGGCAGCGGCGTGCGGGAAGCCACCATGCCGGGCAGATGAGCGGCTCCGCCGGCGCCGGCAATGATCACCTCGAGACCGCGCTCGGCAGCCCGGCCGGCATAGTCGAACAGCAGCTCGGGCGTACGATGGGCAGAGACAATCCGCGTCTCGCACCCGACGCCCAGCCGTTCGAGCATGTGGACGGCGTGTTCCATGATCGGCCAATCCGACGTGGAACCCATGATCACTCCGACGCGTGCCTGCATGATGCGATCCCGTAATCCGTGTCAGCGCATTGGCCGCCCGAGGCGGCCGGGAAACCGAGCAGCATACCCTCAGGCGGGCCCGCGGGGAAGAGTTCTGCTGCCGGGATCAGCGCCCGGGCGCGGTATGCCGAAAGCTTTCGCGCTGCTGCATGGCCTCCCACCAGCCGCGTACGCCGGCATACTCCTTCAGTAGCGCTCGCCCCTCCTCGAGCCGGTCGACATGGGCCACGATCGGTGCCAGTAGCAGATCGGCATAGCTGAGCTGACCGGCCACCAGGGCGGTCCGGCCATTGATCGCCCGCTCGAGCAGCGAGAACTGATAATGGGCATCGGGCAACGCAGCCTCGACGATCGCCTCGTCCACCGGCTGCCCCAGCTGCGGGTTGATGAGGCGTTGGCGCACCAGCCGGCCGATCAGGGTGGGATAGAGATAGTTGTGGATGACCGCTGCCCACTGACGCATGTCGACACGATCATCAAGGTGGCGGGGAAAGAAGGCCGGGGCCGGATAGTGTCCTTCGAGGAATTCGGCGATGGCATCAGTCTCGTAGAAAATGCGCCCGCCCGTCTCCAGCGCCGGCACCCTGCCGAAGGGATGGCGCGCCAGATGCGCCTCGCTGTGGGTTTCGCCACCGAGAACATCGACCGGCACCTGCTCGTAGCGTACTCCCTTCTCGGCAAACAGCATGCGCACGGTGCGCACATAGGTACTGTCATTGAAACCGTAAAGAACCAGCGTGCTCATGATCCGCTCCCTGCCAGATTGCTTGCAGTGCCGACCCTGGGAATCGGCACTGCAAGCCTGGCACACTGGCCGGCCGAAACCATTCGAACGATGCCGGCCCCGACCGGCGGGTTCAGACCGACTGGCTCATCAGTTCGCCACCCGAGAGCTGGGCTTCAAGCCGCTCGGCATGGGCAAAACAGAGCTTGTTGCCTTCCGGATCACGACCGTAGGCGGCATAGAAATCCGGCCCGTAGTTGGGACGCAGATCGGGCACGCCCTCGCTGAGTCCACCCTGATCCACGACCCGCCGCCAGGCCAGATCCACGGCTTCCCGCGAAGGCGCGGAAAAACTGACCTGGGAGCCATTGCCCCAGGTCGCCGGCAGACCGTTCCAGGGGTACTGCAGAATGAAAAGCGGCCAGCGAGTGCCCGGACGGTGCCAGACGATATCCGGAGGGCCACCATCACTGACGGATTCCAGCCGCACGAGACCGATCGGCTCCAGGACATGATCATAGAAAGCGGCCAGCCGCGGTAGATCCCTGGCGCCAAGCTGGATATGGCTGAACATGCACGGTACTCCTCTCGTCCGTAATCGGGCCCTACGTGCCGACTATTATGGCCAGTAGAACACCCCGTTGTTACGGGACTTGTGTGACAAACGGTGAGCGTGCCGCAGTGGCAGCATCCTCCTGCCCATGCAGTAATCCTGCCAGGTAGCGCTTCGCGCGCCGGGATGCTCCGGGAGGCGTGCGGTCACTCTCGCAGCGCCGTGCCCCGGCACACTTCTGGCGCAATGGCGCCCGGCGTGGTCGACGACCGCCCCGCCTTCGGTCATGACCGGACTCATCAGCGACAGACACTGTAACCACCGACCGCCAGATGGAAGTGATCAGCGTGGGCGGCATTGTAATCCGGGCCCAGCACGGTGGAGAACTCGTGACAGGCGCCGTCGCGAATTTGGTGCAGAAAGCGGCTGCGCCGATCGTCCTGCTGCCAGTCATGGCGAACGGTAATGCGGGTGCCGTTATCGAGTTGCAGGCCGGCCAGGTCGAGGGCATCGGCAGTCGCATGCCGGCTGCGCCGGGCATCGCTGCGATTGTAGATATTGCGACAGGCGAAGCTGCCGTAATGATTGACCCGGCTGACCGGCGCATCGAAAAGCTTCCGTGCAGCCGGCTGTAAATGGTGCTGCTCGAAGCGCAGCCACGCCACCGCCAGCGGGCAGGAGGCCAGAAAGGAGTTGTTGAACTCGACCCCGGTCGAGTGAATGCGCACCGCGTCCTGCAGCTGACAGTCACCGATTTCGGGACTGCCGACACTGCGATACACCACCTCACCGGCCTGCTGCGCCTGTTCGAGCGTCGTCCGGCACGCCTGCGGGTCCCCGGCAATCCGCTCACGCTTGAGACGCGTGATCGGCGACGGCGGATCAGCAACATGCAGGGGCGCGAACGGATTGTAGCGTCTGGGCACCTCCTGCCACGGCCATGCACTCCAGTGCTGCCAGAGCCCGAGCAGAAACACGCCTGCAGCCAACACGATCACAAGCAGGATATAGCGCATGTCTCCGTCCGCTCAGCCGGATCCGTGGCGGCTCGCCGCGTATGGCGGGCGGCTGCCCCCGGGCAATGTCCGGACAAAAAAATCCCGCGTAGGGGGTACGCGGGACAGGTGGGGGTGTTGCAATGCATCAAGGATGCAGGAAACGAAGCATTTCCGGGTCTGGCGTCCCGGACGCTGATCAATATAGGGTGACATCCATTAACCTGCTAATTGTTAGATTGAATTCTTTCCATTGGCGCTTTCTATCAAGGGCAAGCGACGCCAGCCGAGGCCCGCCGTCGCTTGCCATGAAGGCCTCAGTCCTCGCCGGAGCTGGTACCACCGCGGAAATTGATCTGGCGATTGCGAATGGTGCCCGGACTGCGCCGGATACGCTCCTCGTGGGTACCGGCCAGCTCGTCGGCTTCAAAGGGATCAGCCCCGACCGGCGTATCACCATGCTGACGATAGAGATTGCGCAGCATGGCGCGGCGATCGGCGCGCAGCTCCCGGATGGTCATGTAGATCATGCCGTAGACGATCAGCGTGAACGGCAGCGCCGAGACCACCGCGGCCGACTGCAGTCCGGAGAGACCGCTCTTGCCCCCGGCAGTAATCAGGATCAGGCAGATCGCGGCAATCAGCACCCCCCAGGTCACCTTCTTGTACATCGGCGGGTTGAGCGAGCCCTTGTCGGTCATCTGGGCGACGATATAGGCTGCCGAATCCGCCGACGTCACCAGGAAGATGAAGATCAGCAGCATCACCACCAGCGAGATCACGAACGAGAACGGCATCAGGTCCAGCATGTTGAACAGGGCCGAGGTAATGTTCTCGCTGGTCGCCTGCGCCAGACCGGCATTCTGGTAGAGATCCATGTGCAGGGCAGCCCCGCCGAACACCCCGATCCAGAGGCAGGCCAGCAGCGGCGGCACGATCAGCACGCCGAAGACATACTCCTTGATCGTCCGGCCGCGCGAGACACGCGCCACGAAGGTGCCCACGAACGGCGACCAGGCGATCACCCACGCCCAGTAGAAGACCGTCCAGCTGTCGACCCAGCTGGTATCGCTGTAGGGTGACAGCCGCAGGCTCATGATGAAGAAGTTCTGCAGATAGTCCCCGATGCCCAGGGTAATGGTTTCCAGAATGGCGACCGTGGGGCCGGTCACCAGCACATAGAGCATCAGCGCAATGGCCAGCCCCATGTTGAGGTTCGACAGCCGCTTGATGCCCTTGTCGAGACCGGAAATGGTCGAAAACATGTAGCAGACGAACATGGCAAACAGGATGATCGCCTGCCACATGAACCCTTCCGTCACGCCGAAGACGGCGTGCAGGCCACCGTTGATCTGCAGCACGGCCAGCCCGATCGAGGTCGCCACCCCCATCACCGTCGCCACCACGGCAAAGGTGTTGAGCACCCCGCCGGCGAGTACACGGCCACGTCCCAGCTTGGCCGTAAGCGGTGACATTACCGTGGAGACCAGCCCGCTCTGCCCCTTGCGGAACTGGGTATAGGCGATGATCAGCCCCACCACCGAGAAGGCGGCCCACTGATGCACGCCCCAGTTGAAGAAGGCGTACTGGATGGCATACCGCGCTGCCTGGGGTGTTTCACCCTCCATGTCGCCATAGGGTGGATTGGCGAAATGGGTCATCGGCTCGGCCATGCCGTAGAACACCAGCCCTACCCCGAAGCCGGCGGCCAGCAGCATGCTGACCCAGGAGAAAAAGCTGTAGTTGGGCTTGCTCTCCTGGGGACCGAGCCGGATCTTGCCGTACTTGCTGAAGGCCAGTACCAGCAGAAAGACCACGAACCCGAATACCGAGAACATGTAGAACCAGCCGAACAGATGTGTCACTCCGCTCAGGGCTGCCGATGCCGCGGCACTGAACCCTTCGGGAAAGATGGCCCCTGTCGCCACCAGAACCGCAATCACGAGTGCCGAAGCGATGAAGACACGCTGACGTGGAGGAATGGCCATGAAGCGCTGGCTCCCCTTTCATTTGAATGATCGTTACCACTCTAGTCATCTTCCCCTGAACGTCACGATGACACCTTTGTCACCCGCCGGACACCAGGGGACCGACCGGGCCCGATGAAAAGGGGACGCCTCATGGCGTCCCCTCTTCCCTCATTCAACCTGGCTTATTTTCCAGGAATTATCCATAACGCCCTGTTATGTAATCCTCGGTCTGCCTGTGGGCCGGATGGGTAAAGATGGTATCGGTTGCATCACACTCGATCAGTTCGCCCAGGTACATGAAGGCGGTGATATCCGACACGCGCGCCGCCTGCTGCATGTTGTGGGTCACGATCACGATGGTGTAGTCACGCTTGAGCTCGTTGATCAGATCCTCGATATACCCCGTGGAGATGGGATCGAGCGCCGAGGTCGGCTCATCCAGCAGGATCACCTCGGGCCTGACCGCGATGGTACGGGCAATGCACAGGCGCTGCTGCTGACCGCCGGAGAGCGCCTGCCCGCTCTGCCTGAGCTTGTCCTTGACCTCGCCCCACAGGGCGGCCTTCTTCAGCGCCCACTCCACGCGCTCATCCATCTCGCGCCTCGACAGCCGCTCATAGAGCTTCACGCCGAAGGCAATGTTGTCGTAGACCGACATCGGAAACGGCGTAGGCTTCTGGAACACCATGCCGATGCGCGCCCGCAGCAGATTGACGTCGACCCTGCGATCCAGCACGTTCTGGCCATCGAGCAGCAGCTCGCCTTCGGTCTTCAATCCCGGATAGAGATCATGAATGCGATTGAAGCAGCGCAGCAGGGTCGACTTGCCACAGCCGGACGGGCCGATGAAGGCAGTTACCCTGTTGGCCGGCACCGTCATGGAGATATCCTTCAGCGCCTGAAACTTCCCGTAGTGGAAGTTCAGGTTCCTCACCAGCAGCTTGGCCTCGTGCTCCGACTGTTCGCTGCCCGGCGTGGCCGAGTCGCCCCGGGATTGCGTGGCGCTGTCGCTGCCTGCAGCCGAGCCTGCCACACTCCGGTTGCCGGGCGCCTGTCGCTCGCCGGAACGCTCCCTGACCGTGGTGGCGCCGTCATCGGCAAAAACGGGCGCGAAGTATGCTTGAGTTTGGGTCATGTCAGGACTCCCGAACCTGGTGGTTCATCCTTTTCTGGCGGAAATGACACGCGCCAGGATGTTCAGAATCAGTACGGCGGCGGTAAGAATCAGCGCCCCTGTCCACGCCAGCTCCACCTTGGCCGGTATGAAGGAATTGATGGTCATGTTCTGGTAGAGCACCATCGGCAGGTTGGGCATCTCGCTGTTCAGGTTGAACACCCACTGGTTGGAGTTGAGCGCCGTGAACAGCAGCGGTGCCGTCTCCCCGCTGATCCGCGCACAGCCCAGCAGGATGCCGGTAATGATGCCGGCGCGGGCGCCGGTGTAGCAGACCCGGATCACCACCCACCAGCGATGGGCACCCAGCGCCGAAGCCGCCTCGCGCAGGGTGCCGGGCACCAGCAGCAGCATGTCCTCGGTCGAGCGAATGACCACCGGAATGATCAGCACCATCAGTGATGCCGCACCGGCCCAGCCGGAGAAATGGCCCATCGGCAGCACGATGATGGCGTAGATGTAGAGCCCGATGATGATCGATGGCGCCGACAGCAGTACGTCATTGATGAAGCGGATGGTGTTGGCCAGATGCGAGCGGCCGCCATACTCCGCAAGCCAGGTACCGGCAGCAATACCGACGATCGAGCCGCCGGCGGTGGCCAGCGCGGTCATCACCAGGCTGCCCAGGATGGCATTGCCCAGTCCGCCGTCGGACATCCGGGTCCGCTCGAAGAAGACACTCGGAGAGAGCGCCGGCAGCCCTTCGATCAGCAGCGACACCAGGATCATCAAAAGCCAGGCAATGCCGAACAGGGCAGCAGAGAGACAGAGCACCATCACGAAGCGATTGAGTCGGCGGCGACGTTGGTAAACGGGATTCATCGCGGTTCTCCTCGCCTCAGGGGGCCCGGTTCTCGATGCGCCGCAGCATCAGCCGGGCGATGGCCAGCACAATGAAGGTGATCACGAACAGCACCAGCCCCAGCAGCAGCAGGGCCGAACGCTGCAGGCCGTCCGCTTCGGGGAACTGGTTGGCAATCAGCGCGGCAATCGAAGTGCCCTGCCCGGTCAGGGTGGGATTCAGGAACAGGCTGTTGCCGATGACGAAGGTGACCGCCATGGTCTCGCCCAGCGCCCGGCCGAGACCGAGAATGACGCCGCCGACGATGCCGCCGCGTACCGAGGGGAAGATGACGTTGCGCACCACCTCCCAGGTGGTACATCCCAGCCCATAGGCGGATTCGCGCATCATCGGCGGCACGGTGACCATGACATCCCGGGTGATGGCGGTAATGAAGGGAATGATCATGATCGCCAGGATCAGCCCGGCCGTGGTCAGTCCGGTGCCGGCAGGAAACAGGGCCGGAAAGTGATCGCGCAGAAAGGGGCTCAGCACTTCCACGCCCCACATGCCATAAATGATCGAGGGCACGCCGGCCAGCAGCTCGACCATGGTGCCCAGCGGGCGGCGCAGCGCTACCGGGCACATTTCGGTCAGGAAGATGGCGATTCCCAGCGAGACAGGTACTGCGATGATGATCGCGATGAGCGAGGTCACCAGCGTACCGTAGATGGCGGGCAGGGCGCCGAATCGCTCGATGTTGGCGGCCCAGCGATCACCGGTGAAGAAGGACCACCCCAGCTCCTGAAAGGCCGGCCAGCCGGCGGCGACCAGCGACCCCATGATGGTGGCCAGCAGTACCAGTACGGCAAGCGCCAGGGTCAGCGTGCCCTTCTCGAACAGCTTGTCGATGACTCCGTTACGCCTGAGTGCGCTCTGTTCACGCTCGTTGGCACCCAGCAGGTCCTGCTGCTGACGGGCACTGACGTTACGGGAAGAGGTCATGGCATTCCATCGTTACTGTACGCGCTCCCCGGCACCGAAGCCGGGGAACCATGGAAAAACGGCTGCAGGCACCCGCCCGCAGCCTCCGCGTGAGCTCAGCAGCGTGCTTACTGCTGCCAGACCGGCTGGCCATTCGGCCCCTTGATCTGCGACCACACCTGCTGGCGCACCATATCCGCCACGTCCTGGGGCATCGGGATATAGTTCAGTTCGGAAGCGGCCTGATCGCCGTTCTGATAGGCCCAGTCGAAGAAGTCGAGTGCGCGTCTGGCAGCATCGGCATCCTGCACCTGGGTGTGCATCAGGATGAAGGAGGCCCCCACGATCGGCCAGCTGTTGTCACCCGGCTGATTGGTCAGCACCAGATACATGCCCTCTGCATTGGCCCAGTCGGCATTGGAAGCCGCCGCCTGGAAGCTGTCGGGGCCGGCGGTCACGAAGTTGCCGGACCGGTTTTCGAGCTGCGCCACGTTCAGATTGTTCTGTTCGGCATAGGCCGACTCGACGTAGCCGATGGCACCGTTGGTGTTGCCGACCTGGCTTGCCACCCCGGCGTTGGCCTTGGCGCCGACACCGCTCGGCCAGGCCACCGACTTGCCTTCGCCTACATTATTGGCGAAATCCTCGCTGACCTGCGCCAGGTAGTGGGTGAACAGAAAGTTGGTGCCCGAACCTTCCGCGCGATAGACCGGCGTGATCTGCTGGTCCGGCAGCTCGAGATCCGGGTTGAGCTCGGCAATCGCCTCATCGTTCCAGTTCGAGATGTTGCCCTGATAGATCCCGGCCAAGGTCTCGCCATCCAGTTTCAGCGCCCCGTCCTCGATGCCGTCGATGTGCACCACCGGCACCACGCCGCCCATGATCTGCGGCCACTGCACCAGGCTGTTCTTCTCCAGCTCCTCCGGCTTCATGGGGGCATCGGAGGCACCGAAGGTCACGGTTTTGGCGGTGATCTGCTGAATGCCGCCTCCCGAACCGATGGCCTGGTAGTTGAGGCCAATGCCGCTTTCATCCTGGTAGGCATCCGCCCACTGGGAGTAGACGGGGTACGGGAAGGTGGCCCCGGCACCGGTGATCGTTTCGGCGGCGGCGGCCGAAGTGGCGCCCAGTGCCAGCGAAGTGGAGAGCAGTGTGGCTGCAACACGCTTCAACATGATGACTTGACTCCTTGAGACCTTGCCCTGCGATGGTGAGGGTCGTTGCCTTTCCGGCTGCACAAAAGCTAGCAAGTCAATGTGTCAGTTTTATTGCAGCCACCCCGCCACACATCCCGCCATGACCTCCCGTTCGGGGCGCCCTGTCATCTGAAGGCGCCCCCGAGCTGGCGCAGGACATTGAAGGTGGCCATGCCCACGCCGGTCATGAGCAGTGAGCCCGCCACGTGAATGCCGATGCCTGCCAGCGCCATGCCGTAACGGCCGGCCTGCAGGTTGGAGAACATCTCGGCGGAAAAGGTGGAAAAGGTCGTCAGCGCGCCCAGAAAGCCGGTCACGACGAACATGCGCCACTGTGGCGGGAGCTCCGGCAGCGCGGCAAACAGTGCAATGGCGAGCCCGATCAGCCAGGCCCCGAGCAGGTTGGCCGCCAGGGTCCCCGGCGGAATGGCCGGAAACAGCGCATTCAACCCGAGCCCCAGCAGCCAGCGCAGGTTGGCCCCCACGGCGGCGCCGGCACCAATGGCAAGCATGGATAACCACATGAAGAGTCTTCCTCCGACGGTAGCGAAACCGGTGAATCGTTCGTCGAAGCACGCACCCTGAACAGGTAGGAGGGTCCTGCCTGCAGACGCACTTCGACCGTGCTCTGCAGGCATCATCAATCACGCAGGTGATGGTTCGAGTGCCAGCACACTCGGGAGGCATGCCATCTCCGGGAGCCTTCTTTTGCCACACTTGCGCTGCGGGCACAAGTCATGCCCCGGAATGCTGTAGAATGACGGGCCGATTCAACCAGGAGAGCCCGGTCATGCTGCAGATGGGTCGCTTCAATACGCTGAGGATCGTCAGGCGGGTCTCCTTCGGACTCTACCTCGACGGCGACCGCTTCGGTGAAATCCTCCTTCCGCGCCGCGACATGCCGAGTGAGGATGACTGCCGCACGGGCAGCATGCTGACCGTCTTCATCTATCTGGACAGCGAGGACCGGCCGATCGCCACCACCCGGCAGCCGGCCATTCAGGTAGACGAATTCGCCTCGCTCAGGATCATCGAGCGCACCCCGGTGGGGCTGTTCCTCGACTGGGGGCTGCCCAAGGATCTGCTGCTGCCGCACTCGGAAGTGCGCGGCAACCCTGCCCCGGGCGATTACCGGCTGGTCCATGCCTATCTGGATGAGCGCACCCACCGGATTACCGCCACCATGCGGCTCAATCGTCATCTTGATCTGGTACCGCCCCGCTATCGCAACGGTCAGCCGGTCGAACTGCTGATCACCGGCCCCACCGACCTGGGGTTCAATACCATCGTCGACAATACGCATACCGGCCTGCTGCATCACTCCGAGGTCCACGACCCGCTGCGTACCGGCATGCGTGTGCAGGGCTATATCCGGCGCGTGCGCGATGACGGTCGGATCGATCTCGGGCTCACCCCGCCCCGCGAGCAGATTGCCGATGCCCTGGGCGAGCGCATCCTGAGCCGGCTGGAAGAGAATGGCGGCACCCTGGCGATCAGCGACCGCAGTTCACCGGCGCTGATCCAGCAGTCCTTCGGTGTCAGCAAGGCCACCTTCAAGAAGACCATTGGCGGCCTCTACAAGCGCCAGCTGATCACCATCCTGCCCGACCACATCGAACTGCGTCGCTGAGTCCGGGGCTGCCGACCATGGGATATGGCCTCTGGACCGCCACCGCCATCTCCCGTAACGTTCCGTTGCGTTATACTCGAAATCGTGAGCCTCAATTTACCATGCCGTGAGTCGTCCCATGTCGCAGACCTCATCCCGCCCGCTCTACATCGTTCATTCCGGCCCCACGCTGCTCGAAACGCCGCTGCTCAACAAGGACAGCGCCTTTACGCTCGAGGAACGGGTGGCCTTCAATCTGGTGGGGCTGCTGCCGCAGAACATCGAAACCATCGAGGAGCAGGCCGAGCGCGTCTATCAGCAGTACAGGCTGCAGACCACCGATCTCGATCGCCACATCTATCTGCGCTCGATCCAGGACAGCAACGAGACCCTGTTCTTCCGCGTGCTGGAAGAGCATCTCGAGGAGATGCTGCCGATCATCTACACCCCGACGGTCGGCGAGGCGTGCCAGTCCTTTTCACAGATCTATCGTTCCCACCGCGGGCTCTTCATCTCCTATCCGCACCGCGATCACATCAACGACATCCTGCACAGCGCCACCAAGGATAACGTCAAGGTGATTGTCATCACCGATGGCGAGCGCATTCTCGGGCTCGGCGACCAGGGCATCGGCGGCATGGGCATTCCCATCGGCAAGCTCTCGCTCTATACCGCCTGCGGCGGCATCAGCCCGGCCTATACCCTGCCGGTGGTAATCGATGTCGGCACCAACAACCCCGATCTGCTCGATGATCCGATGTACATGGGCTGGCGGCACGAGCGCATTACCGGCGACGAGTACTACGACTTTGTCGATCAGTGCATCCAGGGCATCCGTCGGCGCTGGCCGAACGCCATCATCCAGTTCGAGGATTTCGCCCAGGCCAATGCCATGCCGCTGCTGGAGCGCTACCGCGACGAGGTCTGCTGCTTCAACGATGACATCCAGGGCACCGCCGCGGTCTCGCTGGGCACCCTGCTGGCGGCCTGCAAGGCCAAGAACGAGAAGCTCTCCGAGCAGACCATCACCTTTGTCGGCGCCGGCTCCGCGGGCTGCGGCATTGCCGAACAGATCGTCGAGGCGATGCAGGAAGAGGGGCTGGAAGAAGCCGAGGCGCGCCGTCGCATCTACATGATCGACCGCTACGGCCTGCTCACCGACGACATGACCAACCTGGTCAATTTCCAGCGCCGGCTGGTCCAAAAGCGCGAGGACCTCGCCGACTGGGATACCGACGACGAAGGCGATCTGGCACTGATCGACGTGGTCCGCAATGCCAGACCCACCATCCTGATCGGGGTATCCGGCCAGCGCGGGCTGTTCACCGAGGAAGTCATCACCACCATGCATCAGCACTGCAGTGCCCCGCTGGTGATGCCTCTCTCCAACCCCACTTCCCGCGTGGAAGCAACGCCCAAGGAAATTCTGGAGTGGACCAACGGCGAGGCGCTGGTGTCTACCGGCAGTCCCTTTCAGCCGGTAACCGTCAACGATCGTCGCATTCCCATCGCCCAGTGCAACAACGCCTATATCTTTCCCGGCGTAGGGCTGGGGGCCATCGCGGTCAACGCTTCACGCATCACCGATGGCATGCTGACAGCCGCTGCCCGGGCCCTGTCCGACTGCTCACCGGTCGCCATTGACGGCTATGGCGCGGTACTGCCGCCGCTCTCCGACATCCAAAGCGTCAGCCGTACCATTGCCTTTGCCGTGGCCAAACGTGCCCAGGAAGACGGCGTTGCCCTGCAGAGCAGCGACGACGATATCACTCAGGCGATCGAGACCAATTTCTGGCTACCCCGCTATCGCCACTATCGTCGCGCCTCCTACTGATCCCCTGTCCGATCGGACCATCGGCGCCCCAAGGGGCGCCGATTAAGGTACTGATCACTGCGGCATGGCAGGCGCTGTGGAGTGCGCTACTGCGCCCCGACACGCCCCCGGCCGCGATCCTTGGGATAGAAGGTCCCCGCCTTGAGATCCGCCTCGATCTGCTCCAGCGTGCGCCCTTTCGTCTCGGGGATGTAACGCACGATAAAAACCACGGCCAGCGCAGTAATCGCGGCATATAGCCAGAAGGTACCGGAAGTGCCCAGGGCGTTGATCAGCGACAGCGTGCTCAGACTGACCAGCAGGTTGAAGATCCAGTGGCTGAAGGCCCCGACACTGGCGCCCTTGCCGCGCACGAACAGCGGATAGACCTCGGCATTGATCAGCCACAGGCAGACGCCGAAACTGCAGTTGAGCGCCATGTAGATGGCCAGGCAGGCCACCAGTATCCACTGGGCCGGGCCGGACTCCGGTGCACCGCCCATGAACAGTATGCCCATGACGACCAGTGCCACGGCCGAGCCGGGCACCATCCACAGCAGAAAGCGCTTGCGGCCGATGCGATCGACCATGAGGATGCCGAAGATGGTCGCCAGATTGATCATCACGGCGCCCCCCACTGCCGCCAGCACCGAGGCACTCTCGTCGAACCCGGCATTGCTGAGGATGGTCGGTGCATAGTAGATGATGGCGTTGTTGCCGGTAATCTGCGAAAACATGGCGATACCGAAACCGGCGATCAGCGCCGGCCGGATCCAGCTGCTGAACAGATCGCGCCAGCTTCCTTCCGGACGGGCGGCAACCTCCTTGATCTCGTCGATTTCCTGGCGCGCACTCTCGCGGCTGCCGCGCACCCGTTCGAGGATGCCCAGCGCCTGCTCCTCCCGGCCGTGGCCGAGCAGCCAGCGGGGGCTCTCCGGCAGCAGCAGCATGCCCAGCATCAGGATCACGGCCGGAATCACCCCGAGCCCGAACATCCAGCGCCACTGGTCGCCCAGGCTGTAGCCCACCAGATAGGCCGTCAGAATGCCGAACACCACCATGAACTGGAACATCACCACCAGCTTGCCGCGATGCGCCGGCGGCGTGACCTCGGCGATATAGACCGGAATGATCTGCGTGGCACTGCCGGCCGACAGCCCCAGCATGAAGCGGGCGGCGATCAGCACGCCGACACTCGGCGCCAGCGCCGAGAGCACCGAGCCGATGCTGAATACCAGCCCGACCAGCACGATCGACCAGCGACGTCCCAGCCGATCCGACAGCGGACCGGTACACAGACACCCCACCAGCGCACCGAGAATGATGGCACTGGTCACCACCTGCTTGAGAGTGTCATCAAGGGCGAACTGTTTCGACAGCCCGAGCAGGGCCACACCGATGATGCCGGTATCATAGCCGAACAGTAGTCCGCCCAGAGCCGCAATGACGGAGACCAGGATCACCAGTGTCCGACCGCCGGGGCCTCGCTGAACGGCCGAGGCAGATGACTGATTCATGAGTTGCTCCCGCTTGCTGAATCGTTTCAGCTTTCAGCTGACAATAGTTTTGAATGAATAAGCAGACTATCAGCCTAGTGAACCGACCCCGGTTTCTGCCAGTTCGATACCATCATTTGCCGAGCATCGGCCGCCCTCCATGATGGGCCGCAGGCTACCGCAACGGCTCGCGAGCCGGCGACACACGCCCCCGGCACGCCATGTGGTCACTTTGACTGCAGCAAAGCGCCATGCGACCAGGGTAGAATGCGGCGCCTGCCGACTTTACCGCGAAGCGACAGCACGATCCGGGCGGCCATTCACTCTCGACCCGGCGGCTACGCCTCGGCAAGGGCAATCCCCGTGTCGCTCCAGCGCAGCCGGCGATCGGCGCGATGCGCCACCGCCTCGACCCGTTCGGCATTGGGGCGATCGGTGGCTGCTACCCAGGCCCGGGCCTCCTCTTCGCTGCGGCCGAAGTGCACGTGCCGATTCACCAGCCACTGCTCGCGCAGCGTGCTCTCCACCTCCAGAAACCAGACCTCGTCGAGCAGCTCACGCACCCGCGACCAGGCGCCCTCCTCCAGCAGCAGATAATTGCCCTCGGTAATCACCAGCGGCACTTCGGCGGGGACGGCAATGCTGGCGGCGATCGACTCCTCGAGTTCGCGGTAGAAACCAGGCGCGTAGATCGTGGCATCAGTCTCGTCCGATTGACGCAGTCGCGCCAGCAGCGCCCGATAACCATGCGCATCAAAGGTATCCGGGGCACCCTTGCGCTCGCTGCGTCCCAGCCGGGCCAGCTGACGATTGGAGAGATGAAAGCCGTCCATCGGCACGCTCTGCGCCCGACCCGCCAGTCGTGCCACCAGTCCCTCGGCCAGTGTCGACTTGCCCGAACCGGGGGCGCCGACAATGCCCAGCAGCCGGCGCCGCCCGCCATCGAGCATGGCGCCGGCTGCCTGCACCACTGCGTCATCGATCAGTGCGCCATCATCGGGCACGTTTTCCGAGGCCATTAGCCGCTCCCTTGCTCGTCCTGAAGTTCATTGCGAACAGCACCGGCCCATCATGACACCACTGTCGCAGCATGAAATACCGACATTAAAAAACCGGCCCCTGGGGGCCGGTTTTTCAGCGTCTGAGGTATCACCGCGGTGATTACAGCCGCTTCTCGATGAGACCTTCGAGTTTTTCCTGGTCTTCGGCAAACTTGCGGATACCCTCGGCCAGCTTGTCGTTGGCCATGGGATCCTGGTTGTGCCCCCAGCGAAACTCCGTTTCGGTCATCTTCGCGGGGCGCTGTTCGCCGCCACCATCGGAAGCGTTGTCGGTCAGCTTGCGCTCGACCGTCCCTTCGCTGTTGGCCAGCTCCTCGAGCAGGTTCGGCGAGATGGTAAGACGGTTGAGACCGGCCAGCGCCTTGATCTGATCGGTATTGCGGAAGCTGGCGCCCATCACCACGGTGTCGTAGCCGTAGCGGTTGGAGTAATCCGCCACGCTACGCACGAACTTCACACCCGGATCATCGTCCGGTGCATAGTTTTCCACACCGTCGCGCTGCTTGTACCAGTCGGTGACACGGCCCACGAATGGCGAGATCAGGAATACGCCGGCCTCGAAGCAGGCACGCGCCTGAGCGTCGCTGAACAGAAGTGTCAGGTTGCAGTTGATACCTTCCTTCTGCAGCACTTCAGCGGCCCGGATGCCTTCCCAGGTCGACGCCAGCTTGATCAGGATTCGATCACGGCTGACACCGGCCTTCTCGTAGAGATCGATCAGCTTGCGTGCCTTGTCCATGCTGGCCTGCTGATCGAAGGAGAGCTTTGCGGCCACCTCGGTGGAGACCCGGCCGGGCACCAGTTTGGTGATTTCGGTACCGACCACGACCGACAGCCGATCAACCGCATGCTCGAGCCGCGTTTCGCGGTCCTGACCTTCGGTCTCCTTCTTGACCTCGGCGAGCGTCTTGTCGATCAGCTCCTGATAACCCTCGAGATCGAAGGCCTTGAGCAGCAGCGACGGATTGGTAGTGGAATCATAGGGCTGATACTTCTTGATCGCCTCCAGGTCACCGGTGTCGGCCACGACCTTGGAGAGTTCCTTCAGGGATTCCAGCTGCGTTGCCATATCGCCTCCTGATTCGATGTCAGCGGCCGGGTACCCGAAGTACCCGCACCGCGGAAACTGTTCGTCCGGCACCGACCATCGCGGGGCCGGCGGCGGCCGTGCCCCCGGATGCACCGGATATTGTAGCAGAACTACACGGCCATACCCTGAGGATAGCGCTCCCTGAGCGTCTTGAGATAGTCACGATACACTTCGCGATAGCGGCCAGCGCTCTCCTCATCCGGTATTGTGAGGGTGGATTCGTCAATATCAACCGCCTGCTCGCACAGTTCGTGCAATTCTATCGTTTCCCCCTGCTGACGCCGCTCGCACCACTGGGCCTGCAGAGCCGCGCCCAGCGCCGCGGCCTCGCCCACTACCGGACAGACCAGCTCGACATTCATCACGTCCGCGACCATCTGGCGCCAGACCCGACTGTTGGCCCCCCCACCGACCAGTCGCAGCTGCTTCGGCCGAATATCGAACTCGGCCAGCAGATCAAGCCCGTAGCGCAGCCCGAAGGTGGCCCCTTCCATGACCGCCCGGCAGAGGTTGTCGCCGGAGAAGTTGTGACTCGACAGATTCAGGAAGCTGCCGGTGGCCTGCGGCAGCATGGGCACCCGCTCGCCGTTGAAGAACGGCATGACACGCACGCCCTCGGCACCGATCGGCGCGCGCTCGACCGCCGCATTGAAGGCGTTGACATCATGGCCGGTCAGCTCACGGATCTGATTGGTCGCCGAGGTCACGTTCATGGTGCAGATCAGCGGCAGCCAGCCACCGTGACTGCCGCAGAAATTGGCGACCAGACCATTGCGCGACACCGTCGGCTGAGTCGAGCAGCCATAGATGGTGCCCGAGGTGCCCAGGCTCATGGTCACGGCTCCGGGCGTGATGTTGCCGGTACCGATCGCGCCCATCATGTTGTCGCCGCCGCCCGAGGAGACCACCACGTGCTCGCCCAGCCCCAGCCGCTCGGCTACCTCGCGGCGGACCCGACCGGCCGGCTGATCGGGCTCGACCAGGCGCGGCAGTACCTGCCCGGCATCCAGCTCGGGGGCCACCTTCGCCAGCACATCGGGCGCCCATTCACGCCTGCGGGTATCGAAATATGCCGTGCCGGACGCATCGCCATACTCGGCGGTCCGCTCACCGGTCAGATGAAAGTTGAGATAATCGTGCGGCAGCAGCAGGGTGGCAATGCGGTCATAGGCCTCGCGATGATGCTCTCTCAGCCAGGCGATCTTGGGCGCGGTATACCCCGCCTGGGGGATGATTCCCAGTCGATCGAGACAGCCCTGCTCACCGCCCAGCGCCTCGATCAGCATCTCGTTTTCGTGCGAGGCCTCGGTATCATTCCAGAGCTTGCCGGGATAGACCGGCTCGCCCTGCTCATCCAGCGCCACCATGCCGTGCTGCTGGCCGGATACCCCGATGGCGCGCACCTCGCCGGCGCTGATGCCGGCCCGCTCGATGGCCTGGTGAAAGGCCGTTTCAAAGGCCTCGATCCACCATGCCGGCTGCTGTTCGCGCCGGCCACTGGCGGCACTGATCAGCTCGTGGGCGCTGGACGCCTCGCCGATGAGGGCACGACGCTCGGGATCGAAGACCACCACCTTGGTACTCTGGGTACCGCAGTCCACGCCGATATACATGAAACTCTCCCGTTATCGTGATCGTCGTCAGTCGGCCTGACGCAGCGCCTCGACGGTGGCCTGCGCGCCCTCGCGATGCAGATGCGACAGCGCTTCGCTGTAGGCCTCGACAAAGCGCGGCTCATCGACCAGATCACCGAACAGCTCGCGATTCTCGATGAAGGCCGTTGGATTGTCGCGATTGTGCTGCGCGATGGCGTGCAGCTCGTCCTTCAGTCGATCGACGATCTCGATCGGTTCGCCCTGTTCATCCACCCCCTCGGCATAGCGTGCCCAGCTGGCGACCACCGCCGCCGAGCGCCTGATCTCGCCATCACGCTCGAGCTGCTCGCGAATCACCGGCAGCAGCCATTTGGGAATCCGGTCCGAGCTCTCCGCACAGAGCCGCGCCAGGGTATCGCGGATCTCGGGGTTAGCGAATCGCTCGATCAGGGTGTACTTGTACTCATCCAGGTCTACCCCGGGCACCGGTGACAGGGTCGGTGTCGCCTCCTCGTTCATGTAGTCGAGCAGGAAATTGGCAAACAGCTCGTCCTGACAGACCTCGTGGGCATAGCGATAGCCGGCGAGATAGCCGAAATAGGTCAGGGCCTGGTGGCTGGCATTGAGCAGACGCAGCTTCATCAGCTCATAGGGCATGACATCGTCGACCACCTGCACGCCGACCTCCTCGTAGGGCGGGCGGCCCTGGTTGAAGTGGTCCTCCAGCACCCACTGGGTAAAGGGCTCGCAGACCACCGGCCAGCCATCGTCGATGCCGAAGCGCTCGGCCACCTCGCGGCGGTCGTCATCGGTGGTCACCGGCGTGATGCGATCCACCATCGAGTTGGGAAAGTGGATCGTCTCGTTCATCCAGCGGCCGACCTCGGGCGCCTTGCGCTCGGCATAGGCGGAAAACATCTTGCGCGCCACGTCACCGTTGCCCTGGATATTGTCGCAGGACATGATCGTGAACGGCGCCATGCCCCGTTCGAGCCGGCGCCTGAGCGCCTCGGTAACCAGCCCGAAGGTGGTCTTCGGGGTTGCCCCCACCTCGAGGTCATGCTGCACATCGGGGTGTTCGAAATTGAACTCGCCGGTCACGTGGTGGAAGTTGTAGCCCCCTTCGGTAATCGTCAGCGAGACGATCTTCGTACTCCCGGCCGCCATCTGCTCGATCACTGCCTCGGGATCTTCGGGGGCATACAGATAGTCCAGAATCGAACCGATCACCCGCGGCTCGTACTGGCCGTCGGCGTGCTTGAGCACCAGGGTGTAGAGCCCGTTCTGGGCATCCATGATCTCCTTCATGCGCTTGTCCGCGGGCAGCACCCCGACCCCGCAGATGCCCCATTCCAGTGCCTTGCCCTCGTTCATCAGGGCATCGAGGTACATCGCCTGATGGGCACGATGAAATCCACCCACGCCGAAGTGAACAATACCGATTTCGGCATCACCGCGGTTGTACTGCGGGGTCGCGACGCCTTCGAGCTCCGCCAGCGTGGCTGCGTTGAGCGACTTCATGTGTCCTGCTCCCGAAAGATTGAATGGATCGTACCTTGCAGCACCGCACGGGACAGCACTTCGGGCTGCCCCGGGGGTCAGGCGGTTGCTGCCGACTCGACCGGCTGCCGTGCCAGCGCCTGCTCGGATACCACATCGAACAGATGCAGCCTGGCAGACTCACAGGTCAGCGTAATCGTATCGCCCGAACGGGCCCGGGTATCCCCTTCCAGCTGGGCAGTAATGCGATGCCCGTCGATCTCGAGCTGTACCATGGTGACCGATCCCAGCGGCTCGACCACATCGACGGTGCCGGAAAGACCGTTTTCGAGTGCGCCAGCATCGCCTTCGTGATGCTGCAGGTGCTCGGGGCGGATACCGACCCAGACCTCCTGACCGCGATGGGAGTCGAGCAGGTCACCGGTAAAGGCATCACCGGCGCGGAAACGGGCCGTCTCCCCCTTGAGCGAACGGGTATCGTCGCCGACCCGCATCTTCATGAAGTTCATCGACGGCGTGCCGATGAACCCCGCCACGAACATGTTGGCCGGCCGGGCATAGAGGGCATTGGGCGTGTCGATCTGCTGGATACGCCCGTCGCGCATGACCACGATGCGCTGCCCCATGGTCATCGCCTCGGTCTGATCGTGGGTGACGTAGAAGGTGGTCACCCCCAGCTTGCGGTGCAGCTTGACGATCTCGGCGCGCATGTCGACGCGCAGCTTGGCATCCAGGTTGGAGAGCGGCTCATCCATCAGAAAGACCTGCGGCTGACGCACGATTGCCCGCCCCAGCGCCACCCGCTGGCGCTGCCCGCCGGAGAGCGCGCGCGGCTTGCGGTCCAGCAGATGGGTGATGTCGAGAATCGAAGCGGCCTCATTGACCCGCTGGTCGATTTCACTCTTCGGCGCCTTCTTCAGCCGCAGCGAGAAGGCCATGTTCTCGAATACCGACATGTGCGGATAGAGCGCGTAGCTCTGAAAGACCATCGCGATGTCCCGATCGCGGGCCGCGACATCGCTAACATCACGCCCGCCGATGCGGATTTCGCCTTCGGTATTGTCTTCCAGCCCGGCGATCATGCGCATGGTGGTGGACTTGCCGCAGCCGGAGGGGCCGACCAGCACCACGAACTCGCCATCCTCGGTCACGAGGTTGAAATCATCCACTGCCGGGGCTTCCTCGCTCCGGGCCGCCTTGCCCGTCAGACCGCCACCGTAGCGCTTGACCACGTTTTTCAGTTCCACGACTGCCATGAGAGAGCTCTCCTGTCCTGCCGCCCCTTCGCGCACTGCCCGCAGGGACGACGAGTGGCTATTTGACGGCGCCGAAGGTCAGGCCCCGTACCATCTGACGCTGGGCAAACCAGCCCAGCACGACGATCGGTGTCACGGTCAGTACCGAAGCGGCCGACATCTTGGCCCAGAACAGGCCCTCGGCACTCTTGAACGAGGCGATGAACACCGCCAGCGTCGCCGCGTTGTGGTCGGTCATGGTCAGACTCCAGAACGACTCGTTCCATGCCAGGATCAGCGCCAGCAGCCCGGTGGAGGCCAGCCCCGGCAGTGCCAGCGGCAGGATGACCCGGAACATGGTCTGCATGGTGCTGGCGCCATCGATGTCGGCGGCCTCGACGATGTCCTTCGGCACGTCGCGAAAGTAGGAGTACACCATCCACACCATGATCGGCAGGTTCATGGCGGTGAACAGCATGATCAGGCCCCAGTCGTTGTCGATCAGTCCCAGACTCTTGTAGATCAGGAAGATTGGAATCAGCACCCCCACGGCCGGGATGAACTTGGTCGAGACCATCCAGACCAGGGTAAAATCGGTGCGCTTCGAGGGGTAGAACGCCATCGCAAAGGCGGCCGGCACGGCCAGCGCCAGTCCCAGCAGGGTCGAGACCATGGCGGTGAAGAACGAGTTGAAGGCGTAGTGCCAGTAGCCGGCTCCCTGCGCCAGCGCCGTGCGAAAGCTCTCCAGGGTCGGCGAGAAGAGGAACTCGGGCGTCGTGCTGAAGGCCGTCTGCTCGGTCTTGAAGGCCGTCAGCACCATCCACAGGATGGGAAAGAACATGATCAGCGCGACCAGCCAGCCGACCACCGCCAGTCCGATATTGGAGCGTTGCGCGTTCATCGTGCACTCCCTGCGTTGAGATTGCCGGCCACGAAGCGGATCAGGAAGATGGCGAAGATGTTGGCCAGGATCACCGCCCCGATGGCGGCTGCCGACGACAGGCCGATGTCGTACTGGAAGAAGGCATTGAGATAGATGTAGTACGGCAGGTTGGTAGTCGCCGTGCCCGGCCCGCCGCTGGTGGTGGCGTAGATCTCGGCAAACGAGGTCAGGAAGAAGATGCTCTCCAGCATCACCACCACATAGAGCACCTGCCCCAGGTGGGGAATCACGATATGGCGGAACTCCTGCCACCGGTTGGCGCCGTCAAGGCGGACCGCCTCGATCTGATCCTCCGGCAGGGACTGCAGCCCGGTCAGCAGGATCAGCAGCGCAAAAGGCGTCCACTCCCAGGAGATCATGATGATGATCGACAGCATGGGGTGGTGCGCCAGCCAGTCGATCGGCTCCAGCCCCAGCGAGCGCATGGCCCAGGAGATCAGCCCGTAGACCGGATGAAAGAGCATGTTCTTCCAGATCAGTCCGGTCACCACCGGCATCACGAAAAACGGCGAAATCGCCAGAGTGCGCGCCACGCCGCGGCCGATGAAGGTCGCATTGAACAACAGCGCCAGCAGCAGCCCCAGCCCCACCGTGACGGCCAGGCAGGCCACCACCAGTACCAGGGTATTGCCCAGCGCATCCCAGAAGGTGGCATCGGTCAACAGGATGGCGTAATTGCCGATGCCGGCGAAGCCTCGCATCATCGGCATCATCAGATTGTAGTTCTGGAATGAGTAGTAGATGGTCATGCCCAGTGGCACGATCATCCACACCAGCAGGAAGATCACTGCCGGCGCCATCAACCGCTTGACCGGTGCCCGGCGCCGGCGACTCGCGCCCTGTCCTGACGCGCTCCCAGCCGTTCCGGTGCCCTTTGCCGTCACTTCGCTCGTCATGACGAGGCCTCTTTTGCACGAAGCCGGATGGGCATGGGCCGCATCCGGTCATCACTCACCGGCGCGCGGGCTCCCCCGCGCGCCACGCACGCTTGCTGCTTACTTGTCGTAGCCGGACTGCTTCATCAGCCGCGCAGTAAACTGCTGCGCCTGGTTCAGGCCCTGATCGACACTGGTCTGCCCGGCCAGCACACCCGCCATGATCTGGCCTACCCGGGTCCCGATGGCCTGGAACTGCGGAATGCTGATGAACTGGATGCCGGTATAGGGCACCGGGTCCGCCGTGGGATTCTCGGGATCGGCACTGCTGATGGCCGTCCGCACCAGTGACGAGAAAGGCGCGGCCTGCTGGTAGCCCTCACTGTCATAGGTGGACTGACGCGTTCCCGGCGGCACTGCCAGCCAATCCTTCTTCTCGGCAACGCTCTGGATATACTGCTTCGAGGTTGCCCAGTCGACGAAGGCCTGTGCTGCATCGCTGTGCGGCGCTGACTTCGGCACGGCCAGTGCCCACGAATAGAGCCAGTTGGCGCCATTTTTGGTGGTCTGATAGGGCGCCTGGGCAAAGCCCACGCTGTCAGCCACCTTCGAGTTGTCAGGGTCGGAGACATAACCGGCAGCCACCGTGGAATCCACCCACATGCCACACTGCCCATTGGCGAATAGCGTCTCGGATTCGGTGAACCCGTTGGAGGTCACCCCGGGCGGGCCATACTTGTTCATCAGCATCTTGTAATCGCTGGCCGCCTTGTGCCATGCCTCGGAGGTCAGCTGCGGCTTCCATTCCATATCGAACCAGCGTCCGCCATAGCTGTTCACCATGGTGTCGAAGAAGGCCATGTTCTGACCCCAGCCCGGCAGACCGCGCAGACAGATGCCATAAACACCGTTGGAGGGATCATGGAGCTTCTGGGCAAACGCCTTCATCTGGTCCCAGGTCGGCCGGTCAGGCATTTCGATGCCGGCCTTTTTGAACAGATCCTTGCGGTAGTAGGTCATAGAGGATTCGGCATAGAACGGCAGCGCATAGAGCGTGCCGTCATACGAGAGCCCCTGCCGCACCGTCGGCAGCAGATCATCGACCTGGTAATCGTCAGGCAGGTTGTCCATCGGCTTGAGCCAGCCGTTCTTCGCCCAGATCGGTGTCTCGTAGTTGCTGACCGTAATCACGTCATACTGACCGCCACCGCTGGCAATATCGGTGGTAATCTTTTGCCGTAGCTCGTTCTCCGGCAGGGTGACGTAGTTGACCTTGACATCCGGATGAGCCTTCGTGAACTCATCCGTCATCTTCTGCATGGTCACCATGTCGGGATTGTTGACGGTGGCCACGGTAATGGTGGTGGCCGCGCCGGCACTGGTGGCCAGCCCCAGCCCCGCTACCCCGGCACCGATGATGACAGCTCCCCATCTCATGATCCGTTTCTCCTGATTGAGCCGGCGCGCAAGCGCCCTTTTCCTGTTCATCGAACGCCGCGCTCCAGCGCGCGCCAATGGGTCCCTGTTGAATGTTGCGCTGCGTGGGGACGGGATTCTTTTATCATTTCGTATCATTTCCGTTCATGGCACGGCGCCGCAACGGACTCCTACACGCAAGGCCCCTTCAAACCGTCGCAGACTCAGCGAGTTACACCATATTGAAAGTGATACTACATGCCTTTGAACTTAAGTCCAGGCGACCAAAGAGATGCCCGGCAGCCCTGCCCGGGTCTCGCTGCATCCACTAAACTGATACGGCAATGATACACCAATGACACATTTGCTCAGCACGGTATCATTTCGCTCTTCCGGGCGACGGCGTATCGTTCCGGTTTTGTACGAGAGGCAGCCTCGAGCATCATGTCCACACGATCCCGCGCCCGGCTTGAAGATGTCGCCAGCGCCGCCGGAGTCAGTCGCATCACGGTATCGCGTGCCTTTTCGGCGCCCGAACGAGTGCATCCCGACACCCTCGAACACGTGCTGAGACTCGCGGATCAGCTGGGCTATCGACCCTCGCGTCACCACAAGAAGCATGGCGGCGCATCACAGCGAGTGACGCTGGGCGTGGTCAACCCCAATATGAGCAACCCCTTCTTCAGCGGTCTTACCCGTGCCATCACCATGATCGGCCAGCAGCACGGCTTCGAGGTGGTCATGTTCGACTCCTACGAGTCGGAGGCTCAGGAGATGACCGCCATCGAGCGCATGATTCAGATGGGGGTATCAGCGGTCATCGTCTCGGTCATTTCCTCCAACTCCAACTACCAGCCGAAGTGGCGTCAGGCGCTTGCAGAAGCGAACATCCCACTGATTCTGGTAGACCGGGAGATCGACACCGCGCCCTATGCCGGGGTCTACATCGATAATCTCGACTGCGGTTACAAGGCGGGGGCATGGATGGCCCGGCAGCAGCCGGAGAGTGTGCTGGCCATTTCCGGCCTGCCCGGCTCCCGGGTCTCGATCGGCCGGACCTCGGGCATTCGCGAAGCACTGGGAGAGATCCCGCTGGATGTGCGTTACGCCGACTTCAACATGGAGCTGGCCTATCACCGGATGCGCGCACGGCTCGGAGAGGGCCCGCCGCCGAGCGGCGTGATCGGCCTCAACAACCAGATCACGCTGGGCATCATCCGGGCCTGTGTCGAAGCCGGTCTGCGACCGCTGCAGGACATCCTGCTGTTCAGCATCGACGAGGTTCAGCACGCCGATATCTTCGGCCTGCCGATCCCCTGCCTGCGTCATGACATCGACGAAATCGCCTATCGCACCGTGGCGCTCGCCCGCCAGGCGCTGGAGATGCCCCAGGCGGGCGGCTCACGGGTGGTGGTGCGCAGCACCCTGAAGGTGCCCGAAACGCACGCCCCGGCTAGGGGTGCGGAGTGACCGGGGCATCGCCTGCCCCGCTGTCACCAGGGGCATCGGTGGCGCGTCCGTGGCGCTCCTCGATCCCGGCACGCTCGAGCTCTTCACTGCTCAGCGTGGCGCCGGCGCGCAACCGATAGCGCGGACGTGCCGACGGCTGCGACGACGCCTCCGCTTCGGACCTCGCCGGACGCAGGGCTTCGGCATTCTCCAGCGTCACGCTCATGCGCGGCATGGCCAGATCAACGCCCGCGGCATCCATGCGCCGCTTGAGACGCAGGTTGAACTCGCGTGCCACGTCCCACTGCATCACCGGTGCCGTGCGGAAACGCGCCCGCACGATGGCCGCGCCCTGATCGAAGCTCTCGATCCCCTGCAGCTCCAGCGCCGACCAGATCTTGAAGCGGAACAGCGCATCCTCGCGCATCTCATCGGCTACCGCCTGGATCATGCCGATGGCGTCATCGATCGGCATCGCATGCGGCACCCGGATACGGAACAGCGCATAGCCGAACTCCCGGGAGTAGTTCTGGACCGCCTTGATCTGGCTGAACGGCACCGCATGGACGATGCCGTCGAGATCACGCAACCGCACCGTGCGCAGACTGAGCTTCTCCACGGTACCGACATTGCCCCCCACATCGACGAAATCATCGATCGCCAAGGTATCCTCGACCAGGATGAAGATGCCGGTAATCAGATCCTGCACCAGCGTCTGGGCACCAAAGCCCACCGCCAGACCGATCACCCCGGCACCGGCGAGCAGCGGCGTGACATTCACGCCCAGATTGGCCAGCGCCACGATGGTGGCGATCACCACGATGGTGGCAAAGACGATGTTGCGCAGCAGCGGCGTGATGGTCTCCGCCCGGGCCCGCCGGGCCCGGCCGCGCTGGGAGCGTGAGGTCGAGGTCATGGCGCGGTGGATGGCGGTGTCGGCAATGATCCAGACCAGCCACGCCACCAGCAGGGTCACCCCGACACTGATCAGGGAGAGGATGATCCGTTCGCCCAGCTGACCGCTGCTGGCATTGAGCAGCGAACCGCCCCAGATGCGTGCCGCCAGCTCGGCAAACACGATCCAGCTGGCCAGGTGCGCCAGCGCATAGCCGAAGCGGATCAGCCGCTTGCCGTAGCGGGTACGCCGCCGTTCGGGAGCGCGCTGCGAACTGCGATAGAGCAGCCCGCCAACGATCAGCATGACCACCAGCAGCCCGGCCGTCAGGATCGCACGGGCAAAATCGCTGCGAATGTCGCCGCTGTAGCTGACCACGGCAATCAGCGACGCGCCCACCACCAGCAGCGCCGGAATGTGCCAGATGTTGCCGAGCACCAGCAGCAGCTCACTGACCAGACTCTGATCCCGGCGCAGGCGATAGGGGCGATTGCGGATCAGATGGCGCACCGGCCGCTTGAAGCGAATGATGAAGGCGCCGGCAATCAGAATGGCGCACAGTCCGATGAACTCGGAGAGAAAGCCGGCCAGGTCATCCCCCAGCGCACGGGTAATGATCGCCGAGTTGGTGGCATCACCCAGCGCCCCCAGCGCGCCGATGGCAAACAGCGGCCAGCCCGCCTGACGCCGCAGGATCCGCAGCGCCACCCGGCGGTGCCCCCAGGTGAACATGGCAAACACCACTTCACAGACCGAGGCAAAGATCATGCCGCAGACGGTGGCATAGCCCAGCGTCAGCGCCAGCAGCATGCCGGGCGAGCTCTCGAGCCAGGAAGTAACCGCCAGCGTCAGCCCGAATGCCCCGCCCCAGGGCACGACGCGGCGCAGACAGTAGCGCAGCATGGTCAGGGCCGTGGGCTGATCGGTCAGCGTCAGCCGCAGCCCGTAGTGATGCAGCACCCGGCGCAGCAGGAAGTAGAACAGCGTGGCCATGCCGGCCCAGGCCAGCAGCGTCAGCGCGAAATCCCGCAGCCCCGACCACCACTGCCGGCCACTGCTGAAGTCGGCGCGCAGATCCTGCCAGGCCGCTGCCGCCCGGTCACGCCAGGTCGTCAGCAGGGCCTTGCCGTTGTCCTGCCCCTTGCCGGACTCCAGGCTCGAGGCCAGCGCCCCCAGCAGACCGCCGCCGGCCTCTTTCCCCTCGCCGGAGGCGGCTTCCCGGCTGGCCTGACGCAACTGTCTGAGCTGCTCGAGCAGCGCCGAACGCTGCTGTTCGCTTTCCAGCACGCCAATCACCTGATCCAGCGAGGCCTGCAGCTCCTTCGGCGAGGGCCCCTGCTGCTCCTGCGAACCGCCGCCGCTCATGCCGGGCAGCCCGGCCGCCTCGACCTGCAGCGGGGACACCAGACACAGCATGACCAGCAGCATCCCCAGCCAGCGTGTCCACACGATTGCCGTTCTCATTTGCCGTTCGCTCACCGCATTGCATTCATTCATTACCCGGCATGCTCGCTGCCCCCTCCGGGCGCAGGCACTTCATGTTCCAGCAGGTGGCCCCTTCGACAGGTCAACGCGCGAAAAGACTCCTGCTGCGCACCGATTCTGCCTGAAGCAGCCGGCGCAGGGTACGAATTCAACGTAGAGATTGAAAAATCAGGCCGTTTGTCGCATCATTTCGCACCCTTGAAATACCCGGTTTGTCATTTTCGCAACGCCCGCGGAGCCAAACGCCATGAAATCAGGCATTCATCCCAACTACCGTACGGTGATCTTTCACGACACCAACGCGGACACCTATTTCCAGATTCCGTCGACCATCGAAACCGACGAGACCATCGAACGTGAAGGCCAGACCTTCCCGCTGGTCCGGCTGGATATTTCTTCGGCCTCGCATCCGTTCTATACGGGTCAGCAGCGTCAGATCAGCAGCGAAGGTCGTGCTGCCCAGTTCCGTCGGCGCTTCGGCAACTTCGGTCGCCGCCAGAGCTGAAGACCGCTCTACAGGTCGAGCGAAGGGTGTCGAACCGGCCGCTGCCGTGACGTCGGGGTTACTGCCCCGACGCCCGGTCTGCGGCTTTTTCGTGTCACGCACCGGCAATCTTCAGGCGCTCGACCGCTTTTGCCTACTCCGCCGTTTCAGCAGCCAGACCAGCAGCCCGACGACCGATACCAGCCACGCCAGCGAGGCCAGCGCACCGACGCCCAGGGCCAGCTCGTGCAGCAGTCCGAAGTGCTCGGTCGAGGCCAGCCGTCCGGTGGCCAGGGCATACATCGCCACCGGAAACACGCTCGCCCAGACGGTCGGCCTGAAATCCAGCGGCTCCCGCCTGACCAGATGCTTCCAGCCATCGAGCATCAGCAGTACCGGAATCAGCCAGCTGCTCCACCACCACAGGATCATCACCGCCGCCTCGAGCAGCATGGCCGCGCTCTGCCACATCGGTGCCCGAGGCAGCGCCGGCAGCAGCTGGGCGCCGGCCTCGACGCTGATGGCCGCCGAGCCCATCACCACCCAGTAGACGGGGTTGATGTCGCGCTCGTTGAGTTTCAGGAAGCTGACCCGATTGAAGAAGATGGTGATGAAGATGGCGTACCACATCACCCCGAATCCCCAGGCGCCGAACAGCAGCAGTGCTGCCAGCGAAGAGCTCCCCTGGTCGAACTGGAACAGCCGGGTAGCGAGAATCACCATCGACTGGGTAGCCACGATCCACAACAGCCAGCCACCGTGCGTCACATCGGCCTGCTGCTCGTCGTTGCGAAAGGCCAGCACGCCGAAGCTGACGTAGCCCAGCACCAGCCATAGCACACCGGCCACGATCAGCAGCAGGGTCGCCGTTGCCATCCAGCCGCGATAGCTGATCTCGACCCCGAATACGCAGCTGGCCGCGACCAGCGTGAAGAAGGTGAAGACCTGGCGGGGGTCGAGCAGATCACGGTACACCGCCCGCGGAAAACACAGCGCCCGGGCCAGCAGAAGCACCAGCAGCAGCGGATAGATGCCCCCGTTGAGCGCATGGAAGAGCCCCGAGGCGGTTTTCATGTCTAACTGCCAGAAGGCGTTGGAGAGCGTCCCGGTGGCCATCGCCAGCGTGAACCAGGCCGGCGACATCTTGCGCAGCCAGCGTCCCGTATCACGCCCGGAGTCCTGATCGGTCAAGTGAACCTCCCTGTCGACTGACCCTGCCCGACAACGGCCCCTCAGGCCTCACTCCCCGGGCGGGGAGGAGGGCTGCCTTGATGCCTCCGACGGGAACACCTCGGACGGGCCGGTATCGGCTGTGTGGTGGCGACCTCGCTCGCTGACCGAGGCGTGGTGCAGCTCTGACCTGAGCCCACGCACCTCCTCGGTCAGCTCCTCGACGCGGTGGTTGAGATGCCGGATCATTTCGCGGCTGGCACGATGCTGGCGGTCGTCGTCCTCGCTCTCCTCGCTGACGTAGAGCGAGCTGACATAGGCTGCGAAGCTGCCGAACAGCCCCACCCCGGCGATCATCAGAAAGACCGCGATGACGCGCCCGGCAGTAGTGACGGGATAGTAATCCCCGTAGCCTACCGTGGTGATGGTGACAAAGGCCCACCACAGGGCATCCCCAGCGGTCTCGATGGGGCTTTGCGGCGCCGGGCCCTCCACCAGCAGGATGGCAATGGCACCGAAGACCACCAGCAGCACGGTCATCGAGGCCACGCTGAAGAACATTCCTTCGGCGCGATTGCGGAACATCACGCCCATCACGCCATTGATCGAGCGTAGCGCCCGGATCAGCCGGAAGATCAGGATCACACGGAAGATACGCGCCGCCTGCAGGTGCCAGAGCACCGGAATACTGGCAATCAGGTCGATCCAGCCCCATTTCATGTATGCCATGCGGCTGGGTGCCCGGGCCAGGCGCAGACAGAAATCGATGAAGAAGAAGATGCAGACAAAGGCGTCCAGGTAGTACAGCAGTCACGTCACTTCCGCCGGTAGTGCAAAGAAGGTTTCCGCAGCCAGCGCCCCCAGCACATACAGCGACAGGATGAAGAGGAACAGCTGAAAGGGTGTGACACGCTCGGGTGGTGTGGACATGATGTCTTCCGGCGACGACTCGGCGGGTACTACCGGACGGTGTTACCGTCCGATCCACGAAACCGCTACTCTTTCACGAAACCGCTATTCTTTCACGAAACCGCTACTCTAGCTTAAAGGCCGGGGGTTGCCGAACCCGGTGGGTCATTTGATGTCATAATGACCAGGCCATAATACTACGGAGCATTCGACATGGCAGATCCCCGCCACAACGCCGCCTGGCGCATGGCCGAACAACTTCGCACCCGTGCCCGGGGCTCCACCCGCAATACCGGCGGATTCAAGCTGCTCGTCACCTGGCTTGCCTTCGGCATGCTGCTGATCGTGGGTACCGTGTTTGCCCTGTGCTTTCTGCTGGTCGGCTGGGCGATGATGCCGCTGCTGCGCCATCGCATGAAGCGCCAGGCCGAACGCTTCGGGCAGACGCACGAAGGCCACTACACCACCCCGGAGGGTGACCGACGGGTCCTTGAAGGCGAGTATCACGTGCACACCCGGGCACCCCGCCGCTAGGCGTCACCTCTCCGCGCTGACGGCTCATTCCCCGGGTAACGTCAGCCCGCTCCCCGCCACCCTTTCTTCAGTGCATGGCCCGTCGAATCGGCGCATGTCGATTCATCGGGCCCGACAGGCTTGAAAAGCGGCTTTCTGCCCTCAACTCCTGCATGATAATGAGGACGCTAATGACCGTCACGGAATCACCTCGTGCCACGGCCACGTCCGCCTACCGTATGGAGCCTTGCCATGTCACGACTCAGCGATGTTCGCCTCTCGGTGCTCGATCTGGCGCCCGTGCGCCAGGGTGGCAGCATCAGCGAAACCTTCGCCAATACCGTCAGTCTCGCCCAGCACACCGAGGGCCTCAGCTATACCCGCTTCTGGCTGGCCGAACATCACAACGCCGCCGGTATTGCCAGCGCCGCCACGTCTCTGCTGATCGGTCACGTGGCCGGCGCCACCTCGACCATCCGCGTCGGTTCAGGCGGCATCATGCTGCCCAACCATGCGCCTCTGGTGGTTGCCGAACACTTCGGTACGCTGGCTACCCTCTACCCCGATCGCATCGATCTGGGCCTGGGACGCGCGCCGGGCACCGACGGCATGACGGTCCGTGCTCTCAAGCGCGACCCCATGAGCGGCGTCAGCGACTTCCCCCAGCAGGTTGCCGAACTGCAGCGCTTTCTCGGCGACGGTCAGCCCGACCAGCAGGTACATGCCTGGCCCGGCGAGGGCACCCATGTGCCGATCTGGCTGCTCGGCTCCAGCGGTTACAGCGCCCAGCTGGCTGCGCAGATGGGGCTGCCGTTCGCCTTTGCCGGTCAGTTCGCGCCCGGTCACATGCTCGAGGCGCTGCGCCTCTATCGCGATCAGTTCCGGCCCTCGGCGGTGCTCGATCGACCCTATGTGATTACCGGCATCCCGATCGTCGCGGCCGACAGTGACGAACTGGCGCAGTATCACGCCACCACCCAGCAGCAGAAGTTCCTCGCGCTGGCCCGCGGCCAACGGATACAGCTGGCGCCACCGGTCGAGCAGATGGACTGGAGTGCCCGGGAGCAGGCCGCCGTGCAGCAGAATCTCGGTGCCTCCATCGTGGGCGGCCCCGAAACCGTGCGCGCCGAACTCGAGCGCTTCCTCGAGCTGACCGGTGCCGATGAGGTGATGGTCAACTCCGACTTCTATCACCACGAGGATCGGCTGCACAGCTACGAGATCCTGGCCAATCTCTGCCTGCGCTAGCACACGACCACGGCACACCAGCCGCCCGGCCGATGCCGGGCGGCTGTCATGCGCTTGCGGCAGGCGGGCTCACCCGATGAAAGTGCGCATCTCCTGCGCCAGCCGTTCGGGAATTTCCAGCGGCAGCAGGTGCCCGCACTGCTCGATGACACGCAGCTCGCCCTGCTCAAGATGCGGCATCACCAGCCGCTGCTGGACGTCGGGTGGCAGCGAGGGATCACGATCACCGACGATCACGCGGACCGGACAGTTCAGCCTGCCGACCGTGTCCGCATGATCCTCGGCATAAGTGGTGCGCGGCCAGCGGTACCAGCCCTCGCGCGAGGCGCGCATGGCGTCATGCACGGCGTGTTCGAAGCCGGCTTCCGACAGCGGCTGGACCACTGCCCCGCGAATGAAGGCCTCGGCCTGTTCGCGGCTGAAGTCGAACGCGAGCTGAAACCGGCGCTCCTCGTCACTCACCGGCTGCGGCCCGGGGGGCGCCGGTGCCACCAGCACCAGTGATTCCAGCCACGCCGGCCGGCGAGCCGCCAGCAGCATGGCGGTACGGCCGGAAAAGGAGTGTCCTGCCAGCACCACGCGCTCCAGCCTCAGTTCGCGCACCGTCTCCTCGACCTGATCGGCCATCGCCACGCTGTCCAGAGCCTCGTTCAGGCCGGCATCGCCGAACCCCGGCATGTCGACGGCAATACAGCGGTAGTGGCTGGTCAGATGCGGCATGACCTCGGCCCAGTCGCGGTGCGAATTGCCGAAGAAGTGCATCAGCAGCAGGGTCGGTTCGCCCTGCCCTTCGTCGATCAGTGGCAGCATTGTTTCATTCCATGTTCGTATCATTTCAGGAGTGTAGTGATCACGGCGGAATTGTCAGCGCTACCGCCACTTTTGATGACCCTTGAAGGCAAGCGTGCCCCATCGAAAAAACCGCCGTCAGGGACGGCGGTTTTCGACAGTTTGCGACCAACGGTCAAAAGCGATTCATTGAGCAATCATCAGTGACTTGACGTTCACGAATTCACGCATGCCAAAACCACCGTGCTCGCGGCCATAGCCACTGTCCTTCACCCCGCCAAATGGCAGATTGGGCTGAGCGATATAATACCCATTGACGCTGACCATGCCGGTATCGAAATGGTCACGCACCAGCTTGACCGCACGCGCCTCATCCTCCGAGAAGATACCGCCGCCAAGTCCATAGACAGAATCGTTGGCGATGGCAATGGCGTCCTCTTCATCGCTGGCCCGGATCAGCGCCGCCACGGGGCCGAACAGCTCGCCGTCATAGGCCGGCATCCCCGGTTTGACCTCTTCCAGCACGGTGGCAGGATAAAAGAACCCATCCGTGTCCGGCAGCTCGCCTCCGACCGTGCAGACGGCGCCATTGGCGATCGACTCCTTCACCTGCTCATGCAGATTATCGCGCAGATCCTTGCGTGCGATCGGGCCAAGCGCCGTGTCCTCGTGCATGGGATCGCCAAACGTGGCCTGTTTCATTTTCTCGACGAAAGCATCACGAAACTGCTCATAAACGGCATCCACGACCACGAAACGCTTGGCAGCGACGCAGGTCTGACCGTTATTGTAGTTTCGCCCCATCACACAAGCGTTCACCGCTTTTTCGATGTCGGCATCCTCCAGTACCAGGAAGGCATCGTTACTGCCGAGTTCCAGCACACTCTTCTTGAGATGCTCGCCAGCAGCCGCTGCCACCTTGCGACCGGTCGCTGCACTGCCCGTGAAGGTCACCCCACGAACCCGCTTGTGCGCCGTAACCCGGCTTGCCTGCTCATCGGCAATGAACAATACGCTGAATACATGCTCCGGAAAGCCAGCCTCGCGGAAGATATCCGCCAGCGCCTCGGCGCAGCCCCAGACATTGGGCGCATGCTTCAACAGCACGGTATTGCCAGCCATGATGTTGGCAATGGCGTAGCGGATCACCTGGTAAAATGGGAAGTTCCATGGCTGAATACCGAAAATCACACCCATGGGCTGGTAGGTCACCAGGGCGCGGCCGCCCTCGAGGGCACGCGCCTCATCGGCCAGTACACCGGCGGCATTCTCGGCGCTATAGTCGCAGATCGCCTTGCACAGGTCGATTTCTCCCGGCCCCTGACTGATCGGCTTGCCCATCTCTTCGGTCATGAGCCTGGCCAGGCGATCCCGGTGCTCGACGAGCAATTCGCCTACCCGGCGCACCAGCTCGGCACGATCATCGAATGAACGCTCCTTCCAGTCGAGAAACGCCTGGTGGCTCTGCTCGACAAGCTGATCGAGCTGCTGATCGGAAAGGGTTTCGAACTCACGAATGACCCGGCCCGTGGCCGGATTGACGGTCTGAATGGTACTCGACACGGTTACTCCTCGGAAATGGTAATGCAATCACCATCAAGGATGGGTGCCACGTGCCGGATACGCCGTATTGATTTCTCTCGATGTATTGCCCGATCCTCCATTCATCGCTGACATGCTCCCGCAGTGCTTGCAAGGCGCGCCGATCATCAGCCGGGAAGCGAATGCAGGCCATCTTTCAGGCGAATCGATACCCTGCAACGCCCCGCCCCCCCCGAATGTACTCAGGTCACACCGGCAGCGCCCAGCAGCGTCCAGCCACCGAGCATCATGAACAGCAGGGTGGCCGCCACGTGGATCGGGCGGGTGGGCAGGCGACTGGCAAAGCGGGCGCCCAGCCAGAGCACCGGCGTGTTGGCGACCATCATCCCCAGCGTGGAGCCCAGCGTGACCATCGGGAAATCGTGAAAGCGCGCCCCCAGCAGGATGGTGGCAAACTGCGTCTTGTCGCCCAGCTCGGCGAAGGTGAACAGCACGAAGGCCGAACCGAAGACGCCAAGCCGCAGCCGCTCCTCGGAAAGCTCGGGATCCTCGTCCGGCTTGAGCATCCACAACCCGATGGCAATGAAGGCAAAGCCGGTCACGATATCGAGGGTATGGCGATCGATCAGCGTGGAGAGGGCACCGCCCAGCCAGGCCGACACGGCATGATTGAGAACCGAGGAACCCAGAATGCCCCAGAAGATCGGCCAGGGGCGACGAAAGCGGATCGCCAGCAGCAGTGCCAGCAGCTGGGTCTTGTCCCCCAGTTCGGCAATGGCGACCGAGCCGAAGGAAACGAGCAGAGCCTGTACCATCACATCTCCCGGGTCGAATGCCCGCTCGCTTGATCGAGCGGGAGCGGTGTGCCCCGGGTCTCGTCAGGCCGCATCGCCGGGGCGATCCGGTCATACCGGCCACAACGCTGCCCACGGCGGCGTCGAAGATGTTGACGGGTATCTCCGGTCGGGCAGACCGGAGCGACTACTCCCCCACAGCGCGAATCACCTTAGCGCACCGGCCCTCTCCCGGCAACCGCCGAACTCAGAATAACCTCTTCAAAAACAGGCAGTTAAGGAAAACTTTCTTCACCCGGGTGGAGAATGACAACCCCGGTTCAATGACATGACCCGGGGTCGGGCCCCACATCCGCTGTCCGGCACACCCCGATTGCGACGCCGGCTGCCGCAACCCGCGCGGCGCTGGCACCGGGGCGCATGTGACGCGACACTTTTAGCACGCTAAGCTGTCGAACACTGCATGGGCCAGGTGCTGCCCCATTGCGCCGGTTTTCAACGCGACAGTTACAGGAATCCCTATTCATGACAGGCCATAGCGAGCTCCCCCGCCCCCGGCAGCAGTCCACCGGGGCGCATCATCTTGCCGTTGGCGAGATCGTGGTCACTACCCTGCAGGACGCGCTGATGAGCGGCTCACTGGGTCTGATTCAGAATCTCGACGAAGATACGGCCTCCAGCCTGCATCGGCGCAGCCTGCGTCCCGACCCACCGCGGATCACGCTCAACGCCTATCTGCTCTGGCTGACAGATCGACTGGTGCTGGTAGATACCGGGTTCGGCGTGCTGGCCGGCGAGGAAGGCGGGCGCATGAGCGCCGCACTGGCGGAGATCGGCGTCCTCCCGGAAGCCATCGATGATGTACTGATCACTCATGTCCATCCCGATCACACCGGTGGACTGATCAATCACGATGACCAACCCGCCTTCCCCAATGCCACCGTGCATATCCCCGGCGGTGAACTGGATTTCTGGATGGGCAGGGAACCCGAAGGCATCAGTGAAGCCTTGCAGCAGCATTTTGCCGCCGCACGGCGCATTCTCGGTGCCATCGAAGCCCGCACCGAGCGTCTGGACGGAGACGAGGTCATGCCCGGTATTACTCGCGTGCGGCTCCCGGGGCATACCCCCGACCACAGTGGCTACCGGATTGAATCCAACGGTGACTCCCTGCTGATCTGGGGCGATATCGTGCACCTGCCGCACATTCAGCTGGCCCGCCCGGAGGCCGGTGTGCTGTTCGATGTCGAGGGTGATCAGGCGCGCCGTACTCGTGAGACCCTGCTTGAAGAGGTCAGCGAGCAGCAGCAGCTGATTGCCGGCCATCATCTCGATTTCCCGGGCGTGGGTCATATCGTGCGTGATGGAGACGGCTACCGCTTTCTGCCGCATGTCTGGTCACCCGTGGTGTAACTTCAGCGGGGTAACCTCAGCGGTATCACTGCAGCCATGGCGCCCACAGGCCGGGGTCGGCTCAGACAAGCCGCCCCGGTCTTTGCCAACGGGCGATCGCGGCTTGTCCGCTGTATCAGCAGGAGACGCGCCTCTGCGGGCCATATTTCAGATCGCGCGCCGGCGACTCTCTTCAATGAAGCGTTCACGCAGTCGGCTCATCGCCGGCAGCGGCCGGCCGTCGCCGATCGGCTGCCCATCGATCTCGACCACCGGGGTGACAAACGAGGTCGCCGAGGTCACGAAGGCAGCGCGGGCAGCCTGTGCCTCCTCGATGGTAAAACCGCGCTCCTCGACCCGCATGCCCTGCTCCTCGGCAAAGGCCATCACCGCACTGCGGGTAATCCCCGGCAGGATCGAGTGCGACAGCGCCCGGGTCACCAGGGTGTCATCATGATCGAGCAGCCAGGCGTTGCTGGAGGACCCCTCGGTGACCTGCCCTTCCTCGACCAGCCAGGCATCGTCGGCCCCGCGCCGCTTCGCTTCCATCTTTGCCATCGAAGGGTACAGCAGCTGCACCGTCTTGATGTCACGGCGATTCCAGCGCAGATCGGGCAGCGAGACCACGCGCAGCCCATCGCGGGCCGCCGGGGCCTCGAGCAGCGCTTTCTGCTGGGTAAACAGTACCAGCGTGGCCGGCGTACCCGTGGCGGGATAGACAAAGTCGCGATCGGCGGCCCCGCGGGTCACCTGCAGATAGACCAGTCCCTGATCGACGCCATTACGCTGTACCAGTTCACGATGAATGGCGAGCAGCTCGGACTCCGCCATGGCCAGGCTCATGCCGATTTCACCCAGCGAACGATGCAGCCGCGCCATGTGGCTCTCGAAGTCGACCAGCCGGCCATCCAGCACCGTGGTCACCTCATAGACCCCATCGGCGAACAGAAAGCCGCGATCGAAGACCGAGACATGCGCTTCATTTTCCGGCAGATAGTCGCCGTTGACATAGACGGTACGCAGGGAGTTATTGCTCATCGCTGTTCCATGAAAGATCGCTCCACAAGCTCATGTCAGCCCCAAAGGGCCGTGTCGGCCGGATGAATACCCGTTTCATCGAACTGCATGCCGCCGGGCCGGTCCTCGGCCAGCAGCAGCGGTCCGTCAAGATCGACCACGCGGGCCCCCTGGGCGACCAGCAGCGCCGGCGCCATGGAAAGCGAAGACCCCACCATGCAGCCGACCATGATCGAATAGCCCACAGCGCGGGCGGCTTCGCGCAGCGCCAGTGCCTCGGTCAGGCCGCCGGTCTTGTCGAGCTTGATGTTGATCATGTCATAACGCCCGGCCAGCTGATCGAGAGAGGCCCGATCATGACAGGACTCATCGGCACAGACCGGCAGCGTCCGCTCGAGCCAGGCCAGCGCGCTGTCGTCAGACGCGGGAAACGGCTGTTCGACCATCGCCACCCCGAGACGCGCCAGCACCGGTGCCAGGCGCTCGTAATCCGCCGTTGACCAGCCCTCGTTGGCATCGACGATGATGCGCGCCGAGGGAGCGCCCTCACGCACCGCTTCCAGCCGCTCCAGATCGCCCTCGCCGCCCAGCTTGATCTTCAACAGCGGGCGATGGGCGTTGGCGCGCGCCTTCTCCCGCATCCTCGCCGGCTCGGCCAGCGACAGGGTGTAGGCGGTAATTTCCGGCTGCGGCTCTTCAAGCCCGGCCAGCTGCCAGACCGGCTTGCCGGTCCGTTTGGCAGCCAGATCCCAGAAGGCGCAATCCAGCGCATTGCGCGCCGCGCCGGGCGGCAGCCGGGTCTGCAACTGCTCGCGATCAAGCCCCTGCTCGATCTCACCGGCCAGACCGCGTACCGTCTCGATCACGCTGGCCACCGTCTCGTGATAGCGGCTGTAGGGCACGCCCTCCCCATGGCCCTGGTGAGTGCCGTCATCCAGGGTAACGTGCACCACCCGCGCCTGGCTGCGCGACCCCCGGGAGATAGTGAAGACTTCCGCCAGCGGAAAGACTTCCTCGGTAACCGTGACACTTGGCCGGCTCATGCGATCAGTGCCTCTGCCAGCCGCTCGGCACCCTGCCGGAAGGGATCGACACAGGGTAGCCCGAGTGTCGTTTCGAGTCCGGCGAGATACTGTTCAGCTTCCTGCTCGTCCAGCCCTGCCGTATTGACCGACACGCCAACGACCCGGCACGCCGGATTGACGATCTGCGCCATCGCCAGTGCCGTCCCGCGCAGCTGCTCGAGACTCGGCAGCGCATACTCGGGCAGGCCGCGCATGTGGGTACGGGTCGGCTCGTGACAGAGAATCAGCGCATCGGGCTGGCCACCGTGAATCAGCGCCAGCGTCACGCCCGAAAAGGAAGGATGGAACAGACTGCCCTGGCCCTCGATGATGTCCCAGTGATCGTCGTCACCGGCCGGCGTCAGCCACTCGATCGCGCCGGCCATGAAATCGGCCACCACGGCATCGAGCGGCACCCCCTCACCGGTGATCAGGATGCCGGTCTGGCCGGTGGCACGGAAGCTCGACTTCACGCCGCGCGCCTTCAGCGCGCTGTCCAGTGCCAGCGTGGTATACATCTTGCCCACCGAGCAGTCGGTACCCACTGCCAGACAGCGCTTTCCGGCCCGCGGCCTGCCATCGGCAATCGGATACTGCACCTGTGGCACCCGCACATCGATCAGCTGGCCACCGTATCGTTCGGCGGCCGCGACCAGGCGCGGCTCGTCACGCAGCAGGTTGTGCAGCCCGGAGGCGATATCCATGCCGGCGGCCAGCGCCTGCTCGAGCACTTCCAGCCACTTTTCGGAGATCACCCCGCCCCGGTTGGCCACGCCGATCACCAGCGTTTTCGCCCCCTGGGCCACGGCCTGGTCGATACCCAGCTCCGGCAGCCTCATGTCGGCCTGACAGCCCGCCAGCCGCAGCTGACCCAGGGCGTACTCCGGACGCCAATCTCGAATGCCCTGGGCCACCTTGGCAGCCAGAGGATCGGGCGCATCGCCCAGAAACAGCAGATAGGGGGTCTTCAGCACGGCCGGTGGTCTCCTGTGGCAAATGGCAGTCACCCAAGTTCGTGTATCAGACGATAGCATGACCATCGCCCTCGATCAGCGCCTCTCCCCGTCGGCAGATGCACTGCCGCAACCCGGCCGGTAGAATGGGGCGCCTGCCGGCAGCGGCCGGCCTCCCCGAACCATCGTCCCGGTCCGCCCTTTACGCGGGCGACTGCCAGGAGTTCTGCATGTCACGCGATACCGAAGCCGCTACCCCCTTCGTGGTGGCGGCGCTGTACAAGTTCGTTTCCCTGCCCGACTACCGGGCGCTGCGCGAGCCGCTGCTGGAAGTCATGCGCGCGCATGCGGTCAAGGGCACCCTGCTGCTCGCCGAGGAGGGCATCAATGGCACCGTGGCCGCCACGCGCGAGAACATCGATGCGCTGCTGGCGTGGCTGAAGGCCGATCCGCGATTGAGCGATCTCGAGCACAAGGAATCCCATGCCAGCGAGCGCCCCTTTCATCGCACCAAGGTCAAGCTCAAGCGCGAGATCGTCACCATGGGGGTGGAAGGCGTTGATCCCGGTCGCCTTGCCGGCACCTATGTCGAGCCGCAGGAGTGGAATGCCCTGATCGAGGACCCGGAAGTGCTGGTGCTCGATACCCGCAACGAGTACGAGGTCGAGATCGGCTCCTTCGAGGGCGCGGTGGACCCGCACACGCAGTCGTTCCGGGAGTTTCCGGAGTATGTGAAGCAGCACTACGACCCTGCGCAGCACCGCCGGGTTGCCATGTTCTGCACCGGCGGCATCCGCTGCGAGAAGGCCTCGAGCTGGATGCTCGAGCAGGGCTTCGAGGAGGTCTACCACCTGAAGGGCGGTGTCCTGAAGTATCTGGAAGAGGTGCCCGAGGAGCAGTCGAAATGGCGCGGCGACTGCTTCGTGTTCGATGACCGGGTCACGGTGCGCCATGACCTGTCCGAGGGCGACTTCGACCAGTGCCACGCCTGCCGCCGGCCGATCTCGGTCGAGGATCGCCGGTCACCGGATTACGAGCCGGGCGTGAGCTGCCCGCACTGCCGGGACAGCCTGCCGGAGAAGACCCGCGCCGCGGCCCGCGAGCGCCAGCGCCAGATCGAACTGGCCAGGGCCCGCGGCGAGCCGCACCCCATCGGCCGTGATCCGCGCGGCGGCGAGTAGCCGGCGGGCGCCGGCCTGCCGGTCTCAGTCGCCGGCGGGCTCGCTGTCGGCACCGAACAGCGCCTGCCAGTGGGCCGTGACCACATTGCGATGTTCGCGAAAGCGGCCGGCCTCCACCAGCGAGCCGGCCCGGGTCAGCGCCGCGCGGTGGGTCGCATTGCGATAGTCCAGCCACGCCGCGCGCAGCCGCTGGGTCTCTTCGGTGGAGAGCTGGCCGGCCGACTCGAGGGTCTCGAGGATGCGCATGTTGTCGGTAAAGGTCATCAGCTCCGGGAAGCGCTGGCTCAGCGCCAGCACCGAGTACTGGTTCATGAACTCGATATCGATCATGCCGCCCGGGTCCTGCTTGATGTGAAAGCGTCCGGCACGCCGCTCGCCGGCACTGCTGCCGAGGTGCTCGCGCATCCGGTGGCGCATGGCCAGCACTTCCTCGCGCAGCCTGTCGGGATCGCGCGGGCGGGAGAGGATCTCGCGCCGCACGCACTCGAAACGTTCGGCCAGCGCATGGCTGCCGGCGACCGCCCGTGCCCTGACCAGCGCCTGGTGCTCCCAAGTCCAGGCCTGATGACGCTGATAGTCGGCAAAGGCCTCCAGCGTCGACACCAGCAGCCCGGACGCGCCCGAGGGGCGCAGGCGCATGTCCACCTCGTAGAGCACGCCGGCCGGGGTGGTGGTGGTCAGCATGTGAATGATGCGCTGCCCCAGCCGGGTGAAGAAGACATTGTTGTCGATCTGCCGGGCGCCATCGGTCTGCCCGCGGGGCTCGGCATCATGCAAAAAGACCAGGTCGAGGTCGGAGCCGTAGCCCATTTCGATCCCGCCGAGCTTGCCGTAACCCACCACCAGAAAGTCGGCCACCTCATCGTTGCTGTCCGCTGCCGGCCGATCGGCCCGAGCCTGCGGGTAGCCGTACTTGCGGGTCAGATGGCGCCAGGCCAGGCGTACCACGGCCTGCAGCACCACCTCGGCGATCAGGGTGAGGTAGTCGCTGATGTGCATCAGGGTGCGCGTGCCGGCAATATCGGAGGCCGCCACGCTGAGTGCCTGGGCATGCCGGAAATGACGCAGCGCCTCCATCTGCGCCTCCTCGTCATCCTCGGCCAGTCGCGCCAGCCGGCTGCGCAGCTCGTCATCGAGCTGATCGCGCTCGGCCGGCGAATAGAGGGTACGCGGATCCAGCAGCTCATCGAGCAGCATCGGGTGGCGCGCCAGCTGTTCGGCAATCCAGGCACTGGCGGCGCACAGATTGACGAACTGCGCCAGTGCCCCCGGATTCTCCCGCAGCAGCGACAGATAGGCGGTGCGTCGCAGCACGGCCTCGATCAGGGTCAGCACCCGCTCCAGTGTGACATCGGGATTGTCGACCTCGGCGACGGTGGAGAGCAGCGCCGGCATCAGCGCCTCCAGCCGCTCGAAACCGATCCGCTGCATGGTGGTCACCGCCCGCGACTCGCGCAGCCGGCGCAGCCGGCGCAGGGCGCCGCTGGCGTCGCTGAAACCGTGACGATCGAACAGCGCCAGCGCCTGCTCTTCATCCAGCGCCGACTGCCATAGCGCCCGCCAGTCGTTGAACGCCTCCTCTTCGCTGCTCTCGCTGGCGTCATCGGGCGCAATCACGCTGTCGAAGTGCTGACGGATCCTGTGGCGCACGCCCTCGAGCTGCTCGCAGAGTTCCGCCCAGCCGTCGGCTCCCAGCGCAAAGGCCAGCCGGCTGCGCTCCGGTTCGGTCTCGGGCAGGGTCTGGGTCTGACGGTCATGCAGCGCCTGCAGCGCGTGCTCGAGATCGCGCAGGAAGACGTAATCGGCTTCCAGCGATTCGGCGTCGCGCCTGCTCATCATGTCGAGGGTGACCAGCTGCCGCAGCGCCTGGCGCAGTGACGGTGTCTGCAGCTCGGTCATCTGACCGCCGCGGATCAGCTGAAAGGCCTGCACCACGAACTCCGCCTCGCGGATGCCGCCGGCACCCAGCTTGATGTCGTCCTCGCGGCCACGGCGGCGCACTTCCCGATTGATCAGGCCTTTCATCTCGCGCAGCGATTCGATCGCGCCGAAATCGATATAGCGGCGATAGACAAAGGGACGCAGCGTCTCGAGCAGCTGATGACCGGCGTCAAGATCACCGGCAATGGGGCGCGCCTTGAGCATGGCATAACGCTCCCACTCACGCCCCTGATCCTGATAGTAGTTGACCAGCGTATTGAAGCTGCCGACCAGCGGGCCGCCCTCGCCCAGCGGCCGCAACCGCATGTCGACACGAAAGACGAAGCCATCCTCGGTCACCGCGTCCAGCGCATTGATCAGCTTCTGCCCCAGCCGGGTGAAATACTCCTGATGATCCAGGCTGCGCCGGCCACCACTCGTCTCGCCGCCTTCGGGATAGGCCAGGATGAGGTCGATATCCGAGGAGAGGTTGAGCTCCCCGGCCCCCAGCTTGCCCATGCCGAGCACCACCAGGCGCTGGGGGTGGCCCGCCTCATCGTCGGCGGGATGCCCCCAGCGGGGCGCGTAGTACTGCTCGCACCACTGCAGCGCGCCCTCGACACAGACCTCGGCCAGCCGCGAGACCGCCGCTGCGGTCGACCAGCCATCGGCGCGGTCGTTGCGATCACGCCAGATGATGCCGACCATGCGCTCGCGCCGGAAACGGCGCAGCACGGCCTGCATCGCGGCCTCGTCTTCGGCATCGGCCAGCGCGCCGGCAAGCCACTCGCTCAGCCGGGCAGCGGAAGGCGCGCCCTCGAGCTCACCGCTCTCTTCCAGTCTGGCCAGCAGCGGGGCATCACGCCGCAGGGCTTCCCCTGCGAATACCGAGCCCGCCAGTACCGTAACCAGTTCACGCAGCCGATTTTCACCGAGTCCGGCGCACAGCGCTTCCTCCAGTTGCGAGAGCGTGTCACGCACCGGCGCCTGAAGGCTTGCGGGCAGGATGGCGAGCGCGGTCTCGAGCGACATGCCAGCACTCCTCGAACAGTGATCGTTGATGAATAATGCCACCTGAAGCAGGGTTTATCATACGTCCGATCACTGGCCTGATGTCGCCTGCTGTTGCAGGCTGATGGTCTGGATCATACTGATGATCGGTCAGCTCGACCTGCCATGACGACGATCGGGAGAGGCGCCATGACCTCGGGTAACGTTACCCCGCTGAACCGCCACCACCATGCCGGGGCTGCCAGCACCTGCTTCGATGCCCACTGTCACATCATCGACCCGCGTTTCGGCCTGGTCGACAACCACGGCTATCGGCCCGAGCCCTTCACCATCGCGGACTATCACCGGGCCACCCGGGGGCTGGGCATCATCGGCGGCGCGGTGGTCGCCGGCTCGTTTCAGGGCTACGACCAGCAGTGGCTGCGCACCACCCTGCAGGAGCTGGGGCCCGGTTTCGTGGGCGTGGCACAGCTGCCCTTCGAAACCACCGATGAAGAGATCCGCTCGCTGGCCGAGGCGGGCGTGCGCGCCCTGCGCTTCAATCTGCATCGCGGACCACCCACCGATTTCGGTCAGCTCGAAGCCATGGCCCAGCGCTGTTTCGAACTCGCCGGCTGGCATGTCGAACTCTACTGCGACGTGCGGGACCTCGCCCCGCACCAGACCCTGCTGTCACGGCTGCCGCGGGGGGTCATCGACCATCTCGGCCTTTCGCGCGAGGGGCTAGGGACGCTGCTGGCACTGGTGGAGGCGGGCTTCAAGGTCAAGGCCTCCGGCTTCGGTCGAACCGATCTCGATATCCCGGCGACCCTGGCCGCGGTGGCCGAGCGCAGTCCGCACGCCCTGATGTTCGGCACCGATCTGCCCTCGACCCGCGCCCCCCGCGCCTTTCATGCCGATGATATCGGCCTGATCCGCCACGCGCTGGGCCCCGAGGAGGCACGCCTGGCCCTGCGTGACAATGCGCTGGCGCTCTATCAGCCCGAGCAGGCACCCTCGACCGCCTGACAGGTTGTCGACAGCAGCCGGAGGCGTAAAAGCAGACCCGGCCTCGGCGTGTTATGCTGCGGACTTTCAGGGAGTCCGGCAACGCTGAACATGGATCGTCTACAATTCTCCCTGCTCGGGATCCGACGCTGGCTGATACTGATCCTGGCCTGCACCACGGCCAGCCTGCTGCTGCAGTACATCCACATGCCGGCCGGTGCCTTCATCGGCCCCATGGCAGTCGCCATTGCCTTCGGCGTGGGGGGCACCCGGCTGAGGCTGCCGCGCACCCTGTTCAAGTGCGGCCAGGGCGTGGTGGGCTGCCTGATCGCCCAGACCATGACCCTGCCGATATTGTTGACGATCCTGCAGGGCTGGCCGGTCATGCTGCTGGCCATCGCGATCACCCTGCTGCTGAGCCTGCTGGTGGGCATCGCGCTGGTGCGCTATGGCGGTCTGCCCGGCAGCACCGCGGCCTGGGGCACCACCCCGGGGGCGGCGGCCGCCATGGTGGCCATGGCCGAGGATGCCAACGCCGATCCACGGATCGTGGCCGCGATGCAGTATGTCCGGGTCATCTGCGTGATCCTGGTGGGTGCACTGGTCAGCCACTGGCTGGGGGCCGGCGGTGGCGATCACCATCGCGGCACGCCGATGCCCTGGACGCTTTCCGGCGTGGGCGGCTTCAGCGTCTCGCTGGCGGTGATCGCCCTCGGCGTATGGGTCGTCGATCGTCTGCTGCCGGCCGGCGCGCTGCTGGGGCCGATGCTGCTCGGCACGCTGTTGCACGTGACCCAGCTGCTGCCGATGACCCTGCCGGGCCCGGTGCTGCAGATCGCCTACGCCCTGATCGGGGTCTATGTCGGGCTGCGCTTCGATCGCCAGACGGTGCGCAATGTCACGCACGCCTTCAAGTGGATGCTGCTCGCCTCGCTGAGCCTGATCGCCATGTGCGCCCTCTCGGCCGCCGCCCTGTTCTCCCTGCTCGGTACCGATTTCGTCAGTGCCTATCTGGCGACCAGTCCGGGTGGGCTGGATGCGATGACCATCATCGCCCTGGATACCCATGCCGATATCGGCATCGTGGCGGCACTGCAGACCCTGCGCCTGTTCACGGTCATCCTGGTCGGGCCGGCCATGGCGCGCTTCATTACCCGCTTTGCCAGACCCTCGCAGCCATCGTCCGCGGCTGATGACTCCCCGCCTTCCCGATGAACCGGATGCAGTCGGGCGGACACCGGCAGGCAGGACAGCAGGCGTACCGGTACGCTATGCTGACGCCTGTCGAATCACCTGCCGATGGTTGCTTCCATGACGGATCGTATCCATGTTGTCGCCGGCTGCCTGCTCGATGCCGACCGGCGGTTGCTGATCGTGCGCAAGCACGCCACCGATGTCTTCATGCTGCCCGGTGGCAAGCCGGAGAGCGGTGAGACACCGATGGCCACGCTCCTGCGGGAGTGGCAGGAGGAACTCGGCGGCGAGCTGGCCGAGCCGCATCTGGTACTGCTGGGCCGGTTCAGCGCCCCCGCCGCCCATGAACCCGACACCGTGGTGGATGCCGACGTGTTCGAGATCGACCACGCCATCCTGGACCTGATGACGCCGGTAGCCGGCGGCGAGATCGAAGCGGTGGACTGGCTGGCGCTGGATGACACTGACGCTTCGCACCAGCTGGCACCGCTCCTGCGCGATGCCATCCTGCCGGCACTGAGAGAACGTCACGACATCGGAAGCGACTGAATCATGCGTACCATCCGACGCTCCATTGCGACGGCCTTCATCAACGAACGCCACGAGCTGCTGGTCATCCAGCCCCAGGCGCAGGGTCGCTTCACCCTGCCGCGAGTCGCCCATGAGGATGAGCGCGATCCGCTCGACATCGTCGCCGGCCTCTCGCGCACCATCCTCGGTACCACGATCGATACCCGGGAGGCGATGTGGATCGGTCGCTTCTCCGATCTCGACGATGATCAGCCCGAACTGCTCGAGGTCGCCGAGGTGTACGTGGTGCCGGTGACCGAGGCCAGCGTGGACGTGCGCGCCTCGGGCCTGCCGCCCGCCTGGGCGGCCATCAATGCCCGGCCCCCGGCCGACACGCTGAATTCGCTGGTCGAGATCCAGATCCTGCCGGCACTGGCCAGCGTGCTCGGCCATGGCGCTCCGCGCCCGGAAGACGAGCCACAGCCACCCGCCGGCGAGTGAGCTGAACGGGCGCCTCGCCCTATCGGCCCAGCCCGCAGCGATGCGCGACCCGCGGTGCGGCCAGCAGCAGCGGCGCCACCAGCAGCAGCCCCACCGCCGCCATCGCAAGCGCCGGTGACAGCAGCGAGTTGACCAGCAGGGTCGACAGCGCCGCACCTCCGCTGAGCTGGAACAGGCCGATCAGCGCCGCTGCCGTTCCGGCCCGGTCGGCAAACGGCTCCAGCGCCAGACTGACCGTCGCCCCCAGTGCCAGCGAGAAGCCGATGGTCAGCACCGCGACCGGCGCCATGAAGGCGAGCGCGCTGACCGCCAGCCACTGATCGGCCAGCAGCTGCATCACGCCCGATACCACCATGACCGCCACCCCCAGCTGCACCGTGGCCAGCCGCCCGTAGCGGCGGATCACCACCGGCGCCGTCAGAAAACTCAACACGTTGAGCAGGGCATTGCCACCGAACCAGGCACTGAAGCCCAGCTGGCTGTACCCCAGCCGCTCGACCAGCACTACCGGCGCCGAGGTCACGTAGACAAAGACCATCGACATCCCTGCCAGGGCAATCAGTGCGCACCACCAGAAACGCAGGCTGCGCAGCATCGGCGCATAGCGGGCACGCCGGTAGAGCGGCTCCCGGCTGCGCTGCTGCGTATCCAGCGTTTCGGGAAAGCCCGCCAGGCTGGCGACACCGACCAGCAGGCCGAACAGCACCATGAACAGGAAATTGCTGCGCCACCCCAGCGAGGTGGCCAGCACCCCGCCCAGCGCCGGCGCCAGCGCGGGGATCGCGCACAGCGCACCGTTGAGATAGCTGTAGAGATGGGCACCCCGCTCCGGGGTAAAGCGATCGCGCACGGCCGCAAAGGCCACCACGGTAGTGCTGCAGGCGCCCAGCCCCTGCAGTACCCGGGCGGCATAGAGCAGCGCAAGGTTCTCGAGCATCATCCCCAGCCCCGCCCCCAGCACAAAGGCCAGCAGTCCTCCCAGCGCCACCGGGCGCCGGCCGAAGCGGTCGGAGAGCGGCCCGATCAGTACCTGCCCCACGCCTACCGTGAACAAGAACAGGGTTACCGTGATCTGCAGGGCGGCCATGGAATACCCCAGCGAGCGGGCCATGTCCGGCAGCGAGGGGAGATAGATATCGACGCCGATGGGCGTCATCATCACGAAGGCGATCAGCAGCGTGATCAGGATACGGGTGCGTTGCGGCGACACGAGGACTCCGGCCATCACGGAACGGAACCGGCCAGCATAGCAGCTCCGGCAGCACGCTCATGAAGGGTGGACAGGACAGGCAACAGGCGGGAGAAGCTCCGGACCCGCCAGCGCCCGGAGCGCAGGGACATCATGCGTGCAGCGGCAGCCCCAGCCGCGACAGCAGCAGTCCGCCCCATACCAGAAAGGCGAACAGTACCGCCAGAAAAACGGCCGCCGAGCCCAGATCCTTGGCGCGTCCGGAGAGCACATGATGCTCGACGCCGATACGATCGACAATCGCCTCGATGGCGGAATTGAGCAGCTCGACGATCATTACCAGCAGTGCACTGCCCAGCAGCAGCAGCCACTCCAGCAGTGAACGCCCCAGCCAGAAGGTGGTGGGCAGCAGTACCAGTGCCAGCACCAGCTCCTGGCGAAAGGCCGCTTCATTGCGCCAGGCCGCACCCAGCCCCTTGAGCGAATAGCGAGTCGAGTACAACAATCGCCTGAAGCCGGAATGACCGGGTTTCATCGCACGTTCCTGTTGTCAGGCGCTTGTCCTGCGATTCCGGGAGTCTCCCGCCCGAAACCGATGAGATTCGAACAGACTATCATCCTAGCAAAGCCCGGCACTCCGAAACCACGCGCCGCCACGCTCTTTATCCCCATTTCAGCCCCGGCGCTCATGAGACCCGGCCGGCGCGGCCGTTTCATCAAGCGTCAGCTGCAGCAGGGCCAGATCCAGCCAGCGACCGAACTTGCAGCCGATCTGCGGCATCAGCCCCACCTGACGAAAGCCCATTCGCTCGTGCAGCCGGATCGAACCCCGGTTGCCCGCCTCGATGCCACCCACCATGGCGTGATGGCCCTGTGCCCGGGCACGCTCGATCAGCATCTCCATCAGCTGCCTGCCGATCCCCTGGCCATGCTGCTCGGCATGCACATAGACACTGTGTTCAACGCTGTGACGGTAGCCGTCATGCGGGCGGAAGGGACCAAAGGTGGCATAGCCCAGCACGCGGTCATCTGCCGGCCGCACGGCGACCAGTACCGGAAAGCCGGCCCCGGTGCGCTGCTGCCACCAGTCGAGCCGATCGGCCAGGTCGACGGGGCGTTCATTCCAGATGGCAGTGGTGTGTTCGACTGCCTGATTGTAGATCTCCAGAATGCCGGCCAGATCGGCTTCGGCGGCATCGCGCAGCACGAGTCCGGTTGCATCGGCGGATGAGCAGGTCTGAGACATGAAAGCGTCCACGAACGAATTGAATCGGATACATGATCTGTATTGTCGACAGAAGCGGCCCGCCGCACCATACTTCAAGGGCAGATTCGTTCATGTCACTGCATACCGCGGTCGGTCACGGAGGACCTGTCATGGTATTCAATCCGCTGCACGATACTCACCTGCCCATGACGTCGCTCAAGAGCGGCGACGGCCATGAAGTCATCAGCGACGTCTACTGCCTGCCGGACAGAATCGTCAATGTCTATCTGGTCGGCGCTCCCGGCAGCCGGGAGTGGGTGCTGATCGATGCCGGCATGCCCGGCAGCGAGGAGCGCATCCGCCATGCGGCCGAAGAGCGCTTCGGCGCCGATACGCCGCCCCGCGCCATCGTACTGACCCATGGCCACTTCGACCATGTCGGTGCTGCCGTCGAACTCGCCGAACACTGGGATGTACCGGTCTACGCGCATGCCCGGGAACTTCCCTACCTGACCGGTCGGGAGTCCTACCCCGGCCCCTGGACGGATGTCGGCGGCGGGCTGATCAGCCGGCTGGCACGCTTCTTTCCCGATCAGCCCGTGGATCTTGGCGAGCGGGTACGGTCCCTGCCGGAAGATGGCAGCATCCCCCCGCTGCCGGAGTGGCAGTGGGTGCCGACCCCGGGCCACACGCCGGGGCACGTATCACTGTTCCGCCCCGCGGATCGCGCCCTGATCGCCGGTGATGCCTTCGTTACCGTTCAGCAGGAGTCGCTCTACAAGGTCTTCACCCAGCATCGCGAGCTCAGCGGCCCGCCACGCTACTTCACCGTTGACTGGGATGCCGCCCGGGCCTCGGTCGGGCGGCTGGCAGCCCTGGGGCCTTCGGTGGCCATGACCGGACACGGCATGGCCATGGCGGGCGATGAGCTCAACCAGCGCCTCAACGACCTCTATCTGCGCTTCGATGAGCTGGCCGTGCCACGGCACTGAGCACGGCCATTACCGGCCGGTGGCGCCATCACCACCGGCCGGCCTCAGTGATTCGCAATCATCGGCGTGAGATCCTCGGAGACCGCCTCGAGCGTCTTGCGCCAGTTCAGATAGGGCGTTGCCGCCCGGCCGTTGAGCATGACCGCAAAGGCCCCCCAGCGGCCGGATTCGGTGCGGAAGTAGCCGGCGATGGCGCGCACCGGGACCGGCTCGTTGAGCGTGCCGGTCTTGACCATGACATGGCTCTGGAAGAGATCGCTGCCACGGCGAATGAAGTGCATCGGGCCGTTATCCGGCACCTGCATGCCGGCCACGAACAGCGGAAACAGCGTCGGCCGGCGATACATCGTCGACAGCAGGGCCACCAGACCGTGCGCACTGGTACTGCTCTCCGGCGTCAGGCCGCTGCCGGACGCCAGGCGGACCGGGCCGTGATCGGGGACTTCACGGCTCACGAACGCCTCGAGGGCCGCCCGGGCGTCGGTCAGCTCGGCCGGCTGCCGGTTCGCCAGATCGAGCGCCAGCATATCCGCCATGAAGTTGTTGGAGTAGTTGAGCATGCGCAGCAGCAGTTCCTGCAGCGGCTTGCCATCGACCGAGGCCAGGGGCCGGGCCCCATCCGCCGGTGGCGTATTGGTCACTGCCACGCCACCCTGCAGGGTGATATCCGCTTCCTGCAGCCGCTGCTGCAGGGTGGCGGCACTCTGCAGGGCCGGTTGGGATCCGGAACGGTAGACATTGCGCGGCCAGGTATCGCGATTGATCCGGCCGGAGAGCACCAGGGTATCCCGGCCATCCGTGGTGGTGCGCTCGGCGCTGATGCCGGTACTGCCACTGGCGACGGTCTTCACGTTGTTGACGACCCGGGGCAGCGGCCTGGCGCTGAAGCAGCCGCTGACCCGGGCATCGGCTCCGGCGGCCTCCCCCGGCATCACCCGCACGCACCAGGTGGCGAAATCCACGCCGGCCGAACTGAGGCGGGCATCATAGGCGTGACGCGAGCGCTCCCGCGCCCGACAGCGATCGGTGGTCACGCATTCAACCGGACCGAAACGCCACTGGCTGATCAAAAGCCGCCCGCTGATGTGCTCGATCCCGCGCTGACGCAGCTGCTGCACCAGGCTCCAGTAATCCTCGCTGGTCAGCCCCGGGTCGCCGGCGCCCTCCAGCACCAGGTCGCCCTGTAGCGTGTGACCGCTGACGCTGCCATTGGTCAGCAGACGGGTGGTAAAGCGTTTCTGCGGCCCCCAGCGATCCAGCGCCGCGGCCGCCGTATAGAGCTTCGATACCGAGGCCGGGGTCAGCTGATTGGTCGGCGTCAGGCTGCCCAGCGTCTCGTCGCTGTCCAGCAGCCGGGCTTCGGCACTGACCCGGAAGCCCTCGTGCGCCAGCTCGGCCGTGGCCGGAAAACCTGCCGCACGGGTCATGCTCGTGACCCCCATCAGGGCCGCCAGGGCACTCCAGCGCAGCAACCGCCGCCCTCGCGGGGAAATGGTCAGGTGTCGTGTCAGCCTGACCGCGTGTTCATGCAGCGCGTGAGCGCCGGGAAGAGATGACCACATGAATAAGGAAACCCGAACGGCGAAACTTCAAACGAAAACATGTACGGCACTACCGCACGTAAAAAAACGTGTCCCAGCTTAATGGGCATGCATGCCGGAAAACAATTGCAGCACCGTGACGCCGGCAATGATCAGGCCGATACCGATGAAGGTCGGCAGATCCGGGCGCTCCCCGAACACCACCATCGCCACCAGCAGGGTCAGCACCATGCCGAGCCCCGCCCAGATGGCATAGGCCACGCCCACCGGCAGGGTCTTCAGCACCAGCGAGAGCAGATACATGGCCAGCCCGTACCCGCCCAGGGTCACCAGGCTCGGGCCCAGCCGGGTAAAGGAGGCCGAGGCCTTGAGCGCATTGGTGGCGATCACTTCGGCCACGATGGCCACCGCCAGATAGCCGTAGGGCAACCAGTTCACGTGTCCTCCCTGCCATAGGGTCGTTCGCGCCGGGGTAACCGGCAGACCAGCCGCCAGAGCGACTGGCCGCTCTGCTGGTACTTGCGCTCGAACGGTGTCAGCGGTGCCGGCGGCTGCCAGTGCTCTACCGCGGATGCCATGCCGCAGACCTGCTCGATGGCCAGCGCGAACTCTTCGACATAGATACGCCAGTTGGAGCGCAGCTCGAACTCGCCCCCCAGCGCCAGCAGTGTGGGCAGAATCGGATGACCCTGCCAGCGCCGCTTGAGCTGGGAGGCCTTGGGCCAGGGGTTGGGATAGAGCAGATAGTGCTGCTGCGGCTGCCAGCCGGCGGCCAGCGCCAGCCGCCAGAAATCGACCAGATCGGCACGCAGCAGCATCGCATTTTCCGGTGTTTCCCCCCAGCTGCGCGACAGATCACGTCCCAGCCGCTCGGCGCTGCGATCAACGCCGATCACGGCGTGATCCGGCCGGTGGCGCGCCAGCTCACGGGTCGACAGTCCGACGCCGCAGCCGGCATCGATCACCAGGGGACCGGGATGACCGGCCCGCCACTGCTGCGCCCGCTCGAAGGCTCGGCGGGTATGGTCGGCGATCGGCCGCTGCCAGGGGCTTTGCAGGGCGCGCTCGATACGTCTGGCAAGATCCTCGTGGGGCCGCTGCTGGGCGGTACGAACGGGCGTGGAATTGGCGTGCATGACACATCCATTGCGGGCGCGAAACGAAACGGGGGCGCCGGGCACGGGAGCTTCGCAAGCCCGGCATGACGGCCCGCCGAAGGGAATGGTATCATTTCCCGATTACAAGGGCGGGCTCTGCGGGCCGCCTTTTTCATTCCCCTGTATGAGCGAGGGACGCGACTTGTCACAGCTACCGGTGATCGTCGGCATGGGCGGCGTCAATGCTGCCGGCAGAACCTCGGGGCATCAATCCTTCCGTCGTACGGTAATCGATGCCCTGCCCGAGTCTTCGCGTCACCAGACTCTGCTGGGGCTGACTTCGCTGATGCAGCTGGCCCGGCGCTCGCCGGACTGGGTCAACGCCGATGGTTCGGCCACCGATGCCGAGACCCTGCTCGCCCGGCACCAGCAGCATGTGCTGGATCACACCCTGATTCGCCGGCTCGAGGACGAACGTTACAACGAGGCCGGCATTCCCGCCAACCGCGCCGCCCGGCTCGAGCTGGGCGAACCGGCCACCGTGACGCTGCGCCGGCGTCAGCTGCCCGAGCGCCCACCGCAGCACTGGCAGATCCGGGAGCTGGACAAGCGTCACGCCGAGGTTACCCTGCCAGCCGGCGAACTCGAGGTGCTGCTGCCGGATCGCCGCGAAGCACTGGTGCGCTGCGCCGGTCAGCTGCCGAGCGGCTTCGATCCCACTTCGCTCTATCACAGCGTGCACCACCCGCGCGGCCTGTCGATGGCGATCTTCGGCGCTTCCGACTGCCTCGGCCAGAGCGGTTTCGACTGGCAGTCACTGGCCGATCGGGTCGACCCCGACGAGGTGGCCGTCTACGCCGGCAACTCGATCGGCCAGCTCGACAACGAGGGCTGGGGCGGCCTGCTGCAGAGCTATCTCTCCGGCAGTCGCGTGACCTCCAAGCAGATGCCGCTGGGCTACGGTCAGATGCCGGCCGATTTCCTCAACGCCTATGTGCTCGGCAACGTCGGTGCCACCGGGGCGATGCAGGGGGCCTGCGCCAGCTTCCTGTACAACCTGCGGCTCGGGGTCGATGACATCCGGGCCGGCCGGCGGCGGGTCGTGCTGGTCGGCTCCTCCGATGCCCCCATTACCCCCGAGATCATCGAGGGCTTCCGGGCAATGAGCGCACTGGCCGATGATGCCAGCCTCAAGGCGCTGGACGCACTCGAGGTGCTGACCGACGCCGACTATCAGCGCGCCTGCCGCCCCTTTGCGCGCAACTGCGGCTTTACCATTGCCGAATCCGCCCAGTTTCTGATGCTGATGGATGACAGCCTGGCGCTGGAGACCGGCGCCGACATCCTGGGCGCGGTCCCCGAGGTTTTCGTCAATGCCGACGGCAACAAGCGCTCGATCTCCGCGCCCGGCATCGGCAACTACATCACGCTGGCCAAGAGCGTCGCGCTGATGCGCGACATGCTGGGCGACGAGGCGGTACAGCAGCGCAGTCACGTGCACGCCCACGGTACCAGCACGCCCAAGAATCGCACCACCGAATCCCATGTGCTGGATGCCGTAGCCCGCGCCAACGGCATCGACGCCTGGCCGGTAGTCGCGATCAAGGCCTATCTCGGCCACTCCCAGGGCGCCGCCGGCGGCGATCAGCTGATGAGCGCGCTGGGCAGCTTCGCCCATGGCCTGCTGCCCGGCATCTTCACGCTGGATGCGGTGGCCGAGGATGTCCACGCCGAGCGCCTGGAGTTCTTACGCGAACACCGCCAGCACAAATCCGACATCTCGTTTGTCAATGCCAAGGGCTTCGGTGGCAACAATGCCACGGCGCCGGTCATCTCGCCGGAGGTCACCGAGCGCCTGCTGCGCCAGCGCCACGGCGAGGCCGCCATGCAGCGCTGGCGCCAGGCACGTGAAGCGGTACGCGACCGTCAGGCGGCCTACGAATCGCGGGCCCAGAGCGGCGATTTCAATCCGATCTATCATTTCGGCAAGGATGTCCTCGAGGGCCCCGAGCTTCGGGTACACGCCGACCGGATCGAGATCCCCGGTTATGCCAGACCGGTTTCGCTGAAGGTCAGCAATCCCTTTGGCCGGCTCGACTCCTGACGCCGGCTGCCGTGCCGACCGGCAGGCCGGCACCTGCGGAGGATGACTATCATGGGCGCCGCCTCCTGCGCTAGAGTGGCTGTCCTGCAGGCCGGCAGGGCGTCATCGTTCATTCGACCATGCAACAGGACGTCGGCATGAATATCGTGGTCTACCCGGGCACCTTCGATCCGATCACCAATGGTCACACCGACCTCATCGAGCGCGCAGCCCGGCTGTTCGACCGGATCATCGTGGCCGTGGCCGACAGCCCGCGCAAGCATCCTTCGCTGACGCTCGAGCAGCGGGTAGGGGTGGCCCGCGAGATCCTGGCCCATCTCGACAACGTCGAGGTGACCGGTTTCAGCTGCCTGCTGACCGAACTGCTCGAGCGACACGGCGCCCACATCATCCTGCGAGGCCTGAGAGCGGTCTCGGATTTCGAATACGAGCTGCAGCTGGCCAACATGAACCGCGCCCAGGCGCCGCATGTGGAGAGCCTGTTTTTGACGCCGGAAGTCCAGAATTCCTATATTTCATCGACAATCGTTCGTGAAATCGCCCGCCTCGGCGGTGACGTGTCGAAGCTGGTTCATCCTCGCGTTGCCGAGGTGCTTGCCGAGACGTTTGCCGATCGCTAATCTCCCTTCCGCCCGGGCACATCCGGTGCCGGCGGAAGTTCATACGAGGTACAAGCCATGTCCCTGATGATCACTGACGAGTGCATCAACTGTGACGTCTGTGAACCCGAGTGCCCCAACGGCGCCATCTCACAGGGCGAGGAAATCTACGTCATCGATCCCAATCTGTGCACCGAATGCGTCGGGCATTTCGATGAACCCCAGTGCCAGCAGGTCTGTCCGGTGGACTGCATCCCGCTCGACCCCGGCAACGAGGAGAGCCATGATCAGCTCTACGCCAAGTACGAGCGCATCATGGCCGTCGAGGGCTGATTTCCGTCCGACCACCGGACAGCTTCTGTCAACAGGGCGCCGCAAGGGCGCCCTGTTGCTTTCGCGGGGACTTCAGAAGGAGTAGGTCGCCAGCACCTCGAACAGCTGCGAGGTGTGATCATGGCCGAAGGTCTGCTCGGCGCCATCCTCCGGAAAGGCCACGGCATAGACCCCCGACAGCGAGAAGCGGTCGGTCACGGTCCAGTCGGCGTAGAGATCGAGCTCCTTGGCAAAGTCGCTGTCGGTGATGTTGCCGGAGCCGCTGCTGGTCGAGGCCGCGCTGGCATTGTGATAGCGGAAGTTGTAGCCGATCACGCCGGTTTCCAGCGAGTCGGTCGGCTGGATCGAGGCCTTGAGCATGTCGGCATCGAGGTTGCTGTTGAACAGCATGTACTCACCGACGATCTCGCCCATGAACCAGTTGCCCCAGCCGCTGACGAAGTCGTAGAAGACCGTATCGTAGTTGCTGCTGAATTCGGCGTGACGGTAGGCCAGTTCGGGCGTCCAGCGGACCCGGCTGAAGCGGTAGGTCACCTGGGCATACCAGGCATCATCGCTGATTCCGTTGTCGTCGTTGTCCTCGTAGACGTACTGACCGCCGATCGACAGGTCCGGAATGGCGGCAAACGGCTTGCCCTTGGCCCGCAGGTTATAGATGTCGGTACCGTCCAGCGCGGTGTTGTCGCTGTTGTAGGTGTGCATCACCGCCGCACCGAACTTGGCGCGATCGCCCAGCCGGTAGCTGGCGTTGACGCCGTTCATGCTGGTTTCGGTATCCGGCCCGTTGCGCACGTACTGATCCTCCTTGAGGTGGAACAGATCGCCGTGCCAGCCGTGGGTATCCAGTGAGACCACGGCCGAGTTGTGAAAGCCCTGGCTGGCGCCGATGTAGTAGCCGCCATACTTGCCGGTATCGAGAAAGCCGTCACCGACCAGAAAGCCCTCGCCGAACTCGAACTGCTGGCGGCCGAACGAGACGGTCAGGGCATCCTCGCCGAGCGACTCGGCAAACAGCCCGCCACTACGCCAGCCGGCATAGGCCCGGTCGATGCGGGCATCCTCGGGGTGATCCGGGGTGGCCCCGCTGGCATCACCGTAGGCATTGCCACGGGTCATGTTGCCCACGGCCGTTACCCCGGCAAAGGCCGTACCGGCATTCGGCAGATCCACCTCCCCGGTCAGGGTCGGCATCGCCGTCGCTTCCCACCAGGCGGGATGACGGCTGGCAGGCGTGCCACCGATGCTTTCGGAGGCACCGAAATTGGCATTGCGAGTGGCCGCGCCAAAGCCATAGAGGGTCAGCCCGCCATTGAGACGTACCCCACTCTGTTTGTTGTTGTAGAGCTCGATATCGGCACTCGGCACTTGAATACCCGGAGAGAGATAATCGACATCGGTCACAGCGGCCTGAGCCGGCACGGCCAGCAGCAGCCCCCCCAGCGAGGCCCCCAGACCGGCGTAAAACCTTGCATGAGGCATGTTTCTGTTCCTTCTGGTTGTCGGATTCGGACAGCGGGAGCGATCGTTGTCGGTTATCCTGCCCCCTGCCCCGGGTTCCCTGAACGACCCGCAAGGCGGCATATTCGTGTACGCCGTTTCTGAATTATCGCTACCTTAACAAAGTAGTTCAGGAATCAAAGGGGTTGCAGGACAGACGCCGGCTCGCCACCATCGCCCCTCGCCGTGATTGCCCGCCCCCGTCAGGAGTCTTCGTGAGTACTACGCCCGCGGCGTCCCGCCAGCGTTTCGGTGAAATCCGCCGGCTGGCCTGGCCGATCATCATCTCCAACATCAGCGTGCCCCTGCTGGGGCTGGTGGATACCGCCGTGGTCGGCCACCTGCCGGACGCTCGCTACCTCGCGGCGGTGACCCTGGGGGCCACCCTGTTCAGCTTCCTGTTCTGGGGCTTCGGCTTCCTGCGCATGGGCACTACCGGCCTCGCCGCCCAGGCCTACGGCGCCGATGACGATCAGGCCCTGCGCAACCTGCTCGGCCAGTCGCTGGTCATTGCCCTCGGCCTGGGGGCAGCGCTGATCGTGCTCTCCGAACCACTGATCGATGCGGGCCTCTGGCTGCTTCACGGCGAGCCCGACACCCGGGCACTGGCCGAGGGTTATGCCCATATCCGCATTCTTGCCGCCCCCGCGGTGCTGATCAATTACGCCATCATCGGCTGGTTCCTGGGCCAGCAGAACAGCCGGGTCACCCTGATCCTGATGCTGACCACCAATGGCCTCAATATCGTGCTGGATCTATTGTTCGTGCTCGGCTTCGGCATGACCAGCAACGGTGTGGCCACGGCTTCGGCACTGGCCGAGTACGCCACCCTGGGCGTGGGCATCATGCTGGTCCGGCAGCGTCTGGGCCGGCTGTCCGGGGGGTTCGATGCGCGTCCGCTGAAGCAGCTGAGCGCCTATGCCACGCTCTTTCGCGTCAACCGTCATCTATTTGTGCGCACCCTCTGCCTGCTGTTCGCGATGGCCTTCTTTACCTCGCAGGGCGCACGCCTCGGGGACACCCCGCTGGCCGCCAATGCCGTGCTGATGCAGCTGGTGATGATGACCTCCTACGGTCTGGACGGCTTCGCCAATGCCGCCGAAGCACTCACCGGACGGGCTGCCGGCCGGCATGACTGGCAGGATTTTGCGATCACGGTACGCGCCTGCCTGCTGCTGTCGCTGCTCACGGCCGGCGGCGCCTCCCTGATCTTCGCCCTGTGGGGCAGCGATCTGATCGCGCTGCTGACCGATCTTGCCTCGGTGCGCAATTTCGCCGACCGCTATCTCGGCTGGATCATCCTCATGCCGCTGGTCGCCGTCTGGAGCTACCTGTTCGATGGCGTGTTCATCGGTGCCACCGCAACCCGCCCCATGCGGGATACCCTGATCCTGGCCGTGGCCTTCTATCTGCCGACCTGGTGGCTGACCCAGCCCCTCGGCAATCACGGTCTCTGGCTCGCCTTCACCCTGTTCACGCTGGTGCGCTCGGCGGGGCTCGGCGGCGTCTATCTTTATCGCCGGCGTCATGACTGGCGGGAGTAGCCCCGGCACCCTGCCCCGGCCGACCCGCCGACAAAAGCACGAGCTGATGGTCCGTCAGGCCCTTTCTCTCGCTCCGGTCGTGGCAGCCGGTTCATTATCATGTGCCCTCAAGCCCTTCCCGATCCGTCGCTGACATGACTTCACTTCCTGCCGTTCTGCGCCATGCCCTCGCCGGTCGAGCCGGCAGCCTGCTGGGCGCGCTGACAGTGGCCCTGCTGCTTTTGAGCCTGCTGCCGGAGAGGGCGCTGTTTGCCTCGCTGAGGGCCTATCTCGGCTTTCATACCCTGGTCGAGCTGGTCTGCATCATCGTCGCACTGCTGGTGCCGCTGTCGATCTTCAACGGCTATCGTCAGCCTGTGCCCGGGCCCTATGTCGTCATGGGCACCCTGTTCGCCCTCTCGGGGCTCGGCGACGTGCTGCATGTACTGACCATGGAGGGCATGCCCGGCCTGTTCCGGGCGGGCTCGCTGAATCAGAGCATCTACTTCTGGCTGATCGCACGGCTGTTTGCCATCAGCGGTCTGCTGGCGCTCGGGGCAATGCCGTTGCGGGAGTGGGGCCCCGCACGCGTGCGGCTTGTCGTCACCTGTCTGACCCTGGTCGGCCTGGTGCTGCTGTACGGCGGCTTCCGGCCGCCGGGCCATCTCCCGGCGCTGTTCGTGCCCGGGCAGGGGCTGACCCCGCTCAAGGTCGAAGCCGAGTGGGGGCTGGCCCTGCTCAGCCTGTGCGCGGGGGCGGCCCTGCTGCAGGGCCGGGCGCCGGGCGACCGCAATACGCGCCGGTTACTGGCAGTGGCAGCCTGGATCACGGCCCTGGCGGAAATCTGCTTCACGCTCTACAGCACCGCCACCGATGAGTTCAATGTCATCGGTCATGTCTACAAGGCGATCTCCTATACCCTGGTGTTCCGGGCGGTATTTCTGGCCCGGATCCGGGCTCCCTATCAGGCACTGGAGGAAGCACGGCACGCCCTGGCCGATCAGGAGCAGCGCTGGCAGCTGGCCCTGACCGGCTCCGCTACCGGCGTCTGGGACCAGTCCCCCCAGCAGGGACTGATCCATACCTCGCGGGAGTTCGCCCGGCTGCTCGGCTATGAGACGCAGGGCCTGCCCCACCAGCTCACCCGGTTTCGCGAACTGGTTCATCCCGATGATCGCGAACGTGTCCGACGCAGCCTGCAGGATCATCTGGCGGGTCGTACCGATCACTGGCGTTCGGAGCATCGCCTGCTCGACAGCCGGGGGGAGTGGCGCTGGCTGCTGGTCAACGGCCGGATCATGGCCACCGACACCGCCGGCCACGCTACCCGGGTCGTCGGGGCCGCCATCGACATCCAGGCCGGCAAGGAGCGGGAACAGGAGCTCGGCAACGTCCGCAGCCGACTTCAGGCCATCTTCGACATGGCGCCCATGGGGCTGGTGGTGTTCGATGAGCAGGGCCGACTCGAACAGCACAACACGGCCCTGCAGCGTCTGCTCGGCGAAGCCTCGGATCAGGCCCCACAGGAGATCTGGCAACTGGTGGGCAACGACCAGCGCCCGGCCATCCGGCGCCACTGGCAGCGCTGGCAGGCGGCCGTGGCTGATGGCGACACCACCCCCTTCAGACACGAGATCAGCCTGGCCGGTCACCACCCCGCGCCACTCTGGACCCGCTGGCTGATCACCCCGCTACCCGATGGGCACCATCTCGGGGTCATCGAGGACATCAGCAATCAGCGTCAGGCCATCACCCTGCTGCAGGAGAACGCCGAGCTCTATCGCAGCACCTTTGAAAGCGGCAACGCCATCAAGCTTTTGATCGACCCCGACAACAATCGGATCGTGGACGCCAACCCGGCCGCGGTCGAGTATTACGACTACCCCCTGGCAACCCTGCGCCGGCTGCACCTCGACGAGCTGGTCATGACGCCGCTCGAGGTGATCCGTGAACGCATCCAGCGTTCGCTGGAGCACGGCGGCAGCCACTTCGAATCCCGGCATCTCGGCCGAGACGGCCAAATCCGTGAAGTGGAAGTCTTCACGGCTCCGATCACGCTGGGCGGACGCCGGCTGATCTACGAGATGGTGCATGACATCAGCGCCCGCAAGCAGGCCGAGAACGAGCTTCACCTGCTCAATCAGCGTCTGGCGCGTTACGGTGAAAACCGCCGCCATCTCAACCAGCTGAGCGCCCGGCTTTACGGCCTGACCGATCCCTCCGACCTGCCGGCCCTGCTCGAGCAGGAACTGCCGGGCTGTTTTCCCGAAGTCTGCGGCGAACTGGCACTGCGCTTCGAGGAGCTCGAAGGTGAAGCCCATCGCATCCACTGGGGAAGCGCCGGCTGCGAACAGCACGTCTTTCATCATGAAGAACGACTGGAGAGCGCCGCCGGCGCCATCGGCAAGCTGACCCTGCGCGGTACTCCGGAGGATGACGAGGATCGCGCGCGCCTGGAGCGCATGGCCAGCGATGCCGCACGGGCCATGACACTGGCCGTGATCAATCTGCGGCTGCGCCAGCAGCTGACCCGGGACGCCTATCGGGATGCGCTGACCGGGCTTTACAACCGCCGCCATCTGGAAGCCGAACTGCCCGGTCTTTTGAGCCGCGCCACAAGCGAGCAGCCGCTCTCGCTGGTGCTGCTGGATCTGGACCACTTCAAGCAGCTCAACGACACCTGGGGGCACGACATCGGTGATGAGGTACTGCGCGCGATCGCCCGCCTGATGGAAGGCATGCTGCGCACCAGCGATATTGCCTGTCGCTATGGCGGCGAGGAGTTTGTGGTGGCCATGCCCGGCGCCAGCGCTGCCGTCGCCGAGCGGCGCCTGGGCATGATTCTCGAACGGTTTCGCGACTGGCGGCTGACAGTGGCCGGGGGCGTGATCGAACAGCGCAGCTTTTCGGCCGGGCTGGTCGAAGCGCCGCATCAGGGCAGCAACATGACCCAGCTGCTGGAACAGGCCGATCGCGCCCTCTACCGCGCCAAGCGCGCCGGCCGTGCCCGGATCGTCGTGGCAGCCGAGACTGACTGACAGGACGCCGCCGAAAGACGGCCGTCATGGCCGCCACCCCGCTCGGCCACGACGGCCCGTGCACACGGCACTGAAGCCGCTCAGTTCCTGTCGGGCGTAAAGTCGGGCGGGTCACTGGCAGGGAAGGTCTCCCGGGCAGCTTCATCGACCCGACCCGAGCCGTTGCCCATATCAATGGCGGGATCCACATCCTCGATCCGTGCCTGGCGGTCGATCGCCTGATCGGCCACCAGCCCCTCATCCTCTTCACGTACCAGCTTGCGCGGCACCCAGCGATGCTTGCCGGCCCCGGTCTCGATCTTGACGTAGTGCTCGTTGGCACTGATCACCCGTCCGAGCGTTTCGCCTTCGGGAGTGCGCATGGCACTGTCCGTGCGAATATCCATGAAAGCCTCCTGCTTTCCCGGTTCGACAACAAACAGTGTAGTTCAACCATCGATTTGCCAAAAAATCGAGGCAGGCCCTTCGATCGGTTCGATCAATAATCCGGAAGCCTATTGGACATTGGTCTTACTAGAGCAATCTCACACTCACTTGAAACCGTTTATTTACAGCTATATACGGAAAAACCATCCATCATGCGGCGATAGTGGCATTGCCTGTAATGATCGAATCAATCATTTTTATATTGTTCCGATCAATATCAATGACCAGCGCAATACCGGTTTGACGATCACAGTCAGGAGGTTCAGTCATGCGCCTGCTAGCCAATGTCGAGAAGGTCCCTGGCGGCCTGATGGTAATACCACTGCTGCTGGGTGCCACACTCAATACAGTGGACCAGCAGCACCTCCCCTGGGTGACATCATCTCTGCAGTGGCTCGGCGCCGGTCAGACCGGTGACGGGCACTATGAGTTTCTGCGCATTGGCGGTTTCTCGCAGGAGCTTTTCAAGGATGGTGCGCTGGTATTGATCGCGCTGTTCCTGTTCTGCTCCGGCAGTCAGATGAATCTGCGAGTAGGGGGCCATGCGCTCAAGAAAGGTGTGCTGCTGGTTGCCGCCAAGTATCTGACCGGTCTGGCAGTCGGGATCACCCTGGGATGGCTGTTCGGACCCTTCAATGGTCTGCTGGGACTGTCAACGGTGGCCATCATAGCCGCCATGACCAACGGCAATGGAGGTATGTATGCTGCATTGACCAGTCAGTACGGAAACCGTTCTGATACTGGCGCCGTTGCCATCCTGTCACTCAACGATGGCCCCTTCTTCACCCTGATGTCACTGGGTCTGCTGGGCTCCCAGTTTCCAGTCATCGCTTTCATTGCCGTACTGCTGCCGATCGCACTGGGCATGCTACTGGGCAATCTCGACGAAGATATTCGCAACTTCCTCAAGCCCGGCGAGATTCTACCGGTTCCCTTTTTCGCCTTTGCGCTTGGCGCCAACATGAACCTGGCGGCCTTCTTCAACCCGGAGGTCGTGGGCGCCGGATTGCTGCTTGGGGTAATGACCACGGTACTGACCGGGGGGATCGGCATCCTGGTCTTTCGGCTGTTCCGTGAACGCAGCGTAATCGCACCAATTTCGGAGGCAACTACTGCCGGCAATGCTGCTGGTACACCGGCCGCCATCGCAGCGGCTGCTTCGGTAGCTGCCGGTTCCGGCATGATGAGCGCTGCAGAGGCGCAGCAGTATCAGGATCTGGTGTCCATTGCGACGTCGCAGATTTCCATTTCGACCCTGACCACTGCGCTGCTGGGGCCAGCTGCCGTCATGCTGGTGGATCGCTGGCAGCGCCGCCGCGGGATCGATGGTACCGTCGAGCGCGATGCCACAAACGCTTCGGAGGAGGCGCCCCGCCCCACCGCGGACAGCGCCTGAACGGCCCGGCGTCAATCATGCAGGCTATGCTGAACGAAGCGGCCACCGAGCCGGCCGCTTCAATCCGGCAGGAGACAACATGCAGACATCACTGCTCTACGGTCGGGGCGAACTCCCCCTCGACCTGCCCGAGGACACCTTCGTGGTCGAGCCACCGGTCCAGCACGCCCTCGCAGCGCCCGAGGACGCCATTCGCGCCGCGCTCGACGCGCCCATCGACACGCCAGCGCTGAAGGAGATGGTGCGGGCCGAGGATCGGGTCGCCATCGTCATCAGCGACATCACCCGCCCGACGCCCAATCATCTGCTGGTGCCACTGCTGATCGACACGCTCGCTCATGTCCCGCATGACCATTTCGTCATCATCAATGGCACCGGCACCCACCGCGATCAGACCGAAGACGAGCTGCGCGGCATGCTGGGCGACTGGGTGGTCGATCACATCGAGATCATCAACAACCACTGCGACAATTACGACGAGCTGATCAACGTCGGCGACAACAGCTTCGGCTGCCCCTCCTGGCTCAATCGCCGCTATGTCGAGGCCGACTTTCGCATCGTCACCGGCTTCATCGAGCCGCACTTCTTTGCCGGGTTCTCCGGCGGGCCCAAGGGGATCATGCCGGGCATTGCCGGGCTCGAGACCATCATGACCTTCCATAACGCCCGCATGATCGGCGATCCGCGCTCGACCTGGGGCAACATGGCGGACAATCCGCTGCAGGCGATGACCCGCGAGATCAATGCGCTCTGCCCACCGCACTTCATGCTCAATGTCACCCTCAATCGCGACAAGGCGATCACGAAGGTCTTCGCCGGCGACATGACCGAGGCCCACCGCCGCGGCTGTGAACATGAACTCGAACACGCCATGGTGCGCTGTGACGAACGCTTCGATGTCGTGATCACCGGCAACTCCGGCTATCCGCTCGATCAGAACCTCTATCAGGCGGTCAAGGGCATGAGCGCGGCGCACAAGATCGTGCGCGAGGGCGGCACCATCATCATGGCGGCAGAGTGCTCGGATGGCATTCCCGAGCACGGCAAGTTCGCCGAAATTCTGACCATGGCCGATACCCCGCAGGCCCTGCTCGAGATGATCGAGGACCCGGAGTTTGCCATGCTCGATCAGTGGCAGGTCCAGAAGCAGGCGGTCATCCAGAGCTTTGCCAACGTGATGCTCTACTCCACCCTGAGCGACGACCATACGCGCCGGGCCCTGCTGGAGCCGACGCACGACATCGAAGCCACCCTCGCCACGCTGCAAAAGCGTTATGGTAACGGCATGCGAGTCGCGGTCATGCCGCTGGGGCCGCTGACCGTTCCCTATGTGGATGAATGATCACCGGATGCGCACAATCCCGGAAGGATTTTCATGAGCGATGTGAGCTTTAGCAATCGGATCGAACATGTCTCGGTCGACCCACCCGCTGGCCCGAGCGGACCACAGCTGACCCATGACGTCAGCGAGGGCACGGCGCTGGAGGCCAGGCTCGAGCAGCTGCGCGCAGTATTGCGTGAAATGGGCGATGTCGTGGTGGCCTTCTCCGGCGGTGTCGACAGCACCTTTCTACTGGCCGTGGCGCTGGACACGCTGGGCAGGGAACATGTACTGGCGGTAACTGCCGACTCCGAATCCTACCCCTATGAGGAGCTCGATGCTGCCCGCGAGCTGGCGCGGCAGCTGAACGCACCACATCGGGTGATCCGGACCTCGGAGCTCGACATCCCGGGCTACGCCGACAATGACGCCAGTCGCTGCTACTACTGCAAGTCCGGGCTGTTCACTCATCTGGCACCGGTCATGGTCGAAGCCGGCCTGCACAATATCGTGTTCGGCCTGATTGCCGACGATATCGGCGAGCATCGCCCCGGCACCATCGCCGCGCGTGAACACGGCGTGCGCGGGCCGCTGCACGAGGTCGGGCTCTACAAGGCCGAGATTCGCGAACTCTCGCAGGCCATGGGCCTGCCCACCTGGAACAAGCCCTCGCTGGCCTGTCTCTCTTCCCGGGTGGCCTATGGCGAACGGATCACGCTGGAAAAGCTCGAGCGTATCGCCGAAGCCGAGCGCCGGGTACGTGCCCTGGGCATCGGGCAGCTGCGGGTACGCCACCATGGCGAACTCGCCCGTATCGAAGTCGCACCCGCCGACATGCCCCGCCTGCTCGAACATCATGACCGGCTGGTCAGCGAGCTCACCGAACTGGGTTATCACTGGGTCACGCTCGATCTTGCCGGCTATCGCAGTGGCAGCATGACCCGCATGCTCGAGCCCGACACACGGACCACCCATGAGTGAACACAGCGACAACGAGCGCATCGCCGATCTCGGCTTTGCCCGCGTCGACCATGACCGCGAGGCACGCAACGGTGTCCCTGAAGTCATCTTCGGCGAAGGCAAGCGGGCCGAACAGATCAGCGCCATCGTGACCTGCCTGCGCGAGCGTCACCGGCGCGCGCTGGTTACCCGGCTCGATGCCGAGCGCGCCGAATGCGTGCTGCGTGATCATCCCGGGGGCACCTATGACCCTGCCAGCCGGCTGCTGCGCTGGGGAGAGGCCCCCGGGCGCCTGCCGGGTCGGGTCGCCGTGATCTGCGCCGGCACCTCCGATCTGCCGGTCGCCGAGGAAGCGGCCCAGACGCTGGAGTGGCTGGGTGTGGAAGTGGCCCGGCTCAGTGACGTCGGCGTGGCCGGGCTCGACCGGCTGCTCGCCCATCGCACCGCGATCGCCCGCGCCGACGTGCTGATCGTGGTCGCCGGCATGGAAGGCGCCCTGCCCAGTGTGGTCACCGGGCTGGTACGCAATCCGGTGATTGCCGTCCCCACCTCGGTGGGTTACGGCGCCAGCCTGCAGGGCGTCACCGCCCTGCTCGGCATGCTCTCGGCCTGTGCCACCGGCATGAGCGTGGTCAACATCGACAACGGCTTTGGCGCCGCCTGGCAGGCCGCCAGCATTCTCGGCCTGGTGGCACACGGCGTGAACCCGGCACCGGTCGACTTCTCCCACAACGCGGACGCCCCGGGGTCATGAACCGACTGCATATCGACTGTACCTTTGGCATCGCCGGCGACATGCTGCTGGCGGCGCTGATCGATCTGGGCGCCGATATCGGGAGCATTCAATGCGACCTGCAGCGCCTGCCGCTGGATGACTTCGAACTGGCCTGCGAACGGGTCGACCGCTGCGGCATCAGCGCCCGACTGCTGCACATCCAGCCGGGCAATCATGGGCACGAACACGCTCATCATCACGCTCATGCCCATGACCACCCCCACCGCCGCGCCGGCGACATCCTCGCCATGCTCGCAACCGCCGACCTGCCATCACGGGTACGGCAGCGGGCGCAGGCACTGTTTACCGCCATTGCCGAAGCCGAAGGACGCATCCACGGCATCGACCCGGCCGAGGTGCACCTGCACGAGGTCGGGGCAATGGATTCGATCATCGACATCCTCGGCGTCTGCCTGGCGCTGGAGCAGCTCGACATCGACATCCTCACGGCCTCCCCGGTCCCGGTCGGTCATGGCGTGGTCAGTATGGCCCATGGCCGCTTCCCGATTCCGGCGCCGGCCACCCTGGAGCTGCTGCGCCATGTTCCGCTGTCGGCTTTCGACGCTCCCGGCGAGCTGACCACCCCCACCGGCGCCGCCTTTCTGCAGGTGCTGGTCGGGCAGTTCGGCACACTGCCGGCGGCCACCCCGCTGCGGATCGGCTATGGCGCCGGCCGTCGCGACTTCGATCACCCCAATGTGCTGCGTGCGGTACTGTTCGAGCAGCAACCCGTCGAGCAACAACCCGCTGCGCCTGCCCGCGAATCGATCACGGTACTGGAGTGCCAGCTCGATGATGCCACCGGCGAGCAGCTGGGCCATGCGCTGTCACTGCTGCTGGAGGCCGGCGCACTGGACGTGTTCCATACACCGGTCACCATGAAGAAGTCCCGCCCCGGCACGCTGGTCACCGTCCTTGCCCGCCCGTCCGATGTCGCAGGACTGGAAGGGCTGCTGCTGAGACATACCCCCACCTTCGGTGTGCGCCGGCATGAATGTGCACGACTGGCGCTCGAGCGGCATACCGAGACGGTGACCACGCCGCTGGGCGAAGCCCGGATCAAGATTGGTCTGCTCGATGGCCATGAACTGCACGTCGCCCCCGAATTCGACGACATACATCGCCTCGCGTGTCAGCACAGCCGCTCATTCGAGGAGGTGAGGAGGCTGATCCTCGAAGCCCGACGGCCCGATTCCCCTCCGGATGCAGACGCATGAACCAGGACACAAATGATCAAAACAATCAAAAATGACCGATCCCAAAATATCCTGAAAAGCTCCGGTTAACAAAGGTTCCGAAGTATTTCCAGGCGATCACCCTGCGATGGTCTACTTGCCAATATTGATCAATTCAATCATTTTATGATCAATCATTGATCGGACACTTGCCATGTCGACCGCTACTCCTGCGCCCCGGAGCAACCGAACTGCTTCGCCGCCGTCCACCACTTCACTGCTGATCCTGGCCGACGACCTGACCGGCACGGCAGACAGCGCAGTCGGCTGTGCCAGCCGGGGACTGCGCACCCTGATCTCGCTCTCGCCCGATGCGGGGGCAGCGGCCGACGTGGTCGCCATCGATACCGACAGCCGCCGCCTGTCACCCGATGAAGCGGCTCAGCGCTGTGTCGACGGTTGGCAGCAGTGGCAGGGAGGCTATCGCCATCTGTTCAAGAAGCTCGACTCCACCCTGCGCGGCAATGTGGCCGCTGAAATTGCCGCACTGGTACCGCTGGCCGGTATGGCGATTGTCGCTCCGGCCTTCCCCGCCACCGGGCGCACCACACGCAACGGTCATCAGTGGCTGCACGATCAGCCGGTGGAAGAGAGTGAAATATGGCGCAACGAAGGGCTCGCCGGGCGCGCCGATCTGGTCGCCATGCTGCAGGCCGTCGGGCTGAGAACGGTTCATCTTGATCTGGAGCAGCTGCGTCACACCATTCAAGAGCTCGCCCGACAGCTGCAGGCGTTCCGGCAGCAGGGCTATCAGGCCGTGATCTGCGATGGTGAAAATGATGGTGATCTGGCCCGGCTCGCGAGCGCTTCAGCTGCCCTGACGGGGGTCTTCCATGTAGGATCGGCCGGACTGGGCCGGCACCTGCCGGAAGCATTCGGTCTGATGGGCAGCGCCGAGCCCCCCACGCAACCCCTGCCGGATCGCCAGCGGCCTGACACGCATCGGCCGATGCTGAGCGTCGTTGGCAGCATGACCGAGGTTTCCCTGCAGCAGGCGCAACAGCTGAAGCAACGGGCCAGCAGCCGGCTGCGCGTTTTCGAACTCACCCCCGATCAGCTGCGCCGCACACCTGATGACGCCATCCGCAACGCGACGGGGCACGCCCTGGGCGAGGCCCTCGCACAGGGACTCGATGTACTGGTGACCATCGCCTGCAGCAGTGATCGCAATCCGGCCGAGGGGCCACTGCTGGCGAGGCATCTCGGCGAGCTGCTGGCGCCAACGCTTTCCCGGGTCGGCACACTCTTCGTAACCGGCGGAGAGACCGCCCGCGCCCTGCTGACCAGCGCCGGGATCGACACGCTGCAGTTGATCGAGGAGCCCGATACCGGCATGGCCGGGCTGCTGACCGAACTCGAGGGCGCGCCGCTGCGCGTCATCACCAAGGCCGGCGGCTTCGGTGATGAAACCGCACTGGCCCGACTCTGGCAGCGCTATCGCGGCAGCGCGGCTGCTTCCACCCCGGACGAACATGGCTTCAGTCAGCAGGGACCCGGCACGATGACACGCAACGAGGAAGAGACATGAGCGAGCGACCCGTAGTCGGCATTACCATGGGCGACGCCGCCGGCGTTGGCCCGGAAATCATTATCAAGAGCCTCGCACACGCCTCGGTTCACGATCTCTGCCGTCCGCTGGTGATCGGCGATGCCGGCCGTCTCGGAGAGGCCGCGCATCGGCTGGAGAGCCCGCTGGAGGTACGAGCCATTACCCGGCCCGATGAGGCCCGGTTCGACCCGGGCACCGTCGACTGCATCGATCTCGGTCTGATCCCCGCCGATCTGGCCTGGGGGGAAGTCTCGCCCATCGCCGGTGACGCCGCCTATCAGTATATTGCCCGTACCGTCGAGCTGACCCGGGCCGGCGAGCTCGATGCCATCTGCACCGCGCCGCTCAACAAGGCGGCACTGCATGCCGGCGGGCATATCTTTCCGGGACATACCGAACTGCTGGCTCACCTGACCGGCATCGATGAAGTCTCGATGATGCTGGTCACCCCGAAGATGAAGGTGATTCACGTCACCACTCACATGGGCCTGCTCGATGCCATCGCTCGCATCGAACCCGGCCTGGTCCAGCGCACCATCGAGCGTGCCCATGCCACCCTGACGCGCGCCGGCATCGAGCGTCCACGCATCGCGGTGTGCGGCATCAATCCGCATGCCGGGGAGAACGGCCTGTTCGGCCATGGCGAAGAGGAAGAGAAGATCGTTCCCGCCATCAATATCCTGCGTGCCCGCGGCTGGGACGTCGAAGGGCCTCTGCCGGCGGACACTCTCTTCTTCCGCGCCGGGCGCGGTGACTTCGACTGCGTGGTCGCCATGTATCACGACCAGGGACATGGCCCGGTCAAGGTCATGGGGCTTGAAGCCGGCGTCAACGTCACCGTCGGCCTGCCGGTCATTCGTACCTCGGTCGACCACGGCACCGCCTTTGATATCGCAGGCCAGGGCCTTGCCGATGAACGCAGCATGCTCGAAGCGCTGCGCCAGGCCGTGGAACTGGCCACCCGGTATGCCGATACGGCCTGAGCCCCGCCCGAACCGCATGTCCGACACCACACGAAAGGAGCTGCCATCATGGAAAGAATCGGATTCATCGGTCTGGGCCTGATGGGTGAAGGCATGGCCCGCAATCTGCTCGGTGCCGGCTATCCGCTGACCGTCATGGGTCACCGCAACCGCCGTCCCGTCGAGGAACTCACCGCCCTGGGCGCCGAGGAAGTCAGCTCCCCGGCCGAAATGGCCGCCCGATGCGATATCGTCTTTCTCTGCCTGCCCGGCGCCCCGCAGATCGAGCGGATCGTGACCGGTGATGACGGTCTTCAGACCGGGGCACGTCAGGCCGGCGGACGCGATCTGATCATCGTGGACTGCTCGACCTCACAGCCCACCCTGACCCGAGAGCTCGCCCGATCGCTGGCCGAGGACGGCATTACCTTCATCGATGCGCCGCTGGGGGGCATTCCGGCTCAGGCCCAGAGCGGGGAACTGCAGGCCATCGTGGGCGCCGACGACGCCACGCTCGCTCGGCTCGAACCGGTTATCTCGACTTGGGCGGCACGCATCATTCATGTCGGGCCTACCGGGGCCGGCCATACCATGAAGCTGCTCAACAACTTCCTTGCCATGGGCTATGGCGCCATCTTCTCCGAAGCACTCGCCATTGGCGCCCGGGCGGGTATCACCCCCCAGGTGTTCGATAGCGTGATCCGGGGGTCACGCATGGACAGCGGCTTCTACCGCACCTTCTTTCAGTACGTGCTCGAACGCGATCGCAACGCCCATCCCTTTGCGCTGACCAACGCGCACAAGGACACCCGCTATCTGGTCGAGCTGGCGGAAAGCCTGCAGATGGAGGCCGGTGTTGCCCGGGCAGTCCGCGATCTCTATGCCCAGGCCGAAGCCGATGGGGAAGGCGAGCGCTATGTGCCGGAACTTTCCGATATTGTCGCTGCTCGCCACGGCATTTCCCTGGGTCAGTGATCGACACACTGCAGCGAACAACATGCCACAATCGGTCACGACTCGGGGTTGTTGCGGGAGAAGAAGATGAAGGTTGCCCGACGCCGTCAGGCCATGCTCGATGCCGTGCTTGCCGGCATGACCGAAGTGGAAGCCCTGTGTGCCCACTTCGGGGTCTCGGAAGCCACGGTGCGACGCGATCTGGGCGCGCTGGCCGAACAGGGGCTGGTCGTGCGTACCTACGGGGGCGCCACGGCGCGCCTCGGCCCTCGCGAACCCGAACTCACCCTGGAGCAGCGTCGCGAGCGTCAGGGGGACATCAAGGCCCGACTGGCCCAGCTGGCGCTGGAGCAGGTGCATGATGGCGAAACCCTGCTGCTCGATGGCGGCACCACCACCGCGGCACTGGCCGACTGCCTGCGGGCCAGACGCGGCCTGCATGTGCTGACCAACAACCTCACTGCACTCGCCGCGCTCGGTGACCTGCCGGAAGGACACGTCACCGTGCTCGGCGGCGATCTGCGCGTGCCGAGCATGACCACCCATGGCCGTCTGGCCCACGCTGCGCTGGGGCGGGTCAGCGTGGATCGGGTATTCATGAGCGCCGATGGCGTCGTGGCCGGGATGGGGCTGTGTGAAGCCAGTCCCGAGCAGGCCTGGCTGAAGGAGGCGATGATCCAGCGCGCAGCCAGGCTCCACGTCATGGCCGATGCCACCAAGCTCGGGCGGGCCAGCCAGCAGCACTGGACCCCGCTGCCGCGGCGCTGGAGCCTGATTACCGATGCCGATGATGACACCCTGCTGGACACCTTTCGTGCCCAGGGGGCCGAGATCTGCAACGGCCTGCCCGCCACCGGGCCCTGAAGTACCGTGATTTGCCGCCGTGCTCCCCGGTCATGGCGAGCCAAGCCTAACCTGGGTAATGGCCAACGCCCGCCCGGGCTGGGACAGTAGTGGTCATGAATCGACAATGACCGTCACGGAGGCCGGTTTCATGGATGAACGGGAACTCAATCGTGTCGTGGAGTTCATGACCGAGCAGCAGCTGGTCATGGCCACGGCGGAATCCTGCACGGCAGGTCTGATCGTCTCGGAGCTGGTCAGCATACCGGGCACCGGCCAGCTGCTGGATTCCGGGCTGGTGGTGTACTCGCCCGAGGCCAAGCAGCGCTATCTGGATATCGACGATAGCCTCTTCGAGCAGTACTCGCTGACCAGCGAGGTGATCGCCCGCGCCATGGCCCAGGGCGCCCTGAACAATACCCATGCGACCGTCACGCTGGCCAATACCGGCGTGGCCGGCCCGGCGGCGGGAGATGATGGTACGCCGGTGGGTACGGTCTGCTTCGCCTGGGGCTTTCGCTTCGATTCGGGCGATATCGTGCTCTCCGAAACCCGCCGTTTCGACGGCGATCGCAATGAGGTGCGCATGGCAGCAGCCCACTACGCCCTCAATCGCATCAGCGACTACCATCGGCAGGCCAGTCAGTCCTCGCAGGCCTCCTGAGTCGCCGTTACATTTCTGCAGGAAGGGAGTCATCAGGCAATGAGCACCGCGACCACCTCGCAGCAATCGCAAATCATCGAAGCCCTCGGCGTCGAAGGCAGCTTCGAAGCCGAGCAGGCCATCGAGCAGCGCATCGAGTTCCTCTGCCACCAGCTCCGGGACAATGGCCTGAGTGCCCTGGTACTGGGCATCAGCGGCGGTCTGGACTCCTCCACGGCCGGGCGTCTGTGTCAGCTTGCCGTGGAGCGCCTGCGCGAGCAGAGCTACCCGGCCACCTTTTACGCACTGCGCCTGCCCTATGGCGAACAGGCCGATGAAAGCGACGCCCGACACGCGCTGCAATTCATTCGTCCCGACCGGGAACTGGGCATCAATGTAAAGCCTGCCAGCGACGCCCAGCTCGATACGCTGAAACAGGGGGGGCTCGAGTTCCGTGACGCGTATCACGAGGATTTCGTGCTCGGCAACATCAAGGCGCGTCAGCGCATGATCGCCCAGTACGCCGTAGCCGGCACCCACGACGGTCTGGTGGTGGGTACCGATCATCCCGCCGAGGCGGTGATGGGCTTTTTCACCAAGTTCGGTGACGGCGCCTGCGATATCACCCCGCTGGGCGGACTCAACAAGCGCCGCATCCGCGCCGTGGCCGATGCCCTGGGGGCCGACGAGTCGATCTCCGGCAAGACCCCGACCGCCGATCTGGAGTCACTGACGCCGCAGCGCTCCGACGAGGACGCCTTCGGTATCAGCTACGATGACATCGACGACTATCTGGAAGGCCGGTCGGTCAGCGAGCATGTCGAGCGCACCATTGTCGAGGCGTATCGCAAGACGGCACACAAGCGCGAACTGCCTCGCGCCCCGGAATGAACGCAACTGCTTGACGCCACGGTCGTGAGCCTCTGAGATACTGCGAGCAATCAAGGAGGCTGACATGACCGAACAACCAGGCGACGCCCGTCGCGAGACCCCCGGCAGATGGCAGACGCAGCGTGCCGATCGGTCATTGCCCCGCTGGCGCGAGCTGTTCTATATCGGCTGGGACAGTGCCATCGTGGCCCTGGTGTCGCTGAGTCTGGCACTGATCCTGCTCGATACCCTCTATGTGCTGACGCCACTGCCGGCGCTGCTGCAGTCCCTCTCACCCCAGCTGCACCAGGCCGGCGAGTGGCTGCACCGGCACTTCACCACCATCGATCTCTGGTTCGTTGCCATTCTGGCGTTCGATGTACTGGCCAGCTGGGCGCTGGCCATCCTCGAGCGCCGCTATTACCGCTGGTTCTACTACCCCTTCATTCACTGGTACGACGTGCTGGGCTGCCTGCCGGTCGGTGGCTTTCGCATGCTGCGTATTCTGCGTGTGATCGGACTGATGGTCCGGCTGCAGCGCATGGGCATCATTGATGTGACGCGCTGGCGCATCTTTCTGTTTTTCAATCACTACTATCAGATCCTGCTGGAGGAGCTCTCCGATCGCGTGGCGCTCAAGCTGCTGGGCAACCTGCAGGAGGAGATCCGCGAGAGCAACCGCCTGCCCGAAAAGGTGGTCGAACGGGTACTGCGGCCACGCAAGCAGCAGCTGATCGACGATATCGCCCAGCGGGTCAACACCATCGTCAGCGAAGGCTACGGGCACAATCGCGACCATGTGGAGACCTGGGTGACCGGGCTGATTCACCGCGCCGTCACCGAGAACCCCGGCATGCGCCGGCTGTCCCGCATGCCGATGGGAGCCAGCGTGGTCGAGGCACTCGACGAGACGCTGGCCGATGTGGTCAGCCGCCTGATCCGCGAAGCGGTAATCGGCATGCGCTCGCCGGAATTCCGGGAGCTGGCCGGCGAGCTGGCCGACAGCGGTTTCGATGTCATGACCCGGATCGGGCGCGATGACAGCCACTCGCTCGAGGAAGCCATGGTCGAGGTGCTGGAGATCATCAAGGAGGAGGTGGCCACGCAGCGCTGGAAGGAAGAGCCCGGCCAGCCCCCTGCCGGATAGACCACGGCTCAGGAGGAAGCCGGCGTACGCCAGCGGATCAGCAGCGGGCAGCCCAGCGCCACGATGGCGATGCCCAGCAGCCCGCCACTGCCGGCATGCTGCAGGCTCGAATATACCAGTCCGGCACAGACCAGGCAGAACAACAGGGGAACCAGCGGATAACCGGGCACCCGGAAGGGGCGCGGATGCGCCGGCTCGCTCCGGCGCAGCACGATCAGGGCAATTCCGACCATCATCAGAAAGAACCAGAACACCGGGGCGGTATAATCCACCATGGCCTGAAAGCCGTCCCGGCTGGCGCTGCCGATCAGTACCAGCAGCAGGGCCATGACCGCCTGAACGATCAGGCCGCGGGCAGGATGGTCTCCCCGGGCATTCCATCTTCCCAGATAGCGCAGGAGTGGCAGATCACGCCCCAGGGCATAGTAGACCCGGGCGCCGGTAAACAGGGTGGCGTTGAGCGTGGACAGGCTCGCCACCAGGATCACCGGGGTCAGGATCATCGCACCTCCCTCGCCCATGGCCCGGCGCATCATCTCGTCGGCGACGGCCTCGCTGCTGCGCAGGTCCTCCAGCCCCAGCACACTCAGATAGGCCAGATTGATCGCCCCGTAGAGCAGCACCAGGATCAGCGTACCGAGCAGCAGCACCCGGACCATGCTGCGTCCGGGGTCGCGCATGTCGGCAGAGAGATAGGCGGCTTCGTTCCAGCCTCCGAAGGTCAGCAGCACGAACACCATCGCCATTCCCAGTGCCGGGAATTCCAGCTCCGGCAGCGCGGGACGTACGGTCCCGACCGGCAGCGACGCGGCCAGCCCGCCATGATGCCAGCCGGCCAGAATCACCATCAGACACGCCATCAGGGTCAGCAGGGTCAGCCAGCGCTGGGCGAGCCCGCCCTGCCGGGTACCGCGCAGATGCAGCAGCGTGAGCAGCGCGATGGCGAGCGCCGCATACCAGCCTGCGCCATGCTCGCCCAGCGGCAGCAGGCGCGTGGCGTAGTCACCGAAGACAAAGGCGACCGCAGCAATGGCCCCCGTCTGGATGACCACGCCCCGCGCCCAGCCGAACAGCGTGGCCATCCGGCGGCCGAAGGCCCGGGAAAGAAAGTGATACTCGCCCCCGGCATGCGGATAACTCGATGCCAGCTCGGCATAGCACATGGCCCCCAGCAGGGTGATGATACCGCCGATCAGCCAGCTTGCCAGGAACAGCCATTCACTGCCCGCATACGCCGCCACCAGCGGCGGGGTTCGAAAGATGCCGACCCCGATGACCACCCCCACCATGATGGCAATGCCATCCCGCACGCGCAGGGCACCACGGGGGCCCGCTCCCTGCGCCGGCGGCTCGGCTGCCTCAGGTGTTGTCACGGCTTGCCTGCCACGCCTGTGCGGGCTGCACCGGCGATGCGCCCGTCATGGCCGGCACCGGTTCGGCGGCACGCATGCGATCCCCCTCGACCCGGCCGTGAAAACGCATCGGTGTGCCGCCATCGTCCAGGGTAAAGGCAATACGATCGCCCCGCAGTTCAGCCTCGGTCAGCGTGACCTGGCGACCGTCGATTCTGGCGCCCCCCTGAAGCCGCTGGAAACGCTGGCTGAACTCGAGTGCAATATCGCGGCCCTGATGAGTGAGCTGCCAGCGTCCGGCCACATCCGCCGGCACGATCCACAGGTAGATATCCCGGCCGGTGGTGGTATCGTGCACATCCGGCTGCCAGTCATCCATGTCGAAGGCGTGCGAGACCACCCGGCTGCCGGGCTGCATGTCATGCAGGATCTTCGGACGCAGATCACGATTGACCGAAGGCAGCAGATAGAGCGTCAGGACATCGGCTTCGGCGATCGGCGTTTCAAACAGGTCCTGGCGGCGGAATTCGACCTGCTCCGCAACGCCCACCCTTTCGGCCCTCATGCGCCCTTCACGAATCCGATCCGGATCGATATCCACGCCCAGCACCCGGTCGGCACCGTGCTCGGCGGCCGCCACCGCAATGCGGCCATCGCCGGACCCCAGGTCAATGACATAGTCCGCCGCCTCGACTTCGCCGAGCGCCATCATCCGCTCCACGACCACCTCGGGCGTCGGCACGAAGGGGACATCCAGCTCGACCGGCTGGATCATCTCCCCGGCGCCCTGTCCGTCCTCTTCCGGCAGCCGGGGCTCGCCATGGGCCTGCGAAAGGAGTCCGCCGGCCAGCAGAATGGTACCGATCAGCGCATGCCACCGCGGGGAACGCCCGATGATCATAGCCTCTTCTCCCGTAATTCCGATCACTCGACGCTGCCGGCACTGCCACCCCGGCAGACAGGTTCGCCGGCTACCGATTCAAGAGTGGTTAACCCGGGGGAATCCGGCCACGACCGAAGGCCGTGTTTAAGGCCCGCCCAGGACCGGGCAGGCAAAATTCAGTTTCGCTTATGAAGGCCGAAATAGCGGATCAGCAGCCGCTCACGCAGCGCGCCGGGCAGCCATCGTGCCGCCAGCGCGACCGCGACACCGCCCTGACCGGCCCGGATCAGCCGGGGCCGGCGTCTGCGGGCCACGGCCGCCACCAGCTGCCGGGCGAGCCGGTCAGCCGGCGTGGGCTTCAGGCGCTCCGAGGAGATGGCCCGCCGGTCGATGGCCTCCTGCCAGGGCTGCCAGGGCGAGTCCGGCTGCAGCCGGGCATGAAATTCGGAGAGCGCCCGCTGGCCGAAACTCGACGCCACGGCGCCGGGCCGTACCAGGATGACATCGATGCCCAGCGGATCGAGCTCCATGCGCATGGCCTCGGTCAGCCGGTGCAGCGCGGCCTTGGAAGCGCAGTAGGCGCCGGCAAAGGGCGAGGTGAGCAGCCCGGCCACACTGCCGATGTTGATCACGCAGCCCTGCCGGGCGCTCAGCAGCGGCAGACAGGCGCGTGTCAGGGCCACCGGGGCGAGCACATTGGTTTCGAACTGGGCACGCAGGCGATCGCGCTCGAAATCCAGTACCGGCCCCATGGCGCCGTAACCGGCGTTGTTGATCAGCACATCCAGACCGGTCAGCTGCGTTCGAAGGGAGTCGACGGCCGCGTCGATGGCGCTGTCGTCGTTGACGTCGAGCCGGATCGGCGTCCAGCCGGAAGCCGCCAGCCGGGTCAGATCCTCTTCCCGTCGGGCGCCGGCAAGGACCCGGTAGCCTGCTGCATCGAAGGCGCGGCACAGCGCCTGCCCGATACCGCTGGAGCAGCCGGTGATCAGTACGGTGGGCTGTCGGCTCGGCTCGGTAGGCGCGGTCGACATGGGTTTTTGTCCTCCCTGGGCGGTGTCATGACAACAGTCCGAGCGAACGCACGCTACCGGGAAGCTGCGCCATGCGCAGTGCGTGTCGGCCGGACATCGCCTTTCTTTAATGTTTCAGGCCGCTTGCCGCGCCGTCGGCCGGTCGTTGTCATGCGGCATCATGAAATTGCATGTATTTTTGCCGATATGGCCATTCGGAACGCCACAGGGAACCGGCGCTGGACAGATACCCGGGCATGGAGTAGCCGTTACGCAAGCCCGTGAAGCAGTACAGGATAGCAGAGCTGCCTTCACGACCCACCCGATCTCAGCTCGTGCAAAACCCGAAAGGAATATCATGACTGACGCCATTCGCCAGGGTGTGCTCTACGCTCGTCAGCCCATCTACAACCGCAGACTCGAACTGGCCGGTTTCGAACTGCTGTTTCGTCCGATTGACAGCTCCGCACCAACACTGAGCGAACTTGATGGCGATCGCGCCACCAGTCAGGTGCTGCTCAACGCCTTCACCGCCACCGATATCGGCGAAGTATGTGAAGGGCAGCCGGCCTTCGTCAATTTCACGGCCGAAACCCTGAGCCACCACATCCCGTTCGATCCGGCCACCATTGTCATCGAAGTGCTGGAGACCGTGACCCCCAGCGACAGCACCCTTGCCGCCCTCCAGACCCTGCATCAGCGCGGCTATACCATCGCGCTGGATGACTATGTCCTGACCGACAGCAACCACCCCTTCCTGCCCTGGGCGGATATCGTCAAGCTCGAATATCCGGCCTATGACGCCGGCACCCTCCGGGCGACCGTCGCGCAACTTCACCGCTACAACCCGAAGCTGCGGGTGCTGGCCGAAAAGATCGAAAGTCATCAGGAGTTCCAGCACTGCCGTGACGCCGGCTGCGACCTCTTCCAGGGCTATTTCCTGGCCCGTCCGGAAGCGGTGCATGGCAGCATCATGCCGATCAACCGGCTCAGCGCACTGAGCGTCCTGGCGGAACTCAACCGCCCACGGCTGGGCATACACGAGATGAGCCGGCTGATTCGCAATGATCCCTTCCTGAGCCTGCGGCTGCTGCGCCTGGCCCAGTCCGCCCTCTACCAGCGGAGCCAACCGATCACCTCGCTGGAGGGCGCGGTCATGTCACTCGGCCTGAACCGCATCCGGGGGCTGGCCAGCCTGCTGGTCCTCTCCCAGCTCGACGACAAGCCCCATGCCCTGCAGCGGCTGGCCATCCTGCGGGGCCATTTCTGCCAGCGGCTCACCGAGCATCTTCCCGGGCTTGCCGAAATGGGCTTTACCACCGGACTGTTCTCCTGCCTCGACAGCCTGTTCGATCAGCCACTGGACGACATCATCGCCCAGGTCCCCCTGCATGAGGAGATCCGGGCCGCCCTGCTCACCAGAGAAGGCCCCCTGGGTCTGGTGCTGGAAACGGCGCTTTTGTTCGAGCAGGACCGCTGGGCCGCCATCGACTGGCCGCGACTCGACACCCTCAATCTCGACGCCATCGCCGTCGCCGAAGCCTATGACAGCGCCATCGCATTGATGCACAACGCGACCTGATCCCGCCGAAAGCGTAATTTTTTGTATCACCGGCGATAAAAAAACGGCGTTTACCTGTCTTTGTCCGTGAAGGTTTCGAGCAATATGGGCAACGGGAAGGCTTTCCATGCTGATTTCGGTACAGGCATTACGGGCACTGGCGGCATGGATGGTGGTCTGTCATCACGTCATGCAGGTCTTTTTCGGCTTCGATGCCAGTACGTGGCTGGGATACATGCTGTCGACCCGCGGTCAGATGGGCGTGGATATCTTTTTCATCATCAGTGGTTTTGTCATCTACATCACCACCCAGGGCCGCGACATCGGCAGTGGCCGGTTTCTCTGGAGCCGCCTGGCACGGGTGGCGCCGGCCTACTGGCTCTGCACCCTGATCACCGCGGTCATGATCTGGCTCGGCCACGATCTGATGCCGGTCTATGGCGTCGACTGGCAATCGCTGCTGATGTCGCTGGCCTTCATACCCCATGAAAACCCGGCCGATTTCGGCTACTACCCGGTGCTGCCGGTAGGCTGGACCCTCAACTTCGAGATGCTCTTCTACAGTCTGTTTGCGCTGGCCTGCACCCTGCCGTCACGCTTTCGCGCCATCACCGTTACCCTGCTGGTGGTGGTGGTATGCCCGGTACTCGCGCTCAATACGCCATTGAGCAGCTTCTACGCCAACCCGGTCATCTACGAGTTCCTGCTCGGCATCGGCGTGGGCATCCTGTACCGCAGGGGCTGGCTGAACCCGACCGGACACTACTGGCCGGCCCTGCTGGCCGCCCTGGCGGCAATGGCCACCATGCTCTGCTTTGCCGATCGCCATCCGTGGCGGCTGCTGGTCTGGGGCGCGCCGGCCGCGGTGCTGGTGGCCGCGCTGATCCGGCTGGAACCGCTGTTCCGCGGTCAGCACTGGCTCAGAAAGCTGGGCGATCAGTCCTATTCGGTCTATCTGATCCACATCATCGTGCTGTGGACCGGCCACCGGGTGCTTTACGAACACTACGACTGGGATCTGCTGGCAACCCTGGTGCCCTGCATCGCCCTGATCGGCCTGCTCTCCTGGGCCAGCTTCGAGTGGATCGAGACCCGCCTGTCACGCTGGCTGAAACGGCAGTTGCCGGTGGCGCGGCTCAGCCGCAGTCAAAGCCGCTAATCTGCTGGTTGTCATCGACTCGGATGTCCAGACGCTGCGGATTGAAATCCATGGTGACCATGGTGTGAGGGCCGACCACCCGATACTGCTCGGCTCCGGAGCGGTCGACGATCTGCTGGCGCACGCCCGGTTCCAGCGACCGGCCGGCCAGTTCCTCCAGCCGATCGGCACCGCAGGTGGTCGGATCGGCCTGCTGCGGCAGGGTACCGGCAGGGACCGGAGCGCCCTGGCGGGCGGCATCACCGGTCTGTTGCGAGCGATCATTGCCGCCCCCGAACCAGCTGCAGCCGGTCAGCAGGGTCATCATTCCCAGTACAAGAATCCGGCTCCGCGCTGCATTGCCGATGCCGGCAGCATCACCCGCCATGGTGGTCTCCCGCTATTGATGCGCCATTGCGGGACGCATTCTGCGCCCTTGACGGCGATCACGGCAACGTTTCAGGGATCCCGTGGCAGCGCCGGCGTAGCCGCCGCCACCGGCAGGTTTGGCAGCAGCTGCTCCAGTGCGCCGGCCAGCTCGAACAGCTGGCGCTCATCGAAATCGCGGCCGAGCAGCGATACGCCCACCGGGATCCGGCTGTCGAGCGTGCCCATCGGCAGGGTAATCTCCGGAAATCCGGTCGCCGTGGCAATATACCCCAGCGCAAAGGGGTGCTGGCTATCACAGTCATATCCCTGCACCGACACCCCTTCGCGCGGCGGCGCCGCACACGCCTCGGTGGGAAAGATCAGTGCATCGAGCCTGTTTTCCTGCATGAAACCGCGAAGACGGTCGCGCAGTTTCGGCAGCCGGTGGGTCAGCACATCCAGATAGCGGGGCGAGCCTGCCATGCTCTCCTCCAGCCGCTCCTTCATGCCGCGGATGCGACTGATCGAGATGGGCGGTTCCTGCGAAGCACTGCCCGGCTGCTGCTGCCGGCGGTGATTGATGCGCTCGCAGCGCGCCAGCAGCTGCCTGAGATCATGAGGCTGGTGCTCTCCGAACTGGCGCAGATAACGCTCCAGCTGTGGCTCGAACTCGGCCTCGTGGACCGGCGCCACCACGCTCGGCCAGAGATCGTAATAGATTTCCCCCAGCCGCACATCGACCAGCCGGGCACCTGCATCCTCCATCTCGTGCAAGGCGCGGCCGAACCGCTGCTCGATGGCCGGATCGCCATGATCACGCTGTCGGATCACCCCGATCCGGGCCTGCTGCAACTGCTCTTGCGGAGATGGCGTCGCTCCCTCGCGGGGGCCTGTGAAGCGGGGAGGATGCTGCTGATTGACATTAGTGGCATCGTCGGCCTTGTCGGTGCCACTCATGGCTTCCAGCACCCAGGCCGCACCGGTGACGCTGCGGGTCAGCGGGGCCGGGGTATCGAAGGACAGCGCCAGCGGAATGACGCCATCGCGGGAGACCCGGCCCAGCGTGGGCCGCGCGGCCACCAGGCCGGCGGCATGCGCCGGTCCCCGGGCCGAGCCTTCGGTATCAGTGCCCACGGCAAAGGCCGCGAAATTGGCCGCCACCGCCGCCGCCGGGCCACTGCTGGAGCCGAGCACGCTGTAATCGGGATTGCGCGGATTGCGCGATACCCCGCCCAGCGAACTGTAACCGGGCTGACCGTAACTGGCGGCGAACTCGGTCATGTTGGCCTTGCCCAGCACGATGGCCCCGGCGTTCTGCAACCGTCTGACGAGGGTAGCGCTGTCTTCGGGCATGGCCGATTTCAGCGCCATCGAACCACCGGTGGTGGGGTGGCCGATGACATCGATATTGTCCTTGACCACGAACGGGATACCGTAGAGGGGGCCATGCGCCTGCTGATCGCGGCGCGCATCCAGCCGCCGGGCGCGCTCGAGCGCCTGTCGGTTGTGCTGGTGCAGGATGGCATTGATGTGCGGCCCCTGATCGTCATAGGCCCGCATGCGGCGCTGATAGAAGCGTACCAGCTCGGCCGAGCTGATCGCCCCGCTGTCCAGTGCTGCCTTCAGCTCGGGCAGGGTGGCGTTCAGCGGATCGAACCCCGAACCGGCCGCCACCGGGCCGGCATGCAGGAAACCGATGCTCGCCAGAACCATGAGCACTCCCCCCGGCAGTGCCCATCGACGCAGTCGCGCCAGTCGCATACGACCCTCCCCCGGGGTATGGCATGCGTGTATGTGCCAGAGATATCGACGCTGTCACTCGGTTATCCGGCGATATCGATGCCCAGGGTAACGAAAGGCACACTCTGATGCCAACCGGGGGGTGCCGGCAGGCGCGTGATGGCGCAATCGGCACAGCAGGAAGGTCGTCAGCCCGCCTCAAGGGTCTGCAGCAGATCGGGCAGGGCCGATTCGAGCCGCAGCGCCGGACTGCGACCACCACGCGGGGCGGTGGTCAGCCAGCCGGCCGCGGACAGGGCTGCGGCGCTGCGTCGAACCAGCGCATGCTCGATTTCAAAACGGCGCGCCAGCCGACCGGTATCCACGCCCGTTCGGCGCCCGTCGCCCGCATCCTGCTGCGCCTCGATCACGGCAGCGAGCAGCACCGCTTCCAGTGGCTGCAGCGCCGGCCGGGCTGCCAGAATCCGCCCGACCAGCGCCTCGAAGGCGGCCTCGTCTGCCATCAGGCCAGCCGTGCGCTCTTCTCCAGCCGAATCGCGACCGACTTGGAGGTCGGCGTATTGCTCTTCAGACCGACACTGTCGAGCGGAATCAGCGGGTTGGTTTCGGGATAGTAGGCTGCCGCACAGCCGGCCGGGGTATCATACTCCACCACCCGGAAGCCGTTGGCACGCCGCTCGCGGCCGTCCGCGGCATCGCCGATCAGGTCAACCCAGTCATTCTTCGCCAGCCCCAGGCGGGCCATGTCGGCACTGCTCAGAAAGACCACCCGCCGCGTGCCTTCGACCCCCCGGTAGCGGTCGTTGTAACCGTAGACGGTGGTGTTGTACTGATCGTGACTGCGCAGCGTCTGCAGCGTGACCCAGCCTTCGCGATCGCGCAGCTGCTGATGCATGATCGCCTCGGGCAGAGGCGCATCCGAGAACTCGGCGCACCCACTGGCGGTGGGAAACTCCCGCCGGGCGCCCGGATTGCCCAGCCAGAAGCCACGCGGCTGACGGACCCGGTTGTTGAAGTCGGCAAATCCCGGAATCACGGCGGCGATCTGCTCGCGAATGCGGTCGTAATCCTCGGCCAGCGACAGCCAGTCGACCACTTCGCTGCCCACGGCGCGATGAGCGATATTGGTCAGAATGGTAATCTCCGGGCGCAGATCCGGTGACGCCGGCTCGTGGATGCCGGCCGAACCGTGCACCATGCTCATTGAATCCTCGACCGTGATCAGCTGCGGCGCCCCATCGGCGCGACGGTCGATCTCGACCCGGCCCACGCACGGCAGGATCAGCGCATCGCTGCCGGTCACCAGATGGCTGCGGTTGAGCTTGGTGCTGATGTGCACGGTCAGGTTGCAGCTGGAGAGCGCTTCTTCACAGACTTCGGAGTCCGAGGTGGCGCGGGCGAAATTGCCCCCCAGTCCGATGAACACCTTCGCCCTGCCAGCGCGCATGGCACGGATGGCGTTGACGGTATCGACACCATGCTCACGCGGCATGGGGACGCCGTAGTAGGCCTCCAGCGCATCCAGCAGCGCCGGCTTGGGACGCTCGAAGATGCCCATGGTGCGATCACCCTGCACATTGGAGTGACCGCGTACCGGACAGGTGCCGGCGCCGGGCTTGCCGATGTTGCCGCGCAGCAGCAGGAAGTTGACGATCTCGCGGATCATCACCACCGAGTGCTGATGCTGGGTAATGCCCATCGCCCAGCAGCAGATGGTGGCATTGGAGCGGATGTAGACCTCGGCGGCCTGGGTGATCTCTTCCCGGCTCAGGCCGGACTGATCCTCGATCGCCTCCCATGACGTGGCCTCGACCGCCTGCTGCCAGCCCTCGAACCCGTGGGTATACTGCGCGATGAAGTCGTGATCGATGATGTTGCCGTCGCGCGCTTCCCGTTCGAACACCACCTTGGCCATGCCGCGAATGGCGGCCATGTCCCCGCCCAGATGGGGCCGGAAGTAGAGCGAACTGATGCGATGGCTGCCGCCGCGCAGCATTTCGAGCTTTTTCTGCGGATCGGCGAAGCGCTCCAGCCCGCGTTCGCGCAGGGTATTGAAGGCGACGATCTCGCAGCCGCGCTCGGCCGCTTCGCGCAGCGTGCCCAGCATGCGCGGATGGTTGGTGCCCGGGTTCTGACCGAAGGTAAAGATGGCCTCGGCCCGCTCGAAGTCATCCAGCAGCACGCTGCCCTTGCCGATCCCCAGTGACTCGCTCAGCGCGGTGCCGCTGGCCTCATGACACATGTTGGAGCAGTCCGGCAGGTTGTTGGTGCCGTACAGCCGGGCCAGCAGCTGAAAGACATAGGCCGACTCGTTGGCGGCCTTGCCGGAGGTATAGAACAGGGCCTGATCGGGATGATCGAGGGCCTTCAGATGTTCGGCGACCAGCGCATAGGCGTCCTCCCAGCTGACCGGCTCATAGTGGTCGGTCCGGGCGTTGTAGCGCATCGGCGAGGTCAGCCGGCCCTGATCCTCGAGACGGTAGTCGTCCCACTGTTTCATCTCGGCGACGCTGTAGCGCTCGAAGAACTTCGGCGTCACCCGCTTGGCGGTGGCCTCCCAGGTGACCGCCTTGACCCCGTTCTCGCAGAACTCGAACGAGGAGCCGTGCTCGGGATCCCCCCAGGCACAGCCGGGACAGTCGAACCCATCGGGCTGATTCATCTTCAGCAGCGAGCGCACATTGGCAAGCGGTGCCCGGCTGTGCCGGATGTGCTGGCCGACCGCGCGCAGTGCCCCCCAGCCGGCAGCCGGGTGGGTATATTGAAAGATGCGTTCCCTGGACATGTAACGTTACTCCGGTGAATCAGGCAGGCCGCCCGGGTCAGTGGTTGCCGCTGAGCAGGGTCAGGCGACGCCCCCGATGGCAGCAGATCAGGTTGAGCGCACACAGTCGGGCGATCTCCACCGCCAGGTTGGAAGGCAGCGACAGTGTGGCCAGAGTGGGTATATCGGCACGAACCGCCTTTTGCACCAGCTCCAGGCTGCAACGGCTTGAAATCAGTACCAGTGCCGGCCGCCGCCCCTCCCTCAGGCCGGCGCCGATGAGCTTGTCGAGCGCGTTGTGACGGCCGATGTCACGCCCGGTGCCGAGACGTGCGCCGTGCTCGTCCAGCGCCAGCGCCATGTGCATGCCGGGGCTGGCCAGCTCCTCGAGCCATTCGAGGGCAGCGTTGAGCCGGGGCACCGACGGGGGCGGCGTGGGCGGCAGCCGCCTGAGCCCCTCCAGCATCTGCGCCTCCTCGGCGCTGCCACAGCGGCCGCAACTCGAGGCCGAAGCCGTCACCCGACGGCGATCGGCGGCCAGCTGCTCGATGTGAGCCGGCACGGCCAGGCGGACTCGTACGCCGTGGCGGAGTCGATCCACGGTGATATCGCGCACCTGGGCGGTACGGGTGATCAGGCCTTCACTCCAGGCAAAGCCGAGTGCCCAGTGCTCGAGCGCTTCCGGCGTGGCAAGCACCGAAGCGAAGGCGGTGTCATTGAAGGACAGCGTGACCGGCTGTTCAACCGGCCCGGCCAGGGTATCGCTGGGGGTGGCGGTGGCATCCTCGAGCTCGGCGGGACGTTCATCGGCTCGTGATGCGGAGGCAACCTGCGAACGGGTGCAGGCAGTCATTGTGACCTCCCTCCGGGTTCTCGACCGCGGCATACGGGTCGAACCGGGTCATGGTGCAACATGGCGTTACATCATACCCGAGTCATCATCAGCCTGCTAATCGGTTAGCCATATCGTCTAATGAAAGAACCTGCATCAGGCCGGCAGACGCTGTGCCTGGAGCCAGTCACGCGCCTCCGACAGCGACTCGCAGACCCGGGTGGCAGCACTGAAGTCATGATCGCTGCTGTAGGCGTTGGGAATCGCCAGCACCTCGAGACCCGCCGCTGCAGCAGACATCACCCCGTGATGGGTATCCTCCAGCGCCACGGCCTGCGCGGCACTCAGCTGCATCTGCTCGAGCCCGCTCAGATAGCTTTCCGGATGCGGCTTGGAGTGGGTGACCTCGTTGCGGGTCACGATCGCCTCGAACCAGTGGGCCAGATCATGATGCTCGAGCGTCGGCATCAGCTCCTCGCGACCGCTTCCGGTAATCAGTGCCAGTCGCAGTCCCTGCTCACGTGCCCAGCCGAGGATCTCCGTGGCATGCGCCATCAGCGCAATGGGCTGCTCGCTGAAGCGCTGGCGGGTCAGCGATACCTTGGCCTGGATCAGCGTCTCGTCGGGGACCGTCAGACCGTGATCCTCGCGTACCATGGCGACACAGGTCGGCACCGGATTGCCCGAGTAGCGCCGCTTGTACTCCGCGTCACTGATTTCGACCCCGTACGGCGCCAGTATCTCGTTCCAGACGAGATGGTGCGCCCGTTCGGAATCCGCCAGTGTGCCATCGAAATCGAACAGCAGCCCTTCAAGCGCCATGGCTCTCTCCTCTCCCTGCGCCAGCATGAATCCGCGACCATAGCATACCCGCCAATCGCCGGGGTCATGCCCTGCCGCATCAGCGCACCTTTTGCTAGAATGAGAGTAGTTTTCATTTGTCATCGAGTCCGACGCGACTCCGGGAGACTCATGTTCGCCGCCTACTATCCCGAACGCTTCAGCGGCTACCGGGAAGCGCTGGTGCTGCGCAGTGAACTGCGGGCCTCGTCAGCTCCGGACAGGGTGATCGCCGGATCCGATCTGCTCGAACCGGACGTTCTCCAGCCACTGCTGGACCGCTTCGCCGGGGACCAGGGACTGAGCGATCCCCGGGCGATCGCCACCCAGTGGTCGAAACACTACCTGAGCCGGCTGCTCATCAGCGTGGTCATCATCGAACTGCGCCTCGACCGCCATCTGCCCACGGCTCTCGATGAGCTCGATATCGCCTTCGACGAACGCGGCATCGCCACTGCCTTCGGCCTGACCCACGCCGGCACGCAGAGTCTCGACAACGGCTGTGCCCGCTTCTGCAGCCTGATCTCTGCGCACATGACGCCGCTGATTGCCAGCCTCGCGCGTCAGGTGCGGCTTTCCCCCCGGGTGCTCTGGAGCAATGCGGCCGGATATTTCGAGTTCGTGGTGGGGGCCCTGGCGGAGTGCGATGACATCAGCGAGTGGCAGCTGAGTGGCGCGCGCGAAGTGCTCAAGCGACGCTGGCTGCCCGACCGTCAGCGCAACCCCTTCTATCAGCCGGTCGAGTACGTCGATACCGTGGACAACGCCGGTCAACCGGATATCTGGCGCTGCCGCCGCATGTGCTGCATGCGCTATCTGGATGAGTCACTCGGCGAATGCGGCAACTGCCCGCGCCTCAAGCCCCGTCGTGGCACGGAGGAGCGTCAGGCCGCCACGACCTGACGCCCGCGCCGGCTACGGGTCCCGGGCTTCGAGCGGACGCCACTCCACCGGCCCCGGGTCATCCCCGATATCGAACACCTCGCGGCCGGTCACGTGGTTGAGGATCACCGCCGAGCGCCACGCCATCAGCGAGAGCTGGGGCTCGGCAATGCCGTAGCGGGTCCGGCCGGCATTGACGGCATAGAGATGGTGCTGCGAAGGGCCATCCCAGTCGATCATGAAGTGATCACCCACCGTAATGCTGCCATCGTCATTGAGCGCCAGTCGCTCGCGCAGCGGCGCCATGCACTCCGGCAGACTGGACTGAAAGCCGGTGGCAAAGATCACCACATCGGCGTCGAAGCGCTCGCGGTCCCCGGTCAGGCCATGCTGGGTCCACAGCCGGAAGCCTTCGCCCACCGACTCCATGTCCACCGCCTCGCGATGCGGCAGCAGATGTGCCCAGCGCGGTTCGCCCAGCACATCGAAGCGGTGATAGAGCTGCTGGTGGATGTTCAAAAGTGCCGCCGGGGTAATCCCGTCACTGGCATATTTCTGCGCCAGTACCTCGCGTTGGCGCGTGGCGTCATCGAGCTCGGTAAACCAGTTGGTATAGTCCGGCGTGAAATACTCGTTGGTAAAGGCCGTTTCATCCAGCGGCTGGAAATTGCGCCGCCGTGACAGCCAGTGCAGCGATGCCGGCGTGCCCCAGTGGCCGTTGAGGGCATTGATGAAGATATCCGCACCGCTCTGCCCGCCGCCGACAATGACCACTCGCTGCCGGCTGAAATCGCGGGAGCGGTGGGCAATGTTTTCGGCATGCAGGCAGCGCGGTCCCGTCAGGGGCTCGGCAAAGGCCGGCAGCCAGGGTCGCTTGCCGGTCCCCAGACAGAGGTGGCGGGCACGATGGCTGCCGTGATCGGTGACCAGGCGGAAGTGGTCATCGACGAAATCGACCTCGCGCACGCCGCAGCCCAGCGAGACATTGGGCAGGTGCTCTGCCACCCAGCGCAGGTAGTCCGAAAATTCGGCGCGGCTGACCGTCGACAGTTCGGCGTTGAGAAAGCGGTAAAAGCGCCGGTGCGCGACCAGATAGCTGAGAAAGCTGTGCGGGCTGGTGGGTGCCACACCGGTCACCAGATCCTTCAGGAAGCCGGTCTGCAAATGGGTATCCGGCAGCAGCATGCCGCCGTGCCAGACATAATCACGCTGGCGATCGAAGAACTGCGCCGTGAACGATGGCACATGGCTGTCGGCCAGTGCCGCGATGCTGAGATTGAAGGGGCCGGCCCCGATTCCAGCCAGATCGAGACGGCGCTCGTCATGCAACGGTTCACTCATGAGGTATACGATCCCCGCCCTGGCTCTGGTGGCGTTCTCCCGGACCGAACGGCCGGCTGGCGCGGGTCACAAGCGCCAGCGGATTGTCGATCTCGTAATCCATGTCGGGCAGCATGCGGCCCGCGGCGCCCTCGGCATCGTGCAGGAACTTCGAGCGGTTGAGCCCCAGCCGCAGGATGCGCGGCCGGAACAGGCTGAACTGCGCAAACCGCTCGGCCATGTCGGAATGACGCGCCATGTAGGTTTCCAGCACCTCGGCACAGAGCTGATAGAAGCGCCGCTCCGAGATCCCGACCGCCGGAGCCAGCGGCGCCACAAAGCGCAGCAGGGTGACGAAGTGCCCGGTCTGCAGATCATGGATCAGCTTGTCGGCCGGCAGCCGCACGGTCACCTCGAGCAGTTCGCGCGGCAGGTCGGCGGCTTCGGGGAAATCCTCGTCGATCAGACGCAGGTCTCCCTGGAAATCCTTCAGTGCCAGCCGGTGCGGCAGGCCGTCGCGCAGGATCAGGGTCAGGTTCTGGCCATGGGCGATGATGGTCATGCCGTAGCGGCACAGCAGGTGGTACATGGGGATCAGCGTCGCCTCGAACAGCCGCGACAGCCAGAGTTCCGGATCGCAGTCGGCAGCATCGATATAGGCCGCCAGCCAGGGCCTGCCATCGGCATCGCTCTGCATCAGCTCCGCCATCAGCAGCGCCTGCTCATTGCTGCCGACGCGGGGCATCAGCCCTTCCCGCCAGATCACCCCGCACAGCTCACGGTAGCGATAGGGGGCGCCGGGCAGCCGGGCATACTGATCGTGCTCGAGTACCGCCGAGGCCGGCTCGGCCAGAATCTCCAGCCCGGCACGCACGAACTCGTCATCGTCGCCGGCGCGCGCCCTGAGCCAGTGCGATACGGCCGGCCCGGCCAGCATGTAGCGGCCCGGAATGCCGCGATAGCTCGAGGTATTCATGATCGACAGCGGCAGCTTGACGTCATACGTCCCGGCGCGGTCGCGCTCGCTGACGTTGGTCAGGGTCCGCAGCGACTGCTGGGCGATGAACTCGTCCCCGAAACTGCCCAGGTGAATCATTTCACCGCGCCCGATGTCGCCGGCATGCAGCATGGCCAGCATCTGCTGCCACTGCCAGGGGTGGACCGGCATCAGCGCGAACTGCTCGATCCGGTAGCCGGTTTCGGCCACCCGGCGGGCCAGCGTCGCACGCAGCTCGGCCAGCGCATCCTCGTCGAGCACCGAAGCCAGCAGTCGGTCGCTGTCCACCGCTTCGCCGCCGGACTGCAGACGCGCGCGCAGAATTGCGACCCAGTCCAGCCGGATACGCTCGCCGTACTCGGGCGCGTAGGCGCGCAGCGCCTGCAGCCCCCAGCCGCGCCGACCCTTGTTGAACAGGAACTTGGGATGACCATCCAGCAGCGCCTGGCGCTCCGCCTCGGGCAGGCCGATGGCGCGATCGGCCGGCAGCTGCCGGTGCGCCTCGATCAGCTCGCAGTCGGCGCGCAGGGTATTGAACAGATCCTCCAGCGACTCCGCCAGCCGGGCATCATCCATGCCCAGTCCCGGACCGAGCGCCAGCAGCAGATCGGCCGCCTCCATGCGCGCATCCTCGGGAGGGGTGAGCGAGTCGATATCGATCAGCAGCTGCCCCCACAGGTTGAGCTGGGCGAGAAAGGTCCAGCGACCGCGCGGGTCGGCATCCAGCGCGAAGTCGTACTGCTGCTCGCTGCCCATGGCGCCCAGATCGTCGAACACGCAGGGCGTGGAGAGCTCGACGATCGCCAGCACCTGCTCATAGGCCAGCTCGCTGATCATCTTGGCGATCAGCGCGCGATTGGCCGCCTCCCAGTGACGACGGAGCGCGACATCCGCCACGGCGCGTTCGGAAAGCTCATCCATCACATCACCTCACTGAAGAACCGTGGGCGCCAGCCCATGACCAGCGCCGCACGCTTGTCGGGCAGATCGAATTCGCGCTGCCGGAACAGGCCCAGCCGCTCCAGATGTCGAAACAGCCGCTCGTTGGAGGCCGCGGGCTCCAGCACCAGCCGGCCGGTCCGCGGTTCGGCCAGATAGGCGTAGTGCTGCAGCCCGCTCAGCCAGGCAGTGACGAAGTCGGCACCGCGAAAGTGCTCTTCGCCCACCAGCACGTGCAGGCCGCGATCGAAGCCCTGCCAGACATACCAGGGCGCGATGACGTCCTCCGCCGCCCAGTAGAGTTCGAAATAGCCGAACGGCTCACCATCGAACTCGCCGATTAGCCCCAGCCGATGCGGCTGCGCCAGGCGATGGGTGAACCACTCGGCCAGCTCCTCGCGCGGACGCGCCTGCTCCCAGAATCGCGCCACCCGCGGGTTGTTCATCCAGCCCACCAGGCGCTCGAGATCGCATTCGAGTTCGACGGTGCGCAGGGTAAAACGGCGCCCGAGCTGCAGATTGAAGCGTTCGTAGACTCGCCCCTCCGGGTTGAGCGGGCGCTCGGCGCGGCCCAGCTCGCTATCGAAGCGGGTTTCGGGACGATCATGATGCAGCCAGTGCCAGGGGTACTGGTAGAAGCCCTCCCGCGGGATGCGCGGCGCCCCGAAGAGCTCACACAGCATCTGCCAGTGTGGTCGATCACGCCAGGCGTCTTCCAGCACCAGCGTGGTCAGCTGCGGATTGAGCGCAAAGGCCGCATCGAGCGCCTCCACCGGATCCAGCGATTCGATCAGGGGCAGGCGCGCTGCGCCATCACCCAGCGCAGCCGGCTCGATGCCCTTGAGCGGATTGTCCATGGCAGCCCGGGTCACGGTCATGCAGCGGTCTCCAGCAGCGGATTGGGAATATCGATATAGATCCGGGCGGGATCATCGAGCGTGGACTCGTTGATGCCGGCCAGATAACAGAAGAAGTTGCCTTTCACCTCGAGGGTCGGCGAATGCAGCAGATGCTCGAGCAGCGCATGGTCCCCCTCGAGGGTGGCCGAGAGGTGCTCCAGATGATGGCGCAGGCTCGCCAGCAGACGATGCTCATCGATCAGGCCATCCTCGGCCAGCGCTCCGGTCACCGCCATGGTCGAGTTGATCAGCACATAATAGGGGAAGTAGCGCCGCAGCATCGCTGTACTGATGCGATGATCGTGACTCACTTCGGCGCCGGGACGGCGCTCGAAAAAGCGCGCCGTGACCCCGCTGCCCTGGCAATCGCGGTAATCGGTGGCCACCGGCAGCCCGTCGTCCAGGCGCAGCACGATGTTCTGCTGATGCGCCAGCAGCACGATCCCCTCCTCGACCACCAGCCGCAGCAGTGGCGTCAGCACCCGCTCGCAGAATGCCCTGAACCAGTCGAGCGCGGCGCCATCAGGCGCCATCCCGGTCACCCGGGCGTAGTGCTGTACCCGGGCGGCCAGCAGGGTCGTACCCTCGCCATCCAGCCGCTGGGTCAGGGTGGCCAGTACCGAGCGCTCGGCCGCCGGGTCGATGATGCCGTTTTCACGCAGCAGCATCAGGCTCGCCTCGTCGACCCTACCCTGCTCATCGTACCAGCCGAGCCAGGCGGGCTCCTGCATCAGCTCAAAGTGCGCCGTCAGCGTCTCCGGCAGCGCCCGCCACCAGCGGTCCAGCCGCAGGCCACGCGCTACCTCGCCTTCATGCAGCTCCCGCACCGAATTGGTCAGGCGCGCCGACAGCGATCCCTTGAGCTGCCACTGCGCTCCGGGAACGTACAGCGAACGGTGCGAGGAGGTCGGCGCCCAGCGTTGCCCGCTCTCCCCCAGCCGGATCAGCCGACCCGCAGCCACCCGGGCGCGGATGGCATCGCGCTGCATCATCTGCTCGGCCTGCCAGGGGTGCATCGGCAGCGCCACAAAACCGGCCGGCACCTCGGCCGCCAGCGAGGCCGGCAGCAGCGTCGCCATCAGTGCCGCCGCAGTGTCGTCGCGGCTGGAATCGCTCACCGCCAGCTCCGGCGCCACGGCCCACCAGACCAGATGAAAGGTGGCACGGTACTCGGGGCAGTACGCCTGTGCCTGACGAGTGGTGAAGGGCGCCCGCGACTTGGGCGCGGGATGAAAATCGTGCCCCGTCAGCAGACCCTGTTCGGCCTGCAGGAAATTCAGCGGGCCCTGCCCCAGTTCGGCCAGATCATCGCGCCGGGCCAGTGAGTCGGCAATGTTGTGGTGACTCTCCTGCACCCGCTCGATGAAGCTCCGGCGCAGCGTCTCATCGACCTCTTCGAACAGCGGCGATTCGCTCATCAGCCGCCTGATCGCCCCGGTGAAGGAGATCTCCCGGAGTGCGCCATCCGCGGCGGCCACCTGCAGTGGCAGGGCCAGCCGGCAGCGGCCGTTGCGACTGCGATGGCGCAGCGTCACGCACAGCTGCTCCCCTGCCGTCAGCGGCAGTCGCACGACACCACCCGAGCCGGTGGTGGCCGGCAGGAACTGCCAGTCGGCGGTTTCACGCAGCAGCGCATTGAAAAAGCTCGTGGCCGCGAGCAGATCGGGGTCCGGCGCCAGCGCCATGTTGCAGAATCTCCTTGTCAGTTTCGAGACAGGGCGTCACTCACCGGCCCGGCGCGCATCGCGTGCGATCGGCCAACCGAGAAGAGCGCCACAGCCACAGGCCGCCAGTGCCAGCGGCAGCAGGCTCGTGGCCGGCGCCAGCGCCACGATGGCCGTCGCCATGCCATATCCCAGGGTATGCATCATGCCCATGAGCCCGGAACCCGCGCCCTGCCCCTGCAGCTGGCCGGCCCGGCTATTGTAGCCCGGCACGGCCAGCGCGATGCCGATACTGGTCGCGATCGTGCCCAGCGCCAGCCAGAGTGCGGTATGCGCCAGGGTCAGCAGCAGTGTGCCGAGCAGGGCGGCCAGAATGCCACCGGCCACCAGCCCCGGCCACGGCAGCCGTCGTCGGCGTACGGCCAGCAGCTGCACCAGCAGACTGCCCAGGGCGCCCAGCGAGAGCATGATCCCCATCAGATGGCTGGCACGATCAGGGGTGATCGCCAGCCGATGCTGCAGCGCATCCGGCAATCCCAGCTGCATCAGGGAGAGTGCCATCGATACGGCCAGCGCCAGACCGATATAGGGCCACAGCTTCCGGTTGAGCCGACGCCCGCGCCACGTGGCCGGGGCAGAGGAAGCATGCAGGTCACGCCCGGGATCGGCCACCCCGGCCACCAGTAGCATCGCCAGCACACCGGCCATGACCATGATGACGAACGGGGCATAGAACGACAGTCCCAGACTGGCACCGGCGACCAGCGGGCCCATCAGCCGGCCGGTCGACAGGCCGGCACTGATGGCCGCCAGCGCCCGGGAGCGCTGGTTTTCCGGCTCCAGCGCCACGGCCCAGCGCTGACAGCCGGGCACCATGCCCGCCACGGTCAGGCCGTAGATCACCCGGGCCATGGCCACCACCGAGATCAGTGTCAGCCCCTGCAGCAGGCCGGCCATCGAGGCTGCCAGGGCAGAAGCCACCAGCGTGAAACTGACGATATAGCCGACCAGCGCCTGCAGCACGACCGGTCGGCTGCCGTGCCGATCACTGAAACGGCCCCAGAAGGGGCTGCCGACCACGAACAGCATCGAGCCCAGCAGCAGCAGTCCCGCCCACTCTTCCAGCGCCAGCCCGGAGTGGGCGACCAGCATCGGCAGGGCCACCAGAAAGCCGTTCTGTCCCAGCCCCAGCAGCGCTGCCGCAGCGCTGATACGCCAGACGGCCAGTCGCTGACCGGACGATCGGGGTACATCCGGCATCATGGCGCCACAGGAATTTGCAAAGGGTAAAGCATGACTCGCGTCTACCGGTTGACCCGACTGTCACGGTATAAAGCCGACAGCCGGGCGTCGTTCATGGAGCAAGCGTAGCCCCCGCGACCGAAAGCACCAACGGAACACTTCGGTCGATGACTGAATGATTCTGATAATACTTCTCATTAACAACCAAGTAAATCATTTCCTCCTTTCCCGGGTATCATCCGGTACCCGCTACTCACCGGAAAACGGCCAGCGCCGGCCGGCCATGGGCGCCCTGGACGGCGAGCGGGCGACGCGGCAGGCTGACCCTCACCGATCGAAGGGATTGAAACGCAATGCACCAGGAACACATGGATTTCGAACTGCATCCACAGCTGGCCACCGACAGCCTGCTGATTCGCGAACTCGCACTATCCCAGTGGCGCCTGATGAACGACGCCCGCTTCATCTGGACACTGCTGATTCCCCGGCGTCCGGAGATCCGGGAGAGCTTTCAGCTGCCTTCGCCGGAACGTGATCAGCTCTGGCGGGAGGTCGATGCCGTGGGCGCGGCGCTGCACGGGGCCTTCCCTGCCGACAAGGTCAACATCGGCGCGCTGGGCAACAGGGTGGCGCAGCTGCATGTGCATGTGCTGCTGCGCCACCGGGAGGATGCCGCCTGGCCCGGCCCGGTCTGGGGCCACGGCCAGCCGGAGCCCCTGAGCGAGGCCCGGCGCGATGAGCGGCTGGCCGCCCTTGAGAAGCTGTCACTGGACGACATCTGAGCCGGGATGGCCGAAAACGCCCTCGCCCAGCCGCTCGTGAATGGCCGTCATGAGATTGTCCAGCTCGGGCGGTGCCAGTGCCTGACTGCCACTATGGGCGGTTACCGAAAGAAGGGTACCGCCGACCTGCGCGCTGACCCGGGCGTTCAGCGTCAGAGGCGGCCGCCGGGGATACTCCGCGGTCAGGCGCCCCAATGCGCGATCCCCGTGGAGAATGACGAAACCCTGCTCGATCAGGGTCGCCTGGGTGGCCTTCAGTACCTGTTGTGGAGCAGCCCGGAAAGACGCTATCCGGGGTTCGGACGGCAGCGTGGCGGTCGCACAGCCATACAGCAGCCAGCCGACCATCAGCAGCAGCCCGCCATGGCGGAGCAGTCGCCCGAGCGCTGTCAATGCACGCTTCATGTCGCGGGCTCCACGGTATGGTGGGCGGTCTGCAGCTGCTCGTCGATCGACTGATGCAGGCGCTGACAGAAGTCCTCCGGCAGCTCGAGGTCGCGATAGCGCACATAACCGTCGGGCATGACCACCGACACCTCCCGGGTGACGGCCAGCGCCGGATCGGCAGCCGTGCCGGCAGTCTCGTCGACCGGGGCCACCGAGACCCGCTCCAGCCTGACAGGGTCCCCTTCGAATACGCCCCAGGGGCTGTGATAGCCGCCAAAGCCGGCGCCGAACCCGAAACCGTGCCGATAGCGCCCGCCCCAGCCGGTCACATAGGGCTCATCGACCGCCCCCAGCCCCGGCATCGAGGTGCGCCGCTCGGCTGTCACCAGCCCCAGGTCGGCATCGGTATTGCGCACCTGATAGCCCATCGACTCCAGCGCACCGGCCGCGGCCGATACCTGCTGCAGCCGGGAGCCCGGATGCGGCTGCCGACAGCTGGCGGGCAGCACCTGGCTGCCCGCGAAAGCCAGCGGGTCTTGAGTGCGATAGGCGGCACAGCCGCTCATCCCGGCCAGCACCCCGAGCAGCAGAAGGATCCATGCGTCACGCATCGCGTTTCTCCCGGCAGATGGCCCCGGCGCTCCGACGATTTGTCACCGGTGGCTTCAGCATGGCAGCTCGATCGCCCGCTGCCCATACACCCTTCGCCATCCGGGGTCGCGGGGACCCGGAAAGGGGCACGGGAAGCGCCCCGGTGGACGCTTTTGTATAAACGCCTGCCATGAGCCCGGGCTACTCAAACGTTGACACGTCATCTATGGTGGAGATGTCAATTCGCACGTCGTGTATACTGCGTTTCAATAAGATATAATTATCGTCTATAACCCTTAAACAGGATGTCTTCCTTATGGCAGAAGCCGAAAAGCCTACCAAGGCGGGGATCAATCCGCCCGTCTTCTACCCTTCTGCAGCAGTAATCCTGGCGTTTGTACTGTTTGGTGTGATTACGCCGAGCACTGCGGGCAAGGTATTCAATGCTGCCCAAGGCTGGATTATCGATACCTTTGGATGGTTCTACCTCCTGTCCATGGGTATTTTTCTGATCTTTTCATTGGTGATGGGGCTTTCCCGCTACGGTCAGTTCAAGCTGGGCCCCGATCATAGCGAGCCTGAGTTCAGTTATGGCTCATGGTTTGCAATGTTGTTTTCGGCCGGCATGGGGATCGGCCTGATGTTCTACGGCGTGGCCGAGCCGGTCATGCACTACGCCAACCCGCCTCTGGGTGAAGGGGAAAGTGCCGCTGCGGCCAAGCAGGCCATGCAAACCACTTTCTTCCACTGGGGCCTGCATGCCTGGGGTGTGTATATTGTAGTGGCCCTGTCGCTGGCCTATTTCGGCTTTCGCCACGGTCTGCCGCTGCGGATCAGCTCGGCGCTCTATCCGCTGATCGGTAAACGTATCTATGGCCCCATCGGTCATACCGTGGATGTGTTCGCTGTATTCGGCACCATGTTCGGCGTGGCGACTTCGCTAGGCCTCGGGGTTCTGCAGGTCAACTCCGGCCTGAACTATCTGTTTGACGTCCCGCAGAACATCTTCGTGCAGTTCATTCTGATCGCTGTCGTCACCGTCATGGCCACCACCTCGGTGGTACTCGGTCTGGATGGCGGCATCCGCCGTCTGTCGGAGTGGAACCTGTGGCTGGCGGTCGTTCTGCTGGCTTTTGTACTGATCGTGGGCCCGACCCTGTTCATCTTCCAGTCGCTGGCCCAGAACATCGGTAACTACTTCTCCTCGGTGGTCAGCGACACTTTCAACCTCTTTGCCTATACCGGCAACAGTGATACTGACAGCTTCCTGAGCAGCTGGACCCTGTTCTATTGGGCCTGGTGGATTGCCTGGTCGCCCTTTGTCGGCATGTTCATCGCGCGTGTATCGCGTGGTCGTACCATCCGCGAATTCGTCATGGGTGTACTGTTCGTTCCGGCAGGCGTGACCTTTATCTGGCTATCAGTCTTCGGCGATACCGCCCTGCACGGCATCATGAGCGGCGCTGCCGACAATCTGATCAGCCAGGTTCAGGCTAATAGCTCGACGGCACTTTTCCACTTCCTGGATCGCTTCCCGCTGGCCTGGATTTCGTCGATCATCGCCACCGTGCTGGTCGTAACCTTCTTCGTGACCTCGTCGGACTCCGGTTCGCTGGTCATCGACATGCTGACGTCCACGGATGGCGAAGAGTCGCCCACCTGGCAACGGGTTTTCTGGGCGGTCTCCGAAGGTATTGTGGCCTTTGCGCTCCTGCTTGCGGGCGGTCTTTCTGCATTGCAGGCCGCATCGCTGATGTCAGCACTGCCTTTTGTGTTCATCCTTCTGGCAGTCTGTTACGGACTGTTCAAGGCATTGCGTATAGAAGCGCTCAAGCAGGACAGCATGCGCCATATGATGAATACGCCCAGCAACGTCTCCCGTGTCGGCAGCGGCGGTGCCGAACGCGGCGATTACTGGCAGGATCGCCTGCAGACGCTGGTTTCTTCGCCGCGCCGTCAGCAGGTCAACAAGTTCCTGCATGAAACAGTAGCGCCTGCCATGAAGGAGGTCTGTCAGGAGTACGAGAACCAGAATCTCGAAACTTCGGTGAGCGAAGAGGACGACCGCTGCTATCTGCGGGTCGGCCATGGCGAAGAAATCGATTTCGTTTATGGCGTGCGGGTACGCTCCTATGCCCCACCCTCTTTCACGCTCAACAGCGTGCGGCGCAACACCAGCAACGAGAAGCGCAGTCACTATCGTGCCGAGGTGTTCCTGCGTGAGGGTGGCCAGCAGTACAACATCATGGGCTACTCCAAGCAGCAGGTGATCGGGGATATCCTCGACCAGTACGAGAAGCACCTGCACTTCCTGCATCTGATCCGCTGATTTCAGGCGGCATCACTTTCTCCAGCCCGCGGCCCTGCCGCGGGTTTTTTTATGCCCGTATCCGGCCCTCTCCGGTTGCGGCAGGAGGCAGGAGCGGGTGTTATCCTGGAGGAAGCATTCGATGATCAAAGCGAGCGAGCCCATGCACATTCTGATTGCCCCCGACAGTTTCAAGGATGCCCTCTCTGCCCGCGAGGCGGCCGAAGCGATACGCCGGGGACTTGCGCGTGCCCTGCCGGATGCCGAGCTGACCGCCTGTCCGCTGGGCGATGGCGGCGAAGGCACGCTCGAGGCCGTGCTGGCCGCTACCCGGGCCGAACGGCGCGAATGCCGGGTACACGATGCCCTGGGCCGTCCGCGTCAGGCCGGCTGGGGGTGGATCGGAGAAAGTCGCACTGCCATCGTCGAGCTGGCCGAGGCGAGTGGTCTGCAGCATCTCGCCCGCGAGGAACGTGATGCCACCCGGGCCTCGACCTTCGGCGTCGGCGAACTGATCCTGGAAGCCCTGGATGAGGGCGCCGAACATCTGGTCCTGACGCTGGGCGGCAGCGCGACCAACGATGGCGGGACCGGCATGATGACGGCCCTGGGCATGCGCTTTCTGGATGCCGATGATCAGCCGCTGCCGCCGGGAGGCGGCGCACTGGACCGGCTGCACCGGATCGACGATACGCAGCTCGACCCGCGGCTGGCCGGGCTGACCATGGAAGCGGCGGTCGACGTCGACAATCCGCTGTGCGGCGCGCGCGGGGCGAGCGCCATCTTCGGCCCGCAGAAGGGCGCCGACGCCGGGACCATTCATCATCTCGATCACGGCCTGGCCCGGCTTGCCGACTGCATGGCGGAGCGGCTCGAGCGCGATCCGCGCAACGACCCCGGCGCGGGCGCGGCCGGGGGCATGGGCTATGCCGCACTGGCCTTTTGCGGCGCCCGGCTCAGACCCGGCATCGAACTGGTAATGGAAACGGTCGGCTTCGATTCACTGCTGCAGCTGGCGGATCTGGTGATCACCGGTGAAGGCCAGCTCGACGGCCAGAGTCTGGCCGGCAAGACCCCGATCGGGGTTTCCCGGCGGGCTTGCCGCGACGGCATCCCGACGGTGGCGCTGGTCGGTCGACTCGGAGAAGGCTGGCAGGCCGTACATGAAGAGGGCATGACCGCCGCCTTCGCGCTGGCCGATGGGCCGCTGTCACTGGATGACGCCCTCTCCCGCTGCACCGAGCTGCTGACCGATCGCGCCGAATCGGTCGCACGCCTGTTCACCGCCCGTCCGGCCTGAATCCGGCGCACGCAGCACCTGCACCGGGTCAGCAGGTTCAGACCTGCCACCCGGTGATCCTGCCACTGAAGGCCGGCGCAAGACGCTCCTTCACGCAGGCCTTTTTTATATTGAACCCCTGATCAGAAACCGGACAACACATTGCCAATCGTCCGGCCACTGTCAGGCCATCATGACAGCCTGCCTGCCGTAACCTCCGGCTGTCACTACCGATTTACGGGCACCCTTCGTGAAGCAAAACGGCCACGACAATGTCATTAACATGACAGAAAAGGGAGAATTACCGGATACGATCCGACTCTTCCCTGAGGCGTTATTTCACCATTGGTGTGCATCCGCATTGCATTATGCACCAGTAACAGGGCATTTTCTCAAACGCTAGATTCGCCCTCCGGCCGCGCGGTGACAGCGTTCATTCCACGATAACTGAACGATCGTTCAGTCCAGTAACTTCCACCCTCTACAGATCAGGCACCGTATAGCGTCACCAGTCTCCGGGTCAATCCGATCCGGTCACGGCTGTATTCGTGCGGCTCATTTTCAACTTTTTTCGGATTCATTCTGACGCGGAAAAAGACGCTTCTCATGGGCACTTGCGTCATTTTCGAGGTTGCCAAACCGTGATCCGGTGCCTACGGGGGTATTGAATTCCCCGAAAACCTTATCCAGGTTAAGAAACGTTCCTCGGTCGTGCTGCGGGATGAATTCTGACGGAAGCATCATCTTCGGGCCCACCCTCACTCGGGGAACAGGACACATCAATTTCATCCGGGCTGCCGCGGCTGTGACAGGGCCGGCACCGGACAGCAGGTCGCAACAAGCGCAACACAGGCAGGCCGAGCCGGTTCGGTGCGATTCCGACCGTGCCGTGGAGTGGGCCCATGGGTCCGATCCGGGAAACATTGTGCCCTGCCGATCGCGATCCGCTGTCCCGGCCGGAGCACGGCGGACATCGCCACAGTCCAACAACCCGGAAAGGAGACTTCGATGGCCACAGCAGAAAAACAGCAGTTCGGCAGCGATCCGGTCGCCTGTCGCGATTCGGAGCACTATCAGCAGGAGTACATCGAGGGATTCGTCGACAAGTGGGATCAGCTCATCGACTGGGAGAGCCGGGCCGAGAGCGAAGGCGATTTCTTCATCGATGTGCTGCGCCGTCGCGGCGCGCGCAAGGTACTGGATATCGCCACCGGCACGGGTTTTCACTCCACGCGCCTGATCGAGGCCGGCTTCGAGGTGGTCAGCTGTGACGGCAGCCCCGAGATGCTCTCCAAGGCCTTCGAAAACGGTCGACTGCGGGATCACATCCTGCGCACCGTGCAGGTCGACTGGCGCTGGCTCAATCGCGACATCCACGAGCACTTCGATGCCATCATCTGTCTGGGCAACTCCTTTACCCACCTGTTCTCGGAAAACGATCGCCGCAAGGCGCTGGCCGAGTTCTACGCCACCCTCAAGCATGACGGCCTGCTGATCATCGATCAGCGCAACTACGATGCCATGCTCGATCACGGCTACTCCAGCAAGCACACCTACTACTACTGCGGCGACAACATCTCGGTCTATCCCGAATACATCGACGAGGGGCTGGCGCGCTTTCGCTACAACTTCCCCGACGAGTCGGTCTACTACCTCAACATGTTTCCGCTGCGCAAGGAGTACCTGCGCCGGCTGCTGCGCGAGGTCGGCTTCCAGAAGGTCACCACCTACGGCGATTTCCAGCAAACCTACCGCGACACCGAACCCGACTTCTTCATTCACCTGGCCGAAAAGAGCTACGACACCGGCGGCAGCAGCGAAGAGCGTTACACCGCCGCAGGCGAGAAGGCGCGCGAGTATTACAACAGCCGCGACGCGGACAACTTCTACCACACCTTCTGGGGTGGCGAGGATATCCACATCGGGCTCTACACCACGAAAGACGAATCGGTCTTTGACGCCAGCCGACGTACCGTGGACCGCATGGCCGCCTCTATCCCCGGGCTGGGCCGGGAGTCGAAGGTGCTCGACATCGGCTCCGGTTACGGCGGCTCCGCTCGGCATCTTGCCGGTACCTACGGTTGCCGGGTGACCGGCCTCAACATCAGCGAAACCGAAAACGAACGCGGCCGGGAAGCCAATCGTGCCCAGGGGCTCGATCAGCTGGTCACGATCATCGACGGCAGCTTCGAGGATCTGCCCTTCGAGAACAACGCCTTCGATGTGGTCTGGTCACAGGATGCCATCCTGCACAGCGGCAACCGTCGCCGCGTGCTCGAGGAGGTGGTCCGGGTGCTTCGCCCCGGTGGCCACTTCATGTTCAGTGACCCGATGCAGACCGACAACTGCCCTGCTGGTGTACTGCAGCCGATCCTCGATCGCATTCACCTCGACACCCTCGGCTCCCCCGGTTTCTATCGCGAGACGCTCGGTGAACTGGGGCTCGAGGAAGTCTCCTTCGAAGAGCACTCCGACATGGTGGCCCGGCACTACGGGCGCATTCATGACGAGCTCACCGCCCGCGAGCAGGAGATGGCCCGCGCCATCAGCCAGGACTATACGATCCGCATGAAACAGGGTCTGCAGCACTGGGTGGATGGTGGCAACAACGGCCATCTCGCCTGGGGTTTCTTCCTGTTTCGCAAACCCGCCTGACGACACTGCACCAACGCCCCTGCCGGCCGCTGCCGGGAGAGGCCCGGGCGGCCGTGTCCGCGGATCACGTCGTCAGTCATGGGCACGGCCTCATTCGATAACGAGACCACAGAGAGTCGAACCACATGGGTAAACAGCATCTGTTCACTTCCGAGTCCGTCTCCGAAGGGCATCCGGACAAGCTGGCCGATCAGATCTCCGATGCGATCCTCGACGCCGTACTGGCCGAGGACAAAAATGCCAAGGTGGCCTGCGAAACCCTGGTCAAGACGGGGTTGACCATCATCTCCGGTGAGCTGACCACGACCGCCAGCGTGGACTACGAGGATCTGGTGCGTCGCACCATCAACGACATCGGCTACGACAACCCCGAGGTTGGCTTCGATGGCGATCTCTGCGCCGTGATCAACGCCATCGGCAAGCAGTCGCCGGATATCGCCCAGGGCGTGGATCGCTCGAAGCCCGAGGATCAGGGTGCCGGCGACCAGGGGCTGATGTTCGGCTACGCCTGCAACGAGACCGACGTACTGATGCCGGCGCCGATTACCTACTCGCACCGTCTGGTCGAACGTCAGAGCCAGCTGCGCCGCAATGGCACCCTGGACTGGCTGCGCCCCGACGCCAAGAGCCAGGTCACCTTCCGCTACGACGACGGCAAACCGGTCGGGGTCGATACCGTGGTGCTCTCCACCCAGCACGCCGACAGCATCTCCGAGGGCAATCTCCGGGAAGCCGTCATGGAGGAGATCATCAAGCCGGTGCTGCCCGGGGAGTGGCTCGATCGCAATACCCGCTATCACATCAACCCGACCGGCAACTTTGTGATCGGCGGGCCGGTGGGCGACTGCGGTCTGACCGGGCGCAAGATCATTGTCGATACCTATGGCGGCATGGCCCGCCACGGCGGCGGTGCCTTCTCCGGCAAGGATCCTTCCAAGGTCGATCGCAGTGCCGCCTATGCCTGCCGCTACGTGGCCAAGAATATCGTCGCCGCCGGGCTGGCCGAGAAGTGCGAAATCCAGGTCTCCTATGCCATCGGCGTAGCCGAACCCACCGCGGTCACCATCGACACCTTCGGTACCGGAAAGATTGCCGAAAACAAGCTGGAAGAGCTGACCCGCGAGTTCTTCGATCTGCGTCCCTACGGCATCCTGCGGATGCTGGATCTGCAGCGTCCCATCTATCAGCCGACAGCCGCCTACGGCCACTTCGGGCGTGAGCACGCCGCCTTCAGCTGGGAGCGCACCGACCGGGCCGAACAGCTCAGATCCGCCGCGGGCCTCTGAGCCCGTCGGGGTCTGCGCCGAGGAGCGCTGCAGCCGGTTCGACCGGCCAGGCTCGGCAGCAGAAGCCACCCCCTTACCTTGCCAACAACGGCGCTCGGCTTTCATTTTCATCAGGGAGTGAAACCATGAACGCTGTAGCCGAAGCAGTGAAGGAAGATTTCAAGGTCGCCGATCTGTCACTGGCCGACTGGGGCCGCAAGGAAATGAAGATCGCCGAGACCGAAATGCCGGGGCTGATGGCACTGCGCGACAAGTACGGCACCGACAAGCCGCTCAGGGGCGCGCGCATCGCCGGATCACTGCACATGACTATCCAGACCGCGGTACTGATCGAGACCCTCAAGGAGCTCGGTGCCGAGGTGCGCTGGGCATCGTGCAACATCTACTCCACTCAGGATCACGCTGCCGCCGAGATCGCCCGCTCCGGCATCCCGGTCTTCGCCTGGAAGGGTGAGAGCACCGAAGAGTACTGGGAGTATACCCACGCCATCATGGACTGGCATGACGGCGGCACCCCGAACATGATTCTCGATGATGGCGGTGATGCCACCACGGTCGTTACCCTGGGGGCGAAGGCCGAACAGAACCCCTCGGTGCTCGACAATCCGGGTAGCGACGAGGAGAAGGCCCTGTTTGCCGCCATTCGCAAGCGCCTCGAGGAGAAGCCGGCCGGCTACTACCAGAGGCTGCGGGACGCCATCCGGGGCGTTACCGAGGAGACCACCACCGGGGTCAACGGCCTCTATCGGCTGGCGCGCAACGGTGAACTGCCCTTCCCTGCGATCAACGTCAATGACTCGGTGACCAAGTCCAAGTTCGACAACCTCTATGGCTGTCGCGAATCGCTGGTCGACGGCATCAAGCGCGCCACCGACGTGATGATCGCCGGCAAGATTGCCGTGGTGGCCGGCTACGGTGATGTCGGCAAGGGCTCGGCTCAGAGCCTGCGCGGTCTGGGCGCCACCGTCTGGATTACCGAAATCGACCCGATCTGCGCCCTGCAGGCGGCCATGGAGGGCTTTCGCGTGGTGACCATGGACGAGGCCGCCGACAAGGCGGATATCTTCGTCACCGCCACCGGCAACTTCCGGGTCATCACCCATGAGCACATGAAGGCCATGAAGGACGAGGCAATCGTCTGCAACATCGGTCACTTCGACAACGAGATCGACGTGGCCAGCCTGCGTCAGTACGAGTGGGACACCATCAAGCCGCAGGTGGATCACATCACTTTCCCCGACGGCAGGAAGATCATCCTGCTGGCCGAGGGTCGGCTGGTAAACCTGGGCTGCGCCACCGGCCATCCCAGCTTCGTGATGTCCAACAGCTTCACCAACCAGGTGCTGGCGCAGATCGAGCTGTTCCAGCACAACCGCGACGGCCGCTATCAGCAGGAGGTCTACGTGCTGCCGAAGAAGCTCGACGAGGAAGTCGCCGCGCTTCATCTGGAGAAGATCGGCGCCTCGCTCACCGAGCTCTCGGCCTGGCAGGCGGAGTACATCGGGGTGGCCACCGAAGGCCCCTACAAGCCGGAACACTACCGCTACTGAGAGAGCGTCAGCCGCGTGCAGGCGGGCCACTGTCCTGTTCGCGGCCCCTGACCGGCGAAGCCCGGACCCGTGGGTCCGGGCTTTCTGCGTTGCCGCTCAGGCGGCGCCCTCCGCCACATGCCGCTGAATGGCGCCGGGGGTGGTCCACCACAGCAGCCCGCGGTCGCGGTAACCTGCCAGGGTGTCGAGCAGGGCGCGCAACCGGCGCAGCCGGAACGGCTGACCGACGATATAGGGGTGCAGGGCGATCCCCATCACCAGGGGCTGATGACGCGCCTGTTCGAGCAGCTCGTCGCACTGATCGTGCACCATGGTGACGAACTCCCCCATGCTGACGCGATGCGGCACGATGGTGGGGATGTCATTGAGCTCCTGGGGATAGGGAATCGACCAGAGTGCGCCATGCGTGGTCGCCATGCGCCCGGGGCGCTCGTCATGCGCCCAGTTGAGGGTATAGTCGAAACCGCACCCCGCCAGCAGATCGGGGGTGTGCTTGCTCTCGGAGATCCAGGGTGACAACCAGCCCTTCGGTGCCCGGCCGTAGCGCTCGGTCAGTCGTTGCTGGCAGGACTCGATCAGTGCCTGCTCGTCCGCCCGCGCCAGCTGCCCCTGGCGCTCGGCATTGGTATGCCCGTGCGCGATGATTTCATCGCCGCGCGCCTCGAAGGCATCGAGCAGTGCCGGGCAGTGATCGAGAATGGCGGTGTTGGCGATCGCTCCCACCGACAGCCCCAGGGTGTCAAACAGCTCCAGACAGCGCCAGGCGCCGACCCGGTTGCCGTACTCGCGCCAGCCGTAGTTGAGCACATCCGGCTCGCCCTCCGGGGCCGGCGGCGCGATACCGGCACCGCGCCCGCAGCCGAAGGCGAAATGCTCGAGATTGAACCCGATGTAGACCGCAAGCCCTGCCCCGTTCGGCCAGCGCCAGCGATCCCGATCGGTGATCGGTCGATAGTCAAAGCGACCATGATGACGCGGTGGTGGCGGCATGCAGCGCTCCCTGCCAGTGGATGCCGCCGCACCGGCGGCAGGCGCCGGCAGCACGACGGCAGATTCGGCCATGAAAAACCGCAGGTGCCCGGAGGCAGCCTGCGATAGCGGTTCCTTCCCGACCCGGTTCAGGCACGCTGCGGTTCGGGAATACCCTCCATCAGCTTGTCCTTGCTGATCGGCAGCTCGCGGATCCGCTTGCCGGTCGCGTGATAGACCGCATTGGCGACCGCCGCGGCCATGCCGGTGATGCCGATCTCACCGATGCCGCGGGCCCCATACTCGTTGAACTCATAGTCCGGATTGTCGAGCAGGATGACATCGATCTCCGGCTGATCGGCATGGGTCGCGACCAGATACTCGGCGTAGTTGTTGTTGACCGGCCGGGCATTGCGATGGTCGTAATCGGTAGCCTCGAAATGCGCCATGCCGAGCCCCATGACCACGGCGCCTTCCACCTGGTTGCGGGCAGTCAGCGTATTGATGGCCCGTCCCACATCGATGGCACTGACCACCCGGCTGACCCGCAGGTTGGAGATGCCGGGATCCCAGCGCACCTCGACAAAGTGGGCGCCGAAGGAGCGGAACGAGTACTTGCTGGTATCCGCCCCGCCGGTATGCGCCTCGCCGTCGGCACTGGCCAGCCGCTGGGCACCGAGCACCTCGGTGTAGTCCATCGCGCGGCCGTTGTGACTGAGCTGACCGTTTTCGAAGCTCAAATCTTCGGCGGCCACGTCGCTGAACGCGCCCTGGCCGGAGGTGGCATGACTCTTGAGCTGCTCGATCGCCTTGCGGCTGGCTTCGGCAACGGCCGGCAGCGTGGTGGCGGTGGTCCAGGAGCCGCCCGAAAGCGGCCCCTCGGGGTAGGAGGTATCGCCCAGCTTGACGGTGATCCGCTCCAGCGGCAGTCCGGTCACATCGCTGACCGCCTGAGCGACGATGGTATAGGTGCCGGTCCCGATATCCTGGGTGGCGCAGGTCACATAGGCCGTGCCATCGGCACGCAGCGAGACCCGGGCATCGCAGGGGAACCGCATCGCCTCCCAGTTGCACGCGGCCATGCCGTAACCGACAAACTCGTTTCCCTCGCGCATCGAGCCCGGCTCGGGCGTGCGCTTCGACCAGCCGAACTTCTCGGCCGCCTGGCGGGTGGCGTCCTTGATGTGGTTACTGGAAAACGGCAGATCCTGGCTTTCATCGCGGTCGGCATAGTTGTTCAAACGAAACTCGACCGGGTCAATGCCCGCCTCGATCGCCATCTCATCAATCGCCGACTCCAGCGCAAACAGTCCTGGCGCCGCTCCGGGAGCGCGCATCGAGGTTGGTGTCCCGCGATTGACCCGGGTGGTTTCGTGACTCACCAGCACGTTGTCACAGGAGTAGAGACTCTTGGTGACGCTGCCGCAGGTCTCAACGTATTGATCAGTGAACGAAGTCGCGTTGATCGATTCGTGCCGGACCGAAACCAGCCGCCCCTGATTATCCGTTGCCAGGCGCAGACGCTGACGGGTCTCGGGTCGATGCCCCGTGGTGGTAAACATCTGCTGACGTGGCACGACCACCTGCACCGGGCGGCCGGTCTCGCGTGACGCGGCCGCCGCGGTGACCGCATGGGGCCACATCCACAGCTTGCTGCCGAATCCCGAGCCGATGAAGGGCGATTCCACCTCGATCTGATTGGGCGCAATGCCGAAGATCTTGGCCAGTGCGCCCTTCTCCTGCAGCACCCCCTGGGAGGACTCGTAGACATGCAGCCGATCGCCCCGCCACGAAGCGACGGTTGCATGCATCTCCATCGGGTTGTGGGTCTCCACCGGCGTGGCATAGGTATAATCGATGCTGTGAGCGGCGCTTTCGAAGGAGGCCCCGGGATTACCGCGTGAATGGTTTCCCTTGCCCTTCTGCGTACCGTGCGCCTTGACGCCCTGATCGAGGTTGGCAATCGCCTTCTCCTCATCATAGCTGACCTTCACCTTGTAGGCCGCGGCCCGGGCGTTCTCCAGGCTGTCCGCCACCACCAGCGCGACGAACTGACCCTCGTAGTAGACGCGATCATCCTCGAACGGCAGCCGGGTCTCCTCGACCTTGTTGCCCTGCATCATCGAGGAAGGCGTGTGATAGAGCGAGGGGAAGTGACCGTGATGGAAGATGTCGATCACGCCCGGTGACCTGCGGGCCTCACTCAGGTCGATATTGGTGACACGACCGCTGGCAATGGTACTGAACACCCCGTAGCCATAGGCCATGTTGTCGGGATAGTGGTCAGCGGCATAGGGGGCGGCACCGGACACCTTGAGGCGCCCGTCGATACGTCTGGGACCAGCGCCGATAATGCTGTCACTCATGGGACATGACTCCTGTAAGCGATGAACCGGCTCAGGCGGTCTGAGTGGTCAGATTGCGAATCACTGCCTGCTTGCCCAGCGGGATCTTGAAGGCGTTGTGCTCATACGGCGTGGCATCGCGCATCACGATATCCGCTGCCTTCTGAAAGCTCTGCTCATTGGCCGGCTGCCCCTTGAGCGCCTGTTCCGCCTCTTTCACCCGCCACGGTTTGGTCCCGACGCCACCCAGTGCGATCCGGGCCTCACGGATGGTGTTACCCTCGAGTGCCACGATCACCGCGCTGGAGGCCAGCGCAAACTGATAGGACTCGCGATCACGCAGCTTGAGATAGCCGGAGCGACTGCCCTGAATCGGCGCATCAAGAGTGACATGGGTGATCAGCTCATTCTCCTTCAGCGCATGCTCTTTCCAGGGGGTATCGCCCGGCAGCAGGTGAAAGTCGAGAAAGTCGATCTCCCGCTCGCCCTCCGGCCCCTGCACCTGGACCGTGGCCCCGATGGCCGCCATTGCCACGCACATATCGGAGGGATGCGTGGCAATGCACTTGTCACTGGTGCCCAGCACGGCATGCACGCTGCGGTTGTAGCCACCAATGGCCGCACAGCCCGAACCCGGCTCACGCTTGTTGCACGGCGAGACCCCGTCGCGGAAATAGGGGCAGCGCACCCGCTGCATCACGTTGCCGGCGGTGGTGGCCTTGTTGCGCAGCTGGGTGGAAGCCCCGGACAGCAGCGCCTCGCTGAGCACGGCGTAGTCGCGCGTGATGCGCTCATCGCGGGCAAGCGCGGTGTTGGTCACCAGCGCGCCGATGCGGGTGCGGCCATCGTTGAGGGTTTCGATCTCATTGAGATCGAGCCGGTTGATATCGACCACCTGCTCAGGGCGCATGATGTCGATCTTGACCAGATCCAGCAGCGTGGTACCGCCGGCCAGATAGGCAGCCTGTTCATTCGTACCATGGCTGGACACCGCCTGTCGGGCACTGTCGGCACGTGCATAGTCGAATTCGCGCATCAGCTCGCTCCCTTCATCTTGCCGCGGGCATCCTGCACGGCCGCGAGAATGTTCTTGTAGGCGCCGCAGCGGCAGATGTTACCGCTCATGGCCTCGCGGACTGAGGCATCATCGCTGCCGATATTGTCATCGTTGAGAATCGCCACGGCGCTCATGATCTGACCCGAGGTGCAGTAGCCGCACTGGTAGGCATCGTGCGCCCAGAAGGCGGCCTGTACCGGATGCAGTTCATCACCCTGTGAGAGCTCCTCGATGGTGGTGATCTCGTCACCGTCATGAGAGACGGCCAGCGACAGGCAGGAATTAATCGCCGTGTCGTTGACCAAGAGCGTACAGGCGCCGCACTGGCCCTGATCGCAACCCTTCTTGGTGCCGGTCAGCTCAAGGCGGTCGCGCAGCACATCAAGCAGCACAGCGTTGGGCTTGACGTTGAGGGTGTGCTCGACGCCGTTGACGATCAGCTGAATCTGCTGCTCGCCCTCGCCGGGTGCGCCATCGTCACGGGGTTCGACAGGCTCGGCCTGCGACTGGCTTGCCTGGGCAATCTGCGCCCAGGCCGGTGCCGTGGCCGCTGCCAGCCCCGAGGCGCCCATGGATTTGAGAAAACGTCGCCTAGAAGGCGACCGAGCATCGAAGGTCTCGACCCTTGATCCATCATCCTTGTGGTGATCACTCATGTGTCACTCCTCATTGCATCAGGGCATTGGTGTTGTATCGCACCCTGTCTCGTCACGGTCGATATGAGTTCTGGCAGTGTCGGCTGCCAGTAATGGCGCCTTCGGGCGCTCTGAAATGGTGTGGAACATCAGTGGTGGCCGGGCAACTCGTTTGCTGGCGAACGATTCAAGCCTGGACCGGCAGCAGCAAGATTGCCAGCGACAGGCCAGGGGCTTTCAGACCCTGTTCAGGCCGACTCATCCCGGGAAGATGGCATTTGATAAAAGGGCCGGCTCCTCTGCAGGAGCCGGCCCGTTGGTCACGAGTTACCGCGTAGGACTCAGGAGGCCAGCAGTTTCTCGATCGAGATCGGCATGTCACGAATGCGCTTGCCGGTGGCGTTGTAGACGGCGTTGGAAATCGCCGCCGCCACGCCGGTCAGGCCGATCTCGCCCACGCCGCGCGCACCAAACTCGTTGCGCAGGTAGTCGGGATAGTCGAGCAGCTCCACTTCAATCTGCGGCATGTCGGCATTTACCGGCACGATGTAGTCCGCCAGACTGTTGTTGTAGGGATAGCCATGAGCGTCGTATTCGATCTGCTCGAACAGTCCCATGCCCATGCCCATCACGATGCTGCCTTCGACCTGGTTGGTTGCCGTGAGCGGGTTGATGGCGCGGCCGATATCGATGGTCGAACAGATGCGCGCCACGCGCAGGCGCGAAATGCCCGGATCCCAACGCACCTCCACGAACACGGCGCCAAAGGAGCGGAAGCTGTACTGATCCTGCTCGTCGCCGGGCTTCGTGCTCGCCTCGCCATCGACCAGTCCGATCCGGTTCTGGCGCAGCAGTTCGGCAATCTCGATGCTGTTGTCACCGCTGACCAGCCGGCCGTCACGGAGGGTGATACTGTCCTGATCGACGTTTTCAAACACGCCGCCTTCAGCCGTGGCCAGCGTTTTGAGCTCGGCAAGTGCTTCCTTCATGGCCGCGGAGACTGCCGGCAGCACGGTCGCCGTGGCAAACGAGCCCCCGGAAAGCGGACCCGAGGGCAGCGAGGAATCCCCGAGGCGCACATCGATCATCTCGATGGGCACGCCGGTCATCTCACTGGCAGTCTGCGCCACGATCGTATAGGTGCCGGTACCGATATCCTGCGTGCCGCAGGCGACCAGCAGTGTGCCGTCATCGCGAAAGCCAAAGCGTGCGCTGCAGTGCTGACGCATCGCTTCCCAGCTCTGGGTCGCCATGCCGTAGCCGATGATTTCGTCACCGTCCTTCATCGCCCCGGGCGTCGGGTTGCGCTTGTTCCAGCCAAAGCGCTGGGCCGCGTTGTCCCAGCACTCCTTGAGATGGTTGCTCGACCAGGGCAGGTCGGCCGCGGGGTCGCGGTCAGCGAAGTTTTTATGGCGCAGTGCCAGCGGGTCCATATCAAGTTTGACCGCCAGCTCATCCAGCGCCGTTTCCAGTGCGAAGGCACCGGAAGCCTCACCCGGGGCCCGCATGGAGGTCGGCGTGCCCTTGTTGACCGTTACCAGCCGATTGGTCACGGCCACGTTGTCGCAGGCATACATGCTGGGCGTGGCGCCGTTGACGCTGTCATCGTGCAGCCCGGCCGGCGAGGTCTCGTTGCAGCCGTCGTGATGGATGGACAGCAGCTTGCCGCTGTCATCGGCACCCAGACGAACACGCTGCAGCGAGGTCGGGCGATAGCCGGTGTTGAGATATTCAAGCTCGCGCGGCACGACCGTCTTGACCGGACGACCCAGGCGACGGGCAGCCACGGACGTCATGACGGCGTGTGGCCACATGAAGAGCTTGCTGCCAAAGCCCGAGCCGATAAAGTGCGAGATGACCGTGACCTTCTCCTGCGGGATGCCGAAGATCTTTGCCAGCGCATTGCGCTGAAAGACCACGCCCTGGGAGGATTCGTACACGGTCAGCATGTCGTTTTCCCACTGCGCCACCGAGGCGTGCATTTCCATGACGCTGTGGTTTTCGTGGGCGATCGAGTAACGCTGATCGAGTTGAATACTGGCTGATTCAAACGCCGAGTCGGCATCCCCACGGCTGCTGGCGTCTCCCGGGACGTCCTCGCCCGGCAGATCACCCTGACCGCTGTCGAGAGCGAGGATGTCAGTGAGCTGATCATCGCTTTTCTCGTACTGCGCCCTGACCTTTCTGGCCGCCGCGCGGGCATGCTCAAAGGTGTCGGCCACGACCAGCGCAATGTACTGGCCGTGATAGTAGATCTCGTTGTCTTCAAACGGCAGACGCAGTTCACCGACCTTGTTGGCCGCGGCGAAATCGTTGGGTGAGCGGCTGAGCTTATCGAAGTTGTCGTGGTGGAAAATATCCAGCACGCCTGGCATTGCCAGCGCCTCATCCAGCTCCAGCGCGACCAGTCGCCCCTTGGCGATGGTGCTGGAGACCGGATAGCCCCAGGTCTGGTTGGGCAGATTGCGGTCGGCGGCATAGTCGGCACCGCCGGTCAGCTTGAGCGTGCCATCAATGCGCGGCTTTTTCTGACCGATGCTGGTCAACGTGCCGTCAACGCGCTGCGGCTTTTGTGTTTCGGTAGTCATGTGATCTCTCCGTGATCAGGCGCGGGCGGCAGCGGTAGCGTCTCTGAGCGCACGCACGATGGCCTGCTTGCCCAGCGTGATCTTGTAGCCGTTGTGGCTGTAGGCCACGGCATCCTGCATGACCGCCTCGGCAGCGCGCTCGAAGGTCTCGCGCGTGGCCGGCTGTCCCTTCAGGGCCTCCTCGGCTGCGGTGGCACGCCAGGGTTTGGTGGCCACGCCGCCCATGGCGACTCGCGCTTCGCTGATACGATCTCCCTCCAGATTGACGATTGCGGCGCAGGAGGCGAGCGCAAACTCGTAGGAGGCGCGGTCGCGCAGCTTGAGATAGCTCTGGCCGCCGCCACGGGGCGGATCGAGGATCACATGGGTAATCAGCTCGCCCGCCAGCAGGTCATGCTCCTGCTCGGGCGTTTCGCCGGGCAGCAGGTGATACTCCTCGAAGGGAATCTCGCGCACCCCCTGGGACCCTTCCACCACCACGGTGGCACCGGCGGCCACCATGCCGACGCACATGTCGGAGGGGTGCGTGGCGATGCAATGCTCGCTGGTACCCAGTACCGCATGATTGCGGTTGATGCCCTCTATGGCCGAACAGCCCGTGCCCGGTTCGCGCTTGTTGCACGGCATGGCCGGATCACGGAAGTAAGGGCAGCGGGTGCGCTGCATGACATTGCCACCAGTGGAGGCCATGTTGCGCAGACCGGTCGAGGCACCGGAGAGCAGCGCCTCGCTGAGCACCGGATAGTCGCGCATCACGATCTCGTGTTTGGCAAGCTCGGTATTGGAGACCAGCGCGCCCACCTTGAGACGGCCATCTTCCAGTGTCTCGATGCGCTTGAGTGGCAGTCGGCTCACGTCGACGACCTTCTCGGGCTGCATGACATCCAGCTTGACCAGATCCAGCAGCGTGGTGCCACCGGCGATCAGGGCATCGCTGCTGCCGTGGCGGTTGATCGCCTGCTGGACGTCGTCGGCCTGTTCGAATTCGAATCCGCGCATGTCAGCCCTCTCCCGTCATTCGGGCCCTGGCACTCTGGACCGCTTCGAGAATGTTCTTGTAGGCGCCGCAGCGGCAGATATTGCCGCTCATCGCTTCGCGCAGCGAGACATCGTCGCCCTCGACATTGCCTTCATTGATCACCGCGGCCGCCGTCATCATCTGGCCGGCCGTGCAGTAACCACACTGATAGGCGTCATGCTCGAGGAAGGCCTGCTGCACGGGGTGCTGCCCCTGTTCGAAGCCGGCACTCTGCGCCAGGCCTTCAATGGTGGTGATTTCGACGTTCTGCTGCATGACGGCCAGCAGCAGGCAGGAATTCATCGAACGACCATTGATGTGCACGGTGCAGGCACCGCACTGGCCATGGTCGCACCCCTTCTTGGTACCGTGCAGGCCGAGAATCTCGCGCAGGGCATCAAGCAGGATGACATTGGGTTCGACATCAAGGGTGTGCTCGGTCCCGTTGACCTTCAGGGTGATGCGCTGCCGGCCCGGCGCTGCTGCGCTCCCGGCGGCCGTCTGTCCGGCGGTACGGGCGGGCGCGGCCGTACCCGGATCGGCATGCCCCACGGGCGATGCCGGTGAGCTGTACTGAATGGATACCATGGAAGCCTCATCAGGCCATCACACAAGGACGGCGCTATTGTCTGGAGTGAAATATGCCCGGGGCGGAGCGGTCAGGTTCCGTTCCGGGCGTCACGGATCACATCATCAAGGTAGGCAAGGCATCCGGGCGCTTCAACACGATTATTTCGATGCTCAACCGGCACATGAAAAATATACAAACCTGGACGTATAATTGCGCCGTAAGGGTGGCGGCTCGATCATGGCCGGCAGTACCATCCCGACTCCCATTTTTCAGGTCAACGTCGAGAGACGCCCATGCGCAAGACGAAGGAAGAAGCCAAGCGCACTCGCCAGGCGCTGCTCAATGCAGCCGAACACCTGTTCATCGAGAAGGGGCTGAGTCGCACCACGCACAACGACATCGCCCAGCGAGCGGGGGTTACCCGTGGCGCGCTCAACTGGCATTTCGCGGAGGGCAAGCTCGATATCTTCTCCGCGCTTCTCGAGCGCAAGCGCCAGATGCCCGAGCGCCTCGCCGAACACATGGCGTGCTGCGAACGCAGCATCGCATGCCCGGCAGCCACCATGCGCCGCATCCTGATCGGTGACCTGCAGGAGCTGACTCATGATGCCCAGCTGCAGCGCATCCTGCTGATCTGTACCCAGCACTGCGAATTCGCCGGCGAGTTCGCCTGGGTACGCACCCAGCTCGATGCCAGCGTCGACCGCTTTCTGGAAATCGTCGGTGACACTCTCGAGCGCGCTCAGGCACAGGACGAGATCAGGCTGGCGGATTCCTTGACCACCACTCAGGGGGCACGACTGATCTACATCCACCTCAAGGGCCTGGTCGAGGAGTGGATCCACCGCCGCGAGATGTTCGATCTCGAGCACAATGCCGAACTGCTGGTCGACAGCATCCTGCGCAGCGTGATCCTCTGGCAGCAGCCCCGCGAGCTGCATGCACCAGCCGAGTGACCCGCCGCATCGGCGGCGGATCATCATGCCGGGGGCGGCTCAGACGAAGCCCACGACCTCGTGCGGCACATACGGCGACTCGAGCGCCTCTACCTCTTCGGCCGTCAGGGTGACCTCCAGGGCACCGAGCGCCTGATCGAGGTGACGTGACTTGCTGGCGCCGACAATGGGCGCCGTGATCCCCGGCTTCTGCAACAGCCAGGCCAGCGCGATCTGCGCCTGTGATACCCCGCGCGCCTCGGCCACGCGCTGCAGCGCCTCCAGTACCGGCCGGTCACGCTCCAGACCCAGCTTCCAGTTGCGCATCTGCTCGTCGCTTTTCGCCCGGGTGGTCTCCCCTTCACTGCCGATCGGCTTGCTGCCGGCAAGGATGCCACGCGCCAGCGGGCTCCACGGAATCACCCCCACGCCCTGATCGATGCACTGCGGGATCATTTCGCGCTCTTCCTCGCGATAGATCAGGTTGACCATCGGCTGCATGGTCGAAAACGGCGTCCAGCCGTTCTCGCGGGCAATCCGCTGGGCCTTGGCAAACTGCCAGGCGTGCATGCTGGAAGCGCCGAGATAGAGCGCCTTGCCCGACTGCACGACCTCGTGCAGCGCCTCCATGGTCTCCTCGATCGGGGTATCGTAATCCCAGCGGTGGGTCTGATAGAGATCGACGTAGTCGGTCCCCAGACGCGAGAGCGAGTCATCGATGGCATGGCGAATGTGCTTCTTCGACAGCCCCCGCTCGTTGGCGGTCTTGTTGCCGGTGGGATTGTAGACCTTGGTGGCGATGACCACTTCCTCGCGCCGGGCGAAGTCGTTGAGGGCCCGGCCGACCACGCTCTCCGAAGCACCATCGGAGTACATGTCGGCGGTATCGAAGAAGTTGATGCCCGCCTCCAGCGCCTGCTTGATGAAGGGGCGGCTCTGCTGCTCGTCGAGTACCCAGTCCCGCCACTCGGGGGTGCCATAGGTCATGGTGCCCAGGCACAGGGGCGAAACCCTGAGCCCGGTTCGGCCCAGATTGCGATAGTTCATGATGCGCGCTCCTGAATGTGCAGCGGTGCGTCGGCAGCCCTGCCGGCACCTGTTCGGCCGGATCCGGCCCTGTTACAGGCTGTAAAGCCATGCAGGCTGTGCTAGTGTGTGCGGCAACGCGTCGCACTCTTCAGTGTCGCTTAAGACCTGCCGATATGCCTCGGCGGATACGACTGTCGATCCCGCAGCTGACCCTCCTTTTAGCAGACTAATCATCTGCACGACAGGTTCGTTCATGATCGACAGCGGTATCCATGGGCCCATTCACCGCATCGAGTACCCGGCCTCGGGCCGTCGCTCAGCAGGAGACAGTTTCAATGTCGTTTTATACCCCCAGTGAAACCGCCGGGCTGACCATTGCCGCCGGCGTCAAGAAGGACCAGACACCGATGGCATCGCTGCTGGTGCTCGGCTTTCTGGCCGGTGCCTTCATCGCCTTCGGCTTTCTGCTCGACATTCGCGTGACCGGCACCATGCCGGCCGAGTGGGGCTCCTTCAAGAGCTTCATCGGCGCGGCCGTCTTCCCGGTGGGACTGGTACTGACCGTACTTGCCGGCGGTGAACTGCTGACCGGCAACATGATGGCGCTGCCGATGGCCCTCTTTTCGAAGAAGGTGGGCGTGGCCGGACTGGTACGCAACTGGGTCCTGGTCACCATTGCAAACTTCGTCGGCAGCGTGTTCGTGGCCTATTTCTTCGGCCACTTCCTCGGCCTGACCGAAGGGGCCTTTCTCGAGTCGACCGTGGGCATCGCCCAGGCCAAGGTGAGCGCCGATTTCGCGCACGCCTTTGTCTCCGCCATAGGCTGCAACTGGCTGGTCTGCCTGGGCGTCTGGCTGGCCTACGCCAGCAAGGACTTCGCCGGCAAGGTGCTGGGCATCTGGTTTCCGGTCATGGCCTTCGTGGCGATCGGCTTCCAGCACGTGGTCGCCAACATGTTCGTGGTGCCGGCCGCCATCTTTGCCGGCAGCGTGACCTGGGCGGAGTACCTGCCCAACTTCATCGCCGTCTTCCTGGGCAATGTCGTGGGAGGAGCCATCTTCGTCGGCCTGGCCTATTACGTGGCCTATCGTCCGAACGAGGCCGAAGCCGCCAGTGCAGCCGTCACCCAGCAGTCGCTGGATGCCCGGCCGCTCGAGCGCGGCAGCGAAGCCATCTCGAAATAAGGCGCCCGTTCGCACGGCAAGACCCCGGCCACTGCCGGGGTTTTTTCATGGTTACCCCGCACGGGGCCGGTCAGCGCTGCTTCAGCTCGGCCAGATCCGGCGTCATGGTCGACATCCGGCGCGAGATGAACACCGCCAGCGCAATGCCGAGCACGGTCAGCAGTGGCGGCAACAGCTCCAGCGTGACCGCCGAGGAGAGATAGAGGAACAAAAAGAACACCATCATCACCACCGAGCCCATGATCCTGCCGGCTCTGGGACCCGCCAGATAGATGGTCGCCAGCACGCCGAGACAGGGAATCGCGACGCTGAGCAGGTTGATCACGAACAGCCTGCCGCTGTCACCTGCCCGGGGCAGCAACAGATCGGCGGCCAGCTGCCAGAGCACCAGATAGAGCAGTGGCGCGGCCAGAAAGGCGCCGATGAAGCGGGCCAAACGAATCAGCGCATCGGTGGAGTTCGGATTGCCGGGTGGTTGGGACATCGGACTGCGTCTCACTGCATCGAAGACAAGAAATCGGGGAGCGCCCTCCCCGCATGATGAGTGCGGCGCCCTGCCGGGCCCCGCACGCGATCCGGCCTCAGCGCCGGGCGATGATCTCCCGCCACTTCGCCGGCCCCTGCTGATGGACACTGGTGCCACGGCTGTCGACCGCCACCGTGACCGGCATGTCGCGGATCTCGAACTCGTAGATCGCTTCCATGCCGAGATCCTCGAACGCCAGCACTCGGGAGGCCCGGATGGCCTGGGCCACCAGATAGGCCGAGCCCCCCACCGCCATCAGATAGGCCGCGCCGTGATCGCGGATCGCCTCGATTGCCATGGGGCCGCGCTCGGCCTTGCCGATCATGCCCAGCAGTCCCGTCCGCTCCAGGATCGGCCGGGTAAACTTGTCCATGCGGGTGGCCGTGGTCGGCCCCGCAGGCCCCACCACCTCGTCACCGACCGGATCGACCGGACCGACATAGTAGATGAAGCGCCCTTTCAGCTCGACCGGCAGCGTCTCCCCGCGTTCGAGCATGTCGACCATGCGCTTGTGGGCGGCGTCGCGGCCGGTCAGCAGACTGCCGGAGAGCAGCAGGGTATCGCCCGGCTGCCAGCTGGCGACCTCCTCCGGCGTAATGCCGTCGAGATTCACCCTCTTCACGCCCTCTCCCGCTTCCCAGGCGATCTCCGGCCAGTCGTCGATCTCCGGGACCGGCAGCTCGGCGGGGCCGCTGCCCGTCAGGGTGAAATCGACATGCCGGGTGGCGGCACAGTTGGGGATGATCGCCACCGGCTTGTTGGCCGCATGGGTCGGATAATCCATCACCTTGATATCGAGCACGGTGGTCAGCCCCCCGAGCCCCTGGGCGCCGATACCGAGCCGGTTGATCTTCTCGAACAGCTCCAGGCGCAGCTCCTCGGCCCGGCTGGAGGGGCCCCGCTCGGCCAGCTTCTGAATGTCGATGGGCTCGAGCAGCGACTCCTTGGCCATCTTCATCGCCTGCTCGGCGGTACCGCCGATGCCGATCCCGAGCATTCCCGGCGGGCACCAGCCGGCGCCCATCTTCGGCACCTGGTCGAGCACCCAGTCGACCACGCTGTCGGAGGGGTTGAGCATGGCGAATTTCGTCTTCGCCTCGCTGCCCCCGCCCTTGGCGGCCACATGCACCTCGACCTGATCCCCCGGCACCAGCCGCTGATGGATCACCGCCGGCGTGTTGTCGCCGGTGTTGCGCCGGGCCCCGTCCGGGTCGGCCAGGATCGACGCCCGCAGCACGTTGTCGGGATGGGTATAGGCGCGCCGCACTCCTTCGTTGATCATCTCCTCCAGGCTCAGGTCGGTCTCCCAGCGCACGTTCATGCCAATATTGACGAACACGGTGACGATGCCGGTGTCCTGGCAGATCGGTCGGTGCCCGGTGGCGCACATGCGCGAGTTGATCAGGATCTGGGCGATGGCATCCCTGGCGGCCGGATTCTCCTCGCGCAGGTAGGCCTGATGCATGGCGTCGATGAAATCCTTCGGGTGGTAGTACGAGATGTACTGCAGTGCGCGGGTCACGCTGTCGATGAGGTCGGCCTGGCGGATCACGTTCATGAGCGGCTCTTTTTCTGGTGGGCTCGTGCAGCTGCCGCGCTGCGACAGCCCGGCAATGATACGCCCGTTCGCCCACTGCGGCGAATGGCCGCGGCAGGCGAACGGATGATCACCGTCACGGCATGCCCAGCCAGTTCGGCAGCCCCAGCGACAGCGCCGGCCAGTAGGTCACCAGCATCAGAAAGGCGAACATCAGGATCAGCCATGGCGCCACGGCGCGGATCACGGTAGTCAGCGGCTGCCCCGTGACGGCCGAGGCCACGAACAGGTTGAGGCCGGTCGGCGGTGTCAGCAGGCCGATCTCCATGTTGACCACCATGATCACGCCGAGGTGAATCGGATCGATGCCCAGCTGCATGGCAATCGGGAACAGGATCGGCGCCAGAATCAGGATGATCGCCGAAGGCTCCATGAAACTGCCCGCCACCAGCAGCAGCACATTGAGCACCAGCAGGAAGGTGATCGGCGAGAAGCCCTGCTCCACGACCCACCGGGTAATCGTCTGCGGAATCTGCTCGGTGGTCAGCACATGGGCAAACAGCATGGCGTTGGCGATGATGAACATCAGCACCACGCTGAGCCTGCCGGCATCCCGCAGCACGCGCGGGCACTCCCGAAGGCCGATGTCGCGATAGACCACCAGCGACACGAAGGCGGCATAGACCGCCGCCACGGCCGCGGCCTCGGTCGGCGTGAACAGCCCCGAATAGATACCGCCGAGGATGATCACGATCAGCAGCAGGCCCCAGACCGACTTGCGCGCCGCGGTCAGCCACTCGCCGAAGCTGGCCCGGGGCTGGGCCGGCATGTCCTTCAGCCGGGCGATCACGTAGATCGCCACCATCAGCAGCAGCCCCAGCAGGACACCGGGCACCACGCCGGCCATGAACAGCTTGCCGACCGAGGTCGAGGTGGCCGCGGCGTACACCACCATCACGATCGAGGGCGGAATCAGGATACCCAGGGTGCCGGCGTTGCAGACCACGCCGGTGGCAAAGCGCCGGGTATAGCCCGAGCGCACCATGCCGGCGATCACGATCGAGCCGACCGCGGCCACGGTCGCCGGTGAGGAGCCGGACAGCGCGGCAAACAGCACGCAGGCGAGCACCGAGGCTATCGGCAGCCCGCCCCGGATATGCCCCACCGAGGCATTGGCGAAGCTGATCAGGCGCCGGGCCACCCCGCCGCTGGTCATGAAGGCGCCGGCCAGCAGAAAGAACGGAATCGCCAGCAGGGTGTAGTGATCGGCCGTGGCGAACAGCTTGATGGCCAGCGACTGCAGCGAGTCCTGACTGAACAGCATGATGGTCACGGCACTCGACAGTCCCAGCGAGACGGCAATCGGCACGCCGATGGCCATCAGCACGAACAGTGCCACAAAGAGAAAGGCAATGGTCATGATCGCGACTCCCCGTGCTCGCTGCGTTCGGCCTCCTCGGAGAGCCGGAGCGCATCGCTGGTTTCATGTGACAGATCCAGCCCCTCCTGCCTGCCCTGCAGGATATGGATCAGCACCTCGATCAGGCGCGCCACCACCAGCGCAAAGCCGACCGGCATGACAATGGCCACATGCCACTCCTCGATGCCGAACTGATCGAGATCCTCGACCCCGACCCGGCCCTTCATCAGCGAGCTCACCCATTCGGCGCTGGACACCAGCATCAGGGCCGCATAGCCGATGAAGATCAGGCAGGCGAGGATGCCGAATACCCGCCGCAGCTTCGGCGGAAACAGCCGGACCAGCAGATCGACGCCGATGTGCGCCCCCAGCCGTACGCTCCAGGCGATGCCGATGAAGATCAGCCACGCAAACAGGGCGCTGGTCATCGCCACGTTCCAGGTCATCGCCTGGGTCAGATCGAGCAGGAAATCGCCGACCGCAAAGGCGGGCGTCTCCAGCCACGGCACGGCATCGGCCAGGTCATAGAACAGGTTGTAGAGATTGGAGATCGCCACGTAGGCGAAGGTCACCAGGGTCATTGCCGCCAGCAGGAGGGCCACCAGACCCTCCTCCAGCCGGTTCCAGACACGCATCACAATGGCCATGTGCGGCTACTCTGTTGGCAAACGCGGGATCAGTCGGTCGAGCCCTGATTGGACTGCTGGGCCGCCCTGATCAGATCATCACCGATTTCGTCGCGGTACTTGTCGATGACGCTGTCGGTCGCCTCGCGCCAGTCGGCCAGCTGATCGGCCGAAAGCGTGGTGATGGTGGTGCTGCCGGAGTCGGCAATGGCCTGACGGGCCTCGTTGTTGAGCCGGTCGGCATTGTCGTTCACCGATTCGGTCACCTCGGCGATGATGTCGTTGAGCTCGGTGCGCACCTCCGCCGGCAGCCCCTTCCAGAAGCTGTCATTGGTAATCAGCACATAGCTCAGCACGCCGAGATTGGCCTCGGTGACATACTGCTGCACCTCGGGCCACTTTTGGGTCTGGATATTGGACCAGGTATTGCCGGCCTGACCGTCGATGACGCCGGTCTGCATCCCCTGATAGACCTCACCGAACGCCATCTTGCGCGGAATCGCCCGCAGCGCCTTGACCTGATCGGCCAGCACGTTCGAAGGTTCGACCCGCAGCTTCAGACCGCGCATGTCACGCGGTTCCTGCATCTTGGTATTGGCCGTCGGCTGACGCATGCCGTTGTGCCAGTAGGCCAGGCCGAGAATGCCGTGCCCCTCCATCGACTCGAGCAGCTTCGTCGCCTCGGGCGTCTGCTCGAAGCGCGACACGGCCTGCATGTCATCGAACAGGAAAGGCAGGTCATAGAGCTGCATGCTCTTGCTGTACTGGCCCAGCTTGGCCATCGACGGCGCCAGCAGCTGCACATCCCCGGTCAGCAGGGCGTTGAGTCCCTTGGTATCGTCATACAGCGAGGAGTTGGGATAGACCTCGATCTTCACCCGGTCGCCGAGACGCTCCTCCACCAGCTGCTGCAGCATCTGGGCCCCCTGCCCCTTGGGGGTGTCGTTGGCCACGACATGCGAGAACTTGATCACGATCGGATCGGCGGCCAGCGAGGGGCCGGCGGCGAACAGCAGCAGCGAACAGCCGGCCAGGCCGAGGGCACGCTTGAGAGAGGATCTGGACATGGTGGTATTCCCCGTGAAAGTGGTCTCGCCGACTGAATGGCGTTATTCGTCTTCACAGCCGGGCTGCTACAGCGTGTATCACGGCTGCACGGGAAAAAGTATTAGCCTTTGGCGCCTGGTCATTGGTCGCATGATCCCGGGCGGCAGGCCGTCATGGCGCCGGGAGGCGCCCGGCCCGGCCCCCCTCGCCGCGGGCCAGCAGCCGTCTGGCCCGATGCACCAGCGACGCACTCATCGGTTCGCCGTCGATCATGAACCCGGCCGTATCGGCATCGGCCAGCACCCGTCGGGCCCACTCCAGCTGCGCGGCGCTGGGCGTGAAGGCCTCATTGACGGCTCCGGGCTGGGCGGGGTGCAGGCACAGCATGCCGCCGAATCCCATGTCGAGTGCCCGGCGCGCCGTCGCCCGCAGCGCTTCGCTGTCACTGATGATCGGGGAGACTTCCGCCAGCGGCGCCATCAGTCCGGCCAGTCGCGACTGCAGGATCAGTGTAAAGCGGGCCTGATCCAGCAGGATTTCGCCACCTGCCGTGCCTGCTGCGATATCGAGATCGAGCGCCAGGTCAAAGGCGCCAAATGCCAGCCGCTCAACGCCCGCGACGCGCGTGATTTCAAACAGATGCTGCAGGCCGGAGGCACTTTCGATCAGCGCCCAGATCGGCCGCCCCAGGGCGGCCGCGGGCGCCAGTGAATCGGCCGATGCCACGCCGGGGATCATCACCCGGATGATGGTGTCAAAGCACCGGCACAGCGCCAGGTCAGCCTCGTGCTCGGGGCTGTCGGGGGCATTGATGCGTACCACGCATTGCACCCCGGGGTGTGACTGCAAAAACCGCGCCAGCGCCTCGCGGGCGTCCTGTTTGTCGGTGACAGGTACGGCATCGTCCAGATCGATGACCACCGCATCGGCCATGCCGGCCAGTGCCTTCTCGATGCGATCGGATCGGGCTGCCGAGACCAGCAGCGCCGAGCGGGCAGCAGCCCGGATGGAACCCTCGAACTCGGCATTCATCGCTATTCCTTGCTCCATGCCTCGGGGTGGCGCCCCTGTTATCGTTATGGTCGTCATTCCGGACCGATCGCGAGGCACTCCCTGCCCGCACGGTCATTCCCCTCCTCCGGGACATGCCGGCACCCGGCTGCGAGGGCTTCGGACGTCACGTCACCCCGGCAGCATGGCCGAAGCGGGCCACAATCGACATTCGCTTTTAGGCAGGGGCGACGAAAGGAGAAGCCGCCGGCTGCCTTCCGGCCGGCGGAAGGGCGTACGCCATGGCAGCGCCGCCCGGTATCGGCCCGGCTGCTGCCGGTCAGCCGGCGGAGTGGCGAGTGCGGGCCGCAGCCCCCGTCAGACGGTCGAGCACGCCCAGCAGCGGGGCAATCAGCCAGCGATAGAGCAGCCCGGCCAGCCAGAGCACGGGGGTCAGGATGAGCGCCCAGACCCCGAACTGCACCAGTTTCACCGGCCAGTCCAGCCAACGCGCCAGGGTCGCGCCGAAGGCACTGACCAGCGAGGGGTGGCGCACCACCAGCCAGCCGGTGGCGCCAAGGGCGGCAAACTTCGCCGGTCGCGACAGGCGCGCAAATTTCAGCCCCGGCAGCAGCCCGCGCGAGGCCCGCGAACCGGTGCGCGCGCTCTGCGCCTCGGCTCCCGCCACGCGTGCGCCGCGGCCGACGCGCAGCACCTTGATCGCACTGGTCATGGCCAGCAGATCGACTCCCGCCCAGGCGGCATCGCTTGCCCGGATCGGCTCGCCCTGCTGCCACTTACGCTCCAGGTCACGAAGGCCGCTGGTGAAGAAGTCGCTGACGTCACTGACCACCCGCTCCCCCTGCAGCCAGGCCACCCGGTGGCGGTCATCGACCACGAACTGATCGAGCACACCGTGCCCCTCGCGGTTGAGCCAGGCCACGGCGTAGTCACCGCGCTGATGCGGCGTCAGGCTGCCCTGCGCACCGCTGTCGGTCGTATTTCCGGATGGCGAACCGGGCGCTTCAGCCCCGGCCTGACCCGGCGCCTGCCGCGAGGCGTCGTCGTCCGACCACCAGTCGGAGAGGGTCCGGCTCGCCTGCCGGTAGCGCTGCGCCATCCAGTGGCGCAGGTTGAGCGTGGTGATCTCGTGATCATGAAAATACGCCACCGGTAGCACGGCGTCGGCGTCGAATCGGCTCAGCGCCCGCTGGAAATCACCATCGAGACCATATTCGCCGAGCACCCGGCGGGCGATATCACCATGACGCAGCACCGCCAGCCGGGCAGCCAGCAGCAGGGTCGGTTCGTTGGCATAGGCCAGCAGGACGGTCTTCAGCGCGGTCGACTCCACGTTCAGCGAGCGCGTCACCGCCGGCGCCAGGGCATCATCGAGCTCGGCATCGAGCAGCCGTTCGCGAAACGGCGTGGAGCCAGCCGTGGCCCCCAGCACCCCGGCCATCAGCAGCGCCACCAGCACACAGAGGGCAAGACGTTTCATGACAGCCGATCCTTCGGAATGACGCGCCAGTATCCCACATGCGCGCCCGGTGGAAATCAACCCATGATGCACCGGGCCCGACAGCAAAGCGCCCCGCTCATCGGAGCGGGGCGCTGACAGCAGCCGACGGGCTCAGCCGTCAGTCTTCCAGCCATTCGGTGTGGAAGGTGCCTTCCTCGTCGATGCGCTTGTAGGTGTGCGCGCCGAAGAAGTCACGCTGGGCCTGGATCAGGTTGGCCGGCAGCGTCTCGGAACGATAGCTGTCGTAGTAGGCGATCGCCGAGGAGAAGGTCGGCGCCGGTACGCCATTCTGCACCGCATGGCTGACCACATCGCGCAGCGCCTGCTGGTAGCGATCGGCAATATCGGCGAAGTAGGGATCCATCAGCAGATTATCGAGCTCCGGATTGTTCTGGTAGGCATCGGTAATCTTCTGCAGGAAGCGCGCGCGAATGATGCAGCCGGCGCGGAACAGCTTGGCGATCTCGCCGTAGTTGAGGTTCCAGTCGTGGGCCTCGGAGGCGGCGCGCATCTGGGCAAAGCCCTGGGCGTAGGAGGCGATCTTGCTGAGATAGAGCGCCTTGCGCACACTCTCGATGAAGGCCTTCTCGTCGCTGCCGAGCGGCTTCTGCTCCGGTCCGGTGAGCACCTTCGAGGCTGCCACGCGCTCATCCTTCAGCGACGAGATGAAGCGGGCAAACACCGATTCGGTGATCAGCGGCAGCGGCACGCCGAGATCCAGCGCGCTCTTGCTGGTCCACTTGCCGGTACCCTTCTGGCCGGCGGAGTCGAGGATGATGTCTACCACATCGTGGCCGGTCTTGTCATCCTTTTTGGTGAAGATGCGCGAGGTGATGTCGATCAGGTAGCTGTCGAGCTCGCCCTCGTTCCACTCCGAGAAGATCTCCGCCAGCCGGGCATTGGAGAGCCCGAGGGTGCCCTTGAGGATCGAATAGGCCTCACTGATCAGCTGCATGTCGCCGTATTCGATGCCGTTGTGCACCATCTTGACGTAATGGCCGGCACCGTCGGGGCCGACATAGGTCACGCAGGGCTCGCCATCCTCGGCACGGGCGGCAATCTCCTCGAGAATCGGCGCCACCATGTCGTAGGCTTCCTTCTGCCCGCCGGGCATGATCGACGGCCCCTTGAGGGCGCCCTCTTCCCCGCCGGAGACCCCGGTACCGATGAAGTTCAGGCCCAGCTCGGAGAGCTCCTGATTGCGCCGGATGGTGTCCTCGTAGGGCGTATTGCCGCCATCGATGAGGATGTCACCGTTGTCGAGATGCGGTCGCAGCGCCTCGATGGTCCTGTCGGTGGCTTCACCCGCCTGAACCATCAGCAGGATACGGCGCGGCTTCTCCAGCGACTCGACGAACTCCTCAACGCTGTAGAGCGGGACCAGCCTGCTGTCCGGATTCTCCGCCATGACCTCATCGGTCTTGGCGCGCGAACGATTGTAGATCGACACCGTATAGCCCCGGCTTTCGATATTGAGCGCCAGGTTACGCCCCATGACCGCCATGCCGATGACACCGATCTGCTGTTTCGCCATTGGACTTTCACTCCATGATCAGAAGACGGCCGCCTCATGCGGCGGCCACTCGATAATCCGGGCAGTGTAACGCACTCGCTGCATCAGGGCCCGCCCCGATTGAAACGATTATCGTCACCAATAACCGCGCCCGGAAGCAGGGTGAAATCATGCTGCAACGCGCATGGCCGAAGCGGTCGATGGACGCTCATGTGCCCCTGCGCCATCTTGTATCGATGGCATCCTGCAGGCCGGCAGGGAGCGCCACGGCACGATGCCACTGCCACAGCCGGAAACGAACGGTCGATGTATCGCTTCAGGCACGTCAGGGAGAGTTCATGACCGGAAGCTGCATTGTCAGACACTTCAACCACTTTTTCCCCCTTGATGACGGGGATGAGGCGCTGCTGGAAGAGTTCGAGCGCCATCCGGAACCGATGCGCCGCCATCAGCACCTCTGGCGCATCAACGAAACCGCCTGCATGCTGTATACCCTGAAAAGCGGCTGGGCCTATGCCTATCGCACCTCGCCCCGGGGCGAGATGAAGGTCCTCGAGGTATTCCTGCCCGGCGATATCATCGGCCTGCACGACTTCACCTTCGGCCACCACCTCACCGGCGTGCGCATGCTCACCGACGGTTTTGCCTGCGCCTTTCCGTATCAGGACATCCTGGCCGCCTGCGAGCAGTCCCGGACCCTGACCGCCGCCTTCTTCGCCGATTCGGCACGCGAGCGGGCGGTCATGAACGAGCGTCTCACCACCCTGATGCACTGCAGTGCGCGCATGAAGCTTGCGCATTTCATCATCGAGATACGTCTGCGCCTGGCCGGGGTCACCCCCGACCTCGAGCAGCGCTTCGAATTCCCGTTCAACCAGAAGATCCTGGCCAGCCTGCTGGGTTTGACCAATGTGCATGTCAGCCGGGTACTGAGCGAACTGGAACGCGACGGCCTGCTCAGCAAGCAGCGTCGCACGCTGGAGATTCACGACTATGATCGGCTCCATGAAGAGGCCCAGTTCAACGATGCCTGTCTGCATCCGGACATGCACAGGCTCTGTCAGTAACCGGCGATCGCCGCTCGCGTCATAACCTGGTTAAGCGGCATCTGCCGGACGCACCGATTATGCTGTCGCCATGCCTGCAAAGCCGGCAGTGTGGGCCACGCTTGTCCGGCATTCGACACCCACGGGGCTCAGGGAGGAACGCCGTGTCACATACCGAAAGCTGCATGGTGCGTCAGCTTCAGCATTACGCCAGTTTCAACGAGCGCGAGATCGAGCTGCTCGGCACGCTCGAACGTTCGCCGGAAGAGGTTCAGGGAGGGGCCACCATCTGGCAGGAGGGTGAACAGGCCAGCGAGATGGCGGTCATCAGCAAGGGCTGGGCATGCAGCTATTATACGCTGGAGGATGGGACCCGGCTGATCCTGGACATCCTGCTGCCCGGTGATATTGCCGGACTGCGCGAGTTTGCCCAGTCGGCGCACCAGGCCGGGGTCAGGGCCGTGACCGACTGCACGATCTGCCGCTTTCCCTATCGCCATCTGGGAGAGGTATTCGATCAGTCCGGCAAGCTGACGCGGGTCATCTTCGCCGCGGCTGCCACCCAGCAGTCGATCATGGTGGAGCGGATGATCAATCTGGGCCGACGCGATGCCGCCACCCGTATCGCGCACCTGCTGTGCGAGATGTACACACGCCTCAGCCGCATGAACAACCACATGAAGCTCCAGTTCCGGCTGCCGCTGTCACAGGAAGTGATGGCCGATGTCACCGGCCTCTCCACCGTGCATGTCAGCCGCACCTTTACCCATCTCAACAGTGAAGGCCTGGCACGCCGCTATCGCCATCAGATCGACATTCCCGATCTGGCACGGCTCAAGCAGTTCGCCGGCTTTTCGGAAGGCTACCTGGGTATCCCCTCGATCATCGACAGTCACCGGTAGCAGCGAACGCACTACCGGCATGACCAAAGGCGCCATCACCAAAGGGGCCACCGCCCGGGCGGTGGCGCTCTACTGGCGCGCGCGATAACGCCGGCTGCTCTGATGCGTCACCATGGCCTCCGGCTGAACACTGAATGCCCCCTCGGTGTTCTTCAGCAGAAACCGCCGCCGCGCCAGCAGATAGCGCTTTTCGGCGCCATGAAAGGCGCCCAGCCGCAGTTCGACATCATCCACCCGCAGCTCCGGATGATCCAGCGGATGCGACCGCTCCCCCCACTCCACGCCGTGCGCCTCGGCTGCGCGGCGGATCAGGGTATTGAAGGTGATGCCGGCCAGACACTGCCCCTGACTGAGAGTACGCCGTCGCGTCGCCCGGTGGGAGCGGTCCCCCTCCGCCTCGTCGATCACGATATTGTCTTCGAAGACATCGGTCACATCCAGCTCCCAGACCCCCTGCGAGGTCCTGACCCGGGCCGTGATCGAGTCGACAAAGGCCTCGCCGCTGCTCATGTTGCCGATCAGGAAATAGGCATTGATGTGATTGCCGAGCACGCGATTGATGACAAACCGGGGGCGCCGACCGATCTGCACCTGATGCAGAAAGACCTGGAAGAAACCGGCCCAGACCAGCAGCGTGACGAAGGTCGTCAGCGCATTGAATACCTTGACGTTGGCGACCAGCCACTGCCACGGCAACTCCAGCCAGTTGATCAACTCTATCCCCTGCCATTCGCGTGTTGACGACCGCGGCCCGCGATCGTTCCGGGCCCGTGCTTCAGCAACAAGAGCATGACAGAAGCCGGCTGGCAGCCGCGCTAAAGCAGGTTATATGAGCAGCCCCGGACGTCATCCTGCCCCCGCTCAGTGCGCCTCGTCCCAGTTGTCGCCGGCGTTGGCCTCAACCAGCAGCGGCACATCGAGCCGGGCGGCCTCCTGCATGCGCTGACGCACTTCCTGCATGAAGGCATCGGCCTGCTCGCTGCGCACCTCGAAGATCAGTTCGTCGTGCACCTGCATCACCATCACGGCATCGAAGCCGCTCGCCTGCAGCCAGCCATCCACATCGATCATGGCGCGCTTGATGATATCGGCGGCAGTGCCCTGCATCGGCGCGTTGATGGCGGTGCGCTCGGCGGCCTGACGACGGTTGTGATTGCTGCTGGTGATGTCGGGCACATGGAGCCGGCGGCCGGACACGGTCTCGACGAAGCCATCCTCCGCCGCCTGCGCCCGAACCTGTTCCATGTAGCGCGCCACGCCGGGATAGCGCTCGAAGTAGCGCTCGATGTAGACCTTCGCCTGGCCCGGCTCGATGCGCAGCTGCCGTGACAGCCCCCATGAGCTCATGCCGTAGATCAGCCCGAAGTTGATCGCCTTGGCACTGCGGCGCTGCTCACCGGTCACCTGCTCGACCGGCGTGCCGAACACCTCGGCGGCGGTGGCGGTGTGGATATCGCGATCCTCGGCGAAGGCGGCCAGCAGCCCGGCATCGCCGGAGAGATGCGCCATGATGCGCAGCTCGATCTGCGAATAGTCCGCGGCCACCAGCCGGTAACCCGGCTCGGCGGTAAAGGCCCGGCGAATCTTGCGCCCCAGCTCGGTACGCACCGGAATGTTCTGCAGGTTGGGGTCCGACGAGGAGAGCCGCCCGGTGGCGGTCACCGCCTGATGATAGCTGGTATGGATGCGTCCGGTGGCAGCATTGATCAGCTGCGGCAGCTTGTCGGTATAGGTCGATTTCAGCTTGGTCAGCCCGCGGTGCTCCATGATGGTCTTCGGCAGCGGGTAGTCCAGCGCCAGTTCCTCGAGCACCGCCTCCGCCGTGGAAGGTGCCCCCTTGGGGGTCTTCTTGATCACCGGGATCTTCAGCTCGTTGAACAGGATCTCGCCGAGCTGCTTGGGCGAGCCGAGATTGAACTCTCGCCCGGCCTGCTCGAAGGCATCGCGCTCCAGCAGCCGGATGCGCTCGTCGAGCTCGCGGCTCTGACTACCCAGCAGCGCGGTATCGATCGACACCCCGGTGCGTTCCATGCGCGCCAGCACCGGTATCAGCGGCCGCTCCAGGGTATCGAGCACCTCGGCCAGCCGCCCTTCGCGTTCCAGTCGCGGGCGCAGGTGGGCGTGCAGGCGCAGCGTCACGTCGATATCCTCGCAGGCATATTCGCCGGCGGTCTCGAGATCAACCTGATTGAAGGTGAGCTGCTTGACGCCCTTGCCGGCAATCGACTCGAAGCTGATGGTCCTGTGCCCCAGCCAGACCTGCGCCAGCGAGTCCATGTCATGCCGGGTCGCCGTGGAGTTGAGCACATAGGACTCCAGCATGGTATCGGTCAGCGCCCCTTCAACCCTCATGCCGTAACGCGCCAGCACCTCGATGTCGTACTTGAGGTTCTGGCCGATCTTGCCGATCGCGGCGTTCTCCAGCAGCGGGCGCAGCGCGGTCAGCACCCGTTCGCGTTCGAACTGCTCGGGAGCATCGAGATAATCATGCGCTACCGGCACATAGACCGCTTCACCGGGTACCAGACCCAGCCCGATGCCGACGATCTCGGCCTCCATGTAGTTGAGACTGGTGGTCTCGAGATCGAAGCAGAACGCCTCGGTCTCGGCCAGCCGCTCAAGCCAGGCTTCGAATTCGGACCACTTGAGCAGCGTTTGATAGTCACGATGCTCGCTGGCCAGCGCGGTGGCCTCGCTGGTCATCGCCCCCCGGTCGGATTCGCCATCACCGCTCGGCACGTCGGGCGCCGGCTCGCCTTCGCTGCCGCCCTCCAGCAGCTCGTTGAGCCAGCCCTTGAATTCGAGACGCTGATAGAGCGCCATCAGCGCTTCGCGATCGGGGTGGGCAATCTCCAGCTCGTCGAGCCCGACCGGCAGTGCGCAGTCGGTCCGGATGGTGGCCAGCCGATGGGAGAGCCAGGCCTGCTCGCGATTCTCCTCGAGCTTTTTCGGCAGGGTTTTGGCACCACGAAAACCGAGCGTGGTGACGCGCTCCAGGTCGTCATAGATGGTCTCCAGACCGCCCCCCATGCCGGTCAGCAGCGCCAGTGCCGTTTTCTGCCCCACGCCCGGCACCCCGGGGATGTTGTCGACGCTGTCGCCCATCAGCGCGAGATAGTCGATGATCAGCCGCGGTGGAATGCCGAACTTCTCCTCCACCCCGGCGACATCGAGCGTCTCGTTCTTCATGGTGTTGACCATGGTGATGTGCTCGTTGACCAGCTGCGCCATGTCCTTGTCGCCGGTCGAGATGATCGCATCCCGCCCCTGCTCGGTGGCCATCCGCGCCAGGGTGCCGATGACATCGTCGGCTTCCACGCCCTCGATGCACAAAAGCGGTATGCCCAGTGCCTTCACGCACTCGTGCAGCGGTTCGATCTGGGCCCGCAGGTCATCCGGCATCGGCGGACGGTGCGCCTTGTACTGTTCGAAGAGCTCATCGCGGAAGGTGCTGCCCCCGGCATCGAAGACCACCGCCATGGGGCTTTGCGGATACTGCCGGATCAGGCTCTTGAGCATCGCCACCACGCCGCGCACCGCGCCGGTGGGCTCGCCGGTGGAGGTCGACAGCGGCGGCAGGGCGTGAAAGGCGCGATAGAGATAGGCGGAACCGTCAACGAGGACGATCGGGGCGTCAGCCATGAGGACTCCAGCATCAGGGGAAATCGGAGTGACATGATACGCAAGCCGGCGCGACGAGGCGAAACGCAGCCGTTCCCGACTCGCCACCGCGCTTACAATCGGGTAACATTCAACCACCCTGTCCATCCTGTTTCCGACCTCGTCATGAGGGTGCCGTCATGCCCGTCGTGTCTCGCCATGCCTGCTTCCCCGGCCTTCGAACGTGGCCGATCCTGCTGCTGGGCCTGCTGCCGGCACTGCCGGTCGCCGCGGATGAGACGCCCCGGCCCCGGATCACCACCCATCACGAGGCCGACCGGCTCATTCGTGAATACCGCATCGATCACCGGCTCTATGCCATCGAGGTGGTCGATGAGGACACGGCCGTGACGCTGATCGACCGGGACGGCGACGGCAACTTCCAGCGCGCCGCCGGCGTCGAGGGCACGCCACCGGTACCGGACTGGGTCCGCCATGATGAGTGATCGCTCGTCATGAGCCTGCGGTAACCATTCAGCCCCCTGTAAAGAGAGTGTTAGACTCCCTGCAATGCGCCACTGTAGCGCGCTTGTCCCTTCGTGCAGCAGCCCTTCAGGAGTCCCATGGCGGTCTTTACCCCCCTGAGCGACGATCAGGTCGCCGATTTTCTCGAACGCTTCGATGCCGGCCGACTGGTGCGGCTTGAAGGGGTAAGCGGCGGTACCGAAAACAGCACCTTCTTCGTCACGACCGATCGCCATGCGCTGGTGCTGACCCTGTTCGAACAGGGCGATCAGCGCGAGCTGCCGTTCTTTGTCGAGCTGCTCGATCACCTCGCGGCGCACCAGCTGCCCGTCCCGGGCCCGCTGCACGATCGGCAGGGCATCGCCCTGCAGCGGCTGGCCGATCGTCCGGCACTGCTCTTCCCGCGGCTGCCCGGCGAGCACCCCGAGCAGCCCACGCAGGCCCAGTGCCACGCCATCGGCCAGACGCTGGGGCAGATGCACGCCCTGACCCGCGACTTCCCGGTGAACCGCGCCAATCCGCGCGACCTGAGCTGGATCGAACAGGCCGCCAAACGGGTGATGCCGTATCTCGACGCCGACGAGCAGCAGCTGATGCATGAACAGATTGCCGACTTCGGCCGGCTGCTGACCCCGCATGTGCTCCCCCGGGGCGCCCTGCACGGCGATCTCTTTCGCGACAACACCCTGTTCGATGGCGAACGACTCGGCGGGGTGATCGACTTCTACAACGGCTGCACCGGCGATCTGCTGTTCGATCTCGCCATCGTCATCAACGACTGGTGTGCCACCGCGCAGACGGCGCTGCATGAAGCGCGCTACCACGCCATCCTCGACGCCTATGCCGCGCAGCGGCCCTTTACCGCCATCGAGCGGGAGGTCTGGCCGGTCATGCTGCGCATGACCGCCCTGCGCTACTGGCTGTCGCGCCTGCTGGTGGTGCATGTCGATCCGCCGGCCCACACCCTGACCCCCAGGGATCCCGGTGAGTATCTGAGACTGCTGCGCCAGCGCATCGAGGTGCCCGTGCCACCGCTGCCGACGGCCGCGCGGTAGTGCCCGGATAACAACGGTAACTGCAGGATCACCCGATTTTCATGAAACATTAAGAGAACAAGGGCAAGCTAGGGGATCCGAAGGCACTTCGAATGATCGAATGGCTTCACAGCCGAGAGGAAACCTCCGTGATGCAACGATTGCTGAGCCGCTATGCCCTGCCTGTTCTGGGCAATCACCGGGACAGCCTGTCACTGGCCCTGTTCGGTGTCATTGCGCTGAGCCTGTGGCAGCCGTTCTACCAGCTGGCGGATGCCCTGTCGCTGCAGGTGCTGGGTGAAACCGCCCTGTTCGAGGCCATGGAACACGCCGAGGCGCCCTTCGATGCGGCCGCGGTCAACTGGCTGACCACCGCCATGACACTGCTGACCGCCTTTCCCTTCTATCGCATCATGCGCCGCTTCGGCTATATCAAGCGCACTGCGGTACGCGCCAGCTGTGTCTGGCTGACACTGCTGGCCGTAACCCTGACCGGTGATGTCGACACCTTCGATATCATGGTCATCGGCACCCTGCTGGCCGCCACGGCGCCGCTGATGCGTGGCGAGTTCCACTGCCGCCGCGCGGTCGAAACGGGGCTCTGGATGACGCTGGCCGTGCTGCTGTTCGGCCCGGGTGCCATTTTCATGCTGCTGCTGGCCGTGCTCTCCGCCCCGCTGTGGCGGCGCACCGCACTCAAGCATGCGGACTGGGTCAACCTGCGCCGCAGCTGCGCCTGTGCCGTGATTGCCGCGCTGCCCCTGCTGCTGAGCTGAGGGCCATGTCGGAGGTGCCCTGCACACCTCCGGCCTGCCACCGGGGCCCGCCGGCGCGCAGCCTTCGCCGCCTCTCTGCCAGGGCTCCCGGCCTCCTTGCGGACGCCTTCACTGCCCTGCCATCACCCGCACGATTGGCCCTGTTCATTCATTGACGGTATCCTTTCGCTCACTCGACCGATAACCGGGCCCGATGCCTGCATTCGCGCCAATTCCAGCAACCGACAAGACGATATGCCATGAAAGTGCTCGTAACGGGCGCTGCCGGGTTCATCGGCGCCTGGCTGATGCGACGCCTGCAGCAGGAGGGCATCGATGTCGTGGGCATCGACAGCTTCTCCGACTATTACAGTATCGATTACAAGCAGGCCCGGCTCGAGGCGCTCGGCGTCTCGCCCTGTCACTCCCTGGCCATCGAGGACCGGGAGGCGCTGGAAGCCCTGTTCATCCGTGAACGCTGCACCCATGTGATTCATCTCGCCGCCCAGGCCGGAGTGCGTCACAGCGTCGAGCACCCCTATGTCTATGGCGATGCCAACCTGGCCGGCTTTCTCAACGTGCTCGACACCTGCCGCCGTCATGGTATCGAGCATCTGATCTATGCCTCGTCGAGCTCGGTCTACGGACGCAGTGAGGCCTCGGTCTTCCGCGAGGCGGATCGAGTCGATACACCGGCCTCGCTCTACGCCGCCACCAAGCGCGCCAATGAGCTGATGGCGCGCAGCTATGCCGACCTGCACGGCATGTCGGTCACCGGGCTGCGCTTTTTCACCGTCTACGGCCCGTGGGGTCGGCCGGACATGGCACCGATGCTGTTCGCTCGCAGCCTGATGAATCAGCGCCCCATCGAGGTCTTCAATCACGGCCGCATGGCGCGCGATTTCACCTGGATCGAGGATGTGGTGGAAGCCATTCGCCTGCTGATCGCGCATGCTCCCGAGCCCGACGCGCATGGCGCGGCGCACGCCATCTACAATATCGGTCGGGGGGCGCCCACCGAACTGATGGCCTTCATCGAGCTGCTGGAGCAGTCGCTCGGCCGCCGGGCAGAGAGACACTGGCGCCCGATGCAACCCGGCGATGTCGAACGGACCTGGGCGGATACGTCGCGGCTGCAGGACGCCACCGGCTTTGCTCCGCAGGTTCCGCTGGAGGAAGGTATCAGGCAGTTTGCCGAGTGGTGCCACGCCCACCCGCAATGGATCGGTGAATGATACGCCAGAGATCACTCCCCTGAAGCCGGGCGACCCGGCTCAGGTCACACCCTTCGGAGCACCCATGTCGGATTCCCAGACCTCCCGTTCCCTGCAGGAAGCGCTGCACACCTGGAACATCGATCAGTGGGGCAGCGGTTATTTCGATATCGACGACCGGGGCCGGGCGGTAGTGCGTCCGCACGGCAACGCTGCCGACCAGCAGCGCCCGGCGCTGCCGCTGACCGAACTGGCTGGCCGCCTGCAGCAGGCCGGGCTGCGTCTGCCGGTGCTGGTGCGCTTTACCGACATCCTTCACGATCGGGTCGAGCAGCTCTGCGCCGCCTTCGACCGGGCCATGCACGAACAGGGCTATGACGGCCGCTACACGGCGGTCTACCCGATCAAGGTCAATCAGCAGCGCCGGGTGGTCGAGGAGCTGCTGGCCACGCCCGAGCGCGGCCGTGGCCGCGTGGGGCTGGAAGCCGGCAGCAAGCCGGAGCTGATGGCGGTGCTGGCACTCTCCTCCGAACATCCCTCGACCATCGTCTGCAACGGCTACAAGGATCGCGAGTACGTCCGCCTGGCGCTGATGGGCGAAAAGCTCGGTCACCGGGTCTATCTGGTGGTGGAGAAGCACGCCGAGCTGGAGCTGATCCTCGAGGAGGCCGACCGGCTCGGTGTCGCCCCGCGCATCGGCGTCCGCGCCCGGCTCTCCTCGATCGGCAAGGGCAACTGGCAGAACACCGGCGGCGAGAAGTCCAAGTTCGGTCTCACCGCCCGCCAGGTGCAGGCCGTGGTCGATCACATGCAGGCCCTCGGCCGGCTCGATGCCCTGCAGCTGGTGCACTTCCATCTCGGCTCGCAGATCGCCAACATCCGCGACATCCAGCGTGGCCTGCGCGAGTGCACCCGCTTCTACCAGAGCCTGCGCGAGGCCGGCGCGGCGGTGGAAGTGGTCGATGTCGGTGGTGGCCTGGGGGTGGATTATGAAGGCACCCGCTCGCGCAGCTACTGCTCGATCAACTACTCGATGGACGAATATGCCAACAACGTGGTCAGCGCCTTCCATCAGCTCTGTCAGACGACCGGACTGCCACACCCGCACATCATCTCCGAGTCCGGCCGCGCGCTGACCGCCCACCACGCGGTGCTGCTGACCAACGTGATCGATGAGGAGCGCCACGACGACGCCCTGCCGGAGCGCTCGGTCGGCAGCGACGCCCAGCTCGATGTACTGTGGCGCACCTGGCAGTGGCTCGGTGAATCCGCCGACCCGCGCCTGCTGGTGGAGTACTATCACGATATCCACCAGGCGATGACCGACCTGCAGGACCGCTTTGTGCTGGGCGATGTGTCACTGGCCGTACGCGCCGAGGGCGAAGCCGTGCATGCGGCCGCCAGCCGGCGTCTGCGCGCCCGGCTCGACCCGCGCAACCGGGCCCATCGCGAGATCCTCGACGAGCTCAACGAGAAGCTCGCCGACAAGCTGTTCGTCAACTTTTCGCTGTTCCAGTCGGTGCCCGATGTATGGGGCATCGACCAGATCTTCCCGGTGATGCCGCTCTCCAATCTCGATCAGCCGCCCGTCCGCCGCGGGGTCATCCAGGACATCACCTGCGACAGTGACGGGCGGATCGAGCGCTACGTCGATGGCCAGGGGGTGGAAACCACCCTGCCACTGCCGGAGTGGACGGACGGCGAGGAGAAGCTGCTCGGCATCTTCCTGGTGGGGGCCTATCAGGAGATCCTGGGCGATCTGCACAACCTGTTCGGCGACACCGACTCGATCGACGTCAGCCTCGACGACCAGGGTGAGTGGCGCTTCGGCACGCCGATCACCGGCGACAGTGTCGCCAACGTGCTGCGCTACGTGAACTTCGATCCTGACCGGCTGCGCGCCCGCCTGCAGCGTCAGCTGATCCGCAGCGACGTCACCAGCCGCGAGCGCGAGCAGTTCCTCGAGGAACTGGAAGCGGGGCTCGAAGGCTACACCTACCTGGAACGGTAGCGCCCGCCTGCAGCAATGGCATGACGTCACCGGCCCGGAACCAGCGCTCTTTGCCGGTGCCCGGGCCGTGCTGCCGCTCACGGCGGCGATGCTGCTGACCCGCGTGACCGGCGCCGGCCGCCCCCGTGCCTGCGCTTCCTCCCGCTCCCGTGCGCCGTTACCACGGATGCTCGACGAATGGCGAATGGTCGGCGCCCGGCAGCCCCTTCCATGATGTATGACATCCTACATATTACCTGTCATGCACCTGTCGGGTTTGCCCCGAGGAGTTCCCATGTCGCCACATGACCTCTGGCTGATCGGTCTGACCGCAGCCAGTATCGTCGTTCTGCTGATCCTGGTCATGGTCGTGCGCATTCACGCCCTGGTCGCCCTGCTGCTTGCCAGCATCTGCGTTGCCGTCGGCAGCGGCATGCCGCTGGCCGAGATCATGGATACCGTTGAAAAGGGCATGGGCAGTACCCTGGGGTCGGTGGCGATCATCATCGGTCTGGGCGGCATGTTCGGCAAGATGCTGGAGGTCTCCGGCGGCATCGACCGGCTGGCCTCGAGCATTACCGCCCGGCTGGGCGAGGAGCGCGCCCACTGGGGCATGGGCCTTGCCGGGCTGCTGGTCGGCATCCCGGTCTTCTTTGATGTCGGCTTCATCATTCTGGTGCCGATGATCTACGCGCTGCAAAAGCGCACCGGCAAGTCGCTGCTGCTGTACGGCATCCCGCTGCTGGCCGGCTTCTCGGTGGCGCACAAGTTCATCCCGCCCCAGCCCGGGCCGATCACCGTCAGCGGCATGCTGGGGGCCGATCTGGGGCTGGTGGTGCTGTTCGGGCTCATTACCAGCCTGCCGGTAATGGTACTGTGCGGCCCCATCTTCGGGCGCTTCATCGCCCGCCGCATGCACGTCGAGATTCCCGAGTACATGCACAGTGCCAGCAGCGAGGCCGCCAGCGAGAACAGCCCCGGCGTCGGCACGGTGGTCGGCCTGATCCTGCTGCCGCTGATGCTGATCCTGCTGCATACCGTCTCCAATGCCGTGCTTGCCGATGAGAGTGCGCTGGCCCACTTTCTGATCTTCATCGGTGACCCCATCTCGGCACTGATCATCACCGTGCTTGCCACGGTCTACATGCTTCGGCGGCGGTTCGCCATGCCGCGCGAGCAGGTCATGGAGATCTGCACGCGGGCGCTGGAACCGGTCGGCATCATCATCCTGGTGACCGGCGCCGGCGGGGTCTTCAAGCAGACCCTGGGGGATTCCGGCGTGGGCGACGTGATCGGCAGCGCCATGGCTGGCACCCACCTGCCCCCGCTGCTGCTGGGCTTCCTGATTGCCGCCGTGATCCGCGTGATCCAGGGCTCCGCCACCGTGTCGATGATTACCGCGGCGGGACTGATTGCGCCGCTGATGAACAGCCTGCAGCTGGACGCTGCGATGACGGCCCTGATGGTGATTGCCATCGGCGGCGGCTCGACGGTACTCAGCCACGTCAACGATTCAGGGTTCTGGCTGGTCAACCGCTATCTCGGACTTTCCGAAAAGGACACCCTTAAAAGCTGGACCGTCATGGAAACACTGATCGGCCTCAGTGCCCTGGTGATGGCCATGCTGATCGCCCTGTTTGTATAGCAACGCATGATGAGACGCAGCACAGCACGCACGTCATCACCATTGATGCAGCGATATTTTCAAAAGCGTTTCAGGCGCCTTCGATACCGTTGAGGCAGCTTGCCGGGTATACCATCAGCTCTGGCTGAAGCGACCGGCCGGCCGGGCTACTGCATCAACGCGCCCGCTGCGTCATCGTCCAGGCAAATGCCCTCGACACCGATTTCCTCTGCCAGTGCCAGCAGATAGTGACGCAGCGCCCGTCGAGTCGACTGCTCGTGGAGTACCCTGCGAACCCGCTCCCGAACTGTTTCGAAATCAGCGGGTTGGCCATCCAGACGCTCATCGAGAGAGACCAGATGCCAACCATAACGCGAGGCCAGTGGTCGTTTGCAGAGTCCTTCGGGCAGGCGCTTCAGGATGTTGTCGAGCTCGGGTACGGTCTGACCGGGGCGCAGTTCCCCCAGTGCTCCGCCGCTCTCTTTCGAGGGGCAGGCCGAATAGCGCTGCGCCAACTCGTCAAAGCGTTCGGGATTGTGTGACAACTCGGCCAGCAGCTCATTACCCAATGCCCGAGCCTGATCACGTGCCATCTGATCATCCGGCGCCGCCGGCAGCAGAATATGACGCACGCGATACCGGGGCGGCTGTGAAAAGCGATCGCGGTTAGCCTCGAAGTAACGACGACAGGCTGCGTCATCCGGCTCGGGCACATCGATTTCACACTCCAGAAGCTGGCTCACGCAGTGTTGTTCATTCTCTTCGGTGATCCTGAAGCCAAGCATTTCGGCACGCCGGGCCATCAACTCCCGCACCACCAATGCTCGAGCAGCCTCCAACTGAGCTTCATGCGACGATGCAGCAGGATGATACTGCATTTCCGCGGCGATCATGGCGGGCTCGAGTACGCGCCCACCCACCCTGACTTCAGGCAGCGACAGCGTCGGTTCAGCTGGTAACGAACGGGTTTCAATCAGTTCCATGTGGGCTTCCTGACACCATGACTTGCGTTTCAAGCACGCCGACGTACCAGTTGATAACGGCGACCGACATACCACAGCGGTGCGCTCCAGACATGCACCAGACGGGTAAACGGAAAGACCAGGATAATGGTTAATCCGACGAAGATATGAAGCTTGTAGATCACGCCAACCTCGGAGAGATGCGCTGCCGCATCGCCACGAAAGAAGACAATCGATTGCGCCCACTCGGCCAGCTGCAGCATCACGCTACCGTCCAGGTGGTGCACAGCGAAGGCAATGGTCAGAAGGCCCAGTGTGACCTGCACCATTAAAAGCGACAGAATCGTGATATCCGCCACACTGGAGCTGGCACGCACACGAGGATCGAACAGACGTCGATGGAGCAGGATCAGCCCGCCGGCCAGACACATCACTCCGGCAATCCCGCCAACCACGATGGCCATGATCTGCTTGTGTCCCGGTGTGATCATCCATGCATAGGCCCAGTGCGGCGTTAGCAGACCCACCAGATGTCCGAAAAAGATCACCAGTACACCAATATGAAAAAGATTGCTTCCCAGGCGCAGGCGACGCTTGCTCAGCAGCTGGCTGGAGCCCGTTTTCCAGGTGTACTGCCCATGATCAAAACGCACCAGACTGCCGATCAGAAAGACCGAGCCGGCCAGATAAGGATAAAGCCCGAACAGCAGGGTATTCAGATAGTCCAGCATGATAATGCTCCTGTGACTCAGTGGGAGTGAGACTCCCTGCCGACCGAGGTGGCGGGATCGATGATACGCACTGGCTCGGCACGCTCTTTTTCGTTCTGACGCTGTCGGGCGCGACGCTGGCCGGCAGCGGAGCGCACCGCGCAATCCTGATCCGAGCTGGCCGAAAAACGCACCGCCTCTTCTTCCCATACCGCATCCAGGGCCGCGGGGGTGTCATCGCGCTTCTCCTCGCGCACCTGCTTTTGATGCTCGGTGATCTCATCCTCGGCACCAATAAGTGCCAGCAGCGTCGCCGTAGCCAGTGCCTGATCGGCTTCCCGCTCCTCCAGCCGCGCAGTCAGACGCGCCAGGATGTGGGCAATATCGCCCAGCTGTTGAGCAATGACTTCTTCGGGGCGAGTGGAGAGATATTCCAGAAAGAGCGGCAGATAGTCCGGCAGCTCCCGGGCGTCGAGTTCAAACCCGGCCGCACGGTATTGCGCCAGCAGATCGACCATCGCCTGACCACGATCACGGGATTCACCGTGGACGTGTTCGAACAGCAGCAGAGACGTCGCGCGACCGCGATCGAAAAGCGCCACATAATCAGCCTGCAGATCGAGCAGGTCGCTTTCGGCAATCCGCTCGATCCATTGCATCAACGACTGGCGCCGTACCCACGGCAGATGGGATTCGGCTTCGATGACCGCCCTCATTTCATCGGCTGCCTGCTGCAACGCCAGGGTGGGATAATCCAGTAGCCGTGCCAGAACGATCAGGCTACGCATGGCGATCCTCCCGCTCATCGGCGTGAGTCACTTCAGGCTCGTAGCAGGAGACCGGCTTCACCAGGGTGGACGTCTGGCGGCGCCCGCCGAACAGGCTGGCGGCGCTATCCCCCCCGTTGCACCCCTGGCCAAAGGAGAAGCCGCAGCCGCCGCGCTCCGGGAAGGCCTCACGGGCCTGCTCGCGGTGGGAGGAGGGAATCACGAAACGGTCCTCGTAATTGGCCAGCGCCAGATAACGGTACATCTCTTCGATCTGTGCTGCCGTAAGCCCCACCGCCTCCAGGATCTCGGTGGCCTCATACCCCTCGACCTGCTGGGCGCGCTTGTACAGGCGCATTGCCATCAGACGCCTGAGGGCCCGCACAACGGGCGCTTCGTCACCAGCGGTAAGCAGATTGGCCAGATAGCGCACCGGGATACGCAGCGATTCGATATCCGGCAGCACGCCATCTGACGGCATGCTATCGAGATCGAAGGCGGACTGAATCGGCGAAAGTGGCGGCACATACCAGACCATTGGCAACGTTCGGTACTCGGGGTGCAAAGGCAAGGCCAGTTGCCAATCGATGGCCATCTTGTAGACCGGCGATGCCTGAGCGGCCTTGATGACGTTATCGTCAATACCGTCGCGCCGCGCCTGGGCGATCACCTCGGGATCATGTGGATCGAGAAATATCTCACACTGACGATGATAGAGATCCTGCTCATCGGTGCTTGAGGCAACTTCCTCGATTCGATCGGCGTCATAGAGCAACACACCGAGCGAACGAATGCGGCCCACGCAGGTTTCCGAACAGATGGTCGGCTGACCCGATTCGATGCGTGGGTAGCAAAAGATGCATTTTTCGGATTTACCGCTTTTCCAGTTGTAATAGATCTTCTTGTACGGGCAACCCGAGACGCACATGCGCCAGCCGCGGCACTTGTCCTGATCGATCAGTACAATACCGTCTTCCTCGCGCTTGTAGATCGCCCCACTCGGGCAGGAAGCGACACAAGCCGGGTTAAGGCAGTGTTCGCACAGCCGGGGCAGATACATCATGAAGGTATTTTCAAACTGACCGTAGATATCGGCCTGGATGCGGTCGAAGTTTCTGTCGCGGCGGCGTTTTTCAAACTCGGTGCCGAGGATCTCCTCCCAATTCGGGCCCCATTCGATCTTCTGCATACGCTGACCGCTGATCAGCGAGCGAGGCCGCGCCACCGGCTGGTGCTTGCTCTCACCGGCACGATGCAGGTGCTGATAGTCGAAATCGAATGGTTCATAGTAATCATCGATCTCGGGTAGATCAGGGTTGGCAAAGAGTTTGGCCAATACCCGAAAGCGCCCACCGATACGGGGTTCGATACTGCCATCTCGGCGCCTGAGCCAGCCGCCCTTCCACTTCTGCTGATTCTCCCACTCTTTCGGATAACCGACCCCCGGCTTGGTCTCAACGTTATTGAACCAGGCGTACTCTACCCCCTCGCGACTGGTCCAGACGTTCTTGCAGGTCACCGAACAGGTGTGGCACCCGATGCACTTATCGAGATTCAGTACCATGCCCACCTGGGAGCGAATTCTCATGATCACGGTCTCCGGCTGACGCGCGGGCGGCGTGTCAGGGCCCGCGCTGTTTCATGGGCACACCATGTGCGCTTGCAGCGGAAGGGGTTTTGATTCAGATCAAGACGAAAAAGCAGGAGCACGCCGAACTACCTCTTTGGTAATAGCTCCCAGGATCACCAAGAAACCCTTTTAATTCAATAACCTGATAATGGGAAGCAGTCTCTCCGCCATGACTTGCAGGGACAACAGGTTCTTTGGGAGTAAGGCCGAATGATTTCACTTACTGCCTTCAGGGCCTTCTTCAAGGGTTGAGCAAAGAGATGTCAGATGAGCCATCAGTTGAAAGCTGGCACCTTCCTGATCACCCATGGCTGAGCCGGCATGACCTGCAAGCTGCTTCAGGTCTTGCCCTTCAGTGCGAGAATGCCCGAAGAGACGACAGTGATAACCTCATTGGAAGTGGCCATGCGGATAAACATGGACTCGCCAGTCATGCTGGAGATTCTGCGATCGGCACCGGTGACACTCGAACAACACTCTGTCCCCTGTCCGGTGTTCGAGTCTGGCCGTCGGACGACCTGCCAGGGTCGATGATCTTATGGCTTGAACCCGGAGGCTGGCCCGGGCAGTGGCTGCCCGACACAGTGCTCAATGGGTACGTTTCAGAAAATCCCTGAGGACCACGGCGTTGTTGCATTCTTCATCCTTCGCCGCAAAAAGTAGCGTCAGCCCTTCATTTCGGGCGTGCTCTCGAAGCGTCTGCGACAGCGTTGAATCCCTCTCGCGCAGTTCCCTGCGATAGGCCTCGTAAAAGTCGTGCCAGCGGTCGCGATCATGACCAAACCATTTGACCAGTGCCTTCGAGGGTGCAATGTCGCGATACCACTCATCGATATGGGCGTCTTCCTTCGCCACACCTCTTGGCCACATGCCATCGACCAGCACGCGGTAGCCGTCATTCCTGTCATATGGGTCGTAGATGCGCTTGAGCTGAATATTCATTATCGGTGCCTGTGATCTGCTGAACGATAAGCGTGACGTTCTTCACCCTTTAAACGTAGGCGGTCTCAATGACCAAGCGCAACACGTGACCCATCAGGTACGGTGTTGCCATGAACCACTGCTATCGCCATCTTTCTGCTGAAGACCGGGCCG
>NZ_RBIN01000009.1 GCF_003633775.1 Kushneria sinocarnis
ACGGACCACCTGAGGTGGTCAGAAAATGATCGCTGACGCGATGGTTGTGCCACTCTGAGCCCTTCAACCGCTCAGAGACGAATTGATCAGCGATTCCCTAGCGGCTGACCAGCACGATGCCGCCCAGCATGACCAGCCCGCCCAGCATGAAATTGAGGGTCAGCGGCTCATCGAGCAGCAGCGCGCCGAACAGGACCCCGAAAAGCGGCGACAGGAACGAGAAGATGCCCAGCTGCGACGCCTTGTAACGGCGCAGCAGGGCAAACCACAACAGCAGGGCGCCGAACGAGATCACCAGCGTCTGGAATGCCAGACTGGCAATCGCCGGGCCGCTTAAGTGAATCGCTCCGGGTGCGCCGAAGAGCAGGGCCGCCGGCAGCAGCAGTGCCCCGGCCACCACCAGCTGATAGCAGAGGGTCTGTTCCGGCGGCGCCTCCGAGAGGGTCGAGCTTCTGAGCACCAGCGTGGTGGCCGCCCAGGCGAGCCCGGCCAGCAGACCCAGCGCATCGCCCAGCAGCAGGGCGGGTTCATCAAGCCGGGTGGGCGTTGGCGCCATGGCGATCACCATGCCTGTGAAGGCCAGTGCGACCCCCCACCACTGGGGGCGACGCAGCTGCTCTCCCGGCACCAGCCAGTGCAGCCCGAGTGCTGCAAAGACCGGCGCGGTATAGAGAAACACCGACATGTGCGAGGCGAGGGTGTAGTTCAGCCCCCAGGCGACGAACAAAAACTCGGCGGCGAAGCCCAGCCCGACCAGTACGCCCGGCCTCGCATGAGAAAGCAGGGAGGCGAGGGGGATGCCGCGCCAGCGCATCAACAGCATGACCGGGAGCGCGGCCATGGTGGAGCGCAACGCCACCTGAACCAGCGGTGGTATATCCATGGCCACGGCCTTGATGGCGACCTGCTGAAAGCCCAGCGCCAGACAGAACAGCGTCATCAGGGCGCTGGCCGTCATGTCGATGGAGCGGCGGTGTTGGCTGTGGGGCGATGATGTGCCGGCTTCTGCCATGGGTGATCCGCTATGCCTCATGAGGCCATTGTTGCCCTGAAAGGGCCGTCAGTTCACCACGTGCTGTACCACGCGCCAACCCGGAAGAAATGATCGAGCCTCTTATATTCCCTGATGGTCTAACGTTAGAAGATAAACAGAGTTATGCTGGAGACCAAACGTGCCGTAGCAGGGGGGATCCATGAACACCTTTGCGTTCTCATCGGGGGATCGGGAGGCAGGTTGGCCTGATGTCGCCGGCTTTTTCGATCCCCGCACCTTCAGCATTCAGTATGTGGTGGCCGATCCCGCGACCCGGCGCTGCGCGATCATCGATCCGGTGCTGGACTACGATGAGCAGTCCGGCGCCACGGCGACCCATCATGCCGATGAACTGCTGGCCTGGATCGAGCGCGAGGGGCTCGAGGTCGAGTGGATTCTCGATACCCACCCGCATGCCGATCACTTCTCCGCCGCTCGCTATCTGCATGACAGAACGGGCGCGCCGACCGCCATCGGACGCGAGGTGACCCGGGTTCAGGCACTCTGGAAGCAGATCTACAACTGGCCCGAGCTGCGTGATGACGGCAGCCAGTGGGATCATCTCTTCGCGGATGGCGAGAACTTCCGGATCGGTGAGCTGCAGGCCCGGGTCATGCATTCACCCGGTCATACCCCGGCCTCGATCACCTATGTGATCGGCGATGCCGCCTTCGTGCACGACACCCTCTTTCAGCCCGATTTCGGCACGGCCCGGGCCGACTTTCCCGGCGGCAGTGCGCATCAGCTGTGGCATTCGATTCAGGCAATTCTGGCGCTGCCGGATGAGACCCGGCTGTTTACCGGTCATGACTACCTGCCCGACGGCCGCGAGCCGCAGTGGCAGAGTACGGTGCGCGAACAGCGCAGGTACAACAGGCACCGGGTGGGGGAGTGCAGCGAGGCCGAGTATGTCGAAATGCGCGAGCAGCGTGATCGCGAGCTGCCGATGCCGAAACTGATCCTGCCTGCCCTGCAGGTCAACATCCTGGGAGGGCGTCTGCCCGAACCGGAAGACAACGGCAGACGCTATCTGAAGATCCCGCTGGACGCTCTGGAAGGGGCCGCGTGGGAGTGAGTCTCGCCTGACAAGCCGGGTAATGGCACGAACATGATGCAACACGACAAGCGCGGCCTTCGGCGCTGGCTGCCGATTCTCGACTGGGGGCGGCGCTACGATGCCGGCACACTCGGCGACGATCTGCTGGCGGCACTCATCGTCACCCTGATGCTGATTCCCCAGGCGCTGGCCTACGCCATGCTGGCGGGGCTGCCGCCGGTGGTCGGACTCTACGCCAGCCTGCTGCCGCTGCTGCTGTATACCCTGCTGGGCAGCAGCTCCTCGCTTTCGGTCGGCCCCATGGCGGTGGTCTCGCTGATGACCGCGGCGGCGCTGGGCCGGGTCGCCGAACAGGGCTTTACCGATCCGATTACCGCTGCGCTGGGGCTGGCGCTGCTGTCCGGTAGCATCCTGCTGGTAATGGGACTCTGCCGGCTGGGCTTTCTGGTCAACTTCCTCAGCCGCCCGGTGATGACCGGGTTTGTCAGTGCCTCGGGCATCCTGATTGCCGGCAGCCAGCTCAGGCATCTGCTGGGCATCGACCTCACCGGCGCCACACTGCCGGCGCTGCTGAAGCAACTGCCCGCGGCGCTGGGCGGGTTCAGTCCGGCGACCCTCGCCATCGGCGGCGGCTCGCTGCTGCTGCTGTGGAGCGTGCGCCGTTGGGGTGGTCGAGGGCTTCAGCGCTGCGGCATATCACCCCGCCCGGCCGCCATGCTGACCCGGCTGGCGCCCATTGTGATCATTGCCCTGGCAGCGGTGATCGCCGGCAGTGCCGGCTGGCTGGGCAACCGGGTGGCGGTGATCGGCGAGGTGCCCGCCGGGCTGCCGCCGCTGACCCTGCCGCAGTGGCAGCCCGAGCTGTGGCAGTCGCTGCTCTGGCCGGCAGTGCTGATCAGTATTGTCGGTTATGTGGAATCGGTGTCGGTGGCCCAGGCCCTCGCGGTCAGACGCGGTGAGCGGCTGGACCCCGATCAGGAGCTGATCGGGCTGGGCGGGGCCAACATCGCGGCCTCGCTGACCGGCGGCATGCCGATCACCGGCGGCTTCTCGCGCTCGGTGGTCAATTTCGATGCCGGCGCCCGCACCCCGGCGGCCGGGGCCTTCACGGCACTCGGCATCCTGCTGGTGATGCTGCTTTTTTCCCCGTTATTGCGTGAGCTGCCAATGGCGAGCCTGGCCGCTACCATCGTGGTCGCCGTGCTGTCGCTGGTCGATCTGCCAGCGTTCGCGCGGGTCTGGCGCTACTCGCGCGGCGAGGGGGCGGCGATGCTGGTCACCCTGCTGACCACGCTGCTGCTGGGCGTGGAGATCGGCATTCTGGTGGGCGTGGCGATGTCGCTGGCGCTGCATCTCTACGGTACCAGTCGCCCCCACAGTGCCGAAGTGGGGCGGATTCCCGGCACCGAGCACTTTCGCAACATCCATCGTCATGCGGTGGAAACCGATTCGCACGTGGCCATCCTGCGGGTGGATGAAAGCCTCTATTTCGCCAATGTGCGCTATCTGGAGGATCTGGTGACGACGGTCATCCATCGCGACCCGCCTCCGCGTGACCTGGTGCTGACCTGTCAGGCGGTGAACGTGATCGATGCCACGGCGCTGGAGAATCTGGAAACCCTCAATCAGCGCCTGAAGGAGGGTGGCATCGGCCTGCACCTGGCGGAGGTCAAGGGACCGGTCATGGACCGCCTGAGCGGCACCGAACTGCTGGCCTCGCTGAACGGCCGGGTCTTTCTGAGCACCTTCGAAGCCTGGCACTGCCTGCACGGACAAGCCCCGACGCCGCTGACGCATCCTGATATTGCAACGTCATCGGAGTAGTGCAGCACCCGGCGCCCGATCCGGAATCGACTGACCCCATACCGCCTGTCAGGTGAGCAGGGCATGTTTCGGTTTTGCCCCCTGCTCGGGCTCTTGCATTGGCGAGCGCCAGACTCGTCAAACCGTCGGGTTTGCCAGTGTGGTTCACGTTCCGGGAGCGGGGGCTGGGTGTCCGGGGTGTTCTGGCATGTGAAAGTGGGCCTGGCAGGGGCATGTCAGTCGCAGCGAGGGGTCACGCGGCATGGGTGATGGCTGGTAGGTTGTTGGCAGGCCGTGCTTTTCACTGGAGAGTCGCATGCAGAATCGAACCGAGCTGCGCATCAGTCTCGATGATGGCGCCATCGATATCCCCTACAAGGCCGGCGAGAGCGATCACGGCCGAATATATCCCTATCAGAGCCTGGTGGCAGCCCCGGAGCTGATCAGCCGGATCCCCGAGGTCGAGGAGTTTCCTGAACTGCGCCGGGCGCTGCTGGATATCAACCGGCCGAATGCCAGCTTCGAGACGGCTCGGGTGCTGACCTGGCGCGACAGCGAGCAGGGGTACATCACCTGCTGTGCAATCGGCTTTCATTTTCGCAATCGTGCGCTGTTTGCCCAGCAGGGCCAGTGCATGCTGCTGGCCGGGCGCATGCTCAACGAGATGCTGTTTCATCCGCTGATGGCGACTCAGATCACCGCGCCGATGCTGGAGATTCAGCGAGCCAACCTGATTGCGGAAAGCTGTAGCGGCTGGATCATGGATCTTTATCTGGCCGGCCACAGTGAAGAGTCCCAGTCTGCCGCCGACGATGAGCTCGAGCAGAGAGTCGCCTGGTTCGCGGCGTTCCTGCACCGGGAGGGCTGAGGTTTGTCGCTTTCGCTCTCGGCAGCAGGGCAGGCGCGGGCAGGAAGCGTCGCTGGTGCCCCCGTCAGGATTCGAACCTGAGACCTTCCCCTTAGGAGGGGGACGCTCTATCCAGCTGAGCTACGGGGGCAAAGCGGGGCGTATTATAGGCATTTTGCTCCGTGGGTTAAACCCGACTTGCCCAATGAGGCGCCAGTGCGCTATCGAGGTGCCTGTCATCTACCGGAGCGTCTGACCGTGCGCGGGTCTTTTCGGAGGGGTCGTCATTTCAATGGCAGGGTCGACGGGATTGCCCGCTCGATGTACGGCGCCCATCGGGGCCAGCTGTGCCCGGTGCTGCTCAGGGAGACGCGTCAGCGCGGGGTGACCGGGCTGCGGGTCTTCCACGATTATCTGCGCGAACGACACCCCGAGGCGGCCACCCTTGATAAACTCTTCGCGCTGGAGTGGCGCTTTTGTCGCTGCGAGCCGTACTGGCGCCTGGGGCGCTATCTGCATTACACCCTGCATCGACCCGTTGCCGGCGTCGATGCCTCGTTTCGAAGGAAGTGCTGACGTCATGACCATGACCACGCCCATGGGGCAGCTGCTGGCACGCCAGCCGGAGGCGCGTTTCGCCGACTGGCTGCTGGTGGCGCCGCCGGCCGATGAAGGGCTGCTGCACGGTGGTGCCCGGCGGATTCTGACACTTGATCACGCGGTGGCGGCGCTGTGGCGCCGGGCCGGCCATGAGGTCCATGAAGGGCTCGAATTCGCGCTGCCCGCCACGCCCGCCGGGGTGCTGCTGTTCTGGCCCAAGACGCTGGCGCTGGGGCGCTGGTGGATCGAGGAGCTCTGCCGTCAGTTGCCACTCGGTACGCCGCTGATGATCGTTGGTGAGCATCACGGCGGAGTGCGTCGGGTGCCGAAGATGCTGGAGGCGCTGGGCATGGCGTGTCAGCGGGTCGATAACGCCCGGCGCTGTTCACTGTTCGAGAGTGCCACCGTGGCGATGGCGGAGGACGATCAGTGGGAGAGCTTCGAGGCCCTGGCGCTGACGCTGGTGAGCCACCCGGGTGTCTTCGGCCACGGTCGGGTGGATGAAGGCACGCAGATGCTGCTGGCGGCGCTGCCCGAACTGCACGGGCGGGTGCTGGAGATCGGCTGCGGCGATGGCGTGATCGCGGCGACGCTGGCGCGTGGCGGGGCCGAAGTGACGGCAGTGGACAGCAATCACCTTGCCGTGGAGGCTACCCGGCGTACGCTGGCCGCCAACGGGCTGGAAGCCGCGGTGCAGGCCGGTGACATGCTGGAGGGCATCGAGGGTCGGTTCGAGGCGATCGTCACCAATCCGCCGTTTCATCAGGAGCGTCAGGTCGATACCGATCCGACCCGCAGGCTGATTGCCTCGGCCGCGCGCCATCTGGTGCCGGGCGGTGCCCTCTATCTGGTGGCGAATGCCTTCCTGCCGTATCGCGCCATGCTCGAGGCGAACTTCAGTCGGGTCGAGGTGATCAGCGAGGATCGCCGCTTCCGGGTCTATCGCGCCGGTAGCTGAACACTCCGGCCGCTGTCAGCGGCGGTGGTCGGTGCCGGCATAGTCGATGCCGGTCACGATATAGTGCTGCTCGCCGCCGGGGGCGTCGACGGTGACATCATCGTCCAGCCGCTTGCCCAGCAGGGCGCGGGCGAGCGGGGCATCGACACTGATCCAGCGGTGGCGGTTGTCGGTCTCGTCGGGGCCGACAATGCGCACCGTCATCTCCTCGCCCTCATCGTCTTCCAGGGTCACCCAGGCACCGAAGAAGACCCGCTCGAGATCCTCCGGCAGGCGGTCGACCACGGTCAGATCGTCCAGACGCCGCTGCAGCCAGGCGATCTTCGAGATGGTGGCGTTGAGCGCCTTCTTGTTATAGGTGTAGTCGGCGTTCTCGCTGCGATCGCCCTGGGCCGCGGCCTCGCCGGTCTTGCGCGAGAGCTCGGGGCGGCGCTCGCGTACCAGGTGATCGAGCAGCCCCTGCATGTCCGCGTAACCCCTTGCGGTGATCAGGTTGGTTTTCTTCTCCTGACGCGGATCCTTGGCCGGATCGCGCCAGCGTGTCATGTTGCGTCCCTTCATGGCGCCTGCCCGAGGTTTGCGAAGTAATCAAAGCCGCTACCTTAGCCGGGAGTCCGATCATTGCCAAGCGGGTGACAGGCGAGGGCGGGAGTGCGACGGCCGACCCCTTCGACCTGGCAAAGACGAATCGGCTTTCCGATACTGTGTCGTTAATCGGAATCATGTGACGGGAGCGGGTGTCATGACGCAGCAGCAATCACCTCTGGGCCGGTTCGGTCGCGAGGATGTCGAACGTCTCGGGGATGAGTGTCTGCAGGCGGGGTTTTTCGAGCTTTACCGGCGTCATGTCCGCTATCGTCGGTTTGACGGGGGGTGGAGCGAGCCGGTCGGCCGTGAGGTGCACGTGCGTCATGATGCCGTTGGCGTGCTGCTCTATGATCCCGAACGCGATACGGTAGCGATGGTCGAACAGTTTCGTCCCGGGGCGCTGGATCGTACGCGCACCCCCTGGCTGATCGAGCCCGTGGCAGGCATCATCGACAGCAGCGAATCCCTCGAGGCGGTCGCCCGGCGCGAGGCGGAAGAGGAGGCCGGCTGCCGGATCGGCGAGCTGATCGAGATGCAGCGCTACTTTCCCAGTCCCGGCGCCTGCACCGAATATGTCACGCTCTACTGTGCGCTGATCGACAGTCGCGAGCTGGGAGGCGTGCACGGGCTCGACAGTGAAAACGAGGATATTCTGGTGCATGTCCTGCCGTTCATGCAGGCATGGCAACTCATGGAAGAAGGACATCTGGACAATGCCATGGCGCTGATCGCCATGTACTGGCTGGCGCGTGAGCGCGCCAGCCTGAGGGCAAGGAGATAATCTTGACGAAAAACGCTTACGTAACAGATCTCAGAACCCTGCAGGGCGAGTGCGCGGCGAACTATGCGCGCCTGTGCCGTCTGCTGGGGGAGGCCGAGGCCGGCGACCATATCGAGATTCCTCTCACCGGGCGCACCGGGCATTTCGGCTCGCTGCACCTGGAAGTGCGTGAGCGTGCGCCCTATACCACCATGCTGAGGGTGTCCCAGAGCGGCACGCTCGACGGCATGCTTGAAACCCCGCGCATGGTCGTTCACCTCTATCACGATGTGCGCATGGCGGAGGTGACGGACTTTCAGCGTCGCCGCCACTTCCAGGGGCGCTATCGCTATCCCAATGCGCATATGCACCAGCCCGACGAGAAGCTTCAGCTCAACCGCTTTCTCGGTGAGTGGCTCGACCACACCCTGGCCCACGGCCAGGCCATGAATCAGCCCGAGACCCCCTGATCGCCATGCGTCTGATTCAGCTCAGCGACCTGCATCTGAGTGCCGATCCCGAGGCCGGGTACCGCGGGGTGCATGCGCGACGCCACTGCGAGGCGGTCGTCGCCGATATCCGCCATCAGCATCCCGATCTGGTGCTGGTCACCGGCGATGTCAGCGAGGATGGCAGCGTGGCGTCCTATCGGCTGGCAGCCAGCTGTCTCGACCGGCTCGGCTGCGACTGGGAGTGGCTGCCCGGCAACCATGACGAGCGCACTGCCATGGTGCAGGTGCGACCCCTGCCCGAACGGCTGGTCATCGAGGGCTGGCAGCTGTTGCTGCTGGATACGCTGGTGCCCGGTGACACCGGCGGGCGCGTGGGCCCGGCCGCACTCGAGCGCCTCTCCGAACGGCTGGTGGCCGATTCGCGCCCGACCCTGATCGCCATGCATCATCCGCCGGTCCCGGTGAACTCGGCGTGGATGGATGCGGCGGGACTCGCCGATCGCGACGAGTTCTGGCAGCGCCTGGCGCTGTTTGACCAGGTGCGTGCCGTGCTTGCCGGCCATGTCCATCATGTGTTCGAGACGTGTCACCGGCAGGTGTCGGTCGAGACCGTGCCGGCGGTTTCCCGGCAGTTCGTTGCCGCCAGCGCCGAGTTTGCCCTCGATGAAGCGGCGCGCCCCGGCTACCGGGTGATCGAGCTGGCGGACAGCGGCGCCCTGCAGTCGCGGGTGATCCGCGTGAACACTGCCTGACAGCCGTTTATGCCATTATCATCTAAAGGGATAGAAGTTGATTCTTTGACGTTATGATGATGGATGGCTAACGTGGCTGCATCATCACGGTCCTGTGACCATCGGGCCGATCATTGCCCATGAACGCTCGCCGCTGTGTCCATTCGCAGCAGCAGTCTATTGTTTCAGCGCTGGCCGAGGGGCCGCGCACGCCTGTCATGAAGAGGTTGCCGATCGCATGCTTTCCGCCGAGCGACAGACCCATCTGAAGCAGCTCGAAGCCGAGTCGATTCACATCATCCGGGAGGTGGCAGCCGAGTTCCGCAACCCGGTAATGCTCTACTCCATCGGCAAGGACTCTTCGGTGATGCTGCATCTGGCCCGCAAGGCCTTTTACCCCGGCACGCCGCCGTTCCCGCTGATGCACGTCAACACCACCTGGAAGTTCCGTGAGATGATCGAGTTTCGCGACCGCATGGCGGCCGAAACCGGCATGGAGCTGATCGAGCACATCAACGAGGAGGGGCGCGAGGCCGGCATCAACCCCTTCGATCACGGCAGTGCCAAGTACACCGATATCATGAAGACCCAGTCGCTCAAGCAGGCGCTGGACAAGTACCGCTTCGATGCGGCCTTCGGTGGGGCACGGCGTGACGAGGAGGCCTCGCGGGCCAAGGAGCGCGTCTACTCCTTCCGTGATCGCTATCACCGCTGGGACCCGCGCAACCAGCGTCCCGAGCTGTGGCATCTCTACAACGGCCACGTCAACAAGGGTGAGTCGATTCGTGTCTTCCCGCTCTCCAACTGGACCGAGCTGGATATCTGGCAGTACATCTATCTCGAGTCGATTCCCATCGTGCCGCTCTACTACGCCAAGAAGCGGCCGGTGGTCGAGCGCGATGGCACGCTGATCATGGTCGACGACGAGCGCATGCCGCTGGAGCCGGGCGAGCAGCCGGAGATGAAGTCGGTGCGCTTTCGCACCCTGGGCTGCTATCCGCTCACCGGCGCGGTGGAGTCCGAGGCCGATACGCTGCCGGACATCATCCAGGAGATGCTGCTGACCCGGACCTCCGAGCGCTCGGGCCGGGCCATCGACCACGATCAGGCCGGCTCGATGGAGCGCAAGAAGCGCGAAGGCTATTTCTGAGGTCAGGCCGGATCCGACTGGATACGCGCCGATACAGGTTTTTCATTTTCAGGGTGTCCGACATGTCACACTCTTCCCCCAAAATCTCGGAAGACATCGAAGCCTATCTCAAGGAGCACGAGCAGAAGGATCTGCTGCGCTTCATCACCTGCGGCAGCGTCGATGACGGCAAGTCGACCCTGATCGGTCGGCTGCTGCACGATTCGAAGATGATCTACGAGGATCAGCTGGCGGCGCTGTCGCGCGATTCGAAGACCAGCGGCACCACCGGGGATCGGGTCGATCTGGCGCTGCTGGTGGATGGACTGCAGTCCGAGCGCGAGCAGGGCATCACCATTGATGTCGCCTACCGGTTCTTCTCCACCGACAAGCGCAAGTTCATCATCGCCGATACGCCCGGGCATGAGCAGTACACCCGCAACATGGCGACCGGGGCCTCGACCGCGAGCCTGGCGGTGATCCTGATCGACGCCCGCTACGGCGTGCAGGTGCAGACCCGGCGCCACAGCTTCATCTGCGATCTGCTGGGCATCCAGCACTTCGTGATCGCCGTCAACAAGATGGACCTGGTGGATTACTCGCAGGAGCGCTTCGAGGAGATCCGCCGCGACTATCTCGAGTTCGCCGGCAATCTCTCGACCAAGGACATTCACTTCGTGCCGATGTCGGCGCTGGAAGGCGACAGTGTCGTCAATCGCGGCGACAACATGAGCTGGTACGAGGGGCCGGCACTGCTCTCGCTGCTGGAGGATGTGCGGATCACCGAGGATCAGAATCTCAGTGATCTGCGCTTCCCGGTGCAGTATGTCAATCGCCCCGATCTCGATTTCCGCGGTTATGCCGGCACCCTGCAGGCCGGTGTCCTGCGGCCGGGTCAAAGCGTGAAGGTACTGCCCTCCGGCAAGGCCTCGACGGTCGAGCGGATCGTGACCTTCGATGGCGATCTCGAGGAGGCCTATCCCGGCCAGGCGATCACCGTGACCCTCGCCGATGAGGTGGACATCTCCCGCGGCGACTGGCTGGTGGGCGGCGAGGCCGAGCTGCCGCTGTCAAACAGCTTTACCGCGGACATCGTCTGGATGCATGAGCGCGCCCTGGTGCCCGGGCGCGGCTATGACTTCAAGCTGGCCACCCGTGATGCCAGCGGTCAGATCAATGCCATCGACTACGGCATCGACGTCAATACGCTGACCCATCACGACACCGGCGAGCTGGGCCTCAACGAGATCGGGCGCTGCCGGGTCGAGCTGACCCAGGCGGTGCCGGTGGATGCCTATGAGGTCAGCCCCGGCACGGGCAGCTTCATCGTCATCGACCGGCTGACCAATCTGACCGTCGGCGCCGGCATGGTGCGCGAGGCACTGAGTGAAGGCAGCGGGGCCACCACGGTGGACTGGGAAGCCTTCGAGATCGAGCTCAATGCGCTGATCCGCCGCCACTTCCCGCACTGGGAGGCGAAGGATGTGCGCGAGCTGTTCCGCAGCCGCTGAGCCCGCCGCCCGAATGCAGGCCGATCACATCGCCCCGCGTCTGCGGGGCGATGCCGTTTGGGGGCACGAAGCGAGCGCGGGGCGGCGATGCGCGAATGCCTTCAAAAGCCTTGCGAGCGCGAGGCTTCCAGTGCGGCAATCAGCCGGCCGCGCTCATCGAAGGCTTCCAGCAGTGTGCGCAGGCCCTGTTCATCCGGCCGGGTAACCAGCCACGCCTCATCAAGCGCCAGGCTGTCGAGACTCAGGGTCAGGGTGTCGCCTTCGAGCTGCAGCCGGTGATCCGGCCCCGGAGCCAGGTAGTCAAAACGGGCGCAGTGCCGGTGCAGGCCGCCGTCACGGGCCAGGCTGACCCGGGTGGCCCGCCGGTTGTGGCAGGCCGCGGCCATGGCCATGATGAAACGGTTGATGTCGATACGCTGGCTGAAATGACCCTCGACCGCCCGGTTGGCATCGATGCGGCGCAGACGGTGCCGGCTCAGCATGCGGTGGAAGGCCCGTTCGGTGCGCAGGCCGCGCCACTGCGCCAGCAGGGCAGGCAGGCATTGCGGCACGGGGCTGGCGAGCACCTCGATGCCGCGGGTAAAGGCCGGGCTTTTCAGCGTGGTCCGGAATGTCAGCGCACGCCACGCCGGATGGTCCGGCTCCAGCGCGTAGAGCCGGTGGATGGCCTGTCCGAAGCGGTTGAAGATTTGCAGACAGGGGGTCACTTCCTGATCCGGGGCGGCCTGTTCGTGGGAGAGACAGACCCAGTACCAGCCGGAGAGCAGCATTTCCATCGCAAGGGTATCGCCATGGGCCAGATAGGCATGGCGTTCGCCCACGTCGATCCGGCAGTGCGCGATGTGGCTGCGCAGGGTGGCATGCCGGGCATGGGTCACCGCCAGCAGCGGCCCCAGCCGGGGCAGCATCATGGCCAGATCACAGGCGGTGAGCGCCAGGGCCCGCACGCCCTGACCGAGTCTGGCCGCCTGAATCTCGCCCTCGCTGACGCCCAGCAGCTCGGCCAGCTGCCGGCTGTCCAGATGCGGGGCGCGCAGGCGCGCTTCCTCGAAGGCTTCGAACACGGCGGTGGCTAGCGTCATTGCATGACTCCTGCACGGGGTGGCGTGCACGTCGGACAGGCGAACAGGGTAGCTTTTTCGAGAATGAGAATTATTGTCGATAAGCGCGGCGTGGACAACCCCCGGCGGTCGGCAGGAACCGCGAGCCGGGTGGGGGTCAGCGCCGCCGGGCCACCAGGACGGCGCGGCGCGGGGCCGGGTGTCCCTCCACGGTGCGGGTAGGGTCAGCGGGATCGAGGAAGTCGCGCAGCGACTGAAAGGTCATCCACTCGGTGGCGCGCTGCTCCTCGAGCGAGGTGGGGCCTTCGTCGACCACCCGCACCTCCTCGAAGCCGCAGCGCCGGCACCAGTGTGTCAGGGCTGCGGCAGAGGGCAGGAACCAGACATTGGGCATCCGTGCATAGCGGTCGCCGGGCATCAGCAGGGTGTGCTCATCGCCTTCGACCACCAGGGTCTCCAGCACCAGTTCGCCGCCCGGGCGCAGGGTGTCGCGCAGGGCCAGCAGGTGGTCGATCGGCGAGCGGCGATGGTAGAGCACGCCCATCGAGAAGACCGTATCGAAGTATTCGAGCCCGCCGGGCACGTCTTCCAGCCCGACGGGGACGAAGTGGACCGGGGGCGCGCTGCCGATGAAGTGGCGCATGGCGAGAAACTGCCAGTAGAAGCGCGGCGAGGGATCGACCACCACGGCCAGATCGGCCCCGGCGCCGGCCATGCGCCAGCCGTGATAGCCGTTGCCGCCCCCGACATCGAGTATGCGCCGGCCGGCCAGTGGGCTCAGGTGGGGCGCCACACGCTGCCACTTCCAGTCCGAGCGCCATTCGGTGTCGATGACGATGTCGTCGATCCGGTAGGGGCCCTTGCGCCACGGCGCCAGCAGCCCGAGCAGGCTGCGGCTGCGACGTCGGTCGGCATCGCTCAGGCCGGCGTCAACGGCCACGGTATCGGCATCGAGCCGGACCCTGCGCTCGGCGGGGAGGACTGGCAGTTTGCCGACCGCCTTCTCCCACTGCGGCAGGTCGCCGAAGCGCTGGCGATCAAGGCCCCGGGCGAGCTGGTCGGGCAGGCGTGCCAGCCAGCCGGTCAGGCCGGCATCGACGAAAGCGTGATAGAGTGCCTGCTGGTAGTTGCAATTGGACATGGCCGGAACAAGCGGATCAGTTGCGAAAGGCCACCATGGCAGCGAAGTTGAGGTGCTGAAACCAGGTGTAGTGCCGGGTGAAACCGCAGCGCGTCAGCCTCTCATGGTGGGCGTCGAGCGTATCGGGGATCATCACGTTCTCCAGCGCGTTGCGCTTTTGCGAGATTTCCAGCTCGCTGTAGCCATTCGCCCGCTTGAAATCGTGATGCCAGTCGCTCATCAGGGTGCGTTGCGCGTCATCGGCGAAGGTGATCTTTTCCGCCAGGATCAGGACGCCACCGGGCTCGAGGGCCCGACAGAGCCGCTCGATGACCGCGTCGCGATCCGCGGGGTCGAGAAACTGCAGGGTGAAATTGACCATGATCAGCCCGGCCGGCTGCAGCGGACAGGTACGGATATCGCCCTCGTGCACCCCGATGGCGTACCCGGGGCAGTGCTCGGCGAGGACATCGCGCGCTCGTTGCACCATGGCCGGCGAGAGGTCGATGGCATCAAGGGTAAATGCATCGGCCGGCAACTGCTGGCAGAGTGCCAGGGTCGAGGCGCCCAGCGAGCAGCCGAGATCGTAGACATGGGCGCCGTGACGCAGATGGCGGGCGGCGATCACGCCCAGCATGCCGATGATCTGACCGTAGCCGGGCACCGAACGACGGATCATGTCGGGAAAGCAGCGCACCACCTGTTCATCGAACGAAAAACTGGCGACGCGGTCCAGGGGTGTTGAAAAGAGTGCGTCACGGTAAGATGCGTCATTCATCGGGCTCTGGCCATCGGGTCATCTCGGAGAGACATGGGATGCGGGGGTGCTGTCGCGATGCTCGCCCGGCGGGACAGCAGGTCGCTGCCATTCTACGCTTTGATCATTTCAGCTGCACGTGTTCGAGGAGGAGTTCGGATGTCGATTCGTCAAAACCGCGCCTGGCAGGCACTCGAGAAGCATCGCGACAGCATGCGCGATGTGCACCTGAGTACCCTGTTCAGTGAGGGCGAGCGCGCCGGCGCGCTGACGTATGAGGCGGCAGGCCTGCGCATGGACCTGTCCAAGCAGCGCGTGCGCGGCGAAACCATGGAGATGCTGCTGGACCTGGCGCGCGAGGCCGGTGTCGAACAGGCCATTCCGCGGCTGCTGGAAGGCCGGCATGTCAACCGCACCGAGGATCGGCCGGCGCTGCACAGTGCACTGCGTCTGCCGCGCGATGCCCGGCTGCATGTCAACGAAACCGATGTGGTCGCCGCGGTGCATGACAGCCTGGACGCCATGGAGCGGATGGTGAACAAGCTGCATGCCGGGCAGTGGCGCGGTACCAGCGGCCGGCCGATCACCGATGTGGTCAATCTCGGGGTGGGCGGTTCCGATCTCGGTCCGCTGATGGCCTCGACCGCGCTGGAAGAGTTTGCCCCGGAGGGGGTGCACGAGGTCGAGCTGCACTTCGCGTCGACCATTGACGGCTCCCAGCTGGCGGATATCCTGCCGCAGCTGAATCCCGAAACCACGCTGTTCATCTACTCCTCCAAGTCCTTCGGCACCATTGATACCGCCGCCAACGCCGCCACCGCGCTGGACTGGCTGAAGACCGGGCTGGGCGAGGACGAGGCCTACATCAAGCGCCAGCATTTCATCGGCGTGTCGACCAAGTCCGAGAAGATGGACGAGTGGGGCTTCGATCCCGAGCATCAGCTGCTGTTCTGGGACTGGGTCGGCGGTCGCTACTCCTTCTGGAGCGGCATTGGCCTGGGGATCGCACTGAAGATCGGCATGGACGGCTTCCGCCGCATGCTGGCCGGTGCCCATCAGATGGATGAGCACTTTCGCAGCGCACCGCTGGAGCAGAACCTGCCGGTACTGTTCGCCCTGATCGGGGTCTGGAACACCAACTTCCTGGATATCCCGTCGCTGGCGGTGCTGCCCTATGACGGCCGGCTCAGCCATCTGCCCGGCTATCTGCAGCAGCTCGAGATGGAATCCAACGGCAAGTCGACCACCAACGAGGGCGAGCAGGTCGATTACAACACCTGCCCGATCATCTGGGGCGAAATCGGTCCCAACGGTCAGCATGCCTTCTATCAGCTGCTGCACCAGGGCACCCGTCCCGTGGCCTGCGACTTCATTGCCCCGATCGATCGCTACAGCGATGTCGAGGACGACACGCTGCGCGAGGATCTCAAGTATCAGCACCGGCTGGCACTGGCCAACTGCTTTGCCCAGTCCCGGGTGCTGATGCTGGGCGATGATGCCCTGCCGGAAGGCGAGGAGCGTCCGGCCTGGAAGCGCTATGCCGGCAATCAGCCCTCGACCACGCTGCTGCTCGAGCAGCTCACTCCGGAGTCGCTGGGGGCGCTGGTGGCGCTCTACGAGCACAAGGTGTTTGTCCAGGGCACCCTCTGGGACATCGATTCCTTCGATCAGTGGGGGGTCGAGCTGGGCAAGCAGATTGCCAACGAAACCGATGACATCCTCAGAAGCGGCAGCGGTGCCGACCGGCTCGATGATTCCAGCCGGGCACTGATCGAGGCCGTGTGGGCCGGCAGCCGGCGCGCATGATCGCGTCATGGCCTGCCGCCCGGAGCCCGGCTTCAGTGCCGGGCTCCGTTAACAGGGTGCTGGTTATATATACAGTTTTTGGGTTATGCTGGCGTCATGAATGATCACGTTCGCCCGGTCGACAATGTGCTTTACCTGCACGGTTTCAACAGCCATCCGACTTCGGTCAAGGCGGAACTGACCCGCCGGGTCTGTGCCCGGGCCGAGCCGCGACCGCGCTTTCATGCGCCCTGGCTGCCCCATCGGCCGCAGGAAGCCTTTGATGCGGCCCTGGATGCGCTGCGTTCCCTGAGGGGGCGCACCCTGGTGATCGGCAGCTCGATGGGCGGTTTTCTGGCGGCCTGCCTGGCCCGTCACGAGCCGGTGGCTGCCATTGCCGTGATTAACCCGGCGATCTTTCCATCCCGGATCGCCGTGGCCTATCAGGGGCAGTCCTTTGAAAATACCTGGACCGGCGAGACATTCCTGATCGACTCAACGCACGAGCAGCAGGCCCGGGCGCTCGAAGCGGTCTTCGCCTCGCCGGCGCCCAGCCTGGTCATACTGGGCACCGCCGATGAGGTGCTCGACTATCGCGAGGCCATGGACGCCTTTCAGGGCAGCCGCTTCTTGCTCAGCGAAGACGACGATCATGGCCTGAGTCGTTACCCCGCCTTTCTGCCGGATGTGCTGGCACACGGCGGACTGATGCTGCCGGCCCCGGTCTGCGAGACACTGCGGGCCGATCCGCCGGGCCTGCCCGAGGATCAGCCGGCCGGGTCGTGACCCGGTCGCGCCAGGCCCCGGCCATTCCTATTCTCTGACGGATACAACAGGTGGTATGAGCCAATACAGCGCCAGCTCCATCGAGGTGCTCTCCGGTCTGGAACCGGTTCGCAAGCGTCCCGGGATGTATACCGACACCTCGCGTCCCAATCATCTCGTCCAGGAAGTGGTCGATAACAGCGTCGATGAGGCGCTGGCCGGCCATGCCCGGCGAATCGTGGTACGCCTGCTCGAGGATGGCGGGATCGAGGTGACCGATGACGGTCGCGGCATGCCGATCGATCATCACCCCGAACACGGCGTTTCCGGGGTCGAGCTGATCCTGACCCGGCTGCACGCCGGCGGCAAGTTCTCGCAGGAGAGCTATCGCTTCTCCGGCGGGCTGCACGGGGTCGGTGTGTCGGTGGTCAATGCGCTCTCCGAGCGCCTCGAGGTCGAGGTCTGCAAGGCCGGTGAGCGCCATGCCATGGCCTTTGCCAGGGGTGAGAAGATCGAGGAGCTCTCGGTCGTGGCCAGCTGTCCGAAGAAGACCACCGGCACCGTGGTGCGCTTCTGGCCGGAGCTGGCCTACTTCGACAGCCCCACGGTTTCGGTCTCGCGGCTGCGCCATCTGCTGCGGGCCAAGGCCGTGCTCTGCCCGGGGCTGGAAATGGTGCTGGTCGAGGCCGATGGCACCGAAACCGCCTGGCAGTACGAGGATGGCCTGCGGGACTATCTCGCCCAGGCGACCGATGGCTTCGAGCCGCTGCCGGCCACGCCCTTCGTGGGTCGCTTCGAGGATGAGGAGCACGGCGTGGACTGGGCGATCCAGTGGCTGCCCGAAGGTGGCGATGCGCTGGTCGAGTCCTACGTCAACCTGATCCCTACCCCGCTGGGGGGGACCCATGTCAACGGCCTGCGCAGCGGCCTGCTGGAAGCGCTGCGCGAGTTCTGCGACTACCGCAATCTGCTGCCGAAGAACGTCAAGCTGACCGGCGATGATCTCTGGGAACGGGTCTCGTTCGTGCTCTCGGTGCGCATGTTCGAGCCCCAGTTTGCCGGCCAGACCAAGGAGCGGCTGTCGTCGCGGGCCGTGGCCGGTTTCGTTTCGGCCGTGGTCAAGGATGCCTTCTCGCTCTGGCTCAACGAGCATACCGACCAGGCCGAACAGCTCGCCGAACTGGTGATCAGCGCCGCCCAGCGGCGCCAGCGCTCGTCGAAGAAGGTGGCGCGCAAGAAGGTGACCCAGGGGCCGGCGTTGCCGGGCAAGCTGGCGGACTGCTCCAGCCAGGATCCGGCGGTCAGTGAGCTCTTCCTGGTCGAGGGGGACAGCGCCGGGGGCAGTGCCAAGCAGGCGCGCAACCGCGAGACCCAGGCGATCCTGCCGCTGCGCGGCAAGATCCTCAACACCTGGGAGGTCGACCCCCAGGAAGTGCTGGCCTCCCAGGAGGTGCATGACATTGCCGTGGCGCTGGGCATGGACCCGGGCAGCGACAATCTCGAGAAGCTGCGCTACAACCGCGTCTGCATTCTTGCCGATGCCGATTCCGACGGGCTGCACATTGCCACGCTGCTGTGTGCGCTGTTCGTGCGGCACTTTCCGTCGCTGGTCGATGCCGGCCATGTGTTCGTGGCCATGCCGCCGCTGTATCGCATCGATCTCGGCAAGGAGGTGCACTACGCCCTCGACGAGAGCGAGAAGGCCGCGATTCTCAAGCGTCTCGAGGGCAAGCGGGGCACCCCCGGCGTGCAGCGCTTCAAGGGGCTGGGGGAAATGAGCCCGGTGCAGCTGCGCGAGACCACCATGGCCCCGGATACCCGGCGGCTGGTGCAGCTGACCCGCGAGTCCGGCGACGACACGCTCGATATTCTGGATATGCTGCTGGCGAAGAAACGGGCCGCCGACCGACGCAGCTGGCTCGAGCGCTACGGCAACATGGCTGAGGTGGAAGTCTGACAATGGACATTCATGTCGAAGAGGGCGACGTCGAACGCCTGTCGCTCTCCCGCTATACCGAGAAGGCGTATCTCGACTACTCGATGTACGTCATCCTCGATCGCGCCCTGCCCAGCGTGGGCGATGGCCTCAAGCCGGTACAGCGGCGCATTGTCTATGCCATGCGCGAACTCTCGCTGACCGCCAGCGCCAAGTACAAGAAATCCGCGCGTACCGTGGGCGATGTGCTCGGCAAGTTTCATCCCCATGGTGACAGCGCCTGCTACGAAGCCATGGTGCTGATGGCGCAGTCCTTCTCCTACCGTTATCCGCTGGTGGATGGCCAGGGCAACTGGGGCAGTCCGGACGACCCCAAGTCATTCGCGGCGATGCGCTATACCGAGGCCCGCCTGACCCGGTTTTCCGAGGTGCTGCTGGCCGAGCTGGGGCAGGGCACGGTGGAGTGGGTGCCCAACTTCGACGGCACCATGAACGAGCCGGCGGTGCTGCCGGCGCGGCTGCCGCACGTGCTGCTCAACGGCGGCTCGGGCATCGCCGTGGGCATGGCGACCGATATTCCGCCGCACAATGTCGGCGAGGTGATCGAGGCGACCATCCACCGCCTGCGTCATCCGCAGTCCAGCATTACCGACCTGTGCGACTACCTGCCGGCGCCCGATTTTCCCACCGCCCCGGAGATCATCACCCCGAAGGCCGACCTGGTGAAGCTCTATACCAGTGGCCGGGGCTCGGTGCGCATGCGTGCCCGCTATCGTGTCGAGCAGGGTGAGGTGATCATCGAGGCCCTGCCCTGGCAGGTCAGCGGGTCGCGGGTGCTCGAACAGATCGCCGCGCAGATGCAGGGCAAGAAGCTGCCGATGGTGGCCGACCTGCGCGATGAGTCGACGCACGAGGAGCCGACCCGGCTGGTGATCGTGCCCCGTTCCGGCCGCACCGACGTCGAGGGGCTGATGGCGCACCTGTTCGCCACCACCGATCTCGAGAAGAACGCCCGCGTCAACATGAACGTGATTGCGCTCGACGGCCGCCCCCAGGTGATGTCGATCGATCGGCTGCTCGACGAGTGGCTGGAGTTTCGGCGGGCGACCGTACGCCGCCGGCTCGAGCATCGTCTCGGCAAGGTCGAGGATCGCCTGCACATTCTCGAGGGGCTCTTGATTGCCTATCTCGATATCGATGAGGTGATCCGCATCATCCGCGACGAGGATGAGCCCAAACCGGCGCTGATGAATGCCTTCGGGCTCAGCGAGCGCCAGGCCGAGGCGATCCTCGAACTGCGCCTGCGCCATCTGGCACGGCTCGAGGAGATGAAGCTCCGGGGCGAGCAGAGCGATCTCGAAGCGGAGCGCCAGCAGCTGCAGGAGCTGCTGGGCAGCGATGCCGCCCTGACCGACCTGATCGAGCGGGAGCTGCGCGAGGACGCCGACAGGTTCGGTGACGAGCGTCGCAGTCCGCTGGTGGAGCGCGGCGAGGCGAAGGCGCTCTCCGAGGTCGAACTGATCGGGGCCGATCCGATTACCGTGGTGGTCTCGCAGAAGGGGTGGATCCGGGCGGCCAAGGGACACGAAATCGACCCTGAAAGCCTCTCCTACAAGTCCGGTGACAGCTTTGCGCTGGCCTCCCGGGGCAAGTCCAACCAGCCGCTGGTGCTGCTCGATGACGGCGGCCGGGCCTATACCCTGGCGGCGCATCAGCTGCCCTCGGCGCGTGGCCAGGGAGAGCCGATCTCGGGGCGGGTCAATCTGACGGCCGGGGCGCGCATTCGCGGAGTGATGCTGGGAGCCGGCGACAGTCAGTGGCTGCTGGGCAGCGACGGCGGCTATGCCTTCCGGGTCACGCTCGATGAGCTCTCCGGACGCAGCAAGTCCGGCAAGAGTGCGCTGACCGTGCCCAAGGGGTGTGATGTGCTGGCGCCGCTGGCGCTGCCGGCCACCGATGACGGCGACACGTCCGCCACCCGGCTGGCCGTGGTCTCCAACGAGGGCCGGCTGCTGGTCGTCAACGCCGTCGATCTGCCGGCCATGACACGTGGCAAGGGCACTCGCACGATCAACATCCCCTCGGCGCGGGCTGCCGGACGCGAGGAGTTCGTCCGCGACTGGGCGCTGCTGCCTCCCGGGGCAGCGCTGGTCATCCATGCCGGCAAGCGCAAGAAGCGGCTGAGCGGCGATGAGCTCGATTACCACGTCGGTGAGCCCGGACGGCGCGGTCACAAGCTGCCCCAGGGCTTTCAGAAGGTTGCCCGGCTGGCGGTCGAACTGCCCGGTGACAACTCTGCCGGTGGAGGTGGCAAATGACCCGCCGCGTGCTCATCCGGGCGACCGGCAGTGCCCGCCCCGGGCAGCTGGGCGGTCTGGGGAAGGCGCTGGCAGAGGCCGGTGCCCGGCTGCTGGACATCAATCAGAGTGTCACTTTCGGTATGGTCACCTTTGAAACCCTGGTGGCGCTGGACGAGGCAGGGGAGGCGCAGCGCACGCGCCTGGAGCAGTCACTCGAAGAGGCCGGTGATCGCCATGCGCTGGCCATCCAGACCGTGGATGTCAGCGAGGCCGACCATGAGCGCTGGACGCATGGGGCCGGCTCCACACGATTGATCCTGACCCTGCTGGCACCGCGGCTGCCGGCGACGGTACTGGCCGAGCTGGGGCGGCTGACGTCGGCCTTCGGTTTGACCATCGAGCTGATTCACCGGCTCTCCGGCCGCGAGCCGCTGGATGGCGAAGCACCGGAGCGGGGCGTCTGCATCGAGTGCTGGTTGCGGGGCGATGCGGTCGATCTCGACGCCCTGCGCAAGGGCGCGCTGGCGATCGGTGCCGACCACGGCGTCGATCTGGCGATCCAGCAGGACAGCATCTGGCGCCGGCATCGGCGGCTGATCTGCTTCGACATGGACTCGACCCTGATCCAGGCCGAGGTGATCGACGAACTGGCCCGCCGTCACGGGGTGTATGACGAAGTCGCCGAGGTGACCGAACGGGCCATGCGCGGCGAGCTCGATTTTCAGCAGAGTTTCCGCGAGCGCATGAGCAAGCTGGCCGGGCTGTCGGAGTCGGTGCTGGCCGAGATTGCCGAGGAGCTGCCGCTGATGCCGGGGGTGGAACATCTGCTGGCACAGCTGCGTCGGCTCGGCTATCGCACGGCGATTCTTTCGGGGGGCTTCAGCTGGTTTGCCGAGTATCTGCAGCGTCGGCTGGGCTTTGATGAGGTTCACGCCAACGAGCTGGTGATCGAAGACGGTGTGGTGACCGGTGAAGTGCGTGAACCGATCGTCGATGCCGATCGCAAGGCGCAGCTCCTGGAAGAGATGGCGACCCGCCAGGGCATTCGCCTGGAACAGACGGTGGCGGTGGGAGACGGCGCCAATGACCTGAAGATGCTGGCTACCGCCGGGCTGGGCATTGCCTTTCGCGCCAAGCCGATGGTGCGCGAGCAGGCGCGCCAGTCGATCTCGACGCTGGGCCTTGATGGCGTGCTCTATCTGCTGGGCTATCGTGACGATGACCGCGACGAGGTGCTCGGCGCAGAGTGAGGCGGCAGCGCTCAAGGCACTGCTTCGGCGGCCGATAGAAGCAGCACACCGCCCCGGCGGTGTGTCTGCTATCCAGAACGGATGTCGCCATGTCCCAGCCGCGCCACGGTGTGATCGACAACGCCGATGCCATTGCCGATCTCTTTGTCGAACTGACCCGCAATGCCCACGAGATTACCCTGCGTTTCGATGCCACGCCGGTCCACTACCCGGTGTCGGTCGTCTCCATTGACCGCATTCATGCCGGCTGTCTGCTGGATGTCACCAGTCTGGGGGACATCGATCAGCTGCTCGCCGAGGAGCGCTGTTTCATGCTCCACGCCCGCCAGGAGGCGCTGGCGCTGCGCAGTTCGCCGATGCAGGTCCAGCGGACGGTCGAACGGGCCGGGCGGCTGGGGGTGTACTGTACCCTGCCACGGCAGCTGCGCTTCTCGCGTCAGCGGAGTTATTTCCGGGCGGCGCTGAGCGAGGGCATGGAGGTGATGGTCGAGCTGGCCGCGGCCGACGGTCGCTGCTGGCGGGCCCGCTTGTGCGATCTGTCGATCGGTGGCTGTCTGCTGGCCCTCCCGGCCGAGGCGGCCGCCTCGCTGCCGGCTCTTGAGACCCGGCTGCAGGTGCGGGCGCATTTTCCCAATGGCGAGGTCTTCGAGGCCAGCAGCCGGCTTTGTCATCTGCACACCGATCAGGTCACCGTGCAGCTGGGGATCGGATTCGATATCGGGCTGGCCGTGCACGAGCGCCGGGTGTGGTTCTACGTGCGTGAAATCGAGCGGGAGAGCGTGCGCCAGCAGCGCGGGGCTTCCGCCACCCGGCCGCTGGCTCCCTCCCGGCTGTTCCAGCCGGCGCCGGATGAGAGCGAGGGGCCGGCGTCGGCGTCGTGATGACCGACTTTGCAGGATGGCGCTACAGCTGCCAGATTCTTCTTCGAGTGGCGGTGCCCGTGGCATCGCCGAGTTCAACCCGAAGGAGGTACCGTATGCCGAGCGACCAGGCTCGCAACGTCCTTGGCGAACCGCTCGAGGACTGCTGTCATGATCCCGTTACCGGCTTCTATCGTGACGGTTTCTGTCATACCGGCAACGAGGACCTCGGTGAGCACGTGGTCTGCGCCGTGATGACCGAGGACTTTCTGAACTACTCGAAGTCGCAGGGCAACGATCTGACCACGGCCCGCCCCGAATTCGGCTTTGCCGGGCTGGGTCCGGGCGATGTCTGGTGCCTGTGCCTGCAGCGCTGGAGCGAGGCCTTCCGGGCCGGCGTGGCACCCCCGGTGCGGCTCGAGGCCACGCACGAGAAGGCGCTGGAGCGCGTGCCGATGGAGACCCTGCGCCGCTACGCGCGCTAGCCGTAGCGCCGCTGGTGCTCGCGCTTGCGCGCCAGATAGTCCTCGTCCTCACGCACCTGCTTCCAGACGTCTTCGAAGATGCGCGCGGCTTCGGCCTTGGTCTCGTCGATTTCACGCTCGTTGATGCGCCCCTGGCGGTCGTACTTGCGGCCGCCGCGGTAGTTGGCATAGCGCCGTGCCCGGGTGTAGCCCATCTGAATGAACTTGCGCGCCATGTCCATGCCGACGAAATCGTCGTCGCGACGATACTGCTCGAACATGGCCAGCAGGGTCTGCGAGGATTCGCGGGCGATATCCGACGTGCGAAAGCGCCAGTGCGGCAGCAGCTCGCCCTTGTAGGGTTCGATCGTCAGTACCCCCTGCTCGCCGCGCCCCACCCGATAGCACTCGGGGTGGGCGCGGCAATCGGTGGGGGCATCGTGGCTCTGCCGGTCGGACATGATGAAAGGCTCCCGGGATGATGCCGACAGTGTAGAAAAGGCAGGGTCTTGTGCCAGCCCGGCGAAAGGCTACAACCAAGGTCGAAGCGAGAGGATGACTTCGGTTAAATCATGCCCCCCGCCGAATGGGCTAGCCTTGATAGGTCGACGTTCACCGCCAAGGCTTATTCTCGCGTCGACAGGGAGTCATAGAATGCGAGCGCTTGCAGCGAGCAATAATCCCTATGGGATTATCCCGCCCCACCTACTCAACCGGGTCATTCAGCGTGGCAACGAGCAGCAGCGTCGTCGTGCCCTGACCACCCTCAACCTTGATGACGGCTTTCGTGGTCATGCCGCACGGCGTCAGGCCGACACCATGCATGAAAGCCATGCCCCCGATGATGGCGACTCGCCGCAGCGCCACATTTTCGATGCCCGGCACGGCATGCAGCTGCCCGGCGAGGAAGTGCGATCGGAAGGCGAGTCGGAGACCGGCGACCGCGAGGTCAACGAGGCCTACGAGGATCTCGGAGCCACCTGGCGGTTCTTTCATGAGGTCTTCGGTCGTGACTCGATCGATAATGCCGGCATGGCCCTGCTGGGCACCGTCCACTACGGCCATGAGTATCAGAACGCCTTCTGGAACGGACAGCAGATGGTGTTCGGTGATGGCGATGGCGAAATCTTCCTGCCCTTTACCCGGGCGCTGGATGTCGTGGCGCACGAGCTGGCCCACGGCGTGACCGAGATTGCCGTGGGCCTGGCCTATGCCAATCAGTCCGGGGCGCTCAACGAGTCCGTGTCGGACGTGTTCGGGGTCATGACCAAACAGTATGCAGCGCAGCAGACCGCCGAAGAGGCCGACTGGCTGATCGGCGCCGAACTGCTGGCCGAAGGCGTGCAGGGCAGGGCGCTGCGCTCGATGGCCGAGCCCGGGTCGGCCTATGACGATCCGGTACTGGGCCGGGATCCACAGCCCGGTCACATGGATCAGTACGTCGAGACCGAAGAGGACAACGGCGGCGTGCACATCAACTCGGGCATTCCCAACCACGCCTTCTATCTCATCGCCACCGCCCTGGGCGGTTACAGCTGGGAGCGTGCCGGCCATGTCTGGTATGACACCCTGCTCGATGAGCGCCTGACCCGCGGACCTTTGCGCGTCTGACCCTGGACAATGCCGAGCGCCGCTTCGGTGGCGAGGTTGCAACCGCGGTCCGCGACGGCTGGCAGGGTGTCGGCATCACGCCATGAACCGCTTCGCCGATCTCGACGAACATGCCCTGATCCGTCTCGCCCGGGAGGGCGGAGTGGTCGCGGCGCCGGGGCTGACCCGGCCGCGGCAGATCGAGTTTCAGCGCTGTTCGGCCCGGGAGCGCCAGCGGATCAGTGCCATTCTCGACGAGGCCGATCGCTGCCTGCCCTTGGGCGAACCGCCCGGGCGTGGCGATCAGCGCTTCTATCGGGTACTGATCTGGCGAGGAGCCGAGCGCACGGGCGGCGATGATGACACCGCGCCCGGCGATGAACTGAAGGTGCCGGAAGCGCATGCGCCATCCTCACTGGTGGCGCTGTGGCGCGACGGCCCCGAGCCTGCCTGAAGGCGTCTTCCGACGGCCGGTGAGGCCGCGGATTTCCGCTTCCTGCCGCTTACAGCGGTGTCTTGGACACCGCACCCGGTACTTCCCGCACCAGCCTGGGCAGCAGAAAGCCCGACAGTCGGGCGCGCAGCTGCGCCACCAGGGCCCTTGCCTCGTCATCGGGTACATCGAAATGGGCGGCACCGGCCACGGCATCCAGCACGTGCAGATAGTAGGGCTGAATGCCGGCCTCGAACAGCGTCTCCGAGAGCGCGGCCAGGGTGTCGGCATCATCGTTGATGCCGCGCAGCAGCACACTCTGGTTGAGCAGGGTCACGCCTGCCTGACGCAGCCGCCGGCAGGCGTCACGCACGGCGTCATCGATCTCGCGCGGATGGTTGATGTGCAACACCATTACCCGTTGCAGGCGGGTGGTCCCCAGCCACTCCAGCAGGGCGTCATCGATCCGGTCCGGAATCACGACCGGCAGCCGGGTATGCAGGCGCAGCCGCCTGAGATGGGGGATATCCGCCAGTTCGCGGCAGAGCCAGGCCAGCCGCCGATCGCTCGAGACCAGCGGGTCGCCCCCTGACAGAATGGCTTCCGTGATCGAGGAGTCGTCACGCAGATAGTCCAGGGTCGCCTGCCACTGCGCCATCGACGGCGTATGATCCTCGTAGGGGAAGTGGCGCCGGAAACAGTAGCGGCAGTTGATGGCACAGCCGGCGCTGGCGATCAGCAGTACCCGCCCGGCATACTTGTGGATCAGCCCCGAGTGCGGGGTGTGTTCGGCTTCCGCCAGCGGATCGGTGACAAAACCCGCCACACTGTCGCTCTCCTGGGCCAGCGGCAGCACCTGACGCAGCAGCGGGTCATCGGGATCACCCGGCGTCATGCGGTTCAGGTAGGCGCGCGGCACCCGTACCGAAAACTGCCGGTGACCGCCATATGCACCCTCGAGCAGGCTGTGCGGTAGTCCGAGCGCGTCCAGCAGCGTGACCGGATCACGAATGACCTCGCGCAGCTGGGTCTGCCAGTCGGCATCGGGGGTGTGTGCGGCAATGGTCTGCACACCGTCTGGGGTTCGCGTTATCATCGACACACTTCAAATTCCGCAGTGTTTCACATCGGCGTCGCGCTCCTGCCGAAGACGCCGCTTACAGAGCGAGGCAACATGGCGAGTTATTCTACCAACGAATTCAAGGCCGGTCTGAAGGTGATGCTGGATGGCGATCCCTGCAACATCGTCGAGAACGAGTTCGTCAAGCCCGGCAAGGGCCAGGCCTTCAACCGCGTCAAGCTGCGCAACCTGATGACCGGCCGGGTGTGGGAGCGCACCTTCAAGTCAGGCGAGTCGATCGAGGGCGCCGATGTGCTCGAGCTCGACATGGAGTATCTCTTCAACGATGGCGAGATGTGGCACTTCATGAAGACCGACGGCTCCTTCGAGCAGTATGCCGCCGACAAGAAGGCGGTGGGCGATACCGAGAAGTGGCTCAAGGAGCAGGTGGTCTACACCGTTACGCTGTGGAACGACAATCCGATTGCGGTAACGCCGCCCAACTTCATCGACCTGGAAGTGGCCCAGACCGATCCCGGCGTCAAGGGCGATACCGCCAACGGCGGCTCCAAGCCGGCCACGCTCTCCACCGGTGCCGTGGTGCGGGTGCCGCTGTTCATCAACGAGGGCGAGAAGCTGAAGGTGGATACGCGCAAGGGTGAGTACGTCGGCCGCGCCTGATCGAGGGCTCTTGCAACACTCGCCCAGACAGTGCTGATGCCTGGCCTCATGCGTCTTCAGCGCTGCTGGACTCTGCTACCCCGTCAGGGCTCGCCCTGTCCGGCATCGCCTGAAGAGGGCGGCAGCTCGTGTTGATTGACGCGATCACGCTCATGGCGTGATCGCGTCACTGTTTCGGGATACAGGATGATGGATGGTTCGGTAGAGGACTGGCTGCCATCGGCGACCATCGAGACGCTGCGCGAGCGGGCCCGGCTGCTGGGTGAGGTGCGCCGGTTCTTTCATGCGCGCGACGTGCTGGAAGTCGAGACGCCGGTGCTGGGGCACGGCGGCAGTACCGAGGTGCAGCTCGACTCGCTCTCGACCGAGGCCACCACCCCGGGTGGGCGCGAACGACTGTGGCTGCAGACCTCGCCGGAGTTCCACATGAAGCGGCTGCTGGCGGCCGGCTCGGGACCGATCTTCCAGCTGGCACGCGCCTTTCGTGATGGCGAGATAGGGACGCGCCACAACATCGAATTCACCCTGCTGGAGTGGTATCGACCGGGATGGGCGCTCGAGTCGCTGATCGACGAGACCGAGGCGCTGATCCGCACCCTGCTGCCCGGGGCCGGGCCGCGCCGGCTGAGCCGCTACCGTGAGCTGTTTCGCGACACCCTCGGGGTGGATCCCTTCACCACCGCGCTGACGACCCTGCAGCGCCTGGCGGCCGAGCGCAGCGGTGCACCGATGGAGGATACCGATCGTGACGGTTGCCTGGATCTGCTGATGAGTCTGGTCATCGAGCCGCAGCTGGGACGCGACGGCATCGAGGTGGTCATCGACTATCCGCCGAGTCAGGCTGCGCTGGCGCGTCACGGGGTCGATGCCGAAGGCGAGCGGGTGGCGGCCCGCTTCGAGGTCTATGCCGACGGACTGGAGCTGGCCAACGGCTATGACGAGCTCATCGATGCCGCCGAGCAGGCCGCGCGCTTTGCCGAGGATAGCCGCGAGCGGGCGCGCCTCGGCCGGCCGGCGGTCGAGAGTGACCGGCGACTGGTGGCCGCGCTCGCCGCCGGCATGCCCGAGGGCAGTGGCGTGGCGCTGGGGATCGACCGGCTGATCCAGCTGGCGCTGGGCAGGGCGAGCGTGGCCGAGGTGATGGCCTTCACCACGCCCCGCTGCTGAGTGCCGCATGGCGCGGCGGCCGCCTCAGCCGTGCGGGATCGCCAGCGACTGCCCCATGCTGACCATCTGCCCCGGCGTCAGCGCCTCATTGAACTCGATACTCTCCGGCAGGCACATGACCACCGATGAGCCGAGCATGAAGCGGCCCATCTCGGCGCCCCGCTCGAGCATGACGGGCTGAGCGTCGAAGGACGTGCGGCGTGGCTCGCGGGGGATCGGTGTCACGCGGCCGGCCCAGACGGTTTCGATGGCGGCGACGATCATGGCGCCGATCAGCACCAGCGCCATGGGACCGTGCTCGGTATCGAAGTGGCAGACCAGCCGCTCGTTGCGGGCAAACAGCGCCGGCACCTGTCGGGTGGTGGCCTGGTTGACCGAGAACAGCCGCCCCGGGACATAGACCGTCTCCCGCAGGGTGCCGGTGCACGGCATGTGGACCCGGTGGTAGTCGCGCGGCGAGAGATAGACGGTGGCGAAGCGGCCGTGGCGCAGGGGCTCGGCGCGGGCTTCATCACCGCCCAGCAGGGCGGTGAGCGAGTAGGCGTGGCCCTTGGCCTGGATCAGGGTGCCGTGGTCGATGCGCCCGAACTGCGAGAGTACGCCATCGGCCGGGGAGAGGAGGCCGTCGCCCAGCGGCCGCGCCTCGGGCTTCAGGGGTCGGGTGAAGAACTCGTTGAAGCTGGCGTAGGCCTCGAGATCGGGTTGCTCGGCCTGACTCATGTCGACGTTGTAGTGGCTGGCAAAACGCCGGATGAACGTCTCCCGGATCCACGGCTGGCGGCTGTCGGCGACTCGGCCGATCAGCCGCGACAGGGCGTGATGGGGAATCGGGTACTGAAGCCAGGCGAAGAGCTGCTCGCGATTCATGGTGTCATCATTCCGGCGGGACAGGGTGGCCCGCACCTTATCCTGAAGCGCGGGGCCGCTCAACTGCCGGCACTGTACTCAGCGTTCCACCGGGGTATCGTCACGATTGCCCCACTCCTGCCAGGAGCCGGGATAGGCGCGGATATCGAAGCCCAGGGCGCGTCCGGCCAGCCAGCTGAGCCCGCTGCGGTGATGGCTCTGGCAGTGGGTGACGATCTCGTGCTCGGCGGTGATGCCGCGGGCGTTGAGCTCGGTCAGCAGTTCGGTAAGATCGCGCAGCCGCGCACCGTTGCGTCGATCCATGACATCCAGCCAGTCGAAGTTGACCGCGCCGGGCACGTGACCGAGATGACGGTTCTGCCCCTTGCGCCCGGTATACTCGTCGGCGCTGCGGGCATCCCAGATGGCAAGTCCGGTGTCATCCAGCCGTGACTGCAGCTCGTCGCGTGTCATCAGCATGTGCGGATGGCGGATTTCGGCGTGATAGTCGGTGGGGCGAGGTGTCACATCATCGGTGGAGAGCGGCAGCCCGTCGCCGCGCCAGGCCTGGATGCCACCGTTGAGGTAGCTGTAGTGCGCATGCCCCAGCAGTTCGAGGGTCCACAGCAGCCGACCGGCCCAGCCGCCGCCCTCGTCATCACAGGCCACGACATGGGTCTGCTCGGTCAGCCCCAGCGACGAGAACAGCTCGGAGAGCCGGGCCTCGTCGGGCACGTCATTGGCCACCGGCGCTTCGCCGCTCAGCAGCCGGGTGTGATCCAGAAAGATGGCGCCGGGCACATGGCCTTCGCGATAGCTGTCGGCGCGGGCCGGCACGTCAATGATCAGCAGCCGCGGGTCATCGAGGTGCTGCGCCAGCTGTTCGGGTTCGATGATCAGTGGCAGCTTGTCCTGCTCGGTCATGGGTGCCTCTCCTGACGGGGCGCGACCCCGGTCGTTTGATCGAACTTCCGATCACAGGATCGCATACCGGCGTCGCTGCCGCGAGTGGGGCGGTCGCTGCGCGCAGCCCCGGCATCCGGTTATAATCGCCCGCTGCAAGCGACTCGTCCGGGCAGTGATGTCCGAGCGGTTCAACAATAAATCGGCGGAGACGAGACGTGCTCGATCGTTACTTCAGCATTGCAGCGGCCGGCAGTTCGGTCAGACGGGAAATTCTGGCCGGCATTGCCACCTTCCTGGCCGCGATGTACATCATTGTGGTCAACCCTTCGATTCTCTCCAGTGCCGGGGTTCCCTTCTCCGGGGCGCTGACGGCCACGGTGCTGATCAGCTTCTTCGGCAGTACCATGATGGGGTTCTACGCCCGCAATCCGGTGCTCGTGGCGCCGGGCATGGGAATCAATGCGCTGTTCACCTATACCATGGTAATGGGCGCCGGACTCCCCTGGGAGACCGCACTGGGCTGCGTGTTCTGGGCCGGGGTGCTGTTTGCCATCCTGGCCATCTTCAACGCCCGGCAGTACGTCATTGACGCCATTCCCGCCCAGCTGCGGCACGCCATTGCCTGTGGCATCGGGCTGTTCATCACGGTGATCGGGCTGGTCAATGCCGGCTTTCTGGTGGGCAATCCCGATACCGTGGTCGGGCTGGGCGAGATGACACCGATGCTGGTGACCTTCCTGATCGGACTGGGGATCACGGCCATACTGGTCGCCCGGCAGCAGCAGGGGGCGCTGATCATCGGCATCATTCTCACCACGCTGCTGGCCACCCCGGTCGGCCGCTGGTGGGGCGACGCCAGTGGCGTCACGCCGGATCAGGCGGCGACCCTGGTGAACTATCACGGCCTGGTGGCCTGGCCGGATTTCAGCCTGATCGGTCGGCTCGATCTGATGGGCGCACTGAAGGTGGCCTACTGGCCGTTCATCTTCGTGATCCTGTTCACGGCCTTCTTTGATGCGCTCTCCACCTTCATGGGGATCTGTCAGGCGGGCAACCTGCTCGATGAGCAGGGCGAGCCGCGCAATATCCGCCAGTCGATGGTGATCGACTCGCTCTCGGCGCTGATTTCGGGGCCGCTGGGGACCAGCCCGGCGAGTGCCTATGTCGAATCCGCCGCCGGCATCAGCCAGGGCGGGCGTACCGGACTGGTAGCGGTGGTCTGTGGCGTGCTGTTCCTGCCGTTTTTGTTCCTGTCGCCGCTGCTGTCACTGGTGCCCTCGATTGCGACCTCGCCGGCACTGATCATGGTGGGCGTTTTCATGCTGGCACCGATTCGCAATATCCACTGGGACCGGCTGGATGATGCCATTCCCGCCTTCGTGGCAATGATCCTGATTCCACTGACCTACTCGATCACGCACGGCGTGGTGTTCGGCTTCCTGTCGTTCGTGGCGGTCAAGGTCGGGGTCGGCAAGGCCCGTGAGGTGCGCCCGGCGATGTGGGTACTGTTTGTACTGTCGATCCTGCTGCTGTTTCAGTACTGAGCCCGGCCCGAAGGGGCGTGTCGCTCGCTCCTGCCGATCGGGCAGGATACGGGCGAGGCGCTATCGGACGGGCCGGGTGGCCCCGTTTCCTGCACGAGGAGTGAGTCATGAGTCTCGAGTCAGCACGTGCCTTTCTTGCCAGGCATGCCCCTGAACTGGCAATCGTCGAGCTTGCCGACAGTACGGCTACCGTCGAGCTGGCGGCGCAGGCACACGGCGTCGAGCCGGCACGCATTGCCAAGAGCCTGTGTCTGCGTGTCGGGGATACGCATGTGCTGGTGGTGGCCTGCGGCACGGCCCGGCTGGACAATCGCAAGCTCAAGGCGGCATTCGGCGGCAAGGCGAAGATGCTCGATGCCGCCTCGGTGGAGGCGCTGACCGGGCATCCGGTGGGCGGCGTCTGCCCGTTCGGGCTGGCCACCGGACTGCCGGTCTACTGTGACGAGTCGCTGCGCGCCTTTGATGAGGTGCTGCCGGCAGCCGGCTCGATCAACAGTGCCGTGCGGCTTGCCCCGGCGCATCTGGTTGAGCTGACCGGCGCGCAGTGGGTGGATGTCTGTCAGGCATCATCGAACGCCTGAGTCAGCGCGAGGAGAGCGCCTGTTCGTTGACGATATGCCGAAAGCTTTCGAAGCGGGCGGCGTCGATCTCGCCGCGCTCGACGGCCTCGCGCAGGGCGCAGCCCGGCTCCCGGGCATGATGACAGTCGCGAAAGCGGCAGTAGCCGAGATAGGGGCGGAATTCGATGAAGCCCTCGGCGACCTGGCGCTCGTCGAGATGGCCGAGGCCGAATTCGCGAATGCCGGGCGAGTCGATCAGCTGCCCGCCGGCCGGCAACTGGTAGAGCCGGGCGGTCGTGGTGGTGTGGGTGCCCTTGCCGCGCTCGCCGGAGAGCGCGCCGACCCGCAGCTGCTCGTCGGGCAGCAGCGCATCGATCAGCGATGACTTGCCCACGCCGGACTGGCCGACGAAGACGGCGGTCTGGTCGAGCAGGGAGTGATGCAGATCGTTCAGCCCCTGGGTGCTGCGTACCGAGGCGGTGATGATCTCGTAGCCCAGCCGCTGGTAGCCGGCGAGCAGTTCATGCAGGCGACCGGCCGCCTCCGGCAGCAGGTCGGCCTTGTTGAGAATCAGTGCCGGCGTGATGCCGGTGGCCTCGGCGGCGACCAGATAGCGGTCGATCAGCCCGGGATAGGGCTCGGGCTCGGCGGCGAAGACGATCATGATGCGATCGATATTGGCGGCGACAGGCCGCAACCGGCCCCGGCTGTCGGGGCGTTCCAGGGTTGAAACGCGTTCGAGTCGGGCCTCGACCACACCGCTGCCTTCCGCCACCGGCCGCCAGCTGACCCGGTCCCCGGTGACCAGCGCATCGAGGTTGGCGCGCAGGTGGCAGAGGTGACGCTTGCCGTCTTCATCCTCCACTTCCAGCCGATGCCCGAAATGGGCGACCACCCGGCCGGGGCGCTCGTCCTCCGGCGTATCCTCGTCCGCCCGGGATGCTTCCCGGCGCTCTGCGCGACGGGCGCGTTCGGCCTGGATCCTTTCGATGCGCCAGTGCTGCTGGCGACTGAGCTTGCGTGCGCTCATGAGCCCCCGTGATCAATGGTGCTGCCAGACTCTCGGGGGAGCAGGACAACATGGAGAAACGTTGGCAGCGATTGTACGCTGCCGGCAGGCGTGCTTTCATCCCGCGCCACCTTCAACCTGTCATTACTCTCAATCTCTCATACGGGAAGCAACGCCATGTCCGAGGATCGCGAGCAGGAACGCCTGATCTGGATCGATCTGGAAATGACCGGGCTCGATCCCGAGCGTGAGCGCATCATCGAGATCGCCACCATCGTGACCGATAATGCGCTGAACGTGATCGCCGAGGGGCCGGTGCTGGCCGTCCACCGTTCCGACAGCCTGCTGAATGCCATGGATGAGTGGAACACCCGGACCCATGGCAATACCGGACTGACCGAGCGGGTACGCCAGAGCGACATCGACATCCGCGAGGCCGAGAGGCGCACCCTGGCCTTTCTGGCGGAGTACGTGAAGCCGAACACCTCACCGATGTGTGGCAACAGCGTGCATCAGGATCGCCGCTTCATGCAGCGGGAAATGCCCGAACTGGAAGCCTTCTTCCACTACCGCAACCTCGATGTCTCGACCCTCAAGGAGCTGGCGCGGCGCTGGAAGCCGGATGTGCTGAAGGGGCTGACCAAGCAAGGCACCCACCTGGCGCTGGATGATATCCGCGACTCGATCGAAGAGCTGAAATATTACCGTGAACATTTCCTGAAGCTCTGATGAGGTGTGACAGCCGTGCCTGCAAGCAGTTGATGGTTCGCTTTCGCGACTGAAGTCGCTCCTGCGGGAAGGGTTGCCGGTCCATCTTTGGCCCGGGTGGTTCGGTCCATGAATTCCTGTAGGCGCGCTTCGGTTACCATGGTGCAACCCCTTTCGCAACTGAAGGCGTTCCTGCAGGGGCCGGACTGCTGATTCACGGGATTGATCAGTCCTGCGGGGTTGCAGGCGCGACTTCAGTCGCGAATTGCGCTATCCCCCGTGGCCGGGGGCCATTCAGTGCGCCTCCCGGGCGATGATGTCGCGATAGCCGGCATCATTCGGGGTAGGGCGTTCGTCGGTCGGACTGTCAGGGTGGGCGCGTTCTTCTTGTCTTGCCAGCGCCCAGCGCACGTGCTCGCGTACCATGTCCGAGGGCCAGGCCAGCCGGGCGCGCAGCGCGCTGATGATGGCCGGATCATGGGGGGCATTGCCCAGGCCGACGGCGAGATTGCGCAGCCAGCGCTCGTAGCCGATGCGGCGGATCGGGCTGCCCTGGGTACGTTCGAGGAATTCCTCCTCGCTCCAGTTGAACAGCGTCACCAGTTCGGCGCGGTCGAGCTCGTGACGGGGGGTGAAGTCATCCTCCCGGGTGGCGCGGGTGAAGCGGGTGAAGGGGCAGACCAGCTGACAGTCGTCACAGCCGAAGACGCGATTGCCCATCGCCTCGCGAAATTCGACCGGAATCTCGCCATGTTTTTCAATGGTGAGATAGGAGATGCAGCGGCGCGCGTCGATGACCCGGTCATCGACGATGGCACCGGTCGGGCACCAGGTCTGGCAGCGGCTGCAGGAGCCGCAGTGCTCGCTCTCGAAGGGCTCATCCACCGGCAGCGGCAGATCGGTGTAGAGCTCGCCGAGAAAGAAGAACGAGCCGGCCTGCGGATGCAGGATCATGGCGTTCTTGCCGAACCAGCCCAGTCCGGCCTTCTGTGCCAGGGCCCGTTCCATGACCGGCGCCGAGTCGACAAAGGCGCGATAGCCGAACTCGCCGATCTCGGCTTCCAGCTGTCGGGCCAGCCGGGTCAGGCGCTTGCGCATCAGCTTGTGATAGTCACGGCCGACGCCGTAGCGTGAGATATAGGCGCGCGCCGGCTGACCCAGTACCCGGGTGGTTTCCACCTCGGGCGGCAGGTAGTCCATGCGCACGCTGATCACGCGCAGGGTGCCGGGTTCGAGCTCTGCCGGGCGGGTGCGTTTGGTGCCGTGACGCGACATGTAGTCCATCTCGCCCTGGTAGCCGGCGGCCAGCCAGCGTTCGAGATAGGCTTCATGATTGGAGAGATCGGTATCGGTGATCCCGAGCTGGGCAAATCCCAGTTCACGCGCCCATACCCTGAGCCGTTCGGCGATGGCGGCAAAATCGAGCTCGCCGTTGTCATGGTGGGCCGCAGGCAGTACGGAGTCGGTCATGATGGCGGCCGCCGGTAGCGGCAGATAATGGTAAATACAGCGCTGGTGCTCGCCCCGGGTATCGTCGGGGGTGTGGTCAGCGACGAGTGGCAATGACTTCAGGGAAGAGTCTCATGATAAACGATGAAGCGCTGGCACTATACAGCCGTGAGCAGTCCGGCGCGCTGGATCGCGCCCTGATCGAGGCGGGCACGCCGGGCTTCGAACTGATGAGCCAGGCCGGTGAAGCGGCCTGGGCGTGTCTGCAGCGCCACTGGCCGGATTGCCGGCGCCTGTCGGTACTGTGCGGCGCCGGCAACAATGCCGGGGACGGCTATGTGGTGGCGGCGCTGGCGCACCGCGCCGGCTGGCAGGTGGAAGTGATCGCACTGAAGGCGCCACAGACGCTTGCCGGCGAAGCCGCCGAGGCGGTGGCGATGGCGCAGCGCACGGGCGTGACGATCACGGCCTGGCAGTCGGACTGGACGCCCCGCGGCGAGCTGATCGTCGATGCGCTGCTCGGGACCGGTCTGACCGGTGAGGTGCGCGCGCCCTATGACGAGGCCATCGAGGCGATCAATCGGAGCGGCCTGCCGGTGCTGGCCATCGATCTGCCTTCCGGGCTCGATGCCGAAACCGGCACCGTGCTCGGCGCTGCCGTCGAGGCGGCGCGTACCATTTCCTTCATCGGCCGCAAGTTCGGGCTGTATACCGGCCAGGCCCCCGATTACACCGGGACGATCGAGTATGCGCCGCTGTCGCTGACCCGGCAGCGCCGGGCTGGTGTCGATCACCTCGGCTGGCTGCTGGATGCCGGGCTGCCGTCGCGGACGCTGCCGCGCCGACGGCCGACCACCCACAAGGGGCAGTGCGGCCACCTGCTGGTGATCGGGGGGCGCGAGGGGTTCGGCGGCTCGGTCATCATGGCGACCGAAACCGCGGCCCGGCTGGGCGCCGGACTGGTCAGTCTGGCAACTTCGGCAGTCCATGTGCCGCCCGCGCTGACGCGCTGCCCCGAGATGATGGTCAAGCCGGTACGCAACGGCCTGGATCTCGAGGAGCTGCTCGAGGCCGCCAGCGGTGTGCTGATCGGCCCGGGTCTGGGGCAGCAGGCCTGGGGCGAGGGGCTGATGCAGGCGGTGCTGAATACCGCGACGCCCTGCGTGGTGGATGCCGACGCGCTCAATCTGCTCGCATCGCGCTGGCCAAAGGTGCAGCGTGACAACTGGATCCTGACGCCGCATCCCGGCGAGGCCGCGCGTCTGCTGGGCTGTGCGGTGAGCGAGGTGCAACGGGATCGCCTTGCTGCAGCCCGCGCCCTGCACGGCCGATATGGCGGGGTGATCGTGCTCAAGGGTGCCGGCACCCTGGTGGTGGGCGGCCCCTCGGGTGATGAGTGCTTCGTGAGTCCGTTCGGCAATCCCGGCATGGCGTCGGGCGGCATGGGGGATGTGCTGGGGGGCATGATTGCCTCGCTGCTGGTGCAGGGGCTGTCGCCGCTGCAGGCGGCGGCAACCGGCGTGGCGGTGCACGGCATGGCGGCGGATCGGGCGGCGATTTCGGGGGGTGAGCGTGGTCTGCTGGCAACCGATCTGGCATCCTTTGCGCGGCAGCTGGTCAACCCGTAGCCGGCACGGTGTGAGCAAGATATGCAGAAATTCGTACTCGACAATGAAGACGCCCAGGTGGCCTTCGGACGGGCACTGGCCGCCGCCATGAGCTTCCGGGGCCATGTCTGGCTGGAAGGTGAGCTGGGCGCCGGCAAGACCACGCTGGCGCGCGGCGTGATGCGGGCGCTGGGCATTACCGGGGCGGTCAAGAGCCCCACCTATACGCTGGTCGAACCCTACGAGGTCGGGGCGCAGCAGGTGTATCACTTCGATCTCTATCGGCTCGCCGATCCCGAGGAACTGGAATTCATCGGGGCGCGTGACTGGCTCGACAGCGAGGCGCTCTGTCTCATCGAGTGGCCCTCGCAGGGCGGTGATCGACTGCCGACGCCCGATCTGCGCATTCGCCTGGCGCTGGCCGGCGAGGGGCGTCATGCCGAAGCCGAGGCCCTGTCACCCCACGGCGAGCAGGCCCTGACACAGCTGCCGTCACTGCTCGCGCGGCTCCGACACTCTTCGGAAGGCGGTTCATGAAGCGTTACTCCCTGCCGGCCAGGCTGCTCGGCCTGCTGATGCTGATACTGCTCCCCGTGCTGAGCCAGGCAGCCGAACTGGATGAGCTGCGTGCCTGGGACAATGGTGATCGCACCCGACTGGTGTTCGATCTCTCCAGCGAGGTCGAGACCAATGTCTTCACGCTCGATGATCCCGCTCGCCTGGTGATCGATTTCACCGATACCGCCCTGGAGACCACGCTGGATACGACCGGCAGCGGCAGTGCCCTGATTCGCCGGGTGCGCTCCGGGGTGCGTAACGGCAACGATCTGAGAGTGGTGATGGATCTGGCCGACGCGGTCACGCCGCACGCCTTCAAGCTCGGGCCGAGCGGGGGCAAGGGGCACCGGTTGGTGGTGGATCTGGGGGGCGCCGGGGCAGGAGAGTCCGGTGCACTGGCCAGCGGTGACGACGGCGACCCCATCGAGGCCATGATCCGTCAGCAGGAGCGGGATGCCCGCCGCAAGCTGGGGCGCAGCCAGTCCGGCGGGGGCGAGGGCAGTGGTACGGCCTCGACCGCCAGTCGCACGGCCCGGCCGCATCCGAAGCGTGACATCGTGGTGGTGATCGATCCCGGCCACGGGGGCAAGGACCCCGGCGCGCTGGGGGATCACAGCAAGGAGAAGGACGTGGTGCTGGCCATCGGCAGGCGGCTGAAGGCGAAGTTCGATGCCGCGCCCGGTTTCAAGGCCTGGCTGACCCGCGATGACGACACCTTCATTCCGCTGCGGGGCCGGTTGCGCATTGCACGTGAACGCCACGCCGACTTCTTCGTCTCGATCCACGCCGATGCGGTAGGCTCCAGCAGTCCGAGGGGCTCGTCGGTCTATGCACTCTCGCAGCACGGGGCGACTTCGGAAACCGCCCGCTGGCTGGCCCAGACCGAAAACCGCTCCGATCTGATCGGCGGTACCGGTGGCGACCTGAGCCTGGAGGACAAGGATCGCATGCTGCGTGGCGTGCTGCTCGATCTCAGCATGACCGCGACCATCAATGATTCGCTGGCGGCCGGGGGCGATGTCATCCGCCAGATTGCCCAGTTCAACCGCATGCACCGTTCACGGGTCGAGCAGGCCGCGTTCGTGGTGCTGAAGTCGCCGGATATTCCCTCGCTGCTGGTGGAGACCGGCTTCATCACCAATCCGACCGAGGAGCGGCTGCTCAATTCGGCTTCCCATCAGCAGAAACTGACCAATGCGGTGTTCGAGGGCGTACGTAGCCACTTCATGAACAGCCCGCCGCCTGACAGTCTGCTGGCCTGGCAGCGCGACCAGCGCCGGGGCGGGGCCGCCGACGAGTATCGGGTGATGGCGGGGGATACGCTCTCCGGCATTGCCAGCAGCCACGATGTTTCGCTGAGTGCCCTGCGGCGGGTCAACGATCTCGATGGCGATGTGGTCCGGGTCGGGCAGGTGCTGACGCTGCCGTGAGTGCATCCCCGTTGATGAGCGTTCGGGTTACAATGGGCCTTCGATTCCCGACCCCATCGAGCTGCAAGGAGGCCGTGTGAGCGAACGCCGCATTCAGGTACTGGTCCCGCGCCTGGCCAATCAGATCGCGGCCGGTGAGGTGGTCGAGCGTCCGGCCTCGGTGCTCAAGGAGCTGGTGGAAAACGCCATTGATGCCGGCAGCAGTCGCATTGATATCGAGCTGGAGGCCGGTGGCAGCAAGCTGATCCGGGTGCGCGACAACGGCGGCGGGATTGATCACGATGATCTGGGGCTGGCGCTGTCACGCCATGCCACCAGCAAGATCGGTACGCTCGATGATCTCGAGGGCGTGGCCACGCTCGGCTTTCGCGGCGAGGCGCTGGCCGCGATCAGTGCGGTGGCCCGGCTGGAGCTGTTCTCCAACACCAGCGAGGAGCACAGCGATGGCTGGCGGGCGGTGGCCGAAGGCCGCGAGATGACCCCCCGCGTCTCGCCGGCCCCCCATCCCCGCGGCACCACCGTCACGGTGCGCGATCTGTTCTTCAATACCCCGGCCCGCCGCAAGTTTCAGCGCACCGAGAAGACCGAGTTCGGTCACGCGGAGGAGGCCTTTCGCCGCCTGGCGCTCTCCCATCACGCCATCGACCTGACCCTGCGCCACAACCGCAAGGTGGTGCATCAGCTGGCCGCCGGTGGCGATCAGCTGGCGATGGAGAAGCGCATCGGTCGCCTGCTGGGACGCGGCTTTCTCGACAACGCCCTGCATGTCGATGTCGAGGCCGGCGGCCTGCACCTCTGGGGCTGGGTGGGGCTGCCGACCCATACCCGCGCTCAGGCCGATCAGCAGTACTTCTTTGTCAACGGCCGGGCGATCCGCGATCGGCTGGTGGCGCATGCCGTGCGCCAGGCCTATCGCGATGTGCTCTTCCATGGCCGTCACCCGGTGTTCGTGCTGTATCTGGAACTCGATACCCACAGCGTCGATGTCAACGTGCACCCCACCAAGCACGAGGTACGCTTTCGCGATTCGCGGCTGGTGCATGACTTTCTGTTTTCCAGCCTGCACCGGGCGCTGGCGGACGTTCGTCCGGAAGCGGCACAGGCGTCGGCCGACAGCGAGCCCGCAGCGTCCGGGGAGCCGGCTGACGCAGCGGCCGAGCGCCGTGGCGCTCCCGCGCGGGAAGACAGCGCCGGCTGGCAGCAGCAGGGCATGGCACTGGCCCGGCAGGCGGCCTCCGGTGCGCAGGGGGCCGGGGGCGGCGACTACCGCCAGGGATCGGCCGAACGCCCCGGCGAACAGCGCATCCGCGAGTTCATGGCCGGTTATCGCGCCCTGCATCCCGATCACGAGTCACGCCTGCTCGAGCCGCGCCACGAGAAAGCGCCGGACCGCGGCGAGCCGGCTGCGCCGACCACGGACCGGGCGCGAGCCGACGCCGGGGGGGTTGCCGGTGACGAGGGCCGCGAGCCCGGGGCGGCACAGAGCGATGTGCCACCGCTGGGCTATGCCGTGGCCCAGCTGCATGGTGTCTATGTCCTGACCCAGAGCGCACGTGGCATGGTGATCGTGGACATGCATGCCGCCCACGAACGGATCACCTACGAGCGCCTCAAGGGGCAGTATCTGGGTGAGGGGGTGGAATCCCAGCCGCTGCTGGTGCCGATCTCGCTGGCGGCCAGCGAAGGCGAGGTGGAGCTGATCGAGCAGGAGCGCGCTGCCTTCGAGCAGGTCGGCGTGGTTCTCGAGCCGGGCGGGCCGGAGACGATTCTGGTGCGCCAGCTGCCGGCGCTGCTGGCCGGCGCGGATTGCGAGGGGCTGATTCGCGAGATGCTGGCCGAGCTCGAGCGCTATGGCCGCAGTCAGGCGGTCGAGGCGCGTCTGCTGGAGCTGCTCTCCACCATGGCCTGCCATGGCAGCGTCCGGGCCAACCGGCGGCTGACGATCGAGGAGATGAATGCGCTGTTGCGCGACATGGAGCGCACCGAGCGCAGCGGACAGTGTAATCATGGCCGGCCGACCTGGAAGGAGCTGTCGATGCGCGAACTCGATCGTCTGTTCGCCAGGGGGCAGTAGCCATGACCGCAACGGCTGCTGCCGATGAACGGCCGACGGCCCTTTTGCTGATGGGGCCTACCGCTTCGGGCAAGACCGATCTGGCGATCGCGCTGCGCGAGCGGCTGGGCTGCGAACTGATCAGCGTCGACTCCGCCATGGTCTATCGCGGCATGGATATCGGCACGGCCAAGCCGAGTGCCGAGGAGCAGGCCCGGGCGCCACACCGGCTGATCGACATCCGGGATCCGGCCGCTCCCTACTCGGCAGTGGAATTTCGTGACGATGCGCTTGTCCATATTGCCGACATCGCGCGTCAGGGCCGGATACCGCTGCTGGTCGGCGGGACCATGCTCTACTTCCGGGTACTGACCCGGGGAATTGCCGATATGCCGGCGGCGCAGCCGGAAATCCGGCGTGAGCTGGCGGCCCTGCAGGCCGAGCGGGGCAGTGCCGGGCTGCACGAGGAGCTGGCCCGGGTTGACCCGGAATCGGCGGCCCGGCTGCATCCCAACGATCCGCAGCGGCTGCTGCGGGCGCTGGAGATCTACCGTGCCAGCGGGCGGACCATGGGCGAGCACTGGCGTGCCCAGACGCCCGCGCCGCTGCCTTTTCGACCGCTGTCCATCGGGCTTGTCCCGGGCGATCGCCGGGTACTGCATGCCCGTATCGCCGAGCGCTTTGACAGGATGCTGGCCTCCGGCTTCCCCGAAGAGGTGCAGGCGCTGCGAGCACGCGGCGATCTGCATGCCGATCTGCCGGCCATCCGAAGCGTCGGCTACCGGCAGCTGTGGCAGGGCATGGCGCAGGGATCGGGAATGGCCGAGATGCGCGAGCAGGGCGTGATCGCGACCCGCCAGCTGGCCAAGCGTCAGCTGACCTGGCTGCGACGCTGGCCGGAGTGCCACAGACTCGACGCACTGGCGCCCGACGTCCTGGCACAGGCCTTGAAAATCGTGCGCGATAACGGCACTTAGCGTAATATGTGTGGTCACATTTCATTGTGGCACGCCAGCCTGTCGGGCGCTGCCTGCCAGGGCAGTCGTCCGATACAGCGGACCCGGAATGCGGCGGGCGAAAAGCCTGACTTCAGGCATCAAACGACGCATTGCAATAAACGATAAACACCAGGCAATAATTTTGGAGAACTACATGTCCAAAGGACAGTCTCTTCAGGACCCCTATCTGAACATCCTGCGCAAGGAGCGCATTCCGGTCTCGATCTTTCTGGTCAACGGCATCAAGCTGCAGGGGCAGATCGAGTCCTTCGATCAGTTCGTGATCCTGCTGCGCAACACGGTCAGCCAGATGGTCTACAAGCACGCCATTTCCACGGTCGTGCCCTCGCGCAACGTGCGTCTGCCGGCCCAGGATCCGGGGCTGCAGAACGGTCAGGAAGCCTGAGGGGAGACGCCGATTGTTTTTCGAGCGTCCCGAAAGTGGTGAGACCGCTGTTCTGGTGCATGTCGAATTCGAGGACAGCACCGAGCGGGAGGATACCTCGGAGTTTCTGGAGCTGGTGCGCAGTGCCGGCGCGGAACCGGCTGCCCTGCTGACGGGCAGTCGGCGCAAGCCCAGTCCGAAAACCATGATCGGGGAGGGCAAGCTCGAGGAGGCACGCGCCATGCTGCGCGAGCACGGCGCGGAACTTGCCATCTTCAATCACGCCCTGTCGCCTTCCCAGGAGCGCAATATCGAGCGCGAGCTGCAGTGCCGCGTGCTCGATCGTACCGGTCTGATTCTCGATATCTTCGCCCAGCGGGCGCGTACCCATGAAGGCAAGCTGCAGGTCGAGCTGGCCCAGCTCGAATACATGGCGACCCGCCTGGTGCGGGGCTGGACCCACCTTGAACGGCAGAAGGGCGGCATCGGGCTGCGCGGTCCGGGCGAGACCCAGCTGGAAACCGACCGCCGATTGCTGCGCGGGCGCATCAAGTCGATCCACAAGCGGCTGGACAAGGTGCGCAGCCAGCGCAACCAGAATCGGCGCGCCAGGGCCCGCGCGGAGATCCCGTCGGTGTCGCTGGTGGGGTACACCAACGCCGGCAAGTCGACGCTCTTCAACGCGCTCACCGCCTCGGACGTGTTCACGGCCGATCAGCTCTTCGCCACGCTGGACCCGACCCTGCGGCGTCTGGAGCTGGAGGATGTCGGCCCGGTGGTGCTGGCGGACACGGTCGGTTTCATCCGGGATCTGCCGCACAAGCTGGTCGAGGCCTTTCAGGCCACCCTGCAGGAGGCCGCGGAAGCGACCCTGCTGGTGCATGTCATCGACGCGGCGGACGAGGAGCGTGAGAGCCACGGGCAGCAGGTCAATGCCGTGCTGGCGGAGATCGGCGCCAGCGATGTGCCCAGGCTGCTGGTCATGAACAAGACCGATCTGCTGGGCATGGCGCCTCGACTGGAGCGCAATGACGAGGGGCTGCCGACCGTGGTCTGGCTGTCCGCCCAGCATCAGCAGGGCTTCGACCTGCTGATGCAGGCGCTCTCCGAGCGGCTGGCGGTTGACGTACTGGATACCCGGCTGACACTGTCACCTGCCCAGGGCTGGTTGCGGGCGCAGCTCTTCGAACTCGGCTCGGTACGCGAGGAAGAGTTCGATGATGATGGCCGCTCGCATCTGTCGGTACGCCTGCCGCGCCGTGACTTCATGCAGCTGCTGGCGCGTGCCGATGAGGATCCCGCCGATTATCTGGATTGGCAGGAGCTGAATGATTCCGGAGCGTTGCCCGATTCCTCGCCCTGAGTGTCCGGAATCGGCCCCCTGATGTCATGCGAACGCATCAGACCGGTTTCAGGACATGCCGGTTCGGGGTATGTTACAACGCGCAACCTGTTACGGGGCATTCGGCTGGAATGCCCCGATTCGCGAGTCGGCCGTGCGTCGAGCAGCCAGCACTTCCTGCCCTTTTGGAGACGATGTATGGCCTGGAATGAGCCGGGTGGTAACAACAACCAGCAGGATCCCTGGAGCGGTGGGGGTCGTGGTGGAGGCGGCGGTGGTAACAACCAGGGGCCGCCGGATCTCGATGAGCTGCTCAGAAAGCTGAAGAATCGCCTCAATGGCCTGCTCGGTCAGCAGCAGCGCCCGCAGCGTTCAAACGGCAGCGATGGCGGCAACGGTGATGGCGGCGGGCGCCGCAGCACCCTGCTGCTGCCGCTGATCGTGGTGGTCGTGGCGCTGGTGGTATGGGCCGGTTCCGGCTTCTATCTGGTCGATCAGTCCGAGCGCGGCGTCGTGCTGCGTTTCGGCAAGTATCTCAATACCGTGGGGCCCGGTCTGCACTGGAATCCGCCGCTGGTGGACAATGTCCATCGCGTCAACGTGACCCAGGTGCGTTCGCTGAGCCAGACCGACTCGATGCTGACCAAGGACGAGAACATCGTGAAGGTTCAGCTCTCCAGTCAGTATCTGGTCTCCGATCCGCGCAACTATGTTCTCAACGTGCGCTCGCCCGAGGTCAGCATGCAGAACGCCATGGATTCCGCGCTGCGTCATGTGATCGGCAGCACCGAGATGAACGATATCCTCACCTCGGGGCGCGAACTGGTGGCCTCTCAGGTGACCGAACGGCTGCAGTCCTACCTCGACAGTTACCATATCGGCCTGCAGCTGCAGACCGTCAACGTGGAGTCGACCTCGCCGCCCGACCAGGTGCAGGACGCCTTTGATGACGTGATCAAGGCCCGCGAGGAGCGTCAGCGTACCATCAACCAGGCGATGGCCTACGAGAATGCGGTAATGCCTGCGGCACAGGGCAGGGCCCAGCGCATCAAGGAGGAGGCCCAGGGCTACAAGGAGTCGGTGGTGGCACAGGCTCAGGGCGATGCCAACCGCTTCACCTCCCTGACGCGCGAGTACGAGAAGGCACCCGAGGTCACGCGTGAACGCCTCTACCTGGAAACCGTCAGCAATGTGCTGGGTAATACCCGCAAGGCACTGGTTGATCCGGGGTCGGACAACAGCGTGACCGTGCTGCCGCTGGGGCAGCTGCAATCATCCGGAGGCAACGGCACGGGCAGCAGCAGCCAGGCGATGGATGATCAGCAGGTGGATCAGCTCACCCGTAGAATTGCCGAACAGATTGCGACACAGAGCCGCCAGAACAGCCTTCGGGAGGGCCGTTAATGTTCAATAACCGTGCCCTGGTCATCATTGTCGTGCTCGTGGTGCTCGGCTGGCTGGCCAGCAGCAGCCTGTACGTGGTCGATGAAACCGAGCGCGCCATCAAGCTGCGTTTCGGCGAAGTGGTGGAGAGCGACATCGGTCCCGGCCTGCACGCCAAGGTGCCGGTGCTCAATACCGTGCGGACCTTCGACAGTCGGGTACTGACGCTGGATGCCAGCGCCAGCCGTTACCTGACCCAGGAAAAGAAGGCGGTGATCGTCGACTCCTATATCAAGTGGAAGATCATCAATCCGCAGCGCTTCTACGAGGCCACCACCGGTGATGAGCAGGTGGCCGAGCGGTTGATCGAGCCGCGTGTCGATGAGGCCCTGCGTAACGAGTTCGGCCGCAACACCCTCTCCCAGATCGTCAGCGAGCGTCGCGATGAGCTGATGTCGGCACCGACGAAGGCGCTGGACAAGCAGATGCGCAACGAGCTGGGGGTGGCGGTGCTGGATATCCGCGTCAAGCAGATCGAGCTGCCCGAAGAGGTCACCCAGTCGGTGTATGACCGCATGCGCTCGGAACGGGAGCGCGAGGCACGCGAGTATCGTGCCCAGGGTCAGGAGCAGGCGGAAAAGATTCGTGCCCGGGTGGATCGCGAGAAGCAGGTGCTGCTGGCCCGTGCCCGGCAGATTGCCGAAACCACGCGTGGCGAGGGCGATGCCTCGGCCGCCGCGATCTATGGCAACGCCTATCAGCAGAATCCGGATTTCTTCCGCTTCTACCGGTCGCTGCAGGCCTATCGTGACAGCTTCGGCGATGGTAACGGGCTGCTGGTCCTCAATCCGCATAACAACGACTTCTTCCGGTTTCTGCTCGATCCGCAGGGTGCCGGTGGCGGTAGTGGTGCCGGAACACTGCCTTCTCCCTGAACGGGGGCGCTCGCGGGCTTCCACCGCGGGCGTTTCGTGATAGACTCTCGCAACCGGGGACCCTCCCCGGTTTTTTTGTGGCCGCCTGCCGGCATGACAGCGTTACCCGATGCCGTGACGCGGGCGGTCCAGCCGGATTCATTCACTCTTCTGGCAGGACGAATGCCATGACCATCGCTGACCGCTGGCTGCTGCCTGACGGCATGGATGAGGTGCTGCCGCCGCAGACGCTTCGCATGGAGTCGCTGAGGCGCGCGCTGCTGGATCTCTATTACCGCTGGGGCTATGACATGGTCATGCCACCGCCGGTTGAATTTCTCGATTCGCTGCTGACCGGGACCGGGACCGATCTCGAGCTGCAGACCTTCAAGCTGACCGATCAGCTGACCGGGCGGCTGATGGGCGCCAGTGCGGACGTGACCCCTCAGGTGGCGCGCATGGATGCCCACTCGCTGCGCCGCGAGGGGCCGGTTCGGCTCTGCTACTGTGCCCATGTGCTGCGGGCCCAGGCCGATGAGTACCAGGGCGGCCGCAGTCCGGTCCAGCTGGGACTCGAACTGTTCGGGCATGCCGGGCTCGAGGCGGACCAGGAGATCATGCAGCTGGTACTCTCCAGTCTTGACCTGGCCGGCGCCCGCAACGTGCATCTGGCGATCGGCCATATCGGAATCTATCGCGCCCTGGCGGGCGAGGCCGGTCTGGCCGCGGAAGCCGAACGGGCACTGTTTGCCGCCCTCGAACGCAAGGCCGTGGGCGAGGTCGATGCCATTGTCGATGCGCATGTGCAGGACCCCTCGCTGGCCGAGATGCTGCGTCAGCTGCCTCGTCTGCACGGTGGTGACGAAGTGCTCGAACGGGCCCGCGAGGTATTTGCCGGGGCGCCGGCCGCCGTCGGCGAGGCGCTGGCGCAGCTCACGGCGCTGCGCACCTCGATCGGTCGTGACTCCGAGCAGGTGGCGCGCTATTTCGATCTTGCCGAACTGCGCGGCTACGAGTATCACACCGGCATGGTATTTGCCGCCTATGTGCCGGGTTACGGGCAGGCCCTGGCCAAGGGGGGGCGTTACGACGATACCGGTCGCGCCTTCGGGCGTCCGCGCCCGGCGACCGGCTGCTCGATGGATCTCAAGCTGCTGGCCTCGCTCGACGAGCAGCGTCCCAGCCACGATGGCATCTGGGCGCCGGCAAGCGAGAGCGAAGCGCTGGCGCGCCGGGTCAGCGAGCTGCGCCAGGCCGGCGAGCGGGTGGTGCAGGCGCTTGCCGGTCAGACAACCGGGGCCCGGGCGCACTTCTGTGACCGTGAGCTCATCGAGCATGAGGGGCGCTGGCAGGTGCGCCCGCTCGAGGACTGAGTCGATCTTTCATTCAGGTCCGCTGCTGCTGGCAGACCACGAGCGGGCCGCATTACAGAGACGAAGGCAATGGGCAAGAATGTAGTCGTGCTCGGCACCCAGTGGGGCGATGAAGGCAAGGGCAAGGTCGTCGATCTGCTGACGGAGTCGGCTTCTGCGGTGGTGCGTTTCCAGGGCGGGCACAATGCCGGTCATACCCTGGTCATCGACGGTGAAAAGACGGTGCTGCACCTGATCCCGTCGGGGATTCTGCGCAGTGATGTCACCTGCGTCATCGGCAACGGCGTGGTGCTCTCGCCCGAGGCGCTGCTTGACGAGATCCGCGAGCTGGAAGACAAGGGCGTGCCGGTGCGCGAACGGCTGCGCCTGTCACCGGCCTGTCCGCTGATCCTGCCGTATCACGTACGCCTCGATCAGGCGCGCGAGAAGGCGCGCGGGGTGGCCAAGATCGGTACCACCGGGCGTGGCATCGGCCCGGCCTACGAGGACAAGGTGGCCCGGCGCGGCCTGCGGCTGGGGGACATCCTTCATCGCGAGCGTTTCGCCAGCAAGCTCGGCGAGGTGCTTGACTACCACAATTTCGTATTGAGCCGCTATCACGGCGAGGAGCCGGTCGACTTCCAGCAGGTGCTGGACGAGGCGATGGCGATGGCCGAGGATCTGCGGCCGATGGTCAGCGATACCGTGTCGCTGGTACACGACATCCGCAAGGCCAACCAGAACATCATGTTCGAGGGGGCCCAGGGCTCGCTGCTGGACATCGATCACGGCACCTATCCCTTCGTCACCAGCTCCAATACCACGGCCGGTGGCACGGCAACCGGTTCCGGGGTGGGGCCGCTCTATCTCGACTACGTGCTGGGTATCACCAAGGCCTACACCACGCGGGTCGGTTCGGGGCCGTTCCCCACCGAGCTGTTCGACGAGTTCGGCCGCCATCTGGCCGAGAAGGGGCACGAGTTCGGAGCCACCACCGGACGGGCGCGCCGCTGCGGCTGGTTCGATGCGGTGGCACTGCGTCACGCGGTGCAGATCAACTCCGTGTCCGGCCTGTGTCTGACCAAGCTCGATGTGCTGGACGGGCTGGAGAACATCCGCGTCTGCGTCGGCTATCGCACCAAGGATGGCGATCTGATCGACAACCTGGTGGACAGCGAGGGCTACGAGACCATCGAGCCCGAATACCGCGATCTGCCGGGCTGGCAGGAATCGACGCTGGGCATCCGGGCGCTGGAAGACCTGCCCGCCAATGCGCGCGCCTATATCTCCTTTCTGGAGGAGCAGGTGGGGACGCCGATCGATATCATCTCGACCGGTCCCGATCGCAATGAGACCATCGTGCTGCGCAACCCGTTTGCCGAGTAGCGCGCTCCCCGAAGGTGCTTCGAAACGCCCCGGCGGGCTCTCCGCCGGGGCGTTGTCGTGTTGCGCCGGGTGGCGCCTCAGCGCTTGAGGAAGTTGCTCTTCACCAGATCGACCACATCGGTCATCCGGCCATCGAGCATGGCCCGGGCAGAGTAGAGCGCGGTCGAGGCCACCTCGCCGGCCTCCACCTTCGGCGGCATCACCAGCTCCATGCGGTTGACCTTCACATCGAGCAGGGCGGGACCCTCGTGGGCGAGCAGGTCACTGATGGCGCCCTCGAGTTCGTGCTTGTGCTCGACGCGGCGTCCGCGCATGCCCACCGATTCGGCCAGGCGGCTGAAATCGGGGTTGTTGAGCTCGGTATAGGCGTCCAGCAGCCCCTCGACCTTCTGTTCGATCTCCACGAAGCCCAGTGATTCATTGTTGAAGACCACCAGCTTGAGCGGCAGCTGGTCACGCACCACCGTCAGCAGATCCCCCATCAGCATGGAGAGCCCGCCGTCGCCGCACATCGCAATGACCTGCCGCTCGGGCATGGCCCTGGCGATGCCCAGTGCCTGCGGGTAGGCGTTGGCCATGGTGCCGTGCATCAGGCTGGCCATGGTGCGGCGGCGGCCATTGGTGCGGATATGCCGCAGCATCCACACCATCGGACTGCCGCCGTCGGCGGTAAAGACGGCATCGTCGGCGGCCAGCCGATCCAGCGCGAGCGTGAGTTCCTGGGGGTGAATGAGATCGTCGTCACGCGACTGGTGGGTGGCCTGTTCGAGGGCCCTGGCATAGGCGCTGCGGCACTCCTCGAGCCAGCCGGTATCGGCATGCGCCTGCACCGTCTGTACCAGCGCCTGACAGGTATCGCGTACGCTGCCGACCACGCCGATATCGACCGGATGGCGGCGGCCGATCTGGCCGGCATCGAGATCCACCTGGATGATCGTGGCATTGTCGGGATAGAACTGGCTCCAGGCGAAGCTGCAGCCCAGCAGGAGCAGGGTGTCGCACTCGGCCACGGCCCGATAGCCGCCATCCAGACCGAAGACCCCGGTCATGCCGACATCGAAGGGGTTGTCGTGCTCGATGAAGTCCTTGGCCCGCGAGGTCCAGGCCACCGGCGCCTTGAGCCGCTCGGCCAGCGCCAGCACTTCATCGCGGGCCTGGGCGCAGCCGTAGCCGGCGTAGATGGAGATCCGTCCGCCGGCGTTGAGCCGCTCGATGATCGGCACCAGTTCCTCGGCGCCAGGGCGAATGATCGGGTCGAACCGGTGGACCCGCCAGGCCTTCTCTTCCTGCGGTGTCTGCGTGAACAGGTCACCGGGGACGATCAGTACCGCCACGCCCCCCCTTGTTCAGCGCTTCCTGTGCGGCGAGTACCGTCATCCGGTGGGCCTGCTCGGGGTTGACGATATACTCGCAGAAGACGCTGTACTGCTCGTAGACCTTCTTCTGGTCGACGTCCTGCGGGAAGCCGACCCCCATCTCGGCAGTGGGTACCTGGGAGGCGATGAAGACTACCGGCGAACCGTTGCGGTGGGTCTCGAACAGTCCGTTGACGAAATGCAGGCTGCCGGGGCCGCAGGTGCCGGCGCAGGCAGCCAGTTCGCCGGTCAGGGCCGCCTCGCCGCCGGCGGCAAAGCCGCCTACCTCTTCATGCCGGACAGACACCCATTCGATGTCGCTGCGCCGGATGGCATCCGTCAGCTGATTGATGGTATCGCCGACCACGCCGTAGCAGCGACGCGCGCCCGCTTCAGCCAGCACATCGACCATGATCTCGGCCACATTGCGGCTCATTGCGTTCTCCCTTTCATCCATGAACCAGCGTTCCGTCCGTTCAGCGTATTGCGCCTGGCAGGAAACTCAAGCCGTGAGGGGGGCGGCTGATCATGTACGGTTCATCGCGACCATTGAATGATGCCTATCGGGATGATTGGGGGTGACACAGCTTCACAGCCCATCGAATGAGGACTAAAATGGTCCGCAATAAGCAGGCAAGGGGGCGACATGCTGAAGCTCTCGAAGATGAGCGACTATGGCGCCGTGGTGATGGCGCAGATGGCGCGTCAGCCGGAAGAGTCCCACGCCGCCGCGGAAATCGCCGATAGCGTAGGCCTGCCTCGCCCGACGGTCAGCAAGACCCTCAAGCTGCTGCTCCGGGCCGGGCTGCTGGAGTCCCACCGGGGCGCGCGGGGCGGTTATCGTCTGGCCCGGTCGGCGCACCGCATTACCGTGCGCGACATCATCACCGCCATTGACGGGCCGATCGCCATGACCGAATGCGGCCATGTCGACGGCGAGTGTGACCTGATGGCGTCCTGCGGTGTGGTCGACAACTGGCAGCGGGTTTCGCTGGCCGTTCGTCAGCTGCTGGACAGCGTGACGCTGTCCGACCTGGTACACGATGCGCCGCTCAGGCTACCGCTGACACTGCCGATCCAGAGCGTTTCGCACAGTCGCGACAGCAGTGACACGCCCGCCGAGCGGGCGCACCAATCATAATCCTGACCGACCGATTGAATGGCACCCGCAAGGGGGAGAGCACATGGCAACCGAAGAAATGGAGCAGCTTGTTCAGCGCGAGTACAAGCAGGGCTTCGTCACCGATATCGAAAGCGATACCGTTCCGCCCGGTCTGGACGAGAGCGTGATCGCCTTCATCTCCCACAAGAAGGGTGAACCACAGTGGATGCTCGACTGGCGGCTGGAAGCCTTCCACCAGTGGCAGACCATGAAGGCACCCTCCTGGGCACATCTGGACTATCCGCCGATCGATTATCAGGCGATCTCGTACTACAGCGCGCCCAAAAAGCCCGAGGATGGTCCGCAGAGCCTCGATGAGGTCGACCCCAAGCTGCTGGAAACCTACGAGAAGCTGGGCATTCCGCTGCACGAGCAGGCCGCGCTGGCCGGGGTGGCGGTCGATGCCGTGTTCGATTCGGTGTCGGTAACCACCACCTTCAAGGAGACGCTGGCCGAGGCCGGAGTGATCTTCTGCTCGATCTCGGAAGCCATCCGCGACTATCCGGAGCTGGTCCAGGCCTATCTCGGCAGCGTGGTGCCGCGCGGTGACAACTTCTTCGCGGCGCTCAATTCGGCCGTCTTCACCGATGGCTCGTTCGTCTACGTACCGGAAGGCGTCGAATGCCCGATGGAGCTGTCGACCTACTTCCGCATCAACGCCGCCAATACCGGTCAGTTCGAGCGGACCCTGATCGTCTGTGACAAGCGTGCCCAGGTCTCCTATCTGGAAGGCTGCACCGCGCCGCAGCGTGACGAGAATCAGCTGCATGCTGCCGTGGTCGAGCTGGTGGCACTCGAGGATGCCTACATCAAGTACTCCACGGTGCAGAACTGGTATCCCGGCGATGAAGACGGCAAGGGCGGCATCTACAACTTCGTGACCAAGCGGGGTGACTGCCGCGGTGATCGTTCCAAGATCTGCTGGACCCAGGTGGAAACCGGTTCGGCGATCACCTGGAAGTATCCCTCGTGCATGCTGCGCGGCAATGACAGTGTCGGCGAATTCTACTCGGTGGCGGTGACCAACGGTCGGCAGCAGGCCGATACCGGCACCAAGATGATTCACATCGGCAAGAATACCCGGTCGACCATCGTCTCCAAGGGGATTGCTGCCGGGCGCAGCAACCAGTCCTATCGCGGGCTGGTGAAGATGACGCCGCGTGCCACCGGATCGCGCAACTTTACCCAGTGCGACTCGCTGCTGATCGGTGATCAGTGTGGTGCCCACACCTTCCCCTATCAGGAGATCGGCAACAGCAAGTCGACCGTGGAGCACGAGGCGACCACCTCCAAAATCGGCGATGACCAGCTGTTCTACTGCCAGAGCCGCGGCATCTCCGAAGAGGATGCGGTCAACATGATCGTCAACGGCTTCTGCAAGGACGTCTTCCAGGAGCTGCCGATGGAGTTCGCCGTCGAGGCCGAGGCACTGCTGGGTGTGACACTCGAGGGCTCGGTCGGCTGATACGACCGCACGCCATTCCGGTATCACCGGGCGGGCAGCGGCCCGCCCGGCTTCTCTTCAATCTTTCTGGCCGGCAAGCGGTCATTCAAACATTTGGCAGGGTCACAACATGCTCGAGATCAGGGATCTGCACGCTACCGTGGAAGGGACCGAAATCCTCAAGGGGATCAATCTGACCATCAATCCCGGTGAAGTGCACGCCATCATGGGACCGAACGGGGCCGGCAAGTCGACGCTGTCGTCGGTGCTGGCCGGGCGTGACGGGTATGAAGTGACGCAGGGAACGATCACCTTCGAAGGCCAGGACCTGCTGGAGATGGAGGTCGAGGATCGCGCCCGCGCCGGGATGCTGATGGGCTTTCAGTATCCGGTGGAGATTCCCGGGGTCAAGAACATCTATCTGCTCAAGTCGGCGCTCAACGCCCAGCGTGAAGCCCGCGGGGAAGAGGAAATCCCGTCGCCGGAGTTCATGAAGCTGGTCAAGGAGAAGCTGGAGTTCATGCGCATGGATACCAGCTTCCTGCAGCGCGCGGTCAACGAGGGCTTCTCGGGCGGCGAGAAGAAGCGCAACGAGATCCTGCAGATGCTGGTGCTGCAGCCGAAGCTGGCCCTGCTCGACGAGATCGACTCCGGGCTTGATATCGATGCCATGAAGACCGTCTCCCACGGGGTCAATTCGCTGCGCAGCGAGAATCGTTCGATCCTGCTGGTCACGCACTATCAGCGCATCCTCAACCACATCGAACCGGATCAGGTGCATGTCCTGATCGATGGCCGCATCGCACGCTCGGGTGACAAGCAGCTGGCACTGCGCGTGGAAGATGAAGGCTATGAATGGATCCATCAGGAGAGCGCGGCATGAGTACCGAGACGTTTCTGCAACATCTGCAGGAGCGCGTCGAGCAGGGCGCGCCGGAGTGGCTGACCAGCCGGCGTCAGTCGGCGGCCGAAAGCTTTGCCCGGCAGGGCTTTCCGAGTCCGCGTCAGGAGGCGTGGAAGTATACCGATGTCTCGCGCATCGCCGAGAGCCGGTTCACACTGGCCAGCGATGCCGCCCTGAGCGAAGCGCGGCTGGCCGCTTTGCGGCTGCAGGTGGATGATGCCCATCGGCTGGTGTTCGTCGATGGTCTGTTCAGCGCCGAACACTCCGATATCGGTGAGCTGCCGGCGGGCGTGGTGGTCGAGCCGCTCTCGCAGGCACTGATGCAGGGCCGTGAGGTGCTCGGCAGCCAGCTGGGGCGGCTGACCGGAGAGGACTTCTCTCCCTTCGCCGCGCTCAACACGGCCTTTGCCCACGAGGGGGTGCTGCTGCATCTGGGGCGCAATGCCGTGCTCGAGAAGCCGGTCTACGCCATCTTCGTCTCGCGCACCGGCGAGAGTGCGGTGATGAGTCATCCGCGGCTGCTGATTCGTGCCGAGCAGGGCAGCGAGGCCAGCCTGATCGAGCACCACATCGGCGAGCATGAAGCGGCCAACTTCACCAACGTGGTGGGTGAGGCCAGTCTCGATGCCAACGCCCGGGTACGCCACTACAAGCTGCAGGAGGCGAGCCAGAGCGAGTATCACGTCTCCAGCATGCATATCGATCAGCAGCGCGACAGCCTTTATGCCTCCTATAACCTGAACCTGGGTGGGGCGCTGGTCCGCAACGACCTGATCAGCGAGCTCAATGACGAGAATGCCACCACCGAGTTCTGGGGGCTGTTCTTCGGTCAGGAGCGTCAGCACATCGACAATCATACCCAGGTCAATCACAACGCGCCGCGCACCTACTCCAACGAGAGCTACAAGGGCATCCTCGGTGGTCGCGCTCGCGGGGTGTTCAACGGCCGTGTCTATATCAAGCGCGATGCCCAGCAGGTGCGGGGTTATCAGAACAACGCCAACCTGCTGCTTTCCGATCGGGCCGAGATCGATACCAAGCCGGAGCTGGAGATCTACGCCGATGACGTGCTCTGCTCCCATGGCGCGACCACCGGCCAGCTGGACGAGAATGCCATCTTTGCGCTGCGCGCCCGTGGCATCAGCCAGGAGATGGCTCGCGGCCTGCTGACGCTGGCCTTCGCCACCGAGGTGATGGAACAGATCCCGCTGGCGGAGATCACCGAGCGTGTCGAGCGCACGGTGGCCGGCAAGCTGCCTGATCGCTTCAATCTGATGGGTGTCGTGGAGGATAGCGACGCATGACGACCGACGAACTCGTGCTCGATGTCGAAGCCATTCGGGAGCAGTTTCCGATCCTGGCGCGCCAGGTGCATGGCGATCAGCCGCTGCTCTATCTGGACAACGCAGCGACCAGCCAGACGCCGCAGCCGGTGCTGGACTGTCTGCAGGACTACTACAGCCGCTACAACGCCAACATTCACCGCGGGCTGCACTGCCTGGCGGATGAGGCGACCGCGGCCTACGAGCAGTCCCGCGACACGGTGCGCGAGTTCGTCAATGCCGAGTCCACCCGCGAGATCGTGTTCACCCGCGGGACCACCGAGGCCATCAATCTGGTGGCCCAGAGCTGGGGACGCAGTCAGCTGCGCCCCGGTGACGAGATCCTGATCTCGCACATGGAGCATCACTCCAACATCGTGCCCTGGCAGCTGCTGGCGCGCGAGCTCGAGCTGACGATTCGGGTGATTCCGGTGGACGAGCAGGGCGTGCTGGACTTCGAGGCCTATCGGCAGCTGCTGGGTGATCGAACCCGGCTGGTGGCGATCTCCCATGTGTCCAATGCGCTGGGCACCATCAATCCGATTGCCGAGATGAGCGCGCTGGCGCATCAGCATGACGCGATCATGGTGGTGGACGGTGCCCAGGCGGTGCCGCATCAGCGCCTCGATGTGCAGGCGCTGGGGGCCGACTTCTATGCCTTCTCCGGCCACAAGGTCTATGGCCCGACCGGAGTAGGGGTGCTTTACGGTCGCGAAGCGCTACTGGAAGCCATGCCGCCCTGGCAGGGGGGCGGCGAAATGATCAGCACGGTCAGCTTCGATCAGGGCACGAGCTTTGCTGACATACCGCACCGCTTCGAGGCCGGTACTCCGGCAATTGCCGAAGTCATTGCACTGGATCGGGCGCTGCGCTGGCTCACCAATCTGCATTTCGATCTGATCGAGGAGTGGGAGCAGCAACTGCTCGAGCATGCCACCGAACGCATGCAGGCCATCAATGGCATGCGCATCATCGGCAATGCGCCACACAAGGCCGCGGTAATCTCGTTCGTGGTCGAAGGGGCGCACGCCCAGGACATCGGCCTGCTGGTCGATCAGTTCGGGGTGGCGATCCGCACCGGCCACCACTGTGCCCAGCCGCTGCTCAATCATTACGGACTGGATGCCACCTGCCGGGCTTCCTTCGCCCTCTACAACACGCTCGAAGAGGTCGATCGCTTTGTCGAGGCGCTCGATCGGGTCGTGACCATGGTGCGGGGCTGAACCGGACATACAGGTCCGGCGGTTTTTGACCGACAGTCCCTGAAAAGATTACGGAGATAGCATGGCACTCGAATCCCTCGCCAAGGGGCAGCAGCTGCCGCTGCAGCGCAGCGTGGAAGCCTTCGCGATTCCCTCCGGGCAGCCCGTCACGCTCGAGGAGGATACCGTGGTACAGGTCACCCAGGCGCTGGGAACGGCCGTGACAGTGGTACTTGAACACAGCATGTACCTGATCGAGGGGCAGGAGCTGGATGCCCTGGGGCTCGAACCGGTGCCGCGTCCCACGCTGCACGAGGATGCCACCGACGAGGAGCTGGAGGCCTTTGTCTGGCAGCAGCTGCGGACCTGCTATGATCCCGAGATTCCCGTCGATATCGTTGAGCTGGGGCTGGTCTACGGCTGTCGTATCGACACCCTGATCAGTGGCGAGAAGATGGTCAACGTGCGCATGACGCTGACCGCGCCAGGCTGCGGCATGGGGGATGTCATCGCCCAGGATGCCAAGCGCAAGATCGAGAGCGCCCCGCAGGTACAGAAGGTGCATATCGAGATCGTCTTCAATCCGCCGTGGTCGCGCGAGATGATGAGCGACGAGGCCAAGCTCGAACTCAACATGTTCTGAAACCCCGCCATTGCGATCGGCGATTGCCATGCCCCGGGTTGAGCGACCGCCGGGGCTCGCTTAAGCTGGCTCGCTCATGAAGATCCGTGACCCCGAACAGGCATGAGCGAGCAGCGACACGCATGAGCGGCGTAATACGAAAGGGCGCGGCCGTGCTGGCAGCACTGCTGCTGGCGGGGACGCTCGTGCTTGCGCTGGCCAATGGCTGGATCTGGTGGTGGACCCACGAGCGTATCCGGCCCGATCCCGCTGCCTGCGACGCTGCCCCGGTCGGCCTGGTCTTCGGTACGTCCTGGGGGCTGAGAGGTGGCGGGGTCAATCCCTGGTATCAGGCGCGACTCGATACTGCGGCGCGCCTCTATCACCTTGGCCTGGTCGATCACCTGCTGCTGTCGGGTGACAACCATACCCGCTATTACAATGAACCGGTGGTCATGTGGCGCGACATGAAAAAGCGCGGCGTGCCGCCCGGCGCCATGACGCTCGACTATGCCGGTTTCAGTACCTTTGACAGCCTGGTGCGTGCCCGGCGCGTTTTCGGGGCACACAGGGTGATGCTGATCAGCCAGCCATGGCATTTGCCGAGGGCGTTGTACATTGCCGATCATGTCGGTCTCGAGGCGACCGGCTGTACGGCAAGAACCGCCGCGCCGAGTTATCACTGGTCGCTGCGCCTGCGCGAGTGGCTGGCGCGGGTCTGGACGCTGGGGGATCTGTTCCTCTGGCAGCGTCAGCCCCATTTCCTCGGTCCCCGGATCAGGATGCAACCCGGGCAAGAGGCTTCGGGCGATGAGGAGAAGGCCGAGCGGCTGCCGAAGCTACCGCTGTGCAGAGTGCTCAGCGACGTTTCTGATGACGGCTCTGATGGCGATAGAGCAGCTGAATCATCTGCCGGCAGTTGCGCCACAGCTGCTCCATGACCGCTTCCATGTCCTCGGGAAGCGGATGGGTAAAGGCATTGGAGAGTGCCTGCATCAGGACCCGCTCCTGCTCCAGCAGTTCGCGTATCAGTACCTGGACATCATTGCCGACAAAGCTCTTCAGCCGGCTCCACAGCCAGAGGTAGTCGTCGCGTTCCACATCGGCATCGCGGGGCAGCAGTTTCATGTGCCGGCGGGCCAGCTGCTGCAGCTTGCGCACTTCCTCGCGGCGCTCTTCGAAGACAGGGCCGAACTGCTCGCGGAGATGACCCGGCAGGCGTGCGGCGTTGTCCTGAAAATAGTCGAGGCTGTCGGCCAGTGCCTCGAGCAGGCCGTCGATCGCCGCCTGGCGATTATCGAGAAACATGAGCGATCATCTCCGCTGACGCTGGTATGCGCGAATTCGGGCGGTGTACCACACTCCTGATTCTAACGCGTCCTGCGATAGCTGGCATTGCCGAATTGGACCACGCAAGGGCGTACCGGTCATGGATCAGCCACGTGGCCGCGGAGGCACCTTCTGAACCGGAGCGGCATGCTTCTCGAGGTGCTCGATGATCAGTCCGGCAACATCACGCCCGGTGGTGGTTTCGATGCCTTCCAGCCCCGGCGAGGAGTTGACCTCCATGATGACCGGCCCGTGATGGGAGCGCAGCAGATCGACCCCGGCGACCTGCAGGCCCATGGCACGTGCCGCACGAATGGCGGTGGAACGCTCCTCGGGGGTAATGCGAATGGTATGCGCCGTGCCGCCGCGATGGAGATTGGAGCGGAATTCGCCTTCGGCCGCCTGGCGGCGCATCGCGGCCACGACCTTGTCGCCGACCACGAAGCAGCGCAGATCGGCGCCCTTCGCCTCGCGGATGTACTCCTGCACCATGATGTTGGCATGCAGCCCCATGAAGGCCTGAATCACGCTCTCGGCTGCCTGGACGGTCTCCGCCAGCACCACGCCGATGCCCTGGGTGCCCTCGAGCAGCTTGATGACCAGCGGCGCGCCGCCCACCATCCGGATCAGGTCGGGAATGTCATCCGGTGAGTGGGCAAAACCGGTCACCGGCAGGCCCAGTCCCTTGCGGGAAAGCAGCTGCAGCGAGCGCAGCTTGTCCCGGGAGCGGGTGATGCCCACCGAGTCGTTGAGCACATAGGTGCCCATCATCTCGAACTGGCGCAGCACGGCGCAGCCGTAGAAGGTGACGGAGGCGCCGATGCGCGGGATCACGGCATCAAAGGCCTCCAGCTCTTCGCCACGGTAGTGGATCGAGGGGCGGTGCGAGGCGATGTTCATGTAGCAGCGCAGGGTGTTGACGACCCGGACCGTATGCCCCCGCTGTTCGGCCGCCTCGATGAGGCGGCGTGACGAATACAGGTTGCGATTGCGAGAGAGCAGGGCAATGTGCATGAAAACACCTCTTGTTGGCGGGCACCAAAGGTGTGTAGCTCAGGGTGCACCGTGCAGGAAGGAAGCCCCCGGTGCTACCAGCATCCGGCGCATGGCGCGCCGTCCCAGCAGCATGGGGTGACGCATGCGACTGCGATCGACCAGCGTCAGTTCGATCTCCCAGTTCATCTCGCCCAGCTGAATGGGCGTACGAATGACATGCCGCCAGTCGATATGGCCGTTGGAGCTGCGTACCCGACGCCGATCATAGAAGGGGAGCCTGAAGCGCTGGCTGGTGGCGCCATCATCGCCTGTCCAGGTATCGAATTCGATCCATTGGGCGCCACTCTCCTCGATCAGTTCGATGCGTTCGGCATGGAGCGCCGAGGTGCGGGCGCCGGTATCGATCTTGCAGGCCAGCCGCAGTGACAGCTCCGGCAGCTCGATCATCTCCCGGCGACCGAGGATGGCGCGTGGTTCATAGGGCAGTGGTGTCATGAAGCAGCTTCCCCAAGCATCGTTCGGACCTGGTGCGCCAGCGGTGTATGGTGCTCGGCCTGACGCATCATCATCAGCAATGGCAGGCGCAGACGCGGCATCAGGGCAAGATCGCCGATCAGGGCCCGAAACACCGCCGACGGCCGCTCGGCCAGCTGATCCAGCAGCAGCCGAAGCCGGAGCTCATGCTCCAGATGATGCCAGCCGCGTGCGGCCACCAGAGCGAGGGTTTCATCGTCCGGCTCGTCACGCAGCAGGGCGGTCACCCACTCCGCAGCCTCGGGCAGCGTGCTGCTGATACCGGCGCGCTGACAGGCGCGCCGGGTGTCGGGGGCCTCGCCTGCGGTCTGAGCTTGCGCCCTCAGGGCTCGAATCAGTACTACGGTTTCCGGCGGTGCATGCTCCAAACAGTAGCAGAGCTCATGCAGGGCCTCGACCGAAAGCGCGGGCAGTCGCTCGGCGATGAGGGCTTCATCTGCCGGGCTGCGGCGCACCGCGGTATCGGCCACTCCCTGCAGACCGAGGGTTGACCAGTGCCGGGCGGTATTGACGTCGGTCAGCGCTTCGTATGCAGGCTGCCACCAGCTGCTGGCCGGCAGTGCCAGATCATGGGTGATCCGGGCGTGCAGCATGGCCAGTGTCCGGGTATCCGGCTGAAAGGCCAGCGGTTCGCTCTCCAGATCATCGGCTTTGCCATCATGAACGTCAGCCTGCGTATGCAGCAGACGCTCGATGAGGGCATCGCGCGGGCCCGGCTGCAGCATGCCCTGCTCATCCAGTGGCAGGCTCAGACACCAGAGATTGGGGTCGTCATGACTGGCTCCCGGAAACACTATGGCCAGACGGGCATGACCCTGCCAGGGCGCCTCCCAGGCCTGCTTCAGTGCTTCAAGGGCCTGCATGTGCGTACGGTCGCAGGGGACCACACGGCGGCCGGCATGATAGTAGCGTGGCGGTTGTCCGGCGCGGCTGAACAGCGCATCGAGCGTCAGTGGTAGACTCACTTGAACCTTCGTCTTCTGTCGACAGGGCAGGCAATGTAACGTGTCGTTTTCCGGCTTTCCAGAGCCCGGCAACCGACTGCTCAGATTTTGACCATCGTGTGATAGCCCGGCCGTCACCGGTGCTGACGCAGGATATCCCGAACTTGTTCACAGGCTCATTCAGCCTTTCTGTGCACGACCGGACGTGTTCCGATCATCGGCTTCGCCGGTTCACACGGCCGGGCCGCTTTACTTCCAGGAGACAGCATGAATCAGTATCAGCAGCTTGCCGTGGCACTCGAACGGCTCGAATCCTCGATGCGGGCCGGCGATCTCTGGCGCCAGGAACGGCCACCCGAGGAGGCCTTCAAAAGCGCGGAGCCCTTCTGCATTGATACCATGACGCTGCCGCAGTGGCTGCGTTTCGTGTTCTGCGCGCGTCTGCGCGAGAGCATCGAGCACGGCAGCGCCCTGCCGCAGCAGTCGCAGGTGGCCCCGGCCGCCGAGCTTCAGCTGCAGGGACTGTCGACCGGCAGACGCGTTCCCGTGCTGGAATCACTGCACGACATCGACCACGTGCTCAATACCGGCTACCTGCGGGAACAGGCATCCTCATGAGCGCAGTGCACTACTATTTCGCTTATGGCAGCAACATGAATCCGGCACGCATGCAGGCGCGCGTGGGGGAGACGCGCGGTGCGCTGGCAGCACGCCTGCCGGGCTGGCGGCTGAGCTTTGACAAGGCTGCCCGGCCGGCAGGGGTGGCGCACGCCAACGTCGCTCCGGATGAACGGGCCGTCGTGGAAGGTGTGCTTCATGAGCTCGCTCATCCCGAGCAGATCGAGCTGATGGATCCCTACGAGGGGCATCCGGATCAGTATCAGCGGCGTATCGAGAGCTTCGAGACCGAGCACGGAATGCTCAGTGGCTGGGTATACGTGGCACTGTCGGACAAGACGGAAGCCGGTCGCCTGCCGGCCCGGGAGTACATGGCGCATCTGCTGGCCGGACGCCCCTGGCTGTCGCGCGCCTATTACGAGGCGCTCCTGCAGCAGCCCTGTATCGACGGGCTGGACCAAAAGGTACTGCAGGACATCGGAATCCGTCAGCAGACGCCCCGCTGAACCCTGTCCCGCTCCTGAACGGACAACGCCGGCGAAGGCCGGCGTATTCACTTTCCCGTGCGGGAAGACTTCAGAAGCGGTAGGTGATACCGCCACCCACGGTGACCGGGTTCAGCTTGTCGTCACCGCCGCCGCTGTAGTCGACGTCGATGTCGGTGTACTGGGCGAAGCCGTTGACGGCCCAGTGGTCGGTAACCTGCATGTCGACACCCACCTGGCCGGTCCAGCCCCAGTTGCTGTCATCGACGCCGCTGCGATCATTCAGGTCGGCACCGTTGAAGCGCATGTAGGTGGCACCGGCACCCACGTAGGGCTGTACCGTGGCATCGGTGCCACCCAGCGGATAGTACTGGGCCAGCAGGCTGTACGGACGTGCCTTGAAGTGGCCGCCGTTGTCGCCATCGTACTTGGCACGGTTGCTGGTGTTGAGTTCCACGCCGATCTTGTCGAAGGGCATGACACCGATGGCGCCGGTCCAGCCGTGGTCGCTGTCATAGGCGCCGGTACCGGTCGGCTCGGACTTGGTGACATCGCCACGGACAAAGACATCGCCTTGGCCATAGGCCAGTGCCGATTGGGCGGCGAAGGCACAGGAACCGGCGACGATGGTAGCGGTCAGGATGCGGGACATTTTCATGATGTATCTCCTGGCGGGGACCGGACGTCGGCCCCGGGGTTCTTTTGATTAGTGAACAGTGTTCCCTAACTGATGGGAGCAATATAAAAAACACTGTTCGATTTGTCACCCCCCAGGCTGAAAAAAATTCCGATTACCCTCATGGGAGAAATTCATGACATGCCTGCGGGCATGTGCATGCGGACAGGGCTTGCGGATAGCGACTGTGGACAGTGACAGCGTCAGCGCAGTTTCGGCAAAAGACGCTGCAGCCAGTTGCCGACTATCCGAGAATCACTGCTGCTGGCGAGATAGCGGGCCAGAAACCGTCGCCATGTCTCGTCATCCCATTGCGACAGCCGCCGGCCGAAGAGTTCGAGATCGCGCAGCCGTTCACGACGGCCATTGATGAGAGGCCGGGATTTCTCGAGATCGATGAAGCGGGCTTCAGGGGCTTCCGGTCGTGACTGCTCAGGGCGCAGGAAGACATGCTTGGCGTAGAGGCTGCCGTGGCGCCAGCGGCGCTGGTGAAGGCGTCGCAGCAGGCTGGCACAGCTGTCGATCACGGCATCGCGGGTTGCGAGCGGCAGGCTGGCCCACTGCTGATGCCACTGCATCATGTCCCGGTACTCATCCAGTGCCGGCGTCATCAGGATGGCCCGCCAGTCGCCGTTACGGTGGTGTTCTCCGTACCATGCGGCGCTCAGGGCGGGGATCTCCAGCCGTTCGAAGGTTCGTATGTTGCGCATTTCCCGGGCAAAGGTGGGTTCGCCCAGGGGCCGGTGAAGACTGCGTCCGAGATGATTGGTCTGACGCTTGAGAAAGAAGCGCTGCGGTGCGCCGGAAGTTTCCAGGGTCAGGACCACGACTTCCGAATGGCCGCCGCGTTCCAGATTGGGGGCATCCACCGGCGTCAGGTCCAGCGCCCAGAGCGCCTCGAAGTCGTCAAGGCCGTGCTGTTTCAGGAGGGGGTGATACTGGGGAGCAACGAATTTTTTCATCAATTACCGGGATACGATATGTGCACATTGGTGCATAGCATGTCGGGGTCGTCACTGGAAGTAAACTGGTAGGATAGGGGGTTCGATCCAATAACGGACATGTTGTCGCGAAGAGAACAACTTCTAGGGAGCAGGGACTGATGACAGAGAAGGATGCCTGGACACTTTCACTGGTGGTTCCGGTCATGAACGAGGAAGAGGCCATAGACCCCTTTCTGTCGGCCATCGACGATACCCTGAATGATGTCGCGCCGCAGCTGGAAATTCTCTTCATCGATGACGGCTCCACGGATGGCACCGCACAGGCGCTGACAGCGGCGGCGCAGCGTGACAGCCGGGTACGCTGGCTCAGGCTGACACGCAACTTCGGCAAGGAAGCTGCCATGTCGGCCGGTATCGATCACGCCGTGGGGGATGCCGTGGTGCCCATGGATGTGGATCTGCAGGATCCGCCCGAACTGATTCACGAGTTCGTGCGCAAGTGGCGTGACGAAGGTTATGACATGGTGTACGGGGTGCGGGGATCGCGCCACGAGGATACCCGGAGCAAGCGCACCTCGGCCGGCCTGTTCTACAGCTTCTTCAACCGGCTCTCGACCACCACCATACCCAGCAATGCCGGTGACTATCGATTGATTGATCGTCGCATTGTCGAAGCCCTGCGTCAGTTGCCGGAGCGCAGCCGCTTCATGAAGGGGTTGTTCTCCTGGCCGGGTTATCGCTCGGTCGGGGTCTATTACGATCGACCGGCACGCCAGGTCGGCAGTTCCAAGTTCAATTTCTGGAAGCTCTGGAATTTTGCCCTCGATGGTCTGGTCAGTTTCTCGACCTGGCCGCTGCGGGTCTGGAGTTACATCGGCGGCGTGGTGGCACTGCTGAGCTTTGTCTATATTCTGATTCTGATTACCAGGGTGCTGATCTTCGGCAGCGAGGTACCGGGTTATGCGTCGCTGATGACCGCGATTCTGTTTTTCGGTGGCATGCAGCTGATCTCGATCGGTGTGCTGGGAGAGTACATCAGTCGCCTGTTCATCGAGGCCAAGCAGCGACCGCTGTATCTGATCGAGCATGACAGTGGCGCCGCCCGGAAGCCGATCGCGCAGACCAGACCGGCAGCGAAGGCGGGCGCATCATGAAGGCGATTCTCGGAGAGGCCGGCCGGATTACCCGCTTCGGACTGGTCGGGGGAGCAGCGACCCTGATTCATCTGATGGTGGCCGGCGCGCTGCTGGGGCTGTTCGCCGGGCTCTCGCCCTTTATCGCCAATGTGGTGGCATTTCTGGTGGCGTTTCTGGTATCGCTCTACGGCCATCGCCACATCACCTTCAACCGGCAGGGCAGTGCCGTGAAGTTCTTCGTGGTAGCGCTTGCCGGTTTTGCGCTCAACAACTTCCTGCTGGCCTCGATGCTGGCCATGACGCCATTGCCCGATTTCGTGGCGCTGACCATTTCCACGCTGGCAGTGCCGGTCGTGTCGTATCTGGCTGCTCGACTGTGGGCCTTTCGCTAGCCAGGCGGGGCGAACTCGGCGAGCCATGCCGTAAAAAGCCGCCCCGTCAGGGGCGGCTTTCGAGCAGGTGCACCGGCGAAGCTCCGCTTACTGGGCGGGGGCCACGCTCATGCTGTTGCCCGAGCCGATCAGGCGGACGCGCTGGCCGACCTGGTACTGGGTGTCGGCCTTCTGAACCACCACGACATCCTGGCCGGATTCGGTGCGGATCTGAATTTCGTAGGCGCCCACCCGATTGGCGCTGTCCTCGACCTTCTTGCCGGCCACGGCGCCACCGATACCGCCCACGGCGGTGGCCAGCACCCGACCGGAGCCACCACCGACCTGGTTACCCAGCAGGCCACCGAGAATGGCGCCGCCGATACCGCCCAGGCCGGTATCGTTCTGATTGCCGGCCTGGATGGTTACCGGGCGCACGCCGGTCACGGTGCCATAGGTGACATTGCGGGCCGTCTTGGCCTGATTGCCGGTGTAGGTATTGCCGGAATAGATATCGCTGTTGGCACACCCGCCCAGGGTGAGCATGCCCAGCAGGGCTACGGCAAGATAGCGTTTCATGAAGTGCACTCCCGGGGGCGAGCCCCTTCGCAGCGTGTAATGACGCCATTATCGAACAATGTTCTTGAAAAGTCAGCCATGCCGTGTGACAGCGCCCAGGCGATTGGCGCCACGGCGTTCGCGCCTGCACTGTAGCTGGCCCGGCCCGCGATCACCAGTCAGTGTCCGGGGTGACGCCTTCAGAACCGTCGCCTGCCAGCGAGCGCCGCATGTGGTAGTGGGGCAGTCCGGCATCCAGAAACTCCTCGCCATGGGCCACGAAACCCAGGCGTTGATAGAATGCCAGCGCATGGGTCTGGGCGGCCAGTTCACAGACGCCATGGCCGCGCCGCCCGGCGGCGGCAATGACCGCCTGCATCAGTTGCAGGCCCAGCCCGAAGCCACGCCAGCGTGGCAGCAGCGCGACACGGCCGATATGCCCATCGGGCAGTAGACGGGCGGTGCCTGCCGGCTCATCCTCCACCTTCAGCAGGAAATGCAGGCACTGCACATCGCGGCCATCCACTTCCTCGTCTTCGCTGACGCCCTGTTCCTCGATGAAGACCCGGCGGCGGATGGCGAGACAGGCCGGGCCCAGCTCGGCCCAGTCGCCGTCAGCGATGGTCACGTTCACGCCTCGTCCTCGTCGCCTTCATCGGCCCATTGCAGGCTGCCGTTGGCAAGCAGTTGCGCCAGAATGGGCGGCGCATCGTCATGCTGCAGCACCGAGGCATCAAGCGGCCGGGTATCGGCCAGCCAGCGGGCCAGCGATTGCGAACATGTCAGACCATCACCATCGGCAAACAGGGTGACCTGCTCGCCGCTGCCGTGCCAGGCAAAGCGGGATCCCAGGGTGCGCTGCAGTGCGCCGCCTTCATCAAGATGCCGCCGCACCTGGTCGGCGGAAGGCGCCTGTTGTGGTGGCGCGAGCTGATCGGGGTAACGGACCTGGGTCATGACCCGGCCGAACCACTGGGCCATCTGGGCCGGGTTGTCCAGCGCGCTCAGCATGGCCTGGCGTACCCGTTGCAGGGCCGCCTCATCGATCTCGCCGGCATGAGCGACCGGCTGCAGGTCGGCGTCACCGTAGCGCTGGGTCTCGGAGAACTGCGCGCCGAGATAGTCTGCCCAGGAGGTGACCATTTCATCGAGCGAGGGGGCGCGGAAGCCGATCGAATAGGTCAGGCAATCCTCGCTCTCGCTGATGCCGTGATGGGCAATGCGCGGGGGCAGATAGAGCATGTCGCCCGGCTCCAGTACCCAGTCCTGCCCGGCTTCGACCTCGAAATGGGCCAGAATGCGCAGGTCGATGCCTTCGACGATCGGAGCCTGTTCATCGACCACCCCGCCCAGTTGCCAGCGGCGCTGACCGCTGCCCTGCAGCAAAAAGACATCGTAGCTGTCGACATGAGGACCGACGCTGCCGCCGGGCGGGGCAAAGCTGACCATCACGTCGTCCAGCCGCCAGCGCGGCAGGAAGGTGAAGTGTTCGAGCAGCTCGGCTACCTCGGGTACCCAGTGATCGACGGCCTGCACCAGCAGGCTCCAGTCCCGGCGCCCCAGCCGGTTGAAGGTCGCTTCATCGAACGGCCCCTGATGCAGCTGCCAGGGTGTGCGCTCCCCCCTGACCTCGACCAGCCGCGACTCGACCTCCTCCTCGCAGGCCAGTCCGGCGAGCTCATCGGGGTCCAGCGGGGACTCGAAATCGGGAAAGGCGCCGCGGATCAGCAGCGGTTTCTTCTGCCAGTAATCGCGCAGAAAGGTGGCGGCGTCCATGCCGCCCAGCGGCAGGGCAGAGCTCATGAGTGGCCTCGCGCAGTGTGGGTGTGGCTGGATGGGCTGACGTGCATGATCATCTTCCGGCTCAGAGGCTGCGTGCCTGATCGGCGGCGCTGCCGAGATAGTTGGCGGGGGTCAGCGCCTTGAGCTCGCGCTTGACCTCTTCGGGCAGTTCGAGACCTTCAATGAAGGCTGCAAAGCCGGCCTGGTCGATACGCTTGCCACGGGTCAGCTCCTTGAGCTTCTCGTAGGGCTGCTCGATGCCGTAGCGGCGCATCACGGTCTGAACCGGTTCGGCCAGCACCTCCCAGCTGCCGGCGAGATCCTCTTCCAGCCGGGCGGCATTGGCCTCGAGCTTGCCGACGCCCTTGAGCGTGGCCTGCCAGGCGATCAGTGCATGGGCCAGTCCGACGCCGAGATTGCGCAGTACGGTGGAGTCGGTGAGATCCCGCTGCCAGCGGGATACCGGCAGCTTGCGGGCGAGGTGTTCGAGCAGGGCGTTGCTGACCCCGAGATTGCCTTCGGAGTTTTCGAAATCGATCGGATTGACCTTGTGCGGCATGGTCGAGGAGCCGATCTCGCCCTCGACCGTGCGCTGTTTGAAATAGCCCAGCGAAATATAGCCCCAGATGTCGCGATCGAAGTCGAGTACGATGGTGTTGAACCGGCACAGGGCATCGAAGAATTCGGCGATGTAGTCGTGGGGTTCGATCTGGGTGGTGTAGGGGTTGAAGGTCAGTCCCAGTGCTTCGACGAAGATCCGCGCATTCTCGGCCCAGTCGATCTCCGGATAGGCCACCATGTGGGCGTTGTAGTTGCCGACCGCACCATTGATCTTGCCCAGCATCTCCAGCGATTCGAGCTGGTCGAGCTGACGGCGCAGGCGCCAGGCCACATTGGCCATCTCCTTGCCCAGTGTGGTCGGGCTGGCGGTCTGGCCGTGAGTGCGCGACAGCATGGGCTGATCGGCATGCTCGTGCGCCAGCCGTTCGATCGCTCCCACCACGTCGCACATGACCGGCAGCAGCACCTCGTCGAGTGCCCCGCGCAGCGTCAGGGCATGGGAGAGGTTGTTGATGTCCTCGCTGGTACAGGCGAAGTGCACGAATTCGCTGACCGCCAGCAGTTCGGCGTGGTCGGCGAGGCGCTCCTTGAGGAAGTATTCGATCGCCTTGACGTCGTGATTGGTGGTGCGCTCGATCTGCTTGATGCGTTCGGCATCGGTGACATCAAACTCCGCCACCAGGGCTTCCAGAAACGCGTTGGCCGAGGCAGAAAGCTCCGGCACTTCGGTAATCCCGGGATGAGTCGCCAGCCGCTGCAGCCAGCGTACCTCGACCAGCACCCGGGCACGGATCAGGCCGTATTCGCTGAACCAGTGACGCAGGGCTTCGGTCTTGCTGCCATAGCGGCCGTCGATGGGAGAGATGGCAGTCAGCGCAGAGAGTTCCATGGGCAGTTCCGAATGGGTGGTAGAAGCGCCCGGGCAGGCCCCGGGCCGAACGGTGATTCAGTCGATCGAGGCCAGGGCGCGGCGCAGGCCGCTGCGGCCCATTACCAGTTTCCAGCGACGTCCGCCCTGCTGATGCCACAACAGCGCAAAGCGTACGCCGGCGAGCAGTCCGGTACGCACGCGCTCGGGCATCATGCGGCTCTGCAGCAGACTCGGATCGCCGTTGACGACCACCCGGTAGCGAAAGGTCGACAGGGTATCCTGATAGATCTGGCCGAGACTGGCGACCACGTTTTCATGGGTGTCACCGAAATGGCGGGCCTGCTCGCTGACGCGGTCAAGCCGCTCGCTCAGGGTGCTCATCATCTGCGGCTGCTTGCGCAGCTTCTGCATCAGCAGCACCATCGAAAAGCCGTAGCGCATCACGTTGGGGGATGTCTCTCCCCGGCTGAGCACCCGGTCCAGGGTGTCGATCCCCAGCCGCAGGTTGTTGTGATTGTCGCCATAGATCGCCTCGAAGGTTTCGGGGCTGGTGTCGATGGTGGCCCGGATCAGGGTCTGCCAGGCACGCTCGTCGGCGTGTCCGGTGCGCGCCAGCTCATCCACCACGGCTGCTGCCTGAAAGACCCCGGCCAGCGCCAGGGCCTGCCGAGCTTCGCGATTCATGCCGCCTGCTCCATTGCCCGTTCGATGATGGCGATCACACCGCCGCCGAGACAGATCTCGCCGTCATAGAGCACGACCGACTGGCCCGGTGTCACGGCCCGCTGTGGCGCATCGAAGCGCACCCGGATGCGGGCGTCATCGAGCACCTCGATCTCGCAGGGCTGATCGGGCTGGCGGTAGCGTACCTTGGCGTGTGCCCGGAAGCGCCGGGCGGGTGGCTCCCCGTTCACCCAGTGCATGTTTTCGGTGGTCAGGCCCGTGCTGTAGAGCAGCGGGTGGTGCTGGCCCTGAACGGCGATCAGCACGTTGCGCTCGAGGTCCTTGTCGGCCACGAACCAGGGCGATTCGGGATAATCGGGGAGGCCGCCGATGCCCAGTCCCTGGCGCTGGCCGAGGGTGTAGTACATCAGGCCGATATGCTCTCCGATGACATCGCCCGCCGGGGTTTTGATACGACCCGGCTGGGCCGGCAGATACTGGCGCAGGAAGTCGCTGAAGCGTCGCTCGCCGATGAAGCAGATGCCGGTGGAGTCCTTCTTGCGTGCGGTGGCCAGATCATGCCGCTCGGCAATGGCACGTACTTCGCCCTTGTCGAGTTCACCGACCGGGAAGAGGGTGCGTGCCAGTGCCGGCTCGCCCACGGCGTGCAGGAAATAACTCTGGTCCTTGTTGCCATCGAGCCCCTTGAGCAACCGGGCCCGGCCATCGTGTGTGCCGCGGCGCACGTAGTGACCGGTGGCGATCAGATCGGCGCCAAGCATCTCCGCGTATTCCAGAAAGACCTTGAACTTGATTTCGCGATTGCACAGTACATCGGGATTGGGGGTACGCCCGCAGCGATACTCCTCAAGGAAGTGCTCGAAGACATTATCCCAGTATTCGGCAGCGAAATTGGCCGTGTGCAGACGAATGCCGAGACGATCACAGACGGCCTGAGCATCGGCCAGGTCGGCCCTTGCAGTGCAGTACTCGGTGCCATCGTCTTCGTCCCAGTTCTTCATGAACAGGCCTTCGACATGGTAGCCCTGCTCCAGCAGCAGCAGAGCCGTTACCGAGGAGTCGACACCGCCGGACATGCCGACAATGACCTTGTGACCGGTTTCGGCATGAGAGGCAGGCTGGGTCATCAACACACTCGCAGGATCAATGGCAGGAAATGGGCGGATCGGGTCATGTGACCCTCATTATACCGGATGCGGCAGCACTCCTTAACCGGTAGTGGTGCGGGAGAAGTCCCGAATGACCGTCAGCGGATGCCACAGGCCGGCACGGGCATCCTGCAGGCGGCGCAGGACCAGCGGACTGCGCAGGCGCTGCTGCTGCTCGAGGCGTTCGATGGTGGCGTAATCGAGCCAGTGGGCGGCGATGATGTCGTCATCCAGCCGGGTGTTCCGACGCTGTTCGGGTCGTGCCAGAAAGGTATGGCTGTGATAGGTGATGCCCTCCGGGGTCGTGTTGATGTAAAGCCCCAGATAGCCGGTCAGGGTGATCTGCCAGCCACTCTCCTCGAGTGCCTCGCGCCGGGCGGCGGCTTCGAGCCCCTCGTCGGCTTCCAGATGGCCGGCGGGCTGATTGTAGACGCTGCTTGCGTGCGCTGCCTGCCGGTCCGGCTCCTCGACCAGCAGGTAGACGCCATTGTGCTCGATGACGCTGGCTACCGTGACATGAGGGAAAAAGCGATCGTTCATGAACGTCTCCGGCGGGGTCGATGATGGTGTCGCGCCTGCTTGTCGTGGCCGGCGTCCCGGCGTGGCAGGTGAATGCGCTCCTCGCGCCACTCGCCCGGGGCCAGGCCCGCCAGCTGCCAGCTCCCGATCGACCAGCGGATCAGGCGCAGGGTCGGGTGGCCGACATGAGCCGTCATTCGTCGGACCTGACGGTTGCGGCCCTCGGTCAGGGTGATCTCCAGCCAGCAGGTCGGCACGCTGGCCCGGTAGCGCACCGGTGGCTCGCGTGGCGGCACATCCGGCCAGTCGAAACGTGTTACCCGGGCCGGGCGGGTGGGGCCATCGTTGAGGGTGACCCCGTGGCGCAGTGCGGCCAGCGCGTGTTCGTCCGGCTCGCCCTCTACCTGCACCCGATAGGTCTTGGGCTGCTTGCGGTCGGGGTGCGTGATGCGATGCGCCAGCCGGCCGTCGCCCGTCAGCAGCAGCAGTCCCTCGCTGTCATGATCCAGCCTGCCCGCCGGATAGATGCCGGGGACGTCGATATAGTGTGCCAGGGTGGCACGCCCGCGACTGTCGGTAAACTGCGAGAGCACCCTGAAGGGCTTGTGCAGCAGATAGAGTGTGCTCATGAAGCTGTCCTGATTGTCGACACGAATCTACTCGCCCGGGGCGGGGCGGTGTTATACTCCGGGGCCCGTCGAATTCACCGCATGGGAGACACCATGGCTTTCCAGAACATCAGGGTGCCGGAACAGGGCGCACGCATTACCGTCAACAATGATGATTCCCTGAATGTACCGCACAATCCGATCGTGGCGTACATCGAGGGTGACGGTATCGGCGTGGATGTCACCCCGGCCATGCAGACCGTCGTGGATGCGGCCGTCGAGCACGCCTATGGCGGTGAGCGCCGGATTCACTGGATGGAGGTCTACGCCGGTGAAAAGGCCACCCGGATCTATGGTGACGGGACCTGGCTGCCCGAGGAAACCATGGAGGCCGTGCGCGATCATGTCGTCTCCATCAAGGGCCCTCTGACCACGCCCGTCAGTGGCGGTATCCGCTCGCTGAACGTGGCCCTGCGCCAGAAGCTCGATCTCTATGTCTGCGAACGTCCGGTGCGCTGGTTCGAGGGCGTGCCGTCACCGGTCCGGCGCCCGCAGGATGTCGACATGGTGATCTTTCGGGAGAACTCCGAGGACATCTATGCCGGCATCGAGTGGCCGGCCGGTTCGGCCGAGGCCGATCGGCTGATCCGCTTTCTGCGCGAGGAGATGGCAGTCGACAACATCCGCTTCCCCGAACAGTGCGGCATCGGCATCAAGCCGGTGTCCGAGGCGGGCACCAAACGGCTGGTGCGCAAGGCCATTACCTACGCCATCGAGAATGATCGACAATCGGTGACCCTGGTGCACAAGGGCAACATCATGAAGTTCACCGAGGGGGCCTTCAAGAACTGGGGTTACGAGGTGGCGGTCGAGGAGTTCGATGCCCAGCCGTTCGAGGGCGGCCCCTGGCAGATGATCAAAAACCCGCATACCGGGCGCGAGATCGTCATCAAGGATGTCATCGCCGATGCCATGCTGCAGGAGATCATGCTGCATCCGGCGGAGTACGACGTGGTGGCCACCCTCAACCTCAACGGGGACTATCTCTCCGATGCGCTGGCCGCTCAGGTCGGGGGGATCGGCATTGCCCCCGGCGCCAACCGCTCCGATGCCATCGGCATGTTCGAGGCCACGCACGGTACGGCGCCGAAGCTGGCAGGCCAGGATCGGGCCAATCCCAGCTCGCTGATTCTCTCCGCCGAGATGATGCTGCGCTACATGGGCTGGCACGAGGCCGCCGAGCTGATCCTGCAGGGCATGGAGAAATCCATCGCCGCGGGGCAGGTGACCTTCGATTTTCATGATGTCATGGAAGGGGCCACGCTGCTCGGCAGCCGCGACTTTGCCCGCGCCGTGGCCGCCAACATGTAGTCAGCCGCGGCCTCCGGCGCCCTGCGCCCGGTCATCAGCGCCCTCCGAGCCCCGGGTTCGGGGGGCGCTTCATTTCAGGCAGACGCTATCGCCGCCATTGCCCTCTTTTTATTGGTCGAAGGTTGCAACCGGCCCGGCGTGCCACCATCTTGAAGGGTATCCAAGCCATCTGAATGCGCCCTCGACCCATGATATCGAGCGCTTCAGTCACTTTCCCGCTTGTGTTCACTGGCCCGGCAACTTATGTTCAAGACAGACAGCGATGCAGTTTTTCCGCTGGCGGTGTCGGTCGTGCGATTGGGCATGACACCACCACCTGAGCCGGAAGAGGATGATCATGGTGACGTGGCGGAGCAGACGAGCGATCCCGAGCTCGAGGAACCGCCGCTCTACAGGGTCGTGCTGCACAACGACGACTATACTCCGATGGAGTTCGTGGTCGAGGTTCTGCAGACCTTCTTTGCCATGGATCATGAAAAGGCGGTCCAGATCATGATGGCCGTCCACACTCAGGGGAAGGCGACCTGCGGTATCTTTACCCGCGATATTGCGGAAACCAAGAGTCAGCAGGTCAACCAGTATGCTCGAGAGTGCCAGCATCCGCTGCTGTGCGACATCGACCGGGCGGACTGAACCGTCCGAGGCGGAACGAGGGGACTGCCATGTTGAGCAAAGAACTTGAACTCACCCTGAACACGGCCTTTACCGTGGCGCGCTCCAAGCGCCATGAGTTCATGACCGTCGAGCACCTGCTGCTGGCCTTGCTTGACAATGCCTCGGCAGCCGACGTGCTCAAGGCCTGCGGCGCCAACCTCGACAAGTTGCGCAGCGATCTGCAGGATTTCATCAATACCACGACCCCGCTGATTCCCGAGGATCAGGACGACCGCGAAACCCAGCCCACGCTCGGCTTCCAGCGTGTGCTTCAGCGCGCCGTCTTCCACGTCCAGTCCTCCGGCAAGTCGGAGGTGACCGGTGCCAACGTGCTGGTGGCGATCTTCTCCGAGCAGGAGAGTCAGGCGGTCTATTTTCTCAAGCAGCAGAACGTGGCCCGGGTCGATGCGGTGAACTACATCGCCCACGGCATCTCCAAGGTGTCCGGCCACAACAGCCAGCAGTCGGGCAATACCGGCAGCCAGGAAGGCGAGGAAGCCGAGGAGAGCATGGGCGAATCCGGCTCGAATCCGCTGACCGGCTATGCCACCAACCTCAACGAGCAGGCTCGCATCGGCAAGGTGGATCCGCTGGTCGGTCGCGATCACGAGCTCGAGCGCGTGGTCCAGATCCTGGCCCGGCGGCGCAAGAACAACCCGCTGCTGGTGGGTGAGGCCGGGGTCGGCAAGACGGCCATCGCCGAAGGGCTGGCCAAGCGGATCGTCGAGGAGGATGTGCCTGACGTCATCAGCGATGCCGTGGTCTACTCGCTGGACATGGGCGCGCTGCTCGCCGGTACCAAGTATCGCGGCGATTTCGAGAAGCGCCTGAAGGGACTGCTGGCCGAGCTCAAGAAGGAGCCCAACTCGATCCTGTTCATCGACGAGATCCACACGGTGATCGGTGCCGGGGCAGCTTCCGGTGGTGTCATGGACGCCTCCAACCTGCTCAAGCCGATGCTCTCGTCGGGCGAACTGCGCTGCATCGGCTCGACCACCTTCCAGGAGTTCCGCGGCATCTTCGAGAAGGACCGGGCACTGGCACGGCGCTTCCAGAAGGTCGATGTCCTCGAGCCTTCGGTCGATGATGCCATCCGGATTCTCAAGGGACTGCGCGGTCGCTTCGAGGAACATCATCAGCTCAAGTACACCGATGGCGCCATCGAGACCGCCGTACGGCTTTCCGATCGCTATATCAACGATCGCTACCTGCCGGACAAGGCCATCGACGTCATCGACGAGGCAGGCGCCCATCAGCGACTGCTGCCCGAAGAGGCGCGGGTCGATACCATCGACGTCGAGCAGGTCGAGGCGATCGTGGCCTCGATTGCCCGGATTCCGCCGAAGAGCGTGTCCAGCTCCGATCGCAAGCTGCTGGCCAATCTGGAGCGCGACCTCAAGATGCTGGTCTTCGGTCAGAACGAGGCGATCGACGGCCTGTCGGCGGCGATCAAGCTCTCCCGCGCCGGTCTGGCTTCGCCCGACAAGCCGGTGGGCAGTTTCCTGTTCGCGGGTCCGACCGGGGTCGGCAAGACCGAGGTGGCGCGTCAGCTGTCGCAGCTGATGGGTATCGGCCTGGTGCGCTTCGACATGTCCGAATACATGGAACGGCATACCGTTTCGCGCCTGATCGGGGCGCCGCCGGGCTATGTCGGTTATGACCAGGGCGGCCTGCTGACCGAGGCCGTGACCAAGCAGCCGCACTGCGTGCTGCTGCTCGACGAGATCGAAAAGGCGCATCCCGATGTGTTCAACCTGCTGCTGCAGGTCATGGATCATGGCCGCCTGACCGACAACAACGGGCGTGAAGCGGACTTCCGCAACGTGATCGTGATCATGACCTCCAATGCCGGTGCCGAACAGGCCGCGCGGCGCTCGATCGGTTTCCAGACCCAGGATCATTCGACCGACGCCATGGAAGTCATCCGGCGAACCTTCACGCCGGAGTTCCGCAACCGGCTCGACAGCATCATCCAGTTCCATCATCTGGATACCGAGGTGGTGCGCAGCGTGGTCGACAAGTTCCTGGTCGAACTGCAGGCCCAGCTCGACGAGAAGCGTGTCCAGCTGGATGTCGACGAGGAGGCCCGGGCCTGGCTGGCCGAGCACGGCTACGATCCGGAAATGGGCGCCCGGCCGATGGCGCGGCTGCTGCAGGAAAAGCTGAAGAAGCCGCTGGCCGAGATGATCCTGTTCGGCGATCTGGCCGACAATGGCGGTACCGTGCATGTCACGGTCGAGGAGGGTCAGCTGCATCTGGCAACCGAAGCCGAGGTGGCCTGATCGGCCCGCCCGCCGGATCGCGCGGGCGTCTCCTGAACCACCGAATCATGCCCTGTCTGCGGACGGGGCATTTTTTCATGCGTATGGCGTGAGCGAGCGATCAGGTCGGTGCCGGCGCGGCGGCGACACGGCGATCACCCGGACTGGCAGCAGTCATGAGCGGGGCGGAAGGGAAGAGGATACTGGCAGACCCCGGGATGGGACATCAGCGAGAGCGATAAACGATGCGGCCCTTGGAGAGGTCATAGGGCGTCAGCTCGACCTTGACCTTGTCGCCGGTCAGGATGCGGATGTAGTTCTTGCGCATCTTGCCCGAGATATGAGCGGTCACGATGTGGCCATTCTCGAGTTCGACACGGAACATGGTGTTGGGAAGCGTGTCGACCACGACACCTTCCATTTCAATATGGTCTTCTCTTGCCATATGGCGTCATTCCTCACTGGATGATGGGACGATGCCGAAGGTTATAGTGCATCGTCACCGGATTTGCCACTGTGATCACGATGATCATGATCAATCAGGGCTATCGATGCGGCGTGATATTTTGCCTGATCCGGCGGAGCAGGGCAAAAGGACGTTGGAGCCGTGATGCCTGCAGGCGGCGAATGTCACTGCTGCAGGGGAATGCTGCGCTGCCAGTGCCCGCCCCGGAGATACTCCAGCGGCTGAAAGTTGGCCTTGTAGCGCATCTTGCGACTCTGCCGGATCCAGTAGCCGAGGTAGACATGGGGCAGGCCCAGTGCCCGGGCATGCATGATCTGCCAGAGAATGGCCCAGCTGCCCAGCGAGTGCCGCTGCCACTCCGGAGCCGGACTGAAGAAGGTGTAGACGGCTGACAGACCGTGTTCGAGCCGGTCCATGGCAGCCACGGCAACCAGCTCATCGTGATGGCGGAACTCCACCAGCCGGGCCCAGTCGTGTCCGAGGGTCAGAAAGTTGCGGTACTGATCCTGATCGGGCGGGTACATGGCGCCCTGCGCGTGGCGTGCGCGAATGTAGCGGTCGTACAGGGCGTAGTGTTCATGATGGAAGAGGGCAGGGCCCTCGTGGGCTGTCAGAATGCTGTTGCGCTGCATCAGGCGCCGCTGGGTGCGATCGGGGCTGAAGGCCTCGACCGGTACCCGCACCGGAATACAGGCCGAGCACGCCCGGCAGTAGGGCGTATAGAGATGTCCGCCACTGCGCCGGAAGCCTCGTTCCAGCAGGGCATCGTGAGTGTGCCGGTCCAGCGGATGGGCGGGATCGAGTACCAGCGAGGTGGCCCGGTGGCCATCGAGATAACCGCAATCGTGCTCGCCGGTCAGATAAAAATCCGGCGCACGGGCGGCGTCATGGCTGTCTCGGGTAGCATGAGAGTAGGACACTGACCGGAACCTCGCGTCAGGTGGTCGGAATGGATCAGTCCGCCGCCCAGGGCTGTGGGGCGCGCTCGATCCAGGCATGCTGTTCAAGATATCGAATGAACTCGTCCCGGTCGATTTCGCGGGCTCCCATGCTGAGCAGATGGTCGGTGCGCACCTGGCAATCTATCAGGGTGAAACCCTGTGCCTGCAGCCGGCGGCTCAGCTCGACCAGCGCAATCTTTGACGCGTCCGGGCGCAGGGAGAACATCGATTCGCCGAAGAATACCCGCCCCAGCGCGAGGCCATAAAGGCCGCCCACCAGTTCGCCCGCCTGCCAGACCTCAATGCTATGGGCATAGCCGAGTCGATGCAGGCGTCCATAGGCTGCCCTGACCTGATGGGTGATCCAGGTGCCCTCGCGGCTCTCCCGCAGGGCACCGCACTGGTGAATGACGCTGTCGAAGGCGCCATCGAACGTGACCCGGAACCCGCCGTTGCGCAGTCGCTTGGCAAGGCTGCGGCGTACGCGCAGCTCGTCGGGAAACAGCACCAGCCGCGGGTCGGGGCTCCACCACAGGATGGGGTCCGACTCCCCGAACCAGGGAAAGATGCCGCGCTCATAAGCGGCCAGCAGCCAGTCGGGGGTCAGGGCGCCGCCCGCTGCCAGCAGCCCGTCGGGTTCGTGCAGGGCCTGCTCCACCGGTGGAAACCGGACCGGATAGGCCGCCAGCCATGGCACCATGGAGATACTCGCGGTTATTCGGAAATGCCCGTCATCATACGGGATTTCCCCGGTCCAGCCGAAATCACCTGTCATGCCGGCATCCGGCCCGGGCTGGATAAGCCTGATTTAAAGAAAACGTCGCGAATGCCGTGATTGAGGCTGTTGCGCCCCATTCCGGGGGCGCCCGGCACATTGATCGCGAGGACCCATGCCCATGCCCGGATCCGATTTTCGTTCACGTCTATCACGGATGAGTATTGGCGCCAGAATGGCGCTGCTGACAGGGATAGTGGTAATAGCCGGCTTTCTGCTGCTGGCCTGGGGGCTGTCTGCCCGAATCGAGCAGATGCTCAGGCAACAGCAGAAAACGGCCATGCAGGCCCAGACCGAGCGTGTCAGCGAAATGATCGCCCTGTTCGATCACAGTCTGCAGCAGCAGACCAGACATTTTCTGAAGCTCTTCACGGGGCAGCAGCTAAAGCCACCCTATACGCTGGATGATGCCAGTGGCATGGAAGTGAAGGGCCGGGCGGCCCCGACCCTGGCCGACAGCCGGGGCGTGCTGACGCTGGATACCCAGCGGCTTGATGACTTCAGCGACATGGCGGGTGCGCCGGTTACCATCTTCGCGCGCACCGGTGACGACTTCCTGCGGGTGGCCACGTCGCTCAAGGATCAGCAGGGCGCGCGGGCGATGGGAACGCTGTTGGACCGGCATTCGCGCAGTTATGCCCAGCTGATGGATGGCAAGCCCTATTCCGGTCTTGCCAATCTGTTCGGTATTCCTTACATCACTCGCTATGAGCCGATGTTCGACGAGCGTGGCCGGGTGATCGGAGCCACTTTCATCGGCGTCGATATCCGCAATGAGCTCAATGATCTGAAGGACCGGATTCGTCAGCTGAAGGTCGGCGATGAAGGCAACTTCATGATCGTCAATGCGGCAGCCGGCGAGCATCAGGGCGAGGTGATTGCGGGAGGCGAGCACGAAGGGCAGTCGCTGCTGGAGCAGCACGACCGCAATGGCGAGGCGATCTGGCCGGCCATGTTCAAGACCGCCAGTGGCACGCTGCATTACTCGCTGGCCGGTCAGGGCGGAGAGGGCGAGCGTACCACCTACTTCCAGGCCTATCCGGAGTGGCAGTGGATCATTGCTGCCACCGCTCATGACAACGAGATCGATGCCGCCATCAGCGAGATGCGCTGGCAGCTCATGCTGGCCGCCCTGGTGATGGCGCTGCTGATTGCAGGTGGCCTGTACTGGCTGATGCGGCGTCTCATCTCGCAGCCGCTGCGCAGCGTGGTAGAGCTGGCAAGTCAGATTGCCGAAGGGGATCTCCGGCATCGGCTCTCGAGTCGTCGGCAGGATGAGATCGGGCAGCTGATCATCGCCATGAACGGTATCGGTGACGGGCTTGACCGCATCGTGGGTGAGGTCCGGCACGTGGCGGGTGACATCCATGCCAGCAGCCATTCGCTCAGCAGCGGCAACACCGACCTCTCCCGACGCACCGAGTCGCAGGCGGCCAGTCTGGAAGAGACCGCTGCCAGCATCGAGGAGCTCAGTGCCACGGTACGCCAGAACACCGAACACACTCGTCAGGGGCGTGAGCGTACCGAGGACATGACGCGCATGGCCGAGGAGACCCGGACCCAGGTCAGCCATACCGAGCACTCCATGAACTCGCTCAATGACAACGCCGAGAAGATTCGCGACATCGTCGGCGTGATCGATACCATCGCCTTCCAGACCAATCTGCTGGCGCTGAATGCCTCGGTCGAGGCGGCACGCGCCGGTGAGCACGGGCGCGGCTTTGCCGTGGTTGCCGAAGAGGTCCGACGGCTGGCCAGTCGCAGTGCCGAGGCCGCCTCGGATATCCAGCGGCTGATCGGTGATGCGGTCAACGGTATTCGACTCAGCAATGAGGAAGTGCAGACCATGGGCACCCGGATGGGTGAGTTCATGGGCCGGGTCGAGGCGGTCAGCCGTCTGGTGCGCGATATCAGTCAGGCTTCCGACGAGCAGCTTGCGGGTATCGAGCAGATCAATACGGCCGTGGCCGAGCTGGATGACGTGACGCAGAACAATGCGGCACTGGTCGAGGCCTCCTCGCAGACAACGCGCCAGCTCGATCAGCAGTCCCGGTCACTGCTGAAAAGCATCGACATGTTCCGTCAGCGCGAGACCCGTGGGGATGAGAGGGTGGCCGAAGACTGAAATCGGCCCTGTAGGTCAATCAGGCACTACCTGGCCCTGTGCCACACCCGGCAGGCCAGGTATGATACCCGTCTGCGGGTATCCCGGGTCATGGATCGCACGCGGTAGCGCCTGATTGACACCCGGTATTCGGGATACCCCCTGATGGCAGAACACGAGGTACGCCGAAATGGCGCAAGGGGGATGGCCGTTGAGTGCCAGAAATTCCAGTAACCGCAAGCAGACGAGTCAGCGCAGGCCACGGCGTGACGAGCGCAGTCGCCGGTCAGCCGCGCCACGCGCCCAGAAGGCGCGTGCCAGCGCTCGTCGCATGAGTGCCCGGCTGCAGGGCGCTTCCAAGGAAGGCACCGTCATTCTGCTGCTGGTGGCCTGCCTGTTCCTGCTGCTGGCCTTTTTCAGCTATGCACCCGATGATCCGAGCTGGTCCTACAGCGGTCCGGAGAAGAGTGTCTCCAACTGGATGGGGCCCCTGGGGGCCTGGCTGTCCGATGTCCTCTATTCACTGTTCGGCGCCAGTGCCCTCTGGTGGCCGGGGATTCTGGGCTTCGGAGCCTGGCGGCTGATGCGGCTCAAGGAGGCGCATCTGGTCTGGGATCCGGTGGCGCTGGCAGTCCGGGGCGGTGGCATGCTGCTGGTGCTGGTGGCGACCTGCACCCTGGGCGCGATTCATTTCTACACCCCCCAGAGCGATCTTCCCTACGGGGCTGGCGGTATCATCGGTGAAGGGATATCCAACGGCCTGGGCGCCCTGGTGGGCGTACACGGCGCCACCCTGATGGCGCTGGGGCTGTTGCTGTGCGGTGTGCCGCTGCTGACCGGCATGTCATGGCTGGCCATCATCGATGAGCTCGGTCGCGCCGGGCTGCGGGGAATACTCTGGTTCAGTGTTGCGGTCGGCCACGCCGGCGAGCATCTTTCGCAGCGTCGCCACCGGCACCAGCAGGCACGCCAGGCCGAACGCGCCGCCATTGCGGAAGAGGAGTTCGACTTCGGTGACGAGGAAACGTCCGCCGAGGCCGACGCCGACGCTCGGGCCGAAGAGACGTCGCCGCGTGCCTCTCGCTGGCGCTTCTGGCGGCGGGACGAGTCCGGGGAGGAGGCCCCGGCGGAGGCCGCTCAGGCGCCCGCGATGCAGCAGGAGCCCGCGGCTGCCGAGCGGGCGTTCGAACCGGCGGCCCACTCCAACGGGCATGCCGAGGCCAACGACGACAGCAGCATCCCCTGGGAGGTGCCGGCGCAGACGCCATCGGCGCGTCGTCAGCGCATCGAGCCCGAACTGTCATCGACCACCGCCTACACCCGGGCAGAACCGCAAGAGCGCGTTGCACCATCCTCGGCTGCGGAGCCGCAGGTCGCTCCGGAGAGCTCCGCCGGTGAGGCCGAACATGCGTCGTCGCCGTCAGTCGGGACCGAGCCGACGCCTCACCATGAGCCGGCCCGCGACCATTCGCCTGCTTCGGCCGAGGCCTCTTCCAGTCGCCAGGAGAGAGTCGATACGGATGACAGTGATCGGCAGCCACTGGCTGACGTGACCCGCCGGCGCATTCCCGAGGTCATTCCCGAACCGATCGTGCCCGATGATGATGAGCCACCGGTGTCGACTTCTTCGGCTCGAGCTTCCTCGATCCGGGACGATGACGCGCCGGTTCCGAGCTGTGACGAGCGAAGTGACGAGCCGGAACCGTCATCCACTGTCGCGGCGCCATCATCGAGCGACTCCCGGTCGGCTCCCCATTTCCGGGAGAGGCCCGAAGAAGCAGAAGCGGGCGCGCCTTCCGGGCAGTCGGCGGCTCCGGGCGGTGTGCATGCCCTGCAGCAGGCGCATGACGAGCCGGAGGAGCAAGCCTTCCCCCTGCGGGCTGACGACGCTCACGACAAGGCACCCGACGACAGCGTCATTTCCGCCGAGCGACATGAACGGCACGGTATGCAGGAAGACACGGCATCGTCGGACACGGCGCGCCATGCCCCGTTTTCCGCACCTGCCGGACGGGAGCCGGCGACCGGGGATGACGCGCCGTCCGCCGCTGCTGCATCCGCACCCGCCGGTGACGTCCATGCGAGTGATCACGGCGCCGAAGCCCCGACCCGGCCCGATGGCCGGGAAGAGCATCACGGTCGGAGCGAAGCGCCGATCACGGCAACGGACGACGCGCCGGAAGACGCCGATGACAACGGTCCGACGCTCTGGACGGTCGAGCACCTGCAGAGCCAGCGGCCGGAAAGCGACGTGGCCGATGAGCCTGTCGGGACGATGCCGTCGCTGTCGCTGTTGACGCCGCCCAGCGATCATCAGCCCAACTATACCGATGAGCAGCTGGCCGAGATGGCGGAGCTGCTGGAGGTGCGGCTGCGCGAGTACGGGGTCAAGGCCGAGGTCGTGGACACCTGGCCGGGTCCGGTGATCACCCGCTTCGAGATCAAGCCGGCACCGGGGGTCAAGGTCTCCAAGATCAGCAATCTGGCGAAGGATCTGGCCCGTTCGCTGCTGGTCAAGAGCGTGCGTGTGGTCGAGGTGATTCCCGGTCGCCCCACGGTGGGTATCGAGATTCCCAACCCGCAGCGGGCCATGATCCGGCTGCGCGAGGTGTTCGATTCCGACGCCTACCAGAATGCCGAATCCCCGGTCACGGTGGCGCTCGGTCAGGACATCGGCGGCAACCCGGTGGTGGCCAATCTCAACAAGATGCCGCACCTGCTGGTGGCGGGCACCACCGGTTCGGGCAAGTCGGTCGGGGTCAATGCGATGCTGATCTCGATGCTGCTCAAGGCCACGCCCGATGATGTGCGCATGATCATGGTCGATCCCAAGATGCTGGAGCTGTCCGTCTACGACGGCATCCCGCATCTGCTGGCGCCGGTGGTGACCGACATGAAGGAGGCCGCCAACGCGCTGCGCTGGTGTGTTGCCGAAATGGAACGCCGCTACAAGCTGATGGCGGCGATGGGCGTGCGCAATCTGGCCGGCTTCAATGCCAAGCTGGACGAGGCCGAGCAGGCCGGCGCCCAGGTGGCCGATCCGCTGTGGGAGCCGCAGCCCTGGGAGATGCATCAGCAGCCGCCGGTGCTGGAGAAACTGCCCTATATCGTGGTGGTGATCGACGAGTTTGCCGACATGTTCATGATCGTCGGCAAGAAGGTCGAGGAACTGATTGCCCGACTGGCGCAGAAGGCGCGTGCGGCAGGCATCCATCTGATCCTGGCGACCCAGCGCCCCTCGGTGGACGTGGTCACCGGCCTGATCAAGGCCAACATTCCGACGCGCATGGCCTTCCAGGTCTCCTCGCGGGTGGATTCGCGTACCATCCTCGACCAGGGGGGTGCCGAGAACCTGCTGGGGCATGGTGACATGCTCTATCTGCCGGCCGGGGCCGGCATGCCGACTCGTGTCCATGGCGCCTTTGTCGATGATGACGAGGTCCACCGGGTCGTCGAGGACTGGAAACGGCGCGGTGAGCCCGAGTATGTCGACGAGATCCTGACCGGCGGCGTCAACGCCGATGCCCTGACCGGGCTGGAAGCCGAAGGCGGCGAAGGGGGCGATGCCGAACAGGACGCGCTCTATGACGAGGCGGTCGCCTATGTCACCGAATCGCGCAGGGCCTCCATCTCGGCCGTGCAGCGCCGCTTCAAGATCGGCTACAACCGGGCCGCCCGGCTGGTCGAGGCGATGGAGAGCGCCGGCGTGGTATCGTCCATGGGCACCAATGGCCAGCGCGAGGTGGTGGCACCTCCGCCGAACCATTGAGCGCGACCGGATGTACAGGGCCCCGGGCGCCGTCCCGGGGCCGGAGAAATCACGAATGAGCTTTCAGGAATAGCGCATGTTTCACAACCATCCTTGCACTGCATCGACCACTGCGCCCTTCGGCGGCCTGTCGCGGGCTGTCGGCAGGCTGCTGATCATCGTGCTGGCGCTGCTGTTGCCGCTTTCCGGTGCCCAGGCAGCCGACTCGTCCAGCCCGGCACAGCGGCTGACCGAGCTGCTGGAGCCGCTGAAGACCTATTCGGCGGATTTTCAGCAGAAGGTCGTCAGTCAGGCCGACCAGGGCGGCAGCATGCAGAATGCCAGCGGCCACATGTGGCTGTCGCGGCCGGGGCGGTTCCGCTGGGAAGTCAGTGAGCCCTACAGTCAGACGGTGGTCTCCGATGGCGAGAAGATCTACCTGCATGATCCCGATCTGCAGCAGGTGAGCATTCGGCCGCTCGACCAGCGGGTGACGCATACGCCGGCGCTGCTGCTCTCCGGTCAGGCGGATGAGCTGACCGACAGCTACAGCGTGACGCGCCGACAGCAGGGCACGACCGAAATCTTCACGCTCTCGCCCAAAACCAACGAGACCCTGTTCGAATCCCTCGACATGACCTTCCGCAGCGAGCAGCTCACCGGGCTGGATCTGACGGACAGCACGGGTCAGCAGACACGCATCAGCTTCAGCAATATCCGGGTCAATCCGCAGATCGACGAGGCGCGTTTCCGGTTCCGGATTCCCGAGGGCGCCGACGTCATTCGTGACCGTCAGAGCCCCTGAGAAGCGGGGGCGCCGGTCATGAGCGATCTGTTCGATCAGGATGCGCCGCCGGGACAGCCCCTGGCGGCGCGACTGCGCCCGCGGACGCCGGCGGATTATGTCGGCCAGGTGCACCTGATGGGAGAGGACAAGCCCCTGCGTCGGGCGCTGGAGCATGATCAGCTCTACTCCATGATCCTGTGGGGACCACCCGGGGTGGGCAAGACCACGCTGGCGCGCATGATGGCCGAGCAGACGCGGGCCCACTTCGCCACGCTATCGGCCGTGTCCGCGGGGGTGAAGGATATCCGCAGCGCGGCCGAACAGGCCCAGCAGCGCCGCCAGAGCGGGATCAGGACGCTGCTGTTCGTTGATGAGGTGCACCGCTTCAACAAGGCGCAGCAGGATGCCTTCCTGCCCTGGGTGGAGGAGGGGGTGTTCATCCTTGTCGGCGCCACGACCGAAAACCCCTCCTTCGAACTCAACAACGCCCTGTTGTCGCGCGCCCGGGTGCACGTGCTCAAGCCGCTGACCCATGGCGAGCTGCGGCGCGTGCTGGATCGTGCCCTGGTGGAGGCGGCAGGGCTGGGCGAGCTGGCGCTCGAGGTCTCCGAAGAGATCCGCGACATGCTGGCCACCGCTGCCGACGGCGACGCCCGTCGGGTGCTCAATCTGCTCGAGATTGCCGCCGACATGGCGCAGGCCGGCAGTGCGGGCGAGGCGGCGCGGATTGACGAGTCGATTCTCGAGGATGTGCTGGGTGAGAGTACCCGTCGCCTCGACCGCGGCGGGGACCTCTTCTACGATCAGATCTCGGCACTGCACAAGTCGGTGCGTGGCAGCGCTCCGGATGCGGCGCTGTACTGGTTCTGTCGCATGCTCGATGGCGGCGCCGATCCGCTCTACATCGCAAGGCGTGTGGTCCGCATGGCCAGCGAGGAGATCGGCAACGCCGACCCGCGGGCCCTGAGCCTGGCGCTCGAAGCGTGGCAGGTGCAGGAGCGGCTGGGCACTCCGGAAGGGGAGCTCGCCGTGGCCCAGGCCATCGTCTATATTGCCTGCGCGCCCAAGAGCAACGCCGTCTACAGGGCCTACAACGAAGCCAGACAACATGTGTCATCGACAGGCGCCCACGAGGTGCCGGTACACTTGCGCAATGCGCCCACCGCTCTGATGAAGTCGCTGGGCCATGGACACGAGTACCGCTACGCACACGATGAGCCGCATGCCTATGCCGCGGGCGAGGTCTATTTTCCCGAGGCGCTGGCCGGAACACGTTATTACCACCCTGTCGATCGCGGACTGGAAAAGCGCATTGCCGAAAAGCTCGACTGGCTGGCCTCGCTGGATGCCGGAAACGGTCGCTCGTCATGAATACCGACTAATCGACGCCGCAAGTGAGGCAACAGGGAATGTTCAACTGGATCGGAGTCTCCTGGCAGTGGCTGACCGCGAACGCCGCACTGTTCAGTGCCTTATGCAGCTTTGGCATGTTCATCATCTGGTTCGTTTATCTGCAGCTGCTGCTGCACAACTTCCGGATGCAGCGCAAACCCCAGATCATCATCAATCGGGGGCGCGGCCGTGACGTTGACTCGCTCTGCCTGATCAGCAACATGAGTCAGGAAGCGGTGTTCGTCGAAACCATCTTTGCTCAGCTGGAAACCTCGGATGGCGTCTGGTTCGGTGACATTACCGATACCGTGGACCAGCAGCACTCCGAGGACGATCAGCGTCAGCAGGACAGCAGTCAGACCGAGACGCCCTATCCGCTGAGCCGCATGACCCGTCAGGGGCCCCTGAACAAGGGGCAGTACATGGAGGGTGGCTCGTTCGGCACCCTGATCCGGGAAGTCGCCGGCACTCATGGTCTCGAACTCGATGAGAGCTGCAATGTGGTCAAGGGCGAGACGAAGCTGCAGGGCATCGAGATCCGGCTGATTGCGATCTTCGGTTCGGAGAAGCGGCCGGTGGGCGCCCGGCGGCATTTCGAACTCAGACAGGAAGACGATGGCCGCATCAGCGTGGTGCCCGGTCAGATCACCACCCAGCAGCTCAATACCCGCCGTCAGCAGCTCGAGCTGCGTCGCTGGCGCCGGATGCTGACCTGAGCACGGGCATGGCGCGGGGCGTGCCGACCCGGTGACGCCCGGCCTGTCGGACCATCGACCAAAGAATGAGCCGATTGCAATACAACGTCACAGCGCCGGGCTAGACTGGAAGTTTCCACGACGTCTTCCGGAGAAGCCGCCATGCTCGATATGTCACAGCTTCGCCAGGATCACGCCAACATGGCGCGCCTGCTGCACGTCCTGCTACAACGCCACCGGATGCTGGCCGAGGGGGAGCGTCCCGACTTTCGCATGATGCGGGAGGTGCTCGACTACATCCTGGCCTACATGGATGAATACATCGTCCCCCTGGAACGATTGTGTTCCGAGCGGCTCGTCGAGCGCGACAGTGAAAACGGTGCGCTGGTCTTCGAGGCGGCCAACGATTACCGCGCCCTGAAAAATCGCCTGAACCGGCTCAGCAACGACCTCGACATGATCCTGATGGATGCCATCGTGCCCATGGCGCAGTTTGCCGAAAGCCTGAAGGCGTATGTCGATGCACACCGGCACTATCTGCGCCTGGAGCGCGAGCGCCTTTTCCCGCTGATCGAACGTCACTTCGACGATCAGGAGTATCAGCATCTGCGTAACCTGCTGCCGGGCGACGCCCGGGTTCGTGTCGAGCAGCTGCAGCAGGATTACCCCAGCCTCTATGCCGAGTTCCGCGAAGCGCAGGTCGTGCTGCCGTAGGGTGCCGCCCTGTTCGAAGTGGCTTCGGCGTGGCCGGACGTGCAGCGGGGTGGCCCCGGTGGCCACCCCGCCTGTCGGCTGTCTCAGGCCACCCGGGCCCTACAGCCTCTCATAGGCATACCCCCGCATGCCGTAGATCGCCAGCGTGGTCAGCGCCGCCGGTGCCACGGCGACATCCGGGTTGATCGCCTGATCGCCGATGCGCCAGTGGCTGAGCGCCTGACCGCAGACCTCCACCTTGACGCCGGCCTTCCTGAGCGCCGCGATCAGGTCGGTATTGGGGTTTTTCGTATCAAACCACTGACGATAGGTCGGATCCGCGATCACGCTGCGGGTGGCGGCGCCATGGATGATGGCCACGAAGTGCAGCCGCTCGGGGGCGACGCCGTTGGCGGCAAACACATTGATGGCACGGCCCACGCGCTTGAGTCCGGGGTTGAGCTGCGACGGGCTCTCGGCACCGCTGTCGACATCGAAGATGACCTTGTAGGTGCCATCGCTGGCCGGTACGTCCTCGTTGTCGTCATCGCGTGGCACCACGCCACCGTACTGGCTGATGACCGGATACTCCATCTTGAGCGGGGGCTTCGAACCCGGTGCCTCGCGGGCGGCCAGCAGGCCGGCCAGGAGCATGACAAGGGCTGCAGCGAGCAGGGCGATCGGTTTCCAGTGGCGGGTCATTCCCATGATGGTGTTCTTTTGTGTCGTGGCGGGGCGGAAGTTGAGTGGCCGGCCGCCGGGACCGTTCCCATCGGAGCATGTGCGCCGGCCGCGAGGATCCTGCCGGCGCAACACTCACGCCAGGCCCTGGCAGGCCCGGTCCCGGTGCCTTTCCCGGTCCGGTTTCAGCAGGCGGCGAACCCGTCAGAACCGCTCATAGGCATAGCCCTTCTGACCGTACATTGCCAGCGTGACCAGCGAGGAAGGAGTGACATCCACCTGACTGTTGACCATTTCCTCGCTGATGTCCCGGCGGCTGAGGGCCTGACCGCAGACTTCCATCTGTACGCCGGCCTGCTCCAGTGCCGCGATGACGTCGCTGTCGGGATTGGCCACGCCGAAGCGCTTTTGGTAGGCCTGCTCGGTCATGACGCTGCGGGTCGAGTCGCCGTGCAGGATGGCCACGAAATCGAGATGGTCGGGATCCACCCCGTGCGCGGCGAACACATTGACGGCACGCGCCAGCCGATCCAGCTGCGGGTTGAGCTTCGCCGGATCATCACCGCCATGGAAGACATCGAAGATGACGTGGTAGGTCTTGTCGGGATCGGGCTGATTGGTGTTGTCGTCACTGCGGGGAATGACGCCGCCGTACTCCTGGATGACCGGATGCACGGCCCTGTCCGAATTGCCCTGGCTGTCGTTCTGCCGGGCACTGGCAGCGCCGAGCGGCAGCATGGTGAGGGCCGTGGCGAGCACACCGGCCACCGCACACTGATGTCTGATTCCCATGAGCGTTCTCCCTTGCAATGTGAGTATGGGGATTGTAGTCCAAATGGACCAGGTCGAAGGCATCTGCTGTATGAGTTGACGGCTGATATTGAAGGGCAGCTTAAGGCATGAAATGCCGAATTATTGTGCTGTTCCGGTTATCGCCGCGCCAGGCAGCCAGCACCTGCGGCATGACCGAGCATCGGGATGGGGGCGGGCAGAAGGTCTGAACACCACCAAGGTGGTATGGCCTGAATCCCGGCGCACTCATAGCTTGTATGACGTCATATCTGAAATATGGCGTCCCTGTGGCACGGCACGAGTGGTGACGCCTGCGACCCCGGAGGAGGTGGACATGACGACTCGACCGCATCAGGCCACGGGAACTGCATCGGCTCCCGCGCGCCAGAGGTTCGGCCAGCTGCTGCGTACCCTGGGGCCCGGCATCGTGGCAGTGCTGGCCTGGCTGGGGGCGGGGGATCTGATCACCTCGTCCGTCTCCGGCTCGAACTATGGCTACGGACTGATGTGGGTGCTGGCGGTCTCGCTGCTGTTGCGCTTTCTGATCGTCAACATCATTGCCCGCTTCCAGCTCTGCAACAATCAGGGCATGACCATTCTGGAGGGCTACGCCCAGCTGCATCCGCTGTTCGGCTGGTTCATGTTCATCTACGCCCTGCTGATGGGGCACCTGATGAACGCCTACATGCTCAAGGGCGCGGGCGAGGCGCTGGCGACCCTCCTGCACATCAACCAGCCGCTGCTGTGCGCCTGCGCCGTGGCGGTTGCCGTCTGGCTGCTGGTCGGGCGCAATGTCTACCCGGTCATCGAAGGCGCCATGAAACTGCTGCTGGCCGCCATGACACTGGCCTTTCTGATTCTGGCAATCATGTCCACGCCCGACATGGGCGGTCTGCTGGCCGGCACGGTGGGTTTCAGCATTCCGGCGGATACGGGAGTGCACGGGGCGCTGCTGGTGGCCGTGTCGATCATCGGGGCAGTAGCCGGCTCGATCGCCAACTTCGTTCACCCCTATGTGATGAAGGAAAAGGGCTGGACGGGGCCGGAGCACAAGCGTATCCAGCGCAACGACCTGCTGTTTGCCGTGCTGGTGGGAATCGTGATCAACCTGGCCATCTGGGTGGTGGGCGCCGAGATCCTGCGCCCCAACGGCATCGAGGTGAACTCCATTGATGACATCGCGGCGGCGCTGGAGATGTACTTCGGCACCTTCGGCTGGCTGCTCTTTTATCTGGGGGTGTTCGCCACCCTGTTTGCCAGTGTCTCGGGCAAGACCACGGCCTTTCCGATGCTGATCACCGATGCCCTGCACCGCATTCGGCCGGGGCGCCGCGAGCGCTACGGACGGGTCTTTCGCGACGATCCGATGCACAAGTGGTTCATGCTGTTCATCCTGTTCACGCCGCTGATCTGGTCGCTGCCCGGCACGCCGAACTTCGTCACCCTGACCATTGGGGTCAATGCCCTCAATATCGTGGGGCTGCCGGTCATTGCGCTGGGACTGCTGATCATGTCCAACCAGAAGGGGCTGCTGGGGCGCTACCGCAACAACTGGTTTGAAAACCTCGCCCTGGGCTTTGCCACGCTGCTCACCCTGTGGAGTGCCGTTCAGCTGGCGCGCAGCCTGCTGGGTTGAGCTTTCGGACGCGGTCCGGACCGTGGTGGCCGGTATCGACCAAAGTTCGGGTTGGCGCCGATGCCGCGGAGGCATAAATTGTATGACATCATACATAGGGCAGGTGCCCGATGGATCATGTTCCGCTCAATGGAGTGCCCATGACAGCGCTGAGCGAGACCCCCCGGCTCACGACCATGCAGGTCATCCCGGTCGCCGGAGAGGACAGCATGCTGCTGAACATCGGCGGCGCGCACGGCCCGCTGTTTACCCGCAACCTGGTCATTCTCGAGGACAGTGCCGGTCATGTCGGGCTGGGGGAGGCGCCCGGCGGTGACGTCATCGAGCGCACCCTGCGTCAGGCCATCGAGCAGGTAGAGGGGCAGTCGATCGCTCATCTCAACCGGATCGTCGGCGAGCTGCAGCGGGGGCATCAGGGCTCGGACTTCGCGGCGACCGGCGAAGGGGCCTGGACCTTCGAACTGCGGGTCAATGCCGTGGCAGCACTCGAGTCGGCGCTACTGGATCTGCTGGGGCAGTTGCTCGGCGTGCCGGTCGCCGAGCTGCTGGGGGAAGGCCGGCAGCGCCGGGAAGTCACCGTGCTGGGCTACCTGTTCCATGTCGGTGATCATCGCCGAACCGATCTGGGCTACCGCGACAGCGCGGAAGGCACCCACGAGTGGTACCGGTTGCGCAACGAGCCGGCGCTGGATACGGCCGCCGTGCTGCATCAGGCGCAGGCAGCGCAGGATCGTTACGGTTTTCGCGATTTCAAGCTCAAGGGGGGCGTGCTGCCCGGTGCCCGGGAGATCGAAACGGTGCAGGCACTGGCCTCGGCGTTTCCCGATGCCCGCATTACCGTCGATCCCAATGGCGCCTGGTCGCTGGACGAGGCGATCCGGCTGTGTCGCGGCCTGCGCGACGTGCTGGCCTATGCCGAGGATCCGTGTGGCGCCGAACAGGGCTTTTCCGGTCGCGAAATCATGGCGGAGTTCAAGCGTGCCACCGGGCTGCCGGTGGCGACCAACATGATTGCGACCAACTGGCGGGAGCTGGGGCACGCCATGATGCAGAACGCCATCGACATTCCGCTGGCCGATCCGCACTTCTGGACGCCGAGCGGCGCGGTCCGGGTGGCGCAGTTGTGCAATGAGTGGGGACTGACATGGGGCTGTCATTCCAATAACCACTTTGATGTCTCGCTGGCGATGTTTACCCATGTGGGCGCTGCAGCACCGGGGGCGCCCACGGCTATCGATACCCACTGGATCTGGCAGGAGGGGCAGCGGCTGACCCGTACGCCCCCGGAAATACGTGACGGTCGGATCGCGGTGCCCGAGGCCCCGGGGCTCGGCATCGAACTCGACATGGCCGCCGTCGAGCAGGCTCATCAGCGTTATCGCACGCTGGCAGGCGGGCGCCGTGACGACGCTCTGGCCATGCAGTATCTGATCCCGGGCTGGCAATTCGATCCCAAGCGCCCGGCCATGGTGCGTTAGCCACATTACCGGCAGCGAGCTGCCCAAAGCGAGAAAGGCGGCAGCACCGCCCTGCGATCACTACCCTGGAGGTCATCATGCATTTCGATCATCAGCAACTGCGTGCCGCCCTGAGCGACGGGCTGCTCTCCTTTCCGATCACTGACTTCGATCAAGCCGGCGAATTCGATGTGCCTTCCTACGAGGCGCGGCTGGAGTGGCTCAGGCAGTATGATGTCTCGGCCTTGTTCGTGGCCGGCGGCACCGGCGAGTTCTTCTCGCTGACCACGCGTGAAGTCGAAACCGTGGTGAATTCGGCAGTGCGGGTCTGCGGCGGTCGGCTGCCGATTCTTTCCAGCGCCGGGCGTAACGTGCGCGATGCCATCGAGCAGGCGCGAATTGCCGAGGAGAAGGGCGCCGACGGCCTGCTGCTGATGCCCCCCTACCTGACCGAGTGCCCGCACGAGGGGCTGGTCGATTATGTCTCCCGGGTGTGCGCGGCCACGAATCTCGGCGTGGTGCTCTACAACCGGGCCAATGGGCAGCTCGATGCCGCCTCGGTCCTGCGCCTGACCACCCAGTGCCCCAATCTGATCGGCTTCAAGGATGGGGTCGGTAATATCCAGGCGCTCAATTCGATCATCAAGACGGTGGGCGATCGCCTGGTCTACATCGGGGGCGTCCCCACGGCGGAGATCTTTGCCGAGGCCTACATGGCAATCGGCGTGAACACTTACTCCTCGGCTGTGTTCAACTTCGTGCCGGAAGAGGCGGTGAAGTTCTATCAGTTGTTGAGGGAGGGGCGCACCGCACAGGTGTCACGACTGGTGGAGAAGTTCTTCGTGCCCTTTGTCGCCCTGCGCGAGCACAAGCGCGGCTATGCCGTCAGCCTGATCAAGGCCGGCGCCGAACTGATCGGCCATCCCGGTGGCAGTGTGCGCACACCGCTGGTCATGCCCAGTGATGACGAGCGAGCCGAGCTCGAGCGGCTGATCGGCATCTTCAGGCAGATGACCCGGTAGGTCGGGCGACAGGGCCGGCCGGGGGCGGCCTGCAGGCACTGCCTGGACCCCGGTCCGGCCGTCAGGCGATACTGCCGGTTCAGTGACAGCCATATTTTCGAGCGGATGCCCACATGATCTCGCCTGATTCGCGATATACGCCACCGCGCCGACGCCAGAACCTGTCGGCCTACGTTGTCAGTGCCCTGGAGGAGATGATCCAGCAGGAGCAGCTCAAGGTGGGGGACCGGCTGCCCACCGAGAGCCAGCTGGGCGAGATGTTCGATGTCAGCCGCACCGTGGTGCGCGAGGCGGTGTCGCATCTCAAGTCGCGGGGCATGGTCGAAACCCGGCGTGGCATCGGCGCCTTCGTGCTGCGCCGGCATGCCTCGACCTCCTTCATGACCGAAGGACTGAGCCTGGAAACCGCCAGCGAGATCGTACAGGTGCTGGAGTTCCGGATCCCGATCGAGACGGAGGCAGCCGGCCTGGCGGCAGCGCGACGCACGCCGGAGGATATCGCCGCGCTCGAAGACAACCTGGCGCGTTTTGCGCGCAGCATCGGGGATCGGCATCTGGCCAAGCAGGAGGATTTCGAATTCCACCGGCTGATCGGCGCGGCCTGCCGGAACCATGTCTATCTGCGTTTCTACGATTTCTTCGGCGAAACCATGGTGCCGCGCTCACATGTCGAGGATCTGGGCGCGCGGGATGAAGTGATTCGCTATCTGGAGAACGTGCTGGAAGAGCATCGGGCGATCTATCGCGCCATTGTCGATCAGGCGGGCGATCGCGCCCGACAGGCCATGCAGGATCATCTGGGCCGCTCCTGGCGGCTGTACCACGGCCGGCTGGAAACGTCCGCCGACTGACGCAGACACGGTGAAGGGGCCGGGGCATGACCTGCAGGGCCGCCCGTGCCCTGTTGCCCTCGGTGGGCCGGCGGTCAGCGCCCGGGTGTCGGTACGCAAAGAGTGTTCTGTTCACGGAGGAATAGCATGAGCAGCGTGATCGAAACCGATCGCCACCAGGCGCCGCTGATCATTCGCATCAACGAGCTCGACAACGTCGCGATTGTTGCCAACGATGGCGGACTGCCGGCCGGCACCGAGCTGGCGGACGGGCCGCCGCTGACCGAGTGGGTCCCCCAGGGGCACAAGGTGGCACTGCAGCGAATCGAGGCGGGCGAGGCCGTGGTTCGTTACGGGGTGGCCATCGGCTATGCGCGCCAGCCACTGGCGCCGGGCTGCTGGGTGCATGAGGGGCTGCTGGAGATGCCGGCATCGCCGCAGCTGGATAACCTGCCCATGGCCACCACGGCCCCGCCTGACCAGCCGCCGCTGGAAGGTCACACCTTCATGGGGTATCGCAATGCCGATGGCAGCGTGGGGACGCGCAACATCCTCGGCATCACCACCACGGTGCAGTGCGTGGCCAGTGTGCTGGAACACGCCGTGGAGCGCATTCGCCGCGAGGTGCTGGCGGCCTACCCCAACGTGGATGACGTGGTGGCGCTCAATCACACCTATGGCTGCGGCGTGGCCATCGATGCACCGGATGCGCCGATCCCCATTCGCACCGTGCGCAATCTCGCCCGCAACCCCAACCTGGGCGGGCAGACCATGGTTGTCAGTCTGGGCTGCGAAAAGCTGCAGCCCGACCGGCTGCTCTCCGGCGAGGGCTTCGAGCAAAGCGATGCCGAACAGTGGGTGGTGCGCCTGCAGGAGCATCAGGGGTTCGGGGAGATGCTCGATGCCATCGTGGCGATGGCGCGTCAGAAGCTGGCCGTGCTCAACGAGCGCCGGCGCGAGCCCTGTCCGCTCTCCGGCCTGGTGGTGGGCGTACAGTGCGGCGGCAGTGATGCCTTCTCCGGCGTGACGGCCAATCCGGCCATCGGCCACGCCACCGATCTGCTGGTGCGGGCGGGAGCTACGGTACTGTTTTCGGAAGTGACCGAGGTGCGCGATGGCATTCATCTGCTGACCGCGCGCGCGGCGAATCGCGATGTCGCCCGACAGCTGATCGAGCAGATGGCCTGGTACGATGACTATCTGGCCGGCGGTGGGGTGGATCGCAGTGCCAACACCACCCCCGGCAACAAGCGTGGCGGGCTCTCCAACATTGTCGAGAAGGCACTGGGGTCGATCGTCAAGTCCGGCACGCAACCGATCAGCGGCGTCATTCCCCCCGGGGAGCGGGTCAGGGTGGCCGGGCTGAGCTTCGCCGCCACCCCGGCCAGCGATTTCATCTGCGGCACGCTGCAGCTGGCGGCCGGCATGAACGTGCACATGTTCTCGACCGGTCGGGGCACGCCCTACGGTCTGGCCATGGCGCCGGTGCTCAAGGTCGCTACCCGCAACGCCCTGGCGCAGAGCTGGCATGACCTGATGGACATCAATGCCGGCCAGGTGGCCATGGGAGAGGCGAGCATCGAGGAGGTCGGACGCCAGATGTTCGAGTCCGTGATCGCCACCGCCAGTGGCCGCCGCACCTGGACCGAGCGCTGGGGACTGAAGAATGATCTGGCGCTGTTCAACCCGGCACCGGTGACCTGAGCGGGGGCGGGCCGGGTAACGGTTCAGCCGGGCGTCGACGACGGGTACACTACGCGGCCCCGTGCCACTGCCACCGTGGAGTAGAACCGCCGTGAGTGTTCCCGTCGTCGAGCCCGATCGCTATGACGAGCAGCTCGAGGCCAAGCGCAGCCGCATCGTCGAACTGTTCGCCCGATTCGCTGCCCCGGCCCCCGAAGTTTTCCCGTCGCCTGCCAGCCATTACCGTCAGCGCTGCGAGTTTCGGCTCTGGCACGATGGTGATGAGCTGCACCATGCCATGTTCGAGGTCGATCCTGCCGATCCGAAGCGCAAGACGGTGGTGCGGCTGACGCAGTATCCGGTCGCCAGCCGCCGCATCAACGAGCTGATGCCGCAGCTGATCGAGGCGGTGCGCGACAATCCGGTGCTGCGCCACCGGCTGTTCCAGGTCGAATATCTCACCACCCTGGCGGGGGAGACGCTGATCACGCTGATCTACCACCGTCAGCTGGACGAGCACTGGGACGAGCAGGCCCGGGCGCTGGAGCAGCGGCTGGGGGCCGCCATCATCGGCCGGGCGCGCAAGCAGCGCCGGGTGCTGACCCGCGATCATGTCACCGAACATCTCGAGGTGGATGGGCAGGTATTGCACTACCAGCAGGTGGAAAACAGCTTCACCCAGCCCAACGCCGAGATTGCCCGGGCGATGCTGCACTGGACGCGGGCCGTGACCCGCGCTGAAGGCGGCGGGCGCCGCCCCCGTGATCTGGTCGAACTCTACTGCGGCAACGGGCACTTCACCATCGCCCTGGCGGAGAACTTTCGCCGCGTGGTCGCCACCGAAATCTCGCGAACTTCCGTGGCCTCGGCGCAGGTCAACCTGGCCGCCAATGCGGTCGATAATGCCGTGGTGGGGCGCATGTCGAGCGAGGAGTTCGGCGCGGCGCTGGATGGCGAGAAACAGGGGCAGCGGGTCAGCGAGCTGGCCCTGGAGACGCATGACTTTGCCACCGTGCTGGTCGACCCGCCCCGGGCCGGGCTGGACGAGGCCAGCTGCGAGCGGATCGCCCGCTTCGACGAGATTGTTTACATCTCCTGCAACCCGGAAACGCTGGCAGGCAATCTCGAGCAGCTGACGCGCACGCACGCCATCGAGCGACTGGCGCTGTTCGATCAGTTCCCCTGGACCGATCACTGCGAATGTGGCGTGCTGCTGCGCCGACGGGCAGGGGGCGACTGACCGGCGCCGGATCATGCCGAATGCTCATGGGCAATAACGGATCGGGCAACTCATTAGGGACCGGGCTGCGTCGTGGGCTACGCTGGTCACGGTATCCATCACAATGTAATCGGCGCCACCGTGGCCGCGCGATGCAGGGAGGAGTGTAGAGCGATGCAAAAAGTCGCATCCGAGAGTCGCAGCGAGTTCTTCGAGGCTCTGGAGCAGCAGTTCCGGGAGCGCCTGCCGGCCGAACGGGCCGAACAGGTCATCGCCTTTGCCAGTCACTACTATGCCACGGCGTCATTCGATGATCTGGCCGAACGGCAGCCCGATGATATCTATGGTGCGACCCTGTCGACATGGCACTTCCTGCAGCAGCGCGAGTCGCTCGAACAGCCGAAGGTGCGGGTGTTCAATCCCGATTTCGAGGAGCATGGCTGGCAGTCGACCCATACCATCGTCGAGGTGCTGGGCCGGGACATGGCCTTCGTGGTGGATTCCATCCGCATCGAGCTCAACCGGCGCAACATCACGGTGCATGCGATTCACAACGCCGTGTTTGCGGTCGAGCGCAACGAGCAGCTCGAGCTGCAGCGGCTGACACCGCCCACTGCCGCGGAAGCCCCCGAGGCCCGTGAATCGCTGGTCTACATCGAGATCGACCGGCATACCGATGGCGATACCCTTGCCTCGCTGGCCGACAGCCTGCGCGAGGTGCTGGGTGAGGTTCGCACTGCCGTCAGCGATGTCGAGCCGATGCGCGACCAGGTGCGCGAGGCCATCAGCGAACTGCGCGAGCATCGCCCTGCGTCGATCGAGCAGCGCGATGTCGACGAGGCCTGCGCCTTTCTCGACTGGCTGCTTGATGATCACTTTACCTTTCTCGGCTTCGAGGAGTATCGCCTCGATGAAAGCGATGGCCAGCCACGGCTCGAGCGCTGCGAGAATTCCGAGCTGGGCGTGCTCGGGCTCGATCTGCCGCGTTACAACGAGCGTCCCGATCGTCTGCCCAGCATGGACGAGAACAGCGGCGAATACGTGCTGGTGCCGGAGCTGGTCTCCTTCGCCAAGAGCGCCTTTCATGCCCGGGTACACCGGCCGGCCTATCCGGACTACATCATTGTCGAGCGCTTCGACGAGCACGGCCGGGTAATCGGCGAGCGCCGTTTCCTCGGGCTCTATACGCTGTCGGTCTACAACGAGACGCCGCGCAACATTCCGGTGCTGCGCCGCAAGCTGGCAAGCGTGATGCACAACGCCAATGTTGATCCCAAGGGACACAACGGCAAGCAGCTGATGCAGATTCTCGAGGTCTATCCGCGTGACGATCTGTTTCAGACCAATACCGATGACCTGTGCCATACCGCCATGGGGATCCTCGGCATTCGCGAGCGCCGCCGGGTTCGGGTCTTCATTCGCGAGGATCGTTCCGGCAAGTTCTACTCCTGTCTGGTATTCGTGCCTCGTGATGTCTTCTCCACCGACCTGCGGGTGCGCATCCAGAACCTGCTCTGCGAGGAGCTTGACGCTACCTTCGGCGACTTCAATACCTATCTGTCGGAGTCGGTGCTGGCGCGTATCCAGCTGATCCTGCGCTTCAACGGTGACACGCCGGTGGCGCGCGACGACCGCCGCATCGAGCGCAAGGTGATCGAACTGGCCCGCAGCTGGCGCGATTCGCTGCACGAAGCGATGGTCGAGGGCTTCGGCGAGGAGCCCGCCAATCAGCTGATGACGCATTATCGTGATGCCTTCCCCGGCAGCTATCGTGACGAGTTCTCGCCGCGCACCGCGGTGCACGACATCGCCTATATCCAGAAGGTGGAGGCCGGTGCGCCGCTGGGGATCAGCCTTTACCGCCAGGTCGAGAATCACAGCGACTTCAAGCTCAAGCTGTTCCACGCCGGGGCACCGATTCCGCTCTCCGATGTACTGCCGCTGCTGGAAAACATGGGGCTGCGGGTGCTCGGCGAACGGCCCTTCGAGATCGAGCGCAGCGATGGCACGTACTGGATCCATGATTTCGATGTGGCGTATCCGGGACAGGCCGGCGTTGATCTGGCGCGGATGCGGGACGATTTCATCGAGGCCTTTACCCGGATCTGGACCGGCGAAGCCGAAAGCGACACCTTCAATCGGCTGGTGATCGCGGCGCGTCTGGACTGGCACGAGGTGGCGATGCTGCGGGCCTACGCCCGCTATCTCAAGCAGGTGCGGTTCGGCCTGTCGCAGCAGTACATTGCCGATACCCTGACGGCCTATCCCGATGTCACCCGCAATCTGGTGACACTCTTCCAGCAGCGCTTCAATCCCGAAGAGGCTGCCGATGACGAGACCCAGCGCCAGACCCGCGAGGCGATCGAGGGCCAGCTCGAGGAGGTGACCAGCCTCAACGATGATCGCCTGATCCGGCGCTATATCGAGCTGATCGAGGCCACGCTGCGCACCAACTTCTTCCAGAACAACGAGGACGGTACGCCGCGCGAATACATCTCGTTCAAGCTGGCGACCCGTCAGCTGAGCGACGTACCGCGTCCGCGCCCGATGTACGAGGTCTTTGTCTGTTCGCCGCGCATGGAAGGCGTGCATCTGCGCAATGCGAAGGTGGCCCGGGGCGGCATCCGCTGGTCGGATCGCTTCGAGGACTTTCGTACCGAGATCCTCGGTCTGGTCAAGGCGCAGCAGGTCAAGAACTCGGTGATCGTGCCGCTGGGTGCCAAGGGCGGGTTCATCTGCAAGCGGCTGCCCGAGGGCGGTGACCGGGATGCCGTTCAGCAGGAGGGGATTGCCTGCTACCAGACACTGATCCGCGGCATGCTGGATCTGACCGACAATCTGGTGGAGAAGGAAGTGGTCGCGCCGCACGACGTGGTGCGCCGCGATGAGGATGACCCCTATCTGGTGGTGGCCGCCGACAAGGGCACCGCGACCTTTTCGGATATTGCCAACGCCCTGGCGCACGAGTATCGCTTCTGGCTCGGGGACGCCTTCGCCTCCGGCGGCAAGCACGGCTACGATCACAAGGCGATGGCGATTACCGCTCGCGGCGCCTGGGAGTCGGTCAAGCGCCATTTCCGCGAAATCGGCATCAATACCCAGCAGGATCGCTTTACCGTGCTGGGCATCGGTGACATGGCCGGCGACGTCTTCGGCAACGGCATGCTGCTGTCGGAGAAGATTGCGCTGGTGGCGGCCTTCAACCATCGTCACATCTTCATCGATCCCGACCCCGACGAGGCGGCCTCGTTTGCCGAACGCCAGCGGGTGTTCAATCTCCAGCGTTCAAGCTGGTCGGATTATGACACCAGCGTCATCAGCGAGGGCGGCGGCGTCTTCTCGCGCGATGCCAAGTCGATCGCCATCACGCCGCAGATGCAGCAGCGTTTCGGCATCAGCGCCAATCGGCTCTCGCCGGCCGAGCTGATTCATGCCCTGCTGGGGGCCGAGGTCGACCTGATCTGGAACGGCGGTATCGGTACCTACATCAAGTCCTCGAGCGAAAGTCACGCCGAGGTGGGCGACAAGGCCAACGACAATCTGCGTATCGATGGCCGTGACCTGCACGCCCGGGTGATCGGCGAGGGCGGCAACCTCGGGGTAACCCAGCTCGGACGTCGCGAGGCCGCCGATCACGGCGTCCGGGTCAATACCGACTTCATCGACAATGCCGGCGGCGTGAACTGCTCCGACCATGAGGTCAACATCAAGATCCTGCTCGATGATGTCGTCGCCCGCGGCGACATGACCGAAAAGCAGCGCAACGAGCTGCTCTCGCAGATGACCGATGAAGTGGCCGAGCTGGTCATCGATGACAACTATCGCCAGACCCAGGCACTCTCCCTGTCGCGTCGGCTGTCGAAGGACAACATGGGGCCCTATCGGCGCTTCGTGCGTGATCTCGAGGAGATCGGCGTGCTCGATCGCGAACTGGAGGCGCTGCCCGATGACCAGACCCTGGCGGAGCGTCAGCGCAACGGTGAGGGGCTGACGCATCCCGAGCTGGCGGTGCTGATCTCGTACGCCAAGATCGATCTCAAGAGCACGCTCGGGGACGCCGAACTGCTTGAGGATGACTACATCCAGCAGCACGTCGAGCGGGCCTTTCCGGCGACCCTGCTGGAGCGTTACGGCGATGAGGCGTACCGCCACCGTCTCAAGTCGCAGATCGTGGCCACCCAGCTGGCGGGTGATGTGGTCGATCACATGGGCATTCCCTTCGTGCGGCGGCTGATGGATATCGCGGGCGCCGGCAGTGCCGATGTCGTCCGGGCCTATGTCATCGCGCGTGACAGCTTCAGCCTGCCCACGCTGTGGCACGAGATCGAGTCGCTCGACTATCGTATCGACAGCGATATCCAGTACGAGATGATGCTGTCACTGGTGCGACTGGTTCGGCGCGCCACCCGTCACTTCATGCGGCACTCGGGCAGCCACGGGGTGCGCGATACCATCGAGCACTTCGCCTCGCGTCTCAATCAGCTGCAGGAGAATATCGGCGAGCGGCTGCGCGGCGGTGCCCGGGAGCAGTGGCAACAGCTGCGCGATCGCTACGTCGAAGCGGGCGTGCCGGAACAGCTGGCCAGCCGGGTGGCTGCCACCGACAGTCTCTACGCCGGGCTCGGCATCATCGATACGGCGCGCATGACCAATGAAAAGCTCGAGCGGGTGGCGGATACCTATTTCGCCCTCGGTGAACGGCTGCAGCTGCCATGGATGCTCGATCAGATCAATCGACTCGAGGTGCACGACAGCTGGGAGGCCCAGGCCCGGGAAGCACTGCGCGATGATCTCGATCGTCAGCAGCTGACCCTGACTTCCAGCGTGCTGCGGCTGGAGTCCGCGCCCCTTGAGGTGGATGAGCGGGTCGAGCACTGGCTCGAGGTGCATCGCGGCCGCATCGATCGCTGGTGTGATCTGCTCGAGGAAGTGCACTCCGGCAGCCAGACCGGCTATGCCCTGTTCACCGTGGCGGTTCGGGCCCTCGGCGAGCTGGCGGAAAGCCAGCACTGACGGCCGGCCTGCCGGGCCACCCCTGCCGACGCCGCCCACCGGGCGGCGTTTTTCGTGGTGCCGCCGGCGCCCTTCAGTCGGCCACGAGGGCGAACACGAAGAAGGCGACAATGCCCAGAAAGGCGACGGCTACCGCAATCTTGCCGATCGGTGAATGGCCTTCGGGGGGCTGTTCATGGTCGTGCTGTCGGGCATTGTCGGAATGATCATTACGCATGGCAGGGGTCCGCAACGGGTGAAAGGATAGGGGCGCATGAGGCGTTGTACACCTTCGGCCGCGCTGATAAAACGGTAATGAAGAAAAAGCGTGCCATTCGCTGCCCGCCGGCGGCGGGCGTTCGGCGCCGATACGACCAACCCGGGGTCCGCTCATGGCTGAAATCACCGCGCTCAACATCTATCCCGTCAAGTCGCTCGGCGGTATCGCGCTTGAAACCGCCGAACTGACCGAAGAGGGGCTGGCCCTGGACCGCCGCTGGATGGTGACGACCGCCAGCGGTCGTTTCATTACCCAGCGCGAGCTGCCGATGATGGCCACCCTCGAGGTTCATTTCGACGCCTCTCATCTCATTCTCTGTGCGCCCGATCGCCGCCACCTGTTCGTGCCGCTGACCCGACCGACGGGGCCGGCCGAGCCGCTCAGGATCTTTCGCGATCATTGTGCCGGCGTCGACGAGGGTGAAGAGGCCGCGGCCTGGCTGACCGGCGTGCTGGGCTGCTGGCATGGCGAATCACTGCGACTCAAGCGGGTACCATCCGACAATCATCGGCTGGTCGATCCGCAGCGGCTGGGATCGCTGGAAGCCAGAACCGGGTTTGCCGACGGGTTTCCGCTGCTGGTGACCACCACCGCTTCGCTCGAGGATCTCAACCGGCGCCTGGCGGCCGGTGAGCATCGGCCGGTGCCGATGGCGCGCTTTCGCCCCAATATCGTGCTCGGCGGCACGCGACCCTTTGCCGAACACTATCACCAGCATCTGGTGGGCAGCGGTGTCACGCTCTGGCTCTGCAAGCCCTGCCAGCGCTGCCGGGTGACCACCGTGGATCAGTGCAGCGGTGATATCGTCGAGGCGGGCGAGCCCCTGGATACCCTGCTGGGCTATCACCACACCGATCGTGCCGGGGCCTTCTTCGGCGAGAATGCCGTGGTACTCGAGGGCAGCGGATGTCAGCTGAGGGTCGGGGATCGAATCGAGCTGACCGCTCCCCGCGAGAGCGGGGTGGGGCTCGACACCTGTGCCACTTCCGGCTGATCAATTCCTCGCAGCGGCTTTCGGCTCTGGTATGCTGGGCCGGTTTTGGCAGACCCCGCGGGCGGCGGTGGCTGCTCCGTGAGGGCGGGGGCGGCCCGGTGTCGTGGTCCTGCGGGTGTCGATGAGCGAATCGGAACCGTCGGTGACAACGATGATGACAGGCAGGACATTTCGACTGGTAGTAGGTGTGAGCGTGAGCCTGGGCGTGCTGGTCAGCCAGCCCGTGCTGGCGGACAAGAGTGCGGCGCTCAAGCGGGCGGAGGCGGCCGCCTCCCAGGTGGATCTCTCCGATTCGCTGCACAACAGCTCCGATCGTCAGAGCCGCAGTCTCTTTCTGGGAGACAAGCCGCTGACCCACGAGTTCGAGATCAGCAAGCAGGGGCGCTATCGCATCGAGGCCGGTGGATTTCCCGGCGCCTCCGGTGCCTACGAGGTACACGGCGTGCTGAAGAATGCCGATGGCGTGGCGCTCGAACAGGCCGACGGCAACGAGCGGACCAACGGCATCGCCATGACCGAGACGCTCGCGCCGGGGCAGTATACGGTCACCATCTCCGGACGCAGCCGGGGCCCCGCCCGGGACGGCCATCAGAGTGTCACGGTACGGGTGGTCAATCTCGACAACCAGCAGGGACTCGGGGATCAGAATCGGGTCGAGCGGCTGGCACCGGCCGGGGCAGTGGCGGCAGCGGATCGCGACGGTCAGGATGGTCAGCCGCCGCGACTGGCGCCGCAGGCGACCAGCGCCGGGATCGGTGCTTCGCAGCGCAGTGCCAGCCAGGTCACCTCTCCCAGTCCGCTGCCGGCATCGCCGGGGCCGAGTGGCGAAGCACTGGAGCGCACGGTCGCCGGCAGTGCTGACCGGACCTCGGCCGGCACTTCGACCACCGGCAGCCAGCCCCCGGCCATTGCTTCATCGGAGCATGCCGGTCAGCCGACGCAGGCCTCCGACGCTGCATCAGGTGGTACGACACCGCCGCCATCGTCCTCCTCGAGTGAAGCCTCTTCCGGTCAGGACAACGTAACGCCCATGCAGCAACGGGTGCTGCGGGATCTCTCGATTCGCGAGAAGGGCGAGGTGCTGAAATTCGAAGTCATGCAGCCCGGTACCGTGGTGGTGGAGAGCTCCTCCTTCGGTGCCAACCAGGGCAGCTACCGGCTCTCTGCCGAAGTGGTCAATGCCGATGGCGATGTGGTGGCCAGTGACAGCGGTCAGGGGCTGGATGGCGATTTCCATATCCGTGAGCAGCTCCAGCCCGGGGTTTACTCGATCCGCGTCAACGGCCAGAAATACGGCTCGGCCCGTTCCGGCAACGACAGCTACACGCTGCGCGTCGAGCAGAAGTAGCGCTCCGGCAGCCGCCGTGACGTGAACACGGCGGCTGCGTATACTGCCGCCTTTCCACTGTCGAGATCCCCTGATGTATTCGCCTGCTCGAGCCCTGCTGTTCCGCCTCGACCCCGAAACCGCCCATGGCGTGACCCTGACGGCGCTGGATCTGGCGCATCGCTGGCGGCTGAGCCGGGCGCTGGGCGGTGAAGCGTTCGAATCGCCGGTGACCCTGATGGGGTTGCGTTTTCCCAATCGGGTCGGTCTGGCAGCGGGGCTGGACAAGGATGGTGCGCATGTCGATGCGCTGGGGGCACTGGGCTTCGGGTTTCTCGAGGTCGGCACGGTGACGCCCAGGGCCCAGCCCGGCAATCCGCGGCCCCGGCTGTTCCGGCTGCCGGAATATCAGGCGATCATCAATCGCATGGGGTTCAACAACAGCGGCGTCGAGCCGCTGGTCGAGCATGTCCGGCAGCGCCATTTCAATGGCGTACTGGGCATCAACATCGGCAAGAACCTGACCACCGAGGTGGCCGATGCCGCCGCGGACTATCTGAGCTGCCTGGAGGCGGTGCACGCCCATGCCGACTATGTCACCGTCAATATTTCCTCGCCCAATACGCCGGGTCTGCGTGAGCTGCAGTTCGGCGATCATCTGCAGCAGCTGTTGACCACGCTGACGGAAGCGGCGATGCGCCTCGATGTCCAGAACGGCAGGCACGTGCCGCTGGCGGTCAAGATCGCGCCCGACATGAGCGATGAGGAACTCGAGCTGGTAGCGCACTGCCTGGCCGAAAGCGGCGTGGAAGCCGTGATTGCCACCAATACCACGATATCCCGCACGGCCGTGGCTGGTTCCCGCCTCGGCAAGGAGAGCGGCGGGCTTTCCGGCGCACCGGTGCGGGAGGCGTCGACCCGGATGATTGCAGCGCTGCGCGAGCGTTTGCCCGGGGTGGTCATCATCGGTGTCGGCGGCATTCTGGAAGCCGAGCACGCGCGGGAGAAGCGTGCTGCCGGAGCGGATCTGGTCCAGCTGTATACGGGGCTGATCTACCGGGGCCCGGCGCTGGTCGGCGAGTGTGCGCGGGCGCTTGCCTGAGCGGCACCAGGGTATCCTGAGCGGGCAATCGCAGGGTCGGAACGTTAAAAAGGCCCGAGCAGCTCGAGCCTTCCATGGATCGAATGCTTCATCGCCTGCAACCCGCTGCCCCGTGCCCCGTGGTGACGGGAGAAGGCAGGGGCGATTCAGTCGCCCGGCGAGTGCCGGAGAGCTCTAGAGCACGCGTGGATTCTTGTGAATACCGGCGATGCCGGTCATGCCGGACCAGTTATCCTCGCGGCCTTCACGCCAGCCGCTCATCCAGTATTCACGCAGGTCGATGTCCTGACTGGGACACTGGTCCCGGGAGCGTCCGGAAACGCCGGCCTTGTAACCATGGATGTAAGCTTTTTGTGAACGGTTTCGTTTCTGTCGCTTCATCGGCTTACCTCTTGCACGAGGGATTTATGCACCCGCCCGGCCAGTCGGGCGAGCATCGATGATTCCGCGGATGACAACAGCACGTGCCTTGTGTAGCTACACTGTCATCATCAGTCAGCACTTCCCGGGTGTCGAAAATTCTTTTCTTCTAAGCATGTGCACTTCTTAAACCTTTCAGCAATATGACAGCCTCACTCTCTCTGCCACCATGATTCGAATTCGATGAGCGCCACTGACTTGCAATCCGATAATTCCCTGATGATGGACTTCATGGCGACCTGCCCGTGGGGCGTGGAAGGCCTGCTGGTCGAGGAGCTGACTGCGCTGGGGGCCAGCGTGACGCAGACTTCCAGTGCCCGGGTGATGGGCCGGGCCGACAGCGCGACGCTCTATCGGCTCTGTCTGTGGTCGCGGCTGGCCAATCGCATCGTGCGGCTGCTGGCCCGGGTGGAAGGGGTGCCGGATGGTGCTGCGATCACCCGGGCTGCGGCGGGGCTTGCCTGGCAGGAGGAGATCGCCGAAACGGCGACGATCCGCGTCGATTTTCATGGCACCAGTGAGCACATTCGTCATACCCGCTTCGGTGCCCAGTGCGTCAAGGACGGGGTGGTCGAGGCAGTGATGGCGGCAGGGCGCTCTCGTCCGGTGGTGGAGCCGAAAGCCGCGGACCTGAGCATTCATGCGCACTTTCATCATCAGACCCTGACCCTGGGGATCGATCTCAGCGGTGAGAGCCTGCATCTGCGGGGTTACCGGCGCGAAGGCGGGGGAGCCCCGCTCAAGGAGAACCTGGCGGCAGCGCTGCTGATGCGAGCCGGCTGGCCCGAGCGCGCCGAACGCGGTGAGCCGCTGCTGGATCCGATGTGCGGCTCGGGCACGCTGGTGATCGAGGCGGCCATGATGGCCTGTGATATCGCGCCCAATCTCGCCCGGCGCCGCTTCGGCTTTCACGGCTGGGCACTGCATGATGCAGCGCTCTGGGAGCAGGTTCGCAGCGAGGCCGAGGCGCGCGCTGCCCGGGGGCGGCAGCATCCACCCTGCCTGCTGCAGGGGCGGGATCGGGATCGACGGGCAATCCGGGCGGCCCGCAACAATGCCGAGCGGGCCGGACTGACCGAACAGCTCGAGTTCGTGCTCGCGGAAGCCGAAACGCTGACGCAGCCGCATGCCATGCGCGACATGGCGCATGGGCTGATCATTACCAATCCGCCCTATGGCGAGCGGCTCGGGGAGCTGCCCGGGCTGGTGGTGCTTTATCAGAAGCTGGGCAGCGCGCTGCGCCAGCACTTTCCGGGCTGGTCGCTGGCGTTGTTTACCGGTAACCCCGAGCTGGGTCACCGCCTCGGCCTGCGCGCGCACCGCCAGTACGCGCTGAAGAACGGGCAGCTCGACTGCAAGCTGCTGCTGATCGAGATCCACCCCCGGCAGGATGCGTCAGGCGCTGCGCCTGATGCCGAGGAGCGCGCAGGGGAAGCGGGCGGCAGCGAGCCGCAGGCCGTGTCGTCGGAGAGTGCGCCGGCGCGGCACTCCGAGGGGGCACGGATGTTTGCCAACCGGCTGCGCAAGAACCGCAAGCGTCTGGCGAAATGGCTTCGGCGCAGCGGCGAGCAGTGCTACCGGCTCTATGATGCCGACATGCCGGAATATGCGCTGGCGATCGACTGCTATGCCGACCGGGTGCATGTACAGGAGTACGTGCCACCGCGTTCGGTTGACCCGCAGCAGGCCGAAAAGCGGCTGATGGAAGCGCTGGGCGTCCTGCCCGAGGTGCTGGAGGTCGACCCGGAAGCGGTATATCTCAAGCGGCGCCAGCGTCAGAGCGGGCGCTCCCAGTATGAGCGCCAGGCCGATTCGGGGCAGCGGCTGGAGGTGATGGAGTCACCGATCCGGGCGCTGGTCAATCTGCGCGACTATCTCGATACCGGGCTGTTTCTCGACCACCGGCCGGTGCGCCGCTGGCTGGGGGCGCATGCCAGCCGGCAGCGCTTTCTCAACCTGTTCTGCTATACCGCCACGGCTACCGTTCATGCGGCGCTGGGCGGGGCACACTCGAGCGTCAGCGTTGATCTCTCCAATACCTATCTCGACTGGGCGCGGGAGAACTTCCGCCTCAACGGGCTGGATGAAAAGCGCCATCAGCTGGTACGCGCCGACTGCCTGCAGTGGCTGGAGCGCGCCCGCGACAGTTTCGATCTGATCTTTCTCGACCCGCCGACCTTTTCCAACTCGAAGAAGATGGAGGAGGCGCTGGATGTGCAGCGCGATCATGTCCGGCTGGTGGAGCTGGCCATGGCCCGGCTGGCCCCGGGCGGCACGCTGCTGTTCTCCAACAATCAGCGCCGCTTCCGCCTCGATGACGCACTGCGCGAGCGCTTTGATGTCGATGAGCGCTCGAAGGCCATGCTGGACCCGGATTTCGAGCGACGTCCGGGCATTCACCATGTCTTCGTGATCCGGCATCGGCATGAAGCTGCGGTGCAGTAGCAGCAGGGGGCCTCCGGCGTGTGCGTGCTCCGGCACTGTCCGGCGCCGGTTGCCGGTCTTTCAGCCCGGATCGAGACGGTGCAGCTGGGCGAGCGCATCGCGGGCTTCCGGGGTGTCGTCATCCTCGCTGGTCAGGACCCGCTGGAAGCCGCGCGAGGTCTGGATGTGATCGATGCTGTCGACCCAGGTCATGGCCTGTTCGAAACTCTCGGCCAGAGCGTGGCGCAGGCCGCCGTAGCCCGTGCCGATCTGGCCCCAGGCGCGACTGAGGATCCAGTCACCGAGCATGTCGCGGTGAACGTGTATCAGCACATAGTCGTGGCCGCTTTCCCAGCGAATGATCACTCGTCACTCCACACTGATGAGAGAATACTGCAAGGCATGCTGCCCCCGGGTACAGCTGCCTGATTGTAAAGGCCGCAGTGAAGGGAACAAAGCCGATCGGCATGGCGACGCAGGGTCGGGTGCCGGTCATGTCGGAATCCGGAAAGGGGATCATGATGCGTATTGTGGCGGATGAAAACATCCCGCTGATCGATGAGTTCTTCGGTGACCACGGTGAAGTGATTCGCCTGCCGGGCCGGAGCATGACGCGCGACCAGCTGCTTGATGCCGATGTGCTGCTGGTGCGTTCGGTAACCCGGGTGGATGCCACACTGCTGGCTGGCACCCGGGTGAAATTCGTGGGCACGGCGACCATCGGGGTCGATCACGTCGATGTCGACTGGCTGCACGAGCAGGGCATCGGCTTTGCCAGTGCGCCGGGCAGCAATGCCGAGTCGGTGGTTGATTACGTGCTTTCCGGGCTGCTTTTGATGAGCGAGCAGGATGGCGAGGCCCTGACCGGACGTACCGTGGGCATCGTGGGCGCCGGCAATGTCGGCAGCCGACTGCAGGCCCGGCTCGAAGCGCTGGATATTCCCTGTCTGATCTGCGATCCACCGCGGGCCGATGCCGAGGAGCGCGAGGATTTCGTCGATCTCGATACCCTGATCGAGCGCACCGATGTGCTCTGTCTGCATACCCCGCTGGTGCGCGATGGCGCGCATCCCACTCACCATCTGCTCGATGAGCGGCGGATCGCGGCACTGCGTTCCGGCCAGATCCTGATCAGTGCCGGGCGGGGGGAGTGCGTCGATACCGGCGCGCTGTGCCGGCGTCTGGAGGCACACCGCGACCTGCGCGTGATTCTGGATGTGTGGGAGGGCGAGCCCACCATCGACGAGGCCCTCTATCGGCTGGTGGATATTGCCACCCCGCATGTGGCCGGCTACAGCGTGGATGGCAAGATGGCCGGCACCGACATGATTCATCAGGCCATGAGCCGGCATTTCGGACTGCCGGTACGCAAGCGGCTCGGACAGCTCAAGCCGGAGTCATGGCTGCGCCGGATTACCCTGACCGGCTGGGCGCCACCGCTGGAGGCACTGATGCTGTGCGCCCGCGCCTGCTATGACATTCGCCGCGACGCCATGCTGCTGGAGCGTTACCGCCGCCACTATGGCATGGCGGAGGGCTTTGATCGCATGCGCCGGGAGTATCCGCTGCGACGCGAGTTCTCCACCCTGCGGGTGAGTCTCAAGCACAACGCCGGCGAGCTGCGCGACATCATCGTCAGCGCCGGCTTTTCGCTGCGTCTGGCAGGCAAGCAGGGCTGACTGCCTGGCGTGCATGAAAAGGCCCGCCACGAAAGCGGGCCGGAAGCGCGGATAGTGCCGGCTTACTGGCGGTAGGCCGCTTCCTTGAGGGCCCGGATGCGATCATCCAGCGGCGGATGACTGGCAAACAGCTTCTCCATGAACTGCCGGGTCTGGCCGGTGGTGATCGCGAACGCGGTCATCGAGCCCGGCATTTCGTCCTGCATGTCCTTCTGCGCCTTGAGACGGTTCAGGGCATTGATCATGGCACCACTGCCGGCCAGCCGGGCGCCGGCCGCGTCGGCACGATATTCGCGCCAGCGCGAGAACCAGGCGACGATCACCGAGGCGGCGATGCCGAAGACCATCTCGAACGCGAACACCACGGCGATGTAACCGAAGAAGCCCAGGCCGCCGCCTTCCTCGTCACTGCGCAGGAAGTTGTCGAGAACCATGGCGGCAATGCGGGCGAAGAACATCACAAAGGCGTTCACCACCCCCTGGATCAGCGCCAGGGTCACCATGTCGCCATTGGCCACGTGACCGATCTCGTGACCCAGCACGGCGCGCACTTCCTCGGGGCGCATCTGCTCGAGCAGCCCCTCGGAGACACACACCAGCGCGGCGTTCTTGTTCCAGCCGGTGGCAAAGGCATTGGCCTGACGGGCCGGAAAGACGCCCACTTCGGGCATGTCGATACCGGCATCGCGGGAGAGCTCACCCACGGTGCTGATCAGCCACTGTTCGGTCGAGTTGCCGGGCTGCTCGATGATGCGTGCCCGGGTACTCATTTTGGCCATCTTCTTGGACAGCAGCAGCGAGATCAGGGAACCCGCCATGCCGAAGATGAAACAGAAGATCAGCAGGCTGTTGAGGTTCAGGCCGCCGGCGCCATCGAGATAGCTGTCCACGCCCAGAATGCGCAGGGTCACGCTGGCGACCAGCACAACGGCCAGGTTGGTGACCAGGAAAAGGACAATCCTCATCATGTGATGGATCTCCGATAGGGCTTGGTAAGTCGCGATACGAGTCGCGTTTCACGCCTTAGATAAGTCCTGAGCCGTTTCGTTTCAATCATCCGTTAAGGATGGTTTAGGGGATTACCGGCGGCGTGCGAGAAAACGTCCGAGGCGGTCGATGGCATCCTCGAGCTGATCCACCCAGGGCAGGGTGACGATGCGCAGATGGTTCGGGTCCGGCCAGTTGAAGGCGGTGCCCTGGACCATCAGGATCTTCTCCTCGAGCAGCAGATCCAGCACCAGCTGCTGATCGTCCCGGATATCGTACATCTCGGGGTCCAGCCGGGGGAACATGTAGAGTGCCCCCTTCGGCTTGACGCAGCTCACCCCGGGGATGGCGTTGAGCTTCTGCCAGGCGGCGTCCCGCTGGGCCAGCAGCCGCCCGCCGGGCAGTACCAGGTCGTTGATCGACTGGTAACCGCCCAGCGCCGTCTGGATGGCGTGCTGGGCCGGGACATTGGCGCACAGGCGCATCGACGCCAGCATGTCGAGGCCCTGAATGAAATCGCGGGCGTGACGCCGCTCGCCGGAGAGGATCATCCAGCCGGAACGAAAGCCGGCGCAGCGATAGCTCTTCGACAGGCCGTTGAGGGTGAGGATCAGCAGGTCATCGGCCAGCGCGGCGGTCGAGACATGCTCGGTCCCGTCGTAGAGGATCTTGTCGTAGATCTCGTCGCTGAACACGATCAGGTTGTGTTCGCGTGCCAGTTCGAGCATCTGGCGCACGGCTTCGGCGGAGTAGACCGCACCGGTGGGGTTGTTGGGGTTGATGATCACCAGTGCCCGGGTGTGGGCGGTAATCTTCGAGCGCATGTCCTCGATGTCGGGCATCCACTCGTTGTGCTCGTCGCACAGGTAGTGCACCGGCCGGCCACCTGACAGGTTGGTGGCTGCCGTCCACAGCGGATAGTCGGGGGCGGGGATCAGGACCTCGTCGCCGTCATCGAGCAGGGCCTGCATTGCCATCACGATCAGTTCGGAGACGCCGTTGCCGACATAGATGTCCTCGATGCCGACACCGGGGATATCCTTGCGCTGGCATTCCTGCATGATCGCCTTGCGCGCCGAATAGAGCCCCTTGGAGTCGCAGTAGCCCTGGGCGGTCGGCAGGTTGCGCATCACGTCCTGGAGGATCTCCTCGGGCGCCTCGAAACCGAAGGGCGCAGGGTTGCCGATGTTCAGCTTGAGCAGCCGGTGGCCTTCCTCCTCGAGCCGCTTGGCGTGTTCGAGTACCGGACCGCGGATGTCGTAGCAAACGTGGTCGAGCTTGCGGGACTTGTGAATCGGTGAGGTCATGCGTTCGGTTATCCAGCGCGGGGTTGAGAGCGATCATGGCCGCAGGCGGCTGTCGACGCCAGCGCCGCCGGGCGAATGATCAAGAATACCGCGCTGTTGGCAAGAGGCAAACCGGCGTGGGCGATCAGGCGTCGGAACGCTCGTCGGTACTGCCGTGCTGCTCGGCTGCCCGGCGTTCGGCAAGCACTTCGGGTGGCACGATGTCATCGGGCGTCTCCAGCGTCAGACGGCCGAGCTTGCCGCCGCGCAGATCCATCAGCAGGACCTCGGCGCCACGATGCAGATCGACTTCGCCGCCGCTGCGCAGACCGCCGCGTTTGGCGGCGATGGCGGTCACGATCTCTTCGCCGGTGGCGCCGAGGGTTTCCAGCCGATAGCGCTGTTTCAGGGCCTGTGGGTAACGCGACTTCAGTTCCAGGGCAATGGTGGTGGCAACATCGGTGTACTCCAGCGCCGTATCGCGAATCGCCCCGCTGGCGGCGAGCCGGTAGGCGCTGGCCTGGTCCTCGATGCGCGGCCACAGGACACCGGGGGTGTCGGTCAGGGCCACGCCGCCGGCAATACGGATCTTCTGCTGACGCTTGGTGACGGCCGGCTCGTTGCCGACCTTCGCAATTACCCGACCGGCCAGACCATTGATCAGGGTCGATTTGCCGACATTGGGAATGCCCATCACCATTACCCGGACGTCCCGGTCGGTGCGCACATGGCCGGCCAGTTCGCGGCACAGTCCGGCAATGCGCTTGAGCTGCCTGCCCTCGGTGGTGACCACGGCAAGCGCCCGGGTATCCCCCCGTGCATTGAAGTGCTCGGTCCACACGCGGGTCTGTGCCGGATCGGCCAGATCGGCCCGGGTAAGGATCTTGAGGGTCGGCTTGTGGCGTACCAGTTCCGCCAGCATGGGATTGCTGCTGGAGTAGGGGAGTCGGGCATCGAGCACCTCGATGACGACATCGATCTCCGGTAGCGTCTCATTGATCTGACGGCGGGCCTTGTGCATGTGACCGGGGTACCAGCCGAGCATGGCAGCGTCTCCGTTTGAAGGGGCTTTCGGCGGTGGGAAGCCGTACAGGGGGCGGGACGATCATGGCCCGCCCGGCGCAGAGGTTATCAGCAGGGCCTGCCGGAATCACTCGCCCTGGTGAAAGGTCAGCGCCACCGAATTGATGCAGTAGCGCATGCCGGTCGTGTCACGCGGCCCATCGGGGAAGACATGCCCCAGATGGGCGTCGCAGCGGCGGCAGGTGACCTCGATGCGTCGCATCCCCATGCTGGTGTCCTCGTGCTCCTCGATGGCGGCATCGGCCAGCGGGCGATCGAAGCTCGGCCAGCCACAGTGAGCCTCGAACTTGTGCTCGTTTTCGAACAGCGGGGCGCCACAGCAGATGCAGTGGTAGATGCCCTGTACCGGCTCGACCTGATAGTCACCGGTAAAGGGGCGTTCGGTGCCGGCCTGGCGTGTGACCCGGTACTGTTCATCGGTCAGCTGCTCACGCCACTCGGCATCGGTACGGGTAACCTTGTCCATGCAAGCCTCCTGCAGGATGACGGCCATTGCATCGCTCACTGCCTGTGTGCAGCGCTGCAACGGCGCCGTTGATGTCGTCCCTGTCACAATGGGGACAACACCGGATGATTGGAAGGGGCACCTTCGGGTTGACACCCCGGGAGCAGGCGGGTAATATTCGCGCCACTTCGATGAGGCGAAGGCCACACGTCCCGTTCGTCTAGTGGTCCAGGACCCCGCCCTTTCACGGCGGTAACAGGGGTTCGAACCCCCTACGGGACGCCAACCATCGCACTTCGAAGTCGCATGCGGGAATAGCTCAGTGGTAGAGCATCGCCTTGCCAAGGCGAGGGTCGCGAGTTCGAATCTCGTTTCCCGCTCCATGCGTCCCGTTCGTCTAGTGGTCCAGGACCCCGCCCTTTCACGGCGGTAACAGGGGTTCGAACCCCCTACGGGACGCCATCTTCGATCTCGTGCTCGTCACGTGGATCGCGGGAATAGCTCAGTGGTAGAGCATCGCCTTGCCAAGGCGAGGGTCGCGAGTTCGAATCTCGTTTCCCGCTCCAATGCGTCCCGTTCGTCTAGTGGTCCAGGACCCCGCCCTTTCACGGCGGTAACAGGGGTTCGAACCCCCTACGGGACGCCATTTCCTTTCTTCTCGCCGGATTTTCCGACGCTGCAGATGGCCGGTCAGTGCTGCAGTGCTCGTTCGATGAGTGACCACGTCGATGGTCTGCTAACGAATTTCACGTGCCGCGTCATCACGTTCATCGCGACGTGCTAGACTACTGCCCCCGCATGATCGACGCCGATCCGGACGTGATCGCGATGATCGTGGCGACAGCCTGCAATCGAGCGTCTCGAACCGGTGATGCTCGTCGAGACTGGAGTTCTTCATGGCAGAACCTGCCCTGTCCATTCGTGGCCTGACCAAGGTCTACGACAATGGCTTTCATGCATTGAAGGGGATTGATCTGGAAGTGCCCCAGGGCGACTTCTTTGCCCTGCTGGGCCCCAACGGTGCGGGCAAGTCGACGACCCTGGGCGTGGTCAGCTCGCTGGTACGCAAGACGGCCGGTGAGGTAAAGATTCACGGCATCGATATCGATCGGGATTTCTCCCGGGCCAAGTATCAGCTGGGCGTGGTTCCCCAGGAGTTCAATTTCAACCAGTTCGAGAAGGTCGAGGATATCGTTTTGACCCAGGCCGGCTACTACGGCCTGTCGATGCGCGAGTGCCGGGACCGCTGCCGGCAGCTGCTCGAGGATCTCGGGCTGTGGGAGAAGCGCCATGCCACTGCCCGCATGCTCTCCGGCGGCATGAAGCGTCGCCTGATGATCGCCCGGGCGCTGATTCACCGACCGCGGCTGCTGATCCTGGACGAGCCGACCGCTGGCGTGGATATCGAGCTGCGGCGCAGCATGTGGTCCTACATGCGGCGCATCAACGCCGAAGAGGGCACCTCGATCATCCTGACCACGCACTATCTCGAGGAAGCCGAGAACCTCTGTCGCAACATCGCCATCATCAATCACGGCGAGATTGTCGAGAACACCTCCATGCGTGACCTGCTGACCCAGCTGACCCGGGAAACCTTCCTGCTCGACCTGGCCCGGCCGATCGAGGCCACCCCCAGTCTTGCCGGCTTCGAGGTAGAGCAGGTCGATGCTTCCCAGCTGATGCTGTCGATCGAGAAGGGGCAGCGACTCAATGATGCCTTCCATCAGCTGGGGGAGCAGGGCGTGGATGTGGTGTCCATGCGCAACCGCGCCAACCGTCTGGAGGAGTTGTTCGTGAGTCTGGTAGAGCAGAGCAGCGGCTCGGCGCCGCAGGGCGGGGAGATCCGGTCATGAGCATGCGCCAGCTGGCCATCGCCCTGTGGACGATCATCGTGCGCGAGATCCGCCGCTTCATGCGTATCTGGCCGCAGACCCTGCTGCCGCCATCGATCACCATGACGATGTATTTCATCATTTTCGGCAATCTGATCGGCTCGCGGGTCGGGCAGATGGATGGGGTCGATTACATGAGCTACATCGTCCCCGGACTGATCATGATGTCGGTCATTACCAACAGCTACTCCAACGTGGCGTCTTCCTTTTTCGGCAACAAGTTTCAGCGCAGTGTCGAGGAACTGATCATCTCGCCGATGCCCAACTGGCTGATCCTGTCGGGCTATGTCGTGGGCGGGGCTGCCCGTGGCCTGTGCGTGGGCATCATCGTGACCATCGTGTCGCTGCTGTTCACCGATCTGCACATGGTGCATCCGCTGCTGACGGCCGTGGTGGTGATCATGACCGCGCTGCTGTTTTCGGTCGGCGGTTTCATCAATGCGCTGCTGGCCAACAAGTTCGATGACATCTCGATCGTGCCGATCTTCGTGCTGACGCCGCTGACCTATCTGGGCGGGGTGTTCTACTCGATTCATACGCTGCCCGATTTCTGGCAGGGGGTTTCGCTGATCAATCCGATCCTGTATATGGTCAATACGTTCCGATACGGTATCCTGGGCATTTCCGATATCGATGTCGGCTGGGCGGTTTCGGCCATTGCGGCATTCATTGTGGTGTTCTTCGTCGTCGGGCTGAAACTTCTGGAGCGAGGCAAGGGGCTGCGGAGCTGACCACATGAGTGACGAACTCCTCGACGGTGCCCCGCTGGGGCAGGCATCAGCCTATCCGGATCACTATGATGCGGCGCTGCTGTATGCCATCGACCGCGCCACCACACGCGAAGCGCTGGACATCGACGAGGATGAGCTGCCCTTCGAGGGCGAGGACGAGTGGCAGGCGTTCGAGCTCTCCTGGCTTGAGCCGCGCGGCAAGCCGGTGGTGGCGATTGCCCGCTTCCGGGTGCCGGCGGAGTCGCCGCGGCTGATCGAGTCGAAATCCTGGAAGCTCTATCTCAACAGCTTCAATCAGCAGCGCTTTGCCTCGTCGGTCGAGGTGCGCCGCACTCTCAAGCGGGATCTTACCGAAGCCACCGGCGCCGAGGTGGAGGTCACCCTGTTCGGGGTCGATGACGCGGCCCTGGCGCCGGCCCGGCTGCCCGGCAGATGCCTCGACGAGCTGGATATCGAGATCGATACCTTCACGCCGGAGCCATCCTTTCTGATTACCGGTGACGAGGTGGTCGAGGAGACGCTGCACTCGCATCTGCTCAAGTCCAACTGCCCGGTCACGGGGCAGCCCGACTGGGGGAGTGTGCTGATCCGCTATCGGGGCCCGGTACTCGATCACCATGGCCTGCTGGCCTACATTGTTTCCTTTCGCAACCATCAGGATTTTCACGAGCACTGCGTGGAGCGGATGTTTACCGATATCATGCGCGAGGCCAACCCCGAGCGACTGCTGGTGATGGCGCGCTATGTCCGTCGTGGCGGGCTGGATATCAATCCGTGGCGGGCCACGCCCGGCGAGCAGCCCCCGGAGACGCTGCGCCTGACGCGCCAGTAATACCGGATGGTTGCAATCCGGGCCAGCTCATGACAGACTGTGCGCCGTTTCGAGGGGGCGCCCCTTGAAACCACAATGCGGAGAGGTGTCCGAGTGGTCGAAGGAGCACGCCTGGAAAGTGTGTAAGTCGAAAGGCTTCGAGGGTTCGAATCCCTCCCTCTCCGCCACCGAATTGCAGAAAACCGGCCTCATGGCCGGTTTTTTAATGCCCGAATCTTTCATGTCCGAATACACGCCAGCGGAAGAAGCAGATTCGCTTCGGAACGTCCTGGCGTTGTTCAGGGGCCAACAGGACGGGCTCGTCATTCCCCCCCGTTGCGCGGCGACCTGTAACGACCGGCTTCAATAGTCGGTTTTTTTCATTTCAGTGCCTGCTTCCATCCCTTGTCTGCTCCGGGCAAACTACCGACGAGCTGGAAGGGGCGGTGCGCTTCCCGCCAGACATGCGTGGCTGTGCAAGGGATACACATGGCAGCCATGTCCTTTCTCGGTCAGCGTCATGAGGTGTCTCGAGTCGTGTGGAAGGGCAGGGGGTTACGGCGATCGTATGGTGTTCCGGCAAAGGGTATTCGAGATAAGGGTATCCGACATGTTGCGATCGGCTTGTTGGCACTGGGCATGCTGATGATGGCGCCACTGGCGTCTGCCCATCCGCATGGCTGGGTGGATTATACGGTGCGTGTGCTGTTCGACGACCAGGGTCGAATGACGGCACTGGAGCAACACTGGAAGATGGATCCCTTCTATAGCCTGACACTGACCGAAGAGCTCGCCCGGGTAAAGGATGGGGGGTCCATGCAGCAGCGGCTGGATACGCTGGGCCATGAGATCGTGACCAATTTGGCAAGAGAACACTATCTCACGCACGTATATCGGGGAGAGAAGGAGCTCGAGCTCGGCTAGGTAACGGATTACACCACCATGATGAGCGATCAACGGGTGGAATTCTTTTTCATTCTGCCGCTGGCCAGACCGCAAGCGCCTGCCGGGAACTCCCTGCGCTGGCAGATCTACGACGATACTTACTTCATCGAGTTTCTCTACGATGACAAGACTGAATCGCCACTGACCCTGGTAGACGCACCGAAGGGATGCAGCACATCGGTTCAGCACGCCGATCCTGATCCGAAGAAGGTGGCTGCGGCTTCCGCCATCGATATGACCGGAAACGCCCCTGCCGGTCTTGGTCGCTATTTTGCCGATACCGGAGTGCTTGAATGTCGCGTCCCGTAAGGCTGGTATCCGTTCTGATGGTGGTGCTGATCCTGATCGGACTGGCTTTATCGCCGACAGGTGAGGCGTTTTTCACGCATCTGCTGCTCGTGCTGCTGGATTGGCAGCGTTACCTGCAGCGTGGGCTGACCATGGCTCTGACGCGATTTTCGGGTGAGGCATCACTGTCGCATGCTCTCTGGCTGCTGGGGTTAAGTCTGGGCTATGGCATCTTCCACGCCGTGGGACCGGGCCATGGCAAGGCCGTGATTTCAACTTATCTGTTGACCCATCGTGCAGCACTGGGTCGTGGTCTGCGACTCACGGCAGCGGCAGCCCTGATGCAGGGTGTGGTTGCGGTTGCCCTGGTCGGGAGTCTGACGCTGGGGCTCGGAATGCTGACCCGGGAAAGCATGGCGAGTAGTGCAATCATCGAACGCATCAGCTTTGCCCTGGTGGTGGCGCTGGGGGGGGTGGCTGACGCTGCGCGCCGGCCGTCGACTGTGGCAACTGCGCCGGTGTGAGGCAGCATCCGCAGCCGGGGCACCGATGTCTTCGGCGCCGCTCGGCACGATGCATGCCCTTGTGCCGGTGGATGGCCGCTTCGGTACTGCGCCGACACACCCGCATGGCGGCTGCGGCTGTGGTCGAGCGCATCATGTCGATCCTGAAAGGATAAGCGGTGGCTGGCGCGAAAGTCTTGGCGCTGTTCTGGCCATCGGCCTGCTGCAGTGGTGCCATCATGCTGCTCGGCGTTTCTGCCATGCTGGGGCAGTGGTGGCTTGGCGTGGGGGAAGTGCTGGCCATGTCGGTCGGCACTGCACTGACGACCTCCTGTCTGGCTGCGCTGACAGTGCTGATGCGAGAACGAATGCAGCGTATTGCCGGGCGCTCTACACCCGGCTGGCAGTCGCTACTGACTCATGGGCTGGCGCTGTGTGGTGGCTTGCTGATCATGGCGCTGGGACTGGCACTGATAGCCCTTGCCGGGACAGCAGCACCGCCGCCCATGATGCATGGGCCTCTGTAGTGGTCAGATGTCGGGCCAAAGCTCCGTGACGCCATTGGGGATTGCTATTCGCCGCCATGAAGGCGTCGTCCGGCGACAAATGTCTGCCGCGGTTGCAGGTTTTCATCCAGCAGGGTGATATCGGCATCGAAGCCGACGGCCAGGCGCCCCTTGCAGTGATGTAGCCCGAGCACCCGCGCGACATTGCCGGAGATCAGCTCCAGCGCGCTCTCCAGTGGCAGTACACGCTCGTGCACAAGACGCTGCCAGTCGCTGATCAGGGCGGTGTTACGTGCCACCCGCATACCGCTATAGTTCCCCTGCTGATCGAACTCGGGCAGGCTGCCGTTGCAATCGGAACTCAGGGTGATGCGCTCGACGGGTACGCCCCGTTCGAGCAGGCGTACTACCGCAGCGAAGGCAGAGAGCCCCTCGCCGGGTTCGTCGAAGGCGGTAACGTCGATGGCGGCTTCATGGGCGAGGGCGTAGTCCGCGGCTTGCTCGAGCAGGGTCGGATTTCGATTTACATGAGTGGGAATGATCTGCTCGGCAGGGATCTCGGTGTCGCTCAGCAGTCGCCGCAGTGGCGCCAGGCCGCGTCTGCCATCACCCAGATGGAAATGACAGATGCCGCGCTTGCCGGCCAGCATGGCGCCGATGCGCGCTTCGCTGACCAGTCGTGCGAGCTCGTCCGGGCGGGGCTGGCTCGAGCGATGATCGGAAATGGCAATTTCGCCCAGCCCGAGCACTTCGGGAATCCAGGCCAGGTCGCGCTGAATGTCGCCGGTCAGGGTCGGGGGGGGCACGCGATAGGCGCCGGTATACATGTAGGCGGCAATGCCGGCCTCTCGCAGCCCGCGGACCGCGGCCAGCAGATCCGCCGGCGTGCGGCTGATACTGTCAGTGCCCAGCACGCCCACCACGGTGCCGATGCCCATGGCGGTAATCTCGCCGGCCGTGATGGGCGGGCAGCGACTGCCACAGCCCCCTTCACCGCCGCCGCCCGTGACATGGACATGCTGATCAATGAAGGCCGGTACCGCGATCAGTTCGCGCGCCTCGACCCGCCGGACGGGCCAGCTCCGTGGTATGTCGAGGTTCTGACCCAGGGCGGCAATGCGTCCATCCGCCACCAGAATCTCGCTGGCCTCGAGCGTTTCCGGCGCCTGGATGCACCCGACCTGTAGTAATGTCAGCAGGGAACGGTGCTCATCATGGCCTGTCATGGCCGGGTACCTGCCGGATCCTCCGACGGGGGGGCGTTAAACCGGCGCCCCCGGAGGCGTTCGATGGCACTGTCGATATCATCGATCAGCAGGACCAGCAGGTCACCCTCGCCGCCTGCCTCGAAGGCCCGGTCAACGGCATCGTTCTCATCCATGACCACCTCGATGCGACAACTGCCCGCGACCGAGCGGGCGCCATCAAGCAGCAGGGCAACGGTTTCGCCCGTGGGCCGCCCTCGGGCGTCGGTTTCGTAAAGGAAGACGACATCGTGCATGCGGGCCAGCTGCGCGCCCAGTTCGAAGAGGTCCTCGTCGCGGCGGTTGCCGGGCGCGCTGGCCACGCCGATGCGCCGCCGGGCCGGGATGCGGTCGATGAGCTCACCCAGTGCCAGGAGTGCCGGGACGTTGTGGCCATAATCGATCAGCACCTTCATGCCGTCGGCGTCGACCAGATTGGTCCGCCCGGGGTTCTGGCCCGGGGTCGGATGGAAGGTCTGCAGGCCCATCTGGATATCGGCAATGCTCAGGCCCAGCGCATGGGCGGCTGCACTGGCCGCCAGGGCGTTGGCAACGTTGAAGCGGGCATGGCCTTCGAAGGCCAGGGGGACGTTCATGACCGGGATGATCTCCGCTTCAACCCGCCCCTGACGCATCACTATGCGCTCCTCATGCACGGTAAAGGCCACGCCGTGCCGTTCGACATGCTCCCGGACCGGCGCCGATGCCGGATCGAGGGTAAAGAAGATGACTTCCCCGCGTGACCACTCCCGGCTGGCCAGTACCCGCGGATCATCGGCGTTGAGCACGGCGCTGCCCCCTTCGCGCACGGCATCGACCACCACGCTCTTGCAGCGTGCCAGTTCATCCAGGGTATGAATGTCATGTTCGTTGAGATGATCGCTGGCGATGTTGAGCATGACACCGACGTCACACTCGTCGAAGCCGAGCCCGCGGCGCATGATGCCGCCCCGGGCGACCTCGAGCACGGCGCACTCGACCGTGGGTTCACGCAGCACGATGGTGGCCGCCTGCGGACCGCTGTAATCGCCGCGCATGATCACGTGATTGTCGATCTCGATGGCGCCGGTGCAGGCCATGCCGACATTGCGGCCGGCCTGGCGCAGCAGATGTGCAAGCAGGCGCACCGTGGTGGTCTTGCCGTTGGTACCGGTGACCGCGACGATCGGGATGCGGGCGTTGTCCTCGCTGTCGGGAAACAGCATCTCGATCACGTGATGGCCGACATTGCGTCCCTCGCCGTGTGTGGGGGAGAGGTGCATGCGAAAGCCGGGACCGGCGTTGACCTCGACCACGGCGGCGGATTGCTCTTCCAGCGGACGGGTCAGGGTTTCGGCCAGCAGGTCGATGCCGATGATATCGAGGCCGATCAGGCGGGCGATGCGTTCCGCCGCGTAACGCACCTCGGGGTGGACATCATCGGTGACGTCCGTGGCCGTGCCACCGGTGCTCAGGTTGGCAGTGGATTTCAGAAAGACCGGCGTGTTCTCGGCGATGATGCTCTGCAGGGTCAGGCCCTGCTGGTCGAGCAGGCGCCGGGACTGTTCATCGAAGTGGATCTGCGTGAGCAGGTTCTCATGGCCGATGCCGCGCCGTGGATCCCGGTTTTCCCGCTCCAGCAATGCTTGCAGGGTGGTGTGGCCATCGCCGATGACATGAGCCGGCCGTCGTCGGGCGGCAGCTACCAGCTTGCCGTCGATGACCAGCAGACGATGATCCTCGCCCCGGATGTACTGCTCGACAATGATCGATTCATGCTGACGGGTGGCAATGGCGAAGGCGTCGCGCAGGGCGGCTTCATCGCGGATATCCGTGCTGACACCGCGGCCGTGGTTGCCGACCAGCGGCTTGAGTGCGACCGGATAACCGATTCGGACTGCTGCTTCCAGCGCTGATTCCAGCGAGTCACAGACCTGACCGTGAGGTACCGGGATACCGGCGTCGCCGAGGATCTGTTTGGTCCACTCCTTGTCATCGGCAATGCTGTAGCCGAGCAGATCGGTGCGGCCCGTGACCGTTGCCTGAATGCGCTGCTGACGGTAGCCGTGACCCAGCTGAATGTAGCTGGTGTTCTCGCTCAGCCGCTGCCAGGGAATATTGCGCGCCCGGGCGGCGTCGACGATCGAGGCCGTGGAGGGGCCGAGCATGTGCTCTTCGCGTATGGCCTTGAGGCGAGCAATGATGGCCGGCAGGTCGATATCACCACCGTTGAACAGCCGGTCGACAAGCTCGACGGCCTCCTCTCCGGCGGCCAGTCCACAGGCCTCGTCGCGATAGCGGTAGACCACGTTGTAGATGCCGGGGTCATAGGAGTCCACCGTCTTGCCATAGCCGACCGAGAAGCCGATCAGGTTCTGCAGTTCGATGGCGACGTGCTCGACGACATGTCCGGCCCAGGTGCCGCGGCCGAGCCGTTCCAGAAACCCACCCGGTTGCCCTACCGAACAACGATGCTCCTGTAGGGTCGGCAACAGCTCGGTAATCCGTTCGACAATACCCGGCACGCTGTCGCTGGGCCGGTGTTCGAGCTCCCCGATATCCAGCCGCATGAAGATGGCCGGATAACGGCTGTAATAGTTCGGCCCGCGCAGGGCCCGATGGGCGAGAATGTTCATGGAGCCTCCGCCAGACAGGTGGCGAGTGCGTCGGCGTCGAGATAGCGTCGGGCATCGATATCGAAGCCATGACCGCTGACCAGCGCATGCAGGATCATGTGCTCGATGGATACCGCTTCTCCCATCGACAGCTCGGCGATGTTGGTGTGAGCCAGTTCCCGGCTGTCGATGAGTACGACATGGCCCGGTCCGATGGCTTCGAGTACCCGATTCGGATGAATGATGACCCCGGCATCCTCGCCGATCCCGACCCCCAGCTGCTCCGGATTGGAAGCACCCACTTCCATCAGGCGGGTAAAGCGCCCCCGGGCGAGAAAGTGACTGTCGATGACGAGTCCCGCCACGAGACCGAGGCCGAAGGTCATGTTGACGCCCCCCTTGCGCAGGGCGTCCGTCGCGCATCCGTTGTAGATCATGGTGCCGGGCATGGCCGCCGCGCCGGCACTGGTGCCGGCCACTACCGCGCCGGTCGCAAGACGCGTGCGCACAGCCTCCAGCACGGGCGAGCCGCCCAGTATGCTGGTCAGACGCAGCTGATCGCCGCCGGTAAAGAAGATGACGCCGCTCTGCCGGATCAGCGTCACGTTTCGGGCGTCGGCCGCCTGCTCACGGCTCTGTATGGCCAGGGCGTGCACCCGGGAAGCACCCAGCCGGCCAAAGGCCGTGGCATAGATCGGCAGTATCTGTTCGGGGATGCCGCTGGCGGTTGCAATGACCGCCACTTCGCGGCTGTCGGGCTGACTCAGGCTGAACACCTGTTTCAGGATTTCGAGATCGGAGGTCCTGTCCTCGGCGCCGCCGATGGCCACGAGCGGCCCGGCAGCGGTGGGGGATTGAGGCGCCATGCTCCTGTCGTTGCCAAGCAACGCTTTCGGGGGGAACACGGTGCCTGTTCCCGCGGTGAAGGCTCGAGCCATCCGAAGCCATTGGCAAAACATCCTGAACTACTTATAACAGCCGGCTCACCTCCTGGCCAGGCACCGTGCGCAGGAGGCGCCAGCAACTGGTCAGCGACTGACGGGATGCCGGAATCGTTGCCTGTCCACCGAGTGCCGGATGATCCACTGTCGGGTCCGGTTCACCAGCTGTTCCTGGAACAGCACGCTGCCCGCCACGACCACGAACAGGAAGACGGGATAGAGCCACAGGCTGCGATGGGTGTCGCTGGCCAGCGGAATCAGCATTGACCAGGAGGCCTCGCTGGTCACTATCTCGATGGCGCTCATCAGCAGCTTTTCGGCACGCGAGGCGATCAGGTTGAGCGGAATGTGCAGGGCGAAGATCGACAGTGATGCCACTCCGAGACGCTGTCCGAGCTTCGCCAGGCGTGACTCCGGATCGGGTTGATAGAGGGCGCACAGGAGTACCAGCACCAGCTGGGAGGGTAGCAGCAGGCCATTGTGGAAGAGATAGTACCAGGGGCCGCGTACCGACAGGTGTGCCCAGGCAGCGAGCGAGAAACTGCCGGCAATCAGCAGTAGCGCTGCCGGCAGCCACCCGGAGCGCATCCACGCCTGCAGGGTGGTGCGATGCAGCACCCAGAGGCGATGCAGGGTCATGCCGGCAAGGAACTCCGGCAGCCTGATCAGCGGATTGCGATGAAGCAGTCCGTGGCCGATCACCGAATTGCTGAAGCCGAAGAACACGATCAGTGCCGGAATCAGGTAGACCCCCAGCAGGGCGGCCAGCAGCAGGGTCGGCCGTCGGTTGCGGCCGATCAGCGGTGCGGCAAAGGGGAAGACCAGGTAGAAGAACATCAGCGCCGAGAGTGACCAGCTCGGGGAGTTGAACGCCGTATAGATCGGATTCCAGGCATGGGTCAGGGTCAGATGCAGTCCCAGATTGGTCAGCATGCCCGACGCGCCCAGCGGGCGCTCGGCATGATCCAGTTCATCCGGACCCCAGACATTGGTGTTGGGGGCCACCATGATGTCTCCCGTGCTGGCCGAATTGGACATCATCAGCGGCAGGGCAATCAGCAGGGCAAAGATGTGAATCGGGTAGAGCGAGGCAAAGCGCTTGATCCAGAAGACCCCCTTGCCGGTGCCCAGACGGGCTGCCCCGTCATTGTCCGGCCTGCGCAGATAGACATGGGTAAGCAGGAATCCCGACAGGACAAAGAAGGTGCTGGTCGAGAAGAAGCCGATGCTGAGCAGACTGTGCAGCACCGGTAGCTCCCGGATCGGGGGATAGGCATCCTTCAGGGTATGAAAGAGCACCAGATACATGGCCAGTGCAAAACGCAGCCAGTCCAGTGCCACGAATTTCTCACGCATCATGCGGTACATGCCTCCGGGGCACGGGGGTTACAGAGGAAAGGATCTGTTGATCGACGTCATGATGAACAGCCTAACGGGCGGCTGCCCGCATCTGCAGACGAAACTGTGCCGCAGCGTCCTTCGCCCTGCTGATCTTAAGACGCAGCCAGGCAGTAATCCGGCCGCCTTCGGTGTTCTCAATCTGCGCCAACCGGGTAGGGCGTGATACGAACGTTTTTGTTAAACTTTCCGAACATTTTGTCCCAATTCATCCAGGGGGCCCTCGCTCGGGCAAGGAGTAGTCAGTGAAACTGGGAATCGTCGGTCTCGGCCGCATGGGTGGCAACATTGCGCGCCGGCTCATGGATGCCGATCATGAATGTGTCGTTTTCGATGCCAACCCGGATGCCGTCAGGGCGGTTGCGGCCGATGGCGCCGAAGGGTGTGATTCGCTCGAAGCACTGGTCGAGCGGCTGCCCGCGCCTCGTGCCATCTGGCTGATGCTGCCGGCCGGCGAGATCACCGAAGGCACCATCGATCGCCTGACCAGCCTGCTGGCGCAGGGCGACACCGTGATCGAAGGGGGCAATGCCTACTTCAAGGATGACGTGCGCCGTGCCCGTACGCTGCGCGAGTCGGGGCTGCACTATGTGGATGTCGGTGTTTCCGGCGGTGTCTGGGGTCGCGAGCGCGGCTACTGCCTGATGATCGGGGGTGAGCAGTCGGTGGTGGATGGTCTTGATCCCATCTTCCATACCCTGGCGCCGGGGCGCGGCAACATCGACGAGACGCCGGGGCGTGAAAACTTCGATCAGCGTGCCGAAATCGGCTATCTGCACTGCGGACCGGTGGGTTCCGGTCACTTCGTCAAGATGGTCCACAACGGCATCGAATACGGCATGATGCAGGCCTATGCCGAGGGCTTCGATATCCTGCGCAATCGCGACAAGGAAGAGCTGCCCGCGGATGAGCGTTACGATCTCAATCTTGCCGATATCGCCGAGGTGTGGCGTCGTGGCAGCGTCATCTCCTCCTGGCTGCTGGATCTCACTTCCATTGCCCTGACCGAGGATCACGAGCTTTCCGAGTTTTCCGGACAGGTCAACGATTCCGGTGAAGGCCGCTGGACGATCGAGGCGGCCATCGAGGAAGCGGTGCCGGTCAATGTGCTCTCCAGTGCCCTCTATACCCGATTCCGCTCGCGAACCGACAACACCTACGGCGAGAAGCTGCTGTCGGCCATGCGCAAGCAGTTCGGCGGTCACGCCGAGTCCTCGGCGGACGACTGAAGTCCGTCAGACGCCTGCAGCCGCGGGCGTCAGTGTATCGAGCAGGCCGTGCCTCCGGGGCGCGGCCTGTATCGTTTCAGGGCGGGTTACCCGCCATGATCCAGCAGGCAGCAACGCATGAAACAGTGGGATGTGGTGGTCATTGGTGCCGGGGCAGCCGGCATGATGTGCGCGCTGACGGCCGGTTATCGCGGCCACCGGGTGCTGCTGATCGAGCAGGGCAGACGGGTCGGGCGCAAGATCCTGATGTCGGGTGGCGGGCGCTGCAACTTCACCAACCTCGATACCGGACCGGACAATTTCTTCTCGGCCAATCCGCATTTCTGCATCTCGGCGCTCAAGCGCTATACCCCCCGGGACTTTATCGAGCTTGTCGAGCGGCACGGCATCGAACCGGTGGAGAAGGCGCCTGGCCAGCTGTTCTGTGCCGACTCCAGCCAGCCCATCGTGGACATGCTGCTGACCGAGTGTGAATGGGCAGGGGTAACGCTGGCCACCCGCACCCGGGTGGAGCGGATCGAGCGTGAGGGCTCGGGGATGCAGCTCGACACTTCCATGGGGCGGTTGTCGGCCGGGCGCGTGATAGTGGCGACCGGCGGGCTGTCGATTCCCTCGATGGCCACCGATTTCGGCCACCGGATCGCACGTCAGTTCGGCTTGCCGGTGACCCCGCTGCGCCCGGCGCTGGTGCCCTTTACTCTGGGAGCACCGTGGAAGGAGCGCATGGCGGAGCTTTCGGGTGTGGCTACACCGGTGGAGGTGCACTGCCGCGATGGCCGCTATCGCGAGCCGGCGCTTTTGACCCATCGCGGCATTTCCGGCCCGGCCATGCTGCAGATCTCCTCGCACTGGCAGCCGGGTGATGAGCTGCGGATCAACTGGCTGCCGGAGGAGGATGTCGAGGCGGCCCTGCATCAGGCACGCCGTCAGACGCCGCGACGGCAGCCGGATGCCTGGCTGGCGGAACGCTTGCCGCGCCGGCTGGCCCGGGCCATGAGTGACTGGCTGGCACTATCCGGTAGCCTGGCCAACTACAGCAATGCCGATCTGGCCGGTGTGGCCGAGGCGCTGCAACGATTTCGACTGACGCCGTCCGGCACCGAAGGCTGGCGTACCGCCGAGGTCACCATGGGAGGCGTTGATACCGACGTGATCTCCTCGAAGACCTTCGAGGTGCACGAGCTGCCGGCGCTCTGCTTCATCGGGGAGGTGCTGGACGTGACCGGCCAGCTGGGGGGATACAACTTCCAGTGGGCTTGGGCCTCGGGAGTGGCGTGCGGTCAGGCGCTCTGACCGGGCCTTGCGGGAAATGACGGCAGGCAGACGGCCGGGCAGGGCCCGGCCGCTATTTCAATGCCGCAGGGCAGCGCGCAGGCGCCGGCCAATGGCATAGGCCATGGTGCCACGGCGAATCCAGCGTCGCAGACCGCCGGTCGGCCGTCTGGTCTTGCTGCCGCGTGCCACCATGGTGCCGAAGCCCAGCGCGATCAGCCCGCGATAGCGCATGACCTGGCTCCATGCCCGATCGATCGGTGCCGTCGCCTCGCGCCAGTCGCGTACCGCAGTGGCAAGATCGAGCCGATCCTGCACGACCTGCTCCTCGAGCTGTCGGCGGCGGGCGGCCAGGTCACGAAGCATCTTGATTGCGCTCCAGATATTGTCGGTCTTCGGTGAACCGATTCATGGTCGAACGCAGCAGATTGGGCTCGCGCGCGATATTGCGTACGCGCAGGGCAATCACCCCACCGGTGATCAGCAGTACGGCGGACGCAATACCGATGGCCAGCAGCCGATGGTCTTCCCAGAAGGCCACGATGACCAGCAGCATCAGCATGCCGACACCGAAGCCGATCAGCAGCAGGGCAAGACCGGCCAGCAGCAGCATCGAGAACAGCCGCGCCCGCTCCTCTTCCAGCTCCACCACGGCCAGCCGGAGCCGCGTTTCGCCGGCCGTGATGACACTGGTAAAGAGCTGGCGGCCGGCACCGATGACCTTTTCCGCCGGGCCGCTGGTACCTTCCTGACGAGCCATCAGCGACGTCCGATCAGCAATCCGGCCACCATGCCAACGGCAGCACTGATCCCGAGACTCTGCCAGGGATTCTCGCGAACATAGTGTTCACAGCAATCCACCGTATCCATGGTCTGGGTGCGTACCCGTTCACCCCGTTCGCTCAGACGTGCCCGCGTTTCGCGCAGACGCTCCTCGGCCCGGGCCCGCAGTCGGGAGACATTTTCCCGGGAATCATCCGCGGTGGCATTCATCAGTTCTTCCACGGTCTGCGACAGTTGACGCAGGTCCTCGCGCAGCTGTTCCTTGCTGACATCACGTGCGTTGCGCTCGACGGGCTGCATGGCCATGGTAGACATCCTCCCTTGATATTAGTGGCAGACTCATCATAGCAGTCGACGGGCTGCCTTCAACGCCGCGATCTACCACCTTGGCCTGATCTTCAGCAGGACCGGCCGCACCATGACCGGCAGTGGCGGCTCAGAGCGTGTCCGGAATCCCGGCCAGCGAGGTGTTCAGACTGAAACCGAGGCTGAGCCGACGGTTGTAGTGATCATAGTCGATCAGGCTCTCGCCGTAGCCCTCGTAGAACTGCACGAAACCGCGGATCTTGCCGAAAAGCGGAAAGGAGTAATCGAGCTGATTGCCGAAGTTGCCCTGCACGGGGTTGCCCCGGATCAGCCAGGTGAATTCCTGGTCGTTGCGGGAATAGCTCAGGGTGAAATCGGCATATCCCATGTACTTTTCGATATCGGGATTGTCATCGTTGCTGTCGGATTCGGGAATGCGCCAGAACGGCATCGCTTCCAGCCCCCAGGGCCCCTGTTGAAAGATCGAAGCCAGGTAGATCCGGTTCCAGCTGCGTGACAGGGGATCGGAACGACCGTTGGACTGATGCATCAGGCCGATGCGATTGGCCGAATTGGTCCAGTCGAAAAACTGCTGATCATTGTCGAAGCTGAGAAAGACCTCGGGCTGATAGTTGGTTTCCCGAAAGGGCGAGGAGGCATCGGAGTTGTAGGCCTGCCACCATGATCGCTGGGTGTAGGCGAAGTACAGGTCACCGTTGTCATCGAAGATGTTGTCGGCGATCCCGACCTTGAGGCTGAGCTGGAACTTGACCTCGGCACGATCGACCCTGCCCCCCGGGTCGATCTCGTTGAAGGTCTGGCTGTCCGGCCGGGAATTGTAGGCCCAGGGCATCAGATAGTTGCGATGGTAGACGGTAATCGCCAGCGGATTGCGTGTGGCCCGCTGCTCGAGTTCCGCCTTGCGGGCCCGGTCCGCCTCGACCGAGGTTGCGGCTCCACTCTCGGCAGCGGCCGACGCTCCCCGGGCGCTGTCCTCCGCCTGCGCTGTATCGACAGCGGTGAGGCAGGGCAATAGTGACAGGGCAGTCGCGGTCACCAGGGGCAGCGAAGCACGAGAGAGGGTGAAGACCATGAGTACACGCATTCCACATCAACGTTGGACGCGCAGCTTATCATGAGCATGGCGGTTTGACAGATGCGCAATCTGAAGAGGCTGGCGGCGTGTTTCGAACTGCCCCACGCCACCCTGCAGGTCGAGGGACGAACCTGCATGACCGGGGCCGACTGCAGGAAGCGCGCTTCGTTACATCGGCATGAAGCGTGACGGTAGCCATGGTTACCATGGGACGCTGGATTGCCCGCTGCGATCAGGGACGATCGCGATCATCACGAATCACCAGGGAGCGTTATCGTGTCACGTCCGACGGAACCCCGTCATCCCAGTCTCTATACCAAACGTGTCTGGATTGCAGCACTCGTCGCCGCCTCGACCCTCCTGCTGCTGACCCTGCTGTTCCTGGGGCGTGAAATCCTGCTGCTGATCTTTGCCGGTCTACTGATGGCGCTGCTGATCTCGCTGCCGACGGACTGGCTGTTGCGCCATACCTTCCTGTCGCGACGCTGGTCGCTGGTGGTGGTGATCGGCGGACTGATCATGCTGCTGGGGGCCTTCATGGCGAATTTTGCCACCAATGCCCTGCAGCAGTTTCATCAGATGTCCCAGGTACTGCCGCAGTCGGTGTCGCACCTCGAGCAGCAGCTGCGTGGCTGGCCGTTCGGCGATCGGCTGGTCAGCCATCTCGAGCAGAACGGTTCTGCCGGCGACGTGTTCAGCAGCTGGCTGACCCGGGTGGAAACCCTGCTTTCCTCGACCTTCGGTGCCCTGATCAACACGGTAGTCGTGATCTTCATCGGACTCTATGTGGCGATCGAGCCGGATACCTACCGCAACGGTCTGCTGTCGCTGGTACCCCCGCAGCGCCGGCAGGGTTCGCGGGTGCTGATGAAGGAGGTCCGCAGCAAGCTGAGCTGGTGGCTGATCGGTCAGCTGGTTTCCATGGCGGTGGTAGGCCTGCTGACCGGTATCGGCCTCTGGCTGCTCGGCATCCCGCTGGCGCTCTCCCTGGGATTGCTGGCGGCGCTGATGGAGTTTATTCCCAACTTCGGTCCGCTGCTGGCGGCCGGCGCGGCCCTGCTGGTGGCCTTTTCGCAGGATCCGCAGGCACTCTGGCATGTGGCGCTGCTCTATACCGGCATCCAGTTCGTGGAGAGCTATCTGCTGACGCCCTGGGTGCAGCGCGAAGCGGTGGCCATCCCGCCCGGGCTGCTGATTGCGGTGCAGGTCGCGCTGGGGCTGATGGCCGGTATCCTGGGCCTGCTGGTGGCCGCGCCGCTGACGGCGCTGTGCATGGTGCTCATCCAGCGCCTCTATGTGGAGGGCTGGCTGGGGGAGGGCACCATTCCCTCGAGCCCGGAAGTTTCCTCGCAGGCTCAGGAGAGCGAGTGATCGAGGCGGGTGGCGTACAGCAGGAATTCGCGATTGCCGTCTCCCCCCGTGATCGGACTCTCCTGCCAGTGGTGGAGGGTGAAACCGTTATGCCGGCAGGCCTGTTCCAGCCGGCTGCGCACCACCTTGTAGTCGCCGGCATCGCGGACCAGACCGCCACTGCCGATCCGCTCCGGAGAGAGCTCGAACTGCGGCTTGACCAGCGACAGCAGCGCACCACCGGGAGGCAGCAGCCGGGCGAGCTCCGGCAGGATCAGGGTCTGCGAGATGAACGAGACATCCATGACCGCGGCGGTCGCGCCGGCCGGCATCAGTGCGTGCAGCCTGTCATCGGGCAGGGCACGGGCGTTGACGCCCTCCAGGCATTCGACCCGGGGATCACTGCGCAGCCGGCTGTCGAGCTGGTCGTGGCCGACCTCGATGCCGATCACCCGGGTGGCGCCGGCCTGCAGGGCGCAGTCGGTAAAGCCCCCGGTGGACTGGCCGACATCGAGCACGATCGCGTCCGCCAGCGAGACGCCGGTGGCCTTCAGCAGCGCTTCGAGCTTGAGACCGGCCCGTGAGACATAGCGCTCCTCGGGATCCGGCTCGATCAGAAAACGGCTGGTATCGGGCAGTTGCTCGCTGGCACGCAGGACGGGGTGCAGGCCGTCTTCGGTGACGATGAACACGCGCCTGCCGCGAATCAGGCGCTGGGCGCGCGTGCGGGAGCGCACCAGTTGCTGAGTGACCAGTAGCCGATCGGCTCGTGTCATGGTGCCGTGGAGTCCTCGGAAGTGGTGGGATCGGAGCCGCTGTCCGTTCGGGAGTCAGCATCGAAGGCCTGCTGCCACCGTGCCAGCAGACTGCGCCGCTTGAGCGGATCGACCAGTGCCAGCAGCCCCGGCCCGGGGCGGATGAAGCGGGTAATGCCAGCGGTCGTGTGCATGTCGCCGGTGGTGGCGACTGCCGGATGCAGCGCGCCCAGCGGGGTCTGCCGGGCGATCAGCTGCTGCCCCTTGCGACCGGTCAGAAACTGCAGCAGGAGACGGGCGTTACCGGGGTGTGGCGCCCCGGTTGGAATCAGTGCCAGGCGCTGCATGACCAGCGCATAGTCGGCGGGGCGCTGTACCTTCAGCTCGGAATGCCGGCGAGCCGCCCGGCTGGCGTAGGAGCCGATCAGATTGTAGCCGATCAGGTAGCGGCCCGAGATCAGACCTTCGAGCATGTCGCTGGTGCTGTCGGTGAGGCTGGTGTGCGCCTCGCCCAGCGCGGCGACCAGTGACCAGATCTGCGGTGACTGGCGGGCATCCTCCGCCAGGTAGGTAAAGCCGGTATCGCTGCGTGCCGGATCGTAGGTGACCACCCGTCCCTGCAGGGCATCGCGATGCTGCCTGAGCTGGCGGAGCAGGGCGGTATGGCTGCGGGGGATACCGAAACGACGGGCATATTCGCGTCGATAGACGATGACCAGTGGCTCGGCGGTCAGACCGACCAGTTCGTTGCGCCAGCGCGAAGCGTCCGGCCAGTCGGTGGGCAGGGTCTGAGCGCCGAGCGACATGGCGTTGCCGTTGTTGGCGTGCAGATACTGCCAGGGCATCGCCGAGGAGAGAACGAGATCGGGCTGGAAATCCTGCAGCGATTTGTCCGGCACCCGGTTGGGCCGCCCCGATACGTCGATATAGCGGATGGTCATGGTCGGGTGGCGGCGATGGAAGGCGCTCAGCAGCGTCTGCATGATGTCCGGATCGAGCACACCCTGGACGACCAGCGACGGTCCGTCGGCATGACCGGCCAGGGTCAGGGCCGGCTCGACGGCAGGCTGGCGCGGGCTGTCGACTGCCTGCGCTCCACCTGCCAGCAACAGCAACAGCAACAGCAACAACAGCCACGAATGCATTCCCGGAAGCTTCATCATGACGCCGTCTCCCGTGACTCGGCTGCCGCCCCCAGCCGCATTGTGGCACTGAGCCCGGGGGGCGGCTCGCTGTCATGCAATTCGAGCTGTCCGTCATGGGCTTCGCAGATGCCCGCCACGATCGCCAGTCCCAGCCCGGAGCCGCTGTGTCGGGCGCCATGAAAGGGCTTCAGTACCTCATGACGCTGTTCGCTCGGGATGCCCGGCCCATCGTCCTCGACCGTCAGTCGTGACGGTTGTGCGGTGACCCGTACGGTGACCCGATGGCGGGCGTGATGCATGGCGTTATCGATCAGATTGGCCAGTGCTTCCTCGAGCTGCCAGCGGCTGCCGTGCACCGTCACGGGAGCATCGCACGCTTCGACACCGAGGTCGATTTCGCTCCCCGGGTAACGATCGAGGGCCTGACGCACGCTCGCCCGGGCGAGCGCTCGGAGCTCGATGGCCTCCCGCTCGGTCGGAGCGTCGGGTGACTGCAGGCGACTCATCGAAAGCAGCTGGCCGGCCAGCCGGGCTGCATTCGTGGCACTGCGCTGCATCGCCACGAGGGCACTGTGCCACTGCTCGGGCTCCCGGCTGCGCAGGGCCAGCTCGGCGCGGGAGGAGAGTCCGGCCAGCGGGGTGCGCAACTGATGGGAAGCATCCCCGATGAAGCGCTGCTGATGGGCCTTGAGGCGGCGCTGGCGAGCCAGCAGATCGTTGAGCGCGCCGACCAGCTCGCGCAGTTCACGGGGGACCGGCAGCGCGATCGGGGAGAGATCGTCGGGGTTACGCTGACGCAGTGCCTGACGCAGTCGCCGCAGGGGGGCCAGCGCCATGCCGACGGCCCCCGTGACCAGGGCCAGCATCAGCAGCGCCATGCCGCCCAGCCGCAGCATGCTGCCCTGCAGCAGTTGGCCGGCCAGGGCGTTGCGCGCCTCCATGGTATGCGCCACCCGGATCGAGAAACGGTCGTGGCGCTGCCAGCCGGCCAGACGTGCCTGGCGGGCGCCCAGGCGCAGGATCATGCCGTGCCACTGCACGGTGGTGGCATGAAAGCGATCATCACGATCGCCGGGCAGCGAAGCTGAAGTGTCGGCAGGCAGTGGGGGCAGCTCGACATTGCCGCTGATGGGCTCGCCGTCGGCATCCACCAGGGTGTAGAACACGCGTTCGTCGCCACCGGGGGCCAGCATCTCCAGCGCCGAGGCCGGCACATCGAATCGGAGCTGGCCTGCCTGCCAGCTGACCTGTTCGACGAGCACTCGCGAGGCCGCATCCAGCAGCCGGTCATAGGCGCGGTTGGCGCCCTGGTGAGCGCTGTGGTTCGCCTGCAGCAGCAGCAGGGCACCCAGCAGGGTCATGGCCAGTGCCATCAGCCCCAGCAGACGCCGGTAGAGGCTGGTGGTCGTGGCGACGGCCAGGGTCACGCCTGCTCCAGACGATATCCCAGCCCGCGCACGGTACGCAGCGAGAGATTACTGTCGGCCAGCCGGCGACGCAGGCGATGGATATAGACCTCAAGGGCATTGTCGGCCAGCGTTTCATCACTGCCGAAGGCTTCCTCGATCAGGCGCGCACGCTCGACGATCTCGCCCCCATGGCGCAACAGGCAGGCGAGCAGTCTCAGTTCGCGCGGTGGCAGGGCGAGCGGCTGCTCGTGGACAAAGACCCGTTGGGTACGGGGATCGAAGCGCAGCGCCCCCATGGTCAGTGCTTCACTGTCGCTGCTGCGCTGCCGACGACGCAGCAGGGCGCGCACTCTGGCCTCGAACTCCTCCAGCGAGAAGGGCTTGGTGAGATAGTCATCGGCGCCCAGGTCAAGACCGCGTACCCGATCCTCGATCGAGGCGCGCGCCGTCAGGATCAGTACCGGTGTATGGCGGTCATGGCGCCGCAGTGCTTCCAGTGCCTCGAGGCCGCTGCCACCCGGCAGGTTGAGATCGAGGATCACCAGCGCCGCGTCGATGTCGGCAGCAAGGCGCTGACGGGCCGTATCGCCCCGGACCAGCAGTTCGACATCATGATCCTGCTGGCGCAACAGGGTCTGCAGGGTATCGGCCAGCAGTTCGTCGTCCTCGATCAGCACAAGCGCCATGTGATGTGTTTCCTTTGCACTTCATGTTCGATCGGCGGATAGCGTGTGTCGACATGTTATCGCGCCCGGGCTGTGCGCTACACTGCTGCGACCCGCCCCGGGATGATCCGGGCCCCGTACCGGATGTCAACTCCGGTAGCGTTATCGGGACAGGTTCAGTGGCAGGATGCCGCGACCGGCTGACGGCCGCTGACCGTGACACTTGGGAGCAGGCATGAAGGATTCAACCGGTTTACACCGGTTTCAGGGCCGGGTGCCGCAGCTGTTGCTGTCGCTGGGCGTCGGCGCCGTGGGCGGTGCGCTGTTTGCGCTGGTGCAGTTGCCGCTGGCATGGATGCTGGGGCCCTTGTGCGCCAATCTGCTGGTGGCGATCGGGGGAGCGCCGGTGGCAGTGCCGGAACGCTGTCGGGCCACCTTCATGGGTGTGCTGGGGCTGGTACTGGGCGGCCGGATCACGCCGGCCTTCGTGCATCAGGCGCTGGCGTGGCCGGCCTCGGTGCTGCTGCTGATTATCGGCATCAGCACCAGTACGGCCGTGGTGGCGCTCTGGTATCGGCGCGGCTGTGGTTTCGATCGGGTCAGTGCGCTGTACTCCTCGACTCCCGGTGCCATGACCGCCATGATCCTGATGGGAGAGCGTGCCGGCGGTGATCCCCAGCGCATCACCGTCTCGCAGTCGCTGCGGGTACTGGTCGTGATCCTGACCCTGCCGGCCCTGTTCTGGCATTTCGGGGCAGCGGCCGATGCCAGTCGCAGCTATCCGGCCACCGAGGGCGTCTGGCTGTTTCTGCTGCTGCCCCTGATGATCTGGCTGGGACGGCTCTTGCGCCTGCCCCAGGCGTCCCTGCTGGGGCCGCTGCTGTGTGCGGCACTGCTCGGGGGGCTGGATGTCGTGCATTTCCAGCCGCCGGGCTGGGCCATGAACCTGATGCTGTGGGTACTCGGCTGTGCCATCGGCGCCCGCTTTCGCGGTCTGGCGCCGCGCCTGCTGCTGCGTTACGCAGGGCAGACGCTGGTCGCCTCGATCATCGTGCTGGTCATGATGGTCGGCTTCGCCGAGCTGATGCACCAGTGGCTGCAGATCGATCGGGGGGTAGCCATTCTGGCACTGGCGCCGGGCGGTCTGGGCGAGATGGCGCTGGTGGCCCTGTCGCTGAACATCGATCCCCTGTTCGTGACCTTCCATCAGCTGGTGCGGGTGGTCCTGCTGGTGGTGCTGGCGCCGCTGGTCATGCGCTGCCTGCTGCGCTGGCGCCGCAGCAGTGCCGACGATGCCCGCCGGGAGACGCCGGAGTGACATGGAGGGGCTGCCTGAAAGCGTTGCCTGTTGTCGGCGTCCATCGGCACTGTTATGATGCTCGCTCGGTTTGGCAGGCCCGGCCTGCTGAAGGCTGCAATCTTCTGATCTGACGGTAAAATCGTGATCAGAACGGCAGTCTGATAACCGGTTATGGTGGCCCTTGTCGGTCCTCCCGCAACGCGAAATCGCAAACCCCGTCAGGCCCGGAAGGGAGCAGCGGTAGTGATGGAGCCGTGTGCCGGGATGTGGCTGATGAGGGTCGCCACCCTCCGATATCCGTGTTCCGATTTCCGATCGAACTCCTGTCGCCATGTTGTTCTGACCGCAATGCCGAAGGCGGGTGCGTGCCGTCAGCGTGATGCCGGGCCAGCATCACTGATCAGTCGCGATAGTGCGCCAGGCACTGCTCCAGATAGAGCTGTGCGATGTGCCCCGGGGTGGCACCGGTATATTCCGGATTGGTGTAGATCAGCCTCATTACCAGACGGTACTTTCGGCTGTACCAGGCGAGCGGTCGGTCGGTGAGGGTGGCCCGGTCGGCTTCGGAGTAGCGCTGCTCATCGGCCCCTTCGAGGGTCCGGAGCATCCGGCGGGCCATCTCGTCGGCGTTTTCAAGCTCTTCGGCAAGCGGTATCCGGGCGTCCCGATCCCGTGCCATGCGCTCGGCGAATCCGCTCTCGGTGGTGCAGAGCAGTTCGTGAATGTCGCCTGCCGGTGCCGGAGTGGCCGGCAGCGAGAGCAGCAGGAGCCACAGTGATCGTTTCATGCCCGGTGCCTCCGACGAACGGTGTCCTTCAGCCTGGCGGCCGGGGGTGCTTTCGTCGTCCCGTGGCCATGTTGATCGGCCCGACCGGCATGCCAGCCGCATGCAGCACCTGCTTTTCGCCGTCATGTCCAGTCGATAGAATGAACGGGCAGTTCGGTACCCGAGCGGTCCCGAGTGCACTTCAACACCGTCGGCATATGCTGAACCGTCCATGTCCTGTCGATGAACGACGGACCCCAGAAGAGTTCCCGGCAGCTGCATGAGCTATCAGGTACTGGCCCGCAAATGGCGGCCGCGCACGTTTCATGAACTCGTCGGTCAGGAGCACGTCAGTCGTGCCCTGGTCAATGCGCTCGATCAGGGCCGGTTGCATCATGCCTATCTGTTTACCGGTACCCGCGGCGTGGGCAAGACCACGCTGGCCCGGATTCTGGCCAAGTGTCTGAACTGCGAACAGGGGGTGACCTCCACGCCCTGCGGCCAGTGCGATACCTGCCGTACCATCGACGAGGGGCGCTTCGTTGATCTGATCGAGGTCGATGCCGCCTCGCGGACCCGGGTCGAGGATACCCGCGAGCTGCTCGAGAACGTGCAGTATGCCCCGACCCAGGGGCGCTACAAGGTGTATCTCGTTGACGAGGTGCACATGCTGTCGACCCATAGTTTCAATGCGCTGCTCAAGACGCTCGAGGAGCCGCCTCCGCACGTCAAGTTCCTGCTGGCCACCACCGATCCACAGAAACTGCCGGTGACGGTGCTGTCGCGCTGCCTGCAGTTTGCCCTCAAGCAGATGACGCCCGAGCGCATCGTCGAGCATCTCGACCGGGTACTGAACAGCGAGCAGGTCGAGCATGAGGAGCGTGCCCTGTGGCTGCTCGGGCGAGCGGCCAATGGCTCGATGCGCGATGCGCTGTCACTGACCGATCAGGCCATTGCCTTCGGGGAAGGGCGGCTGGATCATGCCGATGTCGCCGCCATGCTGGGGACGCTCGATCACCAGCATGTCATCAGTCTGGCCGAGGGGCTGGCTGCTGCCGATGCGCCGGCGCTGCTGGACACCGTGGCGCGGCTGGCCGAGCAGGGTCCCGATTTCGCCGATATTCTCGACTCCCTGTGCAGCATCTTTCACCGTCTGGCGATCGCGCAGATGGTCCCCCAGGCGCTGGATAACGCCCAGGGCGACCGGGAGGTGCTGCTGACGCTGGCCGGCCGCTTTACCGCCGAGGATGTTCAGCTCTACTACCAGATGGCGCTCAACGGCCGCCGTGACATGGAGCAGGCCCCCGAACCGCGCAGTGCGCTGGAAATGGTGCTGCTGCGCATGCTCGCCTTCCGCCCCCAGGGCGTGCCGCGCCCGGCCGACACGCCGCTGCCGATGCGTGGCAGTGATGGCGGCGACGGATCGTCGGCCGCGGGGCCCCCGGACGCGGCATCCTCGGATGCCGCGTCACCGGCGGCTGCGTCATCGAACCCTGAGGCCTCGGCCGGCTCGTGTGCTTCCGGCGGGCACGAGCCGGATTCGGCCTCGCCCACGGAGGCGCCGGCGCCCGGTGCCTCCGTCGAGGGCTCCGCGGCCGAATCTGCCGGGGCCGCCCCCGACGAGATGGCAACGGCGAGCGACACGTCGGACATGGCGGAGGCCGCCGAAGAGCTGCCGCAGGAGTGGCAGGAGTTCGAACAGAGCCTGTCCGGGGATGCCTCCCCGGCGCTGCCCGATGAGGCCTTCCAGGCCGGGAGCACCGATTCCGAAGGGGATGACGAGGACGATTCGGGGGCTGATGCAACGGCCGCCATGCAACTGCCACCGGACGCCTGGGCGTCAGCTGACAGCGACGATGCCCCGGCTGCCGAAGAAACGGACGAAGAGGCGCCGTCACGGGAGAGCGAGGTTGCGGCAGAGCCGCTGGCACCTGCCGAACCGGCCGCTTTCGGGGCGAGTGACTTTCATGCCCCGGTCGAGGCCGACCACCATCGCCTGACCGCGGCCGGCTGGCTGGCGCTCTTCCCGCAGCTTTCGCTCTCCGGCATGACGCGCAATCTGATTGCGCACTGTGTGGTCGAGCAGGATGATGGTCATCATCTGACGCTGCGACTGGACCCCTCACAGGGCGCCATGAATGCCGAGATTCATCAGCAGCGACTGGTGGCGGCGCTGGAAGCTGCCGGTTACGCTCGCCATGTGACGCTGCAGGTGGGTGAGCTCGACGCCGACATGGAAACGCCGAAGGCGCGCAGTGATCGGCTCAGCGCCGAACGCCGCGAACGAGCGGTTGAAGCGTTGCGCAACGACCCGCATATTCGGGAACTGGAACAGCTTTTCGATGCGCGTCTGCTCGATAACAGCGTCCGGTCATTCGAGGCCGAGTGATCGGATCAGACGGGCATTCTCCCATCCATCGAATTTTTCCCTGAGAGGTGAACGACATGTTCAAGGGCGGCATGGGCAACATGATGAAGCAGGCCCAGGAAATGCAGGAAAAGATGCAGCAGGTCCAGGAGGAGATCGCGCAGGCCGAGGTGCACGGGGAGGCCGGTGCCGGCATGGTGAAGGTCACCATGAACGGTCGCCATGACGTGACCGATATCACCCTCGATCCCACGGTCATGGAAGAGGACAAGGAATTTCTCGAGGATCTGCTCGCAGCTGCCGTCAATGATGCCGTGCGCAAGGTGGAGGCGACCTCCAAGGAGCGCATGGAGGAAGTGACCGAGGGCATGAACCTGCCGCCCGGTTTCAAGCTGCCGTTCTGAACCGATCGAGTTGTCGATGACCTTTTCGCCACTGGTTGAACAGCTGCTGGAAAGCCTGCGCGTGCTGCCCGGCGTGGGCCCGCGTACGGCACAGCGCATGGCACTGCACCTGCTCGAGCGTGACCGTGAAGGCGGTCTGCGGCTGTCGCAGGTGATGGCCGAGGCGCTCGATCGGGTGGGTTACTGCCGGCGCTGTCGCAACCTCACCGAGCAGTCGCTGTGTTCGATCTGCGAGGAGACCCGGCGCAGCGACCGAACCATCTGCGTGGTCGAATCTCCTGCCGATCTGATGGCGATCGAGGAGGCCGGTGGCTACCAGGGCCGCTATTTCGTGCTCCACGGCCATCTGTCGCCGCTGGACGGGATAGGGCCCGAGGATCTGGGGCTCGACGCGCTGGAAAAGCTGGTGCGCGAGGAGGCCCCGGACGAGGTGATCCTGGCCACCAACCCTACCGTGGAAGGCGAGGCCAGCGCGCACTACATTGCCGAGCAGCTGCGGCCGCTGGAAATCCGCCTGTCACGGCTGGCCTACGGGGTGCCCATGGGGGGCGATCTCGAATACGTTGACAGTGGTACGCTGTCGCGTGCCTTTCTCGGTCGACAGGCCTTCAGTGATTGATCCCGCCATCCCGACCATACCTGCAGCCGACGGATTCCGAGCGACATGACCCCGAACGTGGCCTGGCATTTCATCGATACCCCCGAACAGCTGGACGAGGCCTGTCAGGCGCTGAAACGACACGGTGTGCTCGCCGTGGACACCGAGTTCATGCGGGAGACCACCTTCTATCCGATCCCGGCGCTGATTCAGCTCGGCAATGAGGAGGTCGTCTATCTCATTGATCCGACGGTAGTGTCGCCCACGCCGGCGTTGCGCGCCCTGCTGGGAGGCGAAGGCCCGCTCAAGCTGCTGCACGCCTGCGGCGAGGATCTCGAGGTCCTCGTGCGCTGGCTGGGCATGCTGCCACGGCCGCTGGTCGATACCCAGCTGGCCCATGCGCTGCAGGGGGGCGAGCCGACCCTCGGCTATCAGCGGCTGGTGGCACACTGGTGCGACGTGGCGCTGCCCAAGGAGGAGACCCGTTCCGACTGGCTGATTCGTCCGCTGAGCGAACGCCAGTGTCACTATGCCGTTCAGGATGTGGCGTGGCTGCCGGCGGTCTGGGCACGGCTGGAAGAGACGCTGAGCCGCCAGGGTCGGCTGAAATGGCTGCATGCCGACTGCGAGCGGCTGGTCGAGGCGGCCGATACGGTGCGCGACGACATGCAGTGGTATCGCCGTCATCGCAATGCCTGGCGGCTCGGTCAGCGTCAGCTGGCAGCGCTGCAGAGACTCTGTGCATGGCGTGAACATACCGCGCGCGAGCGCAATGTGCCGCGCAATCGGTTGTGCAGTGATGCGCTGCTGTTCATGGTGGCCGAAGCCATGCCGCGCAACCGCCATGAGCTGTCGCTGATCGACGAGATGCGTCCGTCGCTGATCAAGCGGGAGGGGGATGCCCTGCTGGGGGCCGTGCGTCAGGCGCGTGAACTCGATGAGTCGGCGCTGCCCGAGCCGTTGCCCTCTCCGATTTCGGCCGACTGGAAAAAGCGGATGAAAGCGCTCAGGCGGGTGGTCCAGGCGCATGCCGAACAGCTGGCCCTGGCCCCCGAACTGCTGGCGCGGCGCCGTGAGCTGGAGCGCTGGGTGGCCGCGGACATGGCCGGTCATGCCGTGGCCGACCCCGATCCCGGCGACTGGCGGGGGCATCTGCTCAATCATGAACTGCGCGCTGCGCTGAGACAGCTGGGTCAGGGAGAGCGTCAATGAAGGGGCTGCTGTGCGATGTCTATCGCAGTCCGCGGCGGGAAGAGATGTATCTCTACGTTGAGCGTGCCCGGGGTCTGGAAGACGTGCCCGAGGCGCTTCTGAAGGAGTTCGGCCGGCCCGAAACGGCACTCACCCTGCTGCTCACGCATGAGCGCTCGCTGGCCCGGACGGATGCTGCCCGGGTCATCGAGCATATTCGCAGCCAGGGCTACTATCTGCAGATGCCGCCCGGTGGCAGTGTGCTGGAGCGTGATCGCGCCTTTTATACCGGGCCTGCCGATCGCGACAACGAGGCCGGGTGACCCGGTCGGGAGCAGTGATGCGTGAACGGTTCTGGGAGCGCTTTCCGCTGGAGGCGCTCGATCATGCCGAATGGGAAGCGCTCTGCGACGGCTGCGGGCAGTGCTGTCTGCTCAAGCTGGAGGACGAGGAGAGCGGTGACATCGCCACGCTCTCCGTGGCCTGCCGGTTGCTGGACACCGAAGGCTGCGGCTGCAGCGATTACGCTCATCGTTTCGAGCAGGTGCCGGGCTGTACACGGATCACTCCGGAACGGGCCGGGAGCTTTCACTGGCTGCCGGAGACCTGTGGCTATCGCCGGGTCCATGAAAACCGGCCGCTGCCCGACTGGCACCCCCTGATCAGCGGTGACCCCGAGGCCGTTCATCGGCTCGGCATCAGCGTGAGCGGGCGGGTGCGCAGTGAGACCGGCGTGGCCGACGAGGACCTCGAGGATTACATCATCGCCGTGCTGCCGGTCGACGCTTCCCGCTGAACCCGGCGTATCGGCCTCCGCGTCAGCCTCCTGCCATGCATGGCTAGCCCGGCGCCGGAGTGGTGGTGCGCTCATCCATCGGCGTGCTGACATCCGAAAGCCCCAGTGACCAGAGGATGAAGGCATCCTGACGAGCGATGTCGCGCCACGCCTCGAAGCGGCCGGAAGCGCCGCCATGGCCCGCGTCCATGTCGGTGCGCAGCAGCACCGGGCCGCGGGCACTGGCCAGTTCGGTCAGGCGGGCGTAGAGCTTGGCCGGCTCCCAGTACGGCACCCGGGTATCAAACCAGCTGCCCTGCAGATAGACCGCAGGCCAGGGGGCCGGCGCCAGATTGTCCAGCGGTGAATAGTCGCTGATGCGGCGCCGGGCGTCGGGTTCGGCCGGGTTGCCCCACTCGGTGTACTCTGCCGTGGTCAGCGGCAGCTCGGGATTGTCCATGGTGCGCAGCACATCCACGAAGGGGACATCCAGTACCGCGGCACAGAAAGCGTGCGGATCGAGATTGACGCTGGCGGCTACCAGCAGCCCTCCGGCGCTGGCGCCATAGGCGGCAATACGCTCCCCGTCGGCGAGGCCCTGTTCGACCAGCGCATTGCGGGCAGCGAGAAAGTCGCGAAAGCTGTTCTGCTTGTGCTCCAGCTTGCCGGCCAGATACCAGGGTTCACCACGATCGCCGCCGCCACGCACATGGGCCACGGCGAAGGCGGCGCCGCGCTCGAGCAGTTCCAGCCGGGAGATCGAAAACCAGGGGTCGAGCACCTGGCCGTAGGCGCCATAGCCGTAGAGCAGGGTGGGCAGGGGGCCGCCGTCGAGAAGATCGGCCCGGGCGACGATCGAGACCGGCACCCGCTCGCCATCGAAGGAGGTGGCCCAGATGCGCCGGCAGGCGAGCTGCCCGGGATGCAGCGAGCCATGCACCGGCTGCTGGCGCAGCAGTTGTCGGTCGCCACTGTCGAGATCGATCTCTTCCCAGCGGGGCGGGGTGGTAAAGGATTCCTCGCGCAGTCGCAACCGGCGGCTGGTGAAGTGCGGGTTGTCACCCAGCACCTGGCTGCAGGGCGTTTCGAACAGGGGCAGCCATGCGTCACGGGTAACGGCATGCGCCTCGTCGAGCTCCAGCAGTCGCAGCTGGACCTGGGCCTGATCGTGATCGCGCTCGGTCACTACCAGCCCCCAGCTGAAGGTATCCACGCCCTCCAGGGTGATCCGGTCACGATGATCGATGAAGGGCTGCCAGGTCAGGCCGGCGGGGTCGGCGGCCGCGAGCAGCCGGGCCTCATCCAGCCAATCCAGCCGAAAGTGCACGGCATCGCGATTATGATGGATGTAGAAGACGCCCGGACGGTGGTCGAGGCTGTATTCGACGCCGCTTTCGCGCGGGCGGATGCAGCGCAGTCCGGCCTCCGGTTGCGCGGCCGGCAGCAGATGGCACTCCGAGGTGTCCTTGGAGGCCGTCTCGATGACCAGCCAGTCACGCGAGCGGGTCTTGCCGAAGCCGACCCAGAATTCGGCATCCGGCTCCTCGAAGAGACAGCTGGCCTCCCCGCCGTCAAACGGTCGTCGCCAGATCGTGGCCGGCCGCTGGGTGTCGTCATAGCGACAGAACAGCAGGGTGTGGCCATCCTCGGCCCAGCAGAGATCGGGCGCCACACCGCTCTCCAGGAGGCAGGGCTCGCCATCGGGAAGCCGGCGGACGAACAGGTCGAAGAACTCGTCGCCCCGGGTATCCACGCTCCATGCCAGCCACTGCTCGTCGGGTGAGGGCGTCATGTCGCCAAGCTCGAGAAAGCTCGACTGCTCCGACAGGCGCTGCAGGTCGAGCAGACATGTCCACCGGCTGTCGTCGCCGATGGGGTGACGCCAGAAGACCGGGTAGTCGGCGTCACGGGCGGTTTCGCTCCAGTAGACGTAGTGATCGAGCGGTGTGGCAAGGCCGGTCACGGCGAGTTCGCGGCGGGCCAGATGACCGTGGTAAAGGCGCTGATAGAGCGGCCCCAGCGGGCGGAACCACTGCTCGAAGGTCTCGTTGACGTCGCTCAGGAAGCGACGCACTTCGGGGTCATCACGCTGCTCCAGCCAGTGCCACTCGGGATCGCTGTGCCGATGATAGCGGGTGACGGGGTGATGAGCGTCGAATGGGGGCGTTGGCGGCTGTGCTTTCATGGCATGAAGTGTAACATGTCCGACTGAATATACCGGGAGACTTCTGGCGTGCTGATTTCGGATTCCCTGCCGCTGCTCTGGCTCTGCTATATCGTGCTGGCCCTGATTGTGCTGATCACGGGCTATCTTGCCTTCTCCTTCCTGCCGCGTCTGCCGCGCTGGGTACTGGTCGGACTGGTGGCGGGCGCCCTGCTGATGCCGGCGCACTTCACCATTCCCGGGCCGAAGGAGCAGCTTGGCTACTCGGGCTGGGCGCCGGCGCTGGTGGTGACCGTGGTCGGCGTGCTGCAGGGCAAGGCGGGGCAGATAGCCGGCGCCGGCCTCTGGATGCTGACCGGCATGATCGTGGTCGGCGGGCTGTTCGGCTGGCTCTCCTTCCGGCGCCGCCACGACGGCAGCGGCGACGACTCGACCGGCGGGGGCTCGGCGCCCCGAGGTGAACATGGCCGGTCGTCGCGGACTGCCGGTCGGCAGCGCAGCGCTGACGATACCCGGCAGGCCCCGGCCGGCGCCGGTCGGCGTGAACCTTCGCTGGGGCGGTAACGTGCATGAAGCAGCGCTTGCATCGGATATACCCCGCAGACACTGGCCGATGGGCCCGGCCCGGCCACTGGCTGCTGATCGGGCTGCTGCTGCTGACGCTGTCGCTGCCGGCCGCGGCGGCGCGCCAGGGGGAGGTGCGGCTGGTGCTGGACGTCTCCGGCAGCATGAAGGGCAACGACCCCGGCAACCTGCGCGCCAATGGTGTCCGGCTGCTGGTGGAACTGCTGCCCGCGCAGCTGCGCGCCGGCCTGTGGACCTTCGGTGATCGGGTCGCCAATCCGCTGCCGCTGGCGAATGTCGACGAGCAGTGGCGTCAGCGCGCGCTGGCAGTACTGCCGCGCCTGACCGACTATCAGCAGTTCACCGATATCGAGCGGGCCCTGCGGGAAGCCGCCCGGGCCGACGGGGCCGGACCGGTGCATGTCATTCTGCTCACCGATGGCATGGTCGATATCCCGGCCGCCGGAAGCAGCAAGCAGGCGCACGATGCCGCTTCACGCCGGCGTATCCTCGAACGGCTGGCGCCCCGGCTCGCCGAGCGGGGGGTGATCGTGGATACCATCGCGCTCTCCCGCAATGCCGATATTCCGCTGCTGCGCAGGCTTGCCCAGCAGACCGGCGGTCTGGCCTCGGTGGCCGAGACCCCCGAGGCGCTGCTGCGCTCCTTTCTCGATGTACTGGGGCGCGTGGTCCCCCGCCAGGAGGTGCCGCTCGATCAGGGCCGGTTCGCCATCGATGACCGGGTCGACAGCTTCACGGCACTGCTGTTTCACGATAGCGATGATCCGGCCGTATCCCTGACCACGCCCCGGGGAGAGACGCTGACGCGCAACTCCGCCGGAGTGCGCTGGCGGCACGACGAGCGCTTTGACCTGATCACCGTACCTTCGCCGGCCGAAGGCCGCTGGCAGGTCAACGGTGCCATCGGACCCGGCAGCCGGATTCTCATCGACTCCGCGCTGCAGCTGGCCGGGGCGCCGCTGCCGGCTACGCTCTATCAGCATTTCGCAGTGCCGCTGGAGGCCTGGCTCGAGGGGCCGGGCAGTGAGGAGGATGCGATCCGGATCACGGCCGAACTGCGACAGCAGGGGACGTTGCTTGACCGAGCCTCCCTGACCCGGGATGACGAGGGGCATTTTCACGGCCAGCTCGAGCCGGGCGATGCCAGCGGTAACGCCCGCCTGCAACTGGTGGCGCGGGGGGAAACATTCACTCGACTGCGTCAGCAGAGTGTGGATATTGCACCGGCGATTTCGGCCAGCCTGGCCGACGACCAGTCAGCAATTGCGCTGCAGGCCGCGTTCGGGCGTCTCGATCATCACAATACAACGCTGACGGCCACCCTGCAGGGCGAGGCGCTGCCGGTGGATACGCCTGCGCCGCAGCGCTGGCAGGTCGCGCTGCCGGCTCAGCTGCCCGATGTTTCGGTACCGGTGGCACTCTCCGCCCGGGTGCAGCTCGACGGCGAGACGCGGACCATTGCGCTGCCGCCGGTACAGCTCAACGCGTCGTCTGCCGTGGGGGTGTCCGGGGCGCGATTCGATCGGGAGGCGCCTGATGCGCAAAGCCTGGCGAATGATGACGAGGCCGAGGCAGCTGACGAGGACACGGGGTGGTCATTCCAGCAGCTGTGGTCACGGGCGCAGGCGCAGTGGCCGCAGCTGCAGCGTCGGCTGACGGCATATACAGGCGCGCCCTGGTGGGCGGTCGTGATCGCTGCATCGGGGCTGGTCTGGCTGGTACTCCTGATGCGTCGGCGCCGTCGGCGGCGTCAGCGACACAGGCGCCGGGAGCCGCATCTCTAGGTCATGGTGCCCGATCGGGGCGCGCGGCCGGCAGGCCGCGCGCTCGGAGAGCCGGGTGACTACTGCTGGGTTTCCTGCTCGGTAAACATGCCCTCGAACATGGCAGTAGAGAGATAGCGCTCGCTGCTGTCCGGCAGGATCACGGCAATCGACCTGTCCGCCCACTCCGGATCCTTCGCCAGTCGCAGTGCGGCCACCATCGCGGCACCGCAGGAGATGCCTGCCATGATGCCTTCCTCGGCCATCAGCCGGCGTGCCATGGCGATGGCATCCTCGCTGGAGACGGCCTCGACCCGATCGACCAGCGACAGGTCAAGGTTCTGCGGGATGAAGTTGGCACCGATGCCCTGAATCTTGTGCGGAGCCGGTGTGATCTCCTCGCCGCGCATGCGCTGGGCGATGATCGGCGATTCGGCGGGCTCGACCGCGACCGAGTAGAGCGACCTGCCGCGGTGGTTTTCAAAGTAGCGCGACACACCGGTAATGGTGCCGCCGGTACCCACGCCGGCCACCAGCACGTCGAGATCGCCATCGGTGGCATCCCACAGTTCCGGACCGGTGGTCTGTTCATGAATCCCGGGGTTGGCAGGGTTCTCGAACTGACCGGCCAGGAAGTAGCGCTCGGGCTCGGCGTCGCGCATCTCGATGGCCTTGTCGACGGCGCCCTTCATGCCCTTCGCCGGCTCGGTCAGCACCAGTTGCGCACCCAGCCCCTTGAGCACCTGGCGGCGCTCCAGACTCATCGAGGCAGGCATGGTGAGAGTGACCCGATAGCCGCGGGCGGCGCCGACGAAGGCCAGCGCGATGCCGGTGTTGCCGGAGGTGGGTTCCAGAATCTCCATGCCGGGCTTCAGGGCGCCGCGTTTTTCGGCATCCCAGACCATGTTGGCGCCGATCCGACACTTGACCGACAGCGCCGGATTGCGCGCCTCGATCTTGGCATAAAGCCGGGGATGGTCGGAAAGGTGGTTGATACGCACCAGCGGTGTGCCACCGATCGATTGCGAATTGTCTTCGAGAATGTGACTCATGCTCCTGCTCCACGCGGATCCTCGCCCAGCGAGGCGATTGGGTTGCAACATCGGTGTCTCAATCCTAGCACTTTCGCGCGCGCCGACGTGTGCCGGCTATCATGCTAGAGTAAGCGCCACCCGGCGCCGGCTCGGCCGGAACCGGTGCTGCCGATCGCCGTGAGTGGGAGAGTGAATGAGTCGGGATGAGGGATCGCGGGCCCTGCTGGAAGGGCCCGAACTGAATGCAACGGACAACGCTGACTCGATCATCGAAGTGATCGGCCATGCCTGCGAACGTTTTGCCGATCATGCGGCCTTCAGCTGCCTGGGGCGCACGCTGCGCTATCGTGAACTCGATTGCCTGACGCGCCGCTTTGCTACCTGGCTGATCGAAGAGACGTCACTGCAACCCGGTGATCGCTTCGCCGTGGTGCTGCCCAATATCCTCCAGTACCCGGTTGCGGTATTCGGCGCCCTGCGGGCCGGGCTGGTGATCGTCAATACCAACCCGCTCTACAGTGCCCAGGAGATGCATCATCAGTTCGAGAATGCCGATGTAAAGGGCGTGCTGGTCTTCGAGGGGATGTTGCAGCGGGTCAGCCAGGCGCTGGAGCGTCGGCCACTGGCCTGTGTGGTGACCACCGGCATTGCCGATCTGCATCAGGCACCGCGCCGCTGGATGCTGCAGCTGGGGATGCGCCTGAAGGCGCGCGGTCGTCATGCAGCGTCCATTCCCGGCAGCATTGCAATGCGTCATGCCCTGCGTCCCGAGCTCGATCGTCATGCCGAACGGGCGCCGCGCTGGGGACGGGGAGAGGATCCTGCCGTACTGCAGTATACCGGCGGCACCACGGGAAAGCCGAAGGGTGCCATCCTCTCCCATCGCAACCTGATCGCCAACATGCGACAAACCGGTCAGGTGCTCTCCGATGTGCTGGAAGTCGGGCAGGAGGTCATCATCGCACCGCTGCCGGTCTATCATATCTACACTTTTACGGTGAACTGCATGTTCGCCTGCGAGACCGGCAATCACAGTGTGCTGATTCCCGATCCGCGTGACATGAAACGCTTCATCCGCACCCTTGAAAAACAACCATTCTCGGCTTTTGTCGGACTCAATACCCTGTTTGCCGCACTCTGCCGCCAGGAGGCGTTTCGTCGGCTCGATTTTTCACGGCTCAAGCTATCGGTATCCGGTGGCATGGCGCTCAACGGTGCGGTGGCCGATCGCTGGGCGGAGGTTACCGGCTGCCGGATCCTGGAAGGCTACGGCATGACCGAAACCTCGCCGGTGGTCTGCGTCAATCCACCGGATGACATGCGCCCGGGATTCATCGGCCGTCCGGTAGCGGCCACCCGGCTGCAGGTGGTGGATGATGAAGGGCGGCCGCTGGACTATGATGAACCGGGCGAACTCTGCGTCAAGGGGCCGCAGGTCATGGCGGGCTACTGGCGCTGCGAGGAGGAGAGTGCCTTCGATGGTGCCGGCTGGCTGCACAGTGGCGATATTGCCGTGCTCTCCCGCGATGGCTTCGTGCGCATCGTCGATCGCAAGAAGGACATGATCGTGACTTCGGGCTTCAACGTCTATCCCAATGAGGTGGAAGAGGTCCTGACGGCGCATCCGGAGATCAGCGAGGCGGCCGTGATCGGCGTACCCGATGAAGAGAGTGGCGAGCGGGTGCAGGCCTATGTGGTGGCGCACAGCGAACAGCTGGATGCCGATACCCTGCGGCAGTGGTGCCGCGAACGGCTGACCGGTTACAAGGTGCCGCGCAGCTTCGAGTTCCGTGAACAGCTGCCGCGCAGCAATGTCGGCAAGGTGCTGCGTCGCGCCCTGCGCGAGGAGTCGGCGTGATGGCCGCCGGCCGCACACTGTCCGCCCGCCCCGGGAGCACGTTACAATAGCGGTTTCCTGTCACCGCTTTCCGTTCGATCCGCTCCGGCCCCGCCTGCAGGCAGGCCGGTTCTGCATGGTAATGAGGCTGTCTTGAGCGATACCGCAACCGATGCCCGGCAACAGTTGCAGCTGCTGCGCGAGCAGCTCTCCCGGGCCACCCTGAGCGTTGCCCATGAGCAGGGCAGTCGCCTTGAACGGCTGGAGGCGCGTGTGCGTCGCGGGCAGCCGGTTGATCGGGCGATCAGTGACATGGAGGCGCGACTCGAGCGGGCCGTCTCCACGGTCGAGACCCGTCTGGCTCAGCCGCTGAGCTACCACTATCCGGCGGAGCTGCCGGTGGTTGAAAAGCGCGAGGAGATCAGTCGCGCGATTGCCGAGCACCAGGTCGTGGTGGTGGCCGGTGAGACCGGCTCCGGCAAGACCACCCAGCTGCCCAAGCTCTGTCTTGAACAGGGGCTGGGCGCGCGCGGTCTGGTCGGCCATACCCAGCCGCGGCGACTGGCGGCGCGCTCGGTGGCCACCCGGCTGGCGGAAGAGATGGAAGCGCCGCTGGGCGGTGCCATCGGCTACCAGGTGCGCTTTACCGATCAGACCGCCGAGCAGACCCGGGTCAAGCTGATGACCGATGGTATCCTGCTGGCGGAGACCCGGCAGGATCCGGACCTGCTCCGCTATGAGACCATCATCATCGACGAGGCGCACGAGCGCAGCCTCAATATCGATTTCCTGCTGGGCTATCTGCGCCGGCTGCTCGATCGTCGACCCGATCTGAAGCTGATCATTACCTCGGCCACCATCGATGTCGACCGCTTTGCCCGTCATTTCGGACGTGAAGACGAAAGCGGCGAGGTGCAGCCGGCCCCGGTGGTCGAGGTGTCGGGGCGGGCCTATCCGGTCGAAACCCGCTATCGGCCGCTGGTGCGCCAGGAGAGTGACGAGGAAGACCTGACGCTGCAGGAAGGCATCCTGCAGGCCGTCGAGGAAGTGACGGCCATCGAGCGCGAACAGCGGTGGTTTACCGGGCCACGGGATGTCCTGATCTTTCTGCCGGGGGAGCGCGAGATTCGCGAAACCGCCGACACCCTGCGTCGCGCCCAGCTGCGCGATACCGAGGTGCTGCCACTCTACGCCCGACTCTCCAACGCCGAGCAGAACCGGGTGTTCGCTTCACATACCGGCCGGCGCATCGTGCTGGCCACCAACGTGGCCGAAACCTCGCTGACCGTTCCCGGCATTCGCTATGTCATCGATCCCGGGCTGGTACGTATCAGTCGCTACAGCTATCGCTCCAAGGTGCAGCGCCTGCCGATCGAGCCGATCAGCCAGGCGAGCGCCGATCAGCGCCGCGGTCGTTGCGGCCGGGTGGCGGAAGGGGTCTGTATCCGGCTCTACAGCGAGGAGGATTATCTCTCGCGGCCGGCCTATACCGAGCCCGAGATCCAGCGGACCAATCTCGCTTCGGTGATTCTTTCCATGCTGTCGCTGAAGCTGGGCGACATCAACAGCTTCCCCTTCATCGATCCGCCGGACGGGCGCTTCGTCAAGGATGGTTTCCGGCTGTTGTTCGAGCTTGGTGCGGTGGATGAGCGCAATCGTCTGACCCGCAGCGGTCAGCGGCTCTCGCGGCTGCCGATCGACCCCCGGCTGGGCCGTATGGTACTGGCCGGGGCGGAGTATGGCAGTCTCGCCGAGACCCTGATCGTGGTCAGTGCCCTGTCGATCCAGGACCCGCGAGAGCGTCCGGCAGACAAGCGCGAGGCGGCCGATCAGGCGCATCGCCAGTGGCTGGACAAGGACTCCGATTTCGCTGCCTGGATCAATCTGTGGCGGGGGTTCGAAGCCAAACGGGAAGAGCTTTCCGGCAATCAGCTCAGACGCTGGTGCCGTGATCAGTTTCTCAACTATCTGCGGCTGCGCGAGTGGCAGGATACCTATCGCCAGCTGCGCCAGCTGGCCCGTGAACTCGAGCTGGAGCCCAACAGCGAGCCGGCGGACATGGCCCGGCTGCATCAGGCGCTGTTGAGCGGCCTGCTTTCCAATCTCGGCCTGCTCAACGAGCAGCGCGAATATCTCGGTGCCCGCAGTCGCAAGTTCCTGATCCATCCGGCCTCGGGGCTGGCCAGGCGGTCACCGAAATGGGTCATGGCCGGCGAGCTGGTGGAAACCAGCCGACTGTTTGCCCGTGAAGTCGCGGCGATCAAGCCGGAGTGGATCGAGCCGCTGGCCGGGCATCTGGTCAAGCGCAGTGTCAGTGAGCCGCACTGGGAAATGAAACGCGGCCAGGTGGTCGCCTTCGAGCAGGTTACCCTGTTCGGGCTGCCCATCGTGGCACGGCGCAAGGTGCATTACGGCCCGATTGCACCGCAGGAAGCGCGTGACATCTTCATTCGCAGCGCGCTGGTGGAAGGCCAGTTCTCCACCAGGGGCGAATTCTTCGAGCACAACCGGGCGCTGATCGACGAACTCGAGGACCTCGAGGATCGGGCCCGCAAGCGCGACATTCTGGTAGACGAGGAAACCCTGGTCGATTTCTACGATCAGCGCCTGCCGGAAGACATCTACACGGTGAAGGGTTTCGAGCGCTGGCGTGCACAGGCTGAGCGGGATGAGCCGCGGCTGCTGTTCCTTGACCGGGCAACCCTGCTGGCACGCGAAGCCAGTGAAGTAACCGTCGAGCAGTATCCCGATGAGCTCGAGCTGGGGACACCCGGTATCGGCAGCCGGCGCTATCCGCTCGCCTATCACTTTGCCCCCGGCGCCGAGGATGACGGGGTTACGCTGACCGTGCCGGCGGCAATGCTGTCGACCCTGCCGCGCGAACGCCTGGAGTGGCTGGTACCGGGACTGCGACGTGACAAGGCGATTGCCCTGATGAAGTCGCTGCCCAAGCAGTACCGCCGGCAGGTGGTGCCGATTCCGGACTGGGTGGATGCAGCGCTGGAGACGCTGACGCCGGATGATACCCCACTGCATGTGGCACTGGGTGAGTTCATGCGGCGGCGTACCGGCATTCGTCTGCCGGCAGAGGCCTGGCAGCCCGAACAGCTGCCCGATCATCTGCACATGAACATTCGGGTGGTGGACCATGAAGGGTACACCCTTGGGCAGGGGCGTGATCTCGATGCGCTGATCGAGCGCTTCGAGGCCGATGCCCGCGCCGGGGCCCGGGCGATGGCCGGAGACGAGCTCTCCCGCAGTGGTCTGGAGGAATTTCCAAGCGGGGCACTGCCGGAATCGCACGTGCGTGATCAGGCCGGCATCCGGGTCGAGGCCTGGCCGGCACTGACCGATGAGGGCGACAGCCTGGGGGTGGCGCTGTTCGATCATCCCGACAAGGCGCACTATCAGCATCGTCACGGGATCAAGCGGCTGGCCATGCGGCGGCTGCCCGATCAGGTGCGCTGGCTGTCACGCGACATTCCCGGCCTCGAGCGCAGCGTACTGCTGTTTGCCAACATCGGATCGCGTCGCGACCTAGTCGATGATTTTGTGGCAGCGGTATTTCTGGAGGTGTTTGCCTTTGATCCACTGCCTCGTGATGCCGACGCCTTCGAGGCGCGGCTCGATGCCGAACGCGGTCGCATCGGCGAAGTCGGTGAAACCCTGCTGACGCGGGTCGAGCGTGCCCTGGAGGCCCATCTGCGGGTCGCGAAACTGCTCAAGGGGCGGGTAAGCTTCAACCTGGCGCGTAGCTGGTCGGACGTGAAAAGCCAGATGCAGAGGCTGGTTCATCCCGGTTTCATCAGCACGGCCGAGGAGTGGCTCAGGCACTATCCTCGTTACATGGAAGCCGCGGAAATCCGTCTCGAGAAGGCGCCACGCGAGCCACGTCGTGATCAGCTGTCGATGGATGAGGTCAATGCCCTGCAGACCCGGCTGGATGAGCGCCGGGCACGCCAGGAGAGTGCTGGCGTGAGTGCCCCGGAGCTGGAAGACTTCGGCTGGTGGCTGGAAGAGCTGCGGGTATCGCTGTTTGCCCAGCAGCTGGGCACGCTGGCGCCGGTATCGGTGCAGCGTCTGGAGCGGCGCTGGCAGGAGATCGTGTCGACCTGAACCCATGATTGAACCTGAAGCCTGTGGCAGGGATGTCGCGTCTCGGCCCTGTACAGCACTGCCGAATGGGCAGACAATGCCGCGCATGTCCGAAGCATGGCGCAAGAGGGTCATCCGCCCGATGATGCTGCAGGTGTCATCCGGTTGGCCGGACCGTTTTGCAGAGGGTGGCCTTCGGCAACAACACATGCATGTCACACCGTCTTCGCGGCGGTAACTGATGGAATTGGTCAAGGTGAACGAATGAAAGCATGGAGTACACTGGCAGGCACGCTGGTAGCCACGAGCATGCTGGCGGGCTGTGCCGGCAATCAGACCCAGGGAAGCGGTAACCCGGCTGATCCGTGGGAGGGATTCAACCGCGGCGTATTTGCCTTCAACGACACGCTCGACCGTTATGCGCTCAAGCCGGTGGCCCAGGGGTATGATTACGTGACCCCGACCCCGGTGCAGCAGGGCGTGGGCAACTTCTTCGGCAACCTCGGCGACGTGGGCAACACGTTCAACAGCCTGCTGCAGGGCAAGCTGACGAATGCCGGCACTTCCACGGCGCGGTTCCTGCTGAACTCCACGCTGGGGCTGGGGGGACTGCTCGATCCGGCCTCGCGGATGGGGATCGAACGCCACGAAGAGGATTTCGGTCAGACCTTGGCCAGCTGGGGAGTGGGGCAGGGGCCCTATCTGGTACTGCCCTTCCTGGGGCCGAGCACCGTGCGTGCGACTGCGGGCCTGCCGGTGGACTGGTACAGCGACCCGGTCACCTATCTCGAGGATGACAAGGTGCGCTGGGGGCTGCGCGGCCTGGACCTGATCGACACCCGGGCAGGTTATCTCGACCAGGAGCAGCTGATTCATGGGGACCGTTACAGCTTTATCCGCGATACCTATCTGCAGCGGCGTCAGTATCTGCTCAACGACGGCAGGCCGGGCCAGGATCCCTTCGCCGAAGGGGATATCGATTTCGATGACAGCGATTTCGAAGGCAGCGGTTCCGGCAGCCAGTAATCCGCCCGACCGCCGTGCGTGGTCGGAGGAGCGCTCATGTACCCCCGTACGCCACTGATCGGCCTGGCTGACTGCCGTCATGACCGCGGCCAGCAGCTCGCCGAGGCGCTCGAGCGTCTCGGCGAGTGCAGGGTGTGTGTGGTTGATCCGTTTGGCTCATTGCCCGAGCAGCTTGATGTACTGGTAATGGACAGTGCCACCTTCGGCCACGATCGGTGGGCGGCACTGGCGGATCGGCTGCCCACGGTGGTGATTGCCGAGCAGCGCGACCATGATGCCGTACTGGCGGCCGTGGAGGCCGGAGTCATCGATTACATGGTCGAGCCGATGAAGCATGTAAAACTGCTGCATCGGCTGCTGCTGCGGGCTCTGCACGAGCGCCGCCGATGCCAGGCGGCTGCGCACGAACGGGATCGACTGGAGCATCTCAACGAGCAGCTGGAAACGCATCTGACCGTCCTGCGCGAGGATCTGCAGGCCGGTGGTCAGATCCAGCGTCGCTTTCTGCCGCCTCCCGGGCAGGAACTCAATGGTGTGACAGCGGACTACTGGATGGCGCCATCGCTCTACGTTTCGGGTGATTTCCTGGACTATCAGGCGCATGGCGAGCGCTATACAATGGTTTGCTTTGCCGATATTGCAGGTCACGGCGCATCATCGGCACTGGTAACGGTGCTGCTCAAGGCGCTCTTCCAGCGCTGGCTGTCACGCTGGAATGCGCGCTCACCGGAAAACCTGCCCCCCCGCTGGCTGGCACGCCTCAATCGGGAGCTGCTGGGGCTGGGTGTCGGCAAGCATGCTGCCATCTTCGTGGGCGTGATCGACCGTGACACCCGCATGCTGCACTATTCGCTGGGTGCCCAGCTGCCGAAACCGCTGCTGAAGACGGCGCAGGGTGCCTGGTTGCTGCCCGGAGAAGGGCCGGCGGTCGGGCTGTTTCCCGACATCGAATATCCGGCACTGCAGTGTGCGCTGCCTGAAAGCTTTTCGCTGTGGCTGTGCAGCGATGGGGTGCTGGACTGTCTGCCCGGCGAGAGGCTGGATGAACGACTCGAAGCGCTGTGTCATCGCATCGGCGAGGTCGATACGATCGCCGAACTCAGGACATCGCTGGCACTGGCCGATGCGCTGCCCGATGATCTCTCATTTCTGACACTAACCGGTTTCCGGCATGAATGAAGGACGCATCCAGGCTGCTTTCGAAGAGGGCACCTTCGTGCTGAAGCTCTCGGGCGATGTGCGCCTGACGCTGTGCGCGACGCTGGACCAGCAGGTCGAGCCGCTGGCCGAACTGCCGGGACTGGAGCGGGTGATCGTTGACCTGCGCGAAGTCATCAACATGGATTCCACCGCGCTGGGCTTTCTGGCCAAGATCGCGCTGGCGGTTCGCGAACGTCTGCCCAACCAGCCGCTGGTCGTGGTTGAGCATCCGGACGTGCTGCAGATGCTCGAGGTGATGGGGTTTCAGCACTACGTCACCATTGTTGAAGCGCCCGGACCGGAGCCGGATCGCTTCGATGAGCTGCCGACCATGGAGTCGGGCGAGGAGGAGCTGCGGGCCAGGATTCTGGAAGCGCACCGTACCCTCATGCAGATGAGTGAGCATAACCGGCTGGAATTCCAGCCGCTGGTCGAGTTGCTGGAATCCCAGCACCAGAATCATTGAACCTGCCACGCCCGGTTTCTGGCCGCCGTTGCGCGGCAGTCGTGGTCTGAATACTGTCTGGAGGTGATCTTGTCATCGATCGGGGCGAGACGACTGGCGCTGCTGGTGGCTGCCAACACGGCGCTGGCACCGTTTGCCATCGATGCCTATCTGCCTGCGCTGCCGCGTATTGCCGAGCATGTCGGATCCAATGTGCATCTGGCCGAGCTCTCACTGAGCGTCTTCCTGCTGGGTATCGCGCTGGGGCAGTTGATCTTCGGCCCGCTCTCCGACCGGGTTGGGCGGTGGCCGATCCTGGTGGGCGGCATTGGCGTGTTCGTGCTCAGCAGTGTGGCGATTACCGCGGTACAGGACATCCATGCCCTGTGGGCGCTGCGTTTCGTGCAGGCACTGGGCGGCGGGGCCTGTGTGGTCAATTCGCCGGCCATTGTACGTGACTGCTTTTCGGGTCGGGAAGCGGCCCGGGTGCTCTCCACCATGGTCATGATCCTGATGCTGGCGCCCCTGGCGGCGCCCACGCTGGGCAGTTTCCTGCTGCATCTGTTCGACTGGTGGGCGATCTTTGTCTTTCTGGCCCTCTACGGCTGCCTGCTGCTGCTGCTGATCCTGCGCTTTCTGCCGGAAACACGGCGTGTTGAATCGAAACCGGCCGGCCTGCGTCAGGTACTGCGCAACTATCGCACCGTGCTGACCCATCGCGAAGCACTGGGCTATATCGCAGCCGTGGCCTTCTCCTTTGCCGGCATGTTCTCGTTCATTACCAATTCGCCCTATGTCTACATGGGCTATTATGGTGTCTCCTCGACCATCTATCCGCTGTTGTTCGGGGCGAACATCATCATCATGGCGAGTTCCAACCGGATCAACATCCGCTTGCTGGCACGCTATTCGCCGCGCCAGCTGTTGCGGGCCGGCCTGGCCATTCAGCTCTGTGCCGGACTGACCCTGGTGGCAGTCATCGCGGCCGGGCTGGATGCCATCCCGGTGGTCGTGACGCTGATCGTGCTGTTCGTGGGGGTCAACGGATTGATCACGCCCAATGCCGTATCGTCGATGCTCGATCACTTCCCCGGCATGAGCGCGACGGCCAACGCCGTGCTGGGCAGTCTCCAGTTCACGGCCGGTGGGGTGGCCGGCGCAGTGGTCAGCGGCCTGCAGATTGCCAGCGTCTGGCCGATGGTCATCGGCATGGTGGGGGCCAGCATCATGGCCAATCTGCTGGTGCGGGCGCTGGCCGGCTCCAGTACCGTGGCGGGACATCGTTCGTCAACCTGAGACGGCTTTGCGCCATTCATTTCCGACGCTTGCCGGAGGCGGTCCATGGACGAACACGAACCCGGTTCGATACGTCAGCACTTCCCCTATCATGTGGTGCTGACCATCGCCTCGCTGATGATCATCATCGGCGGCCTGAAACTGGGGGCGACCCTGATCGTGCCGGTTCTGCTGGCACTGTTCATAGCCGTGCTCTGCGCGCGACCGGTGAACTGGCTGCATGAACGCGGGCTGGGCATCAATACCTCGGTCTGCTGTGTCATCATCACCATGCTGATTGCACTGGCGGCCTTTTCGATGCTGATCGTGACCCGCATGAGCGAGTTCAGTTCGGCCCTGCCCGAGCTGGAGCAGGCCCTGCACGAGCACTATTCGGGGCTGGTCAGCTGGGTGGCAGGACTGGGGCTGCCGATCGATGCCGGAAGCATGTCAAAGCTGTTCGATCCGGCCTCGGCGGCCCGCATGGTGCCGCTGCTGCTGGGGGGGATCGGCAATGCACTGACCAATATCGTGGTCATCTTCATCCTGATCCTGTTCACTCTTTACGAGACCCTGGATTTTCCCAACAAGCTGGCGCTGGCCATCAACCGCCCCGATGCCAGCCTGCGCCGCTTTACCCAGTTCTCCGTCACGCTACAGCGCTATCTGCTGGTCAAGACCGTGATCAGCCTGGTGACCGGCGTACTGGTGTCACTGTCGTGTCTGCTGCTGGGAGTAAAGTTCGGGCTGCTGTGGGGTGTGCTGGCTTTCGTGCTGAATTACATTCCCAATATCGGTTCGATTCTGGCGGCGATTCCGGCAGTACTGCTGACCATGGCCATGCCCGGCGGTGGCGAGTTTCAGGCACTGCTGCTGGCAGGCGCCTATGTGGCCATCAACTTCGTGCTGGGTAATCTGATCGAGCCGCGAGTGATGGGGCAGACGCTGGGCATGTCGACGCTGGTCGCCTTCATGTCGCTGGTGTTCTGGGGATGGGTCTTCGGCCCGGTAGGCATGTTCCTGTCAGTGCCACTGACCATGTCGCTGAAGATCGCCCTCGACAGTCATCCGGATACACGCTGGCTTTCGATCATGCTGGGGCCGACCAGTCGCCGGCGCCACCGCAGCCGGTCGGAAACCCGCAAGCCGGTGGAGTAGCAGCGGCCAGCTGTCTGCACCTGCCAAAAGGAAGGGGCCCGCCCTGGCCAGGCGGGCCCCTCTGGTGTCGCAGGATCCCCGAGCGGGATCAGGCGTTCTGATCGATGAACTGTACCAGCTGGGTCTTGGACTGGGCACCGACCAGCGAGGCCACCTTGTTGCCGGACTTGAACATCATGACCGTCGGTACGCCGCGTACGCCCTGCTCGGCAGCGATGTCCTGGGCATCATCAACATTGATGCTGACCACCTTGACCTGATCGGCCTTTTCTTCGGCCACTTCCTCGACCACCGGCGCCATCATCTTGCAGGGACCGCACCAGGGGGCCCAGAACTTCAGCAGTACCGGCTTGTCGGATTGCGCCACTTCCTGGTCAAAGTTGGCACTGGTGACATCGACATTATTTGCCATTTCGTTCTCCAATCGTTGCGACTGCTGATGCAGTGATGCGTTGATGTTAGCGGGCCAGCCGATGGCAGGCAAATACAGCGCCGTGATATCGATCATTGAGCTCATCAATGGAACCGCCACGGCTAGAAGAAGGCATAGCGGACGCCCATGAACAGCAGCAGCAGGGTCAGTGCGCCGCGCAGCAGGCGGTCGGGCATGAAGCGGGTCAGCCAGGCGCCGAGATGGATGGCCGGAATCGAGCCGATCAGCAGGGCGGCCAGCAGCATGAAGTCGACATTGCCCAGCAGCAGATGACCGAAACCGGCGATCAGGGTCAGGGGGACTGCATGGGCGATATCGGTGCCCACGATACGTCCTGATCTGAAGGCCGGGTAGAGCAGCATCAGCACGGCGGTACCGAAAACGCCGGCTCCGACCGAAGAGAGCGTGACGCAGACGCCCAGCACCAGACCGGCCAGCAGGGTCAGCTCACGCCGATAGCGCGTCGCCCAGTCGCTGCGCCGGTAGGCAAGCTGCTGCAGGGGCGCGCGGAAGATGACCAGTCCGGCCGTGACGATCAGCATGACGCCGAGCGTACCGGTGATCAGATCACTGTACCCGTGGGCGCCATCGAACAGCAGGTTCAGCAGGACCAGCGTCACGATGGCCGCCGGGACACTGGTGGTGGCCAGCCGACCGACGATGGACCACTCCACGTGCCCCTGACGATGATGACTGAAGACGCCGCTGGCCTTGGTAATGGCCGCATAGAGCAGGTCGGTCCCGACGGCGATGTGTGCCGGGAAGCCGAACATCAGCAGCAGGGGGGTCATCAGCGATCCGCCGCCGATGCCCGAGAGGCCCACGGCAACACCGACGCCGGCGCCGGCACAGATGTACAACAGGAAATTCAGCCACTCCATGACGCATTATCCTTGTGAACCCGGGGTTCATGAATGGGTTGCACTGTAAGCTTGTTCGTATATTCCAGGAAGGAATGATTGTTCATTATTTTATCGCTTGATAGCATTAAAAAAATGGCGTCGCCAGGGGCGTCGATCGGTTGAGCGACCAGGGAGGTGGGCATCTTGAAGCTGCAGCAGCTGCGTTACATCTGGGAAGTTTCCAGACACAACCTCAACGTATCCGCCACTGCCCAGAGCCTGTTTACCTCCCAGCCCGGTATATCCAAGCAGATCCGCCTGCTCGAGGATGAATTGGGCATCGAAATCTTTGCGCGCAGCGGCAAGCATCTGACCCGGGTCACGCCGGCCGGACAGGCCATCATCGATCTGGCGGGACAGGTATTGCGCACGGTCGACAATATCCGTCACGTGGCCCAGGAGCACAGCGATGAGCGTCGTGGCAGCCTGTCGATTGCCACGACGCATACCCAGGCGCGCTATGCCCTGCCGCCGGTCATCCACGACTTTACCCAGCGCTATCCCGATGTGGCGCTGCACATGCAGCAGGGCACGCCGCGCCAGATTGCCCAGATGGTGTGTGAAGGCCAGGCCGATTTCGCCATCTGCACCGAGTCGCTGGAACTCTTCAATGATCTGGTGCTGCTGCCGTGCTACCGCTGGAACCGCTGTGTGCTGGTGCCCCGTGACCATCCGCTGGCCGGGATCGAGCACCTCTCCCTGGAGGGCCTGTCACGCTATCCGCTGGTGACCTATACCCAGGGCTTTACCGGACGCTCACGGCTCGATGAAGCCTTCCGCAGACAGGGTCTGACGCCCAATGTGGTGCTGACCGCTGCCGATGCCGATGTCATCAAGACCTATGTCCGCCTCGGACTGGGCGTGGGACTTGTTGCGCACATGGCCGTGGACCCGGTAATGGATTACGATCTGATTCCCATCGATGCCGGCCACTTGTTCGAAAGCTCGGTGACCCGCATCGGTATTCGGCGCGGCACCTTTCTGCGCAGCTACATGTTCGAATTCCTGCAGCGGCTGGCCTCGCACCTCGATCGGGATACGGTCGAGGCCGCCATGGTCGCCGGACCACACGGTGAGCAGGCCCTCTTCGAACATGTCGAACTGCCGGTGCTTTAAGCCCGGAGCCCGCCGAGGCGACCGCCCCGGGCGAGTCCGTCAGTGCTGTAGGTGCAGGCCGCACTCACGGTTGGCTTCCCCCTTGGTCGGATCGGCATAGTCGAAGTTGTTGGGCAGATCATGGGCGACCAGGTAGTCGTACAGATCCTTGCTGGACCAGTGCAGCAGCGGCGCCACCTTGAGAATGCCGTCCTGATTACGGCTGACCGGCTGCATGCCGGCGCGATTGTCGGTATCGCTGGCGCGCAGGGCGGTAAACCAGACCCCGGGATTCATCTCGCGCAATGCCCGTTCGAAGGGCTCGAGCTTGACCTCATGGGTAAAGGCTTCATGACGCGGATCATCGAGTGCCGGTGTCGGGCCCTCGACGGCCTCCCGGTGCGCCCGCGAACGCAATGGCAGATAGATGATGCGGTTGAGTCCCAGCTGCCCGGTAACGGCATCGGCGAACTCGTAGGTCGCCGGCGTGTTGTAGCCGGTGTCCATCCACACGATCGGCAGATCCGGCTGCAGGCGGGTCACCATGTGCAGGATGACGGCCTCGAAGGGCCGAAAGTTGGTCGTGCAGATGGCTGGCAGGTCCTGGGACAGCGCCCACTTCACCAGGCCTTCGGCATCATGGCCGAGCTCCCGGTTGGCGGTTTCGACATCAATGGACATCGCGATCTCCATGGGTGAATGGGAACAGTTCCCGAATGGTGTGCTAACCTGGCAAAAAACGCGGCGTGGGACCAATAGCTGGAAGTTTGAAGCTTAGCGCCGAATGCATGGTGCCGGGCAGGGCGGGGTTTGGCGCTTCCGCGACGCTGTTTCCCGGGGTTTGATGAACGGGCTTGCCGTCGGCTGCTTCCGGTTCAGTCCGGCGTCGACAGTGCGCTCATCAGTCTGCCGACCTTGGCATCAATCTCGTCGAACTCTTCCTGCTCACTGGAGTCGGCAACCAGCCCCCCGCCGCCCCAGAGATAGAGCCGGTCATGGTCGAGCACGGCGGTGCGGATCATGATCGAGCTGTCGAGCCGGCCGCGCACATCGACATAGCCCAGGCTGCCGCACCAGGCGCTGCGGCGTACCGGCTCGAGCGTCTCGATCAGGGTCATGGCCTGATGCTTGGGTGCCCCGGTGATGGAGCCGCCGGGGAAGGCGGCCATCAGGGCATCGAGCGGGTGATGACCGCTCGCCAGTTCACTCTCGATGACGCTGACCAGATGATGCACATTGGCGTAGCTTTCGAGGCTCGCCAGGGCCGGTACCCGCACACTGCCGGGGCGACTGACTCGGCCGAGATCATTGCGCAGCAGGTCGACGATCATCACGTTCTCGGCAAGATCCTTGGGACTTGCCTGCAGTTCCCGCGCCAGCGTCGCATCTTCCGCCAGAGTGATTCCCCGGCGTCGCGTTCCCTTGATGGGACGGGTATGCAGACGGCTGCCATGGGCACTCAGAAAGCGTTCCGGTGAGACCGAAAGCAGGGCCTGCCGACCGCCGGTATGGGCATCATGCCACTGCCAGAAGCCGGCATAGGGCATCGGCGTGGTCTGGCGCAGCCGGCGATAGGCCTGCCATGGGTCTCCCTGATAGCGGGTGCTGAAGCGGCGCGCGAGATTGATCTGATAACAGTCGCCATGCTGCAGATGGTCCATGACCCGTCGAAACCGTTCTCCGTAGGCCTCGCGGGGCAGTTCGTCGACAAAGGGCGCCAGGGGATGAAAGGGCGGCGTCGGGGGTGGCGGGGTGGCAAGCCATGTGGCTACTTCATCGCGCCGGTCGTCATCGGCTATCAGCCAGCTTTCACGGCGCTGGTGATCCTGGATCAGGGCCCAGTCGTACAGTCCCAGCCGTGCCAGCGGCAAACCGATGTCATCCTCGGCATGAGCCGGCAGCTGTTCCAGCAATCGGGCGAAATCGTAGCCCCAGTAGCCGATCAGTCCTCCGGTAAAGGGCAGTTCGGTTTCCGGGGGCTGGATCTCCAGCCATGCCAGCAGCTCCTTTTGTGCCTGCAGGGGAGCGCTGGCGAGATCGGGCATGTCAGGGCAGTGCACCTCTCCCCGGCGGTCAACGCTCAGTATGGCCAGTGGGTCGCTGGAGAGGATGTCGTAGCGCCCGGAAGGGCTGTCGGGCTGTCCGCTGTCGAGCAGTATGGCTTCCGGCCGCTGGTGCAGCCGATGGAAATAGTCACCGGGGTCGGCATGGTAGGGGAGGGGGGTGATCGTCAGATGACGCATCATGGTGAAGCTCCGAAGCGGAAGAAACCCGTTGTTCCGACGAAGGGGGACCGTCAATGCAGCGCGCGAGCATAACACGGTTCACGGGGCCGCTCTGCACGCAGGCCTGTCCCGATGACCATGGTCATGGCCGATGGCACCCCCGGCAATGGCTGGTGGCTTGATTCCGGCCAACCATCGGGTATGGTGAAGCCAATTCAGCATTGTCGACACAGCTTGCATGAGCGATTCACAACCCCAGGGGAACGAGACTCTGCCACCGGAAGCCCGGACACTGGCGGAGCGGGTCTTTCAACAGCTGCAGGACGCCATCGTGCGTGGCGAACTGCCGGCGGGCACACGCATTACCGAGCCGGGCCTGGCGCAGGCCTATGGCATCTCACGGGGGCCGCTGCGCGAGGCGATGCGTCGTCTCGAGGTGCACCGTCTGATCGAGCGTGAGCCGCATGTCGGGGCACGGGTCGTGCGCCTGTCGATGCGTGAACTGCTCGAGCTCTTCGATGTGCGCGAGTCGCTGGAAAGCATGGCGGCGCGGCTGGCCGCACGCAACATGACCACGGAGGAAGTCGAGAGCCTGCGCAGTGTACTCGGCGCACATGAAAATCAGGCAGGACTCGATCAGGGCGAGGCCTACTATCAGCGGGAGGGGGATCTGGATTTTCACTATCTGATCGCCCGGGGCAGTCATAACCGCATGCTGATGAACATGCTCTGCGATGATCTCTATTATCTGGTCCGGCTCTATCGCACCCAGTACAGTGCCAGAGGAGCCAGACCGCAGCGTGCCTTCGTCGAACATCATCGTATCGTCGATGCGATCGCGGCCGGTGATGAAGAGCTGGCTGAAATGCTGATGCGTCGGCATATCACGGCAGCGCGCCAGACCGTGGCCGAGCGCTATGCCATGGCACTGGACGACGGTGACGGACGCGCCCCCATTTCCCGTCGTCGGATGAGCTGACGGGAGGCGGGGTCAGCGAACCGATCATCGACCAGAGTCGAATGGTCATGCAGGCGCCCGGGCGCTTTACTGGATGACGGGCGCGGGAAAACCGCTCATGCCGGAGTCGGAAAAACGCGCCCAAAACCCTCTCGAAATTTTTTCGACATCGGGGCTTGTCAGGTCCGTCAGCGAAGCGTAGAGTACGCATCCGCTGGCAACGGACAGGGCAACAGCCCACCGGGGCGGCAGCTGCAGACAGCTGA
>NZ_RBIN01000010.1 GCF_003633775.1 Kushneria sinocarnis
TCGACTTGTTAAAGAGCGTTCCCGCTGTGGCCTGTGCCGTTTGCGAGAGAGTGAGCATTTTACTCACCGCCACCGAAATGTCAATGCCGATTTCGATGGAAGCTGCCGAAGCGATGCTTCGAGTGACAGCCAATCGATCCGGAAAACTTCAGTCGAATCAGCTGTCTGCAGCTGCCGGCCCGGTAGGCTGTTGCCCTGTCCGTTGCCAGCGGATGCGTACTCTACGCTTCGCTGATGGACCTGACAAGCCCCGATGTCGAAAAAATTTCGAAAGCGCCCTGCCCGGGCCGATGACGCCGCATGTCAGCGGCGTGTCTCGTCGGTCGATTCGGACGAGCCCGCAGACTCCGGGGCGCCGTGCTGCGTACTCTGCTCCGGCGAGTCGGCAGTATCCGACTCCTCCCGGGTATCATCAGCCATGGGGGCCGGAGCGGGAATGCCCTTGTAGCGTCGCCACAACGACATCAGCGGACCGGAAAGCGCATAGCCACCGAAGAACAGCAGCAGCATGACTGCCGGCTCCAGCGAGATCACCACGAAACCGAGCACGATCGCCAGCAGCGCCACGAAGGGCACCGGGCTTCTGAAGTCGACTTCCTTGAAGCTGTAGTAGCGAATGTTGCTGACCATCAGGATACCCACCGCGGCCACGATGATCGCCATCAGCACCTTGAAGCCCAGCGCCGTGGCCGCGAAGCTGTGAAAGGTCCAGACGCAGCCGGCCACGACCGCAGCAGCCGACGGGCTGGGCAGACCGATGAACCAGTTCTTGTCGGTACTGCCGATCTGGACATTGAAGCGCGCCAGACGCAGCGCGGCTCCGGCGACATAGATGAAGGCAGCTATCCAGCCGAGATTACCGACATCCTGCAGAATCCAGCTGAAGGCCACCACAGCCGGCGCCACACCGAAGGAGAGCATGTCGGCCAGGCTGTCGTACTCCTCACCGAACTCACTCTGGGTATTGGTCAGGCGTGCCACGCGTCCGTCGAACCCATCCAGCACCATGGAGATGAAGATGGCAATGGCCGCGGAGCCGAAGTTGCCATTGAGCGCTGCGACCACCGAAAAGAAGCCGGAGAACAGCGCCGCCGTGGTAAACAGGTTGGGCAGCAGGTAGATCCCGCGCCGGCGCACCCGCTTGCCATCGTGCACGACATCCTCGACCACTTCGGTTTCATCCTTGAATTCGGAAAACGGATCCCGCTGACGGGAGGGCCGTCTGTCCGAGGGCGGAGGTGTTGAGGTCATGACAATCGTCCTTTCAGGCGAATACAGTACAGCATAGATGATGACAGCCAGGAGGCCGTGACTGCCATGAGCGATTTGTTCCGGCTGTTGCAGCGCCATGCCCGTCCCGGCCGCCTGGAGTGGCTGGGCGTGCGTCCGGGCCGCCGTGCGCCGATGAGCGAGCCCGCAATGATTCGGGCCGTGGCCGGCCATGGTCTGGAGGGCGATCACCATGCCAGCCCCGGCGGCAAGCGCCAGGTCACCCTGATCCAGTTCGAGCACCTGCCGGTCATTGCTGCCCTGAGCGGGCATGACACCGTGCCCCTGCCCTGGCTCAGACGCAACCTCGCCATCTCGGGACTCAATCTGCTGGCCACCAGGGGCCAGCAGCTGCAGATCGGCGACGAGGTAGTGCTGGAAATCACCGGCCCCTGTGCCCCCTGCCGCCGCATGGAGGAGTACCTGGGCCGTGGCGGCTACAACGCGGTGCGTGGCCATGGCGGCATGACCGCCCGCATTCTCAGGGGTGGCCGCCTGCAGCGGGGTGACCGGGTCACGCCCCTGCCCGGCGAAGCGTGATACGCATGATATGACAGGCATGAAAAGGGGCGCCCCTGACGGAGCGCCCCTGCCTCGAGCCGAGCCCGGTTCCGGCAACTGCCGGCGCGCACTCAGTTCTTCGACTTGTCGACCATCTTGTTGGCCGCGATCCAGGGCATCATGCCGCGCAGCTTGCCACCCACCTGCTCGATCTGGTGCTCGCCGCCCAGCCGGCGCTTGGCCTTGAGGGTGGGGAAACCGGCCTGGTTTTCGAGGATGAAGTCCTTGGCAAAGGAGCCATCCTGGATGTCCTTGAGCACCTGACGCATCGCCTGACGGGTTTCATCGGTAACGATCTTCGGCCCGGTCACGTAATCGCCGTACTCGGCCGTGTTGGAGATCGAGTAGCGCATGTCCGCCAGACCGCCTTCATACATCAGGTCAACGATCAGCTTGAGCTCGTGCAGGCACTCGAAGTACGCCATTTCGGGAGCATAGCCGGCCTCCACCAGGGTTTCGAAACCGGCCTGTACCAGAGCGGACATGCCACCGCAGAGCACCGCCTGCTCACCGAACAGGTCGGTTTCGGTCTCTTCGCGGAAGGAGGTATGGATGATGCCGGCCCGGCCGCCGCCGATACCGCTGGTGTAGGCCAGTGCCAGGTCACGGGCCTGACCGCTCTGATCCTGATAGATCGCGATCAGACACGGCGTGCCCCCGCCCTGGGTATAGGTCTGGCGCACGGTGTGGCCGGGGGCCTTGGGCGCGATCATGATGACATCAAGATCCTCGCGCGGCTCGATCTGCTGGAAGTGGATATTGAAGCCGTGAGCAAAGGCCAGGGTCGCGCCCTGCTTGAGGTTGGGCTCGATATCACGATAGTAGACCTGCTTTTGGACCTCATCCGGGGCCAGCACCATGACCACATCCGCACCGGCGATGGCATCGGTCACCTCGGCCACTTTCAGCCCGGACTGCTCGGCCTTCTGCCAGGAGCCGGACCCCTTGCGCAGGGCGACGGTCACATCCACGCCGGACTCCTTGAGGTTGTGCGCATGAGCGTGCCCCTGGGAGCCATAGCCGAGAATGGTGACCTGCTTGCCCTGGATCAGGGAGAGGTCGCAATCCTTGTCGTAATAAACCTGCATGTCATTTCATCCTGTCAGGGACGGCCGCAGCCGTCGTTCGGTTGAGCCTTGATCCGTCGGTGCCGGCGGATCGGAAAATCAGGTCTGGATGCTGAGCAGCTTTTCGCCCCGGGCAATCCCGGCCACCCCGGTACGCGCCACTTCCAGCACGCCCACCGGTCCCATCGCCTGGAGAAAGGCATCGAGCTTCTGGGCGTCGCCGGTAATCTGCACCGTATACACGCTGGGAGTGACGTCCACGATCTGGGCCCGGAAGATGTCCACGGTCCGCTTGACCTCATCGCGGGCGGATCCCAGCGCCTTCACCTTGACCAGCATCAGTTCCCGCTCGATGTGCGCACCCTCGGTCAGATCCACCAGCTTGACCACATCGATCAGCTTGTTCAGGTGCTTGGTGATCTGCTCGATGATGCGATCATCGCCGTTGGTGGTCACCGTCAGCCGTGAAAGGGTTTCGTCCTCGGTGGGCGCCACGTTGAGCGTTTCGATGTTGAAGTTGCGCTGCGAGAACAGGCCGACCACCCGCGACAGCGCCCCGGGCTCGTTCTCCATCAGAATCGAGATGATATGGCGCATCAGGTCCGCTCCGTCTTCGACAGCAGCATGTCTCGCATGGCGCCCTGGGGCACCTGCATCGGATAGACGTGTTCATATGGGTCGACATGAACATCGAGGAAGACCAGCTCATCCTTCGAGCGGAAGGTGGCATCCAGCGCAGCCGGAAGATCTTCCTCGTTGCTGACCGTGATGGCTCGGAAGCCATAGGCTGCCAGCAGCTTCTCGAAGTCCGGCATCGACTCCACGTAGGAGTGCGCATGACGCGACTTGTAGTTGAGATCCTGCCACTGACGCACCATGCCCAGCGAGGCGTTGTTGAGATTGATGATCTTGACCGCAATGCCGAACTGCTTGCAGGTCGACAGCTCCTGCATCATCATCTGGAAACTGCCCTCGCCGGTGAACAGCACCACCTGCTCTTCGGGATAGCTCAGCTTGATCCCCATCGCAGCCGGAAACCCGTAGCCCATCGTCCCCAGCCCGCTGGAAGAAATCCAGTGATTGGGACGATTGAACTTGTAGTACTGGGCGGCAAACATCTGATGCTGACCGACATCGGTGACCACATAGGCATCGCCGTTGGTGGCACGGTGCACCGCCTCGATCACCTGCTGCGGCTTGAGTGGCTCGCCCGGAGCCGCCGGTTCATACAGCTTGCCCTGGCGTTCGCCGCGCCAGCCATCGATCCGGCGCCACCACTCGTCGAGCGCTTCACGATTTTCCTGCTCACGCTCGGAGAGCATGCCCAGCATCTCGTTGAGGACGCTGTCGGCCGCGCCCACGATCGGCACATCGGCGCGCACGGTCTTGGAGATCGAACTGGGATCGACATCGATATGCACGATGCGCGCGCCGGGGCAGAACTTCGAGACGTTGTTGGTCACCCGGTCATCGAAGCGCACTCCGATACCGACCACCAGATCGCTCTCGTGCATCGCCATGTTGGACTCGTAGGAGCCATGCATGCCCGGCCAGCCCAGCGACTGACGGTCGTTCTGCGGGTAGGCGCCGATCCCCATCAGCGACGTGATCACCGGAATATCGAGCCGGCGGGCCAGATCGGTCAGGGCCTCGGAGGCCCTCCCCGTGATCACGCCGCCCCCGGCAAACAGCACCGGCCGCTGCGCCTTGAGCAGCATATCGACCGCCTTGCGGATCTGGCCGGTATGCCCCCGGGTCACCGGATTGTAGGAGCGGATCTTCGCCTTCTTCGGATAGACATATTCGTAGCGCTCGGTGGGCGCGGTCATGTCCTTGGGGATATCGATCACCACCGGCCCGGGGCGCCCGGTGGCGGCCAGATAGAAGGCCTTGCGCATCACCTCGGGGATTTCGGAGGGATGGCGAATGGAGAAGCTGTGCTTCACGATCGGCCGGGTGACCCCCACGATATCGGTCTCCTGGAAGGCATCCTCGCCGATCAGGTGACTGGCGACCTGCCCGCAGATCACCACCATCGGGATGGAGTCCATGTAGGCCGTGGCAATCCCGGTCACGGCGTTGGTCGCCCCCGGACCGGAGGTCACCAGTACCACGCCCGGCCTGCCGGAAGCCCGGGCATAACCGTCCGCCATGTGGGTGGCCGCCTGTTCGTGGCGCACCAGAATGTGTTTCACTTCCTCCTGACGAAACAGCGCATCATAGATATGCAGCGCTGCACCGCCGGGATAGCCATAGATATACTCGACGCCCTCATCCTTCAGGAAGCGGGCAATCATGTCAGCGCCGGAAAGCAGTTCCACTGGAGGTTCCCCTTCAAGGTCTCGAGTGCGTTAAGGGTGCGGTGCGCACCAGCGTTCGAGGGCGGCAGCGGCCGCCTGCCACAGACCACCCGGCCTGTGACACCTGATGTCGGTCGAACCCGTGAATGGGGCTCGACGAAGACCTGCACTCAAATTCGCATCAGGTCGATGCGTCGGGGCTTCGGTTCAGGCGGAGCGGGTTGCGCTCCCGGCCCGGTAGGTCCCTTGGCAGGCGGGTAGAGGCCATATACCTACCCTCACGTGACCACTGGGGGGTTGCCCGCCTGGTGCACGCCCTGCAATCAGGAATACACAAGAGTCCATGAGCGGCCGCCGAGTGTCAAGAAGCGCGCCTCGCGACGATGCACCCACTGCCATCATCGCCGGCGCTCGCACCGCGAAAGTGCAGCACCGGCACCAGAACCGGCACCGTCACCCTTGCGGGCGCATGCATCTTTGGCAGTACATCCGTGCTGATCTATGCTCTGGATCAATTACCATGATTCATTAACCCAGATACCTATCGCCCGGTCGTTCGATGTTGACTCCCTTCGAGCGATCGGGGTGTTATTGCCCGAACTGCATCACGGTCGGCGAACCCTCGCAATCCCGGACGATGCACGACTCACGCAACCGGATGATTTCATGCCATCGACGCTGACGCCGACACCGACCATGCCGGACAGCAGGGAAGTTGCCTCGCTTCCGCCCCTCCCCGAACTGCTCTGGCAGTCGCTGTTCTTCGACGTGCAGCAGTGCCACGTCTACGAAGACAGCAAGACCTTTGTCGATCTGCTGCCGCTCGAGGAGCCGGAAACCATCCTCGAACGCTATCGTCGCCTGCGCGAGGATCTCGACTGCAGTGACGGGCAGCTGCTGGAGTTTCTCGAAACCCACTTCCATCATGTTGAAGCCGAGGCCAGCGTCGAGCCCCCGGTCCGCCATGACGACGTGACCGCCCACATCGACGCCCTGTGGAACGTCCTGACGCGTCAGCCCCAGCCGCGGCGCAGCCCCTGGTCCTCGCGCCTGCCCCTGCCCTACGCCTATGTGGTACCCGGCGGACGTTTCAACGAGATCTACTACTGGGACAGCTACTTCACCATGCTGGGGCTGGCCACCAGCCAGCGGCTCGACCTGATCCGTGACATGGTCAACAACGTGGCGTACATGATCGGGGCCTATGGCCACATGCCCAACGGCAACCGGACCTACTACCTGTCGCGCTCCCAGCCCCCCTTCTTCGCCTGCATGGTGGAGCTGCTGGCCGGACTCGAAGGGGAGGAGACCTATGCCCGCTATCTGCCCCAGCTGGAAACCGAATACGCCTACTGGATGGATGGCGGTGACCAGCTGCGCCCGCACGAGGCCTACCGGCGGGTCCTGCGCACCCATGATGGTGCCCTGCTCAACCGCTACTGGGATGATCTCAACACGCCACGCGAGGAGGCCTTCCGCGAGGACATGGAGACCGCCCAGGCGTCCGATCGCGAGCACATCGAGGTCTGGCGCAATATCCGCGCCGGCGGCGAGAGCGGCTGGGACTTCACCTCCCGCTGGCTGGCCGATGGGGTCACCCTTTCGACCATCCGCACCGTCGAGATTGCGCCGGTGGACCTCAACTGCCTGATGTACCACTTCGAGCGGATCCTGGCGCACGCCCATGCCCTGCAGGAGCATCATGATCGCGCCCGCTTCTACCGCGAGCGTGCCCAGCAGCGCGGCGTGGAAATCCGCCAGCGCTTCTGGGACAGTGCGGGCCGGCGTTTCGGTGACTACCTCTGGCACGAGCTCCGGCTGACCGACAGCATCAGCGCCGCCATGGTCTTTCCGCTCTACTTTAACATCGCCACCCAGGGCCAGGCGGACGGGGTGGCCGATGTCATTCGCAATACCCTGCTCCGGGAGGGCGGGCTGGTCTGCTCTTCCGTCGAGAGCGGCCAGCAGTGGGATGCGCCCAACGGCTGGGCGCCATTGCAGTGGATGGCCGTACAGGGCCTCAAGCACTACGGCCACCACGAACTGGCCCATGACATCGCCCAGCGCTGGATCACCACCAACCTCACCCACTTCACCAAGGAGCACAAGCTGCTCGAGAAGTACAACGTGGTCGATCAGGGGCCGCCCGGCGATGGCGAATACCCCGCCCAGGACGGCTTCGGCTGGACCAACGGTGTACTGCGCGCCCTGCTGGCCCAGTATCCTCCCGAACGGGCCGCGGAGCTGCAGTCGCGGGCCGCTGAAATCGCACTCGGGGAAACGCCGGAACGCTGAACCCGCCTGCCGCCGCTCCCGGCGGCAGGCGGTTGTCACGCCACCTGCAGGGCCTGCAGCACGGGCAGGCGCACGGCTTCGAAATGGCACGCCTGACGATGCAGCTCTGCCAGGTTGTCCGCCTCGTCCTCGAGGGGCGCCCCCTCTCTGACCACCCGCTGCTGTCGGGCTTCGAGGATCTGCCAGGCCAGGGCGGCCCACTGCCGGGGGTCCCGTTCGCCCCGTTCGCGGGCGAGCAGGAAGAGCTGATCGAAACGCGGCACCATGACCGCGCCACCGGTCACGGGGCTCGCCAGCCACGGCGTGTCGTGATGACTGCGCGCCCGCTGCAACAGGGTCGCATTGAGCCGACGGCAGCCGGGCAGGGCCTGCTCGATGGTGTCCGGCGCCTGCGCCGGACACAGATGGCCGGCGCCGGCCAGCAGCACCACGGCATATTCGAGCTGCTCCTGTCGCACCCGGCCCGCCAGGGTGTGCTCCAGCTCGCCCAGCGTATGCGGGCGGTAATCGGCCAGCGCCTCCAGCACGGGCGCATAGATCGCCTCGCTCATGGTGGCCTCGCCCAGACTGCCGCGAACGGTCAGCGGGATCTCTTGTCGCGGCGAGATCAGCACCACCCGAATCCGGCGCAGCGCTTCGAGCCGCTCCGATGACGACAGCTCCCGGGCCCCGCGGACCCAGTGGTCGCGCCGAAAGCTCTGGTTGACCAGAAAATCCCGGACGGTCTGGCGGAAGTGCTTCTCTCCGATCTCGCCCAGCAGCTGCCGATGCGCCGGCGTCAGGTTGATGGCATCGAAATGATCCGGCAGATGGGCCGAACAGGCGAATTCGAGACGCGCCGGGCGAAGCTGTTCGGCGACCCGGGAAAACGGCATGGGGTGCCAGTCGCGATTGAAATATTCGTGCGCCAGATAACCGCTGTCCTGCTGCTGCAACATGCCGAGCCGGTCGTGCACCTCCGGGTTCACTTCGGCGTAGCCGGGCTGGACCGCCAGCAGACGCTCGGCAAAGCCCAGCGCCTCGCGCACCCGGGCTTCGGTGCCCTGCCCCGGCGCGCTCATCACTTCGCCATGCTCACGCAGGATCTCGCGCATCGGCGCGAACGTCGCCCAGCCCGGGGTGGTGTTATAGCTGATATAGACCACCCCGCCGGTCCTGAGCCGACGCCTCAGGAAATCGACCAGCACTTCCCGATTGCGCTCATCGATCCAGCTCCAGACCCCGTGCAGGGCGATGAAATCGAAATCCGGCAGATCGGTGCGGGCACAGAAGGTGGCGAAATCCTCCTCGAACAGCCGGGCATCGCTGCGGGCCTGTTCCGCCAGCGAGCGGGCGAAGCCCAGCTGGGCCGGGATGAAATCATTGCCGTACCAGCGGGTCACCGAGGCCGTGGCATGAGCATTGAGCGAGACGCCCCGACCGATGCCCAGCTCGCAGGCCGTGCCCACCGTCGGCGCCACCACGCCGGCACGCGTCAGGGCCAGCTGCATGATCAGCGGATTGAGCGGGCTGTAATAGCCCGGGGTATAGAGAACATCGGTGACGTAGCCACCGCTCCAGTCGCTCATCGCCACTCCTGACAGGTTCACATGATGGGGGCGCCATCATGGCAGGTTTGGCCACGGCCATGCACGGTGGGCCTGGCCGTCGGCCCGCCCAGCGTGAAGACCCCGGCCGGAGCCGGGGTCTGGAGCACGGGGTGCGCCGGCCGACGGGAGGCCCTACTGCTCGAAGACCAGCTGATCGTCCCGGGCGCCGACCCGGATGGTATCGCCGGCACCGTAGCGTCCGGCCAGCAGCTCCTGAGCGAGCGGATTCTCGATGCGGCTCTGGATTGCCCGCCTGAGCGGCCGGGCCCCGTAGACCGGATCGAAGCCGGCCACTGCCAGCTGGGCCATCGCCTCGCCGGTCACTTCCAGCCGGATGTCGCGCTCGGCCAGCCGTTCGCGCAGCCGCGAGAGCTGGATATCGGCGATCTGCTGGATCTGCTCCTGGCCCAGCGCGTGGAAGACCACGACCTCGTCGATCCGGTTGATCAGCTCGGGGCGGAAGTGATTGGCCACTTCATCCATGACCGCGGCCTTCATCCGCTCGTAGCCGTCGGCATCGGTCTCGCCGGCGTAGGTCTGGATGACCCCGGAGCCCAGATTGGAGGTCATCACCACCACGGTATTGCGGAAGTCCACGGTACGCCCCTGGCCATCGGTCAGGCGGCCGTCCTCCAGTACCTGCAGCAGAATGTTGAAGACATCCGGATGGGCCTTCTCGACCTCGTCGAGCAGGAGTACCGAGTATGGCTTGCGGCGTACGGCCTCGGTCAGATAGCCGCCCTGATCGTAGCCGACATAGCCCGGGGGCGCGCCGATCAGCCGAGACACGGAGTGCTTCTCCATGAACTCGGACATGTCGATGCGGACCATGGCCTCCTCGGTATCGAACAAAAAGCTCGCCAGCGACTTGCACAGCTCGGTCTTGCCCACCCCGGTCGGGCCGAGGAACAAAAAGGAGCCGTTGGGCCGATGGGGATCGCTGATTCCTGCCCGGGAGCGCCTGACCGCATTGGCGACCGCGTTGACCGCCTCGTCCTGACCGATCACCCGCTCATGCAGCGCCTCTTCCATGCGCAGCAGCTTGTCGCGCTCGCCTTCCAGCATCTTCGCCACGGGAATGCCGGTCCAGCGAGACACCACCTCGGCGACCTCCTCTTCGGTCACGTTGGAGCGCAACAGCTGGTGCGCGGCGGTATCGGCTTCGGCCTCGCTGGAGTCGGCGATCTTCTTCTCCAATGACGGGATCACCCCGTACTGCAGCTCGGACATGCGGCCCAGATCGCCCTGGCGGCGTGCCGCTTCGAGATCGATGCGGGCCTGCTCGAGCTCGGCCTTGAACTGCGCCGCCCCCTGGATGCTGGCCTTCTCGGCCTTCCACACCTCGTCGAGATCGGCATACTCCCGTTCGAGCTCATCGATCTGGGTCTCCAGATTATCGAGCCGCTTGCGGGTGGCCTCGTCGGTTTCCTTCCTGAGCGCCTCACGCTCCATCTTGAGCTGGATCAGGCGCCGATCGAGGCGATCCATCTCCTCGGGCTTGGAGTCGAGCTCCATGCGAATCCGCGAGGCCGCTTCATCGATCAGGTCGATCGCCTTGTCGGGCAGCTGACGATCGGTGATGTAACGCTGCGACAGTCGGGCCGCGGCGATGATCGCCCCGTCGGTGATATCCACCCCGTGATGGACCTCGTAGCGCTCCTTGAGACCGCGCAGGATGGCAACGGTGTCCTCTTCGCTGGGCTCATCGACCATGACCTTCTGGAAACGGCGCTCGAGCGCGGCGTCCTTCTCGATGTCCTGACGATACTCGTCAAGCGTGGTGGCCCCGACACAGTGCAGCTCGCCGCGCGCCAGCGCCGGCTTGAGCATGTTGCCGGCATCCATCGAGCCCTCGGTCTTGCCGGCACCGACCATGGTGTGCAGCTCGTCGATGAAGAGGATCACCCGGCCCTCTTCCTTCGCCAGCTCGTTGAGCACGCCCTTGAGCCGCTCCTCGAAGTCGCCGCGATACTTGGCCCCGGCCAGCAGCGCCCCCAGGTCGAGTGCCAGTACCCGCTTGTCCTTGAGGCCCTCCGGCACCTCGCCGTTGACGATGCGCTGGGCGAGCCCCTCGACGATGGCGGTCTTGCCGACACCGGGCTCGCCGATCAGTACCGGATTGTTCTTGGTACGCCGCTGCAGCACCTGAATGGTGCGGCGGATCTCCTCGTCACGGCCGATCACCGGGTCGAGCCTGCCCGCCTCGGCCCGGGCCGTGAGATCGGTGGTGTACTTGTCCAGCGCCTCGCGCTGCTCCTCGGCCTCGGCATCGCTGACGCTTTCGCCACCGCGCAGCTCATCGATGGCCTGTCGCATCCCCTCCCGGTTCAGGCCGGCAGCGGTGAGCACCTTCGTGACCGCATGGTTCATTTCCAGCGCCGCCAGCAGCACCAGTTCGGTGGCCACATACTGGTCGCCGCGGCTCTGCGCCTCGCGATCGGCAAAATTGAACAGCCGCCCCAGATCCTGACCCATGGCGACATTGCCATCGAAGTTTTTGACGGTCGGCAGGCTGTCGAGATGGCTGACCAGCCCTTCACGTACCCGGGCCGCATCGCCGCCGGCCTTGCGGATCAGGCTGCGCATGCCGCTGTCACTGCTGTCGAGCAGGGCCAGCAGCAGATGGCCGGGCTGAAGCTCATTGTGACTGCGCCCCACGGCCAGCGACTGCGCCTCCGACAGGGCGTTCTGAAGCTTGCTGGTAAGTCGATCGATTCGCATCGGAAACTCCTCTCATCCGGCGCCGGACGCCCCCATCGGCCTGCCGGCAGGTCGGGTGCGAATGGCGCTGACAGCATGGTATTGCTGACAAGATGGGGACCGGCATCGCCGATTCAAGCTTTGCCACCGCATTTTTATGTTAAATCAGCAGGGAGTGAAACAGGGCCGCAGCGCGTGCGGCAAGTCGTCGCCGGCTTACTGGCGCAGCCAGATTACCGAGGCCATGCGACCGGTGACGCCATTGTCGCGGCGGTGCGAATAGAAGCGGGTATCCGAGGCGGTACAGAAATGCCCGCCACCGATCGAGCTCACCCCCAGGGCCTCGAGGCGCAGGCGGGCCAGCCGATAGAGATCGGCCATGTAGTGTCCCAGCCGGTAGGGGCTGAACTCGAAGGCGGTCTCGGCCTCGGGCTGGGCCGCCACGAAGGCCTCCATGACCTCGCGCCCGACCTCGAACTGGGCGTTGGAAATGGCCGGACCCAGCCAGGTCATGAGCTCCTCGGGCGGACACGCCAGCGCCGCTGCGGTCGCCTCCAGCACGCCGCCGGCCAGCCCGCGCCAGCCGGCATGGGCAATACCGACCCGCGTGCCGCGACGGTCACAGAACAGTACCGGCAGGCAGTCGGCGCTCTGCACCACACAGGCATACCGCGCATCGAAGGCCACCGAGGCATCGGCCTGTGGCGGCGGCGAGCAGTAGTCGTGCCGGACACGCGCCCCGTGCTGCTGATCGAGCCACAGCAGCGGGCGCTCGTCACCGATCCGGCGGCTCAGGCGCTGGCGGCAGAGGGCCACCGTGGCCTCGTCATCACCGACATGCGCGGCCGTGTTGAAGTGGGCAAAGGGGCCCTCGCTCGGCCCCTGCTCGCGGGTGGTAATGAAGGCGCCGACGGTATCCGGAGCGTTCCAGTCGGGCAGGATCAGACCGGGCTGGTCATTCATGACGACACCTCGCCATGCCGGCTGCGCTGGTCATCACGCAGGGTGTCGAGCAGCCCCACCATGTCATCCGGCAGCTCGGCGCCAAAGCTCATGGCCCGCCCATCGTCGGGATGGGTGAAGGCCAGGCGCCGGGCATGCAGCGCCTGGCGCGGAAATTCGCGCAGCAGTGTCTTGAGCGCTTCACTGCCCCCCATCGGCAGCTTGAGCCGACCACCGTAGAGCGGATCGCCGACCAGCGGAAAACGCTGGTGCTGCAGGTGGACACGAATCTGGTGGGTGCGGCCGGTCTCCAGCTGACAGCGCACCAGCGTATGCGCGTGAAAGCGCTCCTGTACCCGGTAGTGGGTCACCGCCGGCTTGCCGCCACTGACCACCACCGCCTGTCGCTTGCGATCAACGGGGTGGCGGCCGATCGGCGCATCGACGGTCCCGCCGGCGATCATCGCACCGGTCACCACGGCGTCATACTCCCGGTGGACGCTGCGCGCCTGCAGCTGCTCGACCAGCGCGGTATGTGCCGCCAGCGTTCTGGCCACCACCATCAGACCGCTGGTGTCCTTGTCGAGCCGGTGCACGATGCCCGCCCGGGGCAGCGTGGCAAGATGTTCGTCGTGATGAATCAGTGCGTTGAGCAGGGTGCCGTCGGGATTGCCGGCCGCCGGATGCACCACCAGTCCGGCCGGCTTGTTGACCACCAGCACGGCGTCGTCTTCAAAGACGATATCCAGCCCGATGGGCTGGGGCTGCCACTCTTCCCGGGCCTCGATGGTCGCCGCCAGCTGCAGCTGCATGCCGCCGACCATCTTTGCCCGCGGGCGCCGGGGCTCGCCATCGACGGTCAGGGCGCCATCGTTGATCCACCCCTTGAGCCGTTCGCGTGAAAACTCGCCGAACAGTTCGGCGGCGACCCGATCGAGGCGCATGCCGGTCATGGTATCCGGCACGCTGCGCCGGGCTTCGATGGTTTCACTCTGGGATACGGACATGGGAACTCCGAACGACGTCATTCAAGACGGGCGTTTCGCGGCGGCTGGACAATGCTTTATAGTGCCTTGCCTGGATCGCTCCGATGCCGGTCGCGAGACCCGGCATTCGATTCTCGCAGCGCCGGGCCTTATAGTATGTACCCGGATCATCAAGCAGCTGGCTGTCGACGGATTCTACCACGGCCGCCATTGATTGCCCGACATGAGGACGACATGCGCGCCATTTCCCTGAGTGCCCTGGCACTGGCCGCTGCCCTGCTCGCAGGCTGTGCCGGCAACGAGACCAAGCAGGACGCTCCGGAGGTCCCCGAACAGGAGCTCTACCAGCAGATTCAGCAGGCACTCAATACCGGTAGCTACTCGGCAGCCGTCACCAAGCTGGAACAGCTCGAAAGCCGCTATCCGTTCGGCGATTACGCCGAACAGGCCCAGCTGGAACTGATCTACGGCTACTACGCCGTCAGCAACTGGGAGCAGGCCCGGGCCGCCGCCAGCCGCTTCATCCGCCTGCATCCCGATCATCCCCAGGTCGACTACGCCTACTACATGCGCGGGCTGGCCGCCTGGCAGGCGGGCCGTTTCAGCCTGGAAAGCTTCGATCTGATCGATATCTCGCGTCGCGACCTGGGCGCCACCCGCGATGCCTACACCGATTTCGGCGAGGTGGTGCGCCGCTTCCCGGACAGCCCCTATGCGCCCGATGCCCGCCAGCGGATCATCTACCTGCGCAACGTGCTGGCCCGGCATGAGCTGCAGGTCGGCGATTTCTATCTGCGCAAGCAGGCCTATGTCGCCGCGGTCGATCGCGGCAAGTGGGTACTCGAGCACTATCCGCAGACCCAGGCTTCCCGCGACGCCCTGGCCGTGATGGTGGAAGGCTATCTGGGGCTGGACATGCGTGACCGGGCCCGCCAGACACTGGCGCTGCTGATCAGAAATGATCCCGACAATGCCCGGCTCGATGGCAATACCTTCGAGCCGCGCCATGTCGATGCCGAACCCCTCACGCTGGAGCGCCAGCCTGCCAGCGTGATCAGCGAGCTGACGGACAATACGCCGATGGGCACCGCCCGCAGCCAGCTGCGCGAAGGCAATACAGCTTCCGATCCGGCTTCCGACCGTGCCGGCGACAGCCTCCCGGTCGGCCAGCCACCCTCCACCGATGCGCCCCGGGCGGGCAATCGCGGCATGAACGGCCCCTCGATCGGTCCGGGCAACCCGCCCCGCTCCGGTACCCTGCCGGGCGGCGGCTGACCATCGGCCGGGGCCATGCCGGCCCCGGCCTGCCGACGATCATCACCCTGCCGCGGGATCAGTCGCCGGGCTGCCAGCCATTGACGATGGGATAGCGCCGGTCGCGGCCGAAACCGCGCGGCGTGACCCGCACGCCGGGCGGCGCCTGGCGACGCTTGTATTCGCTGCGATCGACCAGCCGGATGGCACGCGTGACATCCTCCCGCTCGTAGCCGCGCGCCACGATCGCCTCCAGACTCTCGTCGCCCTCGATGTAGTGCCACAGGATGGCATCCAGGGTGTCATATCCCGGCAGCGAATCGCTGTCGACCTGGTCCGGTGCCAGTTCGGCGGAGGGCGGCCGGTCGATGACCCGCTGCGGAATCACCTCGGCCTCGCCTTCTGCAAGCGCCTGCTCGTTGCGCCAGCGCGCCAGCCGATAGACCCGGCTCTTGTAGACATCCTTGAGCGCGCTGTACCCCCCGACCATGTCACCATAGAGCGTGGCATAACCCACGGCCATCTCGCTCTTGTTGCCGGTGGTCAGTACCATCAGCCCCTTCTTGTTGGAGATCGCCATCAGCAGCACCCCGCGGCAGCGTGACTGCAGGTTCTCCTCGGTGGTATCGGCCGCGGCGTCGCCGAAGCTCTCCGCCAGCGTGGCGGTAAAGGCCTCCACCATGGGCGCGATCTCCATCACCTCGTAGTGCACACCCAGCGCCTCAGCCTGACGAGCGGCATCCTGGCGCGAGATCTCGGCGGTATAGTGATAGGGCATCATCACCGCCCGGACCCGCTCGGCGCCCAGCGCATCCACGGCAATCGCCAGCGACAGGGCGGAATCGATGCCGCCCGAAAGCCCCAGCACCACGCCGGGAAAGCCACTCTTGTTGACATAGTCGCGCAGCCCGGTGACCAGTGCACAGTAGAGCGCCTCGTCCTCTTCCGGCAGGGCTTCGCGCTCGCCCTCGACCAGCCGGACGCGGCCCTGCTCATCACGCCGGAGACCGACCGGCATCAGCCCGACCTGCCAGGTGGGGGCCTGCACCCGGCACTCGCCATCGGCATCGAGCGCGAAGGAGCCCCCATCGAAGACCAGCTCATCCTGACCGCCAATCTGGTTGGTATAAACGAGCGGCAACTGTGCCTCGCGGGCCCGGGCGCTGAACAGCGCCAGCCGCTCGGCAGGCTTGTCGATGTGATAGGGGGAGCTGTTGAGCGACACCACCAGCTCCGCTCCGGCCGCCCGGGCCTGCTGGATCGGCGCTTCCACCCAGAGGTCCTCGCAGATCAGCACCCCGATCTTCATCCCCCGGTGCTCGATCACGCAGGGGGCAGTCCCGGCCTCGAAATAGCGCCGCTCGTCGAAGACAAGATAGTTGGGCAGCGCCTGCTTGGCGTACTCCCCCAGCCACTGCCCGTTGTAGAGCGCCCCGGCCATGTTGTAGCGGTGCCCGTCACGCTCGCCGGGATAGCCCACCAGCACCAGCACGTCACGCGCGACACGTTCCGCCAGGGTGGCGAGCGCCTGCGCCACCCGTCTGGCCATCGCCGGTCGCAGCAGCAGATCCTCGGGCGGATAGCCGGTCAGACAGAGTTCGGGCAGGACAACGATATCGGCACCGTGTTCGATACGCGCTTCACGCACGGTTTCGATGACCCGCTCGGTATTGCCGGGAATATCACCGACCAACGGATCGATCTGGGCCATCACCAGGGTCATGTCTTGCATGGCACACGGTCTCTCGAATTGACGGATTTGAACCACCGGACCATCGGACCCGGCCGGAAAACGACCCGACCCATCGCCCGAAGGAGCCTTACCCTAACGCAACAGCCATCATGATGCTCGGACTCGTCCCCCCTGATACGATCTCCACCCCCGGTCACCGCCTGTCTCCCGGTTTCGCCGGTTCAATGCCTGCCGGTGGCGGCCGGCCCCTCATCGCGCGCAGTCAGGGCAGTGCCGTCACAGCGGTAGGGCGTGGGATCGACACAGGGCGACTCGTTGCCCAGCAGCTCGGCCAGCAGTTGCGCCGAGGCCGGGGCCAGCACCACCCCGTTGCCGGCATGGCCGGCATTCAGCCAGAGCCCGGGCAGCGAGGTTTCGCCGATGAAGGGAACCCCGTGCGGTGAACCCGGGCGCAGCCCCGCCCAGTGCGCCACGACCGAGGCGGGCGCGAGCCCCGGCGCCATCGCCAGCGCACTGGCCTGCAGTCGCTCCCGGGCCGTGCGGGTGGTGGACTTGTCGAAACCGCAGGATTCGAAGGTGCTGCCGACCAGCACCTGACCGTCGCGGCGGGGAATCAGATAGTCACCGCCCATCAGTACGACCCGGTCCACGACGTCCGGGGCACCCTGCAGCAGCAGCATCTGGCCGCGTACCGGCCGTATCGGCACCTCGATACCCAGCGGCGCCAGCAGCGGCCGCGTCCAGGGCCCACCGGCGATGACCGTGTTGTTCGCCATGAGGGGGCCGGTGTCGGTGGCCACGCCGATGACGCGATCCGCCCGGCGCACGAGCCCGGTTACCGGCCGGTGCTCGTGCAGGGTAATGCGCTCATGCTGCATGACCCGGGCGCGCAGCGCCTGCCCCAGCCGGGGCGTGCGAATGCTGCCGTGCGCCGGCATCCAGGTCGCCGGCGTCACCGCTTCGGTCATGCCTGCCGGCCAGTGCGGCAGCGGCGCCCGGCGATGCAGATCGAGCCGGCGCCCGCTGCGATGCTGCCAGCGCTCGGCCCGTTCGGGATCCTCGATGCGCAGATGGGCGATGCCGTGGGGCGAAAACTGCGGATCAATGCCGCTTTCGAGCCGGAGACGCTCGGCCAGCCCCGGCCAGGCCGGCTCGGCAATGGATGCCAGCGCCGTCACGGCATCGTCGTAGCGCCACGGATAGAGCGGCGACAGGATACCGCCCCCGGCCCAGGAGGCCTCCCGGACACACGCCCCCTGCTCGACCACCACCACGCTGGCGCCCCGCTCTGCCAGCAGCAGGGCACTCAGCAGCCCGTTGATACCACCGCCCACGATGGCAATGTCACTCACTACTGCCTCCCGCACCACACGACCGAAGCGCTGCACTCTCAAGCCGACTCCCGCCGGTGCCGTTATATTAGCCATAAAAGATCAAGATCGGAGTCTCACGCCGCGCTCCCGACGAGCGCTCGACCAGGGAGAAGTATAAGTGATCGGGTCATCTCTCGTCCGCCACCAGGGTGGGTTCACCCTGCTGGAAACCGTCATTGCCCTGGCGCTGCTGGGCATGCTGCTCGGCATCGGGATACCGCAGCTGAGCCGTCAGCTGCAGGCCCGTGCCCTGCGTCTGGATGCCCGCGCGCTGGCGGCCCTGATCCATCAGGCGCGCAGCGCCAGCCTGGGGGCTTCGCGGGCACTGCAGCTGTGCGGCAGCCGGGATGGCCTTCAGTGCAACGACGACTGGCACCAGGTCATCCTGCGCCCTGCCGGGGGCCGCCCGATCCATCATCTCCGGCTGGCGGCGCCGGAACGCATCATCTGGCGCGGCGCCAGCACGCCGCTGGTCTTTCACCCCCGCTGGCAGCACAACTTTCTCAATGGCACCTTTTCACTCTGCCCGGCGCAGCACACCGAACTCGCTGCCTGGCGCATCATCGTCAGTCGTCTGGGGCGTCCGAGACTGGAACGCAAACCGGATGATCCGCGCTGCCGGACGGCATCGTGATCATGACCCGATTGTCCTGGGCAGCAGCAGGCACTCCAGCGGCTCCGGCATGGCGACATGATAGCCCTGGACATAATCGACGCCCATGTCACGAATCCGCTCGAGCGTGGCGGCATTCTCGACGAATTCCGCCACCGTGGCCGCGCCCAGCCGATGGGCGATCTGGTTGATGGAATCGACAATGACCTGATCCAGCTCATTGCTGCAGACATTGCGCACGAAGGCCCCGTCGATCTTGACCAGATCGACGCTGAAGCTCTGCAGGTAGCTGAAGGAACTCAACCCGCTGCCGAAATCATCCAGCGCTACCCGGCACCCCAGCTCCCGCAGTGCCGTGATCGCCTCGCTGGCCATTGATACATGATTCATCAGCGCGGTTTCGGTGATCTCGAAGATCAGCTGGCCAGGCGGCACCGGCGACCGGCCCATCAGCGCCAGCAGCCATGGCAGGAAGGTGGCATCGCTGAGCGAATTGGCCGAGAGATTGATGCTCAGCTGCAGCGTCGGACAGGTGGCAATCTCCTCACCGCGGCGGCACAGCAGCTGCTCGATGACCCAGCAGTCGATGGCCGCCATCATGCCGTAGCGCTCGGCGACCGGAATGAAGGCCCCCGGAGGTACCAGCACCTCATCCTTGTCCTGCATGCGCAACAGGATCTCGTGGTGTTCGCCTTCACCGGCCCCCTCATGCAGGTGCATGATGCGCTGACTGTAGAGCACGAACCGATCGGCTTCGATCGCTTCGCGCAGCCCTGCGGCCATGAAGATGTCGCGATGCTCGCGCTCGACCTCCTGCTGCCCCGGTTCGAAGGTCGAGGAGCGGTTGCGGCCGGCACGCTTGGCGGCGTAACAGGCAATGTCGGCCTTGCCGAGCAGCTCACCGAAGGTGGTGGTTTCGGCCTCGATCGCCACCATGCCGATACTGGCACCGATATCGTAGATATTGCCCTCCCAGACAAAGCGCAGGGCACAGATCAGCTCGATCAGCTTGTCCGCCACCTGGCGTGCCTGATCGAGCGTACAGTCGATCAGCAGCAGCCCGAACTCGTCACCCCCCAGCCGCGCCAGGATGTCCTGATGGCGCACATGGCGCCCGAGCAGCGCACTGACCTCGGTCAGCAGATGATCACCGGCGACGTGTCCGGCCGAATCGTTGACGACCTTGAACCGGTCGAGATCGATCATGCACAGCACATCCCGGCTGCCCTCCCGGCGGGCACGCCCGAGGGCCTCCTCGATCACCTGCTCGAACCGGGCCCGATTGAAGATGCCGGTCAGGGCATCGTGGGAAGCGGTAAAGCTGAGACTGCGCTGCAGCTCCCGGGCCCGCGAGACGTTCTGGAAGACCAGGATGGCGCCCAGCACCCTGCCGCCGTCCGCTCGCACGGGCGCAGCAGTGGCGTTGACATCGAAGCGCTCGCCCTCCCGACCGATCAGCACCAGGTCGTCCTCGCGGCTGAAGACACTGGAGCGCTGCAGGCACTCCCGTACCGGATTGACCAGCGGGACCTCGTGCTCGGTGCCATCACTCACGACATTGAAGATGCTTTCGATGGCATGATGCCGCGCCTGCTCCAGTGACCAGCCGGTCATGCCTTCGGCAGTAGGGTTCATGAAGTTGATGCGGGCCTGGTCATCGGTGGCGATCACGCCATCGCCGATCGACGAGAGCGTCACCTGCAACCGCTCGGTCTCCTCCTGCAGCGCGCGGGAGAGCCGCACCCGCTCCAGCTCGGCCGACTTGGCCGCCGTCACATCAATGATGGTACCGATCAGTCGCTGTGGCCGCTCGAGCTCATCATGCGCCATGATCCGCCCCCGTATCTGGAACCAGCGATAGCCGGCCTCCGGACAGTACATCCGGTACTCGACCAGATAGAGTTCGGTCTCGCCCGCAATATGGGCCTGCAGCCGCGAGCGCACCATTCCGATATCCTCGGGATGGACGATATCCAGCCATTCGCTGCGGGAGAAGATGGCCTGCTCGCGGGGCAGGCCCAGCATGCGCCTGGCCTCCATCGAAACCTGCAGATCGCCATCGGGCAGCTCGATCTCCCAGACGCCCTGACCGCTGCCATCCAGCGCCATTTTCCAGCGCAGCTCGTTGTCACGCAGCCGCTGACGCTCCCAGCGATTGCTCTGCATCAGCACTCCCAGCAGCAGTGCCGGCAGCACGATCAGCGCAGCAGCCAGATAGAACTGGCTCTCGAAATCCAGCAGGGCCGCCTCGGAGGAGACGGGGGTATCGCTCAGAAAGAGCAGCGCGATCAGAGAGATCATGCTGACGGCATTGAGCAGGGTGCTGCGAAAGAAATCGAGCACCAGCGCCCCGATCAGCAGCGGCAGCCCGCAGTAGATGGTGGCCATCGGCAGCGACGGCAGGGCCAGCACATTGACGATCAGCGTCAGCAGCAGCATCGGATGGAACGGATTGCGCCAGCTGCTGGCCAGAAAGACATGCCAGCCGCGGATCGAACTGTTCAGTGCCAGCGGCAGCATGATCAGTAGCCCAACGGCATCGGCAATGTAGTAGCGGATCCAGCCATCGAGGGCACTGGCCCCCCGCACCCACTCGATGAATGCAGAGGCCGTGGCCCCGAAGACAGGAGTGATCACCACGCCCAGCAGCAGGATGTACAGCGTCGGCTTCAGCGCCTGGATCAGCACCTCGCCCCTGAAGCACTGTCGCAGCAGCATCGCGCCGAAGGTGATCTCGACCAGATGAATGGGCGTGTAGGCAACGGCTGCTGCTGCCGTCATGAAGGGCAGCAGGGCCAGGAAGTTGGCGCCCATCAGCGCCGCCAGCGGCCACCACCAGCGGCTGTAGTCGAGGCGCACCAGCGCCGCGATCGCCAGCGCATTGGGCAGCCAGAGCGAGACCTGCCCGCCGGGAAAGGGAGCCAGCGACAGGCAGAGCACACCCAGTACCCAGAACAGACAGCTGAACAGCCCCAGTCGGGCCCACTGGGTGGCTCGATCAGTGCCGTCAACAAACAGTCGCTCATAAAGCTCGATCATGCGGGGGCGGTATCCGATCCTGAAACGGTGATGCCTGTCAGCACAGCGGCGGCCCGGCAGGTCATTCGACCCCACCCGGCGCCCGCTCATCCCACCAGGTGGGCATCAGGGGGGGCTGGGGCTGGGGCTGGGTCATGGCATTCAGCTCGGAGAGCAGCCCGGCCATGACCTGCGGGTCGACACCCGATAGCGCGATCCGGCTGTTGCCGACATGCAGCGAGAGTTCGTCCATCAGTGTGCTGCCGATCTCGGCAGAGGCTACCCGACCACCGGCGCGCTGAACATAAGCATAACCTCCATCAGCCGGCCGTGACTGTTCCAGCACGGGCAGGGTCAGGCCATAGAGGACACTCCTGCCGCCCAGCGGCGTACAGGTCCCTGCATCGTCCGCCTCATAGGCTGTCATGAAGGTCACCCCCATCACGGTACGACTTTCGGAGAGCGCCTTGCGCTTCGCCCCCAGCGGCAGTCGCCAGCCGCCGAACGCAGTCGTCAGGCCGGTCGCTGCAGCCTGCAGGGTCTCGCGGGAGCGCAGGAGCGCCGTCGGCAGATTCAACAATGAATGCCCGGATGCTTCCTCCGCCGGGAGCAGATCGGCACTGCCGAGCGGCCACTGCAGCACGGTACGCCCGCCACCGGCGGTGACGGGCGTGACATTGAGCACGAAGAGGGCATCGTCGCCGGTCTGATGCCGCAGGTGCGCCCGATCGCCGCTGGCCACGACCAGGAAATCGAAATCGACATCACCCAGCCGGGTCCGGATCAGGTCGGGGGCACCAAAGAACCGCCGATCGACCGGCGTCGCATCGTGCCGGCCCAGCCGCGCGATCCGTACCAGCCGCCACCGCTCGGGATCGGCCGCGGCCAGATCGGCGAACCAGACATTGCCGCCCGTATCGGCAAAGAAGGCTCCGTCGGTCAGCCCATCCCGGTCCAGATCGGCCAGCGTCACGTCGCCGGGCACGCTGTCCTGCAGCGCCGGCTGCTCGAGATGCTGCTCGAAGGCACCGATCAGGGCCCCCGTGGCCGCATCGACCACGTAGAGTCCGGCCCCCCGCTCATCCCCTGCGATTTCGCCGGCCCCGAGCGTACCGCCTGTCGCCGGGTCGTCGATATTGTCCTTGCGACGGTCGTAACCGCCGCCGAAGATGAAAACGCGCCGCCCGCCCGAATGCTCCGCAGCAATAACCGCCGGCTGCGGCGTCGACCAGCTCTGGCCCAGCCAGCGGAACTCGTCGGCGGCGGTCGAAATGCGCCACGCCCACTGCGGGCGTGCGGGGTCCAGCACGTTCAGGCCATAGTAGCCATAGCCGCCCCGCCGGAAACCGAACGCCAGAATGGCCTGATCCCCCTTGTCACCGACATGCCCATTGCCATCCCCGTCGAACGCCAGCAGCGTCGGACTGCCATCGATGCCGTAGTTGGTGGCCTGGCTGCCCTCTTCCACGATCACGCTGCCGCCTCCGGTCGTATCGCCAGCCCGGCGCGCCCGGTAGACCGCATTGTCATTGAAGAGGCGAAAGACCGGCGCATCGGCGACCTCGCCGGGCCAGAAGGCCCACTCCTCGCTGCCCGTCTCGGCATCGAAGGCATGCAGCAGACCATCATTGCTGCCGACATAGAGCGTGATCCGGTCGTGACGGCAGCCCGTCGCCGGGGTCGCACAGCCGCGATTGAAGGCCAGCGGCCGGGAGTGGATGATATCGCCCAGCGGCCAGACGCGAGTCAGCGCCGGGCGCCCCTCGATGGTGCCCGTGCGCAGCCACCGGGTCACGGCGGCCAATCCCAGCCGCTGCTGCGCCAGCAGCTGCTGCGCGCTGTTGCCGAACACCGCACCACTCGGCTCAGCCATGCCCTCTCGCAGCGCGCGAAGCCCTGCCGGCATGCCGATATCCGAATACAGCAGCCGATCATCTCGCCCGGCCAGCAGGGCGCCGGCACCGCCCCGTTCCACCTCGTCGGGCGTGGTATCAATGCCGGCCCAGCGCTCGCGGGCAGCGAGGGTATCGCCCTCACCGTAGGCATACTTCTTCAGGTTACCGCTCCACGGTGCATTCAGGCGGGGCTGGAAAACCGGCACATAGGCCGCATCGAGATTGCGCAGCTGGTTGAAGTCGGAGGCGAAGATGCGCACCCGGTTGAGGGTCTGCTGCTGGCGGATGTTGCCGACAATGGCCTCGAAGGCCGAGCTCAGCCCGGAGGTATCGTCCACGGTGAAATACCCCTTGCGGCCGGTGTCGCGGCCATCGGCATCCAGCAGCGGTGAAGCAGCGTCCTGCAACAGGGCCTGATCGGTGGCAAAGCCGATGGTATAGGTATAGGCGTGCTGATCGCCCGGCAGCTCGGGGGCCAGATCATGGGTCTGCATGTAGTGCGTCAGCACCGGCAGACAGCTCTCGGCCGGATAGGCCTCGTAACCCGTATAGGGTGGGGCCCAGGGATAGGTCTTCCGGCTGCACTCCTGTCCGGTCAGTTGCCTGATTGCCTCGTTGGCGCTCAGGTCCCACTGTGGCTCGCCGTCCGTCATGTAGATCACGTAAACGCTCTGACAGGCCTTCAGCGGCGAGCGATAGCGGTTGCCCGCTTCGGCCGTGTAATCGCGACGCGGCGAACCACTGCCACCGAGGTAGCCGTATTCGATCCGGCCACCGGTAAAGTACCGATAGACCTCGAACAGGGTTTCGCACAGGGGGGTGCTGGTTTCCGGGCGCAGGCTGTCGATCCGGCCCTTCAGTTCAAGCCGTGATCCGGCGCCCTGTTTCTTGTCGGCCGGCAGGGCGTGCACGATCCGGCCACCATTGTCGCCGCCGTTCTCCCGCCAGCACTCGGGCGCATTGATCCTTGCCGAATAGATTGGCGCCCCTCCCCAGCCGTAGCCGATACATTCGCTTCTGACGCTGGCATTGCCATTGTTATTGAATACGGCCAGCCCGAAGTTGAGATCGGCATTCTCGTCGATCAGGCGCTTGACCACGTCCCGGGCGATCGCCATCTTCGAGCGACAGCCGCTGCGGTAGTAGCAGTTGTCCGGATTCTCGCCGGCCGGGGTATCCGCCATGCTGCCGGAATTGTCGAAAATGATCAGCACCTGGGGCTGAGTGCCGACATCATCCTTTTGCAGCCGCGCCTTGATGACATCGATATCGTCGGCAAGTGCAGCCCGCCCCCACAGGCCGGTCAGCATCAGTGCCATCACGACAGGCCATGCCATCAGTCCCGGGAGAATACGCATCGCCGACATCACTCGTCACCTCCCGACAGCAGCAAAAGCCGATTGGAGACGGCCGATACCATGGTCTCCCTCAGGCCCCGGTGCAGCTCGTACACGCTTTGGAAGCCATGCTCCCCGCTACTCTCGTGCGAAAGGCCGACCTCATAGTAGCGACAGCTCGCCATGCCGCTGCTGCTGGCATTGCGGCGGATCTGATGCTCATCCAGGCAGGGGTTTTCGATCCGCTGCAGCACGACACGATGCCCGGCATCGCAGTGATCGCGCGGCACCCCCACGGTAACCGCGGACGCGCCGAGGCCGAACTCCACGCACTGGCCCTGCCGCGCCAGACCCAGCAGGGTATCGCGCATCCGCGGCGATGCCGCCGTGTTGTCGGTCACGACCGGCACCGTGGCAGCAGCCACCACACGTGCCAGCTCGGCCTCCGCCTGCTGAAAGATGCGGGCATCCTGGCGATCGCTGTAGGCGCCCCGGGCATCCAGCAGACTGCGATCGACCAGAGCCAGCCCGGTCAGGGTCATGCCCAGCAGCAGCAGCATGCCGAGCAATAGCGTAAACCCCTGCTGCCCGTTCATGATGAATCCCTCAGCCGGGCGCGACTGTTGCGCAGCGTGATCGTGGTCACGAACAGCCGACGCAGGTACCGATCATTCAGGGCGAGCCTGGCATTCGGCAGTGGCAGGGCGATGGTGCTGATGCGGACGCCCGGCTCGAGGCTGCGCAGCACGACATACAAACGGGCGCTGACCACGCTCTCCCAGTCGGCGACCCGCTCTCCGGCGAGATAGCGATTGGCGGTGCCATCCGCGTCGGTATCAAGCCCCCACTCCAGCGCGAGCGCCTCCACCCCGCGCACGAGCTCCACCGAGTTCGCCCAGCGCCCTTCGTCATCCAGCTCGCGCAGCATCAGGGCCGGCACGCGGCCCTGCCGGGCATCCTCGACATCACGCAGATAGTAGGTCGCCGCGTAATAGCGCTCGCTGCCACTGCAGGCGGCGCCGGGGTCCAGCGTCATCCGGCCCTGCCGGCGGCGCACACAGACACCGGAGGTATCATCGGAGCGGACATGGCGCACAACCAGCACCTGGCTCGGAAGCCCGGCATCGGCCTTCACGCTGGTGAGCGTGGCCCCGCTCGGCAGCAGCTCCTTCCGTTCGGCCTGTACCAGGCTACCGGCCCAGACCGGCTGCAGCAGTTCGGCCCGGGAGATGGCCATGGGCGAGTCGGTAATCTCCAGCGCCGGGGTCAGTTCCTCACCCCAGTAGCCGGCACGGCGCAGCTCCTCGCTCAGCAGCCGAATGACCAGCCGGCCACGCTCCTGGATATCGGCCAGGGCCTGCTGCTGCTGGGAGGCCCGGGCGGTCTGCAGGTAGAGGCTGACGGCGCCGGTAATGAGCAGCATGCCCACGGCCAGCGCGACCAGCAGCTCCAGCAGTCCGGCGCCGCGCTGCGTGGGGCTCATGTATCCACCACATAGCCGGTGGTCAGCGCCACGAACTGCCGCCCGGCCCCGAGCCCGTCGCTGGCGCAATTGACGGGACCCTCGTCCGGCGCGGCGGTGCGTCCGCCGCCGGTGCCCTGCCAGGCCAGCACGATCGTGGCCTGCGCCATCGTGCCCGGCTCGGGATCGGCCGGCCGGATCGTGATGCAGCCCCGAGCCCCGGGCAGTCCGTCCTGCTGCTGCCCGCTGGTATCCCGCGAGGCGATATGTTGTGCCCAGTCGTACAGATCGAAGTGTGCCAGCTGCGCCGGCGTGCAATTGCCGGTGCGGCAATCACTGCCGGGAGGGGCCGTTGTCGCCGGTGAGATCGGGGCCGGGGCGCTGTAGATCGCCAGGCCCGCGGCGGTTGGATTGGCCCGTATGCGCTCGAGCATGCCTTCCGCCAGCAGAGTGGCCCGGGTATAGGCCAGCGACTGCTCGTTCGCCTGACGTGCATGCAGCAGCAGGCCGACCACGCCCAGCGTGCCCATCGTCAGCAGCACCAGGGTGACCAGGACTTCCAGCAGGGCAAACCCCTGTTGAGCAGTACGTGCTGCGCGATGCGACATGCCGAATCGACCGGATAGGCGGGGATACCCGCTATAACGGCGTCAGGACATGGCGCTTTAACCCACCGGGCGGGATAGCGATGCAGGAGCGGCTGATCAGCGCCCGCTATTGCCGTGACGCTTCCGGCTCAGCTCGCGCTTGAGCTGATGCACCGGCTTGACGATCAGAAAGCCGAAGGAGACACCATCGTGTTTGGTCTGTACCGCATGATGAAGCCGATGTGCCTGGATGCGCCGGCGCCAGAAGGGGCGCTGGCGATTGAAGGGCACCGGAAAGCGGCGATGCACCAGGCCATCATGAAAGAGGAAATAGGCGGCGCCGTAAGCGGCAATGCCCAGCCCCACGGCCAGTGCCGCCGGATGACCCAAGCTGCCCAGCAGGATCAGGGCGATCGAGGGGATGGCGAACAGCACGGCAAACAGGTCATTCATTTCGAATGGACCGTGCCGTTCGCTGTGGTGCGACCTGTGCCAGCACCACAGAAAGCCGTGCATGATGAAGCGATGGGTGAACCAGGCCATGAACTCCATGCCGAAAAAGGCCAGCAGGAAGAGCCCGCAGTATCCCAGCCAGATCATCATCACGGCCTCCGGATCGTGCTACGCGCTGGCGATCACCTGATCGCGCAGCTCGCGCGGCATTGAGAAGGTAACGTCTTCCTCGCGGCCGGCCAGCTCTTCCGGCGCGGTGCCCCCCATCTCCCTGAGCCGCGCGATCACGCCACTGACAAGCACCTCGGGGGCGCTGGCGCCGGCGGTCACGCCGATCGTCGAGACCCCGGCAAACCACTCCGGCTGCATCGCCTGGGCATCGTCGATCAGCCAGGCCGGCGTCCCCATGCGCTCGGAAAGCTCGCGCAGCCGGTTGGAGTTGGAGCTGTTGGCACTACCGACCACCAGCAGCACATCGCACTGCTCGGCAAGCTCGCGCACGGCATCCTGACGATTCTGCGTGGCATAGCAGATATCGTCCTTGCGCGGCCCCTGAATGGCCGGAAAGGTTTCGCGCAGGGCATCAATGACCCTGGCGGTGTCATCCATCGACAGGGTCGTCTGGGTGACAAAGGAGAGATGCTCGGGATCCTGCACCTGCAGCTGACGGGCGTCCTCTTCATCCTCGACCAGATAGATGGCGCCGCCATGACTGGTGTCATAGCGCCCCATGGTGCCCTCGACCTCGGGATGGCCGGCGTGACCGATCAGGATGCACTCTCGGCCGCGACGCGCGTAGCGCAGCACTTCCATGTGGACCTTGGTGACCAGCGGACAGGTGGCATCGAAGACCCGCAGCCCGCGCCGGGCGGCCTCGTCCTGCACGGACTTCGGCACCCCGTGGGCGGAAAAGATCACCAGCGCATCATCGGGGACTTCCTCGAGCTCGTCGACGAAGATTGCTCCCCGATCACGCAGGCTGTCGACCACGAAACGGTTGTGCACCACCTCATGGCGAACATAGACCGGCGCGCCGAAGACGTCGAGCGCCCGGTTGACGATATCGATGGCGCGGTCAACGCCGGCGCAGAAGCCGCGCGGATTGGCCAGCTTGATCTGCATGGGCCACCTCGATTGATTCATGACGAAGGGTCGTGAGCCACGACCGGCATGGCTCACAGTGTGGCATGTTTTGCCCTTGCAGGGCGATACCCGAGTGCCATCCTCGGGTATTGCCCGGGCCCGGCCCCACCGAACCGGCGGCACAAGCCCGGAACAGCATGAGCGGGCGCAGGCCGCGTCTAGTGCGTGGTCGCCGGCCTGACGTCCAGGACTTCCACCTCGAAGATCAGCGTTCGACCCGCCAGCGGATGATTGAAATCGACCTCGATCTGGCGCTCGCCGATCGACCTGATGACCCCCGGCAGCTCGCCGCCGTTGGGATCGGTGAACGACATCACCGTCCCCGGCTCAGGGATCTCGTGATCCCCGAAATCGCGTCGCGACAGGGTCTGCACGTTCTGCGGGTTGTACTGCCCGAAGGCCTGTTCGGGTGCGATCTCGTAACGGCCGCTCTCGCCGGCACTCAGACCGCTGATCGGCCGTTCGAAGCCGGGCGGCAGATTGCCGTCGCCGTAGACGAACTCGGCCGGCCGCTTGCCGTGGGTGGAATCGACCACCGAGCCGTCTTCCAGTGACAGGGTAAAGTGCAGCGAAATCATCATGTTTTCGCCGATGCGATGCCCACTGTCATTGCGCTCACTCATGCGCCTCTCCCGCTCTGCTGCGTCGTCCGGAAAACAGCGACGTCAGAATCAGTCCGATGGCACCCAGCGTGATCGCCGTGTCGGCGAGATTGAACGCCGGATAGTAGTAGACCTGCTGCCAGTGAAATGACAAAAAATCGATGACATAGCCATGCACCACGCGATCGAACAGGTTGCCGATGGCCCCGCCGATCACCAGCGCAATCGCGGCCCGGGTGAAGCGCTCGCGGGGGCTGGTCCGGGTCAGCCAGACCGACAGCGCGGTCACGGCGATCACCGCCACCAGCGCAAACAGCCAGCGCTGCCAGCCGGCATGCTCGGCCAGAAAGCTGAAGGCCGCGCCGGTATTGTGCAGCAGCAGCAGATTGAAGAAGCCCGGAATCACCTCCACCGGCCGCCCGTAGGAGAGCGTCGCGCTCAGCCAGAGCTTGCTGCCCAGATCGAGGATGATCACCAGCGCCGACAACAGCCACCAGCGCAGCGCGGCCGCACCGAGACGCGTATCGGCCGACTCAGGCATAGCGGCGGACCTCGCCGGGACCGTCCGGCAGATTGAGAATCGACCGCTCGGTCAGGGTGGGATGATCGGGGTGGGTACCGACATCCGGCCGCCGCTCCCAGCTGCGGGCGCACTTCTCGTACGGACTGGCGATCACGCTCACCCTGAGCCCCTCCAGCTCGCTCTCGACGGCCTGCGCACCGGCCTCGGCGATCGGTTTCAGGGTGACCTCGGAGGTGATCAGCACAAAGCGCAGCTCCTCGCCCAGCGGCGCCAGCAGCGCATGCAGGCGATCATCGACATAAAGGGTGATCTCGCTGTCCAGCGAGCCGCGGATGAGACCGTCGTTGCGCGCCGCCTCCAGCCGCTTGTTGACCGCCTGGCGCACCTCGAGCACCTGCTCCCAGAACTCGCGGCCCATCGGCGCATCATCCGGCAGCCGGCTCAGTCCGTCATAGAAGGTGGTGAAGAACACGCTCTCCTCGCGCTCGCCGGGGATGTGCTCGTTGATCTCCTCGGCGGTGAACGAGGTGATCGGGGCGATCCAGCGGCAGATCGCCTCGATCACGTGATAGAGCGCGCTCTGGCAGCTGCGCCGCGCCAGCGAGTCCGCCTGGGTGGTGTACTGGCGATCCTTGATGACATCGAGATAGAAGCTGCCCAGATCACGCGAACAGAAGGTATGCACCTGCTGATAGATATCGAGAAAGCGATACTCCTCGTAGGCCTGCTCGATGCGCGCCTGCAGCAGTGAGGCACGGTCGACCAGCCAGCGATCCAGCGCCAGCATGTCATCGAAGGCCACCAGGTCGCGCTGCGGTTCGAAACCGGTCAGGTTGCCCAGCAGAAAGCGCGAGGTATTGCGGATGCGGCGATAGGCATCGGCGGTGCGCTTGAGGATCTCGTCGGAGACGGCCATCTCGCCGGAGTAGTCGGTGGAGGCCACCCACAGCCGCAGGATATCGGCGCCCAGCCGATCCATCACCTGCTGGGGCGCGATCACGTTGCCCAGCGACTTGGACATCTTGCGACCGTCGGCATCGACGGTAAAGCCGTGGGTCAGCAGGGCCCTGTAGGGCGGGCGCCCGTCGATCGCGCTGCCGGTCAGCAGCGAGGAGTGAAACCAGCCGCGATGCTGATCCGAGCCTTCGAGGTAGAGATCGGCGATCGGCCCCTCGGCATGCCCCATCGGATGGGAACCGCGCATCACGTGAAAGTGCGTGGTGCCGGAGTCGAACCAGACATCCAGGGTGTCGCTGACCTTGTCGTACTGCGCGGCCTCGTCGCCCAGCAGTTCGGCGGAGTCGAGCTGGAACCAGGCCTCGATGCCGGCCTCCTCGACCCGCCGGGCCACCTCTTCCATCAGCTCGACGGTGCGCGGATGCAGCTCCCCGGTCTCGCGATGCAGAAAGAACGGAATCGGCACCCCCCAGTTGCGCTGGCGCGAGATGCACCAGTCCGGCCGGCTCTCGATCATGCCGCGCAGGCGTGCCTGCCCCCAGGCGGGATGAAAGCGGGTAGCCTCGACCCCTGCCAGCGCCCGTTCGCGCAGCGACTGACCTTCCCGGCCGGCCTGGTCCATGCGCACGAACCACTGGGCGGTGGCGCGATAGACCAGCGGCGTCTTGTGCCGCCAGCAGTGCATGTAGCTGTGCTCCATGCGCCGATGGGCCAGCAGGCTGCCGGCCTGCTCGAGTGCCTCGACGATATGGGCATTGGCCTTCCAGATGTTCTGGCCGCCAAACAGCGGCAGCGACTCGGCATAGATGCCATCGCCCTGGACCGGGTTGAGGATCTCCTCGAAGTCCATGCCATAGCGCCGGCAGGTGAAGAAGTCATCCTCGCCATAGGCCGGCGCCGAGTGCACCACCCCGGTACCCGCGCCCAGCTCGACATAGTCCGCCAGCTGTACCGGCGAAACGCGTTCGTAGCCGGCATCCAGTGCGGCCAGCGGATGGCGGAACTCAAGCAGCTCCAGCGCACTGCCCGGCGCCGTGGCGAGGGTTTCGCCTTCGAGGCCGTAGCGCTCGAGACAGCTTTCGACCAGCTCCTCGGCCAGCAGCAGGACCCGCTCGCCGACATGCACCAGCGCGTAGGTGAAATCGGGATGGGCATTGAGCGCCTGGTTGGCCGGAATGGTCCAGGGCGTGGTGGTCCAGATCATCGCCGCCGCCGGGGCCGGCAGCGTGGTCAGGCCGAAGGCCTCGGCCAGCCGACCGTCATCCACGGCCGCGAAGGCCACATCAATGGCATCGGACTCCTTGTTCTGATACTCCACCTCGGCCTCGGCCAGTGCCGAACCGCAGTCGAAGCACCAGTTGACCGGCTTGAGGCCCTTGAACACGAAGCCCTGGTCGACCATGCGCGCCAGCGCCCGGATCTCGCCGGCCTCATTGGCGTAATCCATGGTGCGGTAGGGATTCTCCCAGTCACCGACCACCCCGAGACGCACGAAGTCGGTACGCTGCACATCGATCTGCTCGGCGGCATAGGCCCGGCACAGCTCGCGCGTCTTCTCCGGCGCCAGATGCTTGCCATGGGAGGTTTCCACCCGGTGCTCGATCGGCAGCCCGTGGCAGTCCCAGCCCGGCACATAGGGCGCGTCAAGGCCGGCCAGCGTCTTCGACTTGACGATGAAGTCCTTGAGAATCTTGTTGACGGCGTGACCGATGTGAATGCTGCCGTTGGCATAGGGCGGGCCATCGTGCAACACGAACTTCTCGCGGTTGCGGCCGATCTCGCGCAGGCGCTGATACAGCCCGATCTCATGCCAGCGCTGAATGCGACGCGGCTCCTGCGACGGCAGATTGCCGCGCATCGGAAAATCGGTATGGGGCAGGTTCAGCGTGTGCTTGTAATCACTCATGTCGTGGGTCAGCCGTCTTCAGAATCGTTGGGCAAGGGTGTCGCAGCCAGCGGGGCGGACGCCAGCGGCAGGTCCACGGCACCGAAATCATCACGGGTCGGTATCGACTGCCGGAAGAAGTCGCGCGCACGCGCCATGTCATCCGCCATCCAGCGCTTGAGCGTTTCGATACCGTCAAAGGTCATTTCACCCCGCAGCCGGGCACAGGGCATTACCGTCATTATCCGCCCGTAGAGACACTCGTCGAAATCGAACAGGTGCACTTCCAGCACCGGCCGGTCGCCGCCCACCGTGGGGCGCCAGCCGATGTTGGCCACGCCGGACAGGCGGCGGCCATCGTCGAGCTCGGTCAGCACTGCATAAACACCGCGCAGTGCCAGCGGTCCGCTCAGCAGCGGCACGTTGGCGGTCGGCACGCCGATGGTGCGCCCGAGCTGGCGATCGCGGATCACCCGGCCGTGCAGCTGCCAGGGGCGACCCAGCAGGCGGGCTGCCTGATGAAAGTTGCCCGAGGCCAGCAGGGTCCGGATCCGGGAGCTCGAGACACGCTCGCTGTCCAGCGTGAAGGTGCGTGTATGCTCGAGACCGTAGCCGACCTGCTGCCCTACCTGACGCAGCAGCTCGAAGTCACCGGCACGATCGCAGCCGAAGCGGAAGTCATCCCCGACCACCAGATGCCGCACCCCGAGCCCCTCGATCAGCACCCGGTCGATGAACTCGCGCGCCGACAGCTCGCGCAGGCGGCGATTGAACGGCAGGCAGAGCACCCGATCGGCGCCATGAGCCGCCAGCAGCCGCACCTTGTCGGAGAGCCGGGTCAGCCGCGGTGGCGCCTGGTCACCGGCGAAATATTCACGCGGCTGGGGCTCGAAGATGACCACCACGGCCGGCAGGTCATGCGCCCGGGCGTGACTCTTGAGCTGATCGAGAATCGCCTGATGACCGCGATGCACGCCATCGAAGTTGCCGATGGTCACCACGCTGTGGCGATGGCGGGGGCGCAGATTGTGCAGGCCTCTGATCACTTCCATGGGGACATCGTCACGAGCATCGCTGAAAAGGGTCGAGTATAGCCGGATGCAGCCCGGCTCGACAGCATCCGCACCTGCCCTAGCCGCGCAGCCGGAGGTGCCGCAGCCGGACACCGGTCAGTGCCAGCCAGCCGAAATAGACCGACACGCCGCCGATAACCAGCGCGGCAATCATTGCCAGCCGTCGCGGCAGCTCCCAGGCCAGCCAGCTGTGCCACTCCGGCGTGGCCCACCACAGTCCGCCGGTCAGCAGCAGGCAGCCGCCGCCCAGCTGCCCTGCCAGCCGCCACCAGCCGGGCTGAAAGTGCAGCACATCACGCCGGCGCAGACCGCGCGCCAGCAGGCCGGCATTGAGCCAGGCCGAAAGGGCCGTTGCCAGAGCCAGCCCGGCATGGGCCAGCGGCCCCATCAGAGCCACGTTGAGCCCCATGTTGGCAATCATCGCCACTACCCCGATCTTCACCGGCGTAACGGTATCCTGACGCGCGTAGTAGCCCGGCGCCAGCACCTTGATCAGCATGAAGGCCAGCAGGCCGGTGGCATAGGCGCGCAGGCTCAGGGCCGACATCGCGATGTCATGCTCGGTCATCGCGCCGTACTGGAACAGGGTCACCAGCAGTGGCTCGGCCAGCACCAGCAGGGCCAGCGCCGCCGGCAGCCCGATCAGCAGCACCGCCCGAATCCCCCAGTCGAGCATGCGCGCGAAATGCTGCGGATCATTGGTGGCATGCTGACGCGACAGCGCCGGCAGGATCACCGTACCGATGGCGATGCCGAACACGCCCAGCGGCAGTTCGACCAGCCGATCGGAGTAGTAAAGCCAGGACACGCTGCCCGAGGCCAGCAGCGAGGCCAGCACGGTATCCACCAGCAGGTTGATCTGCGACACCGACACCCCGAACATCGCCGGGCCCATCAGTCGCAGGATACGCCGTACCCCGTGATGGCGGAAATTCGGTCGCAGCCGCGGCAGCAGGCCAAGCCGGGCCAGAAACGGCAGCTGGAACAGCAGCTGGGCCAGCCCGGCCAGCAGCACCCCCCAGGCCAGCGCCATCACCGGCTCGGCCAGCAGCGGCGCCAGCCACAGTGCCGCGGCGATCAGCACCAGATTGAGCAGCACCGGAGTGAAGGCCGGCACCGCAAACCGGCTGTAGCTGTTGAGCACACTACCGGAGAAGGCGGTCAGCGAGATCAGCAGCAGATAGGGGAAGGTGATGCGCAGCATGTCGGCCGTCAGCGCCAGCTTGCCGTGGCCGTCATCATGAAAGCCGGGGGCAAACACCCACACCAGCCAGGGAGCACAGACCACCGCCACCACGGTCAGCGCCAGCAGTACCAGCGCCAGGGTACCGGCAGTGGCATCGAGCAACTCGCGGGTCTCGCGATGCTCACGCTGGGTGGCGTACTCCGACAGCACTGGTACGAAGGCCTGATTGAAGGCCCCCTCGGCAAACAGCCGGCGCATGAAATTGGGAATGCGAAAGGCGATGAAAAAGGCATCCGCCCCGCTGCCGGCACCGAACAGGGTGGCGATCACGACATCGCGCACCAGCCCCAGCACACGCGACAGCATGGTCATGACGCCCACTACGGCACCGGAGCGCAACAGACCATTCCCCGTTCGCGATTCACTCATGACAGGATGCTCAAGATGGGCTCACCGACAGCACCATCGCACGCCAGCGGCTTCGATGGCGACAGCCGGCCAGGCCGATAATCGGCGACAAAAAAACCGGCCGAAGCCGGTTTTTTCTCCAACGGCTACCGGCTTCAGGCCGCCAGCGCCTTGATGCGGGCATTGAGCCGGCTCTTGACGCGCGCAGCGCGCTTCTTGTCATAGGCCGGCTTGTCGGCGATCCGATCGATCACCTTCTGGGCTGCGCGGAATTCGCTCATCGCGGCAGCGTGATCGCCGCTGCGGATCGCCTTGACCACGCGCTTGATGTAGGTGCGTACCATGGAACGCTGGCTGGCGTTGTGCTTGCGGCGCAGTTCGTTTTTCAGCGCGCGCTTGCGGGCCTGCTTGGTGTTGGCCATCGTCGTCTCTCCCTGGAGATGTGGACGTAGTGCATTGATTGAAGCGCCTCTTGAGCGGGCGCCTGGCAAGGAGTCGGCTCACCCCGGCCGCTGCTGCAGGGCATGGCCGATGGGCAAGGCGAGCGGCATTCTAACAGCGTTGCGACGGTGGCGCCAGATGGCGCTGTCTACAGCACCACCAGATTGTCGCGATGGATCAGTTCCGGCGCTTCCATGTACCCCAGCACCTCCGGGATGGCATGACTGGCAATGCCCAGGATGCGCGCCGCCTCGCCGGCGTCGTAATTCACCAGCCCGCGGGCAATCACCCGGCCCTGCTCATCCAGGCAGGAGACCATGTCACCACGCCGGAACTGTCCGGCCACCCGGGTCACCCCGACCGGCAGCAGGCTCGAACCGCGGCGACACAGTCCGGCGACGGCGCCTGCATCGAGTGTCAGCGTACCGCGCACCTGCAGCTGCCCCGCCAGCCAGCGCTTGCGCGCGGTCATGGGCGCGTGCTCGGGATGCAGCAGGGTACCCAGCCGCTCGCCCGCCATCAGGCGTGCCATGACCTCCGGCTGACGACCGCTGGCAATCGCGGTCACCGCTCCCGAGCGCGCCGCCAGCCGTGCCGCACGCACCTTGGTGGCCATGCCGCCGCGCCCCAGCGCACCGCCGTCGCCGGCGACCTGCTCCCAGCGCGGATCGCCGGCATCGCCCTCGTGAATCAGCCGGGCACCGGGGTCGTGGCGCGGATCGGCGTCGAACAGCCCCTCCTGGTCGGTCAGGATGATCAGGGCATCGGCCTCGAGCAGATTGGCCACCAGCGCTCCCAGGGTGTCGTTGTCCCCGAAGCGGATCTCGTCGGTCACCACGGTATCGTTCTCGTTGACGATCGCCACCACCTGCATCGCGATCAGGGAGCGCAGTGCCGAGCGGGCGTTGAGATAGCGCTTGCGATTGGAGAGATCATCATGGGTCAGCAGGATCTGCGCGGTGCGCACATCGAAGCGGGCAAAGTGCTGCTCATAGCACTGCACCAGCCCGGTCTGGCCAACCGCAGCGGCGGCCTGCAGCTCGTGCAGCGCGCCAGGGCGGCGGGTCCAGCCCAGCCGCGCCATGCCCGCGGCAACCGCGCCCGAGGAGACCAGCACGACCTCGACGCCCTGACGGTGCAGGGCGGCCAGCTGGTCGACCCAGCCGGCAATCGCGGCCTCGTCAAGCCCCCGGCCATCGTTGGTCAGCAGGGCACTGCCGATCTTGACCACCACGCGCCGGGCCTGCGCCAGTGCGGCACGCGTCACTGCCTGTTCACTCATCGCCTCGCTCTCCGACTCGACCACCCCGTGCAGCCACCTCCCGGCTCAGGGCGCGTACTCGATCTCCATGTCGTGATCATCGTCGTCGTCATCATCCTGCGCGGCATGACGGCGGCGGTGTCCCAGCCGATCCTCGGTGCGTGCCACGGCCTCGGCTTCCATGCGCTGGCGCATGTCGCGCTCGAACTCGGCCGCCGTCTCGTCCTCGGCCTCCAGCCGGGACTGCTCGGTCAGCCAGCGATGAATCGTCTGCATCAGGGTATCGGTACCCTCCCGGGCGATGGCCGAGATGTGGAATACCGGCCCTTCCCAGTTCAGCCGGGCCCGGATCTCGTCGGTCAGTGCCTTGCGTGTGTCGTCATCGACCAGGTCGCACTTGTTGAGCACCAGCCAGCGCGGCCGCTGCGCCAGGGTCGCCGAGAAGCGCTGCAGCTCGGTGACGATGCGCTCGGCCGCGTCGGCCGGATCGCTCTCGTCAAACGGCGCCACGTCGATCACATGCAGCAGCAGCCGGGTACGGGTAAGATGCTTGAGAAAGCGCTGACCCAGTCCGGCGCCCTCGGCCGCCCCCTCGATCAGCCCCGGCACATCGGCCATCACGAAGTGTTCATGCATGCCCAGCTGGACCACGCCCAGGTTGGGCACCAGCGTGGTGAAGGGATAGTCCGCCACTTTCGGCCTGGCTGCCGACACCGACCGGATGAGCGTGGACTTGCCGGCATTGGGCATGCCCAGCAGGCCGACATCCGCCATCAGCTTGAGCTCGAGACGCAGCTGACGCCGCTCGCCTTCGGTGCCGGGCACGGTCTGACGCGGCGCACGGTTGGTGGAGGACTTGAAGTGCACGTTGCCCAGCCCGCGTCGGCCGCCCTGGGCCACCTTCAGCTGCTGACCGTGCTCGGTGACGTCCCCGATCACCTCCAGCGTATCGACATCGATGACCGTGGTACCCACCGGCACCTTGACGAGCAGATCCTCGCCCCGGCGACCGTTCATCTGACTGCCCTGGCCGGGACGCCCGGTCTCCGCCCGGTAGTAGCGCTGGTACTTGAAGTCGATCAGCGTATTGAGCGCCTCATCCCCGAGCAGGATGACACTGCCGCCATGACCGCCATCCCCGCCGTCGGGACCCCCGCGGGGAACGTACTTCTCGCGCCGAAAGCTCAGACAGCCGTTGCCGCCCTTGCCTGCCTCGACGGTAATTGCCGCTTCATCGACGAATTGCATGATCCTGCTCCCGGCGCACACACGCCATGACCATGAGCCTGTTCACGCTCGCCGTACCGGCGGCGGCCGGAGAACGGGCTCCACGAAAAAGGCCCCGCCGAGGCGGGGCCTTCCAGAGCGCCTGGCAGCGCAGTTCAGCCATCTCAGGCAGAGACGATGCTGACCTGCTTGCGCTGCTTCGGCCCCTTGGTTTCAAACTGCACCACGCCATCCTTGAGTGCAAACAGCGTATAATCGCGGCCTACACCGACGTTGTCACCGGCGTGAAACTTGGTGCCACGCTGACGCACCAGGATGCTGCCGGCAGTGGCCGCCTGGCCGCCGAACAGCTTGACGCCAAGGCGCTTGGATTCGGAATCGCGACCGTTGCGCGAACTACCTGCCGCCTTCTTGTGTGCCATGAGGCTATCCTCCTGTCATCGGGGAATCGCTGCCGCTTCAGGCAGAGATTCCGGTAATCTTCACTTCAGTGTACCACTGACGGTGGCCCTGACGCTTCATGTGATGCTTGCGGCGGCGGAACTTGATGATCTGCACTTTCTCGCCGCGGCCGTGCGAAACCACTTCGGCACTGACCCTGGCACCCTCGACCAGCGGCGTACCGATCTTCACATCGTCGCCGCCGACCATCAGGACCTGGTCGAAGTCGATGCTGTCACCGGTGGCCACATCAAGCTTTTCGAGCCTGAGGCGCTCACCTTCCTGAACGCGGTACTGCTTGCCACCGCTCTTGATTACTGCGTACATGGGATCTCTCCGGGAAACTCATCCGTCTGGCTGCTTCATCGACCTGTGGCAAGTGGCACGCATGGCACCATCTTACAGGGAGCCCGATGAGTCGAACCACCGACCGGCAGCACTGTCAAAGCGCCAGCCGGCAAATGCGATTCGGGGCGGCGAATTATATATTGCTGCAGGCATCGTCTCAAGCCCCGTGTGCCAGCGGCTTGACGCCCTCCGGGGGGCCGCCTAGCATAGCCGCAATTCAGGGCCGTTCGCGTGTGCGCGTTCCGGGCAGCCAGTCAGGGCCCGAGCGTCGTCGTATCGACCGTGTCGCTGGAACGATGCCTGCATCACCCATCCCGCACCGGTGTCCTCACCCCGCGGGATCAGCCCGAGGTTCCCGTGACCAGTCCAGTCATGTCCACCACTGCGCCCCCTACTCATGCCCCGGTCACCGAAGACTTTGCTGCCGTCGATCGCACCATCCGCGATCGCCTCGCCTCACGCGTACCGCTGGTTCAGACGATCGGCGCCTATATCGTGGACAGCGGCGGCAAGCGTGTCCGGCCGCTGCTGACCCTGCTGGCGGCACGCGCCCTGAACTATACGGGTGATCGCCATATCCTGCTGGCCGCCCTGATCGAATTCATGCATACCTCGACGCTGCTGCACGATGACGTCGTCGACGAGTCGAAGCTGCGCCGCGGCCGTGCCACCGCCAATGACACCTGGGGCAATGCACCTTCGGTGCTGGTCGGCGACTTCCTCTATTCGCGCTCGTTCCAGATGATGGTCGATGTCGGCTCGATGCGGATCATGACCATTCTCTCCAGCGCCACCTCCACCATTGCCGAGGGGGAAGTGCTGCAACTGACCAATATCGGCAATGCCGATATCAGTGAAGAGGACTATTTCGAGACCATCCAGGGCAAGACCGCCATGCTGTTCGAAGCCGCCTCCCACACCGGGGCCGTGGTAGCGGACGCCACGGCCGAACAGGAGGGTGCCCTGCAGCGTTATGGGCGCTACCTGGGGCTGGCCTTTCAGCTGATCGATGACCTGCTCGACTACCAGGGAGATGCCGATACCATGGGCAAGAACGTCGGTGACGATCTGGCCGAAGGCAAGCCCACGCTGCCGCTGATCCATGCCATGGCAGCCGGCACGCCCGAGCAGGCGGCGCTGATTCGCGAGGCAATCGACCAGGGCGGTTTGGGCCGGCTGCAGGAGGTGCTGGAAATCGTGCATGGCTGCGGCGCGCTCGACTACACCCGCCAGCGGGCCGAAGCGATGGTCGAGCTGGCGCTGAACGAACTGGACGTACTGCCGCCCTCGCCCTATCGCGACAGTCTGGAATTGCTGGCCCGTCAGGCGGTTGATCGTTGCGCCTGAGCCTTGCATTCAGCAGTACGCCGTGTACAATGACGCACCGTCAGCTCGACGTCGTCCCGAACGACGAAAGCGACATCGGAGTGTAGCTCAGCTTGGTAGAGCACTGCCTTCGGGAGGCAGGGGTCGTAGGTTCAAATCCTATCACTCCGACCAGGATACAGCAGAAACCGCCACTCACGGCTCGCCGGGGTGGCGGTTTTTTCATGGGTCCTGCCCCGCCTTCTGCAACCCTGGCATCAGCGCTCCGGTGACCGCGTGCCGGATCAGCCTTTCGCCGTGCACGAGAGTCGATCACACTGTCCGTGGCTCTCCCGGAAGACCCGGTCATCCCGGGGGGCGGCCTTTCATAGGACCGCGGGCGACTACACTATCGTGTCGAAGACACCCTCATCGTCCGTTCACTCTCCTGTCCACTGGAGCGCACCATGACCATCGAATCCCGGGGTTACATCGTTGCCAGCGAATCCGCGATCATCGGAGCCGGGGCCACCATCGAGGAGGCCGCCGGCGAAGCGCTGGAGTGGCTGGATGACTACGAGACGCTCGAAGCACTGATCGCCGACCTGCGCAAGACACCCGAGACCGCCCACGAAAAGGGCGCCAAACCTTATCTGCGGCGCGCCAGTGCCGGGCTGCTGAAGACCTGCCACCACATCGGCCCGCCCGATAGCTGGACCGATCGTGACGGGGTTGCCTGCACTGCCGAGGAGGCAGCCGACGACACCCGCTGACCACCGTTACCGCCGGTGCAGCCGGCAACCTGCAGGCCGCCCGGCGGTTTGCCAGCGGCGCATGACACGTCTAAACCCCTGACAGTCAATCATTGAAACTGCCGATGGGGAGTTATCCGCAATGCTGGTTTTCTGGTCCTGGATCTTTCTGCTGCTGGGGGTAGCGACCTGCCTGATCATCGCCATCGACATTCGCAAACGTCCCCAGCACATGGCGGTCATGAACGTCACCTGGCCGATTACCGGACTCTACATGCCGGTGATCGGCTGGTGGGCCTATGTGGCGATGGGGCGGGCGCCGCCTGCAAACGAGCAGCAGGCCCACCACGGTCAGCATCACCACGGCGGGGGCAAGCCGAAATGGCAGGGAGTCTTCGTATCGGCGACGCACTGCGGGGGCGGCTGCACGCTCGGCGATGTGGTTGCGGCACCGCTGGCCAGCGCCACCGGATTTGCCCTGTTCGGCTCCGAAATCGCCGGCCACTTCGTGCTGGCCTTCATTGCCGCCTACGCCTTTGGCGTGCTGTTCCAGTACCTGCCGATTCGCGCCATGAGCGACAGCGGACCCGGCGAGGCGCTGCGTGATGCGATCAAGGCGGACACCGGCTCGCTGGTGGCCTTTCAGCTCGGCATGTATCTCTGGATGCTGATCGCCGCGTTCGGCTGGATGGGCGGCATGCTGGACGCCTTTACGCCCCGGTTCTGGTTCATGATGCAGATTGCCATGCTGGTCGGCTTCGCGACCTCTTATCCCGCCAACTGGCTACTGGTCAACCGGGGCATCAAGCATGCCATGTAAGGCTGTCCGTACCGGGCCCCCGCCAGCGGGCGGGGGCCGACGGTCAGTCAGCGGCATCCTCGATCTGCTCGCCACCCTGGGAAATATCCTCACCGGCACCTTCCATCGTGTTGCAGCCACTCATGGCAACCCCCGACAGCAGCAGGGTGATCAATAGCGCGCTGGTCTTCTTCATCTTTGCTACTCCCTGAATGAATGCTTGCAGGTCCTGCGACCTCGCTCTCCAATGTAGCACTGCCGCCGACCGCTTGCCCGCTCACGGTGCACGTCACAGCAGGCGACTGATACCGGGCAGCGCACCAAGCCAGGCCTGTAGCCGGTGTCGCCAGGAGCCGGGCTCCCGCGGGGTCGACTGATCGGCACCACGATCACGCCAGTGCCAGCTCAGCTGCTGCTCCGTCATGACGACCCGGAAGCTGCGCTCGGGAGCAAGTGAACGCTCGATGGTACGGCGCAGCTGCTCGTTGAGCTGTTCACTCTCCACCAGCAGCCCCATTTCGGTATTCCACCACATCGAACGGGGATCCATGTTGTAGGAACCGATGAAGACCCGATCCCGATCGAAGGCCATGGCCTTGCCGTGCAGGCTCGAGGAGAGTGCCCCGAAGCGGCTCGCCAGCCGCTTGCGGCGCTGATGCTTGCCGGGCCTGCGGGTATCGAAGCGCAGCTCGTGCAGCCGCGCCCCCAGCCGCAGCAGGCGGTTGCGCCAGAAGGCGTATCCACCCTGCACGATGGGCGTATCGTTGCCTTCCAGCGAGTTGGTCAGCGCCGTCAGTGCCACCCCGCGCCGGATCATTGCCTCCAGATCGATGTAATCCCGCTCGCTGGGAATGAAATAGGCCGAGACCAGATAGAGCTCATCCTGCACCTGGTCGAGCACATCGGCCAGCTGTGGGGTCAGGCAGTACTCCAGCGACGGTCGCTGCCACCAGGCACACTCGATCTTGGCCGGATGATCCCAGAGCAGCCGGGCCGGTGCCGGAATCAGCGTCTCCGACGCCATCCGCCCGAGCCCCTCGAACCGATCGCTGCTCTCGAGCGGCTCACCATCGAGATCGTCACGCTGAGCGAGCTGCTCGCGACACCACTGCCAGTCATGCGTGGCTGCGCTCAATGTCGCGAGGCGCTCAACCGAACGACTCGACCAGTAGGTATCGAAGCAGCGGCCCATCTCGTCGATCACCGGCCCACCCACCATCAGCAGATCGAGATCGGCGAAGTTGTACTCGCTGTCGGCACTGAAGTAGTCATCTCCCATGTTGCGGCCGCCGGCAATGCCGACCCGGCGATCCACCAGCCACTGCTTGTTGTGCATGCGCCGGTGCGAGCGCCAGCCGGTCAGCACCATCGCCAGCCGCTGGCTCCAGACCGCACCGCGCCAGAAATGCACCGGATTGAAGACCCGCACTTCCACATTGGGGTGGGTATCCAGGGCCCCCAGCAGCGTCTGCAGCTGAATGGCACTCAGGTCATCCACCAGCAGGCGCACCTGAACGTTGCGTTCGGCGGCACAGAGCAGATCCTCGAGCAGGGCCCGGGAGGTATTGCCCTCCTCGACGAGATAGGAAATCATCTCGACGCGGCGGGTGGCCAGCCGGGTCAGTCGCCGGCGCTTGTCGAGCGAATCGCGCCCTTCGGTCAGCAGGCGCACCCCGCCATGCTCGGGCCGGTCGTGCTGACTCACCCACTCCTCCAGCAGCGAGGCCGTCGGTCGCGAGTTGAGCAGCGGCGTCGCCGGCTGGCCGGGAGTGACACCCTCTTCGGATTCAGTCATCGGTTTCCTTGGTGGCTCTGCCTGAAGGAGCATGGCGCATCCGGTCACGCCAGCGACGGTTGCGGCGATAGCGCCGCATCAGGGCCACGCTCACCGCGATGGTCAGCATGACGATCAGCACGGCTGCCTGCAGCGGTCGTGCCTGCGACAGCGGAAGCAGGGTCTGCAGGGCGACGATGATGATGAATCCCGCCATCTGTGAGGCAATGGCGAGCATTCGCAGTGAATCCCCGGGCTTGTGCATCCTGTGTTTTTCGGACAGCATCCGCTCCATCAGCATAAGCTTGTTTCGCAGCCCTCGGCCCTTTCCATGACAGCCATCACACTCGGCCCCTGGCTGATTGCCCATTCGCAGCTCTACCTGCTGCTCGTTGGCCTGATCCTGACCGCCGCCACCTTCCGGCTGCTGCCCGGACGCCCGCGCTATCGCGAGTGCTGGCTGGCAGGCGTGGTGATCAGCTGGTGTATCGGTGCCCGCGCCGGGGCCGTGGCTGCCGATCCCGCAGCCTGGCAGCACACGGCACTGCGGGTCCTTGATCCGGCGCAACCCGGTTTCAGCACGGCCGGCGGGCTGGTACTGGCCTGCCTCTGGACACTCTGCTGGCTGCGTGGCAGCGCCCGTCGCCGGGCGCTGTGCCTGATCTGGGTGGCCCAGCTGACATGGCTGGGACTGCAGCTCTGGCAGCCGCTGGCATCACCACCGGCAATCACCCGGCTGCCGCGGATGGCACTGACTTCAACGGCAGGCAGCAAGGTCGATCTCGTTGCCGACGCCGGACGTCTCCCCACCCTGGTGCTGCTGTGGCGCAGCGATTGTCCTCGCTGCGTGTACACACTCTCACAGCTATCCCTGCAATCGTCTACCATTGCGGCACGGAGTGTCGCCATCAATGAGGGGGAGCCGCTGGTGCTGGGACTGCGTTACGCTGGCGACGGTACGAACGCCGATATGATCCTGCTGCAGGATCCATCCCAGCACTGGCTGACCCTGAGCCGGGCGCCCGGCCTGCCGGTACTGCTGCTGTTCGATCGCCGGGGCCGACTGCTCGAGTCACATGCCGGTGCCGTGGCGCCCGCACTCTGGCGCCGATGGCGCGAGCGCCTTGAGGCGATACCAAAGACGCCATCCCCTCACCCCGTAGCCGCGGTGACACGTGCCCCTTAAGCCGACAGCCGCTTTTCGTTAAGATACCGCGCCCGAAACCTGCCCGTGCCGGGCATCTCCTTCCGACATGCATTCGAGGCATCATGAGCGATTTCATCCCCGGTCAGCGCTTCATCAGTGATGGCGAGGCCGACCTCGGGCTGGGTACCGTGCTCAACAGTGACCCGCGCAGCGTCACTGTGCTGTTCGCCGGTGGCGAGCAGACCCGTACCTACAGCGTTCGCCAGGCGCCCCTTACCCGGGTGGTCTTCGGCAGTGGTGACCGCATCGAGACCGATGACGGCGAGACCCTCACCGTCTCCCATGTCGAAGAGCAGCGCGGCATGCTGATCTACCACGGCGAGACCCGGCAGGGGGAAGCACGTCAGCTGCCGGAATCACGCATCAGCGACCGGATGCAGTTCCATCAGGCCCGCGACCGGCTGCTGACCGGCCAGCTCGAGCGCAATGATGCCTTCAACCTGCGCTACCGCAGTCTCCAGCACCTGCAGCGCATCGAGCGTCATCCGGCCTTCGGGCTCTCCGGGCCGCGGGTCGATCTCATCGGTCACCAGCTGTATATCGCCGATGAAGTCAGCCATCGACGGCTGCCCCGCGTGCTGCTGGCCGACGAGGTCGGGCTGGGCAAGACCATCGAGGCCGGCCTGATCCTGCACCGGCTGCTGCTGACCGGCCGTGTCCGTCGCGCCCTGGTGCTGGTCCCCGAAAGCCTGACCCACCAGTGGCTGGTGGAGCTGCTGCGCCGCTTTTCACTCGAGGTCACCCTGCTCGACGAGGCGCAGAGCCGCGAACTGGACAGCGACAGCAACCCGTTCGAAAGCGGCCAGATCGTGCTCGCCAGTCAGCAGTGGCTGTTTGCCGACGAGCAGCGCCGCCAGCAGGCCGGCGCCGCCGACTGGGAACTGCTGATCGTCGATGAGGCCCAGCACCTGCAGTGGTCACCCGAGAGCGGTGGTGACACCGGCTACGAATGTGTCGCCGAACTGGCCGCGGCCATTACCGGTGTGCTGCTGCTGACGGCCACACCCGAACAGTCCGGCGCCCTGAGCCACTTTGCCCAGCTGCGCCTGCTCGACCCGCAGCGCTATCACGATCTTGACACCTTCCGGGAGGAGCAGCACGGTCATGCTGCCATCGCCGAGGCCGTGGAAGCCGTCGCCCGCCTGCCCGAGCGCGAGGCGCGCGCCACCATCGAGCAGGCAGCCGGCGACGACAGCGAGCTGCATGAGCTGCTGGAACGCTTCGCTGACGCATCGCAGGACGAACACCCCGAACTGCAACGCCAGCTGCGCCGGATCCTGCTCGACCGCTATGGCGTCGGTCGGGTGATGTTCCGCAACAGCCGCCAGCATGTCGGCGGCTTTCCCGAGCGCCGGCTGCATGTCGCGACGCTCGAGCTGCCCCAGGCCTATCGCCGCACCCTGCGCCGTGTCGAGCGCGACGAGGACCATCTCGATGAACTGCTGCTCGATACCGGGCTCGACCATCCCGATGTCCTGCTCTATCCCGAGCTGACGTTCGAGGCCCTGCGTCACGACGAGAGCGGCGAGGCCTGGTGGCGCTTCGATCCGCGCCTTGACTGGCTGCGCAGCTGGCTCAAGCAGCATCCCGGCGAAAAGGCGCTGGTGCTGTGTCACCACGCCGATACCGCGCTGGAACTGGCCGCCGGACTGCAGGTACTCAGCGGCCTGCACGTGCCGGTCTTCCACGAGCAGATGAGCATCATCGAGCGCGATCGTGCCGCAGCCGCCTTTGCCGACGCCGATCGCGAGGATGGCAGTCCGCTGCTGATCTGCTCCGAGATCGGCTCGGAAGGGCGCAACTTCCAGTTCTGCCACCACCTCATCCTGTTCGATCTGCCGCCGCACCCCGATCAGCTCGAACAGCGCATCGGCCGGCTGGATCGCATCGGCCAGCATCACCCGATCGATATCCACGTGCCCACCCTGGCCGGCTCCCCCGGCGAGGCCCTGCTGATGTGGTATCGCGATGCACTGGATGCCTTCACCCGCCCCCATGGCCTGGGCAGCCATGTGTTCGAACAGCACGGCGATACCCTGTTCGATGCGCTGCTCGATCGCGATGCGCTGACGGCACTCATCGCAGAGAGCCGGGAGCTGCTCGAGCGCACGGCGCGCGAACGCGAGGCCGGCCGTGATCGCCTGCTCGCCCATGGTGCCAATGACGAGCAACACGCCGAGCGGATGATCGAGGCGGTGCGCGAGCTCGACGAGGACGAACGCCTCGATCGCTGGCTCGACCAGGCGCTCGAGGTCTTCGGCATCGAATCGCGGGAGCTCGATGGCGGACTGCGCTATCTTCACCCCGGACCGCACATGCTGGAAGGCATGCCGGGCCTGATTCGCGGCGAGGAGGGGTTCAGCGCCACCCGCTCACGCGAGCAGGCGCTCGCCCGGGACGATGTCCAGCGGCTCTCCTGGGAGCATCCGCTGGTCCGCGAGATGCTGTTCCGCGCCACCGAAGGCTCACTCGGCAACGCGGCGCTGGCGCTGCTCGAGCACTCCGCCATTCCGGCCGGCCGGATCATGATCGAAGCCATCTTCCGCACCCGTACCAGTGAAGCCCACCATCTGCATCCGGCGCGCTTTCTGCCGCCCACCACGGTCCGGGTCCTGCTGGACGAGTCCGGTCAGGAGCTCTCCGACAAGGTGTCCTTCGGCGGCCTGGCAAAGAGCCTGCGCAACATCAAGAAGGCGGCGGCCCGGGATCTGATTCGTGAGCGTCACGAGCTGCTGCGTCAGCTGCTCGATCAGGCCGAAGGCATTGCCGGGGCCCGTCTGACGCCGATTCTCGAGGCTGCCGAAGGCGACATGCGCCACAGCCTCGACAGCGAACTCGAACGCCTGCGTACGCTGTCCCGGCGCAACCCCGATGTTCCCGCGGCCGAACTCGACGCGCTGGTGGCGGAGCGGGGCAACCTGGCCGCAGCCATTGCCGGGACGCGGCTGCAGCTCGATGCGGTACGCGTCATCGTGACCGTCGAACCGCGCCGCTGAGCCCGCTCTCCTTCAACGGCGGCGCTGGACGATCGCTGCCAGCGCCTGGTCCAGCTCCGGATAGCGGAAGGTAAACCCGGCCGCTTCCAGCCGGGCCGGCACCATGCGCGCCCCGGTCAGCAGCAGCCGGGACATCTCCCCCAGCGCCAGCTCGATCACGCCGGCCGGTACAGTAAACAGGGCCGGCCGGTCGAGCCGGTCTGCCAGGGTACGGGTAAAGGTCTCGTTGGTCACCGGCTGGGGCGCGCCGGCATTGAAGGCACCGGCAAGATCCTCGCGGGTGAGCAGGAAATCGATCGCCCGCACCAGGTCCTCTCGGTGAATCCACGGCATGTACTGGGTGCCATCGCCGACCTTGCCGCCGAAACCGAACCGGAACATCGGCAGCATCGGCTTGAGCATGCCGCCATCGCGATCCAGTACCAGTCCGATTCGGGCAATGGCGACCCGCACGCCGTGCGCTTCCAGCCGGCGCGCCTCATCCTCCCAGGTTCGGCAGAGCCGGTGGGCGAACTCATCGTGCGGCTCGGTCTCCTCCGTGACCTCACGCTCCCCCTGGTCGCCGTAATACCCCATGGCGGAAGCCGAGATCAGCACCTTCGGTGGTGTGGCCAGGCGCTGGCAGAGCTCATCGAGCGCACGGGTGGTTTCGACCCGGGAGTCGATCAGCCGCTGTTTCTGCTCCTCGCTCCAGCGCTTGTCGAAAATCGGCTCGCCCGCCAGATTGATCATGGCATCGATGGTGTCGTGCTCGAACGCCAGGGCACTGTCATGCGCCGTGACCGGCACGCCGATGGTGCCCGCAGCCTCGCGGGGGTGACGGCTGATCACCAGCAGTTCGTGGGACTGCTCATGCAGATGCCGACACAGGGCCTGGCCGACGAACCCGGTTGCCCCGGTAATCAGAATGCGCATGCTGTGCCCTCCGTAGCAGGAATGCCGGAATAAACGCTCTTCGCAGAGAGGCGTAGTGCCTTGCCCCGAGTCTAGGCAGTCATGCGCGTGGCAGCGAATGCCGGTACGGCCATCGCAATTTTGCCCCCGACCGGGCCCACGTCCCCTCGCTCTCACCGCTCCGACGCCGGTACAGCGGTACTACAGCCTCCCGCCACCGCGCCGATATGACTCGGCAGCCGGCATCGCTTAAGAAAACATTAAAGGCTATAATAGCCGGCAAATCATTACCCGGCTAACAAGGTCCCTCGAGAGCCGCTTTCCGGCCGAGCAGAGACGCCACTTCCGCGAGCAGCCCAACGATGATCGATCATGACACTCTGACCGGCCGGCACTCATTCCGGCCCCGATTTCTGAAGACCCTCTTTTCGGGCCCCTTCGTCTTTTCCGATTCCGGCTGGCAGTGGTGGCTCCACGGCAGCGAAGCCGAAGCGGCGGCGCGCCTGATGGATAGCCAGCAGCAGGGCACCAGCCCGGCACGGCTGGTCATGCTCAGGGACCACAAGGGCCGCAGGGCCTTTCGACTCGATCTCGAGCCGATGCCCTGTTTTGCCAAGGAGGTCACCATGACGTCACTGAGAACGCGGCTGGGCGCCCTGCTGGGCAGAAGCAATGTGCTGCTGCGCTACGATCATGGTACGGCCGAAACCCGCCACAACCTGTTTCTCGACAGCCATACCTCCAGTGGCGTCAGAACCCTGGCGCTGGGTGAGCACGTGCGCCACGGACTGCCGGACCGCCAGATCCTGATTCATGAATATCTCAGTGGCTGGCAGCCGCTCGGTGAAGTCTGGCGGGCAACCGATCGGGACGATGACCGGCAGCAGCTCGCCGCACGACTCGAAGACCTGCTGGGCGAGCTGTACAGCCACCGCATCTGCCATCTCGATCTCAATGCGGGGCACATCATGGTACCCGAGGACAGGTCGCTCCCCATGCGGGTAATCGACTGCGGCCGGATGTGTACGTCGGTCAGGAATCCGCTGATCGCCACCGCACTGCATGTCGGCAAGCTGATGCGCGATCTCGGCGCTCCAGAGATCCCGGAACGCCATGCCCAGGCCCGCAACATGCTTCGCCGCATCGCCGGCGCTGCCGCCGACGCGCCGCGCGCCCAGCAGGTCCTGCTGCTGGCCTGCCGCTACCGGATCAGCAAGCGGCTCAACAAGCGTCGGCTGATCATGAACGCCTCGCAAAAGGCGATCGATCTGGCGACCTTCGAAGCCCGGCTGCTGACCGATCCCAGAAACCGCCCACCGGCTCCCTCAGCACTTCAGGGCGCACTGCCCGGACCGGGAGCCGAGAAGTTCGAGCAGGCGTGTCCTATCGAATGAGGCGCCCTGCCCGGACCACCGGCATCGACCGTCTCGGCATCAACCGTCTCGGCAGCGGGCCTGCCCGGCCAGCGGCACTGAATTGCCGACTCGTGGCATGAGTTCATGATCACGCCGCGCCAGGCAAGGGCTGTACAGGGCCTGGTCGCCGGACATTGCCCCCCTCGGCCGCGCGTCGCGGGCCATCGCCCATGACGCCGGGGACCGTAACCGTTATCATCGACTGCCTGGAGCAGAAGCGGTCGCTGTCACGAACTCTTCGATGTACAGGATCGGGCCAGGCGCCCCCTGTTGTCGGAGTACGGGCTACTGCTCGCCCGGCGCCCTTTCAATTGCCATGCTGCCAGGGTCATGTTCCGGCCCGGGAGAGTATACGTGAACAAAGCCCTGATACTACTTGCCCACGGCTCCACCGATCCGCGCTGGCAGGCCCCCTTTCAGACCATGGAGGAGCGGGTACGTGCCCGCATGAGCATGCCGGTGCGGCTGGCCAACATGGAGCTCTGTGACCCCCTGCTGGAGGATGTCGTGGCCTCCCTGATCCGGGAGGGGCACCAGCACATCGACATCCTGCCACTGTTCTTTGCTGCCGGCCGCCATCTGCGCGAGGATGTGCCGGCCCAGCTGGACGCCCTGCGCGAGGCCCACCCGTCGGTCACCCTCGATCTGCTCGATCCGGTGGGACAGCATCCGGCCTTCATTGAAGCCGTCATTCATATCGTGGAAGCACGCGATGCCGACCCGGCACTTGTACAAAACCGCTCCCATGTACAATAATCCCTGATAAGTGGATACACGGGATGCCCGGTACGGTTGGCATTCACTTACGGCTTGTGAAGCACGGATGATACCCTCAAGCCAAATGTCACATTGATTTTCGTTCTGATACAGAAATTTCCTTCTCTACAGGGGCTGTACAGAAGCGAAGGAGGTCTGGTCACGCCATGACAGAGAACCTGAGCGAAAGCGCTGGTGGTCCCCTGTACCCGATTCGCGAGGTCTCACGGCTGACCGGCGTCAACTCCGTCACCCTGCGTGCCTGGGAGCGACGCTACGGTCTGATTCAGCCCCGTCGTACTCCCAAGGGGCACCGGCTCTATGCCCGTGAGGATATCGAGCGGGTCGAGCGCATCCTGCAGTGGCTCAATCGCGGCGTGCCGGTCAGCCAGGTCAGCGAACTGCTGGATCGCAGTGCCAGCAGCACGGCCCCGCCGCCCAGGGAGAGCGTCGGCCATGTGGAAGCCGACTGGCAGAGTCAGTGCCAGGAAGCCGTGGTGGCGGTCGAAACCTTCGATGTATCCCGTCTGGACACCCTGTTCACCCGCAGCATGGGGCTTTATCCGGTCAATACGGCCATCTCGCAGCTGTGGCGGCCGGTGGTCGAGCAGCTGGAAACCCGCTGGCACAACGCACCCGATGGCTGCGCCCAGCGGCACTTCTTCGAGTCCTTCCTGCGTACCCGGCTGGGCCTGCGGCTCTACCACGGCAATCTCGAGCACAATGAGCCGCGGCTGTTGATGAGCCGGCTGCCCGATGATCCCAGCCTGCTCTGGCTGCTGCTGCTGGCCTTCACGGCCAGTACCGGCGGCTTCAACATCACCTTCTTCGATGCCCCGATACCGCTGGAGCAGCTGCCCATGACGGCCCGGCGCATCAATGCCCAGGCGGTGCTGCTGGCCGGCGGCACGACCGATCGCACCGGCGAGACGCGCAGCGCCCTGTGCGATCTGCGCGCCCAGCTCGATGCGCCGCTGTGCATCTGTGGGCCCTTTGCCCGCGACAGCGAGCAGGACTGCAGCACCCATGGCCTGCTGGCACTGGACGATGATCCGGCCCAGGCGGTGACCCAGCTGCGCACCCTGATCAACCACCCGACGGCCGACTGAAGGCCGCCGGCCGGCCAGGGCGCAGGGACGCGCCCGGCCGGCAACCCCACCCGCACGGAGCATCCCTTGGCTTCACGTCAACTGGTCTGGTTTCGCACCGACCTTCGCACCATCGATCATACGGCCCTCTCTCATGCCGCCGAACGGGGGCCGGTCATCGGTGTGGTCGTGCGAACGCTGCAACAGTGGCGTGAACACGGCCATGGCGCCAACAAGCTCGATTTCTGGCAGCGCGGCATTGCAGCACTCTCCGAGGAACTCACGGCACTGCGCATTCCGCTGAAGATCCTGGATATCGACACCTTCGAACGCACGCCCGACGCCCTGCTCGAGCTGACCCGTGACCTGGCGTGCGAGGCGCTGCACTTCAACGACGAATACGGGCTCAACGAGCAGAACCGCGATCGCCGGGTACATGCCACCCTGTCGGAAGCCGACATTGCCGTGCATCGCTATACCGATCAGGTGATCTTTACCCCGGGCACCCTGAAGACCGGCAGCGGGGACTACTACTCGGTCTTCACCCCCTTTCTGAAGGCCTGGCTCAAGCAGGTCGGCGCCGATCAGCTGGCACAGCACGATGCCCCGTCGCGTCAGGCGCCCATGGCCGGCATCGCCACCGATCCGCTTCCGCCACTACCGGCAGGGGAGCAGGCCGGACAGGCGTTCCATGAGCTCTGGCCGGCCGGCGAGGAGGCCGCAGCCGACCGGCTGGCTCGCTTCCTTGATCGCCGGGTGCGGCACTATCAGGACCAGCGGGACTTTCCGGAAGAGACCGCCACCAGCGAACTCTCCCCCTACATTGCCCTGGGCATGATCTCACCGCGGCAGTGCCTCAATGCTGCCGCGGCCCGCAATCATGGCCATCTGGGGGATGGCGATCGCAACCTGACCGGGTGGATCAGTGAACTGGTATGGCGTGAATTCTATCAGCATCTTCTGGTGGGCTATCCGCGCCTGAGCCGCGGCGAGCCCTTCAAGCTCGAGACCCGCCAGCTGGCCTGGCGGGACAGCGAAGAGGACTTTGCTGCCTGGTGCGAGGGCCGCACCGGCTATCCGCTGGTGGATGCCGCCATGAAGCAGCTGGTCACCCGTGGCTGGATGCACAACCGGCTGCGCATGGTCACCGCAATGTTCCTGACCAAGCACCTGCTGATCCACTGGCACCGTGGCGAGCAGTTCTTCCTGCAGCATCTGGTCGATGGCGAGCTGGGTTCCAACAATGGCGGCTGGCAGTGGGCGGCCTCGACCGGCACCGATGCCGCGCCCTATTTTCGCATCTTCAATCCCACCACCCAGGCGCAACGCTTCGACCCCGACGGCGCATTCATTGCCCGCTACCTGCCCGAACTGGCCGAACTGGCGCCACGCGCCCGCCACGAGCCGAACAGTCAGCAGCGCCGGGATACCGGCTATCCCGCTCCCATCGTCGATCACCGGGCAGCCCGCCAGCGGGCACTCGAGGCCTTCGCCCCCGCCGACAATGGCTGAATGCGGGCTGACCCGGAGGCACAATCCATCGTCAGGCACCTGCCGGATGTGACACAATGCCTCCCCTGTTGGTACCCGTGGCGTGCATTCGGTCATGCCTGCCAGTACACTGGAGCGCGCCCGACACAGGCCCAATTCCAATGATTTCCGGAAAGAATCAGTGACGAAGCAACACTCCTTTACCCATGAGCAGCTGCTGCAGTGCAGCCGTGGCGAACTTTTCGGCCCCGGCAATGCCCAGCTGCCGGCACCGAACATGCTGATGCTCGATCGCATCACACATATCCATGAAGAGGGTGGTCGATACGGCAAGGGCGAGTTGATCGCTGAACTGGACATTCATCCGGATCTCTGGTTTTTTAAGTGCCACTTCCCGGGAGACCCGGTCATGCCGGGCTGTCTGGGGCTGGATGCCATGTGGCAGCTGGTCGGCTTTCACCTGGGCTGGCTCGGCAATCCCGGCAAGGGACGAGCGCTGGGCTGTGGCGAGGTCAAGTTTTTCGGTCAGATCCTGCCCGATGCCCGCAAGGTGACCTATCACATCCACATGAAACGTGTGATCACCCGCCGGCTCATCCTGGGGATTGCCGATGGCACCCTGTCCGTGGATGACCGGGAGATCTATCAGGCCAACGATCTGCGTGTCGGCCTGTTCACTTCCACAGCGAACTTCTGATCGGGAGGCTCCCATGCGACGAGTGGTAGTCACCGGCCTGGGCATCGTCTCCTGCCTGGGCAATGACCAGCATCAGGTCCTGACGTCTCTCAGGGAGGGGCGCTCCGGGATCCGCTTTCGTGAAGACTATGTCGAACGCGGCATGCGCAGCCACGTGGCCGGCACGGTGGACATCGATCTCGATGCGCTGGTGGATCGCAAGCAGCGTCGCTTCATGGGCGACGCCGCCGCCTACGCCCATGTCTCCATGCAGCAGGCCATCGAGGATGCCGGCCTCGAACCGAACGAGATCTCCAGTCCTCGTACCGGGCTGATCGCCGGTTCCGGGGGCGCCTCCTCGGCCAACCAGGTCGAGGCTGCCGATATCCTGCGCGAGAAGGGGCTACGCCGGGTCGGACCCTATCGGGTCACCCGGACCATGGGCAGCACGGTATCGGCCTGTCTGGCCACGCCGTTTGCCATCAAGGGGGTCAACTATTCGATCTCCTCGGCCTGTGCCACTTCGGCGCACTGCATCGGCGCGGCCATGGAGCAGATCCAGCTCGGCAAGCAGGACATCGTCTTTGCCGGTGGCGGCGAGGAGGAGCACTGGACCATGTCCAGCCTGTTCGATGCCATGGGCGCCCTCTCGACCGGTTTCAACGATGACCCCGAGCGCGCCTCACGCCCCTATGACACCCATCGCGACGGCTTCGTGATCGCGGGTGGCGGCGCCATGCTGGTAATCGAGGAGCTCGAGCATGCCCGCGCCCGGGGGGCGAAGATCTACGCCGAACTGATCGGCTACGGCGCCAACTCGGACGGCCATGACATGGTCGCACCTTCCGGCGAGGGCGGGGCGCGCTGCATGCGTCAGGCGCTCGCCAGCGTGCAGGCGCCGATCGACTATATCAACACCCACGGCACCTCGACCTCGGTGGGCGACATCAGCGAGCTTCGCGGTCTGCGCGAGGTCTTCGGGGACAGCGTACCACCGCTCTCCTCGACCAAGTCGCTGACCGGGCACTCGCTGGGGGCCACCGGCGCCCAGGAAGCCATCTACACGCTGCTGATGATGCAGCACGGCTTCATCTCCGCCTCGGCCAACCTCGACGAGCTCGATCCCGCTGCCGAGGGCTTCGATATCGTGCGCCAGCGGCGCGACGACGTCACCCTCAACCGGGCGCTCTCCAACAGCTTCGGCTTCGGTGGCACCAATGCCTGCCTGGTCTTCAGCCGCCTGATCGACTGAAGCCATTGTCGCGCCGGGCACAGTGCCCGGCGCCTTCGATTCGCGGATCAGCCGAGCGTGCCGGCCTGCGATTCATCCGGCTGCGCCGGACGCGGCACTTCCGAGATTCGCGTCAGCTCTCCCTCGACGAAGCGTTCCACCTCCGCCAGCACCTCGTTGGGTCGTCGTCCCTCGGTTTCGATGACCGGGCCGATGACCATTGTCAGCTGCCCCGGCGATTTTGCCAGCCGCTTTCCGGGCCAGCGCTCGCCGGCGTTGTGGGCCACCGGCACGATCGGTGCCCCCACCCGACAGGCCACGTGGATGCCGCTCTTCTTGAAGGAGCGACGGTGGCCGGGCGGCACCCGGGTACCTTCGGGAAAGATCAGTACCGACATGCCGGCCTTCAGCCGCTCGGCGCCCTCCGTCAGCACCTGGCGCACCGCCTGGGAAGGGTTGGTCCGATCCAGCGGAATCGGCCAGATCAGTCGCAGTGACCAGCCGAACACGGGAATTTTGAGCAGCTCCTTCTTGAAGACGGTGCACATCGGCGGCTTGATCAGCTGCAGATAAAGGGTTTCCCACTCGCTCTGATGATTGGAGAGCACCACGCAGGGACGCTCGGGAAGATGCTCGAGCCCCTCGATACGGTAGCGCACGCCACAGCAGAGACCGAACCAGAAGATGATGAACCGGTTGTACTGATTGAGCACCCGAAAGCGATGCCGAAGCGGCAGACAGGCCGCTACCGGCACCAGCGTGAATGCCGACACCACGATGGCCAGCAGATACCCGGTATAGAACAGCAGACTACGCAACAGCTTCATGACCGGGCCTCCCCGCCCCCGTGATGTTCGGTGCACCAGAGTTCGAGCATGCGATCGATTTCCACCCGCCAGGGCTTCTGATGGATACCGAAGGTCTCCAGCGCCCGGCGGCAGTTGAGGATGCGCCTGAGCGGCTCATCGTGATGGTGATGCAGGGGGAGCACCTGGCCGGGCTCGATGGCCACCGACAGGCCGTGCAGGCGGGTCTCGAGCTGATGGCGGACTACCGACAGAAAGGTAAAGGGGCTGACCGGCTCAACGCCGGCGAAATGATACGCCCCCCAGGCTCGGGCACCATGCTGCTGCTGCAGCAGCATGCCGATCAGGGCCATGGCCAGCGCATCCACCGAAGCAGGACAGATGATGCCATCCTCGGCAGCACGCAGCGTCTCGCCCCGCTCCAGCGCCGTCAGTACTTCCGCCAGCCAGGCATCGCGCCCGGTCAGCCCGAACAGGGGACCGATCCGCAGGATGAAATGCTCCGGCAGCCGTGCCCGGATCATGTCCCCGATCGCCACCATGCGCCGCAGTGCCTCGTCATACGGCGCCGGAATGGCGCTCTCTTCGATCGGTCGGGCGCTGCCCTGCTCGAAGATCTGATCGCTGACGCACCAGAGCAGCGGGACCCCGGTCGCCAGACAGCTCTCGAGCACCGTCTCCACGGCAGCGGCATGACTCAGCACCAGCCCGGGATCAACGTCTGCAGGCCGGCCCAGCGGCGGAATCAGTACCATGTCGGGACGCTCGTGCGCGAGGGTGTCCACACTCACCGAGGCGTCCTGCAGGGCAGTCAGTTCGATATCGCCGCGTGACTGACAGAGTCCACCCAGCGCATGTCCCAGGCAGTGCTCGGCATCGAGAAGAAGTAGCTTCATGTCATTCGATCTGAGTGCTTCGGAGTGGGGCTGTCGAAACGTGTGGCAGCATGATGGCGGACAGGATGAGTGCGCATCGCACCGGGCGCCCACTCTACAGAAAATCAGCCCGCGGGGCATCCGTTGCGCCCTGCCATCACGCGACCGAACCTGCCGCGGGAAACGGGCACCCGGCCACCTTCGCAACCGGCTGGCGCCCGGGGTAGCCGCCCCTTGCTGCTGCCACACCACCGCAGATCATGCCCGCCCCGGCAGGTGGGCCCGGTTCAGATGGCCGGCCGCCGCCGGCACGAAAAACCCCGCCGGACGGGGTTTCGGGGCATGCTTAGCGCATGGCAGCAGGATCGATGCTAGAACGGTATTTCGTCATCGAAATCATCAAAGCTGCCCGGATTGGGGGCTCCCTGCCCCTGGCCGGAACCACCCTGACCGCCGCGCTGGCCACCGTCGTTCTGCTGACCACCACCATAGCTGCCCTGCTGGCCACTGCCCTGCTGGCCGCCACCGTAGTTGCCACCCTGCTGGCCACCATAGCCGCCCCCGCCGGAGAAGTTGCCGCCATCACCCCCGCGGGTGTCGAGCATCTGCATGTCATTGGCGACGATCTCGGTGGTATAGCGATCCTGACCGTCCTGGCCCTGCCACTTGCGCGTCTGCAGACGGCCCTCGACATAGATGCGCGAGCCCTTCTTGACATACTGCTGGGCAATCTCGGCCAGCTTGTTGAACATCACGACACTGTGCCATTCGGTGCGCTCCTGGCGCTGGCCGCTCTGCCGATCCGTCCAGCTGTCGGTGGTGGCCAGACGCAAGTTGCACACCGGGTTACCGGAGGGCAGATAACGGACTTCCGGATCCTGTCCCAGGTTGCCGATCAGAATGACCTTGTTCACCCCTCGGGCCATGTTTCTCTCCTCTGTCGTGCGGCGCAGGACGCCTGTATGAGCTGTCTGTCAGGGCAAGCCGCCTTGACAGGATCAGGTACTATATACTGTATGGATATTCACTGTCTTGATCGGCGATGAGTGGCCACGCCGCGGCGGGTCGCTCGGAGCGATGTAAAAAGCGCTTTCGGCATCACTCGCGCCACTGGACTATTCTACCGACCCGGCACCACGCCGGGAAAGGCGGTTGTCTTTGCGGCGGGCTCCGGCCACCGCCTATAGTATGCTATTGAGCCTGGTGACGAGGTAGGTATGGATCGCATTTCGGTGCGCGGGGCGCGTACCCACAATCTGAAGAACATCGACGTTGAACTCCCTCGTGACAGGCTGATCGTGGTCACCGGCCTGTCGGGCTCCGGCAAGTCCTCGCTGGCTTTCGACACGCTGTATGCCGAAGGCCAGCGGCGTTATGTGGAATCGCTGTCGACCTATGCACGTCAGTTCCTGTCGATGATGGAAAAGCCCGACATGGACCACATCGAGGGGCTCTCGCCGGCCATCTCCATCGAGCAGAAGTCGACCTCGCACAACCCGCGCTCGACCGTCGGCACCATTACCGAGATTCACGACTATCTGCGCCTGCTGTTCGCGCGCGCCGGGACGCCGCGCTGCCCCGATCACGAAACCGATCTCGAGGCCCAGACGGTATCGCAGATGGTGGACCAGACCCTGGCGCTGGAAGAGGGCACCCGGGTCATGCTGCTGGCACCGGTCATCAGGGGGCGCAAGGGCGAGCATCAGCAGCTGCTCACCGAGCTGCGCGCCCAGGGGTTCGTGCGCGTCCACATTGATGGCACCACCTTCGAATTCGACGAGCTGCCGACGCTGGACAAGAATCGCAAGCACGACATCAGTGTGGTGGTCGATCGCCTGCGTATCCGCGATGACCTGCAGCAGCGCCTGGCCGAATCCTTCGAGACCGCGCTGAACCTCGCTGACGGCGCCGCCATCCTGCATTTCATGGATGGCGACCGGGACGAGCTGGTATTCTCCTCACGCTTCTCCTGCCCGGTCTGCGGCTACTCGATCTCCGAGCTCGAGCCGCGCATGTTCTCATTCAACAACCCCGCCGGCGCCTGCCCCAGCTGCGACGGCCTGGGGGTGCTGCAGTATTTCGATCCGGACAAGCTGATCCGTCAGCAGGAGCTCTCCCTCGCCGAGGGCGTGATCAAGGGCTGGGACCGTCGCAGCATCTACTATTTCAATCAGCTCGAAGCCGTCGCGGCCCACTTCAGATTCGAACTGGAAACGCCCTGGCAACAGCTGCCACAGCGCGCCCGGGACGTGGTGCTGCACGGCAGCGGCCGCGAATCGATCGCCTTCAGCTACGTCAATGATCGCGGCCGCAAGGTCACCCGCGAGCATCCCTTCGAGGGGGTGCTGCCCAACATGGAACGGCGCTACCGCGAAACGGATTCCAATACGGTGCGTGACGATCTGGCGCGACTGCTTTCGGTGCGCGCCTGCCCTACCTGTCACGGCAGCCGCCTGCGGCGCGAGTCGCGCCATGTCTTCGTGACCGGCACCTCGCTGCCGGAGGTGGCCGGCATGCCGATCGGCGATGCCAGGGAGTTCTTCAACCGGCTGGAGATCCCCGGCCGCAAGGGCGAGATCGCCAACCGCATCCTTCACGAAATCAGCAGCCGGCTGGAGTTTCTGGTCAATGTCGGCCTGGACTATCTGACGCTGGAGCGCAGTGCCGACACCCTCTCCGGCGGCGAGGCGCAGCGCATCCGCCTGGCCAGCCAGATCGGCGCCGGTCTGGTGGGCGTCATGTACATCCTCGATGAACCCTCGATCGGGCTGCACCAGCGGGACAACGACCGGCTGCTGCAGACCCTTACCCGGCTGCGCGACCTCGGTAACACGGTGATCGTGGTCGAGCACGACGAGGAAGCCATTCGCTCGGCCGATCACGTGCTCGATATCGGCCCCGGCGCCGGCGTTCACGGCGGGCATATCGTCGCCCAGGGCACTCCGGACGAGATCGAACGCAACGAGGACTCCCTGACCGGTCGCTATCTGGCCGGCAACAGGCGGATCGAGATCCCTGCCGAGCGCACGCCGGTCAGCGAGGAGCGCCAGGTCCACCTGAGCGGAGCCAGTGGTCACAATCTCGCCGATGTCGATCTGACCCTGCCGCTGGGGCTGTTCGTCTGTGTGACCGGCGTGTCCGGCTCCGGCAAGTCCACCCTGATCAACTCGACGCTGATGCCGGTGGCTGCCCGCGAGCTCAACAACGCCACCAGTCTGACGCCGGCGCCCTACAGGGAGATCCGGGGGCTCAATCATCTCGACAAGATCATCGATATCGATCAGAGCCCGATCGGCCGTACGCCACGCTCGAACCCGGCCACCTACACCGGCATCTTCACTCCGATCCGCGAGCTCTTCGCCGGTACCGAAGAGGCCCGCGCGCGGGGCTACAAGCCGGGACGGTTCTCCTTCAACGTCAAGGGCGGACGCTGTGAAGCCTGCCAGGGCGAAGGCCTGATCAAGGTCGAGATGCACTTTCTGCCGGACATCTACGTACCCTGCGATGTCTGTGGCGGCAAGCGCTACAACCGTGAAACCCTCGAGGTGAACTACAAGGGGCACAACATTCACGAGGTGCTGGAGATGACCGTCGAGGAAGCGCTCGACTTCTTCTCACCGATACCGGCCATTGCCCGCCGTCTGCAGACCCTGATGGACGTGGGGCTCTCCTACGTTCGCCTCGGCCAGAGCGCGACCACCCTCTCCGGTGGCGAGGCGCAGCGCGTCAAGCTTGCGCGCGAACTGGCCAAGCGTGATACCGGACGCACGCTCTACATTCTCGATGAACCGACGACCGGGCTGCACTTCGAGGACATCAATCAGCTGCTGTCGGTTCTCCACCGGCTGCGTGATCACGGCAACACCATCGTGGTCATCGAACACAACCTCGACGTCATCAAGACCGCGGACTGGCTGATCGATCTGGGGCCGGAGGGCGGCGCTGGCGGCGGGCGCATCATCGCCGAGGGCACCCCCGAACAGGTAGCGGAATTCGAGCACTCCCACACCGGCCGCTTTCTCAGGCCCCTGTTCGAACGCGGCTACTGAGCGGCGGGATCACCAACGACAAGAGGCCGACCCCGAAGGGTCGGCCTCTTTCATTACCTGTCACCTGTCGTATCCGGCGTCAGGAAGTGGAGCGGCGGCTTAGTCGTCGCCGCTGGCCTCTTCCAGAACCGGACGATCGACCAGCTCGACATAGGCCATGGGCGCATTGTCACCGGCACGGAAGCCGCACTTCAGTACGCGGACATAGCCGCCCGGGCGCTCGCTGTAACGCGGACCCAGCTCGTTGAAGAGCTTGCCCACGGTAGCGTCGTTGCGCGTCCGACTGAAGGCCAGCCGGCGATTGGCCACACTGTCGTTCTTGGACAGGGTGATCAGCGGCTCGATGTAGCGCCGCAGCTCCTTGGCCTTGGGCAGAGTGGTCTTGATCATTTCGTGCTCGACCAGCGACACGCACATGTTGCGGAACATGGCGTGGCGGTGCGAACTGGTACGACTCAGATGACGACCGCTTTTACGATGACGCATGGTTGTGATTCCTTACAGATCCTGGACTCGAGTCACCCGTTCAGGCGGAAGCCTTGTCGTCCTTCAGACTCGCCGGCGGCCAGTTCTCCAGCCGCATGCCGAGCGACAGCCCGCGAGCCTCGAGCACGTCCTTGATCTCGTTCAGGGACTTCTTGCCAAGGTTGGGCGTCTTCAGCAGTTCCACTTCGGTGCGCTGAATCAGATCACCGATATAGTAGATGTTTTCGGCCTTCAGACAATTGGCGCTGCGTACGGTCAGCTCGAGATCGTCGACGGGCCGAAGCAGAATCGGATCGATCTGATCCTCCTCTTCCTCGACCTCCTGCTCCTTGTCGGCTTCGAGATCGACAAAGGCGGCAAGCTGCTCCTGGAGAATGGTGGCACTGCGACGGATCGCCTCTTCGGGATCCAGCGTGCCATCGGTTTCCAGATCGATCACCAGCTTGTCGAGGTCGGTACGCTGTTCGACACGCGCCGCCTCGACGGCATAGGAGACACGGCGCACCGGGCTGTAAGAGGCATCGAGCTGAAGCCGACCGATTGCCCGGGTCTCGTCATCCTGCTGGGCGCGAACGTCGGCCGGCTCGTAGCCCCGACCACGCATCAGCCGCAGCTGCATCTTGAGCTCACTGCCATCGTTGAGATGGGCGATGACATGCTCGGGATTGACGATCTCGACGTCGTGATCGACGGCAATGTCACCGGCCGTCATCACGCCCGGCCCCTGCTTGCTCAGCGTCAGCACCACGTCATCACGGCCGTGCATGCGTGCTGCCACACCCTTGAGATTGAGCAGGATCTCGATGACGTCTTCCTGCACGCCCTCGATCGCGCTGTACTCGTGAAGAACACCTTCGATCTCGGCTTCCGTCACGGCGCAACCGGGCATCGACGACAGCAGGATGCGACGCAGCGCATTGCCCAGCGTATGACCGAAACCGCGCTCGAACGGCTCAAGCACGATTCGCGCGTGATTGGCGTTGACTTCCTCGACCTTGATATCGCGCGGCCGGAGAAACTCTGTTACTGAACGCTGCATATGAATACCTATCGGGCTGCCAAACGGATACTCGAAGTCACGCTTGCGGGTTACTTGGAGTACAGCTCGACAATCAGGTTTTCGTTGATGTCGGCAGACAGGTCGCCACGCTCGGGCAGAGCCTTGAAGGTACCCGTCATCTTGCTGGTGTCGACATCGATCCAGGTCACGTCGCCGCGATTGCCGGCCAGCGACAGCGCCTGCTGGATACGAGTCTGGTTCTTCGCCTTGTCACGCACGGAGATCTCGTCGCCGGGCCGCACCTTGTAGGACGGCACATTGACAGTACGACCGTTGACGGCGATGGCCTTGTGGCTCACCAGCTGACGTGCCTCGGCACGCGTGGAGCCAAAGCCCATGCGATAGACGACGTTGTCCAGACGGGTTTCGAGCAGCTGCAGCAGCACTTCACCGGTAGCGCCCTTCTGACGGGCAGCTTCCCGGTAGTAGTTGCGAAACTGCTTCTCGAGTACGCCGTAGTAGCGACGAACCTTCTGCTTTTCACGCAGCTGAGTACCGTATTCGGAAAGACGCTGACGGCGCTGACCATGTTGACCCGGGGGGGTTTCGGACTTGCACTTCTTCTCGAATGGGGTCACACCGCTCTTGAGGAAGAGATCGGTGCCCTCGCGACGAGAGAGCTTGCAACTCGGACCAGTATAACGTGCCATGAATCCGTCTCCTTAAACGCGGCGCTTTTTCGGCGGACGGCACCCATTATGGGGAATGGGCGTTGCGTCGGTGATGCTTTGCACTCGGAAACCGGCGGCATTCAATGCGCGCACGGCGGACTCACGACCGGGCCCCGGGCCCTTGACCAGCACGTCGACGTTTTTCACACCATACTCGGCTGCAGCAGTCGCTGCACGTTCGCTTGCCACTTGAGCAGCGAACGGGGTGCTCTTGCGAGAACCACGAAAACCCGAACCACCGGCAGTGGCCCATGAGAGGGCGTTGCCCTGGCGGTCTGTGATCGTCACGATCGTATTGTTAAAAGAGGCATGGATGTGGGCAACCGCATCCACTACCTGCTTTTTAACCTTTTTACGGTTACTGCGCGGGTTAGCCATGTTTGATGTTCCTGAATCCTAAACGCCGGACATGCGTTTACTTGCGAATCGGTTTACGCGGTCCCTTGCGGGTACGCGCGTTCGTCTTCGTGCGCTGACCGCGCAACGGAAGACTGCGGCGATGGCGCAGACCCCGATAGCAACCCAGATCCATGAGACGCTTGATATTCAGCGTGATCTCACGGCGCAGGTCGCCTTCGACGGTATACTTGCCGACTTCGGTACGCACCTCATCGAGCTTTTCGGCGGAGAGTTCGCCGACTCGAGTGTTGGGTGCGATATCGAGCGCGGCACAGATTTCCAGTGCACGCGTCCGGCCGATACCGTAGATATAGGTCAGCGAGATCGCCGCGTGCTTGTTGTCCGGGATATTGACGCCTGCAATACGGGCCATCAGCTTTCTCCGACTTTGAGCGGCTTGCTCGGTTAATCAACTACAAAAGGCGCAATAGCATACCCCCTGACGCCGAGGCAATCAAGGGGCATGCCTGCAACCAGCCTGATCAGCGTTTCGGGCAATCAGCCCTGGCGCTGCTTGTGGCGCGGCTCGGTGCAAATGACCCGAATGGCGCCACCACGTCGAATGATCTTGCAGTTACGGCAGATCTTCTTGACGGAAGCACGAACTTTCATGGTTGTCTCCAGTAATGTTCCGGCATCAGCGCATCATGCCGCCGCTGCCGTAGCCCTTGAGGTTGGCCTTCTTCATGACCGATTCATACTGATGCGACATCAGATGCGACTGGACCTGGGACATGAAGTCCATGATGACCACCACCACGATCAGAAGGGAAGTACCACCGAAGTAGAACGGCACCTGCCAGGCCACCATCAGAAACTGCGGCATCAGCGATACCAGTGTGATATAGAGTGCGCCGAACAGGGTCAGGCGCGTCATCACCTTGTCAATGTAACGCGAGGTCTGCTCACCGGGGCGGATACCGGGCAGGAACGCCCCCGACTTCTTCAGGTTGTCGGCCACATCCTTGGGATTGAAGACCAGCGCCGTATAGAAGAAGCAGAAGAACACCACCGCCGCTGAAAACAGCAGGATATAGAGCGGCTGCCCCGGCCCGAGGGCCTGGGAAACCGTAGTCAACCACTCCATGCCGGATCCCTGGCCGAACCACTGACCGATCGATGCCGGAAACAGCAGGATGCTGGAGGCAAAGATCGGCGGAATGACCCCGGCCATGTTGACCTTCATCGGCAGATAGCTGCTCTGGCCCGCGTACATCTTGTTGCCGACCTGACGCCGCGGATAGTTGACCTTGATCCGCCGCTGACCGCGCTCGATGAACACCACGAAAGCCACGGTGGCAACGGCCAGCGCTGCCAGAGCCAGCAGCGGCAGCACGTTCCAGGCACCATTGTTGCGTGCCAGCTCGAACGACTGCCCCAGCGCACTCGGCAGTCCGGCAACGATACCGGCAAAGATGATCAGCGAAATACCGTTGCCGATCCCCTTTTCGGTGATCTGCTCGCCCAGCCACATCAGGAACACGGCGCCGGCCACGAACGTGACGACCGCTGTAAAGTAGAAGCTGAAATCAGCCTGGTAGGCGACCCCGTTGCTGACCAGCCCCACTGCCATACCGATCGACTGGATCAGAGCCAGTACCACGGTGCCGTAGCGCGTGTACTGATTGATCTTGCGTCGGCCGGCCTCGCCCTCCTTCTTCAGCTGCTCGAGCTGCGGCGAGACCACGGTCAGGAGCTGCATGATGATCGACGCGGAGATATAGGGCATGATGCCCAGCGCGAAAATGCTCATGCGCTGCAGGGCGCCACCCGAGAACATGTTGAACAGGCTCAGGATGGTGCCCTGGTTTTCCCTGAAAAGGGCAGCGAGCTGGTCAGGATCGATACCGGGCACCGGAATGTGGGCACCCAGGCGGTACACCACGATCGCGATGAAGACGAAGCGCAGGCGGGCCCAGAGTTCACTGAGTCCGCTCTGGGAGCCTGCCGGTACGTTTCCTGACTTGGCCATTTAGTCCTCGACCCTGCCGCCGGCCGCCTCGATGGCAGCCCGCGCGCCCCTGGTGACTTTCAGACCGCGTACGGTAATGGCCCGATCGAGCTCGCCGGCCAGCATGACGCGCGCATGGCGAGTGCCGTTGCGCAGGACATTGGCCTTCTTGAGGCTTTCCAGATCGGCGACATCCCCGTCGACCTTGGCCAGTTCGTAGAGGCGCACCTCTTCGGTAACCAGCGCCTTCTGCGAGGTAAAACCGAACTTGGGCAGACGACGCTGCAGCGGCATCTGACCGCCTTCGAAGCCGGGCCTAACCGAACCACCGCTGCGCGAGGTCTGACCCTTGTGACCGCGACCGGCCGTCTTGCCCAGCCCGGAACCGATGCCGCGACCGACCCGCTTGGCTGCGGGCTTCGATCCCGGCGCCGGACTGAGCGTATTGAGTTTCATCGTCATGATTGAGCTCCCTCGACGCGCACAAGGTAGTTCACCTTGTTGATCATGCCGCGAATGGCCGGGGTATCTTCCAGCTCAACGGTATGATTGATGCGACGCAGCCCCAGCCCACGCATGGTGGCCTTGTGCTTTTCGATGACACCAATGGTGCTGCGTACCTGAGTAATCCTGATCGTGGCAGACATGGCATTCACTCCGTAATCGCTTCAATGGGCAGGCCACGCTTGGCTGCCACATCACTGGGCGAACGCATCGATGCCAGCCCCTTCACGGTGGCACGCACCACATTGATCGGGTTGGTCGAACCATAACACTTCGCCAGCACGTCATGCACACCGGCCATTTCCAGTACCGAACGCATCGCACCACCGGCGATGATACCGGTACCCTCGGATGCCGGCTGCATGTAGACCTTGGAAGCACCATGGTTGGCATGCACCGGATACTGCAGGGTATGACCGCGCAGCTCGACCTTGACCATGTTGCGGTGGGCCTGATCCATCGCCTTCTGGATCGCGATCGGCACTTCACGCGCCTTGCCGCGACCGAAGCCGACCCGGCCATTGCCATCACCGACCACGGTCAGTGCGGTAAAGCCGAAGATGCGACCACCCTTGACTACCTTGGCGACGCGGTTGATCTGAACCAGTTTTTCCTGCAGATCGCCGCTGCCGCGCTGTTCATTATTCGCCATCGTAGACCCCTTTAGAATTGCAGACCGCCTTCACGCGCGGCGTCGGCCAGGGCCTTGACGCGACCGTGATAGCGATAGCCGGACCGGTCGAAGGCCACCTGGGTGATGCCGGCCTCCTTCGCCCGCTCGGCCAGCAGTGCGCCGACCCGGGCAGCGGCATCGGCATTGCCGGTGGCGTCGCTGCGCAGCGTCTTGTCGAGCGTCGAGGCACTGGCCAGCACCTGGCTGCCGTCGGCGGAAAAGATCTGAGCGTACATGTGACGCGGCGTACGATTGACGCTCAGACGATAGATGCCAAGCTCGCGGATCTTGGCGCGCGTGCGGCGGGCACGACGGAGACGAGCTTCTTTCTTCGCGTTCATAACCCTGCCTTATTTCTTCTTGGCTTCTTTACGCCGGATGCGCTCGTCGGCATACCGGACACCCTTGCCCTTGTAGGGCTCGGGCGGACGGAAGGCCCGGATTTCGGCCGCCACCTGACCCAGGCGCTGCTTGTCGATGCTCCTGAGCACAATCGTGGTGTTACGCGGCGTCTCCACCGAGACATCCTCCGGCACCTGATACTCGATCGGGTGCGAGAAGCCAAGCGTAAGGTTGAGTGTCTGACCACTGGCCTGGGCACGGTAGCCGACGCCGGTGATCTCGAGTGTCTTGCTGAAGCCTTCGGTGACGCCGAGCACCATGTTGTTGACCAGCGACCGGGTGGTGCCGGCCATCGCCCAGCCACGAGTACCTTCGCTGGGCGCAAAGGTGAGCATGTCGTCGTGCTGCTCGACCTTCACGTCACGGTGGACGTTCATCTCCAGCTGCCCCTGGCCGCCCTTGACGGTCAACCGGTCGCCTTCGAACGTGGCTTCCACGCCGCTGGGCAGCCTGATCGGATATCTTGCGATCCTGGACATCTCTGACTCCTAGAATACGGTGCAGATGACTTCACCGCCGACGCCGGCCTGCCGGGCTGCGCGATCGGTCATCACCCCGTTGGAGGTGGAAACGATCGCTATGCCAAGCCCTTCGGCCACCCGCGGAATCTCGGTCTTGCCCCTGTAAACGCGCAGGGACGGCCTCGAGACGCGCTGGATATGCTCGATGACCGGCTTGCCTTCGAAATACTTGAGCTCGATGGTCAGCTGGCGCTTGACGTCACCCTCGACGGCATAGTCAACGATGTAGCCCTCTTCCTTCAGTACCCGCGCAACGTCAACCTTGACCTTCGAGGAAGGCAGCGTCACCGACGCCTTGGTTGCCTGCTGCGCATTGCGGATACGGGTAAGCATATCCGCCAGAGTATCTTGCATGCTCATTGATGGCGCTCCTGACGCGATTACCAGCTGGACTTGGTCAAGCCCGGTACATCGCCGCGCATCGCTGCTTCACGCAGCTTGTTACGTGCAAGACCGAACTTGTTGTAGTAGCCGTGGGGACGGCCGGTGATCCGGCAGCGATTGCGCCGACGGACCGGGCTGGAATCGCGCGGCAGCTTCTGCAGCTGCATCTGCGCCTCGAAGCGATCCTCTTCCGATGTGTTTACATCGTGAATGATCGCCTTGAGCTCAGCACGACGGGCCGAGTACTTCTTGATCAGCTCGTCGCGCTTGAGTTCACGCTGGACCATGCTTTTCTTTGCCATGATTACACCTTTATTTCCGGAAGGGGAAGCTCAGCGCGCCGAGCAGCGCACGGCCTTCTTCATCGGTGCCGGCGGTCGTGGTGATCGTGATGTCCAGCCCGCGAATGCGATCGACCTTGTCGTACTCGATTTCCGGGAAGATGATCTGCTCGCGTACACCCATGGAGTAGTTGCCGCGGCCGTCGAAGGCGCGCGGATTGAGGCCACGGAAGTCGCGGATACGCGGGATGGCAACATTGACCAGACGGTCAAGAAAATCCCACATGCGATCACGACGCAGGGTCACCTTGAGTCCGATCGGCCAGCCTTCGCGAACCTTGAAGCCGGCAACTGACTTGCGTGCCGTGGTCACGATCGGCTTCTGCCCGGAGAGTTTCTCCAGATCGGACGCCGCGTTATCGATCAGCCTCTTGTCACTGGTCGCCTCGCCGATGCCCATGTTCAGCGTCACTTTCGTGATGCGCGGCACCTGCATTACGTTGGCATAGCCGAACTGCTCGTTGAGCGTGGCCTTTGCCTCGTCACTGTATTGCTGTTTCAAGTTCGCCATGTTGCTACTCGACTCGCGTTAGGCGTCGATCTGCTTCTGCGTCGACCTGTAGATACGGACCTTGGTACCGTCCTCCTTCACCTCGAAGCCGACACGATCCGCCCGCCCGGTCTCCGAGTTGAAGATGGCGACGTTGGATCCGTGAATCGGCGCCTCGCGCTCGACGATACCACCCTGATTTCCCGCCATCGGGTTGGGGCGGGTGTGACGCTTGATCATGTTCACACCCGAGACGACGAAACGGCCGTCCTGCAGCACCCGCTTGATGGTGCCACGCTTGCCCTTGTCCTTGCCGGCGATGACGATGACTTCATCGTCACGTTTGATCTTGCGCATGGTTCTGCCTCGCTCCTTACAGCACTTCGGGCGCCAGGGAGATGATCTTCATGAACTTCTCGTTACGAAGTTCACGCGTCACCGGCCCGAAGATACGCGTGCCAATCGGCTGTTCATTGGCGTTGTTCAACAGAACCGCCGCGTTGCCATCGAAGCGGATCAACGAACCATCCGGGCGGCGGACACCGCTGCGGGTACGCACCACAACGGCCTTGAGCACCTGGCCCTTCTTGACGCGGCCGCGCGGTATCGCTTCCTTGACCGTTACCTTGATGACGTCGCCTACACGCGCGTAGCGGCGGTGAGAGCCGCCCAGCACCTTGATGCACTGGACACGGCGTGCGCCGCTGTTGTCAGCGACGTCCAGCATTGTCTGTGTCTGAATCATCGGTTATCTCCGAACCTGAACTGATGCACGAGTCGGGCGTCTGCGGGCCTTCAGCCCTTCGCCTGCTCGACCACTTCAACCAGCTTCCAGGCCTTGTGTTTCGAAATCGGCCGGCACTCTTCGATCGAGACCATGTCACCGACGTGGGCCTGATTGGTTTCATCGTGAGCATGCAGTCGGGTGGAGCGCTTCATGATCTTGCCATAAAGCGGGTGCGGTTCCCGGCGCTCGATCAGCACAACGATGGATTTTTCCATCCGGTCGCTCACCACCCTGCCGGTGAGTCTACGGGTATTCTTTGCTTCGGCCATGTTCAGTTACCTGATTGCTGGTTGAGCACAGTCTTGACGCGTGCGATATCACGACGCACCTGCCTGAGCAGATGGGTCTGGCTCAACTGGCCGGTCGCCTTCTGCATGCGCAGATTGAATTGCTCGCGCAGCAGTTCGAAAAGCTGCTCGTTGAGCGCTTCGGTCGACTTGTCACGAAGTTCCTGTGCTTTCATCACAACACCGTCCGTTTTACAAAGGTGGTGGCAATGGGCATCTTTTGCGCCGCCAGGCGGAAGGCCTCACGAGCCAGCTCTTCGGAAACGCCCTCGATTTCATAGAGGACCTTGCCCGGCTGGATCTGGGCGACCCAGTACTCGACGGAGCCCTTGCCCTTGCCCATACGGACTTCAAGCGGCTTTTCGGAGATCGGCTTGTCGGGAAATACCCGGATCCAGATCTTGCCGCCACGCTTCACATGGCGAGTGATGGCACGACGACCGGCCTCGATCTGACGAGCGGTAATCTGGCCCCGCCCGGTTGCCTTGAGGCCGAACTCGCCGAAGCTGACACTGCTGCCGCGATGCGCCAGGCCACGATTGCGGCCCTTCTGCTGCTTGCGGAATTTGGTACGCTTGGGCTGTAACATCGCCTATCCCCTTACCTGGAGCCTTTCTTCTTGGGTGCCGGCTGCTGCTGCTGAGACTGCTTCTGCCGAGCCCGGACTTCCTCGATACCACCGAGGATTTCACCCTTGAAGATCCATACCTTGACGCCGATGACACCGTAGGTGGTGTGCGCCTCATGAACCGAAAAGTCGATATCGGCACGCAGGGTATGCAGGGGAACCCGACCTTCGCGATACCATTCGGTACGAGCGATTTCGGCACCGCCGAGACGCCCGGAAAGCTGGATCCGGATGCCCTTGGCACCGAGGCGCATGGCATTCTGCACCGCACGCTTCATGGCACGGCGGAACATCACGCGGCGCTCGAGCTGGCCGGCGACATTCTGCGCCACCAGCGAGGCGTCAAGTTCGGGCTTGCGCACCTCTTCGATGTTGACGTGCACCGGCACGCCCATCATCTGCGTCAGATCACGACGCAGGCGATCCACGTCCTCGCCCTTCTTGCCGATCACGATCCCCGGACGAGCCGTGTGGATGGTGATGCGCGCATTGTTGGCAGGACGCTCGATCTGGATACGGCTGACGGAGGCGTTCTTCAGACGCTCCGACAGGAAACGCCGGACTTCCAGATCGTTGTTCAGCTTGTCGGCATAGGCATCGCCCTCGGCATACCACACCGAAGTGTGATCCTTGACGATACCGAGACGAATCCCGACTGGATTGACTTTCTGACCCATCTGGTCGACTCCTACTTCTCGGCTACCTTGACGGTGATATGGCAGGTGCGCTTCATGATGCGATCAGCGCGGCCCTTGGCGCGCGGCTGGATACGCTTGAGCGTCGTGCCCTCATCGACACAGATGGTCGAGACGCGGAGCTCGTCGATGTCCATGCCGTTGTTTTCTTCCGCGTTGGCGATTGCCGACTTCAGCACCTGGCGTACCACATGGGCCGCCTTCTTCGGGCTGAAGTTCAGCACATCAAGCGCCTCGGCTACCGACTTGCCCCGCACCTGATCGGCCACGAGACGGGCCTTCTGGGCGGACAGCCGAGCGCCGCGCAATTTTGCAGCTACTTCTTCCATTGCAGTCCTCTCCCTTACCGCCGGGCTTTCTTGTCAGCCGCGTGACCGCGGTAGGTACGGGTGGCAGCGAATTCGCCGAGCTTGTGACCGACCATCTCCTCGGAGACGTGAACCGGCACATGCTGACGACCGTTGTGCACGGCGATGGTGAGCCCGACCATGTTGGGCAGGATCATCGAACGCCGCGACCAGGTCTTGATCGGCCTGCGGTCGTTCTTCTCCGCAGCCGTCTCGACCTTTTTCAGCAGATGAAGGTCAATGAAGGGACCTTTCTTGAGTGAACGTGGCACAGCCGTTACCCCTTAAAACTGGTGTTTGCCTGGTGGCACCGATTACCTGGACTTGTTGCGACGACGCACGATCAGCTTGTCGGTACGCTTGTTCTTGCGCGTCTTGTGGCCCTTGGTCGGAATGCCCCACGGACTGACCGGGTGACGGCCGCCACTGGTACGACCTTCACCACCGCCATGCGGGTGGTCGACCGGGTTCATGGCCACACCGCGCACGGTCGGACGTACGCCCTTCCAGCGCTTGGCACCGGCCTTGCCGAGCTGCGCCAGACTGTGCTCGGAGTTGCCGACTTCGCCCAGGGTGGCACGACATTCGGCGAGGATCCGCCGCATCTCGCCGCTGCGCAGGCGCACGGTGGCGTAATTGCCTTCACGGGCCACCAGCTGGGCACTGGCACCGGCACTGCGCACCAGCTGACCGCCCTTGCCGGGCTTGAGCTCGACGCAGTGGATGGTCGAACCCAGCGGAATATTGCGCAGCGGCAGGGCATTGCCGCGCCGGATCGGCGCATTGACGCCCGACTCCAGCCGATCGCCCGTCTTCACACCGCGCGGTGCCAGGATGTAACGGCGCTCACCGTCCACATACTTGAGCAGGGCGATGTGTGCACTGCGATTGGGATCGTATTCCACGCGCTCGACAATGGCCGGAACACCGTCCTTGTTGCGCTTGAAATCCACCAGCCGGTAGTGCTGGCGATTGCCGCCGCCGATGTGGCGAGTGGTAATGCGCCCGTGGTTGTTGCGACCGCCGCTGCGCGACTGGACTTCGACCAGCGGTGCGTGCGGACGACCCTTGTAGAGTTCCGCATTGACGATCTTGACCTTGTGGCGACGACCGGCGGACGTGGGTTTGGTTTTGACTACTGCCATGATCCGTTCTCCTGCCTCACTCGGTGCCGGTGAAGTCTTCGAGGGTCTCGCCCGGCGCCAGGGTCACATAGGCCTTGCGGTAGCCGCTGCGCAGGCCTTCGCCGCGCACGCTGCGCTTGGTCTTGCCCTTCATGTTGAGCACCTGGACCCGTTCGACCTTCTTGTCGAACAGTGCCTCGACCGCCTTTTTGATTTCCGGTTTGCTCGCATCACGCGCCACCTTGAACACGTACTGATTGTTCTCGGCAGCCATGGCGGCCTTCTCGGTCATGTGGGGCCCGAGCAGCACCTTGAATACGCGTTCCTGGTTCATCCCAGCTTCTCCTCGAACTTGCGCAGTGCAGGCACGGTCATCAGCACCCTGTCAAAGGCGATCAGACTGACCGGATCGGCACTGGAGGCCTCGACCACGGCCACGTTGGGAATGTTGCGCGCCGCCAGGTAGAGGTTGTCGTCGACCTCGTCAGTCACGATCAGCACCCGGTCCAGACCCAGCTCGGTCAGCTTGCCGACCAGCTGCCGGGTCTTCGGCGTGTCGACAGCAAAGCTGTCCATGGCCACCAGGCGGTCCTGACGCACGAGCTCGGAGAGAATGGAACGCATCGCCGCGCGATACATCTTGCGGTTGACCTTCTGCGAATGGTCCTGGGGACGCGCTGCGAAGGTCACACCGCCGGTCCGCCAGATCGGCGAACGGATCGAGCCGGCACGCGCACGGCCGGTACCCTTCTGCCGCCACGGCTTCTTGCCGCCACCGCTGACTTCACTGCGGTTCTTCTGCGCCCGGGTACCCTGCCGGGCACCGGCCATGTAGGCAGTGACCACCTGGTGCACGAGGGGCTCGTTGAACTCCCGGCCGAATGTCGCATCGGACAGCTCGACGGCACCGGCATCTGCGCCTGCAAGATTGAAATTCATCCTTTTACCCCTCAGCGAGCTTTCACGGCACTGCGAACGATCAGTTCACTGCCGGTATGACCGGGCACCGAGCCCTTGACCAGCAGCAGATTGCGTTCGGCATCAACACGCACGATTTCCAGTCCCTGAACGGTGACGCGCTCGTTACCGAGCTGGCCGGCCATCTTCTTGCCCTTGAACACGCGTCCGGGCGTCTGGCACTGACCGATCGAGCCGGGAGCACGATGCGACAGGGAGTTACCGTGGGTATTGTCCTGGGTGCGGAAGTTCCAGCGCTTGACAGCGCCCTGGTAACCCTTGCCCTTGGACTTGCCGATGACGTCGATGCGCTGACCGGCTTCGAAGAGGGATACGTTGAATTCGCTGCCGACCGAGGGATCCTCGTCGGCGTCGGCGAGACGGAATTCCGTCATCGACCGACCGGCCTCGACACCTGCCTGAGCGAACTGGCCGGCGACGGCGCGGGTGAGATGCTTGGACTTGCGGGAACCGGTTGTCACCTGAACCGCGCGATAGCCGTCACGCTCCAGCGTTCTGACAGCGGTAACGCGGTTGGGCTCAACCTCGATAACGGTTACGGGCACTGAGGCCCCGGCTTCGGTGAAGATACGGGTCATGCCGCTCTTCCTGCCGACCAAACCGATGGACATGTTAAGTCTCCTTTAGTGTACGGGGCTATCACCCGCTATGGCTGCCCTTTCCAGAGCATTCCACTAGCACATTGTGTGACGCCATCCCGGCGTGGCGACCGGCCCTCTCGACCTGCCGCGAAGTGACTAGTGTGGTTTCAATCGACCTTGATCTGAACGTCGACGCCGGCGGCCAGATCGAGCTTCATCAATGCATCGACCGTCTTCTCGGTCGGCTCAACGATATCCAGCACACGCTTGTGAGTGCGGATCTCATACTGATCACGCGCGTCCTTGTTGACGTGCGGCGAAATCAGGATGGTATAACGCTCCCGATTGGTCGGCAGCGGAATCGGACCACGCACCTGCGCGCCGGTCCGCTTCGCGGTATCCACGATTTCCTGTGCGGACTGGTCGATCAGGCGATGGTCGAATGCCTTCAACCGGATGCGGATCTTCTGGTTCTGCATTGCCCATAGCTCCAACGGATTCGGACTACCTCGGCGCCGATGGGCGCAGTGACCGCCTACGCACGCCTGAAAAGGAGGCGCATTATAAGCAGTCCCCAACGAGGTGTCAAACTGGCACAAGACAGGGGGCCTCCATGTGGAGACCCCCTGAGATATCGAATGGCTCGACGCTTACTGGATGATCCTGGCGACCACGCCGGCGCCGACGGTACGACCGCCTTCCCGGATGGCAAAGCGCAGGCCGTCTTCCATGGCGATCGGAGCGATCAGGGTCACGGTCAGCTTGACGTTGTCACCGGGCATGACCATTTCCACGCCTTCGGGCAGCTCGCAGGTACCGGTCACGTCGGTGGTCCGGAAGTAGAACTGCGGACGATAGCCCTTGAAGAACGGCGTATGACGGCCGCCCTCATCCTTGGACAGGATGTAGACCTCGGACTCGAACACGGTATGCGGCGTGATGGAACCCGGTTTGGCCAGCACCTGACCACGCTCGACCTCGTCGCGCTTGGTACCGCGCAGCAGGGCACCGATGTTCTCGCCGGCACGACCTTCGTCGAGCATCTTGCGGAACATTTCGACGCCGGTAACGGTCGTCTTGACGGTGTCATGCAGACCGACGATCTCGACTTCCGAACCGGACTTGATGATGCCGCGCTCGACACGGCCGGTTACCACGGTACCGCGACCGGAGATCGAGAAGACGTCCTCGATCGGCATCAGGAACGGCTGATCGATGGCACGCTCCGGCTCGGGGATGTACTCATCCATGGCACGAACCAGGTTGGCCACGGCGGTGGTACCCATGCCGTTGTCGTCCTTGCCTTCCAGCGCCATCAGCGCGGAACCGACAATGATCGGCGTGTCGTCACCCGGGAAGTCGTACTCGTTGAGCAGCTCGCGCACTTCCATTTCGACCAGCTCGAGCAGCTCTTCGTCGTCGACCATGTCGGCCTTGTTCAGGAACACGACGATGAACGGCACACCGACCTGACGCGACAGCAGGATGTGCTCGCGAGTCTGCGGCATCGGGCCGTCAGCAGCCGAACAGACCAGGATGGCACCGTCCATCTGCGCGGCACCGGTGATCATGTTCTTGACATAGTCAGCGTGACCGGGGCAGTCGACGTGCGCGTAGTGACGAACCTCGGACTGATACTCGACGTGAGCGGTAGCGATGGTGATACCACGCTCACGCTCTTCCGGTGCATTGTCGATGGTGTCGAACTGGCGCCATTCACCGCCGAACACCTCGGCGGAAACGCGGGTCAGGGCTGCCGTCAGGGTCGTCTTGCCGTGGTCGACGTGACCGATGGTGCCGACGTTGACGTGCGTCTTGGAGCGTTCAAATTTTTCCTTGGCCACTGCTATAACCTCTTCACTTGACTATCGGTGATCAGTTTTGGTTGATGACGGCTTCGACGATGCTGGACGGTGCCTCATCGTACTTCGCAAACTCCATGGAGTAGCTTGCGCGGCCCTGGGTCTGAGAACGCAGATCGGTCGCGTAACCGAACATCTCACCCAGCGGCACGATGGCGCGGATGACCTTGCCTGCGGAAGTATCATCCATGCCCTGCACAAGACCACGCCGACGGTTGAGGTCGCCCATGACGTCGCCCATGAACTCCTCGGGCGTCACCACTTCCACACTCATCATCGGCTCGAGCAGCACGGCTCCGGCCTTGCGTGCGCCTTCCTTGATTGCCATCGACGAGGCAACCTTGAAGGCATTCTCGTTGGAGTCGACGTCGTGATAGGAACCGTCGAACAGCGTGACCTTGACGTCAATCATCGGATAACCGGCGATGACACCGTTCTGCAGCTGTTCGTACGCACCCTTTTCGACGGCCGGCACATACTCCTTGGGTACCACGCCGCCCACGATTTCGGAAGAAAAGGTGAAGGTCTTCTCGGGATCGTCACCGCGATCCTCTTCCGTCATCGGCTCGATGCGCAGGTAGACGTGACCGAACTGGCCGCGACCGCCCGACTGCCGGACGAACTTGCCTTCCTGCTCGACCGAGTGCCGGATGGTTTCACGATAGGCCACCTGCGGCTTGCCAATGTTGGCTTCCACCTTGAACTCGCGACGCAGGCGGTCGACGATGATATCCAGGTGCAGCTCGCCCATGCCGGAGATGATGGTCTGCCCGGTCTCCTCGTCGGTCTTGACCCGGAATGAGGGATCCTCCTGGGCCAGCTTGCCCAGTGCGGTGCCCATCTTCTCCTGATCGGCGCGCGACTTGGGCTCGACGGAAACGGAAATCACCGGCTCCGGGAACTCCATGCGCTCGAGCACGATCTTGGCGTTGGGATCGCACAGGGTATCGCCGGTGGAGACCTCCTTGAGGCCGACACAGGCAGCGATGTCGCCGGCGTAGACCTGCTTGATCTCCTGGCGACTGTTGGAGTGCATCTGCACGATACGGCCGACGCGCTCCTTCTGGTCCTTGACCGTGTTGTACACCTGGTCACCGGAGTTCAGCACACCGGAGTAGACCCGGATGAAGGTCAGGGTGCCGACATAGGGATCGGTAGCGATCTTGAAGGCCAGCGACGAGAACGGCGCACTGTCATCGGCCTCGCGCACCTCGATGGTGCCCTCGGCATCATCGAGCTCACCCTCGATCGCCTTGACTTCGGTCGGCGACGGCAGGTATTCGATGACGGCGTCGAGCATCGCCTGCACGCCCTTGTTCTTGAAGGCGCTGCCGCAGGTCACCAGCACGACCTCGTTGTCGAGCGTACGACGACGCAGGCCGGCCTTGATCTCCTCGATGGACAGGTCCCCTTCCTCGAGGTACTTCTCCATCAGTTCTTCGGAGGCTTCGGCCGCGGACTCGAGCATGAACTCGCGCCACTCCTGGGCGGTTTCCCGCAGCTCTTCCGGAATGTCGACCAGATCATAGGTCATGCCCATGTCGGTCTCGTTCCAGAGAATGCCCTTCATCTGCAGCAGATCGATGACGCCCTTGAAGCCGTCCTCGGCGCCCCAGTTGATCTGGATCGGCACGGGATTGGCCGACAGACGCTTGCGCATCTGCTCGATCACCATGAAGTAGTCGGCGCCGGCACGGTCCATCTTGTTGACGAACACCATGCGCGGCACTTCATAGCGGTTGGCCTGACGCCAGACGGTCTCGGTCTGCGGCTGCACACCGGAGCTGGCGCAGAGCACCACGATCGCCCCGTCAAGCACGCGCAGCGAACGTTCCACCTCGATGGTGAAGTCGACGTGCCCGGGGGTGTCGATGATATTGATGCGGTGCTCGTCGAACTGCTGGTTCATGCCGCGCCAGAAGCAGGTGGTTGCCGCGGAGGTAATGGTGATCCCCCGCTCCTGCTCCTGCGACATCCAGTCCATGACGGCAGCACCTTCGTGCACCTCACCGATCTTGTGCGAAAGACCGGTGTAAAAGAGCACGCGTTCGGTCGTCGTCGTCTTGCCGGCGTCGACGTGGGCGCAGATACCGATATTGCGGTAGCGCTTGAGAGGAGTCTTGCGTGCCACGATACGTATCCTGTTGGTTGAAAACGCCCTTCGGCGTTTCGCTTAGAAGCGGTAGTGAGAGAAGGCCTTGTTGGCTTCTGCCATGCGATGGACGTCTTCACGCTTCTTCACGGCAGCACCCTTGCCATCCGCTGCATCCAGGATTTCCCCGGCCAGACGCTGCACCATGGTCTTCTCGCCACGGTTGCGGGCGGCATCGACCATCCAGCGCATCGCCAGCGCCTGACGGCGAGAGGGACGCACCTCGACAGGTACCTGGTAGGTAGCCCCGCCAACACGACGTGATTTGACTTCGACCATCGGCTGGATGGCTTCCAGCGCCTTGTCAAAGATGTCCAGCGGCTCTTCATTGGAGCGATCCGAAACGCGATCGAGCGCGTTGTAGACGATACGCTCGGCCACGGATTTCTTGCCGCTGACCATCAGATGGTTCATGAACTTGGCCAGACGCTCGCTGCCGAACTTGGGATCCGGCAGGATTTCGCGTTTCGCCGCAATACGCCTTCTAGGCATGATAAGCCCTCACGGGGAAGGGTCCTTCAGGTAAACCCGGGATTCGAACGCCCGCGAGAGCGTGCCCCGACCTTACTCTTATCAGACCGTGAATTGATGATGGCGAAGTCTTCAGGACTTCGGCTTCTTGGTACCGTACTTCGAACGCGCCTGACGACGGTTCTGCACCCCGGACGTATCCAGCGCACCGCGGACGGTGTGATAGCGCACACCCGGCAGGTCCTTGACGCGGCCGCCGCGGATCAGCACCACGGAGTGCTCCTGCAGGTTGTGGCCCTCGCCGCCGATATACGAGGAAACCTCGTAACCATTGGTCAGGCGGACACGACAGACCTTACGCAGTGCCGAGTTCGGCTTCTTCGGGGTCGTGGTATAGACACGGGTGCAGACACCGCGCCGCTGCGGGCATGCCTCGAGCGCGGGAACGTCGCTCTTGGGATGCCGGCGCTTGCGAGGCTTGCGCACCAGCTGGTTGATCGTTGCCATAAACGGGCTCGCTCCAATGATGATTGACTTCAACAGCGGGTGAAGGCGCACCACCCCCTACTGTTAAAGGCTGCGAATTCTAAGTCGTTGGCGTTCTCCCCGTCAAGCCTGCGCCCCGCGGCAGCCGTGAGGCGCAGGCCATTCAACGGAGTGAAAGGCGCTCTACTGGTCGTCGTCGGCATCCAGCGCGGTGAGATGCTCACCCAGCTGCTGCTCGACATCCCAGGCCGACGGATGCTGCGTGCGCTCGGTATCCTCCCGCTTGCGCCGACGCTCGGCATGATGCGCCAGACCGGTACCGGCCGGAATCAGCCGGCCCACCACGACGTTCTCCTTGAGACCGCGGAGATAGTCGCGCTTGCCGGTCACGGCCGCTTCGGTCAGTACGCGGGTGGTCTCTTGGAAGGAGGCCGCCGAGATGAACGACTCGGTCGCCAGCGACGCCTTGGTGATCCCCAGCAGCACGCGCTCGAAGCGGGCCGGGAACTTGTCCTGCTCGGCCAGTCGCTCGTTCTCCTCGAGCACGCGGACCAGCTCGGCCTGCTCGCCAGGGATGAAGGAGCTGTCGCCGACCTCGCTGATCTCGACCTTGCGCAGCATCTGACGCACGATCACCTCGATGTGCTTGTCGTTGATGCCCACGCCCTGCAGCCGGTAGACGTCCTGGATCTCGGCGACAATGTACTTCGCCAGTTCGGAGACGCCCAGCAGACGCAGGATGTCGTGCGGATTGCTCGGTCCTTCCGAGATGACCTCGCCGCGCTCGACCGTTTCGCCCTCGAACACCCCGATCTGACGCCACTTCGGAATCAGCATCTCGATCGGCTCGCCATCGGCCGGATTGATCGCCAGGCGGCGCTTGCCCTTGGTCTCCCTGCCGAAGGTCACCGTGCCGCTCTTCTCGGCCAGAATGGCCGGTTCCTTGGGCTTGCGCGCCTCGAACAGATCGGCCACACGGGGCAGACCACCGGTGATGTCCTTGTTGCCGGACGCCTCCACCGGAATGCGTGCCACGGTTTCACCGACGCCGACACCGGCACCGTTATCGACCGAGACAATGGCGTTGCCCGGCAGCATGTACTGTACCGGCGTATTCGATCCCGGCAGCGAGATGTGCTCGCCGTGCTCGTCCTGCAGCATGATCATCGGACGCTTGTCGCGACCGGAGCTGGGACGGTTGCCGGACTCGATCACCTCGATCGAGGAGAGGCCGGTCATCTCGTCAACGCTGCGGTTGATGGTGACGCCCTCTTCCATGTCGGTGAACTGCACCCGGCCATCGACCTCGGACACGATCGGATGGGTGTGCGGATCCCAGCGTGCCACGATCTGGCCGGCATCGACATCATCGCCGTCCTTGACCGACAGCTCGGCACCATAGGGCAGCTTGTAATACTCGCGTTCCCGGCCGTGCTCGTCGGCCACGGCCAGCGCACTGGAACGCGACACGACCACCAGCTGACCGTCGTTGCGCTCGACGTGCTTCATGTTGTGCAGCCGCACGCGACCACCGTGCTTGACCTGCACGCTGTCGACCGCCGAGGCCCGCGATGCGGCACCACCGATATGGAAGGTGCGCATGGTGAGCTGGGTACCCGGTTCACCGATCGACTGGGCGGCAATGACGCCCACGGACTCGCCGACATTGACCTGGTGACCGCGCGCCAGATCGCGCCCATAGCAGCACGAGCAGACGCCGTGGGCGGTCTCGCAGGTAATGGTACTGCGCACCACGATCTCGTCGACACCCATGGTGTCGAGCCGGGCACACCAGGCTTCGTCGAGCAGGGTGTTGCGCGGAATCAGCACTTCCTGACTCTCGGGATCGACCACGTCACGAGCCACCACGCGACCCAGCACCCGCTCGGCCAGCGAGACGATGATATCGCCCCCCTCGATCACCGGATGCAGTGTCAGGCCTTCCTCGGTATCGCAGTCGGGCTCGGTTACCACCAGATCCTGGGCAACATCCACCAGCCGGCGGGTCAGGTAACCGGAGTTGGCCGTCTTCAGTGCCGTATCCGCCAGACCCTTGCGCGCGCCGTGCGTGGAGATGAAGTACTGCAGGACGTTGAGACCTTCACGGAAGTTGGCCGTGATCGGCGTCTCGATGATCGAGCCATCCGGCTTGGCCATCAGGCCACGCATGCCGGCGAGCTGACGAATCTGCGCGGCGCTGCCACGAGCACCGGAATCCGCCATGATGAAGACGCTGTTGAACGACTCCTGCTCGACCTCGTTGCCTTCCTGGTCGGTCACGGTTTCCTGCGAGATACCGGTCATCATCTCGCGGGCCACCCGGTCATTGGCCTTGGCCCAGATATCGATGACCTTGTTGTACTTCTCGCCGGCCGTGACCAGACCCGAGGAGAACTGATCCTCGATCTCCTTCACCTCTTCCTCGGCCGCATCGATGATCGATGCCTTCGAGTCCGGGATGACGAAGTCGTTGACCCCGATCGAGGCGCCCGACCAGGTCGCCAGCCGGAAGCCGGTATACATCAGCTGGTCGGCGAAGATCACCGTCTCCTTGAGCCCGACATGACGGTAGGCCGAGTTGATCAGCTGCGAGATCGCCTTCTTCTTCATCGGCCGATCGACCAGCTCGAAGGCCATGCCGCGCGGTACGATGCGATAGAGCAGCGCACGCCCGACCGTGGTTTCCTTGAGCGCGGTCTGCTCGGTCAGGGTGTCCTGCACCTCATCATGCAGCCACTCGGTCAGGCGCACCCGAATCCGGGCGTGCAGATCGACGCTCTGGGTACCGTAGGCACGCTCGACCTCTTCAAGATCGGCAAAGGTCATGCCCGAGCCCTTCGCATTGACCCGTTCGCGGGTCATGTAATAGAGCCCCAGCACCACGTCCTGCGACGGCACGATGATGGGCTCGCCGTTGGCCGGCGACAGCACGTTGTTGGTCGACATCATCATCGCCCGCGACTCGAGCTGCGATTCCAGCGTCAGCGGGACGTGAACGGCCATCTGGTCGCCGTCGAAGTCGGCATTGTAGGCGGCGCAGACCAGCGGATGGAGCTGGATCGCCTTGCCCTCGATCAGCAGCGGCTCGAACGCCTGAATGCCCAGCCGGTGCAGGGTCGGTGCCCGGTTGAGCAGCACCGGATGCTCGCGGATCACCTCGGCGAGGATATCCCAGACCTCGGGCACCTCGCGCTCGACCATCTTCTTGGCGGCCTTGATGGTGGAGGCCTGGCCGTTGGCCTGCAGCTTCGAGTAGATGAACGGCTTGAACAGCTCCAGCGCCATCTTCTTGGGCAGACCGCACTGATGCAGGCGCAGGGTCGGCCCCACGGTGATCACCGAACGACCGGAGTAGTCGACGCGCTTGCCCAGCAGGTTCTGGCGGAAACGCCCCTGCTTGCCCTTGATCATGTCGGCCAGCGACTTCAGCGGACGCTTGTTGGAACCGGTAATGGCCCGGCCGCGACGACCGTTGTCGAGCAGCGCATCCACCGACTCCTGCAGCATGCGCTTCTCGTTGCGCACGATGATGTCCGGTGCCGACAGGTCGAGCAGCCGCTTGAGACGGTTGTTGCGGTTGATCACGCGACGATAGAGATCGTTGAGATCGGAGGTCGCGAAACGCCCGCCATCCAGCGGTACCAGCGGACGCAGGTCCGGCGGCAGCACCGGCAGCACTTCCATGATCATCCAGCCCGGATGGTTGCCCGAGCGGTTGAAGGCTTCCAGCAGCTTGAGCCGCTTGGAGAGCTTCTTGACCTTGGTGTCGGAGTTGGTCTGCGGGATCTCCTCGCGCAGCCGCTCGATCTCCTCGCCCAGATCGATGTCGGCCAGCAGTGCCTGCACGGCCTCGGCCCCCATGCGGGCATCGAAGTCGTCACCGAACTCCTCCAGCGCCTCGAAGTACTGCTCGTCGTTGAGCAGCTGACCGCGCTCGAGGGTGGTCATGCCCGGATCGATCACCACGAACGACTCGAAGTAGAGCACCCGCTCGATATCGCGCAGGGTCATGTCCAGCAGCATGCCGATGCGCGACGGCAGCGACTTCAGAAACCAGATGTGCGCCACCGGACTGGCCAGCTCGATGTGGCCCATGCGCTCGCGACGTACCGCCGCCTTGGTGACCTCGACGCCGCACTTCTCGCAGATGATGCCGCGATGCTTCATGCGCTTGTACTTGCCGCAGAGGCACTCGTAGTCCTTCACCGGACCGAAGATCTTGGCGCAGAACAGCCCGTCGCGCTCCGGCTTGAAGGTCCGGTAGTTGATGGTCTCGGGCTTCTTGACCTCGCCATAGGACCACGAGCGAATCATGTCCGGCGAGGCGAGCGAAATCCGGATCGCATCGAACTCATCGGACTGGGCCTGAGATTTGAGAACTTTGACCAAATCTTTCATGAAATCGGCTCCGTTGCGGAGTTGTCATGAGCGGGCCCACCCGTGCGGGCCCGCGGACTGTCTGAAGCTTGCGGCTGTGCTCAGCTTTCCAGCTCGATATCGATACCCAGCGAGCGGATCTCCTTCACCAGCACGTTGAAGGACTCCGGCATGCCGGCCTGCATGCTGTGATCGCCGTCGACGATGCTCTTGTACATGCGGGTACGACCCTCGACATCGTCGGACTTGACGGTGAGCATCTCCTGCAGGGTGTAGGCGGCACCATAGGCTTCCAGTGCCCAGACCTCCATCTCGCCGAAGCGCTGACCGCCGAACTGCGCCTTGCCGCCCAGCGGCTGCTGGGTGACCAGCGAGTACGAACCGGTGGAGCGGGCATGCATCTTGTCATCCACCAGGTGGTTGAGCTTGAGCATGTACATGTAGCCCACCGTTACCGGGCGATCGAACTTCTCGCCGGTCCGACCGTCGTAGAGATCCATCTGACCGGACTCGGGCAGATCGGCCAGCTTCAGCAGACCCTTGATCTCGTGCTCCTTGGTCCCGTCGAACACCGGTGTGGCGATGGGCACCCCGGCCGAGAGGTTCTTCGCCAGCGCGATCACCTCGTCGTCGGAGAGCGAGCCGATGTCCTCGCGGCGACCGCCACTGCCGTTGTAGACCCGATCGAGGAAATCGCGGATCTCGCCGAGCTGCTGCTCGCGCGCCTGGTTGACCATGCGATCGAGCTTGCGACCCAGTCCCCAGGCAGCCAGTCCCAGGTGGGTTTCCAGGATCTGACCGACGTTCATGCGCGACGGCACACCCAGCGGGTTGAGGACCAGATCGACCGGCATGCCCTCGTTGTCGAACGGCATGTCCTCGACCGGCATGATCGCCGAGATCACACCCTTGTTGCCGTGACGACCGGCCATCTTGTCACCGGGCTGGATGCGACGCTTCACCGCGAGATAGACCTTGACGATCTTGAGCACTCCGGGTGCCAGATCGTCGCCCTGGGTAAGCTTGCGCTTCTTGTCCTCGAAACGCTCATCCATCTCCTTGCGCCGGGTCTCGAGCTGCTCGTCGGCCTGGGCGAGCAGCTCGTTGAGCGATTCGTCCTGCATGCGCAGCTTGAACCACTGCGGGCGCGGCAGCTCATCGAGATAGGCATCGTCGATGACATCGCCCTTCTTCAGCTTCGGCCCGCCATTGACCGGCTGGCCGGACAGGGTCCGCTTGAGGCGCTCGTAGGTGGCATCCTCGGCGATGCGATAGGTCTCCTGCAGGTCCTTGCGCACCTCGTCGAGCTGCTCCTGCTCGATGGAGAGCGCGCGCTGGTCCTTCTCCACGCCGTCACGGGTAAACACCTGAACATCGATGACGGTGCCCTTCATGCCGGTCGCGGCGCGCAGCGAAGTATCCTTCACGTCGCTGGCCTTCTCGCCGAAGATCGCACGCAGCAGCTTCTCCTCGGGAGTCAGCTGGGTTTCACCCTTGGGGGTCACCTTGCCGACCAGGATATCACCCGGATTGATCTCGGCACCGATGTAGACGATACCCGACTCATCCAGCTTGCCGAGTGCCGCCTCACCCACGTTGGGGATATCGGAGCTGATCTCCTCGGGCCCAAGCTTGGTATCACGCGATACGCAGGTCAGCTCCTGGATATGGATCGTGGTGAAGCGATCCTCCTCGACCACGCGCTCCGAGATCAGCATCGAATCCTCGAAGTTGTAGCCGTTCCAGGGCATGAAGGCGATGCGGATGTTCTGACCCAGGGCCAGATCACCGGTATCCACCGAGGGGCCGTCGGCGAGGATGTCACCCACCGCGACATTGTCGCCGGGACGCACGATCGGCCGCTGGTTCTGACAGGTATTCTGGTTGGAGCGCAGATACTTGGTCAGGTTGTAGATATCAACGCCGGCCTCGCCACCGCTGATCTCGTCCTCGTTGACCCGGATCACGATGCGCTTGGCGTCGACCGAATCAACCACCCCACCACGCCGGGCCACGGCGCAGACGCCGGAATCGCGCGCCACGAAACGCTCCATGCCGGTACCGACCAGCGGCTTGTCGGCACGCAGCGTCGGCACTGCCTGGCGCTGCATGTTCGAGCCCATCAGCGCGCGGTTGGCGTCATCGTGCTCGAGGAACGGGATCAGCGCGGCCGCCACCGACACCACCTGGCGTGGCGACACGTCCATCAGGGTGACCTTGTCGGGCGTCATGAAGGTGGTTTCACCCTTGTGACGCACCTGCACCAGGTCGTCGACCAGCTGGCCGGACTCGTCGACCGTGGCCGAGGCCTGGGCAATGACGAAGTCGCCCTCCTCGATCGCCGACAGATGCACCACCTCATCGGTCACCTGGCGGTTGTCCACCCGGCGATACGGCGTCTCGAGGAAACCGTAGCTGTTGGTGTGGCTGTAGGTCGCCAGCGAGTTGATCAGACCGATGTTCGGTCCTTCCGGCGTCTCGATCGGGCAGAGCCGGCCATAGTGCGTGGCGTGAACGTCACGAACCTCGAAGCCGGCACGTTCACGGGTCAGGCCACCCGGGCCGAGGGCGGACACACGACGCTTGTGGGTCACCTCGGAGAGCGGGTTGTTCTGGTCCATGAACTGGGAGAGCTGCGAAGAGCCGAAGAACTCCTTGATCGCTGCTGCCACCGGCTTGGCATTGATCAGATCCTGCGGCATCAGGCCTTCGCTCTCGGCCATCGACAGGCGCTCCTTGACCGCCCGCTCGACGCGCACCAGACCGACCCGGAACTGGTTCTCCGCCATTTCACCGACACTGCGGATACGGCGGTTGCCGAGGTGGTCGATGTCATCGACGTCGCCGAAGCCGTTGCGGATGCTGATCAGCTCCTTGAGCACATCGATGATGTCCTCGTGCTCGAGCACGCCCGGGCCCTTGTCGCTGTCGCGACGCAATCGCCGGTTGAACTTCATGCGACCGACGCCGGACAGATCGTAGCGGTCCTCGGTGAAGAACAGGTTGTTGAACAGCGACTCGGCCGCTTCCTTGGTCGGCGGCTCGCCCGGGCGCATCATGCGATAGATCTCGACCAGCGCCTCGAGCTGCGAGGCCGTGGTATCCATGCGCAGCGTATCGGACATGAAGGCGCCGGTATCGAGATCGTTGGTGTACAGCGTCTCGAGCGTGGTAACGCCGGCCTGACCGAGCTTTTCCAGCAGTTCGGCGTTGAGCTCGGTATTGCACTCGCAGATCAGTTCACCGGTATTGGGATCGACCTGATCCTTCGCCAGGGTCTTGCCGAACAGGTACTCCATCGGCACGTTGAGGCGGTCGATGCCGGCCTTTTCGAGCTGACGGATATGCTTCTGGGTGATGCGCCGCCCGGATTCGACAATGACGCTGCCATCGTTGTCGAGAATATCAAAGGAGGCGGTATCACCCCGCAGGCGCGCCGGGACCAGCTCCACCGAGAAGCCGTCGCGCTCCATGTGGTAGACATCGGTCTCGAAGAACTGACCCAGGATCTCCTCGGCACTGTAGCCCAGCGCCCGCAGCAGCACCGTGGCCGGCAGCTTGCGGCGACGGTCGATGCGCACGAAGACGTTGTCGCGGGCATCGAACTCGAAATCGAGCCATGAGCCGCGATAGGGAATTACCCTGGCCGAATAGAGCAGCTTGCCGGAAGTGTGGCTCTTGCCCTTGTCGTGATCGAAGAAGACGCCCGGGCTGCGATGGAGCTGGGAAACAATGACGCGCTCGGTGCCGTTGACCACGAAGGTGCCGTTCTCGGTCATCAGGGGGATCTCCCCCATGTAGACTTCCTGCTCCTTGATGTCCTTGACGGCCTTGTTCGAGGACTCCTTGTCAAAGATGATCAGCCGCACCTTGACCCGCAGCGGTGCCGAATAGGTCACGCCGCGCAGCTGGCACTCCTTGACATCGAAGGCCGGGGTACCGAAGCGGTAGCTGACATACTCCAGCGCAGCGTTGCCGGAAAAGCTCTCGATCGGAAAGACCGATTTGAAGGCAGCGTGCAAACCGATATCGTGACGGTCCTCGATCGCACGATCCTGTTGCAGGAAGTCGTAATAGGAATCAAGCTGGATGGCCAGCAGGTAAGGCACATCCATCACTTGGGGCAGTTTGCCGAAATCCTTGCGGATGCGTTTTTTCTCAGTGTATGAGTAAGCCATCTGTAATCCCCAGCTTGTTCACCAGTGAGTGACCGGCGTGGTCGGCACACCTCGAGGATGAGTCCCCGTCAGGCGGCTGACGGCGAGCCCTTCGTCGAAGGCACTCGCCGTCATGATTCCCGGATCGTCCCGAAACACTGTCCGATGATGTCCCTGTCGGGCAGTCTGACTGGGATCCCAATGTGTCGGGATCGATCCGGCAACAGAAAAAGGCCGGCAGCGATCCGCACAGCGGATCGCCACCAGCCGAGACGCTAGCGCAGGAGAGATAACCTGCGCACGTGGTTACTTGAGCTCCACGGAGGCGCCAGCTTCTTCCAGTTGCTTCTTGGCCTCTTCGGCATCTTCCTTCGACATGCCCTCTTTCAGGGTTGCCGGGGCGCCATCGACGGCAGCCTTGGCTTCCTTCAGACCCAGACCGGTGATGCCGCGAACCACCTTGATGACGTTGACCTTCTTGTCACCACCGGCAGTCAGCACCAGGTCGAACTCGGTCTGTTCCTCGGCAGCCTCGGCTTCCTCGCCGCCGCCACCGCCACCTGCAACAACAGCTGCAGCAGCGGAAACGCCGAATTTCTCTTCCATCGCCTCGATCAGCTCGGCCACTTCCATGACCGTCATTTCGGAGACGGCGTTGATGATGTCTTCTTTGCTCAGTGCCATGATTGCATTCCTAAACTTTGCAGAGCAATGCTTGCTCGTTCAATTGAAAAATCTTCGGGCGGATTGCGCCGACGACTCGCTTCAGGCCGCTTCTTCTTCCTGCTTCTGATCGCGCAGCGCAGCCAGCGTGCGCACCAGCTTGCCGGCGGAAGCGTCCTTCATTACCGACAGCAGTCGGGCAATGGCTTCATCGCGGGTCGGCAGATTCGCCAGACGATCAATGCTCTCGGCCGGGATGAACTCGCCTTCATAGGCCAGCGCCTTGACCTCGAATGCCGGCTGCTGACGCGAAAACTCCTTGAGCAGACGCGCACCGGCGCCGGGATGCTCCATGGAGAACGCCAGCAGGGTCGGACCAACAAAGGTCTCGTTCAGGCACTCCCAGGAAGTGCCTTCAAGGGCGCGGCGTGCCAGCGTGTTGCGTACCACACGCAGATGCACACCATTTTCGCGGGCCTGCTTGCGCAGATCGGTCATTGCGCTGACCGCAACACCGCGAGAATCGGCCACGACGACGGAGAGCGCCGAAGCAGCGGTTTCACTGACTTCGGCTACGATCGCCTTCTTGTCTTCAAGACGCAGCGGCATGTATCACTCCTTCGTGCCGGGCTTTCGGCTCGGAAAGCCCTTCGTGGTTACCATCCCCCCACCGCATCTGAAGCGGGGGCTGGATGATGGCGGGGCAACGATCTGCATCGCTGCGCCGCGCCATCTGCGCAGGCGCGGAGCGGCCCTCCGGCATTAAGTCCGTGTCCACGGACACCTGCGGTCTTTGACGGCGCCCCGCCCCACTGGCACGGGGGACCGCAAAGTTCGGTTCATGGCGTCGAGAGACGCCGTGCCGATCACACCAGATAGGAGTGATCGACGGTCAGGCCGGGCCCCATGGTGGTCGACAGCGACACCTTCTTGAGGTAGACCCCCTTGGAAGTGCTCGGCTTGAGCTTCTTCAGGTCGTTGACCAGCGCATCGAGGTTGCCCCTGATCGCATCGGCCGAGAAGTCGACCTTGCCGATACCGGCATGAATGATGCCATTCTTGTCGGTCCGGAAACGCACCTGACCGGCCTTGGCATTCTGTACCGCGGTTGCGACGTCGGGCGTCACGGTTCCCACCTTGGGGTTCGGCATCAGGCCACGCGGACCCAGGATCTGGCCCAGCTGACCGACAACGCGCATGGCATCGGGTGCTGCAATGACCACATCGAAGTCGAGCTTGCCCTGACGCACCTGCTCGGCCAGATCATCCATGCCGACGATATCGGCACCGGCTTCGCGGGCGGCATCCGCGGCAGCGCCCTGGGCAAAGACGGCCACTCGCACATCACGCCCAGTGCCGTTGGGCAGCACGGTGGCGCCACGCACGACCTGGTCGGATTTGCGCGGATCAACGCCCAGATTGACAGCCACTTCGACCGATTCCTTGAAACCGACCGAAGAGAGCTCGGCGAGCAGTGATACGGCTTCCTCGACGCTGTAGACCTTCGAGGAGTCGACCCGCTCGCGGATCTGCTTCATGCGTTTGGTCTGTTTCGCCATGATCAGAGACCCTCCACGTTCAGGCCCATGCTGCGTGCGGTACCGGCAATGGTACGCACCGCGGCGTCGAGATTGGCGGCCGTCAGATCGGGCTCCTTGGTCCGCGCGATCTCCTCGAGCTGTTCACGGGTCACGGTGCCGACCTTGTTCTTGTTCGGCTCACCCGAACCGGACTTGATGCCGGCTGCGCGCTTGAGCAGCACCGGCGCCGGCGGGGTCTTGGTGACGAACGTGAAACTGCGGTCGGCATAGACCGTAATGACTACCGGCGTGGGCAATCCGGGCTCGATATCCTGGGTCTCGGCGTTGAACGCCTTGCAGAACTCCATGATATTGACCCCGTGCTGACCCAGCGCGGGGCCGACGGGCGGACTGGGGTTGGCCTTGCCCGCTGCAACCTGCAGCTTGACATAGGCCTGTACTTTCTTGGCCATGCGATTACTCCGGTTGGGTCATAGCGCCTTGCGGCTCCCCGATTCGAGCTCCGGTCGAAAACCGGAGCTCCGATCATCCGCCGACTACTCCTTCTCGACCTGCGAGAACTCGAGCTCGACGGGGGTAGAGCGCCCGAAGATCATGACACTGACCTGCAGGCGACTTTTCTCGTAGTTGACTTCCTCGACCACGCCGTTGAAATCGGCAAACGGGCCATCAATGACCCGTACGCTTTCACCGGCATCGAAGACGGTCTTGGGACGCGGCTGATCGGTGCCATCCTGCACACGACGCAGGATACCCTCGGCCTCGCGCTGCGTCAGCGGGGCTGGCTTCTCCGGCGTGCCGCCAATGAACCCCATGACACGCGGTGTTTCGTTGACCAGGTGCCAGGTACGATCATTCATTTCCATCTCGACCAGCACGTAGCCCGGATAGAACTTGCGCTCGCTCTTGCGGCGCTTGCCCTCCCGCATCTCCACGACTTCTTCGGTCGGCACCAGAATCTGGCCGAACTGATCCTCCATTTCATAAAGCTTCACGCGCTCGCCCAGCGAACGCATGACATGCTTCTCGAAACCGGAGTAGGCGTGGACGACGTACCAGCGCATAGCCATGGGGGCTCCTAACCTATGATGCTCGAAACCAGCCAGCCAAAGAGCATGTCGATCAACCACAGGATCAATCCGACAATCAGCACGGCTGCCAGTACGATGGCGGTTGTCTGGACGGTTTCCTGACGCGTCGGCCAGACCACACGCTGAATTTCACGCTTGGAATTGCGGGCCAGCTCGGCCAGTGCCTTGCCGCGACCGGTGGTCAGTGCAACTGCAGCAGCCATCAGGCCCAGCACCACGACCCCGATGACCCGGTAGAGCAGGGCCTGATCGGCAAACCAGGCATTGCCGGCAACCGCCAGCGCCACCAGCACCACGACCACCGCCCACTTCAGGCCGTCGTAGCGTGACGATGCCTGCTGCACCTCGGCATTCTGTTTCATGGGCAGGATCTCCTCAGGGCGCACGGCAATAGCACAGCGGAAGACTCGGGACGCGCCAGCCTGGGGAAGGACTGGCAGGCCAGGAGGGACTCGAACCCCCAACCTGCGGTTTTGGAGACCGCTGCTCTGCCAATTGAGCTACTGGCCTATTCTGCCCGGTTACTGCCGTCAAGAGCGCGGCCACTATAGCCGAAGCGTCGATCACAGACAACCGCGCCGACGACACCGGACTCTCGAAAACGGAGTGACGAGAACCTGACCCATCACCCCGGAATATGGAGCTCGTGGACGGATTTGAACCGTCGACCTCACCCTTACCAAGGGTGTGCTCTACCCCTGAGCTACACGAGCATGATGCTGCAATACTGGAGCGGGCAGCGGGAATCGAACCCGCACCATCAGCTTGGAAGGCTGAGGTTCTACCGTTAAACTATGCCCGCCTCGTTGTTCCAGCACTGATCCCGGAACTTCCGGAAACCGAAAACTGGTGGAGGGAGGAGGATTCGAACCTCCGAAGCTTTCGCGGCAGATTTACAGTCTGCTCCCTTTGGCCACTTGGGTATCCCTCCGATGTGGCGGCACATCTTACCGCATCGAGCTGTCGTGTCAAGGCCTGTCACAACCCGTTGATATTTCGACGGGTTGCCCCTCTGTCACGACGCGGCGCATTCTGTCAGAGCAGTGACGTGAATGCAAGCCCGGCACGAATCCGCTCCAGCGAGGCCGGCTCGGGCAGCACCGGCGCCCCCGCCAGCCGCCCGGCCCGCTCGGCCACGGTCAGCGGGAACAGCGCTTCCAGCCCGGCATAGACCATGTCCGGCCAGACGGCATGCGGCGGCTCGATGCCGCGCGACACAACCCGGGCATCGCCTCCGGTCAGCAACAGGGGCAGGGCGATATTCTCGCCATCACAGGTTTCACTGTAGATTCGGTTGATGGCACTGATAGCAGCCAGGTAGACGCCATGATTGACGGCATCAATGGTGTTGCGCCCGGGCCCGGGAACGGCGCCCGGCTCCACGTCGGGGTCGATCGCCACCTTGCGGGTGCCCAGCTGCAGGCTCTCCTTCATCAGCCGCAGCCCGGGCAGGATATAGCCACCCAGGTGAGCACCACCCGGCAGGACGGTATCCACCGTGATTGCGCTGCCGCAGTCCACCACCATGCAGCCGCCGGTCAACTGATAACCGGCCAGACTGACCAGCCAGCGATCCACTCCCAGCCGCCCCGGTTCCTCGTAACCGTTGATCACGCCGAGCGCTTCACGTCGCGAGCGCGCCACGTGAATGGTCGCCACCCGCCGCTTCAGCAGGGAGACTGTCTGCTCCAGCACCTCGCTGCGCGCCACGTTGGAAATGCGAATGGCCGTAATCACATCGAGATCGGGAATATCCGCTCCCGGCCGCCACTGCTCCCGGGTCCAGACCGCCCCGCGCGAGCGGATCTCGCTGGTGGTGCGATCCTTGAGACGCCATTTGGAAAGCGTATTGCCGATATCGAGATCCAGAATCATCCTGAAGCCCGCAGCGAGATTTCACCACCCGAAAAGATCACTTCCCGATCATCGATGCGAACGGCAAGATTGCCCTGTTCATTCACGCCCTGAGCGATACCCTCCCAGTATCGACTCCCCTGCTGCAGCACAACCGCCCGGTTGGTGTAATAGTGACGTGCATTCCAGTCGGCCTGCCAGGCCCCGAACCCTTGCCGCTCGAAGCGTGGCAACAGTGCCATCAGCTCATCGATCATGCTGCTGATCAGCGCGTTGCGGGACAGCCCCGGTACCAGCTCATGCAGGCCGGCTGCCGACTGCTCCAGGCGCTGCCGGTCGGCTTCGCCAAAGGCGACGTTGAGCCCGATACCGATCACCACCTCGCAGGGCCCCTCCATGTCACCCCGCACTTCGGTCAGGATACCGCCCAGCTTGTGGATCTCTCCGTGGTGCTCGACCAGCAGATCATTGGGCCATTTGAGCAGGATATCGACGCCGAAGGTCTGCAGCAGCTCGGCCATGCTGACGCCGATCGCAAGGCTCAGTCCCTCGATGGCCGCCACGCCGCTCTCGAAGCACCAGCCCAGCGAAAAGTGGATGCCGGCCCCCCAGCTGCCATGCCAGCTCCGCCCCCGACGCCCGCGACCGGCTGTCTGCACTTCAGCCACACAGACTTCCGCATGCCCGGCGCCCTGGGCAAAGCGTTCCAGCAGGAAGGTATTGGTCGATTCCAGCTGGGACTCCACGAACAGGCGCGACAGCTGCTGTCGTGCATCCCTGGGAAGATCGGCGACAATCCGGCCACCATCCAGCAGCTCCATGGGACGAGCGACTCGGTAACCGCGTCCGCGAACCGCCTCGATCGTGATCCCCAGTGCCTCGAGCTTCTGCAACTGTTTCCAGATGGCGGTTCTGCTGACGCCGAACATTTCTCCGAGCTGTTCGCCCGAGTGAAACTGCCCGTCACTCAATACGCGTACCAGATCGCGAACGTTCATTGCGTCTTCCTGTATTGCGTCGCACTCGACTCTTGTCGGCCCGGACCGACCGGCGGGAGCTGGCAAGGGAGGGAAAGCGGCTGCCCCGCACGAAAAAAGCGCCCCGGAGGGCGCTTGCAAGGCTAAACATTCATGCGCTGATTGGCAAATGCAGCAGCGCTGTCAGCACCAGACAGTGCCGCCGCAGGCCCGGATCAGCCCCGCCGACATGCCGCTTCGGCCCGCTCAGTAATACCCCTCACCCTCGCGCACCTTGCCACGAAAGACATAATAGCTGTAGCCGGTATAGGCCAGGATGATCGGAATCAGCACAGCATAACCGATCAGCAGGAACAGCTGGCTTGCCCGCGAAGAGGCTGCATCCCACATGGTAACGTCCGGCGGAATGATCAGCGGGAAGAAACTGATCACCAGCCCCGAGAGACCAAGGAAGAACAGCCCCAGCACCTTGAAGAACAGCCTGCGCTCGTGCGAGTGGGTAACCCCGTCCCAGATGCTCCAGGCCAGCAGTACTACCAGCACCGGTACCGGAGAGAACCAGAGGATATTGGGGAAGGTGAACCAGCGCTCGGCGACCCGGCTGTTATCCAGCGGTGTCCACACCCCCACGATCAGGGTGCACAGCACCATCAGGATGGTCAGGGGCCGGGCCAGCTGATAGCAGCGACGCTGCAGACTGCCCTCGGTCTTCATGATCAGCCAGCTGGCCCCCAGCAGGGCGTAGCCGATGATCAGGGCAACGCCGATGAACAGGGCAAAGGGCGAAAACCAGTCGAACGGACCGCCGGCAAAGCTGCGGTTTTCCACGTTCAGCCCGTTGATGATTCCCCCCAGCACCATGCCCTGGCTGAAGGTGGCTACCATCGAGCCGCCGCTGAAGGCCAGATCGAACCACTTGCGCGAACGGGTCGACTTGAAGCGGAACTCGAAGGCGATGCCGCGAAAGATCAGCGACAGCAGCATCAGGATCAGCGGCAGGTAGAGCGCCGGCAGGAAGGTGGCATAGGCCAGTGGAAACGCGCCGTACAGCCCTGCCCCACCCAGAATCATCCAGGTCTGGTTGCCATCCCATACCGGCGATGTGGTATTCATCATGACGTCGCGGTGGGCATCGTCCCTGAAGAACGGATAGAGGATACCGACCCCGAGACTGAATCCGTCCATGACCACATACATGGCCACGGCGAAACCGATCAGGAAATACCAGATTAACGGCAGATCAATGGTCATGGTCATCCCTCTCAGTTCTGCTCTTCGAACGCTTCGTCAGCACCCGACATCGGTCGCTTGGGCTGACGCTCCTCGCCCGGCCCACCGTGGGGCTCCTGTGCCATCGGTTCGGCCCGTACCAGTCTGACCATATAATAGATGCCGATCCCGAAGATGATGGCATAGACCAGCAGGAAACCGACCAGACTGGCCCACAGGCTGCCGGCATGCAGCGAGGACACTGCATCGGTGGTCCGCAGCATGCCGTAGACCACCCACGGCTGGCGGCCCGCCTCGGTCGTGATCCAGCCGGCCAGCAGGGCAATGAAGCCCACTGGCGTGGCAAACATCATGGCCCGATGAAACCAGGCGCTGTCGTAAAGCCGACCCCGCCAGCGCAGGAACAGTCCCAGCAGACCAACACCCAGCATCAGCATGCCGAGCCCGACCATGATCCGGAAGGTCCAGAACACCAGCGGCACGTCCGGCCATTCGTCCCGGGGCCACTGCTTGAGACCTTCGATCTGACCGTTCCATGAGTGGGTCAGGATCAGGCTGCTGGCGTGCGGTACGGTAATTTCGAAGCGATTGCTGGCGCTGTCCATGTCCGGCATGCCGAACAGCACCAGCGGCATTCCGGCCGATCCCGGCTCGTTCTCCCAGTGTCCTTCCATGGCAGCCACCTTGGCAGGCTGATGTTCGAGCGTATTGAGCCCGTGCATGTCGCCGGCCATGATCTGCAGTGGCAGCGCTACCACGATCGCCCACATTGCCATGGAAAACATCTTGCGCGCCGCCTCGTCACGTCGGTTGCGCAACAGGTGATAGCCACCCACGCCACCGACCACGAAACCCACCGAGATGAACGCGGCCAGGCCCATGTGAACAATCCGGTAGGGAAAGGAGGGATTGAACATGATGGCCAGCCAGTTGGCCGGCTCGAAGCGCCCATCCACGATTTCGTAACCTGCCGGCGTCTGCATCCAGCTGTTGGACATCAGAATCCAGGTCATCGAAATCAGGGTGCCGATCGCCACCATGCAGGTGGCAAAGAAGTGCAGCCGCTTGCCGACCCGGTCTTCACCGAACAGCATGATGCCGAGGAACCCGGCCTCGAGGAAGAAGGCCGTCAGGACCTCATAGGTCAGCAGCACCCCGGTGATGTCACCGGCCCGTTCGGCAAAACCGCTCCAGTTGGTTCCGAACTGATAGGCCATGACCACGCCCGAAACCACACCGAGCCCGAAGGCCACGGCGAAGATGCGCACCCAGAAGCGGTAGAGGTTGTGATAGACCTCGCGTCCCGTCCTGAGCCACAACCCTTCCAGGATCATCAGGTAACTGGCCAGACCGATCGAAAAGGCGGGGAACAGGATATGAAAGGAAACGGTAAAGGCAAATTGAAAGCGCGCCAGATCCAGCGCTTCTAATCCAGCCATCGGGGATACTCCCTGCCCATGAGTCCGGGTCCAGTATGGTGTTCAGACACCCGACAATAGACAAGAAAGTGCAAAAAGGTAAGGGATTGCGACAACATGTCGCATCCGCAGGCAGGAAGCACGGCGGCAGCGCCGCCGCGATTGGCTCAGGCCGAGGCGGGTGTCGGCACGCGGGGGGCGAAATCGACGGACATCGCGACGCTGAGCATCGTGACGACCAGGATCGAATAGAGAAAGACCCGCTTTGCCCAGGCGCGGTCATCACTGCAGTCGCGGTAGGTCAGCGCCAGTTTCAGCCAGTACCCACCCACCAGTGCAGCAATCACAAGATAGACGTAACCCGTATAACCGATCAGGGTCAACAGCAGTGACGCCACGATGAAAGCGACGATATAGCCGATGATATGACGTCGGGTCGAAGCGATGCCGCGCCGTACCGGCAGCACCGGTATCGAAGCCGCGGCATAGTCATCATAGCGGAAGATGGCAATGGCATAGGAGTGCGGCATCTGCCACAGGCTGAAGATTACCAGTAGCAGCAGCGCGCCGGCATCGAAACGGCCGGTAACGGCACAATACCCGATGACCGGTGGCGAGGCCCCGGAAAGGCTGCCGATCACGGTGCCATGCACCGTGTGACGCTTGACCCATAGGCTATAGACCCCGACGTAGATCAGAAACCCGATCAGGGCTACGCCGGCTGCCAGCAGATTGGCACCGAAGGCCAGCAGGGCAAAGCCTGCCAGCCCCATCAGTACCGCATAGCCCAGCGCCACCTGTACATTCACGGTTCCCTGCACCAGCGAGCGATTGCAGGTGCGCGCCATCAGCCGATCGATGTCACGATCGATGATGTTGTTGAGCACGCAACCGGAGGCCACGACCAGCGAAACACCAATGATCGTGGCCAGCAGCAGCAGCACATCGATATCGCCGCGGGAAGCCAGCAGGAAACCGCCCGTCACCGTGATCAGGTTGCCCGTGACGATTCCCGGCTTGGCAAGATGAAGGTATCTCCTGAACATCGGATGAGCTTCTTAGCTGCTCATCATCATGAAATGATTCAGGTGGAACATGATCCACAGCGAGCCGACAATCACGATACCCACGACCATCACGGCAAAGGCGAAGGAAGCCATGTTCCAGCCCTCGCCGGACTTGGTATTCATGTGCAGGAACATGATCAGCTGAACCAGGACCTGCAGCACGGCCGTGATCGCCAGCACGATCACCGTTGGCACCATGCCGAAACCGCCCAGCATGACCATGCCGAAGGGAATGATCGTCAGCACGATGGAGAAGATCAGTCCCAGCACATAGGTCTTCAGGTTCCCCTCGTGACCGTGGTCACCGGAGGACCCGGCGTCGGTAATCCCTGCCTTGTCGCTCATTGCAGTACTCCCAGCAGATACACGACGGTGAATACACAGATCCAGATGACATCGAGGAAGTGCCAGAACAGACTCAGGCACATGATCCTGGGTTCATTGGCCTGGGTCAGCCCCTTTCGCGCCACCTGGAAGATCAGTACCAGCATCCACAGCAGTCCGAAGGAGACGTGCAGACCGTGGGTACCGACCAGGGTAAAGAAGGAGGACAGGAAGGCACTGCGATCCGGCCCGTACCCCTCATGAATCAGATGGGCGAACTCGTAGATCTCCATCGACACGAAGCCGAAGCCCAGCAGGAAGGTGATGACCAGCCACAGCAGCACCTGCGACTTGTTGCCGCGATGCATCGCCAGTACGGCCACACCGTAGGTAAAGCTGCTGAACAGCAGCAGGAACGTTTCGATCAGCACGAAGCCGAGTTCGAAGATTTCGGAACCGCCGGGGCCTCCGGCGGTCGAGTTCATCAGTACGACATAGGTAGCGAATAGGGTTCCGAACAGAACACAGTCGCTCATCAGGTAGATCCAGAACCCCAGATACTTGGTGGCTATGGTTTCCTGATGATGATCGTGCTCATGATCATCCGCATGATGCGCGTTTTGGTGATCCATGGTTTGACTTGTCATGACTTACGCCTGCATCTCCGCCTGTTGCCGATATTCCTTCTCGATTCGCTCGACTTCCGCGGCAGGCACGTAATAGTCGATGTCCTCGTTGAAGCTGCGCACGATGAAGGTCACGATCACACCCACGAAACCGCCGATCGCCATCCACCAGATATGCCACACCAGGGCAAAGCCCATGATCAGGGCAAACAGGCAGAGCACCGGGCCTGCCGTGGTATTGCGAGGCATGTGGATATCCTCGTAATGATCCGGCTCCTCGTAGATGTTTTCACCCCGCTCCTTGCGATCCCACAGCGAATCGACAGAGCTGACTTCCGGAATCTTGGCGAAGTTGTAGAAAGCCGGCGGCGAATGTGCCAGCCACTCCAGCGTACGCGCATCCCAGGGATCGCCGCTGAGCACGCGATTCTTCTTGCGATCGCGGATGCTGACGTAGAACTGCATGACAGTGCACATGATGCCGGCAAGAATGCAGACGGCACCGACCCATGCCACCACCATCAGCGGATGCCAGCTCGGATCGACATAGGACTGCATGCGACGGGTGGCGCCCATGAAGCTCAGGATGTAGAGCGGCATGAAGGCCAGATAGAAGCCGATCAGCCAGAACCAGAAGGAACGCTTGCCCCACTTTTCATCCAGCATGAAACCGAACGCCTTCGGGAACCAGTAGGAGATGCCGGCCATGGCACCGAAGACCACGCCACCGATGATGACGTTGTGGAAGTGCGCAATCACGAACAGGGTGTTGTGCAGCACGAAGTTGGCGCCCGGCACGGCCAGCATCACCCCGGTCATGCCACCGATGGTAAAGGTGATCAGAAAGCCGATGGTCCACAGGATGGCGGCATTGAACTGCAGGCTGCCGCGATACATGGTGAACAGCCAGTTGAAGATCTTCACCCCGGTGGGGATGGCGATGATCATGGTGGCAATGCCGAAGAAGGCATTGACGTTGGCGCCCGCACCCATGGTGAAGAAGTGATGCAGCCAGACCAAGAACGACAGCACGGTGATCGCAACGGTCGCCCAGACCATGGTGTTGTAGCCGAATAGCCGCTTGCGCGAGAAGGTCGCCACGACCTCCGAGAAGATCCCGAACATCGGCAGGATCAGGATATAGACTTCGGGATGACCCCAGGCCCAGATGAGATTGGTATACATCATCTGGTTGCCACCCATGTCATTGGTGAAGAAATGGGTGCCGATATAGCGATCCAGCGTCACCAGTGCAATGGTGACCGTCAGGATCGGGAAGGCGGCAATGATCAATACGTTGGTGCACAGCGCCGTCCAGGTAAAGATCGGCATGCGGAACATGGTCATGCCCGGCGCACGCATCTTCAGAATGGTGACGAAGAAGTTGACACCGGTCAGCGTGGTCCCGACCCCGGAGAGCTGTAGCGCCCATATCCAGTAATCCACGCCGACTCCGGGACTGTACTTGAGCCCCGAGAGCGGCGCATAGGCCAGCCAGCCGGTCTTGGCGAACTCGCCCACGAACAGCGACAGGTTGACCAGCACCATGCCCGCGGCAAACATCCAGAAGCTGACGTTGTTCAGAAACGGAAACGCCACGTCGCGGGCGCCGATCTGCAGTGGCACGGCGATGTTCATCAGGCCGATGACCAGTCCCATGGCCACGAAGAAGATCATGATCACGCCGTGCGCGGTAAAGATCTGGTCATAGTGGTGTGGGGGCAGGTAGCCCTCGGCACCGCCATAGGCAATCAGTTGCTGGGTCCGCATCATGATGGCGTCGGCAAAGCCGCGCAGCAGCATGACCAGCGCCACGATCAGGTACATGATGCCGATCTTCTTGTGATCGACCGAGGTAATCCATTCCTTCCAGATATAGGTCCATTTCCGGAAGTAGGTAAGCGCTGCCACCACGACCAGTCCGGCAAGCGCCATGCCCCCGACGGCACCCATGATGATGGGTTCGTGATAGGGAATCGCTGATAGACTGAGTTTTCCCAACATGATGTTTACTCCGCTGCTTCTGCGCCCGTGGGCTGCTGGCCGTTTTCAGGCTGACCGTGACCACTCTGGAAACTGGTAATGACACGCTCATACAGCCCGGACTCCACGGGATGGAAGTACTCGACCGGGTCATTGACACTGGGCTTGGCGACATCCTGATAACTGCCGGTATAGGTCAGCTGCCTGTCGGCCTGGCGTACCCGGTTCACCCAGTTCTCGAACTCCTGCTGATCAGTGACATGCGTCTCGAAGGACATCTGGGAGAAGCCCTTGCCGCTGTAGTGCGCCGATTTGCCGGTATAGACACCCTGCTGATCGGCCTCGAGATAGAGGTCGTTATCCATTCCGGCCATGGCATAGATCTGACTGCCCAGGCGGGGAATGAAGAAGGCGTTCATGACGGTTTCCGAAGTCACATTGAAATACACCGGACGGTCCACCGGGAAATACAGTTCATTGATGGTGGCGATACCCTGCTCCGGATAGATGAACATCCATTTCCAGTCGAGCGAGATTGCCTGAATCTCCATGGCCTCACCCTCTTCGCCGATCGGCTTGTGAGGGTCCAGCGAATGGGAGGTCTGCCAGGTAATGATGCCCAGAAACAGGATGATCACGGCGGGCACGGCCCAGACCACCGCTTCGATCTTGTTGGAATGCGCCCAGTTCGGCGAGTAGGTCGCCTTGCGATTGTTGCGACGATAGCGCCACGCAAATACCACGGTCATGATGATGACGGGTATTACCACAATCTGCATGATCCAGAATGAGCTCAGGATCAGCGACTTCTGCTCCTTGCCGACCGGCCCGCTGGGATCCATCAGTGCCGCATTGCAACCACTCAGCACCAGTGCGGACACGACCAGAGGGATCAGCGCCTTAAGCGACTTCAAGCTCTTCTCTATCATTTTGCAGCCTCTTGATGTTTCCTTGTGCCATTGCGCAAACCTCCGGCTCGGAAGCGCCTGAGACCAGGCCTGCCGGACTTCCTACCTGAAAAGCCTTCGAAGGGAAGGATGATGTCACCCTGCGGGCAAATTGAACTTCAGGTAACGGGCTGTCGCCTGTACGGGGTTGTCTGTTCAGGGTCGAACAGGCATGCTCCCTGGTTCAGGCTTAAGAGCCATCTCCTGCGAAACGACTCAGGCAGCGCTGGCGTGTTCCGGTGCAGCTACGGGTCGCATGGATGGCAGCGGACTATTGTTTGTTTTTTTATCCATGAGCCGCAAGTCGTATGAGTAGCATACTTTTAAGACTTTAGTCTAACCCGAAGGCGCCAGCGGAACTCTCGGTAACATGACACGTCTCAATGCGATGGTCCGCGGCCATGTTACTGCCGGTCCCTTCCCTGCTCGCCATCATGCAGCCAGCCCTGTTACAACAGCCTGCCACCAGGAAGGCCTGATGCTCATGATAACAGCACCATGCCCCCCTGAGAGCCCCTGCAGGCGCATGGCTTAACCCGGATCACGTGCTGCGGCTGCCGGATACTGCTTTCCTTCACCACAATACGCCTGGAAACATGAAACGCTCCTCGCTACTGCTGAATATCGAATCTCGCGCCATTACCGGGCTAGCGCTGCTCTATGGCGTCAGGATGCTGGGTCTGTTCATGGTCCTGCCCATTCTGGCGCTCTACAGCAGCCATCTCGAATACGCCACGCCGGCGCTGGTCGGCGTGGCTCTGGGTGGTTACGGCCTGACCCAGGCAATCCTGCAGATCCCCTTCGGCATGCTTTCCGATCGCACCGGCCGCAAGCCGGTGATCGCCCTGGGGCTGCTGCTGTTCATTGTCGGCAGTGTGGTCGCCGCGCTGGCGACCTCCATCTACGGCGTCATCATCGGCCGCTGCATCCAGGGCAGCGGCGCCGTGGCCGGTGCCATCATGGCGCTACTGGCCGATCGTACACGCGAAGAAGTCCGTACCACCGCCATGGCCACCATCGGCATGAGCATCGGTATCGCCTTTGCGCTGGCCATGGTCATCGGCCCCCTGATCGCTCACGCTGCCGGGCTGGCCGGCGTCTTCTGGAGCACGGCCCTGCTGGCCGCGCTCGGCCTGCTGGTGCTCTGGCGCGTCGTACCGGGAGCAGCACGCCAGCGGCATCGTGATGTCGGCCTGGATCGCAGTCAGTTTTTCAGCATGCTGCGGCGTCCGGATCTGCTGCGGCTGGATTTCTCGATCCTCTCGCTGCATGCCATTCTGACCGGGTGTTTCGTGGCGGTACCCGTGCGTCTTGCGGCGCTCGGTATCCCGGCGTCGGAACACGGCTGGGTCTATCTGCCGGTCATGGCCACCGCCTTTGTCGGCATGATCCCGCTGATCATTGCAGCCGAGAAATATCGTCACATGAAGCTCGTGTTCACCGGCACCGTGGCTTCGCTGGTCATCATCCTGACACTCATGAGCCTGCTGCCGCCGCAGAGCTGGTGGCTGATCGCGCTGCTCTGGCTGTTCTTCGTCGCCTTCAATCTGCTCGAGGCGAGCCTGCCCTCCCTGATCAGCAAGGCCGCGCCGGCCGGTACCAAGGGCACGGCAATGGGAATCTACTCTACCAGCCAGTTTCTCGGCACCTCTCTTGGCGGCGCAGCCGGCGGTGCAGTGGCAGGTACACTGGGGGTCAGTGCCGTGTTCGGCGCCGCTGCCGTACTGGCACTGATCTGGACATTGATCATCTGGCGAATGCCGGCACCACGCTATCTTGCAACCGAACTCGTGTCACTGGAACGGATGCCCGTCGGGCAGGAGGCAGCACTGACCGCCCGGTTGCAGGCCATTGCAGGCGTCGAGGACGCACTGGTGGCCTCCGATGAAGGGGTGGCCTACCTCAAGGTGGACCGTGCGCGACTGGATCGGCAAGCACTTGATGGTCTGACGGGACGTGCCTCATCCACCGGCAGCGCCTGACCACCGGCAGCCCGGTACAGAACCGGGGAGAGTCTGACGCTTCGATCACTGCAGCAAAACGTCGAGGGCATGCGCCCAGAGCAGGTCACGGCAGCGCTCGGCGGGTCGCAGGCCATGTCGGCGAGGACGAGATGCAGGCGCTGATCGAAGCCCTGGGCGAGATCGGCGCCGGCTGAGGGGGTGCGGGGCCGGCGCGGCGCGCCAGGCCCGGGCTCGCCCTGCCGCCGAGTCGTGTGAGCACGCCTCCGGAGCGATCGGCACGCGCCGCGGCGCCTCACCCCGGCCGGCAGGGCCGCCCATGACTGCCCGCCGGGCGTGGCCGGTGCGGCCATGAGCCGGACAGTAAAAAGCCCCGACCATGGGGCCGGGGCTTTCGGAAGGGGTGCCTGACGATGACCTAGTCTCGCATGGGGAGTCCCCACACTACCCTCGGCGCTGAGCGGTTTCACTGCCGAGTTCGGCATGG
>NZ_RBIN01000011.1 GCF_003633775.1 Kushneria sinocarnis
CCATGCCGAACTCGGCAGTGAAACCGCTCAGCGCCGAGGGTAGTGTGGGGACTCCCCATGCGAGACTAGGTCATCGTCAGGCACCCCTTCCGAAAAGCCCCGGCCCCATGGTCGGGGCTTTTTACTGTCCGGCTCATGGCCGCGCCGGTCACGCCCGGCGGGCAGTCATGGGCGGCCCTGCCGGCCGGGATGAGGCGCCGCGGCGCGTGCCGATCGCTCCGGAGGCGTGCTCACACGACTCGGCGGCAGGGCGAGCCCGGGCCTGGCGCGCCGCGCCGGCCCCGCACCCCCTCAGCCGGCGCCGATCTCGCCCAGGGCTTCGATCAGTGCCTGCATCTCGTCCTCGCTGCCGATCGAGATACGCAGGAAATCGCGCAGTTGATCAGTATTGAAGTGCCTGACCAGAATGCCGTACTCCTCCCGCAGCGCTGCAAAGATTTCGGCAGCAGGCTGGCGAGTAGCGCGCACGAGCAGGAAATTGGTCTGCGAGGGCAGGACCTCGAAGCCCATCGCTTCAAGTGCCTGGCGCGTGTGATCGCGGGTCGCCATGACCGCACGCCGACAGTGTTCGAAGTGGTCGCGATCGGCCAGGGCGGCAACGCCGGCTTCGATGGCCAGCATGTCGAGCGGGTAGGAGTTGAAGGAATCCTTGACCCGGTCGAGCCCTTCGATCAGCTCACGCGAGCCGATGGCAAAGCCGATGCGCAATCCCGCCAGGCTGCGCGACTTGGAGAAGGTGCCGGTCACCAGCAGGTTGGGATGCTCTTCGATCAGCGGCACGGCGCTCTCGCCACCGAAGTCGGCGTAGGCCTCATCGATCAGCACCACCCGTTCACGCATCCGCTCGAGCAGTCTGCGAATGTCGGCACGCTCATGACCATGCCCGGTGGGCGCGTTGGGGTTGGCGAAGACGATACCGGCGTGCTCTCCCTCGAAGCCCTCCAGATCCACCTGCCACTGCTCGTTCAGCGGGATGGTGCGGGGCCCGATACCGTAGAGCCGGCAGTAGACCGGATAGAAGCTGTAGCTGATTTCCGGCATCAGCAGTGGCGCGTCATGCAAAAAGAAGGCCTGAAAGGCCAGCGCCAGTACTTCATCGGAACCATTGCCGACAAAGACCTGACTGACATCGACCGAATACTCTCTCGCCAGTGCCTCGCGCAGCGCCGTGGCTTCCGGATCGGGATAACGGCGCAGCTGTTCGCTTTCGAAGTGGCGCAGCACCCGTTCGACGCCCGGTGCCGGCGGCCACGGGTTCTCGTTGGTATTCAGCTTGATCAGCTTCTGGCGAGGCTGCTCGCCGGGTGTATAGGGGGTCAACCGGTGAACCCCCGGGCTCCAGAACTGGCTCATTGATACTCGAACTCGGCATGAGTGGCGACGATCGCGTTCGCGACCGGAATGGGTCAGTTTTCATGATGCCGCCCGGTAGTAGCGAGGTGCAAGGTTCCCTTTGCCGAATTCAGCGGTATCATTAACCGGCTAATCAAAACGGGTCGTACTGGCTGCGACCGCTTCGGGAACGAGAGGAAGAATGTCTGTCAGGGAGTGGATAGCGGGTTTTCGGTCCCGGGTTTCACGGCAGGAGCTGTGGCGCTGGGCCAACTGGTTTGTCTTTTTCAATGGCCTGCTGGCCGCGCTGATTGCACTGCGTCTGGTGGAGTGGGCCGATCCGCGGGACTGGCAGGATCGCCTCTGGACAGGGCTTGCGCTGCCGGCGCATTTTCTGGCTCTGGCCGCGCTGGCACTGCTCGTGCTTTGGCCGCTGCTGCTGCTGCTGCCAAGGCCACGGTTGATTCGGCCGCCGGCCATCGTGCTGGCGACGCTGGCCCAGCTGACACTGCTGATCGATACTGAAGTCTTCGCCCAGTATCGCTTTCATCTCAGCGGTTTCATCTTCGATCTGATGCTGCATGCCGGCGGCGAAGTCTTCTCCTTCTCGGCGCTGACCTGGCTGGTCACCGGTGTCAGTGTTGCCGCACTGCTGGCCATGATGGTCGGGCTCTCCGCGCTCGGTGGCCGCCTGGCCCGCCGCGGGGCCCGGGGCTTCGGCTGGCTGGCCACGGCGGTGACGATCGTGCTGCTGCCGCTGGTGCATGGCTGGCACGCCTGGGCCGATGCACACTACAATCGCGGCATTACTTCCCTCGACCGGGTACTGCCGCTGTTCTACCCGGCGACCGCCAAGCGGTTCTTTACCGATCACGGCTGGGTCGATCTACAGCAGCAGCGCGATCATCGCCCGACCGATCTTGCGGTGCATCATGACCAGGACCATGCGCTCGATTATCCGACCCGGCCCCTGCAGTGCGACCGGCCGGCCGAGCGGCCCAATGTGCTGATTGTCGGCATCGACGCCTGGCGTGCCGATACCCTCGATGCTCAGGCCACACCCAATATTGCCGACTTTGCCCGAGGCGAGCACATCCTGCGCTTTCGCCATCATCTGTCAGGCGGCAACTCCACCAAGGCGGGGTTGTTCAGTCTCTTCTACGGTCTGCCCAGCACCTACTGGGATGCCTTCGCCGCCAGTCAGCGGGCGCCGGTGATGATGCGTCAGTTCCAGCGTGACGGCTATGATCTGAAGGTGCTGGGCTCGGCCACCCTGACCAGCCCGGCCTTTGATCGCACTGCCTTCTCCTCGGTCAGCAATCTGCGGACCTCCACGCCCGGGGCCACCCCCTGGCAGCGCGATGCGCGGATTACCCGGGATTTCCTCCATTATCTGGAGCATCGCCCCACCGGTGAAACGGGCGAACCGAAGCCCTTCTTCGGCTTTCTGTTCTATGACGCCGTGCATGGTTACAGCGTGCCCCCGGACTTTCCGCACCCCTTCCAGCCCTACTGGCAGAAGGTGCAGCATCTGGAGCTGGGGCCGAATTTCGATCCCGCACCGTACTACAACCGCTATCGGACCGCGGCGCGGTATGATGATCGGCTGATCGGGAAGATACTGGCAGATCTGCAACGAAAGGGGCTGCTGGAGAACACCATCGTGATCTTCACCAGCGATCATGGCGAGGAGTTCAATGACAACCATCGCAACTTCTGGGGCCATGGCAGCAACTTCACCGATGCCCAGACCCATGTACCGCTGATCATCCACTGGCCCGGGCGGGCGGCCATGAGTATCGATCGCACCACCAGCCACATGGACATCGTCCCGACGCTGATGAAACAGGTGCTGGGCTGTCAGGCACCCGCTTTTGCCTATGGGATCGGGCAGTCACTGTTCGATCACGAGCCCCGGCGCTGGTGGCTGATCGGCAGCTACATGGATTACGCCGTCCGGACCCGGCAGCATATCGTCGAGGCTTATCCGGGTGGCAACTATCAGACCTTCGATCTGCACAACAGACCGGTCGAGGATTTTCAGCTCGATCAGCAGATCGCTCTGCAGGTGATCCGGTCGTTGTCACGCTTTTATAAGTAAGACCGTTATCCGTAATACCGTGACGGGAGGTCGCATGCGCGGCAGGGCAGTTACAGGGTGTGGCAGGGCAGGTGGCACCCTGTTGGCACTGATGCTGATCTTCGGGGTGCTGGCGCTGCCCCATCAGCGCGAGATGCTGACCCCGCTGGCCGGGCTCCGGGCCCCCGTCGAGCTGCCGGTCATCGTCCTGCTGCTGGCACTCACGCCACGCGCACTGCGGACACCGGTCTGCACGCTGATGGCCGTGCTGCTGACCCTGCTGACGCTGTTCAAGCTGGCCGACATGGTGGCGCTGGTCGCCTACTGGCGCATCTTCGACCCGGTCGCCGACTGGCGCCTGCTGATGCCGGCGTGGGATTTCCTCAGCGGCAGCCTGGGTCGTGGCCCGGCACTGGCGCTGCTGGTTGGGGCTGCGGTAGTGCTGCTGCTGCTGGCATGGCTGCTGCAGCGTGCCCTGTTGCGCATTGCCCGCCGTGCCCGGGCCGCGCTGCAGAGCCATGCCGGACGGCGCGGCTGGCAGGGGGGTGCGGTACTCTATGCCGTCTGGCTGGCCGGCACCCTGGCGCTCGGCCAGCCAGCGCCGAACCAGCAACCGGCGGCGCCGGCGCACTCGAGTCGACTGCTGCTGGCGCATGTGCAGCAGTCATGGCGCAATCTGCACGAGCTGGCCGAGCTGCGCCGGGAGGTGGCCCGGCATCCCGATATTGATGTGCCCACTGCCCGACTGTTCTCGCAGCTGGCCGGCAAGGACATCGTGATCGTCTTTCTCGAATCCTATGGACGCAGTGCCCTCGAGGACCCCCGTTACGCGCCGCAGCTCGAACAGCGCCTGCGCACCATCGAGGGCGAGCTCGAGCGCAGCGGGTTTCGCACCCGCAGCGCCTGGGTGCATTCGCCCACCGTGGGAGGACAGAGCTGGCTGGCGCATACCACGCTGCAGACCGGGCTGTGGATCGACAGCCAGCGGCGCTACAACTGGGTCATCGGCAGTCAGCGGGTGCCACTGGCCCGGCTGTTCGGGCGCGCCGGCTGGCGTACCGTGGATGTCTCACCGGCCATTACCTCGGACTGGCCGGCGGGACGCTGGTTCGGCTTCCAGCGGACTCTGGATGCACGCAACCTGGGGTATCGGGGCAGACCCTACAACTGGATCACCATGCCCGATCAATACACCTACTCGGCCTTCCAGCGTCTCGAACTGGGACGTGATGATCGGCCGCCACTGATGGCAATGATTTCCACGGTCTCGAGCCATGCGCCCTGGGTGCCGGTACCCCCCATGGTGGGCTGGGAGCAGGTGAAGGAGGGGCGCATCCTTTCCCGGTGGGCCGATGCCAATGACCCGCCCTCGGTCGTCTGGCAGGACAGCGATCGGGTAAGACACCAGTACCGCAAGGCGATCGACTACTCGCTTCAGGCGCTGGGGTCATTCGTTGCCTATTATGGTGACGACGACCTGGTGGTCATCGCCCTGGGGGATCACCAGCCGGCCTCGATCATTACCGGTAACCACGCCTCGCGCGAAGTACCGGTGCATCTGATGACCCGTGATCGCGAAGTGTTGCAGGCATTCGGTCGGTGGGGCTGGACCCGGGGCATGATTCCCGGCGAGACGTCGGCGACCTGGGGCATGGATGAGTTCCGGCAGCGGCTGATCAAGGGATTCAGCGGCTCGTCAGCAGCGCCTGCCAGCGAATCTCCCGCGGATGGTTGATAAGCTACCTAATGATCGCCATATCCTCGTTCACGGCAACAGTCCTGTCCGGCGAGCGTGCTGCCGGACATCATGGCAAAGGAGATTCGTGTGGCATACCCGACACTGTTCACCCCGCTGAAGCTGGGTTCGCTGGAGATTCCCAACCGGGTAATCATGGCGCCGCTGACCCGGGCACGGATGCCCGATCGCATTCCCGGCGAAATGCACGCCACCTACTACGGCCAGCGTGCCGGCGCCGGCATGATCATCTGCGAGGCCACCAATGTCTCGCCCACCGCGGTCGGCTACGTCTATACTCCCGGCATCTGGAACGATCAGCAGGAAGCCGGCTGGAAACAAGTGGTCGAGGCCGTGCATGCTCGCGGTGGCCGTATCGCCATGCAGCTCTGGCACGTGGGCCGGGTCTCCAACGAGCGGGTCCAGCCGAACGGCCAGAAGCCGGTGGCGCCCAGTGCCATTCGTGGTGAGGGCGCCCAGTGCTATGTCGAGTTCGAGGACGGCACCTCCGGGCGCGAGGATGCCAGCACGCCGCGGGCGCTGGAAACCGAGGAGATCCCCGAGCTGGTGGAGAGCTACCGCCAGGCCGCCGTTCGCTCGAAGCGGGCCGGCTTCGACATGGTCGAGGTGCATGCCGCCAACGCCTATCTGCTGCAGCAGTTCATGGCGACCGGCTCGAATCAGCGTACCGATCGCTACGGCGGTTCACTGGAGAATCGCGCCCGGGTGGTGCTGGAGATCGTCGACGCCGTGGCCAGCGTCTACGGCTACGACCGGGTCGGCATCCGCATGTCGCCGTTCATCGAGATCTTCGGTCTCAAGGACGACGAGTCCGAGGCGATGATGTATTATATGGCCGAGCAGCTCAACGTGCGCGGCCTGGCCTATCTGCACATCAACGAGCCGGACTGGGCGGGCGATGACATTCACCTCACCGACGATTTCCGGCGTGCCGTGCGCGCGCGTTTCCGCTACGGGGCCCTGCTGTTCTGCGGTCACTATACCGCCGAACGGGAACAGGACCTGATCGAGCGCGGGATCGGTGATGCCGCCGTGTTCGGTCGCCCCTTCATTGCCAATCCCGATCTGCCGGAGCGTTTCCGGACCGGGGCCGCGCTCAACGAACCCGATCCCGATACCTTCTACGGGGGCGGGGCAGAAGGCTATATCGACTACCCCTTCCTCGAGCAGCAGACCGACCGCTGAACGGATCGCTGCCCGCACTCATGCACCCCGGCCTGCCCGGGGTGTTTTTGTGACTGGCCGATGTGGTGGTGATGGCGCTATGCTGGGACGCCACCAGCCCAACGGCGGTGTTATTCCATGCATCAGGAGGAAGCTCATGCAGATCAGGACGTTGCTGGCCGGGTCCGCCATGCTGGCGCTGCTTGCCGGCTGTGCCGGTTCGGGTACCCAGAGCGGTGGCGAAACCGATACCAGCGCCATGCAATCCCAGGCGGCCACCTATACCGGCACCCTGCCGTGCCGCAGCTGCAAGGGCATCGAGCTGACGGTCAATCTGAAGGGCAGCGAAGAGGCGCCGAGTGCACAGCGCACCTTTACGCTGGACGCGGAGTACCTGCAGCATCCCCAGAATCCGCCCACCGAACACTATCAGGGGAACTGGGAAGTGCTCAGCGGCACCCAGAATGATCCTTCCGCCACGGTCTACGAGCTGACCCCCAACGGTGAGGGCCAGACCTACTACTTCGAGAAGGTGGATCCACAGCATCTCGAACTGATCGATCCCCAGCTGCGCCGTTTCGAGAACGGGCAGAATCTGCAGCTGACGCGTCAGTAGATCGCGCGGCACCGTCAGGGCGTCATGCGGCGGCCTGACGGACTACCGGGCAAGGGCGTCGTGTTTGCAGAGGGCAGCCGGCGCTGCAGCAAAGGGCGGTCGCGACCGCCCTTTTGTCGTATGCAGCCATCACGATGGCCGTGATGCAGCGAGTTCAGCATGGCGAAAGCGAAAACAGCCTTTGTATGCACCGAGTGCGGTGCCGAATTCTCCAAGTGGCAGGGCCAGTGCAGCAACTGCCGGGAGTGGAATACCCTGACCGAGCTGCGGGTGGCTCCGGCCCGGCCCGGCAGCGCCGGCGGTGGCGGCGGCCGCCAGGGCTACGCCGGCAGCAGCTCATCGAGCGTGACCGATCTCTCGGCGGTCGATCTCTCCGAAGTGCCGCGCTTCTCCTCCACCTTCGGCGAGTTCGACCGGGTACTGGGGGGTGGTCTGGTCCCCGGCTCGGCGATTCTGCTCGGCGGCAGTCCCGGCGCCGGCAAATCCACCCTGCTGCTGCAGACCGCCTGCAAGCTGGCCCAGCAGCGCAGCGTACTGTATGTCACCGGCGAGGAGTCGCTCTCCCAGGTGGCGATGCGCGCTCATCGCCTGTCGCTGCCGACCCGGGGGCTGAAGATGCTGGCCGAGACCAGCGTGGAAACGGTACTGGGGACCGCCGAGCGCGAACATCCGGATGTACTGATCATCGACTCGATCCAGACCATGCATCTGGAGGATCTGTCGTCGGCCCCGGGCGGGGTGGCCCAGGTGCGCGAAGCCGCGGCGGCACTGACCCGTTACGCCAAGCAGAGCAATACGGTGCTGATGCTGGTAGGCCATGTCACCAAGGATGGCAGCCTCGCCGGGCCGAAGGTGCTCGAGCACATGATCGACGCCTCGCTGCTGCTCGAAGGGGATACCGATTCGCGCTTTCGTACCCTGCGCGGGCAGAAGAACCGCTTCGGCGCGGTCAACGAGCTGGGCGTGTTCGCGATGCTCGAACAGGGCCTCAAGGAGGTGAAGAACCCCAGTGCCATCTTTCTCTCGCGCAGCGAGGAGCAGGCTGCCGGCAGTCTGGTGATGGTGGTCTGGGAGGGCACCCGGCCGATTCTGGTGGAAGTGCAGGCGCTGCTGGATGAGTCGGCGATGGGCAATCCGCGCCGGGTGGCGGTGGGCGTCGATGCCCAGCGGCTGTCGCTGCTGCTGGCGGTGCTGCACAAGCATGGCGGACTGTTTACCGGCGATCAGGATGTCTTTGTCAACGTGGTTGGTGGCGTCAAGGCGCTGGAAACCAGTGCCGATCTGGCGATCGTGCTGGCAGTGGTCTCCAGTCTGCAGAATCGGCCATTGCCGCGGGAGCTGGTGGTGTTCGGTGAAGTGGGGCTTTCCGGCGAGATCCGCCCCGTACCCAGCGGTCAGGAGCGCATTGTCGAGGCCGCCAAGCACGGCTTTACCCGGGCGATCGTGCCGCGTGGCAATGCGCCGCGCAAGGCGCCGGACGGCATGGAAGTGGTCGCCGTGGAGAAACTGGCGGATGCCCTCGACGCCCTCTGAATGCACGATCGTCCGATCGGGCACTGTGCTTCGAATCGGAGTGCGTTAGCATGGCCCCCGAAGGCGCCCCGGCGACGGATGCCGGGGGCGCGCAATGATCACAGGAGCGACCGATGACCTCGATTCGCCTGACCCAGTACAGCCATGGCGCAGGCTGCGGCTGCAAGATCGCCCCGGATGTGCTCGATTCGATTCTGGCCGCGGCCGGGCAGGGCGCGTCCAGCGACCGGCTGATCGTCGGCAACCAGGGGCGCGAGGATGCCGCCGTCTATGACCTGGGAGACGGCCAGGGGCTGATCGCCACTACCGATTTCTTCACCCCGATTGTCGATGATCCGTTCGATTTCGGCCGCATAGCCGCCACCAATGCCATCAGCGATGTGTTTGCCATGGGCGGTCGGCCGATTCTGGCGCTGGGCATCCTGGGCTGGCCGGTGGACACGCTGGCCGCGAGCATCGCCGGCGAAGTGGTAGCCGGTGCCCAGATGGTCTGTCGCGAGCAGGGGCTGGCCCTCTCCGGCGGCCATTCGATCGACTCGCCCGAGCCGATCTTCGGACTGGCGGTCAATGGTCTGGTCGAGCTCGATCATCTCAGACTCAACAGTGGCGCCCGCCCGGGCGACAAGCTCTATCTCACCAAGCCGCTGGGAGTGGGGATCCTCACCACCGCCGAAAAGCGCGGCTGGCTCGACGCCGAGCATCACGGGCTGGCACGCGACACCATGCTCAGGTCCAATGCCATTGGCCGCGAACTGGCGAAGGTCAAGGGCGTGCACGCCATGACCGATGTCACCGGGTTCGGACTGGCCGGTCATCTCAGCGAGATCTGTACCGCCAGCGGAGTGGCGGCACGCATCGATTTCAACCGGCTGCCGCGGCTGCGGGCCGCCGAGGGCTATCTGCGCCGCGGAGCGGTGCCGGGCGGGACCGGGCGCAACCGGCAGGCGCTGGGCACACTGCTGCCGGAGATGGACGAGGCGCACTGGCAGTGGCTGTGTGATCCGCAGACCTCGGGCGGGCTGGTGATCGCGGTGGATCCCGCCTGGGAGGACGACGTCGAGCGTATCGGGCGTGAGCGCGGTCTGAGCCTGGAAGCCTTCGGCGAGTGCGTCAGTCGCGAGGGCGATGCCGTCATCCAGGTGCGTGGCTGAGCGTGTCGATGCCCTATCAGCTGCCGGCCAGTCTGGAACTGCTGCATCACCGCCCGCCACTGATCGACGTGCGTGCGCCGATCGAGTTTGCCCGCGGCGCCGTGCCCGGCGCCATCAATCTGCCGCTGATGGATGATGACGAGCGCCGTCGGGTGGGGGAACGCTACCATCGCAACGGCAACGAAGCCGCGGTTGCGCTGGGCCATCAGCTGGTCAGCGGCCGACTGCGCGAGCGGCGGCTTGACGCGTGGCGCGACTTCATTGCCGCCCATCCGGGGGCAATGCTCTACTGCGCCCGCGGGGGCCAGCGTTCCGCCATCGCCCAGCGCTGGCTGGCCGAGGCGGGCAGCGAGGTGGCGCGGCTGCAGGGCGGGTACAAGTCGGCCCGCCAGACCCTGATGCAGGCCACCGAACAGGCGGCCCGCGCGCCGATGGTGGTGGTCTCGGGGCTGACCGGCTGTGCCAAGACCCGGCTGCTGCTGGCGCTGGAGCATGGCGTCGACCTCGAGGGGCATGCGCGCCACAAGGGCTCGAGTTTCGGCCGCCAGCCGGTGGAGACGCCCACCCAGATCGATTTCGAACATCAGCTGGCGCTCGATCTGGCCGAGCGGCCGACTCCCTTCGTGCTCGAGGACGAGTCGCGCTCGATCGGCGCCGTCGAGATTCCGCTGCCGCTCTGGGAGGCCATGAAGCCGGCGCCCCGGGTGCGGGTGGAGATGCCGCTGGACTGGCGGATCGAGCAGATCCGGCGGGATTACATCGATGACCTGTGGGTGCGCTATCGCGATCACTACGGCGAGTGGCTCGGCTGGACCCTGATGCGGCGGCAGCTGGTCAGTGCGCTGGTGCGGCTGCGCAAGCGCCTGGGCCAGGATCGGCTGGACCGGCTGCTGAACCGGCAGCAGCACGCCTTTGCCCAGCACCGGCGCAGCGGCGACAGTCGCGCTCATCATGGCTGGCTGGCACCGCTGCTGCAGGAGTATTACGACCCGCTCTACCATCATCAGCTGGCGCGCAGCGGGCAGCAGGCGCTGTTCGTGGGGGACTGGCAGGCGTGCCTCGAGTTCGTGGCGGACTACTGCCAGCGCCACCACGGTGAACCGATACTGGCGCAGTCGGTGGCTCCCTGAAGCTCCGCCCGGCAGGCGCTGGCGTCAGCGGCCGGGCACTAGTACATGAAGGGCTGCAGCCAGTCCGTCATCAGCCGGTCGAGCGTCGGTGCCAGGCGATCCAGCCGCCGCTGGCCGTCACGCATCTCGTCAAAGGACTGGACCCATGGGCCGGTCAGCGCGTGCACGCTGTCATCGGCACCGTCGAGGCAGTCGTTCAGCCAGCCGCGGGTGGTTTCGAGATGACATTGCAGGGCGACCACGCGGGCGCCGTCCCAGCTGAAGCCCTGCACCGGACTGGCCTCGCTGGCGCCGATCGGCGTACTGTCCTCGGGCAGGCCGAAGATCTCCTGATGCCAGTGAAAGGCGTCAAAGCTCTCCGGCAGGTCGAGATCGCAGCGATCACTGCGGGTGACCCGGTGCCAGCCCAGTTCCGGCTGGGGCGAACGCGACACGATGGCACCCAGCGCATCAGCGATCAGCTGGGCCCCGAAGCCGATCCCCATGACCGGCCTGGAGCTCTTCAGGACCCGGTCGATCAGCTTGCGTTCGCGCCGGATCCAGGGGTGCGCGGCATCGTCATGAATACTCATGGCGCCACCCAGCACGATCAGGGCATCGAAGTCGTGCAGCTGGGGCGGGGGGAGCTCTCCGGTATACAGCGGCCGCATGTTGAAGCTGTGACCCATGCTGGCCAGCCAGTCGGCCAGCCGCCCCGGGCCCTGCGCGGGTGTGTGCTGAAGGAAATAGATGTGCATGATAGAGGCAATGATGGACAACGCGACTGCAGGCGTCCAGTGGGAGCAACGGCATGCGTGCGGAACTGCGTGAGCAGGTCACGACCATTATCGCGAGCATCCCGGCGGGTCGGGTGACCACCTACGGACGCATTGCGAAAATGACCGAAGGGGCGACCGCCCGCTCCGTCGGCGCGGTACTGCGCACCCTGCCCGAAGGGCACCGGTTGCCGTGGTTTCGGGTGGTCGCCGCCGGTGGTCGGCTGGCCGATCACGAGGGCGCGAGCGAACAGCGTCGTCTGCTGGCGGCCGAAGGCGTGGTGTTCGACGAGCGCGGCCGCATCCCGGCGCACTGTTTCTGGCCGGAGTGACACCGACCGGCGGGCGTGCCCCGGTCTGCCGCCGGCAGGGAACCTGTCCCGCACCAACGATGGAGGAGTACCCGGCATGAGCGCCGACAACCCGATCGACTTTCCCGGCGAGCTGCATCGCGCCCTTGAGCGACTCGATCCACGCCCCGGACTGGCCTTCATGGCGGCACTGTGCGAGCGCCTGCTTCCCAATCACCTGCTCTATGCCGAGCTGACCGGCGATGGGGACGCCAGGGGCGTGCGAGCGGTGATGGATCTGATCTGGGAATCACTGACGGTACGCGAGGCCCGCATCGACTTCGAGCGTCAGGCGGAGAAGCTGGCCGCCTGCGAGCCGGAGAGTACCGATGACAGCTTCGGTACCCGCTCGGCGCTGGAGGTCACGCTGGCGCTCTCGTCCTGTCTGGATGTGCTGCGCGGCAGTGCCGTGGGCGCTCCGGTCGAGGTCAGCCGTATCTCGATCGGTGGGGTCGAGCGCTATATCGACATGGTCGAGGGGGCGCAGTGGGCGGATGACAGTGAGCGTGAGGCGCGGCTTGCGGCGCATCCGCTGATGGCCGACGAGCGCGCCTTTCAGCAGGCGGTATTCGATGAGCTCGAGGCCGGGGCGCTGGATCGCGAGCGACTGAAGGCGCTGCGCCGACTGGGCCGCAACGATGGAGTCAGCAACCTGGGGCTGTCACTGGAAGAGTAGCCGAGAGGCACCCGGCATCGCCGGGTGCGGGCACGGTTACAGCCGGACCTCGATGCCGTGCTCGGCCATGTAGCGCTTCGCGTCCTCCACGCTGTATTCGCCGAAGTGAAAGATGCTGGCGGCCAGGACCGCGTCGGCGCCCCCTTCCTTCACCCCGGCGACCAGGTGGTCGAGACTGCCGACGCCGCCCGAGGCAATGAGCGGTACCGAGACGGCATCACTGATGGCGCGGGTGACGCCGATGTCGAAACCCTCACGGGTGCCGTCGCGATCCATGCTGGTCAGCAGCAGCTCACCGGCGCCGTAATCGACCATCTTCTGCGCCCACTCGATGGCGTCCAGCCCGGTGGGGGTGCGGCCGCCGTGGGTGAAGATCTCCCAGCGCGGTGATTCGCCCTCGTCACTGACCCGCTTGGCATCGATGGCCACCACGATGCACTGGCTGCCGAAGCGCTCGGCGGCCTCGCGCACGAATTCCGGATGCGTCACCGCGGCGGTGTTGATCGATACCTTGTCGGCACCGGCATTGAGCAGGGCGCGAATATCGTCGCAGGTACGCACGCCGCCGCCCACGGTCAGCGGGATGAACACCTCGCCGGCGATGCGGCTGACCATCTCCAGGGTGGTGCCGCGCTTTTCGTGGCTGGCGGTGATGTCGAGAAAGGTGATCTCGTCGGCGTTCTGCTCGTTGTAGCGCCGGGCCACTTCCACCGGGTCGCCGGCATCACGGATGCCGACGAAATTGACGCCCTTGACCACCCGGCCGCCGTCGACGTCCAGGCAGGGAATGATGCGTTTTGCCAGGGTCATGGTCGCTGGACCTCGCCTGCGTTGCGATCAATGGTGTCACACAGCATCTGGGCCTCGGCGAGATCGAGCCGGCCCTCGTAGATGGCCCGACCGGTAATGGCGCCGAGAATGCCCGAGGGGGCCACGTCCGCCAGCTGCTGGATGTCGTCGAGCGACGTGACCCCGCCCGAGGCGATCACCGGTACGCCCCCGTGGCTAGCCATTTCCACCGTGGCCTCGATGTTGACCCCCTGCATCATGCCATCGCGGGAGATGTCGGTATAGACGATGGCCGAGACCCCGTCGCTGGCGAAGCGCCGGGCCAGATCGACAGCGCGTACCGAAGAGACCTCCTCCCAGCCGTCGGTGGCGACATGACCATCACGAGCGTCGATGCCGACGATGATGTGGCCGGGGAACTCGCGACACATCGCGGTGACGAAGTCCGGGTCCTGGACGGCGCGGGTGCCGATGATTACCCAGGAGACGCCGGCGTCGAGATAGCGGGCAATGGTCTCGCGCGAGCGGATGCCGCCGCCGATCTGGATCGGCAGGTCGGGGAACTCGGCCGCGATGGCATTGATCGCTTCGGCGTTGACCGGGCTGCCGGCAAAGGCGCCGTTGAGATCGACCAGATGGAGGCGGCGGGCGCCGGCCTCGACCCAGCGCGCCGCCATGGCCACCGGATCGTCACCGTAACTGGTGGCCTCGTTCATGCGGCCCTGTCTGAGCCGCACGCACTGCCCGTCCTTGAGATCGATGGCGGGGATAACCAGCATGCAGGAGATCCTCGTGCTGACGGGCGCCCGTTCAGGGCGACCATTGAATGAAGTTGGAAAGCAGCCTCAGCCCGGCCCCGGCGCTCTTCTCCGGGTGGAACTGGACGGCGAAGGTGGCGTCACGCCCGGTGGCGACATGCGCGCGGACCGTGCCGTAGTCGATGTAACCCATGACATGAGCATCCTCCTCGGCCTGCACGTGGTAGCTGTGCACGAAGTAGAAGCGCTCGCCGGTCGGGATGCCCTCCCAGAGCGGGTGCATGTGGTGCTGGTGCACCCGGTTCCAGCCCATGTGGGGCACCTTGAGCCGGTTGCCGTCGGCATCGCGCATGGTGTCATCGAAGTGGCGCACCCGGCCGGGCATGTAGCCCAGACACCAGACGCCGCCGTTTTCGTCGCTCTTGTCCATCAGCATCTGCTGGCCGACGCAGATGCCCAGCAGCGGCTTGTTGCCATCCGCCAGCATCTCCTTCACCAGCCCGGTCAGCTCGGTATGCTCGAGCTCGCTCATGCAGTCGCGAATGGCGCCCTGACCGGGCAGGATCAGGCGGGTGGCCCCCTTGATGGCGCGCGGATCCCGGGTGATGGTGACCCGTTCGTTCTCGGAGACATGCTCGAGCGCCTTGGCCACCGAGTGCAGATTGCCCATGCCGTAATCGATGATGGCGATGGTCATGCCGATAACTCCTGTTGCCGCACAGCAAGAATGGGGCGGGCGCCGGTCACAGGCTGCCCTTGGTCGAGGCGATGCGACCCGCCATGCGTTCATCCGGCTCGACCGCCATGCGCAGCGCCCGGCCGAAGGCCTTGAACAGGGTCTCCGCCTGGTGATGGGCGTTGATGCCCCTGAGGTTGTCGAGATGCAGCGTCGCCCGGGCGTGGCTGGCCAGTCCGGTGAAGAATTCGCGGAACAGCTGGGTGTCGAAGCTGCCGATGCGCTCGCTGGTGAAGTCGGCCTGCATGTAGAGCCCGGGACGACCGGAGAAGTCGATTACCACCCGTGACAGGGCCTCGTCGAGCGGGACATAGGCGTGCCCGTAGCGGGTGATGCCGCGCTTGTCGCCCAGCGCTTCCAGCAGGGCCTGGCCGAGGGTGATGCCGATGTCCTCGACCGTATGGTGATCATCGATGTGGCGGTCGCCCTCGGCGTGCACCTCGAGATCGATCATGCCGTGACGGGCGATCTGATCGAGCATGTGCTCGAGAAAGGGCACGCCGGTCTCGGCTGTCAGTGTACCACTGCCGTCGAGATCGACGCTGACCCTGACCCGGGTTTCACTGGTGTCGCGCGTAATGCTGGCGCGACGCGGGGCTGGGGTACTCATGGGCTCTCCTCGCGGGCCTGGGACCAGGAATGCCGAAACCGGAAGCGATACCCGGTAACCGGGCGCCGTCGGCGCCCTGAAGGCAGGGGTTGCATTATAGAGAACCCGGGGCGCCATCCGCTACACTAGCGGCCGGATGCGCGTCGCGGGGAGCGGTGTCATGCAGCGATACGCCATGGCAGCGGTCGGGTCCGGCTGAATGGGCGCGCATGCCGGAACTTCAGCCGGTTCGGGGTGACAGACAAGAGTGCATCAGATGAAGCGACTGTTTCGTATCCTGCTGGCCGGAATCGGCGTACTGGCCCTGCTGGCAGTAGCCGGGGTGGTCTATGTTACCACCTTCGTCGATCCCAATGATCTCAAGCCCCGGCTGGTCGAAGCGGTCGAGGAGCGCACCGGGCTCAACCTGTCGCTCAACGGCCCGATCTCCTGGACCTTCTATCCGCGACTGGGCGTGACCGTCGAGGATGCCGTGGCACGCCTGCCCGATCAGGATCAGGTCAGCGAGCCGTTTGCCGCCTTCGACCGCGCCGATGTCAAGGTTCGGCTTGCCCCGCTGATTACCGGTGATGTCTCGGTGGACGGGGTCACGCTCGATGGGCTCAAGCTCAATCTGGTCCGCGATGCCGAGGGGCATGGCAACTGGCAGACCCTGGCCGAGGAAACGGCCGAGCGGGCCGAGCAGGGGGCGGATGACAGTCGGCCGCCGCAATCGGGCAACGGATCGCAGGGCGGTGTCAGTCATGCGGCAGAGCGCCCGCTGTCAGTGGATATTGCCAGCGTCGAGGTCATCAATGGCCGGGTACACTATCTCGATCGGCAGAAGCACAGGGATGCCACGCTCTCGAAGCTGAATCTCGGTGCCAGCAACGTCAGTCTGAACGATGATTTTCCGCTGCAGCTGTCGTTCGACATGGCCAGTGTCAGTCCGGCGCTCAACGGCCACCTCGAGCTCGGCGGCAGTGCCCGGCTGAACCTGCGCGAGCAGCGTTACGCCATGAACGGCTTCACCCTGGAGACCGATCTGCAGCTGCCGATGCTCAACGATACCCGGAGTCAGCACTTCTCGCTGACCGGCGACCGGCTCGCGGCCGATATCGCGTCGCGCCACTATCAGCTCGAGGGTGGTGCGCTTGCTGCCGAGCTGCATCTGGCTGCCGACGAGCGTCAGACCCTGCCGCTGCAGGCGAACTTCAACGCCGAGGCCGATCTCGGCGAGGGCACGGCCCGGCTCAACGACCTGGTCATCACCAGCGGCAATGAGCTGCATCTGGCCGGTGGCCTGCAGGCCAGCTCCCTGACCGACAATCCGAGCTGGCAGGGCGAGCTTCATCTCGACCCGCTGAATCTGCGCCAGTGGCTGGGTCGCTTCGGCCGGGCGCCGGAGAGTGCCGACGCACAGACCCTGACCCGGGTGGCCTTCGACACTCGGCTTGAGGGCAGCCGGCAGCTGGCTGCCTTCCACGATCTCTCGCTGAGGGTGGATGACACCACCCTGACGGGCAGCGTCGGCGTGGGCATGCACGGTGAGCGGCTGAACTTCGATCTGACCGGCAACACCCTCGACCTGGATCGCTATCTGCCGCCGCGTGAACAGGCCGGCGCGCAGGAGGATCGGACCGCCATGCTGGAGCTCATGGGGGTGCGTCCGGCGCTGGCGGCCAGCGAAGGCGCCGAACTGCTGCCGGTCGAGCTGCTGCGTTCGCTGACCCTCGACGGTCGGCTGCGACTGGATGCGCTGGCGGTCCACGGGGCGAAACTCTCCGGCGTGCTGCTGAAGGTGGCCGGCAGTGATGGTCGCCACCGGCTCGAACAGCTGACGGCCGGGCTCTACAACGGCACCTTCAATGCTTCCGGCACGCTGGATGTGCGTCAGACCCCACTGCAGCTGACGTTCAAGGAGCAGCTCGAGGGCGTGCAGCTGCAGCCGCTGCTGGCGGATGTGGCCCGGCGCGGCCAGCTGATGCGCGGTACCCTGACGCTCGATGGGCAGTTCCGCTCGCGTACCAATCGGCTCGACACCCTGACCCGCAACCTCAACGGCAAGGCTTCGATGAGGGTGACGGACGGGGCGCTGCTGGGGGCCAACATTTCGCAGCAGCTGTGCACGGCCGCTGCGGCCCTGCAGGGGCGCAGTTCCGACCGGGAGTGGAGCGATGACACGCCCTTCGAGACGCTCAGCGCCACGGCGACGATTACCGACGGTGTGGTCAACAATGACGACCTGCAGGTCGCCATTCCGGGCATCGAGCTGAGTGGCCGGGGACAGGCCAACCTGGCGACCCACCGCTTTGCCTACCAGCTGGGCGCCCGCTTCGTGGATACCGCCGACAGTCAGGCATGCCGGGTCACCGATGCCCTGTCACAGGTGCGCCTGCCGGTGCAGTGCGCCGGTGATTTCTCGGATCCGCCGGCCCAGTGGTGCCATTTCGACCGTGACGCCTTCGGCAAGGTGCTGACGAAGATGGCCGCTTCGAAGGGGCAGCGCGAACTCGGTGACCAGCTCGACAGGCAGCTGGATGGCAAGCTGGGCAGAAAGCTCGAAGAGAAGCTGGGTGAAGAGGGAAGCAGGAATCTCAGGGATCGCCTGGAAGGCCTGTTCAAATAGTACCAAGCCCGTCACGGCACTCTCCCGCAGGAGGGTGCCGTCTCCGGCAGGAATGTCATGAACGACGAGAATCACTCCGCGACCCGGGCCCCGGACGAGGCCCGGTGGCAGGCCATCGAACTCTCGCCGGCCACCTTCGGCCAGCGGCTTTTGGCGTGGTTCGACCGTCACGGCCGCCATCATCTGCCCTGGCAGCAGGAGCAGACCCCCTATCGGGTCTGGGTCTCCGAGATCATGCTGCAGCAGACCCAGGTGGCCACCGTGATCGACTACTACCAGCGTTTCATGACGCGCTTTCCGGATGTGCAGGCGCTGGCGGCAGCCGAACAGGATGAGGTGCTGCATCTGTGGACCGGGCTCGGTTACTACGCCCGGGCGCGCAACCTGCACCGGGCCGCGCAGGTGGTGGTCGAGGCACATGCCGGTGTCTTTCCGACCCACAGCGTCGAGGCGCTGGCCGCGCTGCCGGGGATCGGCCGCTCCACGGCCGGCGCCATCATCGCCCTGTCGACCGGCGCCCGGGCGCCCATTCTCGACGGCAACGTCAAGCGGGTACTGACTCGCCTGCATGCCGTGCCGGGCTGGCCGGGCAGGCCGCGGGTCGAGCGTACCCTGTGGCAGCTGGCCGAGCGCTATACGCCGCATGAGCGGGTGGGGGACTTCACCCAGGCGATGATGGATCTCGGCGCCACGATCTGCACGCGTCGGCGTCCGGCCTGCCTGCTGTGCCCCTTCGAGGATGCCTGTGCCGCGCATGCCCGCGGGGTCGAGCATGACTTCCCCGCGTCGAAGCCGAAAACCGCCAGGCCGACCCGCGAGACCTGCTTTCTGATGCTGCGCGACCGCCGGGGCCGGGTGCTGTTGCAGCAGCGTCCGGCGCAGGGTGTATGGGGCGGGCTGTGGTGCTTTCCCCAGTTCGATTCGCTGCAGGAGGCGCGCGACTGGCTCGCTGCCCATGCCCCCCGGGCCACGCTCGAGTCGCCGTGGAGCGCGTTTACCCACGCCTTTACCCATTTTCGCTATGCAATCACCCCGCTGCCGGCGCTTGTCGATGCTCCGATCGGCGTGAGCGAGGGCGAGCGCTGGTATGACCCCGAACAACCGGACAGCGTGGGGCTGGCGGCGCCGGTGCGCACGCTGCTCGACAGGCTGGCTTCGTCAGCCACACTGGTGTGAGACAATCGGCGCTTTGAATCCGCAGGGAGAGTGACATGGGACGCACGGTATTCTGCCGCAAGTATCAGCAGGAGATGGAAGGGCTCGACATGCCGCCGCTGCCCGGCAAGAAGGGCCAGGAGGTGTACGAGAACGTCTCGAAGCAGGCCTGGGAGGAGTGGCAGGCCCAGCAGACCCGGCTGATCAACGAAAAGCACCTCAACATGCTGGAGCCGGAGACCCGGCGTTATCTGATGGAGCAGATGGAACGCTTTCTGGATAACGAGGAGGTCGACCAGGCGCAGGGCTACGTACCGCCCTCTTCCTGAGGCCGTGAGCAGGCGTCATGGCAGTCGATTCGGGAAAATCTTCGCCAGGTGCTTGACCCATGGTCCGGTTTTCGGTTTAATACGCAGCCGTTGGCGACGGCCAGATAGCTCAGTCGGTAGAGCAGTGGATTGAAAATCCTCGTGTCGGCGGTTCGATTCCGTCTCTGGCCACCATCTGGTGGGGTATAGCCAAGCGGTAAGGCACCGGTTTTTGGTACCGGCATTCGCAGGTTCGAGTCCTGCTACCCCAGCCACGCCAGCCTCCTTCCAAAAGGAATTCCCGCTGCCGGCATAGCTCAGTTGGTAGAGCAACTGACTTGTAATCAGTAGGTCCGGGGTTCGACTCCTCGTGCCGGCACCATTGATTTTTCCAGTTTTATCAATGGTTTGGAAGACATCAAAGGCCGCCGTCAGGGCGGCTTTTTTGTGTCCGTGCGTACCATTCGACGTACTGAACCGGCGGTTTTCAGCGCTCATCCGACGACCCAACTACCGGGTTGCCAATGATCCTGCCCGGGACCGGCACCGAGGGTGCGGATATCCCCCTTCATGAGCTGCCTCGGGAAAAGTGCCTCGGGCCGCGAGACTTCGCGCCATTTTTCTGTCAGAATTAAAATGATAATAATTCGTATTGTTATACCGGAGGAGTTCAGGGGGTCGCGCAGCTGACAGGCGCAGCTGCCCGATAACGCCGAACCGGTCCGGCAAGGTGAGGATGATCGCGGTCGGCACGTGCCGTCCGGGAGCTCGCCTTCCCCTTGCGAACACCCATCCATCCTGTCCTGTACCCGTTGCCGGAGGAGCGTACTCTGCCGTCACGGCTATCGGGCCCGAACTGCCGGGAGAATGGCAACAATGAGGTCGAGTCTGAAGTTCCCGTTCAAATGTTCGCTGCTGCTGGGAGCCGGGCTCTGCCTTGCTGTGACGGCAGCGGTGGCGCAGGCACGGACTGTCGCTACCGCCCATGGCGAGATTGACATCGATGGCCGGCCCGAACGGGTGGTGACCCTGTACGAGGGGGCTCTGGATGCGGCCCTGGTGGCAGGCGTAACGCCGCTGGGGGCGGTAGCGACCCGAGGGGGCAAGGGCGTGGCCGCATACCTGCAGTCGCAGGCCGGGGATGTCGCCATTGTCGGTACGGCCAGGGAGACCAATATCGAAGCGGTGGCGGCGCTGGGGCCGGACCTGATCCTGGCTGCCCCCTCCCTTTCCGATGAGCAGTATCAGCTGCTGTCACGACTGGCGCCGACGATCGTGCCGGCCGATACCGGCTTTCGGCCCGATGCCTGGAAGGAGCAGGCGCGACTCTACGCCCGGGCACTCGACCGGGAAGCGCCGGTGAGCGCAGCCATTGAAGCGGTCGAGCAGCGGGCCGATGCGCTGGCGGAACAGCAGCCTGCAGGTGAAACGACAGCTACGCTGGCACGCTGGATGCCCCACGGTCCCATGATCATGTCCACCCGGCTGTTTTCCACCGGTCTGCTTGCGGCCAGTGGCTATGCGGTCAGGGACGGCGGTGCCGTCAGGGAGGGGCGTCCGCATAGCGATCCCCTGAGCCTGGAAAACCTGGCGCGCATCGACAGCGATCGGTTGTTTCTGGCAACGCTGAATGATGACGGGGACAAGGCGCTCGCCGCGGCCCGCCGGTCGCCGGCATTCGAGCGCCTGCAGGTAGTGGACGACGGCCATGTCGTGGCCGTCGATGGACAGCTGTGGACCAGCGCCTCGGGGCCGCTTGCCGCCCAGCGCGTGCTGGACGATATCGAGCAGGCGCTGGCGCAGTGAAGGGCGTTTTCCGGACAGCGGGGGCGCATGACTGAAAGGACTGCTGCCGGGCGCGTGGCGCTCCCCCGGCTGATGCTGATGCTGCTGGCTGTTCTCGGGCTGGTCATGCTGACCAGCCTGCTGTTCGGGGCCGGAAGCGTAGGCCCCGAGGCCGCCTGGCGTGTTCTGGCCGGTGGTGGCAGTGGCGATGAGCGTTTCACGGTACTGTCGCTGCGCCTGCCGCGCGCGCTCGTGGGACTGGCAGTGGGGGCCGCTCTCGGCATCGCGGGAGGGCTGATCCAGGCGGCGGCACGCAACCCGCTGGCGGAACCGGGGCTGCTCGGTGTCAGCGCCGGAAGCGCACTGGCGGTTGCCGTGGCGCTGGTGCTGGGGGCCAGCGCGGCCACGCTCAGGGTGTCCGTGGCTCAGCTCGGTGCCCTGGTCGGCTGTCTGCTGGTGCTGGCGGCGGCCCGGCTCAATGGTGCCGGCAGTGATCCGGTGCGGCTGGTGCTGGCGGGGGCGGTGCTGTCAGGACTGCTGGGCGCACTGACCTCACTGCTGCTGCTGGCGGATCAGCGCAGTGCCGATGAAATCCGCTTCTGGATCGTGGGCAGCCTGGCCGGTCGGCGGCTGCAGGAGCTCAAGGCCATCCTGCCGAGTCTGGCCGTTGCCGGAGTGCTTGTCATGCTGATCGCCCGCCCGCTGGCGGCCATGGCACTGGGCGAGCGGATCGCCACGGGGCTGGGACATCATCCCGGCCTGATCCGCCTGCTGACCGTGCTTGCGGTGGCCCTGCTGGTCGGCGCCGCTACGGCAGTAGCCGGGCCGATTGCCTTCATCGGGCTGGTGGTCCCGTTTGCGGCCAGAGCCCTGGCCGGCCCTGATGTTCGTCGCACCCTGTGGCTGGCACTGCCGCTGGGTCCCATCCTGACGGTGGGCGCCGATATCCTGTCGCGTTTGCTGATAGCGCCCTCGGAAATGCCGCTGGGCGTGATTACGGCACTGATCGGGGCACCCGTGCTGATTGCCGTGGTCCGTGCTCACCGATTACCTGCGGTCTGAAAAGCATGAAACCCGATGCCGCTGACTTGTTGATGACCTGCTCCGCTGACCGCGATGGCGTACCGGCGCCCGCCGGCTTCCGGCGGCTGGGGGGTGTGGTGTGTGGCAGGGAGTATTCGCTGCTCATCGATCGCCGGGCTGCCCTGGCCAACCTGCTGCTGCTGGCGGCGGTGCTGCTGGTCGCGGTGCTGGCGCTTTCGCTGTGCAGTATCACGCTGTCGCCGCGACAGGCGCTGGCGGGGCTTTTCGGAACCGGCGAGGCGATTCATGTGTTCGTGGTGCAGGAGCTGCGGCTGGTGCGCCTGATGGCCGGGCTGGCGACCGGCGCGGCCTTCTCGCTGGCGGGCTGTTTGATGCAGACCGTGGCCCGGAACCGGCTGGCGACGCCCGGCATCATCGGTATTGACAACGGCGCCACCGCCTTTGCTGTTGCCTCTGTCGTGGGGCTCGGCGTCGGTCTGGCGCCGCCGCCAATGGCCCTGGCCGGAGCCGCGACGGCAACGGTGGTGACCTTTGCTCTGGCCTGTGATGTCGGCACCCGGGGGTATCGTTTCATCGTGGCGGGCATCGGCGTCGGAGCGGTGTTCGGCGCGCTGACGCAGCTTTTGATGATGCGGGTGGCGATTGATGTCGCCAATGCGGCCTATCCCTGGACGGTGGGCAGTCTCAATGCCCGCAATTCCGAGGCACTGCGCTGGCTGCTGATCGGTCTGCTCCCGGGGTTCGCAGTGGCTCTCCGACTGGCGCGGGCGCTGACGATACTGCGCTTTTCCGATGCCATTGCCCGGGGGCTGGGCTATCGCGCGAGTGCCTGTCGCCATGCTGCCCTGGCGCTTTCGGTGACACTTACGGCGCTGGCTGTCGCCGTGGCCGGCCCGGTGGGGCTGGTGGCCCTGATCGGGCCGGAAATGGCCCGTCGGCTCTCCTCGCCACGCGGGGTGCCGCTGACGGCAGCGATGCTGGCCGGTGCACTGCTCATGACCCTTGCCGACCTGGTCGGGCGACTGCTGCTGGCTCCCATCGAGGTGCCGGTCGGTATCGTCACGGCCATTGTCGGCGCGCCCCTTCTGCTGTGGATGCTGCTGCGCCCCGAGGCGAGGTTGACGTGATGAGTGAAGCGAACGATACGGTTTCGACGCTGGCTGCCAGCCGGCTCACCCTGGGGTATGGGCGTGGGCGTGCCAGGCGCCCGGTCATCGCCGGGCTCGATCTGTCCCTGCCGCCCGGTCGGGTGACGGCCATCGTCGGCCCCAACGGCTGTGGCAAGTCGACCCTGCTGGCCGGACTGGCGCGTCTGCATGCGCCGGATGGTGGCGCGGTACTGCTTGATGGCCATGATATCCGGCGACTGCCGGTGCGCGAGATGGCGAGAAGGCTGGCGCTGCTGCCCCAGGAGGCACAGGCGCCGGAGGGCTTGACCGTGGCAGAGCTGATCCGCTTCGGGCGTCAGCCGCATCAGCGACTGTTTCAGCAGTGGTCGGCCCGGGATCGGCGTATCGTGGATGAGGCCCTGACCGCTGCTGATCTGCACGAGCTTGCGGATCGGCCGCTGGAGGCGATGTCCGGCGGGCAGCGTCAGCGTGCCTGGATTGCCATGGCGATCGCTCAGCAGACGCCCCTGCTGCTGCTCGATGAGCCGACTGCGGCACTGGATCTGGGTCACCAGCTCGAGGTCTTCGAGCTGCTCCGGGGGCTGGCCGCCACGGGCAAGACACTGGCCATGGTGGTACATGACCTGGCCAGCGCCTGCCGCTTTGCCGATTATCTGGTCGCCATGAAGGAGGGTGCCATCGTGGCAGCGGGCGCGCCGCGGGAGGTGGTCACGCAGCAGCTGGTACGCGATCTCTACGGGGTCGAGTGTACCCTGCTGGAGGACCCGATCACCGGTAGTCCCGTGCTGACCGGCCTGCGTGCCCTGAAATGAGGGTATCGGCCGTGCGGAAGAGTGGCTCCGGCGTGGGATGATTTTACGCAACCCTTCATTTTCCGCGCTGCCGGCCGATGCTGCTTGTGGCGTTGCGCCCTGTTGCCGAGACCTGCCTGATGAATATTGCCCCTCCGAGCCATGGCGATGCCAGTCGCCCTCCGCCCAGCTGCTTTCTCTGTGGCAGTCAGCTCTTCGTGATCGATCCGGCTGATATCGACGAGAGCCGGGTAAACTGCGCCCGCTGTCGGGCCTATCTGGGGCGGGTTGACGATCTTCTCAGCGAACTCACCCTGCGCAATCGCGTCCCGTGGGGCTGATCGGGGCCGCCGGGCTTGCACCTCACGCAGTAAAGGTCATGATGAGGCCTTCATTCACCGGCGGTGTCGGATGCATGGATATTCGTTTGCTGCACGGCCGCGAGATGGCGCCCTGGCTCGATGAGCTGGCCCGCCTGCGGATCACCGTTTTCCGTGAGTTCCCCTATCTCTATGATGGTTCGGCCGCCTACGAGGCCGACTATCTGCAGACCTATGTCGAGTCACCCCGGAGCCTTTGCGTTCTGGTACTGGATGCCGACCGGGTGGTCGGCGCCTCGACCGCCCTGCCGCTGACGGACGAGACCGAGGAGTTCATGCGCCCCTTTCGCACGGCGGGCTGGGCCCCGGAACGGATCTGTTATTTCGGTGAGTCGATTCTTCTGCCTGAGTGGCGGGGCCAGGGACTGGGCGTGCGCTTTTTCGAGGCCCGTGAAGCGCACGCCCGGCAGCTGGAGCATGTCGACCGGTGCGCCTTCTGCGCCGTGGAACGGCCCGCGGATCATCCGTTGCGCCCGCCAGACTATCGACCGCTCGATGAGTTCTGGCGCCGGCGCGGCTACCGTCATCATCCCGAATTGCGCACCGACTATGTCTGGCAGGATGTCGATGCGTCACGGCCCTCTGCCAAGCCGCTCTCCTTCTGGATGCGCAAGCTGCCCTGAGCGCTTGATCCGTCAGTCGCTCAGCCCCTGCAGCCAGCGCCCGCGTACCAGCCGACCGTCATGATAGTCGCAGCGGTAGGTAACCGGCAGCCGGGGGTCGAAGCGGCTCAGACCCAGCAGTACGCCACGGACAATGACCACGTCGTCATCGTCATCGTGGCTGATTCGTGAGGTGACATCGGTGGCCCGGGTGACCGGCGCATAGGCCAGCATGGTGGTGGCACAGGCCTGTTGCAGATCCTCGGTATCGTGGCCGGGGTGGGTGTTGATCTCCAGCGGAGCGGCGGCCGGACGAGAGAGGTCTTCCGGAACCCCTCCGGCGCAGGCAGAGAGCGCGCATAGAGCGGAGAGCAGCAGTGTCGTGCGAAGCAGCATGGTGGTGAATTCTCCCGTTGGCATGCGTCCCTTCGGACCCGTCAGCGAAGGTGACCACCCCCATGCAGTATCCCGCTCAGGGTCGGCATGGCAGGCCGTTACAGCCTGCCACGTCAGTACACCCGCCCGCTGTGCCAATAGCAGTGGCCGATGATCTGCACGTTGCCGAGCTGCTCCGGCTCGATGATCTCCGGTGCATAATGATCGTTGTCCGAGGAGAGCCGCAGGGCGCCACTGGCCAGTCGCTGTACCCGCTTGATGCGCAGCTCGTCGCCCACGCGGATCAGGAAGACGCCATCGGGTCGGATGATGGAACGATTGATCAGCACCGTATCGCCATCCTTGAGGGTACCGTCCATGGAATCGCCGCGGACGCGTACGGCCACCAGGTCCTTGAGGTGCAGGCCCTCCTTGAGGATCCAGTCGTGGCGAAAGCTGAGAAAGGTCTCCACCTGCTCACTGTCGAACAGCTGGCCCGGCCCGGCCGCAGCCTCGATGTCATAGAGTGGCACGCCCACGAAATCGCGCAGGGCGAAATGCGACGGCAGGTCGCTGTCCGGCTCGCTCCAGGCGGGCGTCGCCGGCATTTCCCAGGGCGGCGCGCCCTTGCCCATGATCAGCCAGTCCAGGCTGGCATCATATTCAACTGAAAGTTCAATACACTCATCGATCGGGACCGTTCCGCGCTTCTTCCAGTTGTGTATGGCACTGGTGGACTTGCCAAAGCGCTGAGCCAGCTGATAGTCGGATGAAACGCCAAGTAGCTGTTTCATGCGGGCCATGATGGCATTGGTCATAGCCAGACTTTCGCTGTCCCCGGTGGGCGACATAGTCATAATTGATCGCCTTAAAGTTGACCAATCCCCTTAAAGGGCATAGATTGTGAGCCGTAAATGATGAACTTATAGGAGCTTACTACAGGTTGCCGCCGTTGTCCGCCGCTTTGCATGCCGGATTGTGCTGATCCGGGCGAGAGCGATGACAGGTAACCGGGCTCCGATACAACGAGAGGAGGTATATTCATGGAACGACGCAACAACATGCGGCTGAGCTGCCCCCACTGCGGTGAATTTGCCCGTATTCGCAAGAGTCAGCAGCTGACCCCGGTCTATCGGGAGGCCACCGTCGAGTGTCAGAACCCGGATTGCGGCTGGCGGGGCAAGATGGCGCTGGAAATGACCCAGACCCTGACCTTCAGCCAGCAGCCCAATCCGGAGATCCGGCTGCCGATGTCCCCCCGGCTGCGGGACAGCATTCGTGAACAGCTGACGCAGTAGGATTGACATGGAGTGCGATACGATCATGGAACAGGTCAGGGAGAAGATGCAGCCCCGGGGTACGCTGTGCGAAACCGGGGCGCTGACCATCATTCGCGATGGCGAGGTCCATCGCTACGAGCGGGCGATGCTGCTGACCTTCGAGGAAGTGGAGCAGCTGCAGGAGGCGCTGGCCTCCCGCCACTGCGCCTGGCGCTTCCAGCGGGAACCCGGGCCGCAGCATTCGTGACCGGCACCGTGCTGCCGGTCCGGCATTTCAGAGCTCGAACAGGCGGCCCCATTCCACGTCGGTCTGGTGATGCTTGAACTTCATCAGGCCGGCGGTCGGTGTAAAGGTCAGCTCGCCGAAATAGACCTGACCATCCACCAGGTAGAAATCGACCCGCACGTAAGAGAACCCTTCCGACAGTTTCAGGGCGAGCTCCTGAGCGTGATCGAGCAGAGCCGGCTTGGGCATCGGCTGACCGCTGCTGAAGCGATCCTCGCGCACCTCCACCATGTTCCACTGCTGGTCATAGAAGTCCACCCGATAATCGGAAAAGCGGTCATGGGTGACCTCGATGAAGACCACCGGTTCCTGGCCGCTCGGCCGAAAGACATGGAACTTGTAATCCTTGGGCACATTGCCGTTTTCATCCAGCAGCAGTCGCTCGATGATCAGGCGCGGCTTGATGTCCTGATAGTGCGCTTCCCGCGAGATTCTGGAGAAGTCCTCCCCGAGCCAGGCCTGACTGAGGTTATAGAGCATGGGGTAAGGGTAGTCCCGCTTGTCCCGCACCAGCATGTTGTAGCCGAAGCCGTGATTGGCCTTCATGACGAAACTGGCCGGCAGCTCGTGATAGATATCCGGCGTCAGCTCCTCACAGATGGCGTGACATGGCACCAGGTGTTCGCCGCCGATCACGCCGGCGACGTGATCCCGGGCAGCAATCTTGTCACTCAGGATCGAGTAGCTCGGTTCGGGATACAGCTTGCGATAACAGATCTTCTCGTTGAAGGTCTGCGGGTGCTCGAGATCGGGGAATCTGCCGAATACCCGACGATAGCGCAGCGCAACATGCAGCCGGTCGGGCAGTGCCTGCATGATGCGGTGGCGCAGACTACCCACGGCCTGGTTCAGGCGCTGTCCGAGGGGAGGTTTACCGCCTGACTCGCCATGCGCATTCATAGCGGTTCCTGTACCGATGGATAGTGAGCCTTGCATGACATTCCTGATGGCCCTGGGCATGGGCTCTCCTTCTCTGATTCGTGCCGGACGTGCTGCACCCCGGTTTTACGGAGTCACGGTCCATGTTGAGTGCAGCCGTCCTTGTCCCTGGCATGCGCGGTCGGCAGCAGAGCGATGAGCCGGTCTGGATGAGTTGCCGGAAGGCGAAAGTCGACCAGGCCCGGGATCATCACGGTGCGGTGATCGACACTGCGCTCGGTTCCTTGTCTCTGAACAGTCTTTCTGTTGAACACCCTGACGCATCGCACCATGGGTCAGGTCGTGCCATCCCGTGCGCCAGACGATGTCATATCTCGGTTACAAGGGTGGCACGTCGCCCCGATAAGCGATGTGCTGAAATGGTTGTATTGTGTTGGCTCGCTTCAATAACAGCCAGGCCGATCAATCGGCATGTTCCATGACCGGCAGCCGACAGCGCGGTGCGGCAGGCAGTCAGCCTTGCGGCCGGGCTGCCGGTCGTTCATCGGTCAGCAGTGACAGTGTTGCTTCGAGCCTTTCAGCAGCCATCTCACGTGTGATGAACACCAGTGTGGACTGCTGCCTGCCATCCGGCCAGTCTTCCAGCTGCCGGGGAGGCTGAAGTGTATGCTGTACGCCGTGAACCACGCTCGGTCGCGGTTCGTCGGCGATGGCCAGTACTGCCTTGAGGCGCAGGAAGTCGGGGCCCATCAGGGACTCGATGTGTGCAAGCCAGCGCGCTAGGCGCGAGCGCTCAATGGGCTCGGTGAGAACAATGCAGTGTGCCCGGGTCCGGTCGTCGTGAGCGTGATCGTCGCTCGGCAGCATCAGGGGCGCGCCGCGCACGGGTGTCAGCGAGCCGGCGACCCTGGTGGCGGGAGCGATGGCTGCTGCCGGGGCGAGCAGGGCCTCCGCCGCGATCATGCCGTCCCGGATGCACTGCTGTCCGGCAGCGGGATTGAGCCGGGTCAGCCGCTGCTGCAGGGCCGTCACCCGCTCGTCATCGGCGGCATCGGTTTTGGTAATCAGCAGCAGGTCCGCCATGCCGGCCTGGGCGCGTGCTTCGGGATGGCGCTCAAGGCTCGCCTCGCCATGCAGGGCATCAATGGTCGTGATCACGCCATCGAGCCGGAAGTGCCGGGCAACGCGCTGCGCCGCCAGTACGGTGTGCAGAATGGGCGCCGGGTCGGCCAGGCCGGAGGTCTCGATGATGACCCGATCGAACTGGCGCTGCCCCTCGCGTGAAAAGCGCCACACACTGTCACGCAGCGTGCGGGTGAGATCACCGCGCACCGCACAGCACAGACAGCCGCTGCTCAGTTCCACCACCTGCGTTTCGTGACTGGCGCTGAACAGCTGATGATCCAGGCCGATGTCACCGAACTCGTTGATGATGACCAGCGCCCGGGACATGGCCGGCTGACGGACCAGCTGATTGAGCAGGGTGGTCTTGCCGCTGCCGAGAAAGCCGGTCAGGACGGTCACGGGGATGCGCTGGTGGCGGCTGTCGGTCATGAAGGCGTCCGGGGGCTGCTGCACTCTGCGCGACTCTAGCAGAGTCTCGGGTCGACTGCCCGAACCGGGAATCTTGCCCGGCGGTCATGAACAGGGTACCGGTCAAAGTGCCACGCTGCCGATCAGCCAGCCATTGTACCCGCCAAAACAGGCCAGCAGTGCGGCGCCTTCGAAGCGGTTGATGCGACCCTGCCTGCCCCGGGCATAGCCCAGCATGAAGAGCGCCAGCGTCAGCGTCATCATTACCGGCATGTCGCGGTAGAGCACTGCCGGTTCGACCGCCATCGGATGAATGGCCCCGGCGATACCCACCACGGCCAGGGTGTTGAACAGATTGGAGCCGATCACATTGCCCAGGGCAATCTCGTGCTCACCCTTGCGGGTGGCAATGATCGAGGAGGCCAGCTCCGGCAGGGAGGTCCCGATCGCCATGATGGTCAGCCCGACGATCAGATCGCTGATGCCCAGTCCGCGGGCCGTTTCGACCGCGCCCCAGACCAGAATGCGCGAACTCACGATCAGCAGGATCAGGCCGATGGCAAGGCGCAGCATGGCGGCGGTCGGTGACCCGGAGGCGTCGGCATACCCGGCGCTTGCTTCGCCTGAATAGGTATCGCGCTGCGGGCGCATGCCCTGCCGGATGGACCAGCCCATCAGACAGCAGAACACGCCCAGCAGTACTATCGCGTCAGGGCGTGAAAGGCGGCCATCCCAGAGCTGCCAGATCGCCAGCCCGGTGACCACCGCCAGCACGGGCAGTTCGATGCGCAGTAGGCGTGAGCGCACGGCAATGGGTGCGATCAGGGCGGTCACGCCCAGGATGAGGGCGATGTTGGCGATGTTCGAGCCGTAGGCATTGCCGAGCGCAATACCGGGATTGCCCTGAAGGGCTGCCAGGGCCGATACCACCATTTCCGGCGCGGAGGTTCCGAAGCCGACGATAACCATGCCGACCAGCAGTGGCGGCATGCCGAAGTGGCGTGCGGTCAAGGCCGCGCCCTCGACAAAGCGCCCGGCGCTCCAGACCAGCAGCAGCAGGCCGAATACGACAGCCGTCAGGGAAAGTATCATGAGGTCTTCGTTCCGTTGCGTTACCCGATGATGCGTCCCTGACTGTAGCAGTCCCGGTGCTCGCAGGGTGGTCCGCTGGTGCACCTTCCGGGTCGCTCCGGACGGGCCAGGAAGCCGTCCGGCACGGACATTGCCTGCCGGCTGCGAACATGGGGTCCGGATTGCGGTCGGGAGCGGGCACGGCAAGGGACAGTCAGAGTCGCCCGGGCAGTCGGCAAATGTTGCCTGACATGTTGCCTCAGCCATGCCCGATACAGTCCATCTGATGCCTGATTGATCAAATTCCGACCATGGCGGCATTCAGATGTGTCGTAAGCCACTGTCCGGACAAAGAAAAGGGCCGCTGATGGCTCAGCGGCCCTTGTGCTGTTTGGTGGAGGCGGCGGGAGTTGAACCCGCGTCCGCCGGTGCTCGCCCTTCGGATCTACATGCTTAGTTCCGTCTTTTGATTTAGCCGCATCGGCTCCGACGATCAGGATCCGATACAGCGAGTCTTCCGGATTTTAACGAATGACGTGAAGACGCCGTCATTCGCGATCCTGTCAGCTTTGGCTCACGCCCATCCACGATGAACAGGCACATCGCTTCAGGGTAGAAAGATTACCCGCAGGGTTTATGCTGCGAGTGCACCTTCCTGAGCATAGGTTTCGTCGTTTGCGACTATCTTTAAAGGTAACGTTGGATTTACGAGATACGCTACGCTCTCGGCATGCACCTCAGGGGTCACTACCGGCGTCGAATCCGGAACGCCCCCGATACGTTATACAGTGTAGTCATGAATCCCGGTCATGTACAGCCATCCGGACGGCCGGATTCAGCGCGTGGTACGCATGATGCGCGCCTTCTGACGCTCCCAGTCACGCTTTTTCTCGGTATCACGCTTGTCGCGCTGCTGCTTGCCCACCACCAGCGCCAGTTCGCACTTGACCAGCGGGCCCTTCCAGTAGAGGCGCAACGGCACACAGGTATGCCCCTTGTCCTGGGTGCGCGAGAAGATCCGGGCGATCTCCTTTTTGTGCAGCAGCAGCTTGCGGGTGCGGTCCGGTTCCACTGCGGTGTGGGTGCTGGCCGTGGTCAGGGGCGTGATGTGCGTGCCCAGCAGCCAGGCTTCGCCACGACGCACCAGGATGTAGGTGTCCACCAGCTGGCAGCGTCCGGCACGCAGGCTCTTGACCTCCCAGCCTGCCAGGGAAACGCCGGCCTCGAAGGTTTCCTCGATGAAATATTCATGCCGAGCCTTGCGATTCTGGGCAATCAGATTGCCACCTTGCGCCTTGCCTTTCTTCTTGCCCATGGGTGTCCTGTGTCATGTCTCGGATGAAACGGGAAGTGTAAGCTATTCTTTACGCAGTGCATCGAAGGCCGCCGAAGCGGCGGCTGCTGCGTGTTACAATGCGTTTTCCATTCGATTCAAACCGGCCATGATACGCCTGCAGGGGCATGGCCGTCAGCGGAGAGGTGAATGCCTACAGTCAATCGCTCGGCGCTGGTTCGACATACCGACCGACAGATGTTCGACCTCGTCAACGATTTTTCCAGCTACCCCGAATTCCTGCCCGGCTGCCGCCATGCGCGGGTCATCGAGGAGCGTGACGATCTGCTGATCGGTGAGCTGACGCTCGGTCGGGGCGGCATCGAGCAGACCTTCAGTACCCGTAACGAGCTGCATCCTCCCCAGCGCATCGAGATGAGGCTCAATGAGGGCCCTTTCAAGCGCTTTGAAGGCCAGTGGCTGTTTACCTCGATGGGGGACGAGGCATGCCGGGTATCGCTGAACCTGGAGTTCGAGTTTTCCAGTCGACTGATCGGCATGGCCTTCGGCCGACTGTTCGGTCAGATCGCCGGTCAGCTGGTGGATGCCTTCGTCAGACGTGCCGATGAAGTCTATGGCAGGTGAGCGAATCGATATCGAGCTGGTCTATGCCGAACCCCGCGACCAGCAATTGATTGCACTGGAAGTTACCGCGGGCACCACCCTGCTCGAGGCCTTCGAGTTCTCGGGATTGCGCCACCGCTGTGCCGCACTGAAGGATGTGCCGGCCACGGCACTGGATTTCGGCATCTTCGGCGAGCCGGTGGCCGAGCCGGCCTCCCGGGAGTTGCGTGCGGGAGACCGTATCGAGATCTATCGCCCGCTCAGGCGGGATCCGAAGCAGGCACGCCGCGCACGAGCCCGACAGCAGCGCTGATGCCGGGCTGAAACGGTGAGCCTGCCACGCGGCCGTGCTGCCGCGCGTTCAGTAACCACCGCCCTGATCGGGAGAAACCACCTCGCCGGGCTGAATGGCCGCCCCGGAAGCGGGAGCGCCCTTGTCCGATGCCCGTTCACTGGCATCGATATTGCCCGATTTCTCGATTCCGGCCAGCTGGTTGTTGTCGAAATTCAGCGTCACCCGCTTGCGAATCACCTCGCCTTCGGCCGTTTTCAGGCGATAGACGTAATCCCACACCGATGCATCGAAGGGGTCGTCCAGCAGCGGGCTGCCCATGACCTGCTGGACCTGCTGTCTGCTCATTCCGGGCTGGAGCCGGGAGACCATGTCGGGCGTGATCAGGTTGCCCTGCGGCAGGTCTCTCTTGTAGACGCATCCTGCTGTCAGAATACTGATAAAGCAGCAAAAAGCGACGAGTCTGAACGTGTTTTGCATTTGCCCCTGACTTTCCCTATCGTTTGCCTTAGCCGATCATACCCGATACATCAAGTGACTGCGAAGAGATGCCATGTCCGATAGAAATCAGGAACTGCGCAAGGCGGGGCTGAAGGTCACCCTGCCACGTGTGAAGATCCTGCAGATCCTGGAAGCCACCCGGGAGGAAGAGGAGCTCCACATGAGCGCCGAGGACGTCTACAAGGCGTTGCTCGACTCCGGTGAAGATGTGGGACTGGCTACGGTGTATCGCGTGCTGACCCAGTTCGAGGCTGCCGGTCTGGTGGTGCGACACAACTTCGACGGCGGTCATGCCGTGTTCGAAATGTCCCAGGAGGAGCATCACGACCACATGCTCTGTCTGGAGAGCGGTGAAATCATCGAGTTCTACGATCAGGACATCGAACGACGCCAGCGCGAGCTGGCCGAGCAGCGCGGCTATGAGTTGGTGGATCATGCCCTGGTGCTGTATGTACGGCCCAAGGGATCGACGGCAACCCGCCAGGATAGCGGCGGCAACCGGCGCTGAGACATGGCACCGGTCGGCGGTCCGACGGACGCCGTGAGACAGGCGCATTGAAAGGGGCGCTGCAGCCGGGCTGCAGCGCCCCTTTCATCTTTGCTTCTCCGACTTGAGGAACGTGTTCGGCCAGCGGGCCGATCAGCGCATTCAGTCAGTGGGCCGAGTGCTGACTGCTGGCGAGCATCTCACGGGCGTGTGCCAGCGTATGGTCGGACAGATTGACCCCGCCGAGCATGCGGGCCAGCTCGCGAATCCGGCCGCTTTCGTCCAGCAGCGCCATCGAGGTATGGGTGCTGTCCTCGCCCGCCTGTTTTTCGATGTGCAGATGCTGATGGCCCTGGGCTGCCACCTGGGGCAGGTGTGTCACGCACAGGACCTGACCATGGGTGCCCAGCTGGCGCAGCAGCTGACCGACGATTTCCGCGGTGGCGCCGGAGATGCCGACATCGACCTCGTCGAAGACCAGCGGTGCCATGGTACTGTGCCGGGCAGCCACGACCTGGATGGCCAGACTGATGCGCGACAGCTCACCGCCCGAGGCCACCCGGGTGAGCGGGCGGGCCGGCTGCCCCGGATTGGCACAGATCAGAAAGCGGACATGATCGAAACCGTCGGGCTGGGCGCTCTCCCGCTTGTTGACGGCGACCTCGAACTCGGCCTTTTCCATGCCGAGAAAGGCCAGCTGCTCCTGTACCGCACTGCCCAGTTCGACTGCCGCCTGATGACGTTGCTCCGAAACGGAGCGTGCCAGTTCGCGCCAGTTCTCCCGGGCTTCCTCGCTCTCGCGGGTGAGGGTGTCGATATCCTGCTCATCGTTGTCGAGCTGGCTGAGCTCATCGCGCAGCCGCCGGTGCAGCGCCATCACCTCTTCCGGCATGACATGGTGCTTGCGGGCAATGCGGTGTACCTCTGCCAGGCGCTCCTCGACACGCTCCAGCCGCTCGGGATCGAGTTCGGTGGTCTCGACGTGGTGATGCAGTTCACGGCCGGCTTCCTCGAGCTGAATGCGGGCGCTGTCGAGCATCTCGCGGACCTCGGCCAGTCTGCCGCGATCGGCGCCGGGCAGCTGATCGAGGCGCTGCATGGCCCGTGAGAGCCGCAGCAGGGCGCCATCCTCGTCGTGATCGCAGCAGTCCGCGGCGAAGCGGGCATCGCCGACGATCTGTTCGGCGTTGGCCAGTTCGGTCTGCTGCCGTTCCAGCTCCTCCAGCTCGTTCTCTTCCAGTGCAAGGTGATCGAGCTCCTCGACCTGGTAGCGCAGCAGCTGCCGGCGTGCCCGGGTTTCGTCGTCCGCTTCCCGGGCCTGCTTGAGCCGGCGGCGGATCTGCTGCCACCGGCGATGGCAGTGCTTCAGCTCTTCCACCCGGGGCTGCAGCCCGGCAAATTCGTCGAGCATGCGCAGATGGGCCTCTTCACGCAGCAGAGCCTGATGGGCATGCTGGCCGTGAATGTGAATCAGCTGCTCGCCGAGGGAGCGAAGATCCGCAATGGTACAGGGCGTGCCGTTGATCCAGGCCTTCGAGCGCCCTTCACTGGCGACGGTGCGGCGCAGCAGACACTCCTCATCATCCAGTTCACGCTCTCGCAGCCAGGCGCGGGCTTCCGGCAGATGGCTGACGTCGAAGCGGGCCGACAGCTCGGCCCGGCGCGCACCATGGCGCACGCTGCCGGCATCGGCACGTTCGCCCAGACAGAGCGACAGCGCGCCCAGCAGGATCGACTTGCCGGCGCCGGTTTCGCCGGTAATGGCCGTCATGCCGCTGCGGAAGTCCAGTTCCAGATGTTCAACGATGGCGTAATCACGGATGGTGAGCTGTGCCAGCATGCTCGCTCCCTGTATAAAATTACGGGTCTGGTTTTTTATACAGTTATCGCTTCCGGGCTTCAATCCCTGCCTGATCGCCTGCCCGTTTACCCTTCGGCCTTGCCAGCCGTACCGGGAGAGCCGGAGAGAGCGGCATTTTACCGGTGTCTGCAGGGGAATGACTTGAGATCGCAGCGATCATCCCCATTACAGGGCGCAGACAGCGCCGCCATCGTGTCGGCACCGTCCGGTTGCCGTTTGCACGGCAAAACCGGAGAGGCAACGGTTTGAACAGGAGGCTTCTCGTATGGCCAGAGATCCACAGCAATCCGGTGGTGATGAAGAGCTCGAGCGCGCGCAGCGTGATGCCGAGCCGCAACCGCTGGAAGACGACGAGCAGCAGACGCCGGAGAGTCTCGGCGAAACGCTGGAAGAGAGCGATGCCCTGCACGAGGAAGGGGAGACGCTCGAGGCAAATGATGCCGAAGCCGATGTGCTGGCCTCGCGTGTGGCCGAGCTGGAGTCCCAGCTCGAGCAGGCCAGGGATCAGCAGACAAGGTCAGCCGCGGAGGCCCAGAACGCCCGGCGCCGCGCCGAGCAGGATGTCGAAAAGGCCCGCAAGTTCGCTCTGGAGAAGTTCGTCAAGGAGCTGCTGCCGGTGGTCGACAGTCTCGAGAAGGCGCTGGAGAACATGGGCGACGAGGCCACCGAAACGCATCGCGAGGGGGTGTCGATGACCCTCAAGATGCAGCTCGATGTGCTCGGCAAGTTCGGAGTGGAACAGCTTGACCCCGAGGGGGAACCCTTCGATCCCCAGTATCACGAAGCCATGTCGATGGTGCCCAGCCCGGAGCTGGAGCCCAACACCGTCATGAACGTGATGCAGAAGGGGTACAGCCTCAACGGCCGGCTGGTTCGACCTGCCATGGTCGTGGTCAGCAAGACCCCGGAGGAGCAGGGCTCCTGAACTGCTGAGCCGGGAGAATCCGGACAGGCCTTGAAAGCGGTCCGGGTGTCCCCCACATAAGCAGACAACCACGCGGCAGTCGCCGCAGATGATTGAGTCAGACGATTTTTTCGAGGTGAGACCATGGGACGCATTATCGGTATCGACCTGGGAACGACCAACTCCTGCGTGGCCGTTCTCGATGGTGACAAGACGCGGGTCATCGAAAACGCAGAAGGTGCACGCACGACGCCTTCCATCGTTGGTTATACCGATGATGGCGAGACGCTGGTGGGTCAGGCTGCCAAGCGTCAGGCCGTCACCAACCCGTCCAACACGCTGTATGCCATCAAGCGCCTGATCGGCCGCAAGTTCAACGACGACGTGGTCCAGAAGGACATCAAGATGGTGCCCTTCAAGATCGTCGAGGCCGACAACGGCGATGCCTGGGTACAGGTCAACGACCAGAAGATGGCGCCGCCGCAGGTCAGCGCCGAAGTGCTCAAGAAGATGAAGAAGACCGCCGAGGACTATCTCGGCGAGGAAGTCACCGAAGCGGTCATCACCGTGCCGGCCTACTTCAACGACTCGCAGCGCCAGGCTACCAAGGATGCCGGTCGCATCGCCGGGCTCGAGGTCAAGCGTATCATCAACGAGCCGACGGCGGCCGCACTGGCCTATGGCATGGATCGCAGCGGCGGTGATCGCACCATCGCGGTCTATGACCTGGGCGGCGGTACCTTCGATATCTCGATCATCGAAGTTGCCGATGTCGATGGCGAGAAGCAGTTCGAAGTGCTGGCCACCAACGGCGATACCTTCCTGGGCGGCGAGGACTTCGACCTCAAGCTGATCGACTATCTCGTTCAGCAGTTCCAGAACGATTCGGGTATCGACCTTTCCGGTGACTCGCTGGCCATGCAGCGTCTCAAGGAAGCTGCCGAAAAGGCCAAGATCGAGCTGTCGGCCGCGCAGCAGACCGAGGTCAACCTGCCCTATATCACGGCCGATCAGAACGGTCCCAAGCACATGGCCGTCAAGGTCACGCGGGCCAAGCTGGAATCGCTGGTCGAGGATCTGGTGCAGCGTTCGCTGGAGCCCTGCAAGACCGCCATGGAAGATGCCGGCCTGTCCAGCAGCGAGATCCAGGACGTGATCCTGGTCGGCGGTCAGACCCGCATGCCGCTGGTGCAGAAGAAGGTCGCCGAATTCTTCGGCAAGGATGCCCGCAAGGACGTCAATCCGGACGAGGCCGTGGCGGTCGGTGCCGCGCTGCAGGGCGGCGTGCTCGGCGGCGACGTCAAGGACGTGCTGCTGCTTGACGTGACCCCGCTGACGCTGGGTATCGAGACGCTGGGTGGCGTGATGACGCCGCTGATCGAGAAGAACACCACGATCCCGACCAAGAAGACCCAGACCTTCTCGACTGCCGAGGACAACCAGACGGCCGTGACCATTCACGTGCTGCAGGGTGAGCGCAAGCAGTCCGGGCAGAACAAGTCGCTGGGTCGCTTCGATCTCTCCGACATTCCGCCGGCGCCGCGCGGCGTGCCGCAGATCGAGGTGGCGTTCGATCTCGATGCCAACGGTATCCTCAACGTCTCCGCCAAGGACAAGGCGACCGGCAAGGAGCAGTCGATCGAGATCAAGGCTTCCGGCGGTCTGACCGAGGAAGATATCGATCAGATGGTCAAGGATGCCGAAGCGCATGAGGCCGAGGACAAGAAGTTCGAGGAACTTGTGCAGCTGCGCAACCAAGCCGACGGCATGATTCACGCAGCGCGCAAGACGCTTGATGAAGCCGGCGACAAGGCCAGCGATGAAGAGCGTCAGCAGATCGAGACTGCCATCAGCGAGCTCGAGGAAGCGAACAAGGGTGATGATCAGGAGCACATCCAGTCGAAGCTCGATGCCCTGACCGAGGCTTCCGGTAACCTGGCCCAGAAGATGTACGCCGAGCAGGGTGAAGACCAGAGCGGCGGACAGGCTCAGGGCAGCACCGGCAATTCCGATGATGATGTGGTCGACGCGGACTATGAAGAAGTCAACGACGACCAGAAGAAGCAGTAAGGCAGGCACCTGTCTGAGGCGCGACGCGGGAGCCCTGCTCCCGCGTTGTTTTTGCGGGTGTGTGACTTCGGAGGGCGCAGTGATTCATGGCCAAACGTGACTATTACGAGATACTCGGCGTCGACCGCAACGCCGATGCCAGAGAGATCAAGAAGGCGTATCGACGCCTGGCACAGAAATACCATCCTGACCGCAACCCCGATGATGACAATGCGGCAGAGAACTTCCGCGAAGTTTCCGACGCCTATGAAGTCCTGAGCGACGACGAGAAGCGTGCAGCCTACGATCAGTTCGGCCATGCCGGCGTCGACGGCCAGGGCGGTGGCGGCGGCGGCGGTTTCGGCGGTGCCGGAGCCGGCGGTTTCAGCGACATCTTCGGCGACGTGTTCGGCGACATCTTCGGCGGTGGTGGCCGACGCAACCCCAATGCACCGCAGCGCGGCGCCGATCTGCGCTACAACCTCGAGGTCGATCTCGAGGATGCCGTGGCCGGTACCACGGTCGATATCCGCGTGCCGCGGCTGGTCGAGTGTGAGCGCTGCAGCGGTGATGGCGCCGAGCCGGGGACCAACAAGAAGGGCTGTCCGACCTGTCACGGCATGGGCCAGGTGCGCATGCAGCAGGGCTTCTTCGCGGTGCAGCAGACCTGTCCGACCTGCCATGGCCGGGGCGAGGTGGTCGAAAGTCCGTGTCGCAAGTGCCATGGCGAAGGTCGGGTGCAGGAGACGCGCACCCTGTCGGTGAAGATTCCCGCCGGTGTCGACACCGGTGATCGCATTCGTCTCAACAGCGAGGGCGAGGCCGGGGTCAACGGTGGTCCGGCAGGCGATCTCTATGTTCAGGTGGCGATCAAGAGCCACCCGATCTTCGAGCGGGATGGGCGCGACCTGCACTGTGAGGTGCCGATCAGCTTCGTGGATGCCACCCTAGGCGGTGAGCTGGAAGTGCCGACCCTCGAGGGACGCGTCAAGCTCAGGATTCCCGCCGAGACGCAGACCGGCAAGCTGTTCCGGCTGCGCGGCAAGGGCGTCAAGCCGGTACGCGGTGGTTCGCCCGGTGACCTGATCTGCAAGGTCGTGCTGGAGACCCCGGTCAATCTGACCGAAGAGCAGCAGCAGCTGCTGCGCCAGTTCCAGGAGAGCCTGGATGGCACCGGCACCAAGCACTCGCCGCGCAAGAGCAGCTGGTTCGACGGTGTGAAGAAGTTCTTCGAGGACATGCGTTCCTGATCGCCTGATCGGGATACAGCCGATCCGGCCCCATCCGTTGCTTCGGATGGGGCCTTTCATCGTCGGCCGACGGGCCATTCGCGGTTTCGCAGCAGCGGGGCGCTGAACTACGCTGTTATCGAAAGTCCTGATCGGTGCAGCCGATCCGTACCACACCCTTCAGCAGGAGTTCTCTCATGTCGGTCATGTATCAGACCTCGGTCGCGGTCTCCGGTGGTGGACGCAACGGTCATGCACGCAGCGATGACGGCATCCTCGATGTCGACCTGGCCATGCCGGGCAGTGGCGAATCGGCCACCAATCCCGAACAGCTCTTTGCCGCCGGCTATGCGGCCTGCTTCGCCAGCGCCGCCAAGGCGCTGGCGAAGCAGCAGGGGCATGAGCTCGAGGATATTCCGGTGACCGCCGAGGTGGCACTGCACTCGGAGAATCACGACTACTCGCTGGGCGTGAAGCTGATCGCCGAAGTGGCGCTGCCGCAGGCGGACGCCGAGGCGCTGATTCGGCAGGCCCACGAAATGTGCCCGTATTCGAAGGCCACCCGCGGCAATCTCGAGGTCGAACTCGAGGTCCGGGGGCAGTAATCGGCTGATGCCCGCCGGCCGATGCGCTCTGCCGGCGGGCGCCTTTTCCCTTTACCCTGCCAGACGGCACCCCTGTCATCATGAGTTCGAATGGCCCCTGATCGGATTCTCCGTCATCTGTCGTTCACCGTGGCACTGGCGAGTGCCCTGGTGCTCTCCGGCTGTGCCGGCCCCTCGGTCGATTCGGCCGCGGGTAGCGTACAGCGAGGCGAAGCCTCCTATTATGCCAGCCGCTACGTCGGCCGGCAGACCGCCAGCGGCGAGCGTCTGAGTGCGCAGCAACTGACGGCGGCTCATCGCAGTCTGCCCTTCGGCACCCGGGTGCGGGTGATCAATCTCGACAATGATCGGCAGGTGACCGTGCGTATCAATGATCGCGGGCCCTTTACTGCGGGCCGGATCATCGACCTCTCCCCGCTGGCGGCACGGCGGCTGCACATGCTGCAGTCGGGCACGGCGCCGGTACGCCTCGAGGTGCTGGCGCGGTAGGGCTTACTGCCCGTCGACAGTGATATCGAGGCAGCTGAGCAGGGTGGACTGCAGCAGACTGTAGTTGTCATCGCTGACCATCAGATAGCGGTGGGCGTCGATTCGGGTCAGTCCCTCGAAGTTGTCCAGCCGCCAGCCATCGGCGCTGGAGAGTCGCGCCAGCGTGGTTACCGAAGTGCTGCCATCCTCATTGAGCCGGGTGCGGCGCAGGCTGATGACCAGCGGGTGGGGCGGGTCGAAGGCGCGTTCCAGCGTCAGCAGCTCTTCGTCCGCGGGCTGTCCGGGTACCGTCAGTGGCGCCATTGCGGTCAGCCCGCTGGCCGGCTCGTCTGCCAGCACATAGTGCCACTGTTGCCCGCGGTCATTGAACAGCCGGGTCGTGCGTGCCGCACTGTCCCGGGGCGGTTTCTCCAGCCCTGCCATCAGCCCGTGTCGCGCCGTCAGTGTCATGGCCTCGACGCCACCGTTGTAGCGGGCGCCTTCAAGCGCCTCGGGACGCATCGGTGCGGCCACGGCCTGCCCGGTCAGCGAAAAGCGCTGGAGGCGATGATCACGCTCGAAACCGATCAGCAGGGTGGCTGGCGTTTCGGTCGTGTCCAGGGTCATTGATTCGGCATCGGCCCGGGGCATCTCCAGCGCCCGGCCATCACGGTCGCGCAGGCGATGCGAGGCCGTAATGACCAGCTCGTCGAGCTGGCCGCGCTCGAAGCGGGGCCGGGCCTGAAACAGCCAGCCCCGATCGGAGAGCAGGTAGAGGGTATCGGTCCTTGCCTGCCAGGCGAGATCGGAGAGTCCGCCAAGCTCGACATCCTGCGGGGTGTGATCGGACAGTCGCAGCGTGCCGCACCAGTCGACATGCCGCGAAGGCGGAGCGTTGGCATTGCCCATGTCGACCGGCCCGGCCAGGATGCAGCCGGACAGGGCCGGCAGGACAGTCAGGATCAGAAGCTGAGCGCAGAGGGCGCGGGGCATGCAATGGACTCCAGCAGTCGGGACGGCAGCACGGGAAGCAATGGTATAGTGTCAGGACATCTTCGAACATGACAGGAGCAGGCATGACGCGCATTGCCGTGGTAGGCGCCGCCGGGCGCATGGGTCGCATTCTGATCGAGGCGACCCAGCGTGACGAACAGGCCGAGCTGAGCGCGGCCGTAGTACGCCCGGAGAGTTCGCTCATCGGCGCCGATGTCGGTGAGGTGACCGGGCAGGGGCGACTGGGCGTGGCGCTGAGCGGCTCGGTCGAAGAGGTGATCGGGCAGTTCGATGTGCTGATCGATTTCACCACCCCGGCGCTGACGCTGGAGAACCTGGCGCTGTGTGCCGCGTACGGCAGGCGCATGGTCATCGGTACCACCGGATTCAGCGATGAGCAGCTTGCCGAACTCGAGGGCTACGCCGATCGGCTTCCGTTCGTGTTTGCCGCCAACATGAGCACCGGCATCAATCTCACCACCAATCTCTTGACGACCGCGGCACGTGCGCTGGGTGACGCCGGTTTCGATATCGAGATCATCGAGGCTCATCACCGTCACAAGGTCGATGCCCCTTCAGGGACCGCGCTGATGCTGGGGGAGGCCGTGGCCGAGCCGCTGGGGCGTGACCTGAAGCAGGAGGGCGTGTTCGAGCGTCATGGCCAGATCGGCGCGCGCCGCGAGCGCGAGATCGGTTTTTCCACCATCCGCGGCGGCGACATTGTTGGCGAACATACCGTGCTGTTTGCCGGCGATGGCGAACGCATCGAGATCACCCACAAGGCGTCGAGCCGGCTGACCTTCGGCAATGGTGCCGTGCGGGCCGCACACTGGCTGATGGAACAGGGCCCGGGGCGCTATGACATGCAGGATGTGCTGGGGCTGAAAGGCTGACTCTATCCGAAGGGCTACCGCTGCTATCCGTTTCAGGGTGAATCGTCATGACCGATCTACCCGCCTGTCTCGTGACCGACCGTCTGACATTGCTGCCGATCAGCGTCGATGATGCCGAGGCACTGCACGCTGCCCTGTTTGAGTCCATGACAGTACTGATGCCGTGGCTGGCATGGGCGAGCCCCGAATCGACACTGCAGGAGCGGCGTGATTTCTGCAGGCAGGCTGAGTGCGCGCTGCACGATAGAACGGGAGTCACGTACGCACTGTGGCTTGCAGGAGATCAGGTGCCCAACAGACTGGCGGGCGTCATGGACGTGCAGGATATCGACTGGCAGGTACCGGCAGGCACGCTGGGTTACTGGTGTCATAGGGCTTTTCAGGGGCAGTGGTTGATCACCGAGGCGCTGCAGGCGTTGAGTCACGCATTACTGGTCGAATATGGTTTCCAGCGACTGGCGCTGACCTGTGATGAACGCAACCTTGCCAGCTGCCGAGTCGCCGAGCGGTCCGGTTATCGTCTGGAAGGTATCCGGCGTCATGACTGCCGCGATCATTTTGGAGAGCTGCGCAATACCTGCTGTTATGCGCGCCTGAGAGGGGATGAAGGATGAAAGGGGCATGAGCCGTCTGGTGTGCGGGTGGCCACCGCTCTGGTGGCTGTCGCTGAAGGGGCTGGCGGGACGCTATCGTTACCGGGGGCCGGTCAGCGATCACTTCGACGGTGAGCGCTTTCACAATGTACCGCCCCTGCCCCCCAGGGCGCCGGGCGCCTTTCGCCAGTGGCGCGAGGAGCGCCGCCAGCGTCCGGCCTGGCAGTGGCGTGATCTCGCAGTCGGGCCGACGCCGCCGGCGCGGTCGGCACCGGATGAACTTCGGGTGACCCTGGTCAATCATGCCACCTTCCTGATCCAGTCGGGCGGTCTCAACGTACTGACCGATCCGGTCTGGTCGAAACGGGTCAGTCCGCTCAGCTTCGCCGGGCCGGCCCGCTTTCATCCGCCGGGGCTGACGCTCGAGCAGCTGCCGCCGCTGGATGTCATCTTCGTCAGTCACAGCCACTACGATCACTGCGATCTTCGGTCGCTGCGCCAGCTCGCGCACCGTCACCCGCAGACGCTGCTGGTCACGGGGCTGGGCAACGAGACACTGATGCGTGAGCTCGGCTTTGTTAATGTCGTGGCGCTGGACTGGTGGCAGACGCACACCCTGGCCGGCAGTGCCCGGCTGACATTCACCCCGGCGCAGCACTGGAGTGCCCGGACCCGGCATGATGCCCGGCGTACCCTGTGGGGCGGCCTGTGGCTGGAAACGAGGGGGGCCGGGGCGCTCTATTTTGCCGGCGACAGCGGCTTCAGCGCGCCCCTGTTCACCAATCTGGCCGAGCGGCTGGGCACGCCCCGCTGTGCGCTGCTGCCGATTGGCGCCTTCCGCCCCGAATGGTTCATGGCGCCGGTCCACATGGGGCCGCGGGAAGCGGTTGAAGTACACCGCCTGCTGGGCTGCGAGGTCAGTATTGCCTGTCACTTCGGCTGCTTCGCGCTGGCCGACGAGGGTCAGGAGGAAGCTCAGCAGACGCTGGCGGAGGCGCGCGCGAAGGCCGGCATGGCGGCGGCCGCGTTTCGGGTGCCCTGTCCGGGGCAACCGATTGTGGTCGAGCCGCCAGCGGTAATCGGGGCCGGGCACGATGGCGTGAGCGATCGGAATCGGGTATGATCGGCCCAATTTGGCCGGGTAAAACCCGAGGCCCTGTCAGACTGCAAGCGGGAGGAGATTCTTCGGGATTTCTTCCCGCTTTTTTGCAACCTGACATCGCCCGGGAGGCATTCGACGGCCGTTTCGGTTTGCTCTTTCACGCCCGGTAGCGCTCACGGCGAAGGGTCACCCGGTGGGTGCCCCGTGTGCCTGAGGCCGCCGGCGATCAACTTGCCCCGGGGAGGATGTTGCGTTGATCAAACCTGCGATACTGGCGCTCGAGGATGGCAGCGTATTTCACGGTCAGGCCATCGGCACCGATGGCCTGACCAGTGGCGAGGTGGTATTCAATACTGCCATGACCGGCTATCAGGAAATTCTCACCGACCCCTCCTACTCCCGTCAGATCGTCACCCTGACCTATCCGCATATCGGCAATACCGGCATCAATGACGAGGATCTCGAGTCCACGCGCATTCAGGCGGCCGGACTGGTCATTCGCGATCTGCCCCGGCTGGTCAGCAACTTTCGCAGCGTGCGCTCGCTGGATGAGTACCTGCGGGCCCAGCGCGTGGTCGGTATCGCCGACATCGACACCCGCCGGCTGACCCGGCTGTTGCGTGACAAGGGGGCCCAGAACGGTGCCATCCTCGCCGGCGCCGAGGCCGAGGGTGACGATGCCGAGGCACGAGCGCTGGCGGCAGCCAGGGATTTCCCCGGGCTCAAGGGCATGGATCTGGCCGACCAGGCCAGCGTGACCGATATGGCCGACTGGCATGTCGGGGAGTGGACCCTGGGGGCCGGACACGCCGATCTGGCCGGGCGCGAGCAGCCCTGGCACGTGGTGGCCTATGACTATGGTACCAAGCACAACATCTTTCGCATGCTGACCAGCCGGGGCTGCCGGCTCACCATCGTGCCGGCCCGCACGCCGGCCAGCCGGGTGCTGGAGCTGCAGCCCGATGGGGTGTTTCTGGCCAACGGGCCGGGCGATCCGGAACCCTGCGACTATGCCATCGAGGCGATCCGCACGATTCTCGAGACCGGCACCCCGGTGTTCGGCATCTGCCTGGGGCATCAGCTGCTGGCGCTGGCTTCCGGAGCTCGCACGGTGAAGATGAAGCAGGGCCACCACGGCGCCAACCATCCGGTGCTCGATCTGGAGACCGGCCATGTGCTGATTACCAGTCAGAACCATGGTTTCGCTGCCGACGAGGCCACGCTGCCGGCCAACGTGCGGGCGACCCACCGCTCGCTGTTCGATGGCACCCTGCAGGGGATCGAGCGCACCGACTGCCCGGCCTTCAGCTTCCAGGGGCATCCCGAGGCCAGCCCCGGCCCGCATGACATGGCACTGCTGTTCGACCGCTTCGTGTCGATGATGGCAACCCGCCGTCAGGCCGCATGAGCGTCGCCCCCGGTCGCTGCCGGCCGGGGCAGATGTGCTGCCACCCCGTTTTCGAACTTCCAACGCTGCGATACCGTCATGCCAAAACGAACCGATCTGCACAGCATCCTGATCATCGGCGCCGGCCCCATCGTCATCGGCCAGGCCTGCGAATTCGACTACTCCGGCGCCCAGGCCTGCAAGGCCCTGCGTGAAGAGGGCTACCGGGTGATCCTGGTGAACTCCAACCCGGCCACCATCATGACCGATCCGGTGATGGCGGATGCCACCTACATCGAGCCGATTACCCGCGAGGCGGTGGCGCGCATCATCGAGCGCGAGCGCCCGGACGCGCTGCTGCCGACCATGGGTGGGCAGACCGCGCTGAACTGCGCCCTCGAACTCGAGCGTCACGGGGTGCTGAAGCAGTTCGGCGTCGAGATGATCGGCGCCAATGCGCAGGCCATCGAGAAGGCCGAGGATCGCGACCTGTTCGACAAGGCGATGAAGAACATTGACCTGGAGTGCCCCCGGGCACGGGTGGCGCACGCCATGGAGGAGGCCTGGGAGATCCAGGCGGAGCTCGGCTTTCCCACCATCATCCGGCCCTCCTACACCATGGGCGGCTCCGGCGGCGGCGTGGCCTACAACAAGGAGGAGTTCAAGGAGATCTGCGAGCGCGGTTTCGATCTTTCCACCAATCACGAGCTGCTGATCGATGAATCGCTGCTGGGGTGGAAGGAGTACGAAATGGAGGTGGTGCGGGACAGGAACGACAACTGCATCATCGTCTGCGCGATCGAGAACTTCGATCCCATGGGCGTGCATACCGGGGATTCGATCACCGTGGCGCCGGCCCAGACGCTAACCGACAAGGAGTATCAGATCATGCGCGACGCCTCGCTGGCGGTGTTGCGCGAGATCGGCGTCGAAACCGGCGGCTCCAATGTCCAGTTCGGGATTCATCCCGATACCGGGCGCATGGTGGTCATCGAAATGAACCCGCGCGTGTCGCGCTCTTCCGCGCTGGCTTCCAAGGCGACCGGGTTCCCGATCGCCAAGGTCGCCGCCAAGCTGGCGGTCGGCTATACCCTCGACGAGCTGCAGAACGACATCACCGGCGGCGCCACGCCGGCCTCGTTCGAGCCGGCGCTGGACTATGTCGTCACCAAGATCCCGCGCTTCACCTTCGAGAAGTTCCCGCAGGCCAACGATCGGCTGACCACCCAGATGAAATCGGTGGGCGAGGTGATGGCGATCGGCCGTACCTTCCAGGAGTCGATGCAGAAGGCACTGCGCGGCCTGGAGATCGGTGCCGACGGCTTCAATCCGAAGCTGGCCCACTTCGATGGCGAGTTCATGGCACACCTGCAGGGCGAGCTGCAACGACCGGGTGCCGATCGTATCTTCTACATCGGTGACGCCTTCCGCGCCGGACTGACACTCGATGAAGTGTTCGGCTATACCAACATCGATCGCTGGTTTCTGATCCAGGTCCAGGAGCTGATCGAGATGGAAGCCGAGATCGGCCGCGGCAATCTGGCCGAGCTCGATGCGCGGCGGATGTTCCACTACAAGCGGCGTGGCTTCAGCGATGCGCGCATGGCGCAGCTGCTCGACGTCTCCGAGCACGATCTGCGCAATCATCGCCATGCGCTGAACATTCACCCCGTCTACAAGCGGGTGGATACCTGCGCTGCCGAGTTTCCGACCTCGACGGCCTACATGTACTCCACCTACGAGGAGGAGTGCGAGGCCGACCCCACCGATCGTCAGAAGATCATGGTGCTCGGCGGCGGGCCCAATCGCATCGGGCAGGGCATCGAGTTCGACTACTGCTGCGTGCATGCCGCGCTGGCGATGCGCGAGGATGGCTATGAGACCATCATGGTCAACTGCAATCCGGAAACCGTCTCCACCGATTATGACACCTCGGACCGACTCTACTTCGAGCCGGTCACGCTCGAGGATGTGCTGGAGATCGTGGCGAAGGAGCAGCCGACCGGCGTGATCGTCCAGTTCGGCGGGCAGACGCCGCTCAAGCTGGCGCGCGAGCTGGAAGCGGCCGGCGTGCCGATCATCGGCACCACGCCGGATGCCATCGATCGGGCCGAGGATCGCGAACGCTTTCAGCAGATGATCCACAAGCTGGGGCTGAAGCAGCCCGACAACGCCACTGCGCGCAGTTTCGAGGATGCCTTCGCCAAGGCCGAGAAGATCGGCTATCCGCTGGTGGTACGGCCGAGCTATGTGCTCGGTGGCCGGGCGATGGAGATCGTCTACACCGCCGACGAGCTCGAGAGCTACATGATCCATGCGGTGCGGGTCTCCAACGACAGCCCGGTGCTGCTCGATCACTTCCTCGACTCCGCCATCGAGGTGGACATCGACGCCGTCAGCGACGGTCGCGACGTGGTGATCGGCGGCATCATGCAGCATATCGAGCAGGCCGGGGTTCACTCCGGTGACAGCGCCTGCTCGCTGCCGCCCTACTCGCTGCCCGCCGAGGTGCAGGATCGCATGCGCGAGCAGGTCCGGCGCATGGCGCTGGAGCTCAATGTGGTGGGGCTGATGAACGTCCAGCTCGCCTGGCAGAACGATGAGATCTACGTGATCGAGGTCAATCCGCGCGCCTCGCGTACCGTTCCCTTTGTTTCCAAGTGCATCGGCCGGTCGCTGGCGCAGGTGGCGGCGCGCTGCATGGCCGGCAGCACGCTGGCCGAGCAGTCGTTCTCCCGCGAGCTCATTCCGGGATACTACAGCGTCAAGGAAGCCGTCTTCCCGTTCAACAAGTTCCCCGGCGTCGATCCCATCCTGACCCCGGAAATGAAGTCGACCGGCGAGGTCATGGGCAGTGGCGAAACCTTTGCCGAGGCCTTCTACAAGGCGCAGCTCGGCGCCGGCGAGGCCATTCCGCGGCTCGAAGGGGAGCGTTGCGCCTTTCTGTCGGTACGTGATCCCGACAAGGAGGCCGTTATCGAGGTGGCCCGCTCTCTGCTAACATTGGGCTTCACGCTGATTGCGACCCGGGGAACGGCCCGGGCCCTGAGTGCTGCCGGACTCCCGGTGGACCCGGTCAACAAGGTATTCGAGGGTCGCCCGCACATCGTCGACATGCTCAAGAACGATGAAGTGGCGTATATCGTCAATACCACCGAAGGCCGTCAGGCGATCAACGATTCATCCCTGATTCGTCGCACTGCACTGGCACGCAAGGTCCCCTATGCCACCACGCTGGCCGGGGCGCGCGCGGTATGCATGGCGCTCGAATATGGCAACGAGATTACAGTGCGCAGGCTTCAGGAGCTGCACGCAGGAGCAAGCACATCATGAACAAGGTCCCGATGACCGTCTATGGCGAACAGGCGCTCAGGGAAGAGCTCAATCGGCTCAAGAGCGAGGATCGGCCGCAGGTAATTGCGGCCATTGCGGAGGCGCGTGAACACGGTGATCTCAAGGAGAATGCCGAGTATCACGCGGCGCGCGAGCAGCAGGGCTTCATCGAGGGGCGCATTCAGGAGATCGAGTCCAAGCTCGCCTCGGCCCAGGTGATCGATGTGACCAAAATCGACAAGAACGGCAAGGTGATCTTCGGCACTACCGTGACGCTGATGAACCTGGATACCGATGAGGAGGTCCGCTATCGGATCGTCGGCGAGGACGAGGCCGATATCAAGGGCGGCAAGATCTCGGTGACCTCGCCCATCGCCCGTGCGCTGATCGGCAAGGAGGAGGGTGACGTGGTCAGTGTCTCCACCCCCGGCGGCGAGGTCGAGTACGAAATCAGCCTGGTCGAGCACCTCTGAGCATGACCATTGCCCGGACGCGGGATGTCCGGGCAATGGCCGTCATTGTTTCGCTGCATTGGTCAGCAGCGGATCACCCCTCCAGACTCGCCCGCGGGTCACTGCGAATGGCGTGCCACATTGGACAGCCGGGGATTGGCCCGCGGATTGTGGCGATAGAGCAGGGCGGTCTTGCCCAGCGTCTGGACGATTTCCGAGCGGGTCTGCTCGGCCAGTGCGTCGATGGCCGCAGCCCGTTCCCCGCGACCCTCCACGGCCAGGCTGAGCTTGACCAGCTCGTGATCGCTCAGGGCGCGCTCCAGTTCATTGATGACTCCCGCGGAAAGACCGTTGCCGGCAATCCGCACGATCGGATGCAGATGATGGCCGATACTGCGAAGGCTTTTTCTTTGTGCCGCTGACAGGCTCATGATATGTTGCAGACTCGATATCGCTGGATGTTAACCCTCCAGTTTACTTCAGTTCATGCCCTGCCCGCCAATCCGGTGACGGGTGCGTCCGACCCCGACTCCCGACAGGTGTTCTCGTGACTCGCTCGACAACCCGCAAAGGCCGCTCTTCCGGCTCCGGTCGCCAGCGCAACAGCTGGATGAAGGAGCACTTCAGTGATGCTCACGTTCAGCGCAGCTGGGCTGACGGCTATCGCTCCCGGGCCAGCTACAAGCTGCTTGCGATCGACCAGCACGATCAGCTGCTCAAGCCCGGCATGACCGTGGTGGATCTGGGTGCGGCACCGGGAGGCTGGAGTCAGGTGCTGGCCGAGCGCATCGGCGATCAGGGCATGGTCGTGGCCTCGGACATCCTGGAGATGGATCCGGTCCCCGGCGTTACCTTTCTTAAGGGTGACTTTACCGAGGAGGCGGTGCTGGGGGATATGCTGGCAGCACTGGACGGTCGCGCAGTGGATCTGATCGTCTCCGACATGGCGCCCAACATGAGCGGTCAGGCCGCCATCGATCAGCCCGGTGCCATGCATCTGGTGGAGCTGGCGCTCGATCTGGCCGAACGGATTCTGCGCCCGGGCGGAGATTTTCTGGCCAAGGTCTTTCAGGGGGAGGGGTTCGACGACTACCTTGGAGACATGCGCCGGCGCTTCGATCGGGTGATGACACGCAAGCCTGAAGCCTCCCGCGCCCGTTCACGGGAAGTCTACCTGCTGGGCCGGGGATTCAGGGGATGAACGAACGAGCATTGACTTGCTTTTGCCGGGGCCTGCCCCCATGCAGGGCTTATGCGGCCTGTACGGCAGGCAGATTCACGCAGTGAGGGTACTCCCTTGAACGACATGGCGAAGAACCTGATTCTCTGGTTGATCATCGCGGCAGTGCTGCTGACGGTGTTCAACAACTTCAGTGTCGATAATGCGCCGCAATCGATGAACTACTCCCAGTTTGTCCAGCAGGTGCAGAACGACAGGATCAACAAGGTCACCATCGACGGCTATACCATCCGCGGTGAGCGCAAGGACGGGTCCGATTTCCAGACCATCCGGCCCGCGACCGAGGATCCGAAGCTGATGGATGATCTGCTCGGTCACAACGTGACGGTCGAGGGCAAGAAGCCCGATGAGCCGAGCATCTGGTCACGGCTGCTGATCGCCAGCTTCCCGATCCTGATCATTCTGGCCATCTTCCTGTTCTTCATGCGGCAGATGCAGGGCGGCGGCTCCGGCAAGGGCGGCCCGATGAGCTTCGGCAAGTCCAAGGCCAAGCTGCTCTCGCACGAGAACATCAAGACCACCTTCAAGGACGTCGCCGGCTGCGACGAGGCCAAGGAGGAAGTCGAGGAGCTGGTCGACTACCTGCGCGATCCCGGCAAGTTCCAGCGTCTGGGCGGTCAGATTCCGCGCGGGGTGTTGATGGTGGGGCCGCCCGGTACCGGCAAGACCCTGCTGGCCAAGGCGATTGCCGGCGAAGCCAAGGTGCCCTTCTTTACCATTTCCGGTTCGGACTTCGTCGAGATGTTCGTCGGTGTGGGGGCCTCCCGCGTACGTGACATGTTCGAGCAGGCCAAGAAGCAGGCGCCCTGCATCATCTTCATTGACGAGATCGATGCCGTGGGCCGCTCGCGTGGCTCGGGCATGGGCGGCGGTCACGATGAGCGCGAACAGACACTCAACCAGCTGCTGGTCGAGATGGACGGTTTCGAAGCCAATGAAGGCATCATCGTGATCGCGGCCACCAACCGTCCCGACGTACTGGACCCGGCGCTGCTGCGCCCCGGTCGCTTCGATCGCCAGGTGACGGTGGGTCTGCCCGATATTCGCGGTCGCGAGCACATTCTCGGCGTGCATCTGCGCAAGGTGCCGCTGGCGGAAGACGTCAAGCCCGAGATGATTGCGCGTGGTACGCCCGGCTTCTCCGGTGCCGACCTGGCCAACGTGGTCAACGAGGCCGCGCTTTTCGCGGCGCGCAAGAACCGCCGGCTGGTGGGCATGAACGAGCTCGAGATGGCCAAGGACAAGATCATGATGGGCGCCGAGAAGCGCTCGATGGTCATGAACGAGAAGGAGAAGCGCAACACCGCCTATCACGAGTCGGGCCATGCCATCATCGGGCTGCTGATGCCCGAGCACGATCCGGTCTACAAGGTCACCATCATTCCGCGTGGCCGGGCGCTGGGTGTCACCATGTTCCTGCCCAACGAGGATCGCTACAGCTATACCCGCCAGCAGCTCATCTCGCAGATCTGCTCGCTGTTCGGCGGCCGGATTGCCGAAGAGATGACGCTGGGCCCCAACGGGGTAACCACGGGGGCTTCCAACGACATCAAGCGGGCGACCGAGCTGGCACACAACATGGTGGCCAAGTGGGGGCTCTCCGCCGAGATGGGCCCGCTGATGTATGACGAGGACGAGTCCCACCAGTTCCTTGGTGGCCCCGGTCAGGGCGGCGGCAAGTTCAGCTCGCCGGAAACCAGTACGCGGCTGGACAAGGAAGTGCGCCGCATCATCGATGAGTGCTATCAGCAGGCGCGCCAGATCCTCGAGGACAATCGCGACAAGCTCGACAGCATGGCCGAGGCGCTGGTGAAGTACGAGACCATCGACACCGACCAGATCCGCGACATCATGGAAGGGCGTGATCCCCGCCCGCCAAAGGACACCAATGATGATGATCCTGGTGGCGGTGCTCATGCCGACAGTACTGATGACGCCAGTACCGGCGAGGAAGAGGGTGAGGACGGCCGGCGTCGGCCCTCGGATCCGCTGGGGGGTACGGCAGGTCAGTAGATAACGCCGCTGCTGGCGAACACAGGAAGCCGCCCCCGGGCGGCTTCCTGTGTTCTGGGCCGGCTGCCGTTCGATGCCGATGGCCGGGCGGTTGGGTCAGTGATGCGGAGCCGGTATAGTGACCGATTCCCAGCGATAACCAGGAGCCGCGCCGGCCATGCTGTCGATCGACCTTGCAACGCCCCGGGTCATGGGCATTCTCAACGTGACCCCCGACTCCTTTTCGGATGGCGGGCGACATCAGGCGCCGGATGCGGCCCTGCGTCAGGCCGAGGCCATGCTGCGCGACGGTGCCACGCTGATCGATATTGGCGGTGAGTCCACGCGTCCGGGCGCCTCACCCGTCAGCCTGCAGGAGGAGCAGGACAGGGTGCTGCCGGTGCTCGAGCGTCTGGTTGACGAGCTTGGGGCGGCGGTTTCGGTGGATACCAGTGCCCCCGAGGTGATGCGTGAAGCATCGCGACGGGGCGCGGTAATGATCAATGATGTTCGTGCCCTGCGCCGCCCCGGCGCCTTGGCAGCGGCCGCCGAGAGCGAGCTGGCGATCTGTCTGATGCACATGGTCGGCGAGCCCGATACCATGCAGCAGCAGCCCCACTATGAGCTGCCCATCGAGCATGCCGTGCGCGATTTCCTCGCAGGGCGCGTTGACGCGTGCCTGCAGGCCGGCATCGCCCGGGAGCGTCTGGTGCTCGATCCGGGATTCGGGTTCGGCAAGACGCTTGCGCACAACCTGCGTCTGATGAATCGTCTAGAGTATCTGCAGGAACTGGAACGGCCGATGCTGGTGGGGATCTCCCGCAAGGGCATGATCGGCCGGGTTCTCGAACGTGATGTTACGGAACGCGTGCCGGGCGGGCTGGCGCTGACAGCGCTGGCCGTACGCGCTGGGGCACGAATCATTCGAACGCATGATGTGGCCCCGACAGTGGATGTGGTGCGCATGACGCGGGCCGTCATGCAGGAAGGCAGAGAGCAATGAGTCGACGATATTTCGGCACCGACGGTGTGCGCGGCACCGTGGGCACACCCCCGATTACCGCGGATTTCGTACTGCGGCTGGGCTGGGCCGCCGGCAGGGTACTGGCACGCCGCTATCCGCGACCGCGAGTGATCATCGGCAAGGATACCCGTATCTCGGGCTACATGTTCGAGTCCGCGCTGGAAGCCGGGTTCTCCGCGGCCGGTGTCGACGTGGCCCTGCTGGGGCCGATGCCGACGCCCGGCATTGCCTATCTGACCCGGACCTTCCGTGCCAGTGCCGGCGTGGTGATCAGTGCCTCGCACAACGCCCATCAGGATAACGGCATCAAGTTCTTTTCGGGAGAAGGCACCAAGTTCCCCGACGAGCTGGAAGCCGAGATCGAGGCGGAGCTCGATGGTCCGCTGGCGACGGTCGGGCCCGATCGGCTGGGCAAGGCGGTGCGCATCGATGATGCTGCCGGCCGCTATATCGAGTTCTGCAAGTCCAGCGTGCCCGGACGGTTCAGCCTGCACGGCATGAAGCTGGTGATCGATTGCGCCAACGGTGCTACCTACCATATTGCGCCCAGCGTGTTCCGCGAGCTGGGGGCGGATGTCACGCTGCTGGGCTCCACGCCCGACGGTCTCAACATCAATCAGCAGGTTGGCTCGACTTCGCCCGAGACCATGCAGGCCCGGGTGCTCGAAACCGGTGCCGATCTGGGTATCGCCTTCGATGGTGATGGCGACCGGGTCATCATGTGTGACGCCTCGGGCAGGCTGATCGACGGTGATGACATCCTCTACATGATTGCGCGTGACCGCCAGGCGCGCGGGGTGCTGGCCGGCGGCGTGGTTGGTACGCTGATGAGCAACTTCGGGCTGGCCGCGGCACTCGAGAAGCTCGGTATCCCCTTCGAGCGGGCCAAGGTGGGTGACCGACACGTGCTCGAGCGCATGGAGTCGCTGGGCTGGAGTCTGGGCGGAGAATCTTCGGGGCATATCGTCTGCGGCGATGCCCAGACCACGGGGGATGGCATCGTGTCGGCGCTGCAGGTGCTGGCGATCATGATCGTCGAAGACCGTTCCCTGGAGACCCTGATGGGAGGGTACGAGAAGGCGCCCCAGGCGCTGGTCAACGTGCGGCTCCGGGAGGGGGTCGACAAGGAGGCGCTGCTGGCTTCCGAGTCCGTCCGGATGGCGGTAACCCGGGTCGAGACCGAGCTGGGGGAGAATGGCAGGGTGCTGCTGCGACCCTCCGGCACCGAACCCCTGATTCGCGTCATGGTCGAGGGCCGGCCGCACCTGGATGTGCAGGGGCTGGCCGAAACCATCGCCGGCGAGATCGAAACCGGAATGGCCGGAGTCGACCACTGAAACGGCACCGGTTGTATTCACGCAGGGGCTCCATTACCATCGCCCCTCCGTGTTCATCGGTCCCCCACACCCTTCGATCGGCAGGCGGTCCGGCTGGCCGTTACCGTCTGCTCGCATGGAGCAAGCCATCATGCGCAAGCCTCTGATTGCGGGTAACTGGAAAATGAACGGTTCGCTGGCCCTGCTGGCGCGCTTTGATGAAGCGCTGGCCGACGGCGGGCCGGGTGACGGCGTGGATGTGGCGCTCATTACGCCCTTCCCCTACCTCGTGCCGGCACTGCAGACCTTTCGCGAGCGAGCGGTCGGTATTGGTGCGCAGACGCTCAATCCCGCTGCCGACGGCGCCCTGACCGGCGAGGTCAGCGGCGCCATGCTAAAGGATTGTGGCGTGCAGTATGTGCTGGCCGGCCACTCCGAGCGACGGACCCTGTTCGGTGAAAGCGACCGGGAGGTTCGCCAGCAGGTGGCGGCGGCCCTGCAGCACGAGCTGACGCCGATCCTGTGCGTGGGCGAGACGCTCGAACAGCGCGATGCCGATCGGGTCGAGGAAGTGGTGCTCAGCCAGGTGGCGGCCGTGCTCGATACCCTCGAGCCGGGCGAGCGTCAGCGGGTCATCATTGCCTATGAGCCGGTCTGGGCCATCGGTACCGGTCGCACGGCCACGCCCGAACAGGCGCAGGCCGTGCACGCCCTGATCCGGCAGCGGCTGGCGGAGTACGACAGTACGCTCGCCTCACGAATGCGGCTGCTCTACGGGGGCAGCATGAAGCCGGACAATGCGGCCGAGCTGCTGGCTCAGCCGGATATCGACGGCGGGCTCATCGGCGGGGCGTCACTCAAGCCCGACGATTTTCTCTCCATTTGTTACGCAGCAGGTTAAGTCAATGCATGTCGCTCTGATCCTGGTTCACCTCTTGCTGGCCGTGTCGCTGATTGCACTGGTCCTGATACAGCAGGGCAAGGGAGCCGAAGCCGGGGCCGCCTTTGGAGGTGGTGCTTCTCAAACGGTTTTCGGCTCGCAGGGGAGTACCAGTTTCCTGGCCAAGCTGACCGGCGTACTGGCGGCGCTGTTCTTTGCCACCTCGCTGGGGCTGGCATGGATCGTGGATCGTGGCGGTGACGAGGGCGGCGGCATGCCGGATGCCAGTGTCATCGAACAGCAGCAGAACAGCGTGCCCGATCTCGATCAGCAGGATGAGGCAGCGGCCGGAAGCAGCACCGCCACTCAGGGCGACAGTGATGACAATGCCTCGCTGTCGGCGCCGGAGTCCTCGTCGAGCGAGGCCGGCGGGCAGAATGAATCGGCTCCCGCTCTTGACTCCGCGCAGGACGATCAGCATAATGCTGCGCCAGCGGTGGAGAGCGGTGAAGACGGCTCTTCGTCGCAGTAACCATCGGGTTGCGCAGGGTGTGATTCAGCGATGCCCTGCATGTTTGATGCCGAAGTGGTGGAATTGGTAGACACGCTATCTTGAGGGGGTAGTGACCTCATGGTCGTGCGGGTTCAAGTCCCGCCTTCGGCACCATCGAACAGCAGCAGGAGGCCCGGTGGTAATCGGCTTGCCGATAGCTTGACCCAGCTGATGTTCAGGACTATAGTGTTGGCGCTATTTGATGCGGGGTGGAGCAGCCTGGTAGCTCGTCGGGCTCATAACCCGAAGGTCGTCGGTTCAAATCCGGCCCCCGCTACCACGCAAGCGTCGTGCTTTAGCGAAGAGTTTCCCGAAAGGCCCCTTCCGTCGAAGGGGCTTTTTGTTAGCGGTCCGCCTGGCGACGGGGCTGCTGACACAATGCCGGTCAGGCGCCTTTCCCTCGTCACACTCCCGGTCAGGTGCCTGTAGCAACTGCTGTAGGAGTCTTCGAACGTGGCAACCAGTGAAGCTGCGCTTACCGCGCTGATCGAGCCGGCCGTGACGGCCCTCGGGTTCGAGTTGTGGGGGATCGATTATAAATCCCAGGGGCGCCATTCGAAGCTGGTCGTCTACATCGATGGCGAAAACGGGGTTGGCGTTGATGACTGCGCCGATGTCAGTCGCCAGGTCAGTGCAGTGCTGGATGTCGAGGATCCCATCGGCAACCGTTACCAGCTGGAAGTTTCCTCCCCCGGTCTCGATCGCCCGTTGTTCACCCTGTCGCAGTTCTCCCGTTTTGCCGGTCATACCGTCTCCCTGCGCCTGCGTGAGCCCTTCAACGGGCAGCGTCGCTTCAAGGGGTTACTGGCCGGCATTGATGACGATGAAGTGCTGTTGCAGTTTGATGGTGACGAGTACGGTTTTCCCATTGAGACCATCGAGCAGGCCAGGATAGTGCCGGACTTCGATTCCTCGAGTGCTCGATGAAAAAGAACGACTTTTCTGGCGAGGCAGTGGCATGAACAAGGACATTTTGCTGGTCGTCGATGCGATCTCGAATGAGAAGGGGGTATCCCGGGAAGTCATCTTCGAGGCCGTCGAGTCGGCGCTGGCCAGCGCATCCCGCAAGCGTTTCGAAGGCAAGGAAGTGGATGTGCGGGTGCGCATTGACCGCGCCAGTGGCGATTATGAAACCTTCCGCCGCTGGACGGTGGTGCCCGATGAGGACTACACCACTTCCGCCAGTCAGATTCCCTGGTCGGCCGGTCAGGAGCGGGAGCCGCCGCTGGATCTTGGTGAAGTGGTCGAGGAACAGATCGAGTCGGCCGAATTCGGCCGCATTGCCGCCCAGACCGCCAAGCAGGTCATCGTTCAGAAGGTGCGCGAGGCCGAACGGGCCGAGATCGTGCGCCATTACAGCGAGCGTGAGGGCGAGCTGGTCGGTGGCACCGTCAAGAAGACCACCCGTGATGGCCTGGTAATCGACCTCGGCGAGAATGCCGAGGCCTTTCTGCCACGCGGCGAAATGATCCCGGGGGAGCGCTACCGGCTCAATGAGCGGGTGCGGGCACTGCTGTGGCGGGTTGATCCCGAGGCCCGCGGCTCGCAGCTGATCCTGTCACGCACCCGCCCGGAATTTCTGGTCGAGCTGTTCACCATCGAGGTCCCCGAGATCGCCGAGCAGCTGATCGAGATCAAGGGTGCCGCCCGTGATCCGGGGTCGCGGGCCAAGATTGCGGTCAAGACCAACGATCGGCGCATCGATCCGGTCGGGGCCTGTGTCGGCATGCGTGGCTCCCGTGTTCAGGCGGTATCGAACGAACTGCGCAACGAGCGGGTCGACATCATCCTCTGGGATGACAATCCCGCCCAGCTGGTCATCAATGCCATGGCACCGGCGGATGTCGCCTCGATCATGGTCGACGAGGACAGCCATACCATGGATGTCGCGGTCGGCGAGGACAATCTCGCCCAGGCGATCGGGCGCAGCGGTCAGAACGTGCGACTGGCCAGTGAACTGACGGGCTGGTCGCTCAATGTCATGACCGAGGAGGAAGCCCAGGGCAAGCGTGATCAGGAGCTCGACAGCTATGTCGAGTACTTCATTACACATCTGGGCGTCGATGAAGAGCTGGCCGGGGTACTGGTCGAGGAAGGCTTTACCTCCCTCGAGGAAATTGCCTACGTACCGCTCGAGGAAATGCTTGAAATCGACGCCTTCGATCAGGAAATGGTCGAGGAACTGCGGGCGCGGGCCAAGGACGAACTACTGAATCTGGCCATCGCTTCCGAAGAGGCACTTGCCGGCAGCGAGCCTGCCGAGGATCTGCTCAACATGGAGGGCATGGATCGCAATCTGGCCTTCCAGCTGGCCAGTCGCGGCATTGTCTCCATGGAAGATCTGGCCGAACAGTCCGTCGATGATCTGCATGACATCGAGGGAATGGATGAAACGCGTGCGGCGGCGCTGATCATGACGGCCCGTGCACCCTGGTTCGAGGGACAGTCCTGAATATGACGAATATCGAATCGGGATACGGGTTGAGGAGGTCATAATGGCAGAGTTAACAGTCAAGGAATTTGCCGGCAAGGTGGGACGTGACGTCAACCGCCTGCTGGAACAGATGGGTGAAGCGGGTCTGCCGCACAAGGCCGAGGATGACACCGTCTCCGAAGAGGACAAGCAGCGGCTGCTCGACCATCTCACGCGCAACCATGGTGGCGAGAACACGCGTGGTGCGCGCAATCGCATTACCCTGACGCGCAAGACGCGCAGCAGGATTCGCTCCGGCGACGGGCGCAACAAGTCCATCGAGGTGCAGGTGCGCAAGAAGCGTACCTACGTCAAGCGCAGCGAGATCGAAGGCGGTGAAGGCCAGCCGTCGGACGAGGCGGAATCCGAGGCGGCCGAGGCCCGGGAGGCCACCGAAGCGCCGGCAGCAGAAGCGCAGGGCGCACCGGCGGATACCGGCGAGACGGCTCAGGCGGCGACCGAGCCCGCTGATACCCAGGCCGAGGCGCCCAATACGGTCTCCGACAAGGCTGCGCCGGTCGAGCCGGTCGCCGAGGAAGAGATGCCCGCAGCGCAGGCCGGTGAAGCCGAGCCTGCCGTGGAGGCGCCGCCGAAGGAGCAGCGTACCGACAATCGTCGCGGCAGCCGTCGCAACGAGAACAAGTCGTCTTCCGGGCGGCGTGACCAGCGCCGTGACGAGGACGACGAGCGCAGCGAACGCAACGAGCGCAAGCGCGGCGGCAAGAAGGTCAAGCGTGCCGAACAGCGTCGTCGCGGCGGTCGTGGTGGCCGTGGCGGTGACAATCAGCACGGCTTCCAGAAACCGGCCCAGAACATCGTGCGCGATGTGGCGATCCCCGAGTCGATCAGCGTGGCTGATCTCGCCGACAAGATGGCAATCAAGGCCAACGAGGTCATCAAGGCGATGTTCAAGATGGGCGCCGCGGTGACCATCAATCAGACCATCGACCAGGATACCGCTGCCATCGTGGTCGAGGAGATGGGGCACCGGCCGCAGCTGGTGAAGGAGGATGCGGTCGAGGAGGAAGTGCTCGAGGGTCTCTCCTACGAGGGTGACGAGATCACCCGAGCCCCCGTGGTCACGGTGATGGGTCACGTCGATCACGGCAAGACCTCGCTGCTGGACTTCATTCGCCGCACCAAGGTGGCTACCGGTGAAGCCGGCGGTATCACCCAGCACATCGGGGCCTATCACGTCGAACAGGACAACGGCGACGTCACCTTCCTGGATACCCCCGGCCACGCGGCCTTTACCGCCATGCGTGCCCGCGGTGCCCAGGCGACCGACGTGGTCATCCTGGTGGTGGCGGCCGATGATGGCGTGATGCCGCAGACCATCGAGGCCATCGAGCACGCCAGGGCCGCCGAGGTGCCGCTGGTGGTTGCGGTCAACAAGATCGACAAGGAAGGTGCCGATCTCGATCGGATTCGCAACGAGCTCTCCCAGCATGGCGTGATTTCCGAAGCCTGGGGCGGGGATACCCAGTTCGTTTCGGTTTCCGCCAAGACCGGTGAAGGGATCGATGCCCTGCTCGAGGCGGTGCTGCTGGTCTCCGAGGTGCTCGAACTCAAGGCGGTGCCGGAAGCACCGGCCAAGGGCGTGGTCGTCGAGTCGCGTCTCGAGCGCGGGCGCGGGCCGGTCTCGACCGTGCTGGTTCAGAACGGCACCCTGAAGAAGGGCGACGTGGTACTGGCCGGGCTGCATCACGGCCGGGTTCGTGCCCTGGTCAATGAGCTCGGCCAGCAGGTGGACAGTGCCGGACCGTCGATGCCGGTCGAGGTGCTGGGCCTGGGCGGCACGCCGGAAGCCGGTGACGAGTTCATGGCCGTGGTCGACGAGCGCAAGGCCCGCGAAGTGGCCAACTTCCGTCAGGGCAAGTACCGCGAAGTCCGTCTGGCACGCCAGCAGAAGGCCAAGCTGGAAAACATGTTCAGCCAGATGGGTCAGGAAGAGACGGCGACCGTCAATATCGTCCTCAAGGCCGATGTGCAGGGCTCGCTGGAAGCCATCCGCGGCGCGCTGGAAGAGCTGTCCACAGATGAGGTCAAGGTGGCGGTGGTGTCCTCCGGAGTGGGCGGTATCACCGAAACCGATACCAACCTTGCGGTCGCCTCGAATGCCATCATCATCGGCTTCAACGTGCGCGCCGATGCGACCTCGCGCGAGATCGTCGAGCGGGAAGGGCTGGATCTGCGCTATTACAGCGTGATCTATCACCTGATCGACGAGGTCAAGCAGGCGATGAGCGGCATGCTCGCACCCGACTGGAAGGAAGAGATCGTCGGCGTGGCCGAGGTCCGCGAAGTCTTCCGGGCACCGAAGATCGGCGCCGTGGCCGGCTGCATGGTCACCGAGGGCCACATGCATCGCAACAAGCGCATTCGTGTGCTGCGCGAGAACGTGGTCATCTACGAGGGCGAGCTGGAATCGCTGCGCCGCTACAAGGATGATGTCAACGAGGTCCGCAGCGGCGTGGAGTGCGGTATCGGCGTGCGCAACTACAACGATGTCCAGGTCGGGGACAAGATCGAGGTCTTCGATCAGGTCCAGGTCGAGCGGACACTGTAATGCGCGAGTTCAGCCGTACCGATCGGGTGGCCGAGCAACTGGCCCATGAACTGGCGTTGCTGATCCAGCGGGAGGTCAAGGACCCCCGGCTGGGGATGGTGACCGTCGGTTCGGCCCGGGTCAGCCGCGATCTCTCCTACGCCGATGTCTACATCACGCTCATGGGCGAGAACAGCGACGAGCGGGTGCGGGACAACCTGGCGGTGCTGGAAGGCGCCGCCGGTTTCCTGCGCCACCGGCTCGGCCAGCAGCTTAAGCTGCGGCACGTTCCTCAGCTGCGTTTTCATTACGATGATTCGGTCGAGCGCGGCCATGCCCTGTCCTCCCTGATCGACGAGGCCGTCGCCGATGGCCGGCGTCGGCGCGATGAGGACGAGGACGCCGCCGATCCCGATCGTGACAGCCACGGGGAGCGCTGATGGCCAGGCGGCGCCGCGGTCGGCCGCTCAGCGGCGTGCTGCTGTTCGACAAGCCCGCCGGCATGACGTCCAACCACGCCCTGCAGCGGGTGCGGCGGCTGTTCAACGCACAAAAGGCCGGGCATACCGGGACGCTGGATCCCATGGCAACGGGGCTGTTGCCGATCTGCTTTGGCGAGGCCACCAAGTTCACGGCCTGGCTGCTCGATGCCGACAAGCGTTACACCGCCGGTGTGGCGCTGGGGACCACCACCGATACCGGTGACCGCGAAGGGGCGGTGCTGGCCCGTGCGCCGGTGCCGGCGCTGGATGAGGCGGCGCTTGGTGATACGCTGTCGCGATTTACCGGCGAACAGTGGCAGCTGCCGCCGATGTATTCGGCGCTCAAGCATCAGGGGCGGCCGCTCTACGAGTACGCCCGCGAGGGTGTGGAAATCGAGCGTGCACGACGGCAGGTGAGCATTTATCATGTCGGCCTGCTGGCGCGCCGTGAGCTGGGCTTCGAGCTCGATGTCCGGGTCAGCAAGGGCACCTATGTGCGCACCCTGATCGAGGATATCGGGGCAGCGATCGGCTGTGGCGCCCATCTCGACGCCCTGCGTCGGCTGGCTACCGGACCGTTCGATGAGCGCCAGCCGATGGTGACGCTCGACGCACTGGAAGTGATGAGCGAGGCCGAACGCGATGCCCGGCTGCTGCCGAGCGAGTCGCTGGTGGCCCATCTGCCGGTGCTGGAGGCTGATCCGGCCGGTTGCCGGCGGCTGCGCAACGGCCAGACGATCAGGCTGCCAACCGGTGAGCTGGTGGTAGGGTCACTGGCGCAGCTGTTTGGCACACCGGACGACGCTTCAGGGCGTACCTTTCTGGGGCTGGTCCGGGTTACCGAGGCGGGGCAGTGCGCCCCTCAGCGGCTGGTCGCAACCGCGGCCGGCCAAACGGGCGAATGAATTTCGCCCGCCATGTTTCGCCTGCGGGCGTTCATGACGTGGGGACTGCAAATATGCGCGGTCCCCGGCATTCAATTTTCAGGCATATTGACTGGAGCACATCATGGCACTGACTGCACAGCGCAAGGCCGAAATCGTCCGCGAATTCGGCAGCGATGAGAAGGATACCGGTTCGCCGGAGGTTCAGATTGCACTGCTGACCGAAAACATCGTCGGTCTGCAGGGGCACTTCCAGGATCACAAGCAGGATCACCACTCCCGCCGTGGCCTGATCCGCATGGTCAACCAGCGCCGCAAGCTGCTGGACTACCTGCATCGCAAGAACTTCGAGCGCTATCAGCAGATCATCGCTCGCCTCGGACTGCGTCGCTGAGCACGCTGCATCCGAATGGTTGCCGAGACAGGCGGCTCCCGGTGGGGGCCGCCTGTTTTCGTTTCGGGCCCGGGCAGTGGGTCGAAAGGCGCTGCTGCACCGCTGCCGTTTCCCACCGCCGTCAGTGACACCCGCGGCGAGAGAATTTAAGATGCCCGCGAGTGTTGATCAACGACGATAGCGAAGGACAAGCCGTGAATCCGGTCAGGAAAACATTTCAGTACGGTGATCATAGTGTCACCCTCGAAACGGGGCGCATCGCCCGCCAGGCGACCGGTGCTGTACTGGTCACCGTGGACGAAACCGTGGTGCTGTGCACCGTGGTGGCGCGCAAGGACATCAAGCCCGGGCAGGATTTCTTCCCCCTGTCCGTGCACTACCAGGAAAAGACCTATTCGGTCGGCAAGATCCCCGGCGGTTTCTTCAAGCGCGAGGGTCGGCCCAGCGAGAAGGAAACCCTCACCTCGCGGCTGATTGATCGCCCGATCCGCCCGCTGTTCCCCAAGGGATTCATGAATGAAGTGCAGGTGGTCTGCACCGTGCTCTCCGCCGAGCGTAACCAGGACCCGGACATTGCCGCCATGATCGGCACCTCCGCGGCCCTGACCATCTCCGGTGTGCCCTTTGCCGGGCCGATCGGTGCTGCCCGGGTGGGCTTCAGCGAAGAGCAGGGCTACTTCCTCAATCCGACCCAGGAGACGCTGGCCGGCTCCGAGCTCGACATGGTCGTGGCCGGTACCGAAAAGGCGGTGCTGATGGTCGAGTCGGAAGCCCGTGAGCTGACCGAGGACGAGATGCTCGGCGCCGTGCTCTTTGCCCACCAGGAGATGCAGACGGTCATCGGGGCGATCAACGAGTTCGCCGCCGAAGCCGGCAAGCCGAAGTGGGCCTGGCAGCCGCCCGAGGAGGATCAGTCCCTCAAGGCCGCGGTCAGCACGGCTGTCGGCAACCGGATCGGCGAGGCCTACCGGATCACCGACAAGATGGCCCGGCAGGATGCGCTGGCCGGCATCCGCAACGAGGTCATCGAGCAGCTGGCCGGGGGCGATGCGCCGCAGTACAGCGCCGACGAGGTCGGAAATGCGCTCAGCAAGCTCGAGAAGACCACCGTGCGTGAGCGCGTGCTGACAGGCGAGCCGCGCATCGATGGCCGCGACCACCGTACGGTACGTGACCTGTCGGTCGAGGTGGGCGTGCTGCCGCGGACCCATGGTTCGGCAGTGTTCACCCGCGGCGAGACCCAGGCGATCGTGACCACCACGCTGGGGACAGCGCGTGATGCCCAGCTGGTCGAGGGCCTCGATGGCGAGCGGCACGACCGCTTCATGCTGCACTACAACTTTCCGCCCTACAGCGTGGGTGAGGCTGGCTTCATCGGCTCGCCCAAGCGTCGCGAGATCGGTCACGGTCGCCTGGCCAAGCGCGGTGTGGCGGCGATGGTGCCCTCGCATGACGACTTCCCGTATTCCATCCGGGTCGTCTCGGAGATCACCGAATCCAACGGCTCGAGCTCGATGGCCTCGGTGTGTGGCACCTCGCTGTCGCTGATGGATGCCGGGGTGCCGCTCAAGGCGCCGGTCGCCGGTATCGCCATGGGACTGGTCAAGGAAGGCGACCGCTTCGCGGTGCTGACCGACATTCTCGGCGACGAGGATCACCTCGGCGACATGGACTTCAAGGTGGCCGGCAGTGCCAGCGGCATCACCGCGCTGCAGATGGACATCAAGATCGAGGGCATCAACGAGGAGATCATGGAGACCGCGCTCGGCCAGGCACTGGAAGCGCGCCAGCATATCCTCGGCGAGATGAACCGGGTGATCGGCGAGAGCCGCAGCGAAGTCGCCGAACATGCGCCGACCATGGTGCGCATCAAGATTGATTCCGAGAAGATCCGCGACGTGATCGGCAAGGGTGGCGCGACCATCCGGCAGATCTGTGATGACACCGGGGCCTCGATCGACATCGACGATGACGGCACCGTGCGCATCTATGCCGAAAGCCGCGAGGGCGCCCGCCAGGCCGTGGATACCGTCCAGGGTATCGTGGCCGAAGCGGAAATCGGCAAGCTCTATCGTGGCAAGGTGGTTCGCATTGCCGACTTCGGCGCCTTCGTCAACTTCATGCCCGGTACCGACGGGCTGGTGCACATTTCGCAGATCGTGCCCGAGCGGGTCAATGACGTGCGCGACTACCTCACCGAAGGGCAGGAGGTGACCGTCAAGGTACTCGATATCGACAATCGCGGGCGCATCAAGCTGACCCTCAAGGAGATCGGCGAGGAAGAGAAGGCGGCCTTCGAGGCCACGCTTGCCGATTCGACCGTCTGAGCTGCCGGTTGCCCGGTGGACTCGCAAAACCCCGCTCCGGCGGGGTTTTTTCATGGCATCTCGTCGGTCAGCAGGATCATCGGCTGGATGCCGCGCTCGTCGAGCGTGCCGCTCTCGATAAAGCCCAGCCGATGATAGAGCCGTCGTGCGGCATGGTTGTCATGAAAGACATTGAGGGTAATGCGCTGGGCCTGCAGCCGGTCCCGCGCCTCGTGAATCAGATGACGGCAGAGCTCCTCGCCGAGTCCCTGCCCGCGATGGCCGGGCGCCACCAGAATGCGAGCCAGATGGCAGCGGCGATGGGCCCTGAGCGAGATCTGGCCGAAGGCAAGCAGGTGGCCATCCCCGCTGAGTGCCCGGGAGCGCAACCAGGCGCCGTCGATCTCGCGCCACAGCCGGCGCTGTTCCAGCGGCCAGCTGAGCCCCGGGCCGGCCCAGTACTCAAGCTGCCGGGGTGAGTCGATCCAGTCGATCACCTGCGCCATGTCGTGCTGACGGGCGCGTCGCCATCGCTTCATGCGTCAGCAAACAGCCGACGGTTGTCGATCAGCCGGGTGTTACCCAGCCAGGCAGCCGCCAGCAGCACGGCCTCCCGGGAGGCGTGATCGACCACTTCAAGACTGAGGGCGTGGCGCAGCTCCAGGTATTCGGGAGCAAGGCCGGCAGCCTGCAGGGCACGTTGCCCTTCCGCCAGTACCGGCTCGATGCGCTCGCCGGCAGCGAGGCGGGCGGCCAGCTGCTCGAGCAGGCGCGGCAACTCGGCGGCGCGCTCGCGCTGCTGCGCATCGAGGTAGGCATTGCGCGAGGAGAGGGCCAGCGCATCATGGTCGCGCACCGTGGGCACGCCGACGATCTCGATGGGAAAGTGCTGATCGCGCACCAGCTTGCGGATCACCGCCAGCTGCTGGAAGTCCTTTTCGCCGAAGCAGGCCACATCGGGGCGGGTGATGTGAAACAGCAGGCTGATGACGGTGGCGACGCCATCAAAGTGGCCGGGCCGCTGGGCCCCACAGAGCCCGTCGGAGACCCCGGGGACATGGACCCGGGTCAGATTGGTCTGCCCTTCGGGATAGAGGGTCTCCACCGAGGGGGCAAACAGGGCATCGCAATCCATGTCTTCAAGCTGGCGACGATCCTCTTCGAGGGTACGCGGGTAGCGCTCGAAATCCTCGTTCGGACCGAACTGCAGCGGATTGACGAAAATGGTGGCCACGACCCGGTCGGCGTGCCGACGGGCACAGGCGACCAGTGCCAGATGGCCGCGATGCAGGCCGCCCATGGTGGGCACCAGCGCGATGCGCTCGCCGGCACGACGCCAGTGGCCGAGCTGCTGCTGGAGAGAAGCGATATCGTGGAAGGTTTGCATGATGCTCGTTGTACGGAAACGAAGGTCAGAAGGAGTGTTCGGGGCCCGGAAAACTGCCTGCTGCCACGGCCTCATGATAGGCGCGAAAGGCCCCGGTCAGGCTGCCGCTCTCGGCGAGAAAGTCCCTGACGAAGCGCGGCGGCCGATGCCGGGTGGCGCCCAGCATGTCATGCATGACCAGGATCTGCCCGTCGACCTGCGGGCCGGCGCCGATCCCGATGACCGGCACCGAGACGGCCGCGCGTACCCGCTGGCCCAGTTCGGCCGGGACGCACTCCAGCAGGATGAGGGCCGCCCCGGCGGCTTCCAGCGTGACGGCGTCGTCGATCAGTTGCTGGGAGGCGGCGGCCTCCCTGCCCTGTACCCGATAGCCGCCCAGCGCGTGGACACTCTGTGGGCGCAGGCCGAGGTGGGCGCAGACCGGTACGCCACGGCGAACGAGCGCGCGGATGTCGTCCGCCAGCCAGCCCTCCCCCTCGAGCTTGACCAGCTGGGCACCGGCCCGCATCAGCTCTCCGGCGGCCTCCAGTGTCATGCCGGTGGTGGCATTGGCCATGAAGGGCAGATCGGCCATGATCAGGCTGTCGACGCCGGCACGGGCCACGCAGCGGGTGTGGTAGACCATGTCGGCGAGCGTGACCGGGAGTGTGCTGTCATGACCCTGCAGCACCATGCCCAGGGAATCGCCCACCAGCAGCACTGCAATGCCGGCATCGGCGGCCAGCCCGGCCAGGGTGGCATCATAGGCCGTGAGACAGCTGAAGCGGGTGCCGCTGTCGCGATGGGCCTGCAGGGTCGCCAGGGTGATTGCGCTCATGGGCGTGTCCGGTTAACCGAATGGGTAGGGCAAGCATAACAGCTTTCGCGGGTACTGCTTCAATCCCCGGCTGGCAGGCGCTGTGGGTCACCATGCCGATGGGCGGCTGACAGGGCGCTGACGGCGGTAGCATCGGGGAGTTGCAGCTCAGGGGCGAGATCCGCCAGGGGCAGCAGGACAAAGCCGCGCGAGGTCATGTGCGGATGAGGCACGCTCAGACGCGGATGGACAATGCGGCGCTGGTGGTAGAGCAGCAGGTCCAGATCCAGCGTGCGTGGCCCCCAGTGGCGCTCGCGCACCCGGCGGTGGCGCTGCTCCAGCGCCTGCAGCTGATCCAGCAGGGCCAGCGGGGACAGCGCCGTTTCGAACCGGGCCACGGCATTGATGAAATCCGGCTGATCCTGCGGGCCGACCGGGCGGCTACGGTAGAGGGGAGAGGCCTTGAAGTCGTGGACGAGGGGCAGGGCCGCCAGCTCGACCAGCGCGCGCCGGACATGTTCGCGAGGCCGATCGAGATTGCTGCCCAGGCCGACGAAGACGGCCATGGTTCAGCTGTCGTCCGAGGGGGGTGTCCGTCGGCGTCGACGGGGCGCCCGCCGGCGGCGCGGCTTGCCCCCGGGCGGCGGACCGCCGGTCTCCGGAAAGTCGTCCGCATCCTCTTCCTGGGGGCCCTGCTGCAGCTGCTGGATCATGTCGCGCTGGGCTTCATCACCCAGATCCTGAAAGCGGGTCCACCATTCGCCCAGCCCGGGGGCCAGCTCGCCGGCCGTCTCGCGCAGCAGCAGGAAGTCATAGGCGGCACGGAAGCGGGGATGCTGCAGGGTGGTAAAGGCGCGCTTGCCCCGCCGGCGTGGCAGCCGGGCCTGCAGATCCCAGATCTCGCGCATCGGCATGCTGAAACGCTTGGGGATCGCCGTGTGCTGCAGCTGACGGCTGACCACCTGCTGGGTGGCCTGCTGCAGGGCGGGTACCGGCGGCATGTCGGCTTCCAGCGAGCGTGCGCTGGCCGCTACCGCGGGCCACAGCAGGGCCGCATAGAGAAAGGCCGGAGTGACCGGCTTGTCGGCCCGGATGCGGTCATCGGTATTGGCCAGCGCCCGCTCGATCATGGGCTCGGCCCAGTCGAACTCCGCGAGACTTTCAGCGGCCCCGGGGAACAGCATGGCGAACAGGCCGTAATGCTGCAGCTGACGCCAGGTAGTCACCGCATGACCGCCCAGGAAAAGCTTCAGGACTTCCTCGAACAGCCGGGCCGGGGGGATCTGCAGCAGCAGCGGTGCCAGCTCATGGATCGGATCACCGGTGGCGGCGTCGATGGAGAAATCGAGCTTGGCGGCAAAGCGGACGGCCCGCAGCATCCGCACCGGATCCTCGCGATAGCGCACTTCCGGATCGCCGATCAGGCGCAGCCGGCGTGCTTCCAGATCCTCGAGGCCACCGGTCCAGTCATGGATCGAGAAATCGCTGATGCTGTAGTAAAGGGCGTTGACCGTGAAGTCCCGCCGGATGGCATCCTCGTCGACACTGCCCCAGACATTGTCCCGCAGTAGCAGACCGTCATCGGACTGGTGCGCCAGACTGTTGTCGTGGTCCTCGCCCGGGGTGCCGCGAAAGGTGGTCACCTCGATGATCTCGCGGCCGAAGCGGACATGCACGATGCGAAACCGCCGGCCGATGACCCGGGCGTTGCGAAACAGCTGCCGGACCTGTTCCGGAGTGGCGCTGGTGGCAACATCAAAGTCCTTCGGGATGCTGCCCAGCAGGGAATCTCGTACACAGCCCCCGACAAGGTAGGCTTCAAAACCCGCCTGATCGAGACGGTAGAGAACCTTGAGCGCATTCTCGCTGAGCATCCGGCGGGAGATCGGATGCTCGTCACGGGGCAGCACATGTGGTGTCAAATGGGTGCCCTGTTGACCGGATGGGGTATTCAAACGTGTCGCAGTGCCATGCAGAACGTACCGAAAATGAAAGCGTCATGCATCCTGGCGGATACATGCCAGCCGAGGCTCCAGTCTAGCCGAGCAGCCGGTGCAGGGAAAGTGTCGCCATGGACAATGAAAAGGGGAGGCACTCGGCCTCCCCGCAAAACCTGTCTTGTCATGATTTTTTCGTGATGGCTCATCGCCCTGAATACGCAACGCGTCCGCAGTAATGAAGCTGTTCGAACATCCCGGATCTTGTTGTTGTTGGCGCGATGTCCTGCGACCGCCTCGTATTCAAAACAACGGTTCAGCCACGACAGCAGTCGACCTGCCCTGTTCCGATTGTTGTTGTTGGTCGGAACCCTCCGAACGCTGACTGCTGTTGTTGTTACTGTTGTCGCAGCGTTCGGTGTCGCGTACTGCTTCCCTCCGGATGATTTGTTGTTGTTGTCATCCGGTGATACCCGGGCGATTGTTGTTGTTGGCGCCGGGGTAGCGGGTAAACCAACGGTGGCGTTCATTGTTCTTGTGATAGCCGTCCTGCAGCTTCGAGAGGCAATTGTTGTTGTTGGAGCCCCTCGAAGGAGCATGTTGTTTTTCTTGGTTTATCTAGAGCAGTACTCGTGCCATTCTATAAAAATCGCTTTCAAAACAATGATTTGATCATTTCAAGAGTTGCCGGTCAGCTCATCGGGTGCTGTGCTTGCGCGAAAGCGGGCTCCCTGATGGTGCAATCTGGTGCACGTAATGATCAGTTGCGGTGCGTAACCGATTCAGGGGTCATGGTACGCATCGCGGATGAAAAAGAAATGACGACCATGGTCGATACCCGCTCATCGGCTGTCGTGTGAGCAGTCGTCGATCGGTCCGGGGGTGGGATAGTGCGCTGCCGAGCCGATGTTCTCGGCAGACCAGTGGGCCACGGCCCAGGCCAGCTGCCGCGCTACCGGAGCGCGGGCCAGTTCGTCAGCCGGGCGCTGCCCCAGGGCGGCCAGCGCCTGGTGCAGCAGTCGCCGGGGGGCCGCCCCTTCGAAGGGCAGGGCAGGCGCCAGGTTCTGCTTGGAGAGCTTCTGGCCGCTGGCGGTGACGATCAGTGGCAGATGAAGGTAACGCGGGGCGGGCAGCCCCAGGGCCAGCTGCAGATAGCGTTGCCATGGCGTGTTGTCGAGCAGATCGCTGCCACGCACGATATCGGTGATCTGCTGGGCGGCATCGTCGATTACCACCGCCAGCTGATAGGCCCAGATGCCGTCGCGGCGCCTGAGGATGACATCTCCCTGTTCGGCAAGTGGCCAGCGCTGGGTGCCGAGTCGCCGGTCCTGCCAGCTGATCACGGAGGGGCCGGTATCGGTCCGCAGTCGCCAGGCAAGCTCCCGTTCGGGATGACAGGGGCCGGTTCGACACCAGCCGGGGTAGCGCCGATACCCCTGCAGCTCGCGCCGGGTACAGCTGCAGGGGTAGGCCACGCCCTGTTCGTGCAGTCGATCCAGGGCCTGCTGATAGGCGTCGTGGCGCTCGCTCTGGTGACAGACCGCCCCATCATGGTACAGACCGAAGGCTTCCAGCTGGCGCAGGATGGTATCAACGGCCCGGCGGGAGCTGCGTGGCGTATCGGTATCCTCGATTCGCAGCTGCCAGTGGCCGTTTACCGCACGGGCATCCAGCCAGCTGGCAAGCGCGGTCACCAGCGAGCCGAAATGCAGCGGTCCGGAGGGTGTCGGGGCAAAGCGGCCGGTATACCGGGGCATGATCATGACCACGGGGCCGGCACGGCGCCGCCGTGCCGGGAGGGTTCAGCTGCCGAGCTGCTTTTCCTTGAGCTCGGAGAGCGTCTTGCAATCGACGCAGAGGGTGGCCGTGGGCCGTGCCTCGAGGCGGCGAATGCCGATCTCGACGCCGCAGGCCTCGCAGAAGCCATAATCGTCCTCGTCGATGCGCTCGATGGTTTCGTTGATCTTTTTCAGCAGCTTGCGTTCCCGGTCGCGGGTGCGCAGTTCAAGGTTGAAACCCTCTTCCTGGGTGGCGCGGTCGGCGGGATCGGCATAATTGTTGGCCTCCTCCTGCAGATGCTGCACGGTGCGATCGACCTCTTCCATGAGCTCGCGCTTCCAGGCCAGCAGGATGTTGCGGAAGTGTGCCAGCTGCTGGTCGTTCATGTACTCTTCGTTCGGTTCCGGCTGATACGGAGTGAACTTTTCGAGTGCTTGCGGCTGCTGCTCGGCTACTGCCATGGGAGAGTGCCTCACTGATAATGTGACTACGTGACAGTACTGCGGAGCGATCCGGGAGACTGTCATTGAATCACGGCATCCTGATCAAGCGGGACGCCTGAAGGAGTGCTATTTAGCGAAAAGTCATCCCTTTTGCAACCTTCAATCCGTGCATGATGGTCGAATACCGCACTGTATCACGCCGGTTCGGCCCTGCAGATCACCCTGCTGCACTACTACAGGAGCCAGGCATGCAGTTTCAGGAACGCCTCGAGCGTATCCGGCCCTTTCAGGTCATGGGGCTGGTCGAGCGGGCCCAGACCCTTGAGCGTGAAGGCCGTGACGTGATCCACATGGAGATCGGCGAGCCTGACTTTCCCTGTCCCGAGCCGATCCTGCGGGCCGGACAGCAGGCACTGGCGGCACGGTCGCTGCGTTATACCGGTTCCACCGGTCTGCCGGCACTGCGTGAGGCCATCGCCAACCATTACCAGCGCAGTTTCGGTGTCGATCTCGACCCGAACCGCATCATCGTCACCCCCGGCGCCTCGGGGGCGCTGCTGCTGGCATCGGCGCTGCTGGTCGGCCCCGGTGATCGGGTGCTGATGGCCGATCCCAACTATCCCTGCAACCGTCATTTCATGGCGCTGATGGGAGGCGAGGTCGACAGTGTACCGGTCGGGCCCGGCAGTAACTGGCAGCTCGACGCCGATCTGATGGCGCAGCACTGGCGGCCTGACACGCGTCTGGCGATGCTGGCCACGCCCTCCAATCCTACCGGCCATGTGTTGTCCACCGAAGCCCTCTCGGGGGTGGCCGATGCCGTTGCCGCGCGAAACGGCACCCTGCTGGTGGATGAGATCTATCAGGGGCTGAGCTGGGAAGTGGCCCCCGAAACGGTACTGAACGTGGCGCCACAGGCGCTGGTGGTCAACAGTTTCTCCAAGTACTTCGGCATGACCGGCTGGCGGCTGGGCTGGCTGGTCGCGCCCGACGAGGCCATCGAGCCCCTGACAAGACTGGCACAGAATATCTTTCTGGCCCCCTCGACGCCGGCCCAGCACGCGGCGCTGGCGGCTTTTGAACCGGAGTGCCGCGACGAGCTCGAGCGCCGGCGGCAGGTGCTGGGCGAGCGTCGCGATGCCCTGCTGCGGGCACTCGAACCGCTGGGTCTGGCGCCTTCGGTGCCCCCGCAGGGGGCCTTCTACCTGTGGCTGGATATCTCCCGCTACAGCCATGACAGCCGTGCGTTCTGTGCTCGTCTGCTGGAGGAGGAGAGCGTGGCGATCACACCGGGCAGCGACTTTGCCGTCGCGGGCGGCGAGCATCATGTGCGGATTGCCTTTACCACCGATGTCGAGCGTCTTGAAGCCGGCGTGGCCCGGCTGGCCCGTTTCATTGCTCGTCAGGCGGTATCATGAACCTGCCCGAGCTGAGCGAAGGGGTGCTGCTGCGCCGCTACAAGCGCTTTCTGGCCGATATCCGGCTGAACGACGGCCGCGAGATCATCGCCCACTGCCCCAATACCGGGTCGATGCGGGCGGTCAATGTGCCGGGCTGCCGGGTCTGGGTCTCCCATTCGACGGATCCGCGCCGCAGGCTGGCGTGGACCTGGGAGCTGATCGAGCTGCCGGATGGGGCCATGGCCTCCGTGCATACCGGCCGGACCAATGCGCTCATCAAGGAAGCCCTGAACCGGCAGCGGATTCCGGCCCTGAATGGCTATGCCAACTGTCGGCGCGAGGTCGCCGCCGCCGACGCCCGGCTCGACTTCCGGTTGAGCGGACACCGGACGCGGGAAGCGGCCGCCTTTGTCGAGGTCAAGCAGGTTACCCTGCATGAGGGGGAGGGGCTGGGCTGTTTTCCGGATGCGGTCAGTGAGCGCGGCCGGCGTCATCTCGAGAGCCTGATGGCGCTGTCGGCCGGAGGGGTATCGCGCCGTGCTGCTGTTCTGCGTGGCACACACCGGCATTGATCGGGTGGCGCCTGCCGGGCATATCGATGCCCGCTACGCTGATACCCTGTACGCAGCCGGGCAGCAGGGCGTGGAGGTGATGGCGGTGGGCTGTCACATCACGCCCGGCACCATCGGGGTGGTCGGGACACTGCCGGTCGTGCCCGAACCCGCCCCGGAAAGCCGCCGGGGCCGGGGGCCTGCCGCTCAGGTGGCGCGATCGGCCTCTTCGAAGGTGCGATCGCGCAGGTAGGTGATGTGGGTCTTGCCGTGCGGGGTGGGCCTGCCCTCCTCGTCCATGTTGACGAAGACGATTTCGTCGATGGTGAGAATGTTCTTCTGGGTGATCTTGTTGCGGACCACACAGTGCAGTGTCAGCGAAGTGGTGCCGAAGTGGGTGGCCGTGATCCCCAGTTCGATGATATCCCCCTGGCGGGCGCTGGAGACGAAGTTGATCGCTGACATGTACTTGGTCACGACCCGGGAATTGCCCAGCTGAATCACGGCGTAGATGGCGGCCTCCTCGTCGATCCAGCGCAGCAGGCTGCCACCGAACAGACTGCCGTTGGGATTGAGATCCTCGGGCTTGATCCACTTGCGGGTATGGAAGTTCATGCGGGCCTCCACGGCGTCGATGTCCATGGCAATGATAGCGCAGCACCCGGTGACATTCGACTTTGGTCGAACTCAGGTGCCCGTGCGTCGCCGCGTTTCAACGGCGGTCAGCGGTGCCGGCCGACAGCCGGAGAGGGCCTCGGCCACGGCATCAAGAGCGGCATCACCCTGACGGCCGCCGGCCTGCGCCTGCCACCACTGGCGGTGTATCCCGCGCACCCGCACCGGCAGCGTCGGCAGGCCCAGCACCCGGGCCATGGCCAGCCGGTGCAGGCCCTTGTTGATCTTGACGATTCTGCCGTGGCGGTCAATGGCCACTCCCAGCCGGTCCTTGCCGCGTCCGGCATCGAACCCGAAACACGCCATGTCCTCCATGTAGAGGTGATAGATGCGCAGCCAGCCCAGGATGCGCTCGGGGGACTCGAGCGCCACCCCCTTGTGGTGCGAGCGCCACGGTCGCCCCTGCTGCAACAGCTCCAGGTAGTGCTGGTAGGAGTCGCTTCGGGTCAGGTCGAGCCGATGCTGCCAGATATCGGCAATGAAGCGGTGCTGACGCAGGCCGTTCACATCCTTGAGCCGCTGATCCCAGTCGCCCTCCCAGATGAACCGGTTGGCCAGCCGTCGCCGCTCGGCACGGTCGGGGAAGGCGACCGAGCAGATCAGTTCGTCCGGGGCCGGGTTCAGATCCAGCCGGCTGCCGAGCTGCTCTTCCACGCTGCGCCGGGGGAGACCCAGCGCTTCCAGACGAGCGGTCTTGCCGCCCTTGCGCCAGCGCTCGAACCAGGCATCCTCGAGCGGTCTGCCGATCAGGCGCTTGAACCTCTCACGGAAGTGGTACTGCAGACGCGCCTGAAGGATGGCGCGGCGCAGTGACGGGTGCGAAAGCGAGCGGAAGATGGTCTCGCCCGCGGGTCTTTCCTCGTCGCCCGGCTGTGCAGGCAGATGGTCGATGGTGGTGTCGAGGCGCTCGAGCAGGGTGTGTGAGGGCGTTTCGGAAGGCAGGGTGGCTGCCAGTTCCGGCAGTGCGGCAAGCGGGTCGGTCGGTGCCGGGCGATCGGCCAGGTGCTGTACGAGATGGCGCGCGATGGCTTCACTGAAGGCGTCGCCCCTCGGAGCCGCCGCCGCCCCGGCAGGGAGCGGATCGCCGCGCGCCTGCAGCTGATTGCCCAGTCGGCAGCAGAAGATCCGCCACAGCCAGGCATCGGCACGACCGGCGGTCGCCGTGAATCGCCAGGCATTCTTCCAGCCCAGTGCCAGCACATCGTGCGCGACCTGCTCGCACTGCGATGGCTCGGGCATGAACGCCCGGGCGGTTGCCAGCATCCGGGGCAGCTCGTACTCTCGCAGCCGGTGAAAGGCGGTGATATCCCCACCGGCACAGTGCTGCAGCAGGGACGCCTGGTCGGCCGGGTCGGCAGTGCCGGTCGCGGGGGTACAGCGAGGGGGTTCCGAACGGGACATGGTCAGCATCGGCTTGCGGAAACGTGACCGTCATTTTAACACGAAACGGTGTTCGACCGGACTGGCAGGGTCCGTGCGCCCCCGGCTGCGAATCGCCGGGGGCGCGGTTCAGCGTTCGATCCGGAAGATGGCGACCTGACCGAACAGGTTCGGCCAGCGCTGGGCACGCCAGTATTCACGATCGCCATTGCCCACTGCCCGGTCGGTAATGGTGTGCCCCTGCTCGCTGCAGAGCTGCTCGAAATCCCGGAAGGTCGAGAGATGGATGTTGGGGGTGTCGTACCAATGGTGGGGCAGGGCATTCGACACCGGCATCCGTCCGCGCAGGCCCAGATGCAGGCGGTGGCGCCACCAGGCAAAGTTGGGGAAGGTAATGATGCATTCCCGGGCGACCCGCAGCATCTCCTCGAGCATCAGATCAGGGCGACGCAGTACCTGCAGCGCCTGGGTCATGATGACCAGATCGAAGGCATCGTCGGGGACATTGTTCAGCCCCTGGTCGAGATCCTGTTCGATGACGTTGACGCCTCGTGCCAGGCAGGCGTTGATGCCCTCGTGATCGATCTCCAGGCCGTAGCCGGTGACCTGCTTGTCGCGATAGAGGGCCGCCAGCAGTTCGCCATTGCCGCAGCCGAGATCGAGGACCCGGGCCCCCTCGGGCACCCAGCGGTGGATCAGGGTCAGATCGCTGCGCATCAGCGTGAGTCTCCCGAAGCGGTGGACGAAACCTCGGCATCATGGGCTACCCGCTGCATGAAGCCGCCCAGTGCCGCCTCGTAACGGGGATTGGGCAGCAGAAAGGCATCGTGTCCATGCGGTGAGTCGATGTTGACGTAGCTGACCGCCTTGCCGGCGTGCAGCAGGGCATCCACCAGCTCCCAGGAACGGGCCGGAGCGAAGCGCCAGTCACTGGTGAAACTGACCACCAGAAAGGGGCAGCGAACCGGCGCCATGGCGGCGACCAGATCATTGCCGTGCGCCCCGGCAGGATCGAAATAATCCAGCGCCTTGGTCATCAGCAGGTAGGTGTTGGCATCGAAGCGGGTGGAGAAGGTGTCCCCCTGGTAGCGCAGGTAGGACTCCACCTCGAATTCGACATCATAGCCGAAGCTGGGACTGTCGGTACGCAGATCGCGCCCGAACTTGGTGCCCATGGCGTGCTCGGAGAGATAGGTGATGTGACCCACCATGCGCGCCAGACGCAGGCCATGGCGGGGCACCACGCCGTGCTCGGCATACCAGCCATCGTGAAACTCGGGGTCGGAGCGGATGGCCTGCCGGGCCACCTCGTTGAAGGCAATGTTCTGGGCCGACAGCTTGGGGGTAGCGGCGATGACCACGGCATTGGCGATGCGATCGGGATAGCTCAGGGCCCACTGCAGCACCTGCATGCCGCCGAGACTGCCACCGACGACCGCGGCAAAACGCTCGATCCCCAGCCGATCGGCCAGCATGGCCTGGCTGTTGACCCAGTCGGGTACGGTCATCAGCGGGAATTCCGGCCCCCACAGGCGGCCGGTGGCCGGGTTGACGCTGGCGGGCCCGGTACTGCCGTGACACCCCCCCAGGTTGTTGATCACGATCACGAAGAAGCGGCGGGTGTCGATCGCCTTGCCGGGGCCGATATGGGCATCCCACCAGCCCGGCTTGCGGTCGTCGACATGGTGATAGCCGGCGGCGTGATGATGGCCCGACAGGGCATGACAGACCAGCACGGCATTGCTGTGTTCGGCATTGAGCTCGCCGTAGGTCTCGTAGACCAGCTCCCACGAGGGCAGGGTGCGGCCACAGGCCAGTTCGAGCGGCGTATCGAAGTGGGCCGTGTCGGGCGTAACCAGGCCGACCGAAGACGCAGACGACGTGTCAGGCATTCACGATGAGATCCGCGGTTGAGTGTCAACAGCCAGGGTGTCGACAGGGGTTGCACGCTGCAGGCGTTCCCGTGCCGATCGGCACGGGAATGCACTCTAACACATCAACAGGCCACGGTTCAGAAGCCGACCAGGGCACCCAGTCCCGAGGCGCGACTCAGCGAGCCGACCACGAAGCTGTCGATCACGTTGATCAGCAGGAAGACCACGATCGGCGAGAGATCGATCATGCCCAGCGGCGGAATGATGCGGCGCACCGGAGCCATGATCGGTTCGGTGATCTGCATCACCAGCAGCGCACCGGGATGGCTGGCACGAGGCGCGACCCAGCTGAGGATGATCATGATGATCAGGGCGAAGAAATAGATCTTGAGAATGGCGTTGGCGACCCCGGCCAGCGCCGCCAGCAGCAGATTGACCAGCGGCGGGAAGCCGTAGCCGACGATCCACAGCACCAGCACGATGCCGAGGGCCTTGATGATGAGCCCCACGACCAGGGTGGCGATATCGACCGGCCCCATCGGGCGCAGCACCTTCTGCACCGGGGCCACCAGCGGTGAGGTCGCCTTGACCACGCCCTGGCTGATGGGGTTGTAGTAGTCCGCCTTCGAGGCATGCAGCAGAAAGCGCAGCATCAGCACGAACAGGTACAGGTTGATCAGAGTGTTGATCAGCATTATGCCGGTGTTGCCCAGCTGGGTCCCCATGAAAACTCTCCGTCGTGACAGGGTGGCGGAACTCGGTTGACGCTGTTCAGCGCTTTTGCAGTTCGCGGGCCAGCTCTTCGGCCCGGTCAAGGCAGGCCCGGGTGGCATCATCGACGATGCCCTCCAGACCGGCCTGTTCGAAACAGTGTATCGCCCGTTCGGTGGTACCGTTCGGCGACATCACCTGCTGCTTGAGGGTGGCGGGATCGAATTCGCTCTGGTCGGCCATGCGGGCTGCCCCCAGGGCGGTCCGGATGGCCAGGCGTCGCGAGGTGGCAGGCGCCAGGCCGCGCGCCACACCGGCCTTCTCCAGGGCCTCGATCATGTAGAAGAAATAGGCCGGTGCGCTGCCCGCGATGGCGGTGACAGCGTTGATCAGGGACTCCTCCTCGACCCACTCGACGATGCCCACGGCGCGCATCAGCGACTCGGCCAGCTGGCGCTGTTCGTCGCTGACCCGGTCATTGGCGAACAGCCCGCTGGCGCCGGTGCCGACCAGCGAGGGGGTGTTGGGCATGCAGCGCACGATCGGCAGGCCGGCATCATCAAGCCATTCGGCCAGGCTGTCGATGGTTACGCCGGCGGCGATCGACATGATCAGCGGGCGGCCGATCTGCAGGGCCTCGCCGAGCGGTTCACAGACCTCGCGCATGAGCTGCGGCTTGACCGCCAGGATGACCACATCGGCATCGGCGACCGCGCCGGCGTTGTCGGTGGTGACATTGATGCCGTAGCGCGCCGCCAGGGTATCAAGCGTGGCCTGATGACGGGCGGTGGCCGTGATGGCGTCGGCGGGGTAACCGCTATCGATCAGCCCGCCGAAGATGGCGCGCGCCATGTTGCCGGCGCCGATGAAGGTCAGTTGACTGGCCATGGGGTGACTTCCTGTAGCTGCATAAGTGGCTGGCCACCGTGGATCATGATGTGGTGCGGGGGCCGAAGATGGCACTGCCGATCCGGACCAGGGTGGCCCCTTCCAGCACGGCAGCCTCGAGATCGGCGCTCATGCCCATCGAAAGGGTGTCGAGCGGTGCCTCGGGGAAGCGCTCCTGCAGCCGGGTGAGCGCTTCGGCCAGCCGCTGAAAGGCGCGGCGCTGGGTGTCGCGGTCCTCGCTGGCCGCCGGGATGGCCATCAGCCCGCGCAGCGACAGGCCGGGCAGGGTCAGCACGCTTTCCGCCAGGGCCGGCAGTGCCTCGAAATCGGTGCCCGCCTTGCCGGTTTCGCGATCGACATTGACCTGCAGGCAGATATTGAGCGGCGCCCGGGACGCCGGGCGCTGATCGTTGAGTCGACGGGCAATCTTCTCGCGATCAACGGTATGTGCCCAGTCGAAATGCTCGGCGATCTCCCGAGTCTTGTTGGACTGGATGCCCCCGATGAAATGCCACTCCGGATCGAGATCCGCCAGGGCCTGCTGCTTTTCCAGCGCTTCCTGCAGGTAGTTCTCGCCGAAGGCGCACTGACCGGCCTCATGGGCCGCCCGGAGGGCCGCTGCCGGCTGGGTCTTGCTGACGGCCAGCAGGCGTGCGGCATCGGGCGCGCGCCCGGCCGCCGCCAGGGCCTGCTCAAGCCGACGGCGCACCCGGACGATATGCTCTTCGATAGTACTGGTCGTGCCGGCCGAGGGCCGATTGGCGTGTTCTGTCATCCATCCGGATCCCGAAGGAGTGCAAGTTGAATGGATATTACCGAACTGCTGGCATTTTCGGCAAAGCAGAAGGCCTCCGACCTGCACCTGTCGGCCGGCTTGCCGCCGATGATCCGCGTCGATGGTGATATCCGCAGGCTCAATGTCCCGCCGCTGGAGGATCAGGCGGTGCGCACCCTGCTGCACGCCGTGATGAATGAGCAGCAGCAGCGTGATTACGCGGCCGAGCTGGAGACGGACTTCTCCATTGATCTGCCGGGAGTCTCGCGGTTCCGGGTCAACGTCTTCACCCAGCAGCATGGCGCCGCCGGGGTGTTCCGGACCATTCCGGCGACCGTGCCGGGGCTCGACGAGCTCGGGCTGGGGGAGGTGTTCCGTCAGCTCGCCTCGCTCCGGCATGGACTGGTGCTGGTGACCGGCCCCACCGGCTCGGGCAAGTCCACCACGCTGGCCGCGATGCTCGACTACATCAACCGTCATCGTCATGAGCACATCCTGACCATCGAGGACCCCATCGAGTTCGTGCACACCGCCCGGCGCTGCCTGATCAACCAGCGCGAAGCCGGGCGGCACACCCATGGCGTGGCTGCGGCACTGCGCTCGGCGCTGCGGGAGGACCCCGACATCATCCTGGTGGGGGAGCTGCGGGATCCGGAGACCATCCGGCTGGCACTGACCGCGGCGGAGACCGGGCATGTGGTGTTCGCCACCCTGCACACCACCTCGGCGGCCAAGACGGTCGATCGCATCATCGATGTCTTCCCCGGTGACGAGAAGTCCATGGTGCGTTCGATGCTCTCCGAATCGTTGCAGGGCGTGATTTCCCAGACGCTGCTCAAGCGGATCGGGGGCGGGCGGATCGCCGCGCACGAGGTGCTGGTGGCCACGCCCGCCATTCGCAACCTGATCCGCGAGGACAAGGTGGCCCAGATCTATTCGGCCCTGCAGACCGGTGCCGGTGCGGGCATGCAGACCATGGAGGCGGCCCTCGATCGGCTGGCGACCGAGGGGCTGATCGTGCATGGCGGGCACGCCCCCGGCTGAGCCCTGCCCGGCCGTCGTGAGCGACAGGGCGGTCCGCCGGTCAGCGGGCGTAGAGCCCGCCCAGTACGCGCTCGCCACCGGCGCCGGTCACGGTGGTCAGCGTGCCCGGCTGGTGGGTCAGACGGCGCCAGGCCAGCCAGGCGAAGGCGCCGGCTTCCAGCCAGTCCGGTGACCAGCCCAGCCGCTCGCAGGGCAATAGTTTCATCGGCGCCAGCCGGGCAGCGAGCCGCTCGTTGAGGTAGCGGTTGTGGGCCCCACCCCCGCAGGGCACCACGCTGATCCGGTCAGCCCCGATCTCCTTCGGCAGTGCCAGGGCAATACCGTCACGGACACTGGCGACCGTCAGCTCCAGCAGGGTGGCCTGAACATCGGCGGCGTGCTCATCGCCGGCAAGGTGCTGCTCCAGCCAGTGCTGATGAAAGTGCTCCCGCCCGGTGCTGCGCGGGGGCGCACGCTGGAAGAAGGGATCGGCCAGCAGCCGAGCGAGCAGGGCGCTGTCCACCCGGCCGCTGGCGGCCCAGCTGCCGTCACGGTCAAAGGTGCCGGGATGATGACGCGCATACCAGCCATCGAGCAGGGCGTTGGCCGGCCCGGTATCGAAGCCGATGATCGGTTGACTGCTGTGCTGTGGGGGCAGCAGCGAGACATTGGCAAAGCCGCCGAGATTGAGCAGTACCCGCCACTCCTCGGGGTCGCGGAACAGTGCCGCGTGAAAGGCCGGTGCCAGGGGGGCCCCCTGGCCGCCGGCAGCCAGGTCGCGGCGGCGGAAGTCGCCGACCACCGGGCAGCCGGTCAGCTCGGCCAGCAGGCTGGGGTTGTCGAGCTGACAGGTCCAGGGGAAGTCGCCATCGGGGCGGTGTTCGATGGTCTGGCCGTGACTGCCGATGGCATCGATGTCGGCGGCGGATGTGCCGGTCTGCGCCAGCAGGGCCGTGACGGCTTCAGCCTGCAGTCGGCAGAAGCGTGTCTCCAGCTCGGCCAGCCGGGCAAAGGTGACCGAGTCGGCATGACACAGTGCCCAGAGCGCCTGTCGCAGTGCGGCCGGCATCGGCTGGACCCGCGCAGCCAGCAGCCGAGGTCGCTGGTCATGATCACAGCGCACCAGGGCGGTATCGATACCATCGAGACTGGTACCCGACATCAGTCCGATCATCAGGGGCATGGGGGTTCTCCGGTCGGCCCGTGGCAGCGCCGCTGTGCGCTGAATCGCTCTTCGCGGGCATGCTATCATGCGAACCCTGTAGCCGCTGTGGCCCGTGCTGGCGGGTAGACGGGCCGAAATCACGATCGCAAGAGGCAGAACATGACCGAGGTCGCCGAGGCGCTGGCCGTGCTCAAGCGCGGTGTGCACGAAATCCTGGTGGAGGAAGAGCTCGAACGGAAACTGGCTTCCGGGCGCCGGTTGCGCATCAAGGCCGGTTTTGACCCCACGGCGCCCGATCTGCACATGGGGCATACGGTGCTGATCAACAAGCTGCGTCAGTTTCAGGATCTGGGTCATGAGGTGCTGTTTCTGATCGGCGACTTCACCGGCCGGATCGGCGACCCCACCGGCAAGAGCGTGACCCGCAAGCCGCTGACCGATGAAGAGGTGCGGGCCAATGCGCAGACCTATCAGGAGCAGGTGTTCAGGATCCTGCATCCCGAGCAGACCCGGGTGGTGTTCAACGCCGAATGGATGAGCAGGCTGTCGGCTGCCGACATGATCGAACTGGCGGCACAGTCGACGGTGGCGCGCATGCTCGAGCGGGATGACTTCGAGAAGCGCTATCGCGGTGGCCAGGCGATCGCGATCCATGAGTTTCTCTATCCGCTGATTCAGGGCTACGACTCGGTGGCGCTGGAGGCGGATATCGAACTGGGCGGCACCGACCAGAAGTTCAATCTGCTGATGGGACGTGAGCTGCAGAAGCACTACGGCCAGGAGCCGCAGGTGGTGATGACCATGCCGCTGCTCGAAGGACTGGACGGTGTGCAGAAGATGTCCAAGTCGCTGGGCAACTATGTCGGCATCACCGATCGTCCGGGAGAGATTTTCAACAAGATCGTCTCCATGCCCGACAGCCTGATGTGGCGCTATTTCGAACTGCTCTCGCTCAAACCCATGGCGGAAGTGCGCGAGCTGATGGGGCAGGTCGAGGCGGGCGCCAACCCGCGGGACATCAAGATGGTACTGGCGCGTGAACTGGTGGCCCGTTTCCATGGTGAAGAGGCCGCTGCCGGCGCACACCGTGCCAGTGGCAATCAGATGGCCGAGGGCGAGCTGCCCGAGGACATGCCCGAAGTGACCGTGGACCTTGAAGGTGAGGCGCGAATGCCGATTGCTGCCGTCCTCAATCGGGCCGGACTGGTCACGAACAGTGCCCAGGCCAAGGACATGCTCAACAATGCCCGGGTCTGGGTCGATGGTGAGGTGGTTGCGCGCGATCACATGCTCGAGGCCGGGGCCTGTCATGTGATTCAGGCCGGCAAGAAGCGTTTCGCCCGGGTCACCCTGCAGTGATGAAACAGGTTTATTTGTACAAGGCTTGAATGAATATAGCGGTACACCTCGAATAAAGTTGGACAAACCCGGTACAGGGGTGTAGAGTAATTTCTACATCGAGGCGGTACAGGATGTATCAGCAGCCACGGATTGGCTTCTCTCGATGACCCTTTTGCAGCCGGCGCCAGGGAAGGCGCCGATGACGGCCAGGATGGCCATGCTTGCGGGGCCTGCAGTCATGTACTGCAGGCCCTTTTTATTTTCCGGGGCCTTTGAAGTGCATGCTGGCAGAGGCAGTAACGGCGGGCAGAAAACCCTCTCGAAATTTTTTCGACATCGGGGCTTGTCAGGTCCGTCAGCGAAGCGTAGAGTACGCATCCGCTGGCAACGGACAGGGCAACAGCCCACCGGGGCGGAAGCTGCAGACAGCTGA
>NZ_RBIN01000012.1 GCF_003633775.1 Kushneria sinocarnis
TCATCGGGTAGCTCGGTCAGGTGGTGACAGGGTAGCCAGATTCTACCCCGCCGATGGCGATCAGGCAGCTGCGGCGGGATTTATGCAGCGTTTCCCTTGTCGACAGTGTCCAAGTGACACTACCTGAGTCAATTTGATACCTTCAGCGAGAATTCTGCAGAGAGAAAATCCATTATCATTGTTTATTACAAGATCCTTTCGAATGCGCGATGAACTCCTCACGGAAATGAAATCATGACCATTGCGTCGGCCACCCCTTATTGTTCTCATGGCGCACATTGCCAGACCTGCAGCCTGAGTTCGCTATGTCTGCCAGTGTCGTTGAAAACCGGTGAGCTGGATCACTTTGATGCCATTATCAAAAGACGCCCCCCGCTGGCGACAGGCGATTGTCTCTTCAGACAAGGCGATCATTTTTCAAACGTCTATGCCATTCGTTCCGGCAGCCTCAAACAGGTCAATTTTGATCATGCAGGCAATGAGCAGATCACCCATTTTTTTCTGCCCGGCGAACTGGTGGGATTCGATGGTATCGACGATGGCTACCATACCGGTTATGCCCATGCCATGGAGACAACCTGTATTTGTGAAATCCCCTTCAGCCATCTGGAGACGCTGGCCGAACGGATACCACAGCTGCGTAGTCAATTATTTCGCAGCATGAGCCGTGAGATGAAAGAGGATCATCGTCTGATTCGCCTGCTGTCATGCAAGACGGCCGATGAGCGTATTGCCGGTTTTCTGATCAATCTGGCTGTGCGCTTTCAGAGGTGCGGGCACTCTTCAAAAACCTATCGGCTTCCCATGACACGAACCGATATCAGCAATCATCTTGGCCTTGCTCTTGAAACGGTCAGCCGGGTGCTCAAGCGCTTCAGGGACAATCATCTGGTCGCCATCAGGGGACGCGACGTTCAAATATTGCAGCCACAATTATTATATAAACTTGCCGAAAACGGTTCACCCTGAAAAACGACAGGATTGCTTTCCATCAGTACCACAACCCATCGTTTGATTGGAAAATTCCAAAACATGGGTTTTTTATTTTGAAACAGCAATTCATTATATATAAGCGCATGCGACAAACTGCCCTATAGGGATTCTTCATATCGGCCGTAAAATGGCCATGAAAGTCGCATGGGCTTTCAGGTGGTGCCCTCGTACGCGATAACTCGAACAGCCGGCGACAGAACCGGCACAACGCGCTCGCTGACACGGGGACATCAGGGGATCATTCGACAAGGGGTCCGGGACATGATTTCCGAGTCGCTCGTCGCGCTGTCGAGGTGGCAGTTCGCCCTCACCGCGCTGTATCACTTCCTTTTTGTCCCGCTGACACTGGGACTGGCTTTCGTACTGGCCATCATGGAGACGACCTACGTCGCCACCGGCCGCGAAATCTACCGTGACATGACCCGCTTCTGGGGCAAGCTCTTCGGCATCAACTTCGCCCTCGGGGTCACCACCGGGCTGACCATGGAATTCCAGTTCGGCACCAACTGGGCGTACTACTCGCATTACGTTGGCGATATCTTCGGCGCCCCGCTGGCGATCGAAGGGCTCATGGCCTTCTTTCTCGAATCCACCTTCGTCGGGCTGTTCTTCTTCGGCTGGGAGCGGCTGAGCCGGATTCAGCACCTGGTGGTGACCTGGCTGGTGGCGATCGGGTCCAACTTCTCGGCACTCTGGATCCTGATCGCCAACGGCTGGATGCAGCACCCCACCGGCGCCGAGTTCAACTTCGAAACCATGCGCATGGAGATGCAGAGCTTTGCCGATGTCATCTTCAATCCGGTCGCCCAGGTCAAGTTCGTGCATACCGTGGCAGCCGGCTACTGCACCGGCGCGCTCTTCGTGGTCGGCATCAGTGCCTGGTATCTGCTCAAGGGGCGGGATCAGGCCTTCGCCAGGCGCTCCTTTGCCGTCGGCTCGATCTTCGGCCTGTTTGCGGTGCTGTCGGTGATGGTGCTGGGGGATGAGTCCGGCTATGAAGTGGGTGACGTGCAGCGGTACAAGCTGGCCGCCATCGAAGCCGAATGGGAAACCCAGGCCGCTCCCGCGGATTTCACCCTGTTCGCGCTGCCCAATCAGGAGACCCGGCAGAACGACTATGCCGTTCAGATCCCCTGGCTGCTGGGGCTGATTGCCACCCGTTCGCTGGATGAGCAGGTCATCGGCCTCAACGAACTCACCGAGCTGCACGAGCAGCGCATCATCAGCGGCATCCGGGGCTATACGGCACTGCAGCAGCTGCGCGAGGGCAATGACACGCCGGCGATCCGCCAGACCATCGAGCAGCACCAGGCCGATATCGGCTACGGCATGCTGATGCTGCGTTATGTCGAGGATCCCGCCAGCGCTACCCCGGCGCAGATCCATCAGGCGGCCCTGGATACCATCCCCAATGTGGCGCCGCTGTTCTTCACCTTCCGCATCATGGTCGCCTGCGGCCTGCTGATGCTGCTGGTCTTCGCCTTCGGCACCTGGGTCAGTGTGCGCCGCACGGTGATGAACTACCGCCGCGCCCTGTGGCTCTGCGTGTTTGCCATCCCGCTGCCGTGGATCGCCGTCGAGTGTGGCTGGTTCGTGGCCGAATACGGCCGCCAGCCCTGGGCGATCGGCGAGGTGCTGCCCACCTTCCTGGCCACGTCATCGCTGACCGCCCGCGATCTCTGGATCAGCCTGACCGGCTTCGTGGTGGTCTATACGGGGCTGTTCATCGTCGAGATGTGGCTGATGCTGCGCTTTGCCCGCCAGGGGCCCTCCAGCCTGCATACCGGGCGCTATCACTTCGAAGGTGACCGGACGCACGGCACCACTTCCCCGGCGATCGGAGGCTGACATCATGCTCGACTACGAAATGCTCAAGCTCATCTGGTGGCTTTTGATCGGCGTGCTGCTGATCGGATTCGCCATCGCCGACGGCCTCGACATGGGCGCCGGTATCCTGATGCCGCTGATCGGTCGCAGCGACAACGAGCGCCGGGTGGTGATCAACACCATCGCGCCGCACTGGGATGGCAACCAGGTGTGGCTGATCACTGCCGGCGGCGCCATCTTCGCCGCCTGGCCGCCGGTCTATGCCACGGCCTTCTCGGGCTTCTACTTTGCCATGCTGCTGGTGCTGCTGGCGCTGTTCTTCCGGCCGGTCGGTTTCGACTACCGCTCCAAGATCGAATCGCCCCGCTGGCGCGGCTGGTGGGATCGGCTGATCTGGTTCGGCAGCTTCGTGCCGACGCTGGTGTTCGGCGTGGCCTTCGGCAACCTGCTGCAGGGCGTGCCCTTCCGGGTCGATGACATGATGCGCGCCTTCTATGACGGCAGCTTCTTCGGCCTGCTCAATCCCTTCGCCCTGTTGTGCGGCCTGATCTCGGTCGCGATGATCGTGATGCACGGCGGCGCCTGGCTGCTGGCCCGGGCCGATCGCGCCGTCGCCGAACGCGCCGGACGCGTGGTGCAGCTGGCCGCGCTGGCCCTGATCGCGCTGTTCGCCCTGGCCGGCTTCTGGGTCAGCGCCAGCGGCATGGGCTACCACCTGGACAGCATCGGCAACACCAATGCCGCCATGCACCTGCTCGACAAGCAGGTCAGCACGCAGAGCTGGCTTGCCCGCTTCGGCAATCCGCTGATGTGGATCGCTCCGCTGCTGGCCGTGGCCGGCGCGCTGGTGGCCGCGGGGCTGGCACGCGCGGGCCGTGGCGGTCAGGCATTCGTGGCCACGTCGCTGTCGATGGCGGGGGTCATCGCCACCGCCGGGCTGGCCCTGTTCCCGTTCGTGATGCCTTCAAGCCTCGCGCCGCAGGCCAGTCTGACGCTGTGGGACGCCACCTCGAGCGAGCTTACGCTGCGCATCATGTTCTGGGTGGCGCTGGTGATGGTGCCGATCATCCTCGCCTATACCAGCTGGTGTTATATCCGGATGTGGCGACGCATTACCGTCGAGCACATCGAAAGCGATGCCCACGGACTCTACTGAACCCGGGGTCCCCTGACTGAAGGAGCATGCTCATGTGGTATCTGATCTGGGCGCTGGGGCTGGCCGTGGCCTGCGGCACCACCATCCTGGTGGTCATCAAGCTGGAAAAACGCGATTTCCGCTGAGCACGGATCGTCACACGACAGCGGGCCCGGCATATGCCGGGCCCGCTGTCGTCATACTGCTGGTGGCACCTTTCAGTGATCGCGGCCGCGTCCGGTGCGGGACTGCAGCTCGTCGATCCAGCGCGACGCCTGCGCCTTGCTGAGCGTCTCGTCGAACTCGACATCGGCCTCTTCACACAGCGTCTGCAGATAGGATTTCTGCGCGCCGGTCATGGCCTCGTCCCCGGTTGCCCAGTGATCGGGACGCTTCTCCTGATTGCTGCTTTCGGGCTCACTGGCCGCATCCTTCGTCTCGTCCGTCATCCTGACCTCGCTGCTCGGTGAACACTCTGATAACTGTATGGATATATAGTCTCGAAACCGGCCGCTGTCAGGTCACGGAGTGTAACGAGCGCTCGTCAGCTCATCACCCAGCCTCCGTTGAGATTGAAGGTCTGCCCGTTGATGTAGCCGTTGCGTGCCATCAGCAGCACGGTTTCGGCCACCTCATCGCAGCGGCCGAAGCGTTTCACCGGCAGCAGCTCGGGCGTGATGTTCGGGTTGTCGCGGATCATGTCGGTCTCGATCAGCGCCGGTGCAATGGCGTTGGCGGTCACCCCCTGATCGGCCAGCTGTCCGGCATAGCTGCGCATCAGCCCCAGCATGCCGGCCTTGCTGGCCGCATAGTGCGGGCCGATCACGCCCCCGAACTGGGCGGCAATCGACGACATCATGATCACCCGGCCCCAGCCGCGATCGCGCATCCCGGGAATCACCCGCTGGCTGGCCAGAAAGGCCGAGGTCAGATTGACCTGCAGGGTCTCCTGCCAGCGCGCCTCGTCGATCTCGTCCAGCGGGTAGATGGGATTGATGCCGGCATTGTTGACGAGGATATCGACCCCGCCGAGCTGGGCCTCGACCTCATCCACCAGTCGATTGACCTCCTCGCCCACCGCGACATCGGCCCGGACCGCCAGTGCCCGGCGCCCCTGCGCCTCGATCTCATTGACCACCGCCTCGGCCGCTTCATCGGAATGAAGAAAATTGATGGCAACATCGCAGCCGGCGCGCGCCAGCGCTACGGCAGTCTCGTGACCAATGCCCCGCGAGCCGCCGGTCACCAGTGCGATCCGTCCTGTCAGATCATCCATGCTGCGCTCCTGATAAGAACCTGTCCGGCCCAGCATAGCAGCGGTCTCAGTCGTTCATTGGCAGATGAAGGATGGCACGACGCAGCCGTGTTTCTTCGGCCCACAGTCGACCCAGCGTGATCGGCAGACGAAAGCGTCGCTTGCCGGCACCGCCGGGATTGAACCACAGCCGGGGGCGGCCATCGGGCGTATCCCGCCACTCGTTGAGTGCCTTGTGCGAGTGCCCGTGCAACATGGCATCGCACGGCGTGGCGGGATCGAAATCAGCCCTGTCGTGCACCAGGTGCAGCTGCCAGCCATTGACGCTCAGATCGCGGGTATCCGGCAGCGATGCACACCAGGGCTGGGTGTCGATGTTGCCGCGCACGGTATACAGCCGGGCCATGTTCGCCAGACGCGCCAGCAGCGCCTGATCGCCCACATCTCCCAGATGCAGGATCGGATCACATCCCGCCAGCAGGGCGACAGCTTCCTCGCGCAGCAGGCCATGGGTATCGGCGATCACCCCGATCGGTCGGGTAGTGGTCAGCACTACCGGTGACTCGGTCGCGTGCGTCATGAGCTTCTTCCGGTTTCCGATGAATGGCAATCGATGCAGGTCAACGGCGGCACGTCTTTCTACACTGAAGAATAACCGTGATGACACATTGCGTCCGGTCCGTGGCGCACTTCGCCCGACGACATCCGGCCGACGCACCATAAAGCTCAAGGGAGGAGATCATGGCAGCGCTCAACGTGACGCAGAAGCTGATCCAGTCGCATCTCATCAAGGGCGAGATGACGCCCGGCGAGGAGATCGGCCTGAAGATCGACCAGACCCTGACCCAGGATGCCACCGGCACCATGGTCATGCTGGAGCTGGAAGCCATGGGGCTGGACCGGGTCAAGACCGAGGTCTCGGCCCAGTACGTCGATCACAACCTGATCCAGGAAGACAACAAGAACCCCGACGATCACCTGTTTCTGCAGACCTCCGCCGAACGACTGGGGGTCTGGTTTTCCCGCCCCGGCAACGGGGTCAGCCACCCCACCCACCAGCAGCGCTTCGGCAAGCCCGGCAGCACCCTGCTCGGCTCGGACAGCCATACGCCGGCGGCCGGGTCGATCGGCATGCTCGCCATCGGCGCCGGTGGCATCGATGTCGCCATGGCAATGGCCGGCGAACCCTTCTATACCCGCATGCCGAAGGTCTGGGGCGTGAAGCTGACCGGCGAACTGCCGGACTGGGTCAGCGCCAAGGATGTGATCCTCGAAATGCTGCGCCGCCACGGCGTCAGTGGCGGCTCCGGTCGGATCATCGAATACTACGGTCCCGGACTCGAGCATCTCTCCGCCATGGATCGCCATGTGATCGCCAACATGGGGGCCGAGCTTGGCGCGACCACCAGCGTTTTCCCCTCCGATGAAGCGGTCAGGGCGTTCCTGCGCGCCGAGCAGCGTGAAGCGGACTGGAGCGAGCTGAAGGCCGACGAAGGCTGCGAGTATGATCTACATGACGAGATCGACCTCTCCGAACTCGAGCCGCTGATCGCCCGCCCGTCCAGCCCGGGCAACGTGGTACCGGTGCGCGAAGTGGCCGGTGAGGCGCTGTCGCAGGCCTATATCGGCTCCTCGGCCAACCCGGGTTATCGCGACTTTGCCATCGCGGCCGAAATGGTGAAGGAGCGCACCATCGATGATCGGGTGTCGCTGGAGATCAACCCGACCTCGCGCTCGATCCTGGAATCGCTGACCCGCGATGGTCATATCCTCAGCCTGCTGGGCTCAGGCGCCCGCCTGCATCAGGCCGGCTGCAACGGCTGCATCGGCATGGGTCAGGCGCCGGCCAACGACACCAACAGCCTGCGCACCGTGCCGCGCAACTTCCCCGGCCGCTCGGGCACCCGCGAGGATCACGTCTTCCTGTGCAGTCCGGAGACCGCCGCGGCTTCGGCGCTGATGGGTGAAATCACCGATCCGCGCACGCTCGACTTCGATTATCCCCGGGTCGAGAACCCCGATGATCCGATCATCAATACCCGTACCCTGATCGAGCCCCAGCCGGTCGAGAAGGCGCGCCGGGTCGATCTGATCAAGGGGCCCAACATCGAATCGCTGCCGAGTTTCGAGCCGCTCGAGGCGAGCTTCACGCTCCCCGTGCTGCTCAAGGTGGGCAATGATATCTCCACCGACGAGATCATGCCGGCCGGCGGCGAGGCCCTGCCCTATCGCAGTAACATCCCGCGGATTTCGGACTTCTGCTTCCGCGGCGTCGATGACGACTACCCGCAGAAGGCTCACGATACCGGCGATCACATCATCGTCGGCGGCGGCAACTACGGCCAGGGCTCGAGCCGCGAACACGCCGCCATCGCACCGCGCTATCTGGGCCTGCGGGTGGCGGTTGCGCTGGATTTCGCCCGCATCCACTGGCAGAACCTGGTCAACTTCGGCGTGCTGCCGCTGACCTTCGACAGCCAGGAGGATTACGATGCACTGGAAAGCGGCGACCGGCTGGCCTTCGAGAACATCTACGACGCGCTGGGTGCCGGTGACACGCTCAAGGTCAGCGTCAACGATGGTGAGCGCAGCATTACCCTGCGACACGGGCTCTCCAAACGCCAGATCGAGGTGCTGCAGGCCGGCGGTCTGATCGAATGGATGAAGCAGCAGGGCAAGCGCTGAGCGCCCAAAGGGCCGGGCACCGCGGACAAGGCAGTGAGTGACCTGTCACGGTGCCCCTGCTGCAGGGGCGGCTTCAGCCGTGATCAGTTTTTCGCGACTGAAGTCGCTCCTACAGTGAGTATGGCATCCAGGCTCGGCCCGGGTGGACGCTTCCTTCGAGGCTGAAGTCGCTCCTACAGCGAGTATGGCATCCAGGTTCGGTCCGAGTGGACGCTTCCTTCGAGGCTGAAGTCACTCCTGCAACGGGTATGGCATTCAGGTTCAGCCCGGGTGGACGCTTCCTTTCGCGACTGAAGTCGCTCCTTTAACGAGAGGCGGCCGTAATGCTCCCGTAGGAGCGACTTCAGTCGCGATCCATCCCCATCAATCGCCGAAACCTCTCCTGCTTCAGAGCGCCGGCACGTCGATCTTACCGACGGCAAAGGGCCCGCCCACGTAGGTGGTCTCGTCATCGGCCAGCTCGAAACGCTCGAAATCCTGCGGATGAAACCGCGGGCGATAGCCCAGCCGCTCGGCATTGCGGTTGTCCCAGTACGGCCGGGGCACGTCGGAGGCCCCGAACACCACCTCGAAGCGATAATCGCCGGCCAGGCCGATGGCAAGCAGCTGCAGAAAATCATCATGCTGCAGCAGCGTGCTGCAATGGCGCACCGTCTTCGGCTCGGCCAGACAGCTGCCGATGCGAATGCAGAAGCTGCGCACATCCCCCCGCGCCGAGTAGAGCCAGGCCAGATCCTCGCCGAAGGACTTGGTCACCCCATAGCGGCTGTCCGGGCGTACCGGTGCCATGTGGTCGATCACCTCATCGCTCGAATAGCGCCCTACCGCGTGATTGGAGCTGGCGAAGAGGATGCGGTCGACCCCGCGGCGCTGGGCGGCCTCCCAGAGGTTGATCGAGCCGATCAGGTTGGCCCGGGTCAGACTCTTCCAGTCCGACTCCACCGAGATGCCGCCGAGATGAATGATGGCATCGACGCCCTGCACCATGGCGTCCACCGCCTGCTCATCGGCCAGATCACACTGCACGCAGCGCACCTGCGGATGATCGCGGGTCACCGGCTGGACATCCGATAGCGTCACGGCCTCGAGCTCCCCGGCTTCCAGCCGGCGGATCAGGTAATCACTGACCAGTACCCCCAGCTGACCGGCAGCTCCGGTCAGCAGTACACGTTTGACCTCCATCGCGGCTCCTCTCCCTGTCGATATTCCTGTGGCGGTGCGGTGCCCGATCAGGCGGGCGGTGTAAAGCGCGGCTGAAAGGCCGGCACTTCGGTACCGGGTGAATCGCCCTCGAAGACGATCAGCCGCCCCGGCGATTGCTCGGTGGCCAGCTGGGTGACGAACACGGTGGTCATGTCGGGGCCCCCGAAGCAGGGCATCGAGGGCTTCGGCCAGGGCAGCTGAATGCGCTCGAGCCGCCGTCCTTCGCCATCCAGCAGATTGAGCCAGCTGGCCGAGACGCCGGCGCTCCAGTAGCGGTCGCGGCAGTCCATGGCGGCGCCATCGGGACGACCATCCGCCTCGCCAAGCTGGCACAGCCGCCGCGGCTCACCCGGCTCGCCGTGCTCATCGTAGTCAAAGCACTGCACGTACTGGCCGCGACTGTCGGAGTGGAACACCCGCCGCCCATCGGTCGACCAGGCCAGGCCGTTGGAGGTCTTCAGACCGGTCAGCACGGTTTGGCACTCGCCTTCCGGAGAGAAGCGGTAGAGCCCGGCCTCGGGTTCGCCGTCGTGGTTCATGGTACCGAACCAGAAATGACCATCGGCCCCCACCTTGCCGTCATTGATGCGATTGCGGTGTTTGCCCGGTTCGGGGTCATGCAGAAAGGCCAGCTGCTCGGTGCGGGTATCGAACCAGTAAAGCCCGCTGGCCAGCCCCACGATGAAGCGGTGCTCATCGATCAGGGCGAAGCAGCCGAGCGGCTCGGGCAGGGGCCACGTCTCCCGGCGGCGCTCGCGGTGATGCCAGCGATTGAGCGTACCGGCGGGTATATCGACGAAGAACAGCGACTGGCTGGGGGCGTGCCAGACGGGACATTCCGGAATTTCCAGGCCCTCGACCAGGACCTCACATTCGACAGCGCGAAGCGATGACATGGGCGCATCCCATCAGTATCGGCCGGTCTGGCCGATCGAACGTTCATTTTGAAGTATGACAACACACAACCCTGCCACGATGGCCGTGGCACCACCACCCGACTTTCGGTGTGGTGGGTACTCACGAAAACGGCGCCCCGCAGGGCGCCGTAACGGGCCGATCACGCGGCAAAGGCCTACAGCGATTCGCCCAGTGCGTCCGGCAGGTCGGTCACCGCACCGAGCGAGGCCGAGCTGACGGTGCGCGCATACTTGGCCATCGCGCCGCGGGTATAGCGCGGCTTCGGCCGCTGCCAGGCATCACGCCGACGCGCCATCTCTTCGTCGCTGATGTGCAGCGTCATGACGTCTTCCTCGGCATCGATGGTGATCTCGTCACCATTCTCGATCAGCGCGATCGGCCCACCGTTGAACGCCTCCGGCGTGACGTGGCCGACCACGAAACCGTGACTGCCGCCGGAGAAGCGGCCATCGGTGATCAGCGCGACCTCGCTGCCCAGCCCCCGGCCCATGATCGCCGAGGTAGGGGTGAGCATTTCGCGCATGCCGGGGCCGCCCTTCGGCCCTTCGTAGCGAATCACCACCACATCACCGGCCGCAACGGTCAGGTCGTTGATGCGGGCCTGAGCCTCCTCCTCGGAGTCGAATACCCGCGCCGTGCCGGTAAAGCGGGTGCCTTCCTTGCCGGTGATCTTGGCCACCGAGCCTTCCGGCGCGAGGTTGCCGTAGAGGACGCGCAGGTGGCTCTGCGACTTCACCGGGCGATCCAGCGGCGCAATGATCCGCTGCTCATCCGGATAGGGCGTAACATCGGCCAGATTCTCGGCCAGCGTCCTGCCGGTCACGGTCAGGCAGTCGCCATGCAACAGGCCGGCCTCGAGCAGGTTCTTCATCAGCGGCTGAATGCCGCCGATCGCTACCAGCTCGCTCATCATGTAGTGGCCGCTGGGGCGCAGATCGGCCACCACCGGTACCCGCTTGCCGATCTCGGTGAAGTCATCAAGCGAGAGCTCGACGCCGATGGTATTGGCGATGGCGATCAGGTGCAGCACGGCATTGGTCGAGCCGCCCAGCGCGATGACCACGGTGATGGCGTTCTCGAACGCCTGGCGGGTCATGATGTCCGACGGCTTGATATCCAGCTTCAGCAGGTTCATCACGGCCTCGCCGGCGGCACGGCTGTCATCCTGCTTGTTCTGCGAGACCGCGTTCTGCGCCGAGGAGTTGGGCAGGCTCATGCCCATCGCCTCGATGGCGGACGCCATGGTATTGGCGGTGTACATGCCGCCGCACGAGCCCGGCCCGGGGATCGCCGTCTCCTCGATCCGCTTGACGTCGATCAGATCCATTTTCCCCTGCGAGTGCGCGCCCATCGCCTCGAACACCGAGACGATGTCGGTATGCCCCTCGCCGGGCAGGATGGTGCCGCCATAGACGAAGATGCCCGGGCGATCGAGCCGCGCCAGCCCCATCATGCAGCCGGGCATGTTCTTGTCGCAGCCGCCGATCGCGACCACGCCATCGAACCCCTCGCAGCCGGAGACGGCCTCGATCGAGTCGGCGATGATCTCGCGCGAGATCATCGAGTACTTCATGCCCTCGGTGCCGTTGGCGATGCCATCGGAAATGGTGATGGTATTGAAGACCACGCCCTTGCCACCGGCCTCGTCGGCGCCATCACTGGCGGCATCGGCCAGTACGTTGATATGGCTGTTGCAGGGCGTCACCCGGCTCCAGGTGGACGCCACGCCGATCTGCGGCTTGCGAAAGTCCTCGTCGGTAAAGCCGACGGCGCGCAGCATGGCGCGGCTTGCCGCCTTGCCGGGGCCATCGACCACCGGCCCGGAGTGGCGACGGGTGTGATCATCGGGATCGCGTTGCGGAGGATACTGGAGATCTTCGTTCTGGCTCATCGGTCGCTAACCTGGTCGTCTGATCCGCGCGGGCGGAAGAAAACAATCGAAACTGCGGGTGCACTGCGAGTCGGCGTCCATTTCCCGGATCGGCAGGAAATGTCGGCGCGAGCGATGCGCGGGTAGCGCGGCGTGATGGTCAGGCATCACGACGTTGACGATAGTATACGCCTTTCAGAGCCTGAAGGGTGACTTAAGCGGGCGCTTCTCTCCCCTGTCCGGGCATGTCGCCGGCCACGGTGCGTGTCGTCACGGCCAGTGAGGCGCCGAGCTCGAGCGTCAGTTCGGCATCGCCCGGCAGCTCCCCAACCCCTTCCGGCGTACCGGTCAGGATGACATCGCCCGGCTCGAGCGTGAAACTGCGCGACATTTCCACCAGCAGGGCGGCCACATCGAACAGCATCAGGGAAGTATCGCCCTGCTGACGAGGCTCGCCATCGATGGTCAACGAGAAGTGCAGCTGCTGCCAGGCGACCTCGCTGCCATCCACCGGCACGAAATCCGACAGCGGACAGGCGCCATCGAAGCCCTTGGCGCGCTCCCAGGGGTGGCCCTGCCGCTTGAGTTCGGCCTGCACCTCGCGCAGGGTCAGGTCGAGTGCCAGGCCCATGCCGGCAATCGCCGCCAGCGCCTGATCGGGGGTGGCGTGGCTCAGCGGCCGATCGATCAATAGCGCCAGCTCGGTCTCGAAGTGCACCGCGCCCCGGCCACTCGGCACCCTGATGGGCTCGGCCAGCGCGACGGCACTGGTGGCCGGCTTGATGAACAGCAGTGGCGTTTCGGGCACCGCGTTATCGAGCTCGCGGGCGTGGGCGGCGTAGTTGCGCCCGATGCAGACGATCTTGCCGAGCTGTCGACCGACCGAACGGCCGTCGGTAAACCTGAGCGGAAAGGCCATGGGCGAAGTGCTCCTGAAGGGGGAGCTGCCAATGTAGCGCCTGACGGCCATGCAACGAAATACGGCGGCAGCCCGCAGGCTGCCGCCGTAATGCATCCGAATGCGCCCGAACAGGCGGCTCGGGCGCGCAAGACCGATTACAGATCGCGCCAGCGCTGATCCGGTGTGTGCGCGAGGAAGTCCGGGCGCTGCTTCTTCGCCCCGAACGGCTCCTGCATGGCGTTATCACGCCGGTTGAAGACAAAGAAGATGTTGCTGCGCGGATCAGGCGACATGTTGGCGTTCGAGCCGTGCATGGTGTTGCAGTCGAACAGCAGCAGGCCACCGGCCTTGCCCTTGGGGGCCTGAATGCCGTTGCGCTCGATCAGCTTGGCCAGTACTTCCTTGCTGGGCACACCCGCTTCCTGCTTTTTCAGCGAACTCTTGTAGTTGTCATCCGGCGTTTCGCCGAGCGACGGCACGAAGGCCTGATGAGAGCCCGGCACCAGCATCAGCGGACCGTTGAACTCGTGGTTATCGGTCAGCACGATCGAGGCGCTGATTGCCCCCATCCGCGGCATGCCGTCCTCGGCGTGCCAGGTTTCGAAATCCGAGTGCCAGTCGAATCCCTTGCCTTCGAAACCGGGCTTGTAGTTGACCCGGCTCTGATGGACATAGACATCATCGCCGAGAATCTGGCGGACCGAATCGACCAGTTTCGGGTCCTCGGTCAGTTTGTGGAATTTCTGCGACAGGAAGTGCACTGCAAACAGCGAGCGGATCTCGTCGCTGGAGGGTTCGGTGACGGTGAAGTCGCGATTGCGATAGTCATCACGCGCCAGCAGCGCATCCAGTTCGCGCCGGTACTCTTCCACTTCCGCCTCGTCGAGAAAGCCGGGAATGAACAGAAACCCGTTCTTCTCGAATTCGGTCAGCTGCGCCTCGCTCAGCGGCCCTTTGACATGACGGCCGCGCACCACCTCGTCGTGACGCTTGAGCCAGGACACCCCCAGCGGCTCGCTCAGGCGGGTGGGGTAGAAATCCTCGCGCTGATTCTGCTCGAACTTCTGCTCGTTATATCTCGCGTTTACCTGTGCCATAACATCAGCTCCGGATGTATGAGTGGCCCGACGGCTCCATGCCCACGGGAACCGGCGCCGAACTTCAATCAGCGCCCGTAATGTTCAATTTTCAATGGCAGCCCTCATCCTGGACCAAACAGGTATTGATGCAACCCGATAACAATAGATGTTTCCTATCGTCGCGTATTTCGCAACATGTGTTGTCCTTTTGCGGTTAAGACGAAGGTCCAGGAGGCTTTCATAACCCGGATCAAGTTGTACATTATTCTGACCACCCGAGCATCGACCCGCGGGTCCTCGCCCCGGATCGTAACGGTCTTCGAGCAATCCTGTGCCGGCTTGACGGATGTAATGGAAACCGTCGCGCCACCGGTCCATCCTGGAAGTACACCAGCGGCACAGGGAGTGCACGTGAACAACCCGCATGAAGGATCAGGGAGCGATCCGGATCGACTGCGCAGCGAATGGGCCGAGCCCGCCGCAGACGCAGCCGAACTCAATGCCCGGCTGGCCCGGCTGGTCGATCGGAAGGCGGATCGGCTGCCGCTGCCTGGGCACGGCAGCACACTCGAGCGCTGGCGCCGGCTGGCCGGGGTGGCCGGGTGCGACCTGTCACTGGTCAAACTGTACGAAGGGCACACCGACGCGCTGGCGATTCTCGCCGAGCATGGCGCGGCCGCACTCGCCGTCGAGCAGTCGCGCTGGGGAATGTGGGCGGCAGAGCCGCCGTTTGCCCGGGTGCAGCTCTGCGCCCCGGACGGCACGCCCCTGACGGATGAGCAGACGCCCGATGGCGGCGGTGTCCGTCTCGAAGGCACCAAGGCTTGGTGCTCCGGCGCTACCGGCGTCTCGCACGCCCTGCTCACCGCCTGGCAGGGCGATCATCAACGACTGGTCGCGGTCGAGATGGATCAGCCCGGCATCGAGGTAACCGATACCGGTTGGGCAGCCCTCGGCATGGCGCCAACCGCCAGCGTGGAAGTGAGATTTCACGGTGCCCACGGCCTGCCGGTGGGGCCTGCCGGCGGCTATCTCGAGCGGCCCGGCTTCTGGCAGGGCGGTGCCGGGATTGCGGCCTGCTGGTTCGGCGGCGCCCGCCGGCTGGGCGAAATCCTCCATGCCCGCGCCCTGCGCGGCGGCGATGCGCATCTGATGGCCCACCTGGGGGCGGTCGATCGGGCGCTGGATACCGGCGCGGCGGTGCTGCGCCGGGCGGCCGCCTGGATCGATGCCCGACCGCAGGCGGATGCCCGGCTGGTCGCCATCCGGACCCGGGCCAGTCTCGAGCACATGGCCGAGGCCGTGATGCACCACTGCGGCCATGCCCTGGGCGCCGGACCCTTCTGCCGCGACCCGGCCTTCGCCCGCTTCATGGCCGATCTGCCGGTCTATCTGCGCCAGAGCCATGCCGAGCGCGATCTCGAATCACTCGGCCGGGCACTGGCCGAGTGCCCCTCCCCCGGGGAAGATGAAGCCACCGGAGGATGGCGACTGTGAACGATTCAAGCAGCGATGACCGCCGCATCGAAGGTATCGGCACCCCGGCCGAGGCCTGGCAGAAGTGGTCCGGGCTGGCCGCCCTGCCCGAGCTCGAGGCCGCCGCACTCATTCCGGCGGGCTGGCGTGCCGTGGTCGTCGCTCCTCATCCGGATGATGAAGTGCTGGGCTGTGCCGGGCTGATGATGCAGCTGGCACTGCTGGATCGACCACAGGCGCTGGTGGCCGTCACCGATGGCACCGGCAGCCATCCCGATTCGCCGCAGTGGCCACCCCGGCGGCTGGCCCGGGAGCGCCCGGCAGAGAGCGCGCGCGCCCTGGCGGCTCTGGGGCTGGCCAGTGTCCCGGTCTCCCGTCTGGAACTACCCGACACCCGCGTGGCCGAGCATGAAAACGCCCTGGTCGAACTGCTGACGGCCCGGCTGGGCCCTCACGACGTGCTGCTGACCACCTGGCGCGGCGATGGTCATCCCGATCACGAGGCCACCGGCCGGGCCTGCGCCCGGGCGGCCGAAGCCGCTCACTGCCGGCTGATCGAACTGCCGATCTGGACCTGGCACTGGGCCCACCCCGGTGATGACCGGGTGCCGTGGTCGCGCGCCGGGCGGCTGCCGCTGACCGACTACCAGCAGCGGCTGAAGCATGCCGCCATCGCCTGCCATGCCAGTCAGCTCGAAACGGATGACACATCCAGCCGAGGGCCGGTGCTGAGTGCCCACAGTCTGGCGCGCCTGCTGCGCCCGTTCGAGGTCTTCCTGCAATGAGCTTCCATCCCGATGAGTTCGACCGTCTCCATGCCGCGCAGGCCGACCCCTGGGGCCAGGAGCAGCACTGGTATGAACAGCGCAAGCGCCAGCTGACGCTGGCGATGCTGGGCCGCCGGCGCTATGCCCGGGCCTTCGAGCCCGGCTGTTCGGTCGGCGTGCTCAGCCGCGCCCTGACCGAACGCTGCGACAGCCTGCTGTGCAGCGATGCCAGCACCGCCGCCCTGGCCACTGCCCGGACACGGCTGGCCGAGCTGGCCGGGGTGACGCTCCGGCAGCAGCAACTGCCCGATGAATGGCCGGCCGGGCACTTCGATCTGATCGTCTTCAGCGAGCTGGGCTACTACCTGACGCGCGAAGCGCTGATCCGACTGATCCCTGCCATACGGCACGCCCTGACGGCCGAAGGCGAACTGCTGGCCTGCCACTGGCGCCACCCCATTGCCGGTGGCGAGCTCGATGGCGATGAGGTGCATGACCTGCTCGAAGAGCACCTCGGCCTGCCGCGGCTGGCAGAGCACCGCGAGCCGGATCTGATCATGACGCTGTGGTCGCGCGATGAGCGCTCCCCGGCGCAGCGCGAGGGACTGGCATGATCGGCGTGGTGGTACCGGTACACAATGAACAGGCCCTGCTGCACGACTGCCTGCAGGCGCTGCAGCAGGCGGCCCTGCACCCGGCCCTCGGCGCGGAACCGGTGCGCATCGTGGCGGTGCTGGATGCCTGCAGCGACGACTCCGCCCGGGTAGCGGCTGCCCATGACGGCATCACCGTGCTCGAAACGAGCGCTGCCAACGTCGGCCGGGCGCGCCATACCGGCGCGGTTCACCTGCTGGCGAAAGGCGCCCGCTGGCTTTCGTTCACCGATGCCGACAGCCGGGTCGGGCGGGAGTGGCTGGCCGTGCAGCTTGCCAGCCCGGGCGATGCCATCTGCGGCAGCGTCAGACTCGACGACTGGGCCGGCATGCCCCGGGCCCAGCGTCAGCGCTATCTCGCCGAACGCCGGCTGGTAGCAGCCAACCGCCATGTACACGGGGCCAACATGGGGGTCAGCGCCGAGGCCTATCGCGCCGTGGGCGGTTTCGAGCCGCTGTGTGCTCATGAGGATATCCGGCTGATCCAGGCGCTGGAAACGGCCGGATATCACGTGCACTGGGCGCCGGCACTGAGCGTCATGACCAGTGCCCGCCTTGACGCCAGGGCGCCCGAAGGCATGGCAGCGCTGCTGAAGTCACTGCAGTAGCGACAGGCACGAAACCGCACAGCAGCACGACGCGGGATCTGCCACCATGGTGGCATGACTGATCGGTAGCCACCGATCGCTGTGAATATCATGCCCCGAGGCCATCGAGGCGCACGCGCTCATGTCGACCCTGTTTACCGCGTCTACCGCGCTCATCGCCACGGTTGCGCTGATGCTGTGCACCCAGGCAGCGCAGGCCAGCCCTGACGATGAGTTCAATCGCGCCGCCGCCCCCAAGCCCGATCATCTGATCCAGCCGGACCACGGCACCGCCAGCCAGCTGCGGGCCCGCCGAATGCGAGCCCGGCACGGCGGCAGTACCGCGAGCGCGAAGCCGCCGACCTTCAAGAACTATCCCGCCTTCCCCGCAAGCGTCAACGACAGCGTCTCCCATGCCAGGCAGCTGGCCATGACCACCCTGAACGACCAGCTCGGCAAGCCCTACCTGTGGGGGGGCAGCTCGCCGGGGGCCGGCTTCGATTGCAGCGGGCTGGTGTATTACGCCTACCGTGACCTGCTGGATATCCAGCTGCCCCGCACTGCCAATACCATGTATCACCTCAAGGATGCACCACGGGTCGGGCGCCATGAACTCGAACGCGGCGATCTGGTGTTCTTTGCCATTCATACCCGCCAGGCTGCCGATCATGTCGGCGTCTATCTGGGCGAGGGCCGCTTCATTCAGGCACCGCGCACCGGCAAGACGATTCGCGTCAGCTCGTTGCACAACGACTACTGGACACGCCACTATCTGGGCGCACGCCGGCTGTTGACCCAGGCAACGGTCCGCTGACAGCAGAGCTGTACAGCTGTTGCCATGATTGGTGCAACCCACCAGAATTGGGCTTCCTGCTTCAGTCCGGAGAGAATGAAGATGTCCGAAAACGTCAGCTGCATGGTGCGTCACTTCAGGCACTATGCCGATCTTGGCGATGACGAGATCGAACTGCTCGGTACCCTCGAGCGTTCACCGGAGCATCTCACCCCGGGTGAAACCCTGTGGCTGGAAGGCAGCTCCGCCGATGAGCTGGCCGTGGTCAGCAAGGGCTGGGCCTACAGCTTCTACAGCCTCAAGGATGGCAACCGCCTGATTCTGGATATCTATCTGCCGGGCGACGTGATCGGGCTGCGCGAGTTCGCGACCTCGGAGCACCTGGCCAGTGTCGAAACCATCACCGAGTGCACCATCTGTCGTTTTCCGCACAAGCATCTGACCGATGTCTTCAAGCAGTCCAGCAAGCTGACCCGGGTCTTCTTCGCAGTGGCGTCCACCCAGCAGTCGATTCTGGTCGAAAGGATGATCAACCTCGGTCGCCGCGATGCGGTCGGCAGGATCGCGCACTTTCTCTGCGAGATGCATACCCGGCTTGAGCGCACCAACGATGACATGCAGGGCCAGTTCCGCCTGCCCCTCTCCCAGCAGATGCTGGCCGATACCATGGGGCTCTCGGCCGTGCACGTCAGCCGGGTATTCTCCCAGCTGCGTAACGAGACGCTGGTCGAACGTGAACGCCATCGCATTCGCATTCCCGACTTCGAGCGGCTGGTTCGGTTCGCCGGCTTCAACAACAACTACCTCGGCACCCGCTCAATCATTCAGAATCGCGACTGATCACCCGCCTCCCTGTCGGAATACGGCTCGCCCGGTGCCTGCCTGACCTTCTATGCTGTCCTGGTGAAGCCATTCGCGAACCCGAGCGACATTCCAATCAACAGGGAGTTGGCATGGAACAGCGCACACTGGGCAATACGGAACTTGTGACCGCACCGCTGATCTTCGGCGGTAACGTGTTCGGCTGGACACTCAATGACCGGGAATCGTTCGACATGATCGATGCCTGGCTGGATGCCGGCTACAACGCCATCGACACCGCGGATGTCTACTCCCGGTGGGCCGAGGGCCACAGCGGAGGCGAATCGGAAGCGGTGCTGGGGCGCTATTTCCGCCAGCGCGGCAATCGTGACCGCATCATGCTGACCAGCAAGGTGGGCATGGACATGGGCGATGGCAAGAAGGGGCTCGGCAAGGAACGCATCATGCATGCCATCGAGCAGTCGCTGCAGCGCCTGCAGACCGACTACCTTGATCTCTATCTGTCGCACCAGGACGATCCGGATACACCGCTGGAAGAGACCCTGGATGCCTACATGCGTCTGATCGAGCAGGGCAAGGTACGCTACGTCGGCGCCTCCAACCATACCGGGGCACGCCTCGAGGAGGCCCTGGACATCAGCAGTCGCCAGGTACTGCCCCGCTACGAGGTGCTGCAGCCCTTCTACAACCTCTATGATCGTGCTGACTACGAGCGCGATCTGGCGCCGGTGGCCAGGGAGCACGGCCTCGGCGTGACCCCCTACTTCTCGCTGGCCAGCGGTTTTCTGACCGGCAAGTACCGCTCGCGGGAGGATGCCCGGGGCAAGTCACGCGAACAGTTCGTCGACAAGTACTTCAACGAGCGCGGCATGCGGATACTGGAGGCACTCGACAGCGTCGCCGAACGCACCGATGCTTCGCCGGCCTCGGTAGCACTCGCCTGGCTGATCGCCCAGCCGACGGTCACTGCCCCCATCGTCAGCGCCACCTCGGCCAACCAGCTGGCCCAGCTGCGCAAGGCCACCGAGCTTACCCTCGACGACGAGGCGCTCGAGCAGCTCAACCGGGCCAGTGCCGAGCGCTGATCCGGCTGCCATCCGATCAGAAAAACCGCCTCCCGGGGAGGCGGTTTCTCATGGCCACATCAGGCCGGCATCAGCTCGTCATTTCTTCGGCTGGCCACGCGCCTTGATATCATCAAAGTGCGCCTGACCCTGCTGATCCACCTGGCACTCCACCACGTAGATCGCATTGCCCTCACCCTGCAGGTTGACCACCAGCGGGTACTCATGCCCCGGGTTGTAACCACTGGCATTGGTTTCCAGCACCGCCAGCCCCTGGATATCCTCTTGAGTCTGACGGTTTTTGGCCGTATCCAGACACTGAGCGACAAGCTCAGGGTGAGGCTGCTGCTGCGTAGTGCGCGCCTGCTGATTTTCAGGACGCTGCTGTCCGCTCTCATCCTGGGACTGGGCCAGTACGTTACCGGCGCCCACCGTCATGCCGATACCCAGCGCGGCGGTCACCAACCATTGGCGAAGCGTGGTCATCCGATTCTCTCCTGAGGAAATGCTCACCTGCCAGTATAGATAAGCAGCTGATTTCTCGCCCGGAAACGACCGGGAACGCCGCTCGGGCGCCCCCGGACCGAATGGCGGCCGGCGCCGGGTCAGTGTCGGTCGTTGGCCGAATGGCGGGTATGCTCCGACTCGTTCTCCTCGTCAATCTGCTGTACAGCCGTGATGACCTTGCACATCTCCTCGTCGAACAGCTCGCGCTGCTGAGCATAGAAGTGCCGGGTCGACGAGGCGCCATAATGGCCCCGGGCATGAGAGGCGAACTGGCGTTCGAGCTGATCGGCATGATACTGCAACCGCTCGGCCAGATAGCCGGCCTCGCCCTGACGACAGACCACATCCATCAGTGCCCGCACCTCCACATTGAGCAGATAGAGCTGGCGTACGTTGCGCGCCTGGACCTCCTGACGGGTCGACAGGTTGTCATCCAGCAGGCGGATGTCATCAAGCTGGCAGCAGGACGATGCTTGGCTGCGTGATTCACTCATGACACTTCCTCCCAGCAGGTCGATTACATACACAGCGTAACACCGCCAAGCGGCCGAGCGGCTTCCACCTTGGTCCCATGCCCTGCGCCCTGGTGTCGCAGCCGGCTCAGCCAACGCGCCGGCGATCGCCATGCTCACCGGTATACTGCTGGTACTCGCGCGGCGTCATGCCCTTGAGACCACGGAAGTGACGGTTGAAGTTGGAGAGGTTGTTGTAGCCCACCCGGAAACAGATCTCCGAGACCGTGTACTGCCCCTCCATCAGCAGCCGGCAGGCCTGATTGATGCGTACCCGCCGCAGAAACTCCACGAAGGTATTGCCCGTGGCCCGCTTGAACAGCCGGGAGAAGTTCGAGGGCAGCATGTCGTGCCGGGCCGCGAGATCCGACATGCGCAGATCCTCGCTGAAGTGGTTGTGGACATGCCGCAGGACACTGTCGATCTGTTCGGAGAAGGTGCCCTGCAGCTGGTGGCGATAACCGTCACTCGCCAGCTGGCGGTAGTGCCCCCCGGCCAGGTCATGCAGCAGCGTCAGCATGGTCAGCAGCCGCCGCGAGTGTGGCTGTTCCCCCATGCTCTCGAGCAGGCACGCGCCCTGCTCGGCCCGCTCTCCCTCGAAGAGCAGCCCGCGCACGGCCGCTCGCAGCATCGGCCGCAGGCAGTTGAGCTCCGGACAGAGAGTCATCATGTGCTCAAGCCAGGCCGCGCGGAACTGCAGTACCACATCCCGCCCCCGGATGAGACCGTCGTCGCGCTCGGCGTCGCTGAACCAGGCGTGCGGCAGGTTGGGACCGACCAGTACCAGGTTGCCCGGGCCGAAGCGCCCCACGTGATCGCCGACAAAATAGCTGCCCCGGGAGTAGCGGATCAGATGCAGCTCGAACTCCGGGTGGTAGTTCCATTTCGCCAGCGGCGAAGGGAAGTCGTGACAGTGCCAGCAGAAGCTGAATTCGGGGTCCTGCGCGACGTTTTCGAAAACGGGCATGCCAAGCTGGATCTCGTCGACCGGCAGATCACTTGCGGATGTCTGTGAATGCGCCATGATCATCGTCCATCTCCACTCCGGACCGGGGCCGCACCGCTGCCTGCGGGAGACAGCTCATGCAGCGCTCGAGCACCCCTGCCGCCAGCCACCCCGTGACCGGGCGCGTGATCGCCACGCGCCCCGGCTACCCGCAGCGTGGCCGACACATCACTGCCACTTCTGCCTGAAAATACGTTCCGGCGCGCCTGGCCATTGGTCTTCCGTTGCCCTGTCACGGTCGTGGTCTCCGGCTACAGGAGTGATTCTTTGGTCGTAGAAACGGTTTTCCGTCCTGCCCGGATGACCTGCTGGCGTCCGTTCCGCCCTGCAGTGGCGGGCGCTGGCGGTAGGCGCGTCACAAGATGCAAAAAAGTATCAGTACACTGCAATTTTTACACTAGCGAAGCCGCGCCACACGTATTTAGGTAGCCTCATCACGTGATCCACGGATCACCCCGCACCTACCGCAGCCATCAGCTCAGGGAGCACCATGAACGCCAAGGCACTGGTACTGGAACAGCAGCACGAACTCTCCCTGCGGGAGATCGACCTGCCCGATCAGCTCGGTGATGAGGATGTCCGGGTCCGGATCCATACCGTCGGCATCTGCGGCAGCGATGTGCACTACTACACCCATGGCCGGATCGGCCCCTTCGTGGTGAACGAACCGATGGTACTGGGCCATGAAGCCTCGGGGACGGTCATCGAGGTCGGCCGCCACGTCACGCATCTTGCTGCAGGCGACCGCGTCTGCATGGAACCCGGCATCCCCGATCTCGCCTCCCGGGCGTCGAAACTCGGCGCCTACAACGTCGATCCGGCCGTGCGCTTCTGGGCCACCCCGCCGATCCACGGCTGTCTGACGCCGGAAGTGGTCCACCCGGCGGCCTTCACCTTTCGCCTGCCCGACTCGGTGTCCTTTGCCGAAGGCGCCATGGTCGAGCCCTTCGCCATCGGCATGCAGGCGGTCGCGCGGGCCGATGTCCAGGCCGGGGATGTCTGCGTGGTGACCGGCGCCGGCCCGATCGGTCTGATGGTCGCGCTGGCCGCGCTGGCCGGCGGTGCCAGCGAGGTGCTGGTATCCGACCTGGTCGACGACAAGCTCGCCATTGCCGGTGGCTATACGGGTGTCACGCCGATCAACGTGTCGCGCGAGTCGCTGCGAGATGCCGTCAGCCGGCGCTGCGGCGAGGACTGGGGCGCCGATGTGGTCTTCGAGGCCAGCGGCAGCCCGAAAGTCTACGACGACCTGCTCGCCTGCGCCCGCCCGGCGGGTACCGTGGTACTGGTGGGCATGCCGGTGGAGCCGGTGACCCTCGATGTCGTCGCCGCCCAGGCGAAGGAGCTGCACATCGAGACCGTGTTCCGCTACGCCAACGTCTACGACCGCGCCATTGCCCTGATGGGCTCCGGCAAGGTCGATCTCAAGCCGCTGATCTCGGCCACCTTCCCGTTCGAACGCAGCGTGGAAGCCTTCGAGCGCGCCGCCGCCGGACATGCCGAAGACGTCAAGCTGCAGATCACCCTGGATGAATGACCGGCGACAGGTAATGACAGGTGGCAAGTGATGCAGGGAGCGGGCGCCCTTCGGCATTCGGGGCAAGGCGCTGGCGCCGGGCCCATGCAGCGTGCCGCCACGCCCGAGGAGCTCGGCCCCAGCCTGATCTACCTGGCCAGCGACGCCTCGAGCTTCATGACCGGCTCGGTGATGGTGGTCGACGGCGGCTATACCCTCTGGTAGTGCTGTCGAACGTCGAGCCACCGGGCAGGCCGAGCCGCACCATCAGCGTATCGGCATCGCGCTGCAGGTCGCGTCGCTGCCGGGCGGCGCGGGCGCGCTGCCGGGAATCGCGCAGGCCGGGGAGATCGGCGTCGATGTTCAGCAGCAGCGCACTGAGCGCGCTGTGCAGCATCAGCGCACCGGCACGCGCATCACTGCCGAGCATGTCATCACTCAGCGGCAGGGCCTCTTCGATCAGGGTCAGCGCTTCCAGGCAGCACTCCGCTGCCCTGAGCGGAATCGCGGTGGCCCGCTCGGCCGCGGCGTTGATCGCCTGCTGGCGCGACTCGCGTTCGGCTTCGCTCTCCTGCGGCTGACGGGTCGCCGCCATGAACTGCTCGAAGGCCGCCACGTCATCGTCAGCGCAGGGCGCCAGCTGCGCGCTCAACTGCTCGCCCCACTCGATGAGCGCTGCACGCCGTTCGTTGTCGCCATGCTGCTGGGTAATCCGCAGCCCCTTGAGCACCAGCGCCAGACCGAACTCGGCCGATACCGTGGCGGCCGCGCCGCAGCCCGGCGTAGCCTGTGTCGCGGTGTGCTGACGGAACGCATGCAGCGGCTGCTGCCACAGGCTCTGCTCGCCGTTGCCGGCATCATCACGGGATGTAGTCATGTCTCGATATACTCGGGATTGCAGGGCCGGGCGAGTCGAACGTCATGCCGATCCCCCTGCGGAACTTCGAAACCAGCGGCGCCCTCCCGCTGCCTTCAGCCAAGCGTAGCAGCCCTGTGCGCCATGGCAGACAGCCTACCTGTTTACTCGCGCACCGAGGCCTCGGTCGCCGGCACGCGACGCCGTCCGGTCAGCGTGGTACCGATGGAAGCCACGATGATCGCACCGATCGCCAGCCATTGAAGCTGATGCAGCTGCTGGCCCAGAAACAGCAGCCCGGCCAGTGCGCCGACGGCCGGCTCCAGACTCATCAGGGTGCCGAAGGTCTGGGTCGGCAGCCGGGGCAGCGCAATCATCTCCAGGGTATAGGGCAGCGCGGTAGAGAGAATCGCCACCGCCAGCGCCAGCGGCAGTATCGCCGGTGCCAGGAGCGCCGTACCGGTGTCGACCACGCCGATCGGCGCCACCGCCACGGCCGCCACGGTGATGCCCAGGGCAGCGCTCTGGGTGCCGTTGCCGCTGCCGGCCTTCTGCCCGAACAGGATATAGAGTGCCCAGCAGACCCCGGCACCCAGCGCGCACAGCGCCCCATAAGGGTCGATGGCGGTCGACGTTGCCCCACCCGGCAGCAGCAGGACCACCAGCCCCGCCACGGCAAAGGCGATCCAGAGCAGATCGAGCATGCGCCGCGAGGCGAGCATGGCTACCATCAGCGGGCCGGTAAATTCCAGCGCGACGGCAATGCCCAGCGGCACGGTCTGCAGTGCCTGGTAAAGCAGGAAGTTCATGCAGCCCATGGCCACGCCGTAGATCACGATCGCCTTCCAGGCACGACGACTGACCGGTCGTCGCCAGGGGCGCAGGAAGATCAGCATCAGCCCCGCTGCCAGGATCAACCGGATCGAAGTCATGCCGGAGGCGCCGATCACATCGAACAGCGAGCGGGCGATGGCCGCCCCGCTCTGGATCGAACACATCGCCACGATCAGCAGTACCACCGGCCCCAGACGAGCCAGCAGGGGATGGGATTTCGCGGAAGCCACGGATAACACTCGCCACCTCTCTGTGCGCTCCTGCTCCAGGGCAGGCAGAATGCAGGGAACCGCAACATGCGGACATGCATGATGGACAACAAGACGCCAATGAGCAATATATTGCACAACAAGGAACGACCCGATGTGCTTGTCCACGTGGCCGCCAATGTCCGCCGGCTGCGCCGGACCGCCGAATTCAGTCAGCAGGCACTGGCCGAACGGGCGGGCGTCAGTCGACGCATGCTGGTCAATATCGAAAAGGGTGACATCAACGTCAGCCTTGGAACGCTCGATCGCATCGCACAAGCACTGGGAGTCCATTTTTACGCCCTGGTGCAGCCACCCGACAGCCCCGATTCGGCGCACATCAACGAGGTGGCCTGGGCCGGCCGGGCACCGCAGAGCCATGCCACCCTGCTGGCCAGCAAGCCGGCGCGCCACGAGGTGGAGCTCTGGGCATGGTCGCTGGCGCCCGGCGAACGCTACGACTCACCGGCCGATGGCGCCGACTGGCACGAGATGCTGCTGGTCATCGACGGCACCCTGACACTCTATCTGGCCGACCGGACGCTCACCATTGCCGCCGGCGACTTCCACGTCTTCCCCAGCGACCAGCCACACGGTTACGCCAATCATACCGACCGGCTGCTGAAGTTCATGCGCAACGTGCTCTACTAGACCTTCGTTTGCCATGGCCCGCGATACCGGGGGCGCACTGTCACACCCTCTTGCAACACTCCCCGGGATCGGTGCCTGATAGGGAGGTCGTCACTCATTCATGCCGGCTCATCCGGCATGGTGCCACGCCGGGCTCCGGTCCGGTTTTTCCAGACCGCTGACGAGGTATGCCATGTACAGCAACATACTGGTCCCCATTGACGGTTCCGAGGATGCCCAGCGAGCGCTGGCGATCGCCTGTCAGCTGCAGCAGCTATCGGGTGGTCAGCTGCAGCTGCTCAACATTCCCGAGTTGCCGGTCGCCGACGACTGGCTGGGTTATCAGACCGGTGCCTCGCCACTGGACTACACGCCCGAAAAGGCCGAAGCCCAGGGGCGCGAGACGCTGGAAGCCGCATGGCAGCAAAGCGGTCAGGAGAATCAGGAGGCGGTGAACTTCATCGTGCGCCAGGGGGTACCGGCGCACGTGATCGTCAGTGAGGCCGGCCAGCTCGGCGCCGATGCCATCGTGATGGGCAGTCGCGGGCTCAGTGATCTCAAGGGGCTGGTGACCGGGAGTGTCTCGCACAAGGTCAGTCATCTGGCGCCCTGTACGGTAATCACCGTGCACTCGCACTGAAGTGACACTGACCGCTGCCCATGGCAGCGGTCGGCACAGCATGCCGGTACGACAGACACTCCGGCAGGCCGAGCCGGGCCATGCAGCCTGCCTGCTCATGTCCGACGCCGCTACCCCTGAACCGGCACCACGGGTCTCGCTCATGACGAGCATGGCGACACCTGGGCAACTTGCGCTACATCCTGCAACACGACAACATGGCCCGCCCCGCATTCGGTCAGGAAAAAGAGTCGTGTCCACAAAACCCAGCTGCATGGTGCGTCACTTCAAACACTACGCAGCGCTTGATGAACAGGAAATCGAGCTGCTGCACGAGCTCGAGCGCTCCCCGGAACATCTCACCGCCGGCGATCACCTCTGGTACGAGGGACATGAGTCCACCGAGCTGGCCGTGATCAGCCAAGGCTGGGCCTACAGCTATACGCGGCTGGAAAACGGCCATCGGCTGATTCTGGATATCTACCTGCCGGGTGACGTGATCGGACTGCGCGAATACGCCACCGATCGCCATCAGGCCAGTGTCGAAATCATCAAAGAGTGCACGCTCTGTCGGCTGCCCCACCGCAATCTCGACGAGATCTTTCGAAACTCGGAGAAGCTCACCCGGGTTTTCTTTGCCGTGGCCTCGACCCAGCAGTCGATGCTGGTCGAGCGGATGATCAACCTCGGGCGGCGGGATGGACCGGGCAGGATTGCGCATTTCCTGTGCGAAATGCATACCCGGCTGGAACGCACCAATGACAATATGGCAGGTCAGTTCCGCCTGCCCCTGAGCCAGCACATGCTGGCTGACATCATGGGACTATCGGCGGTTCACGTCAGTCGCATCTTTTCACAGCTGCGCAGCGATCAGCTGGTCGATCGCGACCGGCATCGCGTGCATATCCGCGATCTTGCCCGGCTGATCGAGCGGGCCGGTTTCCGGGACGACTATCTGGGCACGCGCTCGATCATCGATCAATCGCGCTGAGCCCCTGTTTCACGAGTTATGGAGAAAGTGATCGACCTCGCGCTGCGCTTCCTCCCGGCTCAGATTCTTCTCCCGTCTCAGCCGGGCAATCAGCTGTTCGCGCTTGCCATTGGCATAGACTCTTTCATTGAACAACAGCACACCGACCTCTTCCTTGAGGCGGCCGGCGACCTTCTCGAAGATCGCACTCTGCAGATTGAGGGCCATTTCTTCTTCTCCCTGAATTCATGACAGCGTCATTGTCGATATCAACCGGGCGGAGGGCCATAACCTGGATTCAGCCGGTCATGGCCTGCCGGGCTGTCGTTTACCCCACAGGGTACTCTTCGAGCGCCTGTGAATGAACGCCCTTCGGCCATCCCCGGCAGATCCTCCACGATAGTCAGCCCGTGGCTTACCCGGCGCCACGGGCAGGAATCCGGTCAGGGCCGCAGCGAGGGCGTCACCGGCAACCCTGCGCTGTCCCGCGGGAGGGTACCATGGCGCAGCGACGATCACCGGGCCGCCGCAACAGCAGGTTGCACGCCTGCCTTCATCATATGCCCCTCACCCGCTCCAGGGCCGGTAGCACAACTACTTTCATATTATTCGGTCCTGCGCGCATGGTCGTTATTCATTAAAACCGACTCACCGAAAGACGTCATGACAATACCGAAATAAATATCAGCAAAAAACCGGCGACACCGGAATAAAATCAGGCTTTCGGGTGGTGTCGTTTCAAATCAGCTCGGCCTTCCGAGACCCGCCGTTTATCACGCGATATTGCACTCGAACCACCATTTTCTGTCAGACTATCAGTCTCGGCAACCTACAGGAGCCTGCTCATGAAACGCGCCATTGGAGCCCTGATCGTACGCTGGCTGAAAAAGCCGGAAAACCAGCGCAAACTCAAGCGTACGGCTCGTCAGCTGTGGCAGAAGCGTCGGCGCCGCTGACGCTCTTATCAAGCTTTTCCTTATATCGCCTTCAGCACTGGTCAGGCACGCGGGATTGGTTTAAAAAAAGGACCGGCATAACACGAGTGACTTGCCGGTTATTTCATCGGCAACATCATTGCTGCCCTGTTCAATACCCAGTCTTCAATCACCGTGAGCCGGAGTCTCATGACCTTTTATGATTTCATCATTTCTCAGGCGGGCCGTGGAGATGATGTGGGCGATCTGGGAGAAGAAATAGCCGGCGATCCCGATTTTCCACGGGCGCTGAATGACCCGATCCTGCTGGGCGGCTATCTCATGGAGCATGTCTACACCGCCGAACAGCTGGCTGCGGCAACTGCCGCCTGGCAGGAGTACCAGCTCACCACGGCGACGTCACTGACGAGTAACGACGCCATCGAGGCAGCGCCCTGCCCTGAACCACCCCGGGTTCGCTGACCGCAGGCAGTGCCACATTGACCGCACGCCCTCATCCGCCGCGGCAGAATGACATAAGCCAACCTTACGATCCCGAAAGGTTGCTGGCATCTGCCCGTCTTTCGCCTTATAAGGGATGGGGCCGGACAGGCCTGTGAATGGCTGGAGCTGACAGGGAAGCGGTCGGCGTGTTTCAGGGAGCGAAGACAGCTTCGCAGGGCGCCGGCAAGCGCAGGAGTGTCGCCTGACAGGGCCGTCAGGATACATTCCTGACCCTGCACTGATACGCCCGCTTCCCGCACACACGCCGTCACCCTGCCATACTGGGGCGACATACCAGTTGTCGGCCCGTCCCATGACGTCTCTCTCCTTCTCCCTCAGCTCCGCTACTCTTGCAGTGAGTTCTCCGTGAGATCATCGCCGCATCGTCATGCAGGCTGTCACGACTCGTCAGGCACCCGCAGCCGGGAGACAGGCATCCTGGCGGCCGCCATCCTGGGCTCATCGATGGCCTTCATCGATGCCACCGTGGTCAATGTCATGCTGCCGGAACTGCAGGCGTCACTTGCGGCGTCGGTGGCGCAGATCCAGTGGGTGGTGGAGGCCTACACCCTGTTTCTTGCTGCCCTGCTGCTGCTCGGCGGTGCGCTGGGTGACCGGTATGGCCGCCGCCGTATCCTCACCCTCGGCATCACCCTGTTCACGCTTGCCTCACTGGCCTGCGCGCTGGCGCCGGATGCCGACAGCCTGATCACGCTGCGCGCCCTGCAGGGGGTGGGCGCGGCACTGCTGATTCCCGGCAGCCTGGCGATCATCAGCGTCTGCTTCCCGCACGAGCGGCGTGGCCGGGCCATCGGTCTCTGGTCGGGCTTCTCCGCGGTCGCCTCCGGGATGGGGCTGGTACTGGGAGGCCTGCTGATCGATCTGATCTCCTGGCGGGCCGTTTTCGCGCTCAACCTGCCGGTGGCCGCCGTTACCCTGGGGCTGCTCTACCGCTTCGTGCCGGAGAGTGCACGTCCGGCGCCGCACCCGCCGCTCGACATCACCGGCGCGCTGCTGTCGGTGATTGCCCTGGGCGGCCTCATCCTCGGACTGATCGCGGCTTCCGGAAGCGGCTTTCTCGACCCGGGCGTGCTGCTGCCCGGCGCCATCGGTCTGCTGGCCATGGCGTTCTTCATCCGCCATGAACGCCGCTGTCCGTCACCGATGCTGGCGCCACACCTGTTTGGCTCGCGCACCTTCCGTACCGTCAGCCTGCTGACCTTCCTGTTCTATGCCGCACTGGGAACCTTTTTCTTTCTGCTGCCGATGACGCTGGTACAGATCCACGGTTTCAGTGCCACCGCAGCCGGTGCTGCCACCCTGCCGATCATCATCCTGATGTCGCTGCTGTCCGGCCGTGCCGGTCGGCTGATCGACCGCTACGGGGCCCGCCGTCCGCTGACCATCGGCCCGCTGATCGTCGCTGCCGGCCTCGGGGGGCTGCTGCTGGCCGGTACCGAGGCGTCCTACTGGCACACCTTCCTGCCCTCGATTGCCCTGATGGGAGCGGGCATGGTGACCACGGTGGCCCCACTGACCGCAACCGTGATGGCCTCCGTCGCAGACAGCGACGCCGGCACCGCTTCCGGAATCAACAATGCCATCGCCCGCACCGCCGGGCTCATGGGCATCGCCCTGTTCGGCCCGGTGCTCTATCTTGTCTTCCGTCACGCCCTGCTCGAACGCCTGGCCCCGCTGGCACTGCCGGACAGCATCCGGAACGCGCTCGTCACCCGTCTCGATCGGCTCGCTGCCCTGCCGCTGCCCGAACACCTGTCGGCCGAGCAGGCACTACGGCTCCGTCAGCTGATCGAGCACAGCTTCGTGCTCGGTTTCGACAGCGTCATCATCGCCTGCATGGCGCTGATGATGGCAGCCAGCGCCACCGCCGCCATCGGTCTGCGTCCGACCACCCCCGACGAACGCTGAATTCCGGACAGTAGCGCGCGGGTGGTTGCTACACTGAAAAATTCAGCGCCCATCCGCCATCGGCGAAAGGAGTCGGCCCATGGCAACCGTCGAGCAACTGCACGAGATCCGCGCTCGCAAGCGCGAGCAGTACAGCGTCCGCACCCGCTACACCGATGCCCGGGGAGAACCGGTCTACATCAATCACCTGATCGGCGAGGACTCCCCCTACCTGCTGCAGCACGCCCACAACCCGGTGGACTGGTACCCGTGGGGCAGCGAGGCATTCGACAAGGCCTCGCGCGAGGACAAGCCGATCTTTCTCTCCATCGGCTACAGTACCTGCCACTGGTGCCACGTCATGGAAGAGGAGAGCTTCGATGATGAAGGGGTGGCCGAGGTACTCAACCGCCACTTCGTGCCGATCAAGGTCGATCGCGAACAGCGCCCCGATCTCGACGAGATCTACATGGCCGGCGTCCAGCTGATGACCGGTCGCGGCGGCTGGCCGATGTCGAGCTTTCTGACCCCCGAGGGCAAGCCCTTCTTCGGGGCCACCTACTTTCCGCGCGATCAGTTCCTGAGCCTGCTCGACCGGGTTCACGAACTCTGGCAGGAACGCCGCGAAGCCATCCTGGGTGACGCCGACAGGCTCGACCAGGGCATCCGCCAGCAGCTTGCACCCTCGGCCGCCGCAGAGCTGCCCGAAGGGCTGATCGAACGGGTCACCGGAGCACTGCTCGAGCACGCCGATACCATTCATGGCGGCTTCGGCGAGGCGCCCAAATTCCCGCAGGAGCCCAATCTCTACCTGCTGCTGGAGGAGATCCAGCGCGATCCGCGGCCGCTCGCCGAACAGCCTGCCTGGCCGGTGGCACGCCATGCACTCGATGCCATGCTCGGCGGCGGTATCTTCGATCAGATCGGCGGTGGCTTTCACCGCTATGCCACCGACCGCGCCTGGCAGGTGCCACACTTCGAAAAGATGCTCTACAACCAGGGCCAGCTGGCCGATCTCTATCTATGGGCCTGGCAGCTGTCGGGCAATCCGGAGTATCGCCGCGGCTGTGAACAGACACTGGACTATCTGCTGCGCGAGATGCGCTCGCCGACCGGCGGTTTCTACTCCGCCACCGATGCCGACAGCGAAGGCGAGGAAGGCCGCTTCTTCGTCTGGCGCTACGATGAGCTGGCCGACGTGCTCGATGCCGAGCAGCTCACACTGTGCGAGCAGGTCTACGGTGTCACTCGTACCGGCAACTTCGAAGGCGCCAACGTGCTCCATTTGCCGCAGTCGCTGGATCGCACCGCCGATCGGCTGGAGCTGAGCCGTCAGGCGCTGGACGAACGGCTGGGAGAAGTACGCCGGCGGCTGTATGACGTCCGTGCCGAGCGCGAAGCGCCGCTGCGTGATGACAAGCTGATTACCGAGTGGAACGGCATGGTGATCGCCGCACTGGCCCGTGCCGCGCAGGCGCTGGAACGACACGACTACCTCGAGGCGGCCACTGCCGCGGCCGACTTCCTCTGGCAGACGCATCTCGATGAGACGCAGGATCGACTGTGGCGTACCAGCCTCAACGGTGTCGCCTCGGTCACCGCGCAGCTGGAGGATTACGCTCATCTGCTCGATGGCCTGATCGCACTGCATGACGCCACCGGCGAACAGCACTGGCGTGACCGGGCCCGTGCCCTGCTGGCGCAGGCCTGCCGTCACCACCGGGACGATCAGGATGGCGGCTTCTTCACCGCCCCGGCCGAGGCCACCGGCCCACAGCTGCTGCGCAGCAAGAGTCTGATGGACAACGCTACCGTCAGCGGCAACTCGCTGATGCTACCGGTACTGATTGCGCTGTATCGGCGCACCGGCGACCCGGAGCTGCCCCCGCTGATCGAAGGCCAGATTGCCGCCTTCTCCGGCCGCGTGGCCCAGCTGCCGCTGGCTGGTCCGGTCTTTCTGCAGGGCCTGCGCCAGTGGGCGTCCCCCACCCCTAACGATCAGCAGCATTTCGCCGAGGGCGCCATTCGGGCCGTCTGTCGCAGCGAAGCGCTCGATGACGAGCGCCAGCGCGTGATGCTCACCCTCACCATTCAGTCGGGGTGGCACATTCGCAACCACGCGGATGACACCCCCGAAGCCAGTCGCCTGGCCATCGGCAATCCGTCGGTCTGGCGCGAGACACACCTCAGCTGGCCGGCGCCTGAACGCGATCCGGCCAGTGGTGAGCTGGTGCATGCCGGGCGGGTCACCATCGAGCTGGAAGCCAGCCGGCTCGCAGCCGGCCCGCTGACACTCGAGCTTCGGCTTCAGCCCTGTACCGGGCGCGAGTGCCTGCCGGTCGAGCGCCGGGAGTTCGTGCTGCATCGGGTCGAGCATGGCTAAAGCAGCCCCGGGTACCGTATTGCTACCAGGCCGGCCATGCCGGGCTGTCCGGCAGGCCTTTATCCGCTCCCACATGCACAGAAAGTCGTGTTGCCGCCTGTTTCAGGCGGCGTCGACACTGAATTCACGGGCCCTGTGCTTCAGGGCCTTCCCGCAGCAAGGAGCCGGTCATGCCCGCGATCCCCGATCTTCCGCTCAGCGACGGCCATCGCATTCCCCAGCTTGGGCTGGGCACATGGAAGCTGCCTCCCGAAGAAACCGCACAGGCCGTTCAGACCGCCTTCGATTTCGGCTATCGCCATATCGATACTGCTGCCATCTACGGCAACGAAGCCGGGGTCGGCCGGGCCATCGCCCGGAGCGAACCGGCACGCGAGCAGCTCTTCATCACCACCAAGCTGTGGAACGATCAGCAGGGGTATGACGCCACCCTCACGGCATTCGACAAGAGCATGACCCGGCTCGGCCTGGCGTATCTCGATCTCTATCTGATTCACTGGCCCTGCCCGGCGCGCGATCAGTTCGTCGATACCTGGCGCGCCTTCATTCGCCTGCAGCAGGAAGGCCGTATCCGCTCGATCGGTGTCTCCAACTTTCGCGAGCAGGATATCGAGCGGCTGGGAAATGAAACCGGGGTGCTTCCGGCCATCAATCAGATCGAGCTGCATCCCATGCTGCCACAGCCGCTGCTGCGGCAGTTCCATCAGCGTCACGACATTGCTACCGAGGCCTGGAGCCCGCTCGCCCAGGGCAGCGAGCTGCTCAAGGATGAACGCCTTGCGGCCATCTCGGTGCGGCATGACCGTACGCCGGCCCAGATCATTCTGCGCTGGCATATCGAGCTCGGCTCGATCGTCATTCCCAAGTCGGCCACTCCGGCCAGGATGCGCGAGAACACCGGCATCTTCGATTTCGAACTCAGCGATGACGAGATGGCACTGATGGGTCGGCTGGCCCAGGGGCGCCGGCTGGGAGAAGAGCCGGAAATGGTGAACTGAGGGGGCAGAACGCCGAAGGCACCTGCCACCCGGCCGGCTGCGTCCCTGCTGAAACAGCCGCGATACACGTTACTGCTGTTCAGCCGGGCCGGGCGTACACTAACCTGAGAGTCTGAATCGAAAGGCTTACCGATCAGGGATGATCGGCCATCCATGACAGGACACCGGCGGCACCGCTGTTCTGCTCGCGACTGAAGGACCAGCCCATGTTTGCCTGGCCCGTCTCCCTCTGGGAGTGGATCACCGCCAATGCTGCTGTCTTCAGCGGCATCGTCAGTTTCGGCATGCTGTTGATCTGGGGCATCTATCTGCAGCTGCTCTTGCACAACTTCCGGATGCAGCAGAGCCCCCGCATCGTCATCAATCGCGGCCGCGGGCGGGATGTCAATTCCCTCTGTCTGATCAGTAACATGAGTGTGCAGGCGATCTTCGTCGAGGCCGTGGTGGCCCGGCTCGAGACCTCCCACGGCACCTGGTTCAGCGATGTCACCGATGTGCTCGATCAGCAGGGGGAAAGTTCAAGCCGCGATATTGGGTCAGGCGAGCATCAGCTGGCCCGGGTCACCCGCCAGGGTCCGCTGAAATCGGGCGAGTACATGGAAGCCGGCATGTTCGGTGACATGCTCCAGCAGGTGGCGCACGAGCAGGGTATTCAGCTGGATGAAGACTATAAATCCGGCGAAGAGCAGCTTGAGCTGCGCTCGCTGGAAATCGGCCTCATTGCCGTTTTCGGCTCGGAAAACGGGCCGATCGGTGCCCGACGCGTATTTGATCTCGAGCTCGATGATAATCACCGACTGCTGCTGAAACCCCGCGACCTGACCACCAAACAGCTGCGTTCCCGACGCGCCCGCAAGGAGATCAAGCGCTGGCAGAAGGTGCTTCGCTGATTTGCTGCCGAGCCGGTCTCGGCAGGCAAGCCTTCCCTGCCGAGCCGGCCGGCTGTACCGGCCAGGGCGTCAGCCCGACTGCCGGCTGATGTCGATACAGATCTTGCCGAAGTGCCGCTGCCCCTGCTGGTGGCGAAAGGCATCGGCGAGCCGGTCGAGCGACCAGGTGGAGTCGATCACCGGCTCGATCCCGTTCTGTTCGATCGCCTTCACCATGTCCTGCTGCTGCGCCCGGCTGCCGACGGTAATGCCGCTCATGTGCAGATTGCCGAAGAAGAACGCCGCCGTGGGCACCTCACCGGTGAAGCCGGTGAGTACCCCGAGCATGACAATGTGACCGCCCATCCGGCAGGCGGCAATCGACTGCCCCAGGGTGGCCGGGCCGCCGATCTCCACCACGGCATCCACGCCGCCCCCCGAGAGACGATGGGCCGTCTCCCCCCAGTCGGGGTCCTCGCGGTAGTTGATGGTGTCATCGGCCCCGAGCGCACGCAGGCGGGCCAGTTTCTCTTCCGATCCCGAAGTGGCAATCACCCGGGCACCGGCTGCCCTTGCGAGCTGCAGGGCAAAGAGCGAGACACCGCCCGTACCCATTGTCAGCACCGTATCGCCCGGTTTGATGGCGGCTTCCACCATCAGCGCCCGCCAGGCTGTCAGGGCAGCACACGGCAGGGTGGCCGCCTGGGCATGCGAATATCCGGCCGGCGCCCGGGTAAACGCACCTGCCGGCCCGACGACATATTCCGCCGCCATTCCGGGGCCACGATCGCCCGGTGTGCCCTCCCGTTTGGCAGGGGTGATCGGGCCATCCGCCCAGTGCGGAAAGAAGGTCGAGATCACCCGATCGCCTACCTGAAACTCGCTGATGTCGTGCCCTGCCGCCACCACTTCACCGGCCCCATCGGACATCAGCACGCGCCGATCCTCGGTTTCGATGATGGCGTCGGCTACCGCGTAGTCATGGTAGTTCAGCGAGCTGGCATGCATGCGTACCAGCACTTCGTCCGGTCCGGGCTGCGGCGGGTCCAGCTCCACCACCTCGATCCGATCCAGCCCGCCCGGCTGATGCAGTATGGCGGCTTTCATGCGCTCTCTCCTTGAGCAAAACGAAAACTTCAGAGCAGCAGAGCTGGCGGGCAAATGCCAGCTTCAACGCTGCTGACCCGAGAGAAGCACCATGGCATACGTTGCGCAAGCATCGCCCCGCGGCGAAGACTGTCTCGAAACACAGCTTAATTAATATTTAATTACTACAAGCCATATACTACAGAATAGTGGATTTTTCCTAACCCAAATATAAAATTACCCTTGCATTAGCCATGAAAAATAATCAGTAAAAAAATACTTTTATATTAGAAATAACCCATACCAGCGTTCAGCATCAATGACCCAGGGACTGGTCATTCATCAACAGGGGCATCCAGGAAAGGGACCACTGCACCTCCCAGCCGGAAAACCAGACAATGACCGGAACAACCGCTGAAATTGTCCAGGCAACAGTCGACAAGGAAGCAGGAAAGATATCGCTGGCCATGTGGGAGTACGATCCATGCACCGGTCTGATCACCCTTTTCAAGCCGGGACACGAGCTGTACCGCGCTGGCAACGACCCTGTAAGGGAAGAACATTTCTGGGAGCAGGTCCATCCAGCTGACCGGGAAGCTGTTGCAAGCAAGAGAGACCAGCTCATGGCCGGCAACGAAACCTGTGTCCGTGAACTGGAATTCAGGATCAACCGGCCTGATACGGGGCAGACAATTCGGGTTTCAGTCACTGCCCAATCATTTTTCGTGAAAGGTAGACCAGCCCGCATAATGGGCGTCATCAAACCCATTGCCAACCGATGTCAGCATCAACAACAGCTTGATTACCTGGAAAATCACGATCCCCTGACCGGGCTCTGCAATCGAGCCGGTTTCATGAAACAGGCAGAAGACCTGCGGGGCCGTGGCAGGAAGCTCGGATTGGTATTGATGGACCTGGACGGCTTCAAGCGCATCAATGATAGCCTGGGATATACGGCAGGCGATGAACTGCTGAAGCTTGTTGCCGCAAGGCTGACAAGTCAGCTGGATTCAAAGGCTCTGATTTCCAGAACCAGCGGTGATGAATTTGCATGTATTGTCCAGGAAGCAGAGCTCGACAAGACCATCAAGAATATAAAAAAGGCCCTGACCTCCCTTTTCATTCTGGGCGGGCGACTGCTGCAGGTCAGCGCCAGCATGGGCGCCGCACGCTACCCTGCAGATTGCAGCAGTATCGAAAGTCTTTTCCGACATGCCGACCTGGCACTGAACGAAGCCAGAGCCACGGCGCCCGGTTACAGCCGTTTCTATTCACCACAGCTGACAACAAACATTCAGCATCAGCAAAAGCTGACCGAAGAGCTGCATCGCGCGGTACTGGAAAAGCAGTTCGAGCTTTTCTACCAGCCTCAGGTCGATCTTGAAACAGGCCGGTTCATCGGCTTTGAAGCACTGCTTAGATGGCACCACCCGACAAGGGGGTTGCTGACACCGGCTCATTTCATCGAACCCCTTGCCGGCAGCAGCTGGGCCAACGCTGTAGGGAACTGGATCATCAAGACAGCCTGTCGCGATGCAGCAATCATGAACCGCAACGGCAACAACTTCAGATTTGCCGTTAATATCTTTTCACAACAACTCAGACTGGGTCAGCTGGAAGAGCATATCCTGACTCAACTGGAAGAACACAACCTGCCTGCGGAACTGCTCGAAATAGAGATTACGGAAAACATTCTTCTGGATCAGGAAGAAAAAGCCATCAACCAGCTTGATGCCCTGCGAGAAAAAGGGTGTTCAATTGCATTTGATGATTATGGAACCGGCTATGCTTCCCTAAGCATGCTGAAGCGTTTCCCGATAGATCGGTTAAAGATAGATCGCTCCTTTATTCGCAATATAGCTGACAGCAGGGAAGATACCGCCATTGTTGAATCAATCATGAAGCTGGGAAAGGTCTTCAAGCTGGGGGTGATTGCCGAAGGAATCGAACACAGCACACAACGGCATCTGCTGCTTCAGCAAGGCTGCACGACAGGACAGGGATATCTTTTCGGTCATCCCCAGCCATTATCACAACTCCTGCCAACCTGCGCTGGCACTCTCCCCGAATCCGTTCTTCACGACTCTCTCCAGCCTTTTTCCGGGAGGTAGGAAAAATGACCACTCAAGCGGCAATCAGTGTCGGGCAGCCGGAAATGCAGTCACGCTCGAGGCAGGAAGATGCAGCGTACGTGGCCCATGTAATGGAATCCATCGCCCGCGATACCCATGACGTCTCCCTTACCCTCGAGATGCTGGAGGATCCGATTCCTGCACGGATCAAGACGATCAATACGGAACGCGGGATCATGTCCCTTGCCATCGCCGATATCAGGGACTTCAGCGATGAACATGTCATCGGTTCCAGGCTGATGCTCGATGCTGAAAAGCCCGGCGGCCCAGTGGACTCGGAAAGCATCCATTTCGAGGATATCGAACCGGTCAGGGTCAGACATCTGAGTGATTCGCTGGAGATACAATGCTCGCTGCCCCGCTCCCTGTTTACCACCAGCCGACGTGGCGGTGTGCGGGTTCCCTTCATTCAGGGCATGAAAGCCTTTGCGGAAATCGAAGTTTATGCCGGTCAGCCCACCATTCGGGCGCAACTGCGCAATCTCTCGCTGGGCGGGTGCATGCTGGAATTCCCCCTGCGGGAATGCGCTTATTTCGGAGTCAATCAGTACCTGCCCGGTATTACCATTTCATTCCCGAATGGAGATGAAATCACTTTCGAGGCAAAAGTACGCCATGTCCGACCTGCCGGCCGATCCCATCATGCCATTATCGGCGTCAGCTTCAGTGAACCATCCACTCAGCTGACCCAGCGTCTGGCCTATTTCATTGGAGAAGCCGAGAGTGAACTTGCCTATCGACTGGGCATGGATACGCGCAAATCGCATAGATCGGCACTGTTCATCGAAAAATATGCGCATCACACGGTAGAGAGCGATCCGCCCAAAGCCGATCGTTCGGCACCAATGGTCAAGGCCATCGAGGAAATTGCCCGACAGCTGCACATAACACTGTTACACCTCAAAAATGATCGCACCATTTCAGGCAATGCCCTGTATGACAGTGCTGATACCCTGATCCATTTGCTTGACCGGGACCGACAGCAGGCACTGTATGCGCTCAACTGCCTGAAGGATGAGCCGCAATGGTTGCAACATGCACTCAGCGTGGCCGGCCAGCTGGGAGATATCATGCTGTCCGATTCCGGCCTCGCCTTCCAGGCCCGTGATGCCATGGTGTGCGCTCTGCTGCACTCCATGGGCAAGCCCCTGATGCTCTGCAAACAGCTGCCCTCCCTGGAAGCGCCGCTGACCAACAGGCAAAGGGAGCTGCTACGTGGCCATGTTGAAGTCCTGCAGACCTATCTGGAGAAGATGGAGTGGCTGAACGGGAAAATCAGTCATGAGGTCATCCTGGGCGCCAATGAATGTCTGGATGGCAGTGGCTACCCCTTTCACAGGCAGCAGGATGAACTGGGCGATCTCACTCGCATTACCGCCATCATCAACCGCATCGATACATTGAGGCGCAAGCGCAACAAGCGCTCCGGAATGACGGCCTTTGAAGCCTATCGCATGGTCTATCACCAGTCCGACAAATATGACCGCAAGTGGGTAACACGCTATATCCAGCGCCATGGATTTTATCCGATCGGCAGCCTGGTCAAATTCTCCAGGGGGTTCCTTGCCTGGGTGATGCAGCTCGATGAGGCCGGTAATCCCGTCCGCATCCGGGTCGTCAAGAATCTGGCCCACGACTCCATGACTCTGGATACCATCCTGACACCGGTCGACTTTTCCCAGCTGGGCAGTCTGGAATCGGCCGAACGTCCGGATGATTATCAGATAGCGCCATTCTGAACCTTCCGAGCATGCCGGGCTGCCAGCCTCGCACAGCCCTGAAGCGCCAGGCCCGCCTCACGGCGGGCTTTTTGACAAGCGCCACGCTCTCTGACAGACAGCATGACGCCTCCATCAGGCACTGCTCCTGCGCTCTCCTCCCGGAACGTCAGCAGAGCTCGTCCAGCCGCACCACTTCGCCATCTTCCCGGGTGAACTCGCTCGGGGGATAGGCCAGCAGATCCAGCACCTTCTCCGAGGGCGTACAGAGCCGCACGCCCAGCTCGGTGACCACGATGGGACGATCGATCAGGGCAGGCTGGGCCAGCATGGCATCGATCAGCTGCTCATCGCTCAGCGAGGCCTCACCCGGCACCGGCTCCTCAGGGGGCGTCTCCCGGGGCCGCAGCAGCTCGCGCGGGGTAATGCCCATCGCGACCAGCAGATCGATCAGCTTCGCGCGGGAAGGGGGCGTTTTCAGATACTCGATTACATGGGGCTCATCGCCGGACTGTCGCATCATCTCCAGGGTATTGCAGGAGGTTCTGCACTCCGGATTGTGATAGATCACGCTGGTCAAGATCGGCCCTCCGGGGAGATGGCAACGGAAAACAACCTCTCCAGAGCCTCGCACAATTCGGGGTGGCTCGCACAACCCCTCTGCCACGTAAGTCGGGGGGCGCTCGCAGGGTCCTGGCTCACACAGCCTCATGCAGATTCAGTGCCAGCCGAGCGCCATCCCCCGGTATGCCGAATGCGCCCCGTGAAACACCCGGCATGGACGCCCCTGGTCTGGTGAACTATGTTGGGCCGATTTCATTACCCCGATTCTCATATGTAAGTGGCAAGGACCCCTTATGCGCGCCCACTCGAAGAGTAAACAGCTGGTCGGACTTCTCGGCTGGCTGGGTATCAGCTACCTGGCTGCCGCCATCGGCGCCATTGCCTCGATCAACGCGGCGGACTTCTATGAGCGGCTAGCCCAGCCGGCCTGGGCGCCCCCCGCGGCAGTGTTCGGTCCGGTCTGGATGACGCTTTACGGCCTGATGGGGATCGCCGCCTGGCTGGTCTGGCAGGAGCGACGGCGCAGCAGGGCGCTGCGGCTGTTCCTGATTCAGCTGGCGCTCAATGCGTTGTGGAGCTGGCTCTATTTCGTATGGCATCTCGGTGCCATGTCGTTCATCGGCGTGCTGGTGCTGTGGGGGCTGATCCTGTGGACCCTGATCGCCTTCTGGCGCAGACGCGCACTCGCCGGCGTGCTGCTGGTGCCCTACCTGCTCTGGGTCAGCCTGGCCTCGGCCCTGACACTGGCCACCTGGCAGCTCAATCCGCAGGTGCTGGGCTAGACGAGCGGGCGGCTGCCAGGCGCTGTCGCCCGCCCCGAAAATGAAAAACCCTGCCACCAGGGCAGGGTTCGAAGCGCAACAGAAGTGGCAGCGTTTCAGGCCGGCAGTGCCGAGCCTTCGTAGGGGTGCCGGGCCGCCGCATCGTCATGGCCGGTCGAGGCATTCTGCTGGAAGCGGACCATCAGTTCTTCAAGAGTGCGGGCCTGCTCCTCGAGCGCCGTGGCCGCACTGGCCACCTGCTCGACCAGCGAGGCATTCTGCTGGGTGACCCCATCCATCTCGGTGACCGCCTGATTGATATCGCCGATTCCGGAGGCCTGCTGCTTCGACGCCACCGCAATCTCGTTGATCAGCCCGGTGACGCGCTGCACGGAGCCGACCAGCCGCTCCATGACCTCGCCGGCCTCTCGCGCCTGACGTGATCCTTCTTCGACGCGCCCCAGCGATTCATTGATCAGCCCGCTGATCTCGCTGGCCGACTTCGAGCTGCGGGAGGCCAGATTGCGCACCTCCTCGGCGACCACCGCGAAGCCACGCCCCTGCTCGCCGGCCCGCGCCGCTTCCACCGAGGCATTCAGCGCCAGCAGATTGGTCTGGAAGGCGATGCTGTCGATCATTTCGACGATTTCCGACATCCGCCGCGAACTGCCACTGATCTCTTCCATCGAGCTGATGACTCGATTGACCTGCGCGCCGCCCTGCTCGGCAATCCCCGAGGCCTCGCTGGCCAGCTGGCTGGCCTGGCGGGCACTTTCGGCATTGTGACCGATGGTGGCGGACATCTGCTCCATCGCCGAGGCGGTCTCCTCCAGCGACGCCGCCTGCGATTCGGTGCGTCGCGACAGATCAACGTTACCGGCCGAGATCTCGCGGGTACGTCCGGCAATGGTGTCGGATATGCCGCTCACCTCGGCAAACAGGTGATTGAGCTTGCCGGCATAGCGGTTGACGGCACTGCGCAGGGCGCCGATTTCATCATGACGGCTGACCGAAAGCGCTTCACCGCTGGCGCCGCCTTCGCCCAGGCGATCGATCTGCCGGGTGGTCTCGTTGATCTGGCGCAGCAGCAGCCGGCTCCCCCACCAAGCCAGCATCAGCAGGATCGCCACTACCGGCAGGATGAACAGCAAAAGATCACGGGTCATCGTGCTGGCCAGACTGGTGATGCGACTCAGCGGTGTCACCAGGCCGATGGTCCAGCCGGTATCCGCCATTTTGAAGAGGCTGACCGAGGCGGTGTCCTGCAGCCGGGCATCCCGGATCTCGACCGGCTCACTGGTGTTCATGGCGCCTGCCACCGGCGCCAGCCAGTCGCGATCGGCACTGAGCTCGGCAAACGACTGCATGCCCTGGCCCTGATCGACCCCGGGGAAATACATCACGTTGCCCTCGCGATCCAGCGCGAAGGCGTAACCGCCGGTGGCGTCGCCATTGGCCGCCAGCAGCGCGGCCAGACCGCCCAGCCGGATATCCAGGGTGGCCACGCCGGCAAACTGCCCCTGCCGCTGCCAGGGCACGCTGCAGGTAACCATCGACTCACCGGTGACCGGGTCCTGATAGGCAGCCGACCAGACGCACTGCCCGGCCGGCGCATTGCGCGCTTCGGTATACCAGCTCTCCTGCTGATAGCCGGCACCCTCGGGCGCGTTGTACTCGTCCGAATACGCCAGCCTGCCATCACTGCCCCGGCCCCAGAAGAAGCTGCGCCGCTCGACCCCGGGGGTAAAGGCATTCGGCTCAGGCCATATCCCGCCACCGGCAATGGCTTCATCCCCGTTGGCATCGATGATCGCAGGCAGGGTCGCGGCAAACAGTGTCGCGTTCAATGGCAGGGTTTCGGCCAGATTCGCCAGACTGGCCGTGGTGCCCTCGTAACCGGCCATCCGGGCACTCAATCCGTTGACGATGGATTGGCCGGACTCCTGTACCAGGGTCGAACTGGCCTCGATCAGGCGGGGTTTGGCGCGCAGTGTCATGACGCCATAAATGGAAATCGCGATCAGCAGCATCAGGGCGATACCGCCGAGCGTCAGGCGCTTCGAGATGGTCAGTGACGGGAGGTGCATGGTGAGAGGACCCGAATTGTTATATTCGAGTGCCATATCGGCGCTTCGAGGGGAAGACTTGACGCCAATCATCGCCCAGGCAGGCCCGGGAGCTCAGGGCAGGCGCCCGGCGGGCCCGTCACCGAGCTCGCCGGCAATCTCCTCCACCAGCCCGCGCACCGCCGGCGAACTGCTTCTGCGCCCCACCCGGATGACATTGACGATCTGCGGCGGCGGGGCCAGCTCGCCATCCATCACCACCATTTCCGGCGTGACATGGCGGGCGTTGAGCAGCGACACGCCCAGCCCGGCCTGCACCGCCGAGACCAGGCTGGCGATGCTGGTACAGGTCATCACGGTGGCAAAACCGGGCGGCCGGGACTGCCCGAACTCCATCGCCCACTGGCGGTAGAAGCAGTCGTCACCGAAGGCCACGAACGGCAGCGGCACCGTCTCGTCGGCGGCCAGATCGGGCGCCTTTACCCAGTGCAGCGGCTCGGAGGCGAGCACGACATCGGTAGCGCGCTGGCCGTGCTCGAAGCGCTGCAGCACCCCGATATCGAGCTCGCCGCGCTCGAGCTGCGCCTCGATGGTCAGGCTCTGGCGGACACTGGTATGCACCGTGACATCCGGGTGGCGGCGCGTGAAGCGCCCGAGAATCCGCGACAGCCCGCGGCTCGTGATGTCCTCGGTCATGCCCAGCCGGATCCGTCCGCTCAACGGCGTGGTCCCCAGGCTGGTGGCGGCTTCGTCGTGCAGCGCCACGATGCGCCGCGCGTAGCGCAGCAGCCGCTCGCCATCCGCGGTCAGCAGCGGCTGGCCGACCCGCCTGGCCAGCAGGGCGCAGCCCAGCGCCTCCTCGAGCCGCCGGATCTTGTGCGAGACCGCCGACTGCGAGAGCGCCAGCTGATCCGCCGCCCGGGTAATGCCGCCGTGATCGGCAATGGCGCACAGCGCCTGCAGCGCGCCCATTTCCAGTCGTGCGCTCATTCGCTTCTCGCATGACAGTTTTCGATCACCTTACGCAAACAATCCATTGGCGTCATTACCGGGCGTGCCGCACGCTGGCGCAGCGTTCGGCGCGTGGATGATACTTACCACCTGCGAACGGACATTTTCAGCCTGCCACCCAGCCGTGGCTGCCCGAGGACGGCATCAGGCAACGTCAATGGAGAACAAGATCCCATCGTGAGCAGAGCCATGTACATTGCCGCCGGCGGCGCGCTGGCGACCGCCGTTTCCTTCGGCCCGGCCCGAATCGGTTTCGGGCTCTTTCTGCCGCAGCTTCGTGAAACATTCGAGCTCACCACCCGGGAGTCCGGCTATATCGCGAGCAGCGCCTTTGGCGGTTTTCTAATTGCTCTGCTACTGGCGGGTTATCTGTCGGCGCGCTTCGGGCCGAGGCTGCCGGTGGTGCTGGGGTCACTGGCGGCGCTGGCCGGCATGACCATTGTCGCCCTGGCGAATAATACGCTCATGCTGGCGGCCGGCACCGTGCTGGCGGCCACCAGCGCCGGCTGCTGCTGGTCACCGTTCAACAACGCCGCCGAACGCGGCATTGCCGACGACCGCCGGAACCGGGCGCTTTCGATCATCAGCACCGGCACCACCGGCGGCATTGCCGGCGCCGGCCTGCTGGCACTGGGCGTGGCCTGGCTATATCAGGAGTGGCGAGTGGCCTGGGGGATATTTGCCCTGATGGCGCTGTTGTCGACGCTGGTCAATTTCCGGGCGCTGGCCCGGCTGCCGGATACTCCCGCCACCCGGCCGGTGGCACTGCCCACCCAGCTGCGGCGCCTCTGCCGGTTGCGGGCACTGCCGTTGTACGCCATCGCCCTCTCCTTCGGCATTTCCAGCGGGATCTATCTCTCGTTTACCGTCGATCATGTGATGCGTGCCGGGGGGCTGCCGGGGCTGGCGTCCGAGCTCTCCGGGCCGGTCATGTACATCGCGATGGGCATCGGCGGCATCGCCGGGCTGGCCACGGCGGAGATTCATCGCCGCATCGGCATGACGGTACTGGTACGCACGCTCTTCATACTCTCGGCCGTTTCGCTGCTGGCCTGCGGACTGGCACCCACCAGCTGGCCGCTGCTGCTGCTCTCGGCACTGCTGCAGGGCAGCTGCATCATGATGCTCAGCGCCATCTTCTCGTTCTGGAGTGTCCGGCTGTTCCCGGAGCTGGCCGCGGTCAGCTTTACCGCCGTACTGGTTATCTATGCGCTGGGCAACATCATCGGCCCGGCGGCGGCCGGGAGCCTGGCGGCCACGCTGGGCATGAATATCGCCTTTGCCATCACGGCGGCCCTGTCACTGCTCACGGCGCTGCTGTTTCGGGAGCGCATCGGGCGGGCTGCCTGAAGCTGGGCCGCCCCCCGGTGAAACCGACCCTTCGGCCCCCGGGCGAGGACCGGGATTGAAGGGCGGCGGCATCACCGGACTCGGCCGCTCGTGGCTACAGCGCCCCGTCGGCGACCGCTCGCGCCATGGTGGGCGCCAGCGGCAGGCGGGGCAGCAGCGTGGCCTGAAAGGCGTGATAGAGATCGGGCTTGCCGGACCAGAGCTGGCTGGAGGGGCGGTTGTGCGCATCCAGCTCGTGCCACCAGCTGCCGCGCTCGCGGTCGATCAGAAAGCGGTCGATATAGTCCCAGAAGCGTCGATACCAGATCTCATAGCCGCTGTGTCCGGTGCGCTGATAAAGCGCGGCCGCCGCACTGGCGGCTTCCGCCACCGGCCAATGCAGGCGCTCGCGCACCAGGGGCTGGTTCTCCCAGTCATGGGTGTAGATCAGCCCCGGTTCACCATCGGCGGCCCAGCCCAGTTCGGTGGCACGCCGGAACAGCCCCTGGGCATCTTCCAGCAGCCAGCCCGGTGCCGTCTCGCCGTGGCTCAGTAGTCCGGCTTCCAGGTGCAGCAGCAGCCGGGCCCACTCGAAGCTGTGCCCCGGGGTCGCGCCATAGGGGCGAAACGGGTCCTTCGGCGAGTCCGCATTGTAGTCGCGCCATTCGTGCCAGTTTTCATCGAAGTGCTCGACCACGCGATAATCGTTGGGCCGCGCATGGTGGTGGATGATGTTCTCCACAATGGAGCAGGCACGCTGGCGCCACACCGGCTCGCCCAGCACATCGGCCAGCTGCAGCAGGGCCTCGGTGGCATGCATGTTGCTGTTGCCGCCACGGTAGGCTTCCTCGTCGCGCCAGTCCCGCGAGAAGCCTTCCCGCAGCCGGCCTTCCGAGTCGGACCAGAAGCGCTGCTCCAGCACCCGGCTGACATCTTGCAGCAGCGGCCCGGCCTCTTCGTTGCCGGACTGCCAGGCGCTGGCCGCGGCCAGCGCCACGAAGGCGTGGATATAGGCCTGCTTGGGTTGCGCCTCGCCCTCGCGCGGCAGCTCGCTGTACCAGCCGCCAAACTCGCTATCCGCCAGTGGGCCCCGCAGTGCCGCCACGCCATGGGCCACCAGCGGCGCTGTTCCCGGCGTCCCCCGCATGGCGGCCAGCGCAAAGCAGTGGGTCATGCGCGCCGTGATCATGGTATCGGGGTGGGCATCGGCCGCCAGCCGCCCGTGCTCATCCAGCGCGGCAAAGCCGCAGTCGGGGTGGCGCGAGGCCCGATAGAAGGCCAGCAGGCGCTGACCCTCGGCTTCCAGCCAGGCATGGTGCGAGGCGCGCTGTACCCAGCTGCCGCCGGGCAGGGTCGCGCGTTGAACGCTTTCGGTCATGATGAACAGGCTCCGGCAGATCCAGGAGAAATGGCGCATCGGGCCGGCCGCTCAGGGCAACCGGGAAGAGACAACGGCCGATGGCTCATGCTCCTGAAAATCTAGTATCAGAGGCGCTGTTTTCAAATAACGCCCTGATATGCATGATCATTGAATATCTGCCGGCAGGGCTCAGTGCGCCTTCATCTCCTCGGCGATCTCATGACCGTTGAGCTCGGCGGGATAATAGGTCGGCCAGTGGGTCACCTCTTCCAGCAGTGCTGCACGATCGTCGCCCATGTAGAGGTGGTAGTGCTCGGCATCGGTGGGCGCGATGGCATGGTCGCTGAACTGGATGAAGCCGGGGGCGGCCGCGTCGCCGGCGATGCGCTCGAAGATGTAGCGCACGCCCCGGTTGCCGGCTTCATAGGTGAGTATCTCGTGACCGTCGTCGGCATATTCGGCGGTATGGACCTCACCACCGTCGAAGAATGTAACCCTGCTGCCCTCGATCACGATGCGCCGCACATCGGTCCGGTAGCCCTGCTCGTAATAGGTCCTGTACTCGGCAGCCGTCTTGTCGCCATGTCGGGCCTTGTGGGCCATTACCTCATCAAGGGTGCCGTTTTCCAGATAGGGGTAGACGGACTGCCACGCGCCCGCCCAGTCGGCAAGCGAGCGCTCCCTGACCTGATCATCATCGAAGTAGCCGGCATGAATATCGCTGTCATGCTCATGATTGTGCGCGTGGTCGTGGTCGTGGTCGTGGTCGTGGTCGTGGTCGTGGTCGTGGTCGTGGTCGTGACCATGATCGGACGCCTGCTGCGCGGCAGACTCCGACGCCCCACCCCCGTTATGCTCGGCAGCACCGGCGCTCGCGATGCCACCGGCTGTCAGCAGACCAACCAGCAGCGTACTCATCTTCCGGGAGGGCAGTAACTTCATGATGCGGCTCTCTTGTGCAGCTCAGGATACGGCTTTTTATTGTACGTTATATCATATCATTTATTGCTGCCGGTCAGCCCACCGCCAGGCTTCACTTAAGCGAGCGGCAGAGACATGCCCTCGACCGGTTTCCCCTCCGTGATCGAGCCGCGCCCTGCCCTCGTTCGGCGCACCGGCGTGCCGCTGATCGACTGCCGACACCTGTTGACTGCTGCCGGGCAAGCGACGCTTTCTGTCAGCAATCCATCCGAAATACATGACAGCGCCCTTGAGCGATCGCTTTCCAGAAGATTACTTAAAGTAACGGAAGGTTAATATGGGTACGCCATGCAGGGGGCAATCACCCATGGAAGGGCATCAATGTCATGAAGGTTCGCTACTACGCAAAAAATACGCGCGGCCCGGCGAAGGGCATTCCGATCGAGACCGATCATGCCACCTTTGCCAGCATGCCCGAGCACGGCCAGACCACCTTTCATGGAGAGCTGAGTACTTCCACTTATCGCACCAGCGCTGACGGCAGGGTTGTCGTTGAAAGACGGGTGAGCAGCGCATAGAGGATGTTTGCATGAGCCTGAACGGACGCAGTGCTCTGACCCACAACTGGCGCGACGCCAGCGACGGTCTTCGTCGGGGGCAAATGGATTTGCGGGATGAATTTGTCAAAACCCATCGTACTGCCATACGCCAGCGTGTCGGCCGGGCACTGGCGGCACAGCGGGCGCTATCCGGTGTTCGGGCGGAATTCTTTGTGCAGGGATTCATGGGGCTTTCCACCCGACAGGGCACCCCGCATCGGATGGGGTGTGAAGCCGAATTCAACGAGGGGCGCAAGGCCATGACCACCGGGCTGGCCCGGCAGATGGACGGGTTGGCCCATGTCTGGCTGAAGGCCACACCGGCACACATGCAGCAGCTGGATCTGCTCACCGCCGAAGAGCTGACCGGTCAGGCAAGCACTGAGGAAGTCCTAGCGCTGGAAGAATGGCTGCAGGGCATGGAGAGCGGCGACGACGCTCTCGGAGAATGAATCGGTCGAGAGCAGTGCAGCACGATGCGGGAAGGATCAGGTGGCACCCGCGGCAGGACTATAAAAACGATCTAAGCACATGATTTTAATGAAGTAACGGGATATGAAAACAGCGGTATATGCCAGTGGGTATGCCATGGGGTGCAATTGGAGGGCCATACCTTTCCCTATACGATAGTTGGCCACAAGGCGGCTTACGGCCAGAAGCGGCCACTACACGCCTAGCAATAAGGCTGCTAATAGCGCACTCGGCTTATACGTACGCTCCGAATTCTAGTTAGAGCCCCACCAACAAACTATTTAGAATAATTGCTTGCGCCTTCTATTCACCTTGAGCTTCAGTCCTTTCACGAGATAGGTTTTGACAATACCGTGCGTTTTGAGGATATCGAGTAGTGACCGATCGGCGGTAGTATCTGGAATCTCAACCTTATGCTGGCCAACTGTCGTTAGCTTGGAATAGTCGCCACCCATTGAGTCGAGAATAGCGAACAATTCCTCGCGCTCAAGCGATGGAAGGTGTGGCTCAAGCAGTACTATCACATGCGGAGCTCCGGCACCGCCGAGTGCCAACTGCTTTACGACCTCCCGTTCCAGCGGGAGACCTTTTTGCACCGCAACTCGCGCGATTTGACTCAAGCCAGCGCGGTCAGCTTCCGGGGCGTAGTTGCTAGCCTGTCTTACGATCTCCATCTTGATCGCCGGATCGACTTTATCGCTTTTTAGCAGCCTTGCGAGATCCTCTCGCACGAGATCCGGGCTTATATATTCCTTGAATTCACGCGACTCGCGAATGTATGCCTCACGGGTCGGCCAGTCCATCTCGCTGAGATGGGCGTAAGATGCAGCCTCATCCTTGATCATCTTGTACTTCAGAAGTAGCGCGAAGAGCTCACCACCTTCAGCCGCGACCTCGCTCGACTCAAAGGGATGCGTCAGTTTAAGTCTTGAAGCCAGCTTCGTACGGAGCTTTGCAGGGAGAAGCTCCGCATCTGCCGCCAAGATCGCTCGCGCGAGTTCCGCCCTCGCTTCATCGTCAGCTTTGTCGGCTCCTGTAATGGCGCTTGCAGAAGTCAGAACTTTGGCTAGGTTTGCGTCAATTTCTTCCGAAGTACTGACGTAGCGCTCCACATTCTCAAAAGTTGCAGGGAAGCGTTCATTCTCAGCCAGTTGAGGCCAAGCCTGCGACGAAACTTCGGCGAGATCATTGACGACACAATTAGGCGATGCGTGTGCAATGACATCCCCAAGCCGATCGGACTCATGCTCGAGGACATCTTCGATCACGGAAATAAAGCGCTCTGAGCATTCGATGGTCGGCGACACTCCCTCCACTGCTGATATATACGCACTTGGATTATCAAGTATGTAATCGTAAACCGATCGATCAGCAGCCTGAATTATGTCCAGTGCCAAGCTCGTCTTGGCGTCGATAGCCACCTCGAGATTTTCGCGTTTGATCTCGTAAAGGCTGCGATCGACGAACGCACGGCGCATGTTCTCGGTCAGCGGTGCTAGAAGCGGTAACTTAATGCTGGCTTGAGCAAATAGATCGCCAATACGTTCCGCCTGAGTGAGGGGGACAGTATCAGACGTTAGCGTCGCGAGTTCGGTGTATCGGTTACTCAAATAGCAAGAGACAGCGGAAGAAGTTTGATACGTATCGCTTCCCAAGTGCTTGAGAGCAGCGTCGACAAGTTCGAGCTGCAGCGCGATATCAACCTCTGCCTGGCTTATGAGATAAATCAGTACTTTTGAGTAAATGGGCGTTAGTAGCGCAATCAGCCTTGTCTGCTGATGACCACCATTAAGATAATCCTGCATGAAGCTTGTCTGGCGCTCGCCGAACCCGACGAACGAATGAATCATGATTTCCGCCGCCGCGGCATTGGTCGACAGTAGATGATCCAGAATGTCGATATTATAGAGCGAAGGCTCTTTCAGAGCATCCTTACCGCGTTCTCGGACAACGTCGTCGACATCACTTGGGTCCAGTTTAAACTGTGCGTCCATCAGATCGCGCTCGACATGATGGATGATGAAGTTGGTCGCGGCCGAGCTGACGCGGTCGCCGTGGAAAGTAGATGTGTAGAGCGTGAAGTTTCTATTGATATAGCCAGCACGCACCAACTCGTATGCCAGCCCGGATTTGAGAAGCTTATTGGAAACAGCGGCGAATGAATGCTCCATTTCGTCATGTTCGACAAGAAAATCGGATCGCTCGATAAGATCTTTCAGATCGGCGCCACGTAGAAATTTGAGGTCCGCGTTTATATCCTCAAGCCGGTCGTTTATCGCTCGGCGAGCCGCGTCATCCCAACTCTCGGCGTCTAGCGAATCAGAAAGCTCGGCGGCAAGGTGCGCTTTAGTGAAGCTGAGAACTGTACGTCCGCCCAACTTCCAATCCAATGTCGGGTTGCCATCATTCGAAGTAAATTTTTGCCAAAACTCTGCACTTTGAAGCTCATCCGGTGTCAATAGTTCGCCAGAGAAAACATACTGACCATTGTTATTAATATTAATGCAAGCCTCTATTGTTCGCTGCACATGCTTATGGAGGCGTTTGCCAAGTTGTTGGCTACGTATCGCAGCGCCGTCAATCCGTAACCGGCTTCTAAGAGCCTCGCGTCTCTCGTCCTGCAACAGTTGTGTGTTATGTCTAATCAACTTACGGCTTACGTCGTAAAGGGTGTCCAAGTTGCTTTTGCATAAACGGATTGCCTCGAAATCTGTGAGATGCGTGCTCTTATAAAGCATCATTGCGAACAAATCCGTTTCGTTTAGCCTAAGAGGGTTGTCATCACTCAAGATGATGCGGTCGCGAAATACAATGAACTCATTGCGGACGTTTTTGAGCAGCCGCATTTCCGGTACATATCCAGTGGCGAGGTCAAGCAGTTTCTTGTCGACATGATTTTCGAATTGGTCGAGAAGCTGCGTGGCGAGGTTGCGAGCGCTTCGGTGAGTGATGAATGGAACCACTGGAATGACGAGATCAAAGAACTTTGTCCGGTTCGCACGGACTGTCTCGGATTGGGCGCGGTCCTCGTTTGTATCTAGCCCTTGATCGTACCCACGGTCGCTGTTTTTATAACTAATTTGATCGAATATGCTGTCCTTAAGGAAACGCTGCATAAATCCCGCCGCAGCTGCCTGATCGCCATCGGCGGGGTAGAATCTGGCTACCCTGTCACCACCTGACCGAGCTACCCGATGA
>NZ_RBIN01000013.1 GCF_003633775.1 Kushneria sinocarnis
TCATCGGGTAGCTCGGTCAGGTGGTGACAGGGTAGCCAGATTCTACCCCGCCGATGGCGATCAGGCAGCTGCGGCGGGATTTATGCAGCGTTTCCCTAGCCGGGCGGGGCGACTTCCGTGACCGTTCTGCTCAAACACGAGTAGCCTATCCAAGGGTCGATATATGAAGTGATTTTTCTCCAGTAACCCTTCGTTTTCAGCAATTTCGATTTCTCTTTCATTACCTCCTGCCTCTCCTATATGCGGGATTTGGTCACCGCGGAATTTTGCAAAAACACCTTGAACACAACCACCTTGAACTGACAAATCCCGTAATTCGTAGGAAAAGCGACCGTCAGGTTGCACTGGCCCAGTACCGTTTTGAATATCCGCATATTGTTCTAGGAAGGCTTTTAAATCGAGCTGGGCATCTTGAGCACTGTTAGCAACGAAAAACCCAATAGTGATGTCTTTTTGATCAGCTGGCATCCATAACCCCTGCAACTTATGTAAAGAATTGTACTCACTCTAATTGTTCACAAAAGAAACGTCGACCGAGCAGCGAAACGGTCAATGACAAGGGGCCTCTCTATAACTGTATATATAGACAGTGTCAAGAAAGACACCGGTTGACGCAACACCATCAGGATCAACGCCAATCATTTTGAGACCTATATCACTCCTGTGAGCCAAGCCCTCCCCGGGCTTTCTTCACCGCCACAGGAGATGTGATATGGCCCCACCCTGCATGCGCTGTCACTCACGGCACCTCATTAACCTCGAGTCGGCCCACAAGCTCGGCATTGCAGCCGGCGCGCTGGCCGGCAGCCTCAAGAGCGCCTATGGATCGCTTTACGATGTCAGAACGCTAACGGTGGCGTCGTCCACGCACCTGCCGCTCAGTCGCGTGGCAAGTGCCGTCATTGCTGGCGCCTCCGGCGGTATCGCCGGTGCTGCTGCCGGCAACCAAATGGTCCGTCACCTATTGCCACCCGGTGATGGGACTCCCTGGCTCTGCCTGGGCTGTGGCCATGCCTTCCGAGTGCTGGCCTGATGCTGCCTTCTCACCATTCCACACAGGCCGGCGATCTGCCGGCTTTTTTTCGTCTAGGAGGATTTCCCATGGCACACCAAATCGAGCAAATGGCCTACATCGGCGATACCCCCTGGCATGGCCTGGGCCAACAGCTTTCTCGCCACCAACCGCTGGAGGTCTGGCGGCAACAGGCGGGAATGGACTGGCACATCGATGAATCCCCGGTGCGTTTCATCACCGATGGTGCCAGCCACTTGGGCAGCATTTATTCCTTCCCGGAGCAAAAGGTGCTTTATCGCTCCGATACCAAGACTCCGCTGTCAGTGGTGTCCCAGCGCTACAAGGTGGTGCAGCCGGAGGAAGTGCTGGAGTTCTACCGCGATCTCACGGAATACGCGGGGTATGAGCTCGAGACGGCTGGTGTGCTCAAAGGGGGACGCAAGTTCTGGGCATTGGCCCGTAGCGGACTGGGAGGTGCCCTCAAGGGCCAGGATCAGGTCAACGACTACCTGCTGCTGGCGACGTCCTGTGATGGCTCGTTGGCAACGGTGGCGACGCCGACTTCGGTACGGGTGGTCTGCAACAATACCTTGACCATCGCCGTGGATGGCATGGCGCAGGGAGTGAAAGTGCCGCACAGCACCGAGTTTAATCCGCAGCGGGTCAAGCAGCAGCTGGGGATCTCGGTCTCGCAGTGGGACGATTTCATGTACCGCATGAAGACCCTGGCCGAGCGCAAGATCAGCCAGGCAGAGATGCAAGCGTATTTCCAGTCGGTGATCTGCAATACCGACGGCCCGCTGGACGACCCTTCCAAACTGCCTAATGTTCGCGCCTTGAATCGCGTCCAGAAGCTCTACCAGGGCGAAGGGCGTGGTTCACAACTGTGCACGGCGCAAGGCACCGCCTGGGGGCTGCTCAATGCGGTCACCGAGTACGTGGATCACGAGAAGCGCGCCCGCAGCAGCGACTACCGCATGGACTCTGCCTGGTTTGGCCAAGGGGCCAGCCTCAAAGACAAGGCGCTGGAGTCCGCGCTCGCACTGGTGTCCTGAGCCGCTTCTGGCCCTTTATCACGCCTGTCTATTTGTCTTTCCAACATTTCGGCATAGCGCCCGGCCCTTTCAGGCTGGGCGTCGCTGTTTCTGGAGGTATCGATGCAACCGCGTATGACGTTCGAGACCTGCCGCGCCCTGACCCAGCTGACGCGTCAACTGCTGGAGGCCGGTGAACACACGACGGATACCCACGTGCTGGCCGAGGGGCGTCTCTACCGCGTGGCCGTGTATCTGGAGCCGGTCCGTGCCGACCAGCTCGATGAAGTCATCAACCGCTATCGCTAACGGAGGCCGTCATGGCAACCCCTATCAACCCCAAGCCCCCCAAGCAGCCGCCAGAGGCGCAGTCCCATCAGGACAGTACGGCGATCATCCAGGTCATCGAGCGGGCCGCCCTCAACCCCGACGTCGACATCGACAAGATGGAGCGTCTGCTGCAGATGCAGGAGCGCGTGCTGGATCGCCAGGCATTGATGGCCTACAGCGCCGCCATGGCGGCCATGCAGACCGAGCTACCGAGCATTGCCGAGCGTGGTCAGGGCAACAACGGCCACTACGCCACACTGGAGGACATCGTCGATACCGTGCGACCCATCATGAAGCGGCACGGGTTCGCGGTGAGCTTCCGCATCCAGACCCAGGAGCGTGGCATCCAGGTGACCGGCGTGCTCATGCACCAGGACGGCCATCGGGAAGAGACCAGCATGCTGCTCCCGGCTGATGTCAGCGGTAACAAGAACGCCGTCCAGGCCTTCGGCTCCTCGACCAGTTATGGCAAGCGCTACGTTCTCTGCGCTCTGCTCAACATCACCACACGGGGACAAGACGACAACGGAGAGACCGCCGCCTCGGTCCAGTACGTCACTCGCTTCCAGGCGGGTCAGCTCAAGCAGCTGATCGCCGCCTGTCCTCCCGCAGCTCAGGAATGGTTCGTGGGCAAGTACGGCGATGCCGAGCAAGTGCCACGCAATGATTTCGACAAGCTGCGCGCATCTCTACAAAAACGCGCCTATCCCAGCGCTCAACATCACTAACCGGCCGCGAGGGGTTCCCCCTCGCGGTCTATGCCGCGTCATCGAAAAAGGAGACCGTCATGCAGATCCTGACACTCGATCAAGGCACACCCGAGTGGCATGCCGCTCGGCTGGGTATCGTCACCATGTCCGAGCTGAAGACCCTTCTGGTCAAGGGCAAGGGGCCGGGGGGCTTCGGCAGCGGGGCGCTGAGCTACATGCATCAGCTGATCGGCGAACGCATCACCGGCGAGCCCTCGGATGCCTTTCAAGGCAATGCTCATACCCAACGGGGCCATGCGCTGGAGCCGGTGGCCCGCGCGCTCTACAGCGAAGCAACGGGAAACACCCGGCTAGAGCAGGTCGGGATCATCCTCAATCATGGCGTGGGCTATTCCCCAGACTGCCTGGTGAACGGCAATGGCCTGGCCGAGATCAAGACCAAGCTGCCCAAGCATCAGATTGAAGTACTCCTGAATGACGAAATCCCCCAAGAGCATATCGCCCAGTGTCAGGGCGGACTGTGGGTCAGCGAGCGGGAATGGATCGATTTTGTCAGCTACTGGCCGGGGATGCCGCTATTCGTGAAGCGCATCTACCGAGACGAGGCGATGATCCGCACCATCGCCGAGCGAGTCGATGCCTTCCACGAGGAACTGGAACGCCGCATGGCACTGGTGATGGCCGCCTGAAGGAGAAATCATGAATCATCAAAAACTGATAGCCGGCGAAGTCGCCGGCACCTATCACGTCACCGAGGCGGTGACCGAAGGCGAGCTATTACAGATTGCGAAACGACTCGCCCGACGACGGCTGGCCAAGGGGCGCAAGATCAACCAGCCCAGACTCGCGATCGAATACTTGCAGGTGCTGATGCAGGACTATGAGCATGAGGTGTTCAGCGCCCTGTTCCTCGATAGCCAGCATCGCGTCATCCGCTTCGAGGAGCTCTTTCGCGGTACCATCGACGCGGCGAGCGTCTACCCCCGTGAAGTCGTCAAGCAGGCGCTAGCACACAACGCCGCCGCCGTGATCTTGGTCCACAACCACCCTTCGGGCGACGCTGCACCCAGCGACGCCGACCGGCGCATCACCCAACGACTGAAGGAAGCGTTGGGGCTGGTGGAAATACGGGTGATCGATCATGTGGTCGTCGGAAGCGAGGGATGTGAATCCTTTGCGGAGCTGGGGTATCTGTGACAGCGCGTCACGACATAACGCCGGCGCCACCCCAACGGAGTGGCGCCGGCTATTCGCGGCATCATTTATTTTTTGTCAACTGGCGGCTAACGGCCAGGAGCAGCCATTAAGATTTTCCTGATATTTAACAATTTAGCTAAGCAGTGCGCGTAAGCGCGTCCGGTGGAGGCCCGCGAGGGCGGGACGAGCTTGAGCGACTTATTAAGTTTCCCTACTTTCAAAGTAACTTCCATTCCCGCTCAAGCCTTGCGACCTCATCTAAAAGCATATGCCTTCTAACGTCATTGCCTCTGCCACCACCAACATAGATAGTCCGGTCTTGTTCAAACTCCTCTATTACTGACGAACGCATTCTCTGGCGTAATGACGAATAGATCGAAGTATTGGCAAATACTTTCAGAGCCTGCTCGTCGTTGAAATCTGCCTCCTCAATAGCAACTCGCCATTCCTCTATTCTTGATCTGCGGGCAGCTTGCAATTCTGCAGCAGCACGGACCTTATGTCTTACCAACGGGGTGAGAAGTCCTCCGAGGAAGCCCAAGATTGCTGTAATAACTGGTGCCACTACTTCCATAGTTTATGACTGCCAATAGTTGTCTTATGCAGCAATTATTTTAGCGCTTTATTTAAGCTGCCAATCAACTCAGCCCACTGTTGGCATTCACTTTCCGTTAAATCTGAGGCTCCCTTCTGCCGCGCCCAGTGCAGAAATGCTTTAGCGAGCTTATACTTCGAGAAGCCGGCTATCTCACTATCGAAGATGTTTACTATTGGACGAGCTTCATGGGCAGCAGCTGTTGACCCAACATCCCAACCTAGATCATCATGAGCCACCTTTATCAAGGTCTCTCTGAGAAGATCTTCTATCTCAGGCTTTTTGACCTTGCCATCGTAGTAGTCTTTGGTTCGAAATATCTTCTTGTTGCCCAGCGTGTGGACCAGAGTATCTTGCTGGGCCGCTTGATCACCTGCTGCGTCCGAATCGAGCAGTGCTGCAACCTTAAGCTTATGAGCGTGCAAGATAGTCGCATAGTAGACGACCTTACCCGCACTATTAGCGAAAACTAGAGCAATATTCTCATTCAGGTTCGCAGTACCCGATTCACGGAGCATCTCCGCCACGGCTTCCACATACCAGTAATCCGTCAAGCCCTCCATAACGAGGTTCCTCGTCTTAGAGAAAAGGCTTTGCGCCAAGTCGTAACCAAGGGCTTCCTGAAGCGGCAAAAGCGCCCCCGGATCTCCTGACGACAGATTGCCGTGTACCTTTGACCCAACCGCTCGGTCTGTCATATCTACAACGCGAACTATATCCAGCTCATTCGGCCCGACGAGGAACGGTGAATGTGTTGTATATATTGTTTGATTCTTTTCTGCAAGACGGGAGATAGTCTCTCGAAAGTCACGTTGCTTGAGACCGTGGAGGTGGAGACCAGGCTCGTCAAGCAACAGGATCGCATTCTTATGCCTATCTGTAGCTTCTGCGAAGAAGACGACAAAAAACGATACTAGCCATTGAAAGCCTTCAGACCGTTGATCGAGCTCAACCTCTACACCTAAATCATCTTCAACGACAACCTTGAGATACTGACCATCCGCCTTGATCCGTAGGCGGTCTGCTTCTGCGCGATCCGGGTTGGGCATCCAGACTGATACAATCTCCTTGGTGAGCTTGACGCTTGCGCCGTTGAGCTGATATTCACGTTCATCAAGCCTATCCTGGTACGATTTCAGGGCATCTGCGTCACCGGCATTCGGAGCTTTAGCATTCCCCAAGTCCGCAAGGGATTTTGGCGTGAAACCAAGCAACTTCAGAAGACACAAATTCCCGTAGTCATATTGCTTGTCGTCGAGTACGCCACTTTGCACACGTTGAGCAAGATGTTCGAGATGAATACGCGGGCGAACACGGAAGTAGTTATTAAAGAGGACAAAGACCGGAAGACGGGATCGCAAGTGCCTGAGGGCTGCGGCTTGCTCCTTATGTACACTGCACGCTCTTAAAAGGCGGTCATAGCGCTTCTCTTCCGTTTCGTTATCTTCGTCAATTAAGGGCAAGGCCCCTTCTAGCCATTCTTTCAACTTTTCCGCGCGTTCGCCTTTAATTCTCGCATCGTCGCCCCATCCAGCCACAACCGCATCAAGTTGTGCGCTAGGCGCAGGATTCTCATCCTCCTTGTGCTTATCGATATGTGCACAGAGTCGCTTCAAATCCTTCGATAGCTCTCCGTACGTTGGGAGGCCCGGCCCTCCGACGATACGGTGCCACGATGTATTATCCAGTCTGCGCCCAAAGACATAATTGCATGTCTCGTAACCTTTCTCCAGTCCTTCTAAGTCGGCCTCCTCAAGCGTAAAATGACCCTCGACAACAGTGACGTCCGAAGGGTCTACTACTCCCCGCGTTATATCGTTGTATTCCGAACGTGGATAATCACGGAGTGGTTCAAATCCCTCGATTTCATCGGGCGCATTAAGTTTCTGAAGAGCTTGCAGGATAACAGTCTTTCCTGCTTCGTTCGGGCCGACGAGAATCGTCTTCCCATTCTCAACCTCGAACTCACCAGTGTCGCGAACACTTCTGTAATTACGAATCCTAGCCTTACTAAGCCTCATTGAAGTTATTCTCCTTGCCCTGCTTATCCGTAGCGTGCGAGGTGCACACCGGCACTCTGCCCCTTCTTGCACAGCGTATTAGACGACGTGTCTATGATTGGGCAAACGTGCCGGCACGTTTGCCCGGCAAATTCAGCCTGCCAAGGCTCTCACAAGCCTTTGATCCTTAAATGCATTAATTAACATTAGCATACATATAGAAAATCCGCAGACCTTGAATTTCCCGGAACGTCCGCTGTAGGCCGCTTTGGGTCGATTCTCGCCTGTGAGGCTGCTTTGCGAAGGTAGCTTCTTAGCCTGACGTGACGGCCATGGCACACATCACCTGGAGAGCCCCGTCCAGGTCGAGCATGCGTGCGGCGAACTCGCTGCAAAGAAGATCCCCTGGCAGATATTCATCGTATTTTTAGACCTGCTTATTCTCATCCAGGCCAGCCAACTCGTCCATAGAGGCTGGCGGCGCATCAAGTATTGATGCGAATAGCAGCGGGAGATTGATACAGCACTTATACGCTGAAACGGCCAAGCTCCCCACATCCTTCATATCCTGCGGCTTGATCAACTCCCGTAGCGCAGTTTGTCGCTAATCAGTAGCCACGCATAGCCTACGATGACCAGTACACATCGCGCCGTGCACGAGCAGCATGAAATCGCTACCAGAGCACAACAGCAGGTCGTCAGGCGCTCTTGGGTACCGACTCCAGTGCTTGTCTGGCCGCGTCGTGGACACATCCGAAGAGCAAGCTGGTATTACTCATCCCCAAGCATAGTAGCGTCCATAACACTTGGATTGACATTACCTGAGAGAGGTATTGCTGTCATGCCTTAATTAGGCGATGTTGCCCCAAAGCAGTAATGTCCACTTCGCCACATTCTAGAAACCCCCTTTTGGCTACAGGAGGGAACGATGGCGAAGGAGCAGATCACATATGGAGGGAGCGAAGGATATGAGCCCTTCGCGCAACGGGGGGCTGTGACGGCGAGTCACGATATAAAAGCCGGTGCTGCCCAAAAGGGCAGCACCGGCTGTTCACATCATCATTATGTTTGGAAGCTGGCTGTTAATGGCTAAACGTGCTTGACCACTATAGATACCAGCTCGCTCAGCAACCCCGTAGCCTTGGGTTTTGGTTTACAGAACCCTAAACCCCCTCCACCTCAATTCCATGCCTCGCGAGCCAGCCTTTGCGCTGCTCATAGTCCGGCATGGCACGTTCCAGACGGCGCCAGAAGGCCGGAGTGTGGTGGGGCTCGTGCAGGTGGACGAGCTCGTGAACGATCACGTACTCGGCAATGTGGCGCGGCAATAAAATGGTCTTCCAGTGGAAGTAGAGCTGATGGCCCTTGCCACAGGAGCCCCAGCGGTAACCGAGGTCCTGGACTTTCACGCCAGCGGGTTCCAGTCCCATACGGCGGGCATGCTCCTTGACCCTGGTGGTGAGCCAGTCGCTAGCACGGGTGCTGTACCAGCGGATGAAGTGTTTACGGGCATCGGGCAAGGCATCTTCACGCAGCTGGAAACGCCCTGCGGCGAGCTTGAGTGGGGCGTTCTGGGCATCAGGGGGTACGCACTTCAGACGGTAGCTGCGCCCCAGGTACAGAAACCCCTCGCCGTTGACGTACTCCTTTTGCGGCAATTGACGGCGTTGTTCGGCTTTCTGCGCCAGCTTCTGGTAGATCCAGGTGCGTCTCTCGATCACGAAGTCACGCAGGAGCTGCTCGTCGGTGCCGACGGGCGCAGCGATGAGCAGCTCACCGTCGCGGTCCACGGTAATTTCCAGTGTCTTGCGGCGCGAACTCTCACGCACTTCGAAGGTAAGGTCGTCCACGACGAGCTGCATCACGCTTTCACTAGCTTATGGTGGTTGCTGCGAGCCAGGTCGAGGAGCCGTTCGGCAGTGGCCTCGGCCTGGTCCATCGGCACCAGACTGCCCATCATCAGCTGGCTGAACAGGTGCTGCTTGAGGCGCTCCTGGTCCGGGATGTGGGACGGCTTCCAGAAGTCGGGAATGGCGATCTCGGGTTGGATCGTGGCCACGACCTCTTCGGTAGCGTCGAGCAGCGCCTGAGCGGTGGCCGGATCCAGACTCTTCGGTTCCAGGCCAGCGCTGGCCACCAACTCACGCCAGAAAGGCTCGGCGTGGGCGGGCATCTCGGGGATCGCCTCGCCATCGACACTGGCACCGTCACGCAGCTGCTGTATCAGCGTCTTGAGCGCCTCCACCTGGTCGGCCCACTGGCCATCGAGCTGGTCAAGCAGCTCCTCCAGGCGCTCGCTCAGGCGGCCGTACTTCACCGGATCCTCATCCAGGTGCTTGCGCACGTGAGAGCGTACCGCGTGCTCCATCTCCGAGGCCTTGGCGCGGTCGCCGGCCTGACGTCCCACATGTTGATCAAACTCGGCGTCGGTGAGCTGAACCGGTGGAATCTGCGGATCGATGCCCAGCGAGACCACGTAGTCGTCAATCAGCTTGCGTACCTTGTTGCCGGTATCGCGACCCAGCTCTGGCGTGTCCTTGTAGCGGTTGCGCGCCAGGGCATGAATATAGGCGAGTCGTTTGGCATCGTTGACGAATTCCAGCCCCTCGGGGCGGGGCAATACATCGTCCAGGCCGCGGTTGAACTCCTTGAGCTTGACCATGAACTCGGCGCGCACTCGCTCATCGCCAAGGGCCTGAACCGCCTCTTCAGCGTCGTCCAGGTCGTCCACGCCCTGGGAACGCAGCACATCGACCACGCGCAGGTGACGGTCGCGCAGCAGCGGGATCTCGTCCTTCAGGCTCTGCAGGGCGCCCTCGACATCTTCCTCGCTGTAGGCGGCCAGGGCCTCCTTGAGGTGGTTGGCCACGCCGAAGTAGTCCACCACGATGCCATGGGTCTTGCCGTGGCCGGTGCGGTTGACTCGAGCGATGGCCTGCAGCAGCTCCGCCTCGCGCAGCGAACGGTCTAGGTACATCACCCCCTCGATAGGGGCGTCGAAACCAGTCAGCAGCATGCTCTTGACGATCAGGAAGGCCAGCGGATCGTGCTTGGTCGCGTCCTTGGGTGCCTCGCCGTCGAGCGGAGGTAGCGGCTTCTTGAAGCGCTGGATGTGATTCTCGACGGCGGCACGATCGCTCCACCTGGCCCAGGCTGGGTCGTCGTTGTTGCCGCTGCTGAAGACCACGGCAAACTCCAGCTCGCGTAGCACCTTGCGGTAGCGCCAGGCCTGGATCGCCGCCTTGACCCGCGGCGGACGCATCAGCAGTTGGGTATCATCCAGCGCCTTGTCCTCAGGAGAGAGCGAGAGCGCCTCTTCCAGCAACTCGGCCTTGGCCTGTTCGAGGGCCTCGAAGTAGCGCAGGGCCGCACGGCGACTATAGGACACCAGTTGTGCCTTATAGCCATTGGGCAAGATATGGGTGACGTAGTGACGCAGGATGTCCTGGGCCTTCTCCTGAACCAGCTGCGGTGCCTCGAAGATCTGCCCCTTGGTGGCGTACTTCTGTTTGATCGCTTCCAGCTCTTCCTTGCTGTGATCGCGGAACAGGTCCTCGAACAGGCCATCGAGGCTGGCACCGTCCTTGATCGCCCCTTTGGCGGTACGTCCTTCATAGAGGATGGGTACCGTGGCACCGTCCTGCTCCGCTTCTTGGATGGTGTAGCGATCGATGTATTCGCCGAAGATGTCATGGGTACGCTTCTTGTCGCCCATAATGATCGGTGTACCCGTGAAGCCTATGCGTGCGGCATTGGGCAGGGCACGCATCATGTTGCCGTGCAGGTCACCGGCCTGGGTGCGGTGAGCTTCATCCACCAGGATCAGGATGTCCTCGCTGGTGTTGAGTACCTCGAAGGGCTCGCTGAGGGTCGGCTTCTTCGGGGAGTTATCGACCGTGGAAGCATTGGGTTCGGCGGCATCGCGACGGCCACTGTCCAGGCCCGGCGACGTAATGGCGTAGTTTTCGCCGGGCGCCTCGTCTTCGGTATCCGGGTCGCGGTATTTCTGGATAGTACCGAACACCAGGCCGGGGCCATCACGAGCCAGCAGCTTCTTTAGCTGGGTGGTGTTGCCGGCCTTCTCGACGCTCTCACCGGTGAGCTCGGCAGTGGCGGAGAGCTGGGCCTGCAGGTCCTTACGGTCGGTGATGACCACGACCTTGAAGCGGCGCAGGGTCGGGTCGGTACGCAGCTTGCGCACCAAGAAAACCATGGAAAGGCTCTTGCCGCTGCCCTGAGTGTGCCAGACGATGCCGCCGCGGCGGTCGGATTCGCCATCTTCGCGGCGCGTCTTGCCGTGCTTCAGCCGTTCGACCGCTCGAGTCACGCCACGATATTGCTGATAGCGGCATACCAGCTTTATCTCCTGGCCACCGTTGTTCATGAACAGGGTGTAGTGACGCACGATGTCCAGCAGGTTGGCCGGCATGAGCATACCGCTGATCAGGCGCTGCTGAGCGGAGAGGTCGGCCTCACCGAGCTTAATGGCTACCTCCGCCTCGCGCTGCGGTGCCACTGTCTTCCAGCTCAGGTAATGGGCGAAGCGAGCGCCGATGGTGCCCACCCGCGCTTCGTCGAAGTTGCTAGCCACCAGGAACTGGCTGGTGGCGAACAGAGCCGGTGCCCCCTCATGCTCCTCGACCTCGTTCTCCAGGAAGCGTTGGTCGTGATAGCGGCGCAGCTGGTCCACCGCATCGCTGAGGCCCTCCGGCACAGTGCGGCTCTTGCACTCCACCACCACCAGCGGGATACCGTTGACGAACAGCACTAAGTCCGGGATGACATGGCCCTTGGCGCTATCGTGCCCGGGTGGACACTTCACCTTGAACTGATTGACCACCGTGAAGACGTTGTTGGCGGGCACTTCCCAGTCGATAAAGCGCAGCGTCTGGCCACGGCCGCCGTCCCAGCCCTCGAGGCCTTCCACCGCCAGGCCGTTCAGCAACAGCTCGGTGGCGAGCTTGTTGGTCTCCAGCACCTTGTTGGCCGGCAGGCGGGTGATGGCCGACACCGCCTGGTCCAGGCGCGCCTCGTCGAGCCAGGGCTCATCGTCGCGCAGGTTGATATTGCGCAGCCGCTCGCGCAGCAGCGGCTCCATCACCACCTGGGCGAAGTTCTCACGATGAGTGACGGCAGGATCGTCCCCCGAGCCGGTCAGAAACTCCCAACCCTGGCCCACCAGCTGGTCGATAAAGGGTTTCTCTACGCCTGTGTACTCGGGACCTGCCATTCCCTGGCTCCAATACGCGATGAAAGAATAGTGATGCTAATAGACATATCGTGCCGCGGGAAACCTGAAGACCGTTACCACTGCCTTCGCTGATGAGAGTAGGTGTAGCTGGTCACTTTCTCGATATCGGCAAACAGGGCATCAATGCCCTGATTCAGCGGATTCCCGGTTTCCAGCCTATGCTCAACCCAGGCCAGCCATTCGCTCAGCGATGCCTCCCCAATCATGGTGTCCGGGTCGAGATCGAGCTGCTTCAGGGCCAGCAAGAAATGACAGGCTCGTTCGTGACGCTGCCAGATATCCGCAAACTCTAGAAACCGCTGCCACTGATTGTCGTCGCGTTGTCGCGCCTGCTCAGCAAGATGGCGTTCATACTCGGCAATTCTGGCGAGCCGCTCCTGCTCCAGCCGTTTCTGAGTTTCAAGCGCCATGATCGGCGCGGCCTGCGTTAGCGTATCGAAAATTTCAGGGAGACACGCTTCCAGCGTCACCTCATCCGTTTCCAGCCAGTCGTGCCTGAAGCCTTTAGGCAGATAGCGCTTGATCTCGAAGATCAGTTTCCCGGTCGGCTGCAGTTCCGGCTTCGAGTCTTTGCCCTCATTCCAGCGCCAGTGCTTCTCCTCTTCCGTCAAGGGGCGACGAACCTGCCTGTTCTTCTCGCGAAGCTGGATGGGAATCACCTCCCCTTCAAGTTCGATAGCCAACTTCTTTCGGCCATCCTCGATAGCCCTGCCGCCTGCCTTCTCTATGGCCTTGAAAAGGGTATCGAGAATACGCTGCCGACGGCGATCCATCGAGGTAAAAGGAGACGGCGCCAAGCCAGGTAGATAGCTATGCCGAGCATCTTCCTTTCGTCTTTTATGATCTTCTAGCCAGCCGGCGATGATGCGGTGTGGTTTCCTCAACTGCTCCGGTACGCTCAAACCGGGTACTGACTTAGCAGACGCATCTTTCTTCGACTCAGGCGTCGATGTCGCCAATGGCTTGGCCTTTCTACCAGACACCTTTGGTGTATCAGCTCGGGGGGATGTCTTGCGGCGAGATGGGGAAGGCTCTATGACCACGGTACTACTGGCATCGCTGGGTGCTTCGGGAAGTGGCGGACGAGTCATGGCCTTTCCAGCCGCCACTCGCGACCAGTGGCCTGCGGGAGGCGTAGGGATTCCAGCCTGATCACAAAGATCCTTCAGCCGTTGGCTCGCCACCCCATACTCGCGAGCCAGATGGCTCATGGGCGATGACCACACCTTTTCATATAGCCGTTCGCGATCAATACGTGTAACCGGTGCCCCTTCCGCCACGATTCCCCTCCCATCCGTCCGAGGTCCGCTGCCATGCCGGCTTATGACTCCGCGATCAAAGGTGGCTGAACGCCGACCCCACTCGTCAGTCGCTCCAGTGCCAGCGCGATCAGGCGGTCCGAGAATAGGCGCAGCTTGCGCTTGCCAGCCACATCGTCAGGCCAGTGTCGTAGCCCTTCCTTGATCGCTTCGACGGTGGGCTCGATACGTTCCTGGCTGATTAGCCAGTCCAGTGTCGCCAGCACCTCCATGCCCAAGGGAGACTGGAAACCGTCGATCAAGGCGTCGACTTCCTCCAGCACCTCGGCATAGGGCATGGCCTCGGCGCTGCGCAGATAGGCGTTGAGGCGCTCGCGGCGTGACTCATCGAACCATACGACTTCGTCGGGAGCGGCGTCATTGATGCGCTTCTCACTGTGTAAATAGCTGCCGTCCAGGCCATTAAGGAGATGACGCAGCCGGTCAGAGTAAGGGCCATAGCGATGGGGCTGGAACTCGAGCAAGAGGGGATCCTCTAGGCCATGGGCGAGGATGCGATGCTCCAACAGCCAGGCGAGCTTCTGCACCTCGAGCAGCGAGCACTCGATGCCCAGCACCCAGTAGCGACGCACCAGCTCGGCCATTAGTGCACGCGCCGGCGTCAGCTTCTCCACACCGCTGCGTTTAGCGACATTCTGATACTGAGGCGTGGGCTCGAACACCAGCACCCGAACGTCATCCAGCTCGCCCAAGGCTGCTTCGATACGAGGCTTTACGTCGTCCCAGTTTAGCCCGCCGTTACCACAGCCCAGTGGCGGCAGGGCGATGGAGCGAATGCCTCGCTCGTGGATCACCCTCTTAAGATCTTCCAGACCGGCATCGATCCACTCCATTCGCGTTCTAGCACGCCAGTGCTGCTTAGTGGGGAAGTTGATGATCCAGCGCGGCCCCAGCAGCGCCTCCTGCTCGGTGACTAACATGCGACCGGTTACCACCTCCTGACGCTGGCAGGCGGCCTCGTAGGCGGCCAGGTTTTCGGGGAAGGCCTCCTTGAACATCAGAGCGATACCCTTGCCCATCACCCCCACGGTGTTGACGGTGTTGATCAGCGCCTCGACATCGGCCTCGAGCAGGTTGCCTTGGGTGTATTCAATCATGGGAAGAACCAGTTGGGTCGTGTCACCACCTTCAGCTGAAGATGCTGTGCCGCGATCTGCGCCTCGACAGCATCTCGCACCTGATCAGTATACGTGCCAATGCCAAGCAATGCCGAGGCCGGCAAATAGTGATGCACCAGCGCCTCGGCTTGGTAGCGATCCGTCTTGTCAGGATTCTCGAGGTCGCGCTTGAAGTCCTTGGCCTGCAAAAGATCCCAGGGAACGAAATCCGCAAGATCCTCCAGCCGATCGCTGAACTCGGCATTGGCCAGGTAAGCATGCCGATCAGTGAAGAGAAAACTGATCCCGAGCTGCTCCAGATGGGGTAACGAGCTCACCAGTACGACGATATCCTCGCGGTCCTGCCTCGGCACGCCATGGCCGGTGACGATGTTATAGAGCATCATCGACGCCGGTGTGAAATAGAAAGGAATATAGTCGCTCAGCATGCCGCCTGGCGGTAGCAGCACCTCTCGCGTCATCCGCTTGTCGATCAACTCCTGCTTGCCGATGGTAACGAAGCCCGGATCCTGCTCCTCGGCCGACCTGCAGTAGAGCCCATTCGCCAGCAGCCACGGCAGGTTGTCGCAGTGCGTGATGCGAAAGATCAGCGCCTTTCGAGGATTCAGGCTGCGCGAGAGGTCATTGGCCATGTTCAGTCTTCCCCTTCCTCATCGGCACCCGCCAGCGGCTTCTTGCCCATGGCCTTCTCGATGATCTCCAGCAGGCGGTTCTTGCGCTGCTGGTAGAAAGCATGGAAGTCGTCGGTGCGCAGGGCCCCGGTCGGAATGCGGTGGCCTTCGAGGATGTCGTTCATCGCCTCGTCGTCGAGCTGGACCTGCTTGTGGTCCTGCAAGCGGGCCAGGTACTCAGACGGCGCATCCCCGCCGATCATGCGGTTGGTGCGGGCGGAGATCGGCGTCTTGTTGATGATGCCGTCGTAGATCCTAGGCGGAATGGCCTGTGCTTCGCACCAGGCACGCGGAAAAATATGGTGGATATCCAGCTCAACGCCCTGAAGATCCAACTCCTGGATATCGCCTTTCCAGAAGAAATCCTCCGCGCCCTCGCGCAGGATCAGCACGTTGATGCCCTTGTAGGCGGCGCTGTTGCGGCTACGCAGTGACTCCAGGCGGGTGGGATCGAAGGAGGCGTCGATCACCGTGCGTGGCAATTCGGCGTCATCCTTGAACCAGTTCATCAGCTCCTCCAAGTCCAGGGCTATACGAGTATCAACGGAACCGCCGTAGAGCTCGCCCAGCACGCCGCTCCAGAACCAGCGTGAGAGCTTGGCGTGAATACGGGGTTCGCGCCAGCGGTTTTCGAGCAAGGTGAGCAAGGCGGCGAGGGGCACCAACTGGGTGGCGTAGGGCAGCTCGCGGCGGCTGTAAAAACACTCGCCCTTGAGGAAGTAGGCCGCCTCGATGAAGCCTTTCTCCACGGCGTCGGCCCAGCGCCGGTACGCCTCGAGTGGCAGGTCAAGAACCGAGGCACGCTTGGCGCTGACCGGGCGAACCTGCTTGCCGGTCTTGCCGGCGGCCAGGTCCTCCTGCTTGCGTTCATGGGTATGCAGCAAGGTGATGGCCTGGAGCAGGTCAGTGCTCTCGACATCCGCCAGTAGCTCGTGGTTCTCGAGGCGGGCCTTGCGCGAGGGGACCTTGCGAATATCGGAGCCGAACCAGTCGTCGCGCAAATTATAGCCCTCCGCCGCATAGCTGGCAGTAATCAGCTCGAAAACCGAAAGCTGGACACCACCGGTGTTGACCTTCTCGAACACCAGGCAGACCGCTTCCTTGGAGGTCTCCTTCTTCAGTTCGATCACTGGCAACTGATAGGCGGAGAAGGCGCCGAGAATCTTCTTCTGGAACTCCAGAAACTCCCTCATGGCTTCCTGGTGGTAAACGAAGAGATCCTGTAGCCAATCCGAGGGATCGAGGATCTTGTCGCAGGGGAAGAGCAACTGCTCGCACTCGAGCTGGCGGGTGGAGAGGTCCAAGTCCACGTCGCGGCCGAAGTTCTTGGTCGTCTGGCGGTTTTCATCCACCGCCACCACGGCATCCTCCAGACGGTCTTCACCTTCCAGTGCCATGCGAATGTCGAAGTAGTAGTGGCGCCGGACCTTCTTGCCCTTGGCGGTGCGGGTATCCACCGGGGCATCCAGGCCTACCGCCTGGGTCAGGCTGGTCAGGCGCTGCTGGCCGTCAAGGATCAGGTGGTCCGGGTCCTTGGTCACGGTGTTGGGGTCGACGCCCTCCACCGGCCGGGTCTGGAAGCGCACCTCGCCGCCGGTCTCCATCAGCATCACCGCGCCTACCGGGAAGGAGCGGGCGATGCTGACCAGGAGGCTCTTCACGTGGTCGTCGTCCCACACCCAGCCGCGCTGAAAGTCGGGGAGCTGGATCTTGCCGGTGGTGATGTCCTTGAGCAGCTCGGGGAGCGAGCGTTTGGTGCTGTCGAAGGTGGTCATGGCGGTTCCCTGTGCGATGTTGTCCTGATGTTGTTGTGAGAGCCCCGGTCTATGCCGGGGTGGTGGCCTGGGCCGTGTCGAGAAGTGGCGTGACACGGACGCGGCCGGTCAGGAGGTCGTCCATTAGGCCTGACTTGAGCCTATAACGGGACATTAGGTCGCCTCTTAAAGAGTCGATGTTGTTCTGTAGTGAGCTTACCTTCTCCACGATTAGCTTTTGCTCTCTTGGGCTTGGCATGGGGATTTCGAGTCTCGACAGATTTCTCCAGTATATGGCCGCAACTGAGGTTGTTCCTGTGGCCAGCTGTCTTATACGTTTTCTTCCAAGAGTGGAGCCCATATAGCTACTGACAAAATGACCATTTGTGTGCTCAGAGAAGCGGATTCTCAGGATGTTGTTGTCGAAGGTGAAAAGATCTCCCTCGCCTTTCCATGAGCATGTTTTACCAACAAGCTCTGGAGTGTTTCTTGTATTAAAGAGCAGGTCTCCATCGCGCAGCAAAAGACTTTTAGAAACTTTGCTTGCTGAGATGTTTTCAATATCCGTAAGCGATAGTTTGTTCCCCCAGTTAAGATTACCCATTTTGATAAGCTTTAGCTTTGGCGATGAGCCGCCCCCCCTACGTGCAGTTCCCAGAGTAGTTGAGGTCATCATTTTGCTAATCGCAGCATACTCCCACTCCCTCGGAATCAACCCCAGCGGCGACTCTTTGTAGAGCTCAGGGGCCTGCTCAGGACTGGGGCGGAGCCGGCCGCTATCGTCAATGCCGCGGGTCAACAGATCGTGGAGTAGGCCCTCCTTGACCTTCTCCAGCTTGGCGATCAGCGCCTCAGTCTTCTGGATCTGGATGTCGAGAGTATCGAGGATGCGGGCAATGAGGCGCTGGCTCTCAAGAGAAGGATGCCATACAAGGAAGTCCTTTAAAGCACTCCCTATAATTTGGGGTTGGGCCGACCCGGTGATGCAGTCTTTTAGTCCATCATGCTTGAGAAAGTGATAGAGATAGCGCTGATCGAGACGAGATGTATTGAGGTCGTCTAGCGCCATTGCATTGCCAGTTATGTATGATTTTTCTGGCGTAAGATGGATCTCGCCGCAAGTTGAGCCTCGGCAAGTGATGGCTACAGTAGGCTTTTCATGTGTGTAAGAGTCATAGAAGCCGATAACTCCATTGGCGCCATAAACAGGGTAAAGGCCTACCCTCCTTATCACTTCATGACTGATTGTGGGCCATTGCCGTGGCCTGGAAATTTCGCCAAGCTTACTTGGTTTGAAGTCAGAGTAATCAGACATACCCCAGTCCCTCCAGATACTGCTGCAGCTCCTTGGCGGCGGCATCGCGCCCGGACTCGATATCGGCCAGTGTCACGCGGTACTTGTCCCACCAGGTCTCAAAGGCCGCGATCACCTGTTGGCGCTGCTGGCGGATATGGCGCTCGAGGATGCTCTTGAGATCGTTGTGCAGAATGGTGCCGACCAGCTCGGCGGCGGCGGGCTCGTCAAGGGCGTCCACGGCTTGATTCAGGCGCGTCTCGAAATTGCCGACCTTGGCCTTGTGGGCCTTGCGCGCCTGAGTGCGTTCGTTCTTCCAGCTTTTGATCTGCTCTGGTGTCGGAGCATCGTCGTCCTCGCTATCGCCCGACTCCGCTTCCTCGCCGTCATCCCCCTCCGGCTTGGCCTCGGCGGCCTTGATTTGGGCGTCCAGCTCGGCCTTGCGGGCGGCCAGCTCCTCCAGCTCGGCCACGTAGTCCTCGAGCAGGAAGTGCACCAGGCGGTGATCCAGCGGGTTGGCCTTGCTCTGCTCGTCCTCCAGCAGGCTATTAATGCTGGTGCGCCAGGCGTCTACCACGCCGAGGCAGCCGCGGGCTTGTAGGGTGCGGAACTCGTTTTTGTTGTCGAACCAGAAGCCGGCGATGATGCCGCGCACTGCGAAGCGGTCGAGCATGGCGGTGGCGTCCAGCGCTGTGGTAAAACTTTGAAGCAGTTCATCACGCAGCCCGGTGAGCCGACCCTGCTGATTGCTCAGCGAGGTAATGCTGCTGCCGTGTTCTCGCCACCAGGCTTCGAAGGCCTGCATGACCCGGGCCTCTTTCTGCTGCAGGCTCGTATTGTTCTCGATGGCGGGCTTGAGATCGCGCTTCTCATCCAGCCGCTCGGCGAAGTCCACGTAGTCGGCGTCATTCGCTCGCGGCATGAAGAGCGCCATGGGATCGAGCCCCTGGGCGTCGAAGAGCGGGCGCCTGGCGTCGATCTCGGCCATCGGTACGCCACCCTTGAGGTGGGCGCGCACGTCCTGGGGCTCCGGCGACGGCGTGTTGTCAGCGTAGCGGCGGATGTTGAGGTTGTAGTCGTTGTCGCGCAGCTCCGCGATGGGTACCACGCGAGAGAACCCCGGCTCTTGGGCAAAGGCCTCGAAGGTGCTGGCGATCTTCTCGATGTGCTCCGGCAGCAGGTGGTTCTGGGCGCGGCCCTCGTAGTATTCGCGGTCGGCGTTGATGAACAGCACCTTACCCTGGCGCTCCTCGGGTTTGGCGCCCTTGGCGCGCAGCACCAGGATGCTGGCCGGGATGCCGGTACCGTAGAACAGGTTGGGGGCCAGGCCGATCACCGCCTCCACCAGGTCGTCCTCCAAAAGACCGGCGCGGATACGCTTCTCGTCGCCGCCGCGGAACAGCACGCCGTGGGGCATGACGGTGGCCAGCATGCCATCGGCCTTGAGGCTGGCGACCATATGTTGCAGGAACATCAGGTCGGCCTTCTTGGCACCTTCCGGCACGCTGCCGTAGTGGAAGCGCTCGGGGAACTGCTGGCTGGGGGTATAGCCAATGGAGAAGGGCGGATTGGTGAGAATGCGGTCGAAGTGCATCAGTTCGCCGCCCTCGACATGCTGTGGATCCGTCAGGGTATCCTCGTTGTGCAGATCAGCATTGCTGATGTCGTGCAGCAGCATGTTCATCTTGGCGATGGCCCACACCGAGCCGGAGGTCTCCTGGCCGAACAGGTTGAGCCGGCGCGGATCGCCGCCCTGTTCCTCTAGGTACTCCTTGGAGAGGATCAGCATACCGCCCGACCCCATGCAGGGGTCGTAGACACTGTGACCTTGCTGCGGGTTCATCAACCGCACCATCATGCGAACCACCGGGCGCGGCGTGTAGAACTCGCCGCCCTTTTTGCCGGCGGAGTCGGCGAAGTCGCGGATTAGGTATTCGTAGGCGGCACCCAGCAGGTCGGGAAACTCGAAGTCCTCGTTGCGCAGCCGGTACTCGCTGAAGTGGACGATGAGGTCGCGGAGCTTCTTGTCCGGCAATGTGGTGGAACCCACCTTGCGAGTGAAGTCGATGTGCTCCAGCACCCCGGCGAGGCTGGTGTTGTGCTCTTCCAGGCCGGCCAACGCCTTGTTCAGCGCATTGCCGACGCCCTGGTGGGCCTCTTTCAGCAGGTAAGGCCAACGCGCCTGCTCCGGAACGTAGAAAGAGGCCTTGTACCAGCTCGGCATCTCGATGATCTGGGCGATGTCGATGTCGCTCTTGCCGGCCTGTTTCAGCTGCTCGCGGACCTCCTCCTGGCGTTGCTCGAAAACGTCCGAACAGCGCTTGAGGAACAGCATGCCGAAGATGTACTCCTTAAACTCCGAGGCATCCATGCGCCCACGCAGAATGTCGGCCGCCTTGAAGAGGTGCCGTTCCAGCTGGTTGAGGGTGAGGATCATGTAACGCTTGCTTCCTGTATTCGGTGAGCGGCTGACTTGAATGGCCGCGATTATAGCCGCCTATCTCACCAGAGTTGACGCGTGAAGGCCATGGGCTGACAAAGAGAGCATCCAGCAATCCTGGAGGCAGGCTCTGAGCGCCAGTCACGCATTGGCTTGCTTCGATAACCGCTTTGCGTCGATATAGCCCCTGAACCGCTGAACCGTCCCATTGAGCAGGTAGTCCTGGATCACGCGCTTTATCGTGGTTCGCAGAAAACTGTATTGACTGCCCTGCCCATGCCACATACGGCTCAGGCAGCCATGGCACCACGGCATCCACCTGGGGCAGGAACCGCTCGCGGCGGGTGGCCTTCTTCTTGTTCTAGTGCTCAGTCCCGACTGGTATCAAACGCCCGCAGCCCTAGACCGTAGTGTTTCGTATCAGCCTTGCACATGTAAGAAGCTCGGTAGAAGGCTTTCTGAAAGTGGCCCACATTCCCCCTGTCGACCCAGTACACTGGGTTAGCTGGCACATGTATCCAAGGATCCTCCGGATTCCATTCCACACCTAACGCGCTGTACCAGGCACGCGAGATACGGTTGGAGAGGTTCTCGTTAGGCGAGCATGCTCTCCCGGGCATGTGGTAAGCATCGCGATTGAGGATCAAGAAGAAGTGGTAGTGCAGCTTGCCATTGGTACCGACCTCCCGACACCAGACGTAGCGGACCTTGGTATCCGGCACCCAGCTGCTCCGACACTTCCGTGTCCTATCGTGCTTGATGATGGCTTTCAGGGAAGCGATGAACCGCTTGATAAGGAGCTTGTGGTCTTCCGACGTCATCCTGTCGCTGATCACGGTAGGAATAACCGGGTCAACCCGAAAAGCCATCACTCGAGGGTAATCGCTCATGGCTTTCTGCAGCGTAGCGTGGAGCGCCTCAAGGTACTCGGCCACCATCGGCAAGGACTCCATCTGAACCCCTAGGCCGTTATATGAATTGTTGTAATGTAAGTGCAGGTTGGAGTTGGAAGGGTGTCGCTGTGGCATTTCATATCTCCAGTGGGATGGGCAAACGCCATGACCGGCAAAGCATGGGCGTTTGTTTTAGGCACGGTGGGTCGGCGGTCTCAATGACCAAGCGCAACACGTGACCCATCAGGTACGGTGTTGCCATGAACCACTGCTATCGCCATCTTTCTGCTGAAGACCGGGCCG
>NZ_RBIN01000014.1 GCF_003633775.1 Kushneria sinocarnis
CGAACCCCACTGGAAGTCTACGCCGAGGTGCTAAAGAAATCCGTCGGCGGACCGAGCACCCTTCAATAGCGTTGCGCTTGGAACTTGAGACCGCCGTATCAGGCGCTCCGGTGGAGCGCCTGATACGTTCAATAAAGTCTTACCTTTTGACGGGGTCCTGCACGCTGTCGGCACCCTCCTCATCCAGCCATTTGATGTGGTGCATGCGGCGGACAACTACAAACTCATCACGGTTGGAGCCGACAGTGCCGTAGTAGTTGAAACCATACGAGAGTTGGGCGTAGCCGCCGATCATGTGCGTGGGCTTGGGGCACACGCGGGTGACCGAGTTGTGGATGCCGCCGCGGGTACCGCTGATCTCCGAGCCCGGCACATTCACAATGCGCTCCTGGGCGTGATACATCATCGCCATGCCATTCTTGACCCGCTGACTGACCACCGCCCGCGCGGCGATCGAGCCGTTGGCGTTGTAGAGCTCGATCCAGTCGTTGTCCTCCACGCCCAGTGACTTCGCATCATCCTCGGAGAGCCACACGATCGGCCCGCCGCGCGACAGCGTCAGCATCAGAAGGTTGTCCGAGTAGGTGGAGTGGATGCCCCACTTCTGGTGCGGAGTGATCCAGTTGAGCACCCGCTCGGGGTTCCGGTTGCCATCCGGACGCTTGACCCCGGCCATCGCTGCGCGGGTGTCGATCGGCGGACGGTAGGTCAAAAGGCTCTCGCCGAAGGCGCGCATCCAGGCGTGGTCCTGATAGAACTGCTGGCGACCGCTTAAGGTCCGCCACGGAATCAGCTCGTGGACGTTGGTGTAGCCGGCGTTATAGGAGACGTGCTCATCCTCGAGCCCCGACCAGGTGGGGCTGGAGATGATCTTGCGCGGCTGGGCCACCACGTCGCGAAAGCGGATCTTCTCCTCATGCTTGGGCAGCGCCAGATGGGCATGATCACGGCCGGTGATTTTCGACAGCGCCTCCCAGGCACGCACTGCCACCTTGCCGTTGGTCTCGGGAGCGAGCGTCAGAATCATTTCGGCGGCGTCGATGGCGCTGTCGATGACCGGGCGACCTTCGGCCGGGCCTTCCGCCTTGCGCCGATTGAGCTTGCCAAGCAGATCGATCTCGGGGCCGGTGGGCCAGTTGATGCCCTTGCCGCCGTTGCCGAGGCTATCAAGCAGCGGTCCGACCGAGGTGAAGCGCTCATAAGTGGCCGGGTAGTCGCGTTTGACCGCGACCAGATTGGGCAGGGTACGCCCGGGGATCGGTTCGCACTCGCCGCGCTTCCAGTCCTTCACGTCCACCTGGGCCAGCTCTCCGGGGGAGTCGTGCTGCAGCGGCTGGGTGACCAGGTCGGTCTCCTCGCCCAGATGCCCCACGCATACGCGAGAGAAGGCCTTCGCGATGCCCTTGTAGATCTCCCAGTCGCTGCGCGATTCCCACGCTGGGTCGGTGGCCGCGGTCAGCGGGTGAATGAAGGGGTGCATGTCGGAGGTGTTGAGATCGTCCTTCTCGTACCAGGTGGCGGTGGGCAGCACCACGTCGGAGTAGAGACAGGTGGTCGACATGCGAAAATCGAGCGTGACCAGCAGGTCGAGCTTGCCCTCGGGGGCCTCATCACGCCACTCGACCTCCTCCGGCAGCGCCCCGCCCATCTCGCCGAGATCCTTGCCCTGCAGGCCGTGGGTGGTGCCGAGCAGATACTTGAGCATGTACTCGTGGCCCTTGCCGGAGCTGCCCAGCAGGTTCGAGCGCCATACGAACAGGTTGCGCGGGAAGTTCTGCGGGCTGTCCGGGTCTTCTGCAGCAAAGCGCAGATCGCCGCTTTTGAGCTGATTGACCACGTAATCGTTGAGTGGCTTGCCGGCGGCTTCGGCGGCGGCGGCCAGGCGCAGCGGGTTGGTGTTCAGCTGCGGCGCGGAGGGCAGCCAGCCCATGCGCTCGGCGCGCACGTTGAAGTCGATCAGACTGCCGGAATAGTCCTCGCGGCGGGCCAGCGGCGAGAGCAGGTCCTTCACCTCGACCTTTTCAAAGCGCCACTGACTTGAGTGGTTGTAGAAAAACGAGGTGCCGTTCATCTGGCGCGGCGGGCGGTTCCAGTCCAGCCCGAACGCCAGCGGCAGCCAGCCGGTCTGCGGGCGCAGCTTCTCCTGACCGACGTAGTGGGCCCAGCCGCCGCCGGTCTGGCCGATGCAGCCGCACAGGATCAGCATGTTGATCAGGCCCCGGTACTGCATGTCCATGTGGTACCAGTGGTTGAGCCCGGCACCGACGATGATCATCGAGCGCCCGTGGGTTTTGTCGGCGTTGTCGGCAAACTCGCGGGCCAGTCTGGTGACCTGAGCGGCCGGGACCCCGGTGATCGCTTCCTGCCAGCCCGGCGTGTAGGGACGCATCTGGTCGATCGAGGTGGCGCCATCGTCCTCGCTGCCGGCAAGCGTCAGGCCCTGATCGATGCCGTAGTTGGCGACCATCAGATCAAAGACGGTCACTGCCAGCGCTTCGCGGCCATCGGCCAGCGTCAGCCGGCGAGCCGGCAGGTGGTGATAGAGCACGTCGTTGCCGTCGACGTGGTTGAAATGCTCATGGCGGATGTGGCCGAAGTAGGGGAAGCCGACCCGCACCACCTCGTCATGATCGGTGACCTGTGACAGGCGCAGGTGAATCTCGTCGCCTTCGGCGTCGCGCGGCTCCAGGTTCCAGCGCCCCTGACCGGCTTCGCTTTCGCCCCAGCGAAACCCGATCGAGCCGCGCGGCACGACGAGCTGATCGCGCGTCTCGTCCCACGCCACCGTTTTCCACTCGGGGTTGTTGTCCTGACCCAGCGCTTCATCAAAATCGGCGGCGCGCAGCTGGCGGCCGGGCACGAAGCTGCCGTCCTCGCGGGCTTCCAGCTCGACCAGCATCGGCATATCGGTGTAGCGGCGCACGTAATCGGTGAAGTACGCGCTGGGCCGCTCGAGATGGAACTCCTTCAGGATCACGTGGCCCATCGCCATGCCGAGCGCCGAATCGGTGCCCTGGGTGGGGCTCAGCCACTCGTCGCAGAGCTTGGCGACCTCGGCGTAGTCCGGGGTGATTGCGACCGTCTTGGTGCCCTTGTAGCGCACCTCGGTGAAAAAGTGCGCATCCGGCGTGCGGGTCTGGGGCACGTTGGAGCCCCAGGCGATGATGTAGTTCGAGTTGTACCAGTCGGCGGATTCCGGCACGTCGGTCTGCTCGCCCCAGGTCTGGGGGCTGGCCGGCGGCAGGTCGCAGTACCAGTCGTAGAACGACAGGCATACCCCGCCGATCAGTGACAGATAGCGCGCGCCCGCGGCGTAGGAGACCATCGACATGGCCGGAATCGGTGAAAAGCCGATGATGCGATCCGGGCCGTACTGTTTGGTGGTATAGACATTGGAGGCCGCCACCAGGGTTTCCAGCTCTTCCCAGTCGGCACGCACGAACCCGCCCAGGCCGCGCAGGTGCTTGTACTGCGCCGTCTTTTCAGGGTCCTCAACGATCGAGGCCCAGGCATCGACCGGGTCCGGGTGCTGCGCAAGCGCTTCGCGCCAGAGTTTGACCAGCGCCTTGCGCACCAGCGGGTACTTGAGCCGATTGGCACTGTAGAGATACCAGGAGTAACTCGCCCCGCGCGGGCAGCCACGGGGTTCGTGGTTGGGCAGGTCCGGCCGGGTGCGCGGGTAGTCGGTCTGCTGGGTTTCCCAGGTGACCAGTCCGTTCTTGACGTAGATCTTCCAGCTGCACGAACCGGTGCAGTTCACCCCGTGGGTGGAGCGCACTACCTTGTCGTGCTGCCAGCGGGCGCGATAGCCGTTCTCCCACTCGCGGCTCTCCTCGCGCATCTCGCCGTGGCCGCCCGCAAACGGCGTGCGGATCTTTTTCATGTACTGCAGTCGGTCGAGAAAGTAACTCATGGGGCAGTCTCCTTGGGCGTGCCTAGCAGGGGGCCGGGGCGTTGCGACGGGCGTAATACCACCAGGTCAGCGCCATGCAGCTGAGATAGAAGAAAATGAAGCCGTAGAGGGCGGGCGCCACGCTGCCGGTCATGGCGGTGGCAGTGCCGTAGGACTTGGGAATGAAGAAGCCGCCGTAGGCCGCAATGGCCGAGATGAAGCCAAGCACGGCAGCGGATTCACGGTTGGCCTGAACGCGAGCCTCATCGAGATGCTCCTCGCCCAGCGCCTGGCGGCGCTGATTGAAAAAGATCACCGGCACCATGCGATAGGTGGAACCGTTGCCGATGCCGGTGGCCACGAACAGCACCATGAACATCACGAAGAAACCGACGAAGCTGCCGCCCTCACCGTGCTCGGGCAGAAAGAGCAGCACGCCCATTACGCCCACAGCCATCAGGGCAAAGTTCCACAGCGTCACCCGGGCACCGCCCAATCGATCGGCTAACATGCCGCCCAGCGGGCGGGCCAGCGCGCCGACCAGCGGCCCCAGGAAGGCGTAGCGGGTCGGATCGATATCCGGGAACTGCATGTTGGAGAGCAGCGGAAAGCCTGCGGCAAAGCCGATGAAGCTGCCGAAGGTGCCCAGATACAGCCAGCTCATCAGCCAGTTGTGCAGCCGCTTGAAGATCACCGCCTGATCGCGGAACGAAGATTTCGCCGAGGCGATGTCATTCATGCCGAACCAGGCCGCGATGGCGGCGATAACAATCAACGGTACCCAGACGAAAGCAGCGTTCTGAATCCACACCGGCTCTCCGGCGTAGGCACCCTGCCGGGCGATCAGCGGCTCACCGGCGGCCGGCCCCAGCACACCAGCGGCAATCACCAGCGGACCAATCAGCTGCAGTACCGAAACCCCCAGATTGCCCAGGCCTGCGTTGAGGCCCATGGCAGTGCCCTTTTGGGCCTGCGGATAGAAAAAGCTGATGTTGGCCATGCTGGAAGCGAAATTGCCCCCGCCAAAACCGCACAACAGTGCCAGAATCAGCATCACGCTATAGGGCGTATTCGGGTGCTGTACCGCCACACCAATCCACAGGCACGGTAGCAACAGCGAGGCGGTCGAAATGGCTGTCCAGCGTCGCCCACCGAAGATCGGCACCATGAAGCTGTAAAAGATACGCAGCGTGGCACCGGACAGTGACGGCAGTGCCGCCAGCCAGAAAAGCTGGTTGGGTGTATAGGAGAATCCAAGCTGCGGCAGGCGTACCACCAGGATGCTCCAGATCGACCACACCGCAAAGGCCAGCAGCAGGTTGGGGATCGAGATCCACAGGTTGCGCCGGGCAATGCGTGCCCCTCGCTGGCGCCAGAAGGTCTCATCTTCAGGATGCCACTCATCGAGCACGAAGTGCCCGGACCTCAGAAGCTCCGGCAGATCCACTCCGCGGGTGTTGGTGGCCCATTCACGGCGCTCCTGACGGCGGATTGCCAGATGCATCCACAACAGTGCCGCCACGATGATGATCAGCATCAGCATGAAGCAGCTCTGCCAGATGCCTACCACATCGTTGAGCATGCCAAATGTCAGTGGCAGGAAAAATCCGCCCAGCCCCCCGACCATGCCGACCACCCCACCCACAGCGCCCACATGGGTCGGGTAATAAACCGGAATGTGCTTGAACACCGCCGCCATCCCCAGCGACAGGAAAAAACCCAGCACAAGAATCAGGAGAATGAAAACCGGCAGATTGACGGCGAGTGAAAACTCAAGCGTGCCATGCACGCCGCTCACGCTGTATTGAGTCGGTGGGTAACTCAGAAGAAAGGTGCAGATCGCCCCCACCCCCAGCGTCCAGTACATCACCCGCCGGGCACCGATACGATCGGACAATACGCCGCCAAGAATGCGAAAGAGCGCTGCCGGCACCGAGAACAGCGTGGCCACCATACCGGCCGCCGTCAGGCCCAGTCCGTAAACGTTCATCAGGTACAGCGGCAGCCACATGGCCAGTGCCACAAAGCTGCCGAAAGTACAGAAGTAATACAGCGAGAAGCGCCATACACGCAGATCAGCCAACGGGGCGAGTTGTACTTTCAGCGTGGTACGTTTCTGCGCCTGAACGGCACGCATTGGATCGTTGCCAGCCAGCACCATGAAGGCTACCCCCATGGCGCCCAACACGGTGGCATAGACCAGCGCCGTGCCCTGCCAGCCCAGTGCGACCATCAGCGATGGCGCCACAAAACTGGTAATGGCTGCTCCTACATTGCCAGCCCCGAAGATCCCCAGCGCCGTCCCCTGTTGTGCGCGTTCATACCAGGCCGAAACATAAGAGACCCCCACGATGAAGGAGCCACCGGCCAGTCCGATACCGAGTGCAGCAAGCAGCAGCAGTGCATACGTAGTTGCGAACGTCACCAGATAAACACAGGCGCTGGAGGTCAGCATGAGCAGACCGAACACCCAGCGACCACCGAACCGATCCGTCCAGATGCCCAGCACGAGTCGGCTGACGGAGCCGGTCAGGACGGGCGTGGCCATCAGCAACCCGAGCTGGGTATCGGAAAGTCCCAGTTCCTGCTTGAGACGTACGCCGATGATCGAAAAAATCGTCCAGACCGCAAAGCAAAGCGTGAAGGCCAGTGTCGAGAGACCCAGCGCACGTCGCTGCTGCGAGCGTCGGGGAGATGCGGTATCTGCCTTCATGATCATGCCCTTGTGCCTGTGGAAATGGCGTCAGGGCGACTGTTGCACAGGGGGCTGCGCAGACTTTTGATCGTCGTCAAAACGGGCTGGAAGAAAATAAAGTAAAATCAGTGCCTTATATCATTGGAGATAGTACCTGGCTGTTATGTAGAAGACTGAATGGACAGCCTTTTATTTTTCTTTCTACCTCCATGGAGGTATCCATACGGCGCAGGAGAGCAACATGGGGGTAGGCAGACGATTTGTGCCCTCGCACTACACACTGAGTTTAACGCTTGGACTGATACTGGCTGGGGTATCGTTACTGGCATTGAGCGGAATGGTAGCCAGCGGCTGGCTGGCGGAGACGGCGCGCCATGATGCGCAGGTCATCAATCAGGCTGGCTCGCTACGCATGCAGACCTGGCGCCTGAAGGCGCAAGCACCCACGGCTGATACACAACAGTGGCAGGCGCTATTGAACGCCATGGATCACACCTGGCAGCAGCTTGATGAAGCAGTAGCCCTTGAATACAACGCCAGGGTTGCGCGGCAACTGACAGCCTTGCACCTTGAGTGGGTCAGTGCGCTACGACCGGATATGCGTACTCCCGAACAGGCGGCGAATGTGAATGCGGCACGCATCACTGCCCATGTAAACGGTCTGGATGCATTGACCGGCAATCTACAGAACCTGGCCGAAGCGCGTATTGCACGCCTTCGTGCCCTGCAGGGCATATTATTACTGCTCACCCTGCCGCTGATTGGCTGGGGTGCGTATCAGCTCCATTTTCATGTGCGTCGACCGCTCAGGCGGCTTCTGAGCGTGATTGAGGCATTGCGTGCCGGCGAGCTTCAGGCGCGCACCGGCTACTGGCGCAACGATGAGATCGGCCTGCTGGCAGCCACTATCGATGACATGGCCGGCCAGCTCGACGTGTTCTGCCGGCATCTCAACGATCAGGTCGAAGAGCGCGGCCACCGCCTGCAACAGAGCCATCTGGCGCTCTCCCTGCTTTATGACAACGCACGTTACCTGGCCACCACGCCACCCGAGGCCATCAATCTGCAGCAGGCGCTAAGCCCCTTCGAAGCGCTGATGGCACCGGCCGAACTGGCGCTGATCTCACCGGACACCGCCCTGGATGATCCCCCGCACACCCATCTTTTCCCCCTGCTGGAGGAGACAGAGGATCCTCTGATGTTGATGGCCCGGCTACCTGGTGGCGCGCCCTTGCCGGACTGGAAATGTCGGATCTGTGAAACCCTGGCCGATCAGCTCGGGGCTGCGCTGGCGCTGCGCGCCCAGGGCCGGCAGAAACGTCGTCTGGCGCTGATGGACGAACGCGCCGTCATCGCCCGCGAGCTGCATGATTCGCTGGCGCAATCGCTCAGCTACCTCAACATTCAGGCAATGCGACTGACCCGCGCCCTGCCAAAGGAGGTCGACAGTACCGCCAGCGTCATTCTCGGTGAGCTGCGCGATGGCATCGACCATGCCTACCGTCAACTGCGCGAATTGCTGGTCACCTTTCGCCTGCGTCTGACCGAAGACGGCATCAAGGCAGCGGTCAATGCAACGGTGGCAGAGTTTACCGAGCGCGGTCATCTCGAGATCGATACCCACCTGACCATTGCCGATAACAGGCTCTCTCCTGATCAGGAGTTGCACCTGGTTCAGATTCTGCGCGAGGCACTGGCCAATGTGGTTCAGCATGCCGCAGCCCAGCGGGTGTCAATCAGCCTGCTCGAACATGACGGGCACATTACACTGGCCGTTGAAGATGACGGCGTTGGCCTGCCCGAGCAGGTGAATCGCTCCCATCATTACGGCACCATCATCATGGCTGAACGCGCGCGCAGTCTGGGGACCACGCTGGAACTCACTCGGCGCGAGACCGGCGGAACCCGGGTGGCGCTTGAATTCACCGTTGAAGGAGCAGGACATGACGCAGTCCGAGCAGGGCCGGGGCATTCTGATCGTGGATGATCATCCGCTTTTTCGTCGCGGGGTACAGCAACTGCTGGCCATGAGCGAGAATTGGACCCTGTGTGGCGAGGCCGAAAGCGGCCAGCAGGCGCTGGATATCTGCGAGCGCCACAGGCCGGATCTGATCCTGCTGGATATGCGGATGCCGGGTATGGATGGTATCGAGACACTGACCCGGCTGCGCGAGGCGGGAGTATCGGCCCCCATTGTCATGCTGACCGTTTCGGAAGAGCAGGACGACGTGCTGGCGGCCATTCGTGCCGGCGCCAGTGGTTATCTTCTCAAGGACACGGCCCCCGAAGAGCTGCTGACCGCCATTGACAGTCTCGAAACCTCGGATGATGCCTTCGACCCACGACTCATGGGCCTTCTCGCGCGAGCACTACGCGAACCTGCGAGCGGCCCCGAGGTGCTCATCGCCCGGCTGACCCGGCGAGAACGCGACATCCTGCGTCTGATTGCACGCAGCTATGCCAACAAGGAAATCGGCCGAAGGCTGGACATCAGTGAAGGTACGGTCAAGGTTCACATGCGCCACCTGCTCAGGAAGATGGGCATGCGCACCCGCACCGAAGCAGCTGTATGGGCGGCGCGAGAGGGGTGGAAATGATCGCCTTGCGTACTTCGTGGCCGAGCAGGTTCTTCTCTTCCGGCCGGATGCTGATCTCATTTACTATCGGAGCCCCCTTCATGTTGAAACCATTACTGCGCAGTGGCCTGCTGATACTGTCGCTGTTTTCGCCTCTGGCACTGGCCAATGACACTCATCCACACGTCGAAATCAGAACCAGCCAGGGCGAGATTGAGCTCGAACTCAATGCTACGGCGGCACCTCGCACGGTGAAAAATTTCCTGCGCTACGTCGATGAAGACTTCTATCAGGGCACCATCTTTCATCGCGTTATCGACGGCTTCATGATCCAGGGCGGCGGCATGACAGCGAATCTCTCGCCCAAAAAGACGCATGCCCCCATGGCACTGGAGGAGAGTGGACTCAGCAATACCCGTGGCACCATTGCCATGGCGCGTACCGCCCAACCGGACTCGGCTACCAGCCAGTTCTTCATTAACCTGGTCGACAATCCGACACTGGATTACCGCAACTTTCAGGCGCCCGGGTACACCGTCTTTGGACATGTGGTATCAGGAATGGACGTGGTTGATGCCATCGCCGGCGTGCCGACCACTCACAAGGGCCACCACGCCGATGTCCCTCGAGAACCAGTCACCATTCTGGGCGTCAGGCGACTGCAGTAACGTGCCTCGCCAGCGGTCCATCAGGCCACGGCCCCTTCGACCTGCAGGGGCCGTGCGCTGGCGTATCAGCGATACTCAGTGCAGTTGACCGGAGGGGCCGAAATACTCGAAATGACGATACGGTGCATCGACACCAAGAGCAGCCAACTCGTTATCCAGGTCACGCATGAAGCCAGTGGGGCCGGTGAAGTAGCAGCTCGGCGTCGCCTCACGCGGCAGGTAGTCGGCCAGCAGCGCCCGATCGATGATGCCTTTGTGGTGCTGGCCATCGGCAGTCTCCGGATCACTGTAGACGTAGCGATAGGTCAGCTGGCTGCCGTACTGTTCGGACATCGCCTGCAGATGCTCATGAAAGGCATGAACGCGAGCGTTGCGTGCGCCATGCAGGTAGATCACCCGGCGCCCTGCATCAAGCGCCTGTGCCATGAGTGAGAGCATGGGCGTCTGGCCCACGCCACCACTGATCAGCATGACCGGCGCATCGCGATCATCGAGCACCATCTCACCGACCGGCGCGAGTAGCCTGACGTGATCGCCGACCTTCACATGATCATGCAGGTGGCGGCTGGCCCGCCCCTGACCCTCACGCTTGACCGAGATGCGATAGAAATCATCCCCCGGCCGTGACGTCAGGCTGTACTGACGCAGGGACTGTTCACCGTCGATCTCGAGTGCCACGCCCAGGTACTGGCCCGGCTGAAAGGTTCGGATCGGCTTGCCATCCACCGGTTTGAAGTAGAACGACACGATCTCATCGCTCTCCGGCACACGATCAATCAGATAGAATTCGCGCTCACCACGCCAGCCCCCCGGCGCCTCTTCCAGCTGACGGTAGGTCTGCTCTTCGGCATCGATGAGTCGATTGGCGAACTCCCAGTAGAGTCCGCCCCAGGCGTCAGCCACCTCAGGAGTGACGGCATCGCCAAGCACTTCACCAATGGCAGCCATCAGGCACTCGCCCACGATCGGATACTGGTCGGGCTGCAGATTGATGGCGACATGCTTGTTGACGATCGGTGTCATGAGCCGCTCCAGCGCGATCGGGTCCTCCCGATCAAGGGCATAAGCCACGACCGAACGAGCCAACGCCCGGGGCTGCTCACCGGTCTGCTGATGACGCATGTTGAACATCGATCTCACATGCGGATAACGCTCGAACATTAACGGATAGAAGGTTTTGGCGATGGTTTCAGCGTGCTCTGCGACAACCGGTGCGGTTGTTGCAATAATTCTGGCCTGTTCATTAGTTAGCATGAAAACATTCTCTTTGATCAAATCAATAAAAACACAATCATGACTTAGCAAGTCTCATGCCAGGTTGTAACTGATTGAAATACCATATCTATTATGAATAAGCGTGTCATTTTGATTCTTGGGAATGGCGGTCTCAAGTTCCAAGCGCAACGCTATTGAAGGGTGCTCGGTCCGCCGACGGATTTCTTTAGCACCTCGGCGTAGACTTCCAGTGGGGTTCG
>NZ_RBIN01000015.1 GCF_003633775.1 Kushneria sinocarnis
TTTCGGAAGGGGTGCCTGACGATGACCTAGTCTCGCATGGGGAGTCCCCACACTACCCTCGGCGCTGAGCGGTTTCACTGCCGAGTTCGGCATGGGATCGGGTGGGACCCGCTCGCTGTGGTCGTCAGGCAATTCGGTGGTCGGGTCGCCGCAGGGCGGCCCGACGGATTCGTGGATCATGCTGTGTGATGCGTCTTCGGCGCATCCAGCGACGTGTCATCGCAGACCGCTTGGGCGTTATATGGTCAAGCCTCACGGGCAATTAGTACGCGTCAGCTCAATGCGTTGCCGCACTTACACACCGCGCCTATCGACCTCGTCGTCTTCGAGGGCCCTTCAGGGGGCGCAAGGCCCCGGGGAAGTCTCATCTTGAAGGGGGCTTCCCGCTTAGATGCCTTCAGCGGTTATCCCGTCCGGACCTGGCTACCCGGCGATGCCACGGGCGTGACAACCGGTACACCAGAGGTCCGTCCACTCCGGTCCTCTCGTACTAGGAGCAGCACTTCTCAAACTTCCGACGCCCACGGCAGATAGGGACCGAACTGTCTCACGACGTTCTAAACCCAGCTCGCGTACCACTTTAAATGGCGAACAGCCATACCCTTGGGACCGACTTCAGCCCCAGGATGTGATGAGCCGACATCGAGGTGCCAAACACCGCCGTCGATGTGAACTCTTGGGCGGTATCAGCCTGTTATCCCCGGAGTACCTTTTATCCGTTGAGCGATGGCCCTTCCATGCAGAACCACCGGATCACTAGAACCTGCTTTCGCACCTGCTCGACATGTCCGTCTCGCAGTCAAGCACCCTTGTGCTCTTGCACTCACTGCGCGATTTCCAACCGCGCTGAGGGTACCTTCGTGCTCCTCCGTTACGATTTGGGAGGAGACCGCCCCAGTCAAACTACCCACCACACACTGTCCTCGCACCGGCTCACGGTGCGGAGTTAGAACGCCGATGATGCAAGGCTGGTATTTCAAGGGTGGCTCCCTCGCGGCTGGCGCCACGAGTTCCCGGCCTCCCAGCTATCCTACACAAGCAACATCAGCGTCCAGTGTGAAGCTGTAGTAAAGGTTCACGGGGTCTTTCCGTCTGGCCGCGGGTACACAGCATCTTCACTGCGATTTCAATTTCACTGAGTCCCGGGTGGAGACAGCGTGGCCATCATTACGCCATTCGTGCAGGTCGGAACTTACCCGACAAGGAATTTCGCTACCTTAGGACCGTTATAGTTACGGCCGCCGTTTACCGGGGCTTCGATCAGGAGCTTCACCCCCGAAGGGGCTGACACCATCACTTAACCTTCCGGCACCGGGCAGGCGTCACACCCTATACGTCCGCTTGCGCGTTGGCAGAGTGCTGTGTTTTTAGTAAACAGTTGCAGCCACCTGGTCTCTTCGGCCGGTGCCCGCTCGAGCCGCGAGGGCTGTCACGGTCACCGGCGCACCTTCTCCCGAAGTTACGGTGCCATTTTGCCTAGTTCCTTCACCCGGGTTCTCTCAAGCGCCTCGGTATTCTCTACCTGACCACCTGTGTCGGTTTGGGGTACGGTCGCATGTCATCTGAAGCTTAGAGGCTTTTCCCGGAAGCGTGGCATCAGTGACTTCCATCCCGTGGGATGTTCGTCTCGCATCTCGACCGATGAGCGATCGGATTTGCCTGATCGCTCGGCCTACATGCTTTCACCGGGGCAACCGACGCCCGGCTCACCTGGCCTTCTTCGTCCCCCCATCGCAATGACATCCGGTACGGGAATATTGACCCGTTTCCCATCGACTACGCCTTTCGGCCTCGCCTTAGGGGCCGACTCACCCTGCTCCGATTGACGTCGAACAGGAACCCTTGGTCTTCCGGCGGGGGAGGTTTTCACTCCCCTTATCGTTACTCATGTCAGCATTCGCACTTGTGATATCTCCAGCATGCCTCACGACACACCTTCGCAGACGTACACAACGCTCCTCTACCGCGTGTCCGAAGGACACGCCCGCAGCTTCGGTACCCGGTTTAGCCCCGTTACATCTTCCGCGCAGGCCGACTCGACCAGTGAGCTATTACGCTTTCTTTAAAGGATGGCTGCTTCTAAGCCAACCTCCTGGCTGTCTGAGCCTTCCCACATCGTTTCCCACTCAACCGGGATTTGGGGACCTTGGCTGGCGGTCCGGGTTGTTTCCCTCTTGACAACGGACGTTAGCACCCGCTGTCTGTCTCCCACGCTGTACTCACCGGTATTCGGAGTTTGCCTCGGTTTGGTAACCCGGGATGGGCCCCTAGCCGAAACAGTGCTCTACCCCCGGTGGTAATACGTGAGGCGCTACCCAAATAGCTTTCGAGGAGAACCAGCTATCTCCGGGCTTGATTAGCCTTTCACTCCGATCCACAGCTCATCCGAGTTCTTTTCAACGAACCCCGGTTCGGGCCTCCAGTCAGTGTTACCTGACCTTCACCCTGGCCATGGATAGATCGCCCGGTTTCGGGTCTGTTGCCGGCAACTGCGCGCCCTGTTAAGACTCGGTTTCCCTGCGCCTCCCCTATGCGGTTAAGCTCGCTACCGACAACAAGTCGCTGACCCATTATACAAAAGGTACGCGGTCACACTTCGAGAGTGCTCCCACTGCTTGTACGCACACGGTTTCAGGATCTGTTTCACTCCCCTCACCGGGGTTCTTTTCGCCTTTCCCTCACGGTACTGGTTCACTATCGGTCAGCCAGGAGTATTTAGCCTTGGAGGATGGTCCCCCCGTCTTCAGTCAGGGTTTCACGTGCCCCGACCTACTCGATTTCACATGATCAGGCTTTCGACTACGGGGCTGTCACCCGCTATGGCGTGCCTTTCCAGACACTTTGTCTAGCCAGTCACATGCTTAAGGGCTGCTCCCCGTTCGCTCGCCACTACTTGGGGAATCTCGGTTGATTTCTGTTCCTCGGGATACTTAGATGTTTCAGTTCTCCCGGTTTGCTTCCATGAGTTATGTATTGGCTCATGGATACTCACCTGACGGTGAGTGGGTTACCCCATTCGGAAATGCCCGGGTCGCAGGTTATTTGCCACCTCACCGAGCCTTATCGCAGGCTGTCACGTCCTTCATCGCCTCTGGCTGCCTAGGCATCCACCGTGCGCGCTTCATCGCTTGACCATATAACCCCAAGGGGTCTGATCAGGATGACGTACGATTCGCCGGATACGCTTGAGACGTATCACGTTTTGTCCGGACCGGCGATCACGACGCGAAGCGTGCGCTTCGGTGTTGTCGCCGGCCGGAACAGTCAGCATGATCCACATTGTTAAAGAGCGTACTGTCGCAAAGCGACAGTCGGAAACCGGCTCGATGGTGTCATCGAATCGACTTGCGACTGTACTTTTCTTCGGGTCGGTGGTGGAGCCAGGCGGGATCGAACCGCCGACCTCCTGCGTGCAAGGCAGGCGCTCTCCCAGCTGAGCTATGGCCCCTCTGACGATGCCATTCGTGTCCCGCGCGAAAGAGCGATATCGCCACATGGTGTTTCATGCGGGATGGCTTCTGACAATGCGAGAGACGAATTTGGTGGGTCTGGGCAGACTTGAACTGCCGACCTCACCCTTATCAGGGGTGCGCTCTAACCAACTGAGCTACAGACCCGAACAGTCTTCGCTCTATTCCGATCAGGCAATTTGCTGTGGGCGCGCTGATTCGCGCGGGCGGTTGCGTTTAAGGAGGTGATCCAGCCGCAGGTTCCCCTACGGCTACCTTGTTACGACTTCACCCCAGTCGTGAACCACACCGTGGCGGTCGCCCTCCCGAAGGTTGGGCTAACCGCTTCTGGTGCAGTCCACTCCCATGGTGTGACGGGCGGTGTGTACAAGGCCCGGGAACGTATTCACCGCGCCATTCTGATACGCGATTACTAGCGATTCCGACTTCATGGAGTCGAGTTGCAGACTCCAATCCGGACTGAGGCGAGCTTTACGGGATTGGCTTCACGTCGCCGCTTCGCAACCCTTTGTACTCGCCATTGTAGCACGTGTGTAGCCCTGCCCGTAAGGGCCATGATGACTTGACGTCGTCCCCACCTTCCTCCGGTTTGTCACCGGCAGTCTCCCCAGAGTTCCCGGCCGGACCGCTGGCAAATGGGGATAGGGGTTGCGCTCGTTACGGGACTTAACCCAACATTTCACAACACGAGCTGACGACAGCCATGCAGCACCTGTCTCCGGGTTCCCGAAGGCACTCCGCCGTCTCCGGCGGATTCCCGGGATGTCAAGGGCAGGTAAGGTTCTTCGCGTTGCATCGAATTAAACCACATGCTCCACCGCTTGTGCGGGCCCCCGTCAATTCATTTGAGTTTTAGCCTTGCGGCCGTACTCCCCAGGCGGTCGACTTAGCGCGTTAACTGCGCCACCAGCCTCTCGAGGAGGCCAACGGCTGGTCGACATCGTTTACGGCATGGACTACCAGGGTATCTAATCCTGTTTGCTACCCATGCTTTCGCGCCTCAGCGTCAGTGTCAGTCCAGAAGGCCGCCTTCGCCACTGGTATTCCTCCCGATCTCTACGCATTTCACCGCTACACCGGGAATTCTACCTTCCTCTCCTGCACTCGAGCCTGCCCGTTCCGGATGCCGTTCCCGGGTTGAGCCCGGGGCTTTCACACCCGGCGTGACAGGCCGCCTACGCGCCCTTTACGCCCAGTAATTCCGATTAACGCTTGCACCCTCCGTATTACCGCGGCTGCTGGCACGGAGTTAGCCGGTGCTTCTTCTGCGGGTGATGTCCTTCGTGGCGGGTATTAACCGCCACGCCTTCTTCCCCGCTGAAAGTGCTTTACAACCCGAGGGCCTTCTTCACACACGCGGCATGGCTGGATCAGGCTTTCGCCCATTGTCCAATATTCCCCACTGCTGCCTCCCGTAGGAGTCCGGGCCGTGTCTCAGTCCCGGTGTGGCTGATCATTCTCTCAAACCAGCTACGGATCGCAGCCCTGGTGAGCCGTTACCTCACCAGCAAGCTAATCCGACATGGGCTCATCCGATAGCGCAAGGTCCGAAGATCCCCTGCTTTCTCCCGTGGGAGGTATGCGGTATTAGCCCGGGTTTCCCCGGGTTATCCCCCACTACCGGGCAGATTCCCATGCATTACTCACCCGTCCGCCGCTCGCCGGCACCCCGAAGGGTCCGCTGCCGCTCGACTTGCATGTGTTAAGCCTGCCGCCAGCGTTCAATCTGAGCCATGATCAAACTCTTCAGTTGAAAGTCTGCGATCCTGACCGATGGTCGAGACCATCGTGGCGGATCAATCCTGACTCGGAACGAAAACTCGCATTTTGACGAGTCGTCTGTTTCCGATGATGCTGTGCCGCACCGTCGCGAACCAGACGCCCACACAAATTGCCTGATCGACTTGTTAAAGAGCGTTCCCGCTGTGGCCTGTGCCGTTTGCGAGAGAGTGAGCATTTTACTCACCGCCACCGAAATGTCAATGCCGATTTCG
>NZ_RBIN01000016.1 GCF_003633775.1 Kushneria sinocarnis
CGAACCCCACTGGAAGTCTACGCCGAGGTGCTAAAGAAATCCGTCGGCGGACCGAGCACCCTTCAATAGCGTTGCGCTTGGAACTTGAGACCGCCGTCATTGAACCTTTTATCAACCAGTCCTCGCATCACTCACGGCAAGCATGACCTCGATTTCCTGATCCTCTATCTCGTCTGTGGATAGTCCACGGATGCTTGCAGTTTCGCTCAACGGGAAACAGCCATGAAACATGACCATCGCCTCGGCATCTCCTCGGTTAACCTGGTAACCCGCCACCTCAGGCTTGAGCCCAACGATCCTGAAAAGCTGCAGGCGGCCATCGCTGAAGTCGATCAGCTCCGGGGCGTGGATAGTGTTTCTTTCAATGAGGAGAAGAAGCGGCTCGATTTCGTTTATGATGCCTCGCGCCTTTGCATTGATTGCGTTGAGGAAATTCTGATCAAACATGAAGTTGAAGTAAGTCACGACTGGTGGACTCGCTTCAGGCAGGAGCACTATCGATTTGTCGATCAGAACATGAAGGATAATGCCCATCACGAGTCATGGAGTTGCCATCGATCGTCGTCGGGAACAAATGGTAACTGATCAAACCAGCTACTTATTCGAACGAACTGCACGCAAACGCGGGATAAGCCGAGGCGTTCGCGCGGCATATCGCCGCCATTTTCTCCAAACTGACTCTCCACTTTGTGCTCTTCACGAATGGCCAGTCGCGAGTACATCCACACCAGGATTGGGAACATGACCAGAGTGAGAAAGGTAGGCCACTGCAGCAGGAAGCCGAACATCACCAGCACGAAGCCTGTGTACTGGGGATGGCGGACATGGGCATAAAGCCTGCTGATCGCCAGTTCACCGGTGCGCTGTGCCTCATGAAGCGTACGTCATCCTGTCGCTATCAGATAGAATCCTCCGGCGATGAAAGCCGTACTCGCAGGTGAAACGGCCCGAAGTGCGGTGATCTCCGCCATCCGAACAGCATCTCCAGGAGATGGACGCTGTCATGTGTAAACCAGTCCACTCCCCGATAGCGGTTTTGCAGCCAGTCGGAAAGAAAATAGAGTGTGAGCGGAAATCCGTACATTTCCGTGAACAGGGCCACCAGGAAAGCGCTGAACGCCCCGAAGGCGCGCCAGTCCCGACGGGTGCTCGGCTTGAAGAAGCTAAAGGCGAACAGAATGACCAGGCTCCACAGTCCGTAGTCCTGCATGTCGCTATTCATCCCGCTGTCCCCTGCGTTCGCGATCGGCCGAATCGTGCGTATGCCCGCCATGACCATGCCCACCATGCATGAAGACATGCATCAGCGGGCAGGCCAGCAGGAGAAGCCAGGGTAGGGCGCCGAGCAGATGGGCCCGATGCTCCTGCCACAGGAAGAAAAGCGCAATGAATGCGAAGCCGGCCAGTGTCAGCCAGAATCGCCAGTCTTTTGGTGGCCTCACCCCGAATAAGCCGGCCATGATCAGATTCTCACCTTGCGCAGACGCAGCGCATTCATGACGACTGACAGTGATGAAGCGCTCATCGCGAAGGCCGCGAACATCGGCGAGACAAGGATCCCGAAAAACGGAAACAGCAGACCCGCTGCGATGGGTATTCCGGCACCGTTGTAACACAGCGCGAATAACAGGTTCTGCCTGATATTGCGCATCGTGGTCTGCGACAGCCGCCGGGCATGTACGATCCAGCGCCTCGGCATTCCTGATCAGCACCCCCATCTGCGCGCCGCGCCCGGTGGCTGTCATGATGGATAGGGGGTGGCCAGCCCCAGCGCGCAGGGACATGCGATGATCAGCACCGCTACCGCCGAAACCAGTACGTAGGCGAGTGCCGGCGACGGCCCCAGAATTGCCCAGGCGGTGAATGAGATGATGGCCACGCCGATGACGACGGGAACGAACCTGCCCGCTACCGTATCGGCGAACTTCTGGATCGGGGCGCGCGAGCGCTGGGCACTGGCTACCATCTCGACGATCTGGCTGAGCAGGGTATCGGCGCCAACATGCGTCGCCTCCATGACCAGACTGCCGGTGCCATTGATCGTGGCCCCGGTCACTCTGTCTCCGGCCACCTTTTCCACGGGTACCGGCTCGCCCGAGATCATCGACTCGTCGATCGAGGAGCGGCCTTCGATAACCACACCGTCCACGGGTAACTTGTCACCGGGACGCACCCGCAAATGATCCCCGACCTGGACATTTTCCAGTGCGATCTTTTCCTCGCTGCCATCGGCTCGAATCACCCGCGCCATTTTGGCGGCCATGTCCAGCAGGGCCCGGATCGCCTTGCCGGTGCCTTCTCGAGCCCACAATTCCAAGCAACACCAGCGCAACGATCACCGCCGCTGCCTCGAAATAGACGCCGACGTTGCCGTTCTCATCGCGAAAGCCCGCCGGGAAGATGTCCGGCATTAATACTGCCACGATACTGAACAGATAGGCGGCGCCGACGCCCATGGCGATCAGGCTGAACATATTGAGATTCAGGGTGCGGAAAGACCGGTAGCCACGTACCAGAAAGGGCCAGCCCGACCACAGGACGACGGGCGTACTGAGCAACAGTTCGATCCATTGCGCCGGTCGCTCGCCCAGGGTGCCCCGGACTCCCAGTCCCACAAAGGGGCCCATCGTCAGTACCAGCAGCGGCAACGTGAGCACGGCCGCGACCCACAACCGTCGGGTGAAATCGACCAGTTCGGGATTGGGTTCTTCCTCGCCGGCTAACGCCTTTTCTCTCTCCAGGCCCATGCCACACAGCGGACAGACACCAGCCGCTATCTGGCGCACTTCGGGGTGCATCGGACAGGTGTAGACGGTGCCGGAGTATCCCTCCGGCACATTGTCATACTGCCCCCTGCTCACCGGTGTGGCAGCCCCTCGGTTGTCATGATACCTCTGGTCATGACGATGATCCGCATGTTCCGGCGAGCCATCATCGTCCATCGGCATGAGGTGCATGCCGCATTGGGGGCAGTCTTCCGGAACATCGGTAATGACGTCGGGGTGCATGGGGCAGGTATATGGCTTCGTTGATGCAGCAAGAGAAGGTGAGTCATGTCCGGTAGCCGGCGAGTGGCTGGCATGCTCGTGAATACCGGGTGTAGCCAAAGAACGCTTCATATGAACACCTGCCTTGTGGAACGGTCTGGCTGCCGGGCAATGACGGCGGTCTCAAGTTCCAAGCGCAACGCTATTGAAGGGTGCTCGGTCCGCCGACGGATTTCTTTAGCACCTCGGCGTAGACTTCCAGTGGGGTTCG
>NZ_RBIN01000017.1 GCF_003633775.1 Kushneria sinocarnis
AATCGCTGATCAATTCGTCTCTGAGCGGTTGAAGGGCTCAGAGTGGCACAACCATCGCGTCAGCGATCATTTTCTGACCACCTCAGGTGGTCCGTTTCCCTGCCAGGCGGATTATCCGGCTGGCAGGGCAGATTCAAGGCGCACTGGCCCCATCAACTTGGCCCTCGCATCGTGTCGCCAGCACCAGGTTGGCCAGCCCGAACAGGCTGAAGAGTTGCGCCTGGTTCTTGGCCAGCCCCTTGTAGCGCGTTTTGCGGTAGCCGAAGAGGTTCTTGATGACATGAAACGGGTGCTCGACCTTGGCACGGATGCTGGCCTTGGCCTTTTCGAATGCCAGCAGCAGCGTTTTCATGGGGCTGCCGTCCATCTTCTTGATGGCGCCGCGCTTGGCGGCCACGCAGCATTTGGAATCCGGAGCATCCTTCTCTTCGTCGAGATGTTTCCACATGCCGGTGTAGCCCGCATCGCCGTATACCCGTTTGTCATCCTCCCGGACCAGAGCGCCGGCCATGGTGACATCGGCAACGTTGGCCGAGGTCGCGGCGACGCTGTGAGTCAGTCCGGTGACGGCATCGACGCCGATATGGGCCTTCATCCCGAAGTACCACTGGTTGCCCTTCTTGGTCTGTTTCATCTCTGGATCGCGCTGCTTGATCTTGTTCTTGGTGGAAGGGGCGGCCGCCACGATGGTGGCGTCGACGATCGTGCCCTCGCGCATGAATAACCCTTTCTCGGCCAGGTGGGCGTTGATCTCCTCGAAGATCCGCTGGGTCAGGGCATGCTTCTCCAGCAAGTGGCGGAAACGCAGCAGCGTGGTCGCGTCCGGCACGCTCTCGATGGTCAAGTCGACACCCACGAAGTCGCGCATCGCCTGGCTATCGTAGATGGCATCTTCAAGTGCCTCGTCGGCGAGCGCATACCACTGCTGCAGGAAGTAGATCCGCAGCATGCGCTCCAGGCCGATGGGCGGACGGCCGCGCTTGCCCGTTGCGTTCGGGAAGTAAGACGGCGACAGCGCGTCGATGAGCCGTTGCCAAGGCACCAGCGCCTCCATCTGGGTCAGGAACCGCTCGCGACGGGTCACCTTTTTCTTGTTCTGGTATTCGGCTTGGGCGAACGAGATCTGCTTCATCGGGTAGCTCGGTCAGGTGGTGACAGGGTAGCCAGATTCTACCCCGCCGATGGCGATCAGGCAGCTGCGGCGGGATTTATGCAGCGTTTCC
>NZ_RBIN01000018.1 GCF_003633775.1 Kushneria sinocarnis
GGCGGTCTCAATGACCAAGCGCAACACGTGACCCATCAGGTACGGTGTTGCCATGAACCACTGCTATCGCCATCTTTCTGCTGAAGACCGGGCCGCCATCATGATGATGCGAGCCACGCATTCGATCCGGGCCATTGCCGCTCACCCGGGTCGTGCGCCGAGCACCGTGTCGCGAGAAATTGCTCGCCATACGGTCGACCCCATCAAGGGCTACGATGCCGGCTTGGCGGGTTATCGGGCTCGTCTGACGCGACATCGGCCACGCCAGCGTCCCAGGCTGCACCCAGACGGGGAGCTCTTCGAGGTGGTGGTCCACCTGCTGCGCAAGTACTGGTCACCGCAACAGATAGCCCGCACACTGAAGCGCATGTCTCCCAACGATTCACGTCGGCAGGTCTCGCATGAGGCCATCTACAACGCGCTCTATGTGATGCCCCGCGGCAGTCTCAAGAAAGAGCTCATCGCCTGCCTGCGGCAGGGCAACGGCAAGCGTCGCTCACGCAGTCGTGGCAAGGATCGACGCCAGCAGATTCCCGATCTGGTCAGCATCCACGTGCGGCCGCCCGAGATTGAAGTCCGCCTGATGCCGGGCCACTGGGAAGGCGATCTCATCATGGGTGCCAACAATCGCTCCGCCGTCGGTACGCTGGTGGAGCGCACCACACGCTTGGTGATCTTGGCGAAAGTGGATGGCACCACCGCCACGGCGGCGGCCGTTGGCTTCAGCGATAAGCTCAATGAGGTGCCGCGAGCCCTGCGGCTGTCCATGACCTACGACCAGGGCAGAGAGATGGTGAAGCATGCCGAGATCACGCAGAAAACCGGTACGGCGATCTACTTCGCTGACCCACATAGCCCATGGCAGCGGGGCTCCAACGAGAACACCAACGGGCTGTTGCGGCAGTATCTGCCAAAGGGAACGGACCTCTCCGTTTACAGTCAGGAAGAGCTCGACGAGATCGCCGACTCACTGAACACACGGCCTCGCCAGACGCTGGACTGGCGAACCCCACTGGAAGTCTACGCCGAGGTGCTAAAGAAATCCGTCGGCGGACCGAGCACCCTTCAATAGCGTTGCGCTTGGAACTTGAGACCGCC